>NZ_JBFOCJ010000001.1:0-3609413 GCF_046581065.1 Paraburkholderia yinzeri | reverse complement strand
TGTGGCTGCAAGAGGCCGGGAATGGCGCGGCAGATCTAGCTTGCCGATCTGCCAGATACTTACCCAGCGATCGGGGATTTCCCTGGGTTCCCGGTGTCGCAATGCGCTGGGCCGGTTTTGCGTCGGGCGATAGCGTGAAGCTTTCATCATCCAAATGCTCGAAGTTGCGGTTATTTTCTATAAATCGTTGTTTTAATTGAAAAATAATGGTGATTGCCGCCATCGTACGGCAGCCGGGAGGGGGACAACGCCCAGCGCCAGGCGCGCCCGTCACGCGATACCTGTCGAGATTCACTTAACCTGGAACTGTTCATGTAGCTAGGATAAGGCTTTCCGGTCGTGCTGCTCAGGCAAACTTTGAACCGGTGTTTCGCTTAAGTTTGAACTATCTGGGCGTTCGTTCACTCAACTTTGAACTTTCTGAATGCCCCTCTCAGCCAGCCTGCGTAGTGGGCGCATCGGACCGAGTTCGGCCACTTTCGGCCATTCGACGCTGCACCACGAATCGTTGACAATAGCGGAAAATCAGACGGCGGGTGAAATCAACTCGATGATTTCCTGCACCCGATCTTCGATGGCCTGATCTTGCTCGAATCGCAAGACACGGCACCGACGACTTTTCAGCCACGCTTCGTGCCGCGCCCGGCTGCGGCCTGGTAATTGTCCCTGTTCATACTGAGCGGACCAAGCCATGAATGCTGGATCGGCGCAGCCGAACAAGGATATCTCCCGCGCCTCTATCCTCTGGAGTCGTAGATCTGTTGGCAGTGAGAGGAAGATAACCAGATCGAAAGCATCCTCCAGTTCGCTGCCTGTTCCGTCGCGATCTAAACGGTATTCTGTAGTGCGAGATATTTGGCGTTGAGACAGTGGCGGATGTCTCGCGCTCAGCGAGAATGAATGAACCGCAGTCGAACGCGAGACGTAGATCGACACCCGGCGCAATGTTGTCGCGCGCTGCAAGAGCAACGGCCCCGGGATGCTCGCCCGGGGCCGTCGCTCAGAACGGATCGTCGATGTGATGCCGCACCGGGGCGGACCATGGTTGCCTGCTGCGCTGGATCTGCTCTGCGTATGCGCTGCTGAACCACAGCAGCCAGTCGCACAACAGTTGCTGGATCTGGGCCGCCGCCTCGTCGGTGAGCGCGGGTAGCGGCGGCGGTCGTGGCCCGATACGCGTGGACGGTGTGCGTGACTGACCTGGCTGCTGAGGGCGGCGGCTCATCGCATTTCCCCAATCGCCTGCTGCAACAGCTCGTCGGGCAGATGGTTCAGCCCTTTGGGCACAGCCAGCTGCATGGCGGTGCGCAGGATACGCCCGGCATTGCGCGGCAATCCGCGCGAAGCCTGGCGCAGCAGTTCGAGCCCGGTTTCGGAGATCAGCGTGTGGTTGCAGCCGGCGGCCTTGAGCGCGTGGGCGATGAGCTGTGCGAAGCGGGCGTGCTCGGTGACGGGCTGCAGTTGCACGCGGGTCTGGATGCGGCTGTAGAGCGCGGCGTAAGCGTTGCGCTCGAGCATCGGGGCCAGCTCCGGATGGCCGGCAAGCCACACGGTGATGAGACTGCGGGCGTCGAAGGCGAAGTTCAGGAACGAGGGGAAGTCGCGGAAGAACTCCGGCGGCAGGTTCTGCGCCTCATCGATGATCCACACCGGCAGGACCTGCTTGCCGTTGGCCAGCTCGGTGATGCGCTGCTTGATGTCGCGCCACAGGTCCGCGCGCCGGTAGCTGGGTTCGAGCCCGAGTTCGCGGGCCAGCGAGCGGTACAGGTCGATGCGCCCGAACTCGGTCTCGGACAGATAGATGGTCTGGTAGCGGTGCGGATTGAGGTTGCGCGTGAGGTGGCGCAGCATGGCGGTCTTGCCCACGCCGGGCTCCCCGGTGAGCAGGCCGATGCCGGGGCTGTCGAGCAGCCACTGGAAGCGTTCGGACAGGCGCGCGAGCGCGCCATCGTCCCACAGATCGGTGCCGTCGGTGTCCAGCGGCGCGCAACGCAGGCCGAAGTGTTGGCGGTACATGTGTCAGTCCTCGCGACGGTAATGATGTTGATGGACGAGTTCGATGAGGTTGGCTGTGGCAGCGGGCGCTGCAGTCGCGGCAACGGCGGGCGTCCTGCTGCGCCGGCGCCGGCTGTTGGCCAGCGCATCAAGCGCGGTGGCCGCGCCCAGTGGAGCGCCCTGCCTGCTCTGGACACGCACGACCGTACCGGCGTGCGGATCGACGACGAGCACGACGTAGTGGCCGCTGAGTTCATAGGGCACCTCGAAGACGGCGCCTTCGTACGAGACGGTGCCGTCGCGGCGCACGCGTCGCTCGACGCGGTGCAGGAACAGCTCATCGAGCCTGGGGGCAAGCGAGCCGAGCGCGCGGATGCGCGGCAGGTCCTGCCGGTAGCGCGAGAGCGGCGTCACGTTCTCGCCCAGCGCGCTGTGTGGCTCGCAGTGGTAGACCTGTTCGAGCCACGCCCACAGCCGCGCGTTCAGGTCAGTCAGCTCGCGGATGTGTGTGGTGTCCAGTTCGGAGAGGAACTGCTCGCGTACGGTACGGTGCCAGCGTTCGAGCTTGCCCTTGCTTGTGGGCTGGTAAGGCTGGCAATGCACGAGACGCACGCCCAGGTCTGCGCAGATGGTCTGCAGGCTCGCGGCGCGATAGGCCGCGCCGTTATCGACGACGAGCATCTTTGGAATTCCGCGACGCAAGAGCGCCTGCTTGAGCACGCCCTCGATCTCGAGGGCCGTCTCGGACAGACAGAAGGCGCTGTGTGCAACGAGGCGCGAGGCATCGTCCATGAGCGAGACGAGATAGGTCTTGCGGCGCGCCCCGCCAAACGAGAACGTCGGGCCGTGCATGACGTCACCGTACCAGATGGAGCCAGCGTACTCGGCCACGAAGCTGCGCTTCTCCTGGGCAACGACTGTAGGGCTGGCGATACGCGAGAGGTCGTGAGACTTGAGCAGGCGGTGCACGGCGCAGCGTGAGAGTGTGCCGCGCGCCACGATGCCGGTGGCCTCCAGCAACAGCCGGATCTGGCGCACCGAGCGGCTGGGGTTCTCGCGTTTGGCGGCGAGCACCGCAGCCTGCACGACCTCGGGCAGCTTCGAGCGACCCGTGTCGGTGCGCGGCCGGATGGCGAGCCCTGCGATGCCTTCGCGTCGCCAGGCGTAGTACCACGTCTGCAACGTGCGCTCGCTGATGTGACGCCGGCGCGAGCCCGGGATCGCGTACTCCTTGAGGGCGAGCTGACGCAACAGCTGTAGCAGCTCGCCGCGTTCGAGTCGCTCGCGGCTCACGATGGGGCCGAGCACGGACAGCCGGAACAGCGCCACGGGGTCGATGTCGTTCATGAAGTCTCCGTTGAAGTGGAAGAGACCTCATGAAACGCCTGATGCCGTGCAGGCGGCAGTGGGCAGACCCTGTGGGTTGCCCGTTACCGCGTCCGGCAGTGCGTCTCGTGTGGAATTGCGTTCAGCCGATCACGGGACATCGAGGCCATCCAGATCAAGCCAGGCCATCGCACGCGACAGCGACATGAGCGCGAAGCAGGGGCGCCAGAAGGTCGCCGTGTCGGCTGCGCGGCCCAGTTCGGGCAAGCGGCTTCGCAGGGCGAAGGCAAAGTCCTCACTGCAGCGCATGAGCCATCGCCACCAGCGGCGCACGGTGTGGCGATCGATGCCGACCAGGGCTGCGATGCGGCGCAGCGACAGGCCAGAGAGGATCAGGCAGAGCACGAGTTGCTGCAACGCCCAGCCGTACCAGCGCAGCGGGCAGATGCACAGCGGCAGGCGCGAACAGGTACGTCGGCAGGCGGCACAGCAATAGCGTGGCACGGGCACCGGATTGAGCGCGCCGGTGACGCTTCGGTCGGCCTTGCGTTCATAGAAGCCGTGCGCCCACAGGCACGTGCGGCCGCAGTGCGGGCAGCGGCCGGGATGATAGGACTGGGGCGTGGTGACGATGGAGCGAAGATGCTGTTCGAGCGTGAGAAAGGAATGTACGATCCGAAGCATAGGCCGGGCTGTTCTGCGTTCGTGGGCTGGTGTGAGAGCCGTCTCACGATAACAGAGGAGTACCGGCCTATCTCATGTCCACCGCATCGCACGATGCTCACGCTGAAATTCAGGAAATCGCCCTGGACGAACGCGAGACAAATACCCCCCGCCCAAACTCAAATAGCCCGAGCCGTAACAGCTGCCCCAGCCGCACACTGAGCCAGAGACTATGGATGCATGCGATGAGGTGAGTTCGGCTAGAAGCATCTTCAGCCGCACCTCGGGATCGTATTTCTCTTTGAACGGTGGAACGGTCGGCTTCCAATAAAAGCTGTCAGCATCCGCAAAGCCGAAGCCAAGCTGGACCGATAGCGCACGACCCAGTGTCGTGGACCCTGATCCAGGAGCACCGACGACGTTGATACGACGATATGGGGCGGTGTTCATGAATTGAGCCAAGTTTAAATTGGAAGTATATGGCCGGTTCTTGCCACCGGATGCGCTCCACCGCGCCGCACGGAGTGAAATTGCGTCGTTCGCTGTTATCGTCGACGCGAAAGATGAGGGCGCTCGTCGCTTCTATGAGCGGGAGAGTCTCCTCGCATTGCCCGATCAGCCCATGAAGCTATTTCGGCCGATAACTGATATCTGGCGGCTCTTCTGATGATGCGCGACCTGACCGAGGAATGCCTTCGAATCCTGAACAAGGGCTTATTCGAGATCACCGATCCCGGCCCACTCCATCAGCCAATTCGTAGCTTTTCGATCCGCCGGGACGAAAAGCTGAACCTTATCTTGGAGACTGAGGCCGCCCCCAATGCGACGTCGGCGGCGATCAATCTGCCGCCAGGCACGGTTCGTTTGACGAACGAGCGGGCGCTCCTCCGGAGCGTGGGTGGTCTCGAAGGGGAATTCTTTGGGCTGATGCCCTACAGTCAGAATCGCCAGACCCTCGGTGTGACCGAGCAGCCCCTCAAGGAGCTGGCTCGGGTCGATGTCGCCAAGACAAACAACCCGTCCGGGGCGCCCGCGGCATACGTCATCGACTGGCTCGAAAACCTGCCCACGAGCCCATACGTTTGGCCAGCGGCTTCCGGCGTGGTTACCAGAACCATCACCACTCGAAGAATTTCTCTGAACGACGGCATCACTATCGCGAGCGATACCGACCGTTCCAGCACCTCGTGGAACTCTGCCAAGGTGACGGTGGATGGCGCGACCTTCTACGTTTGCGCGCTCGACAGAGAAGACCGCCCCGGCGCCATCAAGCCGGGGTGCATCGTCTACGATGGCGCCCCAGACGACGAGTTTCGAAAGAAGGTCCGCACAGGCCTTTCTTTCGCGATGGGCGTGTACTTGGTCGATCTCGGCACAACCCACTACGATGCCGAATGGAACGTCGTGTCCACGCTCGCACGGAGCGCCTACAGCCTGCGCCGCCATGCCTTCGACATTGAAACTCTCCAGCTCGCGCCGCTCGGCGACCGCTTCCTGAATGAGCTTGGCGCCCCACAACTGACACAGGCGATCCAGGCATTTGTGACGGCGTTCGACTCCCTAGATCTTGCGAACCTGCACTGGGCCTTCTGGCATGCCTGCGCCGCCACTCCGCACATCGCGCCCGCTCACTTCGGCGCGGCGATCGAGGGCTTGCAGAGTGCCTACACCAAAGCCAACCCCGGAAAGGTGCGAGAGGGCTGGGCCACCCGAGACGAATGGAAGATCCTCAAGACTGCACTCAGCGACGTCATCGACGGCGGCAACATCTGCCTTGAGGCGAAGATGGCCTTGAAGAATAAGCTGCCTACCTTCAATGGCATTGATCAGCGTCAGCGGCTGAAAGACGTGATGGCCGCCTTGAACCTTGAGCTGGGCGATGACGAGGACGCCGCGTGGCGCCGACGGAACAAAGCCGCCCATGGCACGCCGATCCCGCAGGGTCAGGAGGTGGCTGCGATCCGGGACATGAAGCTGCTGAGGGGGCTGTTCCAGCGCCTATTGCTACGGATGACGAACGCGGCTGATCAGTACATCGACTACGCCTCGCCCAACCACGAATATCGGCCTTTGCGTCAAGCGCCGCCGACCATCGGTTAAGCGTCGGTGAATTCGCTGTCGAAACCGATGTCAGCCACACGCTGGGTCAGAGTGTGGTCTTCGAGCGCACTGTGGAAGTAAGTGCTCGGCGAAGTGCGGATGTGGCGGCAGCACTCCAGAAACGGCCGTTGCAGTCGGACAAGTGCGAGCGGCGGCTAAGGGTCGCGAAGTGCCGGTCCTGGCTGTCCAGCAACGGCTATTCGAGCCAGTCGCATACATGCGGCTTGAGGGGGAGGCGGCTGGCTGCAACGGTCGGTTCTCCGGATGGCTGACCATGCTCAGTCATATACTCTGCATTACTGATGCAAAGCAACCGGCGATCTATATCGCACGGGCATCTGCCGTTGCAGAGTTTGTCGGCGCAACCCGCGGGCCATCCCACTGATAATTTCCTCGTAGCCATAGGAGGAAGTCGAGGTCGAACCGCTTGGCGAACCCTTCGATGAAGAAGTGCCCGTGCAACACTGCAGATACCAGGAAATTCTGGACTGCCAGTTCTCGATCATCAATGGTTGCACAAGGGCAGGCTGCACCACTATGAGCTCTTGAGTGTCCGCAAAGGTAGCAGTGTGATATGTCCAATAGGTCTCCGTTGGGAGAGTGGCCGAGACTGACCTTGGTGCTGATGATAGAAACGCCACATTCCGGACAGCGCTCCATGAGCGCATTGCGATGGACGGGGCAATACTTCCAGTCCTTGAATCGCCATTGAATTCGTAGATATGGGACCTCATCGTCCGCTAGGCATAACGCGCATACTCGATAGCTCGGCTCGCCGTGGATGTCAAAGTTCAGGAGCGTCTTCACGCGTGGAAAATCGCGGACGCTCTTGAATACGCTCCCAAGCGAACGCAGGCGTTTCTCAGCAACGCGCGTGTTGCTTCCAATACGGCAAAGATGATCGATTGGCAACTGAACATCGGGATCGCGGCGCCGGGGTATCCCGAGGTATCCGAGCAACTCGTGATATGTGACCGCGTGCATCTGACAGGTGCGGATTATCCATGAAGCGGGGGACTCGTCGTCGAATGGCAGGGGCGCGAGCAGGATGCTGGGTGGCCTCTTACTCATCTTACTCGTCGAATAGAAGTAACTGCCGTTCGTTGCGACGCGGCGAGCGGTTACGGTCGCAGACGCGTTTGCCAATCAGCCGAGAGCATATGGATTCGACGAGTTGAACGTCCGCAAGAGATCCGCAATCAAGTCGGAGCGCTTCCAGCGCGGCGCGATGTATGGCAGCACCAGTCGCGTGTCTTTTTGACTCGATGACTCGAATTAGTTGGTCGTAAGCACGACAGCAAAGTGCAGAGGCTTCATTCGTAGACAACAATCGATTCGCTGCATGTGATTCGCGAGGGCCCACATTGCTGTCGACCGCACCGAATATCCAAAGTAGCCGCGCAAATGTATCGACCGACAGGCCATCGAACATGCTGAGTGCTTCGTCCAACGGATGCAGGCGAAAATGAGCCACGCCGAGGAGGTACATGATCTGACTGCTGACCGCTAGTTCTCGCGGGTCGCCGCGCTGGACGGGTTGATCCGCATCGGTCAGAAGGCGGCCGCACTCGCAGATGTCGATCGAAGGACGCCTCCAGCTAACGGGGCGCCCGCAAATGCACCGATCTAGCAGACGCAACTTGTGTGTCGGGCATGCCGTAACGAGACAGACCGACCATGCGGCAAGGGTTCGCGCATGCTGCCGGATACAAGCAGGGCACAACTGAGGCCGGGTTTGCCGGAGATGGTATGGGCGAAGAAAGTCGTGCCCAAGGAAGCGGGCTCCATGCGCCTCGCCGCGAAAGTATCGAGTGACAAAGGCACTGCGAAGTCGCACTGGCGTGCAGCCGAACATGAGCGCAATGGCGCCGGAGGAATTGGCGGGAAGGTATAAATGGCCCGGCGAGGCCAGCCGCCGGGCGAGCTCGTTGAACGTAATTCCATTGAGCGTCGCCATCCGCAAAGCGAAGCCGACGCCGTCCTCATCGGCATCAATTTCGTCTTGCCGCGGGTATGGAACGGTTGCCTCGACGAACATCACATTACTCGAACGGGTTCGCCGAACTAGTGTCAGTGCCGAACACGCGACGGAATGCCAAGCTCAAGTGGCTCCGGGTCACCTCCCGCTCGCTCTTGTCAATCGCGATCATCGAGGACTCGATAATGAGGGATTTCAGCAAGCGCATGGTGCCTTTGGTGGCTTTGAAGATGGCGGTGGCGTAATCGGTGCGCAGCGACGATAGATCGATGTCCGGCACCGCGGATGCGAACGCCTGGAGGATGCCTCGCCAGTCCTCGTCATTGTCGAAGGCAGGGAGGGTGATGACTGTCGGTATTCGAGTGGAGAGTTGTGGGTCTGCCCTTTCTATCGATCTCAGCGTTTCGGTTCCCGATAGCAAAATCGGGCACCCCGTTCGAGACATCAGCCGCTTGGTCCAGTCAATGATTGCTGCATGAACCTCTACCTTACGGGCGAGAAACACGTGCTGGAATTCGTCTAGAGCGATCAGCCGGATATTGTGCTGTTCGATCGCGTCGACAAGGACATTGAACAATGCGGCATTGGTCCTCGGCCTTGATCGTGGCGGTATGGCGTAGTTGAAATTTGCTAACAGATCCTCCTGGATCTGGCTGACAGTTGGGGCCTCCTTAAGCGAAGCAACGATCACGCTGTTGGGTGTCAGAAATGTCCATTCGCAGATGTTACTTCGCACGGAATCGATCAAAAGAGTCTTGCCGGAGCCCGCGGGTGCAATGATGCTGACTCCGACCGGATGACGAAAGTGGTTGCCTAACTGCACAACGCGACCGATGCCCTCCAGAGCCTCCTTAAATCTCGTGTGATGGACGCGAATACCGGCAATGCGAGAGCCGACCACAAGTGCTTGTTCACTGTAGATCATTTCGCATCCTCCAAAAACGTTTCGAACGAAGGAATGGGTCTTTTCAGTTCGATGGTTTCCTCGTCGGAGGCGAACTTCTCAGGTGGCGGAGGCCGTCGATGTGGTGACGATGCCGGTGCGATCGACACGGCACTGACCTGCTGAAACAGGGAGAAATCGCGGGGTGCACGCTTGATGCGCTTGCCCGAAGCAAACGCTGCTAGCCAGCCATCTTGCAATTCGAGCCTGGCTTTGCGCAGCAGGTCGGGTGCATTTGCAAGCGTCAGCCTCTGCTTCGCTGCGGCGCGAATTAGTCGATGCTGTGTCGAGGAAAGGCCGGTCGCATATTCCTGGTCTTTTGCCTGCACCGATACCCATGCCCCAGTGTGGGGATGTTGTACGAAGATCGAGCCGAGGTCGTAAGGGTTGTAGGTCATTGTCGCTCGAAAATTTGTGCCCATTTCGCGCCGCATCTGCGCGAGCTCGTCGCCGGTATAGGTCAGCCATTCGTGGACGATGCCGTCATGCCGAACGGCAACCGTTTTACGCGGGCCTGCCAGGACATCGAGGCTCGAATAGTTGTCGACGAAAGCGGGCGCCGGGCAAGCATTCAGGCCCTCCAGAAAAAGATCAACCGGACGACTCATCTTCCGCTGATTGATTTCGAAGGGATGGACGTCAACCACCCATTGCAATATGCCGTGACACAGATCAGAAAACGTGATGCACGCTGTCACGCCGGGATCAATCGGATCCGGCTGGCGCCCGGGTTTTTGCGGCCGCCCGTGCGCAGGTAGCTGGCGTGTCAATTCTCCCAAGCTGCGCTCGACCGTCGGTTTGAACCACGGCATACGAACGGGGCAATACTCGAGATCGGAACACAACTCGTTCATGATGAGGCGTAGTCGGTCTGAATGGACCGACAGGGCGTTGTCGACAACGAGTGTTTCCCACAGCCCCATCGCGTGCCATCGATTCGATAGCTTTGCAGCGGTGGTGATCGCATCTTTCGGCTGGACTGCTATTTTTATGCTCTGCAAGATCCGGGCGAGCGTTTCGCCTTCGAACGAAATGTAGAAGCCCAGGATATAGCTGCTGTAGCCGCAAACCAGAAACGTGATTGTTGGCCGTCCCAAGGGAATACCCCAGCGATCATCGATCACCCAGATGTCGAGCAGCGTGTGGTCCATTTCGACGCGCTCGAGCGGGCGCGTCGCGTAGATCCCAGGCTTCGACGATCGCCATTTATGTCGAGCCTCGGCTGTTCCGAGGCGTAGGCGATCTCGATCAAATGGAGGCACTTCGTACGCGATGCGACGCACGGTCGATGAGCTTACATTGGCAACCCCGAGGGGCATTCGGCCTGCCTTGGCTTCCTCGTTGAGCGCTTGAATGACGCGATCGTGTACTTGGCGCAGAGACGATCCACTTTTTCTAAAGTAATATCGGGCAAGCACCTTCTCGATTACATTTCGAACTGCGGGAGGTATGCGTTCCCGTCGTCTGCGGCGCACGTGCCCAGAGACAAGGCAGCTCGGGTTGCCGGCGTTACTCTCAAACAAGCGCATCCAACGCATGACCGTTGATGTGCTGGGCGGTTGATTGTCCCGGATCGACGTGGCGAAGTGCTCAATCGCTTCGGTGATGCGCGAGCGCTGGCCCTTTGAGATTCCACGGCGGCGCATATAACGCAGGTAGTCATTTGCGCGTGCATACGCGTGCTGATAGCGTTCAGGGATCGACGCCACGCAGACAAGGTTGCGCTCGGTGGCCAGCGTGCCCTTACCACCGAGTGCGTCAGCGTCGCGTATGACTTCGAATTTGCCGACTGTAATGTCGGCGGTAAGGCGCGCGATTGTCTCGGTGCGGATCTTGCCGGTTTCGGCGTGCTCGAGTTGAACATGCCGATCATCCACGACTCGCTGCACCCGCCATTGAGCGTTGCCGCACCGCAGGACGAGCCCTCGTTCAAGTATGTAGACAGCCATCATCGCCCCCGATCGGATATACAAATTGGGCATCATCAAAATGTAGCGATGGGCTTACGCGTAGTTGCCGCCGGCCTATGAGGTGAAGAACCGTTGATATGGGGACTTCCGCAGCGCGAGATAACTCGTCGATCGCGATACCTTTGCGATGGCGAAATGCAATTGCCAGTACGCCGATGGTTATTCCAGTAGGCAGGCGGCTGCGGGCGTGGCGGAGCAGGATTCCAGCTCGTTCGTGACGTTTATCGGCGTGGATGTATTGTTCCGTCGCCACCAGGAATCGATAGCCCTTGTCAGCAAGGACGAGACCCGCGTATTCGAGGCGCGCGCTGTGTTTGGGATTAGCTGCGTGTACGCTCGGCTTTACCTCGACGACGGTTTTGCCGTGCTTTTGGTCTAGCAGGAAATCCGGCGTGTAGTTGCCGAATTCTCCGAGGTCCATGGTAAACGGCTGCGCGGATATGGCGGAATTTTCTAGATCGAGGACGGCCAGACGAAGGAAATCTCGCTCGAGCAGGCTCTCGTACTCGATGGCGGTGGGTTGAAACCAGGGACATGCGACGAGGCCGACGCGTCGATAGGGCGAGCGCGTGACCACCTTTCTGACACCAGGCATGGTCTTTCTCCAAGCGAAAGATATCCGCTTCCGACGTGGGAAGAGCTTGAAGAGGACTTGACATGGTCGCGAACGGCACCGATACTGAGCTTGCTAGGGCGTGTATCTGTAGATGCGCGCGACGCCGTCTCGTCCTCAGGGGCTAGGCGGCGTTTTTATTTCTACATCGGCATCTCCTGTGCGGTTGCCGGGCCGCGATTCAGCTTTGACGCAGAATTGTGTGCCTTTCCTTGTCGAACACCGTCAAGCACACCGCGGATGAAGCGGATGTCCCCATGCGATAGTATGGGAAGCATCTCGAATAGCTGGGCACATAGTGCGTAGGAATCTACCGGAGCTCCGGCAGGTGGGAAGTCAAAGCGGCGAGAGATAGCAAAGGCATGCTGAAGGTTAGCTTCTTCATCAGGTGCCAGATTTAGTAACCTCGCTATCTTTGGCACTAGCGACTGATCCTTTGGTAGCTTTGTGCCACATTCGAGCGCCGATATGTACGCTTGGCGATAACCAAGGCGTTCTGCAAACTGTCCCTGTCCAAGTTCAAATCGAGCCCGCAGAGTCCGGAGTACGACCGAGAACGGTGTCATATCGTTTATTCGCTCGGGTGCAGAAATCTGCTGGTAGAGTAGGTAAATATTTTCTTCCTATCAAGATGTATTTCTCTTTGATTCTTGTGCTGAGATCAAAATGAGGATTTTCTTTGCAAATTGCAAATTTGCGATTTGGTTAGGTCGTTTAATTCTGTGAGGCGCGTTACAAGGTGTTATGCACTTTGGGCGTGCGGCGATTGCGTTCTGGTATTAGTTTGCCGACGCGCCGGCAAGCGCGGCAGCCTAGTCATTCTGCCGTCGTCGGAATGTGAAGGTTCGCAGGCAAGCCGAGGGCTGAGCGCAGCGAATAAGCAATCGGACAGTGCGAGCACGGCGGTCGGCGTGTCGGTAGCCTCCGCAAGTGACGAGGCAGCGCCCGCGCCTCCTTTTACCGCGCTAGAACTTCATACTTGGATCAAGCGGCAATGTCGCCAGAAGAGGGTAAGGCGGTAGCTGAACTTGCTTTTGCAACGTTCACTATTGCCTGCTCATCGGTCGTCAAAGTTTGCTCTGAAGGTTGCACTAGCGCACACTGACTGCTTGTAGCCCTGCGCATCCCTTCTTCATTAAGAAACGGAGAGACGTATAAGCCACGCTTTTGCGCCAAATTCATCAGTTGAACCCGCAATTCGTGTCGCTGCAGTTTTTCTAGACCAGTGGCGTCCGCAATAATCTCGGCGTGAAGTGGATCCGCAGGATCAGTACCGGCATCATATACTCGCACTCGTTTCACCTGCTCAGCGGGCAATTGGGTGTCACGCAATTCCCTTGCGGTCATATGGAATGACCCGATGTAGGTGAAATCGGGTTTCGCCCGCTTTCCGTCTGATCCCGCGCGGCGCGCTATCGCTCGGTTCTCGAACCGTTTATGAACGCATACCTCGTGCGTTACCCAACCTTCTGGTAGGCGTTGCGCTGACGCGCCATGAGTGTACGCATCTTGGAATAGGGAGTCATTCAATCCCCCTCCATCAAGAAACTTAGACGGGAACTCTAGACTCCGTGCTAGAAGCTCTGCATCGTCAACGTGACTAGGGGCATGCTCAGACACTTTTTCGTGCTGCTTGCTTCCATCCGCATCTTTGGCAACTAATTTTTCTGCGCGTGTCGTGTCTGGCGACGTGTCGAGATCGTAAAAACTCATCGGCAGACTCACGACGCAAGTGCGATTAATTCATTGAACAACGCTAATGGCATTGGCCCCTCTGGCGATTTCCACGTGCCAGACCTTAGTTCTTCCCCATCGGTTTCGACCCAGGTGTGCTCTCCATCAACTTCGAAGTCAATGCTTGCGTAGCTCCTGCCGCGGCGCCAGTAGCCTCCAATTGTTCCGTTCTCCAACAGCATCGGGGACGGCGCAGGCACAAGTGCAAGCATGAGGTTTGCGAGCCCCAAGTAGGCAGCGCTCATCTGTGCCTCCGATGGTGGCGTCGTATCTTCGTCATCCGAATTTGCTAAATGTGCGCGATACAAAACGATGGCCCTGAAGAAAGGCTTGTACCCGTCGAAGAATTCAGGCGAAATCCTGGCTACAGGTGCGACATAGAGTGCTGAATCTTCGCACTGCAGTTGAGTCTGGCTTCCTAAGTCAGCGAGCCATTGATTCAGTCGAATCTGGATCTCTTGAAGTGGCGACTGAAAATAGTTGACATATGACTCTGCGGTCGGCTGCAGGCGCGAGACGAAATATTCGCTCACAACTAAAACGGATGTTTGGCTCGTCGACGTTTGATCGCTACGGAGCAAGCTAGTTGTCGGCGTCCCGTAGAAATAGCCGGCAGGGTCTGGTAGATCGAAATTGACACTCATGCGTCCCCCACAGAACAACCGATGGATTCAAGTGCAACATCACTCAGGATGCCATTGATTACCTGCTTGTTTTGCTCATGCAGAAAGTCAAGCATTTCGTCAATGTCAGATCCCTGTATATCGATTGGGTCTTTCGCGTCAAACGACGTAGAGAAGACGCGATGTTGGCCGCCGAGACGGGCGAAGCAAGCGCCATTTACGTCAGAAATGTCAGTCGTTACGTTGTTCAGAATCCGACGTTCGGTTGGACCCTTTGAGAACCAGCCCTGATGGCAGTGCCAATACGATGGTTCGTTAAATACGTGGCGTGGAAGCCAAAGTCCGTCCTGACGGAAAAGTTCCTTGGAGACCTCTTGAGAGATTCCATCTGGCAGACGGAAAGCATCCTGATATTGCAAGCCAATGGCGCGGATTTTTACACCGGCGCTCAGTACCACGTCGATAAACGGCTGCAGGATAGAGAGGGACTTCGGTTTGACGTTCTTCCAACGGTCGTAGACGCTGCAGGTGCAGGATAAGACCGGGGGGCGAACCGACGTCACCCACGAAACCTTTCCAGCCGAGTCAAGTTGACTCATATCGAAGCCGGAAATTTGTGTCACAAACTGCGGCGGCGAAATTATCTGGGGCTGTTGCTTCGCAGCATCGAACTGTGCGACATGCTGTATTGAAAAACCTTGGAGCGGGGCATGACTAGGAAGAAAGTCGCGAATCTCGGGCGCGCTGTCGTAGACCTTCTGCAGATCTCCGAGTTGCGTCTCAGTGAGCGGAGTTGCCCACTCAATTCCGATCGCCATCATTTCAATGGCATGTGCACCGCCGACGGGCTGGAAGCTAGGTTTGGTCACGATTGCAGCTAGTTTTGAGAATCGATACCGGAATGGTATGAATCGACTTTACCATAGGCCGGGAGCGACGCTGTTCGGGGTTGTACGGACGGGATTGGGGGCTTCCACGAAGGTTGTTCGGCGCAGGATTCATATCTGGAGCAAATTGCCTCCATCGCGACAGAAAACAACCTGCTTACGGTGCGGCGGAACAAAAAGTACGCGGAAGCACGCCTGCCGACTGCTACTCCGTGACGGCCTTCCGCGCGCGGATGCGGAGGTCAGGGTGGCCTGTTCGTTGCTGCGCCGG
This sequence comes from Paraburkholderia yinzeri, assembly GCF_046581065.1. NCBI lineage: Bacteria > Pseudomonadati > Pseudomonadota > Betaproteobacteria > Burkholderiales > Burkholderiaceae > Paraburkholderia > Paraburkholderia yinzeri. Next base: position 3,594,310 of record NZ_JBFOCJ010000001.1, on the reverse strand, counting down.
TACGCGGCCGGCCGTTGGGGCATCTCTGCCATGCCAGAGGCGGAAGCTGGGCTCCAGTCCTCCCTCCTAGATATTTGGGTCGGACTTTCTGGGTAGAGATCGGGATTTCCCCCAGGGACGTCCGCCTTACCTGGCGTGCATGGCGGTCTTGTCCATTGGGAAAACGACGTGCGTCCTCTTGGACGCTGACCGCCCACCATAGCAAGTGTGGGGGTTAAGGCATTGTTTTTTCGGGGGAAATGGAGTTCTGCGTGGGCTGCCTCTTGGTGTTGAGTTCCAGCTTAAGTGAACAAAGTTCCAGGTTGAGTGAATCTCGACAATACCAAGACCATCCGCCCCCGTTCTTGAATTTGTCACTCCTCGTCCATATAATTAGCACTCACTGCACGAGAGTGCTAACAATTCTCTGGCTGGCCCGCTCGCCAGTCAGGTGTTCTTGACTGTCTTCAAGTCCTAATCAAGAGAGGATCCATCCATGAACCTTCGTCCTTTGCATGATCGCGTGATCGTCAAGCGCCTGGATCAAGAAACCAAGACCGCTTCGGGCATCGTGATCCCGGACGCAGCGGCAGAAAAGCCGGATCAAGGTGAAGTCCTGGCCATCGGCCCGGGCAAGCGCGACGACAAGGGCGCCCTGATCGCGCTCGACGTGAAGGTTGGCGATCGCGTCCTGTTCGGCAAGTACGCTGGCCAGACCGTCAAGGTCGACGGCAACGAACTGCTGGTGATGCGCGAAGAAGACATCATGGCCGTGGTGAACAAGTAAGTTCATCGCCGCGCCGAGAAATTTCCCAGAATTCAAGGAGTTAAAAGATGGCAGCTAAAGACGTCGTGTTCGGCGATTCCGCCCGTTCCAAGATGGTTGAAGGCGTGAACATTCTCGCCAACGCTGTGAAGGTCACGCTGGGTCCGAAGGGCCGCAACGTGGTCCTCGAGCGCTCGTTCGGCGGCCCGACGGTCACCAAGGACGGTGTCTCGGTCGCGAAGGAAATCGAGCTCAAGGACAAGCTCCAGAACATGGGCGCGCAAATGGTCAAGGAAGTGGCTTCCAAGACCAGCGACAACGCCGGCGACGGCACGACGACGGCTACGGTTCTGGCCCAGTCGATCGTCCGCGAAGGCATGAAGTACGTCGCATCGGGCATGAACCCGATGGACCTGAAGCGCGGCATCGACAAGGCCGTCGCCGCAGCAATCGAAGAACTGCGCAAGATCAGCAAGCCCTGCACGACCAACAAGGAAATCGCGCAAGTCGGCTCGATCTCGGCGAATAGCGATTCGTCGATCGGCGACCGTATCGCTGAAGCGATGGACAAGGTCGGCAAGGAAGGCGTCATCACCGTCGAAGACGGCAAGTCGCTGCAAGACGAGCTGGAAGTGGTCGAAGGTATGCAGTTCGACCGCGGCTACCTCTCGCCGTACTTCATCAACAACCCGGACAAGCAAGTCGCCGTGCTGGAAAGCCCGTTCGTCCTGCTGTTCGACAAGAAGATCTCGAACATCCGCGATCTGCTGCCGGTTCTGGAACAAGTCGCGAAGGCTGGCCGTCCGCTGCTGATCATCGCCGAAGACGTCGAAGGCGAAGCTCTGGCAACGCTGGTCGTCAACAACATCCGTGGCATCCTGAAGACCGTCGCCGTCAAGGCTCCGGGCTTCGGCGACCGTCGCAAGGCCATGCTGGAAGACATCGCGATCCTGACCGGCGGCCAGGTCATCGCTGAAGAAACTGGCCTGACGCTCGAAAAGGCAACGCTGAACGAACTCGGTCAAGCGAAGCGCATCGAAGTGGGCAAGGAAAACACGACGATCATCGACGGCGCAGGCGTGGCCGCGAACATCGAAGCGCGCGTCAAGCAAATCCGCACGCAGATCGAAGAAGCGACGTCGGACTACGACCGTGAAAAGCTGCAAGAGCGCGTTGCCAAGCTGGCAGGCGGCGTGGCAGTGATCAAGGTTGGCGCTGCGACCGAAGTCGAAATGAAGGAAAAGAAGGCACGCGTGGAAGACGCGCTGCACGCCACCCGCGCTGCCGTTGAAGAAGGCATCGTCCCCGGCGGCGGCGTTGCGCTGATCCGCGCACGCACGGCAATCGCCAGCGTGAAGGGCGCCAACGCAGACCAGGATGCCGGTATCAAGATCGTCCTGCGCGCCATGGAAGAGCCGCTGCGCCAGATCGTCACGAACGGCGGCGAAGAAGCTTCGGTCGTCGTGGCAGCGGTTGCGGCTGGCAGCGGCAACTACGGCTACAACGCAGCGACCGGCGAGTACGGCGACCTGGTGGAAGCCGGCGTGGTCGACCCGACGAAGGTCACGCGCACCGCGCTGCAAAACGCAGCTTCGGTCGCAGGCCTGCTCCTGACGACGGACGCCGCTGTCGCAGAAGTGCCGAAGGAAGATGCTCCGATGCCTGGCGGCATGCCCGGCGGCATGGGCGGCATGGGCATGGACATGTAAGAACGGCTCGCGCCGCGATTACATCGAAGTGCAGGGAAACACGCTGCGAGGCGTGTTTCCTGCCCAGACAAAAAACCCGCAGAGATGCGGGTTTTTTTACGCCTGAATTTTGCGCTACCGACCGCGGACCGGCGGCGCAACGTTCCAATCAGTGCTGAGCCTCGCCAGCCGGCGGTGGCGCCTCTCCCACATCGCCCGACGGCTTCTCGCCGTCTTCGCTGTCGTTGCTCCGCGCCCAGAAGAACCGGTCCGGAATCCACGCGCCCATCCCGGGCCTGAACGCGCTCTGCGCGGCCTGATAGAGATACTCCTGCGCCTCGCGCACCGCTTCGGGCGGTTCCTGGCCGTTGGCGAGCAGCGCCGCGATGGCGGCGCCAAGCGTATCGTTAAGGCCCATCAGCGGTTGCGCGGGGCGGTCCCACAGATCCTGGCGCAACTGGCCGTCCTCGCAGTAGAGCGTGTTGACGAGGCGATGCGTGCCGGTCTCCATCGCAAGGATGTACTCGCATCCGGTCGAGAGCAGGTGGGCGATCGCGGCGTCGAGGCTGGGCGCTTCCGCGTCGCTGTCGGGCTGGGCCAGCGCAAGCAGCGTCGCGGCGTCGGCGATCAGGAGCGTGGTTTGCGGCGCGAGCAGATCGGCAATCGTCTCGCGCAGTTCGTCGGCGGCCAGCACGTGCTCGTCGTCGAGCGTGAAGTCGGGCGTGAGGATGAGCGGGATGTCGTCGTAGTCGGCCACGACTTCGGCGATCGCGCTCACGACTTCGGCGCGCGTTGCCGCGCCTACCTTGAAGGCGGCCACCGGCATGTCTTCCAGCAGCATGCGCGCCTGGGTCGCGACGACTTCGGGGTCGAGGCCGGTCACCTCGTCGCAGCCCGCCGAGTCGCGTACCGTGTAGCCGGTGAGCACGCTGACGCCGTGGCAGCCCATGCTGGCGAGCGTGAGCAGGTCGGCTTGCAGGCCGCCGCCGCCGGTCGGATCGGAAAGGCCGAAAGTAAGGACGATGGGAGGGGTGTCGCTGGGCATGGAGGTGGCGAGTGTGCAGTTACACGTGGCGCGAGTCGCGCCGACGCTCCAATTATGCGGCTTATCCGCACGTCTGGGGACGGATGGCATGGGCGGAGCGGGGATTTTTGCGTAGCGGCACGCCGCTCCGACGCCTCATCGTAAAGCGCGCCCCTGACACACGACGATTCCGAGGCACGGTTGCTAGGCACACAATCGGCAACACGGTACCATCATGGCTCTTGTTTTCTGACCGATTTTTCGACCTTTCGACGCGGCATAAGAATGGAATATAGAAGCTGGATGTGCCTGATCTGCGGCTGGATCTACGACGAAGAAGCCGGTTTGCCGGACGAGGGCATTGCCCCCGGCACGCGCTGGGAGGACGTCCCGATCAACTGGACCTGTCCCGAGTGCGGCGCGCGCAAGGAAGACTTCGAGATGGTCCAGATCTGACGCGCTTTCCGCGCGTCGGGGGCGGCTGCGGCATGTTTCGTGCCCAGTCCGCCCGCCCACGACGGTCGTGGGCCAGGTTCGCAATCGCGAGGTTTACGACCGCGAGGTTCACAACCGATTTCGGCGTTCGCTCATGAGTCTTCGTTCAACGTTCGTCGCTCATTTCGAAGCGCTGCCCAATCCTCGTGGCGGCCGGGTGCCGCTCGCCCAGACGGCGCTTGCCGAAGTGCTCGCCGCGCTCGACGCGCACGGCGACGTGGCCACGCCGCTGCGCCGCGCCGCGCGTACGCTGCGCGACGCGGGCTGGCTCGCGGCGGCACGCTTCGCCGATACCTTGCTGCTCGCTTCGCCGCTCGCGATGGTGGCGCCGGCGCGCGTGGTGACCCCGCCCGGCCAACTGCCACGCCCCGCACCCGACGACGATACCGACGCCGGTGTGCACCTGCTCTTCCGGGACGCGGCCGCGAATCTGCTGGCGGCGCTCGAACGCCACAACCTGCGCGAGTTGAGCTGCTCGCCCGCGCTGTATGCGCAGCAACATGCGCTCTTCGGCGTGCTTGCCGAGCATACGCCCGGCGTCTCGCTGCATTACGAGGACGTGGCGCTGTTCGGCCGGCCGGTTGCGGCTGCCACGCTGCGCGCGCAACCGGCCCACAAGCTGGCCCAACTGCGCGCCCGCTACGAGGCGGCGCTATTGCCCGCGCTCAAGACGCGGCTTGCCAGCGGCAACCGTGCCGCGGCCGCGTGGGCGAGTGCGGCCTTCGACGAAATGAATACCTGTTTCGCCGAGCTCGCAAGCTCCGACCCCTACGACTACTGGCGCCTCGCGCTGGCCTGTGCCCATGCGCTGCGCCGCGGCGCGTCCGTCTGGGGCGACGACGAGGCACGGCGTTTCTACGCCCGCTGCAATCTGCTGCTGGGCGATCACGCGCATGGTCTGCGCGTTGCGCCGCAATCGCTCGTGCGGGCGACGCTCGCGCTGTTATGGCGCGACTACGCGCTCTTCGGCGCAGCCGCGGAAGATACCGCCGACGTGGAACTGCTGCATGACTACGGCGTGACAGTGGATTGGCACGTGGCGGGCACGCAGGCTTCCGAGGCGCTCTGGGAGGTGGGGGCGGCGCAGGCCGACGCCGTGGCATCGCACGTTGCCCCCACGCGTCAGCTGGGCGCGCTCGCGGTGAACGCCAATGCGTACGACGATTTCCTGCAGACCGCCGATGCCTCGATGGTCGAGCTGGAGGGGCACGCGCGTACGCACGCAAGGCGTGCGCCGCGCGATGCCGCGCAGGCGCTGCTCGCGGCCGAGGCGGCCTACCGCCTCGGCGCGGCAGCGTGGGCGCTCGGGCTGGGTCATGTGGGTTTGCTCGCGGACGCGCTGGGCCTCGCGTGGCGGCGCACCGCGCACGCGGTGCCGCAAGAGGCGGGTGAGGCCGAGCGAGCCGCGAGTCCTGTCGCGGCGCCGGACGCCGCTGCCATCGAGCATGCGAGCGAAGCGCTGCGCGCTATGCTGCACAAGATCGCAGCGGGGGTGCCGCAGCCCGACGCGACGAGCGCGGTGCGCGCGCTGGGCGAGGCGATTGCGGCTGCGCCGTCACGCCAGGCAGGCACCGCGGGCGAGGCCGATCCTCTTCCGCACTAGCTGTCCTGGACGGGATATCGGACCCGATCGCTGCCTGATGCCACCCGGTGCCACCCGGTGCGGATTCGGCTATCGCCGGGGCGGACGCAAGAGGTCCGCATGTTAGAGTGAGCGAAACGCGCTGCAACAAAAAAAGGGGCGTGGCCACCTGGCGCCACGGCGCGCAGGGCCGCGCCAAGCCACTTTGAGTGCGCCGGCGGCTGTCCGCCATTTCGCATCGTCTTTGCTAGAATTCAAACCATGTCCAAGAGTAACGATCGCATCAATCTGACCAACCAGTTCCTGATCGCCATGCCCAACATGGCGGATCCCACGTTTTCAGGAACGGTGGTCTACCTTTGCGATCATTCCGAGCGCGGCGCGCTTGGCCTCGTTATCAATCGTCCTACCGACATCGATCTGCAGGCGCTTTTCTCGCGCATCGACCTCAAGCTCGAAATCGAACCGCTGCTGCACGTGCCCGTCTATTTCGGCGGCCCCGTGCAGACCGAGCGCGGTTTCGTGCTGCACGCGCCCGAAGAGGGCACGAACTACACGTCGTCGATGTCGGTGCCGGGCGGCCTCGAAATGACCACGTCCAAGGACGTGCTCGAAGCCGTCGCGAACGGCAAGGGTCCCGAACGTTTCCTGCTCACGCTCGGCCACGCCGGCTGGGGCGCGGGCCAGCTCGAAGACGAAATCTCGCGGAACGGCTGGCTCACCGTCGAGGCCGATCCGAAGATCGTCTTCGACGTGCCTGCCGAAGAGCGTTTCGAAGCGGCCCTCGCGCTGCTCGGCATTTCGTCGACAATGCTCTCGGGCGAGGCGGGTCACGCATGAGCGTGGCCGCCGGGCGGGGTGCCGCGGAGGCGACCCTGCTTGCGTTCGACTACGGCGAAAAGCGCATCGGTGTGGCGCTCGGCAACGCGCTCACGCAGAGCGCCCGCCCGCTTACCGTGATCCAGAACCGCAACCGCGACTACCGTTTCGAAGCCGTAGGCGCGCTCCTGCGCGAGTGGCAACCCGATCTGCTCGTGGTCGGCTTGCCGTCGCATCCGGACGGTGCGCCGCACGCCATGACGCAGCAGGCCAAACGCTTCGGCAACCAGCTCAATGGCCGCTTCAACCTGCCCGTTGTGTGGGTGGACGAGCGCTACTCCTCGGTCGATGCCGAGGCGCGCCTGCGCGAACGCGGTGACGGCCTTGACGAGCTCGATGCCGAAGCCGCCTGCGTGATCCTCCAGCAATACCTCGACGAACGTTCCGCCTCCACGCCATGACTACCCGCGACACGCTAGACGCCGAGGCGCTATATCGCGCCGTCCTCGACCAGATCCGCGCCGCGTATCCCCCGGATGCCTTCGGTGGGCCCGACGGCGTTGCTCTCGCGGGCATCCACAGCGGCGGCGCGTGGATTGCCGGGCGGCTGGCACAGGACCTGGGCGCAAGCGGCTGGGGCGTCGTCAACGTCGCGCTGCATCGCGACGACTACGCGAAAAAAGGTTTGCACAGCCAGGCAGAGCCAACCTCGCTGCCGTTCGACGTGGAAGGGCGTCGCATCGTGCTGGTGGACGACGTGCTGCATACGGGCCGCACCGTCCGCGCGGCGCTCAACGAACTGTACGACTACGGCCGTCCCGCCTCGGTGGAACTCGCCGTGCTTGCCGATCGCGGCGGCCGCGAGTTGCCGGTGGCCGCGCGCTTCGCGGGCGGCAGCGCGGACCTGCCTGCCGGCTCGACCCTTGTGCTCGAACGCGGCGACGATGGCCGTTTCGCCTTTTCCATCGAGCCGCAAGGCGTCGCCTGATTTTTTTAGCGTTTCAGGCGGCCTCGCGAAGGCACCCTAAGCGCATCTTTCGTCCGAACCCGGCCCTGCATCCAGAGGACCCCTACGATGAACACCCAGCCCACCCCGGACCAGGCCGCCCGCGCCGATGCCGCCGAAAGCGGACGCTTTCGTTACGGCTTCCTGAAGGGCAATCCGCAGCTCACGAAGAACGGCGAGCTCAAGCACCTGCTGTCGATCGAAGGCCTGCCGCGCTCGATCGTCACGCATATTCTCGACACGGCCGCGCAGTTCGTGAGCGTCACCGACCGAGAGGTGAAGAAGGTGCCGCTCCTGCGCGGCAAGTCCGTGTTCAACCTGTTCTTCGAGAACTCCACGCGCACGCGCACGACCTTCGAAATCGCGGCGAAGCGGCTCTCGGCCGACGTGCTGAACCTGAACATCGCCGCCTCGTCGACGAGCAAGGGCGAGTCGCTGCTCGACACGATCGGCAACCTCTCGGCCATGCATGCCGACATGTTCGTCGTGCGCCATGCTTCGAGCGGCGCGCCGTATCTGATCGCCGAACACTGCGCGCCGCACGTGCACGTCATCAACGCCGGCGACGGACGCCACGCGCACCCGACGCAGGGCCTCCTCGACATGTACACGATCCGCCACTACAAGCGCGACTTCACGAATCTGCGCGTGGCGATTGTCGGCGACATCCTGCATTCACGCGTCGCGCGCTCGGACATCCACGCGCTCACGACGCTCGGCGTGCCCGAAGTGCGCGCCATCGGGCCGCGCACGCTGCTGCCGGGCGGCCTCGAGCAGATGGGCGCGCGCGTGTTCCATAACCTGGACGAAGGGCTGAAGGACGTCGACGTCATCATCATGCTGCGCCTGCAGAACGAGCGCATGAGCGGTGCGCTGCTGCCCTCTGCGCAGGAGTACTTCAAGAGCTGGGGGCTCACGCCCGAGCGCCTCGCGCTTGCCGCCCCCGATGCGATCGTGATGCACCCGGGGCCGATGAACCGCGGCGTCGAGATCGACTCGCCGGTGGCGGACGGCCCGCAGTCAGTGATCCTCGATCAGGTGAGCTTCGGCATTGCGGTCCGCATGGCCGTGATGGGCATCGTGGCAGGCAACAACGAGTAAGACGGCGAGAACAACAAGGGCAGCGCATGAAGATCCACATTCAAGGCGGCACGCTGATCGATCCCGCCTCCGGCACCGAACAGCAGCAGGACGTCTATATCGCGGCGGGGAAGATCGCCGCATTGGGCGCGGCGCCCGCCGGCTTCCAGGCCGAAAGAACCCTCGACGCGCGCGGACTGCACATCGCTCCCGGCCTCGTCGATTTGTGCGCGCGGCTGCGCGAACCGGGCTACGAGCACAAGGCGACGCTCGAATCGGAAATGGCCGCGGCGCTGGCAGGCGGCGTGACGAGCCTCGTTTGCCCGCCGGATACCGATCCCGTGCTCGACGAAGCGGGCTTGATCGAGATGCTCAATTTCCGCGTCGGCAAGCTCGAGCGCTCCCGCGTCTATCCGCTCGGCGCGCTGACAGTGGGCTTGAAGGGCGAGGTGATCACCGAAATGGTCTCGTTGTCCGAGGCCGGCTGCATCGGCTTCACGCAGGCCGACCGGCCGATCGCCGACACGCAGGCATTGCTGCGCGCGCTCCAGTATGCGAGCACGTACGGCTACGCAGTCTGGCTGCGTCCGCAGGATGCCTGGCTTTCGAAGGGCGGCGTGGCCGCGAGCGGTGCGCTGGCGTCGCGGCTCGGTCTTTCGGGCGTGCCGGTGAGCGCCGAGACCATCGCGCTCTTCACGCTGTTCGAGTTGATGCGCGTGACGGGCGCGCGCGTGCACGTGATGCACCTCTCGTCGGCGGCGGGCGTCGAGCTCGTGCGCGCCGCCAAGGCTGAAGGCTTGCCGGTGACGTGCGACGTGGGCGCCAACCACCTGCATCTGATCGACATGGACATCGGCTATTTTGACGCGCAGTTCCGGCTCGACCCGCCGCTGCGCCAGCAGCGCGACCGCGAAGCGATCCGTGCGGGCCTCGCGGACGGCACGATCGACGCGATCTGCTCCGTCCACACACCCGTGGACGACGACGAAAAGCTGCTGCCCTTCGCCGAGGCGACGCCGGGCGCGACGGGTCTCGAATTGCTGCTTTCGCTTACCGTGAAGTGGGCGCAGGAGGCGGGCGTGCCGCTCGTGCAGGCGCTTGCGCGCGTCACGTCGGCACCGGCTGCCGTGATGAAGGTGGACGCGGGACGCCTCGCGGTGGGCGACAATGCGGACCTCTGTGTGTTCGACGCGCGCGCGCACTGGCGTGTCGAGCCGCGGGCGCTCAAGAGCCAGGGCCACAACACGCCGTTCCTTGGCTACGAACTGCCTGCCGTGGTGCGCGCGACGATAGTCGCGGGGCGCATCGGCTTCGAGCGCCACTGAGGCCTGCGCGCCCGCCGCACGCGGCACGCAGGTACCCGACGGTACCTGCTGAGACCAATCGATATCGTATTCGTCTGTTGACCATGAGTCTTCTCGTACGCAAGACCCGACTGCTGGCCCACCTGGCGCACGGTGCGTGGACCGTCGCGCTGCGCTTTCCGCGCGCCAGCGCCGACGAGCGTCATGCCTTGAACCGCGCATGGTCGCTCAAGATGCTCGCGTTGTGCGGCATGAAACTCGTCGTGCACAACGACGCGGCGCGGCTCGACGCGGGCGCGCTCGTCGTCAGCAATCACATTTCGTGGATCGATATCTACGTGATCAACGCCTGGCGACCGACGCCGTTCGTCTCCAAGGCCGAGGTCCGCAACTGGCCGCTGATCGGCTGGTTCGCGAAGAACCTCGACACCGTGTTCGTCGAGCGCGAGAAGCGCAGCGACGCGAAGCGCATCATGCACGAGCTTGCCGAGCGCCTCACGCGCGGCGAGCTGATGTGCGTGTTTCCCGAGGGCACGACCACGGATGGCCGCGCGGTCAAGCCGTTCCACACGAACCTGTTCCAGGCGGCGGTGGAAGCCGGGCAGCCGGTGCAGCCGATCTGTATCCTCTACGAGGACGCGCGGGGGCAGCAGTCGGTGGCGCCGGCGTATATCGACGACGTGTCGCTCAAGCAGGCGCTGGACGCGATGCTGAAGGCTGCGCCGCTAACCGCGCACGTTTTTGTGGGTGAGCCGATTCGGCCTGAAGGCGACCGCCGCAAGCTGGCGGCGCAGGCGCAGGCGGCGGTGGAGGCCGCGCTGGAGAAGTTGCGGGGGCGGGCGGACGCTGGCGGACGGCAGGGGGTGGAGTGGGTGTCGTAGGGGCGCGTTACGAGTCGATGGTACGGCAGCCCGGGCACTCGACCTGGGTGAGCGTGCGGCGCGCGGGATCGGCTTCGAGGCGGACTGCCGAAAGCTGGTTGCCCCAGACACAGCCGGAGTCGAGTCCGATCAGGTTGTCGCGCAACGTGAGGCCGAGCGCGGCCCAGTGACCGAACACGACGGTGGCGTTGCTCGTCTTGCGCCCCGGCACGTCGAACCACGGCATATAGCCGGCTGGCGCGGAGTCGATCCCGCCGCTCGCGCTGAAATCCATCGCGCCATCGTCGTTGCAGAAACGCATGCGGGTGAGCGCGCTGCACGTGATGCGCAGCCGGTCGATGCCCTTCAGATCCTTCGACCAGCGATTCGGCTCGTTGCCGTAGAGGCCAGCGAGCGTCTCTTGCCAGTTGTCGCGTTGCAGTGCCTTCTCCAGATCGTGGGCGAGCTCCAGCGTGAGATCGACGTCCCATTGCGGCAGTACGCCCGCGTGCACCATCAGCATCCCGTGCTCGTAGTGCGCGATCGGGCGGTGGCGTACCCAGTGGAGCAGATCGGCGGCGTCCGGCGCGTTCAGGATGTCGTCGATCGTGTCGCCTTTCTTCGATTTACGAATGCCAGCCGATACCGAGAGCAGGTGCAGATCGTGATTGCCGAGCACGGCGGTGGCGCGTTCACCTTGAGCGATGACGTCGCGCAGGGTGGCGAGCGAATCGGGGCCGCGGTTGATCAGGTCGCCCGCAAACCACAGAGGTGTGCTGGGTGAAGGAGCGGCTTTGGCAAGGAGTTCGCGGAACGAGTCGCGGCACCCCTGGAGGTCGCCGAAAGCGAGTGGGGCCGGGTGCGGCTGAGGCTGGGTCATCGAAGCGGAAACCGGTGGCGTCTGTTGCGTTGATCAGCGCAGACGGTAACACAGGAAAATGAAAGCCGTGTCGCTCCCGCTGACTGCAAGCGGCTATCCGTAGCCGCCGAACCAGGTATGCAACGTGCTGAATCGGTAATTTGTCAAGCTGTTTCAAGATGTTAGTGGTATGGCTTTCGTTCGGGCTCGCCTTATAATTACTGCTTCGAAAATCGGGTCTCGACATGCTGACCGCATAAGTTTCGACTGATCGGCTGGCCAGGGCCAGGTTTTTTACAGCAGACTTTCAAATGGCTGGCTGCAGATTGTGCGGCAGCGTAGTAGACCTGCTTCAACGCTTGCAAGGGAGTTCCATGATTCTGGTGACGGGCGGTGCCGGCTTTATCGGCGCCAACTTTGTGCTTGACTGGTTCCGTCAGTCCGACGAGGCCATCCTCAACGTCGACAAGCTGACCTACGCCGGCAACCTGGGAACGTTGAAGTCGCTGCAAGGCAATCCGAAGCACGTGTTTGCCCGCGTGGATATCTGCGATCGCGAGGCGCTCGATGCCCTGTTCGCCGAGCATCGGCCGCGCGCGGTCCTGCACTTTGCGGCGGAAAGCCACGTCGACCGCTCGATCCACGGCCCGGCTGATTTTGTTCAGACCAATGTGATCGGAACTTTCACGTTGCTTGAAGCCGCGCGCCAGCACTGGAGCAGCCTGAACGACGCCGACAAGGCTGCGTTCCGCTTCCTGCACGTTTCCACGGACGAAGTTTTCGGTTCGCTATCGGCCACCGATCCGCAGTTCTCGGAAACCACGCCGTATGCGCCGAACAGCCCGTACTCGGCGAGCAAGGCGGGTTCGGATCACCTCGTGCGCGCCTGGCATCACACTTATGGCATGCCGGTGCTCACCACGAACTGCTCGAACAACTACGGCCCGTATCAGTTCCCGGAAAAGCTCATTCCTCTGATGATCGCCAATGCATTGGCCGGCAAGCCGCTGCCCGTGTACGGCGATGGCCAGAACGTGCGCGACTGGCTGTACGTGGGCGATCATTGCAGCGCGATTCGCGAGGTGCTCGCGCGCGGCAAGCTCGGTGAAACGTACAACGTGGGCGGCTGGAACGAGAAGAAGAATCTCGAGGTCGTGCATACGCTGTGCGACCTGCTTGACGAACAGCGTCCGAAGGCCGCGGGTTCGTACCGCGACCAGATCACCTACGTGAAGGATCGTCCCGGTCACGACCGGCGCTATGCGATCGACGCGCGCAAGCTCGAGCGCGAGCTCGGCTGGAAGCCGGCGGAAACGTTTGAAACGGGTCTTGCGAAGACGGTGCGCTGGTATCTCGACAACCAGCAATGGGTCGACGAAGTCGCCTCGGGCGACTATCGCAAGTGGGTGGAAACGAACTACGCGCAGCGCGCGTAAAGGCGGGAGCGATGGCACGCAAAGGCATCATCCTGGCTGGCGGTTCCGGCACGCGGCTCTATCCGATCACCCATGCGGTGTCGAAACAGCTGCTGCCGGTGTACGACAAGCCGATGATCTACTACCCGCTTTCGACGCTCATGATCGCGGGCATTCGCGACGTGCTGATCATTTCGACGCCGCAGGATACGCCGCGTTTCGAAGGGATGCTCGGCGACGGCAGCCAGTGGGGCATGAACATCCAGTATGCGGTGCAGCCGTCGCCGGACGGGCTTGCGCAGGCGTTCGTCATCGGCCGGGATTTCGTGGGTAGCGATCCTTCGGCGTTGATTCTGGGCGACAACATCTTCTACGGACACGATCTGGCTAAGCAGTTGGAACGCGCAGATGCCCAGCAGGCTGGCGCCACGGTGTTCGCGTATCACGTGCATGATCCAGAGCGTTACGGCGTGGTGGAGTTCGATCAGGGTTTTCGCGCGATTTCGATCGAAGAGAAACCCGTGAAGCCACGGTCGAACTATGCGGTGACGGGGCTTTACTTCTACGATAACCGCGTTTGCGACATCGCGGCCGACATCAAGCCGTCGCCGCGCGGCGAACTGGAGATCACCGACGTCAACTCGCGCTATCTGGAAGACGGTGCGTTGAACGTCGAAATCATGGGCCGCGGTTACGCATGGCTCGACACAGGCACGCACGATTCATTGATCGAAGCGGCGACGTTCATTGCGACGCTGCAAAAGCGTCAGGGCCTCGTGGTCGCTTGCCCGGAGGAAATTGCCTACCGCCGCCAGTGGATCGGCGCGGAGCAGGTAAAGAAGCTGGCGGCGCCGCTCGCGAAGAACGGCTATGGTAAGTATTTGTTGAACATTCTCACGGATCAGGTTGCATGGCCATCACGGTAACTGCTACAGCGCTTCCCGAAGTCAAGATCATCGAGCCGAAGGTGTTCGGCGATACGCGAGGATTTTTCTTCGAAAGCTTCAATGGGCGCGAATTCGCCGAGCTGGTCGAACCTGGCGTCGAATTCGTTCAGGACAACCATTCGCGTTCGGCGAGGGGCGTGCTGCGCGGGCTGCACTATCAGATCGAGCACGCGCAGGGCAAGCTCGTGCGTGTGGTCGAGGGCGAGGTGTTCGACGTTGCGGTCGATGTCCGGCGCAGTTCGCCGAATTTCGGCAAGTGGGTGGGTGTGACGCTGTCCGTCGACAATCATCGTCAGCTATGGGTGCCGCCCGGTTTCGCGCACGGCTTCGTCGTGCTTTCGGAGTCGGCGCAGTTCCTCTACAAGACGACCGATTACTGGTTCCCGGAGTTCGAGCGCAGCATCGTGTGGAACGATCCGGAGATCGGTATCGAGTGGCCGATCGACTTCGAGCCGTTGCTCGCGGCGAAGGATGCAGCGGGCAAGCGGTTGGCGGAAGCTGAAGTCTATGCGTGAGGGTGTGATGGACAAGCAGCCGACGATTCTCGTCACGGGCATCAACGGTCAGGTCGGGTTCGAGTTACTGCGCAGCTTGCAGGGATTGGGGCGCGTGATCGGTCTTGATCGCTCGGCGCTCGATCTCGCGGATCTTGATCGAGTGCGCGAAGTAGTGCGTGCAACGAAGCCGTCGATCATCGTGAATCCTGCGGCTTATACCGCCGTGGATAAGGCCGAGTCGGACGAGGCTATGGCGCGGCGGCTCAATGCCGAAACGCCGCGCGTGCTTGCCGAAGAGGCTGCGAAGTGCGGCGCCACGCTGATCCACTATTCGACCGACTACGTATTCGACGGTACGAAAAACGCGTCGTATGCGGAAGACGACGTCACGAACCCGCAGAACGTCTATGGCCGCACCAAGCTCGAAGGCGAGCAGGAGATCGCGGCGAGCGGTTGCGCGTACCTCGTGCTGCGCACGAGCTGGGTTTATGGCCGTCGCGGAAAGAACTTCCTGCTGACGATGCTCAAGCTTGGTGCGGAGCGTCCCGAGTTGCGCGTGGTGGCCGACCAGATTGGTGCGCCGACCTGGTCGCGTACGATCGCGACGGCGACCGCGCATATTGTCGCGCAAGGCCTGGTGGCGCGGCGCAGCGGCAATGCGCAGTGGTGGCACGAGCGCTCGGGCATCTACAACCTGACGGCCGGCGGCGCGACGTCGTGGCACGGCTTTACGCAGGCCATTCTTGACATGGTGATGGGCGACAAGGCTCCCAAGGTGCTGCCGATCCCTGCCTCGGAATACCCGGTGCCGGCGAAGCGGCCGGCGAATTCGCGGCTCGCGGGCGACAAGCTTGCGCAAGCTTTCGGACTGCGACTGCCGATGTGGGATGAGGCGCTGCGTCTTTGCCTCGAAGATTGATTGATGGATGCAAGTGTGGTTGACGATGCCGGGACCGGCACGGTCATCGTTTTCTACCGTCCCGACGCCGGATGTGTTGCGCGGGCGAACCGGCTAGCCAGTTTCGGCCCTTGCGTGGCGGTCGATAACACCGAGCAGGTGTGCGACGCCGCCGCACTCGGGCTAGACCCACGCGTTCAGTATCTTGCGAACGGTGCCAATCTCGGCGTTGCGACCGCGATCAACCAGGGCGTCGAGGCATTGATCGCATGCGGTTGCAGGCACGCGATCCTTTTCGATCAGGATAGCGAGCCTTCGGACGAGTTGCTGCGCGCGTTGCCGCAAACCATGGAGAATGAGCTTGCGCGCGGTGCGAAGGTGGCGCTCGTCGGCCCAGCTTACGAGGACGGCAGGCTGGGCGGCATTGCACCGTTCGTGCGATTCGGAATGTGGCGGCTCCAGCGGATCGCTCCCGTCGGGGTCCGTCCGCTTGAGGTCGATTTCCTGATCACGTCGGGGTCGTGCATTAATCTCGCCGTGTGGCCGACTATTGGTCCGATGGACGACGCATTGTTCATCGATTTTGTTGATCTCGAATGGTGCGCGCGTGCGCGCAAGAGGGGTTATTCGGTGCTGGGCGCGCCCGCGCTGAGGCTCGCGCATTCGCTGGGCGGTGAGCCCGTACGGGTGCTCGGCCGCGCCTATCCGGGTCATAGCGCATTGCGGCATTATTATCAGTTTCGCAACGCTGTTGCGCTGATGAAGCGCGGCTACATGCCATGGAGCTGGAAGTCCACGGAGTTGGTGAAATTACCGGGGCGCCTTGTGATTTATGGGTTGTTCATGTCGCAGCGCGCGGAGCATCTGAAAATGGCGCTGCTCGGAATCTGGCATGGACTGACCGGCCGCAGCGGTGCCCTTTGACGCAGCGTTCGCTGCGAATTTTCTTTTGTTATCTGTAATTCTTGAAGGCTCGCATGCTGACTCTCGCACTCGCTGACCTCAAACAAAGCGTCGTTTCATGGCGGTTGTGGACGCTGCTCGGTTGGCTGGAAATTCGACAACGCTATGCGCGTTCGCGCGTCGGTCCATTCTGGCTGACCATCAGCATGGGCGTAATGATCGGCTCGCTCGGTGTCGTCTATGGGACACTGTTCGGCCAGAACATGCACGACTACCTGCCGTTTCTTGCAGCAAGCCTTGTGATGTGGGCGCTTTTCTCACAAACGGTCCAGGACGGTAGCGTCGCGTATATCAATAGCGGCTCTTACATTCGGCAGATGGCTACGCCGAAGCTTATCTACATGCTCCAGGTCATGTGGCGCAACCTGATCGTGATGACGCACAACGCCGTAATCATTATCGCACTACTGGTGATCTTCGGCGTGAAGGACTGGACAACGTTGCCCCTTTTCATTCCGGGCTTGCTGCTCTACATCCTCAACATCCTGTGGATTGCGATGTTGGCAGGCCTGTTGTCGGCGCGCTTTCGCGATCTGCCGCAGATCATTGGCGCGCTGCTTCAGGTGGCATTCTATGTTACGCCGATTATTTTCCGGCCCAACGCGCTGAGCCGCTTTCAGTTCATCGTCGAGTGGAATCCGCTAGCGTATCTGCTTGATCTTGTGCGCGGCCCGCTGATCGGCCAGGCGCCAAGCGCATTGACGTGGGGTGTGGCGGGCGGCATGGCGGTGATCGGCTGGACCTTTTCGCTATGGCTCACCGGTCGATATGTAAAGCGTATTCCATACTGGATTTGAGGACACGTTATGGCTTATGTAGAACTGAAGAACGTGACCCTCGATTTGCCGATCTACGACGTCCAGGGCCGCTCGTTGAAAAAGCAGGTGCTGCGCATGGGACGCCGTAATCGAATCGCGGAAGATAATGACGGTGTCATTGTCGTGCGTGCGCTTGACGACGTGACGCTACGCTTCGAGCGCGGTGACCGCATCGGCTTAATCGGCCACAACGGCGCAGGCAAGTCCACGCTGTTGCGCGTAATGGCCGGCATCTATCCGCCGACTGGTGGAACCGTGACGTGCGAAGGCAGGGCCGTTCCGCTGCTCGATATCAGCCTTGGCATGGACGAGAACTCGACGGGCATGCAGAACATCCGGCTGCGCGGTTTGCTGCTTGGCATGACCGAAGCGGAGATTCGCGAAAAGCAGGGCGAGATCGCTCAGTTTAGCGAACTCGGCGACTATCTCGATCTGCCGATTCGTACCTATTCGAGCGGGATGCGAGTCCGCCTTGCGTTCGCTGTCTCGACCGCGGTGGATGCCGAAATCCTGCTGCTCGACGAAGTGATGGGTGTGGGCGACGTTTCGTTCATGCAC
Organism: Paraburkholderia yinzeri; assembly: GCF_046581065.1. NCBI lineage: Bacteria > Pseudomonadati > Pseudomonadota > Betaproteobacteria > Burkholderiales > Burkholderiaceae > Paraburkholderia > Paraburkholderia yinzeri. The sequence continues at coordinate 3,576,752 of NZ_JBFOCJ010000001.1, read as the reverse complement.
AAGGCGGAAGCGCGGCTCGCGGATCTCCATAGCCGGGCTGAGATCGTCGTGCTGGCCATGCATTCGAACAACCAGATCCGCAAGGTCTGCAACAAGGTGCTGTGGATGGAGCGCGGGCGTATTCGCGCGTTCGGACCAGTGGAGGACGTCGTTTCGCAATACGAGGTGGCGATGGCGTGATTGTTTCTACGTAGCGCACCAGCTGCGGATATGTTTGCGATTGTGCTAGCGGTACGAGCGACGAATGAATAGCCGGCGGCTCGCATATAACGGCTCAACGGCTCGTGATGGGACTCATATGTGGTCTTTATCATGCCTCGACAGGGTACGAAGTAAATTGAAGCTATCGGATGTACGTTCGATCGTGAGTCGGGTTACCGGTGGAGGGAGCATCGGCGCAGTTATGCGCAAGGCGTATGGCGTATATCGTCGTGAGGGTTTCGCCGGGGTGAGGGACAAGTTGGTCTGGCTGAGGGCGGGCGCGCCGGGAGGTATCAGTCAAAATGATTATGCAAAGTGGGTGCGACTATACGACCAGACTGACGATGCGACGCGTAATGCTATTCGCACCCGTGTCACTAATCTAGACCGCGCACCGAAAATCTCGGTGATCATGCCGGTCTACAACCCTAAGCCAGAATGGCTCGCTGAAGCCATCGAATCGGTGCTTGCTCAACTCTATCCGCACTGGGAGCTATGTATTGCGGATGATGTCTCTACAAATCCGGCCATTCGTCCTCTAATTGAGCGCTATGTCCGTGAGGACGAGCGTATCAAGGTAGTGTTTCGAAACACCAATGGCCATATTTCAGCGGCGTCGAACAGCGCGCTTGAATTGGCGAGCGGCGAGTGGGTGGCGTTACTTGACCACGATGATCTGTTGCCCGAGCATGCGCTGTATTGCGTGGCTGAGGCAATTGCGCAGAACCCGTCGGCACGGATGTTTTACTCGGACGAAGACAAGATCGATGCGTCTGGCGTGCGGCGTGACCCGTATTTCAAATGCGCGTGGAATCCTGAGCTGTTTTATTCGCAGAATATGTTCAGCCACCTCGGGGTTTACCATAAAGCATTGCTGGAGGAGATTAGTGGCTTCCGGGTGGGCTACGAAGGTTCGCAGGATTACGATCTCGCATTACGCTGCATCGAGCGCGTGGACGCCACGGCGATTCGGCATATTCCGCGAGTGCTATATCACTGGCGTGTGCATGCGCTTAGCACCGCCTCTACAACGGAGGCAAAGCCCTATGCTGCCGTAGCCGGCGAGCGGGCGCTCAATGAGCACTTTGCGCGGAGGGGTTTGGACTGGCACGTTGAGTATTTAGGGTACGGATATCGTGTGCGAAAGGCCCTCCCAGTGGAGGCTCCACTCGTGAGCGTGATCGTGCCAACGCGTAATGGGCTTCATCTATTGCGTCGCTGCATCGACAGCATTTTGCGGAAAACGACTTATCGGAACTTCGAAGTGGTCGTGGTGGACAACGGGTCCGATGATGATCAAACGTTACGCTATCTTGAGGCTATCGCGGAGAATCCTCGCATCCGGGTGGTGCGCGACGATGGGCCGTTCAACTATTCTGCGTTAAACAATGCAGCAGTGGCGCTGGCGGCCGGGACTCTGGTTGCCCTCGTGAACAATGATATCGAGGTCATTTCTCCGGACTGGCTGACCGAGATGGTCAGTCTGGCGATGCAGACGGACATTGGGGCGGTGGGCGCAAAGTTACTTTACGCGGACGACACGGTTCAGCATGCCGGTCTTGTGCTTGGGATAGCTGGAGTGGCCGGCAATGTGGGTAAGCATTTTCCTCGTGCGGCGCGCGGCTATTTCGGGCGCGCGGCGCTGACAGGCGCCTTTTCTGCTGTGACAGCAGCATGCTTCGTTGTGCGCAAGGAAGTCTATGAGGAAGTGGGCGGGCTGAACGAAAAGGATCTGGCCGTTGCCTATAACGACGTCGATTTTTGTCTGCGCCTTGGGGAGGCGGGTTACCGCAATGTATGGAGCCCGTTTGCAGAACTGTACCACCATGAATCCGCCACACGCGGCGAGGACGCTGATCCAGTGCGGCGGGCGCGCCTGGAGCGAGAGGCTAGCTATATGCATGAGCGCTGGAAGGAGCGTTTGCGGGACGATCCCTTCTATAGTCCTAATCTCACATTGGATCGTGACGATTTTGATCTGGCTTGGCCTCCCAGGGTGAAGCCGTTGGTGCCAACATCGGAAACGCACCAACTGTTTTAAGCATTGCCCTTTTATGGAGTTGACGTGAACGTATTCCCTGTTGTCTTGTGCGGTGGCAGCGGTACGCGCCTTTGGCCCATGTCGCGCGGCGGATATCCGAAGCAATATCTGAAACTCACGGGGAGCGACACGCTGGTGCAGCAGACGGTACGGCGTCTACACGGTTTGGAGAATGTTGCGGCACCGATCGTCATCACGAATACGGAGCAGCGCTTTCTGGTAGCGGACCAGTTGCGAAGTATCGACGTGCAACCTTCGGCGATTGTGCTCGAGCCGGTGGGGCGGAATACTGCCCCAGCCGTGACTGCTGCTGCACTTCTCGCGATGGAATTGGATCCCGATGCGCTGCTGCTGATCTTGCCTTCGGATCACGTCATTCTCGAAGAGACTGTTTTTGCAAAGCTCGCTGGTACTGCGCGGGACATCGCCGCACACGGCAATCTGGTCACTTTCGGCATCGAACCGACGAAACCTCACACGGGCTACGGCTACATACGCTGTGGCGAAGCTTTGCCCGGAAGTGACTGTGCGTGGCACGTCGATGCGTTTACCGAGAAGCCTGATACGGCGACCGCTGAACGATTTCTGGCGAACGGTGGGCACTACTGGAACAGTGGCATGTTCATGGTTAAGGCTTCGGTCTATCTGGACGAACTCGCACGCTTCGAGCCGACCGTTCTCGAGCAGGTTCGGAAGTCCATGGACGCTGCAAAGCGAGATGACGATTTCATTCGGCTCGATCCGCAGGCGTTCCAGGCAAGCCCGAATATCTCGATCGACTATGCGGTCATGGAGAGAACCACAAATGCAGTCATGGTTGCGGCGCGCGGCCTTAACTGGAGCGACATTGGTTCGTGGGCGGCGCTCGCGGAGATATCCTTGAAGGATGCCGACCGCAACTCAATATTCGGCGACGTGTTGATCGACGATGTAACTGACAGCTACATTCGCGCCGAACACCGGATGGTTGCAGCCATCGGCGTCAAGGATCTGGTGATCATAGAGACGGCCGATGCTCTGCTGGTTGCTCACCGTGATCAGTCGGAGCGAGTCAAGCGGATCGTCGAGCGCCTCAGCGCATTGGGGCGTCACGAGTCGGTTACTCACCGCAAGGTAATCCGTCCCTGGGGATCATACGAAGGCATCGATCGGGGGGAGCGCTTCCAGGTCAAACGCATCATCGTCAATCCCGGATCTTCGCTCAGTCTTCAGATGCATCACCATCGCGCAGAACACTGGATTGTCGTGCGGGGTACCGCGCGTGTTTTCAACGAGGGGCGGGAATTGTTGCTTACTGAAAACCAGTCCACATACATCCCGCTTGGTGCGAAGCATCGTCTTCAGAACCCCGGAAGAATTCCTCTTGAGTTGATTGAGGTGCAGTCGGGTTCTTACCTTAGCGAAGACGATATTGTTCGCTTCGAGGACAATTACGGCCGCGATGTCAAAATATCGTGAGCATTTCCTCCCTCCGGGGGAGGGTCGAGCAAATCGACAGGAAAGCTAGTCGCGTTCGCTGAGAGGGCGATGGGATCCTGGTCTGATCAGAAAGGTGTCCAGTGCAAAATTTAGTCGATCAATATTCGCTTCCTGAAATCATTACGGCATTAGGGATCGAAGGAGAACTGTTTTGGGATCCCCGCCGACTTGTCTCCCCTGGGGCGTGGACAGGTCATATCGCGACTGCATTCTGGCTCGTGAAGGCGATACGTCCACGTATCCTGGTCGAACTAGGAACACATAGTGGGAACTCCTACTCTGCCTTCTGTCAATCAGTGTCCCAGATTGGCCTGTCGACGCGCTGCTTTGCCGTCGATACCTGGGAGGGGGATGAGCATGCTGGGGAGTACGAAGAGGATGTCTTTCGAGATATTTCAAAATTCAATGAGCTTCATTATGCTGGCTTTTCGAAACTGCTTCGCATGACCTTTGACGAGGCTCGAGGATACTTCCCCAGTCAGCCACATGGTGAGATCGATCTTCTGCATATCGACGGCTTGCACACGTATGAGGCAGTTAAGCACGATTTCGAAACCTGGCTCGACGCGCTTTCAGACCGAGCAGTTGTTCTTTTTCACGACATTAACGTCCGCGAGCGTAATTTTGGTGTTTGGAAGCTCTGGCAGGAATTGTCAACGAAATATCCAGCCTTCGAATTCGATAATTCCGAGGGTCTTGGGGTTCTTTGTGTGGGAAAGGAGTGCGCACCGCACATTACCAAGCTTGTGGAACTCGGCGCAATTTCTGAGGCGGCTTCGAAGATTCGCACATTGTTCACGGCGCGCGGCGAAGCGTTTAGACGTCAAGCTCAGGTGATCGACCTCAACAGACACGTAAACAACCTCTCGGGTGAGATTGCGCGCTTGTCGCAGGAAGTCCTGGCGACCCGGGGTGAATTGGACAACCGTGTGCAAGCGACGCAAAGCAATGAGGCGCTTCGCGGCGAGTTGAACCAACGCATCGAAGCCCTGACCTCAGACTTGGCTCGTGCAAGGGACGAGCAGTCAGCACTGGCTTCTCAAGTTGAGCAAGCCGATCAGTTGGCAACTAGCTTGAAGAATCTGGAGGCGCAACTTGCGTCGCAGCGCGGGAAATTTGATGAGGAGCTTGCGTCGCAGCGCAAGAAATATGATGAGGAGCTTGCGTCGCGGCGCAAAGAGTTTGAGGCGGAACTTGCATCTCAGCGCAATGTGCATGAAGGCGAAATTCATAGCCTGATCGAGGACGAATTACGCGAGCGAAATCGGATCGTTGAGTCCTTTCGGAACTCGACGTCGTGGCGGGTTACGGCGCCAATGCGGGCGACGATCAGTCGGCTCCGAGGGTTGAGAATGCCGAGGCCGCGCGCAACTTTGGCTGCCGGGACAACGGGTGCCGTGGAGTCTTCGATAGCGGAAGGAGTTGCGCTGGACGCGCTTGGCAATGGAAACGCAAAATCGGCGATGCGAGCGGGATTCAAGGTGCGGTTGGATGCTTTTTTGACTTCCAGCGGAATGCTGCGCTTCAAGCGTGAACCGTCTCCCGATATCAGTATTCTGCTGGTCTTTTATAACAGCGCCGAACTGAGTTACGCTTGCCTCGCTTCGGTGGCTGAGGTGCTGAACGATAGCACCGTCCGGGCGGAAGTGATCATATTGGACAACGGTTCGAGTGACGCAACGTCAAAATTGCTCGATCGAATCGAGGGCGCGACGATCATTCGCAGCAGAGAAAATCTGCACTTTCTGAGGGGTGCGAACCGTGCTTCAAAGGACGCGCGTGGAAAATATCTGCTTTTCCTGAACAATGACGCTCTTCTGCTGCCTGGGGCGCTCGAGGCCGCTGTGTCACTTTGCGAAGCAAACAGCGACATTGGTGCTGTGGGCGGTCGCATCATCTTGCCAGATGGATTGCTTCAGGAGGCGGGTTCCGTTGTGTGGCGTAATGGCGCGTGCACTGGCTACGGGCGTGGAGCGGCACCGGATGCCCCTGAGTTCATGTTCCGTCGGGACGTCGACTATTGCTCCGGTGCTTTTCTGCTTACCCCTCGTGCCTTGTTCGAGGAATTGAATGCGTTCGATGAGCGGTATGCACCCGCGTATTATGAAGAGACCGACTACTGTCTGAGGTTGTGGGAATCGGGATATCGCGTCGTGTTCGATCCAGATGTCGTCATTCTGCACTATGAGTTTGGCAGTTCTTCGAGCTCCGCGCAGGCCCTTCAATTGCAGCAGCGTAATCATGCAATATTTTGCGAGCGTCATGTCGACTGGCTCGCAAAACAGCAGGATGTCGCGCTGGAAAAGATGCTCTGGGTGAGGCGCGCTCGTAATGAGAAGCGGCGGGTACTCTTCATCGAAGACCGGGTTCCGCATGAAAATCTGGGCTCCGGGTATCCGCGATCGCGCGAACTTCTTTGCGCGCTTGAACAAACTGGTGCGGAGCTGACGCTGTTTCCGATGTTTCACCATGATGAGACCTGGGCGGCCATTCGGCGGACCGTGCCTGCTTCCATCGAGGTGATGCGTGGTCATTCAGCGCAGGATCTATCACAGTTCTTGTTGGGGAGGGCGGGCTACTATGATGCGGTTGTCGTTTGTCGGCCGCATAACATGGAAGCTTTTCTCAAGGCATCCAATGGCGCCAGCGCCAAATGGGTGGGTAACGCGGCCGTCGTCTACGATGCCGAATCGCTATTTTCCGCACGTTTGCTTCTCGAGAGGAAATTGCAGGGTGATGTGGTTTCGGAGGGCGAAGCAAGGAAGCTGATTGCCGACGAGATTGCGCTGACAGAGCCTGCGAAAGCAATTATTTCCGTATCCGAAGCGGAAAAGCGGCAATTCGAGATGCGTGGTGTCGGGCCGGTATACGTCTTGGGTCATTCAGCTGAACCCGTTCCGACGAAGCGACCTTTTGCTCAGCGTTCTGATTTTCTGTTTGTCGGTGGGATTCACGACGACAAATCTCCAAACGCAGACTCACTTCGCTGGTTTGTGAAGCAGATTTGGCCGCGCGTGGTAGAAAGGCTCGGCCCAGAGATCAAGCTTCAAATCGTAGGCCATAACCGCGCTTCCGCCGTGCTGGCGTTGAGGGATAGTACGGTACGTCTGGTCGGCAAAGTGGATGACTTGACACCTTGGTATGACGACGCACGTGTTGTGATTGCACCCACCCGGATTGCGGCAGGCATTCCGTTGAAAGTGCACGTGGCTGCTGCGCATGGAGTTCCGGTTGTGGCCACAGGGCTTATTGCGGAGCAATTGGACTGGGAGCCGGGCGTGGATCTGCTCGCGGAGGATGAGCCAGAAGCCTTTGCAGATGCGTGTGTGCGTCTGTACACAGATCAAGCGCTTTGGGAGTCAGTGAGAAGCAACGCGCTTGCGCGAGTAGCGACAGATTGTTCACCACAACGCTTCGTCGAGACGGTGCGTAGTCTGGTTGCCGAGCTACCTCGCGCAGCTATCGAATCGCATAACCAGTGACTCCGGAATTGCACGTCATGATTGAACCGACTCTCAAACCAGCGAACGATTTGACTCGGGAGGACGGGTGGTGGGTCTCCACCGGCGCGGACCCATACTTCCTGCTGGAATTTGGCACGTCACCCATTCCGACAGGGTGGAATCAAGTTCGTCTCGACGTCGAGGTGGAGAGCGGAAGCCTGGGCCCGACCCTCTATTTCGACGTGGGCACCGGTTTTTCCCAGGACCTTACACGGGATCTTCCGATGCGTCTGCTCGACTCGGACGGTGCAATACTTCCCATACCTACAAATATTCGTTCAATTCGGCTGGATCCCATGAGCGGTTTGGGGCGTTTCAAAATCAGGCGCTTTTCCATTAAACCAGTTTCTCGTTTCTCTTTGGCACGTCGTCGGGCCAAGCCGTTGCTTGACATACTCCGCAAGCATCCGAAGCTCATCTGGCCATATGCAGTTCATGCAGCGGGCCTCGTCAAGCGGCGTGGCGTGGTCGGGGCACTGCGGCACGCACTTCGAGATCGTACGGGCGAAGGTGTGCAGACGAGTTCGCAGGCCAACGACTATGGCGATTGGATTGCGCTATACGATACGCTGTCGTTGGATGACGTCGCAAAAATCTCAGCGCATATCGGAAGTTTTACGAATCGACCGCTCATCTCAGTGCTGGTCCCTCTTTACAACACGCCAGAAGTATTTCTGCGTCGCTGTATCGATTCAGTGCGAGAGCAAATCTACGAACATTGGGAGCTTTGCCTGGTGGACGATGCGTCACCGCAGCCGCACGTGCGGAACGTTTGCGAGCAATATGCACGAAAAGATGCGAGGATCCGCTACGTCCGACGGGAAGTCAACGGACATATAGCGGAGGCCACTAATTCGGCGCTCGAATTAGCCACAGGGCAATTTGCTGCACTGCTCGATCACGACGATGAACTCGCACCTCATGCTCTCTATATGGTGGCGGCGGAATTGAATGCGCAGCCGGAGCTCGATTTCCTGTTCTCAGACGAGGATAAGATTGATGAGCAGGGCAAGCGTTATGAACCTTGGTTCAAATCGGACTGGAACTATGATTTGATGCTGTCTCAAAACGCAGTTGTCCATCTGGCTGTCTATCGAATATCGATTCTCCGCGAGATTGGCGGATTTCGGAGCGAATTCAATGGCAGCCAGGATTACGACGTAACGCTGCGATTCAGCGAGCAGACTACGCCTGAGCGTATCAGGCATATCCCATTTATACTTTATCACTGGCGGGCCATCAGCGGATCGGTCGCTTTGGCCACGACGGAGAAGCTTTATCCATACGAGGCTGCGGAGCGAGCTATTCGCGATCATCTTTTTCGCACAGGCCGCAATGCGACGATCGCGAGGCAAGAGCATCTCGGTTACTACCAGGTGACATGGCCTGTCGCTCAGCCAGAGCCGAAGGTTGCAATAATCATTCCGACGAAGGATAAGGTTGATTTGCTCCGTGTCGCGGTAACCTCCATTATCGAAAAAACCACATACAAGAACTATGAAATCGTGATCGTGAATAACAATAGCGTTGAACACGATACGATGGCGTATTTTGAGCAGATTGTGCGGGAGGCTAGCGTACGGTTAATCAACTATAAGAAACCATACAGCTTTGCAGCTCTGAATAACTGGGCGGTTACGCAAACCGACGCTCCCCTGCTCGCATTCGTGAATAACGACATCGAGGTGATCGAGGCAAATTGGCTCGGTGAAATGGTTGGGCACGCATTGCGTCCGGAAGTCGGATCAGTTGGGGCCAAACTGCTCTATCCGAATGGGACAATCCAGCACAGCGGTGTAGTTGTTGGCATTGGCGGTCTTGCAGGACATCCACATGTCGGTGAGCGTGGCGACACGTTCGGGTATTTTGGCAGGGCTGCATGCACGCAGCGATACTCTGCGGTGACGGCGGCTTGTATGCTGATGCGGCGTGAGGTGTTTCTTGAAGTTGGTGGTTTTGACGACGTTAACTTCGCAGTTGCTTTCAACGATGTTGATCTTGGCCTCCGGCTCGGTAAGACTGGATACGCGAACGTTTGGACACCTGGAGCGCTTCTTTACCATCACGAATCGGCAAGTCTAGGGCTACCGACGAACGAGGGGCGACGCCGCCAGTTCCTCCAGGAGTGCGACAATTTTCGGCGAATCTGGGCCGACATGATCAAGCACGATCCCTTCTACAATCCGAATTTGACCGTTAGCGGGGGTGATTTCCGCCCAAACTTCCCTCCTCGTGTGCGTTTGCCATGGCTAACAGATGTCGATAAGCACGAAGCGCAAGCTACATAGACCCATCGTGGTGGTGCGGATCACCACTGAAGGGACCTAACTCAAGGACAGGCACATCTTGAGGAATCTGCAAGAGCAAATCTTCGCGCGTTGCAACGCCGCTTGGCGCACGAGCCTCCCAGTGCCTATGACCGATGTAATGCTGGAACACACCTTGATCCGATATATGGGCCAGATCGTCGTAATGGCTCTTGTAGTACTTTGCGTCGAAATCGAAAGTCAGGTCATCCGGTACGTTTATTTCAGGATATGACCAATTTTTACACAGGGAAACAAAACCGTAGCAGAGTCTGTTTCGTCGCTATGCTTGTATCAACGTTGATCAATGTCCAAAATGCCGGCGTTGGCCCGAAAGAGCTTCTAGGTGGATCAAAAACCGGACAATGGAAATGCGGCGGCACGCCACGAATCAAAATTGCCGCTTTGCGCGCCTCTTCTCCCGCTCCAAGCTCTCTTCCAAGCGTCTCACGATCCGTGCATTCAGGGGGCGGCCGTTCTTGTTCGCCAGCGCAGTCAGCCAGTCCTTCAGCTCGGTCGGCAGGCGCAGCTTCATTTGTGGAAACTGAAGAGAGGAACACCATGTCTATCCAAGCAATCGCAGAAGCATCCCGCGCCGCTGATATCGGCTACGATTGAAAGGTGAAAGTGTTGGGCACTCCGCTCCGGTATCTGTGTCATCAGCGGGACGTCCCTACCGCCGTATTGCGAACGCTATTTATAAGACATCGCTGTGCCGATGCCCAATTCGCGGTACAAGCCCGGGACAGCAAGCCCCGCCCACGCGCTTCAGCCCATCTCGTCGGCATCGGATGTGGACAGTTCGCGAACGGCGACCCAGGAGATATTTGGGGGCTTTCTCCAAGTTGTGTTTCTCGGCGAAGCGCAGCACACGTTTGCTGCTATCCAGGGTTCTGCCTGCCTCGATTTAGCCAAAGTCGGTTTCCAGGGCAGAGGGCAGGATGCCAAAGTGGGCAGCAGCCCTGCCAGTCTGGCGGCCGCTTCAATAGCTTGCACAAAGCGGCTCTGGCCCTCGACAAGCGGTTGGCAGACAACATCAAGTAGTAGCGGTTGGCGACCGTCAGGATCTCTGCGTTTTCGTTCGCCATGTCAGCTACAACTGCCACCCGACGGTACGTTTTGAGTAACAGGCTCTCTTGATCGGCCAGCTTCATGAAAGGTTTCGGATAGCCTCCTGAGACATCGGCTAACGCACGAGCAAAAGAGTGCCCAGGGGAGACCCGGGGGCCAGGTCGGTCCTGCAGTAAAATATAACTAAACTTGCGCGTCGCAACAGAAACCTCCAGCGAGAGCATCGCCCTGAACAGGCACGCAGCCAAATTGTCAATGAATATTGAAAGCGCGCGATCCCCCCGAGCCGACGGCCTGTCTGTCTCGATCGTCGTCTATCGGCCGGACCGCGCGCAACTCAAGCGCACGCTCATGAGCCTTGGGACTGCGTGCGAAAGGCTACGCGCTGCACGCCCCGATCTGCACGCCACGCTCTACTTGATCGATAACGGGGGACTAGGTCCGGAACCGGATGCCTTCGCGGCACTCCGCGCAAAGCGCATGGCCTGTGAGATTCTGTCGGGACATGGCAACGTCGGCTTTGGTCCAGGCCATAACCTTGCTATTGAGCGTGCGGCGAGTGCATTGCATCTGGTGTTGAATCCTGATATCGACCTCGACCCGTCGGCGCTCGTGAACGCATGCGACTTCTTTGAGAGTCATTCAGAAGCAGGGCTTCTGACGCCCTGGATTGGCGATACGGATGGGGAACAACAGTACCTTTGCCGACGGTATCCGTCGCTTGCCGACCTGTTCATACGTGGTTTCATGCCGGCCAGCATCCGTCGGCGCTTTGCTCGGCGCCTTGCTCGATATGAGCTGCGGGACAGGATCAACGCCCTCGACGTATTCTGGGATCCACCTATCGTCAGCGGCTGCTTTATGCTGTTTCGCACGAATGTGCTGAAGCGGCTCGGCGGCTTCGATCCGCGCTACTTCCTGTATTTCGAGGATTACGATCTCAGTCTACGTACCCATGAGGTTGCGCAGATTGTCTATGTGCCGTCGGTCCGCGTCGTTCACTACGGAGGGGGGGCAGCCCGCAAGGGGAGTGCGCATATCCGCATGTTTGTCACATCGGCATTCAAGTTTTTCAACCGCTTCGGATGGAGGGTGTGTTGAGTCGCCTCGTCGTAACCGGCGCGAACGGGTTCGTCGGACGTGTGCTATGCACGCTCGCGCTTGCGCGAGGCCACGCCGTCACAGGCTTGGTGCGTCGGCCGGGGGGATGTGTCGATGGCGTGCGGGAATGGGTGTATGACAGGCCGGACTTCGATGGTCTGACCTCTGCGTGGCCGGCCGGCCTCGAAGCGGACTGCGTCGTACATCTCGCCGCTCGCGTGCATGTGATGCGCGAGGAGGCTGCGGATCCGCAAGCGGCATTCGATGCGACCAACGTCGCAGGGTCGCTTCGCGTGGCTGAGGCGGCTCGCAAGCATGGGGTGTCGCGTTTCGTGTTTGTGAGCAGTGTCAAGGCGATCGCCGAACTCGACGCTGGTGCACCGCTTGCGGAGGACGCCACGCCTCGTCCGGATGATCCCTATGGCCGCTCGAAGCTGAAAGCGGAACGCGCGCTCATCGAGCTTGCTGTGTCGACGGGTCTTGATGTAGTCATCGTTCGTCCGCCGCTCGTCTATGGACCGGGCGTGCGAGCGAACTTCCTGCGAATGATGGATGCGGTCTGGCGGCAGCTGCCGCTTCCGTTTGGCACGGTTTCCGCGCGCCGCAGCGTGCTCTACGTCGAAAATCTGGCTGACGCATTGCTATGCTGCGCGCTGGATCCACGGGCAGCACACGGTTGCTTTCACGTTGCCGACGACGATGCGCCGTCGGTGTCCGAACTGTTGCGCATGGTAGCGGAGGCCCTTGACCGGCCTGCGTCCCTCATTCCCGTGCCAGTGTCCGTGCTACGGGCAGCCGGGTGGCTGACCGGCCGTACTGCGCAGATCAGCCGCCTTACCGGCGGCCTGCAACTCGATACGACGAGGCTGTGCGAAGTCTTGGGCTGGCGGCCGCCTTGCTCGACCCGCGAAGGGCTCGCCGCGACCGGGGCCTGGTATCGCGCTCGTCACTCTCGAGAGTAATCTCGTCATGCAATTTGTAATTCGTTTATGGAGCGCAGCGGGATGGACGACGGTGGCCACGGCTACCGCGTGCGCGCTGATCCTGTGGTTGCTGCTCGCCACGGGTCTTGCGTGGCGCCTTGCCACTGACGTACCCAATCATCGCTCGCTGCATACCCGCCCAACGCCGCGCATTGGCGGCTGGGGCATTGTGCCTGTTTGCGTGGTCGCGCTTCTCTGGTGTGCGCCGTCGCTCTGGTTGATTGCGCTCGCGGCGGTGGGACTTGCGTTGATGTCGCAGATCGACGATCGACGAGGTCTGTCAGCCCGCGTACGTTTTACGGCCCATCTCGCGGCGGTGGTCGTGCTCCTGGCCCTTTACCCCACCGCTTACGGTTGGTGGCTGGTGGCAGGCGTCGGCTTTGTGATGCTTTGGCTCATCAATCTGTACAACTTCATGGACGGCGCCGATGGCCTGGCTGGCGGGATGGCGCTCTTCGGCTTTGGTGCCTACGCGACTGCCGCATCGATTAGCGCGCAATCGTCCCCAGCGCTTGAGATATCCGGTGCCGCCGTTGCTGGCGCCGCACTGGGGTTCCTCCTGTTCAATTTCCATCCGGCCAAGCTGTTTCTGGGTGATGCCGGTTCGATCCCACTGGGTTTCCTGGCCGGAGCACTCGGCTACTGGGGATGGCGCGAGGGCACTTGGCCGCTTTGGTTTCCGGCAATTGTTTTTTCCCCTTTTATTGCAGACGCATCTGTAACATTATTGAAACGTTTGTTACGTGGTGAGAAATTCTGGCAGGCCCACCGGGAGCATTACTATCAAAGGATGGTGCGCTCGGGCGTCGGCCACGCGCGCACCGCGATCTACTGGTACGTCGTTATGCTGGCGGGCATAATTGTTGCCCTATGGGCGCTAAGGCGACCTGTATGGCAGCAATGGGCGATTCTTGCGGCATGGTACGGAGTGTTGGCATGTTTGGGAGCTGTCATCGATCGGCGTTGGCTCCTCTTTCATAGTGCTGACAAAGAATAATTTCGAGGGTTTGCCGCCGATGTTTCGATCCAAGGCAACGTGGTTGTCGTTCAGTGCATTTCTTTTCGACTTGGTGGCCGTTGTTGCCGCCTGGCTTGTCGCGTACCTCGTTCGGTTCAATGGTCGCATTCCGGCTGAATTTTTCGGAGGGGCGTGGACGACGCTCGTCTGGGTGCTGCCGACTTATGCGCTGATGTTTCGGGCCTTCGGGTTGTACCGGGGCCTATGGGTATTCGCGAGCCTTCCCGATCTCGTTCGTATAGTGAAAGCGGTCGCCGCCGGCGGCATCATGGCGATGATCGGCGCGGTGATGCTCCAGCCGAGCCCGATTATTCCGCGTTCCGTGCTGCTGCTTTCGCCGATGCTGCTGTTCCTTGCGATGGGCGGTGCCCGTGCTGTTTATCGTGCTGCCAAAGAGTTCTATATGTATGGCGGCCTCGTCGGCCAGGGTAAGCCGGTAATCGTGCTTGGCGCGGGAGGGGCGGGTGCGAGCCTCGCTCGCGAGTTGTCCCGCTCGGGCGAATGGCGTCTAGTCGGTCTTCTGGACGACGACGCCGCAAAGCAGGGCCGCGAGGTCTATGGTTATAAGGTGCTCGGTCCAATCGACGAGATGGCGCATTGGAGCGAAGCACTCAAGGTTGAGCACGCAATTATCGCGATTCCTTCCGCTTCGGTGGAAACCCAGCGGCGCCTGGCTACCCTCTGCGTGCGCTCCGGCATTAAGGCAATGGTCATACCGTCGCTCACGGCGCTGATGCCTGGCCAAGGCTTCCTTTCCCAGATCCGCCAGATCGATCTGGAGGATTTACTCGGTCGCGATGCGGTCTCGATCGACACGCCGCACGTTGAGGCGTTATTGCGCGATCGCGTCACGATGGTTACAGGTGCGGGAGGGTCGATCGGTTCTGAGCTTTGCCGCCAGATTCTGAAGTTCAGGCCTGCGCAACTTATCGCATTCGACGTGTCCGAGTACGCGATCTACCGGCTCACCGAAGAAATCCGTGAGCGTTTTCCCGATCAGGCGATTATTCCGATCATCGGTGATGCGAAAGATTTCCTGCTGCTCGATCAAGTGATGTCACGCTATACCCCGCATATCGTGTTTCATGCCGCCGCGTACAAGCATGTGCCGCTGATGGAGGAGTTCAACGCGTGGCAAGCCCTGCGCAATAACGTACTGGGAACATATCGGGTGGCGCGTGCGGCGATCAAGCATCAAGTTCGACATTTCGTGTTGATTTCGACTGACAAGGCGGTGAATCCGACTAATGTCATGGGGGCGAGCAAGCGCCTTGCCGAGATGGTTTGCCAAGCCCTGCAGCAGACGAGCGAGCGCACCCAGTTTGAGACAGTGCGCTTCGGCAACGTGCTGGGTAGTGCTGGCAGCGTGATTCCAAAGTTTCAGCAACAAATCGCGAAGGGTGGCCCGATTACGGTTACGCACCCGGAAATTACGCGTTTTTTCATGACGATTCCCGAGGCATCGCAACTTGTACTGCAGGCGTCAAGTATGGGGCTCGGCGGTGAAATATTCATTCTCGACATGGGCAAGCCGGTGAAGATAGTCGATCTTGCGCGCGACCTGATTCGTCTCTACGGCTTCTCGGAAGAGCAGATTCGCGTCGTATTCACTGGGCTTCGTCCTGGCGAAAAGCTCTACGAAGAATTGCTCGCTGACGATGAGACGACCACCCGTACGCCTCACCCAAAGCTGCGAACAGCTAAAGCACGCGAGGTGCCGTCTAATCTACTGGACGAGTTGCTGCCTTGGCTTATGCAGCACCGTGTACCGGGCGACGACGAAGTACGACGCGATCTGCGTCGTTGGGTACCCGAGTATGAGCCGGCGACTGCTCCAAATCTGCAGAGCGTCAATGTGCAAGGGGGGCGGGCAGCTCGCTAGAGAATGGGGAATGGTGACGATTCGTCACCATTCCCCATGCTGCTTAATGAGAAAAGCACCTGCGTACGGCGCGAAGTGGTGCGGTAACACGCCATGATGTCGATCCGAGCACCTCGCTCAGCGTAGTTAGGGCTTGATTTAGTTCGCGTTGCTGGGCCGTTGTTACCGTTTCCAGGGTACGACCGTTTTCTTCGAGTGTTTCGATACGTGTGTGTGCCATCTGCAAATCCTGCTCGAGTACTTCGATGCGCGCATGCGCCAACTGCGAATCTTGTTCGAGCGTTTCGATGCGCGTATGTGCCAATCGCGAATCCTGCTCGAGCACTTCGATGCGCGCATGTGCAGTTTGCCGCTCTTGTTCCAAGCCTGTGACGCAGCCGTTGGCTCGGACAAGCTCACGCTCGATGTCCGCTGTGCGCACCGTCTGCGTACTTACCGCGTGCTCCAACTCGTCAACGTGCTGATGCGTAGTGTGCAGATCCAGTTCGCGTTGCCAGTCGCGTGCCAGAAGAGGTGCCGTGTCGGCGAGGAAAGCTTCTGCTCGACTCAGCATTTCATCGAGGCATTGCGCGTTCGCGGACGAGGGAGCCTCGGCGAACGCTTTGAGTGCACCAAACAGCAATTTTACGATCGAGGGTGCGTTACCGTCTTGCTCGAGGTCTGCGGGGCCGAAGCACGTATGCCGCAAACCTTTCTCCAGAAAATCGCGTTCGAAAGCTTCGAGCCGATCCGTATCCAGCGGAAGGTTCAGTTCCGCGCTTAGGCGCTCAAGCGTGTCGCGCGGGGCCTCCATCATTGTGTCGTAGTTGACGAACGCGCGGGTCGCCCGGCTGGAGTACCTGAGAGCGGGAACGACATGAGCGAGCCACAGTAGATATGACTTTTCGGCCGTAAGTGAATCGCGTGCTTCGAGCGAGCGGGCGACGCTGAGCGGATGTCTGAACGCTACTACGTAAAGCACGCGGGCGCCGAGTTCGTCGAATATGGGTTGCCAGAACGGGAGCAGGCGTGCAACTCGAGGGTCTTTGAGCGCAAAAATACCGCTCTGGCATTTTTCGCGCAGAAGCGCCAACGCGCGTGCCCTGAAGTCATAGAATTGTCCGCTTGTAAGACGGTTGAAGTCCGGATCGGGTAGCGCGTGCCAGTCCACGCCAACCGCGTTCATCAATTCGATGTCCAGGCCGGCAACGTCCATGTCTTCAAAGAAGCCTTTTGGGTTGTTGCCTGCCGCAGGCGGCATGAGGTTGTCGCCAAAACTCGCACCCATCGTTTCCATGGCACGCGTCGTTACGCTGGTGCCACTTCGATGCATGCCCAGAACGACAATCAGTGTGGGGCGCTGAGGTGCGGGTGCTGGGAAGACACTTTCCATTGATTGAGTTTTGGTTGGATACGGTGCGTACGGACCAGGTAATCAATGATCCGATCGACGCATTGGGTAACGTCGGCACTCTGTGTATGAACGATTACGTCGGGATTGAGAGGCGGTTCGTATGGGGCGCTCAGACCCGTGAACTGATTGATTTCGCCGCGGCGAGCGCGCTTGTAGAGACCCTTGGGATCCCGCTTCTCACACACGTCGAGCGGCGTATCGATGAAGACCTCGACAAACGCCGCATCCCCAACGATCCGTCGCGCGTTGTCGCGATGCTTCGATTCAGGCGAGATCGTCGCAGTAATGGCGACAAACCCTTCATCGCAGAACAGCGCCGCCACATGAGCGACGCGCCGCAAGTTTTCCGTACGCTCCGCTTCGCTAAATCCGAGGTCCGAATTGAGACCTGTGCGCAGGGCATCACCGTCGAGCACGGTGGCGCGAAGAGCAAACGTTTGCAGTCGCTTGACCAGCGCCTGCGCAATGGTCGACTTGCCGGCACCCGACATGCCCGTAAGCCAGACTACGACTCCCTTTGGGGTTGTTGTTTCCACCGCACCCGCTCCAATTCGACGATGCCTAACCGTTAAATTGTAGCGGGAATTTAATCCCTGTAACGTCGATGTAATAATCTGCAACATTCGATGCCGGCTCGTAAAGCCGGTTGCATCGTTTGGTGCCGGTCACGACGTTAGTGGGCACTCTCGTGGAGAGGCCGTTATTTGAACCCCTGCGGATTCTTCTCTTGCCACCGCCAATGATCCTGGCACATCCGCTCGATCCCGAACTCCGCTTTCCATCCCAGAAGCCGCTCGGCCGTTGCCGGATTCGCATAGCACTCGGCGATATCGCCGGGCCGGCGCGCAACGATTTCGTAAGGAACCGGTCGTCCGCTTGCCTGCTCGAACGCTTTCACGACTTCGAGCACGCTATAGCCACGCCCGGTGCCAAGATTCACCACGAATCCGGCATCGAGCGCCGCGAGCGCGTCGAGTGCGGACAAATGCCCCCGCGCCAGATCGACCACGTGGATATAGTCCCGCACGCCCGTGCCATCGGGCGTCGGATAATCGTCCCCGAACACGCGCAGCCTTTCGAGCTTGCCCACCGCCACCTGCGCGACATAAGGCATGAGATTGTTGGGAATCCCTGCCGGATCTTCACCAATGAGCCCGCTTTCGTGAGCGCCAACCGGATTGAAATAACGCAGCACCGCGATACGCCACGACGGATCCGCGACCACTACGTCGCGCAGGATCTGCTCGGCGATAAGCTTGGACTGGCCATACGGGTTCGTCGCGGAGAGCGGAAACGTCTCGTCGATAGGCGAGCGCTCGGGCACGCCATACACCGTTGCCGACGAGCTGAACACGAACTGCTTCACGTCGTGCTTGCGCATCACGTCGAGCACGACCAGCAAGCCGTCGAGGTTGTTGCGGTAATACTCGATCGGCTTGGCGACCGATTCCCCCACCGCTTTGAGCGCCGCGAAGTGGATTACGCCGGCAATGGCATGCTGTTCAAAAATCGGGTTCAGGGCGGCTTCGTCGCAAACGTCGGCTTCGTAAAACGTCACCGCCTTGCCGGTAATCCGCTCGACGCGCGCGAGCGACTCGCGATGGCTGTTCACGAGGCTGTCCACGGCGATCACTTCGTAGCCGCCGTTGAGCAGTTCCACGCAGGTATGCGAGCCGATAAAGCCTGCGCCGCCGGTCACGAGGATAGCGCCTTTGGAGGTCGTCGTTGCCATGCTGAATTCCCGAATTTTGAATGAGGTCCGGTTCGCTCAGAACGTCATGCCGGTGATCTGACGAACCAGTTCGCGGTAACGTTGTACCACAGCACGTTCGTCGAATTCTTTCTCGATTTTTTTTCGGCCGAGTTCCGCCATTTTTTGTCGCTCGGCCTGGGGGAGATCCAGCATGGCCGCCAGCTGCGCCGTAAGCGACGCCGCATCGCGTGCCTCGCAAAGCAGCCCGTTGACGCCATTTTCGACCACTTCGCGGCAGCCGGGCACGTCGGTGGCGACGATCGGGCGGCCCATCGCGCTCGCTTCCATCAGCGTGCGCGGCACGCCTTCGCGGTAGGACGGCAGCACGACGCAGTCCGCGCGGGCGATGAAAGGGCGCACGTCGGCGGTTTCACCGAGGTATTCGATTACTCCTTCGCGTTCCCACGCGGTTACCTCCTCGCGCGAAATCGCGCTCGGGTTGTCGACGCCCACCGGCCCGAGCAACTGGAAACGCGCATGCGGGTAGCGCGCGCGCAAGGCACGCGCGGCTTCGACGTACTCGCCCACGCCCTTGTCCCATAGCAGCCGGCCGATCAGCACGAACGAGAAGGTGTCGCCCGTGGGCAGCGGCGTGAAGGCGAACTCGTCGAGGTCCACGCCTTCGCCGTGCAGGAGGCGAGCGCGCTCGGGGTGAACGAGCAGGTTCTGATCCTTGAAAGCCGCTTCGTCATCGCGGTTGAGAAACCACACTTCGCGTGGGAAGCGGAAAGCGAAGCGATAGAGCCGCTTGGCGATCCGCGCGGCGCGGCTCTTCTGAATGAATACATAGCCGAGCCCGGTTGTCACTGCCACCGAGGGTAAGCGTGCGAGCCACGCGGCTATCGATCCGTAAATATTTGGCTTGATCGTGTAATGAAAAACGACGTCGGGCCTAAGCGCGCGATAGTGGCGGTAGAGTGCACGCAGTGTGCCGAGATCGCTCAGGGGATTTGTGCCCTTCGATGCGACTGGCAGGTCGATGCAGCGACACCCCATTGCGGTGAGTGGTGCGAACGTACGATCGCGTGGGGCAATGACGGTGACTCGTGCGCCGGCCTCCGTCAGTGCGCGTAGCAGTCCCGGCCGATAGGTATAGATCGCCCATGCGGTGTTGCAGACGAGAGCAATGTGCAGTGGCGAGGGGGATCGGGTAACGGGATCGACAGAAAGGTTCACTCGAGTGACGGCGTAAGGTTTGGTTCGGGACCGCGCGGGAGGTGTGGCGTCGGCTCCCGTGAGAAGTGCGGGGTACATTTTATGCCGACTGGAGATCGGCAAGGGCTCCAGTCGGGCTGGTGCGATTTTTCGTCGTCGTGGTCGGAATATCTGCGGAATAAGGCAACGACGGGATCCATCGCCCGGCTGGCGGCCCGGGCGTATGCCCCAACGACGCAGTAGTGATTTCGACGTGTTCAGTTGGTGTCCGGCATAATATCGATTACTTTGCCCAGATCGGCGCGTACATGAAGAATCGATCTCCTGATGGGTCATGCGGGGGGCGCTGCGCTAACTTAACCAGTAAGCAAATTCTTATTTTCTGGTCAGTGCGGCATCTTTTGTCTGCATGTTGCGGAAAATTGGTGGATATTGGTCTGTTTTTGAGCGTATCGTTAAGATTTAATCTATTTTCATCGCGCCTGCTCCACGCGGACTGATTAATCTTATTGTGATTGGTTTTGCTCCGCAGATCATGATTTTTCATTTTTTTGGAGTACCTATGGACCAACTTCCATCCGACTTTTCTCCTGAGGAGTATCTGCGCCTGAATCCCGATGTGCGTGCGGCAGGTGTTGACGCTGCTACGCACTATCTTCAACACGGAATTGGCGAAAGAAGGCAATACAAAGTTATACGGTACGAGAGGCGAGAATCTCTTCCTGGTGAGAAGAGTTTCAAGCCGTTGCCACTTATTATAATTTCATACAATAGAGGGGATATGCTATGTCGCGCTATTGCCTCTTATCGCCGGCAATCAATTCCATTGGAAATTTTTGTGCATGACAATGGCAGTGATGACCGGCAAACACTTGAGATTCTTGATGACCTGGAGCGAGACGGGTTACAGGTTTTCAGGCGCCCACCTATTACTCATGCGGATGAGTTGAATCTCGTTGATGAAACGATTTCTGCTGTTTTTGCAGTTCGCGAACCCAATGCATATATAGTTACTGACTGTGACGTGGAACTCGCTAGCGTAGGTGCGGATGCCATTGAAATCTACCTGGCAATGCTCAATACATTCAATGACGTTGAGTGCATTGGGCCAATGTTGAGAATCGACGATATTCGTCAGAGTTACCCCCTGTTCGCTCGGGTAATGAATTTGCATATACGGCAGTTCTGGCATAAGAGTCCGGAATTTTTACGGGTTCTTGATCGGGAGGTCGCATACATTCGCGCACCGATCGATACGGCTGACTGCGACAAGCGCCGTGAACAGCTCGCGCACCTCTTGAGGGACCGCGCGCATGCCCGCGAGGTCGTGCGTTGCACACCGCCAGTGCTGGAGATTTCGGTCCAGGAATTCGCTCTCGAATGTCCGCACTCGCTCATCGTTGAGCGCGAAACCAAGCTGCCCGGCCATTCTCGTCAATTCGTCGAGGGGCGAGTCCAGCAGACCGTCGTAATCGACGACCGTGCGTAGCTTGTTGTGCGTGGCCTGAAGCGCGGGCACCATGTGGCCCAGCCACAGCGCGTACGATCTTTCTGGTGCGAAGCCGTTTCTCTTTTGCAGCGACAGGCCGACACTGACCGGATTGCGGACGGCAATGACGTAGGCGACGCGCAGTTGAGCCTGATCGAACACGGGCTGCCAGAAAGCCAGCAGGCGTGAAAGTCGGGGGTCTTTGAGTGCGAATGTCCTGTTGCGGCACTTCTCGCGCAGGACCGAGGCGGCCCGCATTCGCAGGGCAGCCAGTTTTGCCGGATCGATACGGCTGAAATCCACGGGCGCCAGCGTGTGCCACTTGCTATGGGTGGCTGCGAGAATCTGCTCGTTGATCTCGACGATATCGAGATCCTCGAAAAAGCCCTTGTCGTTCTCGCCCGCTTTGGGCGTGCCCAGATGGTCGCCGAGATCGGCGCCCATGGTGACCATCGCGCGGTTGATGGCGCTCGTGCCACCGCGATGCATGCCGAGAACGACGATCAGCGTGCCGGTATCGGCGGTAGCCGCTGGTGCCGCAATGACAGATTCAAGGAAGTCCTGCTGGTTGTCGCTTTCCGCCGATAAAAGTGTAGCCACCTTGCCCCTACCTCACAAAAGAGACGCGAGTACGCGTCACTTGACCAGTGCGGGTTTTTTCCACCCATCTGATGAGGTAGAACGAGGAAGTCTATCCGAAGCAGTGCATGGCTCGATAACGAACTCTTACGAACCATTAAACGCTGTAATTTATGCGCGATTTGAAAAAATCAATTGCCAGAACCGGCTTCTGAGCGGTCGCCGCAAGAGTGGGTCAACGCGGCGCATTGGATGCGGCCAGGGGGCGACGGGCAGCATACGCAATCTGAACCGGCTCGCGTTCCTGACCCACAGGGCAAGTGCCCGTGAATGTGCCAATTTCATTTGCACCTGACGTTACGTCACGTCCTATAGTTGGCTCCCGACGACTGGATGAACCATGCGACTCAAGATCGGAGAACTGGCGAAGAAGGCGGGATTGAGTGTTCGGGCGCTGCATCACTACGATGCAATCGGGTTGCTGTCACCCTCGCAGCGGACGGATGGCGGCGCGCGGCTCTACGGGCGTGATGACCTGATCCGCCTGCATCGCATAGAGGCGCTGAAACGTTTCGGATATTCGCTTCCCGACATCAAGGCCAGCCTGGATGGCCAACTGGTCGGCACGCCGCTACAGATTCTGCGACGCCAGATCGCGGAGCTCGACGCACAGGCGTTGCGCGCGCAGCGCCTGAGTCGCCATCTGCAACACCTCGTCGACATGGTCGCCAGCGGCAGCGAGACTCCGGCGACTGACTGGTTGAACACTCTGGAGCTGATGAATATGTATCAAAGGCACCTCAACGACGAAGAACTCGACACGCTGTTTGCCTCGGGGCCGGATACGGTCACTCCGACGGATCCGTCATGGATCGAGCTGATCGATGAAGTTCGTCATGCCATGCAGCAAGCGCTGCCCGCTGACAGCGACGCGGCCGAGGCGCTGGCGTGGCGCTGGACCCGGCTCGTGATACGCCTGACCCGCAACGACCCGACGCTCGCCACCAAGCTGATGAAGATGCAGATTGGCGAGCCACGCGCCCAGCACATCGTTGGCGTCACGGCTGCGATGCTGGCATGGATCGACGAAGCGTTCACGCACGCGCGCTGCACGCTGTTCGCCAGGTATCTGACTCCGGCGCAGGCTAACGAGGTGCGGCGGCGCCAGCTCGATAACACTTGCATGCAAGCATGGCCGGCGCTGGTGATGGAACTGAGGGCGCACATGGAGGCAGGTGTCGAAGCCGGCGCCGCGCCCGTGCAGGCGATCGTCAGGCGCTGGCAGCAACTGTTTCGCGACAGCTTCTGTGGCGAAGACGCGGTCCTGGAGGCGCGTGTGCGCGATGCCGTGACGCGCGAACCGGATCTGCAACTGGGAGTCGGCTTCGACGATACGTTGCTGGCCTATCTGCACAAGGCGCACGCTGCCGGCTACGACATGACGCCGGAAAACGCCGGACCCAAGCCCAGTGCGCTGATGGTCGCAACTCAGCGGGCTGCGCATCAACTGCTGGATCGGCCGCTGGTGTTCGACGATCCGGTCGCGTTGACCATCCTCGGCGCGGCGGAGGCACAAGCGCTTTGTGACAACCTCGACAGGTTCCGCCATCCGATGTCGTTGGGGATGCGCAGTTCGGTGGTCGTGCGCAGCCGACTCGCCGACGACGTGTGGGCCGAGGCCGTCGAGCGCGGAATACGCCAGTATGTCGTCCTTGGTGCAGGCCTTGATACCAGTGCGTACCGGCAGCCCGACGCGCCGGGTCGTATCTTCGAGGTCGATCTGCCGGCCATGCAGCGATGGAAGCAGGCGCGCCTGCAAGAGACCGGAATCGCCGTGCCGCCGTCGCTGAATTTCGTGCCGGTCGACTTTGAGAGCGTCAGCCTTGCCGAGGGCCTGGCGCGTGCCGGCTTCGATGCCAATGCGCCGGCCATGTTTAGCTGGCTCGGCGTGACCATGTACCTCGACGAGGCCGCGGTCATCGAGACCTTGCGTTTCATCGCTGGTTGCGCCAAAGGTAGCGCAGTGTTATTCGAATACGCGATACCGCTGCCCAGCTTGCCCCCGATGATGCGTATCGCCATGGAGCAGTTGACGGCACAATTTGCCGAACGTGGCGAGCCGTGGAAGAGCTTCTTTGAACCCGCTGCGTTGACCGCGGTGCTGAACACGCTGGGCTTCAGCCACTGCAACAGCTGGACCCCGGACGAACTGAACCGGCGTTATCTGGCGAACCGCACCGACGGATTACACATCGGCGCGGCGCCCGCGCGTCTAATGCTGGCCACCGTCTGATTTTGCGTTTCATCGCCAACCTCCCGCCTCATGGGGAAAATTGCCGTGAAACACTAACACTCATCTCTGTCCAGAATGCCTGCAGCAGATGAGGTCATCGCCGGTGCGCCGCGAATATCCTTCGCTTGACGCGCTGGAGCATCCCATAGGGCGTCACGAAGTGCATCAGGCTCTTCGCAACCCCGGCCCAGTCGCGCCAGTTCAGCACATTCAGATGCGCGAGTTGCAGCCGCAGTGTCGAAACAATCTGACGCCGCCGCTTCGTGGCGCTGATCCCGCCTTCATTGAGTTCGTAGAAGAGCCCTTGCTCGGCCAGATTCTCGCAGTCGTAACGCTCCATCAGCCGCAGAAACAGGTCGAGGTCCTCGGCCGCCGGATATTTCACGCGATAGTTGCCCACCGCCCGAACCGCCTCCACGCGCAGCATGACCGAAGGATGGACGAGCGGTGAGCGAAGAAAACGCGTGCGCCTGAGCGTCCGCGCATCGGCGGGCGGCCGTAGCATGAAAAGCGGCTCCCCCGCGCGGTTCACCACCTGCGTCCACATACCCAGCGCGGCCAGCCTTGGCGATGCCTCCATGCGCGCGCGCTGCTTCGCGAGCCGCTGCGGTACGGCCAGGTCGCCCGCGTCGATACGCGCCGCATAGCGAAAGCCGCGCGCGGCGAGCGCGTCGATACCGGCCTCCAGTGCGCGCTCGATGCCGCCGTTTTTCGGCATGCGCAGAATCTCGACCCGCATGCCCGGCACCTCGGGCGCGACGATGGGGGGCGTGCTCCCGTCATCCACGACGAGCGCGTAAATCGGCGCCTCTTCCCGGAACGACGCGAGCGTGCGCTCGACATCGGCCTGGCCGTTATACGCGGGCATCAGCACAGCGACGTCGGCGAGCGCGCCCTCGCGCAGGGTCCCGGGGGTGTTCGTCATGAGGCGAGCTTGAGGCGGATGTAATAGAAGTTCACGCAGGCGGCCGCAACATAGCCGGCGGCGAGTCCCACGAGGGCGCCATAGGCGCCAAGGCGTGCGATGGCCACGAGGTTCACGGCAAAGGCTACCGCGAGTGCGAGCAGCCATTTCGCGAGCAGCACGAACCTGGCCTGGTATTTGAGCACGACGAGATTGCCGATCGCCTCGATACCCGCGGGCACGGAGAGCCACACGGCCCAGCGGAAGATATCCGTTGCGCCCGCATAGGCCGGCCCGAACACGCGGCCGATGATGAAGCCGGCCAGCGCGTCGAGCACGAGGGCGCCGGCGATCATCAGTACGGCCGTCATCGCGAAGATCCGCAGCAGATTGCGTTTGAGCCGGGCCGTTTCCTGCACGCGGTAGACGAAGGCGGGAGCGATGGTCTGGGCGAGCATCAGCGCGAGCGTGATCCAGTTTTCGTTGAGCTGCTGGGCGGCCGAGTAGCGGCCCAGATCCGCGAACGAGATCGTGCGTTCGAGCATGAGCCGGTCGAGTTTCAGGAACAGATACATGCAGATGAGCCCGAGCCAGAACACGGTGCCGGCCGTGGCGAAATGCCGGAACAGCGTGCGGTCCACGTGCCAGCCGAGCTTGCCGCCGTGGCGGCGCCGGTAGTAGAGCACGAGCGCCGCGCCAATGGCGGCCGATTCGAGCGCCCACAACCAGCCGAAGCCGGCAGGCCGGAACGCCGCCCGCGCAAGCAGGACCACGAGCAGCGCCTTGATCACGGCGGTCGTCATGCTCGCCAGCAGTTGCGGCTTGCTGTACGTCATGCTCTGGAGCCAGGCGTTGATGACGCCGACGAAGGGCTCGCGAAACAGCATCGTCACGGCAAGCCCGGCGAGCATAGCCCCGACGAGCGGATCGGTCGCGCCCGCCGCGATGCCGATCCAGGTGACGACGAGCGCGGCGGCCGAAACGCCGATGCGCAAGGCGAACGCGCTGCCGAGCACCGTGCCCAACTCCTGCGGCGGCCGGTTGACGATGGTCGGCACGAGGATTTCCGCGCCGCACACCCAGGTAATGGGCGCGAGCACGAGCAGCAGGGTGTTCGCGTACTGCCATTTGCCGAACACGTCCGGGCCGAAGTCGCGCGCCAGCACGCCGCTGATGACGATGGCGACTGCGATCTGCGTGACCCGTTCGAGGCCGAGCCATACGATATTGCTCAAGGCCCGGGCGACGTCGGGGTTGGCGTAGCGTTTCACGCTCAGCATGGCTTACCCGGCCGGGCACGCCGCGTGCTCAGGGGGCGCCCCTCGGGCAGCAGGATTTTTTGCGACATTAATTTTGTCGTCGGGGAGAAACGGCGGGGCATTAAAATAGGTGGTTAACAGGGCCAAACAGTGCCAGGCAGTGCAAAGTCGAGTGCAACGTCCGGCCGGACGGCCGAAAGACGGCAATTATAGTTTGTAACGGATTCGACTTTTCGTAACCGCCTGCAGAAGACCGCGGGCCGGCTGTGTTACGAATAGCGCGTACTTCAATGGAAAGCGAGCCTCATCATGATCTCTCAATCGATTTTCAAGGCCTATGACATTCGCGGCGTGATCGGCAAGACGCTCGACACGGATACCGCCCGCGCCATTGGCCGGGCGTTCGGCAGCGAAGTGCGCGCGCAGGGCGGCGATGCCGTCGTGATCGCGCGCGACGGCCGGCTTTCGGGGCCGGACCTGATCCGCGCGCTGGCCGACGGCCTGTGCGAGGCGGGTGTCGACGTGGTGGACGTGGGCATGGTGCCCACGCCGGTGGGCTACTTTGCCGCGAGCGTGCCGCTGAAGCTGCCGGAAGGCGAGCGCCAGGTGGATTCGTGCATCGTCGTGACGGGCAGCCACAACCCGCCCGACTACAACGGTTTCAAGATGGTGCTGCGCGGCAAGGCGATCTATGGCGACCAGATCCAGGCGCTCTACCAGCGCATCGTCGATAGCCGCTTCGACGCGGGCGAGGGCAGCTACACGAAGTACGACATCGCCGACGAATATGTGGCGCGCATCGTGAGCGACGTGAAGCTCGCGCGTCCGCTGAAGATCGTCGTCGACACCGGCAACGGCGTGGCGGGCGAGCTCGCGCCGCGTCTCTTCAAGGCCATGGGCTGCGAACTGGTCGAGCTGTTCACGGAAGTGGACGGCAACTTCCCGAATCACCACCCGGACCCGGCGCATCCTGAGAACCTGCAGGACGTGATCCGCGCGCTCAAGGAAACCGATGCCGAGATCGGCTTCGCGTTCGACGGCGACGGCGACCGTCTGGGCGTGGTGACGAAGGACGGCCAGATCATTTACCCGGACCGTCAGCTCATGCTGTTCGCCGAGGAAGTGCTTTCGCGCAACCCGGGCAAGGAAATCATCTACGACGTGAAGTGCACGCGCAATCTCGCGAAGTGGGTGAAGGAGAAGGGCGGCGTGCCGCTCATGTGGAAAACGGGCCATTCGCTCGTGAAGGCGAAGCTGCGCGAGACGGGCGCGCCGCTCGCGGGCGAAATGAGCGGCCACGTGTTCTTCAAGGACCGCTGGTACGGCTTCGACGACGGCCTGTACACGGGCGCGCGCCTGCTCGAGATCCTCTCGCGCGTGGCCGACCCGAGCAAGCTGCTCAACAGCCTGCCGAACTCGCACGCCACGCCCGAACTGCAACTGAAGCTCGAGGAGGGCGAGAACTTCGCGCTGATCGCGAAGCTGCAGAAGGAAGCGAAGTTCACGGGCGAGGACGAGATCATCACGATCGACGGCCTGCGCGTGGAATATCCGGACGGCTTTGGCCTCGCGCGTTCGTCGAACACGACGCCCGTGGTGGTGATGCGCTTCGAGGCCGACAACGACGCGGCGCTGGCCCGCATCCAGGCTGACTTCAAGCGCGTGATTCTCGCCGCGAAGCCGGACGCGAAGCTGCCGTTCTGACCTCAGGGGGCCATCTGCATCCAGCGATGCGGGTGGCCCCGAAAAGCCGGCCGTCTACGGCGCGCCGTCCGCCGACGACAGACCAAGCCCCTCGATCAATGGTGCAAGCTGTGCCGGCGCGGGCCGCCAGCGGCGCACCGAGCTTGCGTAGATCGGCTGGCGCACCTGCAGCGAACTTGCCGTCGCGACCGCGCGGTCGGTGCGGTGAAAGTCGAGACAGGCCGGATCCCATTCGAGCCCGCAATGGTCGAGCATCCGCCGTGCTTCGCGCGGCAGGTCGCCGACCATGTCTTCGTATCGCACCTCCAGCATGACGCCGGGCGGCAAGACCGCGCGCCAATGGTCCATCAGCCGCTCGTACGCCGCGTAGTAGCGCCCGAGCTCGCCCAGCTCGAAGCTGAACGGCATCATGGTCAGCAATCGGGAAAACGACGAGAGGCAGCAGTCGACGGCATCCCGCCGTGCGTGGATGATCCGGGCGTTCGGCAGCGCAAGGTGAATCAGGCCCAGGTTCATGAAGTTGGGCAGCGATTTGTCGACGACGCGTCGATAACCGGCGTCGATGCCACCCAGCAACCGGATGCGGCACAGGTAATCGGCGCCGAGCGCGGTGAAATCGTTCGCGTCCAGTTCGCCGAACGGGATCTCGTGACCAGGCGTGGCGCGGGATCCATGCCGCAGGTGCGCGTGGAGCGCATCGCCAAAGAACCCGCATTCGCCCGCGCCGTAGACATGCGGATGGCTCGACAGCACCTGCTCGATCAGCGTCGAGCCGGAACGCGGCATGCCGACGACGAACACCGGCGAGTCGCACGGATCGCCCCCGCCGCGTACCGCTTCCAGATGGGCCGGCGTGAACGTGTGCCGCAGTCGCTCGAAAGCCGCGAGCGTCTGTGCTTCGTCGTACCGCAGGCGTGCACGCTGCAGCGCATTGCCGCTCAGGTAATGATCGAACGCCGCGTCGCGTTCGCCTGATTCCATCAACGCGTCGCCGAGCGCGAAATGCAGATAGATACGGTCTTGCGGCCCGAGCTCCGCCTCGCGCTGCGCGAAGCGCGCGAGCGCCGTAAAACAGGGGTCGTCGCGCGTCAGGCGCGTGACCGAGGCGAGATTGCGGTAATGCATGACCTCGCCGGGCGCTGCGTCGATTGCATGCTGATAGGCGCTTCGCGCGTCGTCGAGACGATTCAGTTCGCGTAGCGCGTTGCCCCGGTTGCCGTGCGCGGCCGCATACGCGGGGCGCAGCGCGAGCGCGCGGTCGTAGTCCGCCAACGCTTCGGCATGACGGTTGAAGTGCCGCAACAGGTTGCCCCGGTTGTTTAGCGCCTCGACGAAATCCGGCTCCAGTTCCAGCGTGCGGTTCAAGCTGGTCAGCGCTTCGTCGTGGCGATCGAGGCCGCGCAGCAACGTCCCGCGGTTGTACCAGACGGCGGCCTGACCGGGCTGCAGCGCGAGGGCCCGGTCGTAGCTCGCGAGCGCTTCGGCACGACGGCCGAGAAGGTGCAGCGCGTCGCCGCGGCCCGCCCACGCGTCGGGGCGCTGCGGCTGCAGCCGTTGCGCGGCAGCGTAGCCGTCCAGCGCTTCGGCCGGCCGGCCGAGATCGCGCAGCAGGTTCGCGCGGGCGATCAGGATATCGGCGGACGCGGGCGCCAGGGCGAGTGCCCTGGAAAGTGCCGCAAGCGCGTCCTGCGGCCGGTGCATCGCCTGCAGGGCGAGGCCCAGATCAGCGTGGAAGATCGCCCGTTCGGGCTGAACGGCGATCGCGCGTTCGAGCAGTTGCGCCGCGCCGGCAGGGTCCCCGCCGGCGCGACGCAACAGCGCGTTTGCATGCAACGCGTCGGCATGCGCGGGATCGGCCTGCAGGATCTGCTGCAGGCAGGCCTCGGCGTCTGCGTGCTGCCCCTGCCGCAGCAGGGCCTGCGCCCGCTGGAAGGTTTCGTTCAGGTTGATGAGGGGGCGGGACATGGGACGACTAGGCCGCTTGCGAACGAAACTCGACTTTTTGCCGGCCTACCACCTGGGTCGCAAAATCCGCATCGTCCGGGATCGGCTCCCAGAAAAAATCATGCTGAAAGAGCGGGATGCGGTTGAATTTCTGCGAACGAAAAATCCCCCGGTTTCGCTTGAATTCGCTGTAACGATCCCCCTTGAACTGCTTGCCGACCGATGTGAACGGCAGCAGTCTTTCCGCAATGTCCTGCTGGATCAATTCGTCTGATTCGTTTTTGAACCGTTCGAATGCCGGAAACTGATCGCGGCATATCACCTGAATCGCCGTTTCCGGCAAGGCGTATCGCTGCGCCCAGAGCACATGCCACCCGGAGTCGACGTTATTGATGAAGTCCACGAGCCGCCGGCTCAAAATATAGGCGTCGGATTCGATGTGGATTATTTTGTCCGCGCCCAGATTTTTGGCGATCTCGAGCGAGTGCAGAAAGCTGCGCCACCAGCCAGGGTAGGCCGAAAGGCTTTGTCGTCCGAGATTATCGTCGAAGCGAACCAGCAGATTGCGGGCACTGCTCTGCGCGATATCGTCCGAGTGATGAACGACCTCGATTTCCTCGCGTGGCGGGGAAAACGGAGACCCGTCATCGATCATGATTTTCTTTTCTGCAACGATGGGCATTTTGTCGTAGTAATGCAGCCATCTCTGGTACCGGTGTGTCCAGGCATCCCGGTCTTTGATGTAGCTCGTGCAGAAAATAAAGGACTTCATTGGCGCATACCTGGTGTTCGTTTCGGGTTTGGCCGCCTGGGTTTCGGCCCCGTGGGCCTGGGCCGTGGGTTTGGCCACCTGGGCACCGTAATTGTACATGGGCACGATGGCACGGCCGGCGACGGGCAGGGCCCGGTGGCGGAAGCGGCGTCGCGCTGGCCTCTGCCGCACGAGGACACGCTCCGCGAGCCGCGCGCGGCGCCCCCGTTGCTTTTGCCCGACGGCGCGCCCGCTCGCGCTAGAATCACGAACCTTTAACGCATCTTTCGGCGCAGTTCGCCGGTATTTCTCTCTTGAGCGTGCAAAAAATCCTCATCGTGCGCGTATCGTCGCTGGGCGACGTCGTCCACAACATGCCCGCGATCGCCGACATCCGGCGGCGGCATCCCGACGCGCAGATCGACTGGCTCGTCGAGGAAAGCTTCGCGTCGCTCGTCGAACTCGTGCAGGGCGTGCGTCGCGCGATTCCATTTTCGCTGCGCCGCTGGCGCAAGGGCCTTTTTTCAGCCGCCAACTGGCGCGAGATCGGCGCGTTTCGCCGCGCGCTCGCGGCCGAGAAGTACGACCTCGTGATCGACTGCCAGGGCCTCATCAAGACGGCCTGGGTGGCAAGCTGGGCCCGTGGCCCGCTCGTAGGCCTCGGCAACCGGACGGAAGGCGCGGGCTACGAATGGCCCGTGCGCTTCTTCTACGACCGGTCGATCCGCATCGAGCCGCGTACTCATGTGGTCGAGCGCACCCGGCAACTGGTCGCGGCGGCGCTGAACGAGCCGCCGCCCCAGCCTGCCGACGACATCGACTTCGGCCTCGACACCGCGCGCGCGGCCCAGACGCTGGCGGGCGTCGGCCTGAACCTGCCGGTCCCCTACGTCGTATTCGTGCACGCCACGTCCCGTGCCGACAAGCAATGGCCCGACGCCAGCTGGATCGAGCTGGGCCAGGCGCTCGTGCGGCGCGGCGCCTCGCTCGTGCTGCCCTGGGGCAACGACGCGGAGCGCGCCACGAGCGAGCGCCTTGCGCGCGAGTTCGGCGAGGCGGCCATCGTGCCGCCGAAGCTCTCGTTGCCCGCCGTGGTGGGCCTGATCGACGGCGCAGCGGCGACCGTGGGGGTTGACACAGGTCTCGTCCACATCGCGGCGGCGCTCAAGCGGCCGACCGTCGAGTTGTACAATTTCGCGACCGCTTGGCGGACGGGCGGCTACTGGTCGCCGAACATCACCAACCTGGGCACCGCCGGCCAGCCGCCGACGCTCGCGCAGGTCAAGACCGCGCTGGCCGGCTTTGGGCTGCTGTAGTCACCCGATCGTCACCCGATCCACCGCTTCCAGGGGCGACCATGAACGAATCCCAGATCATCGAAATCACGTCCGGCGACTGGCACGGCCAGCAGCTTTCGCGGCCGCGCGAGACGCTGCTCGATGCCGTCGAGCAGGGCAAGGTGCTGTACTTTCCGAACCTGACGTTTCCGGTGGAAGGCGGCGAGCGCGCGCTGCTCGACCCGGCCATTGCCGACCCCAAGCGCAAGAACATCAGCCTCGACCCGAACGGCGGCGCGCTGCATGGCGTACTGGGCGACGCGGTTACGCAGTCGGCCGTGCGCGCGCTCATCGCGCGCTACCAGACCTGCGCGCGCACGCTCGTCGACGGCCTTTTTCCCGAGTACGACGGCAAGCTGCGCGTCGCGCCGACCAGCCTGCGCCTGCATCAGGTGGAAACGCGTCAGACCTCGTGGCGCAAGGACGATTCGCGCCTGCACGTGGACGCGTTTCCGTCGCGCCCCAACTACGGCGAGCGCATCCTGCGCGTCTTCACGAACGTGAACCCGAATGGCGCGCCGCGCGTGTGGCGCGTGGGCGAACCCTTCGAGGACATGGCGAAGCGCTTTCTTCCGCAGATCAAGGCGCAGATGCCGGGCTCGGCGTGGCTGCAGCATCTGCTGCACATCACGAAGTCGCCGCGCAGCGAGTACGACCATCTGATGCTGCATCTGCACGACGGCATGAAGGCCGACCTCGACTACCAGAAGTCGAGCCCGCAGGAGACCATCGGCTTTCCGCCGGGCAGCGTCTGGGTGTGCTTCTCCGATCACACCTCGCATGCGGTGATGTCCGGCCAGTTCATGATGGAGCAGACCTTCTTCCTGCCGGTGAAGGGCATGGTGCACCCAGACTGGGCGCCGCTCGGCATTCTCGAACGCCTCAAGGGCAAGGAACTCGTTTGAGCGCGCGTATCCTCATGCACCCCATGCTTTGCGCCATGGCGGTGGAGGCCCGATGCTGAGGGCCGTCTATCGTGCGGCCTGGTGGCTCGTCGCGCCGCTCGCCGTGCTGCGGCTTTTCATCCGGTCGCGGCGCGAGCATGGTTATCGCGAGCATATCGGCGAACGGTTCGGCTACTCGGCGGGGCGCCTGCCGGAGGACGGCGCGCCGCTCATCTGGGTGCATGCGGTTTCGGTGGGCGAGACGCGGGCGGCGCAGCCGCTCGTCGATGCGCTGATCGCGGCACGGCCCGATGCGCGCGTGCTGCTCACGCACATGACGCCCGGCGGCCGCGCCGCGGGAGAGCAACTGTTCGGCAACCGCGTGCTGCGCTGCTATCTGCCTTACGACACGCCGCAGGCGGTGCGCCGCTTTCTGCGCGCGTGGCGGCCCTCGCTCGGGCTCGTGATGGAGACCGAGGTCTGGCCTACGCTCATCGACGAATGCCGGCGCGCCGACGTGCCGCTCGTGCTGACCAACGCGCGCATGTCGGCGCGTTCGTACAAGCGGGCGGCGAAGTTCGGCGCGGCGGCGAAAGAGGTGTTCGGCGGCTTTACCCGTGTGCTTGCGCAAAGCCCATCGGACGCCGAACGGCTGAGCGCCCTGGGCGCGCGCAACGTCGCCGTGCTCGGCAATCTGAAGTTCGACATGGCGAGCCCGCCGGAACTCGTCGCACGCGGCCATGAGTGGCGCCGCGCGATCGGCGCGCGGCCCGTCTGGGTTGCGGCCAGCACGCGCGAGGGCGAAGAGGAACTCGTGCTGCAGGCGTTCGCGGCGCTCGGGCTCGACGACGCCTTGCTGATTCTCGTGCCGCGGCATCCGCAGCGTTTCGACGAAGTGGCCGCGCTGATCGTGCGCAAGGACCTCGAGCTCGCGCGGCGCTCGCAGTGGGCCGCGAGCGCCGCGGCTGCGGCGGCGCCGTCGCACGAGAGCCCGCGTGCGCTGCCGCCGGACGTGAAGGTGCTGCTGGGCGACTCGATGGGGGAGATGGGCGCGTACTACGCTGCCGCGGATCTGGCGTTCATCGGCGGCAGCTTGTTGCCGCTCGGCGGCCAGAACCTGATCGAGGCTTGCGCCGTGGGCGTGCCCGTGCTGATCGGCCCGCACGTGTTCAACTTCACGCAGGCCACTGCCGACGCCGTCGCGGCCGGTGCGGCGCTGCAGGTGCAGGATCCCGCGGATCTCGCGCGGACGTTGCGTGCGCTCTTCGAAGACAAGCCGCGGCGCGTGGCGATGGGGGGGGCGGCCGCTGCCTTTGCGGCGCGCCATCGCGGGGCGACGGCGCGCACGGTGGACGTGCTCATGACGCTGTTGCCGGAGTCCGCTTCTTCGTCTGCTTCGTCATCCTCTTCATCGGGGGCTTCGCTCGACGTCTGAGCACTGGGCCTGAGGCCGCGAACCTCAGGCCACCGGATTCACGCCGCAAGCAACCCCTTCTTCTCGATGAACGCGACCACCTGATCGAGCCCCTCCAGCGCTTTCAGGTTGCACATCACGAACGGGCGCTCGCCGCGCATCTTCTTCGCATCCGAGGCCATTACGTCGAGGTTCGCGCCCACGAGCGGCGCCAGATCGGTCTTGTTGATCAAGAGCAGGTCCGACTTCGTGATGCCGGGGCCGCCCTTGCGCGGTATCTTCTCGCCGCCCGCCACGTCGATCACGTAGATCGTGAGGTCGGAAAGCTCGGGGCTGAAGGTGGCCGCGAGGTTGTCGCCGCCCGACTCGATGAACACGATGTCCGCGTCGGGAAAGCGCGCGAGCATCTGGTCCACGGCCTCGAGGTTGATCGAGGCGTCTTCGCGGATCGCCGTGTGCGGGCAGCCGCCGGTCTCGACGCCCATGATGCGCTCGGCGGGCAGCGCGCCTGCGACGGTCAGGAGGCGCTGATCCTCCTTCGTGTAGATGTCGTTGGTGATGGCGACGAGGTCGTAGCGCTCGCGCATGGCCTTGCAGAGCATTTCGAGCAGCGTGGTTTTGCCGGATCCTACCGGACCACCTACGCCAACGCGTAGCGGCGGCAGTTTCTTTGTGCGCTTGATGTTCATCCGGGTGTTCCTGTTTATTTCCTGTTTTTTCCGTAGTCCGAAGCTAAGAGCGGAAAAGCCGCGAGTATTGCGATTCGTGTCGTGCACTGAGGATGCCGAGCTGCGGCGCGAACGTGTTGATCGCGTCGGGCGGCGTGGCGAGCGCGCGGGCGACGGCCGCCTCGATGACGGGGCGCAGTGCGACGAGGATGCGCTGTCCCGCGACCTGGCCGAGCGGCACGGCCTTGAGCGCGGCCGCCGTCTGGTTCTCGGCCCAACTGAAAGCATAGGCCGCGAGCGCCGCGTCGGGCGCGGCGCCGTGCGCCCATGCGGCATAGGCCCACGCGCTGGGCTGCGCCACCGGCGCCATGCGTTCGAGCGTGGCAAGGCGCTCGGCGTCGCCCCATTCGAGTTGCGCGCAAAGCTGTCGCAACGACCAGCCCATCTGCGAGGTCTCGCGGCGCAGTTCCGCCGACTCGCGGCTCGCGACGAATTCCGTATTCGCTTCGATCAGCGCGGCTGCATCGTGCGTGCGCCAGCGTTCGAGCTGATGCGCGACGAACGGCAGCTCGCCCGGCGCCAGGACATTTGCGAGTCCGCTCTCGATCCAGCGCGCGGCGTCGTCGGCGTTTTCGACGAGATGCGCGTCGATAGCCGTCTCCAGCCCCTGCGAGTAGCTGAAGGCGCCGATCGGCAGTGCGGGTGATGCAAGGTGCAGCAGCGCGGTGAGTTCAGCGATGCGCATGGCCGTGGTGCTCGTGGCCGTGGTCGTGCCCGCAGTCGGGGCCGTGGACGTGGTCGTGCCCGTGATCGTGCGAATGCCCGTGGCCATGATGCTCGTCGTACACGCGCTGGGCGAGCGCATAGTCGTCCGCGAAGGTTTCGTCGTGGCCATGCCGGTGGCCGCCGCCATAAGCGCCGGCTTCGGGCTGGAACGGCAGCGTCGCGCGCTCGACCTGCGCGCCGAGGCGCTTGAGCATGTCTTCGAGCACGGGGTCCGCTTCGAGCTTCAGTTCGTCCGTGCCCACTTCGACCGGCGTGTGACGGTTGCCGAGGTGATACGCGGCGCGCGTGAGCGTGAGGCGATCCGGCGCGCGCACGAGCAGCACGCTTTCGGCCGCGGCGATCACGCGCACGAGGCCGCCGTCGTCGGCAACGAGCACGTCGCCGTCCCGCAGCACCGTGCCGCGCGGCAGCACGACGCCCACTTCCTCGCCCGTGTCGAGCGTGGCGGCGAGGCGGCTCTTGCAGCGCGCGTCATAGGGCAGCGTGAGCGTGGGCGCGCGCCGCACGAGAACCGGTGCGAGCTTCGCGGTGAGTCGTTTGTCTATCGTTCGCATGCTAGAAGAGGAAATAACGCTGTGCCATCGGCAGCACCGTGGCAGGTTCGCAGGTGAGCAACTGGCCGTCCGCGACGACCTGATAAGTCTCGGGGTCGACGGTGATCGCCGGCTGCCACGCGTTGTGGATCATGTCGGCCTTCGTCACGTTGCGGCAGCCGCGCACGGCCACCACGCGCTTTTGCAGGCCATATCGCTCCGCCACGCCCTGATCGAGCGCGAGCTGGGAGACGAACGTGAGCGAGGTCCGGGCGAGTGCCTGGCCACGCGTGGCGAACATCTCGCGGTAATGGACCGGCTGCGGTGTGGGGATCGAGGCGTTCGGATCGCCCATCTGGGCGAGGGCGATCATGCCGCCCTTGAGGATCAGCGAAGGCTTGATGCCGAAGAACGCAGGCTCCCAGAACACGAGGTCGGCCCATTTGCCGGGTTCGATCGAGCCCACTTCGTGCGCGATGCCGTGCGTGATGGCCGGGTTGATCGTGTACTTCGCGACGTAGCGCTTCACGCGGAAGTTGTCGTGGCGGGCGCTGTCGCCGGGCAGTGCGCCGCGCTGCACCTTCATTTTGTGCGCGGTTTGCCACGTGCGGATGATGACCTCGCCCACGCGGCCCATCGCCTGGGAGTCCGACGAAAGCATCGAAAGCGCCCCGAGGTCATGCAGGATGTCTTCGGCGGCGATCGTCTCGCGGCGGATGCGCGACTCGGCGAACGCGATGTCCTCGGCAATCGACGGATCGAGGTGATGGCAGACCATCAGCATGTCGAGGTGTTCGTCGAGCGTGTTGACCGTGTACGGGCGCGTGGGGTTGGTCGAGGAGGGCAGTACGTTCGCCTCGCCGCACACCTTGATGATGTCGGGGGCGTGGCCGCCGCCCGCGCCTTCCGTGTGATACGTGTGGATCGTGCGGCCCTTGAAGGCCGCGACGGTCGCTTCTACGAAGCCCGATTCGTTGAGCGTGTCGGTGTGGATGGCGACCTGCGTGTCGGTGGCGTCGGCCACCGTCAGGCAGTTGTCGATGGCGGCCGGCGTCGAGCCCCAGTCCTCGTGCAGCTTCAGGCCGATCGCACCCGCCGCGATCTGCTCTTCGGCGGGCCTGGGCAGGCTCACGTTGCCCTTGCCGAGGAAGCCGAGGTTGATTGGCCAGCCGTCTGCCGCCTGCAGCATGCGCTCCATGTGCCACGGGCCCGGCGTGCAGGTGGTGGCGTTGGTGCCGGTGGCGGGGCCCGTGCCGCCGCCGAGCATCGTCGTCACGCCCGAGGCGAGCGCCTCGTCGATCTGCTGCGGGCTGATGAAGTGGATGTGCGTGTCGATGCCGCCCGCCGTCACGATCTGCCCTTCGCCCGCGATCACTTCGGTCGAAGCGCCGATGGGGATCGTCACGGCAGGCTGCACGTCGGGGTTACCGGCCTTGCCGATCTTCCAGATGCGTCCGTCCTTGATGCCGATGTCGGCCTTCACGATGCCCCAGTGATCGACGATCACGGCGTTCGTGATGACCGTGTCCGCCACCTCGGCTGCGAGGCGCTGCGACTGGCCCATGCCGTCGCGAATCACCTTGCCGCCGCCGAATTTCACTTCGTCGCCATAGACCGTGTAGTCGCGCTCGACTTCGATGATGAGCTCGGTGTCGGCGAGGCGCACGCGGTCGCCGGTGGTGGGGCCGAACATCTCCGCATAGGCGCGGCGGCCGATTTTCAATGTCATATCGGATTCCTGATGGATTCGGGACGCGGGCGCGATGCGCTCAGAGCGGGCCCATCACCTTGCCGTTGAAGCCGTAGACGGCGCGCTCGCCGGCCAGCGCCACGAGTTCGACGGTGCGCTCCTGGCCCGGTTCGAAGCGCACGGCTGTGCCCGCGGCGATGTTCAGGCGAAAGCCGCGCGCGGCCTCGCGGTCGAACGAGAGCGCGTCGTTGACTTCGTAGAAGTGGAAATGCGAGCCGATCTGCACGGGCCGGTCGCCGGTGTTGGCCACCGTCACGGTGAGGGTCTCGCGTCCGGCGTTCAGTTCGATTTCGCCGTCGTCGATCAGCATCTCGCCTGGGATCATGGGCGTCTTCCTCACGGAATCGGGTGATGGACGGTCACGAGCTTCGTGCCGTCGGGAAACGTCGCTTCCACCTGGATGTCGGGGATCATTTCCGGCACGCCTTCCATCACTTCGTCGCGCGTGAGCAGCGTCGTGCCGTAGTGCATGACCTCGGCGACGGTCTTGCCGTCGCGGGCGGCTTCCATGAGCGCGGCGCTGATGAACGCCACCGCCTCGGGGTAGTTGAGCTTGAGGCCGCGCGCGCGACGCCTTTCGGCGAGCAGCGCGGCGGTGAAGATCAGGAGCTTGTCTTTCTCGCGTGGCGTGAGCTTCATCGTTCCAGGTCGGTTGGGCGTCCGGCGCGCCGCCGGGCCGCGGGTTTGCCTCGGATCATTCTCGCGCGAGCATACCGGAAGCCATTTACGGAAGCATTGCAACGAACTGGCCCGGGACAAAAGGGCAACGAAAGGGGCAACGAGGGGGCAGCACAACGGCACAGCAAGGTGCGTGCCAATGAAGGGGACGCACCATTTGCGAGGCTTTCGCGCACCCTCACGGCGTTATCGCGCTGCAACGTGGTGCGCGGCTGCGCTACAACGATGCATGAGGATCAGGTCGTCCAGAGCCTCAGCGGCGCCGCCTCGACGCCATGCACGAGCGGCCGCAGGGTCGTCCAGCAGCGCGTGAGCTGCTGTTGCAGCGGCTCCATCGAGCGGGCGAGCACCCGCACCACGAGCACGCCCGGGCAAACGCAGCTTGCGCCGCCGCGCACGGCGGCGTCAAACGGCAGGGTGGCCGCGAGCTGCTGCGCGAGCGCGTCGTCGCAGGCGGGGCTCACGGCCCACAGCACGCCGAATGCCGGATAGCCGGCCAGCCCCTGCGGCGCGTCGCGCAGGGAATCGGCGGCATCGACGAGGGCGCGTTCGAACCAGAGCAGGTCGCTGGCGTCGTTGCCGTTCGCGTCATCGGGCGCGGCCCGCGCGATGCGCGCAATCGAGCGCAGCATGCCCGCCGACCAGCGCTCGCCCGCCGCTTGCCGGCCCAGTTGCACGGCGTCCCAGCCGATCGCCGTGGCGTTCGCGCCGAGCGTGAGCGAGAAGTCGAGTTCGGCGTGAGCGTGGTCGAAGATCAGGTTGTTCTGCGGCAGCCAGTCGAGCTTCGCTTCGTCGTGAACATGAATCGCGATACGCTGGCGCGCCACGCGGCCGTTCGACTTGTACCACTTCGTCGCGCCCGGCGTGGTCAGTACCGCATGGGTCTGCGCGCCGACGTTCACGTCGATGTCGAGTCGGTCGCCGCCCGCAATGCCCGCCGGCGGATGCACGATCACCGCGTGGCAGATCGCGTCGCCTTCGGGATAGAGCGGACGCTGCACGCGCAGCGGTCCGGTATGTCGCCGATGCGCGAGCGTCGTGCGGGCCCCCTGGCGCGCGAAGCCGAG
The DNA here is from genome assembly GCF_046581065.1 of Paraburkholderia yinzeri. NCBI lineage: Bacteria > Pseudomonadati > Pseudomonadota > Betaproteobacteria > Burkholderiales > Burkholderiaceae > Paraburkholderia > Paraburkholderia yinzeri. Next base: position 3,536,826 of record NZ_JBFOCJ010000001.1, on the reverse strand, counting down.
TTCGAGGCGGGCGAGCCATTCTTGAGGCGTGGAGGTGCGGGGGGCGAGCGTCGAGTGGTCTTCGTGGAGCGACATGCTGGAGGCCGGCGCGAGCGGGCCGGGGTGGGATCAGGTGGCGTCGAGGATAGCATGGCCCGCTGCATGAGCAGGCCCGTCTTCAGCCCGCCCCTCAGGCCCCTCAGTCCTTCAAACCGTAATCAGCGTCCGCACCCCATCCGCGTCCATGTCCGCGCCTTCGCCCCCCGTCACGATCTCGCCGCGGCTCATCACCCAATAACGGTCGGCGATGGCCCGCGCGAAATCGTAGTACTGCTCGACGAGCAGCACGGTCATCTGCATCTCCTCGACGAGCTGGCGCAGCGTGCGCCCGATGTCCTGGATGATCGAAGGCTGGATGCCTTCGGTGGGCTCGTCGAGGATCAGCAGTTGCGGCTCGCTCATCAGCGCGCGGCCGATCGCGAGCTGCTGCTGCTGGCCTCCCGAGAGGTCGCCGCCGCGGCGCGCCTTCATGTCTTCGAGCACCGGAAAAAGCCGGTAGATGTGCTCGGGCACCTTCGACGGCGCGCGCTTCTTGCTGGCGGCACCCACGAGCAGGTTTTCCTCCACCGTGAGCCTCGGGAAAATATCGCGCCCCTGCGGCACATAGGCGAGCCCGTTCGCCACGCGCGCCCACGTGGGCAGTTTCGTGAGTGCCTGGCCGTTCCAGGCGATCGCGCCGCTTTTTGCGTGCACAACGCCCATCAGGCAGCGCAGAAGCGTCGTCTTGCCTACGCCGTTACGCCCGAGCAGCACCGTGAGCTTGCCTTCCGGCACCGTCATCGAGACGTTGCGAAGGATGTGGCTGCCGCCGTAATACTGGTTCAACGATTCGATAGTCAGCATGTCGATGCCTGTCGTGCTTGTTCCACCGCTTATTCCACGGCTTGTTCTACGCCTTATGCCGCGCTAGCGGCCCAGATACGATTCGATCACCGTCTCGTCGCGCTTGACGCTTTCGAGCGTACCCTCGGCCAGCACGCTGCCTTCGGCCATCACGGTCACGCGCCCGGTTGCGCCCGCGAGCGCCGCGACGAACTCCATGTCGTGCTCGACCACCATCATCGAGCAGCTGCCGCGCAGGCGGTTCAGGAGCGCGGCGAGTTCCATCGTCTCGTCGTCGGTCATGCCGGCGGCCGGTTCGTCGAGCAGCAGCAAGGCGGGGCGCTGCATGAGCAGCATGCCGATCTCGAGGCGCTGTTTCTGCCCATGTGAGAGCTCGCCCGCGAGCCGCCGCGCGTCGCCTTCCAGGCGGATCACCTCCAGCGTTTCCTCGATCTTTGCCTGCGCTTCGCGCCCCAGCCGCGCGCGCAGCGAGGCGAACCAGCCCTTGTCGGCCTTCATCGCGAGTTCGAGGTTTTCCCACACCGGGTGCTGCTCGAACACCGTGGGCTTCTGGAACTTGCGGCCGATGCCCGCGCGCGCGATCGCCGGCTCGTTCATGCGCGTGAGGTCGAGCGTCTGGCCGAGGAACACCTTGCCCGCGTCGGGTTCGGTCTTGCCCGTGATGACGTCCATCATCGTCGTCTTGCCCGCGCCGTTCGGGCCGATCACGCAGCGCAGCTCGCCCACGTCGATCGAGAGCGTGAGCCTGTTGAGCGCGCGAAAGCCGTCGAAGCTCACGGTCACGTCCTCCAGATAGAGGATCGTGCCGTGCGAAGTGTCGATCGTGCCCGGCTCGACCACGTGACCCAGTTCGGCCACGCCCGAGAGCGTGGGCCGGTCGTGATCTTCGGCGGCGTCGAACGGGTTGTGGCCGAGCGGATCGTTGAGGATGGCGTGGCCGTTCATGCGCCGCTCCCGGGCGTGTCGTTGCCCTTCGTCAGGCGTTCGGTCAGGCGCTCGGTCAGGCGTTCAGCGAGGCCCATGATGCCGTTCGGCAACAGGAGCGGCACGAGCACGAAGATGAGGCCGAGGAAGAACAGCCAGTACTCCGCGAAATAGGCGGTGAAGAAGCTCTTCGCGCCATTCACGGCAAAGGCGCCGATGATCGGGCCGATGAGCGTGCCGCGTCCGCCCACGGCCACCCAGATCGCCATTTCGATGGAGTTGCCCGGCGACATCTCGCTCGGGTTGATGATGCCCACCTGCGGCACGTAGAGCGCGCCGGCGATGCCGCACAGCGCGGCCGAAAGCGTCCAGATGAAGAGCTTGTAGCCGAGCGGGCTGTAGCCGAGGAACATGAGGCGCGTTTCGCCGTCGCGCACGGCGGTCACGACACGGCCGAGCTTCGAGGTGACGATCGCGCGCGCTCCGAGGAACGCGAGCACGAGCGTGGCGAAGGTCATGAGGAAGAGCACCGTGCGCGTGCCCGGATGCGTGATGGGGAAACCCGCGATGCGCTTGAAGTCGGTGAAGCCGTTGTTGCCGCCGAAGCCCGTTTCGTTGCGGTAGAAGAACAGCATGGCCGCGAACGTCATGGCCTGCGTGATGATCGAGAGGTAGACGCCCTTCACGCGCGAGCGGAACGTGAAGAAGCCGAATACCCAGGCGAGCACGGCGGGCGCAAGCACGACGAGCAGGAGTGCGTACCAGAGGTGCTGCGTGCCTTGCCAGTACCACGGCAACTGGTGCCAGTCGAGAAACACCATGAAGTCGGGCAGGTCGCTGCCGTACTTGCCGTCGTGGCCGATCTCGCGCATCAGGTACATGCCGATGGCGTAGCCGCCGAGCGCGAAGAAGAGGCCGTGGCCAAGACTGAGGATGCCGCAGTAGCCCCACACGAGATCGAGCGCGAGCGCGGCGATCGCGTAGCACATGAGCTTGCCGGCGAGCGTCATCGCATAGTCGGAGAGATGGAACGCGCTCGACTGCGGCAGCACGAGCGCACACAGCGGCACGCCCACGCCGATGGCGATGACGAGCGCAATGAGCGCGAGCCACGCGCCGCGCGAGAGCAGCGGCGGACGCGCGGGCAGGCCGAGCGCGAAGGTCTCGGCGCCGTCGCCGCGTTGCGGCGTGGGTGCGCCGTAGGGGGCGTGGGTGGTGGAGGTGGCTGTCGTCATGTGGGTACTCGCTGGGCCGCCCGCGAGAGTGACCGCAGGGAACGCGGGGGTCGTTTCATGATGCCTCCGCGCTGCGGCCCTTCAGGGCGAAGAGGCCCTGCGGTCGCTTCTGGATGAAGAGCACGATCAGCACGAGCACCGCGATCTTCGCGAGCACCGCGCCCCAGAACGGTTCGATGGCCTTGCTGACGAGCCCGAGGCCGAAGCCGCCCACCACCGTGCCCGCGATCTGGCCCACGCCGCCCAGCACCACGGCCATGAACGAGTCGATGATGTAGTTCTGGCCGAGATCGGGACCGACGTTGCCGATCTGCGAGAGCGCGCAGCCGCCAAGCCCCGCAATGCCCGCGCCGAACGCGAAGGCCCAGGCATCGACGCGCGCGGTCCTCACGCCCACGCACGCGGCCATGCGGCGGTTCTGCGTGACGGCGCGCACGAAGAGGCCGAGGCGCGTCTTCGTGAGCACGGTCCACGCCATGCCCACGACGATCAGCGAAAACGCGAGAATCGCGAGGCGGTTGTACGGGAGGATGAGGTTCTGCATGACGGTTACACCGCCGCTCATCCACGAGGGATTCGAAACCTCCACGTTCTGCGCGCCGAAGATCGTGCGCGTAGCTTGGATGAGGATCAGGCTGATGCCGAAGGTGGTGAGCAGCGTTTCGAGCGGGCGTCCGTAGAGATGGCGGATCACGAGCCGCTCGATCACGGCGCCCACGAGCGCGGCGGCGACGAACGAGACGGGAATCGCGAAGAGCGGGTACCAGTCGAACGCGCCGGGCGCATAGCGCTGCACGAGCGTTTGCACGACATAGGTGGCGTAGGCGCCGATCATGAGGAACTCGCCGTGCGCCATGTTGATGACGCCGATCAGGCCGTAGGTGATCGCGAGGCCCAGCGCGGCGAGCAGCAGCACGCTGCCGAGCGAGAGCCCGGCGAACAGCGTGCCGAAGATCTCGCTGCGGCGCTGGATCGAGTCGAGCGCGTCGATGCCCGACTGCGCCGCGGCGCGGACCTGGACGTCGGGTTCGGCCCATGCGCCCGTCGCGGTCTTCGCGACGAGCGGGCGCAGCAGTTCGTACATGTCGAGATCGTGGCGCGCGGCCACGAGCTTCGCCGCTTCGAGGCGCGTGGCCGGGTCGGGATTGTGCAGGGCCGTCATGGCCCAGAGCACGTCGAGGCGTTTCCTGAGCGCCGGGTCGGTTTCCTTCGCGCGCGCGGCGTCGATCATCGGCTTCATCGCCGGGTCGGGATTCTTCAGCAGTTCCGCGATGGCGGCGCGCCGCGTTTCGAGATCGGGCGAGGCGAGCTGCAGGCCCGAGATCGCGCCGGCCACCTTCGAGCGCAGCGTGTTGTTGAGCGTGACGGGCTGGGCCGCCTGGGCCACGCCAGCCTCGACGGGTTTGCCGGTAACGGCGTCGCGAGCGTTGCCGCTTTCGTCCTGAAGCAGGACCTCGCCGGCATCGGTGGCGAGCACACCGTCGCTGCCCAGCGCCTGCAGCAGCGTGAGCGAGGCGGCGTCGTGCGTCGCGATGAGCTTGTCGATGGCGGCGGACTTCGCATCGAAATCGTCGCCGGCGAGCGGCGCGACGTCGGCCGCATCGAGTGCAAAGGCGGCCGGGCAGGCGCACACGAGCGACGCCGTCACGACCGCCGCGCGCAGGTAAGGTCGAAGATTCATGGGCAGGACCAGGGAGAACGGCCGGCGGATGCCGGCGGACACGGCACGCATGCCGTGTCCTTCCAGAAGGAAGCGGGCAGATCCGAAGGCAAAGTCGCGGACAAGATCAGGCCACGCGGCGACGGCTCAGGAAGCCGGGAATCGAGCTGACCACGTCGGGCTTGCCCTGATTGCCCGCAATGTACGGGCTCCACGGCTGTGCGCGAATCGCCGTTTTCGTGCGCCATACCACGTTGAACTGGCCGTCCGCGCGCACTTCGCCGATCATCACGGGCTTATGCAGATGGTGGTTGCCGTCCATCTCCAGCACGAAGCCCGAAGGCGCGTTGAACTGCTGGCCGATCATCGCCACGCGCACCTTGTCGACATCGGTGCTCTTCGCCTTTTCGACCGCCTGCTTCCACATATGGATGCCGACGTAGGTCGCTTCCATCGGGTCGTTGGTTACGCGCTTGCTGCCGCCGGGCAGATTGTTCTTCTTCACCCAGTCGGCGAACATCGCCTTGAACTTCGCGTTCTCGGGATTGCGCAGCGACATGAAGTAGTTCCATGCCGCGAGATTGCCCACGAGCGGCTTCGTGTCGATGCCGCGCAGCTCTTCCTCGCCCACGGAAAACGCCACCACGGGCACGTCGGTGGCCTTGAGGCCCTGGTTGCCGAGCTCCTTGTAGAACGGCACGTTCGAATCGCCGTTGATGGTCGAGATCACGCAGGTCTTGCCGCCCTGCGAGAAGGTCTTGATGTTGGCGACGATCGTTTGATAGTCGCTGTGGCCGAACGGTGTGTAGACCTCCTGAATGTCGGCATCCTGCACGCCCTTCGAGTGCAGGAACGCGCGCAGGATCTTGTTGGTCGTGCGCGGGTAGACGTAGTCGGTGCCTAGCAGGAAGAAGCGCTTCGCGCCGCCGCCTTCGCTGCTCATCAGGTATTCGGTAGCGGGAATCGCCTGCTGGTTGGGCGCCGCGCCCGTGTAGAACACGTTGCGCGACATTTCCTCGCCTTCGTACTGCACGGGATAGAACAGCAGCCCGTTGAGTTCCTCGAAAACGGGCAGCACCGACTTGCGCGACACCGAGGTCCAGCAGCCGAACACGCACGCCACCTTGTCCTGCGTGATCAACTGGCGCGCCTTCTCCGCGAAGAGCGGCCAGTTCGAGGCCGGATCGACGACGACCGGCTCGATCTGGCGCCCCATCACACCGCCCGAAGCGTTGATTTCGGCGAAGGTCATCAGCGCCGTGTCTTTCAGCGAAGTCTCGGAGATCGCCATCGTGCCCGACAGCGAGTGCAGCACGCCGACCTTGATCGGGCCGCTGTCGGTGTCCGCGTGCGCGAGCGGTATGCGTCCCGCGGCGGCGAGTGCGCCCGACATGGTTCCGAATTTCAACAGACTACGACGGTTCATTCTTTTCCCCTTGGCGTTGAGATGGGTCAGGTCGCGAAAGCCGGCGCATCTGGTTACGCGCCGGGTGTCGAGTGGCCTGTTGTCTTGCGCGATGGCTTCTGCAAACCTTGTGCCAGCGCATGGCCGATGCATCGAACCGGCATTGCGCCGAGTCATCAAGGCGCGCGGCGCGATGCCGTTGCGCGTGAGCCGTTTGGGAAGGGGCGAATGTGGTGCACGAGAGCGCATGTTCGGGCGCTTTGCCTCCTCGCAGTGCGTTCTTGAGTCTTCGTGCATAGACGCGGGGGCGTCGTTCGCGAGAGGGGTGCGCCGCTGCGCAGGCATGGTGCGCAGCACCGGTGTTTCGCATGAGCGTGGACGCGGGAGCCGGATCAGAATGCGGCGAACGCGCGCCACCCGTCCCGGGGCACTCATCCAGCGCGAGCGCGGTTATCGCGGCGGGGGCGTGGGCGGTATCCCGGTGGGCGGTGTGGGGCTGGAGTCGCGCGAGGGCGCGCCGGGCGCGCGCCTGGGAGGTGTTTCTGCGCGGCTACGAGAGGGACGTGCTCGCGAAGAGCGTGCTCGCGCGCTGCACGGGCGACATTCCGGCGTTCTCGCCGCCGCCGATCACGGACGAGGCGCAGATCGCGGAGATCTTCTCGACGGCCGCGCTCGTGCTGCGCCAGGAGGAGTGAGGCGGATCAGTAAGTCGGGACTGTCGGGTCGACCTGGCGCGACCATGCGTCAATGCCGCCCTGCAGGTTGAACACCTTGGTGTAGCCGCGCGATTCGAGGAACATCGCCACCTGGGCGCTGCGCGCGCCGTGGTGGCACACGCAGACGATCTGCGCCTCGTCGTCGAGCTCCTCGCTGCGCGCGGGGATCTCGCGCATCGGGATCGACGTGCTGCCGGCGATCTTCGCCGTTTCGATCTCCCACGGCTCGCGCACGTCGAGCAGGACAGGGGCGGCGCGCGAGGTGTCGGCGAGCCATTCGGCGAGAGCGGGAGCGGTCAGGTTCTGCATGGAAAACTCGATATCGTGGAAATGCCGGGCCGCGCTTCGGATACTGAATGAAGCCGCCCGGCTGAACGGCTGCGGCTTCAGAACTTGAAGCGCGGCGGTTGAACGGCGTTCTGCAGCGGCTCGACGTAGGTCTCGAACACACTGGCGATGCGGTATTGCTTCTCGTCGATGCGGGTGATGATCTGCGCTTCCATCACCGGCGCGGTGCCGACGAAGGCCGCCAGACGGCCGCCCACCTTCAGCTGCTCCAGCAGATCCTGCGGCACGACCGGCAGGCCGCCCGAGACGCAGATCACGTCGTAGGGCGCGTTGGCAGCCCAGCCGCGCGCGCCGTCGCCCAGCGCGACCTCGGCGTTGAGCACGCTGTTCTTGACGAAGTTCGCGCGCGCGAATTCGGCGAGTTCCGGGTCGATTTCCACCGTCAGCACCTTCTGCGCGCGGTACGCGAGCAGCGCCGCCATATAGCCCGAGCCGGCGCCGATCTCCAGCACGCTCTCGTGCTTCTTCACGGCAAGCTCCTGCAGCACGCGCGCTTCGACGCGCGGCGCCAGCATGTGCTGACCGTTGGGCAGCGGAACTTCGAAGTCGACGAACGCGAGATCCACGTAGGCCGCGGGGACGAAATGCTCACGCTTGACGATCGAAAGCAGGTTGAGCACGTCCTGGTCGAGCACCTCCCAGGGACGGATCTGCTGTTCGATCATGTTGAAACGCGCTTGTTCGATGTTCATGGTGACTCGGCGTTATGTGGTTCGATTCGGGTTCGGATTCGGTTCGGATCGCGGCTTGGACCCCGCCACGCAAGGCGTCCGGCGGCTCGCGAGATTGTATCAAACCCCCTTGCCGTGCCGCCTCGCGGACCGCAGACGGGGCCGCAGGCGCGCATCGGTATTTATCCTGGCTTCGGGAAGCTTGAAGTTTGGCGGGTTTCGAACCAAGAATGTAATCGATTACATTTTTGCCGGCCCGACGCCCGCGACCTCATGCCCGCCCAGCTCCGACGCAACCCCGCCGACCCGGCGCAACCCGACGCAGGGGCGCAGCGCGGCGGCTCCATTGCGGAAGTGGCGGCGCGCGTGGGCGTATCGGTGGCGACGGTTTCGCGCGTGCTCAACGGCCACGCGAACGTGCGGCCCGCCACGCGCGAGCGCGTGCTCGCCGAAATCGAGACGAGCGGCTACCGCGTGAACGAGCTCGCGCGCAACCTGCGCACGGCGGAGAGCCGCTTGCTGCTGACGATGGTGCCGGACTTCGGCAACCCGTTTTACGCGGAGATCGTGCGCGGCATCGATGGCGTTGCGCGCCAGCACGGCTATTTCACGCTGTTGTGCGACACGGGCGCCGACGCGGGCCGCGAGCGCGGCTACTTCGACCTGCTGCGCCGCCATCGCGCGGACGGCGCGATTTGCCTCGACCCGGCGACGGTCCAGCACGCCAACCAGGCGGCGGCCGAGGCGACGGCGCTGCCGTGGGTGGCGTGCTGCGAGTTCGATCCGGGCGTGGGCGTGCCGTATGTCGGCATCGACAATTTCCTTGCCGCCCGCGACGCCGTGCGGCATTTGATCGCGCGCGGCCGGCGGCGCATCGCGCTCATCAACTCGGACGAGCATTACCTCTACGCGCAGCAGCGGCGCGACGGTTACCTCGACGCGCTCGCGCAGGCGGGGCTCGAGGCGCGCGACGCCTGGCGCGTGAACGTGAACTGCCTCGACTACGGCGCGGGCGCCGAGGCCGCCGCGGCGCTCATGCGGCAAGCGGAGGCGCCGGACGCGATTTTCGCGGTCTCGGACACGCTCGCAGTCGGCGTGATCAACGGCCTGCGCGGCGCCGGCCGGCGCGTGCCGGACGACGTGGCGGTGGTGGGCTTCGACGATATCGCGCTCGCGGCGCAGGTCGACCCGCCGCTCACGACCGTCGCGCAGCCGATGCGCGAACTCGGCGAGACGGCCGCGCGGCTGTTGCTGCAGCGCCTCGCCGTGCCGGATGCGAACGTGCCGGGCGTGCTGCTGCCGCATCGGCTGGTGGTGCGGCAAAGCGGATGAGACAGGTCGGCGGCGTGCGTCCGCGCGTGGCCGGCAAGGTGTAGCGCAAGGAGTAGCGTCAGGAGTAGCAGCGGGGCAGCGGTACAAGCAGAGGGGACCAGCGGAGCGGGGCGGGCGGCGCAGGCCGCCCGCGACTCCGTGCGTACGACATCCTTATCGAGAGGAGGCGCGGCCGCTCATGAGCGTCGCCGTGAAGTTCCACGAGATCCGCAAGGACTTCGGTCCCGTGCGCGTGCTGCACGGCGTGAGCTTCGAGCTTGCGCCGGGCCGCATTCATGGCCTGCTCGGCGAGAACGGCGCGGGCAAGTCGACGCTCATGAAGATCCTGGCCGGCTACGAATCGCCCACGGCGGGCGAGATCGTCGTCGACGGCGAGGCGCGCCGCTTCGAAGGCTCGCGCGAGGCCGAGCAGGCGGGCATCGTGCTGATTCACCAGGAGTTCAATCTCGCCGAGCATCTGACGATCGCGCAGAACATCTTTCTTGGCCACGAGAAGCGGCGCGGCCTTTTCGTCGACGACACCGCGATGCGCCGCGAGGCGCGGGACGTGCTCGCGCAGGTGGGCCTCGCGCGCGATCCCGACACGAAGGTGCGCGACCTGATCGTCGCGGAGAAGCAGCTCGTGGAGATCGCGAAGGCGCTCTCGCGGCATGCGCGCCTCCTCATCATGGACGAGCCCACTGCCACGCTCACGCCGTCCGAAACGGCTCGTCTTTTTGCATTGATGGAGAAACTGCGCGAGGACGGCACGACGATCGTCTACATCTCGCACAAGCTCGACGAGGTGGAGCGCATCACCGACGACGTGATCGTGATGCGCGACGGCCGCTTCGTGGCGGCGAGCGCGACGGCGGGACTCGCGCGTCAGCAGATGGCGAACCTGATGGTGGGCCGCGACGTTTCCGACATGTTTCCGGCCAGGACCGAAGCAAGCGCCGGCGCGCCGGTGGCGCTGCGCGTGACCGGCCTTGCCGTGCCGGGCTGGGTCGAGGACCTGAGCTTCGAGGTGCGTGCGGGCGAGATCCTCGGCTTCGCGGGGCTCGTCGGCGCGGGGCGCACCGAAGCCTTCGAGGCGATCGTGGGCTTGCGCGAGCGCAGCGCGGGCGTCGTCGAGATCGATGGGCAACCCGTTTCGCTGCGGCATCCGCGCGACGCCGTGCGCAATGGGATCACCTATCTGAGCGAGGACCGCAAGGGCAAGGGTCTGCACCTGAACCTGAGCCTGCAGGACAACCTCACGCTGATGACCCTCGAGCGCTACGGCAAGCCCTTCATTGATCTCAAGGCGGGGCGCCGCGCGCTCGAAACCGCCGTGCGCGAGTTCGGCATCCGCACCGGCGACCTCGCGAGCCGCGCGCGCATGCTCTCGGGCGGCAACCAGCAGAAGCTCGCGCTCGCCAAGTTCCTGCAGCCCGATCCGCGCGTGATCGTGCTCGACGAGCCCACGCGCGGCGTGGACGTGGGCGCGAAGCGCGACATCTATTTCCTGATCCAGCGGCTCGCGGCTTCGGGGCGCGCGGTGATCGTGATTTCGTCCGAACTCGTCGAGCTGATCGGCCTCGCGCATCGGGTCGCCGTGATGCGCGCGGGCCGCCTCGTCGCCACGCTCGGGAGCGACCATCTGAACGAAGAGGAGTTGATCGCCCATGCAACCGGCACCCACTGAAACCGCCGCGGCACACGGCCGCGTGCGCAAGCTCGCCGCGTTCGTACACCGGCTTGCGGGCGTGGGGCCGCTTATCGGGCTGATTGCGCTCTGCGTGCTCGGCACCGCGCTGAACCGCGATTTCGCCACGCCCGGCAATCTGCTCAACGTGCTCACGCGGACCTCGTTCATCGGCATCATCTCCGTCGGCATGACCTTCGTGATCATTTCGGGCGGCATCGATCTTTCGGTGGGCTCGATGGCCGCGCTGATCGCCGGCGTGATGATCTGGACCATGAACGCGCTCGCGGCCGGGGTGGGCGCGCATACGTTCGCGCCGCTCGCGATCGTGCTGATCGGCATTGCGCTCGCGCTCGTGCTCGGCGCGCTGTTCGGGCTCGCGCACGGCCTCCTCATCACGCGCGGACGCATCGAGCCGTTCATCGTGACGCTCGGCACGCTCGGCATCTTCCGCTCGGTGCTGACGTGGCTCGCGGACGGCGGCGCGCTCACGCTGCCGAACAATCTCGTCGACTTCTACGGGCCGGTCTATTACGCGAGCCTCTTCGGCATACCGGTGCCGGTCTGGGTCTTCGCGATCGTCGCGCTGGGCGGCGCGCTGATCCTCAACCGCACCGCGTTCGGCCGGCATGTCCAGGCAATCGGCTCGAACGAGCAGGTCGCGCGCTATGCGGCGATCCGCGTGGATCGCGTGAAGTGCGCGACCTATGTGCTGCTCGGCGTGTGCGTGGGCGTCGCGACCGTGCTCTACGTGCCGAGGCTCGGGTCGGCCACGCCCACCACGGGCCTGCTTTGGGAGCTCGAAGCGATCGCGGCCGTGGTCGTGGGCGGCACCGCGCTCAAGGGCGGCGAAGGACGCGTGGCGGGGACCGTGGTCGGCGCCGTGCTGCTTTCGGTGATCGCGAACATCCTCAATCTCACGAGCATCATCAGCGTGTATCTGAACGCGGCCGTGCAGGGCGTGGCGATCATCGCCGTGGCTTTCCTGCAGCGCGGGCGCAGGTAGGCAGGGCACGGAACGGCAAGACGCGATACGCAGTACGAAACATGAAGCAGGCGCAGCAGGCAATACGCAGCATTGCAGGCCGGCAGTCGAAGGAGGCAGACGTCAATTTACCGAGACGCTCGCGCGCGAGCGCACCTTAGGAGACAGCACCATGAAGAAGATGATTCGGGCAATCGGCGCGAGCGCACTCGCGTTCGGCCTCGCGGCGACGCTAGGCGCGGGGACCGCGTGCGCCGACGATAAGGTGACGCTGGGCGTCGCGATTCCCACCGCCGACCACGGCTTCACGGGCGGCATCGTGTGGTGGGCTAACAAGGCGAAGAGCGACCTGGAGAAGGCGCATCCCGACCTGAAGATCATCGTGAAGACGGCGGCGAACGCGCCCGATCAGGCGAACCAACTGCAGGACCTCGTGACCGTCAACAAGATCAACGCGCTCGTGATCTTCCCATTCGAATCGGCGTCGCTCACGCAGCCCGTGGCGCAGGTGAAGAAACAGGGCGTGTACGTGACCGTGGTGGATCGCGGCCTGACCGACACGAGCGCGCAGGACGCTTACGTGGCCGGCGACAACACGGCGTTCGGCCGCATTCCCGCCGAGTACCTCGCGAAGCAGCTCGACGGCAAGGGCGACATCGTGGCGCTGCGCGGCATCCCCACCACGCTCGACAACGAGCGCTGGACCGCGTTCACCTCGGTGCTGAAGAACTACCCGAACATGAAGATCCTGGACGCGAAGTACGCCAACTGGAACCGCGACGACGCGTTCCGCACGATGCAGGACTACCTCACGCGCTTCCCGCACATCGACGCCGTCTGGGCCGCCGACGACGACATGGCCGTGGGCGTGCTCAAGGCGATCGACCAGGCGAAGCGCACCGACATCAAGATCGTGTTCGGCGGCGCGGGCTCGAAGGACATGGTCAAGCGCGTGATGGACGGCGACCCGCTGATCCGCGCCGACGTTTCGTACTCGCCGAAATTCATCTACGACGCGATCAAGATGACGGCCGAAGCGCGGCTCGCGGGCAAGGCGCTGCCGCAGAAGACGATCATCCCTTCGGTGCTCATCACGAAGGAGAACGCGAAGGACTTCTACTTCCCCGACTCGCCGTTCTGATTTGAGGCGGGCTAGCGATGATCAACCGTTGCCGCGCGCCTGCCTTCGTGCCATCCCGGCATCCGGGCGCGCGGCGGACCACGGAGGATAGAGGCCGATGAAGACCATTCAGGGCCCCGCGATTTTTCTGGCGCAGTTTCTCGGCGACGACGCCCCGTTCGACAGCTTCGAGCATATGGCCGGCTGGGCCGCGCATCTGGGGTACAAGGGCATCCAGGTGCCCACGGACCCGCGCCTCATCGATCTCGCGCAGGCCGCCGCGAGCCCGGCCTACTGCGACGACCTGCGCCGCATCGCCGACGACGCGGGCATCGCGATCACCGAGTTCTCGACGCATCTGCAGGGCCAGCTCGTGGCCGTGCATCCCGCTTACGACGCGCTCTTCGACGGCTTTGCGGCGCCGCATGTGCGGGGAAACCGCGAGGCGCGCACGGCCTGGGCCATCGACCAGTTGATGCTGGCGGCGCGCGCTTCGAAAAACCTTGGCCTCAAGGCGCACGTTACGTTTTCGGGCGCGCTCGCGTGGCCTTATCTGTACCCGTGGCCGCAGCGGCCGGCAGGGCTCGTCGAGGCGGCCTTCGACGAACTCGCACGGCGCTGGCGGCCCATCCTCGACGCGTTCGATTCGGCGGGCGTGGACGTCTGCTACGAACTGCATCCGGGCGAGGACCTGCACGACGGCGTGACGTTCGAGCGCTTCCTCGCGGCCGTGGACGATCATCCGCGCGCGAATATCCTCTACGATCCGAGCCACTTCGTGCTGCAGCAGCTCGATTACCTCGCGTTCATCGATCTTTATCACGCGCGCATCAAGGCCTTCCACGTCAAGGATGCCGAATTTCGGCCCACCGGCAAGCAGGGCGTCTACGGCGGTTACAGCGGCTGGGTCGAGCGCGCCGGGCGCTTCCGGTCGCTGGGCGACGGCCAGGTCGATTTCGGCGCGATCTTCTCGAAGCTCACGCAGTACGATTACCCGGGCTGGGCCGTGCTCGAATGGGAGTGCGCGCTCAAGCATCCGCACGACGGGGCGCGCGAGGGCGTCGAGTTCATCCGGCGCCACCTCATCCGCGTGGCGGAGCATGCCTTCGACGACTTCGCCGGCAGCGGCGTGGATGCGGCTCAGTTGAAGGGGCTGCTGGGCATCTGAATGAACGCGGTCACCCAAGGTTAGCGAAGGGGCAAGGCAATGGCACGAAGACTCAGGCTCGGCATGGTGGGCGGCGGCGAGGGTGCGTTTATCGGCGCGGTGCATCGTATCGCGGCGCGCCTCGACGATGCCTTCGAACTGGTGGCGGGCGCGCTTTCATCCGATCCGGTGCGTGCGCAGTTGAGCGCCGAGGCGCTGGGCCTCACGCGCAGCTACGCCGACTGGCGCGACATGGCGCGGGTGGAGGGGACGCTCGACGACGGCATCGACGCCGTCGCCATCGTCACGCCCAACCATCTGCATGCGCCGGTGGCGCACGCCTTCATGGACGCGGGCATCCACGTGATCTGCGACAAGCCGCTCGCCGTGTCGCTGGCCGAAGGCGCGGCGCTCGCGCAGCACGCGCGCGAGGCCGGCCTGGTGTTCGCGCTCACGCACACGTATTCGGGCTATCCGCTCGTGCGCCACGCGCGCGAGATGGTGGCGGCGGGCGAGATCGGCGAGGTGCGCATCGTGCAGGTGGAGTACGCGCAGGACTGGCTCGCGACGCCCGTCGAGCGCGACGGCGCGAACCGCCAGGCGAACTGGCGTACCGACCCGGCGCTGGCGGGGCCGGCGGGGTGTCTGGGCGACATCGGCACCCACGCATATCAACTGGCGGCGTTCGTGAGCGGCCTCGTGCCCGAGGCGCTCGCGGCGGAGGTCCATACGTTCGTACCGGGCCGGCGCGTGGACGACCACGTGCAGGCGATGCTGCGCTACGCGAACGGCGCGCGGGGCATGCTGTGGGCGAGCCAGGTGGCAAGCGGCGCGGAGAATGCGTTGCGGCTGCGCGTCTACGGGACGAAGGGCGGCCTCGCGTTCGATCAGGAAGAGCCGAATATCCTCTGGTTCACGCCGCAAGGCGGCGAAGCCGAGCGGCTCACGCGCGGACGCGTAGCGGGCGCGGCGGCGCGCCATGCGACGCGCGTGCCGCCTGGGCACCCGGAAGGCTATCTGGAGGCATTCGCGCAGCTCTATCGCGACGCCGCAGCGCAGATCGCGGCAAGCGAGGCGGGCGTGCCCGCGCCGCCCGAGAGCCGCATGCTGACCACCGTCGACGACGGCGTAGAAGGCTTGCGCTTCATTGCCGCCGTGCTGGCGAGCAGCGCGGCGGACGGCGCGTGGCAGACGATCGCGCGTTAGGGGCGACCGCGCCTTACTGCGCGAGATACACGAACTTGCCGCCGCGTATCGTGCCCATCACGCTCGCGCGCTGATCAAGGCCCACGTGATCGGTCGGGCTCGTGGTGACGAAGCCGTTCGGCACGACCACCTCGTGCGCCTGCTCCAGTTCGTGGCGCAGCGCGACGCGAAACGCCTCGGTGCCTGGCTGGGCCGTCTTGAGCGCGCGCGCGACGGCGTCCGAAAGGCGCGGATACACCCCGGCCGCATCGCCCGCGAACTGCGTGACCGAGCCCGGGCCGTATTTCGCCTCGTAGGCATCGACGAATGCCAGCGCCGCCTTCTGCGCCGGCTCGCCGGCGGGCAGCGTGCGCGCCACGACAACCGGCTGCGTCGGGAACAGCGTGCCTTCCACGTCCTTGCCGCCCAGCTTGATGAACTCGGGCGTGGCGATGCCGTGCGTCTGGTAGATCGGCCCCTTGAAGCCGCGCTCGACGAGCGTGCGCTGCGGCAGCACGGCCGGCGTGCCCGCGCCGGCCACCAGCACCGCATCGGGCTTCGCCGCTATGAGCCTGAGCGCCTGGCCCGTGACGCTCGCGTCCGTGCGGTTGAAGCGCTCGGTCGCCACGATCTGGATGTGCCGCTCGCCCGCGAACTTCGTGAATTCCTTGAGCCAGCTGTCGCCGTAGCTGTCGGCAAAGCCGATGAAGCCCACCGTCTTTACGTTGTGCGCCGCCATGTAGCGCGTCATGACGTCGGCCATGGCGGCGTCGGTCTGCGCCATCTTGAACGCCCACACGCGCGGCCCCGCCTGCGGCTCGACCACGGACGCCGAGCCGACCAGCGTGATCATCGGCGTCTTGCCCTCCGCGACGGGATCGAGCGCCGCGAGCGCGGCCGGCGTGACGTTCGGCCCGACGATCACGTCGACATGGTCCTCGTTGATGAGCTTGTGGACATTGCGCACGGCCGCGCCCGGATCGGAGCCGTCGTCGAGCACGATGTAGTCGGCCTTCTGGCCCGCGATCGTGTCGGGCCACATCAGCACGGCGTTCTTGCTGCTGATGCCGATGGCGGCCGCCGGGCCGGTGCTCGAAAGGTCGATGCCGATTTTGAGGTCGGCGTGCGCGGCGACACCCGCCATGGCGAGCGCACTGGCACAGAGCGCTCGCGGCAGCATGTGCCGGACAAATCGGCGAGCAGTCATTCAACAGGTCTCCTTGAGGGTGTAGGGACATATCGGTCCCGACGTCGCCCGAATACTAAGACAGTTCCTTTCCCGCTGGCAATGCGTCGCCGGGACCGGCTGAAATACCAAAGATTGGTATATGATCGTTGCGTTGAACAGGAGTCAGACCATGTCACGCAACACGTCCGTTTCCCTCGGCGACCATTTCGCCGGGTTCGTCGACGCGCAAGTGCAGTCCGGCCGGTATGGATCGGTCAGCGACGTCGTACGGGCTGGCCTGCGCCTGCTCGAATCGCATGAAGCGCAGGTGCGGGCCCTGCAGGAAGCACTGAAGGCCGGCGAGGCGTCGGGCGCGCCCGCACCGTTTGACAGCGAAGCCTTCCTCGCGCGCATGCGGGCCACGCATGGGGGCTAGGGGCCGGCAACTGCAGCTCACGCCGCTGGCTGTGGCCGACCTCGAGGACATCTGGCGGTATACGTTCACGCAGTGGTCGTCCGGGCAGGCCAACCGCTATCACCGCGACCTGGTCGCGACAATGGAGGCGCTGGCGCACGGCGACAAGATCGGACGTGCCTGCGCGGTGCGCGACGGGTACTGGCGGTACGCAGTCGGCTCGCACGTCGTGTTCTACCGCGAAACGGACCGGACGTTGGACGTGATCCGGATCCTGCATCAGAGGATGGACGTCGAGCGCCACCTGTAAGTTCAGTCGGACCGGCGCACCGGCGGGGCGCCGGAATGCGTCATTTCACAACTCGTAAGACTCGTGCTCCCCCTTGAGCGCCTGTTCGATCAGCTTGCGATTCAGGCTGGGCGAGAGCAGCTCGACCATCGTGTAGACGTAGCTGCGCAGATACGCGCCCTGCTTGAGCGCGACGCGGGTGACGTTGCTGCCGAACAGATGCCCGACCGGCACCGCGCGCAGGTGGCGGTCACGCTCGGCGTTGAAGGCGATGTCGGCCATGATGCCCACGCCCATGCCGAGCTCGACATAGGTCTTGATGACGTCCGCGTCGATGGCCTCCAGCACGATATCGGGAGAGAGGCCGCGCAGGCGAAACGCCTCGTTGATCTTGGTGCGGCCCGCGAAGGCGTTGTCGTAGGTGATGAGCGGAAACTGGGCCAGATCGTCGAGCGCGAGCGGCTTGCGCTCCAGCAGCGGGTGGTCGGGCAGCATGACCGCGACGTGGTGCCAGGTGAAGCAGGGCAGCGACACCAGATCCTTGTAGCCCGAGATGGCCTCGGTGGCGATGCAGAGGTCGGCCTGGTCGTGGAGCACCATTTCCGCGACCTGGGTCGGGCTGCCCTGCAGGATGGAGAGGTGCACCTTCGGGAAGCGGCGCTTGAACTCGGCGATGGCGGCCGGCAGCGAGTAGCGCGCCTGGGTGTGCGTGGCCGCGATGGTCAGATTGCCCTGATCCTGCGCCGCGTAGTCCTTCCCCACCCGCTTGAGGCTCTCGACCTCCTGCAAGATGCGTTCGACCGACGCCAGAATGATGCGCCCGGGCTCGGTCAGCGAGCGCACGCGCTTGCCGTGGCGGGTGAAGATCTCGACCCCCAGCTCGTCTTCCAGCTCGATGATCGCCTTCGAAACGCCCGGCTGACTGGTATACAGCGCCTTGGCGGCTTCCGTGAGATTGAAATTTTGCCGCACGGCCTCGCGGACGAACCGGAACTGGTGCAGGTTCATAGATAACCCTTATAACCTGTTTGCATATCGACCTGATTTTTGAGTCGTTTGAAATATAAAGCGAGTTTATTACCATTCCCCCAACTTTCCAAATATGGATATCTGTTTTGGTCATTAGCAAATGACGGGTGGCTGTAAGGCTACCGGCCATGAGCGAGGTCAAAACGGAGCGAAGTCGAAGTCGGAGAGCGCGGCGTAACCGGAACGCCGCGATTGAACCAACCCTGGGGTCCCCGAATGTACCAATACGATCAGTACGACCAGACCATCGTCGACGAACGCGTCGCGCAGTACCGCGACCAGGTTCGCCGGCGCCTCTCGGGCGAATTGAGCGAAGAAGAGTTCCGCCCGCTGCGCCTGCAGAACGGCCTGTACATGCAGCGCCACGCCTACATGCACCGCATCGCGATTCCGTACGGCAATCTGCGCAGCGACCAGTTGCGCATGCTCGGCCGCATCGCGCGCGAGCACGACCGCGGCTACGGCCATTTCTCGACGCGCTCGAACATCCAGTACAACTGGATCCAGCTCGAGGAGACGCCCGAAATCCTCGCCAAACTCGCTTCGGTGCAGATGCACGGCATCCAGACCTCGGGCAACTGCATCCGTAACATCACCGCCGACCAGTTCGCGGGCGTGGCGCCCGACGAGGTCGTCGATCCGCGCCCCTGGGCCGAGATCCTGCGCCAGTGGTCGACGTTCCACCCCGAATTCGCCTGGCTGCCGCGCAAGTTCAAGATCGCCGTCTCGGGCTCGAAGGAAGACCGCGCGGCCGTGCAGATCCACGACCTGGGCGTCTACCTGGAGCGTAACGTCGACGGCGAAATTGTCGCGAGCATCCTCGCGGGCGGCGGCCTCGGCCGCACGCCCATCGTCGGTGCGATCATCAAGCGCGACCTGCCGTGGCAGCACCTGCTGACCTACTGCGAAGCCGTGCTGCGCGTGTACAACCGCTACGGCCGCCGCGACAACCTCTACAAGGCGCGCATCAAGATTCTCGTGAAGGCGCTCTCGCCGGCGAAATTCGCCGAGCAGGTGGAAGAGGAGTGGCAGCACCTGAAGGACGGCCCCTCGACGCTCACGCAGGCCGAAGTGGAGCGCGTGTCGCAGCACTTCGTGCCGCCCGCCTACGAAAAGCTGCCCGATACCGATACGTCGTACGAAAAGCATCTGCTCGAAACCCGCGCGTTCGCGCGCTGGGTGGAGCGCAACGTGCGTCCGCACCGCGTGCCGGGCTATGCCTCGGTGACGCTCTCGCTCAAGCCGCGCGACATCGCGCCGGGCGATGCCACCGACGCACAGATGGAAGCCGTGGCCGACTGGGCCGACGCGTATTCGTTCGGCCAGATCCGCGTCTCGCACGAGCAGAACCTGATTCTCGCGGACGTGAAGAAGCGCGACCTCTATGCGCTGTGGGAAAAGGCGAAGGCGCAGGGCTTCGCGACGGCGAACATCGGCCTTCTGACCGACATCATCGCGTGCCCGGGCGGCGACTTCTGCTCGCTCGCGAACGCGAAGTCGATCCCCATTGCGCTGGCGATCCAGGCGCGTTTCGATAATCTCGACTTCGTCCACGACCTGGGCGACCTGTCGTTCAATATCTCGGGCTGCATGAACTCGTGCGGGCACCATCACGTCGGCAACATCGGCGTGCTGGGCGTGGACAAGGACGGTGCGGAGTGGTATCAGGTGTCGCTGGGCGGCGAGCAGGGCAATGGCGCCAATGGCGCGCGCCTGGGCCGTGTGATCGGGCCGTCGTTTTCGGCCGAAGAGATGCCGGACGTTGTGCAGAAGGTGATCGATACGTTCGTCGAGCACCGGCTCGAAGGCGAGCGCTTTATCGACACGTACGACCGCATCGGCATCGCACCGTTCAAGGAACGCGTGTACGCCTCGCGCCAGCCGGCGCACGCCTGAACCCGCACGCAACGAGAGACGAGAGTTAAGCAAATGGCTTTGATCATCAGGAATCGCGAGATCGTTGAAGACGGCTGGCAGGTCGTGCGCGCGGCCGAAGACGGCGCACTGCCCGAAGTGGCGGCGCTGCCTGCGGGCCAGATCATCGTGCCGCTCGCGCTGTGGCAGGCGCAGCGCGACGCGCTGGTGGCCTCGCGCAGCCGGGACGAGCTCGGCGTGTGGCTTGCGCCGGAGAGCGAACCGGCCGATATCGCGGGCGATTTCGACGAGGTGGCTCTGATCGCAGTGGATTTCCCGGTGTTCCGTGACGGCCGCGGTTATTCGACGGCGCGTCTGCTGCGCGAACGCTATGGCTACCAGGGCGAGCTGCGCGCGATTGGCGATGTGCTGCGCGACCAGTTGCGCTTCTACGAGCGCTGCGGCTTCGATGCGTATGCGCTGCGCGCCGACAAGGACCTCCACGACGCGCTCAAGGCGTTCACGGAGTTCACGGTGCAGTATCAGGGCGCGTTCGACGAGCCTTCGCCGCTGTTCCGCCGCCGTCTGGCGCAGCAAGGTGCCGCAGCATGAGCACCGTCGAAAGCACGATCACGGCCGAGTTGCAGGCGAAGATCGGGCGCCTCGACGCGCTGCTCGATTCGATCGCCGCACGCCACGCCGACGTGAAGCTGGCGAGCAGCCTCGCGGCCGAGGACATGCTGCTCACGCACGCGATCCTCTCGCGCGGGGTGAAGATCGGCATCTTCTCGCTGAACACGGGTCGCCTGCATGCGGAAACGCTCGGCATGATCGACCGCGTGCGCGAGCGCTACGGTTACGAGATCGAGCAATTCCACCCGCAACAGGACGCCGTGGACGAGTACGTCGCCCAGCATGGTTTGAACGCCTTCTACGAAAGCGTCGATCTGCGCAAGCGCTGCTGCGAGATCCGCAAGGTCGAGCCGCTGAACCGCGCGCTCTCGAACGTTTCGGCCTGGGTGACCGGCCAGCGCCGCGAGCAGTCCGTCACGCGTGCGGAGCTGCATGAGGAAGAGCACGACGGCGCGCGCGACATCGCCAAGTTCAATCCGATCGCGGACTGGACCGAAGCGGAAGTGTGGGCCTATCTGCGCGCCTTCGACGTGCCCGTGAACCCGCTGCACGCACGCGGCTACCCGAGTATCGGCTGCGAGCCCTGCACGCGCGCCGTGCGCCCCGGCGAGGATAGCCGGGCAGGCCGCTGGTGGTGGGAGTCGCGCGACACGAAGGAGTGCGGCCTGCATATCAGCCCGATTTCGGCGATTCCGGTGGTCGAAGTGCAAGCCACAGGGCACGCGAGTTAAAATTGAAAGCTGGCGCGCCGCAGGGCTGGTTCCTGCAGGCGCGCTGTCGTAGAGCAAGCAAGTCGCACTGCCTTCGCGATTTTCGGCGGCGGTGTGAATCAACGAAGGATCTCAACATGAGCACGACGCTCGAACCGACCGTGAATGCACCGCTTCAAGTGACCGCGAACCGCATGGACCACCTCGACTGGCTCGAAGCCGAGTCGATTCACATCCTGCGCGAACTGGTTGCCGAGTGCAGCAAGCCTGCGCTGCTGTTCTCGGGCGGCAAGGATTCGGTGGTCGTGCTCGCGCTCGCACTGAAAGCGTTCGGCCTGGGCGCCAACCGCAAGACCTCGTTGCCGTTCCCGCTCGTGCACATCGACACGGGCCACAACTACGACGAAGTGATCGACTTCCGCGACCGCCGCGCGGCCGAAATCGGCGCCGAGCTCGTGGTCGGCCACGTCGAAGACTCGATCAAGCGCGGCACCGTGCGCCTGCGCCGCGAAACGGATTCGCGCAATGCCGCGCAGGCCGTCACGCTGCTCGAAACCATCGAGCAATACGGCTATACGGCGATGATCGGCGGCGCGCGCCGCGACGAAGAGAAGGCCCGCGCGAAGGAGCGCATCTTCTCGTTCCGCGACGAATTCGGCCAGTGGGACCCGAAGGCGCAGCGCCCCGAACTCTGGAGCCTGTACAACGCGCGCCTGCACAAGGGCGAGCACCTGCGCGTGTTCCCGATCTCGAACTGGACCGAACTCGACGTGTGGCAATACATCGAGCGCGAAAAGCTCGAACTGCCGTCGATCTACTACGCGCACCAGCGCGAGATCGTGCGCCGCAATGGCCTGCTCGTGCCGGTCACGCCGCTCACGCCGATGAAGGAAGGCGAAACGAGCGAATCGGCGCTCGTGCGCTTCCGCACGGTGGGCGACATCAGCTGCACGTGCCCCGTGGAAAGCGATGCCGACACCGTCGAGAAGATCATCGCCGAAACGGCGGTGACCGAAATCACGGAGCGCGGCGCGACGCGCATGGACGATCAGACGTCCGAAGCCGCGATGGAACAGCGCAAGAAGCAAGGTTATTTCTAAGAGCACGCAGAGGAAGAGGATCGATTCATGAGTACTACGTATCAACCTGAAGACCTCGGCGTGCTGCGCTTCATCACGGCGGGCAGCGTGGACGACGGCAAGAGCACGCTGATTGGCCGCCTGCTGTACGACAGCAAGGCGGTGTTGAGCGACCAGCTCTCGGCGCTTTCGCGTGCGAAGAACAAGCGCACGGTGGGCGACGAGATCGACCTCTCGCTCTTGACCGACGGCCTCGAAGCCGAGCGCGAGCAGGGCATCACGATCGACGTGGCGTACCGCTACTTCGCCACGGCCAAGCGCAAGTTCATCATCGCCGACACGCCGGGCCACGAGCAGTACACGCGCAACATGGTCACGGGCGCCTCCACGGCGCACGCCGCGATCATCCTGATCGACCCCACGCGCGTGACGGTCGAGAACGGCGTCACGCAACTGCTGCCGCAGACCAAGCGCCATAGCGCGATCGTCAAGCTGCTCGGCCTGCAGCACGTGATCGTCGCGATCAACAAGATGGACCTCGTCGACTACAGCGAAGCGGTCTTCAACCAGATTCGCGAGGCCTATGTCGAACTCGCGCGCCAGCTCGGCCTCGAAGACGTGCGCTTCGTGCCGGTTTCGGCGCTCAAGGGCGACAACATCGTTTCCGCGAGCGAGCGCATGCCGTGGTACGCGGATGCGCCGCTGCTCGACGTGCTCGAGGCGCTGCCGGTCGAGCAAGCCGGCGGCGACGCCCTGCGCTTCCCGGTGCAATGGGTCGCGCGCCAGGACGGTTCGAGCGCCGACGACTTCCGCGGCTACATGGGCCGCGTCGAGGCGGGCGAAGTGAAGGTTGGCGACGCCATCACGGTGCTGCCGGCTGGCCGCAGCGCGACGGTTGCCGAAATCATCGCGCCGGTGCCGGGCGGCACGGCGCAGGTGAATCGCGCGTTCGCGGGCCAGACCGTCACGATCCGTTTCGCGGAAGACGTGGACGTCTCGCGCGGCGACACTTTCGTGCCGGCCACGGATGCCGCGCAGCCCGCGAAGAAGCTCGAAGCGGACCTCTGCTGGTTCGACGAAGAGCCGCTTTCGCCGCAGCGCAAGTATCTACTCAAGCAGACCACGAACACGGTGTTCGCGAAGATCGGCGCGGTCAAGCAGGTGCTCGACGTGCATACGCTCTCGCACGCCACCGACCGGCACGACCTCGCGATGAACGACATCGGCCGCGTGGCGCTCACGCTGCAAAAGCCGCTCGTCTGCGACCTGTATGATTCGCATCCCGGCACCGGCGCGTTTGTCCTGATCGACGAAGCCACGCACCACACGGTGGCGGCGGGCATGATCCGCGCGTTCTCCGCCTGAGTGGAGCCCCGTGCCGCGCCGCCCGGGCAGCGGGGCGCGAGCGGCAACAGGATTCGGGAAAGCATATGGGCAAGGTATATCTGATCGGCGCGGGACCCGGCGCTGCGGACCTCATCACGGTGCGCGGCGCGCGCCTGCTTGGCGAGGCGGACGTGGTGCTGCACGACGCGCTCGTCGAGCCGGCCATGCTCGACTATGCGCCGAAGCACGCGAAGTTCATCGCGGTCGGCAAGCGCTGCGGGCAACGCTCGACGGCGCAGCATTTCATCAACAAGCAGCTTGTCGATGCGGCGCGCGAGCACGCCGTGGTCGTGCGCCTGAAGGGCGGCGACCCGATGCTGTTTGGCCGCGCCGACGAAGAGATGCGCGCGCTGGAAGCCGCGGGCATCGACTACGAGATCGTGCCGGGCATCACGGCGGCGCTCGCGGGCGCGGCGACGCTGCACCGCTCGCTCACGCTGCGCGGCGTGGCGCGCAGCGTCGCGCTCGCGACGCATTCGCGCGCGGCCGACTCCGCCGAAATCCGCGAGCAGGTGAAGGCGGATTCGCTCGTGTTCTACATGGGTCGCGACAGCGCGCCCGAAATCGGGCGCGAGCTGATCGAAGCGGGGCGCGCGGGCACGACGCCGGTGGCGATCGTCGAGGCATGCAGCACGGCGCGCGAGCGCACGCTCACGCTGACGCTCGCGGAACTGGCAGCAGGCCGTGCACAGGATTGGCTTGACGCGACGCAGCCGAGCCTGCTGATGATCGGCGAAGCGTTTGCCGCGCGGGCCGGTCAGCACCGCTCGGCGGATGCCGGGCCGGATGAGGCACAGGTGGCCGGTCGGCGCGCTGCTGCCTGAAACGCAAAAGAACGAAAAAGGGGCGCCCGCTGGTATCCCCCTGTCGCCCCCTTCATTTGAGCGCCATTGGCGCTTTTCCTTCGCTTCGCGCCTGGCAGTCCAGCCACTCAGTCGCGCACCACGCCCAGACAGTACTGCACCACCGCGTCGAGCACGCCATCGTCCTCGCCGACCGCGCCGGCGCAGCGCAAGCGCACGCCGGGATGCGCGGCCTGGCAGCGCGCGACGATTTCCGGCAGGTCGCGGCGCACATGCCCGCCCTGACCGAAAAACACCGGCACGACCGTGATCGTTGCGCAGCCCGCGGCGGCCTGCTCCGCCACCGCGGCCGGCAGGTCAGGCGCCATGAGTTCGAGGAAGGCGAGGCTGACCGGGCCCGCATCGCCGCGCACCGCGGCGAGCTTCGCGGCGAGCCGCGTGAACGGTTCCTGCCAGCGCGCGTCGCGTGCGCCGTGGCCGAAGAGAATCACGCCGTGCTTGCCACTCATTGCCCTCTCCCCGCTAGTGCCGGTCGACCCATTTGAGGCCCACCAACCCGAGCGCGAGATAGATGAGGCCGGGTGTGGCCGCCGTGAGCGGCGCGGGCCAGGTGTTCAGCGTCCCCATGTGCGAGAACAGCGTGTTCAGCAGCTGGAAACTCATGCCGAGCATGATCCCGCCGAACACCTTCACGCCCACCACGCCCGCGCGCGTATGCAGATACGCGAACGGCAGCGAGAGCACGAGCATCACGAACACCGCGAACGGGTAGAGCAGCTTGCGCCAGAGCGCGATGTTGTAGCGCTGCGCGTCCTGATGGTTTTCGTTCAGATGCTGGATATAGCGGAACAGGTTGAACATCGACATATTGTCCGGCGACACGAGCAGAACCGAAAGGATCTGCGGCGTGAGCTCGGAGCGCAGCGAATATTCGGGCGTCGTGGTCTGCACGGCGCGATAGACCGGGTTGAGCGCGTCCGCGGGCTGGTTTTGCGGCGGCGGCACGCCGACGAGCTCGGTGTCGGTGACGTCCTTGAGCAGCCAGTGGCCCGGCGACTGATAGCGGCCCGACTGCGCGAGCCGCACGTTCGTGAGCCGGAACAGCGAGTCGAATTCGTAGATGCGCACGTCGGTGATGGTCGCATCGGGCTGCAGCTTGCCGACGTTCACGAAGCGCGTGACCTGCTCGCCGTCCGCGCGCTGGGTGAGCGTGTCCTTCACCCAGACGCCCGACTGGAAGTCGCTGGACACCGCGGAGCCGAGCGCTTCGAGACGCACGCGCTCCGAGAGCTGGTCCGTGTACGGGCCGATCACTTCGCCGATCACGTAGGTCACGAGCACGAGCGGCACGCCGATCTTGAGCAGCGACCACAGCGCCTCGCGCGTCGCGAGGCCCGAGACGCGGAAGATCGTGTACTCGGAATTGGCGGCCATCTGCGCGAACACGTAGATCGAGCTGATGAGCGCCGCGACCGGGATGATTTCGTAGAAGCGCGAAGGCGTTTGCAGCGCGACGCGCAGCACGGCATAGCTGAACTTGTAGTTGCCGTGGCCCACCGAGTTCAGCTCGTTGATCAGGTCGAAGAAGAAGAACAGGCCCGAGAACGCGAACAGGATGAAGACGAAGGTCACGTAGACCTGGCGTGCGAAATACTTTTCGTAGATGCGCATGGGTCACCCCTGCGACGCGCGCTGGAACATGGCGCGGCTGAAGAGCGGCCGGTTGCGCACGCGCAGCCAGAAGATGAACACGACGAGCGCGAGCACGACGATATGCAGGCCGACGAGGCCGACGCCGAACGACATCTTGGCCTGCTCGATCTGCGACTGCACGACGTTCAGCAGGTTCGAATAGGTGAGGTAGATCAGCACGGCCATGACGAGGTTGATGGTGCGCCCGCGCCGCGGATTTTGATAGGCGAGCGGAATGGCGAGCAGCATCAGGTTGAGGGCGATGAGCGGCAGGCCGCAGCGCCAGGCGAACTCGCCGAGATTGTCGTTGGTCGGATGGCGCAGCAGGCCCAGCGTGGACGTGGTGCTGGCCGTGGGCACCGAGACCACGGGCTGGCTCTGGATCTTCACGCCGTAGCGCTGGAATTCCATGATGCGGAAGTCCGGCTGGCCCGGCTGCCCGTCGTAGCGGCGGCCGTTCTCCAGTACGACGAAGCGGTCGCCGCCCTTCATGGTTTCGGTGTGGCCCGTCTTCGAGACGATCACGCTGACCTTGCCGTTGTCCGTGCTCGTGACGAACACGTTCTCCACGTGCGACTGGTCGGGCGTCATGTTCTGGATGAAGAACACGCGGTGCGTGGTGGGCGACTCGCGGAACTGGCCGGGCGCGAGCAGCGACACTTCATCGCGCTGCTGGAAGCGCGCGCGGATCAGCTTGCTCTGCGCATTCGACCACGGCCAGCCGATGAACGCGAAGAACACGATCAGCGCGAAGATCGGCGCCGTGAAGAGGGCGATCGGCTTGATGAGGCGCGTGAGGCTCACCCCGGAGGCGAGCCAGACCACCATTTCCGAATCCTTGTACCAGCGCGTGAGCACGAACAGGATCGACACGAACAGGGTGACGATGAGCATCACGGCCATATAGCCGATCACGGTCAGCCCGATCAGGACGAGCACGTCCCGCGGGTCGACCTGGCCCGACGCGGCAAAACCGACGATGCGGATCATCATCGTCGTCAGCATGATCGTGAGCAGAACCATGAACACGGCGCCGGCCGTGTACGCGAGTTCGCGCTGCAGGGAACGTTCGAAGATCATTCTTGATGAGTGGGGCGGGTGGCCCGTACCGGACGCCGCGTAGCTCGCGCATCCGACCAGGAGCCGCCGCGGGAAAAATAGCGGATAATTGCGGCTTTCATCCTAAGCCCAGATTTTATCCGAGGACAAGCGCGATGGACTTTAGCATAAAAGCCTGTGACTGGAGCAAAGGCGGGGACGGCTCGTTCCTGACCGGCAAGTCGGATTGCATCGTGGTCGGCGTGTTCGAGGCCCAGACCTTGTCTGGCGCGGCGTTCGCGATCGACAACGCTATCGGCGGCACGATCGCGCGTGTCGTCAAGGCCGGCGACATCGACGGCAAGGCCGGTTCGACGCTGTTTTTGCCGGAGGTGACGGGTATCGGCGCCTCGCGCGTGCTGCTGGTCGGCCTCGGCAAGCAGGACGCCTTCGGCCAGAAGGCCTACGGCGAGGCCGTCAAGGCCGCCTGGCGCGCGATCCTCGGCACGAAAATCGCCCAGATCACGTTCACGCTCGCGCAACTGCCCATCAAGGAGCGTTCGAGCGACTGGGCCGTGCGCGCCGCCATTCTGGCGCTGCGCGGCGAGGTCTACCGCTTCACGCAGATGAAGAGCAAGCCGGACACCACGGCGCGCGCGCTCAAACGCACCGTCTTTAGCGTCGACGCCGGCGACGAGAAGGCGGCCAAGCTCGCCGCCAGGCAGGCCACCGCGATCGCCAACGGCATGGACCTCACGCGCGACCTCGGCAACCTGCCCGGCAACGTCTGCACGCCTACCTACCTTGCCGCCACCGCGAAGAAGCTCGCGCGCGACTGGAAGCTGAAGGTCGAGGTGCTGGGCCAGCGCCAGATCGAGGCGCTCAAGATGGGCTCGTTCCTTTCGGTGACGAAGGGCTCGGTCGAGCCTCCGCAGTTCATCGTGCTGCACTATCAGGGCGCGCCCGCCAAGGCCGCGCCTGTCGTGCTGGTGGGCAAGGGCATCACCTTCGACACGGGCGGCATCTCGCTCAAGCCCGGCGAGGGCATGGACGAAATGAAGTACGACATGTGCGGCGCGGGCTCGGTGCTGGGCACGCTGCGTGCTGTCGCCGAAATGGGCCTGAAGCTCAACGTGATCGGTATCATCCCGACCTGCGAGAACATGCCCGCCGGCAACGCGACCAAGCCGGGCGACATCGTCACGACGATGGCGGGCCTGACCGTGGAGGTGCTCAACACCGACGCCGAAGGGCGCCTGATCCTGTGCGACGCGCTCACCTACGCCGAACGCTTCAAGCCGGCCGCCGTGGTCGACATCGCGACGCTCACGGGCGCGTGCATCATCGCGCTCGGTCACCACAACAGCGGTCTCTTCTCGACGGACGACGCGCTGGCGGGCGAGCTGCTCGACGCCTCGCGCGAGGCGAACGACCCGGCCTGGCGCCTGCCGCTCGACGAAGAGTACCAGGAGCAATTGAAGTCGAATTTCGCCGACCTCGCCAATATCGGCGGGCGTCCGGCGGGCAGCGTGACGGCGGCGTGCTTCCTGTCGCGCTTCACGGAAAGCTATCCGTGGGCCCACCTCGACATCGCGGGCACCGCCTGGAAGAGCGGCGCGGCGAAGGGCGCGACGGGCCGCCCCGTGCCGCTCCTGTCGCAGTTCCTGATCGATCGGGCCGCGGACGGTCGCGCGGGCCAATGACGCGAGCGGCAGCGGGCACGGTTCTGGCGCAAGCGCGGAGCAGGCGATGACGCGCATCGACTTTCACACGAACGTCGGCGATTCGCTGGCGTACGCGTGCCGGCTCGTGCGCAAGGCGTACCAGGCCGGCGAGCAGGCGGTCGTGCTGGCCGAGCCGGCGCGCCTGCGCGCTTTCGACGCGATGCTGTGGACCTTTTCGGCGCTCGACTTCGTGCCGCACTGCATGGCCGAGAGCCCGCTCGCCGCGGGTACGCCTGTCGTGCTGACGGCGGACCTCGAACGGGCTCCGCATCACCGCGTGCTGCTCAATCTCGGCGCGGCGGTGCCGCCGCAATTCGCGCGCTTCGAGCGTTTGCTGGAAGTGGTCGGCGATGCGCCGGACGAACTGGCGTCTGGCCGCGAGCGCTATCGCTACTACCGCGATCGCGGCTACGCGCTGAACAACTACAAGCCCGGCGGCTAAGGCCGCGCGGGCTTTCCCGATCGCCGGAGGTTCTCATGTCGGACGTTCATGACATCAACGACGCCTCGATTCCGCTTTTGACGGATACCCTCGTGCCCGGCAATCCGCTGCGTGCCGCTGTGCCGCCGGCGCAGACCCTCGCAACGGCGGCCCTAGCGACCGCCACGATGCCGGCAGCGGAAGACGGCCTGTTCGCGCACGACGCCGACGCGCTCGTCGAGCGCCTGCGCGGACGCTGCCTGACCTGGCTCACCGGCGAAGGCCGCAATGTGATCGAGGCGCGCTGCAACGCCGCCTTGCAGGAACACACGCATTGGCTCGTGGGCCATGTATCGCGCGAGATCGGCCTCGCACTCGAAACGGAGCTCAAGGGCTGGGTGCGGGCTGCCGTGCGCGAGGAACTGGCTGCGCGCTCGGGGGTTCCGCCCGAGCCGGGCGGAAACTGATCCGCCGCCTCCGGGGGCAACGCGGGCGTAGCGCCGCAGGTTTTTACTTCAGCGTGAGGACCCAGTGCGCGAGCGTCGCCGCCTGACCGGGGCTGAGCTGCGTGTTCGCGGGCATGGGCACGGTGCCCCATACCCCGTTGCTGCCTTCCATGATCTTGTGCGAGAGATAGGTCTGCGCGTCGGGCTTCGACGCGTATTTCGACGCCACATCGCGCAACGCAGGCCCCATGAACGCGCGGTTCACCGAATGGCAGCTCATGCAGTTCTGCTGCTGGGCGAGTGCGAGGCCCGTTGGCGCGGGCGGGGCCGCTTGTGCTTCTTGTGCGCCTTGTGCCGTTTGCGGTGCCGTCTGGGCGAGCTGGGCCGCCGGCTCCGATTGCCCCGCCGGTTCGTTCTGGGCGCAGGCCATCCCCGCGGCAAGCGCCAGGGGAAGTGCGGCGGCGAGCGTCGCTGTTATCTTTCTCGCTTGCGACTTCTGGTTCATGCTGGTCTCCGCCAGCGTGAGCGCCGGCTGCTGTAGTGTGGTCGCATTATAAAAGCAAAGGGCGCACGATTTTCTGTGCGCCCTGAATCACATCGCCGATTAGGATTACCGCCGTAATCGGCCGGGACCGGCTGTAAGCATGCCGCAAGAACGGTTAGCCGTCAGCCGGTCACCGCCCCCTCGTTCGCCGGCCGCGCGAGGGCCGCGTACTTGGCCATCACGCCGCGCGTGTAACGCGGTGCGGGTTGCCGCCACGCCGCGCGGCGGCGCGCGAGTTCGGCTTCGTCCACGTTCAGTTGCAGGAGCAGCTTGTGAGCGTCGATGGTGATCGAATCGCTTTCCTGCACGAGCGCGATGAGGCCGCCTTCGAACGCCTCCGGCGCGACGTGCCCCACCACCATGCCCCAGGTGCCGCCCGAGAAACGGCCGTCGGTGATGAGGCCGACCGATTCCCCGAGTCCCTTGCCGATGATGGCCGAGGTCGGCGCGAGCATCTCCGGCATGCCCGGCCCGCCCTTCGGGCCGAGGTAGCGCAGCACGACCACGTCGCCGGCCTGGATCTTGTCCGCGAGGATCGCCTCCATCGCGCTCTGCTCGTCGTCGAACACGCGGGCGGGGCCGGTGATGACGGGATTCTTCAGGCCCGTGATCTTGGCGACGGCGCCCTGGGTCGCGAGATTGCCCTTGAGGATCGCGAGGTGGCCCTCCTTGTACAGCGCCTGCTCGATGGGGAAGATCACCTTCTGGTCCGCGCGCGGCTTCGAGGGCACGTCCTTCAGCTCTTCCGCGATCGTCTTGCCTGTGATCGTCACGCAGTCGCCGTGTAACAGGCCCGCGTCGAGCAGGATCCTTAGCACTTGGGGAATGCCGCCGGCCTGGTGCAGGTCGGTCGCGACATACTGGCCCGAGGGCTTCAGGTCGCAGATCACGGGCACTTTCTTGCGCATGCGCTCGAAATCGTCGATGGTCCAGTCGATCTCGGCGGCGTGCGCGATGGCGAGATAGTGCAGCACGGCATTGGTCGAGCCGCCCGTCGCCATGATGAGCGCCACGGCATTCTCGATCGACCGCTTCGTGATGATGTCGCGCGGCTTGAGGTCCTGCTTGACCGCATCGACGAGCACGCGCGCCGACTCCGCCGCCGAGTCGACCTTTTCCTGATCGGGGTTGGCCATCGTCGACGAATACAGGAGCGACATGCCGAGCGCCTCGAAGGACGAGCTCATCGTATTCGCCGTGTACATGCCGCCGCACGATCCCGTGGACGGGCACGCGTTCTTCTCGACCCCTTCGAAGTCCTCTTCGGACAGGCGCCCGGCCGTGAATTCGCCGACGGCCTCGAACGCGGAAACGATGGTGAGGTCCTTGCCCTTCCAGCGGCCCGGGCGGATCGTGCCGCCGTACACATAAATGCCCGGCACGTTCATGCGCGCGAGCGCCATCATGCCGCCCGGCATGTTCTTGTCGCAGCCGCCGATCACCACTACGCCGTCCATCCACTGGCCTTCCACGCAGGTTTCGATGCAGTCGGCGATCACTTCGCGCGAGACGAGCGAGTACTTCATGCCCTCGGTGCCCATCGACATGCCGTCCGAGATCGTCGGCGTGCCGAAGGTCTGCGGATTCGCGTCCGCGCCCTTGACGGCGGCGACGGCCGCGTCGGCGAGGCGCTGCAGCCCCGCATTGCAGGGCGTGATGGTGGAGTGGCCGTTGGCGATGCCGATCATCGGCTTGTCGAAGTCGGCCTTCTCGTAGCCGAGCGCGTAATACATCGAACGGTTCGGCGAGCGGGCGACGCCTTGCGTGATGTGCTTCGAACGACGGTTGTAGGGCATGGGGACCTCCTGGGGACAGTGTCTCGAATGCCGGCCTGTGCGGTGGGTTTCTGGTGTCCTGGCGAGGACGCGCCGGCATGTCTGCTGCAGATTGCAGTTTCGCGAGCCGAATGTCCAATATATTATTCAAGCCTGATTGAGTCGAAAAAAGTATCAATGACCAGCCCGAATCTTCCCGATCTGCGCCAGTTGCGCTATTTCGTGGCCGTTGCCGAGGAGCAGCACTTCGGCCGCGCGGCGGCGCGCCTTTCGATGACGCAGCCGCCGCTTTCGCAGGCAATCCGGGCGCTGGAGGACGTGCTGGGCGTCGAGCTTTTCGCGCGCACGCGCCGTTCGGTCGAGTTGACGGCAGTGGGTGCCGATCTGCTGCCCGAGGTACGGCGCCTCCTCGCGGCCGCCGAGGCGCTGCGCCCGCTCGCACAGAGCCTCGCGCGCGGCGAGGCAGGCACGCTGGCGCTCTCGTTCGTCTCGACGGCCGACTATGGCCTCCTGCCGCTTCTGCTGCGCGATTTCGGCGCACGCTATCCGCGCGTGCGCCTGCAACTGGCCGAGGCGACGAGCGACGTGCAGGTGGAGGAACTGGTGGCGGGGCGCATCGACGCGGGCCTCGTGATCGGGCCCCTGCCGCCGCGCCATGCGGCACAGCTCGCCTACCTGCCGGTGGCACGTGAGCCGCTCGTGGCCGCCATGCCGGGCGCCTTGTCGGCGCGCACGGGCGGTCCCGCCGTGGACGGCTGGAGCGACGCACCCGTGAGCCTGCGCGATCTCGCCGAGGTGCCGCTCGTCGTGTTTCCGCGCCAGCTGGCGCCAGGCTTCTACGACGCGATCATGGACTGCTACGGCGCGGCCGCGCTGGTGCCGCGCGTGGGCCAGGAGGCGATCCAGATGCAGACCATCGTGAGTCTCGTTTCGGCGGGCATGGGCATCGCGCTCGTGCCGCGCTCGCTGCGGCATCTGCGGCGCACGGGCGTGGTTTACCGGCCCCTGGCCGGAGACGTGCGCAGCATCGAAACGGGACTCGTGTGGCGCTCGGGGGACGTGAGCCCGGTGCTGGCGGCCTTCATCGACATCGTGCGCGCCCACGCGGCGAACGTGGAGGCGCCTCCCCACGCCTGAGCCGCCGCTGCGCGGCGGCGTGTCCCGACCGTCTCGTTCATGTTCGCGTGCCAGAATGCGCGTCGCGGCGCCCGCGTCGGCGATAATGTTGCGCCGCGAACCCCGCCGGCCCGCAGGCGTCCAATGCACGCGCAGCCCGCGTGGCCGCTCCCGCCCACCGGATATCTTTTTATCGCTGAAACGGAAGAACTGATCTCACGATGCTCATCCACCCGAACCTCGACCCCGTCGCCATTCACCTGGGGCCGCTCGCCGTGCGCTGGTACGGCCTCATGTACCTCGTCGGCTTCATTCTCGCGATCGTGATTGGCCGTCTGCGCCTGCGCCTGCCGTACGTGGCCGCGCAGGGCTGGACCGCGAAAGACATCGACGACATGCTGTTCTACGGCGTGCTGGGCACGATCCTGGGCGGCCGTCTCGGCTACGTGCTGTTCTACAAGGCGGACTGGTACTTCGCGCATCCGCTCGACATCTTCAAGGTGTGGGAAGGCGGCATGTCGTTTCACGGCGGCTTTCTCGGCGTGACCTTCGCGATGGTCCTGTTCGCGTGGCAGCGCGGCCGCACGTGGCTGCAGGTCACCGACTTCGTCGCGCCGATGGTGCCCACGGGGCTCGCCGCGGGGCGTCTTGGCAACTTCATCAACGGCGAACTGTGGGGCCGCGTGACGTCGCCCGACGCGCCCTGGGCCATGATGTTCCCGAGCGCATCCAGCGAGGACGCGGGATGGCTCGCAGCGCATCCGCAGCAGGCCGCCGCATGGCATCTCAACGAAGTCTTCGCGCAGTACCACATGCTGCCGCGTCATCCTTCGGAGCTCTATGAGATCGCGCTCGAAGGCATCGCGCTCTTCTTCGTGCTGATCGTCTTCTCGCGCAAGGAGCGTCCGGTGGGGGCGATCTCGGCGATGTTCCTGATCGGCTATGGTCTTGCGCGCTTCACCGTGGAATTCGCGCGCGAGCCCGACGACTTCCTCGGCCTGCTCGCGCTCGGTCTTTCGATGGGGCAGTGGCTTTCGCTGCCGATGATCATCGCGGGCGTGATCATGATGATCTGGGCCTACCGCCGCGCGGCGGGCCGCAAGGGCACGCAGACCGCCAACGCGAAAAGCTGAGCGATCCTCCTCGCCCCTATGAAAAAGCCCCGCTTCGAGCGGGGCTTTTTCGTTGCGTGCGCATCGGGTATTGCGGTGCGCTTCACGGTGACTTCACAGTCACTTCCGCAGTCACTTCATCTGCACCGACCCTGACACGGTGACGGTCACGGTCGACGTGCCGCCCTCCAGCGGCACCGGCGGCGCGGCCTTCGCATCGGCCGACATCGCACGCGCGGCCATCATCATCATCGGACGCGGCGGTACGCCCGCATGGCCCACGTTGACCTCGCGGATCGTATAGCTGCCGTAGCCGAACGCGCGCGCGGCCGCCGTGGCCTGCTCGCGGAACGAGGCAATGGCCTCGCCCGAGAGCTTCTGTTCGGCGGCGCGCTGCGCTTCGGGCGAAAGCGAGAACTGCACGTTGCCCACCTGCATGATCGACGAGATGTCGCCCGCGAGCTTCGAGGCGGCCGCGAAGTCATGCGATTCGATCACGACCTCGGTACGCCCGCGCCATGCGGAGATGCGGCCGTCGCGGTCGGTGGACGGAAAGATCGAGAACTGGCCCGAGCGCGCGCTCACGCCTGCCACGCCCTTGGCCTTCTGCAATGCGGCGTCGGCGCGCTGGTTGAGGGTCGTGGTCAGCGAGGCGGGGTCGCTGGCTTCCTGCTCGTAGAACAGCGTGATCGTGACGACGTCCTGCGGGACTTCGTCACTGGCCTGCGCGGACAGCGACAGCACGCCGGCCGGCTGGTAGCGCGC
The DNA here is from genome assembly GCF_046581065.1 of Paraburkholderia yinzeri. NCBI lineage: Bacteria > Pseudomonadati > Pseudomonadota > Betaproteobacteria > Burkholderiales > Burkholderiaceae > Paraburkholderia > Paraburkholderia yinzeri. Next base: position 3,501,551 of record NZ_JBFOCJ010000001.1, on the reverse strand, counting down.
GTCGCTCTGCGCGAACGCGGCGCCGGGCGCAAGCGTGAGCGCGATGGGCGCGGCCACGGCGAGTGCGGCGGCGAGTGTCACGACAGCTTTTCTCTTCATTGTTGGCTCTCCTTGCAGAACGGGTTCGCAACCGGCGCGCGCGAATTCATGCGGTCATGCTGCGCTTTGCGCAGGATTGTGCGGCACGTGCGCCGCGCGCGTGGTTTGCGTGCCCATTAGTCGGGCTTCGCAGTGCGCGGGTTCCCTTCGGGTGTAAGGATTTTTAAATCTTTAACGCCGGCGGCTCGCCGATGCAATCGTCGCGATTACATCAGACGCTTCGTGATGAAGTTCCATTCGGCCAGCGTGACGGGCGTGATCGAAAGACGATTGCCTTTCGCCAGCACGCGCATGTCGGCAAGCGCTTCGTACTCGCGTAGCGCGGCGAGCGGAATCAGCGGGCACTTCTTTTTGAACACGACGTCGACGAGCATCCAGCGCGGATTCTCCTGCGTCGATTTCGCGTCGTAGTAGGGGCTCTTCGCGTCGAACTGCGTGGGGTCGGGATAGGCCGTCGAGGAGACTTCGGCAAGCCCCGCGATACCGGGCTCGGGGCAGCTCGAATGATAGAAGAGCACGCCGTCGCCAATCTGCATCGTGTCGCGCATGAAATTGCGCGCCTGATAGTTGCGCACGCCGGTCCACGGCAGCGTGCGATGCGCGGCGTGAGCGAGATCGTCGATGCTTGCTTCGTCGGGTTCGGACTTCATCAGCCAGTAGCGCATGAGTCGGAGATCACGAAGAAAGAGAAGGGGAGCCGCAAAGAAAAACGGCACCGGACTGGTGTCCGATGCCGTTCGAATAGGTCCCCGCCATAGCCGCTAGGCCGGCATCCTGAACCGGGGGTTCAGAATTGGTCGCAGTTAGCAGCACTTCGGGTACATCAGACAGAGTGACGCGCACGCCCGTGCTACAAATTTCCGCAACCGTGCACATGGCATTGGTTCAAGGAATATATGACCTTGGCGAACCAGGCAGGGAAGCTGATTAAACCTTTTAAAACATGTTGCTTTTAAAACCGTACTGCTGCAGGGAGCCGATAACTAACCAACAAACGTTATTGCACGTTGTGCTGCTGAATCACGGCGCCGAGCTGTTCATTCATTTGGCGCATTGTACGACGGATTTCTTCCGCTGGGAATGCTTCGCCGTGCCGCACGCTGCTCTGCAGGCGCAGCAGTTCCGAGGTGATCGAGAGCGCGGCCATCACGGCGATGCGATCGGTGCCGCGCACGTTGCTGTGCGTGCGGATCTTCAACATTTCCGAATCGACGCGCGCCACGGCTTCGAGCAGGGCCGCTTCGGTTTCCGGCGAACAGGCGAGGCGATAGGTCTGGCCGAGGATCGTCGCTTCGATCTGTTTGGTCGTCATGCATTTTCTCCGTGGCGGGTCGCGTTGCTATCGTCGCTGGCGGGGGAAGACGGTTCGAGCAGATCGAGCTGGTTGTCGGGCTCGGCATGCGCGCGCGCGCGGGGCAGTTTTTCGAGGATCGCGTTCAGACGCACCTGGGCATCGTCGATCTTCGCGGAGAGGGCATCGCGCTCCGCTTGCAGCGCATTGCGCTCTTCGCGGACCTGATCGAGTTCGGCCTGTGTCGCTTCGCACTGCGCGCGTGTCTGCACAAGTTGCTCTTCGAGCGCGAGGCGTGCTTCATGGTGGCGCTGATTGATCTCGATCAGCCGCCCGATATTCTGTGAGAGTGTTTCGAGTTCGTTGAGCATGTGCTGCGTCCTCTAAAGACAGGCATTCTAGCGCGGATTAACGGCTATTCCGACAATTGTGTCGTTTCCAGACGTAACAGCACCGCTTCTTGCCGGTAACGGTAGCGAGCGCGCCCGGCAGGAATACGTTTTGCCTGTGCGAGGCGGGCCATGCGCTGGACCTGGCGCCGGGTCATGCATTGGTCTCGCGCTGGTCTCGTGCCGGTCTCGCATGGACCGGCTTGACCGGGCCATTTCTTGACGCTCCCTCAGGTGCCTCCTACACTTGCGGCACTCTGGCACCGTGTGCTGCCCGACCGCGAAACCAGAGGGAAAACCCGGGTAAACAGGGCGCGACCTCCCGCCGCGAACCTGCGCTATCCAGCGCGCCGCCGGCACACGACCACAACGACCCGACCCATGAATTCGCCTGCCCGCATGACGCACCATGCCGCGCCGCTGCGCCCGTCGATGAGCGCTCGCCGTGCGTGCGCGATCTGGGGCGCGCTGACGCTCGCGACGCTCGTGGTGTTCGCGGCGTCGCTCGCGACCGGCAGCGTGACCGTGACGTTTCGCGAGGCGCTGGCCGCGCTGTCCCCCGCGCATATGGGCGCTGCCGATATGACGACGGAGATCGTCCGCACGCTGCGCCTGCCGCGCGCGCTGAGCGGCTTTGCGTGCGGCGCGCTGCTCGCGCTCGCCGGGGCGCTGCTTCAGGTGCTGCTGCGCAACCCGCTCGCCGAACCGTACGTGCTCGGCGTGTCCGGGGGCGCGGCTGCGTTCGCGCTCGTCGCAATGATCGTCGGCGCGGCCTGGTGGGCCGTGCAGGCGAGCGCGTGCGCCGGTGCGTTTGTCTCGATCCTGCTCGTGCTGGGACTCGCGCGCGGCGCGCTATGGCGCGGCGAGCCGCAGGATAGTTCGCCCCGTCTGCTGCTGACCGGCGCGGTGACGGCGGCGGGCTGGGGCGCGCTAATTACGCTGCTGCTCACGCTCGCGCCCGACACGCGGCTGCGCGGCATGCTTTTCTGGCTCACCGGCGATCTGAACGGCGCAGGCATGCCGTGGGCCGCGCTTGTCGCGCTGGCCGGGGTGCTTGCCGTCATGGTGCCCATGGCGCCGCAACTGAACGTGCTGCTGCGCGGCGACGCCGCCGCTCAGGCGCTCGGCGTGCCGGTGCTGCGCCTGCGTCTTGCCGTCTATCTCGCCGCCTCCGTCGCCGCCGCGGCCGCGGTCACGACAGGCGGCACGATCGGCTTCGTCGGGCTCGTCGTGCCGCATATGCTGCGTCTCGGGTTCGGCAACGATCAGCGTATGCTGATGCCGGCTGCCGCGCTTGCGGGCGGCCTCGCGGTGATGGCCGCCGACCTCGCGGCGCGCACGCTGGCCGCGCCCACGCAATTGCCGGTGGGTGTCGTGACCGCGCTCGCGGGTGTGCCCGTGTTCCTCTGGATGCTGCTGCTGCGGCGGGCGCGATGAGCGATGCGTTGCGCCCGACCCCGCTCGTTGCGGCCCATGCGCTCACGTTGCGCGCGGGTGCGCGTACGCTCGTCGAGTCGCTTACGCAGGACTTCGGCGCGGGCGAGATCTGGTGCATCGCGGGCGCGAACGGCGCGGGCAAGACCACGCTGATCGGCGCACTGGCAGGTCTCCATGCGGGCGCGGCAGGGCATGTCGAGGTCGAAGGGCGCGCGCTTGCCGCCTGGCCGGCCGCGCAGCTCGCGCGGCGCCGCGCACTGATGCCGCAGGACACGCGCGACGCCTTCAGCGCGAGCGTGCTCGACATCGTGCTGCTCAACCGCTATCCGCATCTCGCGGGCTGGGGCTGGGACCGCGACGAGGATCGCGCGGCCGCGCAGGCGGCGCTCGCGATGCTCGGCCTCGAATCGCTCGCTGCGCGCGACGTGCTTTCGCTTTCGGGTGGCGAGCGGCAGCGCGTAGGCATCGCCGCGGTGCTGTGCCAGGCGGCGCCGCTGCTGTTGCTCGACGAGCCGCTCGCGCATCTGGACCTGCATCATCAGATCGCGTGCCTCGACGCACTGGCGCACTGGGTGGACGCGGCGCCGCGCACGATCGTGTTTTCCTGTCACGATCTCAACCTGGCGCGCCGCTATGCGACGCATGCGCTGCTGCTCGACGGGCGCGGCGGCTTTCATGCGGGGCCGGTGCGCGAGGTGCTGACACCCGAACGCGCGAGCGCGGCGTTCGGCCATCCGCTCGTGCTGATACGCGATGGCCAGCACGAAGCGTTGGTGCCCGCGCTGGTGTCTCCACTAGCGGGCAAAAAGGCGTCGCTGCCCGACAATGATGTCTGACTGGGCATTGCCCGATCCCGAACTCTCTGAATGAACCGAAGATGAAGTCGCCTCTATCCGATCTGCTCGCCATCGAACCGCTGGACCTTTCGCTGCGCGACGCGCTGCAGCACCTCATCGATACCCGGACCAAGCCGCCCGGCAGCCTCGGGCGCCTCGAAGCGCTGGCGCGCCAGCTCGGCATGATCCAGCGCACCACGCGGCCCACGGTCGAGCGGCCCGCGATGATCGTCTTCGCCGGCGACCACGGTATTGCGAACGAAGGCGTGAGCCCGTATCCGCAGGCCGTGACCGCGCAGATGGTGGCGAACTTCCTTGCGGGCGGCGCCGCCATCAACGCGTTCAGCGGCGTGGCGGGCCTCGAACTGGAAGTCGTCGACGCGGGCGTCGCCATGCCGCTGCCGTCTTCGTCCTCGCTCGTGTCGGTGCCCATCGCGCGCGGCACGCGCAACTTCGCGCACGAACCGGCGATGACGCGCGACGAGGCCATCGCCGCGCTCGAAGCGGGCGCGGCGCGCGTGCGTCATCACGCGGCGCTCGGCACGAACGTGATCGGCTTCGGCGAGATGGGCATCGCGAACACGTCCTCGGCCGCGTGCCTGATGAGCCGTCTGTGCAACGTGCCGGTCGACGAATGCGTGGGGCGCGGCACGGGCCTCGACAACGCGGGCCTCGCGAGAAAGCGCAACGTGCTGGCTGCAGCGCTCGCGCGGCATCCGAACGCACGCGAACCGCTCGACGTGCTGGCGACCTTCGGCGGCTTCGAGATCGCGATGATGGCGGGCGCCTGCCTCGAAGCGGCGCGCTCGCGCATGGCGATACTCGTGGACGGCTTCATCGCGACTTCGGCGCTGCTCGTGGCCGATGCGCTCGCGCCCGAAGTGCGCGGCTACTGCGTCTTCGCGCATGCCTCGAACGAGGCAGGGCATCGCCGCATGCTCGATCACTTCGGCGCACGCGAGCTGCTTGCGCTCGATCTGCGGCTAGGCGAGGGCACGGGCGCGGCGCTCGCGGTGCCGCTCCTGCGCGCGGCCTGCGCGTTTCTGAACGAGATGGCGAGCTTCGAGTCGGCCGGCGTCGCCAACCGCGGCGAGCGCGGCGCGTGATGCGCCGGCGCAGCGTGACGTTCGCGCCGGGCGCGTGTCTGGCCAGGGTCGTCCGATGAATCCGCTCGCCGAACTGCGCTATTTTTTTACGGCGCTCGGCTACTTCACGCGCGTGCCGGTGCCGCGCTGGGTCGGCTTCGAACCCGCCTGGCTCAACGCGGCGGCGCGTTACTTCCCGCTCGTCGGCGTGCTCGTGGGCGCGCTTGCGGCGCTTGTCTATCTCGTTGCGCTGCGGGTGTTCCCGCCCGGTGTGGCCGTGCTGCTTTCGATGGCCGCGACGCTTCTTGCCACCGGTGCGTTTCACGAGGATGGGCTGGCCGATTGTTGCGATGCGTTCGGCGGCGGATACCAGCGCGAGGACGTGCTGCGCATCATGCACGACTCGCGCATCGGCGCGTTCGGCGCCATCGCGCTCGTCGTGGCGCTCGCGCTGAAGTGGCAGACGCTCGCCGCCTTGCCGCCGATGCGCGCGGCGACGCTCATGATCGCCGCGCACGCCGCAAGCCGAGCCTGCGCGATCAGCTACCTCGTCACGCTCGACTACGTGCGTGACGAAGGCAAGGCCAAACCCGTCGCGCAGCGCATGAGCGCGGCCGCGCTGCTGTGCGCCTGCGTGTCGGGTTTGCCGTGGCTCTTCTGGCCCGACTGGCGCGCGGGACTTGCGACACTCGTCGTCCTGGCGGTATTGCGTTATGGGCTTGGGCGCTATTTCGTGAAGCGCATCGGCGGCTATACCGGCGATTGTCTGGGCTTCGCCCAGCAGGTGTTCGAGCTGGCGATCTATCTGATGGGGCTTGCGTGGATCTCGTTCTGATCCGGCATCCCGCCGTGGCCGTGGAAGCGGGCGTGTGTTACGGCGCAAGCGACGTGGCGCTCGCGGGCGACGCCGCGCAGGAAGCCTCCGCACTGGCAGGCCGGCTCGACACGCTCGGCGCACGCGCGCCTGCCCGTATCGAATCGAGTCCGCTGACACGTTGCGCGCACGTTGCAAACGCGCTGGGGACGACGCATGGCGTTGTGCCCAGGATCGACGCGCGGCTCGCGGAGATGGATTTCGGCGCATGGGAATTGCAGCGCTGGGATGCGATCGGGCGCGAGCAGATCGACGCCTGGGCCGCCGATTTCGACCATGCGCGGCCGCATGGCGGCGAGAGTGTCGCGCAGTTCGAGGCGCGCGTGCGCGCGTGGTTCGATGAGGGCGCTAGCGTGGCGGCGCCCGGCAGACCGCTGCCATTGGAAGACGTGGCCTGGGTCGTGACGCATGCGGGGGTGATCCGCGCCATGACGGCGTGTGCGCTCGGGCTGTCGCTGTCGCGCTGCGTGCGCTGGCGGCTGGAGTACGGCGCGCTCGTTTGGCTACGAAGAGAAGCGCGCGGCGGTCCATGGTTATTGGTCCGCTGGAACGCCTGAGCGCCTGATTCGGATAACGAATCAACGGGCCGGGGCGGCGTCGCGCGTACGGGCGAGATCCAGATCCTTGCAAAGCTCCGCGGCGCCTTGCGCGATGCGCGGGGCGGGCCGCGTGAGCAGGTCGCCGTCGATGGCGAAGAGGTTGTCGTGCGCCACCGCCGTCAACGAGGGCCACGCGCGCCAGCGGTCGAGCCCGGGGAGCGGCTTGTCCGGCGCCGTCGCGCCTTGCGACGACGTGACGATCGCGTCGGGATTCGCGGCGAGGACGGCTTCCGTGGAGACGGTCGGCACGAGCGGCTGCAGCGCCGCGAACACGTTGCGCCCGCCGCATAACGCGATCACGTCGCTGATCATGTGCTCGCCGTTGAGCGTCATCAGCGGTTGATCCCAGACCTGGAAGAACACGCTGACCGGCGTGCGCCCCGCGTAGCGCTCGCGCAGTTGCGCGATGTCGTGGCGATACGCGCTGGCGGCGCGTTGCGCGACGCTCGACGTATCGAGCAGCACGCCGAGGCGCGTGAGCGAGGTCGCGACATCGTCGAGGTGATGTGGTTCGCTGAAGAAAAGCGGGATGTGCAGTTCGCGCAGCCGGTCGAGCTGCTGCTGGGCATTGCCGTGCCGCCAGACGACGATCAGGTCGGGCTTGAGCGCGACGATGCGTTCGAGGTCGAGCGCGCGGTTGTCGCCCACGCGCGGGACGTGCTGTGCGGCCGGTGGGTAATCGCTGTAGCTCACGGTGCCCACGAGCTTGTCACCGCCGCCCGCAGCGTAGATCAGTTCGGTGATGTGCGGCGAGAGGCTGATGACGCGCTGCGCCGGTGCGGCCAGCGTGACGGTGTTGCCGGCGTCGTCCACGGCGCTCACGGTGGCGTGTGCCGTAGGCGCGCAAAGCAATGCTTGTGCGCAGAGCACGAAGGCAGCGAGTGTGCGTGCGTTCATGAGGCGCCGCCGTTTTGTCCGCCGATCTCGCGCACGGCTTCGCGCAGCGCGGTTTCGAAGCGTTGCCATTCGCCTTCCGATGCGGGCAGGCCGATGCGCAGGCTGGCCGGCGCTTCGAAGCGGCGTGTCCAGACGGCGCGCCGCGCGAGCGCATCCTGGAGCGCGTGGGCGCGGGTGTCGGCTATCCAGGCGAAGAGCGGCGTCGTGTGTGGTGTGAAGCCATGCGCGCGCAAGAGCGCGTCGAGGCGCTCGCTTTCGTGTGCAAGCTGCGCGCGCATGGCGGTCTGCCATGCCGTGTCGCCAAAGGCGTGCGCGACGGCGTGCCGCGCCGGGCCGCTCACCGTCCACGCGCCGAGGCTCGCGCGCAGTGCCTCCAGCAGCGGCGGCTGTGCGAGCGCGAAACCGCAGCGCGCGCCTGCCAGCCCGAAGAACTTGCCGGGAGAACGGAGCACGACGAGTCCTTCGCGCGCGACTTCACCCGCGAGCGAAGCGGTGCGGGCCGGCGCGAAGGCATCGGCGAACGCTTCGTCCACGATCAGCGTGCCCCCGCGCATGGCCAGTTGCGCATACCAGCGCAGCAGTGTGACTGTGTCGAGATGCCCCGCCGTCGGATTGTTCGGATTCACGACGACCGCATGCGTGACGTTCTCGGGCAGCGTATCGTGCGCGACGTCGAGCGTGACCGTTTCATGCCCCGCCTGGACGAACGCGGGCGCGTATTCGCCGTACGTGAGCGGCGCAATTGCCACGTGCGCGCGCGGCAGCAGCGCAGGCAGCGCGCGGATCGCGGCCTGGCTGCCCGCCACGGGCAATACGTGTCGCTCGTCCGGGGCGCCGTAATAGCGGGCGGCGCAGGCGGCAAAGCCGTCGCCGTCCTCGGGCAGGCGGCGCCAGGCACTGGCCGGGACCGGCGGCACTGGATAGCCGTGCGGGTTGATGCCGGTGGACAGATCGATCCACGCCTCCCACGCGATACCGTAACGGCGCGCGGCCTCGTGCAGGTTGCCGCCGTGCGCGACAGGGCGCGGCAGCGCGTCGACGCGCTTAGACATGGCTCGCCACGCTCACGAAAGCCAGGGCGATCAACACGGCGAGCCACAGGATCGTCGCGCGTTCGACGAGACGCAGCGCGGCGTCCACATCCTGCGCGCGCGGCGGCGTGCCCGCGCCGAGCGTCGGCCGTTGCTCGATCGCACCGTGATAGACGGCCGCGCCGCCCAGCAGCACGTTCAGCGCGCCCGCGCCCGCGGCCATCACCGGGCCGGCATTCGGACTGTCCCAGCGGCGCGCCTGCTCGCGCCAGCAGCGCAGCGCCACGCGCGTGTCGCCGAGCAGCGCATAGCTCGTGGCCGTGAGGCGCGCGGGAATCCAGTTGAGCACGTCGTCGATGCGCGCCGCCGCCCAGCCGAAGCGCAGATAACGTGGCGTGCGATAGCCCCACATCGCATCGAGCGTATTGGCGAGACGAAACGCGAGCGCCCCCGGGCCGCCCGCGACGGCGAACCAGAACAGCGCGCCGAAGATGGCATCGTTGCCGTTCTCCAGCGCCGATTCGACGGCGGCGCGCGAGAGGGCGGTGGCGTCGGCCTGGGCGGTGTCGCGCGAGACGATGCGCGACGTGAGCTCGCGGGCGCGCGCGAGGTCGCGTTGCGCGAGCGCGGCGCCGATGGGCGCGATGTGATCGGCGAGACTGCGTGCGCCCAGCGCGAACCACAGCAGCGCGACATGCAGCGCCGCGGCGAGCGGCCACGGCAGGATGGCGACGAGGAACGCGGCGGCGAGGACGGGCGGCGCCACGGCGGCGAGCCAGGCGACGAGACCGAGCGGGCGGCCGCGCCGTCCGGTGTTCAGACGTTCTTCGAGGCGATTCGCCAGCTTGCCGAACGCAATGAGCGGATGGGCGCGGCGCGGCTCGCCGAGCCAGTGGTCGACGACGACGCCTGCAACGGCGAGCGCGGCGGTGACGGGCAGGGTCAGCATGAAAGCGGCATCAGGATGTCTTCAAGCGGTCTTCACGGTGTCTTGAGCGCGAGCGGCAGGCCGGCGGCGACGAGCGTGGCGCGGTCGGCGAGCGCGGCGATGCGCTGGTTCAGCCGCCCGAGTTCGTCGACGAACAGTCGCGTGGCCGCGCCGAGCGGCACCACCCCCATGCCGATCTCGTTGCTCACGACGAGCACGGTGCCCCGCGCGCGTTCGCAGGCGGCGGCGAAGGCGTCGATGCGCGCGGCCCAGTCGTCGCGCGGTGCTTGCGCATCCGGCGGGCAGAGCAGATTGGCGAGCCAGAGCGTGAGGCAGTCGATCAGCACGCACTGGCCGGGCGCCGCGGCGGCTTCGAGCGCGCCGGCGAGATCGAGCGGCGCCTCGACGAGCCCCCACTGAGCGGGCCGGCGCGCGCGATGATGCTCGACGCGCTGCGCGAACTCGCTGTCCCCCACGCGCGCGGTGGCGATATAGGTGACGGGCAAGCCGCTCTCGCGGGCGAGGCGCTCGGCATACGCGCTCTTGCCCGAGCGTGCACCGCCGACGATGAAGGTGAGGTCGCGCGAAATCATCGCGTGATTGTACCGGCTTGTTCCTGCCTCACTCACTGCCCGGGTGCCTCGCCGCTTCGTTGCCGTGCTGCCTGGGCGCGCGCGATGGGATAATGCGCGCTCGCCCGCCAGAGAGTTTTTTTCGAACGATGACCGCACCGATTCCCGCCGTGCCGCGCGGCACGCTGATGATCCAGGGCACGACCTCCGACGCCGGCAAGAGCACGCTCGTCGCGGGGCTGTGCCGGCTCGCGCGGCGCGCGGGCGCGCGCGTGGCGCCGTTCAAGCCGCAGAACATGGCGCTCAACAGCGCGGTGACCGTCGACGGCGGGGAAATCGGGCGCGCGCAGGCGCTGCAGGCGCTCGCCGCGGGCATCGACGCCCACACGGATCTCAACCCCGTGCTGCTCAAGCCGAACAGCGACCTCGGCTCGCAGGTCATCATCCACGGCAAGGCGCGCATGAACCTCAACGCGCGCGCTTACCAGGACTACAAGCCGCTCGCGCGCGAGGCCGTGCTCGAATCGTATGCACGGCTGCGCGAGCGCTACGACACGGTGTTCGTGGAAGGGGCGGGCAGTCCCGCGGAGGTGAACCTGCGCGCCAACGACATCGCGAATATGGGCTTTGCCGAGGCCGTGGACTGTCCGGTGCTGCTCGTCGCGGACATCGACCGCGGCGGCGTGTTCGCGCATCTGATCGGCACGCTCGCGTGTCTTTCGGAGAGCGAACGAACGCGCGTGAAGGGTTTCGTCATCAACCGCTTTCGCGGCGATCCCGCGTTGCTCGCGCCGGGCCTCGAATGGCTCGAAGCGCAGACGGGCAAGCCCGTGCTGGGCGTCGTGCCGTATCTGCACGGCCTCACGCTCGACGCGGAGGACATGCTGCCGACCGCCCCGCATAGCCACGCCGACGCCCCGGGCGCGACGCTGCGCGTGGTGGTCCCGGCGCTGCCGCACATCAGCAATCACACCGACTTCGATGCGCTGCGCGCGCATCCCCAGGTCGAATTCAGCTACGTGCGTACGGGCAGCGCGCCGCCGCCGGCCGATCTCGTGATCCTGCCGGGCTCGAAGAACGTCCGCGACGACCTGGCCTGGCTGCGCGAGCAGGGCTGGGAAGCGGCGCTCGCGAGGCATCTGCGTTACGGCGGGCGCGTGATCGGCATCTGCGGCGGCATGCAGATGCTGGGCCGCGCGATTGCCGATCCGCACGGCGTGGAGGGCGAGCCCGGCGCGGTGGCGGGCTTCGGCTGGCTCGACTACGAAACGGAACTCACACGCGAGAAGACGCTGAAGAACGTGACGGGCGCGCTCGTGCTGGACGGTGCGGCGGCTGCCGTGAAGGGCTACGAGATCCACATGGGCGAGACGCGCGGCCCGGCGCTCGATCTGCCCACGCTGCGGCTCGATGCCGACGGGCGCACGCGGCCCGACGGCGCGCAGTCGGCGGACGGCCAGATTCTCGCCACTTACGTGCACGGCCTCTTCGACGCGCCCGAAGCCTGCGCCGCGCTGCTGCGCTGGGCCGGGCTGGCGACGGCGCGCACGGTGGACTATCCGGCGCTGCGCGAGGCGTCGCTGGAGCGTCTTGCCGATACGCTGGCCGGCAGTCTCGATCTGGAACGCGTGTTCGCGGCGATCGGCTAAGTCAGTACGGCGTCAGTACAGCACCATCTGCGTGCAGCGGAAGAGGGCGATGGTCTTGCCGTCCGGGCCGCTCACCGTCGCGTCCCAGACCTGGGTGCTGCGGCCCAGATGGACTCCCGTCGCCACGGCCGTGAGCGTGCCTTCGCGCGCGGTGCCGAGGAAGTTGCTCTTGAGCTCGATGGTCGTGAAGTTCTTCGCCGTGGGCGGCAGGTGGGCGAAGCAGGCATAACCGCAGGCCGTGTCCGCGAGGCCGATCACCGTGGCGGCATGCAGGAAGCCATTGGGCGCGAGCAGATTGCTGCGCACGTCGAGTTCGGCGCGCAGCAGGCCCTGCCCGATGGCCACGGCGCGAAAGCCGAGCAGTTCGGGCAGGCGGCCGCGCTGGCGTTCATGCAGGGCTTCGGGGGTGATGTCGGGACGCAGCGTGCTCATGGGAAACGTTTCCTCTCACAGGAGATCAATAACGAGGGACTATGATCGCGGCCGTACGCCCGGGACTTCGGCGCCGGCGGATTTGCCGATATTATCGGACGGTTGCGCGAACCAAAGACGCATAGGAACACATCGGCAATCCGGCTGGCCCGCGTGCCAGCCATCCTGACGGGAGTATTCATGACGGTAATCGTGGTGGCGAATCCCAAGGGCGGCGTCGGCAAGAGCACGCTGTCCACCAATCTGGCCGGCTATTTTGCCGCGCAGGGCGAGTGGGTGGCGCTCGCCGACCTCGACCGGCAGCAGTCCGCCCATGCCTGGCTCGACCTGCGGCCCGCGACGCTGCCGCCCATCGAGAGCTGGAACGTCGATCTGGACGATCCGCAGAAGCCGCCGAAGGGCCTGGAGCGCGCGATCATCGACACCCCGGCCGGCCTGCACGGCAACCGGCTCGCGGCGATCGTGGCGCTGGCGGACAAGGTGATCGTGCCGTTGCAGCCCTCGATGTTCGACATCCTCGCCACCCAGGACTTCCTCGACCGCCTCGCGAAGGAAAAGTCCGTGCGCAAGGGCTCGATCGAGGTGGGCGTGGTGGGCATGCGCGTGGACGCGCGCACGCGCTCGGCGGATCAGCTACAGCGTTTCGTGGAGGGGTTGAAGCTGCCGGTCCTCGGCTATCTGCGCGACACGCAGAACTACGTGCAGCTTGCCGCGCACGGCCTCACGCTGTGGGATGTCGCGAAAAGCCGGGTGGAAAAGGATCTGGAGCAGTGGCAGTCGATTCTTGCCTGGGTGAACAAGAAAAACGGGCAGAAAGTGAGCGATCACTAACTTTGGAGCGGGGATTGCCCTGCGGCACGGCTGCGTGCCGCAGGTGAAGGGGACCTCAGGTCCAGTTCTGCGTCGGCACGTGGTCGCGGCTGCCCTTGATGCGGTTGTTCTCGTCCACGAACACGAGGTCCGGCTTCCAGCCCGCCTTCAGTTCTTCCTCTTCCACGTTCGCGAAGGCTGCGATGATCACGAGGTCGCCCAACTGCGCGCGCCGCGCCGCCGAGCCGTTCAGCGAAATCATGCCGCTGCCGCGCTCGCCCTTGATCGCATAGGTCGAAAAGCGCTCGCCGTTGTTGATGTTCCAGATATCGATACGTTCGTTTTCGACGATGTTCGCGGCTTCGAGCAGATTTTCGTCGATGGCGCACGATCCTTCGTAGTGCAGCTCGCAGTGCGTGACGGCGGCGCGGTGGATCTTCGACTTGAGCATATGGCGTTGCATGGTGCGTCTCCTCATGCGAGCGGGCGCGGCCCGTCGCAGGTCAGGCTGGGGCGGCCGGCTGCGCGGCCGCCGCGTGGAACGTGGGCGGAGCCCGGGATCAGATTTCGAGGTTGTCGATCAGGCGCGTGGCGCCGAGCTTCGCGGCGGCGAGCACGACGAGCGGCGCCGCATTAACGTCCTGCGCGTCCTGCGCCGTGGGCGGCAGCAGGTCGATGCGCTTGCGGATCGCGATGTAATCGGGCTTCCAGCCACGCGCGGCGAGCGTCGCCATGGCGTCGAGTTCGAGCTGCTGGAAGTCGCGGCGCCCCGACAGCACCGATTCGCGGATCGCGCGCAGAACGCTCGCGAGCTGTGGCGCCTCGGCGCGCTCGGTCGGCGTGAGGTAGCGGTTGCGCGAGCTGAGCGCGAGGCCGTCGGTGTCGCGGATGGTTTCGGCGGCGATGATCTCGGTCGGCAGCGCGAACTGGCGGCACATCGCGCGCACGATCATCAACTGCTGGTAGTCCTTCTTGCCGAACACGGCCACGCGCGGCTGCACGCACGACATCAGCTTCATCACGACCGTGCAGACGCCTTCGAAGAAGCCCGGGCGGAACTCGCCTTCGAGGATGTCCCCGAGGTTGTGCGGCGGGTGGACGCGGTACTCCTGCGGCTGCGGGTACATGTCCACCTCGGTCGGCGCGAACAGCACATACACGTTCTCTTTCTGCAGCTTCTCGATGTCGTCCTGGAGCGTGCGCGGGTATTTGTCGAAGTCCTCGTTCGGACCGAACTGCAGGCGGTTGACGAAGATGCTCGCCACGACCGGATCGCCGTGCTGGCGCGCAAGCCGCATCAGCGACAGATGGCCTTCGTGAAGATTGCCCATGGTCGGCACGAAGGCGGTGCGGTTTTGGCCGCGCAACTGGTCGCGCAGTTCCTGAATCGAGCTGATGACTTTCATGGTCGGATGCGTTGTGCCTCGCACGGGGCAAGACGGGGTTGCAGCCACCGGCAGCCGGTGGCGGCGGGCCGGTTACGGAGAGCCGTCGATGCGGCAGCGTGTGCCCGGCCGAAAGGGGGCAGGGCAGGCGCGGGCGATTGTAGAGGATTTGTGCCCGCAGCGCAGCCGCCCTGGAAGGGGGGGCTTTCCCGCAGAACGCCGCGAGTTGACGGCCAGTAAATTGGGGTCGGGTAAAAGAAAAGCCGGGCTCAGGCCGGCAGGTAGGCGAGGCGCACGTAGATCGGCGCGAACGGTTCGGCCTGGGTGATCTCGATCAGCGACTCGCGCGCGAGTTCGAGCATGGCGATGAAGTTCACGACCACGACCGGCACGCCGCGCGCGACGTCGAACAGCTCCGAGAATTCCATGAAGCGCGCGTTCTGCAGCTTGCGCAGGATCACGCTCATGTGCTCGCGCACGGACAGTTCCTCGCGCGAGATCTTGTGGTGCTGCACGAGCTTCGCGCGCTTGATGACGTCGGCCCACGCGGCGCGCAGGTCGTTGCTGTCCACGTCGGGAAAGCGCGGCGTGATGCTCTGCTCGATGTAGACCTCGGCGCGCATGAAGTCGCGCCCGAGCTGCGGCAGCCGGTCGATGCGCTGGGCGGCGAGCTTCATCTGCTCGTACTCCAGCAGCCGGCGCACGAGTTCGGCGCGCGGGTCCTCGGCTTCCTCGCCGGTATCGGCCTTCTTGACCGGCAGCAGCATGCGCGACTTGATCTCGATGAGCATGGCGGCCATCAGCAGATACTCGGACGCCAGTTCCAGATTGGTCTTGCGCAACTGCTCGACGTAGCCGAGATACTGCGTCGTGACCTCGGCCATCGGGATGTCCAGAACGTTGAAGTTCTGCTTGCGGATCAGGTAGAGCAGCAGGTCCAGCGGTCCTTCGAAGGTTTCGAGGAAAACTTCGAGGGCATCCGGCGGGATGTACAGGTCCTGCGGCAGCTTGAAGAGCGGCTCGCCGTACAGGCGCGCGAATGCGACGCCGTCGACCGTGTCGGGCGTCGAGTCGGTTGCGGGGGCGGTCAGCGCGTCGCTAGCCGCGCCGGTGGGTCCGCTGGTGGGCGCGGCGCCGGCGCCGTGGTGCGGCTCGGGTGCGCCGGCCCCGTCGGCCTCGGCCATCAGAAGTTCTGGTAGTAGACGTACGACGTCTGCTTGACGCGCGAGGCCTGCTGGCGCTCGCGTTCGTCGAGATCGACCGGTTGTTTGTCCCACAGGAGCGCACGGCCCTTGCGCTGCTGGTCCTCGAGCTGCGGCTTCTGCTGCTTGAGCTGGGTCAGGAACTGCGTGATGTCCGACTGATACATGGTCGACGTCCGTCAAAAAAGGCGGGCCGCATCGGTGCGGGGCCGCCGTTGTTCGTGTCGGCCGCAATTTTACCGCAAGCGCACGGCGCGGAACATCCGGGCGGGCCGTGCGTCGGCGGCATGGAGGTGCCAGAACAAACTCACCGCGCCGCGCGCTGGGGTAATCCCGTGCCGATGTGTTCAAATAACGCGTTTGCGCCCCGCGTGATGCCGCAATCGGGCTGGCGGCCCGGCCTGACCAGGCGTGGTCAGGTATAAGCGCAGGCGCAAGCAGAGGCGCAGCAACTCAAGCGTGGCTACGAGGCGTGGCAGTCTGTTCTACAAAAGGCCGGAGGTCTCGTTTGGCGGGATGGATGATCGAAGCGTGGCGCGCATGGCGGCGTCTCCCGGTGGAGGCGCGGCGCACGCACGCCGCCGCCGGACGTTTCCCGGTGCGCTGCCTCGTCTGTCCGTCCTTGCGCTCCCATGCGTGGCTCGTTGCCGGCCTGATCGCCGCCGTTCTGTTCCCGGCCGAATCCGCGCAAGCCGCGCTGACCGACCTGCTGCCCTGGTCGCACAAACCCACCGTCTACGACGTCAAGATCGACGCGTCGCCGCGCGAGCTGCGCAAGCTGCTCGAAGCGCATCTCGACATCGCGCGATTTTCGACCCGCAAGGACGTGAGCGACGACCAGTTCGGCTTTCTCGTTACCGCGACGCCCCAGCAGGTGCGCGATCTCGCCTCTACCGACGGCTACTTTTCGCCCGTCGTCCGCACGGACGTGCGCACCGTGAACGGCAAGCGGACGGTGCTCGTGAGCGTGGATCCGGGGCCGCGCACGACGATCTCGTCGGTCGAGCTGACATTCCGAGGCCCGGTGCTGACCGAGGACAAGCGCCAGGAAAACGCCGCGCGCTTCGCGTTCTCGCTGCACGACGGCGACCCGTTCACGCAGTCGGGCTGGAACGACGCGAAGAACGCCGCGCTCAAGGCCCTGCAGTCGAAGCGCTACATCGGCGCGAAGATCGTGCATTCCGAGGCGCGTATCGATCCGCTCACGCACGACGCGAAGCTCGCCGTCCTGTTCGACAGCGGGCCCACCTTCACGATGGGGCAGCTCGACGTCTCGGGGCCGAGCCGCTATCCGGCGTACATCATCGGCAACGTCAATCCGATCGCGCCTGGAGAGATCTACGACGTGAACCGCATCACGGAACTGCAGCGGCAACTGCAGAACACGCCCTACTACGCGAGCGTTGCGATCGACGTGGACGACAACACCCAGAAGCCGCTCGATACGCCCGTGCACGTGAAGGTGAGCGAGTATCCGTACAACAGCTTTCGCGGCGGGGTGGGCTACTCGACCGACACCGGCGCGCACGTGCAGGGTTCGTACACCTACCTCGACACCTTCGGCGCGGCGTGGCCCCTTCAGCTCCAGGGGCGGATCGACCAGATCCAGCAGTACGGCCAGATCCAGCTTTCGATGCCGCCCGGCTACCGGGCGTGGACCAATAGCGCGCTCGCGTCCTACACGACGACCGACGTGTCCGATACGCGCATCTACAGCCTGCGCGCCGGCCTGCAGCGCACGCGCACCTCGCAGAACATCGACTTCGCCTATTCGCTGTTCTACGTCCAGGACCGGCTCGACCAGAACGCGGCCGCCCCCACCATCGCCCGGGCGCTCATGCCGCAGTGGTCGTGGACGCGTCGCGACGTCGACGACCCGTTGTTTCCGCGCTCGGGCAACGTGATTCGCGTCGAGGCTGGCTTTGCGGTAAAGGACGTGCTTTCCGACGCCACTTTCGGGCGCGCCTACATGCGCGGCCAGCAATACCTGCCCATCGGCCGCACCGATCTCGTGCTGTTCCGCGCCGAGCTGGGCGGGGTGTTCACGGGCGCGAGCTCGACCGACGTGCCGGCCTCGCTGCTGTTCCGCGCGGGCGGCTCGAATTCGGTGCGTGGCTATGCCTTCGACAGCCTCGGCAACAACGTCGACGGCTCGATCCTGCCGACCAAGTACCTCGTGACGGCGTCGTCGGAGTACCAGCACTGGTTCACCCGCGACTGGGGCGCCGCGGCGTTCTTCGACATCGGCACCGCCACGGACACCTGGGGCGAGAAGGTCTTCTTTCCGGGTGCCGGCGTGGGCGCGCGCTGGCGCAGCCCGGTGGGCCCGGTCAACCTCGACGTTGCCTACGGGTTCCGCACCCGCAGCGTGCGGCCTTACCTGACGCTCGGGATCGCTTTCTGATGATGACGCCCGCCACGCTCCGCTCCGTTTTGCCGCCGCTGCCGGGCGCGGGGAAGGCTGCCACATGAGCGCGCGCCTGCTCGCACGCTGGCTGGCGCCAACGGCTGCGGCGCACCACGCGCTCGCCGTGGGCGGCGGGGTGCCGCCTGAAGGGCCACCCGAAGGACCGCCGCCAGGCGGCCCCAGGGAACCGGGCGATCCCTCCGGCGCAAGCGGCGCGGCCGGCGGCGGCGCCGAGCCGCCCGCGCCGCCGCCGCGACGTAAACGCCACCTGTGGAGGGCCTTGGCGTGGGCGATCGTGGTGCCGGTGCTGATCGTTTCGCTGGCGGCGGGATTGCTCTACGGCGCGGCGACGACCGAGCGCGGCACGGCTTATGTCTGGCGCGCGGCCGTGAAGCTGCTGGGCGGCCAGCTAGGGGGAACGCTCGAAGGCGGCACGATCGCGACGGGCTTGCGCCTGCGCGACGTGAGCTGGCACGGCGCCGACGGCACGACGCTCTCCGTCGACCGGGCCGGCGGCCAGTGGACCCTTTCCGGCAAGCCATGGCACTTCGTCCTGAGCTATCTGCACATCGGCGACGTGGATCTGCGCATCGTGCCTTCCACGGAGCCTGCTTCGCCGATGACGCTGCCGAAGGACCTGCGGTTGCCGCTCGCGCTGGAGATCGACGACCTGCGCGTGGCGAAGCTCACCCTGCACGAAGGCGCGACGACCACGGAGTTTTCGCATTTCGTGTTCCATGCGCGCAGCGACGGGCGTCATCACGAGGCCGCCGTCGAGCAGCTCGACACGCCCTACGGCGCGGTGAGCGCCGAGGCCAGGCTCGACGGCGTACGGCCGTTCGCGCTCTCGGGCGACTTCGGCTATTCGGGCAAGGTGAACGACGAGGCGGTGCAGGTGAGCGGCCGCGTGGGCGGCTCGCTCGAGTTGCTCGCCGCCGACCTCGATGCGAGCGGCATGAAGCTCGCCGGGCGCGCGCACGTCGAGGCGATGCCGTTCGCCCCCGTGCCGCTCAAGCGCGCGACGCTCGCGTTCGACCATGTGAACCCGCAGGCATTCGCACCCGGCGCGCCGTTCGCCGATCTCGCGCTGCGCGCCGACCTGCAGCCGGTCGCGGGCGCCGTCGCTGCCGGGGTGATTGCCCCGGTCGCTTCGGGTGCTTCCGAGGCCCATCCGCAAGCGAAGTCCGGCGCCGCGGGTTTCACCGTCGCGGGCAGCGTATCGATCGTCAACGCGAAGCCGGGTTCGATCGACGCGCATCTGCTGCCGCTCGTGGATGCCCATACCGACGTCGTCCTCGACGCCCGCACGCAGCGCCTCTCGAACCTCGCCGTGCGGCTCGTGAAAGACGCGACGGTGACGGGCGGCGGCACGCTCAGCGGGCGCAACGGGCATTTCGACCTCAAGGTGGCCGCCCTCGACCTGAATGCGATCGAAGCGAGCGTGCGGCCGACGCGGCTCGTCGGCCCGATCACGGTGCGCCTCGCCGACGACGTGCAAAGCGTCACGCTCGACCTCGCCGACCCGAAAGCCGCGTTGCGTGCCCAAGGCAAGGTGACGTTCGACCCGGCGCACCTGTCGTTGAGCGACGTGCGCGTGAGTTCGGGCGCGGGGCATCTCGACCTCTCGGGCGAAATCAAGCACGACGCGCATTCGAGCTATGCGCTCAAGGCCGCGCTCTCCAACTTCGATCCGCTCTCGCTCACCTCGCAGGCCCCGTCCTCCCATGCCCCGGCGAAGGCCGAGGCGGGTGCGCCGCGCGGCAAGAGCAAGGCGCCGCCCGCGCGCCGCATCGAGGCGCGCGTGAACGGCACGCTCAACGCGAGCGGCGCGCTCGCGCCCGCGTTCACGACGAAGGCCGAGTTCAAGCTGGGCCAAAGCGTCTACGACGACCTGCCGCTCACGGGCGAGGGCGTCGTCCAACTGGCGGGCTCGCGCATCCTGCCGAGCCGCGCGACGCTTTCGGTGGCGGGCAACGATGTGGCGCTGCAGGGCAGCTTCGGCGCGGCCGGCGACCGCCTGCGCTTCACGGTGGACGCGCCGCAGCTCGATCGCCTTGGCTTCGGCGTGGCGGGACAGGTCGCGGCAAGCGGCGACCTCACGGGCACCTTTGCGCATCCCAATGTCGCGCTCGACTACAAGGCCGACGGCGTCGCGTTCGGCGAGAACCGGGTCGGCCATGCGCAGGGCCATGCCGACGTGCGCGACGGCGCGAACGGCGCGCTCGCATTCAGCACCGACGCGAGCGATATCGCCGCCGCGGGTGTCGAAATCGCCACGCTTTCGGCCCATCTTGCCGGCACGCGCGCGCAGCACACGCTCACGGCGAGCGCGAAGGGCAAGCTGCAGGGCCAGCCGCTCGACGTGCAAATGGCGGCCAACGGCAAGCTCTCCGATACGCGCGACGGCACGCGCTGGGACGGCACCGTCACGCAGTTGCAGAACCGCGGCTTGCCCGACCTCAATCTCGAAAGGCCGCTCACGATCAGCGCGGGGGCGGGCAAGGTGACGCTCGGCTCGACGCGTCTTGCGATGGAAGGCGCGCTGCTCGACCTCAAGTCGTTCGATCTCGACCACGGCCGCATCCGCTCGGCGGGCTCGCTCACGGGTGTCTCGCTCGCGCGCGTGCTGCAGATCCAGCAGAAGATCACCGGCACGGCGTCCAACCTCAAGACCGACCTGATCTTCGACGGCGACTGGGACTTCTCGGTCGGCCCGACGGCGACAGGCTACGTTCAGATCAAGCGCCGTTCGGGCGACGTCACGGTGGAGATCGGGCGCGGCGTCGCCTCGCTCGGCGTCGGCGACCTCGATGCGCGTGCCGGGTTTTCCGGCGGCAGCCGGCTCGACCTGACGGCGCATGCCCAGGCAAGCCGCATCGGCGCGCTCGACGTCGATGCGCACGCCACGCTCGCGCCGCGCGACGGCGTTCTCACGCTCGACGACGAGTCCGTGCTGAGCGGCACGATCAAGGCGAACGTGCCGTCGCTGAAGACGACGGGCGGACTCTTCGGCCCGAACTACGTGCTCGACGGCCGCCTCGCCTTGCAGCTCGCGCTGGCGGGGACGGTCGCGCGGCCGAACGTGTCGGGCTCGCTGACCGGCGACGAGCTTTCCGCCACGCTCGTCGATCAGGGCATTCAGCTCAAGGACGGCGTGGTCCGCGTGATGCTGTCGCAAAACCTCGTGGACTTCCAGCAGGTGGAGTTCCACGGCGCGAGCGGCACGCTGCGCGCGACGGGCCGAGTGGGGCTCGACAATGCGGAGCCCGATCTCAAGGCCAGCATCGTCGCCGACAAGCTCGAACTATTCGCCTCGCCGGACCGGCAGCTTTCGCTGTCGGGCAGCGCGGACATCGCGAACGGCGGGCACCTGGGCGCGATGCAGATCAACGGCAAGTTCACGGTCGATCACGCACTCTTCGACATGCCCGAGTCGGCGGCGCCCGAACTTGGCGACGACGTCGTGATCGTGCGTCCGGACGGCACGACGCGCGGCGGCACGCCCCCGCCCGAGGAGCAGGCCCAGCAGGCGGCGAGCAAGCCGGCGCCGCGCTTCTCGCCGCGCGCGAACATCGAGATCGATCTGGGCCGCAACTTCCGTTTCAAGGGGCAGGGCGCGGACCTCGGGCTCGCCGGTGCGATCACGGTGGTGAGCGCGCCGGCCGTGCCGCTGCGCGCCGTGGGCAACGTGCGCGTGACGGAAGGGTCCAGCTACACGGCCTTCGGGACCAAGCTCAACATCGAGAACGGCTTCTTCACGTTCAACGGGCCGGTGGCGAATCCCGGCATCAACATTCTCGCGATGCGCCGCAACCAGGAGGTCGAGGCGGGCGTGCAGGTCACGGGCACGGTGGAGGCGCCGGTGGCGAAGCTCGTCTCCGAGCCCAACGTGCCCGACAACGAGAAGCTGTCCTGGCTGCTGTTCGGCCACGGCACCGACCAGGGCAACGACCTCGGCCAGCAGAATTCGATGACGACGGCGCTCGCGCTGCTGGGCAGCGCGAGCGGCAAGCGGATTGCGGAGTCGGTGGGGCTCGACGAATTCACGATCGGGCGCAGCGACGTGGGCCTTACCGACCCCGAAGTGGTAAAGATCGCCAAAGCCCTCAACACATGGCTCGTGATCGGCTACGAGCAGGGGCTGCAGTCGGCCTCGAACGCGATCAAGGCGACCGTCAACTTCTCGCGCTACTGGTCGGTGGCCGCGTATGGCGGGACCTTCTATGGCGCCGACGTGCTCTATACGCGGCGCTTCGACCGGGTCAAGTGGTAGGTCAAGTGTCAGGCCGGCGCGGCGCAAAGCAAAACGCCCCGGGCAAAGGTGCCTGGGGCGTTCGATCTGCTGTTGCGCGGAACCGCGAGACCTTTATCGCACGCGCATGCCGGGCTTCGCGCCGCTATGCGGTTCGAGGATGTAAAGCCCCGGCTCGGCCTTCTCGTCGGCGGACGAGGCCGCGAGCACCATGCCTTCCGAAAGCCCGAACTTCATCTTGCGCGGCGCGAGGTTCGCGACCATCACCGTGAGCTTGCCCTTGAGGTCTTCCGGCCGGTACGCCGAGCGGATACCCGAGAACACGTTGCGCGTCTTGCCTTCGCCCACGTCGAGCGTGAGCTGCAGCAGCTTGTCCGAGCCCTCCACGACGTTGCAGTCGACGATCAGCGCCACGCGCAGGTCGATCTTCGCGAAGTCGTCGATCGAGATGACGTCCGGCGTTTCGCTTTCCGTGGATGCCTTCTTCGCTTCCTTGGCCTTCTTGCCGGCATCGGCCGAAGCGGCAGGGGCTCCGGCGGCCTGCAGCGAATCGCGGTTGGCCGCGAGCAGCGCTTCGATCTGCTTCGGATCGACGCGCGTCATCAGGTGCTGGTACGCGTTGATCGGCTGAGCCGACGTGAGCGCCTTCGTCGCATCGGCCCACGTGAGCGGCGCGATCGAGAGGAAGCTTTCCACGTTTTCGGCGAGCGTCGGCAGCACGGGCTTGAGCGCGAGCGACAGCAGGCGGAACGCTTCGAGGCTCACGCTGCAGGTTTCATGCAGCGCCACGGCGTTGGCCGGGTCCTTGGCCTGCTCCCACGGCTTGGCCGTATCGACATAGCCGTTCACGGCGTCGGCCAGTTCCATCGTGTGGCGCAGCGCACGGCCGTATTCGCGCGCCTCGTAGTTCGCGGCGATCTGCGGGATCGCTTCGCGCAGCTGCACGAGGAGCGGATGCTGCATCGCGCTGTCCTGCACGCGGCCGTCGAAACGCTTGATGAGGAAACCCGCCGCGCGGCTGGCGATGTTGATGTACTTGCCGACGAGGTCGCTGTTCACGCGCGCCTGGAAGTCCTCGAGGTTCAGGTCGAGGTCTTCCATCGTGCTGTTGAGCTTCGCGGCGAAGTAGTAGCGCAGCCACTCGGGGTTCAGGCCCGTGGTGATATAGCTCTCCGCCGTGATGAAGGTGCCGCGCGACTTCGACATCTTCGCGCCGTCCACGGTCAGGAAGCCGTGCGCGAACACGTTGGTCGGCGTGCGATGGCCCGAGAACTGCAGCATGGCCGGCCAGAACAGCGTGTGGAAGTACAGGATGTCCTTGCCGATGAAGTGGTACTGCTCGGTCTTCGAACCGGGCGCCACCCACGCGCCGAAGTCGATGCCGCGCTTCTCGCAAAGGTTCTTGAAGCTCGCGTAATAGCCTACTGGCGCGTCGAGCCACACGTAGAAGTACTTGCCGGGCGCGCCTGGAATTTCGAAGCCGAAGTACGGCGCGTCGCGCGAGATGTCCCAGTCCGCGAGCTTTGACTCGCCCGCTTCGCCCAGCCATTCGCGCATCTTGTTCGTGGCTTCCGGCTGCGCGAGGCCGCTCACCCAGCCGCGCAGGAAGTCTTCGCAGCGCGGATCCGAGAGGCGGAAGAAGTAGTGCGTCGAGGTCTTGCGCACGGGCGTCGCGCCCGAGACGACCGAGTACGGATTCTTCAGGTCGGTCGGCGCATAGGTCGAGCCGCACACTTCGCAACTGTCGCCGTACTGGTCCTTCGCGCCGCACTTCGGGCATTCGCCCTTGATGAAACGGTCCGGCAGGAACATGTTCTTGACCGGGTCGTAGGCCTGCTCGATGTCGCGCGTTTCGATGAAGCCCGCTTCCTTGAGCGCGAGATAGACCGACTCGGAGAGCACACGGTTCTCTTCGGAGTCCGTCGAGTAGTAGTTGTCGAACGAGACGCCGAAGCTGTCGAAATCGCGCTTGTGCTCCTGCCAGACGCGCGCGATCAACTGCTGCGGCGTGAGGCCTTCCGCCTCGGCGCGCAGCATGACCGGCGTGCCGTGCGTGTCGTCGGCACCGACGTAATAGATCTCGTGGCCGTGCATTCGCAGCGTGCGAACCCAGATGTCCGTCTGGATGTACTCGACCAGATGGCCGATGTGGATTTGCCCGTTGGCATAGGGCAGGGCAGACGTGACGAGAATCTGGCGGCGGCCGCTGGGTGTGGCAGGCGCGCCGGCGGCACTGAGGTCGGTGGCGGGTGCTGACATATTGGGGAGGTTCCGGTGTTGCGGGAGGGGGAAACCGCGATTTTAGCAGGGCGGGCCGCGTACGCGGTCGGGGCGGGAAGCGGCACGCAGAGGCGGTGCAGCCTGCGGGCTGCAGACCGGGCAGCGATCACGCCCCCGGCTGCGCGCGGCGCGCTGGCCCGGCTTGTTTATGTTGCGACGCACAATCCGCAGACAAAAAAAACCGGGGCAGAATGGCCCCGGAGCAACAACGACAAGAGGAGAATGGTGACGCGGCGGCAACGCCAGTCGCGTACCGTAAAGAGAGACAGCGGGGTTCGGGCAGAGTTCGAAAAAATTTTCGAAACTTTAATGGGTGCCCTGAAAGGTGCGCCCGCGGCCGCCCCGCAAGCTTCGGCCTGCCCCGCCGGTCCCCCGTTTCCCCTTACTGGCCCTGATGTTGCGCCGTCGCGCGCAGGAAGATTTCCACGCGGCGGTTCGCGGCGCGGCCGGCTTCCGTGCTGTTGTCCGCGATCGGCTGGGTGTCGCCGCGGCCTTCCGCCGAGAGGCGCTGCATCTGGATGCCGCGCGACGCCAGGTAGTTGACCACGCTCTGCGCGCGGTTGACCGAGAGGGTCTGGTTATACGCGGGCTGGCCCGTGTTGTCCGTGTGACCCACCACCTGGGCCACCACTTCCGGATTCTGCTGCAGCGTCTGCGCGACCTGGTCGAGCACCGGCGCGAACGACGGCTTGATCGCGTAGCTGTTCGTGTCGAAGGTCACGTTGCTCGGAATGTTGAGCTTGAGCGAGCCGTCCGGCTGCTCGGTGATCTGCGTGCCCGTGCCCTTGGTCGCGCCCGAAAGCTTGTTGTGGATGTTGGTCCAGTTGTAGCCCACCACGCCGCCCACCAGCGCGCCCGCGCCGGCGCCGATCGCCGCACCCTTGCCGCCGCCGAAGATCGCGCCGATCGCCGCGCCCGTGCCCGCGCCCACACCGGTGCCGACGGCCGTGTTGGTGCCCTGCTGCGTGGCGCAGCCGGCGACGAGCGCGCCGGCAATGGCGAAGACGGACAGGCGGGTCATGATTCTTGTGTTCATTTTCTTTCCTCGTTGGAATGGAACAGGATGGCTGCCGCGGGCCGCTCGCAGCCCCCGACAGCGGTCAGGGTCTTCGGGCGGCCCATGGCGTCAGCTACTACAATGACGGCTTGAAGGCGGGTATCGCGAGCTTGGTCCGCTGAATGGGCGAGACCCACGAACGCTAACAATACCTGTTGCCGCGAAGCGTGCCTCGCCGCCGTGAAATTCGCAATCCAGCTTAACAATTTCTTTCTTTTTCCGGCGCCAGAGCGATCAGCGGATTCGCGCCCGGCGCCGGTGTTTCCCCACGGAGTATCAATGAGCATAGATCGGGCTTTGGTCGACGCCGCGCTCGCGGCCCTCACGGATCCGAATACGGGCCGGCCGTATGCGACAGGCAAGGGCGTGCGCAACGTGGCGGTCGAGGGCGATGCGGTGAGCGTCGAGATCGTGCTCGGCTATCCGGCGAAGAGCCAGTTCGACGCGGTCCGCGCCCAGGTCGAAGCGGCGCTCGCCGCGGTGCCGGGCGTGCGTACCGGCCGTGTCGCGGTGAAGAGCGAGATCGTTTCCCATACCGTCCAGCGCGGCGTGAAGCTGCTGCCGAACGTGAAGAACATCGTCGCCGTCGCTTCGGGCAAGGGCGGCGTCGGCAAGAGCACGACGGCCGTGAACCTCGCGCTCGCGCTCGCCGCCGAAGGCGCCGCGGTGGGCGTGCTCGACGCGGATATCTACGGCCCCTCGCTGCCGATGATGCTCGGCATCCAGGGCCGGCCCGAGTCGCCCGACGGCCAGTCGATGAATCCGCTCGAAGGCCACGGCCTGCAGGCAAATTCGATCGGCTTTCTCGTCGAGCAGGACAATCCGATGGTCTGGCGCGGCCCGATGGCCACGTCTGCGCTCGAGCAGTTGCTGCGGCAGACGAACTGGCGCGAGCTCGACTATCTCGTGGTCGACATGCCGCCCGGCACCGGCGACATTCAGCTCACGCTCGCGCAGCGCGTGCCGGTGACGGGCGCCGTGATCGTCACGACGCCGCAGGACATCGCGCTCATCGACGCGAAGAAGGGCCTCAAGATGTTCGAGAAGGTGGGCATTCCGATCCTCGGCATCGTCGAGAACATGGCCGTGCACGTCTGCTCGCACTGCGGCCATGCCGAGCACATTTTCGGCGCGGGCGGCGGCGAGCGCATGGCGCAGGAGTACGGCGTGGAAGTGCTCGGCAGCCTGCCGCTCGACATCGCGATCCGCGAGCAGGCCGATTCGGGCCGCCCCACCGTGGTCGCCGATCCCTCGGGCCAGGTGGCACAGGCGTACCGTGCGATTGCCCGGCGCGTTGCGATCCAGATCGCCGAACGTGCGCGCGACATGACCTCGAAGTTTCCCAGCATCGTCGTGCAAAACACCTGAACGGCCGGCATGAATTTGCCCGGGACCGGGCCCCTGCGGCGCGGTCCGCATGGTGCGGCCCCGCACGCGCGCAGACGCATGGGTGCGCGGTATGATGTGGGCTTGGTCGGGTCCGGTTCGATGGCTGCAGGGGCAGCACGCGGCCCTAGAGGATCGCATGGGTAAAGGAAACGAGACGCAAGCAGCGTATGGCTACGTCGTACTGGCAGTTGCCGGGTGCATGCTGCTCGGCGGCTGCACGGGTTTCATGGGGCAGCAGGACAAGCGCGCGGTTGCGCAGTTGCTGCCCACGATGGGCAATCAGGTGCGCGGCTCCGTGTCGTTCGTCGAGCGTGCGGACGGCGTCCAGGTGTCCTACAACCTCATGGGTCTGCCACCCGATAGCGATCATGCATTGCAGGTTCACGAGCGCGGCGACTGCAACGCCACCGATGCCTCGAGCGCCGGCGTCGTCTTCGCGCCCGCCGCCGACCGGCTCAAGGCCGGCGCACGCGTGGAAGGCGATCTCGGCAACATCCACGCCGATTCGAACGGCGTCGCCACCGGCTTCATCGTCGCGCCTGACGTGTCGCTCGACGGCGTGCGATCGGTGGTCCAGCGCGCCGTGCTGCTCCACCGCGACGCCATCGACCCCTATGCCTACCTGCAGCGCGGCACCGGCCCGGCGCTCGCGTGCGGCGTGATCCACTCCCAGTGACGAAGCGCGCACGCGTTTTCCCGTGCGTTTCTGCGAATTTCTTGCATATCGCTTTCATGATGCGCGGCGCCGTACCCTGCCGGTTGCACCCGTCACATCGCCCGACATACGTCTCGCGGATGTCCCCCAGGCGTCTCGCACGCGCTTTCCAGCACGTCGATCCACATCGCGTAAAATAAGCGCCTTTCGTACGTGGCGGCACTCGGCACCCGCGGGCACGGCCTGCGCCCGGGCGTATTTCCCGCCTTTTCGTCATACACCTGGCACGCAGCGACTTATATGGCAATCAAATCCGACAAGTGGATCCGGCGCATGGCCGAAGAGCACAAGATGATCGAGCCGTTCGTGCGCGATCAGGTCCGCACGTCGGAGGACGGGCGCAAGATCGTGAGCTACGGCACTTCGAGCTACGGCTACGACATCCGGTGCGCCGACGAATTCAAGATCTTCACGAACATCAACTCGACCATCGTCGACCCGAAAAACTTCGACGAAAAGTCGTTCGTGGACTTCAAGGGCGACGTCTGCATCATCCCGCCGAACTCGTTCGCGCTCGCCCGCACGGTGGAGTATTTCCGCATTCCGCGCAACGTGCTGACCGTGTGCCTCGGCAAGTCCACTTATGCGCGTTGCGGGATCATCGTGAACGTCACGCCGTTCGAGCCGGAATGGGAGGGCTACGTGACGCTCGAATTCTCAAATACGACACCTTTGCCTGCGAAAATCTACGCGAACGAGGGCGTCGCGCAGGTGCTCTTCTTCGAAAGCGACGAGGTCTGCGAAGTGTCTTACGCGGACCGCGGCGGCAAGTACCAGGGGCAGCACGGCGTCACGCTGCCGAAGACCTGATCCGGCTTCCCGGCGGCGCGGGCCCATAAGACTCACCGAGGCTCACCGCCCAAACGATATGCGGGGACCGCTGCGCAACACATGCAGCGGTCGTTTCTTTTGGAGATTCGCCCATGAAGTTTCGCTTTCCCGTCGTCATCATCGACGAAGACTTTCGCTCCGAGAACATCTCCGGTTCCGGCATCCGTGCGCTCGCCGAAGCCATCGAGAAGGAGGGGGCGGAAGTCCTCGGGCTGACGAGCTACGGCGACCTCACGTCGTTCGCGCAGCAGTCGAGCCGCGCCGCGTGCTTCATTCTCTCGATCGACGACGACGAACTGCTCACGTATGTCGAAGGCGGCGACGAAGAGGCGCCCGAGCATGCACCGGCGATCATCGCGCTGCGCGCGTTCATGGAAGCGGTGCGCAAGCGCAACGCCGACATCCCGATCTTCCTGTACGGCGAAACGCGCACCTCGCGCCATCTGCCCAACGACATCCTGCGCGAGCTGCACGGCTTCATTCACATGTTCGAGGACACGCCGGAATTCGTGGCGCGCCACGTCATTCGCGAAGCGCGGGTGTACCTCGACGCGCTCGCGCCGCCGTTCTTCAAGGAACTGGTGAAGTACGCGGACGAAGGCTCGTACTCGTGGCACTGTCCGGGACACTCGGGCGGCGTGGCGTTCCTGAAGAACCCGCTTGGCCAGATGTTCCACCAGTTCTTCGGCGAGAACATGCTGCGCGCCGACGTCTGCAATGCGGTCGAAGAACTCGGCCAGCTTCTGGATCACACGGGCCCGGTCGCGGCCTCGGAGCGCAATGCGGCGCGCATCTTCAGCGCGGACCACGTGTTCTTCGTGACCAACGGCACGTCGACCTCGAACAAGATCGTCTGGCACGCCACCGTGGCGCCGGGCGACATCGTGCTGGTGGACCGCAACTGTCACAAGTCGATCCTGCATTCGATCATGATGACGGGTGCGATTCCGGTGTTCCTCACGCCGACGCGCAACAACTTCGGCATCATCGGCCCGATTCCGCGCGACGAGTTCAAGCTGGAGAACATCCGCAAGAAGATCGAGGCCAACCCGTTCGCACGCGAAGCGCTCGCGAAGAACCCGAACGCGAAGCCGCGCATTCTCACGATCACGCAGAGCACCTACGACGGCGTGATCTACAACGTCGAGATGATCAAGGATCTGCTGGGCGACCTGCTCGACACGCTGCACTTCGACGAAGCGTGGCTGCCGCACGCCGAGTTCCACGAGTTCTACCAGGACATGCACGCGATCGGCGCGGGCCGTCCGCGCACGGGCGCGCTGGTGTTCGCCACGCACTCTACGCACAAGCTGCTCGCCGGTATCTCGCAGGCTTCGCAGATCGTCGTGCAGGATTCGGAGAACAGCACGTTCGACCGCCATCGCTTCAATGAAGCCTATCTGATGCACACGTCCACGAGCCCGCAGTACGCGATCATCGCGTCGTGCGACGTGGCCGCCGCGATGATGGAGGCGCCGGGCGGCACCGCGCTCGTGGAAGAGTCGATCGCGGAAGCGCTCGATTTCCGCCGCGCCATGCGCAAGGTGGACGCCGAATACGGCGACGACTGGTTCTTCCAGGTCTGGGGCCCGGATGAGCTCGCGGAAGAAGGCATCGGCTCGCGCGAAGACTGGATGCTGCGCCCGAACGACCACTGGCACGGCTTCGGCGCGCTGGCGGAAGGCTTCAACATGCTCGACCCGATCAAGGCGACCATCGTCACGCCGGGTCTGGACGTGGACGGCGACTTCGGCGACGCCGGCATTCCGGCCGCCATCGTGACGAAGTACCTGGCCGAGCACGGCATCATCGTCGAGAAGACGGGGCTCTACTCGTTCTTCATCATGTTCACCATCGGCATCACGAAGGGCCGCTGGAACTCGATGGTCACCGAACTCCAGCAGTTCAAGGACGACTACGACAACAACCAGCCGCTCTGGCGCGTGCTGCCCGAGTTCGTGGCGCAGCACCCGATGTACGAGCGCGTGGGCCTGCGCGATCTGTGCCAGCAGATCCACAGCGTCTACCGTGCCAACGACATCGCGCGCCTCACGACCGAGATGTACCTCTCGGACATGGAGCCGGCCATGAAGCCTTCCGACGCGTTCGCGAAGCTCGCGCACCGCGAGGTGGACCGCGTGGCCATCGACGAGCTCGAAGGCCGCGTCACGTCGATCCTGCTCACGCCGTACCCGCCGGGCATTCCGCTGTTGATTCCGGGCGAGCGCTTCAACAAGACGATCGTGAACTACCTGAAGTTCGCGCGCGAATTCAACGAGCGTTTCCCGGGCTTCCATACGGATATCCACGGTCTGGTGGGCGAGATGATCAATGGGCGCATCGAGTACTTCGTCGATTGCGTGCGCGACTGAGTCCGATGAAGAGCGGTAACACGATGCGCACCTGGCCACGTTGGCCATGCCGGAAATCGGGCGTCGCGTCGCTGCTGGCGGCGTGGCTGCTGCTGGCGGGGCCGGCGCATGCGGAAGTGGCGGCGGCCGATCCGATCGACGCGGGAATGCGCGCGTGTCTTGCGCGCGCGGACCGGTCGTCGACGGCCGGGCAGGTGCAGTGCATGGACGACGCGCGCACCGCCTGGCGCAGCGCGGCCGACAACGCGCTCAACGCCTTGATCGCGAAGGTGCCGCCCGCGCAGCAAAAGGGCTGGCAACTAAGCCAGCAGCGCTGGGCGGCGTGGCGCGACGCCGAGGACACGATGCTCGCGGCCGCGTTCGCGACCACGAGCGGCTCGTCCTATCAGCTCTACGACGCGGACATGCGCCTGCAGCCCGTGCGCGACCGCGCGCTCTCGCTGCGGCGCCAGGCCGCGGCCGCCGGGCCGCAGGATGCGCCGGGCGCGTGGGTGTGTTCGGCGGATGCGAGCTGCGAGCACGTCAGCTACGACCTCAATCGCTATTACCGCAAGCTCTATGCGCGCATGCCGGCGCATTCGCGGCCCGTCCTTACGCGCGCGCAGGCCGCATGGCGCGCGTACCGCGACGCCACCCTGCCGCTCGTCGACGAGCACGCGCGGCTCGATCTGCTGGGTGCGCGTCTTGCCACGCTCAAGCGGCTCTCGGAGACGGTGGGCAACCGCTGACGCCCGAACGCGGCATGCGCCGCGCCACGACGGCCGCGGCGCGCGTCAGTCGACGATGAAATCTTCGGGCAGGCGCGTGGGCAGCGTCGTCGGCTCGCCGAGCAGGTCGCGCAGCGCGGCCTCGATATAGACGGACATTGCCGTGAGCGCGAGGTCGTTGTCCTCGGTGCCGAACGGGTCTTCGATTTGCGAGGCGATGGCCTCGTGCGCCATGAACGTGTACGCGACGAACACCGCGAAGACCGGCGTGAGCGCCCCGATGCTGTCGACGAGGCCGAACGGCAGCAGCGCGCAGAAGAAGTAGACCGTGCGGTGGATCATCACCGTGTAGGCGAACGGCAGCGGCGTCGAGGCGATGCGTTCGCAGCCGCCTATCACATCCGAAATCCCGTTCAGATTGTGCTCGAACGCGAGCACCGCGAAGCCGTCGAGGCGGCCTTCGCGCGCCTCGTTGCGCACCCACTCCGAAGCGCAGAGGAGCAGCGTCATCGGCCTGAAGCGCGAGGCCAGCACGCGTTCGAGCAGCGCGGGCGAGAGCCGCTGCGCGAGGTCGGCTTGCGGGTCGGTGTGGCGCAACTGGTGGCGCAGCGCGTGCGGCAGCGCACAAAGGATGCCGACAAGCTCGCGTGCGCGCGCGGCGCCGCCGTTGCCGCTTTCGTTGCCGCTCGGCAGGGTCAGCGCTTCGCGCGTAAGCGAACGCGTTTCGTTGAGCAACTGCCCCCAGAGCTTACGTCCTTCCCAGTAGCGGTCGTAGCTCGCGTTGTTGCGAAAGCCGAGGAACACCGCGAGCGCAATGCCGATCAGCGAGAACGGCACCGTGCTCAGATTGACGGTGACCTTGAGGATGTGATCGTGCGACGCCACGGCGATGATCGACAGGCATAGCACGATAAAGAGCCGCGGCAGCAGTTGCGGCAGTACGGAGCCGCGCCACGCGAGCAGCATCCAGAACCAGTTGAGGCGAGGGCGGACGATCATCGGCGAACGAGAGGCGGGGCGCGGTCGGGCGCGCCCCGAAACGTGGTTTGAGTTACTGGATCGCTGCGCGTGCTGCCGCAATGGCTGCGCGCACCTGTTCGGGCGCGGTGCCGCCTGGATGGTTGCGCGAGGCAACCGAGCCGTCGAGCGTCAGCACCTCGAACACGTCTTCGCCCAGCAGGTGCGAGACCGCCGGCAGATCCCGGCGCATTTCGTCGAGCGTGAGGTCGGCGAGGTCGCAGTTGCGGTCCACGCAGATGCGCACGGCGTGCGCCACGGCTTCGTGCGCGTCGCGGAACGGCAGACCCTTCTTCACGAGGTAGTCGGCGAGGTCGGTGGCTGTCGAGAAGCCTTGCAGCGCCGCCGCGCGCATCGCCTCGGCCTTGACCGTGATGCCCGCGACCATCTCCGCGAAGATGCGCAGCGTGTCGGCGACGGTATCGACCGTGTCGAACAGCGGCTCCTTGTCTTCCTGGTTGTCCTTGTTATAGGCGAGCGGCTGGCCCTTCATCAGCGTGAGGAGGCCCATCAGATGGCCGTTCACGCGGCCGGTCTTGCCGCGCGCCAGTTCGGGCACGTCCGGGTTCTTCTTCTGCGGCATGATCGACGAGCCCGTGCAGAAGCGGTCGGCCAGATCGATGAAGCCCACGCGCGGGCTCATCCACAGCACGAGCTCTTCCGAGAAGCGCGAAACGTGCGTCATGACGAGCGCCGAGGCGGCCGTGAATTCGATCGCGAAGTCGCGGTCGGAAACGGCGTCGAGCGAGTTCGCGCAGATGCCGTCGAAGCCGAGCGTCTTCGCCACGGCGTGGCGGTCGATCGGATAGCTCGTGCCCGCGAGCGCTGCCGCGCCCAGCGGCAGGCGGTTCACGCGCTTGCGGCAGTCCACCATGCGCTCGGCGTCGCGCGTGAACATTTCCACGTAGGCGAGCAGGTGATGGCCGAACGTGACGGGCTGCGCCACCTGCAGGTGGGTGAAGCCCGGCATGATTGTGCCGGCGTGCTGGTCCGCGAGGTCGAGCAGCGCGCGGCGCAGGTCGCCGAGCAGGCCGCCGATGCGGTCGATTTCGCCGCGCAGCCACAGGCGGATGTCGGTGGCGACCTGGTCGTTGCGCGAGCGGCCCGTGTGCAGGCGCTTGCCGGCGTCGCCGATCAGGGCGGTCAGGCGCGCCTCGATGTTCAGGTGCACGTCTTCGAGATCGAGCAGCCACTCGAACTCGCCGCGCTCGATCTCGCCCTTGATCTGCGCCATGCCCTTCTGGATGGCGGCGAGGTCGTCGGCGGAGATGATCTTCTGCGCGGCCAGCATCGACGCGTGCGCGAGCGAGCCCTCGATGTCCACGAGCGCGAGGCGCTTGTCGAAGAAGACCGACGACGTGTAGCGTTTGACCAGCTCCGACATGGGTTCGGAGAAGCGAGCCGACCAGGCTTCGCCTTTTTTGTGCAGTTGGGACGTCATGGTGATGGGCGCAAACGACGTGAGAAGGAGGTGGGAAGGCTGCCCGCGCGGTGGCCGCTTCGCGTAAAGGCGGCGCGCGGCGCGAAAGAGCCCGATTTTACCATCGACGGACACCGCGGCCCCTGCCGCAGGGCTGCTCAGAGCCGCACCAGCACCACCAGCTTCAAGTCTTCGCGGTGCGCGGGTTTGAACGTGATCTGGTCGTAGGCGATGCGGCCGTGCCGCGGGTGATTGAACTCGCGCCGGCCGCCCTCGCGCTCGAACACGTCCTGCGAGGCCCAGAAGCGCGCGAACGCGTCGCTCGACGCCATCAGCGAGTCGATCAGCGCGCGGGTCGGCGCGTCGTTCAGGTGGCGGATCGAGTCGGCGCGGAACTCGGCGGCGAGGCGCCGCGCGCGCGTTTCCCAGTCGACGATCAGCTCGCGCCCAAGCGGCTCCGTGAACGTGAAGCGCAGCAGGTTGCGGTCGTGCGCGCCGTCCAGCCAGCCCGTGAACAGGTCCGTCGCGCGCGCGTTCCAGGCGAGCGCCGTCCACTGGCGGTCGAGCACGTAGGCGGGCGCATCCACGAGCTGCACCGTTTGCAGCAGCGTGGAGGGCGCGTCGGCGGCGCCTGCCACGTCGGGCTCGGCAGGGTCGCGCTGGGCGGCCAGTTCGAACAGATAGGCGCGTTCGGCGCGCGAGAGCTGCAGCGCGACGGCGATGCGCGCGAGCGCGTCCGCCGAGGCCGAGACGGGCCGCCCCTGCTCGATCCACGTGTACCAGGTCGGGCTCACGCCGCAGAGCTGGGCCACTTCCTCGCGCCGCAAGCCGGGCGTGCGGCGGCGCGGGCCGGGCGGCAGGCCCACGGCCTGCGGGGAAAGCCGCTCGCGATGGGCGCGGATGAAATCGCCCAGCGCCTGCGCGGGCGTGGTGTCGAGAACGCGGGCGGCGCCGGAGTCGGGCGTGCCGGCGGGGGTATCTGGCTTCATGGGCGTGGGACGGGTGCTGGCGATACCAGAATATCTGCTTAACTTGTACTGGTACCAAACGGGCTCTATTGTAGCGGCAGGACGAACCGGAAAAGGAGCATTCGATGAAGCATCACGACCAGGTGGCCGACGCTTTCGGCTCGACAGCCGCCGCCTACCTCACGAGCCAGGTCCATGCGAGCGGGGCGGATCTGGAAAGCCTTGCTGCGACGCTCGCGGCCACCGGCGGCCACGCGACGGTGCTGGACATGGGCTGCGGCGCGGGGCATGCGAGCTTCGCAGTGGCGCCGCATGTGCGCGAGGTGGTGGCGTACGACATTGCCCCGCCCATGCTCGCCACGGTCGAAGCCGCCGCGAAAGAGCGCGGCCTGACCACGATCCGCACGCAGCAGGGCGCGGCCGAGACGCTGCCGTTTTCCGACGGCTCGTTCGACTGGGCCGTGAGCCGCATGAGCGCGCACCATTGGCGCGACGTGCCGAAGGCGCTCGCCGAGGTGCATCGCGTGCTCAAGCCGGGCGGCCGCCTGAAGTTCATCGACATCGCGGGCATCGACGATCCGCTTTACGACACGCATATTCAGGCCATCGAAATTTTGCGCGATGCCTCGCATATCCGCGACTATCGCGCCGACGAATGGATCGCGATGCTCGACGCCGCCGGCTTCGATGCGCAGGTGAGCGAGCGCTGGCGCATCGGCATCGACTTCGATTCGTGGGTGGCGCGCATGCGCACGCCGGCCGGGCGAATCACGGCCATCCGTTCGATGTGGGAGAGCGCGCCGGACGAGGTCCGGCAATATTTCGATGTGCAGAGCGATGGCTCGTTCAAGCTCGATGCGCTGATGATTGAGGCGAAGCGGCGCGGCTGAGCCCCATGAAAAAACGGCGTCGTGCCCCTGAGAGCACAACGCCGTTGGTGTTTAGCGAGATGGCGCGAAGCGCGCCGCCTCAACCCGTATTGCGCAACCCCGCCGCAATCCCGTTGATGGTCAGATGAATACCGCGCCGCACGCGCGGGCTCGGGTCGCCGGCGCGATAGCGCTTGATCAGCTCGACCTGCAAGTGATTGAGCGGATCGAGATACGGGAAGCGGTTCTTGATCGAACGCGCGAGCAGCGGGTTGTCGGCGAGACGTTCGCCCGAGCCCGTGATCTCGCCCAGCACCTTCGTCGTGCGCTCCCATTCCGCCACGATGCGCTCGAATACGTGCTTGCGCAGCTTCTTGTCCGCGACGAGCTGCGCGTAGCGCGAGGCCACTGCGAGGTCGGTCTTCGCGAGCGTCATGTCCATGTTCGAGAGCAGGTTCGAGAAGAACGGCCAGCTCTTGTACATCTTCCTGAAGAGGGCGAGGCGCCGCGCGCGCTCGGCCTCGCTGCCCGCTTCGTCGAGGTACGCGGCCACCGCGCTGCCGAAGCCGTACCAGCCCGTGAGCAGCAGGCGGCACTGGCCCCACGAGAAGCCCCAGGGAATCGCGCGCAGATCGTCGATCTTGCGGTTCTTCGGGTCCTGCAGCTTGCGCGAGGCCGGGCGGCTGCCGATGTTCAGCTCGGCGATCTCGGTGATCGGCGTCGAGGCGAAGAAGTAGTCGGTGAAGCCCGGCGTCTCGTAGACGAGCGAGCGGTACGCGGCCATCGCCGCGTCCGAGAGCTCCTGCATCGTCTCTTCGTAGGCGGCCAACTGCTGCGGCGAGTTGCCCGCGTGGTCCTGCGGCAGGAGCGTGGCTTCGAGCGTCGCGGCGATCACGGTTTCCAGGTTGCGCCGGCCGATCTCCGGGTTGCCGAACTTGCTCGCAATCACCTCGCCCTGCTCGGTGAGGCGGATCTGTCCTTCCACGGTGCCGGGCGGCTGCGAGAGGATGGCGTTGTAGGTCGGGCCGCCGCCGCGGCCCACCGTGCCGCCGCGGCCGTGGAAGAGGCGCAGCGTGATGCCGCGCTCGCGGCACAGCGCCACGAGCGCAAGCTCGGCGCGATAGAGTTCCCAGTTCGAGGTGAGGAAGCCGCCGTCCTTGTTGCTGTCCGAGTAGCCGAGCATGATCTCCTGCTCGTTGCCCTGGTGTTCGACGATACCGTCGATGCCCGGCAGCGCGAGCAGGTCGCGCATGATGTTCGGCGCGTTGCGCAGGTCGGGGATCGTCTCGAAGAGCGGGATCACCATGAGGCCGGCCTTCGCCGGGTCGTCCGCGTGGCCGAGGCGGCCCTTGAAGAGTCCCGTCTCCTTCTGCAGCAGCATCACTTCGAGCAGGTCGGAAACCGTTTCGGTGTGCGAGATGATGTAGTTGCGCACCGAGCGTGCGCCGAATTTTTCGCGCGTCACGCGCGCCATTTCCAGCACGCCGAGCTCGCTCTTCACGAGGTCGGAGTACTCCAGATACGGCGTGCGCAGCATGCGCGGGTCCGCGAGCTGGGCGAGCAGGACGATCTGCTTGTCTTCCTCGGAGAGCGCGGCGTAATCGGCCTCGACGCCCGCGCGCGCGAGCAGTTCGGCGATCACCGCCTCGTGGATGTCCGAGCTCTGGCGCAAGTCGATGCTCGCGAGGTGGAAGCCGAACACTTCCACGGCGCGCAGGAGCGGCGCGAGGCGCGGCGTGGCGAGCGAGGCGCCGTGATGCTCGGCGAGCGAGTCCATGAGGACGTGCAGGTCGCGCGAGAATTCGGCGGCGTCGTCATAGGGCTGCGCACGCACCGGCGCCGCGCCGCGGTCGGCGCGGCCCGCGCGGCGCACGGTGACGACGCCTTCGCCCAGACGCACGCGCGCGCTCGCGGCAAGGCGCGTGTACACGCCGATCAGCGCGCGGCGATACGGCTCGTCCACGCGGTGCGGCGAGGTGTCGGGCGACGCCTCGGCCAGCGCCCTCAGCTCCTCGCTGCCGCCCGAGAGCAGGTTCGACACCGAAAGCTCCGCGCCGAGCTTATGCACTTCTTCGAGGTAGTGCTCGAAGATCACGATGGCCTGGCGCTCGATCGCGGCTTCGAGCGTTTCCGCGGTGACGTTCGGGTTGCCGTCGCGGTCGCCGCCGATCCAGCTGCCCATCTGCAGGAACGCGGGCAGGCGCGCCGCGAGACCGTGCTCCTTGAGCACCGTTTCGATCTCGCCGTAGAGCGCGGGGATCTCGCTGAGGAAGGTCGTGTGGTAGTACGAAAGCGCGTTCTCGATTTCGTCGGCGACCGTGAGGCGCGAGTCGCGCAGCATGCGGGTCTGCCAGAGCGAGGTCACGCGCGCGGCCAGCAGCGCTTCGTTCTGCGCGCGCTCGCGCTGCGTGAGCGGCTGGTCGCGCTCGGCGAGCAGGCGCGCGATGTCGTGCTGCGCGTCGAGAATGCTCTTGCGCTGCACTTCGGTGGGGTGGGCCGTGAGCACCGGCACGATCAGCGCCTCGTTGAAGAACTGCTGG
Organism: Paraburkholderia yinzeri; assembly: GCF_046581065.1. NCBI lineage: Bacteria > Pseudomonadati > Pseudomonadota > Betaproteobacteria > Burkholderiales > Burkholderiaceae > Paraburkholderia > Paraburkholderia yinzeri. The sequence goes on along the minus strand of NZ_JBFOCJ010000001.1, from coordinate 3,463,211 downwards.
AGCACGGGCGTTGCCGCCGCGCCGGCTTGCGCGAGGCGTTCGAGCGAGTGCGAGATGGTGCCGGCCTGCGGCACCGAGCCGGCGAGGTCGTGGATGCGGTGGCGGCGGTTGCGGTGACGGTCTTCGGCGATGTTCGCGAGATGCGAGAAATAACTGAACGCGCGCACGACGCTCACGGTCTGCTCGGGCGAGAGCGCGCGCAACTGCTTTTCGAGCGCGAGCGCCGCCGCGTTGTCGTCCTCGCGGCGAAAGCGCACGGCGGTCTGGCGGATCGTTTCCACGACATCGAACACGGCGTCGCCTTCCTGCTCGCGCAGCACGCCGCCGAGCAGGCGGCCGAGGAAGCGGATGTCGTCGAAGAGCGGCTGGTCCTTGTCGTCGCGCGTGCGCGCGCTGCGCGCCGGAGTCTTCGCCGCGCCGGCGCCGGCGGTCTTCGGGGCCGGGGTCTTCGGAGTCTTCGCTGCCGCTTTCGCGTTCACCGCTTTCTTCGTCGTGCTCGCCGTGCCGGCCGTTGCCGCTTTCGCAGCCTTTGCGGTTTTCGAGGTTTTGGCCGGCCTGGCGGTTTGCGTGGCCGTCGTGTTCGAGGCCGGTGAAGAAGCGTTCTGCGATGCGTTGTTGCGGCGCTCTGCTCGCGCCGATCCGGAAGACTTCACGATGGGTTCCTTAAGGCTTGCCAGGGGATGAGTCGGTTGATCCAAAGACTACCTGATACATGAGCCGCGGCGCCTCGCCGGGCTCGCTACTGCGGGTGCAACCTGGAACGGGGGGTGGGTATAACCCGGCGCCACGCCAGCAAAGCCCCATGGGGCCAGCCGGAAAAGGGGCGCGTGCTAACATTGCCTGTTATCCGATTCTGTTCTTCGATCCCGTCATTCGATGTCCTTGCCATGAACTCCGAGATCTTATCCGCGCCCATGTCGGCCACACCGCGCACGCTGGTGATCGCTTCGCGGGAGAGCCGCCTCGCGATGTGGCAGGCCGAGCATGTGCAAGCTGCGCTGCACAAATTATATCCATCCTGCGACGTGAAAATCGTTGGAATGACGACACGCGGCGATCAAATTCTCGACCGCACGCTCTCGAAGGTGGGCGGCAAGGGGCTCTTCGTGAAGGAGCTCGAGCAGGCCCTGGCCGAAGGGCGTGCCGATCTTGCCGTGCACTCGCTCAAGGACGTGCCGATGGAGCTGCCCGAAGGCTTCGTGCTCACGGCCGTCATGGAGCGCGAGGATCCGCGCGACGCGTTCGTTTCGAACGACCATGGTTCCCTCGCCGAGCTGCCGCCCGGCAGCGTGGTGGGCACGTCAAGCCTGCGCCGCGAAGCGATGATCCGCGCGCATTACCCGCATCTGGACGTGAAGCCGCTACGCGGCAACCTCGATACGCGTCTCGCCAAGCTCGACCGTGGCGACTATGCGGCCATCATCCTCGCGGCGGCGGGCCTCAAGCGACTTGGCCTCGGCGCGCGCATCCGCGCCCTCATCGAGCCCGAGAGCAGCCTGCCGGCGGCGGGCCAGGGGGCGCTCGGCATCGAGATCCGCGCCGATCGCGCCGACATTGCCGCGTGGCTCGCGCCGCTGCACGACGAGGCGACTGCGAAGGCCGTCGAGGCCGAGCGCATGGTGTCGCGCGCACTGGGCGGCAGTTGCTCGGTGCCGCTCGCGGCCTACGCGCAATGGCACGACGGCGCGTTGCAGTTGCGCGGCACCATCGCCACGCCCGACGCGAGCCGCGTGCTGGCCGCCGAGGGCGCCTCGCGGGCCGCGAGCGTGGACGAAGCCGTCGCGCTGGGCCGCGACGTTGCCGATGCGCTGATCGCGCAGGGCGCGCTCGATATCGTGCGCGCGCTCGCCGATGCGGCTCAGGCCGATGCCCCGAACACGCCGCCGGGCGCCGGCCCGGCAGACCCGCAATGACCGGCGCCGCGAACCCCGGCGCCGGCCGCCCGCGCCAACCCGACGAATGGGGCAGCCCGAGCGATCGCGGCGCGCCCACGCCGTCCACGCCACTCGCGTCGTTCACGGCCGTCATTACCCGTCCGGCCGGTCAGTCCGCCGCGCTTGCGGCGCGACTCGTCGCACGCGGCCTCCGCACGCTCGAATTTCCGCTGATCTCGATCGAGCCGGTCCGCGACGACGCCCCGCTGCGCGAGGCGCTCGCGGCCCTCGACCGCTACGCGCTCGTCGTGTTCGTCTCGCCGAACGCCGTCGATTGCGCGTTCGCCGCCTACGCCTCGATCTCGTCGATCTGGCCGCATGCCTTGCCGGTGGCCGTGGTCGGCCCGGCCAGCGTCGCGGCGCTGGCGCGCCATGGCGTCGCGGCGCCCGGGCATCGCGTGATCAGCCCCACGGGCACCGGCGACGAAGAGCCCGCGCGCTTCGACTCCGAATCGCTCTACGCGGCGCTCGAAGCGCAGTTGGGCGCCGACGCGCTCGCCGGCCGGCGTGTGCTGATCGTGCGCGGCGACGGCGGCCGCGAGTGGCTGGCCGAGCGCCTGCGCGAAGCGGGCGCCGAGGTGGAGGCTGTCGCGGCCTACCGGCGCGTCGTGCCCGAGCCGTCCATCGCCGCCTGGGCGCAGGTGCACGCGCTGCTGGCGGGCGTGCCGCATGCCTGGCTCGTGACGAGTTCCGAGGGCGCGCGCAACCTCGCCGAGCTCGCGCGCGAGCATCTCACGGCGGGCGAGATCGTCGAGCTGTACCACGCGCCGCTCGTCGCGCCGCATCCGCGCATCGCTGACACGGCCCGCGGAATGGGTTTTGATAGGATTACGGTGTCCGGCGCCGGTGACGACCGCATCGTCGAGACGCTGCTAGGCCTCGCTTCTTCCGTTGTACAACCGGTTCAGAACAATCCGGCCCAGGCGCCGGCACAACCACGCATGACTGATTCGAACGATTCCAGCAACGTGACCCATCAGAACAGCGCGTCCGCGGGCGCGTCATCCGCGCCCACGCGGCCCGTCTGGTCCGCCGCACCGGTTGCGGCGAGCGGCGGGCGGCGCGGCGGCAGCTCCGCGCTGCTGTGGCTCGTCCTCGTGCTGGTGGCGGGCGGGGCGGGCGCGGGCGGCTACGCGCTGAACCGCAAGCTCGACCGCGTCGATCAGCAACTCGTGCAGCGCCAGCAGGCCGCCGATCAGCAGACCGCCGCGCTGCGCGCGCAGGCCAACGCGGCGATCGCGGGCGCGCAGCAGCTCGACAAGCAGATCGCGCAGCTCGAAGGCAAGATCGCCGACGCGCAGACTTCGCAGCAGGCGCTCGCGCAGCAGTATGCGGACCTCGCGAAGAACCGCGACGACTGGACGTTTGCCGAAGTCGGCCAGATGCTCTCGAGCGCGAGCGAGCAGCTCCAGCTCACCGGCAACACGCAGCTCGCGCTCTTCGCGCTGCAGAGCGCCGACACGCGCCTCGCCGCGTCCGACAGCCCGCAGGCGCTCGCGGTGCGCAAGGCCATCGCGCAGGACATCGACAAGCTGAAGGCCGCGCCGTCCACCGACCTCGCGGGGCTGGCGATCAAGCTCGACACGGCGCTCGCCCAGATCGACACGCTGCCGCTCGCGGGCGAGGCGATCGTCGCGCACACGAAGCCGGAGGCCGCCGCGCCCGCCGATATCGCGCAGACCGCCGCCGCCAACAACGAGCCGCGCTGGAAGGCGTGGCTCCAGACGTTCGGCGCGGGCATCGGCCAGCAGATCGCGAGTCTCGTGCAGGTGCGCCGCATCGACAATGCCGACGCCATGCTGGTGTCGCCCGACCAGGGCTACTTCGTGCGCGAGAACGTGAAACTGCGCCTGCTCTCGGCACGCCTCTCGCTGCTCTCGCGCAACGAGGCGACGCTCAAGTCCGACCTCGCCGCCGCCGACGCGGCGCTCGGGCGCTACTTCGACAGCGGGTCGAAAGAGACCCAGGCCGTGCGCGATCTTGTGAAGGCGGTGAGCGTGGGCTCGGCCGCGGTGGCGGTGCCGAACATCGACACGAGCCTGCAGGCGGTCGAGCAGTACCGGAGCCGGGGGTAAGCATGGGCATCCGTGGACTCCTCTGGCTCGCCGTCCTGTTCGTGATCGCCGTCGCGCTCGCGACGGTGGGGCGCTTCGACGCCGGGCAGGTGCTGTTCGTCTATCCGCCGTATCGCGTGGACGTCTCGCTGAATCTCTTCATCGTCGGCGTGATCGTGGCTTTCCTGCTGCTCTATGCGATCCTGCGCTTCGCGCGCAACATCGTGACGATGCCGCGGCGCGTTGCCGCCTATCGCGCGCGCATGCGCACGGAGAAGGCGAATTCGGCGCTGCGCGACGCCGTCGGCAATCTCTATGCGGGCCGCTTCTCGCGCGCCGAGAAGGCCGCGCGCGACTCGCTTTCCGAGGAGAAGAACAAGGGCGCCGCCGGCCTTATTGCCGCGCTCGCCGCGCATCGGCTGCATGAATACGCGCGCCGCGACGAATGGCTCGCGCAGGTCGACGATGCCGACCTGCAGGAAGCGCGCCTCATGGCGACGGCCGACATGCGCGCCGACGGCCGCGACGCCGACGGCGCGCTCGCCGCGTTGACCGAAATGCGCTCGCAGGGCGGCCGCCGCATCCACGCGCAGCAGATCGCGCTGCGCGCGCAGCAGCAGTTGAAGAACTGGAGCGAAGTGCTCAAGCTCGTGAAGACGCTGGAAAAGCGCGAGGCGCTGCATCCGGCCGTGGCCGTGCGGCTGCGGCAGCTTGCGGCGGAGAACCTGCTGCGCGATCGCCGTCACAACGCCGACGCGCTGCTCGAGCTGTGGCAGTCGCTCTCGCCCGTCGAGCGTCATTCGCCGCGTCTTGCCGACTGCGCGGCCGAACTGCTGATCGCGCTGGATCGCCAGAACGATGCGCGCAAGATCGTCGAGGAGGCGCTCGCGCAGAACTGGGACGCGCGCCTCTTGCGCCGTTATCCGGACACGTCGGGCGCCGATGCGCTGCCGCTGATCCAGAAGGCGGAGGGCTGGCGCAAGGATCGTCCCGAAGACGGCGACCTGCTGTTCGCGCTCGGCCGCCTGTGCCTGAAGCAGCAGCTTTGGGGCAAGGCGCAGTCGTTCCTCGAAGCGGCGCTCAAGTCGGCCGACGCCACCGACAACGAGCCGCTCAAGATCCGCTCGCATCGCGCACTCGCGCGTTTGCACGAGCAGCTTGGGGATAGCGGCAAGGCCGCGAGCCACTATCGCGAGAGTGCGCTGTCGATGAATATCGTCTAAGCGCGCTTCTTGCGGGATTCACGTAGCAGAAATGGCCGCCAATAGCGGCCATTTCTGTTTGGCGGGCGGAAAGCGCACCATGCGGGGAATCCGCCTATCAGCGGTTCACGAGTTTCGCCGGCGCGGCGAGCGCGAGCAGGCCGCCGAGGATCATGAAGGCGGCGAGCATAACCATGCCCGAGTCGTTGGCGGCGGTGGCCTGTTTCAGCCAGCCCACGGCATACGGGCTCAGGAAGCCCGCGAGATTGCCGATCGAGTTGATGAGCGCGATGCCCGCCGCCGCGCCGGTGCCCGCGAGCCACGCCGTGGGCAGGCTCCAGAACAGCGGCAGCGTGGTGAGGATGCCGATCGTCGCGAGCGTGAGCGCGGCCATGGCGAGCGTGGTGTCGTGCGCCCACGTCACCGAAAGCACGAGGCCGAGCGCGCCCGCGGCCGCCGGAATCGCGATGTGCCAGCGGCGCTCGCGTGTGCGGTCGGCACTCCTTGCCACCAGCACCATGCCGACCACGGCCGCCGCGAACGGAATGGCGGAAAGGAGGCCGATGGCAAACGCGTCCTTGACGCCCGTCGCCTTGATGAGGGTGGGCAGCCAGAAGCTCACGCCGTAGAGGCCCATCACGAACGAGAAGTAGGTGAGGCTCATCACGAGCACGCGCGGATTCGTGAGCACGGTCGAGAGGGGCAGGTCTTCCTTGGTGGCCTCCTCGGCCGCGATATTGCGTTCGAGCAGGGCGCGCTCTTCGTCGGTGAGCCACGCTGCGTTGCCGATGCGGTCGTCGAGCACGAAAAACACCAGCACGCCCACGAGGATCGACGGTATTCCTTCGAGGAGGAACAGCCATTGCCAGCCCTGCCAGCCGTTCAGTCCGTCGAAGGAGCGGAGTATCCACCCTGAGACCGGGCCGCCCACCACGCCCGAGATCGCGATGGCCGTCATGAACCACGTCGTCATGCGGCCGCGCCGCTGCGCCGGATACCAGTAGGTGAGGTACAGGATGATGCCCGGGAAGAAACCCGCCTCGCACAGGCCCAGCAGAAAGCGCATCACGTAGAACATCGCCGGCGTGGTGATGAACATGGTCAGGATCGAGACGATGCCCCACGTGATCATGATCCGCGCGATCCAGACGCGCGCGCCCACGCGATGCAAGATTACGTTGCTTGGCACTTCGAACAAAAAATAGCCGATGAAGAAGATGCCCGCGCCGAAGCCGTAGACTGCATCGGAGAGGTTCAGCGCCGAGCTCATTTGCAGCTTGGCGAAGCCGACGTTCACGCGGTCCAGATACGCGACCACGTAGCAGAGCATCAGGAGCGGGATGAGGCGCCACGCGACCTTGCGGTAGGTGGCCTCCTCGAAAGCGGAGGGCGGCACGCTGGCGCCCGCCTGCGGCAGGTGATTCGCTGGAGTGGTCATGATCGCTCCTCGCCTAGACGCAGCGGCCGCCGTCCACTTCGATACAGGTGCCGGTGATGAACGCGGCTTCGTCGGAGGCGAGGTAGAGGCAGGCGTTCGCCACGTCCTGCGGTGTCGAGAAGCGTCCGAGCGGAATGCTGGTGATGAAGCGCTGGCGGTTCTCCGGCGTGTCCGCGACGCCCATGAACTCGGCGGTGAGGCCCGTATTGCCGATCACGGGATTCACGCAGTTCACGCGGATTCCGTCCGGGCCGAGCTCGGCTGCGAGCGCCTTGCTCGCGACGATCATCGCGCCCTTGCTGCCGTTGTACCAGACGAGCCCGGGGCGCGGCCGCACGCCGGCCGTCGACGCGATATTGACGAACACGCCTGCGCCATGCGCGCGAAAGTGCGGCACGAAGGCGCGTACGCTCCAGTAGAGCCCCTTCACGTTGACGGCATAGACACGGTCGAATTCGGCTTCGGTCACTTCGAGCACGGGCTTGTTGCGATGGGTCGTGCCGGCGTTGTTGACGACCACCTGCACGCTGCCGAAGTCCTCCAGCGCCGCGTCGTGCAGGGCGCGCCAGTCGGCTTCGCGCGTCACGTCGCCCGCCACGGCGATCGCCTTGCCGCCCGCGATGGCGATCTCGCTCGCCACCCGCTGCGCCGCGTCGGCATTCAGGTCGTTGACGACGACGTTCGCGCCTTCGCGCGCATAGGTCTTCGCGATGCCTTCGCCGAAGCCCGAGCCGGCGCCCGTGACGACGGCCGTCTTGCCTTTGAGTCGCATGGTGTCTCCGTGTTGTTGTCGATGGATATCGATTTGCAGCGCTGTTCTGCTTGGGTTCAGCCGTGGCGGATGGCAATGGTCTTGAGCACCGTGAAGCCGTAGAGCGCCTCGAAGCCTTTTTCGCGGCCGTGGCCCGACTGCCCGCTGCCGCCGAACGGCAACTCCACGCCGCCGCCCGCGCCGTAGTTGTTGACGAACACCTGTCCCGCGCGCACGCGGCGCGCGATGCGCAACTGGCGCGCGCCGTCGCGCGTCCAGATGCCGGCCACGAGTCCGTAGGGCGTGCCGTTGGCCAGCGCGATGGCCTGGGCTTCGTCGTCGAACGGCATGGCGGCGAGGACCGGGCCGAAGACCTCTTCCTGGGCGAGCCGGCTTTGCGGCGGCACGTCGCGCAGCAGGGCGGGGGCTTCGTAGAAGCCTTGCGCGGGCGCTTCGGCGACGATGCGCCCGCGCGCCGCCGTGGCGATGCCTTCGTGCGCCGCTTCGTCGAGGAAAGCGCGCACGCGGCGGCGCTGCTTTTCGCTGATGAGCGGCCCGCACTCAAGATCGGCCGAGGCGGGCCCCACGCGCAGCGCTTCGAATGCCGAGGCGAGCCGCGCGAGCAGCGGCTCGTAGGCCGCGCGCTCGATCAGCACGCGGCTGCCTGCCGAGCAGGTTTGCCCGGCGTTTTGCACGATCGCGCCGACAAGAAAAGGCAGCGCCGTATTGAAGTCGGCGTCGGCGAAAACGATTTGCGGGGATTTGCCGCCCAGTTCGAGCGTGGCGGGCACGTGGTTCTCGTTCGCCATCTGCGCGACGAGCTTGCCCGTTTGCGGCGAGCCCGTGAACGAGACGTGGTCGATGCCCGGATGTGCCGCGAGCGCCGCGCCCGCTTCGTGGCCGTAGCCCGTCACGATGTTGAGCGCGCCCGGCGGCAGGCCCGCCTCGTGCGCGAGGGCGGCGACGCGCAGGACCGAGAGGCAAGCGTCTTCGGCGGGCTTCACGACGCACGCGTTGCCGGTCGCGAGCGCGGCACCCACGCTGCGGCCGAAGATCTGCATCGGGTAGTTCCACGGGACGATGTGGCCCGTTACGCCGTGCGGCTCGCGCAGGGTCAGCACCGTGTAGCCTGCCTGGTACGGCAGCGTTTCGCCGTGCAGCTTGTCCGCGGCGCCCGCGTAGAACTCGAAATAGCGGGCGAGCGCGGCGGCGTCGGCACGCGCCTGCTTGAGCGGCTTGCCGGTGTCGCGCGATTCGAGTTGCGCGAGCGTCTCCTGATGTTGTGCGACGAGCGCCGAGAGGCGGCCGAGCGCGCGGCCGCGTTCGGCGGCGCTCAGGGCGCCCCATGCGCCTTCGAATGCGCGGCGGGCGGCGCTCACGGCGGTGTCGACGTCGGCCGCATTGCCGCGCGCGATTCGCGCGAACGTCTCGCCGTCGGAGGGATCGATCACGGCGATCGTTTCGCCGCCTGCCGGCGCGCGCCACGCGCCGTCGATGAAATGCTTCGCTTCGTCCATGCCTGCGCCTCGCTGAAAAGGAAAACGCAAAACGGGAAACGTCGCTGGGCCCGGTCGCTGAGCTGTCGGAGCGCAGGCGGCGCCAGCCGGACCATTATCGCGCTATTCGCAGCGCGCTTCATAGTATTCCTCGTCGCCTTGTCCATGGCCTTGCCGGGGGGCGCCGCGGGGGCGTTGAGGGGGCCGCCGCCCTCGATTGGCTATAATGACGCCATCCTCTAACGTCCGGTTTCCGCGCCGGCGCGCCTTGCCAGCACGGCGCGCACGAGCCAGTTTGCGCGCGGAGTCGCCGGTTTTCCCTCTGAACCGAGAGTGCCCATGAGCTTCGCAAACGTCCCCGCCGGCAAGGATCTGCCGCAAGACTTCAACGTGATCATCGAGATCCCCGCGCAAAGCGACCCGGTGAAGTACGAAGCCGACAAGGATCTGGGCCTGCTCGTCGTCGACCGTTTTGTCGGCACGGGCATGCGCTACCCGGTGAACTACGGCTTCATTCCGCAAACGCTTTCCGGCGACGGCGACCCCGTCGACGTGCTCGTGATCACGCCGTTCCCGCTGCTCGCGGGTTCGGTGGTGCGCTCGCGCGCGCTCGGCATGCTGCAGATGACCGACGAGTCGGGCGTCGACGCCAAGCTGATCGCCGTGCCGCACGACAAGGTCTGCCCGATGACGGCCAACATCAAGTCGATCGACGACGTGCCGCAATACCTGATGGACCAGATCAAGCACTTCTTCGAGCAATACAAGTCGCTCGAGAAGGGCAAGTGGGTCAAGGTGGAAGGCTGGGCCGGCATCGACGCCGCGCACAAGGAAATTACCGAAGGCGTCGCGAACTTCAAGAAGTAAGCAGCCTGTTTGTTCGCCTCGCGCCTGGGCGTGGGGCTGAGGAAAAGCCGCACTAGCCATTCAGGCAGTGCGGCTTTTTTCATTGCGTTGACTCTGCACAAGTCCGCGGAGATGTTCATCCGCTACTTTCTACCGCACACGACCCGGTGAGCACACCGCTGAACGAGCAGTGAAACAGCACTCGTCAGTTAAAGGTGTGCCCTGGGAAATGCTGAACATGGACCGGAAAACTATGCCCGTAACGGGTATAGTTTCGGAGGACGAATATGGCGCGCTTTCTCAAACGGAGGGTTTTTGCGCGGTGGCACGCGAAGGAGAAACTGTCCGATACCGCCTTGTGCAAGGCGGTCAAGGAAATGGAATGCGGTTTTGTCGACGCGAACCTGGGTGGCTTCCTCTACAAGAAACGGGTGGCGCGCCCCGGCGGCGGTGGCAAGCGGGCCGGCTACCGGACTTTGCTGTCGGCCCGGATAGGCAGTCGCTATGTGTTTCTGCACGGGTTCCCGAAAAGCGAAATCGCGAACATCACGCAGGACGAGAAGAAGGCGTTGCAGGCAGGCGTGTTATTGGAGGTGCAATGTGAGCAAGATTGTTGATTCGCTGCGTGGCGACCTGGCCGAGCTCCATGAAGCAGGCTTGGTCGGCAAGGTAACGATGCGCGAGTTCGACGCGATTTGCCCGCCACCCGTACGGGAGTTCAGTGCCGCCGATATCAAGCGTCTGCGCGAAGGCTTGAAGTTTAGTCAGCCGGTGTTCGCGCTCCACCTGCACACCACGGCTTCGACCGTGCGCAAGTGGGAGCAAGGCGAAACCCGGCCCGCCGGCCCGGCGCTCAAGCTGCTCAACGTCATTGCCGACAAGGGGCTGCAGGCCATTATTTGACGGCTGACTCTGTTTTGGCCTCGTCTTCCGCAGGCTCCGCCGCCACCGGCAACACCGACTCAAGCGTGCGCTCACCCGCCGCGAGCGCGCGCTTCTCGCGCGGCGTGAGCCGCTTCACCCAGTATTCGGCGCTCGACGCCTCGGCGCGGCCGGCCAGCTCGAACGAAGCCAGCACCCGCACCGGCTTGCGCGAGCGCGTGTAGCGCGCGCCCGTGCCGCTCGCGTGCTGCGCGAACCGCGCGGCGACATCGGTGGCGATGCCGGTGTAGACGCTGCCATCGGCGCATTCGAGCAGATAGAGGAACCACGGCGCTGAGCGTGTTGTCGCGAGAGAGCGGGTCATGAGCGAAACGGATTGTGCTCGTTCAACTCGTGCACGTAAGCATGAATGTGGTTCGTCTCGCTCGCCAGAAAGCGCGCGACCGCGTCGGCAAAGGCGGGATGCGCGAGCCAGTGCGCGGAGCGCGTGACGGTGGGCATGAATCCGCGCGCCATCTTGTGTTCGCCCTGCGCACCGCCTTCGAACACCGCCAGCCCTTCCTCGATGCAGAATTCCAGCGGCTGATAGTAGGCCGTCTCGAAGTGCAGGCAGGGCACGTGTTCGAGCGCGCCCCAGTAGCGGCCGTACAGGGTGCCGCCGTCGCCATTCTCTCCGCGCTGATAGACCACCAGCGAACTTGCGATCGGCTTGCCGTCGTATTCGGCGATCACGAGCAGGAGGTTCTCCGGCATCGACGCGCCGATCATGCGGAAGAAGTCGAGGTTCAGATAGGGTGTCGAGAAATGCTCGCGGTAAGTCTGCCGGTAGCACCGGCTGAAGAAGCGCCAGTCCTCGTCGCGGATGTCTTCGCCGCGCACGCGCCTCAGGGTCACGCCGGCGTCGCGCACCTTGCGCCGCTCCGCGCGAATGTTCTTGCGCTTCTTTTGTTCGAGCGTCGCGAGGAATTCGTCGAAGTCGCGATAGCCCGGGTTGAGCCAGTGAAACTGCACGCCTTCGCGCTGCATCATGCCGAGATCGGTCAGCGCATTGGCATCCTCCGTGGTGGGAAAGAGCACGTGCAACGACGAGACGTCCGCCTGCTCGGCAAAGGCCAGCAGCGTCGCGGCGAGGTGGCGGCGCGCGGTTTCGTCGGCGGCGATCAGGCGCGTGCCTTGTACCGGCGTGAACGGCACCGCGCAGAGCAGCTTCGGGTAGTACTCGATCCCGTTGCGCTTGTAGGCGTCGGCCCAGGCCCAGTCGAACACGTATTCGCCGTACGAGTGACCTTTCAGATAAACGGGTGCGGCCGCCGCGAGGCGGCCCGTGCGCTCGTCGGTCAGCGTGACGAACTGCGGCGCCCAGCCGGCCTCGGGCGTCGCGCAGCGCGTGGCGTGCAGGGCCGTGAGGAATTCGTGGCGCAAAAAGGGCGTTGGCTGCGCCTGGCGCGCGAGCAGCGCGTTCCATTCGCCCGCATCCACCTCGGCCGGTGAGCCGAGGATGCCCGTGCGATAATTGAGATGTTCCTTGTTCAACGTGCGTGCCTGTCCGATAAGGCTTGCGCGGCGCCAGGACTTCCACTGGGACTCCAGAGGCGCCGCTGCGGCAAACGGTCATGGTAAAGCAAACGTCCCGAACGGGTGAGGGCCGTCGCGCTGGCGTCGGCGCTCGGGCCCGCAATCGACACAGGCCGCCCGCGCGTGCCTCCAGGGTTATCGAAATGAAAGAGCGCTTCTTCAATCTCTACACGCACGGTTTCGCGCGCGTGGCCGTGGGCGTGCCGCGCTGCCGCGTGGCCGATCCGGCGTTCAACGCGGGCGAAACGCTCGCGCTCGCGCGCGAGGCCGCCGAAAGGGGCGCCGCGCTCGTGGCGTTTCCCGAACTGGGTATTTCCGCTTACACCTGCGACGACCTCTTTCACCAGAAGGCGCTGCTCGATGCGTGCGAGCGCGCGCTCGAAACGCTCGTCGAGGCATCGGCCGCGCTGCCGCTCGCGATGATCGTCGGCATGCCGGTGCGCGCGGGCCAGACGCTCTTCAACTGCGCCGTGGTGGTGGCCGGCGGCCGCGTTGCGGGCGTGGTGCCGAAGAGTTATCTGCCGAACTACGGCGAGTTCTACGAGCCGCGCCAGTTCAGCGCCGCCGATTGCGCGCGCACCGATACGGTGCGGCTCGCCGGCGAGGACGTGCCGTTCGGCGCGTCGCTGCTGTTCGACGTGCCGGCCGTGCCGGGCCTGCGCTTTCATGTCGAGATCTGCGAGGACGTGTGGGTGCCGATCCCGCCGTCGTCGTTCGCGGCGCTTGCCGGCGCCTCGGTGCTCGTGAATCTTTCGGCGTCGAACGTGGTGGTCGGCAAGGCCGGCTACCGGCATCAGCTCGTTGCGCAGCAGTCGGCCCGCTGCCTCGCCGCGTATCTCTACACCTCGGCGGGCAAGGGCGAGTCCACGACCGATATGGCCTGGGATGGCCAGGCGCTCGTCTACGAGAACGGCGAGCTGCTCGCCCAGTCGGAACGTTTTCTCGACGATTCTCACCTCATCGTTGCCGATGTCGATCTCGAACGGCTTACGCAGGAACGTATGCGCCAGACCACGTTCGGCGACTCGATTCGCCGTCATTACGACGAGATCGGAAAGTTTCGCGTGATCCGCTGCGAGGTGCCGCAACAAGGCGCGTGGGAGGCGCCGGCGCTGCCGCTCGTGCGCCGCGTCGAACGCTTCCCGTATGTGCCGGCCGACCCGAAGCGCCGCGACGAACGTTGCAACGAGGTCTACAACATCCAGGTGCAGGCGCTCGTGCAGCGGCTTTCGCAGAGCGGCATCAAGAAGGTGGTGATCGGCGTGTCGGGCGGGCTCGACTCGACGCACGCGCTGCTCGTCTGCGCCAAGGCGATGGACCGGCTCGGCCTGCCGCGCGCGAACATCCTCGCGTATACGATGCCCGGCTTCGCGACGAGCGAGCGCACGCTGCGCCAGGCGCGCCAGCTGATGGAGCTGGTGGGTGCCACCGCCGCGGAGATCGACATCCGCAAGAGCTGCATGCAGATGCTCGAAGACCTTGGCCATCCATATTCCGAAGGCAAGGAAAGCTACGACATCACCTTCGAGAACGTGCAGGCCGGCGAGCGCACGAATCATCTATTCCGGCTCGCGAACTTCAATCACGCCATCGTGATCGGGACGGGCGATCTGTCCGAACTGGCGCTCGGCTGGTGCACGTATGGCGTGGGCGATCATATGTCGCACTACAACGTGAACGCGAGCGTACCCAAGACGCTGATCACGCACCTCGTGCGCTGGGTGGCGGAGACCGGGCAGATAGGCGAAAGCGGCTCGGACGTGCTCGAAGCGATTCTCGACACCGACATCAGCCCCGAGCTGATTCCCGGCAAGGCCAACGGCGCGCCCGAGCAGAAAACCGAGAGCGTGATCGGGCCGTACGAGCTGCAGGACTTCAATCTTTACTACACGCTGCGCTTCGGCTTTACGCCCGCGAAGGTCGCGTTTCTGGCGCAGCACGCGTGGGGCGACCGAGAGCAGGGCGCGTGGCCCGAGAACGCGAAGGTCGTACGCAATCAGTACGATCTGGCGGCTATCAAGCGCAATCTGCGTATTTTCCTCGACCGCTTCTTCCGCCAGAGCCAGTTCAAGCGCAGTTGCATCCCGAACGCGCCGAAAGTGGGGTCGGGCGGTTCGCTTTCGCCGCGCGGCGACTGGCGCGCGCCGAGCGATTCCGAGTCCGCGGTCTGGCTGGCGGATCTCGAGCGCGTGCCCGACACGGCGGCGGCGCCGTGAGTGCCGCGCGCGCAGCGTAGAATTCCCGGCATCGCTTACGATTTTTCTACCGACACGACAACCCGATACGAGACGAGGTCCGCCATGAAACGCATTACTGCCGTCATCAAACCGTTCAAGCTCGACGAAGTGCGCGAGGCACTCGCCGAAGTCGGCCTGACGGGCCTGACCGTCACCGAGGTCAAGGGCTTCGGCCGCCAGAAGGGCCACACCGAGCTGTATCGCGGTGCCGAATACGTGGTCGATTTCCTGCCGAAGGTGAAGATCGAAGTGGTGGTCGCGAACGACCAGGCCGACCAGGTGATCGACGCGATCATCGGCGCGGCGCGCACGGGCAAGATCGGCGACGGCAAGATCTTCGTCACCGACGTCGAGCGCGTGATCCGCATCCGCACGGGCGAAGAGAACGAAGCGGCTGTCTGAGCTTCGGCTCGCCGGGCCGCCTGTGCGGCCCGTGCGCTCTTGTGTGCCGCGCGCGAGGACAGGCGCGGGTACACGCTGGTACAAAATACGCCGGCACAAAAAAAATGGTGCGGATCCTTTCGGATACCGCACCAATACGCGCCTCTCGCAGCAGCGTGAAAACGTTGATGTCGCTGTTCTTTGCGCACCCGTTCGATCGGAACGCGTGCCGTTATCCATTCCTTCCGTTGTCCACCCCCGAACGTTCTACCTAAGCACTGCGAAAAGTGTCCGCGCGTGATCGCAGCGGGCAAAGGTCGCACTCGCGGAAAGAGGGCGCTCAAGGGGGATCCAGATGCTTGCCGGGCGGCTGCCGGGCATTCTCCAGGCATCTGAACGAAGCGTCTTGCTGGTCTCCTGACTGATGTTGCTGGTTCTTCTTTGAAGTGAAACTACTTTTTAGCTGTGTTGTTTTGCTACTTTGGTTACTAATTTAGCAAAAAAGAACGACCGTGGCGACCGAAATTATCGGCGTCATTGTGCCCGGCACGCGAAACGCCGGGGTAACGACGCGTAGTGCCTTGTCAGACAAGGGATTTGCGGCGCGCGCGAAGCGGCGCTCAGGATTGCCACTATTGACGCGTCGCGTCGCCGGTAGTAGGACGAAACAGCGGCGGAGCGGTTCTTGAGACGTCGAAAATGTGGGACGTCGGGCGCGGCGGAAGGGCAAAAGAAAAGGCGCCGAAAGCGCCTTGAAGTACGGGTTTGACTACATCGGGTTCCGGCCTACTTGAGGCTGCCCGAAATGAACTGCCGCAGGCGTTCGCTTTTCGGATTGCCGAACACTTCGGACGGGTGGCCCTCTTCCTCGACACGCCCCTGGTGCAGGAACATCACGTGATTCGAGACGTTGCGCGCGAAACCCATCTCGTGCGTGACGACGATCATCGTGCGGCCCTCCTCGGCGAGCTTCTGCATCACCTTCAGCACTTCGCCCACGAGCTCCGGATCGAGCGCCGAGGTGGGCTCGTCGAACAGCATGACGTCCGGGTGCATGGCGAGCGCGCGCGCAATCGCCACGCGCTGCTGCTGGCCGCCCGAAAGATGCGACGGATACTGCTTTTCCACGCGCGGCGCGAGACCCACTTTTTCGAGGTATTCGCGCGCGCGCTCTTCGGCCTCGCGGCGCGGCATGCCCAGCACGTGCACGGGCGCTTCCACGACGTTTTCCAGCACCGTCATGTGGGCCCACAGATTGAAGTGCTGGAACACCATTGCGAGCTTCGTGCGCACGCGCTGCAACTGCTTCGGGTCGGCCGCCTGCAGCGCGCCCGTCCGCCCGTTCTGGCGTGTGAGGACTTCTTCGCCGTCGACGACGATGCGGCCCGCATTGGGCTGCTCCAGAAAATTAATGCAGCGCAGCATCGTGCTCTTGCCGGAGCCGGACGAGCCGATCACGCTGATCACGTCGCCGGCGTTGGCCTGCAGCGAAACGCCTTTGAGCACTTCATGGTCGCCGTACTGCTTGTGCAGGGCATCGACGAACAGCTTTTGCTTCTGGGAATTCATCAAAATCCTCGATGCGGGCTCACTTGCCTTGAGGTCGCAGGTACGCGAGCCAGCGGCGCTCGGCCTGGCGGAACAGCCACACGAGCGTGAACGAAATGGTCAGGTACAGCAGGGCGGCGATGCCGAACGCGGTGAACGTCTGGTAGGTGGCCGAATTGACGTCGCGCGCGATCTTCAGGATGTCCGGCACCGTGGCCGTGAACGCCACGGTGGTCGCGTGCAGCATCAGGATGACTTCATTGCTGTAATAGGGCAGTGCGCGGCGCAGGGCCGAAGGCAGGATCACGCGGCGGTACAGCGTGAACTGCGACATGCCGTAGGCGCGGGCGGCCTCGATCTCGCCATAGGGCGTCGCCTTGATCGCACCGGCGAAGATCTCGGTGGTGTACGCGCAGGTGTTGAGCGTGAACGCGAGCAGCGTGCAGTTCATGCCGCTACGGAAGAATTCGGCCGTGAGTGTGTGGTTACGGACGATGTCGAGGCTGTAGAGGCCGGTGTAGCAGAGCAGCAACTGCACGTAGAGCGGCGTGCCGCGGAAGATGTACGTGTAGAGCCACACGAGCCCCGAGAGCCACTTCCTCTTCGAGACGCGCGCGACCGCGAGCGGCACCGAAAGACAGAAGCCGAGGCCGATCGACACCACGAGCAGCCACAGCGTGATGGCGACGCCCGTGAAGTGATAGCCGTCGGTATAGAGATAGTTGCGCCAGTACTGCTGGATCAACTGGATCAGGTCTTGCATGTTCTTGGCCTTGTTGTTCCGGATCCGCTCAGAGGTCTGCCTTGCGCACGCCCGTGGAGTAGCGGCGGTCCAGATACATCAGCACGAAGTTCGAGACGGTCGTGATGACGAGATAGATCGCGCCCGCGAGCAGCGTGAAGAAGAAAAAGCGCAGGGTGCCCTTACCGGCGTCCTGGCTCGCCTTGACGACGTCGGCAAGACCGATGATCGAAACGAGCGCCGTCGACTTTACGAGCACCTGCCAGTTGTTGCCGATGCCCGGCAGCGCGAAGCGCATCATCTGCGGGAACATGATGCGGCGGAACACCTGCCAGTTCGTCATGCCGTAGGCGTGGCCGGCTTCGAGCTGGCCGCGCGGCACGGCGAGGAAGGCGCCGCGGAAAGTCTCCGTGAAGTACGCGCCGTAGATGAAGCCCAGCACGATCACGCCGGCGACGAACGGATCGATGTCGATCTGGTCCCAGCCGAGCGCGTCGGTGAGGTCGTTCAGCCAGATCTGCAGGCTGTAGAAGAGCAGCAGCATCAGCACGAGATCGGGCACGCCGCGGATCAGCGTGGTGTAGACGGTGCCCGCGCCGCTGGCGACGCGGTTCTTCGAGAGTTTCGCCGCCGCACCGAGGAGCCCGAGCAGGAACGACAGCACGAGCGACAGCACCGAGAGTTTGACGGTCTGCCAGGTGCCGGCGAGGATCAGCGGGCCGTAGCCTTGAAGCAACATAGAAGGGTCCTTGACGAGGCTCGTCACGAAGGCTGTCACTGTATACGAAGCCCGGAACCGGTCCATCGGGTCCCGCCCCGGGCACTGCCGTTCAACGGCGTTTGGTGCTTACTTGCCTTGGTAGATATCGAAATCGAAGTACTGCTTCGCAATCCGGTCGAACGTGCCGTCCTGGTGGATCGACGCCAGCGCCGCGTTGAATTTCGCCTTCAGGTCGGCGTCTTCCTTGCGCAGGCCGATCGCGGTGCCGTCGCCTATCGTTTTCGGGTCTTCCACTGCCGGCCCGGCCCAGGCGTAACCCTTGCCGCGCGGCGTCTTCAGGAACCCGAAGTCCGCCTGGACTTCGTCTTGCAGCGTCGCGTCGAGGCGGCCTGATATCAGGTCCTGATAGACCTCGTCCTGGTTCTGGTACGACACCACGTTTACGCCTTTGGCGGCCCAGTGGGCTTTCGCATAGGCTTCCTGAGTCGAGCCTTGCTCGACGCCGACGGTCTTGCCCTTGAGCGATTCCGGCGTGGGCAGGAGCGGCGAGCCGGCCTTCGCGAGCATGCGCGCGGGGGCGTCGAACATCTTGCCGGAGTAGTCGATCTGCTGGCGGCGCTGGTCGGTGACGCTCAGCGACGACACGATCGCGTCGAACTTGCGGGCCTTCAGCGCGGGGATGATGCTGTCGAGATCGTTTTCGACCCAGACGCACTTGACGTTCATGCGCGCGCACAGCGCCTGGGTCAGGTCCACGTCGAAGCCGACGATCCGGCCGTTGGGCGCCTTCGACTCGAACGGCGGGTAACTGGCGTCCACGCCGATGCGCACGGTCTTCCAATCCCTGGCGGCGGCGCTGCCCGCCACGAGTGCGAGTGCGACGCACACTGCGAACTTCTTCATCTCTCTCCTGATACGGACGATGCGGGCGTGCCTTGGGGCGGACCTCTCGGGGTTGTACCTCGGGGTGGACCTGCAAGGCGCCGCCGACGCGCGGCCGGCCGGCTCGTGGCCGGTTGCCGCCATTTCAGGCGGCCAAAAATGCGGGGTCGGGCGGGTGGCGCGGGACGCCCGGGGCAAGCCGACCGGGCTGCCCGTGCGGCGTGGGCCGCTGGGCGGACGACGCACCGGCCGAAAAGCGCGATATTTTACCCGAAGCCGGGGGGCTGTCAGCCAAACCGGTCAAACCCGGCTAGACAGGCGGGATGGTGGCCGGCTGCGGGAGTCAGGCCGAGCGCGGCGTCCCATTGATGTTGCCGGCGAAACGATCCGGTGCGCGGGTGTGGATTGTCGTGCGCGAGGGTCACCCTTACATTTGGGTATCGAAACGCCACACGGAGATTTTCATGCTGACTATCCGCCATGCCGACGAACGCGGCCACGCCAACCACGGCTGGCTCGACTCGTTCCACAGCTTTTCGTTTGCGGACTACCATGACGAGGAGCATGTCCACTACGGCGCGCTCCGGGTGCTCAACGACGACCGCATCGCGGGCGGCCAGGGGTTCGGCGCGCACGGCCACCGCGACATGGAAATCGTCACCTACGTGCTCGAAGGCGCGCTCGCGCACCGCGACAGCATGGGCAACGGCTCGACGATCCGGCCGGGCGACGTGCAGCGCATGAGCACGGGCACCGGCGTGATGCACAGCGAGTTCAACGGCTCGCGCGAGGACGAGGTCCATCTGCTGCAGATCTGGCTGCTGCCCCGCGAGCGCGGCGGGGCGCCGGGCTACGAGGAGAAGCGCTTCTCCGACGACGACAAGCGCGGCCGCCTGCGTGTGGTGGCGTCTCCCGACGGGCGCGACGGCTCGGTGACGGTGCAGTCGGACGCCTCGATCTACGCGGGGTTGATCGATGGCGCCGAGCGCGCGCAGTACGCCGTGCCTGCCGGACGGCGCGTGTACGTGCATGTTGCACGCGGCGCGCTGGAGGTGAACGGCGAGCGTCTCGGCGCGGGCGACGCGGCCATGATCGAGGCCGAGGAGGCCGTGACGCTCGCGAATGGCGAGAAGGCCGAAGTCCTGCTGTTCGACCTGGCCTGATAGGGCGGTGCGTGCGCCGGCCGTATCGGCCGCACGCCTGACAGGCAAAGAAAAAGCGCCGCGGATCGGCTCCGCGGCGCTTCGCTTTTTGGCGTTCTGGCCGGTGGTCGCTCGGGAGCCGGTTCCGGACCGGCTTTCGACACCGGATCGACCCCAAAATCGACCCCGGGCGGCATAACCGCCGCCCGGGCGCAGGCGCTTACTGCCCAGCCGGCGCCGATGCTGCGCCGTGGTGCTGCTGCCAGTGCTGGCGCATCTTCTCGCGGAACTGCTCCATCTTCGCGAAGTGCTCCTTGAGTGCCGTGCTGACGGTGGTCTTCTGCTGGTCGTTCAGGCCGTTATAGAACGCGAGCCAGGCCTGGGCGCCCTGTCCGCGCAGTTGCGCGCTTTGCTGCTCGGCCTGCTGATGCGCGGCGTGCAGCGCGTTCATGTCGAGGATCGGCTGATTCTTCATCGACTCAAACTGCTGCTTGAGCTGCTCGTGAATCTTGCGCATCTGCTCGTGGTTCTGCTTCATCGTGTCGAGCGCGGCTTGCCACTGCTTTTCCTGATCGGCGTTCAGGTTCAGCTTGTCGTGCAGCTTCTTGAGGCCCATCATGAAGCCGCCGTCATGCATGTGATGCATGCCGGGGCCATCGGGGCCGCCCGGGGGCGGCGTCTGGGCCTGAGCGACGCCCATGGTGAGGGCGAGCGAAGCGGCGGCGATCGCGAGAAAGCGCGAGGTCTTCTTGTACATGGTGATGCTCCTGACAAATCCGTGAAGGGTTTTATCCGGTGAGGCGCGGCGCTCCCTGCAAAGTGCTATTGCCGCATCCGGTGACCCTAGCGTATCGGGCGCCTCTGCCTCGCGTGTTACTTGGCGGCCCCATGTCATTACGCAACATTACTTGAGCCTTTCGCCGTAACACCCCGTAACCCAAAGTGCCCTGCCGTAAGAAAAGGGCATCTGCGTGCGCGTTAAACTTCATCCCATGGCTACTCAAATCCTTGTCGTCGACGACGACCTCGAACTACGCGACCTGCTGCGCGACTATCTGGCGCGCCAGGGAATGGAAGTGTCGGTGCTGCACGACGCCGGCTCGCTGGAGCGGCGCCTCGAGCGCGAGCGTCCCGACCTGATCGTGCTCGACCTCATGATGCCGGGCGTGGACGGGCTGACCGCGCTGCGCAAGCTGCGCGCGTCGGGCGACGACATCCCGGTCATCATGCTCACGGCGCGCGCCGACGACGTGGACCGCATCGTCGGCCTCGAACTCGGTGCCGACGACTATCTCGGCAAGCCGTTCAATCCGCGCGAACTGCTCGCGCGCGTGCAGGCCGTGCTGCGCCGGCGCCGCACGGTGCCGTCGGCGGCGGCGCCGGAGCAGCGCGAACCGTTCACGTTCGGCCGCTTCACGCTCGATTTCCAGTCGCGCACGCTGCAGCAGGAAGGCAAGCCCATCATGCTGTCGGGCAGCGAATTCGCGCTCCTGAAGATTTTCGTGAATCACCCCATGCGCACGCTCACGCGCGAGCGCCTGCTCGAACTGCTGCACGGTCCCGAATACGACGGCACCGACCGCGGTATCGACGTTCAGGTGTGGCGCCTGCGGCGTATTCTCGAAACCGATCCTTCCACGCCGCGCTTCATCCAGACGGTGCGCGGCCGCGGTTACGTGTTCGTGCCGGACGGCGAGCAGGCGAGCCATGCGACGCCCGGTTGATTCGCTGTTCGGGCGGCTCGCGCTGCTTTTCGTCGGCGTTCTCCTGCTCTCTCACGTAGCGTGGTTCGCGCTGATGCGGCTCGACCGCAACCAGATGCAGACGCGTTACGCCGTGGAAGAGGCCGCTTTTCTCGTGGATGCCGTGCGCCAGCACGTCGCGCGCGAGCCTGACCAGCCGCTGCCTTCGCGCGTGCAGCTCGTCGATCCGGCGAGCGCCGTGGTGCCGCCGGACAACGCCAATATTCCCGAACCGCTGCGCCGTTTCGTCGACGAAGTGCGCGACCGCATGCCGTCGGGCACCGACGTGCGCGTCGGTCCACCGGGGCATCCGCCCACGCTTTGGGTGCGCGGCCCGCAGGACGCGCGCTGGATCGTCGTGCCGGTCCAGCCGCTGCGGATCATGCGGCCCGCGATCGACCGCATGATTCCGTGGCTGGTCATTATTTTCTCGGCAGCCGTGATCGCGGCGCTGGTGGCGGCCTGGACGTTGCAAAAGCCGTTGCGCCTGCTGGCGCAGGCCGTGGCGCGCTTCGGGCGCGGCGAGCCGGTGCCGCCGCTGCGCGAGCGGGGCCCGCGCGAACTGCGCCTGCTCACGCACGGCTTCAACCAGATGGTGAAGGAGGTGGAGCGCACCGAGCACGACCGCGCCGTGATGCTGGCCGGCGTGGCGCACGATCTGAAGACGCCGCTCGCGCGTCTGCGCCTGCGCGCCGAGATGATGGACGAAGCCAAGGCGCGCGACGGCGTGGTGCGCGACGTGGAGTCGATGGCGCATATCGTCGACCAGTTCCTGGTGTTCGCGCACGACGGCGCGGACCGCAGCGAGCCGGTCGAGGTGGACGCGCAGTGCGAGCGCATCGTGCGCAATTACCGGACGACGGGGACGGGCGAGAGCGCGTCCATCCAGATGCGGCTTGCCGCCGGCAGCGACTTCCGCCTGCCTGCCGCGACGCTCGACCGGGTGGTGTCGAATCTGCTCGATAACGGGCATGCCTACGGCGCGCCGCCGGTCGTGATCGAAACCTCGTTCGGACCGGACGGCTATACGCTGACGGTGCGCGACCACGGCAATGGCATCGCGGCCCCGGATCTGACGCGCGCGAGCCGGCCGTTCGTGCGGCTCGACCCCGCGCGGGGCGGCAACGGGCATAGCGGCCTGGGTCTTGCGATCGTCGAGCGCCTCGTGCGGCGCGCGGGCGGCGAATTGCAGATCGGCAACGGCGAAGGCGGCGGCCTTGCCGTGCGCATGACGTTTCCGGAGGAAGTGGTGCAGCGCACCGTTGCCGAGGCAGCGCACGCCTGGTGAACGTGTCGCGGCCCGGTGCGGCGGCCTGCGGCGAGGCGCTGCGGTGAAGCGCTGCGGTGAAGCGCGCTGGCGAAAATTACGCGGAGAAGAGCGTGTCGAGTGCCGCTGCCGCTTCGCTGTCGACGGTGTTGTAGGTGACGGTGCCAGCCTCGAAGATGTAGTGCGTCGTGTACCTTCCGAGGCGCGCGAGTATTTCTTCCTGAATCAGCTCGGGCGCGGCGTCGAGTTTCAGATACCAGGCGGTCGAGGACAGGCGCGTCTGGAACGCGCCGTACTCGACCATTAACTGGTCGAATGCGTGAGCATCCTGATCGCGGCAGACGATGACCAGATTTCCCTTCATGCGATACCTCCAGATTGAGCGGAACGGCGCGGTGCTGTGCGCGCTCCTGAGCCAGAGCCTGCCGTGGGGGGCGAACAGGCTCGCATGGCGCGCCGCCGGGTGCGGCGCGGGCGTTCATTCGATGATACCGCGTTGTTTCCCTTCCCCCGGGCGGACCCCGCAGCGAGGCCCGGTTCGAAGTGGCGGCTACCAGGTCTCGGCAGTGGCGCGCGGCGGCGTGGCGCCGTCGGCGGGCATGGCCTCGCAGCGGTCGCGGCCGCCCGCTTTCGCCATATAGAGCGCGAGGTCGGCGCGGCTCATCAGCCGCTCCGGCAGATCCTGGGTCACCGCCAGTTCCGTGATGCCGATGCTCACGCTCAGGTTCGAATCGGCCGGCAGCTCCGGGCAGGCGCTTGTCTTCACCTTCTGGCGCAGCCGCTCGATCACCTCGCGGCCGGTCGAGAGCGAGGTCGCGGGCAGCAGAATGCCGAACTCTTCGCCGCCGAGGCGACCCACGGCGTCGTCGGAGCGCAGTCCGGTCCGGCAGGTTTCCACGAAATGCTTGAGCGCGCGGTCGCCGGCCGGGTGGCCGAAGCGGTCGTTGATCTGCTTGAAGTAGTCGAGGTCGGCGATCGCCATGCACAGGGTCGTGCCGCTCGCGTAGGCGCGCTCGATTTCGCGGCGCAGCAGATCGAGGAAGTAGCGGCGCGAAAGCGCACCCGTGAGCGCATCCACGCGCGCCTCGGCCGCGAGCATCGCATTGGCCGACTGCAACTGCTCGGCGAGGTCGCGGCTCGCGCGGTGCAGCCGCCGCTCGCGCACCCACGACACCGAGATCACGGCCGCGAGCGCCGCCGTGCCCGCGAGCGTCAGGAAGATCAGGATCTGGTCGCGACGGCGGTTCGCGAGCAGTTCGGGCCAGGCGTTCAGCGGATCGACGAGATGCGCCGAGAGCCCGGAATTGAGGCCGCCGCGCCATTCGTAGAGGGCGGGCGCCGGCCGGCCGGGCAGCTCGACCATCTCGGCGGCCTGGGCGCGCGGCATCCAGGGCGCCTCGCCGAGCACGTCCTGCTCGGCCGAGCGCAGCGCGACCTCGGAGAAGCGCTCGCGCAGATAGGTGTTCACCCGGTCGACGGCGTTCATTTCCTCGACGTGGGAGCCTGGCAGCACGAGGCCCTCCAGCGCGCTGTCGTGAGCCATGATGACGACGCCGTTGTTGTCCGAAACGAACGTGCCCGGACGCGTGACCCAGTGCCGTAGCCGCGAGATGCTGACCTTGGCCACCACGGCGCCGACCAGCAAGCCATCGTCGTAAGCGGGCGCGGCGACGAAGATGCCGGGCTCGCCGCTCGACATGCCGACGCCATAGGTTTCCGTGAAGGCGCCGAGCAGGGTATCGCTCAGGTACGCGCGGGCGTGCATGTCCACGCCCACGTAGGAGAGCTTGTCGAGCGCATTGCTCGATGCGATGCAGATGCCGTTGGCATTGACGAGCCAGATGGCGTCGAGGCCGGAGAAACCCTGGGCTTCGTGCAGAAAGCGGTCCACGGAGAGAAGCGCGGGCGTGCTCTGCAGTTCGGTGCGCCGCGCGAGTTCCGTCGACTGGGGCATCGCGGCGTAGCGCGCAGACTCGGCCAGCGCCTTCTCGACCACCTGCGTCTGCGCCATCGTGGCCGGAATCGCGCGCGTCATCGAAAGGTCGCTCGCGATCACTTCGGCCATGCTGTCCACGACCGAGCGCGACACCTGCCGTTGCATGGCGAGCGCCGTATCGAGCTCCTGGCGGACCATGCGGTCGGCAAGCAGACTCGCCACGATCCAGCAGAGAATCGCCACTGCCATGACCCCGAGGGGGCCGGCTGTCTGACGCAAGAGTCTCCGGTTCATCGGCCTTGGGAATCGTGGATGGGCGTGGGGCGGCGACAGGCGGCGCGGCCAGCGGATGCGGCGGGTTTCAGCGCGGTTGCAGTCGCTTTTTGCCGTCGCCTCGCATCCGCCGTCACGCCGCGATTTTACCGCTCGAATCGGGCCCGCGACCCCTCGTTGAGCGGGCCTGACCGCACTTCGGCTGCACTTTTGCGGTAGTTGTGCCGCGGTCTGTCTGCGCTCGGGACTTCGCGCGAGCCGGCTCCGTGCGCTTGTGGCGCGTACGCGACGGCGGGACGGACCCGAGCCCGGGCGCGGGACGGCGGGCGGCTTGCCGGCCGGTTCGAGGCAGGGCGGCCAAAGCGTCGCTGTTCACGAAAGGCGAGGTTGTATCTGTCACAAAGGTTGTGTAGTGTCGTTCCCTTCAAATCAGGGCAAGCCTGCAAAGGTTGCTGCCAGGGCGCAGGTGCCGGGGGACGCCGGTAGCTGCGCACAGTGTGTGCGGCGGCGCCCACGCCGCACGCTTGATCAACGCCAACGAGTATTTGTGCCCATGCGCCTTGCCTTCCTCGATTTGTCACAGCCGGGCCGTGAGCCCGGTATCGATGCGAATTGCACTACGCTCCGCCAGGGAGACGCCTGAATGGACTTCGGCTTCAACCTGAACCGCACGGCCAACGCTTCGGCGTGGCGCGTGCTGCCCAATCGCTGGGACTTCGTCGCCTTTCCGCTCATCATCTGCCTGATCGCGATGGCGGCCATCGGCTTTCATCAGACGCTTGCGCCGATGTCGACGCTCAAGACCCAGGTGATCTCGACCGACCCGCGCATGCTGCCCGAGTACGCCATGCGTACCACCCTGCGCATGCTCGCGGCCATGGTGGCCTCGCTGGTCTTCACGCTGATCTACGGCACGCTCGCCGCCAAGAGCCGCCGCGCGGGCCAGGTGCTGGTGCCGATTCTCGACATCCTGCAGTCGGTGCCGGTGCTCGGCTACATCTCGTTTACGGTGACGTTCTTCCTCTCGCTGTTCCCGGGCCGCGTGCTGGGCGCCGAGCTGGCCGCGATCTTCGCGATCTGGACGAGCCAGGCGTGGAACATGACGTTCAGCTTCTACCAGTCGTTGCGCACGGTGCCGCGCGATCTGGACGAAGTGTCGAAGGGTTTCCACCTCACGAGCTGGCAGCGCTTCTGGAAGCTCGACGTGCCGTTCTCGATGCCGGGCCTCATCTGGAACATGATGATGTCGATGTCGGGTGGCTGGTTCTTCGTGGTGGCTTCGGAAGCGATCACGGTGGGCAACAACACGATCACGCTGCCGGGCATCGGCGCGTATCTGGCCCAGGCCATTTCGGACAAGAACCTGGGGGCGGTGGGCTGGGTGATTCTCGCGATGACGGTCGTGATCGTCGCCTACGACCAGTTGCTGTTCCGCCCGCTCGTTTCCTGGGCCGACAAGTTCCGCATGGAAACGACGAGCTCGGGCGACGCGCCGGAATCCTGGCTGCTCGACCTCGGGCGCCGTACCCATCTGATCCAGCAGATGCTCATGCCGGTGGGCTGGTTCTTCACGACGGCCGCGCGCGTGCCGCTCAGGATGCCGTCGTTCCCCGTGATCGAGCGCGCCGCGCCGGCGGCGCCGGGCACGGGTTCGATGCGTTCGCGCATCGGCGACGCGGTGTGGGCGATCTTCGTGCTCGCGCTCACGGTGTACGTGGTGTGGCGCGTGGTGGCCTACGTGCGCACCGGCGTGACGCTCGACGACGTGGGCCATGTGCTCGTGCTCGGTCTCATTACGCTTGTGCGCGTCCTGCTGCTGATCGTGATCGCCTCGGTGATCTGGGTGCCCATCGGCGTGCTGATCGGCCTGCGTCCGGCGCTAGCCGAGAAGGTTCAGCCGCTCGCGCAGTTTCTGGCCGCCTTCCCGGCGAACCTGCTGTTCCCGGTGTTCGTGATCGTGATCGTGAAGTTCCACCTGAACCCGGATATCTGGCTTTCGCCGCTGATCGTGCTCGGCACGCAGTGGTATATCCTTTTCAACGTGATTGCCGGCGCGAGCGCCTATCCGAACGACTATCGCGAAGCCGCGACGAACTTCCGCATCCGCGGCTGGCAGTGGTGGCGCAAGGTCATGCTGCCGGGCATCTTCCCGTACTACATCACCGGTGCGATCACGGCGTCGGGCGGCGCCTGGAACGCGAGCATCGTTTCGGAGTTCGTCCAGTGGGGCGACACGAAGGTGCAGGCGCACGGTCTGGGCGCCTATATCGCGCAGACCACGGCCGCCGGCGACTTTCCGAAGATCATCCTGGGCATTGCCGTGATGTCCCTGTTCGTTACGCTGTTCAACCGCCTGCTCTGGCGCCCGTTGTACGCTCACGCCGAAGCCAGGCTGCGGCTGGACTGAGACTGATTGAGAACTGAAGGCAAACGCGATGCAAAATCCCAAGACTATGAGTGCCGCAAACAGCGATGTCGAAACGCCGGCTCCGCCGCGGCTCGGCGAGGAAATTCTGCGCGTGCAGGACGTGTGCCGGGGCTTCAGCAAGGCCCAGGGCGAGCTGCTCGTGCTCGACGACGCGAACCTCTCGCTGCGCGAAGGCGAAATTGTCGGGCTGCTGGGCCGTTCGGGCTCGGGCAAGTCCACGCTCCTGCGCATCATCGCCGGCCTGATCTCGCCGACTTCCGGTGAAGTCACCTGGCGCGGCAAGCCGCTCGACGGTCCGGCCGAAGGTGTTGCGATGGTGTTCCAGACCTTCGCGCTGTTCCCGTGGCTGACCGTCCTGCAGAATGTGGAAGCGGGTCTCGAGGCGCAGGGTGTGGGCGCGCAGGAGCGCCGCGAGCGCGCGCTGGCCGCCATCGACCTGATCGGTCTGGACGGCTTCGAGAACGCCTACCCGCGCGAGCTTTCGGGCGGCATGCGCCAGCGCGTGGGCTTCGCGCGCGCGCTCGTCGTCGACCCGATGCTGATGCTGATGGACGAGCCGTTCTCCGCGCTCGACGTGCTGACCGCCGAAACGCTGCGTACCGATCTGCTCGACCTGTGGACCCAGGGTCGCCTGCCGATCAAGTCGGTGCTGATCGTCACGCACAACATCGAGGAAGCGGTGTTCATGTGCGACCGCATTCTCGTGCTCTCGTCGAACCCGGGCCGCGTCGTGGCCGAGATCGAAGTGCCGTTCAAGCACCCGCGCAACCGTCTCGACCCGGCGTTCCGCAAGCTCGTGGACGACATTTACGCGAAGATGACTGCGCGCCAGATCGGCGAGACGACGAAGAAGGGGCTGGATCTCGGTAGCTGGCTGCCGCGCGTGTCCACTAACCTGATGGCGGGTCTGATCGAGACGCTGGCGATGGCGCCGTACCACGGCCGCGCCGACATGCCGGAAATCGCGCGTACGCTGCATCTGGAAGTGGACGACCTGTTCCCGATCGCCGAAATGCTGCAGAACCTCGGCTTTGCCGACGTGCGCGAGGGCGACGTGCTGCTCACGCCGCCGGGGCGCGTGTTCGCGGAGTTCGGTACGCAGGAGCGCAAGATGATGTTCGCGGAGCACCTGCTGCGTCACGTGCCGCTCGCGGCGCGGATCAAGAAGGTGCTCAACGAGCGTCCGGGACACCGCGCGCCGCGCGTGCGCTTCGAGCAGGAGCTGGAGGATTTCCTCTCCGACGGCGCGGCCGAAGAGACACTCGACACGGTGATCGACTGGGGCCGTTACGGCGAGATCTTCTCGTACAACGACCAGTCGGAAATCTTCAGCCTCGAAGACGTCGAGTCCTGAGTGTTGGCGGCATCCGGCGGGATCCCGCCGGATCGGATGCACCAGCAAAAACGGTCGCCTCGGGCGACCGTTTTTTTTCGTTGCGCTTATTGGAGCGTGCCCCAGCGCTCGACCGCCGGTTCGGCCGACGCCCATTTCCAGCCGCCGGCGTCGCGGCAGGTGCTCGCGGTGTACCACTGCTCGGGGGCGTCGGCGGCTTCGCCGTCCTGTACCGAGAACACGAACTCCTTGCACAACGCGAGCGCCGACGAGAAGGCGCGCGTCACGCGCACCTGCCCGTGGCCGTTCTCGACCGGCAACTGGTGCTTGATGCGCCAGATGTCCATGCCGCCCACGGGCAGCCGGCCGGCGGTCTGGGCAATCATGTCCTGCTGGTCGGCGTGCATGTTCTTCATGAAGCGGTTCACCGCCTCGTCGGTGGCGGCCTGCACGGCGATGCCCACGCCGACGCCGACGGCCGGGTTGGCCGTGACGATGCCCGTTGCGGCGGCCGCGGCCGCGCCGCTCGCGGCGCCGATCGACGCGCAGCCGCTCGCGGCGAGCGCCGCGCCGGCGCACAGTGCGGCGAGCGCGAGAAAGCGCACGAGCGGGCGCGCAAGCGGAGACCCCGGCGGACGCGCGTGCGGCGCGCCGGGCGCGAATGCGGCGGTGGGCGTGGTCATTGCAGCGCGCCCCAGCGGTCGGTAGCGGGCTCGGCGGAGGCCCACTTCCATGCGTCGCCGTCGCGGCAGACGGCGGCCACGTAGAACGCGCTCGTGGCGGCGGCGTCCTTCGTTGCGTCGTGATCGACCGAGAACACGATCTCCTTGCAGTCGAGCGCGCCGCTGCTGATCACGCGGCTCACGGTGACGCGGCCATGCTCGTCGTCCTCGATCGGGAACGAGTGCGTGATGGACCACGGCGCGACGCCGCCCACGTCGAGCGGCCCGGCGACCTTCGCGATGCTGTCCTGGGTATTGCGGTGGACGACCCGTTCGGAGTACTGCACGCCGGCCTTCGCGGCGGCCACGAAGCCGAGGCCGATACCCGTTGCGACTGCGGCGTTGTTCGTGACCTTCGAGGCGATTGCCGCGCCGCCGATACCGGCCCCCGTCTGCGCCCCTTCGGAATAGAGCGAACTGCACGCCGAGCAGGCAAGGCTCAACGCGGCGAGCAGGGCGAGCGAGGCCGCGCGTCGCGGCGAGAAGGGGGGGAAGCGGATTCAACTGCGGAGGTGAGCCGTTGCGCGGTACGTCGTTCTTGCATGTTCTATCCCTGCCTTGCGCCAGCGGCCTGCAGGACGGCCTGCGGACGGCATGCGGCGCGCTTTTGTGCTGTCGCGAATTGTGCAGGACGCTACCGGGGAAGGGGATAGGGAAAGTGCAAAAGTTTGCAAAATATGCTGCGACACGAGCCAGGATCTGCTTGATTCCGCGGCTTACCCGGGCTCGCGCTCGCTCGTGTCGTCGCCTTCGTTGCTGTCTTCGGCGCCGTAGCTGCCGAGCCGGTTGTAGAGCGTCTTGAGGCTCACGCCCAGCGTGCGCGCGGCGAGCCGCTTGTCTCCGCCGCAGTATTTGAGCGTGCCGAGGATGATCTGTTTCTGCGCGTCGGCGAGCGGCGTGCCGATCCACACGCTCATTGCGTCGCCCAGCGTGACGGGCTT
The DNA here is from genome assembly GCF_046581065.1 of Paraburkholderia yinzeri. Classification (NCBI taxonomy): domain Bacteria; kingdom Pseudomonadati; phylum Pseudomonadota; class Betaproteobacteria; order Burkholderiales; family Burkholderiaceae; genus Paraburkholderia; species Paraburkholderia yinzeri. The sequence continues at coordinate 3,432,738 of NZ_JBFOCJ010000001.1, read as the reverse complement.
CTTCACGCGCGGCACGAGTTGCGGATGCGTGATCTCCACCACCTTCTCCGCAAGGATGAACGCGCGATAGACCGCGTTCTTCAGCTCGCGCACGTTACCGGGCCACGACCAGTTGCGCACCGCGTCGAGCGCGCGCTTGCTGAAGGTCTTTTGCGTGCGTTCCTGTTCGTTGAGTTCCGCGAGGAAATGCTGCGCGAGCAGTTCGCGGTCGCGCTCGCGTTCGCGCAACGGCGGCGTGCGCAGCGGAAACACGGCGAGACGATACATCAGGTCCTCGCGCAGGCAGCCTTCCTTCACGGCGACGATGGGGTCGCGGTTGGTCGCCGCGATGATGCGCACGTCGCCGCGGATGGCGCCGCTGCCGCCCACCGGAAGATATTCGCCGGTTTCGAGCGCGCGCAGGAGCTTCACCTGATGCAGGAGCGACATCTCGGTGATTTCGTCGAGGAACAGCGTGCCGCCGCGCGCGTGCTCGAAGTGGCCGTCGCGTGCCTGCACGGCGCCCGTGAAGCTGCCTTTCTCGTGGCCGAAGAGTTCGGCTTCGATCAGCTCGTCGGGGATCGCGCCGCAGTTGACGGCGATGAACGGGCCATCGCGCCGCGCGCCGCGCTCGTGTATGGTGCGCGCCACGAGCTCCTTGCCGGTGCCCGATTCGCCGACGATCAGCGCCGTGGCGTCGGTGACGGCCACGCGTTCGATCTGCGCATAGAGATCCTGCATCACCTCCGACGATCCATAGAGCAGACCGTAGGACTGCAGTCCCGCGACGCGCGCGCCGACACTTCCGGTTTCGCTGCCGGTGTTTTTGCCGGCGCTGTTGCCGGACTTGTCGCCGGGGGTGTCACGCCTCGTGGCGGGTGAGCCCGGTTCGATTGATGCCATAGGGTAATCGTCCTGCAAAGGGTTTCGGTCGGTGCGCTGCCGCGCCGACGGCCGCTTTGTTTCTATCTCGTAAACATTTAACCACTGTCGCATGTTGCACGGCAATGGAGCGGCCAGGCGGCCGCCGCCGAAACGGCATGAATCCTGCTGCGGAACTCGTGGCGTCCGCGAGAATCGAGAACGTTAGAGAGGGCTGTTGCGTTGGCGCGAGGCGCGAACCGCGGCGGCGCATCCCGTGCAAAGAAATTGGACCGACCAGACTGGGAGGACGCAAGATGTCGAGGAACAGGACGAATCTGGCCAGCGCGCTGATTGCCGTCGGGGCGATCGGCGCGACGGCGGGAATGCTGGCCTGGCGCTGGTCGCAGCGCCATCGCGCGCAGCGTTTGACCTATCACCGCGAGCTGAATCGCTGGGAGGGCGAAGGCGGTTCGCTTGCGTCGGCTGTGAGCGGTACGGTCGAGACCGGCGCGTCGACGGATGCAGCGAGCCCGGGCCCTGCTTCGGCACCGTCGGCGAACGGCGCCGCGGGTACGCCCTGGCCGTTCCCTCACGGCAACACCTGACGGGGCATACCGCCGGACCAGAAGGACACGTGGGTGCTCGCGTTGGAACCCCCACGTGCGCCCCTGTCTCGAATATGTCTATAATAGTCATATCTACAACAATCGATTCCCGGATCGCCGATTGACGGCGAGATTGTTGCGTCAACGCGGCTAAATCGCGCCTGCGGCCTCTTCGGCGCGTATTCCGCCGCTTCGTACTCCACTGTGCAGCACTGCCGTAGGCGCCGTCAGGCGCCGGTTGCCGTCGCCCGGCGTGCCGGGTGCTGGCCGAGGGTAGGCCGCGGAGCTCGAGTGGGGCCATTCACCTTTCAGGGCTGACGAGACGCGATGCCACATGTATTGATTGTCGACGACGATGCAGAAACCCGCGAGGCGCTCGCCGTCGTCGTGGGGGCGGACGGACTGACCACGGCGCAGGCCGGCGATCTGCGCGAAGCCCGTATCCAGCTCGTGCGCCAGATGCCGGATGTCGTTTTCACCGACCTCAAGCTGCCCGACGGCAGCGGCACGGACCTCTTTCAGGATCTCGATCCGCGTTCGGGCGTGGAGCTCGTCGTCATCACGGGCCACGCGACGGTCGAGACCGCCGTCGACGCGCTCAAGGCGGGCGCGATCGACTATCTCGTCAAGCCGATCAACCTGCAGCGCGTGAAGGCGATCCTGAACCGCCTGCCGCGCGCGGGCGACCTCAAGGCCGAGATCGGCACCTTGCGCGGCGAGCTGCGCCGCATGGGCCGCTTCGGCCTCATGCTCGGCAATTCGGCGGTCATGCAGGACGTCTACGACCAGATCGGCCGCGTCGCGCCTACGCCCGCCTCGGTGATGCTCGTGGGCGAGTCGGGCACCGGCAAGGAGGTCGCCGCGCAGACCATTCATCAGCTAAGCCTGCGGCGCAAGCACGAATTCCTCGCTGTGAACTGCGGCGCGATCTCGCCCAACCTGATCGAGTCGGAGATGTTCGGCCACGAGCGCGGCTCGTTCACGGGCGCGGATCGCCAGCACAAGGGCTACTTCGAGCGCGCGAACGGCGGCACGCTGTTTCTCGACGAAATCACCGAAATGCCGATCGAGCTTCAGGTGAAGCTGCTGCGCGTGCTGGAGACGGGCATGTTCATGCGCGTGGGCACGACGAAGGAGATCGAGACCGACGTGCGCCTGATCGCCGCGACGAACCGCGATCCCGAGCAGGCCGTGGCCGAAGGCAAGCTGCGGCTCGATCTCTATCACCGGCTCAATGTATTCCCGATCAGCCTGCCGCCGCTGCGGGAGCGCGGCAAGGACGTGGAGCTGCTCGCCCAGTCCTTTCTCGACGAACTCAACGAGCGGCACGGCACGAAGAAGCAGTTTCCGCCGGCGGTGCGCGAAACGCTCGCGACCTACCCGTGGCCGGGCAATGTGCGCGAGCTCAAAAACTATGTGCAGCGCGCGCATATCATGTCCGGCGCGGATGGCGAACTGACGGCCGCCGTGCCGCTGCAGATCTCGCTGTCGAAGCCGATGGCCGGCACGGCGGTGACAATTCCGTTCGGCACGTCGCTCGCCGACGCCGACCGTCAACTGATTCTCGCCACGCTCGAGCAATGCGGCGGGGTGAAGACGCGCGCCGCCGAGATTCTGGGCATCAGCCTGAAGACGCTCTATAACCGCCTCGTCGAGTACGGCAACGAGCCGGCCGGCAAGGGCGGCGTGGAAACGGAGCCGCGTGCGCGCGCGGCGGGCGGCGCGGGCGTCTGAGGCGGCGGCCTTCGCAGCCGGGCCAGGCGGCCGGGTGTGCTGTGCGCGGTATGTCTCTTGCAAACGCCAGGGACAGTGCCTCCGAGGAGTCAGCCATGCCGTTTTGCCGAGCCGCCGGTCCTTTTCGTGTCGAGCCTTCGCTGGCTCACACGCCGCAACCCGAAGATCCTCCGCCGAGGGAGCCCGACAGTCCCGACGTGCCGCCCATCGGCGATCCGCCGCCGGAGCCCGACGAAGCGCCGCGCTCGGCCGGCCGGTGGCTGGCGCCGCTGGTCTGGCCCGGCCGCGCGGCCTCGATGCGCTGGGCCCGCTGGGCCTGCTGGATCGCCCGCGCGGGCTGAGCGGCGCCACCAAGCCGCTGCACGGCGGCACACCCGGACGTTTATGTACGACTTACAAGCGCTGCACCATTTTTACCGGCATTTTCACGCGACGACCCCTAGACTGTAAGAGCGCTACCGCCACATGGCGGCCTTCCGCTGGAGGCTTCGAGATGAGACACCCTGCATTGCGTCGCTCCGCGCGTTACTCGGGCAAGCGTGGCCCGCGGGACGGAGAACAGAAGGGCAGCAATCCGCCGCCGATGGTCGCGCCCGACCCGGCCGGCCAGAACCGCCCCGCGCCCGGCATTCCGCCGGACGGTGAGCACAATCAGGGCGGTTCGCGCGCCGAGGGTCTCGAGTACCAGCGCGATCTCGGCTCGGAACAGGACGCCTGAACACCCCTGCCGCAGCAAGTTCCATCGCACGCTATCGAACGTTTCGCCGGGCGCGAATATCGCGCGGAACGGGCTCGTCCGTACGCCGGGCCGCGCCTTGTCGGGTCTTGCCGAACAGGTGTTGCCGCCTATGCGGCACGAAATTTGCATACGTTTGAAATATAGAGTCTCTGAATCAACGAAACAGGAGGATTGCCGCAATGGGCAGACTGATCGTGGTATCGAACCGCGTCGCGCCGACACAGGAAGGACGACCCGCAGCAGGAGGCCTTGCCGTGGGCGTGCTGGATGCGCTCAAGGAAACGGGCGGCGTATGGTTCGGCTGGAGCGGCGAGACCGTTGCGGAGCCGTCGTCTCCCGTCATCGAACAGCAGGGCAGCGTCACCTACGCGACGGTCGGCCTCACCCGGCGCGATTATGACCAGTACTACAAGGGTTTCTCGAACACGACGCTCTGGCCCACCTTCCACTACCGCAACGACCTTGCGCGCTACGAGCGCCAGGAGTACGCCGGCTATCTGCGCGTGAACGTGACGCTCGCGCGCCAGCTTCAGCCGATGATCGAACCCGACGACATCATCTGGATCCACGATTATCACCTGATCCCGTTCGCGCGCTGCCTGCGCGATCTCGGCGTGAAGAACCCGATCGGCTTCTTCCTGCACATTCCGCTGCCGGTGCCCGAGGTGATGCGCTCGGTGCCGCCGCACGAAGAACTGATGAAGTTCATGTGCCACTACGACGTGGTGGGCTTCCAGACCGACGCGGACCGCCAGGCCTTCCTCGACTACATCGAGCGCGGCGGCCACGGCAGCGCGAGCGAGGACGGCATGGTGCACGCGTGGGCGCGCTTCCTGAAAGTGGGCGCCTATCCGATCGGCATCTATCCCGACGCGATTGCCGAGGCCGCCGGGCAGTTCACCGACCGCAAGTCCGTGCGCAGCCTGCGCGACGCCATGCGCGGCCGCAAGCTGATCATGAGCGTGGACCGGCTCGACTATTCGAAGGGACTCGCCGAGCGTTTCCAGGCCTTCGAACGCCTGCTGCAGAACGGGCCGGGCTGGCACGGCCGCGTTTCGCTGCTGCAGATCGCGCCGCCGACGCGCTCCGACGTGCAGACCTATCAGACGATCCGCCGCAACCTCGAAGGCGAGGCGGGCCGCATCAACGGCCGCTTCGCGCAACTCGACTGGACGCCGATCCAGTACCTGAATCGCAAATACGAGCGCAATCTGCTGATGGGGCTGTTCCGGCTCGCGCACGTGGGCTTCGTGGCGCCGTTGCGCGACGGCATGAATCTCGTTGCGAAGGAGTACGTAGCGTCGCAGAACCCGGACGACCCCGGCGTGCTCGTGCTCTCGCAGTTCGCGGGCGCGGCCGAGCAGATGCCGGGCGCGCTCGTCGTGAATCCGTACGATCTGAACCAGACCGCGGAAGCGCTCGAACGCGCGCTCTCGATGCCGCTCGCCGAACGGCGTTCGCGCTACGAGGACATGATGGCCGGGCTGCGCCTGAACAATCTCTCGGTGTGGCGCGACGCGTTCCTCGCCGACCTGCGCAGCGTGGCGACCGCCGCCTCCGTGACGGCGAAGGCGCGCGGTGCGGCACCGGCGCCGACGCCCGAGAAGGCGAAGGCGAGCTGACGCTTCCCGCGCGTCTTGCCGGGCGCGCACGATTCCCCTGCGCGGCGGCCTTCGAGCCGCCGCGTTGCATTGCAGCGTCCCCCGCGCGACCCTCGGACTAGGCCCGCTGCTCGCCCGCCTCGCCGTACGGCTCGGGTGAGCGGGTCGGATCGAAGTCCGCCCAATGGCCGCCTTGCCAGTGGCCGGAGGCGCGCTCGATATCGGACGCGCCCGCTTCGCCGAGCACCTCGGCGGCGATCGCCTGGTTTTCGGCGCATACGTGCACGGCGAGCAGCACGCCCGAGTTGCGCGTTTCGCGCAGCACGCGTTCGTGATGCGCGTCGACGTGCGGTCGGCTCGCGCTCATGCCGATGCGCGAGCCGACCCACGCGCCCACGCCCGCCGCGATCACGACGATCGGAAACGACGCCGACATCCCGCCGAAGATCACGACGCCGACCACGGCACCGGCGACCGCGCCGGCAGTGAGGTTGCGCGCGAGATGCGGCGACATGGGAAGCGCAGCGTGGGGCGCCGCGGCGTGCGCCGCGTGACGGGCGTGCTGCCCGCGCGGATTGACGAAGAAAAGGTTGACGTCTTCCTCGACGAAGCCGCGCGCGAACAGCTTTTCGGCGACGGCCTCGGCGGCGGGGAAGGTGGTGAACCGTCCAGCGACGATCAGTGACATGGAAATCCCCCTTTGACCTCGCGCGAGGCGCCGTGAAGGGACGGAAGACGCGGCAGGGCGCGGAGCGTGCGCGAACCGGGAGGCGGCTCAAATGAGGCTGCTCGGTGCAGCGGATCAGGCGCGGCCGGCGAGGCGCGCTGGGCGCGGCGCCGCCAGGAGACTGGACGGTGGCCGCGCGGCGGAGTGCGGCGAGGCGTGTATTGAGTGTAGTCAGGTGTGCGCAGAATGTGGGACTGCGCGAGGAAATTTATCCGGGCGTTTGCGCCGCGTTGCCCGGCACGAGCCGCAGCATGCTGACCACGGCGGCGACGGCGGCGAACCCCGTCGCCACATAGAGCGCGATCGTGGGCCCGTGCTGCGGCGCCACGCCGAAGATCAGCGCGACGAGCGCCGCGCCGAGGGTCTGGCCCGTGAGGCGCGCCGTGCCCAGCATGCCGCTCGCGCCGCCCGAGCGTTCGCGCGGAGCCGACGCAAGCATTTGCCGGTTGTTCGGCGACTGGAACGTGCCGAAGCCCGCGCCGCACAGCGCCATGCGCCAGCCGATGTCGAACGCCGAAGGGTGCGCGCCGAGCGTGGCGAGCAGCAGGAGCCCGAGCGCGAACAGCGCGAGCCCGATGCCGCCGAGCATGCCCGCGGCGTAGCGGTCGGAGAGCCAGCCGGCGAGCGGCGCGGCGCCGACGATCACGAGCGGCCAGGGCGTCATGAGCAGGCCGGTCGCGACCTGGGTGAAGCCGAAGGCGTCCTGCAGCAGAAAGGGCAGCGCGACGAACGCGAGCATCTGTGCGCAGAACGAGCAGATCGAGGTGCCGACCGAAAGCGCGAACACGGGAATGCTCAGCAGATCGACGGGCAGGAGCGGCGCGGGCTGGGTTAGCTGGCGGCGCACGAAGAACCAGCCGATCACGAGCGCCGCGGCGAATTCGGTGCCGATCCACGCGCGGCGCTCGCCGTGGCCGAGGCCGTCGACGGCGAAGATCAGGAGACCGAACACGAGCGCGTTGAGCACGGCGCTCCCGTAGTCGTAGGGTGCCGGATGCGGCCGGTTGACGGGCAGCGCGCGCAGGCCGAGCGCGTACGCGGCGATGCCGATCGGCACGTTGATCGCGAAAAGCCAGGGCCACGAGGCGACCGCGAGCACGCCCGACGCGATGGTCGGTCCCACCGCCGAGGCGATCGCCACCACCATCGCGTTGATCGAAACGCCGCGGCCGAGCTGGTTGCGCGGGTAAATCATGCGCACGAGCGCGGTGTTGACGCTCATGATGCCGGCGCCGCCCAGGCCCTGCACCATGCGCGCGGCCGCGAGCACGGGCAACGAGGGGGCGAGCGCGCAACCGAGCGACGCGACGGTGAAGAGCCCGAGCCCCCACAGATAAACGCGCCGGTAGCCGATGCGGTCGCCGAGCGAGGCGAGCGGCAGCAGCGACATCGTCACCGCGAGCTGGTAGGCGTTGACGATCCAGATCGAGCTCGCTTCGCTCGCCTGGAGATGGCGCGCGATCGTCGGCAGCGCGACGTTGGCGATCGCGCTGTCGAGCACCGCGAGCGTGATGCCGAGCGCCACCACGACGATGGCGTGATAGCGCTGCGGGAAAGGCAGGCCGGCTTCCGCCTCGGCGGCGGGATCGGCGTTCGGCTGGGACAGCGTGGACGTGGTGGTGGGCATCGATTGGCGGGCGCGCGCAACGGCGGTCGGCATGGCTCGCGGATGCGCACGCATCGCGCCCGGCGGCGCAGGCGTGGCCCGCGCCGTGTGTGCTGCCGGCGACGCTCGAGCGTGCGCGGTTATTTCAGTTCGTAGAGCCCGACGTAGGTCGTCGAATCGATTTCGTTCAGGTGCGTCATGAAGCGCGCCACCGCGTTGGTCGTGTCGGACGTGACCGGGAGTTCCGGCACCTTCAGTGCATGCACGCGGAAGATGTAGCGATGCGGCTTGTCACCGCGCGGCGGCGCGGCGCCGCCGAAGCCGACCGTGCCGTAGTCGTTGCGCAACTGCAAGGCCCCGCCCGGCAGCAGGCTGCCGTCGGCCTTGCCGGCATTGCGGGCGAGCGCGCGCACGTCGACGGGAATGTTGACGACGACCCAGTGCCAGAACCCGCTGCCCGTAGGGGCGTCGGGATCGTAGAGGGTCAGCGCGAAGCTCTGTGTGTCGTCGGGCGGCGCATCCCATTGCAGCGCGGGAGAAACGTTGTCGCCGTCCACGCCGAAGGCCCGTTCGTCGAATTCCTGTGCTTTCGGCATGAAGCCGTTGTTCGGGAAGTCGTCGGACCAGAGTCGGAATTCAGCCATGGGTTGTCTCCTTCTCGTGCGTTCTGGCCGGCGCGCGCCTCGCATGGGGCCGCGCACGGCTTGCCGATCGAGTTTATCACCGCGCGGCGCCCGTGCATGGGCTGTCGGGCACGCCGCTGCGCGCGCGCAGGCGCGACCCGCGCATAGCCCGCGCGCAGCTCGCGTGCAGCTGTTACGCGCGCGCTTCGAACCACGTCGAGGCGGGGTCCCGGAGCCAGGCGTCGAGGCGCTCGACCACGGCCTGCGGGTCGTGGTCGGCGCCGCGCAGCGCACATTCCCAGATCACCGCGACGCGCCAGCCTTGCGCAGCAAGCGCGGCGAGCGCCTTCGCGTCGTTGGTGCGGTTGCGCGCGATCTTCTCGCGCCAGAACTCGGGGCGCGTCTGCGGCCACTTGAAGAGCGCACAGCCGTGGCCGTGCCAGAAGCAGCCGTGCACGAACACGGCGGCGCGATAGCGCGGCAGCACGATGTCCGGGCGCCCCGGCAGTTCGCGCACGTCCAGCCGGAAGCGGAAGCCGCGCCGGTGCAGCAGGCTGCGGATCACGCGCTCGGGCCGGGTGTTGCGCCCGCGGATGCCGGACATCATCCGGCTGCGGGTGGCGGGATCGACGACATCGACCATGGTTGCCGTCCGCTATCGTGTCGGGGGTCTACGCTCGCGCCGTCAGGCCGCCTCGGCCGCCGGTTGCGTGCGCACCGGCCTGGCCGTTCGGCTGCGCGCGGCGGGGGCTTGCGCGAGCGCTTGGGCGCCGGAGCCGGCCAGCAGTGCGTCGAGATGCGGCATCATCGTGCGCGCCACTTCGCGCATCACCGGCATCACCACGCTGTTGCCGAACTGGCGATAGGCCTGCGTGTCGCTCACGGGAATGCGGAAGGTGTCGGGAAAGCCCATCAGCCGCGCGCACTCGCGCGGCGTGAGGCGGCGCGGACGCAATCCTTCGCCCTGGTGGACGAGGATCTCGCTGCCGTCCTTGTGATAGCGCGCCGAGAGCGTGCGCGTCACGCTTTCCGGAAATGCGAGGCCGTAGCCGAAGCCGTTGCCGGCGGCGCGGTGCTTCTCCGCGTATTGCTGGAGGTATTGCCAGAGTCCGGGCGTGAGCGTGTATCGGGGTTGCACGCGGCGCGCGCCGTGGTCGAAGAAGCGTTCGCCGTCCCATGGCAGGACGGGTTCGCTGCCGTCCGTGCGATGCAGGATCGAAGCGAGGCGCGGCCCCTCTTCGGGCAGCGCGAGCGCGTCCCACGAAAACGGCGCCGGCTCCCGAAAGCCCGCGATGATGATGCGTTCGCGGTGCTGCGGCGTGAAATGGCGGCCGTCGACGACGCGGTAATGCACGTCGTAGCCGAGTTCGTCGCGCAGCACCTGGAGGATCACGTCGAACGTGCGGCCGCGGTCGTGCGAAAGCAGGTTCTTGACGTTTTCGAGCAGGAAGGCGGCGGGGCGCCTGGCGGCGATAATGCGCGCGACGTCGAAGAAGAGTGTGCCCTGGGTCGTGCACTCGAAGCCATGCGGCCGGCCGAGCGCATTCTTCTTGCTCACGCCCGCGATCGAGAACGGCTGGCACGGAAAACCGGCGAGCAGGACGTCGTGATCGGGGACGGCCGCGGCGTCGCAGGTCGTGATGTCGCCGACGAAGGCGTGATGCCCGTCCTGGTCCTGCGGGTAGTTCTCCAGATAGGTTTTCTTCGAAAACGGGTTCCACTCGCTCGTGAACACGCATTCGCCGCCGTGCGCCTCGAAGCCCATGCGAATGCCGCCGATGCCCGCGAACAGATCGACGAAGCGAAACCGCGCGCCGGCCGCCGGGGTATCGGTGGTGCCGAGCAGGAGTTCGCGCAGGGCGGTTTCGAGCGTGGCCGGGCAGGGCGTTTCGCCTTTTTCCCAGCGGCGCACGGTTTTGACGTCCTTGCCGACATGGGCGGCGATCTGCTGCTGGGTGTAACGCTGACGTGCCTGCTGGAGCAGGTCTCGCGGATGAGCCGTGGGCACGGAGTCCTCTCTGGGTATTTTGGCGGACATTATGACCGACAGGCCAGGTGCGGCGCCAGGATTTCCGTAGCGCGGGACGAGGTGGGGCCCTGCCGGCGCGGTCGCGCGGACGGGGGATGAGACGGTGAACCCGGAGTGGCCCGGTGCGGCGGCCCGCGTGTTTTAGCGGTGCACGGACCCGGCGGCGCTGCGACGATGAGCCGACGTGTCCGCGCTGCTGCGCGTGTCGTGTGCGTCGAGCAGATGCAGGAGGCTATCGATCTCGCCCAGTTGGCCCTTGTTGACGTGGCCGGTATCGAGCAGGTGATGCAGGCGCTTGCGCCAGTAGGGCGTGGGCAGGATCGGGCCGGCCAGGTCGCCCGAGAGCGACAAGGGCATCACGCGGCGAATGTGCGCGATATCCTGGTCGATGAGATTCGACATGAGGTAGCCGGCGGGGATGGGACGAGTGGAGTCCATGAAGGACTTAACGGCACGGGAAGCCGCGGCTTTAGGGTTGCGCGTCTCCCGGTTTACCCGGATCGGCGGCGCGATGCGGACCCTGGCCGCGGTGCGTGCCCGTCGTCTAGTGCAGGACCAGCATCGCCAGCGACGAGAAAACGACCGTCGCGAGGAAACCCATGAGTGCAAAAACGTATGAAGAGGTCATGCCGTCCACCCTCCGCTCTGACAGATCGAATCGTAGGCGATGGACGTCGTCGTGAAAGTTAACAATTGACAAGCGGGGAGCGGCGATGCCGCGTCCCCTCGTCGGCTCACTCGGCTTGCGGCGCGGCGCCGGCCGGAGGCTGCGCCGCGCCTTCGAGGAACCGGCGCGTGGCTTCGAACGATTGCAGCATCTGTTCGGGCCAGGGCGTTTGCAGCATGACGGCTTGATGGTTCTCGAAAGCCGAGGTGAGCAGCTTCGCGAGTTCCGGTGAATTCAGGTGGCGCAGCACCACGCTCAATGCAATGGCGGTGGCCTGGCTCGCGCCGGCCGTCTGGAGTTCGGAAGCGGTGAGGGCGGCGACCTGCTTGTTGATGTCCATGGGGATGTTCTGCCTGGGAGGGTTGGGCGTGCGGCGCTCGCGCTTTGGCGCAAGCCGGAACTATCGGGGCCTGGGATCGCGCGCGGGCCGCGGGATGTCCCGCGCCGGAGTTGGGTGGCTGGTCCCCCTGGCAGGAATCGAACCTGCATCTAGCGCTTAGGAGGCACTTGTTCTATCCATTGAACTACAGGGAGGCATGCGGCACGCAGGCCTGCGGGCTTCGCGTGATCGCCATGTTTCCCAAGTCACCCGTCATGGCGCGAAGCGATTCGCGGATTTCGCACTCGAGGCGAATCGCGATGCAGGACGTGGAGTATAGCAAACGCCTTCCGGCGCGAAAATGACCACGCGGGAACCCGCCGTGACTCTGCCGTGACCTTCGCCGCGCGGGCGTAGCGCGCAACGCCGACCCGGTCCGGAACTCAGAATTCGACGACCGTGAATTCCGCCTTGCCCACGTCGCACAGCGGGCAGCGCCAGTCTGCGGGAATATCCGCGAAACGCGTGCCTGCCGCGATGCCTTCGTCGGGCAGCCCCTCTTCCTCGTTATAGATCCAGCCGCAGATCAGGCAGACCCAGCTCTTGTATTCGATCACTTCGCTCACCACAACACCTTTCATCCGTTCCACGCGTCGCCTGCTTTCCAGCCCCATTTTGGGGCGGCGGGCAATCCGCGATGTTACCGGAAAATTGCGCCGCTTCCGCCGAGTGCCTTTGCCGCAGGAGGCTTACCGAACGGCGATGAACGCAGCGACGCGCAGATCGTGTGCCTTCACGGATGCGTTGTATGCTGGGCCTCCGGCGTTCTGCGGCCGTCTGCGGAGGCGGCATGGCGTGCGGCATGCCGGGCTGGATTTTCCATTCCCGAGGAGAACAACGATGGTCAGAAACACCTTGCTCACGGCCGTGGCGCTCACGGCCCTGCTGGCGGTGACGGGCGTCGCGCGTGCCGAAGGCGTTTATTTCGTCGAACCGAAGGACGGTGCGACGGTCACCAATCCGGTGCACGTGGTGTTCGGCACCGACGGCATGACGGTCGCGCCCGCCGGCACGATGACGCCGGGCACCGGCCACCACCACCTGCTGATCGACAGCGGTCCGCTGCCGCAAGGCCAGGTCGTGCCGGTCAGCGATAAATCGATCCATTACGGCAAAGGGCAGACCGAAACGGATATCACGCTGCCGCCCGGCGATCACACGCTCACCGCGCAGTTCGCGGACGGCGCGCACCATTCGTACGGTCCCGAGTGGAGCCAGACCATTACGGTTCACGTGAAGTAAGGCCGGCGTTACCGCGCGCGGTGACGCCGAAAGCGCCGCCGCGCCGGACCGGTACAATGCGCGCTTCAGGTCCAACGCAGGCATCGTTTCCCCGTCATGTCGCTTTACACCCTCACCGGCGCGCAACTCGCGTTCGGCCACGTCGCGCTGCTCGATCATGCGGACTTCTCGCTCGAACCCGGCGAACGCGTCGGGCTGATCGGCCGCAACGGCGCGGGCAAGTCGTCGCTCTTGAAGATCGTTGCCGAACTGGCGAAGCCCGACGACGGTCTCATCACGCGCCAGCAGCATCTCTCGACCGTCTACGTGCCGCAGGAGCCCGAGTTCGACGCGGAGCTTTCGGTGTTCGACGCGGTCGCCTCCGGGCTCGAAGGCGTGCGCGCGCTGCTCGACGAATACGATACCGTCGCGCACAAGCTGGCGGACACGCCCGAAGGCGCCGGACACGATGCGCTGCTCGCGCGCATGAACACGCTGCAGTCCTCGCTCGATACCGCCGATGCCTGGAACTGGCGCACGCGCGTGTCGACCACGCTCGCGCAGATCGGCCTGGACGGCGAGGCGCGCGTGGGCGCGCTTTCGGGCGGCATGCAAAAGCGCGTGGCGCTGGCGCGCGCGCTCGTCGTGCAGCCCGACGTGCTGCTGCTCGACGAACCGACCAACCACCTCGACTTCGACGGCATCCGCTGGCTCGAGGAACTGCTCGTCGCGCAACGCTCGAGCCTGCTCTTCATCACGCACGACCGTGCGTTCCTCGACCGCGTGGCCACGCGCATCGTCGAGCTCGACCGCGGCAAGCTGCTCTCGTACCCGGGCAACTTCTCGCACTACCAGGAGCGCAAGGCGCAGCAACTGGAAGTGGAGCGCGTGGAGAACGAGAAGTTCGACAAGCTGCTCGCGCAGGAAGAGGTGTGGATCCGCAAGGGCGTCGAAGCACGCCGCACCCGCAGCGTCGGCCGCATCGCGCGGCTCGTGCAGATGCGCGGCGAACGCGCCGAGCGCCGCAATGTGCAGGGCAACGTGAAGCTCGACGTGGCGCAGGGCGAGAAGTCCGGCAAGATCGTCGCCGAACTCACGGACGTGACGAAGCGCTATGGCGATCGCACGATCGTCGACTGCTTTTCGGCCACGGTCATGCGCGGCGACAAGATCGGTTTCGTGGGTCCGAACGGCGCGGGCAAGACCACGCTGCTCAAGCTCATTCTCGGCGAGCTGAAGCCGGACGAGGGCACGGTGCGCGTGGGCACGAATCTCCAGGTCGCGTACTTCGACCAGATGCGCGCGCAGCTCGACCTGGAGAAAAGTCTTGCCGATACGATCAGCCCCGGCAGCGACTGGGTCGAGATCAACGGCGCGAAGAAGCACGTGATGAGCTATCTGGGCGACTTTCTGTTCGCGCCCGAACGTGCGCGTTCGCCCGTGAAGTCGCTCTCGGGCGGCGAGCGCAACCGCCTGCTGCTCGCGCGTCTGTTCGCGCGGCCCGCGAACGTGCTGGTGCTCGACGAGCCAACCAACGACCTCGATATCCCGACGCTCGAACTGCTCGAAGAACTGCTCGACGACTACGACGGCACCGTGCTGCTCGTGAGCCACGACCGGGCGTTTCTCGACAACGTGGTGACTTCCGTGATCGCGGCCGAGGGCAACGGCCGGTGGCGCGAGTACGTGGGCGGCTTCACGGACTGGCAGACGCAGAGTGCGCGTGCGCAGGAGCTGGCCGAGGCGCGCGCGCCTTCTGCGCCTGCGCCGGTTGCCGCCGCGCCGAAGGACAGCGCGGCGGGGCGCAACGCGCAACGCACGGTCAAGCTCTCGTTCAAGGAGCAGCGCGAGCTGGAAGAGTTGCCGAAGCGGATCGAGGCGCTGGAGACGGAACAAAAGGCCATCGGCGCGCAGATCGAGGAAGGCTCGATTTTCGCGAAGGACGCGCAGGAGGGGATGCGGCTCACCGAACGCTATGGGCAGATCGACGAGGAATTGCTCATGGCGCTGGAGCGGTGGGAGGAGCTGGAGAGCAAGCGGAAGTGAGGTGATGCGAGAGAGGGCGGCCTGATGAGGGCCGCTTCGGTCATTCGCCGATAAGCCGTATCAGATCGCGTTCGAGTACCGGGAGATGCTGTTTCAGCGTGCTCCAGATTATCTCGACGTCCACCGCGAAATAGCCGTGTGAGATCTGATTGCGCATGGCGTGCAGGGTGCGCCATCGGATTTCGGGGTGGCTTGCGGCAAAAGCGGGATCGCCTTGTTCGACGTTGTGAGCGGCTTCTCCGATAATTTTGAGATTACGGACGACGGCGTCGAGGGCCATCGGCGTGTCCTGGAGCGATTGTGCCGAGTGGCCTTCCGTGTAGCTGCGAATGCGCCTGATTGCTTCCAGGATGTGCCCGAGGTAATCCGGCGTGCGCAGGTCGTGTTTCTTCATACCGGCTTTGCCTTTGCGATGGCGCGCGCGCGGATCTTTTCGGGCAGCCCCTTCGGCGTGAGCACATCGACAGGCACGCCCAGCAGCGCTTCCAGCCGCAACTGGATGCGCGCGAGGTCGAACAGGGAAGTCTCCGGCGTGGGATCGACGAGCAGATCGAGATCGCTGCCTTCCTCATCTTCGTCACGCGCCGACGAGCCGAACACGCGCACGTTCGTCGCGTGATGGCTCGCGACGATCTCCCGGATTTCGGCGCGATGCGCGCGCAAGGCTTCGGACGGTTTCATGGTGGCTCCACGTTTCCCGGGCGGCGGTTGGCCCCGTTTCACGAGCAACCGATTCTACGCGAGTCCCGCGTCCGCCAACCCCTCGGCCGAACGGTCGACCCCTGTGCAAATTGCCGCGCCGCCCCAAATCAGTACAATACCTCGCGAATCCCGTTTGCCGCGCCGCTGCCCGCGCGGCGAGCATGCCAGTTCATCCCGTTGTTTCGTTTCGCTTTTTTTGAAAACTCAACGCGTTGTCCACGCAGATGTCCACAGGACCTGTGGACAACCGCGCGGCAACCCGACGGACCACCATGTCTACGAAGAAGTCAAACGCTACCTATAGCGAAGCGTCGATCAAGGTGCTCAAGGGCCTCGAGCCGGTCCGGCAGCGGCCGGGCATGTACACCCGCACCGAAAATCCGCTGCACATCATCCAGGAAGTCATCGACAACGCCTCGGACGAAGCCCTCGGCGGCTTCGGCCGCCGCATCACGGTGACGCTGCACGCGGACCAGTCCGTCTCCGTCGAAGACGACGGCCGCGGCATCCCGTTCGGCCTGCACCCCGAAGAGAAGGTGCCGGTCGTCGAAATCGTCTATACCCGCCTGCATGCGGGCGGCAAGTTCGACAAGGCCGCCGGCGGCGCCTACACGTTCTCGGGCGGTCTGCACGGCGTGGGCGTCTCGGTCACGAATGCGCTTTCCACACGCCTCGACGTGACCGTGTGGCGTGACGGCAAGGTCGCCGAGATCGGCTTCGCCAACGGCGACGTCGTCAGGCCGCTCGCCGTGCGCAATGCCGCGCGCGACGAGAAGAAGACCGGCACGCGCGTCACCGCCTCGCCCGATCCGAAGTACTTCGACTCGCCCAATCTGCCGTTCGGCGAACTGCAGCGCCTCTTGCGCTCGAAGGCCGTGCTGCTGCCCGGCGTCGAGGTCGAGCTCGTCAACGAGAAGACGGGCGAGCGCCAGAGCTGGAAGTACGAAGACGGCCTGCGCGGCTATCTGCTCGAAGGCATGGGCGGCAGCGAACTGCTGATCCCGCTCTTCGAAGGCGAACGGTACGCCGACGCACGCACGGCCGACGACACCTTCGCCGAAGGCGAGGGCGCTACCTGGGTCGTCGCATGGACCGAGGAAGGGCCGCTCACGCGCGAGTCGTATGTGAACCTCATTCCCACGCCGGCGGGCGGCACGCACGAAAGCGGCTTGCGCGACGGTTTGTTTCAGGCTGTGAAAAGCTTCGTCGAACTGCACAATCTTCAGCCCAAAGGCGTGAAGCTGCTGCCCGAAGACGTGTTTGCGCGCGTCTCGTTCGTGCTCTCCGCGAAGGTGCTCGATCCGCAGTTCCAGGGGCAGATCAAGGAGCGCCTGAACAGCCGCGACGCCGTGAAGCTCGTTTCGTCGTTCTCGCGTCCCGCGCTGGAGTTGTGGCTCAACCAGCACGTCGAGCACGGCAAGAAGCTCGCCGACCTCGTCATCAAGCAGGCCCAGGCGCGCACGCGCGCGGGCCAGAAGGTGGAAAAGCGCAAGAGTTCGGGCGTGGCCGTGCTGCCCGGCAAGCTTACCGACTGCGAATCGACCGATATCGCGCGCAACGAACTCTTCCTCGTGGAGGGCGATTCGGCGGGCGGTTCCGCGAAGATGGGCCGCGACAAGGAATATCAGGCCATCCTGCCGTTGCGCGGCAAGGTGCTGAACACGTGGGAAACCGAGCGCGACCGTCTCTTCGCCAACAACGAAGTGCACGACATTTCGGTGGCGATCGGCGTCGATCCGCACAGCCCCGACGAGACCGTCGATCTCGCGAATCTGCGTTACGGCAAGATCTGCATTCTCTCGGACGCAGACGTGGATGGTTCGCATATCCAGGTGTTGCTGCTCACGCTCTTCTTCAAGCACTTCCCGCAGCTGATCGAGCGCGGCCACGTGTGCGTGGCGCGCCCGCCGCTGTTCCGTGTGGATGCGCCCGCGCGCGGCAAGAAGCCTGCGCAGAAGCTCTACGCGCTCGACGAAGGCGAACTCGAAGCGATCCTCGACAAGCTGCGCAAGGACGGCGTGCGCGAGACGCAATGGTCGATCAGCCGCTTCAAGGGCTTGGGCGAAATGAGCGCCGAGCAGCTCTGGGACACGACCATGAACCCGGACACGCGACGCCTCTCGCCCGTTGCGCTCGGCGACCTCGACTACGAGGCCACCGTCGCGCGCATGACGATGCTGATGGGCAAGGGCGAAGCGGCGTCGCGTCGCTCGTGGCTCGAAGAGAAGGGCAACGAAGTCGAAGCGGACATCTGACGCCCCCCGATAAGAATACGGATTGATTGAACATGGACGATCTTTTTGCTGAAGTGACCGGCGGCGCCGAAGGCGACACGCTCACGCTCGGCCACTACGCGGAGCGCGCGTACCTCGACTACGCGGTGAGCGTGGTGAAGGGCCGCGCGCTGCCCGACGTCTGCGACGGCCAGAAGCCGGTGCAGCGACGCATTCTCTTCGCGATGAACGAGATGGGGCTTGGCGACAACGCCAAGCCTGTGAAGTCGGCGCGCGTGGTGGGCGACGTGCTCGGTAAATACCACCCGCACGGCGACCAGTCGGCGTACGACGCGCTCGTGCGTCTCGCGCAGGACTTCTCGATGCGCTACCCGCTCATCGACGGCCAGGGCAACTTCGGCTCGCGCGACGGCGACGGCGCGGCGGCGATGCGGTACACCGAAGCGCGCCTCACGCCCATCGCGAAGCTCTTGCTCGACGAAATCGACATGGGCACCGTCGATTTCATGCCGAACTACGACGGCTCGTTCCAGGAGCCGAAGACGCTGCCCGCGCGCCTGCCGATGCTGCTGCTCAACGGCGCCTCGGGTATCGCGGTGGGTCTCGCCACGGAAATCCCGTCGCACAACCTGCGCGAAGTCGCGGCGGCGGCGGTGGCGATGATCCGTAATCCGAAGATCACGCACGCCGAGCTGATGGAGAAGGTGCCGGGGCCGGACTTTCCGGGCGGCGGCCAGATCATTTCGAGCGAGGCGGAAATCGCGGCGGCCTATGAAACGGGCCGCGGCAGCCTGAAGGTGCGCGCGCGCTGGAAGATCGAGGATCTCGCGCGCGGCCAGTGGCAACTGGTGGTCACGGAGCTGCCGCCGAACACCTCGAGCCAGAAGGTGCTGGAAGAGATCGAGGAACTGACCAATCCGAAGCTCAAGCTCGGCAAGAAGACGCTCACGCCCGAGCAACTGCAGAGCAAGCAGACCATGCTCGCGCTGCTCGACGCCGTGCGCGACGAGTCGGGCAAGGACGCGCCCGTGCGCATCGTGTTCGAGCCGAAGACGAGCCGCATCGACCAGGGCGAGTTCGTCAATTCGCTGCTCGCCAACACGAGCCTCGAATCGAATGCGTCGCTGAACCTCGTGATGATCGGCGCCGACGGCCGTCCGCGTCAGAAGGGCATCAGCGAGATTCTGGGCGAGTGGATCGGTTTCCGCTTCGCGACGGTCACGCGCCGCACGCAGCACCGCCTGACCAAGGTCGACGACCGCATCCATATTCTCGAAGGGCGGATGATCGTCTTCCTCAATATCGACGAGGTGATCCGCATCATCCGCGAGTCGGACGAGCCGAAGGCCGCGCTCATGAGCGCGTTCGGCCTCTCCGAGCGCCAGGCCGAGGACATTCTCGAAATCCGTCTGCGTCAGTTGGCGCGGCTGGAGAAGATCAAGATCGAGAAGGAGCTCGAAGAGCTGCGCGACGAGAAGTCGAAGCTCGAAGAGCTGCTCGCGAACGAGTCGTCGATGAAGCGCCTCATCGTGAAGGAGATCGAAGGCGACGCGAAGCAGTACGGCGACGACCGCCGCACGCTGATCCAGCAGGAAAAGCGCGCCAGTTTCGAAGTGCGCGTGGTGGACGAACCCGTCACCGTGGTCGTTTCGCAGAAGGGTTGGGTGCGGGCGCTGAAGGGCCACGGGCTCGACCCGCAGGGCTTCACGTTCAAGGCCGGCGACGGCCTCTATGCCACCTTCCTGTGCCGCACGCCCGACACGCTGATCGCGTGGGGCAGCAACGGCCGCGTCTATTCGGTCGCGGTTGGACAACTGCCGGGCGGGCGCGGCGACGGCGTGCCGGTGACTTCGCTCATCGAGCTCGAAGCGGGCACACACCTGCTGCACTACTTCGCCGCGAACGCCGAGCAGCAACTGCTGCTCGCGTCGAGCAACGGCTTCGGCTTTATCGCGAAGATCGGCGACATGGTGAGCCGCGTGAAGGCGGGCAAGGCGTTCATGACCATCGACGAGGGCGCCTTGCCGCTCGCGCCGATGCCCATGCTGCCGGGCGCGATCCAGGTGGCGTGTCTTTCGTCGGGCGGGCGTCTGCTCGTGTTCGGCCTCGACGAGATGAAGACGCTTTCGGCCGGCGGTCGTGGCGTCATACTGATGCAGCTCGAAGACAACGAAAAGCTCGTGCAGGCGCTCGCGATCAGCGCGGCCGGCGTGGTGCTGATCGGTACGGGCCGCGGCGGCAAACCGGGCGAGGACCTGATGGCGGGCGCGGTGCTCGCGCCGCAGATCGGCAAGCGTGCCCGCAAGGGCCGCACGCCGGATTCGAAGCTCAAGCAGGTCGTGGCGTTGCGTCCGGTGTTGCCGCAGTAAGGCGCGGGGCAGGACGGTGAATGGCCGAAAAAGCAGCCACAAAGGCGCGCACGTCCGGTGCGCGCCTTTGTGCCGCATGGAATAATCGCGCGCAGACTGGCATTGCGGGCACGTGCCTTGCGCTGCGCCGCCTCTCCACACATACAGGAATCTGAAGCATGGGCCACGCGATCGAAGTCGCGCTTTTCTTGCATTTGCTGGCTGTCGCCGTCTGGGTGGGCGGCATGGTGTTCGCGCACTTCTGCTTGCGACCGGCGCTCGAAGATCTTTCGCCACAACTGCGGTTGCCGCTCTGGGAGTCGGTGTTCGGCCGCTTCTTCAACTGGGTGGCGGGCGCGGTGCTCGTCATTCTGGTCACCGGCGGTTTCCTGCTCATGCAGTTCGGCGGCGGCCACGCCACCTGGCAACTGCATACGATGGCGGGGCTCGGCGTGCTGATGATGCTGATTTACGGCCACCTCCGTTTCGCGGTCTTTCCGCGCATTCGCCGCGCCGTGCAGTCGCAGCGCTGGCCCGACGGCGCGCGTGCCGTGGGCACCGTGCGCCGGCTCGTGCTCGTCAATCTCGTGCTGGGCATCGTGACGATCGGCGTCGCGGTGATGTCGCGCGGGTTCTGAAGCCGGACGGCGTTACCTGGTCAAAGCCTCTCGGCCAGCGCATGGCGCTGCATGCAGCGCTCCATCGCATCGAAGAAGGCCACTTCGGCCGCATTCATCTTGCGCTCGCGATGCCACAGCAGGTGGATATCGACATCCGCGAGCCCGTCTTCCGGCGGCAGCCGCCACAGCCGCTGCCGCGCCAGATCGTCCCGCACCGCATGTTCGGGCAGGCAGCCGATGCCGTAGCCCGCATAGATGAGCCGCCGCACCTCGTCGAGACTCGGCGAAGACGCCACGATACGCCCCGTGAAGCCGCGCTGGTCGCGAAACACCGTGAGCGGCGAGAGGCTGTCGCCAATCTGGTCGCTCGTGAACGACACGAAGTTTTCGGCGAGCAGGTCTTCCATCGTCAGTTGAGACAGGCCGAAGAGCCGGTGATGGCGTCCGCAGAAAATGGCGTAGCGCTGCCGCAGGAATAGCCGCCGCTCCAGCTTCTCCACGGGCGTGCGGCACAGGCTCAGGCCCGCTGTCGCCGTCTTTTGCAGTACCGACGAAATGATGTCCGACGAGCGCATGACTTCGATCTGCAGGTCGATGCGCGGGTAGGCGACGTGAAATTCCGCGAGGAATTCGTCATAGACGCGCGATTCGATGCGGCTCACCGTGAGGAGCCGGATCGAGCCGGTGATGTCGGCGGTCCGTTCGTCGAGTTCGGTTTCGAGGCGCGAGATGTTGCCGTAGATGTCGCTCGCGATGCGATAGACCTCCTCGCCGGCCTGGGTCGGCACGAACTGGGCGCCGCGCCGCTCGATCAGCTTGCGCTCCAGCGCGTCTTCGAGGCGCTTGAGCGCCTGGCTCACGGCGGGCTGCGTCACGAAAAGACGCGCCGCGGCGCGGCTCAGGCTGCGCTCCTGCATGATCACGAGGTAGGTGCGCAACAGGTTCCAGTCGAGCCGGTCGTTGAGAAATCGGGTCGGTTCTGCTCGCATGGCGGCGGCTCTCCGTCATAGGTATTAGCCAAATTTATGCACGAAATAATAACGCGAAATTTGACTAATGTTTTGTGGCCGGCGATAAACCTTGCACGCGCATATCGCGTGAGACGCCACACGACACACGAGGAGACGCCCCATGAACCCAGCCCAACCGGCGGCCGCCACCCGCCAGCCCGTGCGCGCCGCCGCCGCGGCATTTATCGGCACGATGATCGAGTGGTATGACTTCTACATCTACGCCACTGCGGCCGCTTTGGTCTTCGGCGAACTCTACTTCCCGTCCGAGGACCGCTTCGTCAGCACGATGGCCTCGTTCGCCACGTTCGCCGTCGGCTTCTTCGCACGGCCGCTCGGCGGGCTGATCTTCGGCCACCTGGGCGACCGCATCGGCCGCAAGAAGGCGCTCATGACCACGCTCATGATGATGGGCGTCGCGACGGTCTGCGTCGGCCTGCTGCCTTCATATGCGAGCGTCGGCATGCTCGCGCCGGTGCTGCTCATCCTGCTGCGCGTCGTGCAGGGCATCGCGGTGGGCGGCGAGTGGGGCGGCGCCGTGCTGATGGCGGGCGAGCATGCGCCGCAAGGCCGCCGCACCTTCTTCGCCTCGTTCGCGCAACTCGGTTCGCCCGCGGGCCTGATCCTGTCGCTGCTCGCGTTTCGCGCCGTCACCTCGCTCGACAAGGCCGCGTTCCTCTCGTGGGGCTGGCGTCTGCCGTTCCTCGTTTCGTCCGTGCTGCTCGTGGTCGGCATCGTGATCCGGCTCGGCGTGAACGAATCGCCCGAGTTTGCGCAACTGAAGGACCAGCGCCGCACGGTCAAGCTGCCGATTGCCGAGGTATTCCACTCCGCGTGGGGCCTCGTGCTGCTCTGCATCGGCGCGAACACCATCGGCATCGCGGGCGTGTACTTCACGAACACCTTCATGATCGCGTACACGACGCAGTACGTCGGCATCACGCGTTCGATGATCCTCGACTGCCTCTTCGTCGTCGCCATCATCCAGTTTCTCTTGCAGCCCGTTGCCGCGTGGCTCGCGGAGCGCTTGGGCGGCGCGCGCTTCCTGAAGTGGGCGGCCATGGCGGCGATGCTCTCGCCGTACCCGATGTTCGCGCTCGTGGAGAGCGGCCGGGTCGTGCCGATGGTGATCGGCATTGCGCTCGCCGTGGTCTGCATGGCCAGCTTCTACTCGGTGATCGCGGGCTTCGTCTCCGGCGTGTTTCCCACGCGCGTGCGCTACTCCGCCATTTCGCTCTCGTACCAGGTGTGCGGCGCGGTGGCGGGCGGGCTCACGCCGCTCGTCGGGACATGGCTCGCGCATCGCTATGCGGGGCAGTGGTGGCCGCTTGCCGTGTTCTATACGTGTCTCGCGGGCGTGTCGCTCTTGTGCATCGTCGCGCTGGACGCGCGTCGTGTAGCAGAGGCGCACGACGGGGCAGCGACAGGCGCGGTGAGTTCGCGCGGATGAATCGATGTGTTCGACCAGTAGGGATGTGATGATGAAAGAGCTATTGCAGGTTGATGGCGCGCGCCTGTGGGCGAGCCTGATGGAGATGGCGAAGATCGGCGCGACCCGGGGCGGCGGCGTGCGCCGCCTTGCGCTGACCGACGAGGACCGACGCGGCCGCGAGTTGTTCGCGCGCTGGTGCCGCGAGGCGGGAATGAGCGTGTGGACCGACGAGGCGGGCAACCTGTTTGCGCGCCGCGAGGGCACGGACCCGGACGCGGCGCCAGTGCTGATGGGCAGCCATCTCGACACGCAGCCCGAAGGCGGCCGCTTCGACGGCGTCTATGGCGTGCTGGCCGCGCTCGAAGTGGTGCGCGCGCTGAACGACGCGGGCGCTACGACGCAAAAGCCCATCGAAATCTGTTCGTGGACCAACGAGGAAGGGGCGCGCTTCACGCCGGCGATGCTCGGCTCGGCGGTCTTTGCGGGTGCGATGCCGCTTGCCGATGCGCTGGCGCGCGAAGACGCCGACGGCGTGACGCTGGGCGAGGCGCTCGACGCATGCGGCGCACGCGGCACGCGCGCGGCGACGGGCGTGCCGGTCGACGCGTACTTCGAGGCGCACATCGAGCAGGGACCGGTGCTTGAAGCGAACGGCACGACCATCGGCGTGGTGACGGGCGGCCAGGCGATCCGCTGGTTCGACGTGACGGTGACGGGCGTGGCCGCGCACGCGGGCACGACGCCGATGCGCTATCGCAAGGACGCGTTCTTCGGTGCTGCCCAGATGGCGCTCGAAATCGAGCGCGTGATGGCGCGCTACGCGCCGCTCGGTCTCGTGACGATCGGGCAGGTGCAGATTGCAAACTCGTCGCGCAACACGATTGCGGCGAACCTCACGTTCACCGTCGATATCCGCCACCCCGACGACGCCCAGCTCGACGCCATGGAGCGCGATCTGCGCGCGGCGTGCGCGACGGCGGCCGCGGCGCGCGGCCTCGACGCGGTGATCGCGCATTGCTGGACGAGCCCGGCCACGCCGTTCGATGCCGAATGTGTGGGCCTCGTGGTTCAAGCGGTGACGACGCTCGGGCTTTCGAACGAGCGTATCGTGAGCGGCGCGGGCCACGACGCGATCCATCTCGCGCGCTATTGCCCGACGGCCATGGTATTCATTCCGTGCGTGGACGGCCTCTCGCACAACGAGGCCGAGGACGCGCTGCCCGAAGACGTCACGGCGGGCGCGAACGTGCTGCTCAATGCGGTGGCCGCGCGCGCGGGTGTGTACATTGCCGCAGCCGCCAAGGCATGAGAAAGGAGTCCTGAGCATGCTGACCTGGTTTCACCCCGAACAACTGCTGCACCACCCGCGCAGCTATCTCTCGCGCGGCCAGATGCGCGAGCCGCAGGAAGTGCCCGAGCGCGCGGCGCGGCTCGTGGCGGCGGCGCACTCGCTCGGCTTCGAGGTGCATGAGCCCGCCGACTTCGGCACGGCGCCCATCGCGGCCGTGCACGACATGAGCTACCTGCGCTTCCTCGAAGAGGCGCACGGCGAATGGAAGCGCATGCCCGAGGACTGGGGCGACGAAGTGATGTCGAACATTTACGTGCGCGATCCGAATCCGCTGCGTGGCGTGCTCGCGCAGGCCGCGCGCTACCTCGCGGACGGCAGTTGTCCGGTGGGCGCGAACACATGGCGCTCGGCGTACTGGTCGGCGCAGAGCGCGCTCGCGGCGGCGGCCACGGTCAAGGACGGCGCGGGCGCGAGCTATGCGCTCAGCCGTCCGCCCGGCCATCATGCGCGCGCCGACGCCGCGGGCGGCTTCTGCTACCTGAACAACGCGGCCATCGCTGCGCAGTCGCTGAGGGAGCGCTTTAGCCGTGTGGCGATCCTCGATACGGACATGCATCACGGCCAGGGCGTGCAGGAGATTTTTTACGGCCGCGACGACGTGCTGTACGTCTCGATCCACGGCGATCCGACGAACTTCTATCCGGTGGTGGCCGGCTATGAGGACGAGCGCGGCGAGGGCGCGGGCGAGGGCTACAACGTCAATTTTCCGATGCCGCACGGCGCCTCCGAGGACGCGTTCTTCGAGCGCGTGGAGGCAGCGCTGCGCGTGCTCAAGCGCTTCGAGCCCGACGCGATCGTGCTCGCGTTGGGCTTCGATATCTACAAGGACGATCCGCAGTCGAAGGTGGCCGTGAGCACCGAAGGCTTCGGGCGTCTAGGCGCGGTGATCGGCGCGCTCGGCCAGCCTTGCGTGATCGTGCAGGAAGGGGGCTATCACCTGGCGAGCCTCGAAGACAACGCGCGGGCGTTCTTCGGAGGTTTCACGCGCGCGCAGGCCCGCTGACGCACACTGAGCGACGCAACGGCCGCGCGCCGCCTTCAGCGCGGCTGAGACGCGTCGCTCACGTGCTCGCCATGCTCGGCCGTGCCGGCGGCGTGCGCCATGCCGCATACGCCGAAGCGCTCGATCAGCGCGGGCACGCCTTCCACCGGCACGGGGCGCGAGAACAGGAAGCCTTGTGCCTCGATCGGACCGAGCGCCGCGAGCCAAGCAATCTGCTCCTCGGTCTCCGTGCCTTCCACGACCACCGTGAGGCCGAGCGAGCGCGCGAGATTCACGATCGCCGAGACCATCACGCACACGCTGCGGTCGGCGGGAATGGCCTGCACGAACGAGCGGTCCACCTTGAGCGTATCCACGGCGAAGCGGTTCAGATAGGAGAGCGAAGAGTAGCCCGTGCCGAAATCGTCGAGCGCCACGCGCACGCCCAGGCGCTTGAGCGCGAAGATCTTTTCGGAGACGAGCTCGGGGTACTCCATCATCGCGGTCTCGGTGATCTCCAGTTCGAGGTGATGCGCGGCGATGCCCGTTTCCTCGATGGCGTGCGCAACCGTCTCGTAGAGGTCGCCGCGCCAGAACTGCACGGCCGAGATGTTGACGGCCAGCGAGAGGGTTTCGTACCC
This sequence comes from Paraburkholderia yinzeri, assembly GCF_046581065.1. Classification (NCBI taxonomy): domain Bacteria; kingdom Pseudomonadati; phylum Pseudomonadota; class Betaproteobacteria; order Burkholderiales; family Burkholderiaceae; genus Paraburkholderia; species Paraburkholderia yinzeri. The sequence continues at coordinate 3,406,598 of NZ_JBFOCJ010000001.1, read as the reverse complement.
CTGCTGCTGCCACTGCGCGAGCTGCGCACAGGCCGTGCGGATCACGAAGTCGCCCACCGGCACCATGAGCCCGGTCGATTCGGCCACTGGAATGAATTCGCTTGCCGGAATGAGCCCGTACTGCGGATGGTTCCAGCGCACGAGCGCCTCGAAGCCCGTAATGCAGCGGCGCCGCAGATCGATCTTCGGCTGATAGGCAAGGAACAGTTGCCCTTCGGCCAGCGCCACGCGCAACTGCTGCTCCCACTTCATCAAATGGTCGGCGCGGTGCGCGAGCTGCGGCGAGTAGAAGCGGAAGCAGTTGCGGCCCGCTTCCTTCGCGGCGTACATCGCGAGGTCGGCCTTCTTCAGCAGGTCGATCTCGCTTTCGTGCGCCACCGCGAAGAGCGCGATGCCCGTGCTCGCGTGCAGCACGAACGCGCTGCCGCGCACGTCGAACGGATGCGTGAACGCGAGGTTGGTGGCCTCCGCGAGCGAGATCGCGCGCTTCTCGATGTCGTCGCCTTTCACGATGACCACGAACTCGTCGCCGCCGATGCGCGCGAGCGTGCCGCCCGCGCCCACGGCGTCCGCGAGGCGCGCCGCGCTCATCTGCAGCACGATGTCGCCGGCGTTGTGGCCGAGCGTGTCGTTGACGGTCTTGAAGTTGTCGAGGTCGATGAAGAGGATCGCGAGGCGCCCGAGATTGCCGGGCTGCGAGACTTCGTGGCGCAGCCGCTGCAGCGTGGCATAGCGGTTGGGCAGGCCTGTGAGCAGGTCGTACTGCACGAGTTGCGACATCTCGCGCTCGCGTCCCAGCAGCTTGCCGATCAACCCCGTCGCAACGGCGAAGAATGACAGCATGGCGAGCGAGATGAACGTCGCCATCATCAGGTAGACGTCGCGCGTGTGGTTGTAGTCGGCGAACTGCTCGGCTTGCGAGAGCCCCACGAGCACGCCTAGCGGATAACCGTCGATGTGACGGTACGAGACGATGCGCGTGACGTGGTCGATCGGATCGACATAGGTGCCCGAGACGTGCTCGGCGATCGGATAGATGCCGCTGGCCGAGAAAGCCCCGTTCGCGCGTTCGGCGCTGCCGGTACGGCGTGCGAGCACGGTGCCCGTGTCCGAGATCACGGCGATCACACCGTCGCGGCCGATGGCCGCGTTGTTGTAGAAGTCGCTCGTGAAGTAGCCCGGGTCCTCCGAAACCACCACGACGCCCGCGAACGAACCGTCGGGATGATTGAGGCGGCGCGTCATCTGCAGCGTCCAGCGTCCCGACACGCGCCCAAGCACCGGCTTGCTGATGTAGAGCTGGTCGTCGTTCTCGTGCTCGTGCACGCGGAAGTGGTCGCGGTCGGAGAGGTTGATCGGCTTCGGATGCGGATCGCTGGTGTTGGCGACGAGCTTGCCGTGCTCGTCGATGATCGATACCTGCACGAGCGAGTCGCTCTGCACGACGCCCTTTTCGACCGTGGTCGCGAGATCGAACGTTTCGGGTGACTTCTCGTACTCGTACTTCACGAACCGCGTGATCTGGTCGACCTGGTGGATCGCCTTGACGGTGTGCTGTTCGAGCCCTGCCGACAGGATGGCTGCCGAGGCGGTAGCCTCGCGCAGGGTCGCTTCCTTTTCGACCGAAAGCCGCATGAAGATCACGGCCCACAGCAGGAGCAGCACGAGCACGCCGAGGAGCGGAATGGCCAGCAGCGTCCGCGGGCGCGTGAAGGCCGGGCCGGACGTATCGCGCAGGCTCGGGTCGCGGGAGAACGGTCGCCGGGCGGTGCTCATCGTGCCCGCCGCACGCATGATTCGCCATGCCGCGGGTGCGGCGGCCGGGACGGCAACGAGGCGCTCGGTTTCATGGGCGGCATGCTATGCGGGACGGCTGAGAGAGTGGCGCGCAGGATGCACGCGGAAATGGACACGGCGGGGCCTTCCGGCACCCGATATTCCGATATTAATGGTTGGGCAATGTTTAAGGAAGCACCGCCTCCCCGGGTATACACGAATCGTGTTACCCGGCGCTCACATCGCCTATCTGGCGAGCATAGATGCGGGTTCGCGCATAAATCTTGCACCTTGCGCGGAGGGGAAGCCGTGCCGCCTCTTGGGGCGGCACGGTCAGGAGTGCGATCAGGGGAGGCGGCAGGAGCCGTCGATGACGCTCACCGATGCGCCGCCGATCCAGATCCGGCCGGCGGCATCGTCGTAGTCGACCGAGACGCGGCCGTCGCGCCCCATCGCGGTGCCCTGGCGCACCGTATAGTGCGCGCCCGGGCGCAGGTTCTGCTGCTGCAGAAGCAGGGCGATCGCGGCATTGGCACTCCCCGTGACGGGGTCTTCGCCCTTGCCGAGGCCCGTCATCAGGCAGCGGACCTCGAACGTGGCGGGGCCGCCCGCCGCGTGCGGGCCGTAGGCCGCGATGCCACGTGCGCCCACGCTTTCGGCTATCGTCGTGAACGCTTGCAGATCGGGGTCGAGGGCGAGCACGGCTTCGGCCGAGGCGAAGCGCACGACGAGCCACGGCGCGCCGTTGTCGGCGGCGCAGGGGGCTGCCTCGAAGTCGATGGCGTCCGAGCGCAGCGCGGTGCGCAGGGCGTCGTAGCGGTCCGCGGGCAGCGGCGTCACGCGCGCGGGCGGGGCTGCGAAGGCCCAGCGCACCGGCGTGTCGTCATTGGGGTGATCGTCGCGGCCTTGTTCGGCCAGTTCGACGAGACCGGCGCCGCATTGCTGCACGAGGCGGCCGGGCGTTTTCGGCTGATGGTCGCTTTCGAGCAACGCGTGCGCCGTGCCTAGCGTCGGGTGTCCGGCGAACGGCAGCTCGCCGCGCGTCGTGAAGATGCGCACGCGATAGTCGGCGCGCGGATCGGTCGGGGCGAGCAGGAAACTCGTTTCGGAGAGGTTGGTCCAGCGCGCGATGGCCTGCATCTGCGCGGTATCGAGTCCGTCGGCGTCGAACACGACGGCGAGCGGGTTGCCCTTGAACGGCACCGACGTGAACACGTCGACCTGTTTGAAGCGGACGCTGCGTTGGGACATGGCGGGGAGTCTCGGGGGAGGAGGAACGCGCGCAGGCCGCCTCGGGCAAGGCGGCCTGCGCGTTGGGGCGGGGCGGGTTGCCGGCGCCGCCGGCGGCCGATGCGGCCGTGCGCTTATTCGACTTCGGCGATCAGCTCGATTTCGACGCACGCGCCGAGCGGGATCTGCGCGACGCCGAACGCCGAACGGGCATGCTTGCCCTTCTCGCCGAAGACGTCGGCGATCAGCTCCGAGGCGCCGTTCGTGACGAGGTGCTGCTCGGTGAAGGTGAGCGTCGAGTTGACGAGGCTCATCAGCTTGACGATGCGCTTGACCTTGTTGAGGTCGCCCGTGTGGGTGTGCAGCGTGGCGAGCAGGTCGATGGCGATGGCGCGCGCGGCGGCCTTGCCTTCCTCGGTGTCGAGCGTGTCGCCGAGCTTGCCGGCCCACACCTTGCCGTCCTTCTTGGCGATGTGACCGGACAGGTACACGGTGTTGCCGCTCTGTGCGCTCATCACGTACGCCGCGGCGGGTGCGCCCGCTTGCGGCAGTTCGATGCCGAGCTGTTCGAGACGGTCGTAAATGTTGATGTCAGCCATGGTCAGGAGTCCTCGTGGGAGAGAAAAAACAAGGGAAATCGGATGCGCCTCGCCGTTAGCCGCGCGCGCGAATCAGCGCGCCGAGCTTCGCGACGCCTTCGTCGATCTTCGCGGGCGGCACGGTGACGAACGAGAGACGCAGCATATTGTGCCGCGCTTCGTTTGCAAAGAACGGCGCGCCGGGCACGAAGGCCACGTTCTGCGCGATCGCGTCTTCGAGCAGCTTCATGCTGTCGATGTGCGCGGGCAGGTTGACCCAGATGAACATGCCGCCCTCGGGGCGGTTCCAGCTCACGCCCTCGGGCATGTAGCGCGTCAATGCCCCGTGCATCGCCTCGCACTGGCTGCGATAGAGCGCGCGGATGGTCGGCACGTGCGTGTCGAGAAAGCCGTCTTTCACGACCTCGTGGACGATGCGCTGCGTGAAGCTCGGCGTGTGCAGGTCGCTTGCCTGCTTGGCCTGCACGAGCTTGAAGTGCAGCGCCTCGGGTGCGATCACGTAGCCCACGCGCAGGCCCGGCGCGAGCACCTTCGAGAACGAGCCCAGATACACGATGTGCTCGGGGGCCATCGAGAGCAGCGTCGGCAGCGGCTCGCCCGCGTAGTCGAGCGCGCCGTAGGGATCGTCCTCGACGACGGGGAACGGTGCGCGCAAAGCGTAGTCCGCGAGCGCCTCGCGGCGCGCGAGCGGCAGGCGGCGGCCGGTCGGGTTCTGGAAGCTGGGGATCGTGTAGAGCAGGCGCGCGCCGGCCGTCAGTTCGGGCGTGAGCGCTTCGGGCACGAGACCGAGATCGTCGGTGGGCACCTGCACGTAGCGCGGCTCGTAAAGCGAGAAGGACTGCAGCGCGCCCAGGTAGGTGGGCGTTTCGACCAGCACCGGGCTCTCCGGCGAGACGAGCACCTTGCCGAGCAGATCCAGCGCCTGCTGCGAGCCCGTGGTGATGAGCACCTGCGACGGACGGATCTTCGCGCCGCCCACCGAATGGCGCTCGGCCACCCATTCGCGCAGCGGCAGGTAGCCCTCGGTCGCGCTGTACTGAAGCGCGCCGGCCGGGTTGTCGCGCAGGATACGGTCGGAGGCGGCGCGCATGGCCTCGGCCGGGAAGGTGGCCGGCGAGGGCAGGCCGCCCGCGAAGGAGATGACCTCGGGGCGTTCGGTGACCTTCAGGATTTCGCGAATGGCCGAACTGGTCAGCTTGATGGCGCGCTCGGACAGTTGCCAGCCGCGGGCGGCTTGAAGTTCGCTGTGGTCCATGAAGTCTCCTTTTTTCAGGTGAACGGATGAAACGCCAGGTTGGGCACGGCGCCACACCGCGCCGCCGGAAAATTTTCGAATATGACGCGTCTCGCAGGACGGCCCTTATCCGCCGTCAAGCGGCCCGTACGGGCTGCGGCGCGGTCTGGATCGCGGCGCGGCGGCCCAGCATCACGGTGAGAATCACGGCCGCCGCGTAGAGCCACGCCGAAGGGGCCACCTGCTCGCCGAACAGCAGTACCGAGAACGCCATCGTGAAGAAGATCTGCAGCAACTGCACCTGGCCCACGCGCGCGGTGCCGCCCATGGCGAGGCCCGCGTACCAGGCGAAGAAGCCGATGAACTGCGAGAACAGCGTGACATAGCCGAATGCGAGCCAGGTCTTGAGCGCGACGGGGCCGGGATGCGCGAGATGGTGTTCCCAGGCGAGCCAGCCGACCGGCAGCGCGAGAAACGGCGCCGAGAGCACGAGCGCCCAGCAGATCACCTGCCAGCCGCCGAGTTGCCGCGCGAGGCGCGCGCCTTCGGCATAGCCGAGCGCGCCGAGGCCGACCGCGACGAGCATCCACGCGTCACCGGCATGGAGCGAGCCGCCGCCCGCCTGCAGCGCGAACGCGATGACGAGTGCGCTGCCTGCGAGCGCGCTGGCCCAGAACGCCTTCGAGGGCCGCTCGTGCGAGAGCCAGGCGGCATAGATGGCGACGGCGAGCGGCTGCAGGCCGTTGACGATTGCGCCATGCGAGGCGGGCACGCTCTTCATGGCCCACGCGGAGAACACGGGGTAGGCCACGATCACGCCGAGGGAGACCACGGCGAGGCTCTTCACCTGCGGCCAGGTGGGCCGCTTTTCGCGGCGCCAGGCGAGCAGGGCGGCAGCCGGTACGGACGCAACGAGGGCGCGCCCGAGGCCGTTGAGCAGCGGGTGGAATTCGAGGACGACGATGCGCGTCATCGGCAGCGTGAGGCTGAAGATCACGACGCCGACGAGGCCGAGCAGCATGCCCTGGGTTTCGCGTGCTTTCATTATGGGTGTTCGGTATGGAGGGCCGCCGGGCACGGATACAGGCGACGGGCCGAAGACCACGAGCCCGACGGGGTTTCGACCGGATCCTTACCGGTACGCACGCCGATAAATGTACCGGTATGGACGCTGACAGTAACGGTACAATCGGTCCGATAGTGTTCGGTACAGTTTGGAGCCGCCATGTCCTCCGTTCCGCTCGACCAGATTCCGGCGCCGCACGACGCGGCCACGCTCACCCTCGTCGACCAGCTCGTGCAGTGGGGCCGCCGCCGCATCGAGGAGCGCGTGTTCCGTCCCGGTATGCGCATGCCGTCGATCCGCAAGCTCGCGCTCGACAAGGGCGTGTCGCGCTTCACGGTCGTCGAGGCCTACGAGCGCCTCGTCGCGCAGGGCTATCTCGATTCGCGGCGCGGCTCCGGATTTTACGTGCGCGAGCGGCTTGCCACGGTGGCTTCGGTCGAGCGGCGCGCCGCCGCCGGCAGCGGTGCGGTCAACGGCGCACCCGAACCGGCTGCGCCGCCGCCTCCACCCACGCTCGACGTGGTCTGGCTGCTGCGCAACATGCTGCACTCGTCGGTGAATCCCGAGAAGAAGCCCGGACTGGGCTACCTGCCCGCGCGCTGGCTGGAAGGCGATCTGATTACGGGGGCGCTGCGTTCGCTCGGGCGCCAGAGCGGCACGCAGATGCTCGGCTTCGGCTCGCCGCAGGGTTTCCTGCCGCTGCGCCAGCAGTTGCAGACGCGCCTCGCCGAGCTCGAGATCGGCGCCTCGCCCGACCAGATCGTGCTGGTCTCCGGCGTCACCCAGGCCATCGACCTGCTCGCCCGCCTCTACGTGGAGGCGGGCGACACCGTGGTGGTGGGCGATCCGGCCTGGTTCCAGATGTTCGGGCGCTTCGCCTCGCAGGGCGCACGGCTCGTGGGCATGCCCTACACCCCGGAAGGGCCGGATCTGGACGCGCTGGAGGCGCTGGTCGAGACGTGGCGGCCGAAGATGCTCGTCATCAACTCCGTGCTGCAGAACCCCACCGGCACGTCGCTCACGGCCGCGCAGGCGTTTCGCATCCTGCGTCTGGCCGAGCAGTACGATTTCATCGTCGTCGAAGACGACATCTATGGCGATCTTTGCCCGCCGGGCTATCCCGCCACGCGTCTCGCGAGCCTCGACCAGTTGCGCCGCGTGATCTACCTCGGCAGCTTTTCGAAGACGCTCGCGCCCAATCTGCGGGTGGGATTCATCGCGTCGCGGCTCGACGTCACCCAGGCGGTGACCGACCAGAAGATGCTCGTCGGCATGACGAGCCCCGAGCTGAACGAGCGCGTGGTCTACCGGGTGCTGACCGAAGGCCACTACCGGCGCCATGTGGAGCGCCTGCGCGCGCGCCTCGACGGCGTGCGCGACAAGGCCGCGCGGATGCTGGAGCGCACGGGCATGCGCCTGTTCGTGGCGCCGGGAGCCGGCATGTTCCTCTGGGCCGATACCGGCGTCGACGCCGATGCGCTCTCCGCCGCCGGTCATGAAGCGGGTTTTTTGCTCACGCCGGGCAGCCTCTTCTCCCCGCACCAGTCGCCCACCACGTGGATGCGCTTTAACGTGGCCAACTGCGGCGATCCGGCGCTGTCCGCGTTTCTCGCGAGCTACCTGGACGGCGTGGCGCGCCGCGGCACGGGCACCGGCCCTTGAAAGTCGCCGGGCCGTCCCCATCTGCGCGGTCGGCGCGCCATAGACGGCGCGAAAGCCATCCCATCCGCATTGCAACGAAACCACGAACGAGGACCTTATGGCCCAGGAAACGATGAGCTTCCAGGCGGAAGTGAAGCAGCTTCTGCATCTGATGATCCATTCGCTTTACAGCAACAAGGAAATCTTCCTGCGCGAACTGATCTCCAACGCGTCGGACGCAGCGGACAAGCTGCGTTTCGAGGCGATCGAGAACAGCGCGCTCTATGAGAACGATCCGAACCTGCGTATCCGCGTGGGTTTTGACAAGGCCGCGCGCACGATCACGATCGACGACAACGGCATCGGCATGAGCCACGACGAAGCCGTTTCGAATCTCGGCACGATCGCGCGCTCGGGCACGAAGGAGTTCTTCGGCAAGCTCTCCGGCGACCAGCAGAAGGACGCGGCGCTGATCGGCCAGTTCGGCGTGGGCTTCTATTCGGGCTTCATCGTCGCGGACAAGATCACCGTCGAGACCCGCCGCGCCGGCCTCTCGGCCGCGCAGGGCGTGCGCTGGGAAAGCGCGGGCGAGGGCGACTTCTCGGTCGAGACGATCGAGCGCGCCCAGCGCGGCACGACGATCACGCTGCATCTGCGCGAGGGCGAGGACGAATTGCTCTCCGCATGGAAGATCAAATCGATCATCCAGAAGTATTCGGATCACGTCGGCCTGCCCATCGAGATGAAGCAGGAAGAATGGGACGCCGAAAAGAGCGAGATGGTCACGAAGGACGAGTACGAGACCATCAACCAGGCGAGCGCGCTGTGGACGCGCGCGAAGAACGACATCAGCGACGAGCAGTACCAGCAGTTCTACCAGCATCTCGCGCACGACCACGAGAATCCGCTCGCGTGGACGCATAACCGCGTGGAGGGCCGCAGCGAGTACACGCAGCTGCTCTACGTGCCCGCGCATGCGCCGTTCGACCTGTGGAACCGCGATCACAAGAGCGGCCTGAAGCTCTACGTGAAGCGCGTCTTCATCATGGACGATGCCGAGCAGTTGCTGCCGAACTACCTGCGCTTCGTGAAGGGCGTGGTGGATTCGAGCGACCTGCCGCTCAACGTCTCGCGTGAAATCCTGCAGGAAAGCCGCGACGTCAAGGCGATTCGCGACGGCGTGACCAAGCGCGTGCTCTCGATGCTCGAAGAGCTGGCTTCGGCGCAAACCGACGCCGAAGCGAAGGAAGAGGACAAGGCGAAGTACAAGACGTTCTGGACGGAGTTCGGCCAGGTGCTCAAGGAAGGCATTGGCGAGGATCATGCCAATCGCGAACGCGTGGCGAAGCTTGCGCGCTTCGCGTCCACGCACAACGACACGGCCGAGCAGAGCGTTTCGCTCGCCGACTACGTTGCGCGCATGAAGCCCGAGCAGACGAAGATCTACTACGTCACGGCGGACACGTGGCAGGCGGCGACACACAGTCCGCATCTCGAAGTGTTCCGCAAGAAGGGCGTGGAAGTGCTGCTCCTCACCGACCGCGTGGACGAATGGATGCTCTCGTTCCTCACCGAGTTCGAAGGCAAGCCGCTTGCGAGCGTGGCGCGCGGCGACCTCGACCTGGGTGCGCTCAACGACGAAGAAAAGCAGCAGCAGGAGAAGGTGAGCGAAGACCTCAAGCCGCTCGTCGAAAAGATGAAGGAAGCGCTCAAGGACAAGGCGAAGGACGTGCGCCTCACGTTCCGCCTCACCGATTCGCCCTCGTGCCTCGTAGCCGACGAGGGCGAAATGAGCGGTTACCTGCAGCGCATGCTGAAGGCGGCGGGCCAGAATGCGCCCGAGTTCCATCCGATTCTCGAAGTGAACCCGGAACATCCGCTCGTGAAGGCGCTTTCGGCGGACCGCGCCGATTTTGCCGACTGGTGCCATCTGCTCTTCGATCAGGCGCTGCTGGCCGAAGGCGGTGCGCTGGAAGATCCGGCGAGCTTCGTCAAGCGCACGAACGCGCTGCTGCTCGCGCGTTGATGGACAAGGCCGCCATGCAGTCGGCCCGCTCGGCGTAGGACTCTCTCAACCCCTTGCGGCATGCTGTGCCCCGAGGGGTTTTCTTTTGCGCGCGAGCGGGCGCCGCGTTTGGGGCGGGGCCTATAATGCGCGCCATGTCCATTCGATTCGATGCCGCCGACGCGCACTGGCGCGTCGCGCCCTTGCCGGCCTTCAGTTCCAATCAGAAAGACTGGCTCACCCGCGGGGGGTCGCTGACCGCGCATCTGCGTACGTTAGGCCAGGTGGAGGTGCGCGTGACGCGCGAAGCGGTCGACCTGCCCTGGCCCGACGAGCGCGCGGCGCTCGGACTCGCGCCGCGCGAGCGGGCATGGGTGCGCGAAATCGCGCTCGTGGTGGATGGAGTGCCGTTCGTGGCCGCGCACAGCGCAACGCCACTCGCCGCGAGCCACGGCGTCTGGCAGGCCATGCGCAGCCTGCGCACGCGGCCGCTCGCGGAACTGCTCTACAGCGATAGCGGCGTGGCGCGCTCGGCGCTCGTGAGCCGGCGCGTCAGTGCGCGGCATCCGCTGCATGACCTCGCGGCGCGGCAGACGGCGGGGCATGCACCGCACGCATTCTTTGCCCGGCGTTCGGTGTTCGAGCGGCACGGCGCGCCTTTGCTCGTGACGGAATGCATGCTGCCCGCGCTGTGGCTGCACCTGGACGGCGTCGCCGCGAGCGGTACGCGCGCCGTCCATCTGGGGCGCGAACGCGGCCCGCTCGACCATACCGCTTCGCGTGCGCATGCAGCGCAACGCGAGCATCCTGTGCCGCGCTGAATTTGCGCGGCTTTTTGCCCATGACGTTCAAACGCTCCTTTCCGCCCGTCGTCGACGACGAGACGCGCGTACTGATCCTCGGCAGCCTGCCGGGCGAAGCGTCGCTCGCGCAGCAGCAGTATTACGCGCACAAGCAGAACCGCTTCTGGCATTTGATCGGCGACGTGATCGGCGAGGACCTGCCGGCAATGGAATACGCGCAGCGACTCCAGGCGTTGCTCGCGCATCGCGTCGGCTTGTGGGACGTCATTGCAGAGGCGCGTCGCGAAGGCAGTCTCGACAGCCGGATTCGCGATCACGCCGCGAACGATCTTGCGGCGCTCGTGACCTCGCTGCCGAATCTCGCGGCGGTGGCGTTCAACGGTGGCACGGCGGCCAGGCTCGGCATGCTGGCGCTGGCGGAATGCGGCAGGCCGCTCGATTTCGTCAGACTGCCTTCGAGCAGTCCGGCCTATGCGGCCGTGCCTTATGCCGGAAAGCTGCGTGTGTGGGAGGAATTGCGCAGGTGGCTCGCGCCGGCGCGCGCTTAGGGTTACGTTTAGGGGCGTTTAGGGGCGTGCCTCGGCCCGCACTTCGGACTACGCAGTCAGGCGGCGAATACGACCTCGATATGTCCTTCGGCTTCCGAATGACGGTCCGGGCCAACGACGATGCGCACATCGCGCCCGAGCTTCGCAAGACATTCCAGCATCTTCGTTTCGCTCACGCCGCGAAACTGCCCGCGCAGCATGTTCGAGAGCTTGGGTTGCGTCATGCCCAGCACCCTTGCGGCCTGCTGCTGAGTCCATTTCCGCGCGTGGATGATCTCCCGGATCTTGGTGGCGAGCTGCGCCTTGACGAGCATTTCGTCGGCGTTGGGGATATCCAGATCGGCATAGACATTGTCGCTGCCGCGTTCGATTTCGATCATTTCACTTCTCCTTTCGCATGCGCTTCGGCTGCCTTGATACGCTCGCGAACCAGGTCCATGTCGGGCTTGGGTGTCACGATGCCGTAACGAGATTTCTTCTGGAAACAGTGCAGCACGTATACGGCATTACCCAGCTTCACCGTGTAGACGGCGCGGTACGTGCCGCTCTCCGCCCACTCGACCACTTCGAGTACGCCAGCCGATCCGGAGCCCTTCAACGGCTTCGCCCGATCATGCTTTCGTCCCGTTTGGGCCAGATGCAATGCATAGCCGAACGTGTCTTGTACCGATTCGGGCATCGCTTTCAAGTCCTTGCGCGCAGTGCCGAGCCAGTAGAGGGGTTGGATGTCCTGTTTCATCGACTAATTTATACCTATTTGTGTATAATCGCAAGAGATGTGCGCAAAAGACATGACCGCGCGCAGGGTTGACGTGCAGGCTGCAGGGAGACGGCCATGAAGTCGTCAGGAATGCTTGTTTTCATGAATGCCGAACCCTGCGGCGCCGTGCTCCGTATTTTTCTTTTGGTCGAAGCAGGCGGGAAGTCGGCCACCGGATATATGACGTTTCGCCGAGCCTGCTATTTGCGAGGCCTGCGCCGCCGCGTTAGCATGCTGTGGCATGCGTTGCTGCACGCACAACGATCCCCGGGGAGAGGAGACGACAGTGAACGGGAAACGCCGGCTTCTAACCGCTGTCCCAGCCGCACTCGCACTGACGCTGGGTGCCTGCGCATCCGAAGAGGCATCGTCGACGGGTCCTCACCATTGGCTCACGCCCGAGCAAGTGACACAGCGCTGCCTCGCCTACGTTGCGACGCCCGGCTTCGCGGCACCGACCGAAACCACGCTGAGCGCGCCGCAATGGCGACGCTACGTGGCCTGCAAGATCGAAAGCAATCTGCACGCACGGAGCCGCAAGCTGACCGGCGACCCCGTGGCAGTCGTCACAATCCGCGTCGCGCCGGACGGCGCGATTACCTCGGTGGCGCTGGCCGGCACGAGCGGCAGCGACGAATGGGACGAAGCCGCCCGGCGCGCGATCGACGCCGCTTCGCCTCTGCCGGCCGTACCGCCCTCCCTGCATGTCTCGCGGGTGGACATGCATTTCCGGCCCGCGAAGATCGACCCCATTGCGCTGAAAGAAGGCGTGCCGGCAATCGACGGAACGAATGCAGGCGCGGGGCTCACAGGCGAGAGCCACTGGAGCGTGCATCATTGCAACACCGTTGGCTCCGCGACGGCGTGCAACTGAGCGAGCCGGTCGCCAGTTCCGTCGATGCCGCTTTGCGCCGGTATGAGCCGCTGCGAATGCTATGCTCTCGTCCGCCCGCTAATTTGCCTATCCAGCAAGAAGAATTTTCATGACGACTTTGATCAAACGCGCCTCGGCTGAAGCGCGCGCATTTCGCACCGCCCGCAACGCCGATTCCGCAGCCGCGCCGCGCGTGAAGGTCGACAAGGCCGCGAAGAACGCCGCTCGTGCGCGCCGCGCCGCCGAAGACCTCGAACACGCGCCGCTCATCGAAGCGCCGCGCAAGCCGCGTTTCGCGCCCGTGACGTTCTCGGAAGAGAGCGGCGTGCGCTATCTGCACTTCGGCACCGAGTGGGTGCAGGGTGCGATGCGCCTGAAGAAGCCGCATCATATCGAACTCGAATACGCGCAGCAGATGATGGCGTGGCTGCTGTTCCTCGCGACGCCGAAGCGCATCGTGCAACTCGGCCTCGGCGCCGCGGCGCTCACGAAGTTCGCGCATCAGTATCTGCGTCCCGCGAAGGTCGAGGCGATCGAGCTGAATCCGGCCGTGGTGGTGGCCGCCCGCACGATGTTCGAGTTGCCGCCCGACGACGCGCGCCTTGCCGTACGCGAGCTCGACGCATGGGACTTCGTGAACGACCGCGCGAACCACGGCACGATCGGCGCGCTGCAGATCGACGTTTACGACGCGACGGCGCGCGGCCCGGTGCTCGACAGCGTCGCGTTCTATCGCGCCGCGCGCGCGTGCCTGACGGATGCGGGCATCGCGACGATCAACCTGTTCGGCGATCACCCGAGCTTCGTGCGCAACATGAAGCGTCTGAATGAAGCGTTCGAGGGCCGCGTGATCGCGCTGCCCGAGGTGCACGACGGCAACCGCATCGCCGTTGCGTTCTCGGGCCCGACGCTCGAGGTCACGTGGGCCACGCTCGACAAGCGCGCGCGTGTGCTGGAAACCCGCCTCGGCCTGCCCGCGCATCAGTGGGTGAAGGCCCTGCGCGAAGCGAGCGGCCAGAAGGGCGAGACGTTCTCGATCTGAGATCGTCCCTCGGGAGGCTCCCGGATTGGGATCCCCCCGGCTTGACCCGGCGCCGTGCGCTCTATACTCTCTTTGTCGTTTTCGGGGACCTGGCCGGCCACCCGCCTGCCGGGCCAGGATCCGCCCCACTGGGCGGCTCGCGCGACACGATAAGGAAAGAGGAGACGTCATGGCTAACGACGCCGACGCCGGCAAGAGCAGCAAACACTGGCTCTGGTTGCTGCTCTTGCCCTGGATCGCCATGATCTGGGTGCCGTCGTACAACAAGGTCGAGCCCACGCTGTGGGATTTCCCGTTCTTCTACTGGTACCAGCTGGCCTGGGTTCTGATCAGCGCCTGCATTACGGCGCTCGTCTATCACAAGACAAAGAACCGGACGAAGAACCGCAGCAAAGGCCACGCAGGGGGCGCGCGATGAACCTGACCGCGACCTTCGTCTTCGTTCTGTTCTTCATCGGCGTCACCATACTCGGCTTCGTTGCCGCGCACTGGCGTAAGGGCGACCTCGCCCATCTCGACGAGTGGGGTCTCGGCGGCCGCCGCTTCGGCACCGTCGTCACGTGGTTCCTGCTCGGCGGCGATCTCTACACCGCCTATACCTTCGTCGCCGTTCCCGCGCTCGTGTTCGGCGCGGGCGCAACGGGCTTCTTCGCGCTGCCTTACACGATCCTCATCTATCCGTTCGCGTTCGTCGTGTTCCCGAAGCTCTGGGCCATCGCGAAGCGTCATCGTTATGTCACATCGGCGGACTTCGTCAGCGCGCGCTACGGCAGCCGCACGCTCGCGCTCGCCATTGCCGTGACGGGCATCGTCGCGACCATGCCGTACATCGCGCTGCAGCTCGTGGGCATCGAGGTGGTGATCGGCGCGCTCGGCTTCGATACGACCGGTTTCGTCGGCGACCTGCCGCTCATCATCGCGTTCGCGATCCTCGCCGCGTACACCTACACTTCGGGCCTGCGCGCGCCGGCGATGATCGCCGTCGTGAAGGATCTGCTCATCTATATCACGATCGCTGCCGCGATCATCGTGATTCCCGCGCAGATGGGCGGCTTCAGCTACATCTTCGGCGCGGTGCCGCCCGCGAAGCTCCTGCTCAAGGCCCCCGATGCATCGAGCCTCAACGGCTACAGCGCCTACGCCACGCTCGCGGTCGGTTCGGCGCTCGCGCTGTTCCTCTATCCGCATTCGATCACGGCCGTTCTCTCGTCGTCGTCGGGCAATACGATCCGCCGCAACATGGCGATGCTGCCCGCGTACTCGCTCGTGCTCGGCCTGCTCGCGCTGCTCGGCTTCATGGCCCTCGCCTCGGGCGTGAAGGACATGCCGGAGTACGCGCCGTACTTCAAGGCCTTCGGCCCGAACTTCGCGGTGCCGGCGCTGTTCCTGCATTTCTTCCCGCCGTGGTTCGTGGGTGTGGCGTTCGCCGCCATCGGCATCGGCGCGCTCGTGCCCGCAGCGATCATGTCGATTGCCGCCGCGAACCTGTATACGCGCAACATCCACAAGGAGTTCATCAACCGCAACATGACGAACGAGCAGGAGACCAACATCGCCAAGATGGTCTCGCTGATCGTGAAGGTGGGTGCGGTGGCGTTCATCCTCGGGTTGCCGCTCACGTACGCGATCCAGTTGCAGCTCCTGGGCGGCATCTGGATCATCCAGACGCTGCCGGCCATCGTGCTCGGTCTGTATACGCGCATGCTCGACTGGCGCGGCCTTCTGCTCGGCTGGCTTGCCGGTATCGCTACCGGCACCTGGATGGCGATTTCGCTGGACCTCAAGGGCTCGATCTTCGTCGTGCATCTGTTCGGCATGGCCGTGCCGGGCTACGCGGCGGTCTGGTCGCTGATCGTGAACCTCGTCGTGGCCATCGTCGTTTCCGCGCTCGTGCATGCGCTTGGCGTGCGCAAGGGAGAGGACCGCACGCGTCCGGAGGATTATCTCGACGTCGTCGAGAACTGAGCCGGCTCGAACGTAAGCGGCTGTCCGCGCGCACCATGGCCCGATCCGAACCCGAAACCGCCGTCATCGGCGCCACGCCGCCGCGCCGCGGCCGCTCGCGGCTCGCGCGGCTGTGGCGCTCGCTCGCCTCGCCGTACTACCGCTATCGCAACGCGCGCATGATCCATAGCGTGCGCGTGGGCCTCGCGATGCTGGCCTCGATTCTCGCGAGCACCGGTATCGACATTCCGCACGGCATCTGGTCGTCGGTCACCGTGCTCGTGGTGATCGGCGGGCTGCAGCATCACGGCAACATCCGCAAGAAGGCGGCCGAGCGCTCGCTCGGCACGCTGCTCGGCGCGGGTATCGGTCTCGCGCTGATCGTCGTGCAGGGCTTCACGCATTCGCTCTGGCTCACCTACGCGCTGATGTCGATCGTCGCGGGCGTCTGCGCGTGGTACGCCATCGGCAAGCCCGGCTATGTTGCGCTCCTTACCGCGATCACGATGTGTATCGTCGCGGGCCACGGCGACAACCTGATCGACACGGGCCTCTGGCGCACGCTGAACGTGATGGTGGGCATCGTGATCGCGCTGGCGTTCTCGTTCGCCTTGCCGCTGCACGCTACGTACTCGTGGCGCTACCGGCTCGCCGACAACCTGCGCGACTGCGCGCGCCTTTACGTCCAGGTGGTGCACGGCGAGCACGCGGACCCCGACGAGCCGGTGCGCACGTTCATGCGCCTGAACGGGCGGCTCGTGCAGTTGCGTGCGCTGATGCCTTCGGTGGCGAGGGAGATCGACGTGCCCGTCGCGCGGCTGGAGCAGGTTCAGCGTCTGCACCGCGCACTCTTGAGCGCGCTCGAAATGATGTCGACAGGGATGGAGCACTGCGAGCAGCAGAGCGTGCGCGCGGCGTTTGCGGAGGGCGGCGCCGGCGTGCGGGGCGCGTTGCTGGCGACGGCGCGGGCCTTGCGCTTTGGCGGCGGGCGCCATCCGGAGGCGGCCGCGCGGGCGCTGCGCGCGGAGCCGGCCGTCGCGCCAGCGGGCCTTGCGGACGAGGCAGGTGGCGAGCTTACCCCGCTACCGCTCACGGCGGGCCCGCTCGCACCGGAATTACAGGGGCCATACTGGCTCGGCCAGCGAGTGGAGGAGCAGGTTGCGGCGCTGCGCGCGCTGCTGCTCGAAATGGAGCCGCGCTGGAATATCGAGCGCGCCTCGATGCACCACGTGGCATGAGGCGCGCTTCGTTTGCCAACCGCAAGGAAACTGCGCGGAGAAACTGCGAGGAAAACACGCCAGGCGTCGCCGGCGTTCGTCAGGCGGCGGGAGCCTCCTGCGGCGGCGCGCTGACCATCCACGGCACGCCGAAGCGGTCGGTCAGCATGCCGAAGCCGAGCGACCAGAAGGTCTTCTGGAACGGCATCGTCACCTGGCCGCCCTTGGCGAGCGCGTTGAAGTAGCGTTCGGCGGTGCCGGCGTCGGGTGCGGTCAGCGAAACGCTGAAGCCCTGAAACTTGTCGTGCCCGGTCATGCAGCCGCCGTCGGACATCATGAGCTGCGCATCGCCGATCTGGAGCGTCGCGTGCATGACCTTGTCGGCCAGCTCGGGCGGCATCGGCCGCGCCGGGTCGGGAGGCGCATCCTTGAAGCGCATCTTGAACAGTTCCTTCGCGCCAAGCGCTTCGCCGTAGAACGCGATCGCCTCGTCGCAGGCGCCGTTGTAGGAGAGGTAGGGCTGGATTTGCATCGTCGGTTTCCTTGCGGAGCAGATGACCGGCCGGCTGGACCCGCGGCCGGAGGCGGAGCCGGATAGCGCGGCCCGGATGAGCCGCTGCCCTGATTCTAGGAGCCGCCGGGGCGAGTCGGCGTTCCCTGGTGTCGCCAGGGTTTGCGAGAGCGCAGGTGGGACTGGAATTTGCGCAGGGCCGCACGAAGGCGAGGCCCTGCGCGAGGCGCGTCAGTGCGCGCGCAGCTCTTCGATCAGCTTTTCGAGCTTCACGGCGTCGGCGGCGAAGGCGCGGATGCCTTCGGCGAGCTTCTCGGTCGCCATGGCTTCGTCGTTCACGAGGAAGCGGAACGAGGACTCGTCCACCGGCACGCGCGCGATCTGCTGGTCCTTGAACGCTTCGGGCGAAAGCTTGCGCTCGATCTTCTCCGTGCTGTCCTGCAGCTTCTGCAGCAGGTCGGGGCTGATTGTGAGCAGGTCGCAGCCCGCGAGCTCGACGATCTGGCTCGTGGTGCGGAAGCTCGCGCCCATCACCTCGGTCTTGTAGCCGAACTTCTTGTAGTAAGCGTAGATGCGGCGCACCGACTGCACGCCCGGATCGTTCGCGCCGCCGTCCTTCGCTTCGTCCCAGTTCGGGCCCGCGGCCTTCTTGTACCAGTCGTAGATGCGGCCGACGAACGGCGAGATCAGTTGCGCGCCGGCCTCTGCGCACGCGGCTGCCTGCGCGAGCGAGAAGAGCAGCGTCATGTTGCAGCGGATGCCTTCCTTCTGCAGCACTTCGGCTGCGCGAATGCCTTCCCACGTCGAAGCGAGCTTGATCAGCACGCGCTCGCGCGCAATGCCGGCCGCCTTGTAGAGGTCGATGATGTGGTGCGCTTTTTCGATCGACTTCTTCGTGTCGAACGAGAGACGTGCGTCCACTTCGGTCGAGACGCGGCCCGGGATGATCTTCAGAATCTCGGTGCCGAAGGCGATCAGCAGGTGGTCGATGATCGATTCGACCGACTCGCCCGAGTGATCGCGCACGGTTTTTTCGAGCAGCGGACGGTATTCGGCCTTCTGCACGGCCTTGAGAATCAGCGACGGGTTCGTCGTTGCGTCCTGCGGCTTGTACTGCGCGAGCTGCTGGAAGTCGCCCGTGTCGGCGACGACGGTGGTGTACTGCTTGAGCTGATCGAGTGCGGTAGTCATGTCAGGCCTTGAGGGCGCTCTCGCGCCGTGTCGGTTGGTGTTGAACGGCCGGACGCCCGAAGGCGCCCGGGCGAAACGCGAAGGGGCGCTGCTGCGCCGCCGCCCCCGGTGCTTAGTCGCATACGGCGCACCTGGGTAGTGGACGGCGCCCTGGCCGCGCACGGGGCGCGGCGCACATCTGCCATTTTATGGCGGATCGGCAGACGTTGGGATGTTGCGCGACCGGGCCTGTGTCCTGCCGTCTGCAGAGGCGCGATCAGGCTCGGCGCGCGTTCAGCACGACCTGCGTGAGGACGCCTGCGACGAGCCCCCAGAACGCCGCGCCGATCGAAAGCAGCGTGAGCCCCGAGGCGGTCACCATGAAGGTGACGAGCGCGGCCTCGCGCTGCTTCGGGTCCTGCATCGCGTTGGTGAGGCCGCTCATGATCGAGCCGAACAGCGCGAGCGCCGCGATCGAGACGACGAGCGCTTTCGGGAACGCGGCGAAGAGCGCGGCGATGGTCGCGCCGAACGTGCCGGCGATCAGATAGAACACGCCGCACCAGACGGCCGCCATATAGCGCTTCGCGCGATCCTCGTGCGCGTGCGGGCCGGTGCAGATCGCCGCGGTGATGGCGGCGAGGTTCACGCCGTGCGAGCCGAACGGCGCGAGCACGAGCGAAGCGATGCCGGTCGTGGCGATGAGGGGCGAGGAGGGTGCGACCTTGTGGTCGTAGCCGTCGGCGCGCAGCACGGCGATGCCGGGCACGTTCTGCGAGGCCATGGCCACGACGAAGAGCGGAATGCCGATGCTGACGACCGCGGCCACGGAGAAAACGGGCATCGTGAAGACGGGCTTCGCGACGGCCACGCGGAAATGGCTGAAGTCGAGCAGCCCGAGCGCGGCGGCGGCGGCGATGCCCACCCCAAGCGTCGCGACGATCGCATAGCGGGGCACGGTGCGCTTGAAGACGAGGTAGGCGAAGAACATCGTGAGCACGAGCGGCGTCTGGACCTGCGCGGCGTGGAAGATCTCGATGCCGATCTCGAACAGGATGCCCGCGAGCAGCGCGGCGGCGATGCCGCCGGGAATGCGCTTCATGAGCGAGTCGAACCAGCCCGTAAGGCCGACCGCCGTGAGCAGCAGCGCGCAGACGAGGTAGGCGCCGATGGCTTCGGCGTACGGCACGTGCGGCAGCGAAGCGATCAGGAGCGCGGCGCCCGGCGTGGACCACGCGACCACGATGGGGGCGCGGAACCACAGGGAGAGGCCGATGGTGCACACGGCCATGCCGATGGAAAGCGCCCAGATCCACGAGGAAATCTGCGCTTCGGTGAGATGGGCGGCCTGGCCGGCCTGGAACATCAGCACGAGCGAACTCGTGTAGCCCGTCATCATCGCGACGAAGCCGGCGACCACTGCGGACACCGAAGTGTCGGCGAAGGGCCGCAGCGGTCCCGGCCGGAGAGCCTGAAGGTCGGGCGACGAAGGCGCGGTCATGCGGTGAATCTCCTCTTGATGCGTTGTTGTCGTGATGGTGCCTGGCGGCGCCTGGGTGGTGCCCGGTGGTGCGTTTGGTGCGCCCTTACTTGCTGAGCGTGCGCATGGCCGTTTCGAGCCCGGCGAGGGTGAGCGGGTACATGCGGTGGCCGAGAATCTCGCGAATGACCGACACCGACTGGCGGTATTCCCACAGCCGCTCCGGTTCGGGATTGAGCCACGCGAAGTGCGGGAAGTGGTCGGCGAGGCGGCGCAGCCACACGGCGCCGGCCTCGGGGTTGTTGTATTCGACCGAGCCGCCCGGCTGCAGCACTTCGTAGGGGCTCATCGTGGCGTCGCCGACGAAGATCAGCTTGTAGTCGGGCGTGAACTTGTGCAGCAGGTCCCAGGTGGGCGTGCGCTCGGCGTGGCGGCGGCGGTTGTTCTTCCACAGGTAGTCGTAGACGCAGTTGTGGAAGTAGTAGAACTCGAGGTGCTTGAACTCGGCCTTCGCGGCCGAAAAGAGCTCTTCGGTGCGCCGGATATGGTCGTCCATCGAGCCGCCTACGTCGAGCAGCATCAGCACCTTCACGTTGTTGTGGCGCTCCGGGACCATCTTGAGGTCGAGCCAGCCCGCGTTGGCGGCGGTGCTGCGGATCGTGCCGGGGAGATCGAGCTCTTCCACGGCGCCCTCGCGCGCGAAGCGGCGCAGCCGCCGCAGCGCGACCTTGATGTTGCGCGTGCCGATCTCGACCTGATCGTCGTAGTCGCGATAGGCGCGCGCGTCCCATACCTTCACGGCGCTGCGCTGGCCGCCTTCGCCGCCGATGCGGATGCCCTCGGGGTTATAGCCGCCGTTGCCGAACGGCGAGGTGCCGCCCGTGCCGATCCACTTGCTGCCGCCTTCGTGGCGCTCCTTCTGCTCTTCGAACAGTTCCTTCAGGCGCTCCATCAGCTTGTCGAGACCGCCCATCGCCTCGATCTGCGCGCGCTGCTCGGGCGTGAAATCGCGTTCGAGACGCTTCTTGAGCCAGTCCTCGGGGATCTCGAACGCCAGCTCCGACTTCTTCTCGATGCCGCGAAAATACGCGCCGAAGGCCTGGTCGAAGCGGTCGAAGTATTGCTCGTCTTTCACGAGCGTCATGCGCGCGAGGTAGTAGAAGTCGTCGAGCGACGGCGCGATCACGCGCTCCTTGAGCGCTTCGACGAGCGTGAGGTACTCCTTCACGGAAACCGGCAGCTTCGCGTCGCGCAGCGTGTAGAAGAAGTCGATCAGCATGCGGGGCCTCCGGGCGCGCGCGGCGCTTCAGCGGTTGTGGCGGTTCATGTAGATGAGGCGCTCGAACAGCGTCATGTCCTGCTCGTTCTTGAGCAGCGCACCCGCGAGCGGCGGCATGGACTTCTGGCCGTCGGCCGCGCGCAGCGCGTCGGGCGGAATGTCCTCGGCGAGCAGCAGCTTCAGCCAGTCGAGCAGTTCCGACGTGGACGGCTTCTTCTTCAGCCCCGCGACGCTGCGCAGTTCGAAGAAGCTCGAGAGCGCCGCGTTCAGCAACTCCTTGCGGATGCCCGGATAGTGCACCTCCACGATCTGCTGCATCGTGGAAGGGTCGGGGAACGTGATGTAGTGGAAGAAGCAGCGGCGCAGGAAGGCGTCGGGCAGCTCCTTCTCGTTGTTCGACGTGATGATCACGAGCGGGCGCTGCTTCGCCTTGATGAGCTCGCGCGTCTCGTACACGTAGAACTCCATGCGGTCGAGCTCGCGCAGCAGGTCGTTCGGGAACTCGATGTCGGCCTTGTCGATCTCGTCGATCAGCAGCACGCTTTGCTCGTCCGACTCGAACGCCTGCCACAGCACGCCCTTAACGATGTAGTTGCGGATGTCCTTCACGCGCTCGTCGCCAAGCTGCGAGTCGCGCAGGCGCGAGACCGCGTCGTATTCGTAGAGGCCCTGTTGCGCCTTCGTCGTCGATTTGATGTGCCACTGCATGAGCGGCATGTTCAGCGCGGCGGCGACTTCTTCGGCCAGCATGGTCTTGCCGGTGCCGGGCTCACCCTTGATCAGCAACGGGCGCTTGAGCGTGATCGCGGCATTGACCGCGAGCTTGAGGTCGTCGGTGGCGACGTACTGCGATGAGCCTTCGAAACGCGTGGCGCACATGGTGGAGACCGCCCACTGAAAAAAATCCCAGTATAAGTCAGATGGGGTGTCGCGTCGGAGACGCCTCGCGTATGGTAAGGCCACCCGGGGAGACCGGCGGGGGCGGGCCGGCCGGCCGCGCGTGGCGCGCCGTGTGGACGGCCGGCGCGGGGGCGCGGTACAATCGGTTCGATTTTTTTCGCCCGGCACGGCGACGCAAAAGTACAAACGGCAGTGAGAACGGCGGTACAGGCGGTACAAACGGCGCAGGCACGGCGCAGGTCGCGGCTTGCGGTTCGGGCGTTCGAGTCCCCTTAAGCCACTTGAGCCAGGTTGAGTGCTATGAAAAAAATTGTCGGCAGGCACGTCGTGAGCACGGCGTTGACGGTGCTGGCGGCGTTCGCGGCCACGGCGGCGTCCACGGCGTATGCGGATGTCGTGGGCAATGCGACGGCAGGTCAGGGCAAAGTCGCGATGTGTATCGGGTGTCATGGTATTCCCGACTATCGCACTGCCTATCCCGAGGTTTACCACGTGCCGATCCTCGGCGGCCAGAACGCTCAATACCTCGCAAACGCGCTGCACGCCTACAAGAAGGGCGATCGCCACTTCGAGACCATGCACGCCATTGCCGCTTCGCTGTCCGATCAGGACATCGCCGATATCGCTGCTTATTACTCGTCGCAGACGGCCAGCTCGAAGAACAATCCCGACAAGTAACCGGCACCTGACCGGGTATGCACGGAAGAGGAAAATTCATGAACAAGCCCACCCAGGCCGCGCAGTCTGTCTTTGCCCACGCGTTTGCGAAAGGCGCCGCATGCGCCGCCGCGCTGGCCGCGGCCGTTGCATTGCATCCCGCATACGCGGCCGACGCGGCCAACGGCAAGGTGCTCGCCGACAGCCACAATTGCGCCGCCTGCCACGGCGTCGGCCTGAACAACCCGGTGAGCCCGGAATATCCGAAACTCGCGGGCCAGCATGCGGACTACATCTACTGGGCGCTGCGCCAGTACCAGATGGGCACCGGCAACCCGCATCTGGGCCGCAACAATCCGATCATGCAGGCGCAGGTGCAGAGCCTCTCGCAGAACGACATGAAGGACCTGGCCGCGTACATCGAATCGCTCCAGGGCAATCTGGTCGACAAGAAGTGATGCGCTGCGCGGCCCATGCCGCGCAGCGTGCGAGGACAAGACCCCGCGAGGGTCCCGCCGGCAGGGCGGGGCGTTCGCGGGGTTTTTCATGCATGCCGGGTATCCGGAGAGTTCGGCGGGACCGTCCGGGAGGGTGCGCCTAGTCGCGCGAGGCGCGGCGTTCGATGCGTGCGAGATAGGCGTCCGTGTCGGGCGGGGTGTTGGTGCGCTGCGCTTCCCAGATCGTTTCGCCGAGACATTCCATGATCGCGTGCTGCGCGTCATGCGTGGAGCCGAGCCGCGCGGCAAGCCGGTCGTGCGCCGCGCGGATGCCGGGCGGCTGGTCGATCGACAGCTGTTCGCTGATTGCAAGGTGCATCGACAGATGCAGGAAGGGGTTGCTCTGGCCGCGTTCGGGCGAATAGTCCTGCGCGGAGGCCGCCTCGGCATCGGCGAGTTCGGCATGGTACTCGGGATGCTCGACGATCCAGTCGGCGGCGATCGCTTCGAGCGGGGTCAGGATTTCGCCCGCGCGCTGCTTGCGCCAGGTCTCGGTGAAAAAGCGGCGGACTTCGTCGCGGCTGGGATTGAACATCTCGTGTGGGGCTACGTGTGGCTATCTGTGGCGCGAGCGCTCATTTTACGCCGCGCGGCGCGCACGCGCCGGCCCCGCTCACAGCTCGGGCGGCGGCGTTTTCGGCCTGAATTCGCATAGCGGCTCGATCACGCAGTGCCAGCACTCGGGCCGGCGCGCCTTGCAGACGTAGCGGCCGTGCAGGATCAGCCAGTGGTGCGCGTCCTGGCGAAACTCGGGCGGCGTGAACTTTTCGAGGGCGGTTTCGACGGCGCGCACGTCCTTGCCAGGCGCGAGCCCGGTACGATTGGCAACCCGAAAGATGTGCGTATCGACGGCGATGGTCGGCTGGCCGAATGCCGTATTGAGCACCACGTTCGCGGTCTTGCGTCCGACGCCGGGCAAGCCTTCGAGCGCCTCGCGCGTCGGCGGGACTTCGCCGTCATACTGCGCGAGCAGGATTTCGCAGGTGGCGATGACGTTCTTCGCTTTCGTGCGGTACAGGCCGATGGTCTTGATGTAGTCGGCCACGCGTTCCTCGCCGAGCGCGAGCAGTGCCTGCGGTGTGTTCGCCACGGGAAACAGCTTGCGCATGGCCTTGTTCACGGAAACGTCGGTCGCCTGCGCCGAGAGCATCACGGCGATCAGGAGTTCGAACGGCGTCGTGTATTCGAGCTCGGTGGTCGGGTGCGGGTTGAGGCTTTGCAGCGTTTCGTAGATTGCCCGGCGCCTGGTTGCATTCATGTTCGTGGTTTCGTCTGCTTAAGCCAACGTGTCGTCGTTCTTGTCCGGATGCGTGGCGCCGGTGTCGCGGCCCGCAGGTGCGTCGATGCCGAGGCGCCGGCGGCGTACTTCGGCGGCGTCGATCTGCGCCTGCACGTCGGAGCTCACGTTTTCCGTGTTGCGCGGGCCGAGACCCTGTTCGGCCAGTTCGGCCTTCTTGCGGCGCGCCCGCTCCAGCGCCGCCTGGATAATCGCTTTCTTCTTCGCTTCGGCGTCGTCGGCGGGCGGGTGTGCGCTTGCAGCAGAAGCGTCCGCCGACGACGCCGTCGTCGTAGCCGTGGCGGCTGCGGCCCGCCGTGCCGCTGCGCGCGCAACCGCTGCGTCGCGCTCGCCGGCGAGGCGAGCGAGGCGCCGGTCGTGGCGCACGCGTGCCGCGGCGGCTTGCTGTTCGGTCCAGGCATCCCAGCCGGTTGCGTCGCCCGTGACGGGGATCATCGCGATGCAGTCGACCGGGCATGGCGCGACGCACAGGTCGCAGCCCGTGCACTGGTCCTCGACGATGGTGTGCATCTGTTTGGGTGCGCCGACGATCGCATCGACGGGGCAGGCCTGCATGCACAGCGTGCAGCCGATGCACAGGCTCTCGTCGATGAAGGCGACCGGGCGGGGCCGCTCGACGCCGTTGGCCGGATTGAGGGCAATGACGGGTTTGCCGAGCAGGCGGGCAAGGCGCGCCACGCCTTCCGCGCCGCCGGGCGGGCACTGGTTGTAGTCCGCGGCGCCGGCGGCGACGGCTTCGGCATAGGGCCGGCAGCCGTCGTAGCCGCACTTCGTGCATTGCGTCTGGGGCAGCAGATCTTCGATGCGATCTGCGAGTGTCTTGGAATCGTTCACGGTGGCAACATCGGGGCGGGCCGGGCGAGGCCGGGATCTGTGCCCGCCGCCTGCGGGAGCGTCGCGGCGGGAGGGCGCGCGCACGGCGCCAAAGCTCGCATTATCGCCGATTTCCCGCATTGCCATTGGCGGACCATGTGCCATAATCAAAGCGCTTAATTCGAACAATAAAGAGACGAACAGCGGGAAGAACAAAGGGAGAACAGCGGCGCGAACGAAGCTGATGACTTCGGCGCCGGGAAAGGGACAGGCTTTGGAAGAGGGCGCCGACGCAGCGCGCCGCATCGCGGCGCAATATACGGCAAAAACGACTGCATACAACAACAGCGAACGCAAGACCGTAGGATGAAGGGTGTCCATTAACCTGGCGCGCCCCGTACAACGCTGCCGCCGAAAGGCGAACACCGGGCAAGGAGCGGTCCGGCGGCGTGATCCGGAACACGCGGCTTACCGAGCGATCCTGCCACCATGAATCAACCCAAAATCAAAAGAGATCCTGAAGGCACGCGCCGCCGCATTCTGCTGGCCGCGGCGGAGGAGTTCGCCAATGGCGGCCTGTTTGGCGCACGCGTCGACCAGATCGCGCGCCGCGCGGAAACCAACGAGCGCATGCTCTATTACTACTTCGGCAGCAAGGAGCAGTTGTTTACGGCCGTGCTCGAGCACGCGTTCTGCGCGCTCAACGAAGCGGAAGGCACGCTCGACCTCGCCGGCCTCGCACCGGTGGAAGCGATGACACGGCTCGCGCATTTTGTGTGGGACTACTACCGGGATCATCCCGATTTCCTGCGCCTCATCAACAACGAGAATCTGCATGAAGCACGCTACATGCAGAAGTCGACGCGCATTCGCGAGATGATTTCGCCGATCGTGGCGACGCTCGGCGCGATCCTCACGCGCGGCGAATCGGCAGGGCTGTTCCGTTCGAACGTGGACCCGCTGCGCCTTTACGTGACGCTTTCGGGCATGGGCTATTACATCGTGTCGAACCGCTTTACGCTCGCCGCAACGCTCGGGCGCGACTTCAGCACAAGCGCCGAACGCGCCGAGATCATCCAGCTCAATACGGAGATGCTGCTCGCCTTCCTGATGCGCAAATAGCGCAGGAAGTGTAGGGGAAGCGGCCGGAATCCGATCCGAAGACAAGGCCCGAAACGACATGCGCGCCGTCCATGACGGCGCGCGTGTTGTCGTGCTCGCGTGCGTTCAGGCGACGGCGTTTTCGCTCGCGGAATGCTTGGCCTTCTGGTGCTGGCGAATGAAGTCGCGCAACTGCGGGTAGATGATGGTGCGCCAGCGGCGGCCCGAGAAGATGCCGTAGTGGCCGCACTTTTCGGCGGTGAGGTGATGCTTGTCCGCTTCGGGAATGCCCGTGCAGAGGTCGTGCGCGGCACGCGTCTGGCCCGAGCCCGAAATGTCGTCGAGCTCGCCTTCGATCGTGAGCAGGGCCGTGGTGCTGATGTCCTGCGGGCGCACGCGCTCGCCGGACACGTCCCATGTGCCCTCCGCGAGGCGGAACTCCTGGAACACGGTCTGGATCGTCTCCAGGTAGTACTCGGCGGCCATGTCGAGTACGGCGTTGTATTCGTCGTAGAACTGGCGATGCGCTTCGGCATCCTCTTCGTCGCCGCGCAGGAGGCTCTTGTAGAAGTCCCAGTGCGAGGCGGCGTGGCGGCTCGGATTCATCGCGACGAAGCCCGCGTGCTGCAGGAAGCCCGGGTACACCTCGCGCCCCTCGCCCGGATAATTCGCCGGCACCGGATGGATCACGTTGTTCGCAAACCATTCGTGGGAGTGCTCGGTGGCGAGCGAGTTGACCGAAGTGGGGCTGCGGCGCGCGTCGATCGGGCCGCCCATCATCGTCATCGTGAGCGGCGTGTCCTCGCCGCGGCTCGCCATCAGCGAAATCGCCGCGAGCACGGGCACGGTGGGCTGGCACACCGAGATCACGTGCAGGTTCCTCGCGCCGATATGGCGGATGAATTCCTGGATGTACGCGACGTAGTCGTCGAGGTGGAACGGGCCGGCTTCGAGCGGCACCATGCGCGCGTCGATCCAGTCGGTGATGTACACCTTGTGGTCCTGCAGCAGCGTGCGCACGGTGTCGCGCAGCAGCGTGGAGTGGTGGCCCGAAAGCGGGGCGCACAGGAGCACCGCGGGCTCGTCCTTGAGCGTGGTGACGGCGTGGCTGTCGTCGGCGTAGCGCTTGAAGCGCAACAGGCGGCAGAACGGCTTTTCGACGATTGTTTGTTCGACGATGGGAATGTTGAAGCCGTCTTTCGTGATCTGGCGGATGTTGAACTCGGGCTTTTCGTAATCCTTGCCGAGCCGGTAGATCAGCTCGTAGCCGGCGGCGAGGCGGGTGGCGCCCGGCACGAGGGAGAACGGGCTGGCCGGGTTCGAGAAGGACTTCGAGGCGGCCTGGGCCCAGGCCGTCAGCGGGCTCAGCAAAGCGCGCTGAAATTCACGGATTTGGTAGAGCATGGACGCTCCAGCATCATGGGGTGATTCGCACCGGGGCACGCAACGCTTACGCAGCGCAATATCGGGACGACGGGTTTGGGGGAAAATCGCTTCGGAAAAATCAGACAAATGGCTCGCGCCGCCCGGCAACCGAGGTCTAACACATCGGACCCCATATTGTTGTGCGGCGCAACAAGCATAGTGTAACGCACCTCCATGAAAGCCGATCGCTGCGTCAGGGCGCCGCAACAGTTTCGAATTCCGCCGACACGCCCGTGTACGGCGGATGGCCCGTTTCCTTCGCCATTTCCTGCTCGTGGCGCATGAGATTGAGTCCCGTGTGCACCAGCGCCACGTGCGAGAACGCCTGCGGGAAATTACCCACCAGCCGGCCCGCTATCGGGTCGTACTCCTCGGCGAGCAGCCCGACGTCGTTCGCGAGCGAGAGGAGCCGCTCGTACATGCGGCGCGCGTCGTCCATGCGGCCCAGCAGCGCGAGGTTGTCGACCATCCAGAAGCTGCACGCGAGGAAGGTGCCTTCGCCGGGCGGCAGGCCGTCGTTGAATTCGGTGGTGCGGTAGCGCATGACGAAGCCTTCGCACATCAGGTCGCGCTCGATGGCCGCGACGGTGCCCGCGATACGCGGGTCCGAGGCGGGCAGGAAGCCCACGAGCGGCATGAGCAGGAGGCTCGCGTCGAGCTCGGTGCCGTCGTAGACCTGCGTGAAAGTATTGAGCGTCGTGTTGAAGCTGCGCGCGCAGATGGTCTCGTGGATCGTGTCGCGCAGCCCGCGCCAGTGATCGAGCGGGCCCGGAAGCTCGAACTTTTCCGCCGACTTGACCGCGCGGTCGAACGCCACCCAGGCCATCACCTTCGAGAACGTGAAGTGCTGGCGGCCGCCGCGCGTTTCCCAGATGCCCTCGTCGGGTTTGGTCCAGATGGTTTCGAGGTGTTCGAGCATCGCGCATTGGATCGACCACGCCGTGTCGTCGGCCTGCAGCCCGCCCACGCGCGCGAGGTGCAGCGCGTTCATCACTTCGCCATAAACGTCGAGCTGCAACTGCCCCACCGCGTTGTTGCCGATGCGCACGGGCGCGGAGTTTTCGTAGCCGGGCAGCCAGTCCACTTCGAACTCGGGCAGGCGCCGCTCGCCCGCGATGCCGTACATGATCTGCAACTGCGATGGCGAGCCCGCCATCACGCGGCCAAGCCATGCGCGCCAGGCGCGCGCCTCGTCGTAGTAGCCCCCGCGCATCATGGCGAGCAGCGTGATCGTGGCGTCGCGCAGCCAGCAATAGCGGTAGTCCCAGTTGCGCGTGCCCCCGAGCTGCTCGGGCAGCGACGTGGTGGGCGCGGCGACGATGCCGCCCGTGGGCTCGTAGGCGAGCGCCTTGAGCGTGATGAGCGAGCGGCGGATCGGTTCGGCCCAGCGGCCCTCGACGGTGCTGCGCGCGGACCACTCGGACCAGAAGTTCTCGGTGCGCGCGAGCGCCGTGAACGGATCGCGCGGCGGCGGCAGCCGCAGATGCGAGGCGGCATAGGCCAGCGAGAACGGCACGCGTTCGCCTTCCTTCACCTCGAACTGCGCGACCGTGCGCATGTTTTCGCCCTGCAGGTCGACGGGCGTGCGCAGCACGACGGTGTCCGGGCCGACCGTCGCCTTGATGCCGCTCTCGTAGGTGAGACGGCTCACCCACGGCACCGAAAAGCCGTAGTCGAAGCGCAGCACCAGCTCGGTCTGCATGCGCACGGTTCCGCGCCGGCCCACCACGATGCGAACGAGTTCCGACCAGCCGTTGCCGGGCGGCATGAAGTCGATCAGCGTGACGGCGCCATCCGGTGTCTCGAAATCGGTTTCGAGGATCAGCGTCTCGCCACGGTAGCGGCGCGTGGTTTTGATCTCGACGCCATCGTCGACGACGGGGGCGACGACCCAGCGGCCGTTGTCCCCGGTGCCGAGCAGCGCGGCAAAGCACGCGCCGGAGTCGAAGCGCGGCCAGCAGAGCCAGTCGATCGAGCCGGCGCGGGAAACGAGCGCGGCCGTATGGCCGTCGCCGATCAGAGCATAGTCTTCAATGGGTGCAGGCATGGTAAGCAATTTGACAGCTTCCGGACGATTCGGCAGCGAGTCCGATAGCGGGTTTAACGGCAGATTTCACGCACAAGATTAGTGGGTGCGAGCCTGCTCGCGCAACGCGTTTTATTGCAAGGGGGCCGGTCCCCGAGCCGCGGGGCGCCGAGGGCGATGCATCCGGGGCGATCAGAGGTGGCCGTTCGTGCCGAAGAGGCCCACGAGGCCGATGATGATCAGGTAGAGCGCGACAATGTAGTTGAGCAGGCGCGGGGCGGCGAGGATCAGGATGCCTGCGATCAGCGAGGCGAGGGGACCGATGGCGAGATGGACGTTCATGTTTCCTCCCTGGTTTCTTCCTTGCAGCGGGTCACGCGCGGCGCGCGGGCGCCGAACCTTTCTTATACTGGGCCGAAATCCTTCAGAACATGGCGCGCACGCACGATGATTGCGCCGCTTTCAGACTCACAAGAAAAAGGAGATCGACATGTCCCAGCGCCCAGCATCCGCATACCGCATGCCTGGCCTTTCCCGTCCACTCGGCCCGCGTCCGCGCGGGCTGCTTCGATCGCTCGCCAAGGGCCTCGTCATCATGGTTTCCATCGCCGCCACGCACGCCTTCGCGCAGTCGTCGCCTGCCGCCGCGCCGGCGGACGGGGTCTACGACCTGATCGTCGGGACCTATACGGGCGGCAAGAGCGAGGGGCTGTACGTCTACCGCTTCGACACGAAAACCGGCGATGCGACCCAGGTGAGCGCCGCGAAGACCGTGAATCCGTCCTACCTCGTCGTGAGCCGCGACCGGCGCTTCGTTTATGCCGTGAACGAACTGCCCGGCGACAACGGGCCGGCCTCGCTGCGCGGCGACGTGAGCGCGTTCGGCTTCGATCCCGCGAGCGGCCAGCTCACGTTCCTCGACAAGGTGTCGTCCGAGGGCAACGACCCGTGCTACCTGAGCCTCTCGCCGGACGGCAAGTATCTGTTCGTCGCGAACTATTCGGTCGCTGCCGATCCGGGCGGCAGCTTCGCCGTGCTGCCCATCGAAGCGGACGGCAAGCTGGGCACGGCCGTACTCACCGTCCACCACGAAGGCGGCGGTCCCGTGAAGGGGCGCCAGGACAATGCGCACGTGCATTCCACGGTGTTTTCGCCGGACGGCCGCTTCCTCTTCGTCCAGGATCTCGGCGCCGACAAGGTCTACGCCTATCGCTACACGCCGGACGGTAGCCGCGGCCTCGTCGGGCCGACCGAATGGCGCTATACCGACATGAAGGCCGGCAGCGGGCCGCGCCATCTGGTGTTCGGCAACGACGGCCGACACGCGTATCTCACGAGCGAGCTGGCGGGCACGGTCAGCGTTTTGAGCTATC
The DNA here is from genome assembly GCF_046581065.1 of Paraburkholderia yinzeri. NCBI lineage: Bacteria > Pseudomonadati > Pseudomonadota > Betaproteobacteria > Burkholderiales > Burkholderiaceae > Paraburkholderia > Paraburkholderia yinzeri. The sequence goes on along the minus strand of NZ_JBFOCJ010000001.1, from coordinate 3,375,330 downwards.
GCGACGGCCATCTCGCCGTGGAACAGATCGAGACGCTCGCCGCGCCGGGCTTCAAGGGCAAGGTAGGCGCCGCCGCGCTGCATCTGTCGCCGGACGGCCGCTTCCTTTACGTCTCGAATCGCGGCGACGCCAACGACATCTCGATCTTCGCCGTCGACGCAAGCACCGGCAAGCTCAGACGCGTGGGGCGCCAGGCGAGCCTTGGCGGGTCGCCGCGCGAGTTCGCGATCGATCCCACCGGGCATTGGCTGATTGTCGGCAACCAGAACAGCGATACGGCCTATGTGTTCCGCCGCGATCCGCAGACGGGGCTGCTCGGGCCGGATCCGAAGCGGCTCGATATCGGCTCGCCGGTCGACTTCAAGTTCGTGGCGCCGTGAGTTCGGGCGGCGTGCGCCCGCCGGGGCGCACGCCGCTATGAACGCTTATTCCGGCTGGCCGGGCACGAGCACCTCGCGGCTGCCGTTGATGCCCATCGGCGAGACGAGCCCCGCCGCTTCCATCTGCTCGACGAGGCGCGCCGCGCGGTTATAGCCGATGCGCAGTTGCCGTTGCACCGACGAAATCGACGCGCGCCGCGTGCGCACGACGAAGGCGACGGCCTCGTCGTAGAGCGGATCGGCTTCGGCCTCGGGGGCGTCGCCAAAGAGGTCCTGCGGCGAGCCTTCGCTGGCGGGGCCGTCGAGGATGCCTTCCACGTACTCCGGCTCGCCGAACTGCTTCAGGTACTCGACCACGGCGTGCACTTCCTCGTCGGCCACGAACGCGCCATGCACGCGCTGCGGATAGCCCGTGCCGGGCGGCAGGAACAGCATGTCGCCCTGGCCTAGCAGCGATTCGGCACCCATCTGGTCGAGGATCGTGCGCGAGTCGATCTTCGAGGACACCTGGAACGCCACGCGCGTCGGAATGTTGGCCTTGATGAGGCCCGTGATGACGTCCACGGAAGGGCGCTGGGTCGCGAGGATCAGGTGGATGCCCGCGGCGCGCGCCTTCTGCGCGAGACGCGCGATCAGTTCTTCGATCTTCTTGCCGGCCACCATCATGAGGTCGGCGAGCTCGTCGATCACGACCACGATCATCGGCAGCGGCGAGAGCGGCTCGGGAGCGTCGGGCGTGAGCGAGAACGGATTGCCGATCTTCTTCTCCTGGGCCTCGGCGTCGCGGATCTTCTGGTTGAAGCCCGCGAGGTTGCGCACGCCCACGGCCGACATCAGCCGGTAGCGCTTTTCCATTTCGCCCACGCACCAGTTGAGCGCGTTGGCGGCGAGCTTCATGTCGGTGACCACGGGTGCGAGCAGATGCGGAATGCCTTCGTAGACCGAAAGCTCCAGCATCTTCGGATCGATCATGATGAGCCGCACGTCCTCGGGCGTCGCCTTGTAGAGGAGCGAGAGGATCATCGCGTTGATCGCGACGGACTTGCCCGAGCCCGTCGTGCCCGCAACGAGCATGTGCGGCGCCTTGGCGAGGTCGGTGACGATCGGATGGCCGACGATGTCCTTGCCCATCGCGAGCGTGAGTCTCGACTGCGAGCGCTCGTAGGGCACCGATTCGAGTATCTCCGAGAGGCGGATCGTCTGGCGGCGCGCGTTGGGCAATTCGAGGCCCATGCAGGTCTTGCCGGGAATCGTTTCGACGACGCGGATCGACGTGAGGCCGAGGCCGCGCGAGAGATCCTTCATGAGGCCGACGATCTGGCTGCCGCGCACGCCGAGCGCGGGCTCGACTTCGAAGCGGGTAATGACCGGGCCCGCCGAGGCGCCGACCACCGTGACCGGCACCTTGAACTCCTGGAGACGCTGCTCGATGAGCTGGCTCGTTTCGGCGAGCTTCTGCTCGGAAACGGGCTCGATTTCCGACGACGCGCGTTCCAGCAGGTCGAGGCCCGGCAGATCGACGGCGGAGGCCGCGAGCGGCTGGAATTCGAAGCTCGCCGGCGCGTGGCCGCGTACTGGCTGCCGCGAGGCGAGGTCGGGCGCGGGGGCGGCGGCAGGTGCGATGGACACGATGGGGGCGACCGGCGGCGGCTCGATGAATGCCGATGGCGTGTCCGGTGCGGTCAGCGGCTGTACCTGCACGGTGACGGGAGCCGGGTCCCAGGGCGCGACGGGCGGGAGCCCGGTTGCCGCAAAGGCGGGCGCCGAGAGTGCCGGAGCAGTCTGCGCGTGAGCGATAGCCGGCGCGATAAACGCGATGTCCGGCGCTTTGGCTACGGGCGACGTGGGTTCGGCGTTCTCGGGACCGGGGTCGTGCGTTTCGGCGAGCGAGGGTGCAGGGACTTCGGCGGGAGGCGGCGCCGTCACTTGCCAGTCAAACGTGTTCGCACCGATCACGTCTGATGCAACGTGCGGCGCGGTTGGCGTGACGGTAGCGGTCGGTTGAGCGTCATCGGCCATGCGCGGGAAGCGCACGATATTCGAACCGTCCGACGTCGCTCTTTCAGGCGCGGGGGCGATCCGGACCGCCGGTTCGGCCTCTGTGTCTTCATCGATCGCAAACTCGTGGGCGATCGGCGTGGCGTCATGGATGCGTGCTGACTCTGACTGGGCGACCGGCTCCGGCGGGTCTTGCGGAACGGGGTCGAGCGTCTGAACGGCCTCCTCGGCGGGCTCGGATGCGGACGGCGCGTCGTCGTCCAGCAGGATCCACGGCGCGAGGCCATGCTCGTTTCCGGACCACGCTGGTTCGACGAATTCGGGGGGCGGCGTCTCAGCCGCTTGTGCGGCGGCCGCCAATGGCGCGAGTGGCGGAGTCGGCGCGTCGGCCTGTGCCGTTTCGGGCACAAGAAGCGCATCGTGGATCGACACCGGCACGTTCTCGTGCGCTGCGAGCGAGGGGATTGTGTTGGCGGTGGCCGTGTCGGCGCTCGCGGCGACACTTTCTCGCGGCTCGTCAGGCGTGGGTGCGCCGGACGCGGGTGCGGCGTCGGCCGGGACAGCGGGCAAGTCAGGGACGAACGATGGCGCTGCCTCGAAAGACGGCATAACGGGTACCGCCGCCATGCTTTGTGCGCCGATGCCCGGGAGTGCGTCGGGCGCAAGCGCAGGGTGATCTCGCCATACGGGCACCGGGCGTTCGGTTGGCACGTGGGCTTCGACGGCGGCAGACGCTGACGATGGCGCGGCCACGGGCGCTTCGGCCATGGGCTCCGGCGCGGCCACCGCGGGCCGTGCGTCGTGCCTGCTGATGTCGTCCGCAACCGCAGCGGCGTTTCTCGCCCCTGCCGTGCTTTCGTCCATGCCGTTGCGCCGCGCGAGGCTCGCGCCGGCGAGCTGTGTCCAGCGCGCGGCGTTTTCCTCGATCGAGCGCAGCGTTTCGAGCACGCTTGTCGGGAGCGGCTCGCGCGCATCGGACGGCGCCGGGGCCGCGGGGCGCGGCGAGAGCGGAGTGGCCGTGTGCATGCGTGCCGCCAGCGAGCCGGTGGGCGCCCGCGTTACGTTGCGCGTGGACGGTGTCGGCCAGACGAACGGACGCGGGGGCTTCGGCCGCGGCGCGAGCGGCGCGCTGGCCGCCGCGCGTGCGGCCGTGCTGCCCGCGACCGGCGGCGGAGCGCTGCGGCGCGTCGGCGCCGGGCTGGCGAACGGCGAAATCAGCGGATCGAGCGCCGTGGCGGTCGTGGCGGCAAAGCCGCGCGCGGCTGCGCTGGCGGCTGCGGCAGCCTGCGCCTGCTGTACTGCCGCCGATGCCGATGACGCAATCGGGCGCGCGCCCGGCAGGGGGGTACGGGCCGTGTCGGCGCGCCAATCGGCCAGACCCGCGGTCTGGTTCGTGGTTGGCCGGACCGGTGCTGGCGCGGCGGGCGGTATCCCGGGCGGCGCGGGGGGCGTCGCCGGTCGGCGCGCGTCGAAAGGCGACGCGGTCGACGCAGCGGTCCGTGCCGCAGTGGTCACCGGTTCGCCTAGCCATCCGTCGGGCACGATCGGTTCGGTACGCGACAATGCAGGCGTCGCGCGGGCGTTGCCCGGGAGGCTCGGTTCGGCGCGCCAGGTGGCTGGCGCCGGGCGCTCCGGCGCGTTATTCGTGTTACTCGCGCTAGCCGCTCCCGTCACGGAGGCCGGCGTGGCGCGCGCGCCGGCCGCGGGCGGCCGCCACGCAGTCGGTCGCCGGCGGCGCGAACCGTCCAGCGTGGGCTGCGTATCGAGGGTGTTCACGCCTGCCATGCCTTGTGGCACACCAGGCTCGTCGGGAACTGCACGGCGGCTGCGCGGCGCGGCGGCGCTGTCGCCGTCCCGGCGGCGTGCGCGCAGGTTCAGGCCGAGCCCGAGCGACAGGTCCGCCCAGACCAGTACATCGCGCCAATGAAAATCGATGAACCAGGGCAGGCTAACGAGGAAGAGGCCCGTCATGGCGAGCGCCATGCCCGCGCGGCCGGCGAGCCTGCCGGGCCACGACGCGAGCGCATGCCCGAGCGCGTCGAACCCGGCGACGTCGACGAGCATCGCTTCGAGCGTGCAACTCGCGGCGAGCACGCCGAAAAAGCCGAGCCAGAGCCGGATCGTGCCCGGTCCGCGCAAGCCAGCGCCGCCCGGCAGCGCGGCCCTGACGAGACGCCAGATCAGGGGGACGAACCAGATGGACGAGGCGCCGAACCAGCCAGGAACTACCGTGTGCATGCCAAAGATCTACGTAGGGGAAAAGTGCAACGCGTCGAGTGTAACGTTTCGGCCCGCTCGGGCCGAATCGCGGGCTGCCAAAGCGCCACGTCTACCTCGACGCAAGGGGGGCCGCGCGCCGTCAACCCCGGCGCAAGCGATGAAGCGGTGGCGCTGCCGTGGCATGGCGCCGCTGGCGTCGGGCTGGCCGCTCACTGTCCCGGCTGCCCGGCGCCCGCGTCGCCGGCCGGATGCGTGAAGGTGAGGCGGTCGCCGTTATCGAGGATGACGAAGAGCGCCTGCGGCGCGCGCATCTCCACGCCTGTACGGGAAATATGCGTGAGGGCGTCGAGGTACGCGCCTTCGATGTCGCCGCCCGCGCCAACACATGCCATGCGTGTGGCCGCGAGCGGCCCGAACGAAAGCAGGCCGTTCTTGAGGGTGTAGCTGCCGGAGTAGCGGTTGCAGCCCGAGAAACCGCTTGCGCGGCGCTGGCCGGTGGCCGCCGAGAGATCGAGCGTGATTGCCCGCGCGTTCGGCGCGGCGCTGCTGGCGGCTGCCGAGGCGGCCGACGCGACAGAGGTATCGGCGGCGCCCGGCAGCGCGCGCAGCGTGCCGTCGGCCTTTTTCCACTCGGCGAGTTGCCACTGCGTGTTGTCGAGCAGTTGCGTCGTGGCGGGCGTAAACGGATCGGGCGGCGGCGCGGATGAGTCCTGGTGGACCGGCATCTTGCAGGCGGCCAGCATCAGGGCGGCCCCGAGGGGCACCATGAGGGGCGCCACGCGCGACGCGATCCATCCCGCGTGCAGGCGCACGTTGCGCTCGGAAGGGCGCCCGCCGGGGCGCGCGCTCAAACGGATGGGCATCGCATGGGTCCTCTCGTTCTCGTAAACGGCAAAAAAAGCGGCAAAAAACGGCGAAGGCGTAAGCGTAACGCAGTAGTGGCGCTGCATGCGAGCGCAAACGTTGAATCGCGTGCGTCTGCGCGGCTTTTCGGGTTCGCGCGCATGCACCGTGACGGCCGGGTCGCATGTTAACATCGGCGCTCTTTCGCATCGTGCAACACCGTCATTCCGGAGACATCATGGAGACCCTGCAAACGGCGCAACGCATCGGCACGCCGCTTTCCGCCTCGGCCACGCGCGTCATGCTGCTCGGCGCCGGCGAACTGGGCAAGGAAGTGATCATCGCGCTGCAGCGCCTCGGCGTCGAAGTGATTGCCGTGGACCGCTACGAGAACGCGCCGGGACATCAGGTCGCGCATCGCGCGCACGTGATTGACATGGCCGATCCGCAGGCGCTGCGCGCACTCATCGACGCCGAGCGTCCGCACCTCGTCGTGCCCGAGATCGAGGCGATCGCCACCGACGCGCTCGCGGCGGTCGAATCCGAAGGCGTGGCCGAAGTGATTCCCACCGCGCGCGCCACGCAGCTCACGATGAACCGCGAGGGCATCCGGCGCCTCGCCGCCGAGGAACTCGGCCTGCCCACGTCGCCGTACGCGTTCGCCGACTCGCTCGACGAACTGAAGGCGGGCATCGCGAAGGTGGGCTATCCGTGCGTGGTGAAGCCGGTGATGTCGTCGTCGGGCAAGGGGCAGTCGGTGGTGAAGAGCGAAGCCGACGTGGAGCGGGCATGGCAGTACGCGCTCGCGGGCGCCCGCGTGAATCGCGGCCGCGTGATCGTCGAGGGCTTCATCAACTTCGACTACGAGATCACCTTGCTCACCGTGCGCGCGATCGACCCCGCGAGCGGCCTGGTTCAGACGTATTTCTGCGATCCGATCGGCCATCTGCAGGTGGACGGCGACTACGTGGAATCGTGGCAGCCGCAGCCGATGAGCGCGAAGGCCCTGGAGCGTTCGCGCGAGGTTGCGCACAAGGTCACTGCGGCGCTGGGCGGGCGCGGTCTCTTCGGCGTAGAGCTGTTCGTGCGCGGCGACGATGTGTGGTTCTCGGAAGTGAGCCCGCGTCCGCACGATACGGGGCTCGTCACGCTCGCGTCGCAGCGCTTTTCGGAGTTCGAGCTGCATGCGCGCGCGATCCTCGGCCTGCCCGTCGACACGACGGCGCGTGCGCCGGGCGCCTCGGCGGTGATCTACGGCGGGCTCGAAGCGCGCGGCATCGCTTTCGAAGGGGTGGCGCAGGCGCTGGCGGTGCCGGGCGCGGACCTGCGCCTCTTCGGCAAGCCGGAGAGCTTCGTCAAGCGCCGCATGGGCGTGGCGCTCGCGAGCGGCGCTGATATCGACGAGGCGCGCACGCGTGCCCGCGCCGCGGCGGCGGCCGTGCGGCCCGTACCGGCCAAGGCAGTCGAGGCGGCGGATCTCCCCTGAGGAAAGCGGTCACACCTGGAGGACACGATGAGAATCGCCCCGTTTGCCGCCCGTACGGTCCACGCCGCGCTGCTGGCCGTCGCTGGCCTCGCCGCTGCCGCGGCAGTTTCCGCCGCGCCGTTGAGCGTAGGCGAGATCCAGACGCAGATGCGCCACACGTACAGCTACACCTGCGCGAACGGCAAGACCTTCAAGGTTTCCTACCTCAACGCGAAGAACGGCCAGAGCTTCGCGGTCGTGCCGGTGGCGGGGCGCAGCCTGCTGTTCGTCGCCACCCTCGCGGCTTCGGGCGTGAAGTACCAGGCCGATCGCTATACGTGGTGGACCAAGGGCCCGCGCGCCGATCTCTACGACGCGATGGCGGGCGAAAACGCCGCGCCCGTGCTCGCGGGCTGCGCGACGATCATGCGCTAGGCGCGCCCCTGCCGCCGCAGCCCGCGCTCCGCGGGCACCGGCGCCTCGCTGCCCGCGTCACGGCGGAAAATCCTCGACGGTAGTACGCTGTCGGGCATTGTCTGTCCCCGTTCGCGAGGTAGTCGATGAAGGCATCGGATCTGTTCGTCAAAGCGCTCGAGGCCGAAGGCGTCGAGTACGTGTTCGGGATTCCCGGCGAGGAAAACCTCGATCTGCTCGAATCGCTGCGGCGCTCGAACATCCGCCTGATCGTCACGCGCCACGAGCAGGCCGCCGGTTTCATGGCCGCCACCTACGGGCGGCTCACCGGCCGCACCGGCGTATGTCTCGCCACGCTCGGCCCCGGCGCGACCAATTTCGTCACGGCCGCGGCCTACGCGCAGCTCGGCGGCATGCCGATGCTGATGGTCACGGGGCAAAAGCCCATCAAGTCGAGCAAGCAGGGCCACTTCCAGATCGTCGACGTCGTGCGCATGATGGAGCCGCTCACGAAGTACGCGCGCCAGATCGTCTCCATCGGCAATATCCCGGCGCTTGTGCGCGAGGCGTTTCGCCAGGCGGAGCAGGAGCGTCCGGGCGCCGTGCATCTGGAGCTGCCCGAGGACGTGGCCGACGAAGAGGGCGACGGCAAGCCCATCCCGAAGAGCTATAGCCGCCGGCCGGTTGCCGAGGAAAAGGCCGTCGCGCATGCGGTGGCGGCGATCTGCTCGGCGCGCTATCCCGTTCTCATGATCGGCGCGGGCGGCAACCGCAAGACCACGCGCAACGTGCTGCGCGAGCTGGTGGACGCCACCGGCATCCCGTTCTTCACCACGCAGATGGGCAAGGGCGTGATCGACGAATCGCACCCGCTGTGGCTCGGCAACGCCACGCTTTCCGACGGCGACTTCGTCCACCGCGCGATCGAGCATGCCGACTGCATCATCAACGTCGGCCACGACGTCATCGAAAAACCGCCGTTCTTCATGCGCAGCTCCGATGCGAGGACCGTGATCCACGTGAACTTTCTCGGCGCGGAAGTCGATCCGGTGTACTTCCCGCAGATCGAGGTGGTGGGCGACATCGCCAACGCCGTGTGGCAGATGAAGGAGAGCCTGAAGACGCGCGAACACGCGTGGGACTTCACGCGCTTCGAGGAAATCAAGCGCCATTTCGACGCCCATCTCGCCAAGGGGCAGCACGATCCGCGCTTTCCGATCTATCCCGTGCGGCTCGTGCACGACGTCTACGAGACCATGCCCGAGGACGGCATCCTGTGCCTCGACAACGGCATGTACAAGATCTGGTTCGCGCGCTACTACCGCGCCCACGAGCCGAATTCGCTGCTGCTCGACAACGCGCTCGCCTCGATGGGCGCGGGGTTGCCTTCGGCGATCGCCACGAAGATCGTGCATCCCGAGCGGCGCGTGATGGCCGTGTGCGGCGACGGCGGTTTCATGATGAACTCCCAGGAGCTGGAGACGGCCGTGCGCCTGAAGCTCGACCTCGTCGTGCTGCTGTTGCGCGACGACGCGTTCGGCATGATCCGCTGGAAGCAGGAAAACATGAACTTCCCCGATTACGGCATGACGCTGCAGAACCCGGACTTCGTCGCCTACGCGCAGAGCTACGGTGCGTTCGGCCACCGCGTGCAGGCCGCGGACGAGCTCGCGCCGCTTCTCGAACAGTGCTTCGCGACGCCGGGCGTGCATGTGATCGACGTGCCGATCGACTACACCGACAACGAGCGCGTGCTGAACCGCGAGATCAAGCGGCTTTCCGCGCAGCTCTGACTTCACGGAGCCCCGTCATGCTGAAACCGACCTACCCGTACTATCTCGCGAACGTCGCGGTAGCGGCGAACACCGACCTCGAAGTCACCGACAAGTACAGCGGCGAGGTCGCCACCCGCGTCGCGCTCGCCGATGCGAAGGCGATCGATCAGGCGATCGCCGCTGCCGAGGCGGCCATGCCCGCGATGCGCGCGTTCCCGCCCTTCAAGCGTCAGGCGGTGCTCGACCACTGCGTCGCGCGCTTTCGCGAACGCTTCGACGAGCTCGCGATGGCGCTGTGCATCGAGGCGGGCAAGCCGATCAACGACTCGCGCGGCGAGGCCACGCGCCTCATCGACACGTTCCGCGTCGCCGCCGAGGAGTCGGTGCGCATCGATGGCGAGATCGTCAACCTCGAAATCTCGGCGCGCGCGAAGGGTTATCACGGCTACGTGAAGCGCGTGCCGATCGGGCCGTGCTCGTTCATCTCGCCGTTCAACTTCCCGCTCAATCTCGCGGCGCACAAGGTCGCGCCCGCGCTCGCGGCCGGCGTGCCGTTCGTGCTCAAGCCCGCTAGCCGCACGCCGGTGGGCGCGCTCATCATCGGCGAGGTGCTGGCGGAAACCGACCTGCCGAAGGGCGCGTTCTCGATCCTGCCGGCCCACCGCGACGGCGCGGATCTTTTCACCACCGACGAGCGCTTCAAGCTGCTCTCATTCACGGGCTCGCCCGCAGTCGGTTGGGACCTGAAGGCGAAGGCGGGCAAGAAGAAGGTGGTGCTGGAGCTGGGCGGCAACGCGGCGGCTGTCGTCGACGCGGACCAGGGCGGCAAGCTCGACTATGTGGTGGATCGACTCGCGTTCGGTGCGTACTACCAATCGGGGCAAAGCTGCATCGGTGTGCAGCGCATTCTCGTGCACGCCTCGATCTACGACGCGCTGCGCGAGAAGCTGATCGCGAAGACGAAGTCGCTGAAAATGGGCGACCCGAAGGACGAAAAGACTTTCGTGGGGCCGATGATCTCGGAGTCGGAGTCGAAACGCCTCGCGGGCTGGATGGAGGCGGCGGTGCTGGCGGGCGCGAAGATCATCGCGGGCGGCAAGGTGGACGGCGCGATGTTCGAGGCGACGCTGCTGGAGAACGTGGGCCGCGACACCGATCTCTACCGCCGCGAGGCGTTCGGACCGGTGGCGATCCTCGAGAGTTTCGACGATTTCGGCGAGGCTTTGAAGGTCGTCAACGACAGCGATTTCGGCCTGCAGGCGGGCGTGTTCACCGATTCGCTCGCGAACGCCCATCGCGCCTGGGACACGCTCGAAGTGGGAGGCGTGGTGATCAACGATATTCCGTCATTTCGCGTCGATAACATGCCATATGGCGGCGTGAAGGATTCGGGGCTGGGGCGCGAGGGTGTGCGCTACGCCATCGAAGACATGACCGAACTGCGGCTGATGGTGATGCGCGAGACGTGGTGAGGGCGCGGGCAGGTCTCGCCGCCGTCCCCTGCGGATATGTGGGGCCTGAACGTGCGCCCGGGCTGGGATGCCGAGGTTGATGCCGGCAGCCCGGAGCACCGCGAAAGCGGTCTGTCGCGCGCTGCCCGTGGGATTCATGTCGCAGTGCTACAATACCGCCCTTTCGGCGGGGGTACGCGTTGCTGCGCCTGTCTGCCTGACGGCCGAGCTGTGAGCGTGAGAAGCACCTTCAAGGTACCCCCGACCTTCGAGGCAATCCCGCGACCACCCCGAGGCCACCCCGGCCGTACGCCGGGTGACCTGCGCCGGGCGTACCACTTGCGACCCCCGGTGACCCGCGGCGACCCGCGATCTGTTGATACGGGTGGCGCAAATGCCACCGCGCCATGCGCCAAAGCGCCTTTATAGCGAAGCCACCATGTCCGACACCGACGTCAAGCCCAGCACTGCGACCTTCGACCAGTTCGGCCTTGCACCTGAAATTCTCAAGGCCATCAAGGACCAGGGCTACACGACGCCTACGCCGATCCAGGCGCAGGCGATTCCTGTCGTGCTCACGGGCCGCGACGTGATGGGCGCCGCGCAGACCGGCACCGGCAAGACCGCGAGCTTCTCGCTGCCGATCATCCAGCGCCTGTTGCCCGGCGCCAGCACGAGCGCCTCGCCCGCACGCCACCCGGTGCGCGCGCTGATCCTCACGCCCACGCGGGAGCTGGCCGACCAGGTCGCCGCCAACGTGCGCTCGTACGCCGTGCACACGCCGCTGCGCAGCGCCGTGGTGTTCGGCGGCGTGGACATGAATCCGCAGTCCGACGAATTGCGCCGCGGCGTCGAGATCCTGATCGCGACGCCGGGCCGTCTGCTCGACCACGTCCAGCAGAAGACCACGAATCTCGGCCAGGTGCAGATGCTCGTGCTCGACGAAGCCGACCGCATGCTCGACATGGGCTTCCTGCCGGACCTGCAGCGCATCATCAACCTGCTGCCGAAGGAGCGTCAGACGCTTCTGTTTTCGGCCACGTTCTCGCCCGAAATCAAGAAGCTCGCCTCGACCTATCTGCGTTCGCCGCAGACCATCGAGGTCGCGCGCAGCAATTCGACGGCCACCAACGTCACGCAGATCGTGTATGAGGTGCCCGAGGGCGACAAGACTGGCGCCGTCGTCCAGCTGATCCGCGATCGCGGCCTGAAGCAGGTGATCGTGTTCTGCAACAGCAAGATCGGCGCGAGCCGTCTCGCGCGCCTGATCGAGAAGCAGGGCATCGTCGCGACGGCGATTCACGGCGACCGTTCGCAGAGCGAGCGCATGCAGGCGCTCGACGCCTTCAAGCGCGGCGAGATCGAGGCGCTCGTCGCGACCGACGTGGCCGCGCGCGGCCTCGACATCGCCGAACTGCCGGCCGTCATCAACTTCGACCTGCCGTTCAACGCGGAAGACTACGTGCACCGTATTGGCCGTACGGGCCGCGCGGGCGCCTCGGGCGACGCGCTCTCGCTGTGCAGCCCGAGCGAGAAGAAGCAGCTTGCCGACATCGAAAAACTCATCAAGCGTCCGCTCACCGTGGAGCGGCTCACCGTCGACACGCCCGTGCCGCATCACGAGAGCGGCAGCCGCGGCCGGCGCGAGCGGGACGGCTACGAAGGACGCGGCGAGCGTGCCGGCCATCGCCGCACGGCGTCGTTCGACCGGCCGCATCACCGCGCGCAGCCGGTCGACGAGTTCTTCCTGAAGCCCTATGAACCGTCGCCGAGCGCGCGCAAGGCCGCCGAAGACCAGCCGGCTGCGAACACCGGCGCGTCGCAGAAACCGCAGTCGAAACAGCCGCTCGCGGCGCTGCTGGGTGGCCTTGGGTCGGCGTGGCGCAACAAGCCTTCGTCGTCTTCGTCGAGCTGACGCGAGGCGTTGAGGGGTAAGGAAACGGCGTGCTTTGGGGCACGCCGTTTTGCATTTCTGGGCGGCGCTTTCAGCATCGCCGCGTTCAGGCCGCAGCGGACCGTTGCGCAAGCCTGCGCCGCCACGCGGCGATCGCATCGGCCTGGAACGCTTCGAGCGACGCTGGCGCCGGATCGTGCAAATCGAGTTCCAGATGCCGTGCGGCCGCAACGAGCGCATCGAGCGGCCGCGACGGGTCGAGCGGTTGCGCGCCAGTCTGCTTTGACAGTTTTTCGCCCTCGGCGTTGGTCACGACCGGCACGTGCAGCCAGGCGGGCGTTGGCACGCCGAGGCACTGCTGCAGCCAGATCTGCCGCGCCGTGGAGTCGAGCAGGTCCGCGCCGCGCACCACGTGCGTGATGCCTTGCTCGGCGTCGTCCACGACCACCGCCAACTGATAGGCCCACTGGCCGTCGGCGCGCAGCAACACGAAGTCGCCGACCTCGGTCGCCAGGTCCTGCGATTGCGGGCCTTGCCAGCGGTCGTCGAAGCGGATCGTGGCATCCGTATCGGCATCGTCCGGCACGCGCAGGCGCCAGGCCCGCGCGCGCTTGCCGTGCAGGCCGTCGCGGCAGGTGCCGGGGTAGATCAGCGTGGTGTTGCGCCGGTGGACGTGAAGTTGCGAATCGGCGATTTCCTTGCGCGTGCAGCCGCAAGGATAAACGTGGCCTGTCGCGAGCAGACGGTCCAGCGCCGCGCGGTAAAGATCGAGGCGCGCGCTCTGCCAGGCGGGCGCCTCGTCGGGGTGAAAGCCGAAGCGTTCGAGCGTCGCGAGAATGTCCTCGGCGGCGCCGGGTACCGTGCGTGGCTCGTCGATGTTCTCGATTCGCACGAGCCACGCGCCGCTATGTGCGCGCGCGTCGAGCCAGCTCGCGAGCGCCGAGACGAGCGAGCCGAAGTGCAGCGGGCCGGTGGGCGAGGGCGCGAAGCGGCCGCGGTACGTGCGATGGGAGCCGCTGCCTGCCGCCGTCACGCTCATGCCAACCCGGGCTTCACGCCGCCGCGTCGGCTTGTGCCGTTGCGCCGCCCTCATTGCGCGCCGGATGGCACGCCGGGCAGCTCTTGCCCGCGACGTAGAGCGACGAAGCCTGCTCGGCCGGCGTGACGATGGCGCGGCACGCAAAGCACTGCACCGTGTCGGTCGGTTCGAGCTCGGGGTTGAGCGCGGTGCGCTGGTCGAATACGAAGCAGTCGCCCGTGTAGTGCGCGCCGCCCACTTCCTCGAAATACTTGAGAATGCCGCCTTCGAGTTGATAGACGCTCTCGATCCCCACTTCCTTCATATGGATCGCGGCCTTTTCGCAGCGAATGCCGCCCGTGCAGAACGACACCACCGTCTTGCCTTCCAGATCCGCGCGGTTCGCCTCGATCACGCCGGGGAATTCGCTGAACTTGCTGATGCGGTAGTCGAGCGCACGCTCGAACGTGCCGACATCCACCTCGAAGGCATTGCGCGTATCGAGCATCACGACGGGGCGGCCTTCGTCGTCATGGCCGCGGTCGAGCCAGGTCTTGAGCGTGGCGGGCGCGACCGACGGCGCGCGACCCTCTTCGGGACGGATCGCGGGCTTCTTCATCGTGATGATCTCGCGCTTCAGGCGCACGAGCATGCGATTGAAGGGGCGGGTATCCGAGAAGCTTTCCTTGAACCGGAGCGTCGCGAACTTGCCTTCGAACAGCGGGTCGTGGTTGATGTAATCCATGAACGTGCGAACGGCAGCTTCCTCGCCGGCGACGAACAGGTTGATGCCTTCCGGCGCGAGCAGGATCGTGCCCCGCAAATCGAGCGACTTGCAGCGATCGAGGACTTGCGGGCGCCACTCGGCGGTCTTGTCGAGCGTCGCGAACTGGTAGGCGGAGAGATTGAGAATGGGCATGGCTTGAACCGGTAAAACCCGCCCGCCTGAAATCCGCGTTGGGGCGGCTTTGGACTTGCGTAAGGCGGCGGGCGCAATCCGCTATTATCCCTCAAGCGGGAACCCGGGGCGCCCGGCGGCGGTGCGAGCGTTTGACGCGGCAGCGAGTGCGGCGTTGAAACACCAGGTCCGTTGGCCCGTTTCACTGGACCGTCTTGCCACCGGAATTCGCGCGAGGCAGGCGTTACAATGACGTCCATGTCAGATCCCCGCTTCGTTCATCTTCGCGTCCACTCCGAATTCTCGATTGCCGACGGCATCGTGCGCCTTGACGACCTCGTCAAGGCTGCGGCCAAAGACGGCCAGGGGGCGCTCGCACTCACCGACCTCGGCAACGCGTTCGGCCTCGTCCGTTTCTATCAGGAAGCGCGCGGCAAAGGGGTCAAACCCATCGCCGGCTGCGACGTCTGGGTCATGAATCCGGACGACCGCGACAAGCCATCGCGTCTGCTGCTGCTCGTGAAGGACAAGCGCGGTTATCTGAATCTGTGCGAGCTGCTTTCGAAGGCGTGGCTCACGAACCAGTACCGGGGCCGCGCCGAGGTGGACGTCGCGTGGCTGGAAGCGGGACTGGGAGAAGGGCTGCTCGCGCTTTCGGGCGCGCAGCAGGGCGACATCGGCCTCGCGCTCGCGGCGGGCAACGTCGAAAGCGCGAAGCGCCATGCGCAGCGCTGGGCGAACCTTTTCCCGAACGGCTTCTATGTCGAACTGCAACGCTGCGGGCAGCCCGGCGGCGAGCAGTATGTCCAGCAGGCCGTGGCAATTGCGGCGGAACTGAAGCTGCCCGTGGTCGCCACGCATCCCATGCAGTTCATGGAAGGTGACGAGTACACGGCGCACGAAGCGCGCGTGTGTATTTCCGAAGGCGACATTCTCGCGAATCCGCGCCGCCAGAAGCGCTTCACCACCGACCAGCGCTTCCAGACCCAGGAAGAAATGGCCGTGCTCTTTGCGGACATTCCGTCGGCGGTCGCGAACACGGTCGAGATCGCGAAGCGCTGCAATCTCAAGCTCGAACTCGGCAAGCCGAAGCTGCCGCTGTTCCCGACGCCCGACGGCATGTCGCTCGACGACTACCTCGTGCAGCTTTCGAAAGAGGGCCTCGAAAAGCGCCTCGTACAGCTTTATCCGAACGAAGCCGGGCGCGAGAGCGAACGCGCGCGCTATTACGAGCGCCTCGATTTCGAGTGCAAGACCATCATCAAGATGGGCTTCCCGGGCTACTTCCTGATCGTCGCGGACTTCATCAACTGGGCGAAGAACAACGGCGTGCCGGTGGGGCCGGGCCGGGGCTCGGGCGCGGGCTCGCTCGTCGCCTACGCGCTTGGCATTACCGACCTCGATCCGCTGCGCTACAACCTGCTGTTCGAGCGCTTCCTGAATCCGGAGCGCGTGTCGATGCCCGACTTCGACATCGACTTCTGCCAGCACGGGCGCGACCGCGTCATTCAGTACGTGAAGGAGAAGTACGGCGCCGACGCGGTCTCGCAGATCGCCACCTTCGGCACGATGGCCGCGAAGGCGGCCGTGCGCGACATCGGCCGCGTGCTCGACCTCGGCTACAACTTCACCGACGGCGTGGCGAAGCTGATCCCGTTCAAGCCGGGCAAGCACGTCACCATCGCGGACGCGATGAAGGAAGAGCCGCTTCTGCAGGAGCGCTACGACAACGAAGACGAAGTGCACCAACTGCTCGACCTCGCGCAGCGCGTGGAAGGGCTCACGCGTAACGTGGGCATGCACGCGGGCGGCGTGCTGATCGCGCCGGGCAAGCTCACCGACTTCTGCCCGCTCTACACACAGGGCGACGAAAGCGGCGTGGTGAGCCAGTACGACAAGGACGACGTGGAAGCCGTCGGCCTCGTGAAGTTCGACTTTCTGGGCCTGACCACGCTCACGATTCTCGACTGGGCCGAGCGCTATATCCGCATGCTCGACCCGTCGAAGCAGGACTGGTCGCTCGCCCAGGTGCCACTCGACGACGCGGCCTCGTTCCAGATCCTCAAGAAAGCGAATACGGTCGCCGTGTTCCAGTTGGAAAGCCGCGGCATGCAGGGCATGCTGAAGGACGCCCAGCCCGACCGCTTCGAGGACATCATCGCGCTCGTGGCCTTGTACCGTCCGGGCCCGATGGACCTGATCCCGAGCTTCTGCGCGCGTAAGCACGGCCGCGAAGTGGTGGAATATCCCGATCCGCGCGTCGAGCCCGTCCTGAAAGAGACCTACGGCATCATGGTCTATCAGGAGCAGGTGATGCAGATGGCGCAGATCATCGGCGGCTACTCGCTCGGCGGCGCGGACTTGCTGCGCCGCGCGATGGGCAAGAAGAAGCCCGAGGAGATGGCCCAGCACCGCGAGATTTTCGCCGAGGGCGCCGCGAAGAACGGCCTCACGCGCGAGAAGGCCGACGAAACCTTCGACTTGATGGAGAAGTTCGCGGGCTACGGCTTCAACAAGTCGCACGCGGCCGCGTATGCGCTGCTCGCCTATCACACGGCATGGCTCAAGGCGCACCATCCGGCCGAATTCATGGCGGCCAATATGTCGCTCGCCATGGACGACACCGACAAGGTGAAGATCCTCTTCGAGGACTGCCTGACGAACAAGATGGTCGTGCTGCCGCCGGACATCAACGCGTCGGCGTACCGCTTCGAGCCGGTAGCCGAGGCGGACGGCTCGCGCTCGCGCACGATCCGCTACGGCCTCGGCGCGATCAAGGGCAGCGGCCAGAGCGCCATCGAAGAAATTCTGCGCGCTCGCGAAGAAGGCGGCCTCTTCAAGGACCTGTTCGACTTCTGCGAGCGCATCGATCGCCGCGTGGTGAACCGCCGCACGATCGAAGCGATGATCCGCGCGGGCGCGTTCGACACGGTGCACGCGAACCGCGCGCAGTTGCTTGCTTCCGTGTCGATGGCGATGGAAGCCGCCGATCAGGCGAGCGCCAATGCCATGCAGGCCGGCCTCTTCGACATGGGCGACGCGCCGCTCGCCGCGCACGAACTCGTCGACGAACCGGCATGGGCCGAAAAGCGCAAGCTCCAGGAGGAGAAGGGCGCGCTTGGTTTCTATCTCTCGGGCCACCTCTTCGATGCGTACAAGGACGAAGTCCGCCGCTTCGTACGCCAGAAGATCGGCGACCTGAAGGAAGGGCGCGACAAGCTCATCGCGGGCGTGATCGCCTCGCTGCGCACGCAGATGACCCAGCGCGGCAAGATGCTGATCGCGCTGCTCGACGACGGCTCCGGCCAGTGCGAAGTGACGGTGTTCAACGAGCAGTACGAGGCGCACAAGGCGCTCTTCAAGGAAGACGAACTGCTCGTCGTGCAGGGCGGGGCGCGCAACGACGCGTTCACGGGCGGCATCCGCTTTACGGTGGATACGGTCATGGATCTGGAGCGCGCGCGCAGCCGCTATGCGCAGGCCGTGAAGCTGCAGATGAACGGCAACGCCGACGCGCACACGTTGCGCGCCGTGCTGGAAGCGCATCGCGCGAAGCCCGACGACACGCTGCCGGCACCGGTGGTCGAGGCGCGCGGACGCGGCGGCTTCGGGCGTGATCGCGGCGAACGCACGCAAGCCGCGATTCCCAACGGGCTCGCCGTCCAGATCGTCTACCGCAACGAGCGCGCCGAGGGCGAGGTGCGCCTCGGCGACGCCTGGCGCGTCAAGCCTAGCGATGACCTGCTCGCAGCGCTGCGAGGCGAGTTCGCCGACAGCTCGATCGAGATCGTTTACTGAGGCAACGGGGTGCCCACGGGGCGTTTATTGCGCCAGTTCGGCAAGGCCCCGCTCAGCGCGCACTGAGCCGTCGGCAATACGTGCCTTGACCCGTTCGTAGTTGGGGCTGGCCTGCGTGCGCGGTTGCTCGCGGTGCCACAGGTGGAAGATTTCGGTGGCATAGGCGCCGAGCTTGCGGTGCACGCCGCAGTTGGCGAGCCGGATCACGAGATCGGCGTCTTCGTGCCCCCAGCCGACGAAGCTGGTGTCGAAGCCGTTCACGCGTTCCAGATCGCTGCGCCATGCGCTCAGGTTGCAGCCCTTGATGCCGCGCCACTTGAACTGCTCGACGACACGCCATTTGCGGTCCGGCAGTTTGACGAGGAGCGGCGCAATCTTGTTGACGTGACCGCCCATGCGCTGCCGCGCCCAGAAGCCGAGTCCCTGGTCGGGCAAAGCCATCTTGCGGTCGATCACCTCGCGCGTAAGCGTTTCGTCGAGCAGAATCCGGCTGCCGGTGACGATGGCGCCCTCGCTCGCGAGCTGCCGGTGCCGCGCGACGAAGTCGTGTTGCGGAACGCAGTCGCCGTCCAGAAAGATCAGGTAGTCGCCGCGCGCTTGCGCAATCCCCTTGTTGCGGATCTCGGCGAGCCGGAAGCCGTCGTCCGGGTGCCATACGTGCTCGATGCGCACGGCAGACGCCTCGGCACAGCGCGCGACCGTTTCGCGCGTCGGATCGCCCGAGCCGTCGTCGGCAACGATGATTTCGTAGTTCGTATCGTTCTGCGCGGCGCAACCGGCCAGCACTCGTTCGAGCGCATCCGGACGGTTATAGGTGCTGACGATCACGGAAACCAGCATGTCGTGCCGCTCGTTCATGGTTTATCCGCGCCTTCGCGGGGCGGCTCGGTTTCGAGCAGCATCAGCTTGAGGTAACGGTAGTACGTGCCTTCGGCGTTTGAAATCGCCAGCACGAGCCCCATCTTGCCGTCGAGGAAGCCGCGCTGGATGATCCACGTGCGCACGAAGGTCCAGAATCCGTGCAGCAGTGCGCGGCCGACGCCGCCACTGCGTTTGCCAGGTTGACCGCGCGCGGCCCGCTGCGTGGCGCCGTAGCTCGAATAGCTGTCGATCTTGCCGAGCACTTCGGAAAAGTCGCGGAAGCTGTAGTGCATCAGCGGCTCGGAGAGCGTGCCGAGGCGTGTGTCGGGCGCGGCGATCACGCGTTCGTGGACGAGATCGTTCGAGAAACGGGCCGCGTCGCGGCGAAAGAGCCGCGTGACGTAATCGGGCGACCAGCCCGAGTGGCGTATCCACTGGCCGCAGTAGTTGGACCGGCGCGGCAGCCGGAACAGGTCGGCGGCGCTTGCTTTCACGCTCGCGAGAATTTCGTCGCGCAGTGCGGGGGGAATGCGTTCGTCGGCGTCGAGCGACAGGATCCAGGGGCCGCGGGCCGCTTCGAGGGCGCGCTGCTTTTGCAGTCCGAAGCCGGGCCAGTCGGTTTCGACGACGGTGGCGCCGAACTCGCGGCAGATTGCCTGGGTGCCGTCGGTGCTGCCCGAGTCGAGCACGACGATTTCGTCGACCCAGCCGTGAACCGACGCAAGGCAGTCCCGAATATCATGGGCTTCGTTTTTAACGATGACGATGACGCTGATCGCATCGATTTTGGCGCTGAATTTGACGCTGTCACTCATCGGTGCTGGGTCGCGGCGGCTCGAAGAAGGGGGCGGATATCGCCGGAAACCGGCTACGGATCGGCCCGGGCGGGGTGAAGGGGGGAGGATCTGGCGGCGCGCCTTTCGTTCCGCTTGCTTCGCGCCGAAGCCGAGCAAGGGAGTATATCCAAAAACGTCGCCGGCACGCGCAGCGCGCCGGGCAGAACCGATGCATCGCCGGTCCGGCCGAGCGTTTACAATGGCGTACCTGTTTGTCCGCCCAGCGTGCGCGTGCCGGCGGACAGCTTCATCCGCATTTTTCGAGGGCATTTTGAGCGAGAAGTCAACCTTGAGCAAGCCGATCGGTTCCGGCACGAAGTCGTCGCCGCTACTGATCGGCCGCCGGCTATGGCCGTACGTGAAGCCCCTCGCCTGGGTGCTTCTCGCGGGTATCCTGGCGATGGCCGTCGTGGCGGCCACGGAGGCCGGCATTCCGGCCCTGCTGAAGCCGCTGCTCGACGACGGCTTCGGCACGCACGGCGCTTCCAGGGCGAAATGGATCGTGCCCGCGGCGATCGTCGGCCTCTCGCTCGTGCGCGGCCTCGCGCAATATGCGTCCGGCTATCTGCTGCAGTACGTCTCGAACCGCGTGCTGCTCTCGCTGCGGCTCAGGATGTTCGAGCGGATGATCCATGCCAGCGTCGGCTTCTTTCAGCGCGAAACGGCGAGCACGGTGATCAACGCGATCGTGTTCGAGGTCAACCAGATTCTTGGTGTGCTGCTCGGCGTGCTGGTCACGATCGTGCGCGATTCGCTCACGGTGGTGTTCCTGCTCGGCTACCTGTTCTATCTGAACTGGCGGCTCACGCTGATCGTCGCGGTGCTGCTGCCCGGCATCGGCTGGCTCGTGAGCAAGATCAACCGGCGTCTGCGACGCCTGAACCGCGAGCATCAGACGTTCACGAACGAGCTGTCGTACATCGTCGAGGAGACGGTGGGCGGGTACAAGGTCGTCAAGGTTCACAACGGCGAGCAGTACGAAAAAGACCGCTTCGGCGCGTTGAGCAAGCGCCTGCGCGGGTACCAGATGCGCATGACGGTCTCGGGCGGGCTCGCGCAGCCGCTCACCCAGTTCCTCGCGTCGATCGCGCTCGCGCTCGTCGTCAGCATTGCGGTCGTGCAGGCGGCGAACGACCAGACGACGGTGGGCGGCTTTGTCGCGTTCGTCACGTCGATGCTGCTCGTGATCTCGCCGCTCAAGCACCTGATCGACGTGAACCAGCCGCTGCAGCGCGGGATGACCGCGGCGGAACTGATCTTCGGGCTGATCGACGAGCCGCCGGAGCCGCCCGGCGGCGGCCTGCCGCTCGAACGGGCGCGCGGCGAGGTGGAGTTCCGCGACGTTTCGTTCGCCTACGGTTCAAGCCATCGCGCGACGCTCGACCACGTATCGTTTCGCGTCAGGCCCGGCGAGATGGTGGCGCTGGCCGGCCCCTCGGGCAGCGGCAAGACGACGCTCGTGAATCTGCTGCCGCGCTTTTTCGATCCGACCGGCGGCAGCGTGTTGGTCGACGGCGTGCCGCTCCCCGAGTACGACATCCATGCGCTGCGCCGGCAGATCGCGATGGTGAGCCAGGACGTGGTGCTGTTCAACGATACGGTCGCCAGCAACGTAGCCTATGGCGAAACGGCGGACCGCGAGCGCGTGAAGCGCGCGCTGCAGGCCGCGAACCTCTGGGAGACGGTTTCGGCGCTACCCGACGGCATGGATACGCTGATCGGCGACAACGGCATGAAATTCTCGGGCGGCCAGCGCCAGCGCCTCGCAATCGCCCGCGCGATCTACAAGGACGCGCCGATCCTGATCCTCGACGAGGCGACGTCGGCTCTCGATTCGGAGTCGGAGCGCCACGTGCAGGCGGCGCTGGAGACGCTCATGCGCGGGCGCACGACGCTCGTGATCGCGCACCGCCTCTCGACGATCGAACGCGCGGACCGCATCCTCGTGATGGATAGCGGGCATATCGTCGAATCCGGCACGCACCAGGAGTTGCTCGAGCACGACGGGCTATACGCGCACCTGCACAAGATCCAGTATCAGCAGAGCGCGGCCTGAGGGCCGTGAGCGGCCAGTTGCCGGAGCGTCGCGTCCATGATCTGGGAGGGCGCGATCGTGTCGACGTTGCCGCCGCCCTGCAGACCGACGGAGTGACACGCGTCGGTCAGACGGAGATAAGGCGGCTCGCGATGCGAGAACAGCGAAACGCTGGGCGTGGCCGTGCTGTGGGCGACATGCATCAGGCCGCCGTCGGCGCCGATAAAAAGGGCTGCGTGCGCAACGACCTCGCGCGCCTGCAGGAACGCCAACTTGCCGGTGAGCGTCTGGATCCGCAGGTTGCCGGGGGCGGCGGCGCAGAGTTGCTGCGCGATTTCCGTGCCGTTGTCCGAGCCGAGCACGACGATGGTTTTCGGTGCGCGCGCGTCGTCGCAGCGGCTCAGCAAAGCGACGAATTCCGGCCAGCGGTGATAAGTACGGTCAGGGTCCACACCGCCTGCGGCGAGCGCGATGAAGGGCTGCGCGGGCAGCAGGCTGCGGACCGATTCGCGCGTCGCGTCGCTGCATGCGAGGTAGGGTTTGCTGATCGCGGCCAGCGTCTCCACGCTGTGGCCGAGCGAGAACACGTCGTTGACGCTCGCATAGCTGAAGCGGGTCTGATTGCGATCGGGACCGTTGAAGTGCTGGTACAGGCAGGCGTAGGGCAGCTTGCCGAAGTACTGCGTCTTCAGGCGGATCGACGGCAGATTGTACTCGGATAGCAGGACGGCGTCGTAGCGGCTCGCATCGACTTCGAGCGGGTCGCCATAGACGTGCCCGAACAGGTCGTCTTCCCTGAAGAGCGGCACGTGCGACGGCAGCGCGAGAAGATCCAGACGAATCCCGCTGTCCTTGAGCAGCGCGCGGCCGGCCAGGTCCATGGTTGCGTCGCCGAAGTTGCGCTTGGCGTAAATCCATAGCACGCGCTGCGAGCGGTCGAGATGCGGGCGCTCGAGCTGCAATTGGCGATGCGCCTTCAGCAGCAGTTGCTTGTGCAGGTATTTTTTCGCAATCTTGAACCGGCTGTTGCGGCTGAGAAACACGTCCGGTTCGTGTGGCACGCCCGCATAGGGAATGACGGTGGAACGGGCCACGGCGTCGTCCAGCCAGCGGGCCGGCGAAAACCATGAAGTGTTCGGACGGGACGGCTGCAACACGGGGCCTTGTTGTTATCCACAGGAAGCCGTGTAGTCTAACATGGTGGCGGCTGCGGCACGGGCACGGGGCGCTTTGGGTGCGCGCCGGCAGGCGTTGCGAACTGGGCGAAGATGAAGGTGCGGGTGCACTATGGGTACAATAACGGGTTCCTCATCCGGCTTCCCACGCATACAGTTTGCGGCGTGAGGCATCACTATTACCGATAATCGCAGTGCGCAATGCCGACACCTGTTACGAATGACTCCCAACGCAGCACGGTGCCCGGCGACTGGCTGACTGCGTTTCTCCTGCTGACTTATCCGGCTTTGGCCATGCTGGTGCATGGCGGTGCGAGCGCCATGACGATCGGCGTGGCGGTCCTTTCTATGGCGGCGCTGTTCCTGCGGCCCGCCGGCACGCCTTATGGTTACGCACGTCCCGAAGGCCTCGGGCTGGCGACCTGCATCGCGCTGATCGTGCCGCTTGCGGCCGTGGCGCTTAGCACGCTGTCGCACGGGCATCCGCTAATCCGGACCTGGGATTCGCCATCCCGCTTTTTGCTGACCATTCTGGTTTTTCTAGTGCTGCGCCGCGCGCCGCAACCGGTGCTCTCGTGGGCGGATCTCTCTTTCACGCTCGGCGCCCTGGCGGCGCTGGCCATTACGCTCGTCATGCCGCGCGACTGGGGCGACGGGCGGGTCGGCAGCGCGTTCCTCAATCCGATTCATTTCGGGGATCTCTCGCTCGCGCTCGGCGTGCTGTCGGCGGTGGCGCTGAACTGGTGGCGCAAGGACAAGGCGTTCGTGCGCGTGCTCAAGATCGCCGGGCTTTTTGCGGGCCTTGCGGCCTCGCTGGTTTCCGGCGCACGCGGCGGTTGGCTCGCGATTCCCATCGTGGCCGTGCTGATCCTGTGGGAGCGCGGCCGCGGCAAGTCGGTTCACTGGAAAGTGCTGATGCCGGTTGCCATTGCCGCGCTGCTGGCACTCGTCTACGGTAGCTCGGGAACGGTGCGCGACCGCATCGACATGATATCGTCCGACCTGACGCAGTACACGCACGGCAACCGTGACACGTCGGTCGGCGTGCGCCTTCAGCTGTACGATGCGGCGTGCGAGCTGATCCGCCAGCATCCGGTGCTGGGCCTCGGCGGCGACGGCTTTCGCGACGCCATGAACTCGCTCGCCCGGCAGGGCGCGCTGACGCCTCTCGCGGCCCAGTTCGGCGAGGGCGAAACGCACAACCAACTGCTGGCCTATCTGGTCAATTACGGCGCGGTGGGCGGTATCGCGCTGCTCGCCATCTACATCGTGCCCGCCGTCTTTTTCGCGAGCCGGCTCAAGTCGGCGTCGGCCACGGCGCGCCGCACGGCGCTGATGGGACTCTCGTTCGTCGTCATGTTCTTTGTTTTCGGCCTGACGGTGGAGACCTTCGACCTGAAAAGCACGGTGTCCTTCTATGCGGGCATGCTGGCCGTTCTGGCGGCGATAGTCGATCGCATGGATATCCTGTCGGACCCTACATAATTCAAAACGCCATGTTCAGCATCCTGATCCCGACCTGGAACAACCTGCCGTATCTGAAGCTGTGCGTCGACAGCATCCGGCGGCATTCCGCGTTCGAGCACGAAATCCTGGTGCACGTCAACGACGGCAGTGACGGCACCCTCGATTGGGTCCGCGAGCAGGGCATTCGCCACACCAGGAGCCTCGGGAACGTCGGCGTGTGCCTTGCGGTCAACGAGGTCGCGCGCCTCGCCACGAGCGAGTGGATCCTGTTCATGAACGACGACATGTTCTGCACGCCGGGCTGGGACACGGCCTTCGTCGAAACGCTGCGCGGGCTGGGTCAGGTGCCGGCTTATCTGGCATCGCAGATCATCGAGCCCACCGATACCGGTAACAGCCTCGTGACTGTCGCCAACTTCGGCGCCGGTCCGGACGATTTCAACGAAGCGGGGCTGCTGGACTTCGCGGCGAAGATGAACACGGCCGACCGCGACGGCATCGCGCTCCAGCCCACCTTGGTGAGCCGCGAGTTGTGGCTGCGCGTGGGCGGGTACAGCATCGAGTTCGGGCCCGGCATGAGCAGCGACGACGACTTCCTGATGAAGCTTTGGCTGGTCGGTTGCCGGGTATTCCGCTCGGTCGGCGCGAGCCGCATCTACCATTTCGGAACCCGCACGACGGGTCGCATTCGCCGCAACCGCGGCGGGCGCGAATTCCTGATGAAGTGGGGTGTCTCGCAGCGCGATTTCAAGCGCAACTATCTGAGCCGCACGGCGAGTTCCGCCGCGGCGGCACTCCCGAACGTGCCGCGCCCCGGCTTCGTCAGCCGTCTCAAGCGGGTTCTCTATGCGTTCGGCCTTTATCCCACCGAGGACCTCGAAGCTTGGGAGCCGAACCTGCCTGCGCAATTGCAGCACACCGCCTCGTTGACGGAGCGCGGCGAGCCTCGCCGCTGATGGTGACGGTTGTGCTGGCAACGATGGGTCCGCACACCGGCTGCCAGGCTGGCGGCAGCCTGTCGCCAGTGAAGCGCGGCGATTCTTCGGGGAATTGGAACGGTATTTTAGGCGGATAGGGGTTAACCCTTGGAGTCGATCCTCCTAGACTGCGTACATCGATCGCATGCACATACCCGTCGCATCGCGGCCGCACCAGTCGAATGGAGGTAATACCGTGAAGTCCCTGATTCAAGCCGTTGCCGTTGCCGTTGCCGCCGCCCTCGTGGTTCCCGCCGTTTCGTTCGCGCAGTCGAATTCGCCCGCTGATTCGTCCGTCACGCGCGAGCAGCTCCATGCCGAAATCGTGCAACTCGCACAGGTGGGTTACCGTGTTGGCCACGGCGACAACGTCCACTATCCCGAGAACATCCAGGCGGCCGAAGCGCGCGTGGCGGCGCTGAACGGCAACAGCGGTTACGGTGGCGTTGCCGGCGGCACTTCTCAGGCTGGCGGCAGTGCAGCCGCGGCTACGGGACGGTAACGCGCTGTTGAGCCACAAGCCGATCCGTCGTTTCCCCGCCATGCGCTTCGCGCCGGCCCGATGTGCCTACGCGTTGCCCAGTTCTTCGAGCAGCGCTTTCGCCTGCGCGACGATGTCGTCGCGCAGCGGGTGGAATGCAAAGCGCGGCGCCTTTTCCAGCTTCTCGAAGTTACGCCGGCTGCTGCGCGTATAGGCGGGGTCGTAGTGCTCGACGACGAGCGTTTCGGTGAGCGTCTCGCGCTGTCCCGCGTCGAGCAACCCGCACCATGACTCGATCCTTTCGCGTCCGTGGAGCGGCACGAGCTTGAGCAACTGCTCGCGGAAATAGCCGGGTTCGTCCAGCAAATGGCCGTACTCGTTCAGAAGGAGTACGCATCGTTCCTCGCGCGTCACGTCCACCACGACACACGGTGCCGCATGGATGCCGGCGATGAACGCGTCCGGCAGCGTGATCGTGCCGATGCGCCGGCTTTCCGCCTCCACGAACACGGGCCGCGTGGAGTCGAACGTGCGCAGCGTTTGCACGAGCGCCGTATCGAACGCCTTTTGCGAGGGTTGCGCCCGCTCGGGCAGGGCGCCGAGCAGCGAGCCGCGATGTGCCGCGAGCCCTTCCAGATCGAGCGTTTGCGCGCCGGCCGCGCCGAGCGCCTGTAGCAGGCGCGTCTTGCCGCTGCCCGTGGGCCCCGCGAGCACGATGTAGCGGAACCTGCCCGGCAGCGTGCCGAGCGCTTCGATGACGGTATGGCGGTAGGCCTTGTAGCCGCCTTCGAGCTGACGGGCGCGCCAGCCGATCATGTTGAACATGGCCGTCATCGAGCCCGAACGCTTGCCGCCGCGCCAGCAGTAGATGAGCGGCCGCCAGTTGCGCAGTCGGTCGGCGAAGATCGTGTCGAGGTGACGCGCGATGTTGCGCGCGGCGATGGCCGCGCCCACGCGCGTGGCGTCGAATGGCGACGCTTTGTAGAGCGTGCCGACGATTACGCGCTCTTCGTTGCTCATCACGGGTGCGTTGATGGCGCCGGGGACGTGATCCTCGGCGTATTCGAGCGGCGTTCTCACGTCGATGATTTCGTCGAACTCGTCGATTTGCTCGATGGTGACGCGCTGGTGATTCAAACTGCGGGACTCCGTGGGGTGTTAGGGCAGCGCGGCGGGGGCGTACGCGCGACGGGCGCGGGTCTAAACGACCGACGACATGAGTTCTACATCAGAACGATGTCGTACTGCTCTCTGTTATGAGTGCCGGTCCTTGTCTGGTAAGGATTACACGGCAGTTTCTCTCCCGGAAACGGGTGGCAGCTACACATCTGGCTACATATTTCGGATCCGGTTGCCGACAGCATATCCTGGATGCTCTACCCAAACCTCCGGTGGCTGCCTGTTGCCAGGGAAAAATGGTTTCGACCGTTCTCCATAGATTGGAGGCCCCAAGAATTGCGGGTTATTCCTCTCCGCAAGATCGGCCTCGGGTGGCCTGTGCCATGTCCCCAACGAGAGGGACATACTCCAGTCGACACGCTCCCTATGATGACCTCAGCATTCACGCTCAGGAAATCGTAACAAGGGAGATGAATCCGTGAAACTCGGAACCGTTCTATATCAAGGGAAGAAGTGCGTCGCCATTGCCGTGGATGACACGCATGCAGCCGTGCTAGGGGCGCTTCAAGATACTCGTCAGTTCGATATGCTCGATATCATCGCCAGGTGGCCGGACGAGCGAGCGGTGCTAACCCATGAGGCCAATGGCGCCGTCGTGATGGCAGTGGACGAACTGCATTGGTTGCCCCCGGTTCCTCGTCCCGGTAAGGTAGTCTGCGTTGCGCTGAACAACAGTGCGAACAAGGATCGGATTTTAAGCGGACCGTCCCATCCGGCGACGTTCATCAAACCCGCATCCTCGCTGATTGGGCATGGTCAGCCGATACGGCTTCGCGAGGATTTCGGCCGCGTGCACCCGGAGCCCGAACTGGTGGTAGTGATTGGGCGGGACGGCAGCGATATTCCCCGGGATGACGCTCTTTCACACGTGTTCGGTTACACGATCATCAATGATCTGACTGCACCGAAGCTGCGCGGCGAGGACACCTTTCATTATCGGGCCATTCATCCGCGACAAGGCGATCCGACGCAGATCGAATACGTCGATAGCTGGGTCAGTTACCCGGGGCGCTACAAAGGCGCCGATACGTTTGGTCCCATCGGGCCGTGGATTGTGACGCGGGACGAAATTCCTGACCCGCATGCCCTGACCGTACGCTGCATTCACCAGGGACGTGTGGTGACCGAGGACAGTACGGCGAATCTTACGTATAAGGCCGCCGACGTGATCGCTTTTCTGTCGCAATACATGCGTCTGGAGGCCGGCGATTTGATTGCGCTCGGCACCGCTCTCAAAAAATCGGACGTGGGTGGTCGGGCGGTGCAAAACGTTGACCTCACTCGGCTTGGCGGACCCATTGAAGTGACGATCGACAGCATCGGTACGTTGAGCAATCCAGTTGAACGACGTTGAGTACGATCGATCCGGATACGAAAACAACGAACTGATGAAATGCATCATGCAACAAAGCGATTCTTCTGGCCGTCAGAGGCTCGTGATCGTCGGTGGTGGACAAGCTGCCGCCCAGCTTGTTACGTCGCTTCGGCCGGTGTTGACGCATTTTCACGTTACGCTGGTTGCCGGTGAAAAGCATCTGCCCTATCAGCGACCGCCGCTGTCGAAGACATTTTTCGAACCGGGTTTCGAGTGCGAGCGGTTGTTATTCAAAGACGCAGCGTTCTATCGCGACGCCGGTGTGACAGTGTTGCGCGGCGTGAAGGCGACGGATGTTGATCGACATCGAGCATTGGTGACGCTGGATGATAGCAGCGCGCTCCCATACGACTACCTTGTGCTCGCGACCGGTGCGGTTGCTCGTCGTCTCGATCTTCCTGGTAGCACGCTCGACGGCATCCTGACGCTCCGCTCACTTGACGATGCCCGGCTACTTGCGTCCCATCTGCACGCCGGCAGGACCATGGTCGTGATAGGCGGTGGTTACATCGGACTGGAGGTCGCCGCATCGTCGCGCCGGGCAGGGATGAACGTCACCGTACTCCAGTCAGGCTCGCGCGTGCTGGATCGCGTTGCATCACCCTACGTCGCCAAAGTGCTTTCCGATTTGCATCGAGAGAGGGGCGTGACGATACGCACTGACGTGAAGGTGACGGGCTTTGTATCCGATGCAGGTGGCAATTCGGTCGCAGGCGTGCAACTTGCGGACGGGAAAAACATTTCCGCAGACGTCGTGGTACTCGGTGTCGGTGTCGACCCGAAAGCTGGATTGGCCCGCACAGCCGGGCTCGAAATCGAGCACGGTGCGGTGGTTGTGGACCGGGTTGGCCGCACTTCCGACCCGCGGATCTTCGCGGCAGGGGACTGTACCTGCGTTGAGGTACCGCATCTCGGTCGCCGTGTTCGGCTCGAATCGGTTTCGAATGCAGTCGCCCAGGCGCGGGCGATTGCGGCGTTTCTCGCTGGACAGCCGCTCTTACCTCTAGCTGTACCGTGGTTCTGGTCCGAACAGTTCGACTCGAAAGTTCAGATTGCCGGACTCGCCGCACATTATGACGAAACGGTACTACGGGATTTCGGCGCGAGAGGCGCTTCATCTGCGCCTGCCTTCGTGGAGTTTTACCTCGATAGAGGAAAACTTGTCTCGGGCGCCGCACTGAACCGTCCGGCGGACTTTATGGCCCTGCGGCGCTATCTGGATGAGGTCGGGCCGGAGGGCGTAGTTGATCCCTTGAAGCTTGCGGACCCGTCTGTTCCACTCGGTCTCGCGCTTGCGGGCGCGACGAGCCGGCTGGGAGCCGATGGTGTTTACGCGGCAGAGGGTGGGCGACGCTAGATCCGATTCATTTTCTATCGCATGCCGGACGACTTAACCGCTCTGGGTTGACGAGCAGCCGGTAATTGAAGAATCAATATTCCTCAAAAGAGGCAGATCCATGACCACAGCAATTCAAGCTTCTCCGCGCGTTACGGCTGGTGTTACGCGCGTGCGCACGCAACTGGCCAATGAGCATACGCCACTGATCCATAACTGCTGGTACGTTGCCGGTTGTGCCAGCGAATTTAACCGCACCCTGAAGGAACGGACCCTGCTCGGAAAGAGCGTGGTTTTTTATCGACGCGAGAATGGTCAGCCGGTCGCCTTGCAGAACCGTTGCCCGCATCGGTCTTTTCCCCTCTCGAATGGTGTGCTCGAGGGCGACACGGTCCGATGCGGATACCATGGAATGGCTTTCAATGCTGCGGGCGAATGCGTTGATATCCCGTCACAGAATGTCGTGTCGGCCAATGCCTGCATCCGTCACTATCCGGTGGTGGAAAGGGGCCCGTTCGTGTGGATCTGGACCGGTGCCCAGGAAGAGGCGGATGAAAACCTGATTCCGGATACCCGCTGGCTTTCGAGTCCTGACTGGGCGTATGCGCAGGCCTATGTTGAACTGAAAGCCAACTATGTCGGGCTGCACGAGAACCTGCTCGATCTGACTCACTTCACTTACCTTCATCCCACGACACTGGGTACGCCCGAGTTTGCGGGTTCGCCATTCGAAGTGGAGGTTTCAGAGCGTCAGGTGCGGATTACCCGATATGTTGAGGAGTGCGATGTTCCTCCGATGTATGTTAAAACCGGGATTCCGGGCAAGATGTCGCGCCATACGATTTCCGATTTTCTGACGCCTGCGCTGCACCATGCATCCGCCGTTTTGCGCAACCGCTCCGAAACGGTCGGACGTGACGCGTTCACGGTGTATATCTCGCACTTTCTTACGCCGGAAACCCAGAATACCACTCACTACTGGTTTACGTTCGCGCGGGACTTTGCACTCGACGACGCGGAAGTGACTCAATATATGGAGAAATCCGCACTCCATGCCTTTCATGAAGACGTTTTCGCACTCGAGCAGATCCGTCGCATGCATGCGATTGAACCCGATGCGGGCGAAGCGGAGATCAATCTGAAGAGCGATCAGGCAGGGGTTGCTGCCCGCCGTGTCCTGAAACAGCTTGCGGATCGGGAGGTCGCATGACCAGTCCCACGATCATATTCGTCGACCCGGCCGGGGCAGAGCATGCATTGCAGGTGCCGGCGGGCTGGACGTTGATGGAGGCGGCGGTCCAGAACGGCGTGCCAGGAATCATCGCGGAATGCGGAGGGTGCTGTGCCTGTGCGACTTGCCATGTCATTGTCGCGCCGGAATGGAGCGACCGACTGCCGGCGCCCGCCAGCATGGAGCAGGAATTGTTGACATGCACGGCCATGCCGGCCACACCGCAGAGCCGGCTGGGTTGTCAGGTTCGCGTGACTCCTGACCTGGATGGGATGGTAGTCAGCGTCGCATCCGTGCAGCTTTGAACACTGGGCAGTCCGCCTGGGTTGCCCCTTCGTTTTTACTGGCGAATGGGGCCGGAGCGGGGAGGGAGTGCCTGAGCTCGCCAGCCAACTGGATCGTCAGGCACACCTGGAAAAGAGGGCAAAAAGCTGAGCCCGCGTATTGATCCCCAGGCGTCGGAACAGGCGCTGTTTATAGGTCACGACGGTGGCAACGCCTAGATTCAAGTGGCAGGCAATGCCATCGGCGGTGAGCCCTCGCAGTAGCGCACACATGACTTCCCGCTCCCGGCGCGGAATATCGGGAAATCGATTCTGGATTTCCAGAAGGAGCGAGGACTCGGGAAGCGGTGCGATCGAAGTCGCAGACGGTTGTTCCCCTTTCAACTCGATGTGCCGGGCTACGCAGTGAGCAATCGGTATCGCGAGGTTTTCCAGCGCTCGGAACTCTTGTTCGGAAATCCCTCCCTCTCCGCGTTGACGATAGAGGTTGATGGCTGCCCAGCTACCGTCGCGCAGGCAATGGAGTAGCGAAACGCGTTCGAGCAGGTCGGCGTTGAAGTACAGTTCACGGTGCGCGGGTGCCCGCAGGTCCGAGACCGTCTGGTGATGGATGAAGGATGCCGCCGGACGGTTGTTGGCCTTGTCGCCCAAGATGTCCTGATTGGTGTCCAGCCGGAAGATTCCGCCCGCGATGTACGGCCTGGCGTTCTCTATCGCTATCGATTGGGAAAAGCGGTCCGCACCCGACACAAGGCGGACCTTGCCGATAGCCTGATAATGGAAAATCGAGCAATGACCCGCTTTGATCTGGTCTTTGAGACTGTTCAGAACGGCACTCGACAACGCTGACGCGCTCTCCACGCCAATGGCATCGATGAGCGGAAGCAGCGACCGGTCATCGACTCGGCGGCTGGTTTGGTCGGGGATGTTCCATAGACGCATTTCTGCCCTTTCGTAGCGCGGTCCTGTATCGGCCGAAAATACTCTGTCTTTGAAGTTTTATTTTTGACTCTAAAGCGTGCCAGTACCGGCGAGAATTGGCACTTTCCACTATGAGGCAGTCGCCGGGAGACTGCCTGATTGACCGGCGAGTCGCCGTGACGGCCTGCAGGGGCCGCTCTATTCAGGAAATGGCAGGTTATGACTGCCTTGTCCTTGAAATCATGGACCAGAGTTTCGTCGGAATTGGCGAATGCCGGGCGCCGACCATCGCGAATGGCGTCGGCATGCTCCGCCTGTATTCCCGCTCGCTGAGCATGCTGAGCGAGCTCGGGACCATGAATCCAGCCGGGAAAGGGGCCATCCAGATTTCCATGAGGACCGGACGGAATCTCGTCAAGGACGGCCTTTTGCTCGGAGGATGTGCGGGCTGGATCGAAGGGGGCAAGCGGCCTGTCATGATTGGGATCTAGTGGTGCGTTGGTACCGCGACAAACGTGTCGTCGTCACAAGCCACCCGCAACCACCATTCCGTACCCGATGCCATATTCGAGCGTTGGCACGTACAGCGCTTCGCGGACCGGCCTGGAATCCAGTTCCTGATAGGCCCCCATTCCTGCGACCCACGCGTTGAGTTCCATTGCCCCGATACCCGCGCTCTCGATGAGTTCGTCGGGGTTCCAGTGCCTCGATCCGGCCAGATCGCCGGTTCGCATCATTTCCATGAACTGTGCATCGAACCCGGCATTGAGACGGATATCACGCTCGGTTCGCCGGCCGTCGACAAGCATCGCTGCGCCTTCCACGTGCATGTCGTGCAACCGGCTAAACCATTGCTCATCGGTCATTGAATGGCCCGTTGCGCCTCGTAGTTGATAGGCCTCGACTTCCCGGGACGCAGTGCCTGGCAGCGGATAGTAACGCGCAGGATGGTGAGATAGCCCGCCGGACCCGATCACGAGCGTTCGTTTGCCGGTTTTTCGCAGGAAGTTACCAATTGCTGTCCCCAGTTTCTCTGCGCGCGCGAAGGGGAGTACCGGGCTTGCGATGGCGTTCAGGAAGACGGGGATGACGGGATACCTGTCGAGTGCGCCAAGCAACCTGTGCAGGGGCTGGGAAAACGCATGATCTACCGTCATGTCGTGCGAAACCGCGGTATCAAAACCGTCCGCGCTCAGATGCTTGACGAGGTCCAGGGCGAGAGGGCGGGGCACATTGAGCGCGCCACCGAACCCTCCCACGTCGCTTACGGCGTTGGCCGACAGCCCGACACAATAGGGCGGCATCAACGAGAAATGAAAGCCTGCGAAATGATCGGAGCCGAAGATCAGCACAAGCTCCGGATCGAAACGAGCGATCTGCTCGGTCGTACGTTTGTAAAGCGTGAGGATCTCGTTTTCTTTCTCCGGTGCTTTGGCCCGGATCATGATGATTGGCGAGTGTGAAACGCATACGAGCATGCCTGGTGTGCTTGAGGTCACCACGGGTTGAGTCTCCATATCGATTGGACGGACGAAGTCCGGAACGAGTCTGACGATGATCTCGTTCATTGCAAGAGAGCGTCTGTCCCCCTCGATATGGACACGATGATCGGTATGTGCGACGCATTGTCCATTTTTCATGGGACAGACAATGGAGCCGGCCACGTGCAGCATTAGGGGATCACGCATCTCTGACTGCACAGAACCCATGTCACCACAAACGACCCTCGAAGTTCGCCTCGCAATCGATACCATCAACGCCGAATTCAGTTGGAGTCTCGACAACGCTTCGTTCGAAAATCTCGATCATCTATTCGAGGAGGATGCGTTTTATCAGAGTGGTGAACGGGTACTGCGGGGACGGGGCGAAATCCGGACGTTCTTTGAGAAGCGTCGGGCATTAGGGCCCCGCTCTTCACGTCATATGTGGAGCGGACTGCGCATCGTTTCCCTCACGGAGGATATGGCGCAAACCACCAGCGTGTGGCTATCGTTCGCAGCCAACGCACCGCTACCTCTTCAGCATGTTCCCATTTTTATGGTGGCTGACTTCTTCGATCTTTACAAACGCGGGAACGATGGCCAGTGGCGAATCGCGGAGCGGAGGATCGTTGGGACGTTTCGCAACCCCGACGCCGCGCCATTGATCTAGCTCATTGGCATGGGTACCAATCCGAAGCGCGTCGAATTCACGAAGAAGTTCGGCATGACCCACTTCGTGTACCGAAGATCGTCGACCGGTACATGGAAGACAAGATCAACATCGACGATCTGATCACGCACACGTTGCCGCTCGATCGCATCAACGAGAATTGGGTAGCCGCGATGCAGGCTGCCAACCGAAGTATTCCACGATTTGAAGTGCCGTACCGCCTGATGCGCTATTGAAAGCGGCGACTGCCGAAAGATTAAAAAACGGAGAGACGTAGTATGGAGACTTATGACTATATCGTCGTGGGCGGTGGGTCATCCGGATGCGTGGTTGCGAATCGCCTCGTAAAAGCAGGAAAAACCGTTCTGTTGATTGAGAGTGGTCCAAAGGACAACAGCATATACATTCATATACCCGCGACTTTTATCCGCGTTCACGGAACAGAGCGGATGATCAATTACAAAAGCGAACCCCAACCCGCGGCTGGCAACCGGAGGATGTTTGTTCCGCAAGGCCATACTCTGGGTGGCGGGAGTTCGGTTAATGCCATGGTCTATATTCGCGGGACCGCCAGTGACTACGACGACTGGTCTTCGGGGGGCTGTACTGGTTGGGCATGGCAGGACGTCCTGCCAGTTTTCAAGCGGGCAGAGTCGCATATGCGGCTTTCGGAGCCTTACCACGGCACCGCGGGAACGCTCAAGGTCAGCGATACGCGGTTTCGGCACCCGTTGAGCCTGGCTTTTGTTAAAAGGCCAGTTCAAAAAGAGCCCGGAAGGGCTGTTTACTTTCCCGTGAAACGGTTAACCTTGGATGCCTGAACAACGGATCAAGGAATGCCGGCACCTATCATCGATGACGCGCTGTGGGCACTGATCGAACCACTACTTCCGCCGCCCAAGCCGCGACACAGGCGATACCCTGGGCGCCTGCCGGTCTCGGACCGTGCGGCACTCAATGGCATCCTGCTCGTGCTCAAGACAGGGATGCGATGGAATCATCTGCCGACCCGGTTGGGCTTCGGCTCTGGAGCGACTTGCTGGCGTCGGTTGCACGACTGGCAGCAAGCCGGAGTGTGGGACAAACTGCACGGGCTGCTGCTCGACAAGCTGCGCGAATCCGGCCAGCTCGACTTCTCATATGCGGCTGTCGATTCATCGTCCGTGCGCGCCGTTGGGGCAGGCCAAAAACTGGGCCAAACCCCACCGATCGCGCACGACCAGGGTCCAAACATCACGTCCTCGTAGACGCGAATGGCGTTCCTGTCAGCGTGATCCTGACCGGCGCGAACCGCAACGATGTCACGCAACTGCTGCCGCTGGTCGACGCTATCCCGCCGATTCGCGGCACTCGCGGCCGACCGCTTCGCAAGCCCAAGGTCCTCTACGCCGACCGTGGCTACGATTCCGACTCGCATCGCCACCGACTTCGCGAACGCGGTATCAGACCGGTCATCGCCAGACGCCGCACCGAACACGGCAGCGGCCTCGGCAAATTCCGTTGGGTCGTCGAACGGACTCATTCGTGGCTCCATGGTTTCCGTCGTCTTCGCATCCGCTTCGAACGCCGATCTGACATTCACGAAGCGTTCCTCAAACTCGGCTGCTCTCTCGTCTGCTGGAACATCTTCAGCCGAGCTGAGCGGCCATTTTGAACTGGCCTTTAAGGCTGCCCAGGAACGGGGACTCTCGTACAACGACGACTTCAACGGAGAGCAGCAGGCCGGTATTGGCTTCTACCACACCACGACTTTCAACGGCGAGCGGGGGAGTACCGCCGCGACCTATCTGGCGGAGGTGCTCGGCCATCCGAGCCTGCGTGTTCTGACCAATAGCTCTGTCACACGAATACTCTTCAAGCAGAAACGTGCATCGGGTGTCGAATGGCGCTCAAAAGACGGAGAGGCAGGCAGCGCCACCGTACGCGGCGAAATCATTATGACGGCCGGCGCACTTGCGACCCCGAAGCTTTTGATGCTTTCCGGCATCGGGCCTGCCGAGCATCTGAAATCCTATGGGATTGATCTGATTCACGATTCCCCGAACGTGGGGATGAACTTCCAGGATCACCTGGAGGTGCCGATTTATGGTCGGGCAAAGGAACCGATCAGTCTGCTCGGTAACGATCGTGGACTTCGCGCATTGGAGCATGGCCTGCAGTGGAAGCTCTTCCGAACAGGTTTGCTGACGTCGAATGTCGTGGAGTGTGGCGGGTTTGTCGACACATCCGGTGGGAGTCGTCCCGATGTTCAGTTTCATGTTGTGCCCACGCTTGTTGGTGACGTGGAACGGCAACCTTTGTCGGGGCATGGAATAACTATCAGTCCATGCATTCTTCGGCCGAGATCGCGCGGTTCGGTGAGGTTGCGCAGCGATGACCCCAGGGATCCGATTCTGTTCGACAGCGGTGCTCTTTCCGACGATACAGACGTTGACACGCTTGTTCGCGGTGTGAAATTCGGTCGAACGATACTGCGTGCTCCATCATTGTCCCGTCTAATTCGGGAGGAATTGCTCCCGTCCGCAGAGACGGATGTTGGCGAAGATGCGCTCAGGGCATACGTGCGAGAGTATGCAAAGACTGTCTACCATCCGGCGGGCACATGCAGGATGGGGGGGCTGGCGGCGGTCGTGTCGCCGGAGCTTCGGGTCAACGGGGTCCAGGGACTTCGCATAGCCGACGCTTCGGTCATGCCCACTATCGTTTCCGGGAACACCAACGCGCCAACCATTATGGTCGCGGAGCGTTGTGCCGATTTCCTTCTCAACAACACGACTACGCCGGAGTGAGTGATGGCCCACAATCTGACCCAGGTGCTGCCCTCGGTACAGACGTTCATCGAGCGGATCCATGGCTTCTTTATCGATGGCCGATCTACGGCCGCGAGCACGGGTGCCTGTTTCGATGTATTCAACCCTGCCACGGGAACAGTCCTCGCGCGTGTCGCTGACTGCGGGAGTCAGGATGTCGAGGATGCCGTCGATTGTGCCCGTAGAACTTTCCAATCGCGTACCTGGTCAGGTCTTCGGCCGGCCGATCGCGAACGTATCCTTTTGCGTCTGGCGGACTTGCTCGAAACGCACGCGGAGGAACTAGCCCAGATCGAAACCCTGAACCAGGGGAAGTCGATCCGGCTGGCGAGAGGAATCGAAGTAGCCGGATCGGTAGAGTACACGCGATATATGGCCGGTTGGAGCACCAAGCTTGCCGGCGAAACGCTGGACGTGTCCATTGCGGCGCAGCCAGGTGCACGCTATACGGCGTTCACGCGACGGGAACCGGTGGGCGTTGTGGCGGCGATCGTGCCGTGGAATTTTCCACTCATGATTGCGGTGTGGAAACTGATACCTGCACTCGCGGCGGGGTGTACCGTGGTTCTGAAGCCCGCTGCGGAAACGCCGTTGACTGCCCTGCGTCTCGCAGAGTTGGCAATTGAGGCGGGCGTGCCGCCTGGCGTCTTCAATGTGGTAACAGGGAAGGATGCTCTCGTTGGTCAACTCCTCTCGGGTTCAACGAAAATCAACAAGATTACGTTCACGGGTTCAACCGCGGTGGGCAAAAAGGTCGGGCAAGCAGCCGTCGAGAGCATGGCACGCTTTGCGCTCGAACTCGGAGGCAAGAATCCCATGATCGTATTGGACGATGTGAATGTGGATAAAGCCGTACAAGGAGCGATTGCGGGCGCATTTTTCAATCAAGGACAGGTTTGCGCCGCCGTGTCACGCCTCTACGTCCATCGCAAACAGTTGGAATCCGTCGTTGATGGCATCGCTTCGGTCATACACTCGATGTCGTTCGGTAGTGGCATGGACGCCGACGCCGATATCAATCCGCTGGTGTCTGAGCGGCATCAGCATTCCGTCTTTAATCGCGTTGATATGGCGCGGGACGAGGGGGCTCAACTTATCGTGGGTGGGCAGATCCCTGATCTTCCGGGTTATTTTATGGAGCCGACTCTCTTCGTTGCCGAGCCATCAATGGATTCCAGGGTGGTCAAGGAAGAGATCTTCGGGCCGGTGCTCACGGTTGTGCCCTATGACAACATTGATCAGGCGGTCCAAATGGCGAACGACTCGGTCTATGGATTGGCGGCGAGCTTGTGGACGGAAAATCTCGCCAGCGTAATGAATCTAATACCGCAGATTCAGGCGGGAACAGTGTGGGTTAACACACACCTTCCTCTCGACCCGAGTTTGCCATTCGGGGGGATGAAGCAATCCGGCATGGGGAGGGAGTTTGGGGCACATGCCGTTGAGAGCTTTACTGAGTTGAAATCCATCTGCATTTCACATTAGGCAGAAACGCCTGCGCTATACCTCTCCTCGGGCGTCGCATCAATGCATAGCTTCGGACGAACGATGAGTCGTCAAGGCCGCCGTTCGTCATTGAAGGCCCTCCCAGAGGGGCTGGGAGCCACGGGGTATTGACGTATCTCCAGGCAGCGATGTCCATCTCTTGGTGGACAGACGCAGATCAATAAATTGTCGAATATTTGTACGGTAAGGCACCAAACAATTTCGCGTTTCCAGTGGAAAGCGTAAGCGGTGTATCTTGCTGAATTCGAAAAATAATTATGTAGTAGTTTTAATAAAATTTGGAGACAAACTACGTGAATCTCGGAAATCAGTCGGAGTGGGACGTAAGCTACGAGTGGAAAGCGGTATTGTTGCTTTCGCTTGGATTCGGGTTGGTCGGTGTCGATAGATTTGTGATCGTTCCGTTATTCCCGGTCATCATGAAAGATCTTCACCTCGATTATCAGGATCTCGGCCATATAACCGGTGCGCTTTCTCTTTCTTGGGGTCTGGCGTCCATCTTCATGGGGCGCTTGTCGGATCGAATTGGTCTCCGGAAGGTCATCATTCCCGCGCTCATCCTGTTCTCCCTGCTCGTGGGACTGAGTGGACTAGCAACTGGGTTGACCTCCCTTGTACTCGTTCGCGTAGTTATGGGGCTGTGTGAGGGCGCTTACGCACCTGCCAGCATCACGGCAACCCTGAATGCATCGAAACCGTCGCGCCATGGTCGCAATATCGGCCTCCAGCAGGCCTTGAATCCACTCCTGGGACTCGGTCTTGCACCAATCATCGTGACGCAGTTGCTCAGATTTGTTTCGTGGCATTTCATCTTTCCCATCGTGACGTTACCAGGACTGGTTCTGGCGTTTTTCATGTGGAAAGTCCTGCGAAACACGGATGGCACGCCTCCTCAGCGACAGATTAGGAATCCCCAGGAAGCATCGCATAAGTGGACAGACCTGTTCGGATATCGAAACATTCCTCTGAATCTATTGAATATGGGCTGCTGGCTCACCTGTCTGGTATTGCTGAGTGCCTTTCTTCCAAGTTATCTCGTCGATCATCAGGGGATGGATGTCCAAAAAATGGGCTATGTCCTGTCGGCAATGGGATTTGGCAGCACGATTGGAACCATCCTGATGCCCATGATTTCCGATTTTATCGGGCGTAAGACGGTTATGGTGATTTCCGTAATAGGCACCGCCGCTTTCTTGATTCTTCTGATCAACACAGGTCGCGACCCGGTTTCCCTGTTTTTCTATCTGTTAATGACCCTCGTTTTCGTGTTCGGAATGATCGCTCTGACGGTAGGGCCGCTCACCGGTGAATCGGTGCCAGCTAACCTGATGTCGAGTGCAGCAGGACTTGTCAGCGGAGTAGGCGAGTTCATTGGTGGCGCGCTGGCACCTGTGGTAGGTGGCTATGTGGCAAAACACTTCGGCATCCAGTATCCGATGTACCTGTGTGTCGTAGCCGTCACGATTGGATTTCTCGGCGTACTCTGTTTAAAAGAAACCGCTCCCCGGTCTTCCGGTGCCCCCTCGGCGGTTGTTGAATAAAGGACAACGTCAATTGGGCAGCGAACTGCTTTAGCTCAGTTCGTTGCTTTCAAGGATTCCCGATCAATAAAAGAAAAACAGGATGAGTTTCTCGTTCTGGTCGATGCTCGTGATGGGGCGTATGGATACCGCGCGCCCGTTACGCGAGCGCCCGCGCAGGCCGCCCTTGGTGAGGTTTTCCTGTACGCGGTTGACACTGTTCAGAGGTCGTCCCGGCGATCCTCACAGCGGCGCGGGGCGAGTAGCTGGCTTTCGGTGACGGGGCCGGGGCTTCGGCGTCGGTCGGGTCGTAGCGCAAATGGTTTAGTCGGTGTTCGTCGGAACTCGGTGGCCCTACATCAGAACGATGTCGTACTGCTCCTGGCTCAAATTCGACTCCACCTGCAGCGACACCGGCTTGCCGATGAAATCGATCAGCATGGCCAGGTGTTGCGATTCTTCTTCGAGAAACAGGTCGATCACCTGCTGTGAAGCGACCACGCGGAATTCGCGTGGATTGAACTGCCGCGACTCGCGCAGGATTTCGCGCAGAACGTCGTAGCAGACCGTGCGCGAGGTCTTCACCTGGCCTTTGCCAAGGCAGGTGGGGCACGGCTCGCACAGCACATGCGCGAGCGATTCGCGCGTACGCTTGCGTGTCATTTCGACAAGCCCCAGTTGCGAGAAACCGTTCACCGTCACGCGTGTGCGGTCGCGGGCGAGCGCCTTCTTCAGTTCGCCCAGCACCTGATCGCGGTGCTCGAGGTTCTCCATGTCGATGAAGTCGATGATGATCACGCCGCCCAGGTTGCGCAGCCGCAGTTGCCGGGCGATCGTGTGCGCCGCTTCGAGGTTGGTCTTGAAGATCGTGTCGTCGAAGTTGCGCGCGCCCACGTAGCCGCCCGTGTTCACGTCGATCGTCGTCATCGCCTCGGTCTGGTCGATCACGAGGTAGCCGCCCGACTTCAGGTCCACGCGCCTCGACAGCGCGCGCTGGATCTCGGCCTCGATGTTGTAGAGGTCGAAGAGCGGTCGCTCGCCGGTGTAGTGGTGCAGCTTCGGTGAGACAGCCGGCGTGAATTCGCTCGCGAATTCCGAGAGCTTCTGGAAGGTCTCGCGCGAATCCACCT
The DNA here is from genome assembly GCF_046581065.1 of Paraburkholderia yinzeri. NCBI lineage: Bacteria > Pseudomonadati > Pseudomonadota > Betaproteobacteria > Burkholderiales > Burkholderiaceae > Paraburkholderia > Paraburkholderia yinzeri. Next base: position 3,333,901 of record NZ_JBFOCJ010000001.1, on the reverse strand, counting down.
GCACGCGCGTCGTCTCTTCGTTCACGAAGTCGCGCAGCACGCGCTGCGCGAGGTTCAGGTCCTGATAGAGCAGGCTCGTTGCGGGCAGGCGCTGCCCCTGCGCGAGAATGGTCGCCCAGGTCTTGCGCAGGTAGGCGACGTCGGCGGCGAGCTCTTCGCTCGTGGCGTCCTCGGCGATGGTGCGCACGATGTAGCCGCCTTTCTCGTCGGCGGGCAGTACGGCGGTCAGGCGCGCACGCACGGCTTCGCGTTCGGCCTCGCTCTCGATCTTCTGCGAGATGCCGATGTGCGGCTCCTGCGGCAGATACACGAGCGTGCGCCCGGCAATGCTCACCTGCGTCGAGAGGCGCGCGCCCTTGGTGCCGATCGGATCCTTCACGACCTGCACCATGAGCGTTTGTCCTTCGAAGACGGTCTTCTCGATCGGCTGATGATGAACGGCCTGATGCGCTTCGCCGGCGATGCGCGGATGCCAGATATCGGCGACGTGAAGGAAGGCGGCACGTTCGAGGCCGATGTCGATGAAGGCGGACTGCATGCCCGGCAGCACGCGCACGACCTTGCCGAGATAGACGTTGCCGACGCGTCCGCGCGAGAGCGTGCGCTCGACATGAAGCTCCTGCACTGCGCCTTGCTGGACCAGCGCGACGCGCGTCTCCTGGGGCGTGACGTTGATCAGGATTTCTTCGTTCATGATGTTGTTCTAGAAGTCAATGCGCGCCGCGCGCAGCAGCGCGGCTGTTTCGAATAATGGCAAACCCATGATACCCGAATAGGACCCGTCGATTCGCTCGACGAACTCGGCTGCGCGCCCCTGGATGCCATAGGCGCCGGCCTTGCCGAACGGCTCGCCGCTCGCGACATAGCGGGCGATCGCGGCCGCTTCGGCGGGGGCGAAGCGCACGTGCGAGCGCGAAAGCGCGACGGGCAGGCAGGTTCCTTCGGCATCGACGACGGCCACTGCCGTGAGCACTTCATGATCGCGGCCGGCGAGCCGTTCGAGCATTGCGAATGCTTCGGCGGCATCGTGAGGTTTGCCGAGGATGTGCCCGTCGATCGTGACTGTGGTGTCGGCGGTGAGGATGGGCGCGTGCGCATGCGCGCCGGCCACGAGCCGCGCACGCGCCGCATCGGCCTTCGCCGCGCACACGCGCGTCACGTAGTCGGCCGCCGCTTCGCCGGGCAGCACGGCTTCGAGCGCTTCGGCGTCCTCGTCGGGGCGCGGCAGGAGGAGCTCGAAACGCACGCCGAGCTGTGCGAGCAGCTCCTGGCGGCGCGGGCTCTGCGAGGCGAGATAGACGTACGGATAAGTCGCGGTAGAGGACATCGGAGCGTCTCTGGCGGTGGCGGAAACCGGATGGGTCGGGTACAGGCGCCGCGTGGCGGGCGGGCTGCATGACACGGCGGCGCGCGGCGGCAGGCGACGGCGTGGCATGCCGCAGTGCAGTATGCCGCAGATGCCGCAATTACACGCGATGATAGGGGTGATTCTGCGTAATGGTCCAGGCGCGGTAAAGCTGCTCGGCCAGCAGCACCCGCACCATCGCGTGGGGCAGCGTGAGGCTCGATAGGCGCAGCAGCAGGTCGGCGCGCGCCTTCAGTTGCGGGTCGAGGCCGTCCGCGCCGCCGATCAGGAACGCCACGTCGCGCCCGTCCTGCTGCCAGCCGGGCAGCGCCTCGGCGAGCTGCATCGTGGTCCAGTCGCGGCCGCGCTCGTCGAGCGCCACGATGCGCGCGCTCTTCGGCAGCGCCGCTTCGATGCGCGTGCGCTCCGCGGCCATGACGCTTTCGGCGGAGCGGCCCGACGAACGCTGCTCGGGCTTCACCTCGCGCAACTCGATGCGCAGCTCGGGCGGCATGCGCTTCGTGTACTCCTCGAAGCCCTCGGCGATCCAGTCCGGCATCTTGTGGCCGACGGCGACGATATGCAGTTTCATCGGGCAGGGGCGGCGGGGCTCACTTGCCGGCGCTGCGGCGCGCGGCCGTCTTGCGCGCGGGGGCGCGGGCCGCCTTCGCCGCGGGCTTTGCGGCGCTCTTCTTGGCAGCAGGCCTGGCGGTTGCCCGGGTTGCCGGCTTTGCCGCGGCCTTCTTCGCGGGCGCCTTTTTCCTCACGGCGACCGGCGCTTCGTCTTCGATGTCCTCTTCGTCGTCGTCCATCGGTTCGCTCGGGCGCGCGCCCGAGAATCCGGTGTTGTTCGAGAGCTTGATGCGCACCGGCTTGTCGCCCCAGATTTCTTCGAGGTTGTAGTACTGGCGCAGCGCGGGCTGCAGGATGTGGACGATGGCGTCGCCGCAATCCACGAGCACCCATTCGCCGGTGTCCTCGCCTTCCGTGCTGACGATATCGCCGCCGGCTTCCTTGACCTTCTCGCGCACGCTGTTGGCGAGCGCCTTGGTCTGGCGGTTCGAGGTGCCGCTCGCGACGATCACGCGGTCGAACAGTTCGGTCAGATGGCTGGTGTTGAACACCTTGATGTCCTGTGCCTTGACGTCTTCGAGGCCGTCAATGATGACGCGTTGCAGTTTGCGGATGTCCATGTTTACCCGTGATACAGATGATGTTGAAGAATATAGTCCCACACGGCCGCGGGAACGGGCGCGGTGGTGTGCGTGCCGCCTTCGCGTGCGCCGCTTGCGCCTGCATCGCGGCACGCGCGGATGCGGCGGCGGATTTCGGTGGCCGAAACGTCGTAGGCGAGCTGTTCGTCGATCACGACGTGGCCGTGCGGCGTGGCCGCGAGCGCAGCGGGTGCCGCCCGGCGCCCGGCAACTTCGGCGGCCACCGCGCGCGGCAGCGCCGCGAAATCGAAGCCGGGGCGGCTCGCCACGCCCAGATGGGCAAGCTCGAATAGCTCGCGCCACGCCTGCCAGGTGTCGAGATGCAGCAACTGGTCGGCGCCCATCAGCAGCGTGAGCGAGCAGTCCGCGTTGCCTTCGCGGGCGCGAAAGCGCCGCAGCGTCTCGACCGTGTAGGTGGGGCCGTCGTGCTCGATTTCGTCGGTGTCGACCGTGACCGCGACGCCCGGCAGCACGAGCGAGCCGGCGGCCGCGCGCGTCATCGCGAGCCGGTGGACGGCCGCGCTCACCTCGGGCTTCTGCCACGGCTGGCCGGCCGGCAGCAGGACCAGTTCCGTGAGGTCGAGCAATTCGGCAAAGCGCCGCGCGAGCGCGAGATGGCCCTCGTGGATCGGGTCGAAGGTACCGCCGAAGAGACCCACGCGGCGCGCGAGCGGTCGGGGCGGGAAGGCTGGGTTCACAGTGCAGGCATCACGGTGTCAGATCCAGTCGCGCGCCGGCAGGAAGTCGGCGTAGAGGCGCGCCTCGGGCGTGCCCGGCTGCGGCTGCCAGTCGTAGCGCCAGTTTGCCGTGGGCGGCATCGACATCAGGATCGATTCGGTGCGTCCGCCGCTTTGCAGACCGAAATGCGTGCCGCGGTCCCAGACCAGATTGAATTCGACGTAGCGGCCGCGCCGGTACGCCTGGAAGTCGCGCTCGGCTTCCCCGTACGTCAGGGTGCGGCGTTTCTCGATGATCGGCAGATAGGCCGTGAGGAAGGCTTCGCCGACGCTCTTCGTGAGCGCGAACGCCTGTTCGAAGCCGCCCTCGGCGTAGTCGTCGAAGAAAATGCCGCCCACGCCGCGCGCTTCGTTGCGGTGCTTCAGGAAAAAATACTCGTCGCACCAGCGCTTGAAGCGCGGGTACAGGCTTTCGCCCCAAGGGGAGACCGCGTCGCGGCAGACGCGGTGGAAGTGCTGCGCGTCTTCCTCGAAGCCGTAGTACGGCGTGAGGTCCATGCCGCCGCCGAACCAGAACACCGGCGCCTCGCCGGCCTTCGTGGCGAGCAGCATGCGCACGTTCATGTGCACGGTCGGGCAGTACGGATTGCGCGGGTGCAGCACGAGCGAGACGCCCATCGCCTCGAAGCCGCGTCCGTTGAGTTCGGGGCGTGCCGCCGTGGCCGAGGGCGGCAGGGCGTCGCCCGCGACATCGGAGAAGCCGATACCCGCGCGTTCGAAGAACTGGCCGCCTTCGAGGATGCGCGTGCAGCCGCCGCCGCGCAGCTTCTCGCCCGGCGCACGCTGCCAGCGGTCGGTGGCGAACGGCGTGCCGTCGAAGGCGCCGAGCGCGTCGGCGATCTGCGTCTGCAGGCCCGAGAGCCAGGCGCGAACAGCCGCGCTGTCGGCGCCGGTAGCGCCGTCGGAGTTGGCGCGCGCGTCTTGCGCGCCGGGGCGGGTCGAATCGGTCATCGGTGAAAAAGCGGGCGGCGTGCCCTGATCGTACTGGCGGCGTCGCGGGTTGGTCGCGGGTTGATTCTGGGGCCGGCGTCGCGCGTTCCTGCGAGCCTGGCGGGGCCGACAGCGGCAGTGTAGCGCCGATCGGGCCGGCGCCGGATCGCCGTGCGGCGGTACCTGTGGTGCCAGCGATACGACAAGGCCGGACGCGGCCAGCGTGCTCCAGGCGTTGCGTGCTGAAATGGCGGCCGGATCGTGCCTGCGCATTTCCGCGCGGCACGATCTGGCCGTTTGCGCCTACTGCTTGCGGCCGACCGCGCGGTAGCCGATGTCGTGGCGATACTGCATGCCGTCGAAGGAGATCCGGTTGACGGTCTCATAGGCCACCGACTGGGCGCTGCGCACCGAGTCCGCGAGGCCCACCACACACAGCACGCGGCCGCCCGAGGTGACGAGCTTGCCGTCCACGAACTGTGTGCCCGCGTGGAAGGTCACCGAGTCGGCGGTTTCGGCCGGGATGTCGCTGATGCGGTCGCCCTTGCGCGGCGTATCCGGGTAATTGTGCGCCGCCAGCACGACGCCAAGCGCCGTGCGGCGGTCCCATTCGAGCTCGACCTGGTCGAGCGTGCCGGCAATGGCGTGCTCGAAGACCTTCGGGAAGTCGCCTTTCAGGCGCGCCATGATCGGCTGCGTTTCCGGGTCGCCCATGCGGCAGTTGAATTCGAGCGTCTTCGGATTGCCCTGCGCGTCGATCATCAGCCCGGCGTAGAGGAAGCCCGTGAAGCGGATGCCTTCTTTCTCCATGCCGGCCACGGTCGGCAGGATGATTTCGCGCATCACGCGCGCGTGCAGTTGCGGCGTGACGATGGGCGCGGGCGAGTAGGCGCCCATGCCGCCCGTGTTCGGGCCCTGGTCGCCATCCTGCAGGCGCTTGTGGTCCTGGCTCGAAGCGAGCGCAAGCACGTGCTTGCCGTCCACCATGACGATGAAGCTCGCTTCCTCGCCGGCAAGGAATTCCTCGATCACGACGCGCGCGCCGGCGTCGCCGAGCTTGTTGTCGGCGAGCATCGAGTCGATCGCCTGGTGCGCCTCCTCCAACGTCATCGCCACCACTACGCCCTTGCCCGCGGCGAGGCCGTCCGCCTTGATGACGATGGGCGCGCCGTTTTTCTCGACGTAGGCGTGGGCGGCGCTCGCGTCCGAGAAGGTCTCGTAGGCGGCGGTCGGGATGTGGTGGCGCTTCATGAACGCCTTGGCGAAGTCTTTCGAGCTTTCGAGCTGCGCGGCCTCCTTCGTCGGGCCGAACACTTTCAGGCCGCGCGCGCGGAACACATTGACGATGCCGGCCGCGAGCGGCGCTTCCGGCCCGATCACGGTGAACGCGACCTGCTCGCGCTCGGCGAAGTCGGCGAGCGCGTGGATGTCCGTGATGTCGACGTTGGCGAGCCGCTCGTCCTGCGCGGTGCCGCCGTTGCCCGGTGCGACGTAGACGAGCTGCACGCGCGGCGTCTGGGCGAGTTTCCACGCCAGCGCATGTTCGCGGCCGCCAGAACCGACGACGAGTAACTTCATGTGTATCCCCGAAAGACCAGAACCAGAAACAGTTGCGGCCGGCGCTTGCCGTGCCGGCCGTGGAAAACGTGGGCGGGGCGGATGCCCTTGCGCGTCGGCGCGGCGCTTACTCCTCGGCGATCGACGCGTTGGTGTACACCTCCTGGACGTCGTCCAGGTTTTCGAGCGCGTCGAGCAGCTTCTGCATCTTCACGGCATCGTCGCCCGTGAATTCGACTTCCGTCTGCGGCTTCATGGTCACTTCGGCCATTTCCGCCTTGAAGCCCGCGGCTTCGAGCGCAGCCTTCACCTTCGGGAAGTCGAACGGCGGACACACCACCTCGATGCTGCCGTCGTCGTTGGTCACGACGTCGTCGGCGCCGGCTTCGAGCGCGGCGTCCATCAGCTTGTCCTCGGCCGTGCCCGGCGCGAACACGAACTGGCCGACGTGATCGAACATGAACGCCACCGAGCCGTCCGTGCCCATGTTGCCGCCGAACTTCGAGAACGCATGGCGCACTTCCGCGACGGTGCGGGTGCGGTTGTCGGTCATCGTGTCGACGATGATGGCCGCGCCGCTGATGCCGTAGCCTTCGTAGCGGATTTCCTCGTAGTTCGCGCCGTCCACGCCGCCCACGCCGCGCTGGATGGCGCGGTTGATGTTGTCCTTGGGCATGTTGGCGTCGTAGGCTTTGTCGACGGCCAGCCGCAGGCGCGGGTTCGAGTCGATGTCGCCGCCGCCCATGCGCGCCGCCACCTGGATTTCCTTGATGAGACGCGTCCAGACCTTGCCGCGCTTCGCGTCAGCAGCGGCTTTCTTGTGCTTGATGTTGGCCCATTTCGAATGACCCGCCATACCTTTCTCCGTCGCATGCGCCGGCGCGGGCGCGTGCAGTGTGCAATATGCAGTTGTCGATGCGTGTTCGCGGGCGCGGGCCTCGTGCGCAACGCCCGCGCAATGCCTTGGTGCGGCGCGCGGCCGGGGCACCCAGGCGTGTCTTGTCCGCCGGTTTGCCCGCCCGTGCGCGAGGCGCCGCCGGCGGCGCGTCCCGGCCGGCTTCGTCTCGCCTTGTTCGGCTTTGCGCTGCTTTGTCCTGCCAGGTCGCGCCAGGGCCGATTGGCTCGCGAAAGCGCGGCGAACGCCCCGGATGCCCGTTCAGGTGGATCTGAATTTTATCACGGCGGGGCCGTCCGGCCTTGCCCCGGGATGCGGGAAAGGCCGGATTGCAGGGGCAGCGCAGGCGCGTGCGTGCGGGTGCCTGCGCCAGACACGACGCCGCAGCGTCCCTAGTTCTTCGTGCCGAACAGGCGGTCGCCGGCATCGCCGAGACCGGGCACGATGTACGCGTGGTCGTTGAGGTGCGAGTCGAGCGACGCCACGTAGAGCTTCACGTCCGGATGGGCCTTCTGGAATACCTCGACGCCCTCGGGCGCCGCAACGAGCGCGAGGAACGAGATGCGCTCGCCCGTCACGCCGCGGCGCTTGAGCACGTCGATGGCGTGAGCCGCCGAATAGCCGGTCGCGACCATCGGGTCGCACAGGATAAAGTTGCGGTCTTCGAGGTCCGGCAGGCGTACGAGGTATTCCACGGGGCGGTGGTCGTCGGCCCGGTACACGCCGATGTGGCCGACGCGCGCCGACGGGATCAGTTCGAGCAGCCCGTCGGACATGCCCACGCCCGCGCGCAGCACCGGCACGATCGCAAGCTTCTTGCCGGCGATCACGGGCGCGTCCACGTCCACGAGCGGCGTTTGCACGCGGCGCGTGGTCATGGGCAGATCGCGCGTGATCTCGTAGCCCATCAGAAGCGTGATTTCACGCAGCAACTCGCGGAACGTCCGCGTGGACGTGTCCTTGTCGCGCATGTGGGTCAGCTTGTGCTGGATCAGCGGGTGGTCGAGGATGAAGAGGTTGGGGAAGCGGCTGTCCTGTTTCATGGCGGGCGCGCAAGGCTGCAAGAGGAATCGGGGAACAGCCGCAAGTATACGGGAACTGCCTCCTTTCGGACATGCGCGGGACGTCCGCCGGGCCTCGCCCGCGCATGCCCGGCATGCGCGGACGGGACAGGCGCGCCGGCTGCGATTCTTCTAGAATCCCGGAAAGGCGGAGCGGCCGTTCGCGGCGGCTTTTTACGCAATTCGCAATTGTCGTGTTTTCCGGACCAGGACCGAACCCTATGGACATGGGCATCGCAGGACGCAGCGCGCTGGTGTGCGCGGCGAGCAAGGGCCTCGGCCGCGGCTGCGCCGAAGCGCTGGCGGCCGAGGGCGTCAACGTCACGATCGTCGCGCGCACGCGGGAGACGCTGGAGCAAACCGCCGAAGCGATCCGCGCGAGCACGGGCGTCCGGGTGAGCGCCGTGGCGTGCGACATCACGACGGCCGAAGGCCGCGCCGCCGCGCTGGCCGCCTGCGGCGAGCCGGACATCCTCGTCAACAACGCGGGCGGGCCGCCGCCGGGCGATTTCCGCAGCTTTACGCACGAGGCCTGGACGGCCGCGCTCGAGGCCAACATGCTCACGCCGATCGCGCTGATCCAGACGACCATCGACGGCATGATCGCGCGCGGTTTCGGGCGCATCGTCAACATCACCAGCTCTTCCGTGAAGGCGCCGATCGACGTGCTCGGCCTCTCCAACGGCGCGCGCTCGGGCCTGACCGGCTTTGTCGCGGGCATCGCGCGCCAGGTCGCGGCCACCGGCGTGACGATCAACAATCTGCTGCCGGGCGCCTTCGACACCGACCGCATCCAGGCGACCATCGTCGCCCAGGCGAAGGCCAGCAACCGCCCGATCGAGGAAGTGCGCGAGCGCCGCATCGCGACGATTCCGGCGCGCCGCTTCGGCACGCCCGACGAGTTCGGGCGCGCCTGCGCGTTCCTGTGCAGCGTGCATGCAGGCTACATTACCGGTCAGAACTGGTTGATCGACGGCGGCGCTTACCCCGGGACGTTCTGAGCCGGCAAATTCCGGGCACCCCCAACCCGACTTCAACGCCATACCACCCGAAACGAAGGAGCATCGAAGCCATGCCAACCCGCGTCGCGCTTATCGCGCACGACCACAAGAAGGACGACATCGTCAAACTGGCGGGCGAATACGCCGATGCCCTGCGCCAATGCGACATCATCGCGACGGGGACGACCGGCTCGCGCATCGAGGCGGCGCATGGCCTGAAGGTCGAGCGCATGCTCTCCGGCCCGCACGGCGGCGACCTGCAGATCGGCGCGCAACTGGCCGAGGGCCGCGTGGACATGGTGATCTTCCTGCGCGACCCGATGACGCCGCAGCCGCACGAGCCCGACATCAACGCGCTCGTGCGCGCGTGCGACGTGCACAACGTGCCGTGCGCCACCAATATCTCGACGGCGCGCATGGTGCTGGAGGTGCTGCGGCTGCGTCTCGCCGGCGCGGCCTGAACGCCCGCCGCCCGCCACCGCCCGTACACCGCACACAGTGGAGAAGACACAATGAGCAAAGCAATCCGTATCGAGAAGACTGGCGGCCCCGAGGTCATGCAGTGGGTGGACGTCGAAGCGGGCGAGCCGGGCGAGGGCCAGATTCGCCTGAAGCAGACGGCATGCGGCCTGAACTACATCGACGTGTACTTTCGCACCGGCCTCTATCCGCAGCCGCTGCCCGCCGGGCTCGGCATGGAGGCGGCGGGCGAGGTGAGCGCGGTGGGGCCGGGCGTGAGCGATCTCAAGGTGGGCGACCGCGTGGCCTACGTCGCGCGGCCGCCGGGCGCCTATGCGCAGGAGCGCGTGCTGCGCGCCGACCAGGTGATCCGCCTGCCCGAGGCGATCAGCGACGAGGCTGCCGCTTCGATCATGCTGCAGGGCCTGACCGCGCAATATCTGCTGCGCCGCACGTATCGCGTGAAGGCCGGCGACACGATCCTCATCCAGGCCGCGGCGGGCGGTGTGGGCCTCCTCGTGTGCCAGTGGGCGAAGGCGCTCGGCGCGACGGTGATCGGCACCGTGGGCTTCGACGAAAAAGCGCAGATTGCGAAGGCTCACGGCTGCGACTATCCCATCGTCTACACGCGCGAGGACTTCACGGCGCGCGTGCGCGAGATCACGAACGGCGCGGGCGTGCCGGTGGTGTACGACTCGATCGGCAAGGATACCTTCACGAAGTCGCTCGACTGCCTGGCGCCGCTGGGATTGTTCGTGAGCTTCGGCAACGCGTCGGGGCCGCTGCCGCCGATCGATTCGTCGGAGTTCGCCGGACGCGGGTCGCTCTTTTTCACGCGCCCCACGCTCTTTAGCTATATCGCCAAACGCAGCGACTACGAGTCGATGTCTGCGGAACTGTTTGAGGTCGTGAGTTCGGGCAAGGTGAAAACGTCGATCAATCAGCGCTACGCGCTCAAGGACGTGGCGCAGGCCCACGCCGATCTCGAAGCGCGCCGCACGACCGGCTCGACGATCCTGATCCCCTGAGTTTTCCTGAACGACGACCGTTGAGTCGTTTGCCGACATCAAGGCGCGCTGGCCTGGCCAGCGCGCCTTTTTCGTTGTGGCGCCATTTCCGCATGTTTACGAGATTTTTATACCACCCCCTCCATCTTTAATCCGTTCTTGACGTGCAAACCCTTACTGTTCCGGGCATCCGTCAATGGAGAACACGACAATGGATGTGCTGTACATCGGGGGGCTAGCGGTATTCGCGGGGCTCACATATGCGTTGATCGCCGGCTGCGAGAAGCTCATGCAGTACCGGCGCGCGGATCAAAGCACTACGGGAGCTCGTTCATGACCTGGATTCTGTGGCTGTCGGGAGCAGCGACGCTCTTGCTGTTCGTCTATCTGGTCCATGCGCTGCTGCGCGCGGAGGATATCGAATGAACGGCAACAATCTGCTGCAAACCGGGATTTTCATCGTCGTCCTGCTCGCGCTCGCCGTACCGGTCGCGGGCTATATCACGCGCGTGCTCGACGGACGCTCGCGTGTCGTGCGACTTTTCGCACCCGTCGAGAATCTCCTCTACCGTCTGGCCGGCGTCGATCGCGAGTCCGAAATGGGCTGGAAGCACTATGCGATCGCCACGATCTCGTTCAACGTCCTCGGCGTCGGGTTCCTCTACCTGCTGCTGCGCATCCAGGGCTGGCTGCCCGCCAATCCGCAGCAGTTCGGCCCGATGACGGTGGACGGCGCGTTCAACACGGCCGTTTCTTTCGTCACCAACACGAACTGGCAGGACTACACGCCCGAGCAGACCGTGAGCTATCTCACGCAGATGCTCGGCCTCACCGTGCAGAACTTCCTTTCGGCGGCGACGGGCATCGTGGTCGTGATCGCGCTGATCCGCGGTTTCGCGCGCCACTCGATGAAGACGATCGGTAACTTCTGGGTCGACCTCACGCGCACGACGCTCTACATTCTCGTGCCGATGGCCGCGATCATCGCTGCGCTCCTGATGAGCCAGGGCATGATCCAGAACTTCAAGTCGTATCAGGACGTGCCGACGCTGCAGACCACGACCTACGCCGCGCCCAAGCTCGACGCCCAGGGCAACCCGGTGAAGGACGCGCAGGGCAACGCCGTGACGGTCGACACGAAGGTCGCGACGCAGACGCTCGCGATGGGTCCGGTGGCTTCGCAGGTCGCCATCAAGATGCTCGGCACCAACGGCGGCGGCTTCTTCAATGCGAACTCGGCGCATCCGTACGAGAACCCCACGCCGTTCTCGAACATGGTCGAAATGATCGCCATCCTGATCATTCCGGCCGCGCTGTGTCTCGTGTTCGGCAACGTCATCGCGGACCGGCGCCAGGGGATTGCGGTGCTCGCGGTCATGACGATCGCGTTCGCGGTCGCGGTGGGCTTCGAGCTGAACGCCGAGCAGGCCGGCAATCCCATGCTGACGTCGCTGAACGTCGACCAGCACGCCAGCGCGCTGCAGGCCGGCGGCAACATGGAAGGCAAGGAAACGCGCTTCGGCATCGCGCAGACCGGCATCTTCGTCGTGACGACGACGGCGGCTTCGTGCGGCGCGGTGAACGCGGCGCACGACTCGCTCACGCCGCTGGGCGGCCTGGTTCCGATGCTGCTCATCCAGCTTGGCGAAGTGATCTTCGGCGGCGTAGGCTCCGGTCTCTACGGCATGCTCGTATTCGCGCTGCTCGCGGTGTTCGTGGCGGGTCTCATGATCGGCCGCACGCCGGAGTACGTGGGCAAGAAGATCGAGTCGTTCGAGATGAAGATGGTGGCGATCGTCGTGCTGCTCACGCCGATGCTCGTGCTCGTGGGCACCTCGATCGCCGTGCTGACCGATGCGGGCAAGGCGGGCATCGCCAACCCCGGCGCGCACGGCTTCTCGGAAATTCTGTATGCGTTCAGCTCGGCCGCGAACAATAACGGCAGCGCCTTCGCAGGGCTTTCGGTGAACACGCCGTTCTATAACTGGCTGCTCGCCATCGCCATGTGGTTCGGCCGCTTCGGCACCATCGTTCCGGTGCTCGCCATCGCTGGCTCGCTCGCCGGCAAGAAGCGCATCGCCGTTACCGGCGGCACGCTGCCCACGCACGGCCCGCTCTTCGTCGTCCTGCTGCTCGGCACCGTGCTGCTCGTCGGCGCGCTGACCTACGTGCCCGCGCTCGCCCTCGGCCCCGGCGTCGAGCATCTGATCATGATGGGCGTGCACTGAACAGGACTACTTGAAAATGAATCAGCATAGTGCAACACGGTCCATGTTCGATCCGGCGCTCGTGCGTCCGGCCATCGTGGACTCGTTCCGCAAGCTAAAACCGCGCACGCAGTTGCGCAACCCCGTGATGTTCTGCGTCTACGTGGGGAGCATCCTCACGACGATCCTCTCGGTCGCGGCGCTCATGGGCCAGGCCGAAGCGCCCGCGGGCTTCATTCTCGCGATCTCGCTCTGGCTGTGGTTCACGGTGCTCTTCGCGAACTTCGCCGAGGCGCTCGCCGAAGGCCGTTCGAAGGCGCAGGCCGCATCGCTGCGCCAGGCCAAGCGCGACGTGATGGCGAAGAAGCTCAACGAGCCGCATCCGAAGGCGCCCATCCGCATCATGACCGCTTCGGACCTGCGCCGCGGCGACGTGGTGCTCGTCGAAACCGGCGACACGATTCCCGCCGACGGCGAAGTGATCGAAGGCGTCGCCTCGGTCGACGAGTCGGCCATTACGGGCGAGTCGGCGCCGGTGATCCGCGAATCGGGCGGTGACTTTTCTTCGGTGACGGGCGGCACGCGCGTGCTCTCCGACTGGATCGTCGTGCGCGTCACGGCGAACCCGGGCGAGGCGTTCCTCGACCGCATGATCGCGATGGTGGAAGGTGCGAAGCGCCAGAAGACCCCGAACGAGATCGCGCTGACGATCCTGCTCGTGGCGCTGACGATCGTGCTGCTGCTCGCTACGGCGACGCTGCTGCCGTTCTCGATCTTCTCGGTCGAAGCCGCGAAGATGGGGCACGTCGTCACGATCACCGCGCTCGTCGCGCTGCTCGTGTGCCTGATTCCGACGACGATTGGCGGCCTGCTTTCGGCGATTGGCGTGGCGGGCATGAGCCGCATGATGCAGGCCAACGTGATCGCCACTTCGGGGCGCGCCGTGGAAGCCGCCGGCGACGTGGACGTGCTGCTGCTCGACAAGACGGGCACGATCACGCTCGGCAACCGCCAGGCGTCGGCGTTCGTCGCCGCGCCGGGCGTCAATGAAGAAGCGCTCGCCGATGCCGCGCAGCTTGCGTCGCTTTCGGACGAAACGCCGGAAGGCCGCAGCATCGTGGTGCTCGCGAAGCAGCGCTTCAACATTCGCCAGCGCGACATGGCGACGCTGCATCCGGTGTTCCTCGCGTTCAGCGCGCAGACCCGCATGAGCGGCGTGGATCTTCAGGGCCGCGAAATCCGCAAGGGCGCGGCCGATGCGATCAAGAACTACGTCGAAGCGCACGGCGGCCGTTTCCCGGCCGAAGTCGAGACGGCCGTGGACGACGTTGCGCGCCGCGGCAGCACGCCGCTCGTCGTGGCACAGCGCGCGGATGGCGCGAACGCCCAGGTGCTCGGCGTGATCGAGCTGAAGGACGTGGTGAAGGGCGGCATCAAGGAGCGCTTCGCCGAACTGCGCAAGATGGGCATCAAGACGGTGATGGTGACGGGCGACAACCGCCTGACCGCCGCTGCGATCGCGGCCGAAGCGGGCGTGGACGATTTCCTCGCCCAGGCCACGCCGGAGACGAAGCTCGCGACCATTCGCGAACATCAGGCGCAGGGCAAGCTCGTGGCGATGACCGGCGACGGCACCAACGACGCCCCGGCGCTCGCCCAGGCCGACGTCGCGGTGGCGATGAACACCGGCACGCAGGCCGCGAAGGAAGCGGGCAACATGGTCGACCTCGACTCGAACCCGACCAAGCTCATCGAGATCGTCGAGATCGGCAAGCAGATGCTGATGACGCGCGGCTCGCTTACGACGTTCTCGATCGCCAACGACGTCGCGAAGTACTTCGCGATCATCCCGGCGGCGTTCGCGACCACGTATCCGCAACTGCGCGTGCTCGACGTCATGCATCTGACCTCGCCGGCGTCGGCTATCCTTTCGGCGGTGATCTTCAACGCGCTGATCATCGTGATGCTGATTCCGCTGGCGCTCAAGGGCGTGAAGTACCGGCCGCTCGGCGCGGCGTCGCTGTTGCGTCGCAACCTGCTGGTGTACGGCCTCGGCGGCATTCTCCTGCCGTTCCCGTGCATCAAGCTGATCGACATGGTCCTTGCTGCCTGCGGCTGGGTCTGATCCGGCACACGAACATTCAGGAAAGCCTATGAAATCGCTGCAGTTTCCTTTGATACGTCCTCTCATCGTGATCTTCGCCGTGCTCACGGCGCTCACGGGTCTGGCCTATCCGGCCGTGATGACCGCGTTCGGCCAGGCGGTGTTCCACCGTCAGGCCAACGGCAGTCTCGTCGAAGTCGACGGCAAGGTGGTGGGCTCCGAGCTGATCGGCCAGCAGTTCGACGCGCCGCAGTACTTCTGGGGCCGCCTCTCGGCCACCTCGCCGAATCCGTACAACGCGACGAGCTCGGGCGGCTCGAACCTCGGCCCCACGAACCCGGCACTCGCCGACGAAGTCAAAGGCCGTATCGCCGCGCTCAAGGCGGCGGGCACCGACGTCTCGCAGCCGATCCCGGCCGACCTCGTGACCTCGTCGGGCAGCGGTCTCGATCCCGAGATTTCGCCCGCGGCGGCGGCGTATCAGATCGAGCGCGTCGCGAAGGCGCGCCACCTGAATCCGTCCGACGTACAGGCGCTCGTGGATCGCTACACGAAGGGCCGCCAGTTCGGCCTTTTCGGCGAGCCGCGCGTGAACGTGCTCGAGCTGAACCTCGCGCTCGACGGCAAGCAGGTCGGCTGACCGGCGCAGCCGACCCAACCGCACGCCGCGGCAAGCGCGGCGTGCGGTTTGCCGTTTTGTTTGCCATTCGGACGCCGCGGTGAGACGATCAGCATGACTCATCATGGCGCACCGACTCGCATGGTCAGAAGCGCACAACCCGAAATCCGATCCGCATGAACCGTCCCGATCCCGACGAACTGCTCGACCGACTCCAGCGCGACGAGGAAAAAGCGCGCCGCGGCAAGCTGAAGATCTTCTTCGGCGCGTCGGCGGGCGTGGGCAAGACCTACGCGATGCTGCAGGCTGCGCGCCGGCGCGCGGAGGAGAGCGTCGACGTCGTCGTGGGCATCGTCGAGACGCATGGGCGCAGCGAGACCGCCGCGCTCACGAGCGGACTCGACGTGCTGCCGCGCTCGCAGATTGCCTATCGCGGCCGCACGCTCGAAGAGTTCGATCTCGACGTCGCGCTCGCGAGGAAGCCGCAACTCGTGCTGGTCGACGAGCTCGCGCATTCGAACGTACCCGGCGCGCGCCACATGAAGCGCTGGCAGGACGTCTACGAGTTGCTCGACGCGGGCATCGACGTCTATACGACCGTCAATGTTCAGCACCTCGAAAGTCTGAACGACGTGGTCGGGCAGATCACGGGTATCCGCGTCTGGGAAACCGTGCCCGACCGCGTGTTCGATCACGCCGACGAAGTGACGCTCGTCGACCTGCCGGCCGAGGAACTGCTCGACCGCATGCGCGACGGCAAGGTCTATATGCCGGCGCAGGCCGAGCGCGCGGTACGTAACTTCTTTCGCAAGGGCAACCTCATCGCGCTGCGCGAACTCGCGCTGCGCCGCACGGCCGACCGCGTCGACGCGCAGATGCGCGAGTACCGCGCCGACCGCTCGATCCAGCACGTCTGGCAGGCGCGCGAGCGGCTGCTCGTTTGCGTCGGCCCGGGCGCCGAAGCCAACGCGCTCGTGCGCGCGGCGGCGCGCCTCGCGTCGAGCCTGAAGGCCGACTGGATCGCCGTCTATGTCGAAACGCCGAAGCTCCAGCGTCTGCCCGACGCGACGCGCGAGCGCACGCTCGGCGCGTTGAAGCTCGCCTCGGAGATGGGCGCGGAAACCGCCACGCTCGCGGGCGAAGACGCGGCCACGACGCTCGCGGGCTACGCGCGGCTGCGTAACGTCTCGAAGCTGGTCGCCGGCGCCTCGCTGCGCACGGGTGTCTCGCGCTGGCTGCGCCGGCCGTTTGGCGAACGTCTCGCGGAGAAAGCCGGCGACGTCGATCTCACGCTCGTACGCGCGGCGGCGGGCGATACCGCGCTAGCGCGCGAGCCGTCGGGCGCCGGCGCGGCCGCGCGCGCGGCGAACGCCTGGCGCGACGCCTTCGCGCCGGGCGGCGGCCATCGCTCGCCGCCGCGCGCGTATGCGGCGGCGCTCGTGATCTGTGCGTGCATCACGCTGGTCTCCAGCCAGTTGATCGATCGCATCGACCTCGCGAATCTCGTGATGCTGTATCTGCTCGGCGTGATCTTCACGGCGACGCGGCTCGGGCGCGGGCCCGGCGTGCTGCTCTCTTTCGCGAGCGTGGCGGCCTTCGACTTCTTCTTCGTACCACCGCGCATGTCGTTTTCGGTGAGCGACACGCAATATCTGCTCACTTTCATGGGCATGCTGCTGACCTCGCTCGTCATCAGCCACCTCACGTCGAGCCTGCGCCGCGAGGCGAGCATTGCCCAGCGCCGCGAGCAGCGCACGGGGGCGATGTACGCGATGGCGCGCGAGCTGGCGGCGGCGCTGACCACCGAGCAGATCGTCGGCATCGGCAGCCGCCACGTGAGCGAGGTGTTCGGCGCGCGCGTCGCACTTCTGCTGCCCGACAGCGTCGACAAGGTCCAGCAGAAGATCGAGGAGCCGGATCCGCAAATCATGCTCGACGCCGCGAGCCTCGATACCGACGTGGGGCAGTGGGTGTACGACCAGCAGAAGCCGGCCGGCCACGGCACCGACACGCTGCCGGCCGCGGTGGCCCGCTATCAGCCGCTCAAGGCGCCCATGCGCACGCGCGGCGTGCTCGCGGTCGTCACACGCGACCCGCACGAGCTGCAGGTGCCCGAGCAGCAGCGCATGTTCGACGCGTTCGCCGCCCAGATCGCGCTCGCGCTCGAACGCGTGCACTACGTCGACATTGCACGCGACGCCCTCGTGAACATGGAGTCGGAGCGGCTGCGCAACTCGCTGCTCTCGGCCATCTCGCACGACCTGCGCACGCCGCTCACGACGATCGTGGGTTTTTCGTCGATGCTCGCGCAAACCTGGGAAGCGACCGGCGCGCCCGAGGATCCACGTTCGGGAGAACTGATCGAATCGATTCACGACGAGGCGCTGCGCATGACCGGCATCGTCACGAACCTGCTCGACATGGCGCGACTGCAGGCGGGCAGCCTGAAACTGAACCGCCAGTGGACGCTGCTCGAAGAGACGGTGGGCGCGGCGCTCGCTGCGTGCCGGCGCGTGCTCGCGCGCCACCCCCTCCAGGTCAGGCTGGAGGAAGGCCTGCCGCTCCTGCAACTCGACGCCGTTCTCATGGAGCGGCTCTTCTCGAATCTGCTGGAGAACGCGGCGAAGTACACGCCGCCCGACACGCCGCTCGCCATCGGAGCGCGGCGCGTCGATATCGGTGGCGAACCGTTCGTGCGCGTGACGATCGACGACAACGGGCCGGGTCTGCCGGCCGGCATGGGCGAGCGCATCTTCGAAAAATTCACCCGCGGCGGGAAGGAATCCGCCAAGCCCGGCATCGGGCTCGGGCTCGCGATCTGCCGCGCAATCGTCGAGGCGCACGGCGGTACAATCGGCGCGGGCAACCGGGTCGACGACGACGGACGCGTGCTTGGTGCCTCGTTCTGGTTCGCGCTGCCCGTGGAGTCGCCGCCGCCGCTGCCCACGGACACGGAAGAGGGCGAGCCGGCCGCCGCGTCCCCCGCTCCCACCGAACTCAAACCCGCAGTCGATTCGAAGCCTTCCCATGAGTGATCCGAACATTGCCGTCGTCCTGATCGAGGACGAGAAGCAGATCCGGCGCTTCGTGCGCGCGTCGCTGGAAGGCGAGGGGATCGTCGTCCATGACGCCGAGACGGGCAAGCAGGGCCTCGTCGAGGCCGCCACGCGCAAGCCCGATCTCGTGATCGTCGATCTCGGCCTGCCCGATACCGACGGTCTCGACGTGATCCGCGAGCTGCGCGGCTGGAGCGACCTGCCCGTGATCGTGCTTTCGGCGCGCACCCAGGAAAGCGAGAAAGTGGCGGCGCTCGACGCCGGCGCCGACGACTATCTGACCAAGCCGTTCGGCGTCTCGGAACTGCTCGCGCGGATCCGCGCGCATCTGCGCCGGCGCAACCGCGGCGGCGCGAACGAAGCGCCGCAGGTGAGCTTCGGCGAAGTGACCGTCGACCTCGGCCTGCGCCAGGTGACACGGGCGGGCGCTCCGGTTCATCTGACCCCCATCGAGTACCGCTTGCTCGCCACGCTCGTGCGCGACGCGGGCCGGGTTCTCACGCACCGGCAACTGCTGCGCGAGGTGTGGGGCCCGTCGCACGTGGAGAGCAGCCACTATCTGCGCATCTATATGGCGCATCTGCGCCAGAAGCTCGAGCGCGACCCGGCGCAGCCCGAGCACATCGTCACCGAAACGGGCGTGGGTTACCGGCTGGTGGGCGTGCAGTGAGCAGGGGAGGACGGCTGGCGTTATAATTACAAATCTGTAAGGACGACCTTGCAGTTTTTTATTCGGTGCGGGGACGACCCCATTTTCAACATGGAGCGTCCTGTATGTCCTGGTTTCTTCTCCTCATCGCCGGCCTGCTCGAAGTGGCATGGGCCGCCGGTCTCAAGTCCTCCGACGGCTTCACGCGGCTGTGGCCGTCCGTTTTCACCATCGTCACCGCGCTCGGCAGCTTCGGGCTGCTGGCCATGGCCATGCGGCAGTTGCCGCTCGGCACGGCCTACGCCGTTTGGACCGGCATCGGCGCGGTGGGCGCGTTCATCTTCGGCATCGTCGCCATGGGCGAGACGCTTTCCGTCGCGCGTATCGCGAGTGCCGCGCTTATCGTGCTCGGGCTCGTGGGGCTCAAGCTGTCGTCGGCGGCCTGATAGAGGGGTGTGAGAGGGGGGGGGGCGGCGCCGCGCCTGTTGCTTCCGCGGCAAACCGACCTGCGGTGCAGCAAAATGCGTAGCTATAATGGAACGGTCATAACCCCATAACACTGCTGCGCGCCGCAGGCGCGATGGCTCTCCGTGCCACGCGAGGAGACAAGCCATGCTGGAACCCCTTTCGCTTGCCGCGGGCCTGTCGTGGGGCAGCGGCCTGCGCCTCTATCTCACGGTGTTCATGGCCGGCGTGATGGAGCGGCTCGGCCTGATCCATTTGCCCGACACCCTGGCCGCTCTCGGTTCGCCGTGGGTGATCGGCGTCGCCGCCGCGCTCACCATCTTCGAATTCCTCGCCGACAAGATTCCCGCGTTCGATTCGCTCTGGGACGCGCTCCACACCTTCATTCGCATTCCGGCCGGCGCCGTGCTCGCCGCCGGCGCGATGGGGCATGCCGATCCGACCGTGCTCGCGATTGCCGCGCTGGCGGGCGGCACGCTCGCCGGCACCGCGCACCTGGCCAAGGCCGGCACGCGCGCGCTCATCAATCTCTCGCCGGAGCCGGTTTCGAACGTCGTCACGTCGAGCGCCGAGGATGGCATTACCTTCGTTGGTCTGTTGCTGGCGTTCTTCGTGCCGCTTCTGTTTCTCGTGCTGCTCGCGGGTTTCCTCGTGCTCGCCGCGTGGGCGCTGCCGCGCCTGTGGCGCGGCGTGCAAGGCGGCTTTCGCGGCATGGCGGCGCATATGGTCTCGCGCTTCTCGCTGCGGAGCCGCCACGATTGAGCGGCGCCGCTCACTCTTCGTCTCCTGCGAAGCCCGCGCGTAGCGACGGCGGCCCAGGGTCGCCGCAGGCGCAGGCGGCTCCCGGCATCCGCGATATCGTGCGGCTCGCTGCCCGCATGACCGCGCGCGACTGGCGCGCGGGCGAACTGACGATGCTGCTCCTCGCGCTGGTGCTGGCCGTGGCGGCGCTCGCCAGCGTGGGCTTTCTCGCCGACCGCCTTCAGCGCGGGCTGGAGCGCGACGCGCGCCGCATGATCGCCGCCGATTTCATCGTGCGTGCCGACCATCCCGTCGATCCGATGTTTTTGCGAGAGGCCCGGTCGCTCGCGCTGCGCACCGCGACCACGGCTATTTTCCCGAGCATGGTGAGCGCCGATGCGGCCGGCGGTCAGCCGCTGTCGCGTCTCGCGGCGATCAAGGCGGTCTCGCCGGAGTATCCGCTGCGCGGCGCGCTGCGGATCGGGACCGGCGAAACCGTTCCCGGTGCCCCCGATCGCGAGGCCCAGGGCATTCCGCCGCCCGGCACGGTCTGGGTGGACGACGAACTGCTCGACGCGCTCAAGCTGCATATCGGCAGCACTGTGAAGGTGGGCAACCGCAACTTCATCGTGGGCGCGGTCATCACGCGCGAACTGGATCGCGGCTTCTCGTTCGTCAACTTCTCGCCGCGTCTCATGATGCGGGCCGACGAGCTGGCCTCCACGGGCCTCGTCACCTATGGCAGCCGTGTCGTGTACCGCTTGCTCGTCGCGGGTGCCGATCCTGCTGTCGCACAGTTCGCCGAGTGGGCGCATGCCCGCGTGGACGGCGGCAAGATGCGCGGCGTGGGCCTCGAATCGCTGCACGACGGCCAGCCGCAGGTGCGCGAGACGCTCGAGCGCGCGCGCCACTTCCTCACGCTCGTCTCGCTCCTTACGGCGCTGCTTGCCGCCGTGGCCATCGCGATGGCGGCGCACCGCTATACGCGGCGCCATCTCGACAGTTGCGCCGCCATGCGGTGCCTCGGCGCGAGCCAGCGTACGCTGCGCGCGCTCTTCGTCCTCGAATTTCTCGGACTTGGCCTCCTGGGCGGCGCAGTCGGCGTCGTGCTGGGCTATGCGGGCCACTACGCATTGCTCGTCTGGCTCGGCAATCTGATCAGCGTCCAGTTGCCATATCCGGGCCCGCTGCCCGCGCTGGAAGGCGTTGCGGCCGGGCTCGTACTGCTGCTCGGCTTTGCGTTGCCGCCGCTGTTGCCGCTCACCCGCGTGCCGCCCGTGCGCGTGCTGCGCCGCGAGTGGGGCGAGGCGGGGCGCACCGCGTGGGCCGCCTATGGCGTGGGTATCGTGCTCTTCGCAGGACTCCTCGTGATTGCCGCTGGCGAACTCAAGCTCGGCGGTATCGTGGCGGGCGGTTTCGCAATCGGACTAGTCGTCTTCGCGGGTGTCGCGCGACTCGCGCTCTGGTGCGCGGCGCGCCTTGCGCGCAGCGAGCGCCTGGGCGGCCAGGTGCGCGCCGGCGTGGGCTGGCGGTATGCGCTGGCTTCACTCGAGCGGCGCCCCGGTGCGAGCGCGCTGCAAATCACGGCGCTCGCCGTCGGCCTCATGTGTCTCCTGCTGATTGCGATGACACGCAACGACCTGATCGACGGCTGGCGCAAATCGACCCCGCCCGATGCACCGAACGAATTCCTCATCGACATCCAGCCCGACCAGCACGACGCCGTGGTGGCCTGGCTGGGCGCGCACGGCTTCGCGGATGCCGCGCTCGAGCCGATGGTGCGCGGCCGACTCATCTCGATCAACGGCAAGCCTGTGGATCCCGAGCACTACAAGAGCGAGGATGCGAAGCGGCTCGTGGACCGCGAGTTCAACCTCTCGTACACGACCCACCTGCCCGACGACAATCGCATCACCGCCGGCAACTGGTATGGCGAAACGAGCGCGCCGCAGCTTTCGATCGAGGCGGGACTCGCGAAGCTGCTGGACGTGAAGCCGGGCGACGTGCTCAAGTTCGACGTGACCGGGCTCGAAGTGACGGCGCCCGTCACGAGCGTGCGCAAGCTCGACTGGGGTTCGTTCAAGGTCAACTTTTTCGTGCTGATGCCGCCCGCGCTGCTGCGCGACTTTCCGGCCACCTACATCACGAGCTTCCATCTGCCGGATACGCGGCGTAGCGTCGTGGACTCGCTCGTGGCGCAGTATCCGAACGTCACGGCTATCGACATCGCTCCGATCCTCGCGCAGATTCAGCGCATGCTCGAACAGGTGATCGGCGCCGTGCAGTTCCTCTTTCTCTTTACGCTCGCGGCGGGCGTGCTGGTGCTGTATGCCGCGCTGGCCGGCACGCGCGACGAGCGCATGCGCGAGTCGGCGCTGCTGCGCGCATTGGGCGCGTCGCACCAGCAGGTGCGCGCGGTGCAGGTGGCGGAATTCGTCGCGGTAGGCGCGCTGGCGGGCCTCATGGCGGCCATCGGCGCCCAGATCGTGGGCGCCCAGCTCGCGACGCGCGTGTTCCAGTTCTACCTGCCGTTCGATCCTTGGCTCGTGCCGGCCGGCATCGCGGCAGGCGTGGCCTGTGCGGGCGTGGGCGGATGGATCAGCTTGCGCCACGTGCTCGCGCGGCCCGCGCTGCAGTCGCTGCGCGACGCGTGAGCGGCTCGATTGCCGTGCGCGTTTAGTCTGCGCGCGCGTCCCTCGCTGCCGTTGCCGTCGTTTTTCTCGTCGTTTGCCTTTATGATGCCGGGGCACTTCTCGTCCAGAAGACCATGACCACCGACACGATCAAGCCGCGCCGCACGAAGACGGCTACGGCACCGACCGAGGCGCCCGAGGCATCAGGCCCGGCCGCCGGGCTGCGCTTTCTCGATACCTATCTTGCCGCGCTGCTCGCGCGCGCGAGCAGCCTCATCTCCGACGAATTTCACGCGACGCTCGCGCGCAAGAAGATTCCGGCGCTGCAATGGCGCGTGCTCGCGTGCCTCTCGGACGGCCCGCTGCCGATGGGCGACCTGGGGCGCCTGATCCTCGCGAAGCAGCCGACCGTCAGCAAGCTGATCGATCGCATGGAGGCGGGCGGGCTCGTCGTACGCCAGGAGGATCCGGCCAGCCGCCGGCGCACGCTCGTCGCCCTCACGCCGCACGGCGGCAAGCTCGCGGCGGAGCTGGTCGCGCTCGCGCTGGAGCACGAGGCCTCGGTGCTGTTGCCGTTTCCGCCCGAGGTCGCGAAGCTGTTCGTCGGCGTGCTGCGGCAACTGATCGAGCAGCATACGAAATAGCGCTGGCACAACCGATGCACGCGGGCCGCGTTCAGAGTGCGAGGCTCCCCGTGCTCGTGCCGCCGCACACGTAGAGCGTTTGCCCCGTAACGAAGCCGTTTTCCGGGGCGGCGAAGAACATGGCCGCGCGCGCAATGTCGTCGGGCCGGCCGAGCCGCCGCACGGGAATGCTTGCCGCCATGTGCGCGGCCTTTTCGCTGTTCGCGGGCACGATCTCGTGGAACATGCCGGTTTCCACCGGGCCGGGTGCGATCGCGTTCGCGGTGATGCCGAGCGGTCCGAGTTCGAGCGCCCAGGTGCGTACGAGGCCGAGCATGCCTGCCTTCGTCGCCGAGTAGGCGGTGCGCGTGGCGAGTCCGAGCGCGGCGCGCGACGAGATCAGCACGAGCCGTCCAAAGTGCTCCGCCTGCATCGCGGGCAGCATGGCCTGGGCGAGCGTAACGGGCGCGGCCAGATGCAGGTTCGTGAGCGCGATGAGGTCGTCGTGCGCGACGTCGGGCAACAGCGCAGGGCGAATCACGCCGGCGTTGTGGATCAGCGTCGTGGGCGCGTGGCGCGCTGCGACTTCGGCGGCGACGGCGCGCGTGGCCGCCGCGTCGCACAGATCGACTTCGATGGCATGCAGTTTCGGGTGTCCCGGCGCGCCGCCGCGCCGGTCGAGCGAAACGACTTCGTAGCCGGCTTCGAGCAGATGCTCGACGATGGCCCGGCCGATGCCGGCGTTGCCGCCGGTGACGATGGCTGCGCGATTCATGGCGATTCCTGTGGTGTTCATGGGCGAGGTGTCAGTCCTGGCGCCGTTTCATCGAGCGGGTGTCGATGCAGCGCGGCGTGCCGGGCAGCGTGCTCGCGAGTTCCTTGAGCGCCGCGCGCTGCACTTTCTGCGTGCCGGTGAGCGGCAGGGCCTCCACGAATGCCACGTAGCCCGGCGCCTTGAAATAGGCAAGCTGTGCGAGGCACAACTGCGTGAGCGCGGCGGCCGTCTCGTCGAGCGCGTCTGCCGCGAGCGGCTCGCGCGTCATCACGCACGCGAGGACCTCGTCGCCGCGCACCGGGTCGGGCGTGGCGGCAACCGCCACATCCGCGACCAGGGGATGCCGGCGCAGCACGCTCTCCACCTCGACGGCGGAGATGTTCTCGCCGCTACGGCGAATCACGTTCTTCTTGCGGTCGACGAAATACAGATGTCCGTCGATATCCTGGCGCACGATGTCCCCCGTATGGAACCAGCCGGCCTCCCATGCCGACGCCGTTGCTTCGGCATCCTTGAGATATTCGAGAAAGAAGCCGCGACGCGGTTCGGGGCCGCTCGCGCGCACCCAGAGCTCGCCGGGCGTGCCAGGCGCGACCGGCGTGCCGTCATCGCCGACGATGCGCACGTCCAGCGCCGCCTCGGGCTTGCCGAAGCACGACTGGCCGACATGGCGCGGCTCGCGGTTGGCGATCACGACGGCGCCCGCGCCGGTCTCGGTCATGGCCCAGGCTTCGAGCAAGGGAATGCCGAAGCGCGCTTCGAACGGCGCATGCAGGGTCTTGTCCACGCCCGCGCCGAAGCCGAAGCGCACTTCGTGGCGGTGGTCGTCGGCATGCTCAGGCGCACCCAGCAGCATGGCCGGCATGACGCCGAGGTAATGCATGAGGGTCGCGCGCGAGGCGCGTACGCTGTCCCACCACGTGCGCGGATGAAAGCGGTCAAGTGCGACGATCGCGCCGCCCGCGAATATCATCGCCATCGTCGAGTAGGCCATGGCGTTCATGTGCGTCATCGGCAGCGGCGTGATGAGGCGCTCGGCTCCCGGCCGCAGCGTGCACAGACCGCCGATGCGGTTGTACCAGACGCCCGCGAGCAGGAAGTATTCATTGGGCAGCACGCATGCCTTCGGACGGCCTGTTGTGCCAGAGGTATAGAGCAGCGCGCATTCGGTGCCCGTGTCCGGCACGCCGCTACGCGCGGGCGTGGTGGTGTGCGGGATCGCGTGGGTGTCCGCTTCGCATAGCACGACGGCGCGGCGCGCAGCCGCCGCGGCCGCGCGCAGGTCCGCATGACGCGCGGCGGGCGCGATTGCAAGGTCCAGTTCGCTGTGACCGGTGATGTATTCGAGCTCGGCGGCACGCAGTTCGGTGGAAAGCGGCACCACGGAAACGCCGAGCGCATTGAGCGCGAGCCAGTGCGTGAAGAAGGCAGGGCGATTCTCGAGCATCAGGCCGGCGCGATGGCCGGGGCCGAAGCCCGCGGCGCGATAGCGCCCGGCGAGCGCGTCCACGCGTTCGAGCGCTTCGCCATAGCGCAGCGCGCCAGACTCGATGCCGTAGACCTGCGCGGTCTCGGGCAGCACGACGAGGAAGTCGTGCTCGGGATAGCGTCTCGCGCTGGCCGCAAACGCGGCGTAGACGGACGGGAAGGGCAGCGCTTCGTGTTGGATTCGATCGGCAGACACGTTGCTGGGTCCTCACATGAAAAGCTGCACGGACGGCAGCGCCGCGTCGCAGTTGAGCAGGTCGATACGCTTCTCGCGAATGCGCAGCGTGCCGCCTTCGTCGATCAGGTGATGGCGCGCGACGCCCGTGAAGACCAGTTGCTCGTCGCCGCGCGCTTCGGCGTAGATGAACGGCGTGCGCAGACGAAAGCCGGCGGCGTCCGCGGCTTCCACTTCGGGACGCTGCAGCACATGCTGGCAACGGCTTTCGGGCTGCTGCGAGAACGCGCGCGGCGCTTTCAGACGCTCCACGCGCAGCTTCAGCAACAAGCGATCCTCGTACATCAGCGAGGCGTGGTTCAGGCCGTCCGGCTGGTTCGGCGCGAGCGGGATCCAGTAGAGACCGTCGGCGGCGAAGAGTTCGTACCAGGCGTCGAAGTGCTTTTCGTCGAGCAGGCGCGCCTCGTGGTAGATGAAATCGATCAGCGCGTCGCGCCGGGCGGGGGATGTCGTCATCGCGTGCGTCCTCGGGATCATTGGGCGCGCTCGGGCACCATGTAGCGTGCCCACGCGCGGAACTGGTTGCGCATCGAGATCTCGCTCGTGCCGTTGACGGTTTGATCCTTCGCCTCGGCTTCGTCCGCGCGATAGTCGCGATGCAGGCTCACCCAGTCGTTGCCGCTTGCCCGCAAGCCTTCCTGGATCGCGCGATAGACGTGCAGATCGTCGTGGCCCACGACCGACATCGGCGAATTGATGAGGCGCGAGTAGGTGAGCGTGCGTTGCAGAAGCGCGTCGGGTGCGCCCTTGAGGCGGAACGTCCACGATTCGATCAGCGTCTTGTCGGGCGCGATCGGGCGCACCACGCGGATCGCCTGGATGGCGCCTTTGATCGTGAGGCTCGGGTAATAGACGGTGTTGTGGCGTGCGGTGCCGAGCACGGACTTCGCCTTTTCCTCGCCCCATGCCTCGACAAGTTTTTGCTCGTAGTCGGGCAATGCCGAGTAGCTCGAATGGATCGAGAAATTCACGCCCGTGTAGCTGTGGCCGTTCTCGAACACGCGCATACCCATGCCGTCGAAGAACGCGTAGTCGGAGACGAACGGCACGAACTGCTCGATCGCCATTGGCTTCGGTTCGTCGGCGGGCTTGCCGTCCCATAGCTTCTTCGCCGTACCCGCCGAGGACTCGTGCGCCACCATCGGGTGCATCGTGTCGTTCAGGTTTTCGACGAACATCTTCCAGTTGCAGTTGTGCAGGTAGCGCAGGCAGCCGCCCGCGATTTCGAGTTCGCCTTCGGGCGAACGGTCGGCCATGTTGTCGATGGACGAAAGCGAGTCGCCGAAGTATTCGGCAAACGACGGCCCTTCATCGGCGAGACGCACGAACACGAAGCCGCGCCAGGTCTCGACGTTGGCGACCGCATGCAGCCCCTGGCCCGAGGGGCAATCGGCGAGGCGGGTGCCTTCGTAGCCGTTTTTCAGAGGAATCGCGAGCGGTTTGCCATCGGTCTTGTACGTCCAGGCGTGATACGGACAGCGAAAGAATTTGCCGGTGTTGCCGTGCGGTGCGCTGACGAGCCTGGCTCCCTTGTGCGCGCAACGATTCTTCAGCACGCGCAGGCTGCCGTCGCCCTGGCGGACCATCACGAGCGGCTCGCCCGCGATGTCGACGGTGAGGTAGTCCCCGGGCGCCGGCACCTGACTCGCGTGGCCCGCGTAGACCCACGTGCGGCGCCACAGGCGCTCCATTTCCAGATCGAATACTTCCTGGTCGAGATAGACGTCGCGATGGACCTGATCCGGCTCGACGAGCGCGGCGAGGGCGCCGTCGTCTTCGCGGTAGCGGGGCATGGAGAGCTCCTGGGCGTGGAAAGGGCAGTAGATGGCAACAGGGATGGCGAAAGCGTGCGTCGTTACGCGTCGAGAACGAGCCGCGTGCCGCACGCGCGCGACACGCAAGGGTGCATCAGCTTGCCCGCGCGCTTTTCGCTTTCGCTCAGACAGTAGTCCCGATGATCGACCGAGCCCTCGATTACACTCACCTGACACACGCCGCATTCGCCGCGCTTGCAGTCGTAGAGCGGATCGAGGCCGTGGGCGAGCATTGCATCGAGGATCGTTTGCGAGGGCGCGACGTGCAGCGTCACACCTGACTGGCGCAGCTCGACTTCGAAGGCGGTGTCGCCGGTTTGCGGCGCGACGGTTGCGAACAGTTCGGAACGGATCGACTCGCGCGGCCACCCGCGTGCCGTGGCGAGCGCGATGGCGGCGTCGATCAGGCCTTGCGGGCCGCAGAGGTAGAGCGGCTGGGTGGGCGCGAGGGTGTCGATGAGGCGGGCGAGATCGAAGCGATCCGCCGCGAGTACGGCGTCGTCACCGTAGAGATGCAGACTGTCACCCGCGATGGCGCGTATTTCGTCGACGAAGGCGAGCTGCGTGATCGAGCGGCCGGTGTAATGCAGTGCGAAACGATGTCCGCGTGCGGCGAGGGCCGCGGCCATCGAGGCAATCGGCGTAATGCCGATGCCCCCCGCGATCAGGACGGCATCGTCGCGGGCGCCGAGCGAGAACCCATTGGCGGGCGACGTGATCCGCAGCGTGCGGCCGGCTTGGGCTTCGTCGTGCATCCACCGCGATCCGCCGGCACCGGTGTCTTCGCGGCGCACCGCGATCAGGTAGTGATCGGGGGTATGTTCCGCGGCGGCGTTGCCCGCGAAGTCCACGAGCGAGTACGCCCGCCAGTCGGTCTGGCCCTGCGGATGGACCTCCACGCGCACATGGGCGCCGGCCGTGTAGCCCGGCAGCGCATGACCATCGGCGGCGCGCAGCCGGAAGGCGGTGACGTGCGGCGTAAGCGGCTGCACCGCTTCGACCACGACCTCGAAAGCATCGGCGACGGTTGCGGTGCTCATCGTTCGGCTCCTTGCGTGACAGCCGGTTGGCGGGATGTCATGGGGCGTCTCCTGTCCGCCTGTCAGGCGGAGGATGCATGATCCGGTCTGCGGGGCTTACGGGCGATCTGGCGTTCTACGCGTAAACCCTTTAGATTCGAAAATATGAAATTTCATGTGTTTTATTGGATAATAAAAGCCATCGACTGTCAAGCAAGGAGGCAGCATGCAGCGCGATTTCGAAGGCGCGGCCATTGTGTGTGGCGTCGAAGTGCCGTACCGCCGGCAGGCGCCGGATCTCATCACGGGCGACCTGCTGGCCCAGGCGTTCGACGCGGCTCTCGCGCAATCGGGCTTTTCGGCACGCGACGTGGACGGCCTCGGCGTGGCGTCGTTCACGCTCGCACCCGATCACGCCATCGACATGGCCTGGCGGCTTGGCCTGAGCCCCCGCTGGTGCATGGACGACTGCCACGGCGGCGCGAGCGCGATCAACATGCTGCATCACGCGGTCCGCGCGATACAGAATGAGGATGCCGAGGTCATTGTGCTGCTGAGTGGGGACCGTTTCGAGGCCGCCGATTTCAGGCAGCTCGTGGAGCACTACAACCTCACCACGCGCCGCTACCTGCGTCCGCTCGAAAACGGCGGCCCGAACAGTTTGTTCGCCATGCTAACGAAGCGGCATGCCCGGCGGCACGGTCTCGACGCGCGCGATTACGGTGCGCTGTGCGTGGCGCAGCGCGAATGGGCGTCCATGAATCCCGGAGCCGTATATCGAACGCCGCTGACGCTCGACGATTACCTGGTCGCCCCGCGCGTGGCCGATCCGTTGGGGCGTTTCGATTGCGTGCCGGTGGTGTGCGGTGCGAATGCGATCGTGGTGGCGCGCTCCGACCGTATTACGGCCGGTGCGCAAAGCGCGCCGGTACGGGTGCGCGCGCTGCAGTGCTGCTATAACCCCGATCACCAGGCGGGCGACGGCCTGCAAACGGGACTCGCCACGCTCGCTCCCGCGCTCTGGTCGCAGGCGGGTGTGGGCCCTGCCGATATCGACGTGATCTCGGTGTACGACGACTATCCCGTGATGTCGCTGATCCAGCTAGCCGATCTCGGTTTCGCGCCCGACGGAGACCTGCGCGCGTTGATCGCCCGCATCGCCTCGCGGGCGTTGCCGGTCAACACGTCGGGTGGTCAGCTTTCGGCGGGGCAGGCGGGGGCGGCGGGCGGCATGCATGGCCTCGTCGAGGCCATCGCGCAACTGCAGGGCGAAGCGGGCGCGCGTCAGGTCGGCAATGCCCGGCGCGCGCTGGTAAGCGGCTACGGCATGGTGCAGTATCGATACGGCATGTGCGCGAATGCGGTGGTGCTGGAGGGGCAAACGGCATGAACGAAACGACCCTGACGATTTTTCGCTGCCGAGCTTGCGGCGAGGCGCCGTTCCCGGCGCGCTACCGCTGCCCGCGTTGCGGCGCGGCCGACTGGGCGAGCGAACCCGCTTCGCTGGGCACAATAGAGGAATGCACGGTGGTGCGGCATCGCGTAGGCACGCAAGGCGCGGGCGATGTCCATTTGGCCAGCGTGCGCACGATGGTGGGCCCGGTCGTGATCGCGCGGCTCGACGGGCCGATGCGCGAGGGCGAGGCCGTCGCGCTGACGATCGACGACGACAGGCGCGTGCTGGCGCGGCGCACATAAGCGGCGGACCCGCGTCAGCGCGGCGCGCAGCCGCCGACGTGCCGCTATGCGAAAATCGTCGTTTCGGCTTGAGCGTCTCTGCGTCGGGCCCATTCTCAACGTTTTTGCATCGATTTTCCGTATGACCGATCCAGCCGACGAAGCGCCGCAGCAACCCGCGGCCTTCGAACTCGTCGGCGGCGAGGCGCGCGTGCGCGAGCTCGTCGACCGCTTCTATGACCTGATGGACCTCGAAGCTGACTTCGCAGGCATTCGCGCCTTGCATCCGCCGACGCTCGACGGTTCGCGCGACAAGCTGTTCTGGTTCCTGTGCGGCTGGCTTGGCGGCCCCGATCACTACATCGAGCGTTTTGGCCATCCGCGTTTGCGCGCGCGGCATCTGCCGTTCGCGATCGCCTCGTCGGAGCGCGACCAGTGGCTGCGCTGCATGGCCTGGGCGATGGAGGACGTCGGTTTGCCCGAGCCGCTGCGCGAACGCCTGCTGCATTCGTTTTTCGATACCGCCGACTGGATGCGTAACCGTCCGGGTTGAGGTGATGCGCCAGGGCCGTTCTGGCGCGATTGGCCCGGTTCACCCGCCGGTACAGTCCGGCAGGGCACGCGGTAACTGCATTTCGGCACGCCCCGCGTGCGGCTCATAATGTGGCGCTGGCACGATAAACCGCTTTGCATGGGACCGCGCTAAGGGCTAAAGCGCCAGGTGCGGTCGACAGCTTTGCATGGGACCGCACTAAGCGCTAAAGCGCCAAGTGCGGTCGACAGGAGACTCGAAGCATGACTACCCGCGCATTGTTTCGCGAAGATGCCTATCTGACGCACTGCGACGCCACGATCGTCGCCGTAGGCGAGGACGGCGTGCGTCTGGACCGGACCGTGTTTTATCCGCTCGGCGGCGGCCAGGCCGGCGATACCGGAGCGCTCGTGCTCGGCGACGGCACGCGCATCGAGATTGCCGACACGCGCAAGGCGAAGTTCGAGGGCGCCACCCCGGACGACGCTCTGCACGTGCCCGCCCCCGGCCAGGAGGCGTTGCTTGCGCGTCTTGGCGCAGGCGAGACAGTGCGTGCCGAAATCGACTGGGCACGCCGTCACCGTCACATGCGGCTGCATACGGCGAGCCACCTGATGTGCGCGGTGCTGCCGTATTCCGTGGACGGCTGCAGCATCACAACCGACTATGCGCGGCTCGATTTCGCGACGATCGAGCCGATCGAGCGCGAGATGGTGGAGGCGCGGCTGGCGGAGCTGGTGGCGGGCGCGCACCCGGTCGCGACGGAGTGGATCACCGACGAGGAAATGGCGGCGCGCCCCGAACTCGTGCGCACGATGAGCGTGAAGCCGCCGATGGGCCTCGGCCGCGTGCGGCTGCTGCGTATCGAGAGCGTGGATCTGCAGCCCTGCGGCGGCACGCACGTCCGCAACACGAGCGAGATCGGCGCGCTGCGCGTGGCGAAGCTCGAGAAGAAGAGCGCACGCACGCGGCGCCTCGTGCTGGAACTCGCATGACGCAAGGCGAGGCCTTGCCCGATGTGCGGGACGTGCTGGACTTCTGGTTCGGCGCGCCGGGGTCGGCCGAATACGGCACGGCGCGCAAGATGTGGTTTCGGAAGGACGAAGCGTTCGATGCGCGGCTGCGCGAGCGCTTCGGTGCTTTGCTGAATGCGGCATGCGCGGGCGAACTCGACGCGTGGGCCGCGACGCCTGAAGGCACGCTCGCGCTCGTGATCGTGCTCGACCAGTTCTCGCGCAACTGCCATCGCGGTACGCCGCGCGCGTTCGCCGCCGACGGCCGTGCCCTTGGCATGGCCCAGCGCCTCGTGGCAAGCGGAGAAGACCGCAGGCTCCCTACGCTCTATCACCGCGTGTTCGCGTATCTGCCGTTCGAGCATGCCGAATCGATGGAGGCGCAGCGCGAGTCGCTGCGCCTCTTCGGTGAACTGCGCGGTGAACTGCGCGGCGAACCGCGGCACGAGCCTCACGGCGAGAGCTACTACGACTACGCCGTGCGCCACGCAAGCGTTATCGAGCGCTTCGGACGCTTTCCGCACCGTAACGCGCAACTGGGGCGCGCGTCGAGCGAAGCCGAACGGGCTTTCCTGAGCGAGCCGGGCTCGTCGTTCTAGCGTGGGGCGAGCGGGGAAGCGTACTGATTCAGCGCCCGCCGCTCACATCGATAAGCGCGCCGCTCACGTACGAGGCGGCATCGCTCAGCAGCCACACGATCGTTTCGGCCACTTCGTCGGCGCTGCCGGGACGTCCGAGCGGCGTCTGCGCGCCGAGCACGGCCGCGCGCTCGGGGCGTCCGCCGCTCGCGTGGATCTCGGTGTCGATGAGGCCGGGACGCACCGCGTTCACGCGTATGCCTTGCGGGCCGAGTTCCTTGGCCAGACCGATCGTCATCGTGTCGATGGCGCCTTTGGAGGCGGCGTAGTCGACGTACTCGCCGGGCGAGCCGAGCCGGGACGCCGCCGACGACAGGTTCACGATGACACCGCCGTCGCCGCCGCGATCCTTCGACATGCGCCGTGCCGCTTCGCGTGCGCACAGGAACGCGCCGTAGACGTTCACGTCGAACACGCGCTTCATGCGTTCGGCGCTCATGTCGGCGAGCGGCGTGGACGGCGCGACGATGCCCGCATTGTTGACGAGTGCGTCGATGCGCCCATAGGCGCGTTCGAGCGTCTCGAACATCGCGATCACGTCCGCTTCGTTCGACACGTCGCCGTGCAGCACGCGTGCGTGACCGCCCGCGCGCCCGACTTCGGCTGCCGTTTCCTCGGCGGCCGGTTCGTTATGCTGATAATTGACGCCCACGGTCCAGCCGCGCGCGCCCAGGAGCCGGGCGGTCGCGCGGCCAATGCCGCGGCTCGCGCCGGTGATCAGGACGACCTTGCTCATCGGTGTGTCCCCATCGTGTGAAGGGTTGGGATTGAATCCGGTCGGGCTAGACCTTCTCGCGCATATCGGACCACTTGTCCTGCGCGGGCGCGCGGTAGCGTTCCAGCTTCTCGATGAGCGCGGCGGGCTCGCTGTCGACCTGCAGCAGATCGAAGTAGGTCTGGCGCATGAAGCCCTCGCGTACCGTATGCCGGAGCAGCGCGATGAGCGGGTCGTAGAAGCCGTCGATGTTGAGCACCGCGACGGGCTTGTGGTGATAGCCGAGCTGCGCCCACGTGTAGACCTCGAACAGCTCTTCGAGCGTGCCCGCGCCGCCGGGCATGGCGACGAACGCATCGGAGAGATCGGCCATCATCTTCTTGCGATGATGCATGTCGGGCACGACGTGCAGCTCCGAGAGTCCCTCGTGGCCCACTTCCTTGTTCACGAGCAGTTCGGGAATCACGCCGATCGCGCGGCCGCCTTCGGCCATCACGGTGTCGGCGATTACGCCCATCAGGCCCACCTTGCCGCCGCCGTAGACGAGGCCGAGGTCCGCCGCAACGAGTGCCCGGCCGAAAGCGCGGGCCGCTTCGGTGTAGACGGGACTGACTCCGTGCGAGGAGCCGCAATACACACAGACCGCTTTCATTCGCGCACGTCCTTGTTGTCACGCGCCGCGCCGTCGCGCGGCGGCAGGTAGTCGTAGAACTCGCGCTTTTCCAGCTTGCCCGAGACGAGGTCGTCGAAAAGCTGGCGCGCGCGTCCGCGCAGGTAGGGCGCCATCAGCGAAACGATCTGCACGCTCACCTGGTGGAGCTCGTCGCGAATCGCTTCCTGATCGTTGTACTTGCGCGGGTTCATCACGAACTGGTAGGAGAGCCAGTAGGTGGCGATCACGCCGATGTTGGTCGCCGTCACGTCGATCTCGGCGGGCGTGGCCACCATTTCGCCGTCCGCCACGAGCTGCTCGCAGAACTGCTTCGCGAAGTGCACCTTGTGGCTGATGATCTGCTTGAAGTGCATCTCCAGCGTGCGGTTGCGCGCGAGCAGATCGTTCAGGTCGCGGTAGAGGAAGCGGTAGCGCCACGTGAAATCGACCATGTACTGCAGATAGGCCCACATCTCGTCGATGGTTGCCCGATGGTCGTCGGGAAAGCGCAGCCGCTTTTCGATCTCCTGCTCGAACTGGCCGAAGATGCTGTTGATGATGTCGTCTTTGTTGCGGAAGTGGTAGTACAGGTTGCCTGGACTGATTTCCATTTCCTCGGCGATGGTCGTCGTGGTGACGTTGGGCTCGCCGATCTCGTTGAACAGTTTCAACGAGAGTTCGAGTATCCGTTCGCGTGTACGGCGGGGAGTTTTGGCTTCCATGTCGTCCGGCCCAGAAAGTGCCGGGCTTGCGCGCTGCTGCAGGTTTGCTGCTGCGTGGACAGCCCGGATACGGTTGGTCTTTTCAAGACTATCGAACGATTATAAACCGACGATTCGGCCTGTAAGGAATCGTAACGGGAGCGGGGCGCGGGCACCCATGCGCCCGGCATCGCGCGGCAGGGTTTACAGCGAGGCGAGCCAGCGTACGAGCGGCGGTCCGAAGAGCGGCACGAGGATCAGCCCCCATGTCATCACGCAGAGAACGAGCGCCACGGTGACGGCCGCGCTGCCGAGGTCCTTGGCGCGCTTCGAGAGCTCGTTGCGCTCGAGGCCGATGCGGTCGATGGCGTTTTCGATGCTCGAATTGATGAGTTCGACGATCAGCACGAGCATCACCGAACCGAGCAGCAGCACGCGCGCCACGGGCTCCACCGGGATGACGAGGCCGATCGGCAGGAGAATGGCCGCGAGCGTGAGTTCCTGGCGGAACGCGCTTTCCTCCTCGATCGCCACGCGAAAACCTGCAATCGAGTTTTTGAGCGCGTGCCAGGCGCGCGTCACGCCGCGATTGCCCTTGTAGGGATTGAACGGCGGCGGCGCGAGCGGATCGTCCGGGCCGAGCGGTTCGTGGGGTTCGTGCGGATCGACGGGCTCGGCGGCGTCGTGGTGCGAGAGCGGCGGCTGGGGCGCTTCGTCCACGGCAGCGCCGGCCGCGTTGTCGGGATGATCGGGCGCGGCGCGCCGCTGCAGCGCGACGGCGGCGGGCTGGGCGGATCCCTGCGGTGAAGGCGAGCGTGGCGGCATGGCGGTGCGAGCGGTCGCACCAGTATCGCACGCCGCCCGGGTCGCTGCGCCGGACGCATCCGCCGCGGCAACCGCCTTGGGGGTGTTGGTGGGCTGATCCTGCGCGCCCTCGCGGGTGGGCACGCGCGCAGTCGAAGGCCGGGTCATCGCGAACCTCCCGGCTTCAGGCCGTGGCGCTCGATTCCTGCATCGTCGTGCGCGGCCGCGGCTTGAGGTGCGACGCGAACTGCTCGGACGCGGCGCGCCACGAGAAGCGCTCGGCCCATGCGCGCGCCGTGGCGCGGTCGATCTTGAGCGCTTCGAGGCAAGCTTCGCGCAGATCCTCGTTCATCGCGCCCGCGTGGCCGTTGCCGAGCACATCGATCGGGCCCGTCACCGGATAAGCGGCGACCGGCGTGCCGCAGGCAAGCGCTTCGAGCAGCACGAGGCCGAAGGTATCGGTGCGGCTCGGGAACACGAACACGTCGGCGGCGGCGTAGACCTTGGCCAGCTCCGGCTGACTCAGCACGCCGAGGTAGTTCGCCTGCGGATAGCGCGACTTCAGCTCGGCGAGCGCCGGACCCTCGCCGCAGACCCACTTCGAACCCGGCAGATCGAGCTTGAGGAACGCCTCGACGTTCTTCTCCACGGCCACCCGGCCCACATAGAGAAAGATCGGGCGTGCCGTGTTGAGCACCTTCGAATCCATCGGCTCGAAGATGTCGAGATCGACGCCGCGCGTCCACAGCACGACGTTCGTGAAGCCGAACTTCTCCAGGTCGGCCTTCACGACCGGCGTGGGCGCCATCACCGCGAGCGAAGGCTTGTGAAACCAGCGCAGGAAGCGATAGGTGGCCGAAAGCGGAATGCCGAAGCGGGCCTGCACGTACTCGGGAAAGCGCGTGTGATAGGCGGTCGTGTACGGCAGGTCGTGTTCGATCGCGTAGGCGCGCGCGGCGAGGCCGAGCGGGCCTTCGGTGGCGATATGCAGCGCATCGGGACCGAACTCGTCGATGCGCTTGCGCAGATGGCGCTTCGGAAGCAGCGAAAGACGGATCTCGGGGTAGGTCGGGCACGGGATCGTGCGGAATTCCAGCGGCGTAAGCAGGTCGACCTGATGCCCGAGCGCGATCAGCTCGCGCGTCGTGTTCTTGAGCGTCCGTACTACGCCGTTGACCTGCGGCTCCCATGCATCGGTCACGATCATTACTTTCATCGGTCGTCGGCTCTCTCGTATTGCGGTTGTTCTGTCCGGCCGGCCAGGCTGGCCCGGCTGCGGGCACGAAGGCGATCCGCACTCCTCGCGGATCGCCGGGCGCGCGTTCAGGCGCTGATGCGCGCCTTGCGCGAGGCGCCTTGCGCCTCGGGAGCCTGCATCACCGTCCAGTAGACGATGCGCAGTTCGCCCTCGAAGGTTTCGACGAGCGCCGAGAGGCTTTCCACCCAGTCGCCGTCGTTGCAGTACAACACGCCGTCGATGTCGCGGATCTCGGCTTTGTGGATGTGGCCGCAAACCACGCCGTCGCAGCCGCGGCGGCGCGCTTCGTCCGTCATCACGCGCTCGAACGACGAGATGAAGTTCACGGCGTTCTTCACCTGGTGCTTGAGGTACTGCGAGAGCGACCAGTACTGGAAGCCCAGTTTCGCGCGGATGCGGTTGAACCAGCGGTTCAGCACGAGGATCACCGTGTACGCCGAGTCGCCGAGGTAGGCGAGCCATTTGGCGTGCTGGATCACGCCGTCGAACAGATCGCCGTGCACGACCCACAGGCGCTTGCCGGCGAGCGTCGTGTGAAACGCCTCGTCGCGCACGTGGATGTCGCCGAACGCGAGGTTGCAGAACTGGCGCGCCGCTTCGTCGTGATTGCCCGGGATGTACACGACCTGAGTGCCCTTGCGCGCCTTGCGCAGCACTTTCTGCACCACGTCGTTGTGCGCCTGCGGCCAGTACCAGCCCTTCTTCAACTGCCAGCCGTCGATGATGTCGCCGACGAGGTACAGGTATTCCGACTCGTTGTGACGCAGGAAGTCGAGCAGGTAGTTCGCCTGGCAGCCGTTCGATCCGAGGTGGATATCGGAGAGCCAGATGGTGCGGTAGCGATGCGGGGCGGGATGGTCGTCGTCGTGGGGGCCGGTGGCGGTATCGGTGGAGATCGGCGGCGGCGGTGGGGAAAAAGTGGCGCCGCCAGAGCCGGAGTGAAAAGCGGCGGGGTCGGTGGCCGGTCCGGTGGTCTGCCGGAACAGCGTGGTCGCGGTCGGGTTCTGGGCCATGGCTCGCGCTGCGGGTTTGCAATACGCGCATTGCGCCATGCGGGCGTGACGGTGCCGTGACAGTCACAAGATGTTCTTGTTACGCAGTCCTGCGGTGCTGCGAAATGTTGCAAAACCGCGAGAGCTAGCGCGGCACGGCGGCGATGCGCGTGCCGGCGATACGGTCGTGCAGAAATTGGCGGCTCGTACCGAAGCGCGCGCTTGCGACCCAGAGCGCGAACCAGACGACCGCGAGCAGGAGCGTACGCGGAATCGAGAGATCGAAGAGCGGATGCAGCGCGAGCGGCGGGAGGAACCAGAGCCAGGCGGCGAGGTAGCGCAGCGTCGCGCGTGGGAGCGATGGCGGGGCGTCGTGCGGGCCGACCACGCGCAGGCGCCAGGTTTTCATCGGCAGCGTTTGCCCGCCGCGGTGCCAGAAGCCGACGAAGTAGACGCCGGCGACGATCGCGATCCAGACCGACATCAGGTGATGATAGGTGAGCCCGTTGCGCTGGCCGAGGGCGAGGCTGAACGCGAGTCCGGCGATGAAGATCACGCCGAACAGCAGCACGCTTTCGTACAGGAGCGCGGCAAGGCGCCGGCGGATGGACGGGGGCGTCCCGGCGTTCGTGGCGGAAGGGGACGCTTGCACCTCGGCAATGGCGGGTTCGGTCACGGTGGCGCCGGAAGTCGGAAAAGGGGGGGAGGACAGGATGCCTCAAGCATACCTGCGAACGCCCCCGTTCCGGCAACCAGGGGAAAGCAGCGGGAGGGGGCTTACGAACCCTTGTACACCGCGGATGCTTCGGCGGCCGGCGAAACGGGAGCGGGCGCGGCCGGCGCGTAGCTTGCGGCCGGGGGGATTGCCGCGGTGGCTGCCGGCGCGTTCATGGCGCCCGGCGCCGAACCCGGGCGCACGCCCGGCACCAGCGGTGCGGAAGCCGGCGAGTGCGGCTGGTTGCGGCGATCGCGTTCGTCGACGAGGCGGTCGATGTCGCGGACCTCGCTCTTGGTGCTGCTAGGCGGTGCGCTGACGACCGTGCGGCGCTTGCGCTCGGTCGCGGCAAGCTTCGCCTTCTGCTCGGGCGAGAGCTGCTGATAGTCCTTCCAGGCACGCTGGCGCGCCTGCGCCGGCAGTTCTTTCGACACCTGATAATTTTCGCGCGCGACACGCCGCTGCTCGGGGGTCATGCGGACCCATTCGGTCATGCGGTCATGCAGTCGCTTTTGTGCATCTGTCGTCAACTTCGGGTAACGCGCGGCGATTCTCAGCCACTTCTTCCGGCGCTCGTCGCTGAACTTGTCCCATTCCAGAGCGAACGGCGCGAGCGCCGTGTGCTGCGCATCGGTAAGATTTGCCCAGGCGAGGGGATCCTTGCGGCCCGGCAGGGGCGTAAAGGCCGTGGCGATCGACGTGTCGACCGAGGCTCCGCTGGCCGGCGTGCTGGCCGCCGCGCCAGGCGCGGCTTCGGGGTGAAAGCGCGGATAGGTCGCCACATACGACACGAGTGCCGCGACTACCGATCCAATCGCTACGGCCAGGCCGCGCTTGTAGCTCACCCCGTGCGTCTCCCCGTTAATGCGATCGCGACAGGTAGGCGTTGAAGCCGTGATCGAGATACGCAGTGAGCGGCAGGTCGTCGCTCAGCATGGCGGCGTCGATATCGGCAAGCTCGGCCGTGCGCTGCTGATCTTCGAAATACGCGATGGCGAAGAGGCCCGCCACGAGCGCGACGAGCGGCCAGGCGAGCACGAGGCGCGCAAACGGCGACCGGCGGCGCGGTGCGGCAAGACCGCCGGGTATTCCGACGCCGGTAGAAAAGCCAGCAGAAGCACCGACAGCGGCGCCGGCAGGTGCGAGCGCCGGCACGCGCACGAACACCAGCTCGGCCTTCTTGTGGGCGAGCGCGGTACGACGGGCGGCGGCGAGGCGATCCGTAGCGGAGGCGGGCAGGCCGGCGGCACTCTCGTCGAGGGCACGGCGCAGCTCCCGCACGAACTCTAGTTCTTTGTTTTCGAGAGTGGAGCTCATAGCGTGATTCCTTTTGCCTTGAGCGCTTGTGCCAGCGTGTGGGTAGCCCGGGAGCAGTGCGTTTTCACACTGCCTTCGGAGCAGCCCATCGCGGCGGCAGTCTCGGCGACATCCATATCTTCCCAATAACGCATGAGAAACGCCTCCCGTTGACGTGCCGGTAATTTCTGGATCTCCT
The DNA here is from genome assembly GCF_046581065.1 of Paraburkholderia yinzeri. Lineage (NCBI taxonomy): Bacteria > Pseudomonadati > Pseudomonadota > Betaproteobacteria > Burkholderiales > Burkholderiaceae > Paraburkholderia > Paraburkholderia yinzeri. Next base: position 3,294,075 of record NZ_JBFOCJ010000001.1, on the reverse strand, counting down.
GGTCGATCAGGTTGAGAACCTGTTCCCGTTCCAGTTGCTGTTCGCTGCTTTCGGCGCCCGCGGATCCCTGCTCGGCCTCGAAGATTTCGAGCGGGTCGAAGTCCTCGTCGTCGGCGTTGCCGAGCGAGGAGAACAGGCTCACCCAAGTATTGCGTACTTTTTGCCGGCGAAAATAATCATGTGTCGCATTTTGCAGGATGCGCTGGAACAGCAGCGGGAGTTCCGCTGCCGGTCGGTCTCCGTATTTTTCCGCGAGCTTGATCATCGCGTCCTGCACGATATCGAGCGAGGCGTCGTCGTCCCGCACGGCGTAGACCGTCTGCTTGAACGCGCGTCTCTCGACGCCCGCCAGAAAATCGGCGAGTTCTTTGTCTGATGCCATCCGTTGCAGGGCGCCGCCACCAGAGCGTACGCGTAATCGTTCGAAAAATGTCGTAAAACTCGCGGATGCTAGCAAATTTTCGCGCTCACGGGGTAATGGCGCGGCCAGACTGCGGTTAGATAATGGAATTTGCGTCATGCATGGACTGCAAGAATTGCTTGACCAGTGGGGCACGAGTCGCTATCTTCGACGGTTCGCAACATAAGTGACTTGTCTCAATTCGGATGTGGCCCAAGAAGCTCATCTGTCAACTGGACGCGCCGCTTGAACCCGAGCCACAAGCCCGGCAGAGAGCACCCGATCAATTTTTTGCCGAAAATTCGAAAGGTGAACGATGAATATGCCCAGCGCGGAATTCTCCACGTCGGTTTCCCCCGTTTCAAACGAATCTGACCCTCATGGCCAGCAAGGCCAGTCCATCGGCGGAACCGTGCTGATGAAGGCGCTCGCCGACGAGCAGGTCGAATTCATCTGGGGTTATCCCGGCGGCTCGGTACTCTACATCTACGACGAGCTGTACAAGCAGGACAAGATTCAGCACGTGCTCGTGCGCCACGAACAGGCAGCCGTGCACGCGGCCGACGCCTACGCCCGCTCGACCGGCAAGGTCGGCGTGTGTCTCGTGACTTCGGGCCCCGGCGTCACCAATGCGGTGACCGGCATCGCGACGGCCTATATGGACTCGATCCCGATGGTGGTCATCAGCGGCCAGGTGCCTACCGCCGCGATTGGTCAGGACGCCTTCCAGGAGTGCGACACGGTCGGCATCACGCGCCCTTGCGTGAAGCACAACTTCCTCGTGAAGGACGTGCGCGATCTCGCCGCCACCGTCAAGAAAGCTTTCTACATTGCGCGCACCGGCCGTCCCGGCCCCGTGCTGATCGACATTCCGAAGGACGTGTCGAAGACGCCGTGCGCGTACGAACCGATCAAAAGCATCGCGCTGCGCTCGTACAACCCGGTCACGAAGGGCCACTCGGGGCAGATCCGCAAGGCGGTTTCGCTGCTGCTGACGGCCAAACGTCCGTATATCTATACCGGTGGCGGCATCATCCTCGCCGATGCGTCGCGCGAGCTGAACCAGTTCGCGGACCTGCTTGGCTATCCGGTCACGAACACGCTGATGGGGCTGGGCGGCTACCGCGCGAGCGACCGCAAGTTCCTCGGCATGCTCGGCATGCACGGCACGTTCGAAGCCAACATGGCGATGCAGCACTGCGACGTGCTGATCGCGATCGGCGCGCGCTTCGACGACCGCGTGATCGGCGACCCGGCGCACTTCGCCTCGCGCCCGCGCAAGATTATTCACATCGACATCGACCCGTCGTCGATCAGCAAGCGCGTGAAGGTGGATATCCCCATCGTCGGCGACGTGAAGGAAGTGCTCAAGGAGCTCATCGAGCAACTCCAGCACGCCGAGCACGGCCCCGATACGGTCGCGCTTGCCGACTGGTGGAAGGACATCGAAGGCTGGCGCGAGAAGAACTGCCTGAAGTTCGACCGTTCGAGCGAGATCATCAAGCCGCAGTACGTGGTGGAAAAGGCGTGGGAGCTCACGGGCGGCAACGCGTTCGTGTGTTCGGACGTGGGCCAGCACCAGATGTGGGCTGCGCAGTTCTACCGCTTCAACCAGCCGCGCCGGTGGATCAATTCCGGCGGCCTTGGCACGATGGGCTTCGGCCTGCCGGCGGCGATGGGCGTGAAGATGGCGCACCCGGACGACGACGTGCTGTGCATCACGGGCGAAGGCTCGATCCAGATGTGCATTCAGGAGCTGTCGACCTGCAAGCAGTACGACACGCCCGTGAAGATCATCTCGCTGAACAACCGCTACCTCGGCATGGTCCGCCAGTGGCAGCAGATCGAATACAGCAAGCGCTATTCTCATTCGTACATGGATGCGCTGCCGGACTTCGTGAAGCTCGCCGAGGCGTACGGCCACGTCGGCATGCGGATCGAAAAGACCGCTGATGTGGAGCCGGCGCTCAAGGAAGCGCTGCGCCTGAAGGACCGCACGGTGTTCCTCGATTTCCAGACCGACCCTTCCGAAAACGTCTGGCCGATGGTTCAGGCCGGCAAGGGCATCACCGAGATGCTGCTCGGTTCGGAAGACCTGTAACGGTATTTGCACGGCGCCGTTTCGACCTCGCGCGGCGCGCGTCCACACAAAGGGCGCGCGGGTTCGCGGGGAAGGGCGGCAGTCAAGCTCCACTGGATAAATCGCGGATTACACCATGAGACACATCATTTCCGTTTTGCTGGAAAACGAGCCGGGCGCGCTTTCGCGCGTGGTCGGACTCTTCTCCGCACGCGGCTACAACATTGAAACCTTGACGGTGGCGCCGACCGAAGACCGTTCGCTGTCGCGCATGACCATCGTTTCCATTGGCTCGGACGACGTGATCGAACAGATCACGAAGCATCTGAACCGCCTGATCGAGGTGGTGAAAGTGGTCGACCTGACCGAGGGCGCCCACATCGAGCGCGAGCTAATGCTGATCAAGGTCAGGGCGGTTGGCAAGGAGCGTGAGGAAATGAAGCGGATGGCGGATATCTTCCGCGGCCGCATCATCGACGTCACCGAAAAGACTTACACGATCGAGCTGACGGGGGCGAGCGACAAGCTCGACGCGTTCATCGAGGCGATCGACGCCACCGCGATTCTCGAAACCGTCCGCACGGGCGGCTCGGGCATCGGGCGCGGGGAGCGCATCCTGAAGGTGTGACGACACCTCGCCATTCGTCGGATTCACATACGGCAGTACCGGATTTCTCAATTTTTTCGCTTATTTTTGTACTCTCGCCAGGGAACAGACATGAAAGTTTTTTACGACAAGGACGCCGACCTCTCCCTCATCAAAGGCAAGCAGGTCACCATCATCGGTTACGGCTCGCAGGGCCACGCCCACGCGCTGAACCTCAAGGACAGCGGCGTGAACGTGACGGTCGGCCTGCGTAAGGGCGGCGCTTCGTGGAGCAAGGCCGAGAACGCCGGCCTCGCGGTCAAGGAAGTCGCCGAAGCCGTCAAGAACGCCGACGTCGTGATGATGCTCCTGCCCGACGAGCAGATCGCCGACGTGTACGCGAAGGAAGTGCACGCGAACGCCAAGAATGGCGCTGCGCTCGCCTTCGCGCACGGCTTCAACGTCCACTACGGCCAGGTGATTCCGCGCGCGGATCTGGACGTCATCATGATCGCCCCGAAGGCGCCGGGCCACACGGTGCGCGGCACCTACTCGCAAGGCGGCGGCGTGCCCCACCTGATCGCTGTCCACCAGGACAAGTCGGGCGCGGCGCGTGACATCGCCCTGTCGTACGCGGCAGCGAACGGCGGCGGCCGTGCCGGCATCATCGAAACGAACTTCCGCGAAGAAACCGAAACCGACCTGTTCGGCGAGCAGGCTGTGCTGTGCGGCGGTACGGTCGACCTGATCAAGGCCGGCTTCGAAACGCTGGTGGAAGCGGGCTACGCGCCGGAAATGGCGTATTTCGAGTGCCTGCACGAACTGAAGCTGATCGTCGACCTGATCTACGAAGGCGGCATCGCGAACATGAACTACTCGATCTCGAACAACGCCGAGTATGGCGAGTACGTGACGGGTCCGAAGATCGTGACGGCTGAAACGAAGAAGGCGATGAAGCAGGTGCTGACCGACATTCAGACGGGCGAGTACGCGAAGAGCTTCATCATCGAAAACAAGGCCGGCGCCCCGACGCTGCAATCGCGCCGCCGCCTGACGGCCGAGCACCAGATCGAGCAGGTCGGTGCGAAGCTGCGCGCGATGATGCCGTGGATCGCCGCGAACAAGCTCGTCGACCAGTCGAAGAACTGATCTGACCTTGCTCGTGCGGCCAGGCGGCCGGAGAATTTTTCGCAACGCCGCCGCGCCGCCGCCGCCAGTTCCAGCAAAAGCCGCCCAGGTGGGATGAAGCTTGGGCGGCTTTTGCTATCCTACGGTTTTTAAAAAAACACCGAAGCCACCATGAATTACCCTCACCCGATCATCGCCCGCGAAGGCTGGCCGTTCATCGCCATTGCGGCCGTCGTGGCGCTCTTGATCCATGCCGTCGCAGGGTTCGGCCTCGCGTGGCCGTTCTGGCTGATCCTCATCTTTGTCGTGCAGTTCTTCCGCGACCCGCCGCGCCCGATCCCGACCCAGGCCAACGCCGTGCTGTGCCCGGCCGACGGCCGTATCGTCGCCGTGGAGACCGCGCACGATCCGTACGCGAACCGCGAGGCGCTCAAGATCAGCGTGTTCATGAACGTGTTCAACGTGCACTCGCAACGCTCGCCGGTCGACGGCGCCGTTGCGAAGGTCGAATACTTCCCGGGCGCCTACCTGAATGCGGCCATCGACAAGGCTTCGACCGAGAACGAGCGTAACGCTGTCGTGCTGACGATGGCCGACGGCACCGTCGTCACCTCGGTGCAGATCGCGGGCCTGATCGCGCGGCGGATTCTCTGCTACGTGCGTTCGGGCGAGCCGCTCTCGCGCGGCCAGCGCTACGGCTTCATCCGCTTTGGCTCGCGTGTCGACGTGTATTTGCCGGTGGGCAGCCGTCCGCGTGTGTCGATCGGCGAGAAGGTGTCCGCTTCGTCGACGATCCTCGCCGAACTGCAAACGCAATCGGCATAAGGAGGGTTGCGATGGCCGGACTCAAACCGCGTCGTCCCCGCAATGCGACGGGCGGACCGCTGCCGCGGCCGTTCCGCCGCAACAAGTCCTTGCAGGACCCGCCGATGGGCGTTGCGGCGACGCGCCGCGCCGCCCGTCAGCAGTTCCTGAAAAAGCGCGGCATCTACCTGCTGCCCAACGCGTTCACCACTGCGGCGCTGTTTTGCGGCTTCTTCGCGGTGGTGCAGGCGATGAACGTGCGCTTCGAAGTGGCGGCCATCGCGATCTTCGTGGCGATGGTGCTCGACGGCATGGACGGGCGCGTTGCGCGCATGACGCACTCGCAGAGCGCGTTCGGCGAGCAGTTCGACAGCCTTTCGGACATGGTGTCGTTCGGCGTCGCGCCCGCACTCGTGATGTACGAGTGGGTGCTCAAGGACCTCGGGCGCTGGGGCTGGCTCGCGGCCTTCGTCTACTGTTCCGGTGCCGCGCTGCGGCTTGCGCGCTTCAACACGAACATCGGCGTGGTCGACAAGCGCTTCTTCCAGGGCATGCCGAGCCCGGCGGCCGCGGCGCTGATTGCCGGCTTCGTCTGGCTGTCCACCGACAACCGCGTGCCGGTCAAGCTTGCCTGGCTGCCGTGGGTGGCGTTCGTGCTGACGATCTACGCGGGCGTGACGATGGTGTCGAACGCGCCGTTCTACAGTGGCAAGGCGCTCGACGTGCGGCACCGCGTACCGTTCGCGGCGATCCTGCTCGTGGTGGTGGCGTTCGTGCTCGTCTCGTCCGATCCGCCGCTGATGCTGTTCGGCCTGTTCGTGCTGTATGGCCTCTCGGGCTACGTGTTCTGGGCCTGGCAGGCCGCGCGCGGTCGCGCCAATCCGGCGCGTTCCTCGCCGCGCGACCGGTAGCACGGGCGCGTTTTACGCGACCCGGCACGCCCGCATTCGGGGCCGCTTTCGGCGGCCCCGGTCGTTTCCGGCGCTCGCTACGGTTCCCGGCCGCTCCGGGGCCCATCCGATTGCACTATCGGCCGAATCCGGCTATAGTCGGCGGCATGGCAACGATCTCGTTCCCCCTTCTTTCTCTTCAAGCCGGTGCGCTCCTAAGCGCGCTAGCTCTAGCGCGCCTGCCGCGCTGATCTCGCTCGCCCTCCGTAAGCCTCGTTCATTGTCAGCGTCGCCATCGGTGGCGCGAACACCCGAAATCCGTTTTAGACACTGAACAAGTCCCCCTGGAGACCCGAAATGGCAGCAGACAAGCTCATCATCTTCGATACGACGTTGCGTGACGGCGAGCAGTCGCCCGGTGCGTCGATGACGAAGGAAGAGAAGATTCGCATCGCGAAGCAGCTCGAACGCATGAAGGTCGACGTGATCGAGGCGGGCTTCGCGGCCAGCTCGAACGGCGACTTCGACGCGATCCACACGATCGCCGGCATGATCAAGGACAGCACGATCTGCTCGCTCGCCCGCGCCAACGACAAGGACATCCAGCGCGCCGCCGACGCGCTCAAGCCTGCCGACCACTTCCGCATCCACACGTTCATCGCCACCTCGGCGCTGCACATGGAGAAGAAGCTGCGCATGTCGCCCGAGCAGGTGTTCGAGCAGGCGAAGCTGGCGGTGCGCTTTGCGCGCAAGTTCACCAACGACGTGGAGTTTTCGCCGGAAGACGGCAGCCGTTCGGATCTCGACTTCCTGTGCCGCGTGCTCGAAGCCGTCATCAACGAAGGCGCCACGACGATCAACATCGCCGATACGGTCGGCTACGGCATTCCCGAGCTGTACGGCAACCTCGTCAAGACGCTGCGCGAGCGCATCCCGAACTCGGACAAGGCCGTGTTCTCGGTGCACTGCCATAACGACCTCGGCATGGCCGTCGCGAACTCGCTGGCCGGCGTGCAGATCGGCGGCGCGCGCCAGGTGGAGTGCACGATCAACGGTCTCGGCGAGCGCGCCGGCAATACCTCGCTCGAAGAAATCGTCATGGCCGTGAAGACCCGCAAGGACTACTTCGGCCTCGACCTCGGCCTCGACACCACGCAGATCGTGCCGGCCTCGAAGCTCGTTTCGCAGATCACCGGTTTCGTCGTGCAGCCGAACAAGGCCGTGGTGGGCGCGAACGCGTTCGCGCATGCCTCGGGCATTCATCAGGACGGCGTGCTCAAGGCGCGCGACACCTACGAGATCATGCGCGCGGAAGACGTGGGCTGGAGCGCGAACAAGATCGTGCTCGGCAAGCTTTCGGGCCGCAACGCATTCAAGCAGCGTCTGCAGGAACTGGGCATTCAGCTCGACAGCGAAGCCGAACTGAACAACGCGTTCGCGCGCTTCAAGGAACTGGCGGACCGCAAAGCCGAGATCTTCGACGAAGACATCATCGCGATCGTCACGGAAGAGTCGGCCGAGGCGCAGGAGAAGGAGCACTACAAGTTCCTCTCGCTCGCGCAGCACTCGGAAACGGGCGAGCGTCCGCACGCCCGCGTCGTGTTCTCGGCCGACGGCAAGGAAGTGACGGGCGAGGCGGCCGGCAACGGCCCGGTCGACGCGACGCTCAACGCCATCGAGACCGAAGTCGGCAGCGGCTCCGAACTGCTGCTGTATTCGGTGAACGCAATCACCACCGGCACCCAGGCCCAGGGCGAAGTGACCGTGCGTTTGTCGAAGGCTGGCCGTATCGTGAACGGTGTGGGCACCGATCCGGATATCGTCGCCGCTTCGGCGAAGGCGTATATCTCGGCGCTCAACAAGCTCTACTCGGGCGACAAGCTCAATCCGCAGCGTTCGTAAGCGGCGGCGCACCCCGTTGCGTCTACCGCTTCGGGGCACAAGCAAAACCCCCGCGCATGAGAGCGCGGGGGTTTTGCTTTTGGGCGAGATATCGCCGCGGATTAGAAGAAACCGCGGCGCTCGTCCGGGTCGTGCAGCGGATCGGGCGTCTTCTGCATGAGCCGAAGAACGCCGTCGTCGTCGAAGTAGAAGCTGTAGAGCATGTACCAGATGTCGTCGTCCAGATACCGGTACGTCCACGTCTGCCGCTTCATCAACGGGTAGTAGGACGTGTCTTCGGGGCGGCCGAAGTTCACGAGCACGTCGGCGCGCGTCCACTTGCCGATCTCGGCGCGATAGAACTCGCTGTTTTGCAGCACCTGGCGCACGTTCACGACCTTGCCGCTCGCGTCGATGTCGGCGGCGACGGTCGTCTCGCCCATCGGCTGGGTTGGCCACATCAGGCGCTTGCCGCCGTTCGGCAGGTCATAGATTTCGCTCGGCGGCCCAAAGCGGGCGATCACGGCTTGCGCGTCGTCGCCCGTATGGAATCGCTGCCAAGGCTGCACGCATCCGGCGAGCGCGAGCGCTCCGAGGCCGGCTGCCAGCGCGCGGGTAAAGCGGTTGAGCATGGAATCTCCCAAAGGCGATGTTCCGAAGAACGCCATTGTTATCAATGCCCTATTTTGACACGCAATGGCGCCTGGGCTTGCGGCATTGACACTGCGCACCCTATGATCCGCGCTTCGTCCGCGCCGGGTATCGAGTTGGGTTGCGTTGGGTTGCATTGGGTCGGGCGCGACATCGGAGGAAGAGGGTATGAAGGCACGAATCGGCCGCGCGGCGGCGGGGCTGGGAGCACGGGTGAGCGCGCTTGCGATGGCGTTCGGGACTGCGCTTGTCGTCGCATCGACGGGCGCGGTGCGGGCTCAGGCGGCCGAGGCGCAGGATCCGGCGGGCGCGCCGATTCGGCTCGCATTGATCGAGGGCATGTCGGGACCGTTCGCCGACGCGGGCGCAGCCGTCGAACGCAATCTTCGCTTCGGTGTGGAGCGCGTCAACGCGCGCGGCGGCGTGACGTTGCGCGACGGCCGGCATCCGCTCGAACTGGTCGTGCTCGACAGCAAGGGCAGCGCCGCGACGGCGCTGATCCAGTTGCACGCGGCCGCCGACCGGCACATCGGCTTCATCCTCCAGGGCAACAGCTCGGCGGTGGCGGCGGCGCTCGTGACGGCCGTCGAGCGCCAGAACGCGCGCGAGCCCGATAACCGCGAAGTCTTCCTCAACTATTCCGCCGACGACCCCGCGCTCACGAACGCGAACTGCAGCTTCTGGCATTTCCGCTTCGACGCTCACGCCGGCATGCGCATGGATGCGCTCGCGGACGTGATCGCCGCCGATCGTTCCGTCAGGAAGGTCTATCTGCTGAACCAGGATTACAGCTTTGGCCACGATGTGAGCACGCTCGCGCGCACCGCGCTCATTCGGCGCCGGCCCGACATCGCGATCGTGGGCGACGAGTTCCACCCGATCGGCCGCGTCAAGGACTTCACGCCCTATATTGCGAAGATCCGCGCTTCGGGCGCCGACGCCATCGTCACCGGCAACTGGGGCGACGACCTCACGCTGCTCGTGAAAGCCGCGCGGGAGCAGGGGCTCGACGCGAAGTTCTATACGTTCTACGGCAACAGTCTCGGGGCGCCGGCGGCGCTGGGCGACGCAGGCGTGAAGCGCGTGATCGCGGTGGCGGACTGGCATCCGAACGCCGGCGGCAGCGCCTCCGACGCGTGGTACGCCGCATTCCGCACGCGCTACCCGGCCCCGCGGGACGATTACCCGATGCTGCGCGTGGAAATGCTGGTCGAGATGCTGGCGCAGGCCATGACCCGCGCCGGCACGGCCGACCCCACCGCGGTGGCGAAGGCGCTGGAAGGGCTGCGGTTCATGGGCGACGAAAGCGGCTTTCATCCGATGTGGATGCGCCCCGACGATCATCAGGTGATCCAGCCCCTTTATGTGATGCAAATGGACAAAGCGGGCACGCCGGGCGTGCGCTACGACAACGAAGGCTCGGGCTACGGCTTCCGGACGGTGCGGGAATTACCGCCACAGCAGACCGTGCTGCCGACGACGTGCCATATGAACCGGCCCTGAGCGCAGTGCCCGCGTTCGCCGGCGATGCCCGGGTTCGCGGCAAACCCGGCCTGTGCTACAATGCGCGCTTCGCCGTAAAGGGCAGGCAGGAATGCAGCCCGCGGCGATGTAATCCACGGCACGGCCTTTCTTCCGTGACCGCCCGTTAGCTTTAAAGGAAAAGCAAATGTCCGTAGCAGATATCAAGAAATCCGACATCGTCGCGCAATTCGCGCGCGGCACCGGTGACACGGGTTCGCCCGAAGTTCAGGTGGCCCTCCTCACGTCGCGTATCAACGAACTGACTGGCCACTTCAAGTCGCACGCGAAGGATCACCACAGCCGCCGTGGCCTGCTGCGCATGGTGAGCCGCCGCCGCAAGCTGCTCGACTACCTGAAGGGCAAGGACGCCGATCGTTACCGCGCGCTGATCGAAAAGCTGGGTCTGCGCAAGTAACCGGAAGGTCTTCCAGAAAGATGCCTGTGTCAGTTCCACTGATGCAGGCATTTTGTTTTTGAACGGTCCGCTTCGTGATGCCCGGCACCGCCCTGGCGCGAGGCGGAGCGCATCGGCAGGACAGGCAGCACCAGAGTCGGACAAGCCGCTAAAAAGCGGCTAAAACAGCAGCATCAGCAGGGCCGGTCCACGGGGCAGAGCTTTGTGTCATTCCAGCGGGTCACGCGCCGGGCGTACGCTTTACCCGCGATTCGCTGGAATGGCATAACACTCCTCTTCCTGCGCGGCACCGGTCCGTGTATTGCCGTGTCGCCTGCCCATGGCAGGCCACGCAGCATAACAACGAGTAAGGAGTGACTAGACCATGACCATGTTCAATAAAGTCGTGAAAGAATTCAAATGGGGCCAGCACAATGTGCGCCTCGAGACGGGTGAGATCGCCCGTCAGGCAAGCGGTGCCGTCATCGTCGACGTCGAAGATACCGTCGTGCTCGCGACCGTCGTCGGCGCGAAGACCGCCAAGCCGGGTCAGGACTTCTTCCCGCTGACCGTCGACTACATCGAAAAGACCTACTCGGCCGGCAAGATCCCGGGCGGCTTTTTCCGCCGCGAAGGCCGTCCGTCGGAAGGCGAGACGCTGATCTCGCGCCTGATCGACCGTCCGCTGCGCCCGCTCTTCCCGGAAGGCTATTACAACGAAGTCCAGGTCGTGATCCACGTCCTGTCGATCAACCCGGAAATCCCGGCTGACATTCCCGCGCTGATCGGCGCGTCGGCAGCGCTGGCGATCTCGGGCCTGCCGTTCAACGGCCCGGTCGGCGCAGCGCGCGTCGCCTACGTCAACAACGAGTACGTGCTGAACCCGACGCGCTCGCAAAGCAAGGAATCGCGCCTCGACCTCGTCGTGGCCGGTACCGAGCGCGCGGTGCTGATGGTGGAATCGGAAGCGGATCAGTTGCCGGAAGACGTGATGCTCGGCGCCGTGGTGTTCGGCCACGAGCAGATGCAAACGGCCATCGACGCGATCCACGAGCTCGTGCGCGACGGCGGCAAGCCCGAGTGGGACTGGCAGCCGGCGCCGAAGGACGAGGCGCTCATCGCGCGCGTCACGGACATCGCCTACAACGAACTGCTGGCCGCGTATCAACTGCGCGACAAGCAGCAGCGTTCGACGAAGCTGAAGGAAGTCTATTCGGCAACCTCGAAGAAGCTCGAAGAAGAAGCGGCTGCTGCCGGCACGGTTGCGGCCGACAAGGCTTCGGTCGGCAACATCCTGTTCGACCTCGAAGCGAAGATCGTCCGCTCGCAGATCCTGAACGGCGAGCCGCGCATCGACGGCCGCGACACGCGCACCGTGCGCCCCATCGAGATCCGCACCGGCGTGCTGCCGCGCACCCACGGCTCGGCGCTCTTCACGCGCGGCGAGACGCAGGCACTCGTGGTCGCGACGCTCGGCACCAAGGGCGACGAGCAGATCATCGACGCGCTCGAAGGCGAGTACCGCGACCGCTTCATGCTCCACTACAATATGCCCCCGTTCGCGACCGGCGAAACGGGCCGCGTGGGTTCGCCGAAGCGCCGTGAAATCGGCCACGGCCGTCTCGCCAAGCGCGCGCTCGTCGCGTGCCTGCCGAGCGCCGAGGAGTTCGGCTACTCGATCCGCGTGGTCTCGGAAATCACCGAGTCGAACGGTTCGTCGTCGATGGCATCGGTGTGCGGCGGCTGCCTCGCGCTGATGGACGCCGGCGTGCCGATGAAGGCGCACGTCGCGGGCATCGCGATGGGCCTGATCCTCGAAGGCAACAAGTTTGCCGTGCTGACCGACATCCTCGGCGACGAAGACCACCTCGGCGACATGGACTTCAAGGTGGCGGGCACGGAAGCGGGCGTGACCGCGCTCCAGATGGACATCAAGATCCAGGGCATCACCAAGGAAATCATGCAGGTCGCGCTCGCACAGGCGAAGGAAGGCCGCATGCACATCCTCGGCAAGATGACGTCGGCGGTGTCGGGCGTGAACACGGAGCTGTCGGCGTACGCTCCGCGCATGATCACCGTCAAGATCAACCCGGAAAAGATCCGCGACGTGATCGGCAAGGGTGGTTCGGTGATCCGCGCGCTGACCGAAGAAACCGGCACCACGATCGACATCTCGGACGACGGCGTCGTGACCATCGCGAGCACGTCGAGCGAAGGCATGGCCGAAGCGAAGAAGCGCATCGAGAACATCACGGCCGAAATCGAAGTCGGTCAGATCTACGAAGGCCCGGTGCTCAAGCTGCTGGACTTCGGCGCGATCGTGAACCTGCTGCCGGGCAAGGATGGTCTGCTGCACATCTCCGAGATCGCCAACGAGCGCATCAAGGACATCAACGACTATCTGAAGGAAGGCCAGATCGTGAAGGTCAAGGTCATCCAGACGGACGAGAAGGGCCGCGTGCGCCTGTCGGCCAAGGCGCTGCTGAACGACGCAGCGGCAGGCGGCAACGGCGGCAGTGCACCGCAAGGCGAGCCGCAGCAATAATGCGGTAGCCTGTAACGGCCGGCAGCGCTTTGGCGCGCCGGCCGTTTTTCATGATGGAATGTCTGTATGACATTGCTCATGCATGGAGCGGGCGCCGCGTGCGCAATGCCATCCAGACTCAGGGGGACGCGAGATGAAGGCTGTCGAGATTACCGAATTTGGTGCACCGGACGTGCTCAAGCTGACCGAGCGTCCCATGCCCGAGCCGAAGTCGGGCGAAGTGCTGATCAAGGTCGCGGCGGCGGGCGTGAACCGGCCCGACGTGTTCCAGCGCAAGGGCTCCTATGCGCCGCCGCCGGGCGTCTCCGATTTGCCGGGGCTGGAGGTGGCGGGTGAAATCATCGGCGGGACGATCGACGAGAAGAACAATCCGTTCGGCCTGAAGATCGGCGAGCGCGTATGCGCGCTGATCGCGGGCGGCGGCTACGCCGAGTACGCCGTGGCGCCGCTCGGCCAGTGCCTGCCGGTTCCGCAGGGGCTGTCGGACATCGAGGCCGCGTCGCTGCCGGAAACCTTCTTCACGGTCTGGACGAACGTGTTCCAGCGCGGCCAGCTTGGCGCGGGCGAGGGCGGCGCGAACGAGACGCTGCTCGTGCAGGGCGGTTCGAGCGGTATCGGCGTGGCGGCGATCCAGATGGCGCATGCGCTCGGCTATCGCGTCTTCGTGACGGCGGGCTCCGACGACAAATGCCGCGCCTGCGAGCAACTGGGCGCGGAACGGGCGATCAACTATCGCAGCGAAGATTTTGTCGACGTGGTGAAGGCGCTCACGAACGATCGCGGCGTGGACGTGATCCTCGACATGGTGGGAGGCGGCTATATGCCGCGCGAGCTGACCGCGCTGGCCGACGGTGGCCGCATCGTCCTGATCGCGACGCTGGGCGGTGCGAAAGCGGAGGTCAACCTGCCCGAGATCATGCGTCGGCGACTGACGATCACGGGGTCGACGCTGCGTGCTCGCCCGGTCGAATTCAAGGCGCGGATCGCACGCGACCTGAAGGAGCGCGTATGGCCGCTGATAGAGGAGGGCCATATCAAACCGGTGGTGTTCCGCGTGTTTCCCGCGGCGCAGGCGGCCGAAGCGCATGCGCTCATGGAGAGCAGCGAGCATATCGGCAAGATCGTCCTCGCCTGGGATGATTGAGGCCGATTTAGTCTGATGGAGAGTCGCAGGCCTGAATTCCGCCACCTTTCTGCGTGACAAAGGGCGCGAACGAAACGCGGCGGTTTGACCCGCTTCGATTTCGCGCAGTAAAATTGCGTGTTTTGCGCCCGCTTTTAACCGCAACCGAAACAATGTCGAATCAACGAGCCAAGCTGGTAGTCGGTAACTGGAAGATGCATGGTCGCCTCGCGGTCAACGCGGCGCTGCTCGAAGGTGTCGCGCGTGGCGCCGAGGCGCTGCCTCAGGAGGTGCGTGTCGGCGTGTGCGTGCCGCACCCGTATCTCGCGCAGGCTCAGGCGCTGCTTGGCGGTAGCCGGGTAGCCTGGGGTGCGGAGGACATATCGGCGCACGAGCAGGGCGCGTACACCGGTGAGGTCGCGGCGGGTATGGTTGCCGACTTCGAGGCCACGTATGCGATCGTGGGCCACTCGGAGCGGCGCGCGTATCACGGCGAAAGCTCGGAACTCGTGGCGGCGAAGGCGCAGCGCGCGCTGGCAGCGGGGCTCACGCCCATTGTCTGCGTGGGCGAAACGCTCGAAGAGCGCGAATCGGGCGCGACGGAGAAGGTGGTCGGCGCGCAGCTCGAGGCCGTGCTGGCTGTGCTGACGGCCGGCGAGGCCGCGCGTATCGTGGTGGCGTACGAGCCGGTCTGGGCTATTGGCACGGGTCGGAGCGCGACGTCGGAGCAGGCGCAGCAGGTGCACGCGTTTCTGCGCGCGCGGCTTGCGGCGAAGGGCGCGCAGGCGGCCGGCGTGCTGTTGCTCTACGGCGGCAGTGTGAAGCCGGAGAACGCGGCGGAGCTGTTCCGCCAGGCCGACATCGATGGCGGCCTGATCGGCGGCGCCTCGTTGAAGGCAGAAGATTTTCTCGCGATTTGCGCGGCCGCTGCGGCGGGCGCGGATGTCGCGGGTTAAAGGGCTAGGAAGTTGCGCCCGCGCGCTTGAATGAGCGCGTGAGGCGCGTATGCGCAGGCCGTGACCCGGCTGCGTTCAACCAGGACTCAGGTGAGTGTGATGCTGTATTTGAAAACGTTGATTATCGTCGTTCAGCTTCTGTCGGCGATCGGGGTAATTGGCCTCGTGCTGCTTCAGCACGGCAAGGGCGCGGACATGGGTGCCGCATTTGGTAGTGGCGCCTCGGGCAGCCTGTTTGGCGCGAGCGGTTCCGCTAATTTCCTCTCGCGTACGACGGCGGTTCTTGCCACGGTCTTTTTCGCCTCGACCCTTGCATTAACCTACTTGGGGTCGTATCATGCGAAGCCGTCGGCTGGTGTGTTGGGTGCTGCGTCTCCGGCACCTGTCGCTGCTTCGGTTCCGGCTGCTGTAGCGCCTGCCAGTGTGGTTGCTGCAGCGCCTGCCGCATCCGCTCCGGCAGCAGCATCGCCGGCAAAGGCGGGCTCGGCTCCAGGTAATGATGTGCCGAAATAAATTTAGAAAAACTTGTTTTTGTGCATTGAACAAATCGCTAAGGCAAGTTAGAATTTAAGTCTTGAAGCGATTCGCGGGTTTCAACAAAATTGTCCTCCCGGATTGCATGTAGTGCCGACGTGGTGAAATTGGTAGACACGCTATCTTGAGGGGGTAGTGGCGAAAGCTGTGCGAGTTCGAGTCTCGCCGTCGGCACCAATGTTATTCTACAAAATGCCAGCCACTTGCTTCAGCTCGGGCTGGCATTTTTGCTTCTGGCATCGTGTTCGTTTATTGTTCGCAGCGCGAAGTACGTGAAGTGACCCCGCGGAGCGACATGTTCTGCGGAACCCTGAACCAACCGATAGAGGATAGCCTTGAACCTCGCTGCCTATTACCCTGTCCTGTTGTTCCTCCTCGTAGGTCTCGGTCTGGGCGTAGCGCTGGTTACCATCGGCAAGATCCTCGGCCCCAACCGGCCAGACAGCGAAAAGAACTCGCCTTACGAGTGCGGCTTTGAAGCGTTCGAAGACGCGCGTATGAAGTTCGACGTACGCTACTACCTGGTTGCCATCCTTTTCATCATCTTCGATCTCGAAACGGCGTTCCTGTTCCCGTGGGGTGTGGCCCTGCGCGACATCGGCTGGCCGGGCTTCCTGTCGATGATGCTGTTCCTGCTCGAATTCCTGCTGGGCTTCGCCTACATCTGGAAGAAGGGTGGCCTCGACTGGGAGTGACGGGTTAATCACCGGATAGCGTAAGGGCGGCTCTACAGGCACACTGCTGGTCGTCCGTCTGGAGTGGAAAACACATGAGTATCGAAGGGGTCTTGAAGGAAGGGTTTGTCACCACTACGGCTGACAAGCTGATCAACTGGACGCGCACCGGCTCGCTGTGGCCGATGACGTTCGGGCTCGCGTGTTGCGCGGTCGAGATGATGCATGCGGGCGCCGCCCGTTACGACCTCGACCGCTTCGGGGTTGTGTTCCGTCCCAGCCCGCGCCAGTCCGACGTCATGATCGTCGCCGGCACGCTCTGCAACAAGATGGCGCCCGCGCTGCGCAAGGTCTACGACCAGATGGCCGAGCCGCGCTGGGTGATCTCGATGGGATCGTGCGCCAACGGCGGCGGCTACTACCACTACTCGTACTCGGTCGTGCGCGGCTGCGACCGTATCGTGCCGGTCGATGTCTACGTGCCGGGTTGCCCGCCCACCGCGGAAGCGCTGGTCTACGGGGTGATCCAGTTGCAGGCGAAGATCCGCCGCACCAATACCATCGCACGTCAATAAAGGCCGCGTGCCTCCCACAATATGGCAAGCAAACTCGAGACCCTGAAAGCGAACCTCGAAACGGCTCTTGGCGCGCGCATCGTCAGCCTCACCGAGGCGCTCGGCGAACTCACGCTGGTCGTGAAAGCGGGCGACTACCTCGATGTCGCGAAGGATCTGCGCGACAACCCCACGCTGCGCTTCGAGCAACTCATCGACGTTAGCGGGGTGGACTACCAGACTTACGGCGACGGGGCCTGGGACGGCCCGCGCTTTGCCGCCGTGTCGCAACTGCTCTCGATCACGCATAACTGGCGCCTGCGCCTGCGCGTCTTCGCGCCGGACGACGAGGTGCCGATCGTGCCCTCGGTCTTCGAGATCTGGAACTCGGCGAACTGGTACGAGCGCGAGGCGTTCGACCTGTTCGGCATCGTGTTCGACGGCCATCCCGACCTGCGCCGCATCCTCACCGACTACGGCTTCATCGGCCATCCGTTCCGCAAGGACTTCCCGATCTCCGGCTACGTCGAAATGCGTTACGACCCGGAGCAGAAGCGCGTGGTCTATCAGCCGGTGACGATCGAGCCGCGTGAAATCACGCCGCGCGTGATCCGCGAGGATCGGTACGGCGGTCTGAAGAAACAGTAAGAGGGTCGCATGTCAGAGATCAAGAACTACACGCTCAACTTCGGCCCGCAGCACCCGGCAGCGCACGGTGTGCTGCGCCTCGTGCTCGAACTCGACGGGGAAGTGATCCAGCGCGCCGATCCGCATATCGGCCTTCTGCATCGCGGGACCGAAAAGCTTGCCGAAAACAAGACCTTCATTCAGTCGGTGCCGTACATGGACCGACTCGACTACGTGTCGATGATGGTCAACGAGCACGGTTACGTGCTTGCGATCGAAAAGCTGCTCGGCATCGAGCCGCCGATCCGCGCGAAGTACATCCGCGTGCTGTTCGACGAGGTTACCCGCGTGCTGAACCACCTCATGTGGATCGGCTCGCACGCGCTCGACGTCGGCGCGATGGCGGTGTTCCTCTACGCGTTTCGCGAGCGCGAAGACCTGATGGACGTGTACGAGGCGGTGTCGGGCGCGCGCATGCACGCGGCCTACTATCGTCCGGGCGGCGTCTATCGCGACCTGCCTGACGCGATGCCGCAATACAAAGCGTCGAAGATCCACAACGAGAAGGCGCTCGCGCGCATGAACGAAGCGCGCCAGGGCTCGGTGCTGGACTTCATCGACGACTTCTTCACGCGCTTCCCGGGCTGTGTCGACGAGTACGAAACGCTTCTCACCGACAACCGGATCTGGAAGCAGCGTCTCGTCGGCATCGGCGTGGTGACCCCGGAGCGGGCCATGCAGCTCGGCCTGACGGGTGCGATGCTGCGCGGTTCGGGTATCGAATGGGATTTGCGCAAGAAGCAGCCGTACGAAGTGTATGACCAGATGGATTTCGACATTCCGGTGGGCGTGAACGGCGACTGCTACGACCGCTATCTCGTCCGGGTCGAGGAAATGCGTCAGTCCACTCGCATTGCGAAACAGTGCATTGAGTGGCTGCGCAAGAATCCCGGCCCCGTGATGGTCGACAATCACAAGATTGCGCCGCCTTCGCGCGTGAACATGAAGTCGAACATGGAAGAGCTGATTCACCACTTCAAGCTCTTCACCGAAGGTTTCCACGTGCCCGAGGGCGAGGCCTATGCCGCCGTCGAGCATCCGAAGGGGGAATTCGGCATCTACCTGGTGTCGGACGGTGCGAACAAGCCGTATCGTCTGAAGATCCGCGCGCCGGGTTACGCCCACCTGTCCGCGCTGAACGAAATGGCGCGCGGGCACATGATTGCCGACGCGGTTACGATCATCGGCACGCAGGACATCGTGTTCGGGGAAATCGACCGCTAGGCAGCAAATGGCCGGCGCGCCCGATCGGGAAGGGTGCGCGGCGAAATACCGGGAACGCCACGTCTGTCGCAGCGAGCAGGTCCATGTAACGCGCGGCAGGTTTGTGTCTGGCGGGAATCGAAACGGTAGGAATTGAAAGAGTCGTGTCTGAAAATGATCTCAGCTGAAGGCCTGAAAGAAATCGATCGCGCGCTGACCAAGTACCCCGCCGATCAGAAACAGTCCGCCGTCATGGCGGCTTTGGCCGTTGCTCAGGAAGAGCATGGCTGGCTGTCGCCCGAGCTCATGCAGTTCGTCGCCGACTACCTCGGCATGCCGCCTGTCGCGGTCCAGGAAGTCGCCACGTTCTACACGATGTTCGAGACAACGCCCGTCGGCAAGCACAAGATCACGCTCTGCACGAACCTGCCGTGCCAGCTCGGCCCGCACGGCGGCGCCGAGGCTACCGCCGAATACCTGAAAGAGAAGCTGGGCATCGACTTCGGCGAGACCACGTCCGACGGCAAGTTCACCCTCAAGGAGGGTGAGTGCATGGGCGCGTGCGGCGACGCACCGGTGCTGCTCGTGAACAATCACCGCATGTGCAGCTTCATGAGCCGCGAGAAGATCGACCAGTTGCTCGAGGAGCTTTCGAAATGACTTCGTTGCACGACCGTCACATCAAACCGCTGATTCTCGCGGGCCTGAACGGCGAGAACTGGCACCTCGAAGACTACGTTGCGCGCGGCGGCTACAAGCAGCTGCGCCGCATTCTCGAAGAGAAGATTCCGCCCGAGCAGGTGATCGCCGACGTGAAGGCCGGCGGTCTGCGCGGCCGCGGCGGCGCGGGCTTTCCGACCGGCCTGAAGTGGAGCTTCATGCCGCGTCAGTTCCCCGGCCAGAAGTACCTCGTCTGCAACTCGGACGAGGGCGAGCCCGGCACGTTCAAGGATCGGGACATCCTGCGCTGGAACCCGCATGCCGTGATCGAAGGTATGGCCATCGGCGCGTACGCGATGGGCATTACCGTGGGCTACAACTACATCCACGGCGAAATCTTCGAGGTGTATCGCCGCTTCGAGGCTGCACTCGAAGAAGCGCGCCAGGCGGGCTTGCTCGGCGACAACATTCTGGGCACGGACTTCTCGTTCCAGTTGCACGCGCACCACGGTTACGGCGCGTACATCTGCGGCGAGGAAACCGCGCTGCTGGAATCGCTCGAAGGCAAGAAGGGCCAGCCGCGCTTCAAGCCACCTTTCCCGGCGAGCTTCGGCGTGTACGGCAAGCCCACCACGATCAACAACACCGAGACGTTCGCGGCGGTGCCGTTCCTGCTGACGGTCGGCCCGCAGACGTACATGGAACTCGGCAAGCCGAACAACGGCGGCACGAAGATCTTCTCGATCTCGGGCGACGTGGAGCGTCCGGGCAACTACGAGATCCCGCTCGGCACCCCGTTCGCGACGCTCATGGAGCTCGCCGGCGGCATGCGCGGCGGCAAGAAGCTCAAGGCCGTGATTCCGGGCGGCTCGTCGGCGCCGGTCATTCCGGGCGACATCATGATGCAGACCGACATGGACTATGACTCGATCGCCAAGCAGGGCTCGATGCTCGGCTCGGGCGCGGTCATCGTCATGGACGAAACGCGCTGCATGGTGCGCTCGCTGCTGCGCCTCTCGTACTTTTATTACGAAGAGTCGTGCGGCCAGTGCACGCCGTGCCGCGAAGGCACGGGCTGGCTCTATCGCGTGGTTCATCGAATCGAGCACGGCCTTGGCCGCCAGGAAGACCTGGACCTGCTGAACTCGGTGGCGGGCAACATCATGGGCCGCACGATCTGCGCGCTCGGCGATGCGGCGGCCATGCCCGTGCGCGGTATGCTCAAGCACTACTGGGACGAATTCGAATATCACGTGCACAACAAGCGTTGCCTCGTCGGCGGACATGCCGACTCGCACGCGGCATCGGAGACGGTGGCCGCTTGACGGTAAAAGGCCGGCGAACAGGACAGGCAGCACGTTGGGCGCGAGCCGCGTGGCAGGACGCAACGGGGTAGACCGCGACAGGCGTGAAAGCGCAATAGCGCGGTAACAGGTTAGGGACGATTAACCATCATGGTTGAACTTGAAATAGACGGCAAGAAGGTGCAGGTGCCCGAGGGCAGCATGGTGATCCAGGCTGCGCAGCGGGTGGACACGTACATCCCGCACTTCTGCTATCACAAGAAGCTGTCGATTGCGGCCAACTGCCGGATGTGTCTTGTCGATGTCGAGAAGATGCCGAAGGCCGTGCCCGCCTGCGCGACCCCGGTGTCCCAGGGCATGGTCGTGCGCACGTCGTCCGAAAAGGCCGTGCAGGGCCAGCAAGCTGTGATGGAGTTCCTGCTCATCAACCACCCGTTGGACTGCCCGATCTGCGACCAGGGCGGCGAATGCCAGTTGCAGGATCTGGCCGTGGGCTACGGCAAATCGGCCTCGCGCTACAGCGAAGAAAAGCGCGTGGTGTTCCACAAGAACGTGGGTCCGCTCATCTCGATGGAAGAGATGTCGCGCTGCATTCACTGCACGCGCTGCGTGCGCTTTGGCGACGAGATCGCGGGCGTGATGGAGCTCGGCATGCTAGGCCGCGGCGAGCACTCGGAAATCACGTCGTTCGTCGGCAAGACGGTGGACTCGGAACTCTCGGGCAACATGATCGACGTGTGCCCGGTCGGCGCGCTCACGAGCAAGCCGTTCCGCTTCTCGGCGCGCACGTGGGAGCTCTCGCGCCGCAAGTCGGTGAGCCCGCACGATTCGACCGGTGCGAACCTCATCGTCCAGGTCAAGAACAACCGCGTGATGCGCGTGCTGCCGTACGAAAACGAGGCGATCAACGAGTGCTGGATCTCGGACAAGGATCGCTTCTCATACGAAGGCCTGAACAGCGAAGACCGCCTGACCCGCCCGATGCTCAAGCAGGGCGGCGAGTGGGTCGAGACCGACTGGCAGACGGCGCTCGACTACGTCGTGAAGGGCATCAACGGCATCAGCGACGAGCACGGCGAGAACATGATCGCCGCGCTTGCCAGCCCGCACAGCACGACGGAAGAACTCTATCTGCTCAAGCAGCTTGCGAACGCGATCGGCACGCCGAACGTCGACTTCCGCCTGCGCCAGAGCGACTTCTCGGCGCCGCTGACGGGTGCGCCGTGGCTCGGCACGAAGATCGCCGATCTGTCGTACGCCGATGCCGCGCTCGTGATCGGCTCGTTCCTGCGCCGCGACCACGCACTCTTCGCTGCGCGCTTGCGCCAGGCCGCGAAGGGCGGCGCGCAGGTCGCGCTGCTGCAGGCTACGGCCGACGGCTCGCTGATCCCGGGCGCGCAGCGCATCGTCGCCGCGCCTTCGGCGTGGCTCGACGAACTGGCCGGCATTGCCGCCGCGGCGGCCGAGGCGAAGGGCGTCGCGTTGCCGGAAGCCTTTGCGGGCACGCAGGCGAGCGATGGTGCGAAGCAGGTCGCCGCCTCGCTCGCGAGCGGCGAGCGCCGCTTCGTGCTGCTCGGCAATGCTGCCGTCCAGCATCCGGACTTCTCGCGCTTGCATGCCGCGGCGCAGTTCATCGCCGAAACGACCGGTGCGACGCTCGGCTTCCTGACCGAAGCAGGCAACACGGTTGGCGCCTACCTCGTGGGCGCATTGCCGGGCAACGACGGCCTGAACGCGCGCGAAGCGTTCGAACAGCCGCGCAAGGGCTACCTGTTGCTCAACGTCGAGCCCGAATTCGACACGGCGAACCCGGCTGCGGCGCGCGCCGCGCTGGGCCAGGCCGAAATGGTCGTGATGCTCTCGCCGTTCAAGACGGGCCTCGAGTACGCCGACGTGCTGCTGCCGATCGCGCCGTACACCGAGACCGCCGGCACGTTCGTGAACGCCGAAGGCACGGTGCAGCTGTTCAACGGCGTGGTGCGTCCGCTTGGCGAGACGCGTCCCGCATGGAAGGTGCTGCGCGTGCTGGGCACGCTGCTCGGCGCGCACGGCTTCGAATACGACACGTCGGAAGAAGTGCGCCGCAAGGCGCTGGGAGACGGCGATTTCGCGCAGCGTCTCTCGAACCGGGCGGGCGCACCGGTCGCGAAGGGCACTGCGGCGAAGGCAGCCGAAGGCCGTTTCGAACGCATTTCCGACGTGCCGATCTACCACGCCGACCCGCTCGTGCGCCGCGCCGAGTCGCTGCAGCTCACGACGGCCGCACGCGTGGCGAACACAGTCGGTCTGCCGGCCGCGCTTTTCGACCAGCTCGGTCTGAAGGAAGGCGAAGCGGTGCGCGTGCGCCAGGGCGACCTGTCGGTCACAGCGCCGGCTACGCGCGATGCGAATCTTGCGCCGACGGTGGTGCGCGTTTCGGCGGCGACGCCGGCCGGCGCGCAGCTCGGCAGCCTGTTCGGTGAACTGCTGGTGGAGAAGGCCTAAATGAGCTTGTTCGATACGATCAATGCAGGCGGCAGCCAGCTGCTCGGCGTGGCATGGCCCACCGTGTGGGCACTGGTGCGCATTCTCGTCGTCGCGGTGGTGATCCTGCTGTGCGTGGCGTACCTGATCCTCTGGGAGCGCAAGCTGATCGGCTGGATGCACGTGCGTCTCGGCCCGAACCGCGTGGGTCCCGCCGGTCTCCTGCAGCCGATCGCCGACGTGCTGAAGCTGCTGCTCAAGGAAGTCATCCAGCCCGCCCAGGCCAGTCGCTGGATCTACATGGTCGCGCCGATCATGGTGGTGGTGCCGGCGTTCGCCGTCTGGGCCGTGATCCCGTTCCAGGCGGGTGCGGTGCTCGGCAACATCAACGCGGGCCTGCTCTACGTGATGGCGATCTCGTCGATTGGCGTGTACGGCGTGATTCTCGCGGGCTGGGCCTCGAACTCGAAGTACGCGTTCCTTGGCGCGATGCGCGCCGCGGCGCAGATGGTGTCGTACGAAATCGCGATGGGCTTCGCGCTCGTCGTCGTGCTGATGGTCTCGGGCAGCCTGAACCTCTCGGACATCGTAGAAGGGCAGATGCGCGGCATGTTCGCGAGCTGGGGCATCACGTTCCTCTCGTGGAACTGGCTGCCGCTCCTGCCGATGTTCGTCGTCTACTTCATCTCGGGTCTGGCTGAGACGAACCGCCACCCGTTCGACGTGGTGGAAGGGGAGTCGGAAATTGTCGCGGGTCACATGATCGATTACTCGGGGATGGCGTTCGCGCTGTTCTTCCTCGCCGAGTACATCAACATGATCGTGATCTCGGCGCTGGCCTCGGTGCTGTTCCTCGGCGGCTGGAGCGCGCCGTTCGGTTTCCTCGACTTCATCCCGGGCGTGTTCTGGCTCGTGCTGAAGGTCTTCTGTCTCCTTTCGGTGTTCATCTGGGCGCGCGCGACCTTGCCGCGCTACCGCTATGACCAGATCATGCGTCTGGGCTGGAAAGTGTTCATTCCGGTCTGCGTGGTGTGGCTGATCGTCGTCGGCTTCTGGTACATGTCGCCGTTGAGCATCTGGAAATAAGGGGCGACGCAATGAACGCTATCCAAAACTTCTTCAAGACGTTTTTTCTGACCGAGATTCTCAAAGGTCTCGCGCTGACTGGCCGTTATACCTTCAAGCGCAAGTTCACCGTGCAGTTCCCGGAAGAAAAGACACCCATCTCGCCGCGCTTTCGCGGCCTGCACGCGCTGCGCCGCTATGAGAACGGCGAAGAGCGGTGCATCGCGTGCAAGCTGTGCGAGGCCGTGTGTCCCGCGCTCGCGATCACGATCGAATCCGAGGTGCGCGAGGACAACACGCGCCGCACGACACGTTACGACATCGACCTGACCAAGTGCATCTTCTGCGGGTTCTGTGAAGAGAGCTGCCCGGTCGATTCGATCGTCGAAACGCACATTCTCGAGTATCACGGCGAGAAGCGTGGCGATCTGTATTTCACGAAGGACATGCTGCTGGCTGTTGGCGATCGCTACGAAGCACAGATCGCAGCAAACAAGGCAGCGGATGCACCGTACCGTTGATATTCAGTTTGACGCTGCATCGGCCCGCGGCGGGGCCGGCTGTGGGGAAGGGCTGTGCCGGAAAACGGCACCTTTCCCCAGCCCGAAACGCCGCGGCGCGACGCTCCCTGGTCTGGCCGCCAGCCTGCGCCGCGCAACCCGCCTTAAGATGGCCTCAACGATGAACCCGTAATCATGGAATTCACGACCGTCCTGTTTTACATCTTCGCCCTGCTGCTGACGTTGTCAGGGCTGAAGGTGATCACGTCGCGCAACCCCGTTGCGTCGGCGCTCTTCCTCGTTCTGGCGTTCTTCAACGCGGCCGCGATCTGGATGCTGCTCGAGGCGGAATTCCTCGCGATCCTGCTGGTGCTCGTCTACGTGGGCGCGGTGATGGTGCTGTTCCTGTTCGTGGTGATGATGCTGGACATCAACGTCGACGTGCTGAGCCGCGACTTCAAGCGCTTCATTCCGGTGGCGACCATCGTGGGCGGCATCATCGTGGTCGAGACCGCGCTGATCCTGTGGCGTGGTTACGGCGCGACCTTGCAGCCCGTGCCCGATACGTCGGCCGCTGCCGCAACGGCCGTGTCGAACACGCATCTGATCGGCAAGATCATTTATACCGACTACATTTTCGCGTTCGAAGTGGCGGGTCTCGTGCTGCTCGTGGCGATCGTCGCGGCGATTGCGCTGACCGTGCGCGAGCCGAAGGACTCCAAGCGCCAGGACGTCGCGAAGCAGGTGAGCGTGCGCCGTCAGGATCGCGTGCGCCTCGTGAAGATGCAGCCGGAGAAGGAAGTGCCGGAAACGGTGCAGGCAACCGATGGCGCCGCCGCGGGCGACGCCCCGGCCGGTACCAAGGCTTAAAGCGCGGAGGAGCGAACCATGTTGACCCTGGCCCATTATCTCGTCCTCGGCGCGATCCTTTTTGCGATCTCGATCGTCGGCATTTTTCTGAATCGGCGCAACGTCATCATCATCCTGATGGCGATCGAGCTGATGCTGTTGGCGGTGAACACGAATTTCGTCGCGTTCTCGCACTATCTGGGTGATATACACGGACAGATTTTCGTGTTCTTCGTGCTAACGGTTGCGGCAGCGGAAGCCGCGATTGGTCTGGCTATTCTTGTGACTCTGTTCCGCAGCCTCGACACGATCAACGTCGAGGATCTCGATCAGCTCAAAGGCTAAGGCAGGCGGCTATGGCAACAACACTCAACGAATCCCTGTTGCTGGCGATTCCGCTGGCACCCCTTGCCGGCTCCCTGATTGCCGGTCTCTTCGGCAAGACCGTGGGCCGCGCGGGTGCGCATACGGTCACCATTCTCGGCGTCGCGATCGCGTTCGTGCTCTCGTGCATCACGCTGCTCGACGTGCTCGGCGGCGCGAGCTTCAACGCGACCGTGTACGAATGGATGTCGGTTGGCGGGCTAAAGTTCGAAGTTGGCTTCCTCGTCGACTCGCTCACGGCGCTCATGATGGTCATCGTGACCTTCGTGTCGCTGATGGTGCACATCTACACCATCGGCTACATGGCGGACGAGGACGGCTACCAGCGCTTCTTCTCGTACATCGCGCTCTTCACCTTCTCGATGCTGATGCTCGTGATGAGCAACAACTTCCTGCAGTTGTTCTTCGGCTGGGAAGCGGTGGGCCTCGTCTCGTACCTGCTGATCGGCTTCTACTTCAAGCGTGAAAGCGCCATCTACGCGAACCTGAAGGCGTTCCTCGTGAACCGCGTGGGCGACTTCGGCTTCCTGCTCGGCATCGGTCTCCTGCTTGCCTATGGCGGCTCGCTGAACTACAGCGACGTGTTCGCGAAGGGTAACGAGCTCGCCACGCTGACGTTCCCAGGCACCTCGTGGAACCTGCTTACGGTGGCCTGTATCTGCCTCTTCATCGGCGCGATGGGCAAGTCGGCGCAGTTTCCGCTGCACGTCTGGCTGCCCGACTCGATGGAAGGCCCGACGCCGATCTCCGCGCTGATTCACGCGGCAACCATGGTGACGGCCGGTATCTTCATGGTCGCGCGCATGTCGCCGCTCTTCGAACTCTCGGAAACGGCGCTCTCGTTCATCGTCGTGATCGGCGCCATCACCGCGCTCTTCATGGGCTTCCTTGGCGTGGTCCAGAACGACATCAAGCGCGTGGTCGCGTACTCCACGCTCTCGCAGCTCGGCTACATGACCGTGGCGCTCGGCGTGTCGGCCTATCCGGTCGCGATCTTCCACCTGATGACGCACGCGTTCTTCAAGGCGCTGCTGTTCCTCGCCGCGGGTTCGGTCATCATCGGCATGCACCACGATCAGGACATGCGCAACATGGGTGGTCTGCGCAAATACATGCCGATCACGTGGATCACCTCGCTCATCGGCTCGCTCGCGCTGATCGGCACGCCGTTCTTCTCGGGCTTCTATTCGAAGGATTCGATCATCGATGCGGTGAAGGCCTCGCACCTGGCAGGTTCGGGCTTCGCGTACTTCGCGGTGGTCGCGAGCGTGTTCGTGACGGCGCTGTACTCGTTCCGCATGTATTTCCTCGTGTTCCATGGCGCCGAGCGCTTCCGCGGTCCAAAGCATCCCGAGTCGCCGATGGGCATCGAGGCCGCGCAGGCAGCCCATGCGGCGGCCCATGGCGGCCACGACCACGACGATCACCACCATGCGCACGAGCCGCACGAGTCGCCGTGGGTGATCTGGGTGCCGCTCGTTCTGCTCGCGATTCCTTCGGTGATTTCGGGCGCCTATGCGATCCAGCCGTTGCTCTACGGCGGCTTTTTCTCGCCGGGCGTGGCGTTCCAGAACGTCATCTTCATCGGCCAGAACCACCCGGGACTTGCCGACATGAGTCAGGAGTTCCAGGGTTGGGCCGCGATGGGTGCGCATGCATTCTCCGGCCTGCCGGTGTGGCTCGCGCTCGCGGGCGTGGTGGTGGCGTGGTTCTTCTATATGAAGCGCCCAGATCTGCCGGCCGTCGTGTCGCGTACGTTCTCGCCGGTCTACAAGCTGCTGGCTAACGCGTATTACCTCGACAAGATCAACGAAATCGTCTTCGCTCGCGGAGCGGTCGCGATCGGTCGCGGTCTGTGGAAGGAGGGCGATGTCGTCGTGATCGACGGCGTCGTGAACGGGAGCGCCAAGTTTATCGGCTGGTTTGCAACTGTTATTCGATTCCTGCAATCCGGCTATATCTATCACTACGCATTTGCCATGATCATTGGTATGCTCGGCCTCCTGACCCTGTTTGTAACGCTCGGCGGCAAATAAGGCGAGGGAAACTGAATGCACACATATCCGATTCTAAGTATTGCGATCTGGCTGCCGATCCTGTTCGGCATCGTAGTTCTGGTAGTGGGTTCCCTTCGGAGCTCGAGCGCGGACCGCTGGCTCGCGCTCATCGGTTCTGTGCTGAGTTTCCTCGTCACGCTTCCGCTCGTTTCGGGCTTCGACACGACCACGGCTGCCCTGCAGTTCGAGGAGAAGTCGGTCTGGATCGAGCGGTTCAATATTGCCTATCACCTGGGCATCGACGGCATCGCGATGTGGTTCGTCGTGCTGACGTCGCTCATGACCGTGATCGTCGTGATCGCGGGCTGGCAGGTCATCCAGAGGAACGTTGCGCAATACTATGCGGCGTTCCTGATCCTGTCGGGGCTGATGATCGGCGTCTTCTGCGCCGCCGACGGCCTGCTGTTCTACGTGTTCTTCGAAGCCACGCTGATCCCGATGTACATCATCATCGGTATCTGGGGCGGCCCGAATCGCGTGTACGCGGCGTTCAAGTTCTTTCTCTATACGCTGGCCGGTTCGCTCCTGATGCTGGTCGCGCTGCTGTACATGTACCGCGAGACGCACACCTTCGATCTCGCCACGTGGCAGGCCGCGAGACTCGGCATGACGCCGCAGATCCTGCTCTTCATCGCGTTCTTCTTCGCCTTCGCGGTGAAGGTGCCGATGTTCCCGATCCATACGTGGTTGCCGGACGCGCACGTGGAGGCGCCCACGGGCGGTTCGGTCGTGCTGGCCGCGATCATGCTGAAGCTCGGCGCGTACGGTTTCCTGCGCTTCTCGCTGCCCATCACGCCCGACGCGAGTCACTATCTCGCGCCGTTCATCATCACGCTGTCACTCATTGCGGTCATCTATATCGGACTGGTCGCGATGGTGCAGGCGGACATGAAGAAGCTGGTGGCGTACTCGTCGATCGCCCACATGGGCTTCGTCACGCTCGGCTTCTTTATGTTCGGCCCATCCCAGCAGTTGGCGATGGAAGGCTCGATCATCCAGATGATCTCGCACGGCTTCGTTTCGGGCGCCATGTTCCTTTGTATCGGCGTGCTGTACGACCGCATGCATACGCGCCAGATCTCCGATTACGGCGGCGTCGTCAACACGATGCCGAAGTTCGCCGCGCTCGTGATGCTGTTCGCCATGGCCAACTGCGGCTTGCCGGGCACGTCGGGCTTTGTCGGCGAGTTCATGGTGATTCTGGCCGCGGTGCAGTTCAACTTCTGGATCGCTTTCGCGGCAGCGTTCACGCTGATACTCGGCGCGGCCTATACGTTGTGGATGTACAAGCGCGTGTACTTCGGCGCGGTCGTGAACGACCACGTCCGCGATCTGAAGGACATCGACCGTCGCGAGTACCTCATGCTGGCAGTGCTCGCGCTGCTGACGCTTTTCATGGGCATCTACCCGAAGCCCTTTACCGATGTGATGCACGTTTCAGTGGATAACCTCCTCTCCCACGTCGCAGTGTCGAAGCTGCCGCTGTCGCAGTAATACCGAGCGGAGGACTTAAAGATTATGCCAAACGCCCCTATGAACGAACTGCTGCCCGACGCGCTGGTGATGACCGCCGTCGTCGTCGCGTGGCTCAACGACACGTTCACCGGTCCCTCGGGCCGCAAGACGACGTACCTCATCGCACTGCTGTCCACGCTCGTGGCCGGCATCTGGTTCGCGGCGAATGCGTTCGATCCGCACGTGTACTACTACTTCTCGCGGATGTACGTGGTCGATGCGTTCGCCAGCGCGATGAAAGCGGTCGTGTCGCTCGGCTACGCCGTGTCGATCGTCTATTCGCGCAAGTACCTGGAAGACCGGGACATGTTCCGGGGCGAGTTCTTCCTGCTCGGCATGTTCTCGCTGCTCGGTCAGCTCGTCATGATCTCGGGCAACAACTTCCTCACGCTCTATCTCGGCCTCGAGCTGATGTCGCTCTCGCTCTACGCCGTGATCGCGATTCGCCGCGATACCGGCCAGTCGAACGAAGCCGCGATGAAGTACTACGTGCTCGGCGCGCTCGCTTCGGGCTTCCTGCTGTACGGCATCTCGATGCTCTATGGCGCGACCGGCTCGCTCGAACTGAACGAAGTGCTCAAGGCCGTGGCGTCGGGCCACATCAACGACATCGTGCTGCTGTTCGGCGTGGTGTTCGTCGTCGCGGGCGTGGCGTTCAAGATGGGCGCGGTGCCGTTCCACATGTGGGTGCCTGACGTCTATCAGGGCGCGCCAACGGCAATGACGCTGCTTACCGGCGGCGGCCCGAAGGTCGCGGCTTTCGCGTGGGCCGTGCGCTTTCTCGTGATGGGACTTTTGCCGCTCGCCGTCGACTGGCAGGAAATGCTCATCATCCTCGCCGCGCTTTCGATGATCGTCGGCAACATCACGGGTATCGTTCAGCGCAACGTCAAGCGCATGCTGGCGTACTCGGCGATCTCGAACATGGGCTTCGTGCTGCTCGGCCTGCTGGCCGGCATCGTGGACGGCAAGGCGAGCGGGGCGGCCAGCGCCTACAGTTCGGCCATGTTCTACAGCATCATCTATCTGCTTACGACGCTCGGCGCGTTCGGTATCGTGATGCTGCTGACGCGCCGCGACTTCGAAGCCGAAACGCTCGACGACTTCAAGGGCCTGAATCAGCGCAGCCCAGTGTTCGCGTTCGTCATGCTGCTCATGATGTTCTCGCTCGCCGGCATTCCGCCGACGGTGGGCTTCTACGCGAAGCTCGCGGTGCTCGAAGCGACGATGGACGCCGGCCTGACCTGGCTCGCGATTCTTGCGGTGATCACGTCGCTGTTCGGCGCGTTCTACTACCTGCGTATCGTGAAGCTGATGTACTTCGACGCGCCGAACGACACGGCGCCGATCGAAGGCCATACGTTCAACCGCGCGCTGCTCACGGTCAACGGTGCGGCCGTGCTGGTGCTCGGCATCCTTCCTGGTCCGCTGATGTCGCTCTGCCTGCGAGCCGTCGCGCATACGCTGCCGCTGTAATGTCGGCAGCGGGCTGGTTTATCGTGCTGTTGGCGCTCGCCGGCGCCAACCTGCCGTTCGTCAATCAACGGCTGTTCGGCGTCGTGTCGCTGCGCACCCAGAAGAAGAGCGCGTGGCTGCGCATCGCCGAACTGATCGTGCTGTATTTTGTGGTCGGCGCGTTCGGGTTCATGTTCGAAGCGCGCGCCGGCAACCGGTTCGATCAGGGCTGGCAGTTCTACGCCATCACGTTCAGCCTGTTCGTGGTGTTCGCGTTCCCCGGCTTCACCTGGCAATATCTCGTCAAGCGCCGCCCGGCGTAATCTGCGTCCCACGCGCCTCGTTTTGTCATGAGGCGCGGGCACTCTCTTTGCACTGCCGCATCTGTGCGCTATCCAGAGGTTCAAAATGGCTGAACATCAGAAACACGACCCGGCACTTGCCGAGACGTGCGTGCAAAGCACGACGCTCTATTCGGGTAACTTCCTGACCCTCAAACGCGACACGGTAGCGTTGCCCGACGGCAAGCACGCGACGCGCGAATTCGTCGTGCACCCAGGCGCCGTGATGGTGATCCCCCTTTTCGACGACGGCCGCGTGCTGATGGAGCGTCAATACCGTTATCCGCTCGCGCGCGTGATGACCGAGTTTCCGGCCGGCAAGCTCGACCCGCAGGAAGGAGCGCTGGCCTGCGCGAAACGCGAGCTTCAGGAAGAAACGGGCTATACGGCGCGCGAGTATCTCTACCTGACCCAGATTCATCCGGTCATCTCGTACTCGACGGAATTCATCGACATCTATCTCGCGCGCGGTTTGACCGCGGGCGAGGCGAAGCTCGACGAAGGCGAGTTCCTGGAGACGTTCACGGCGACCGTGCCGGAACTGCTCGAATGGGTGCGCAACGGCAAGATCACCGACGTCAAGACGATCATCGGCACGTTCTGGCTCGAGAAGGCACTCTCGGGAACCTGGCCGCTGGGCAAGATCGAGCAGGGTTGAGGGCATGAGCGGCGCAAGCTACGCAGCGCTACAATAAATGGTTACGCCGAGAACGGCCTGCCGGAAAATTTACGAACGGTCGTTCACAAATCGTCATTTTGCGCTACACTCGTTGCCAAGCCCCGATTCCCCATGAAGGTTCTCGATTTACAGTGTCCAGACGGCCATCGGTTCGAAGGCTGGTTCGCGTCCGCTGACGACTTCGAGTCGCAGCTTTCTCGCAAGCTGGTCGAATGTCCGATGTGCGGCGCCAAGGAAGTGAGCCGCCTGCCGTCCGCACCCCGGCTAAATTTGTCGGGTGCCGCCGAGGCGAGCCAGCGGCCTGCCCCGGATGGCGCGGCGCATTGGCAGGCTAAGGCGATGCGCGCACTGCGCGAGGTCCTGGAGAAGACGGAGAACGTGGGCGACCGTTTCGCCGAGGAGGCACGGCGTATTCACTACAACGAAGCGCCGTCGCGCAACATCCGCGGAGTCGCTTCCGCGGAAGATGCGCAAGCCCTCGTCGAAGAAGGCATCGACGTGATGCCGCTGCCGGTTCCGGCCGCGCTGAAGGACTCGCTGCAGTAATCCTGCGGGTCTTCGCCGCGGCGCGGGGTTGTCCCGCACCGGCCGCGGCCAGGAGACACTGCGCATGGATCTCGATTATTCCCCCGCCGACGACGCATTCCGCGCCGAAATCCGCGCCTGGCTCGAGGCTAACGTGCCTCAAGCCGCGCGCGAGAAGATTCTCAACCACAAACGTCTGAGTCGTGACGACATCGCGAGCTGGCACAAGCTGCTCGGTCAACGCGGCTGGTCCGCGCCCGCGTGGCCCGTGGAGTACGGCGGCCCGGGCTGGGACACCGCTCAGCGTCATATCTGGGACGAGGAGTGCGCACGCATCGGCGCGCCGCCGGTGCTGCCATTCGGCGTGTCGATGGTCGCGCCGGTGATTATGAAGTATGGCAACGAAGCGCAGAAGCGCTACTATCTGCCGCGCATCCTGGCGGGAACCGACTGGTGGTGCCAGGGCTACTCCGAACCCGGCTCCGGGTCCGACCTCGCTTCGCTGCGCACGCGCGCCGTCCGGGTCCAGGACGATTCGGGCGATCACTACGTCGTGAACGGCCAGAAGACCTGGACCACGCTGGGCCAGCACGCCGACATGATGTTCTGCCTCGTGCGCACCGATCCGGCTGCGAAGAAGCAGGAAGGCATCTCGTTCCTGCTGGTCGACATGAAGACGCCAGGCATCACCGTGCGTCCGATCATCATGCTCGACGAAGAGCATGAGGTGAACGAAGTGTTCTTCGAGGACGTGAAGGTTCCCGTCGAAAATCGGGTGGGCGAGGAGAACCGCGGCTGGACGTACGCGAAGTATCTGCTCGGTCATGAGCGCACCGGCATCGCGCGCGTGGGCGCCTCGAAGCGCGAACTCGCGTTCCTCAAGAAGCTCGCGCTCAAGCAAAAGAAGCACGGCAAGCCGTTGCTCGAAGACCCGCTCTTCGCGGCGCGCGTCGCCGCCGTCGAGATCGAGCTGATGGCGCTCGAGGTGACCGTCGAACGCGTGATCGCGAGCGAAGGCGCCGGGCGCGGGCCCGGTCCCGAGGCGTCCATGCTCAAGATCAAGGGCACCGAGGTCCAGCAGGCGCTGACCGAGCTGATGGTCGACGCGGTCGGCCCGCTCGCCGCACCGTTCGATCCGGCCTTCCTCGAAGGCGAAGACGCACATGCGGCCGGCGGCGACGATGATGCGGCCCCGCTCGCGGCTTACTACTTCAACTATCGCAAGACGTCGATCTACGGCGGGTCGAACGAAATCCAGAAGAACATCATCTCGCAGATGATCCTGGGGCTTTGAGGAGCGGCGCATGAACTTCAATTTCACCGAAGAGCAACAGCAACTCACCGACGCACTGCGTCGCTATCTCGACAAGAACTACGGCTTCGAAGCGCGCCAGGCGATCGTGAAGACGGCTGAAGGTGTCTCGGCCGACCACTGGAGCGCGTTCGTCGAACTCGGTCTCACGGCGCTGCCGGTGCCGGCGGACCAGGGCGGCTTCGACGGCACGCCGTTCGACATGCTGGTCGTCATGCAGGAGCTTGGCCGCGCGCTCGTGGTCGAGCCTTACTGGGCGACGGCGGTGGGTGTCGAGGCGCTCAGGCTGGCGGGAACCGCGCAGCCCGAGAACGCGCAACTGCTCGAACGCGTGGCAGCAGGCGAGGCGCGCGTTGCCGTGGCGTTTCACGAGCCCGATGCGCGTTACGACCTGTTCTCGATCGAGACCATGGCAAAGGAAACCGGCAACGGCTTTGCGCTTTCGGGCGCCAAGTCCGTCGTGCAGCATGGCGCTCAGGCCGACTACTGGATCGTGCCGGCGCGTCTTGGTGGCGACATCGCGCTGTTTGTCGTGGCCCGCGACGCCGAGGGTGTTGCAGTGAGCGATTACCGCACGATCGATGGCCAGCGTGCCGCGACGCTGAGGTTCGACGGCACGCCCGCGCGGCGTCTGGGCGATGCCTCGGTGGGCGCGGCAACGCTCGAGCAGATCGCCGACTACGCGACCTTCCTGCTGTGCGCGGAAGCCGTCGGCGCGATGGATGCGCTCAATCACGCGACCGTCGAGTACACGAAAACGCGTCAGCAATTCGGCGTGCCGATCGCGCGTTTCCAGGCGCTGCAGCATCGCATGGCCGAAATGTTGATCCACGCCGAGCAGGCGCGCTCGCTCACGTATCTTGCCGCGGCGCGTTACAGTAGCGAGTCGCCGGACGAGCGCCGCCGCACGATTTCCGCCGCGAAGGTGCGCGTGGGGCAGGCGGCGCGTTACGTCGGCCAGCAGGCCGTGCAGCTGCACGGTGGCATGGGTGTCACCAACGAGGTCGCCGCGGCGCATCTGTTCAAGCGCCTCACGATCATCGACACGACGCTTGGCGACGTCGATCATCATCTGGAGCGGTTCGCCGCGCTGCCGGGCTTTGCGAAGGCGGCGGCGTGAACACCGCGGCAGCAGCGAGGGAAGCAACGATGGGCTTGAGCTACGAAGACCTGGAAGTGGGCAAGACGTATGAAGTCGGCTCGCATACGTTCACGCGCGACGAGATCGTGCATTTCGCGGAGCAGTTCGATCCGCAGCCGTTCCACGTGAGCGAGGCGGGCGGCGAGGCGTCGATGTTCGGCGGCCTCGTGGCGAGCGGCTGGCACACGTGCTCGGTCATGATGGGGCTGCTCGTGCGCCACTTCCTGCGCGATTCGACCTCGATGGGCTCGCCCGGCGTCGACGAGATCCGCTGGCTCAAGCCGACGCGCGTCGGCGACACGCTGACGATGAAGAACACCATCGTCAGCAAGCGCGTGTCGGAGAGCAAGCCCGATCGCGGTATCGTCGAAACGCGCTGGGAAGGCGTCAACCAGCACGGCGAGACCGTCGTGACGGTGCGCTCGAAAGGGCTGTTCGGATTGCGCCATCCTGGCGTGGGCCAAACCGGGAGCGCATCGTGAGCGAGAGCGGTATCGTGCAGATCGCCGACCTTGCCGCGCTGCGCGCGCTTGCAGGCGGCGCGCCGTTCGTGAGCGGCTGGATCGAAGTAGGCGAGCCGCAGGTACTGGGCTTTGCCGATGCCACCGGCGACCATCAGTGGATTCACGTCGACGCGGAACGCGCGCGCCGCGAGTCGCCGTTCGGCGGTCCGATCGCGCATGGTTTTCTCACGCTTTCGCTGATCCCGGCGCTGCTCGAACAGACCGTGCAGATGCGTCAGCGCATGGGCGTCAACTACGGGCTCAACCGCGTGCGCTTCACTTCACCGGTGCCCGTGGGAGCGAAGGTGCGGGCGCGCTTCGGCGTGAAGGAAGTGAGCGAGGTCGGCGACGGCGGCGTACAGGTAACGTGGGACGTGACCATCGAGCGCGAAGGTGGCGAGCGGCCCGCGTGCGTCGCGGAGTTTCTCACGCGGCACTATTTCTGAGCGCATCCAGGCGCGATGAATGAAGAAGGGGCGTCCGGCCGTGAAGGCCGGGCGCCCCTTTTTTGCAGAGTCCGTTTGCGCGCGCGGTGCTCAGTGCTTCTTGTACTGCGTCGCGCCGAACAAGACCTCGCGTGCCTTGTCGTCGGTAATCGGCTTGCGCGCCGAAGCCAGCACCTCGACGCCGCGCTTGACCGCCGGGCGCGCCGCAATGGCTTCGTGCCAGCGCTTCACGTTCGGCAGCGCGTCGAGGTCGATGCCCTGGTTTTGCCACGAACGCGTCCACGGGAACGCGGCGATATCGGCGATGGTGTACTCATTGCCTGCCAGATATTCGGTCTTGCCGAGCTGCGTATCCATCACGTTGTAGAGCCGCTTGGCTTCGTTCGTGTAGCGATTGACGGCGTACTCGATCTTCTCCGGCGCGTAAATGCGGAAGTGGTGCGCCTGACCGAGCATCGGCCCGAGGCCACCCATCTGGAACATCACCCACTGCAGCACGTCGTAGCGCGCGGCGAGATCCTCGGGCATGAACTTGCCGGTCTTCGCGGCGAGATAGATGAGGATGGCGCCCGATTCGAACAGCGAAAACGGCTTGCCGTCCTCGCGCGCCGGACCTTCCGTATCGACGATCGCCGGAATCTTGTTGTTCGGGCTGATGGCGAGGAAGTCCGGCTGGAACTGGTCGCCCGCGCCGATATCGACCGGATGCACCCGGTACGCCAGGCCGGTCTCTTCCAGCATGATGTGGACTTTGTGGCCGTTCGGCGTGGCCCAACTGTAGACGTCGATCATCGTGGCTCCATGGCGCGATAGAAGGGCGGCGGGCGTGCCTTTGGCGCCTCGCCGGATCTCGCGGAAATTAGCATAGTTCGGCGGGCGCTGCCGAGGGCGAACAGGAGTCCGCGTTGACGTCAGGGCCATCGGCCGAATGGGCAATGACCGTGGGGATCACGGCGCCCGCCCGGCGCACAGATCGCAGCCGGGCAGGCGGGGCGCCGCTTCAGGACCGCGTGACCGGCATCTCGACGCGCGAGGCGGCATCGGCGTCCATATGCCTCGCCAGTTCGAGCTTGGCGATGGCATTGCGGTGGACCTCATCGGGACCGTCCGCGAAACGCAGCGTGCGCGCCGAGGCGTACGCGTAGGCGAGCGGGAAGTCCCCGCTCACACCCGCCGCGCCGTGCACCTGCATCGCCCAGTCGATTACCTGGCAGGCCATGTTCGGCGCCACCACCTTGATCATCGCGATCTCTCCGCGCGCGCCCTTGTTGCCGACCGTGTCCATCATGTACGCGGTCTTGAGCGTGAGGAGGCGCGCCTGGTCGATCATGCAGCGCGCCTCGGCAATGCGTTCCTGCGTGACCGTCTGCTGGGCCACCGGCTTGCCGAACGCCACACGCGTCAACGCGCGCTTCGCCATCAGTTCGAGCGCGCGCTCGGCGAGGCCGATCAGGCGCATGCAGTGATGGATGCGGCCCGGCCCGAGACGCCCCTGAGCGATCTCGAAGCCGCGGCCTTCGCCCAGCAGGATGTTCGAGGCGGGCACTCGGACGTTTTCGAGCGCGATCTCCATGTGGCCGTGCGGGGCGTCGTCGTAGCCGAACACCGTCAGCGGGCGGCGCACGGTGATGCCGGCGGTGTCGGCCGGCACGAGGATCATCGACTGCTGCGCGTGGCGCGGCCCCTCGGGATCGGTCTTGCCCATCAGGATGTAGATCGCGCAGCGCGGGTCGCCGGCGCCCGACGACCACCACTTCGTGCCGTTGATCACGTACTCGTCGCCGTCACGTTCGATGCGGGTCTGGATGTTGGTCGCGTCGGACGAGGCGACGTCGGGCTCCGTCATCAGGAACGCCGAGCGGATCTGTCCTTCCAGCAGCGGCTGGAGCCACTGGCGCTTGTGTTCCTCGGTGCCGTAGCGCTCGATGGTCTCCATGTTGCCCGTGTCGGGCGCGCTGCAGTTGAACACCTCCGGCGCCCAGTACACGCGGCCCATGATTTCACACAGCGGCGCGTACTCCAGGTTCGTCAGGCCGGCGCCTCGCGTCGAATCGGGCAGGAACAGGTTCCACAGGTCCGCTTCGCGCGCCTTGATCTTCAGCTTCTCGACGATTTCCGTCGGCACCCACGCGTTGCCGTTCGCGCGATTGCGCTCGACTTCCGCGTGATAGACGGACTCGTTCGGGTAAATGTGCTCGTCGAAAAACGCGAGCAGTCTCTTGCGCAGTGCCTCAACTTTCGGGGTGTAATCGAAGTTCATCTGTGACCTCGCCTTGAAATGAGCTGTCGTGCCGCTATCGGTATCGCGGTGTCAACGGACCTGCTGCGCGTAGTGCCACGCGAGTTCCGCCATCGGCCGCGCGCGGCTGCCTGCGTCGGCGGCCTGGGCGCTCGCCGCCGTGCCGTCCACCACGCGTTTCATGATGCCCTGCAGGATCGCGGCGATGCGGAACATGTTGTAGGCCAGGTAGAAGTTCCAGTCACCACGAATCTCGAGGCCGGTACGCTCGCGATAGCGCCGTACGTAGTCCTCTTCGTCCGGAATGCCGAGCGCGGCCCAGTCGAGTCCGCCTATGCCGCGAAACTGCGCCGGATCGACGTGCCAGGCCATGCAGTGGTACGAGAAGTCGGCAAGCGGGTCGCCCAGTGTCGAGAGCTCCCAGTCGAGCACGGCGAGCACGCGCGGCTCGGTGGGGTGGAAGATCAGGTTGTCGAGCCGGTAGTCGCCGTGCACGACCGAGATGCGCGAGCCCGTATCGTCGGGCATGTGCTGCGGCAGCCACTCGATCAGGCGATGCATTGCCTCGATCGGTTCGGTCTCCGACGCTTGATACTGGCGGCTCCAGCGATCGATCTGGCGTGCGAAATAATTGCCGGGCTTGCCGTAATCGCCGAGCCCGATTGCCTCCGGCTTCACGTTGTGCAGCGCGGCGATCACCCGGTTCATTTCCTCGTAGATCGCCGCGCGTTCCGCGCGCGTCATGCCGGGCAGCGACTGGTCCCACAGCACGCGGCCCTCGACGAATTCCATCACGTAGAACGCGCGGCCGATCACGGCTTCGTCTTCGCACAGCGCGAGCATCCTGGCGACGGGCACGTCGGTGTTGCCGAGCGCGGCCATCACGCGGTATTCGCGCTCGATGGCGTGCGCCGACGGCAGCAGCCTGGCCTTCGGCCCCGGCTTGGCGCGCATCACATAGGTGCGCGTTGGCGTGACGAGCTTGAAAGTGGGATTCGACTGGCCGCCGGCGAACTGTTCGACCGTCAACGGCCCGGCGAACCCATCGACGTGGGCGGCCAGCCAGGCGGCGAGCGCCTCGGTGTCGAAGCGCTGGCGTTCGGCGACGGGGCGCGTGCCCTCGAATGCCGAGTAGTCGGGTTGCTTCGGGGCGTCTCCATCCGGGGTGGCTTGCGCCATGTCTGTCTCCCTTATGCTGTTCGGGCGCCGAGCGCTAGCCCTGTGGGCGGTAGCGCAAAAATTGCGCGTAGAGCATTTCCATCGAGGTGTTGCGCACGTCGCGATGGAGCGGCGACGGCGGCGAGAAATTGAGCAGGCGCACGACCCAGTCTGCGGGCGCCGAGCCGACGTCGAGCGCATTGATGCAGCCGGTGGCCTGCGCCAGATGTCCGAAGAACGTGCGGCCTCCCGCCGTGAGCGCATGCGAAAGGATCGCGCGGTTCACGCCGCCGTGCAGCACGAGCAGCGCGGTGTCCCAGGACGGATCGGCGCGCAGCTTCGCGACTTCGGGCAGCACGCGGTCGAGCAGCTCGCCCACCGTTTCGCCGCCCAGAAAACGCGTGGTTTCAGGCACGATGCCTTCGAATACGCGCAGGAAGGCGCTCTCCACTTCGTCGGGCGGGATCTCGGCAAGACGTCCGCCGTGTATCTCTTCCCACGCCGGCTGGACTTCGAGCTCGATCTGCTGACCCGTTTCGGCGAGCACAAGCTGTGCCGTCTCGACCGTGCGCCTGAGGCCGCTCACGATCACGCGGTCGAAGCGCACGTTCTGCGACGCGAACGCCCGGCCGGCGGCCGTTGCCTGAGCGCGGCCGTTTTCGTTGAGCGGCACCGTGTCGGGGTCGATCGCGCGGCCCGAGCCGTCGAAGTAGGTGACGTCGCCATGCCGCATCAGAAAAATGCGCCGGCGCGTGGGCATCTGGAAGCCGCTCATTTACTTGTAGACTGGAGCACGTTTTTCGAGGAACGCCGTAATGCCTTCCAGCCCGTCGCGATGATGCAGCGAGGCGACGAAGCTCTCGCGCTCGGCAAGGAGCTGGTCGGCAAGCGGCTGGGTTTCCGCCGCATTGACGAGGCCTTTGATGCGCGCGGCCGAGTTCGGCGAGACCTTCGCGAGGTCGTCGGCCCAGGCCAGCGCGGCGTCGAGCGCTCCGTGCGGCTTCGCGAGACGGTTCACGACGCCGAGCTCCGCCAGGCGCGCCGCGCCGATCGGCTTGGCCTCCAGCATCAGTTCGGTCGCGAGCGCACGGGGCAGCGCGCGTGCGAGGAACCACGAGCCGCCGCCGTCGGGCGTGAGGCCCACGCGCGAATACGACATGACGAACTTCGCGTCTTCGGCGGCGACGACGAGGTCGGCGGCCAGCGCCAGCGAGAAGCCGGCGCCCGCCGCCGCGCCTTCCACCGCGGCGATGATCGGCTTGCTGCACTGGCGCATCGCCGTGACCCAGCTCGCGAGCGTGTCGATGCTGGCGGCCTGCACCGACGGATCTTTCGCGCGGTTTTCGAGCAGGCGGTTCAGATTGCCGCCTGCACAGAAGAAATGATCGGCGCCGGTCAGCACGATCGCGCGCAGCGAGGCATCGCGCTCGGCGGCGTCGAACGCTTCGATGGCGGCGGCGTACATGTCGGGATGCAGCGCATTGCGCGCGCCGGGATTCGACAGCGTCAGGACGAGCGTCGATTCATGGCCTTGCGGCCGTGCACTGCGGAGTTCGGCGCTCATACGCGGGCCTCGTTCGGTTCGTTGGCTTTGCCAGGTGTCTCAATGTTGAAATGATGGGAAGCCATTAGAAACTTCGCTCCATGATTGTCCTAGAATAGCACGGTCGTACATTTTCACGAAAACAGATCGGCGACGTTGTATCGGCAGTCGCCTGACCCCAAGGAGGAATGAGGATGATCAAGCTGCATGGATTCGCGCTCTCGAACTACTACAACAAGGTCAAGCTCGTGCTGCTCGAGCACGGTATTCCCTTCGAGGAAGTTTTCAACAAGCTCCCGCTCGACGAGGCCTTGCTTGCGCACTCGCCCGCAGGAAAGGTGCCGTTCGTCGAAACGGAGCATGGCTTTCTGTGCGAATCGGCGGTCATCGTCGAATATCTGAACGCACGCTACCCCGAGAAGCGGATTTTCTCCGCGGATCTGTGGGAGGCCGCGAAGGAGCGCGAACTGATCACCTTCGTCGAAACGCACCTTGAACTCGAAGCGCGCGAACTCTACAGCGAGGCGTTCTTCG
Organism: Paraburkholderia yinzeri; assembly: GCF_046581065.1. Lineage (NCBI taxonomy): Bacteria > Pseudomonadati > Pseudomonadota > Betaproteobacteria > Burkholderiales > Burkholderiaceae > Paraburkholderia > Paraburkholderia yinzeri. Next base: position 3,252,788 of record NZ_JBFOCJ010000001.1, on the reverse strand, counting down.
GCGGCAAGGTGAGCGACGAGGTCAAGGCGACGGCGCAAAAGCGTCTGCGCCGCTATCTCGCGGCCTTCAGGCGTCTCGCGAAGTTCACGCCGTATGTGGCGGGCGAGCGGTTCGGCGTGGTCGACACGGCGGCCTACGTGAGCTTGCCGCTCGTCGCGAGGGCGACGCAGCGGGTCTATGGCGAGGATATGGTGGTCGAGGCCGGCATCGACTGGAAGCCGTACGCGCAGCTGGTGGGTGAGCGGCCGTCGGCGCAGCGCGTCAACGCGGATCGCAAGGCGTATATCGACGCGAACTCGTAACGGCAGTGCAACGGTCGCGAGGCGTACGCGGTGCGCCTCGCGTGCGCAGCGCCTCGCTGCGTCGCGCGATGATCGGGAACGCCATGTCGTCCGCGGATTCATCGCGCATGGATGCCGTTAGAGCCGCGCGAGCCGTTCGAGCGCGGCCGCGAGCGTGCTTTCCTGCTTTGCGAAGCAAAAGCGCACGACGCCCGATTCGTGCGGCTCGCGATAAAACGCCGACACGGGGATCGCGGCCACGCCGATCTCGGTCGTGAGCCACTTCGAGAACTCGGCTTCGGAAAGGCTGCTGATCGCCGAGTAATCGACGCACTGGAAGTACGTGCCCTCGCACGGCAGCAGTTTGAAGCGTGTGTTCGCGAGGCCTGCGCGGAAGAAATCGCGCTTCTTCTGATAGAACGCCGGCAACTCCAGATACGGCTTCGGGTCGCGCAGATACTGCGCAAGACCCACCTGCATCGGCGTGTTCACCGTGAACACGTTGAACTGATGGACCTTGCGGAATTCCGCGGTGAGCGGCGCGGGCGCGGCGACGTACCCCACTTTCCAGCCGGTTACGTGATAGGTCTTGCCGAAGCTCGACACGATGAAGCTGCGCGCCGCCAGTTCTGGATAGCGCGCGACGCTCTCGTGCGGCGCGCCGTCGTAGACCATGTGTTCGTAGACTTCGTCGGAGAGGATCAGCACGCTGGTGCCGCGCACGATGGCTTCGAGCTTGCGCATGTCCTCGGCGCGCCATACGGTGCCCGTCGGGTTGTGCGGCGTGTTGATGAGGATGAGGCGCGTCTTCGGCGTGATGGCGGCGGCCAGGCGGTCGAACGGAATGGCGTAGTCGGGCGCCTCCAGCGTGACGAATACGGGCTTGCCGCCCGCGAGCTCGATCGACGGCAGATAGCTGTCGTAGGTCGGCTCGACTACGATCACTTCGTCGCCGGGGTGAACCGCGCACAAGATCGCCGTGAGGATCGCCTGGGTCGCGCCTGCCGTCACCGTGATCTCGCTCGCCGCGTCGTAGCGACGGCCGTACACCTGGGCGATCTTGTCGGCGATGGCTTCGCGCAGCGTCGGCACGCCCGCCATCGGCGGGTACTGGTTGTGGCCGCTGCGCATGGCCTGCGCGACGGCATCGACGATGCGCGTGTCGCAGTCGAAGTCGGGAAAGCCCTGGCCCAGATTGACTGCGCCCTTTTCAGCGGCGAGCGCGCTCATCACCGTGAAGATCGTCGTGCCGACGTTCGGCAGACGCGAAGGAAATGAGGGCGTGAGCGGCGTGGCGGGCGATTCGTTCGACGAGTGCGGTGCGTTCATGGCGCGGACGGGCAGTGGGTCTGGGTTGAGCGGGAAAGTCTGATTTTAGGCAAATCGGCGCGGGTTCGTGCGGGTGTCCTGCGCTTGTTCCGGGAGTGCCCGTTGACTGGCTTCAGGTAGCGTCGGTTCCGGTGCCGTCGAGCCTCGCTTCAAGTCCCGCTTCAAATCCTGCTTCAAGCCCCGTTTCGGCAACGAAGACGCCAGGCGTTGCCACGCGAAAGCCGAAGTCGCGCGCCATGCGCCGCGCGAGCTTGAGCACGGCGCGATCCTTCGAGACGAGCCAGGCCGCGCCGCTCGCGCGCGCGAGTTCGAGAAACTTCTGGTCGTCCCGGTCGCGGCATTGCGGCAGGGGCCGCGCGTCGTCGGGGAGCGCGGGCGGCACGATTTCACGCGCGAGGCGCGAGATGGCGGCGAGCGCGTCGGCCTTTTCGATGCCGCGTCCTGCGAACTGGGGGTAGTCGAGGACATACGCGAGTTCGGCGAGGCAGCGTGCGTCGATCACGGCGCCAAGCGCACCGCTTTCAAGGCCGGCGCGTATCGGACGCGTATGCGGATCGTCGAACACGAGGATGTCGATCCACACATTCGAATCGAGGACTACCGAGATGGCGTGGGCGGGCGCCTGGGGCGGAAAACCGGTCATTCTGGACATTCGCTACAATCGGGCTTTCGCCTTTGGACATTGCAAGCGCTCTATGATAATCGTTCTGTCGCCGGCCAAATCGCTCGACTATGACACGCCGGCGCACGTCGAAACCCACACGATTCCCGACTTCGTCGACGACGCGGCCGAACTGATCGACGGCCTGCGCCGTCTTTCGCCGCAGCAGATCGGCACGCTCATGAGCCTATCCGATCCGCTCGCACGGCTGAATTTCCAGCGTTACGCCGACTGGTCGAAACAGTTCAGCCAGGCCAACGCGAAGCAGGCCGTGCTCGCGTTCAACGGCGATGTGTACGAGGGCTTTCAGGCCCGCTCGCTCTCCGCCGCCGATCTCGACTACGCACAGCAGCACGTGCGCGTGCTCTCGGGCCTCTACGGTCTGCTGCGCCCGCTCGACCTGCTGCAGCCTTATCGCCTCGAAATGGGCACGCGTTTCGAGAATGCGCGCGGCAAGGATCTTTATGCCTTCTGGGGCGAGCGCATCACCCACGCACTGAACGCCCAGTTCGACCATAACGCCCGGCGTACGAAGGGTGCGCGCGTGCTCGTGAACTGCGCGTCGAACGAGTATTTCAAGTCGGTCAAGCCCAAGAAGCTGGCGGCGCCGGTTATCACACCGGTGTTCGAGGACTGGAAGGGTGGCCGCTACAAGGTCATCAGCTTCCACGCAAAGCGTGCGCGCGGCCTGATGGCGCGCTATGCGGTCGAGCATCGCATCTCGGAGCCTCAGGCGCTCAAGGGTTTCGACGCCGAAGGCTACGCATTCGATGCCGATGCATCCAACGACTCGACCTGGATATTTCGCCGGCGCATTGCCGAATAAGCGAGAGGAACCGTCATGACCCTAGCCATTACCAGCCAGTTCGACGCCGGCGCGATCGAAGTCCTGTCGTGCGGACGCGCCGACGATATCCGCCTGCGTGTGCGCTCCGACAATCAGTCGGAGTTCGCGCAGTGGTTCTACTTCCGGCTCTCGGGCGCGCGCGGCGAGCGCTGCGTGATGACGTTCGAGAACGCGGCGGCCTGCGCATTTCCGGAGGGATGGCGCAATTACCAGGCGGCGGCGAGCTACGACCGCGTGAACTGGTTCCGCGTGCCGACTTCGTACGACGGCCAGAAGCTCACGATCGACCATACGCCCGATTTCGATCGCGTCTATTACGCGTACTTCGAGCCGTACAGCGAGGAGCGTCATTCGGAGTTCCTCGGCGCACTGCAGCAACTGCCTCATGCCACGCTGACCGAACTCGGCCAGACGGGAGAGGGGCGGCCCATGTCGCTGCTCACGCTCGGCACGGCGGGCGACACCACACCGGACGGCAAGCCGAAGAAGACGGTCTGGATCATCGCGCGCCAGCATCCGGGAGAAACGATGGCCGAGTGGTTCGTCGAAGGGCTCGTGAAGCGGCTCGCCGGTTGGGGCGACTGGGCGGGCGACCCGGTGGCGCGCAAGCTCTACGACCGCGCGGTGTTCCACATCGTGCCGAACATGAACCCCGATGGCAGCGTGCACGGCAACCTGCGCACGAATGCAGCCGGGGCGAACCTGAACCGCGAATGGATGGAGCCGGACGCGCAGCGCAGCCCGGAGGTGCTGGTGGTGCGAGAGGCGATCGAGGCCACGGGCGTCGATCTCTTCTTCGACATCCATGGCGACGAGTCGCTGCCGTACGTATTCGTTGCCGGTTCGGAGATGCTGCCGGGCTTCACCGGGCAGCAGCGTGTCGAACAAAAGGCGTTTATCGACGCGTTCAAGATCGCGAGCCCTGACTTTCAGGACCAGCACGGCTACGAGTCGAGCCGCTACCGGGAGGACGCGCTCAAGCTCGCGTCCAAATACATCGGCCACCGCTACGGCTGCCTTTCGCTGACGCTGGAGATGCCGTTCAAGGACAACGCCAACCTGCCGGACGAGCGCGTGGGCTGGAATGGCGAGCGCAGCGCCGCGCTTGGCGCAGCGATGCTGCAGGCCATCCTGCATCACGTCGAGACGTTCGCGTAACGAGCGGGGTAGACGAGAAAAGGGGGAAGCGATCCAGGTCGCTTCCCCCTTTTTGCTGGCCCGCGCCGGTGGGCGGTTATTGGGCCGTCGTTGTCTTTTTCGAGGCTGTCTTTTTCGCGGTTGTCTTCTTCGAGGACGAACCCGGCTTGCGGCTCGACTTGTTCGATGTGCCTTTTTTCGAAGTCTTGCCCGTCGACTTCTTCGTTGAGTGCTTGCCATGCCCGTGCGCATTGCTGTGCGACGACCCGCCGGTCTCCGCACGAGCGCGCGCCGGCGGTACGGGGTCGTTCCAGCTGAAGGCGAGCATCTGATTGCCCACGTAGCCGCAGCGGAACTTGAGGTCGTAGGGCGAAGCGTCGCTATCGTGCGGAATCCCGATGCCGTCGACCGTCACGATCGTATCGACCTTCACGCGCTGCTTACCTTCGTCGAACGAATCGTTCCATGGGGTGACGGTGGCATGGGCGGTATCGAACGACGAGGGGGGAAACTCGACGTGGTCGAGCGCCGTCGAGGTGCTGGCGACGAAGTTGCCATGCGCGGCGCAGTCGGCGACCAGCGGATCGGCATGCATCTGGTTGATGTAGGTGTTGACCAGGTCGTTGTGCTGATCGAGTTGATCGGCCTTGGCGGGCAGTGCGAGGGCAAGCGCGAGGCTTGCGGCGCATGCTGCCAGTCGGCCGGCCATTGTCAGCAACCGGCGAGATGCGGAATTGCGGTCCATCTGGTTAATGTCGAAGCGGGGTGGGACGTCAGGCTCAATAAGAGCTTGCGATGCGTGGGCGAGTTCAATTCTGAAACAATTATTTTGTGCCTACGTAAGGCCGTGCCGTCGCCGGGACGGTGTGCACGAGACCGCTTCGTGCTGCGGCGCTACGCGCGATGCGAAGACTGGTGTGTAGCGCAGAGACGACCTGATCTTCGGAGGGCGTTCTCAGGTGCGTGGACCGCCTAGCCGGTATCGCCGCACGTCGTAGGTCGTGACCCAGGCCGGTCGATAGACGGCGATCAATGCCGTAGCCATGCCAGTGAACCAGGCCTCGCCGGATGCCAGCAGGAACACGCTGAAGGCATAACCGACCGGCACGACGACCATCGAGTCGCCGTTCAGGGCGATATGAGTACCGAGCGCGAGATACGCTGCGCAGGCCACGGCAATCGCCGGAGAGACGAAGCCTTGACCTACGATAAACATAAAGAGATTGCGCGGCAGCCACGCGATGCAGGCTCGTTGCAGCAAAGCCGAAACTCCGACCGGAAAGGCGCCGAATACGAGGAAGCTGAGCGCGACGCCGTCCCAGGGCGTGTCGAAGACGAGCGCCGCGAGTGCGACGACCGCCGCCATCGCAACGAGTGCGAGGTCCCAGTCGAACAGCGTCACGACGAGCGTTGCGCCGAGCAGATGCAGCACGGTGCCGTCTTCGAGCCATGCATTGCTCGCCCACAGCACGGATACGGCTACGACGATCGCGAGCCATACGTGCTGGAGCGTAGCGTCCTGGAGACGCTTGAACGGGTTGTTCCATACCGCGAGCGCGAGCAGGCCCACGGCGGCAATCCACCCACCGATGACGACCCACAGCGGAAGCGGCGTATACAGGAACCCCATGGCTTCATATTACTCGTTGGATGACAAAACGTGTGCGCAGGGTGGCCCCGGTGGATTGTCGTCGGCGCCGTCGCTGTCGAGGCCAGGCTCGCTGCACTGCGCTAACCCGGTTTCTCCCCACGGACAATCGGGTTCCGCAGCCATCGCCAGCGGCGGCGCGGTGTCGCCTGTCAGCAACGGGTACCGGAACGAATCGGTTTCGCGCGGCCGCAGCGGCATAGGGCCATGCTCGCCGTGCATGGGTTTGGGCGCGCGGTCCATCTGGACACGCAGCACCTCGAGCTGGTTCGCGAGCAGACCGTTGTAGATCGCGACGGCCGCCGCCCGGTTGGGTGCGCCAAGCTGCTGGAAGATGCTGGTCAGGTGGATCTTGACGGTGCCTTCGCTAATGCCGAGGGCTCGGGCGATCATCTTGTTCGTGCTGCCCATGTGGACGCAACGGAGAATCTGCTGCTGACGCGGCGACAGGTGGACCACGGGGCGGCGAGGGCGCGTCGTCGTGTCGCTTCTCGCCGGCTGTTGCGCCGGCTGCGGCGACGGCCATGGCGCGGCGAGGACATCGGCCGGTAGATGGTTGCCGCCAAGCAGGATGAGTTCGAGCAGCTTGACGATCAAAATTGAATCGGTAGTCCGACGGATGATCCCGCGTGCGCCTTCCGCGAGCAGGTCGCGGACCGCGGTGGGGGGCGTTTCTGCGTCCACGATGACCGCAATCGGCAGGCTACGGTAGCGATTCGCGAAATTCCGGAGCTCTCCCGCGCGAATGCCGGCATGCCAGTCGACCACGAACAGATCCGGTGCGAAACGCTGCATGGCGCGCTCGGCACTGCGCCAGTCGGGAGCATCGTTAAAGCGTGCGCGACGGTCGATTTGCCTAAGCAGGGCCTTGAGCCCTTCGCGCCGTTCGGCATCCGGATTAAATACTGCGAACCGCATGGACAAGCCCTCCTGTTTTTGAGGCCCTCTCGAAATGAATGCACAGCGCATTTACTGGGCACGCCGCTTGGCGAGGAACCACGTCGCCATGATGACAAAAAGCTTGCAGCGTGGCGGCCTGTCCAGATGGCATAAGACAAATGGCAAAAAAAAGTCCCGCGCACAGGCGGGACCGGGTAGGAATATGACGTGTTTCTTAGTGGAAATGTGGCTGCACGGGCTCAGCATCTTCTGGCATCTCGGCGTGGACTATCTCGCCGAGCGGGTCTGCATAGAGCGGTACGCCGCAGTCGTCGCAATATTCCGGCTCGAAGCGGCCGGCATGACGGCGAATCTCGGTGATGCCCGACTCCTTCAGCAGCGCCACGATTTCCTCGAGCGGACCGCTGCCGGCGCCTTCTTCTGTCGGTTCCTCGTCGATCTCGGCGTCGCCGTTTTCACGCCCGTACAGCGGCCAGACGACACCGTAGAGGACGTCGTTGCTGCCGCGGCGCGTGAAGCCGATGCGATATTCGTCGATGCGACGCTCACCGAAGCCCGCGACAACTGCGCGCAGGTCTTGCGCGCCGCCGCCGATCGTGTCGAGCAGGTAACGGACAGCCGTGCGGATCGTGTGAGGGCGTACACGCTCGTCGGCGTCGCGGCAGGCCGAGTAATACGCGTCCGGCAGCAGACATTCGAACTCGCAGCCCGGCATCACGACGGCGAGATTGGCGCCGCCCTGGGTTGCCCACTGTTCGAGGCACTGGCCGCGCTCGATGCGCGAACTGTGCTCCTCTTCCTGCCAGCGGAAGAGCGGGGCGCCGACCGGTGCTGCCACAACGGCGAGCAGGAAGCGCGGGTCGGCGAGGATGGGGGATGTCTCGGGCAGTTCGCCGGAACTGATCTTTGCGGCGGCGCCGCCTAACGCGGCGTGCGAAAGCTGCTGGGCGAGGCGCCAGGTTTCGACGTGATGGCGCGGCAACTGGTCGATGCTGTAGAGGTAGGGCGCCATCGCCACACGCGTACCGTTTGCCAGCACGTGGGCCTGGAGATGGTTGCGAAGGGCGTCGGAATTGTCGGCCTTCAGCGGCCCCGACGGGATGACGTAGCGTGTCCAGGCGAGCACCGGCGCGGCGATGAGCAGCGCCTCGTATTGAGCGCCTTCATGCTCGACGATGAACGATTCGCTGTGCGTTTCGGCCATGTCCGCCAGGGCGCCGTAGGCGTCCGGATGGTTTTGCTGCAGATGGTCGAGTGCGGCGTCGAGCGTCGTCTGGTTACCGTTGCGCACGATCTTCGCTAGCAGCGTGTCAAGCTTGGCCTCCCAGAATCGGTCTTCGGTGCGGCTGCCCGAGGCGAACAGGGCGAGCGACAGGCCGACGAGTTTGTCGGCGTCTGGAGGAAGGCGTTTGGCGATTCGCGAGCGCATAAATCTGTGATTTGGAATGCAGAGAACCTCGTATTCTAGTCGGTTCCGTGCGCGCCATCGGTTTGTGCCGCAGCATCACGACAGGCGTATATGTCTATATGACGTGGAGCGGGGCGATAGTAGAGCGAGGCCGGTCTGGGATCGACTTCATCCGGATGGACTGGACGATCGGCAGGTGCGTTGCGCGATACCCGGATGGTCAGGTCAAAAAAACCGCTTGCAAGAAGGGGACCGGGTCACTAGAATCTCGGTCTTTCGCGCTTTCGACGAGAGCGCGGGGAGACGGGAAGCCTGGGGCGAAAGCCTTGTGGCGCCGGGGTCTTCCGGGTGGTGGGCAGGTTGGCGGCAGGTTAAGCGAAGTAAAAAACCTGTTGACAGATCACCCGGCAGTCTCCATAATCTCGTTTCTCTGCTGCAGACGCAGCGACGCAGGAAGAAGCCGGCAGTTGATGAGTTTTAGCGGCGTTTTTGCGAACGATCTTTAAAAATTTACAGCCGACAGGTGTGGGCGCTTGATGCGGTGGGCGGGCCGGTGGATTCTTCGGAGTCTGTCGGAAAGCACAAGTATCAAGAGTCTCACACTAAAGTAAGTCAGGTTTTTGAATTTATTCAGAACCTGTCAGCTTTGAGTGAGCGACCTGTTCCGAGAGGGACAGAAAACAGTAACAGGTTTGAACTGAAGAGTTTGATCCTGGCTCAGATTGAACGCTGGCGGCATGCCTTACACATGCAAGTCGAACGGCAGCGCGGGAGCAATCCTGGCGGCGAGTGGCGAACGGGTGAGTAATACATCGGAACGTGTCCTGGAGTGGGGGATAGCCCGGCGAAAGCCGGATTAATACCGCATACGCTCTGAGGAGGAAAGCGGGGGATCTTCGGACCTCGCGCTCAAGGGGCGGCCGATGGCAGATTAGGTAGTTGGTGGGGTAAAGGCCTACCAAGCCGACGATCTGTAGCTGGTCTGAGAGGACGACCAGCCACACTGGGACTGAGACACGGCCCAGACTCCTACGGGAGGCAGCAGTGGGGAATTTTGGACAATGGGGGCAACCCTGATCCAGCAATGCCGCGTGTGTGAAGAAGGCCTTCGGGTTGTAAAGCACTTTTGTCCGGGAAGAAATCCTCTTCGATAATACCGGGGGGGGATGACGGTACCGGAAGAATAAGCACCGGCTAACTACGTGCCAGCAGCCGCGGTAATACGTAGGGTGCGAGCGTTAATCGGAATTACTGGGCGTAAAGCGTGCGCAGGCGGTGATGTAAGACCGATGTGAAATCCCCGGGCTTAACCTGGGAACTGCATTGGTGACTGCATCGCTGGAGTATGGCAGAGGGGGGTAGAATTCCACGTGTAGCAGTGAAATGCGTAGAGATGTGGAGGAATACCGATGGCGAAGGCAGCCCCCTGGGCCAATACTGACGCTCATGCACGAAAGCGTGGGGAGCAAACAGGATTAGATACCCTGGTAGTCCACGCCCTAAACGATGTCAACTGGTTGTCGGGCCTTCATTGGCTTGGTAACGTAGCTAACGCGTGAAGTTGACCGCCTGGGGAGTACGGTCGCAAGATTAAAACTCAAAGGAATTGACGGGGACCCGCACAAGCGGTGGATGATGTGGATTAATTCGATGCAACGCGAAAAACCTTACCTACCCTTGACATGGATGGAAGTCTGCCGAGAGGTGGATGTGCCCGAAAGGGAGCCATCACACAGGTGCTGCATGGCTGTCGTCAGCTCGTGTCGTGAGATGTTGGGTTAAGTCCCGCAACGAGCGCAACCCTTGTCCCCAGTTGCTACGCAAGAGCACTCCGGGGAGACTGCCGGTGACAAACCGGAGGAAGGTGGGGATGACGTCAAGTCCTCATGGCCCTTATGGGTAGGGCTTCACACGTCATACAATGGTCGGAACAGAGGGTTGCCAAGCCGCGAGGTGGAGCCAATCCCAGAAAACCGATCGTAGTCCGGATCGCAGTCTGCAACTCGACTGCGTGAAGCTGGAATCGCTAGTAATCGCGGATCAGCATGCCGCGGTGAATACGTTCCCGGGTCTTGTACACACCGCCCGTCACACCATGGGAGTGGGTTTTGCCAGAAGTGGCTAGTCTAACCGCAAGGAGGACGGTCACCACGGCAGGATTCATGACTGGGGTGAAGTCGTAACAAGGTAGCCGTATCGGAAGGTGCGGCTGGATCACCTCCTTTCCAGAGCTTTCTGCTCACTGCGTGTTAAGCGCTCACACTTGTCGGCTGTAGAAAAGACAGACTCAGGGGTCTGTAGCTCAGTCGGTTAGAGCACCGTCTTGATAAGGCGGGGGTCGATGGTTCGAATCCATCCAGACCCACCACTGTCTGTGGACGGGCAGATCCCTTGAGAATGTGACTGGGGGATTAGCTCAGCTGGGAGAGCACCTGCTTTGCAAGCAGGGGGTCGTCGGTTCGATCCCGTCATCCTCCACCAATCCTTAATGCCTAGTGTCCGGTTTGAACACAAACCGGGTATTACGCATTGGCGATTGAGCCAGTCAGAGCGGTACGTAAAGTATCGGCTGTCGTTCTTTAACAATCAGGAAGAAGTAGTAAAGAGATTCATCTGAACGCGTCTAGAGATGGGCGTCAGTAAGTGAATCAGGGTTGTGATTGTATCGAAGTATTTTTTAAGTGATCGAAAGATTGCTTTGGAATACGGCACAACGCGAAAACTCAGCCTGTAGCGAGTGAGTCCGGACGTGGCAACACGAAAGAGACACACCCGTTATAGGGTCAAGCGAACAAGTGCATGTGGTGGATGCCTTGGCGATCACAGGCGATGAAGGACGCGGTAGCCTGCGAAAAGCCCCGGGGAGCTGGCAAACAAGCTTTGATCCGGGGATGTCCGAATGGGGAAACCCACTCCGTATGGAGTATCCGTAGCTGAATCCATAGGCTACGTGAAGCGAACGCGGCGAACTGAAACATCTAAGTAGCCGCAGGAAAAGAAATCAACCGAGATTCCCAGAGTAGTGGCGAGCGAAATGGGATCAGCCTGTACTCTTTATCTGAACTGTTAGCCAAACACTCTGGAAAGTGTGGCCATAGCGGGTGATAGCCCCGTAGGCGAAAACAGATTGGAAGAACTGGGTGTACGACAAGTAGGGCGGGACACGTGAAATCCTGTCTGAAGATGGGGGGACCATCCTCCAAGGCTAAATACTCGTGATCGACCGATAGTGAACCAGTACCGTGAGGGAAAGGCGAAAAGAACCCCGGGAGGGGAGTGAAACAGATCCTGAAACCGCATGCATACAAACAGTCGGAGCCTCGCAAGGGGTGACGGCGTACCTTTTGTATAATGGGTCAGCGACTTACATTCAGTGGCGAGCTTAACCGGATAGGGCAGGCGTAGCGAAAGCGAGTCCGAACAGGGCGATTAGTCGCTGGGTGTAGACCCGAAACCAGGTGATCTATCCATGGCCAGGTTGAAGGCACGGTAACACGTGCTGGAGGACCGAACCCACTAACGTTGAAAAGTTAGGGGATGAGCTGTGGATAGGGGTGAAAGGCTAAACAAACCTGGAAATAGCTGGTTCTCTCCGAAAACTATTTAGGTAGTGCCTCGTGTCTCACCTTCGGGGGTAGAGCACTGTCATGGTTGAAGGGTCCATTGCGGATTACTTCGCCATAGCAAACTCCGAATACCGAAGAGTGCAATCACGGGAGACAGACATCGGGTGCTAACGTCCGGTGTCAAGAGGGAAACAACCCAGACCGCCAGCTAAGGTCCCCAAATATGGCTAAGTGGGAAACGAAGTGGGAAGGCTAAAACAGTCAGGAGGTTGGCTTAGAAGCAGCCACCCTTTAAAGAAAGCGTAATAGCTCACTGATCGAGTCGTCCTGCGCGGAAGATGTAACGGGGCTAAGCCATATACCGAAGCTGCGGATGCACATTTATGTGCATGGTAGGAGAGCGTTCTGTAAGCCTGCGAAGGTGCACCGGAAGGTGTGCTGGAGGTATCAGAAGTGCGAATGCTGACATGAGTAGCGATAAAGGGGGTGAAAGGCCCCCTCGCCGTAAGCCCAAGGTTTCCTACGCAACGTTCATCGGCGTAGGGTGAGTCGGCCCCTAAGGCGAGGCAGAAATGCGTAGCTGATGGGAAGCAGGTCAATATTCCTGCACCGGCGTGAAATGCGATGGGGGGACGGATCGCGGAAGGTTGTCCGGGTGTTGGAAGTCCCGGTCGCTGCATTGGAGAAGGCGCTTTGGCAAATCCGGGCGCAGGATTCAAGGGTGTGGCGCGAGCTTCTTCGGAAGCGAAGCAACTGGAAGGGGTTCCAGGAAAAGCCTCTAAGCTTCAGTTTCACGTTGACCGTACCGCAAACCGACACAGGTGGGCGAGATGAGTATTCTAAGGCGCTTGAGAGAACTCGGGAGAAGGAACTCGGCAAATTGGTACCGTAACTTCGGGATAAGGTACGCCCTGGTAGCTTGACCGGCCTGCGCCGGAAGGGTGAAGGGGTTGCAATAAACTGGTGGCTGCGACTGTTTAATAAAAACACAGCACTCTGCAAACACGAAAGTGGACGTATAGGGTGTGACGCCTGCCCGGTGCCGGAAGATTAAATGATGGGGTGCAAGCTCTTGATTGAAGTCCCGGTAAACGGCGGCCGTAACTATAACGGTCCTAAGGTAGCGAAATTCCTTGTCGGGTAAGTTCCGACCTGCACGAATGGCGTAACGATGGCCACACTGTCTCCTCCCGAGACTCAGCGAAGTTGAAGTGTTTGTGATGATGCAATCTCCCCGCGGCTAGACGGAAAGACCCCATGAACCTTTACTGCAGCTTTGCATTGGACTTTGAACCGGTTTGTGTAGGATAGGTGGGAGGCTGTGAAGCGGGAACGCCAGTTCTCGTGGAGCCGTCCTTGAAATACCACCCTGATCTGTTTGAGGTTCTAACCCTGGTCCGTGAATCCGGATCGGGGACAGTGCATGGCAGGCAGTTTGACTGGGGCGGTCTCCTCCCAAAGGGTAACGGAGGAGTACGAAGGTACGCTAGGTACGGTCGGAAATCGTGCTGATAGTGCAATGGCATAAGCGTGCTTGACTGTGAGACTGACAAGTCGAACAGGTGCGAAAGCAGGTCATAGTGATCCGGTGGTTCTGTATGGAAGGGCCATCGCTCAACGGATAAAAGGTACTCTGGGGATAACAGGCTGATACCGCCCAAGAGTTCATATCGACGGCGGTGTTTGGCACCTCGATGTCGGCTCATCTCATCCTGGGGCTGTAGCCGGTCCCAAGGGTATGGCTGTTCGCCATTTAAAGAGGTACGTGAGCTGGGTTTAAAACGTCGTGAGACAGTTTGGTCCCTATCTGCCGTGGGCGCTGGAAGTTTGAGGGGGCCTGCTCCTAGTACGAGAGGACCGGAGTGGACGAACCTCTGGTGTACCGGTTGTCACGCCAGTGGCATTGCCGGGTAGCTATGTTCGGAAGAGATAACCGCTGAAAGCATCTAAGCGGGAAACTCGCCTCAAGATGAGACTTCCCCGGAGCTTCGAGCTCCTTGAAGGGTCGTTCGAGACCAGGACGTTGATAGGTCAGGTGTGGAAGCGCAGTAATGCGTTAAGCTAACTGATACTAATTGCCCGTAAGGCTTGATCCTATAACAGGTGTGCCTCGCTCCCGACGTGGAGTGAAGTGCGCACAGGTTGAGAGATCGGTGTTGTGCCACAAACAACACAACCCCAACAAGAAACCTCTTTACGCTTCTTCCCGACTGGCTGTGGCGCAGGAAACTGCGACGCAGCAACCCGTCATGCCTGATGACCATAGCGAGCTGGTCCCACCCCTTCCCATCCCGAACAGGACCGTGAAACAGCTCCACGCCGATGATAGTGCGGATTGCCCGTGTGAAAGTAGGTAATCGTCAGGCTCCTTATCCAGCAGAACCCCGGCCCTCACAAGCCGGGGTTTTTGCGTTGGCGGCAGGCAAATGGCCTCTGTCTGCCCATGAGCCTCGCGATAATATGGCCAAACAATCTCCGCGACCTGAAAACTCAGGGCGTCGTTGCGGACCAACCGGCGCGCGGCGCGTCGAACCGCGCGTCTGCGTTCAATGCCTGCGGTGTACCCGATCAAGCACGTGATGCGTGACCAGCCAGTGATGCATCATGCCTTCGCCGTCGTGTTCTTTCCGGTAGGCACGGGACTCGAAGATCGATAGCCCGAGCAGAACAAGCAGGCCGACGGCCAGCCCGGCGAGACCCGCAATAGTTTCGGCATCCATGGCAGCCTCCTTCGGTTGCAGCCATACAAGTATCTTAGGACAGCAACAGGCAGGAAAAAAAGTGGGGAAAATCGGGCGCGACATCGCCCCCGATTTTCGTGCCAGAAGCGAAATAAATTTGAAAGGATTCGGACGAATGCTTCGTATCTTTGTTGCAGCAGCGATGGCCGCTTTCCTCTCCGCATGCGCCGACGATATGACCGTCAAGCACCATGGGACGCCGCCGCAGGATCCGCCTGACTATCACGGCGTTCCGACCGACGACCGGCCGCCCACGATGATCGACAACCCTCCGCCGGCTCAATAACGACTGTGGGGCGCGGTGCCGTCAAGACTGACCGGCGCGAGGAACGATGGCGCGGGAAACCCGTGGCAACAGCGGCGAGAGCGTCAACCCTCTTGCGGCCATGAAGAGCAGCAACGCACCCCACAAGCCATGATTGCCGAAAGGGCCTACCAGGGCCCACGAGGCCACCAGAAATAGGGCGAGCGATAACGCCATCGCACGCATGAGATCGTGCGTGCGCGTAGCGCCTATGAAGACGCCGTCCAGCAGAAAACCCCAGACCGAAATCACCGGCGAGAGCGCAGCCCAAGGCAGGAAGGCCCGCGCGGCATCGCGCACGGCAGCTTGATCGGTTAGCCGGTCGATGATCCAGCCGCCCGCCGCCCAATAGACCAGCGAAAACCCGAGTGCGCCGAGCACGGACCAGAGCAGGTTCACCTTGACCGCTTGCCGGAAGGCATCGCGGTCGCGCGCGCCGATAGCGGCGCCGACCAGTGCCTCGGCCGCGTGCGCAAAGCCGTCCAGGCCGTATGCCATGAAGGTCTGAAAATTCAGCAGCAGCGCATTGGCGGCCAGTATGGTGTCGCCCTGCTTCGCCCCCAGATGGGCAAACCAGCCGAACGATCCGAGCAGGCACATCGTCCGCAGAAAGATATCGCGGTTGATGGCAACGAGGCGCTTGAGTGCCTTCGGTTCGAGCACGTCAGCCCATTGAAGCGGTGAGAGGCCGCGGGGCCGTAGCCCCCAAAGCACTGCTGCGCCGAAAACAAAGCCGCATGTATCCGCCGTTGCGGTGGCCGCGCCGATACCGGCAATGCCCCAATGCAGCCCATATACATAGAGCAGCACCGCGATCATGTTCACGACGTTGATGAACACCTGAGCGGCGAGCGCCACCCGCACCCGCTGGGTACCCAGCAGATAGCCAAGCACGACGTAGTTCGCAAGGCCGAACGGGGCGGAGCCAATGCGCCCCGCGCAATAGAGTCGGGCGTTGGCCTGCACCTCATGGCTGCCGCCTATCAACGCGAGCACGTAGCGAATCAACGGCGCCTGGATCGCCAGAATCAGGGCGCCGATCGCGAACGCCAGCAGTAGCGCGCGCACGACATTGGCGCGCAGTGCCGCGCGGTCGCCGGCGCCGAATGCCTGTGCGACGAGCCCGGTGGTGCCCATGCGCAGGAAGCCGAATCCCCAGAATACAAAGTTGAAGAACAGCCCGCCAAGCGCTACGCCGCCGAGGTCGGCCGCACTGCCGAGGTGACCCGCGACCGCCGTATCGACTGCGCCGAGTATCGGTTGGGTGAGATTCGCGAGGACGATCGGAAAAGCGAGCGTCAGAACCCGACGGTGCCAGCCGCGCTCTGCAGGAAGGGGAAGGCTGTCGCTCAACCGCGCTCCTGCACGCAGATCCAGGGGGAGACGACGACCGCCCACAATTCCGGCTTGCGCGCGGCATAGTCGGTGGCGGTGCCAGCCTGCATTCGCTCGATGAACCCGGCGGAAAGCCATTGGGTGACGGGTTCGGCGTCGTCGCTTGCTATGGCCTCGGCGACGCTCACGAGATCGAGATCGCGCGCGACGGAAAGCAGCTTGCCTTGCGCGAAGAACCGCTCGAGATCCTCCCAGTCGATTTTTGCGGTTTCGCCGAGCAACTTGGCATACAGTGCGCTGGGCGCGGCGTCTGGGGTAGTCATGGTCATGTTGGAAAGGTTGCGGCAGATACTATAAACGATCCCGTGCTGCAGACGATGCGCGGAAAATCGCGCATGGCCCGGGCTATCCTTATTAATAATACAAAGCGATTTTCGACTTAATCATAAAAAGCAGACAAAAGCCGGAATTGATAAATATGTTTTAAATTCCTGTGCGCAATCTCGGCTGAATCGCGATGTGCGTGCGTTTGCCCACAAAATCGACTCAGGCGGGGCGGATCGAAATTGTTCATTGCCGGCGGCGTCGGAAATGTCCTCGAATCGCCTTCGTCCGGCTTTGATGGATTGAGAAAAATCCTTTCCAGTCAACGATCTGGATGTTATGTATTGATTTTGTAAAGTTATAACGGCAAGCGCGGGTAATGCTCGATGGCAGCGCTTACGGCGATCAGGTTCGCCATAAAAAGCGGGTGTGGTCCTTAATCCGTGCGCCGAGACACATTTTTAATCGAATTAAATCGTTGCGCCCGTTAACCGCCATTGATAGATTGCACTTCGGCGCATGGTAAACCGGTCCTTTGCCGATATGCGCCAAACCCCCGTTAGCCCGGCGCCATGCCGGGCTTTTTTTTCGTCCGGAGTTCGATTCGCCGAAACTCAGCGTAACGGCAAATCGTGGGTCGGGTCGATCGATCGGCCCTGATAGCGTAGCTCGAAGTGCAGCATCACGCGATCGCTGTCGGTGCTGCCCATCTGTGCAACCTGCTGCCCTTGTGCCACCGTTTGACCTTCTTTCACGAGCAGCGTCTGATTGTGTGCGTAAGCCGTCAGGTAGTCGCCGCTGTGCTTGATGATCAGCAGATTGCCGTAGCCGCGCAGGCCGTTGCCGGCATAGACGACCGAGCCGGCCGCCGCCGCCACTACCGGGGTACCCGCGCTGTTGGCGATGTCGATGCCCTTCGAATTGCGCCCGTCGAAACTGCGGATCACGGTGCCGTTGGCCGGCCAGACGAGGGAGATCGAGGAGGCGGGTGCGGCAGCCGGTGCATTGTCGGCGGCGGAAGGAGCGGGACGGCTGGCTCGGGGTGCAGCGCTTGCCGCGGGCGCCGCGGAGCTGACCGCGCCCGCGGGCGGTGCGACGCGCAGGACCTGGCCTACCTCGATGGCATCGGGATTGGACAGGTTGTTCCAGCGCACGATGTTTTGCACGGACTGCCCTTTGCTGCGCGCAATTTTGTTTACCGTGTCGCCGCGTTCCACACGGTAGTAGCCGGGGCCGACTGGCGCCGATCCGCACGCGGCGAGCAGCGCGACTAGCGTCGCGCAGGCGAAACGTCTGATTCCTGTTGCCAACATTGAACCTCGCAAGGCGCTGCCGGGCGGACAGGCCGCGCCAGCAAAACGTCTGATTTTAGCGGGTTTGTCCGGGCGGGCGCGTCATTGTCGCTTGCAGCGCGCTCGTCGCCGTCCGGGATGGAAGCGGGCGACGGTCCCCGGAGGCTTGCAGGTAGCGTTAGACGAGCGCGTCAACGCGGATGCGCAGATCGGCTCGCGCACTTGCCCCAGGCGCGAGCCAATGCAGTCCGAGCCCGTTGTGGATCGCATCCGGCAGGCCGAGCCACGGCTCGATGCAATAGAAGTCGGAGTTTTCGGCTTCGGTCCAGGTCGTCACCGCGTACCACGGCATCGAGCCGGGGCGATCGAGTTCGATCGTCACGACACGGCCAAGACCTGGCGCGATCATCCGTACCGGTGCGGCGGGCGGCGTCGGCTCGAGCACGTGAAAGCGGTCGAGGATCTGCGGGTCGTCGAGGCGGTACTGTGCCGCGCCGGCTTCGGATGGGCTAATCGAGCCGTCCGGCAGTTGATATCGGCGCACTGTCGGCGGCAGTTCCATCGTGGTCTGCGCGCGTTGCCCATGGGGTAGCGCGAAATAGAAATGGTGACCGGCGTACCAGGGCAGCGGATTGTTACCGGTATTGGCCGCAGTCAGCGAGACATCGAGCGTGTGATCGTCGGCGAGGCGGTAGGCCGCTTCGAAGCGGAACGAGAACGGGTAGCCGGTGCGGGTGGCCTCCGAGTCGGCGAGCGTCATGTGAATACCGCGCCCGTCGTCATCGATCTGCGTCGCGAACGGCAGGTCGCGCGCGAAGCCGTGCATGGGCAGATCACGGACGACACCCTGTGCGTCGCGCCAGCGGCCGATCTGGCCATCCACGCGATGACGGCCGAGGAACGGGAACAGCAGCGGGTTGCCGCCGCGTATGCGCGCGGGCTCGCTCCAGTTCGCCTGCTCGGGCCAGTGGATGACAGGTTGGCCGTCGACATGCCACGAGAGCAGCCGTCCGCCGGCCCACGGGGCGAAGCGCAGCATCGAAGCGCCGCTGGAGATATCGAGGATGTCGTGCTGAGGGCTGGATTCCATTGGGCTCGCGTGAGGAAAGGGGGAGGGGTAGGCGGGTCGCGGCTGCGCCGCGCCATGCACGCGGATTGTGCGCCGCTTTCCGATGCGTGAAAACCCTTTGTCGGGAAAGCGCGGGTATGGCGCGCGAAGTCGGGGACGGATAATCGCGCTACATCGTGCGATAGCGCACGGATTGATCCAGGAGGTTCCATGGATATCGCCATGGCCATGAGTACGGCACTGTTCGGCCTGTTTGTCGGCAGTAGCGCTTACTTTTTCTACAAGATGGCGCGCTGAAGCACGCACACCTCGCGGCCTGCTTCAGCCCCGTTTTCCAGCGCTTTCCACGCTATCGGCGGATATCGCATCCCGTCCGCGCGACCGGCTCCCGATTGCGCGACTGCGTCCCTCATCACCTGGCGCCATTCTCCACGTCTGCGTCCGCAAAATTGTTGCGGCGCCGTAAATTTGCCGACAAATCTCCCTCGATGCGTGGCGCTCAGCGGCGGCCACCGGCATAATCGGTGCGCTCTGCCGCGCCGACACTGCCTCGGCTCGGCGTCAACCACCCCACTTTGAGGATTCGCGAGTGAGTCTCTGGTTTCTACTCTTTTTGAGCGTGCTGCAGGGCGTTACCGAACTCTTTCCTGTCAGCAGCCTTGGCCATACGTTGCTGGTGCCGGCGTTGTTTGGCATGCATATCGACAAGCATGCGCCACAGTTGTTGCCGTTCCTGGTCGCGCTGCACCTCGGCACCGCCGTTGCGCTGCTGTGGTATTTCCGCGAACGCTGGGTTGCGCTGATCCGCGGTTTCTTTGGCTCGCTCGCCGGACGCCACAGTGACGACAGCCATATGGTGTGGGCGCTGATCATCGGCACGATTCCGGCCGGAATCGTCGGCCTCGTGCTGGAAAAGCGCATTGAGGCGCTCTTTCATGACCTGCGCATCGTCGCTGTCGCGCTGATGATCAATGGCGTGTTGCTGTGGTTCGGCGATCGCCTGCAGCGCACCCGTACGCATCGGCCACCGGAGCGGCTCTCGTTTCGCCAGGCTTTTCTCGTGGGCCTCGCGCAGATCGGTGCGTTGATCCCGGGTTTTTCCCGCAGCGGTCTCACGATGATCGCGGGTAATGCTGCCGGACTGACGACCGAGAAGGCCGCTGAGTTCTCGTTTCTGCTCGGCACGCCGATCATTTTCGCCGCGGGGCTGCTTGAACTGCCGAAGCTTTTTCACGCGCGCGATCAGTTGATGACGGCGGTGGTGGGCGGTGTGCTCACGGGCATTGCCGCATGGCTTAGCGTGCGCTTCCTGATGCGTTATTTCGAAGGACGCGGGCGTCTTGCCTCGTTTGGCGTGTACTGCGTGATCGCGGGCGCCATTTGTCTCGGCTGGTTCGTGGTCCATCAGCAGCCGGTCTGACGCGACGCGGGTCGGGTGCGGCCCGCCTGATCCGGACGCGGTATAATCCAGCGCCCGTCTTGCCGCGTTCGACGCGTGGGAAGGCGGGTGGCGCGGACGACGCGCTTCTGCGCGACAGTAGCTCAGCTGGATAGAGCATCGGCCTTCTAAGCCGAGGGTCGGGGGTTCGAGCCCCTCCTGTCGCGCCAATCAATTCAAGCAATTAGCCCGGTCGTTGCGACTGGGCTTTTTGTTTTTTGCACGGAGCAGGAAGAAAGCAGCTACCCGCCTCAAAGACTCGCAATCATGCAACAGGTAGCAATAAGTACAACGAACGACACGAGCAAGCAAACCGTGCCGCCGCGCAACATAGAGTCGGGCCAGTGCGGCGCGGGTACGTGGATGGCGCGGGGCAGGCGCGCGGCGGTGCCGGATGCCGGCAGGTAATGCGCCACAAGGGCCATGAGGCCGATGCAGATGAGGGCGAGCGCGAAGGCGAACACCCGAAGGGCGGTAGAGTAGGTCATGATGGACAATATGCGAGTCTGTCGGGACAGCTGAGGCGTCGAATGTGTCCAGAATAGGGAGACAATTCTTACGTCGCTATCAGACTCGTCCCAAACGGTGGCCCCGTTCGCGTTCACCCGTGCGCAGGAAAAATAGGGCGCGTGCTATCCTCCCCGGCGACGACAGCCTTTCAAGGAGAAGCTTCGATGCCGATGTCCCCCCGAATCCTGTCCAGCCTTGGCGCGGGTCTGCTGCTCGCGACGCTTGGCAGCGTTGCCCATGCCCAGAATCTCGGCTTTCTCAACAACACGCCGGCGGCCTACATGAGGCAGGCCGACAACGCTTCGCTTTCCAAGGCCGTGCGCGAGGCCGTCGATCAAAAGCAGGACGGCGAGTCCGCGACCTGGACAAACGAAGGTCTGCGCAACAGCGTGAAGATCGACGCGACCATCACGCCGACGAAGACCGAAACGACCGGCGATACGACCTGCCGCGACACCCAGGTGGTCGTCAACGCCAAGGGCCAGTCGATGACGCTGCGTCCGCGGTTCTGCCGCCAGGGCACGGGCGCATGGGTCTACCAGAAGACGCATTGAGCCCCGCGGCGTGAGCGGCAAGATCGTTTCGTGCGGCACGGTACTGCTCGATCCGCAGGGCCGGGTGCTGCTCGCGCATGCGACAGGCACGAACCACTGGGACATCCCGAAGGGGCAGGGCGAACCCGGCGAGACGGAGAGCACGAGCGCGCTGCGCGAAATGGTGGAGGAGACGGGCATCGAGATCGACGCATCGCGCCTCACGGACCTCGGGCGCTTCGTCTACCGGCGGGACAAGGATCTGCATCTCTTCGCCGCGCGTGCGTTGCCGCAGGAACTCGACCTGTCGCGCTGCCACTGCACGTCGCTCTTTCCGCGCCGCGAAGACGGCGTGATGATCCCCGAAATGGACGCGTGGTCGTGGATCGCCCCTGGCGATGTCGCGCGCTACGCGAGCCGTAGTCTCACGCGCCTTTTCGAGACAACGCTTTCGCTTGCGGAACTGCATCGCACGCTGTGAGCGGTGCGCATTGCCATCGCTGCCGTGCCAATAAAAAACCGCACTTTGAAGTGCGGTTTTTTTTCGACTGGCGGAACGCTCGTGCCGCTTATTTACCCCAACTGTCGCGCAGGCCGACGATGCGGTTGAACACCGGCTTGCCCGGCTTCGAATCGTAGCGGTCGGCAACGAAGTAGCCGTGACGTTCGAACTGGTAGCGGTCTTCCGGCAC
Source organism: Paraburkholderia yinzeri (assembly GCF_046581065.1). NCBI lineage: Bacteria > Pseudomonadati > Pseudomonadota > Betaproteobacteria > Burkholderiales > Burkholderiaceae > Paraburkholderia > Paraburkholderia yinzeri. The sequence continues at coordinate 3,230,773 of NZ_JBFOCJ010000001.1, read as the reverse complement.
CGCGTCGCGCGCGCCCGGTTCCAGATACGCCTGCACCACGCGCTTCGAATCCGGATTGAGCGCTTCGAGGAAGCTACGGCCGCCGGCGTCAGGCTGCTCTTCGCGGAACAGGCGGTCGTAGAGCCGCACCTCCGCCGGGCAGGCCTGCGCCGCGCTCACCCAGTGGATGTTGCCCTTGACCTTGTAGTTGTTCGCGCCTTCGGTACCTGACTTGCTGTCCGGGAAGTAGTTGCAGTGCACGGCGACCACGTTGCCGTTCTCGTCCTTGTCCGCGCCCGTGCATTCGATCACGAAGCCGTAGCGCAGACGCACCTTGTTGCCCGGGAACAGGCGGAAGTAGCCCTTGGGCGGCGCCTCGTTGAAATCCTCGCGCTCGATCCACAGCTCGCGCGAGATCGGGAACGTGCGAAGGCCGCGCTCCGGATGATGCGGATGCACAGGGGCCGTGCAGTCCTCGCTCTGGCCTTCGGGATAGTTGTCGATGATGAGCTTGAGCGGATCGAGCACGGCGGCCGTGCGCGGCGCCTTGTCGTCGAGGTCGTCGCGCAGTGCGCCTTCGAACACGCTCATGTCGATCCACGAATCGACCTTGGTCACGCCGATGCGCTCGCAGAAGAGCTGGATGGCCTCGGGCGTGAAGCCGCGGCGGCGCACTCCGACGATGGTGGGCATGCGCGGGTCGTCCCAGCCGTCCACGTGGCCTTCGGTCACGAGTTGCAGCAGCTTGCGCTTGCTCGTGATCGCGTAGGTGAGGTTCAGGCGCGAGAATTCGATTTGCTGCGGCAGCGGGCGAGTGAAGACGCCGGCGTCCGCCAGTTCGTTGAGCACCCAGTCGTAGAGCGGGCGATGGTCCTCGAATTCCAGCGTACAGAGCGAATGCGTGATGTTTTCGAGCGCGTCCGAGATGCAATGCGTGTAGTCGTACATCGGATACACGCACCACTTGTCGCCCGTGCGGTAGTGGTGTGCGAAGCGGATGCGGTAGATCACCGGATCGCGCATGTTGAAGTTCGGCGACGCCATGTCGATCTTCGCGCGCAGCACGTGCGCACCTTCCTCGAACTCGCCGGCCTTCATGCGGCGGAACAGGTCGAGGTTTTCTTCCACGGAGCGATCGCGGAACGGCGAGTTCTTGCCCGCCTCGGTGGCCGAGCCGCGGTTCGCGCGCATCTCGTCCGGCGACTGGCTGTCCACATACGCTTTGCCGCGCTGGATCAGCAGTTCGGCGAACTCATAGAGTTTGTCGTAGTAGTCGCTGGCGTAGAAGAGGTATTCCTGATCGTCCTTCTTCCATTCGAAGCCCAGCCACTCGACGGCGTCGACGATCGAGTTGACGTACTCGACGTCTTCCTTCTCCGGGTTCGTGTCGTCGAAGCGAAGGTGGCATACGCCGCCATAGCTTTTCGCGACGCCGAAGTTCAGGCAGATGCTCTTCGCGTGGCCAATGTGCAGATAGCCGTTCGGCTCCGGCGGGAAGCGCGTTTCCACGCGCTGGCCCCACTTGTCCGAGCGGTTGTCGTCGTCGATGATGTTGCGGATGAAATTGGATGCCGCAGGCGCGTCCGTGCGGTCGGCGTCTTTACGTTCGGTATTCATGCGAAAAGGGAAGATCGTTCGAGGGCGCGCGCTTTTGCCAGGACTCCGACGAGATTCCGTCGGGATGGCGGCGGCACGCGCGCCGGGCTGATGATGACCATTCTACCTGACGCAACCGGGCGCGACAGTCCGCGGGCCGCGCAGGCCCGTCAACGTCGCGAGCGGCCCTGGCAACCGGCCGCGGGGCCATCGAATCGATGGCGGTATGAAGAGGCGCTAGACCACGCCCTTGCCGCGCAGCGACGCCACCTCCTCGTCGCCGTAGCCGAGCACGTCGCGCAGCACCTCGTCGGTGTGCTCGCCAAGCGTCGGCGGATGGTTTTCCACGCGCGGCGGCGTCTCGCTCATGCGTACGGGGTTGCGCACGAGCTTGACCGTGCCGCCCGACGGATGCGGCAGGTCCACGCGCATTTCGCGCGCCACCACCTGCTCGTTCTCGAACACTTCGGAGAGGTCGTTGATCGGCCCGCAGGGCACGCCAGCGCCCTCCAGCGCCGCGATCCAGTCGGCCTTCGCGCGCGTGCGGACCATCTCCGCGAGGATCGGCACGAGCGTATCGCGATGACGCACGCGCTCCGGATTGGTCGCGAAGCGCGCGTCGTCGGCGAGTTCCGGCCGGCCGCCCGCTTCGACGAACTTGCGGAACTGCCCGTCGTTGCCCACTGCGATGATGATCCAGCTGTCGCTCGTCTGGAACGCCTGGTAGGGCACGATATTGGGATGCGCGTTGCCCCAGCGCGCCGGCGGATTGCCGCTCGCGAGGTAGTTCGAGTTCATGTTCGCGAGCATGGCCACCTGCACGTCGAGGAGCGCCATGTCGATGTACTGGCCCACGCCGGTGCGGTCGCGGTGCGCGAGCGCCGTGAGCACGGCGATGGTCGCGTACATGCCCGTCATCAGGTCGGCAATGGCCACGCCCGCCTTCTGCGGGCCGCCGCCGGGCAGGCTGTCGCGCTCGCCCGTGATGCTCATGAAGCCGCCCATGCCCTGCACGATGAAGTCGTAGCCCGCGCGCGACGCATAGGGGCCGGTCTGGCCGAAGCCCGTCACCGAGCAGTACACGATATCGGGCTTCACTTCGCGCAGCGACGCGTAGTCGAGGCCATATTTCTTGAGCTGGCCCGCTTTGTAGTTCTCGAGCACGACGTCGCTTTGCGCGGCGAGTTCGCGCACGATGCGCTGGCCTTCCGGCGTGGCGATATCCAGGGTCACGGACCGCTTGTTGCGGTTCGCGGCGAGATAGTAGGCGGCTTCGGCCGTGTCCTCCCCGCTGGGCGTTTTCAGGTACGGGGGGCCCCAGTGGCGCGTGTCGTCGCCGGCGCCGGGGCGTTCCACCTTGATCACGTCCGCGCCGAAGTCGGCGAGGGTCTGCGCGCACCACGGGCCTGCCAGCACGCGGGTCAGGTCGAGTACGCGGATATGGCTCAGAGCGCCCATAGAGTGTCTTCCGATGTAGTTGTCTGGCTGGCCGCGAGGCGCGGCGCGTTCACGGCATCTTAAGGGATTCGGACTCCCTATGCCAATTTTCGGTACGTTGTTTCGCCAAGCGGAACTTAGCGATGTTGTGCGGGGGAGTGGAGTACGCGATGTCGCGCCTTCGCACGCCGGACGGAGCGCGCTGCCGCGAGCCTGCTTCGATCCCGTATAATCGACCGATTCCCCAGCGAGCGATGCACGCGCGAACACGCCGTTTTGCGCCGGGTTAGCCGCTGATCGAAACCGCTACGAACCCGGTTCGAACCCAACCGAAACAACCGGAGGCCCTCCGGCCGTCACGTCGGCGCACGACTCGCGCGCGGCGTGCCGCCAGGCAGGCCCGAAGGCCGGGACATACGCACAGGACGCCCGCAAGCACGCCATGAAAGCCGCTGAAATCCGCGAGAAATTCCTCAAGTTCTTTGAATCGAAGGGCCACACCATCGTGCGCTCGTCGAGCCTCGTGCCGGGCAACGACCCCACGCTGCTCTTCACCAATTCCGGCATGGTGCAGTTCAAGGACGTGTTCCTCGGCACCGAATCGCGCCCGTACTCGCGCGCGACCACCGCGCAGCGCAGCGTGCGCGCCGGCGGCAAGCACAACGATCTGGAGAACGTCGGCTATACGGCGCGTCACCACACGTTCTTCGAGATGCTCGGCAACTTCTCATTCGGCGACTACTTCAAGCGCGACGCGATCCACTACTGCTGGGAACTGCTGACGAAGGTCTACAGCCTGCCGGCGGAAAAGCTCACGGTCACCGTCTACCAGGAAGACGACGAGGCGTTCGACATCTGGGCGAAGGAAATCGGCGTGCCGACCGAGCGCATCATCCGCATCGGCGACAACAAGGGTGCGCGCTACGCGTCGGACAACTTCTGGCAGATGGCCGATACCGGCCCCTGCGGTCCGTGTTCTGAAGTGTTCTACGACCACGGCCCGGAAATCTGGGGCGGCCCCCCGGGGTCTCCTGAAGAAGACGGCGACCGCTTCATCGAGATCTGGAATCTCGTGTTCATGCAGTTCAACCGCGACGCCCAGGGCAACATGACGCCGCTGCCCAAGCAGTGCGTCGATACGGGCATGGGGCTGGAGCGTCTCGCGGCCGTGCTGCAGCACGTGCACAGCAACTACGAGATCGACCTGTTCCAGAACCTGATCAAGGCCGCCTCGCGCGAAACGCATACGCCCGATCTCACGAACAATTCGCTGAAGGTCATTGCCGACCACATCCGCGCGTGCTCGTTCCTGATCGTCGACGGCGTGATTCCCGGCAACGAAGGCCGCGGCTATGTGCTGCGCCGCATCGTGCGTCGTGCGATCCGCCACGGCTACAAGCTTGGCCAGAAGAGCGCGTTCTTCCACAAGCTCGTGGCGGACCTCGTCGCGGAAATGGGCGCGGCCTACCCGGAACTGAAGGAAGCAGAGCAGCGCGTGACCGACGTGCTGCGCCAGGAAGAGGAGCGCTTCTTCGAAACCATCGAGCACGGCATGTCGATTCTCGAAGCCGAGCTGGCCGATCTGGAGAAGAAGGGCGGCAAGACGCTCGACGGCGAGCTCGCGTTCAAGCTGCACGACACCTACGGCTTTCCGCTCGACCTCACGGCGGACGTTTGCCGCGAGCGCAACGTGAGCGTCGACGAACCGGCTTTCGACGATGCCATGGCGCGCCAGCGCGAGCAGGCCCGCGCGGCGGGCAAGTTCAAGATGACCCAGGGCCTCGAGTACTCGGGCGCGAAGACCACGTTCCACGGCTACGAAGAGATTGTGTTCGACGACGCGAAGATCGTCGCGCTCTACGTGGACGGTGCATCGGTCAACGAAGTGAAGACCGGTCAGGACGCCGTGGTCGTGCTCGACCACACGCCGTTCTACGCGGAATCGGGCGGCCAGGTGGGCGACCAGGGCGTGATCGCGAACGCGAGCGTGCGCTTCGCGGTGACCGATACGCTCAAGGTCCAGGCCGACGTTTTCGGCCATCACGGCACGCTCGAACAAGGCACGCTGAAGGTGGGCGACGTCGTGAAGGCGGAAATCGACGCGATCCGCCGTGCCCGCACGCAACGCAACCACTCGGCCACGCACCTGATGCACAAGGCGTTGCGCGAAGTGCTCGGCACCCACGTGCAGCAGAAGGGTTCGCTCGTCGACGCCGAGAAGACGCGCTTCGACTTCGCGCACAATGCGCCGATGACGGACGACGAAATCCGCCGCGTGGAGCAGATCGTCAACGCGGAAGTGCTCGCGAACGCGCCCGGCATCGTGCGCGTGATGCCGTTCGACGAAGCGGTGAAGGGCGGCGCGATGGCGCTCTTCGGCGAGAAGTACGGCGACGAAGTGCGCGTGCTCGACCTCGGCTTCTCGCGCGAGCTGTGCGGCGGCACGCACGTGACGCGCAGCGGCGACATCGGCCTCTTCAAGATCGTGATGGAAGGCGGCGTGGCCGCGGGCATCCGTCGCGTGGAAGCGATCACGGGCGACAACGCCGTGCGCTACGTGCAGGAGCTCGACGCGCGCATCAACGCGGCGGCCGCGGCTTTGAAGGCGCAGCCTGCGGAACTCACGCAGCGCATCGCGCAGGTGCAGGACCAGGTCAAGTCGCTCGAAAAGGAACTGGGCGCGCTCAAGTCGAAGCTGGCGTCGAGCCAGGGCGACGAGCTCGTGGGCCAGGCCGTCGAGGTGAACGGCGTGCACGTGCTGGCGGCGACGCTCGAAGGCGCCGATGTCAAGACGCTGCGCGAGACCATGGACAAGCTCAAGGACAAGCTCAAGAGCGCGGCGATCGTGCTGGCGGCGGTGGAGGGCGGCAAGGTGAGCCTGATCGCCGGCGTCACGGCCGAGGCGAGCAAGAAGGTCAAGGCGGGCGAGCTCGTGAACTTCGTCGCCCAGCAGGTGGGCGGCAAGGGCGGCGGTCGTCCCGACATGGCGCAGGCGGGCGGCACCGAGCCGGCCAACCTGCCGGCCGCGCTCGCAGGCGTGAAGGGCTGGGTCGAGGCGAAGCTGTAAGCGCCGATTCGGTCGTCAATTCGTCCGGTCGTTAATTCGTCCGTTAGCGGGTTTGAAGAAGGGCTGTCCGTGAGGGCAGCCCTTTTTGTTGCGCGTCTCCCGCGTCTTGTGCGCCTCCGGCGTTTTCCAGCAGGGCGCCCTTGAGCGCGTCGAGCGCCGGCGAAAAATGTCCGCGCCGCCAGATGAGCAGCGTGTCGATGAGCCCGTGCTTCCCCAGCGGATGCATCGCAATGTCGTCCACGTTGCGCTGCAGTTCCAGCACCGAGCGCGGTGCGACCGCCACGCCTGCGCCTGCCGCCACACAGGCAACGATCGCGTGATACGACCCGAGTTCGAGCACGCGCGTGGGCCGGATGCCGTATTCGAGATACCAGCGCTCGATGTAGCTGCGATAGGCGCAGCCGCGCTCGAACGCGACGAGCGTGGAGAGGGCGACGTCGCCGGGCTGGCGGATCGGCCGGTGGCCGCGCGGGGTCAGTATCACGAGTTCCTCGCGGTAGACCGGCACGTACTCGAACAGCGCGGCGTCGGGCGGGCCGCCGAGCGGCATGGAGATCAGCGCGGCGTCCACCTCGAATTCCCTCAGGCGCTGGGTCAGGTGGCTGGTGGTGCCGGTTTCGAGTTCGAGCGTGACCTCGGGCCAGTCCTGGTGATAGCGCGCGAGCACGCCGGGCAGGCGGCTTGCCGCCGTGCTTTCCATCGTGCCGAGGCGCAGCCGTCCCGAGGGTCGGCCGCTTTTGACCGCGTGGCGCGCTTCGTCGGCGAGCGCGAGCAGGCGCTCGGCGTAGGGCAGCAGCGTTTCGCCCGCGGGCGTCAGGACGAGCCGGCGCCCTTCGCGCGTGAAGAGCTCGGCGCCGAGCTGTTCTTCGAGCTGCTTGATACGCGTCGTGACGTTCGACTGCACCCGGTTGAGCTTCGCCGCCGCGCGCGTCACGCCGTTTTCGTGGACCACCGCCCGAAAAATGGCCAGTGCGGTCAGATCCATGATTCTCTCCTTGGGATGGATTCGCTCATCATAATTCATTTTTCGTGATCGATTGGATGGCTTACGATACGGCAAGGTCGATTTGCGTCTTCCGCGCCTTTTGCCGCCATGAATGATTTCGTCTCCCGTCCCGCCGCTTCTTCTGCCGAGCCGCATGCCCGCTCGCACGGCCCCGATGCCGCGCGCCAGACCGCGCTCGCGTGCATGGTGACGCTCGCGGTGGCGCTGGGCGTCGGCCGTTTCGCGTTCACGCCGCTCCTGCCGCTAATGCTGCACGGAGGCGGACTGGATTTGCGCCACGGCGGCTGGCTGGCGTCGCTCAACTACGCGGGCTATTTTGCGGGTGCGCTCAGTTGCGTGGCGCTGCGCGGCGCGCATGCCACGATCGTCCGCGTGGGGCTGGCCGCGACGGTCCTGCTGACGCTGGCAATGGGGCTCACGCAGCAGTTCTGGATCTGGGCCGTGGTGCGGTTCGTGGCGGGCGCCGTGAGCGCGTGGACCTTCGTGTTCGCCTCGCAATGGGGTCTGCGGCGGCTGGCCGAATTGAGCGCGCCCGAGTGGGGCGGCGTGATCTATACGGGCCCGGGCGTCGGCATCGTCGCGACCGGGCTTGTCGTCAGCGCAGCCGGCGGTCTTGGGGCGCGCGCCGGCTGGATCGGCTTCGGGCTGATCAGCGCGGTGCTCGCCGTGTTCGTGTGGTCCACTTTCGGCGAGGACCGGCGCGCGCCGGCGCCCCGCGCGGCAGGAGCTGCACGCGCCGCGGCCGGGGCAAATGCTCCCGCCGCACCCGATACGAACCGCGCCGACGCCTTCTGGCTCGTCCTGCTCTATGGCGTGCCGGGCTTCGGCTACATCATCACGGCGACCTTTCTGCCCGTGATCGCGCGCCATGCGCTGCCCGGCTCCGTGTGGCCCGACCTGTTCTGGCCGATGTTCGGCGCGGCGCTGATCGTGGGGGCGCTCGCCGGTGCGCGCCTGCCGCTGCATTGGGACAATCGCCTGATGCTCGCGGGCTGCTACGTGTTCCAGGCCGTGGGCATTGCGCTGGGGATCGTCTGGCCGAACGCGGCGGGCTTTTCGTTCGGCAGCGTGCTGATCGGGCTGCCGTTCACGGCCATCACGCTGTTTGCGATGCGCGAAGCCCGCTTGCTGCGCGGCGAGCATGCCGCCGCGCTGATGGGGTATGCTACGGCCGCCTACGGGATCGGCCAGATCGCCGGGCCGCTCGTGGCCGCGCCGCTGGCGGCGGCGACCGGCTCCTTCTCGCCGTCGTTGTGGCTCGCGGCGGCCGCGCTCGTGGCCGGAGCGCTCGGCCTTGTCTGGCGAGCCTGCACGCGCGGCCGGATAGCGCACTAGAATAGTCGCCTTGCGTCCGTCGTGAGCGTGCCCGCCGGGCCGCGCGGCGGCATCGGGCTTGCCTTGCGCATGCCCCCATCGACATGAGCGACTACCAGTACTGTCCCCGCTGTGCCTCGCGTCTCACCGAACGCGCCGATCCCGCCCACGAAGGCGGCCGCGTCCGCCTTGCTTGCCCCGATCTCGTCTGCGGGTACGTGCACTGGAACAATCCGCTGCCCGTTGTCGCCGCGATCGTCGAATACGAGGGCCGCGTGCTGCTCGCGCGCAACGCCGCCTGGCCCGAGGGCATGTTCGCGCTCATCACCGGCTTCCTCGAAAACGGCGAGACGCCCGAAGAGGGCATTGCGCGCGAGGTGTTCGAAGAGACTGCGCTGCGCGCCGAGAGCGTCGAGCTCGTCGGCGTCTACGAGTTCATCCGCAAGAACGAACTCATCATTGCGTATCACGTGAAGGCGACGGGCACGATTGCGCTTTCCCCCGAACTGCTCGAATACCGCCTCGTCGAGCCCGCCAAGCTGCGGCCGTGGCGCGCGGGCACGGGCCAGGCGCTCGGCGAATGGATGCGCCGGCGCGGCCTGCCGTTCGAATTCGTCGAACGGCCCGGGCAGTGATGCGCCTGCCAGCGCGCTTTCCTCGCAACCTTTCCCGTACCGCCTTCCCAGGATCACGCCGATGAACCGACCCGTCACCGTTTCCCGTGCAGGCTATCGCCACTTCCTGCCGATCGGCACACGCTGGATGGACAACGATGTCTACGGCCACGTGAACAACGTCGTTTACTACAGCTATTTCGACACCGTCGTAAACGAGTATCTGATCCGCGCGGGGGCGCTCGACATCGAGCATGGCGCGACGATCGGGCTCGTCGTCGAAACGCAGTGCAACTACTTCGCGCCGCTCGTGTTTCCCGAGCGTGTCGATGCGGGATTGCGCGTGGCGCGTCTTGGCTCATCGAGCGTGCGCTACGAGGTCGGGCTCTTTCGCGAGGGCGAGGAGGCGCCTGCGGCGCAAGGCCATTTCGTGCACGTCTACGTCGATCGCGCGACGCGGCGGCCCGTAAGCGCGCTGCCCGATGCGCTGCGTGCGGCGCTCGAACCGCTTGTCGTGACCGAAGCCGTCGCCGATCCTACGCGCGGCTAAGCAGCGCCGCATTCGCTTGGGTGCGACTGCGACTGCGGTTGCGGTTGCGGGCGCAGGTGTGGGCAAGCGCGAGCCCGCGCTCTAGCGCGCAACGCCCACGCGCGCGAGCGCCGTCATCGGCCCGAGGCTCCTGAGTGCCTGCAATTGCGCCGCGTCGCGCACGAAGAACGAGCCCGCAAAGCCGAGCGCATTGACCGAAATCCCTTCTGCGCGCTCCTCCGAGCGCGGCACGGCCAGCATCCAGCGGCGCGTGACAAGCAGGTTGTACGGCGCGCCCTGGTGCGGCACACCGCCTACGTAGATAACGGGAACGCCCGCCGCGTCGAGCAGTTCGCGATAGCACCCGAGCGCCTCGCGCGCGGCTTCGTCGACGGCGCCGCCGGCAAGGTCGAGACGCGCGAAGGCATGACAGAACGGCAGATCGGGCACGGTTTCGACCGGCAGCGTGTCGTGCACGACGTGCGCGCGGTCGAGCAGCGCCTCCATAGGCACCGGCGGCGCGCTGTCGCCAAGCGGCAACGGCACCACCTGCAGGTGCTTGTGCGGCTGGCTCGCGCCCGCCGCCGTTCCCCCGTTATAGAAGCCGAGGCCGTCGAGCTCGCGCAGCGCCATGACGAGCGCCGCGAAGTCGGCGGCGTCGAGCAGCGCTTCCTGCGGTTCGAAGGCTCGCGTCACGATCAGCAAGTGATGATCGATCACGTTGAACTTGTTGAGCAGTGCGACGTGCGTGGGCGAAAGATCGGCGACGAAGAGGTCGTCGTCGTACGGCAGAAAGGGGTTATGCGGTGCTTGGGTATCCTGCGTTTTTCGTGCCGCGTCCTTGCGTGCGAGATTGGCCGCCACGCGCACGGCGAAGCGCACGCCGTGATCGTCGATCGGTGTGAGCGCGGTTTCGATCGGCAGCAGCGCGCCGCGCTGGAGCGCCAGCGCCGTTTGCCGTTCGAGCGCCGTGTACAGGTCGACGGACGAGCTCATCGGCGCTCAAGCCTTGTAGCCGATCGCGCGCAGCAGGTCCTTGCGCCAGCGCACGTCGTCTTCGGCTTCGATGCCCAGCGGCGGGAAGCCGTCCACCACGCCGACAATGCCGCGCCCCTGGTCCGTTTCCGCAATCAGCACCTGGGTCGGATTGGCCGTCGCGCAGAAAATGCGGCAGACCTCGGGAACCGACTTGATCGCATTGAGCATGTTGACGGGGAAGAAGCCGTCGCCGAGAAAGACGATGAAGCTATGTCCCGCGCCGATGCGCTGCGCGTTGTCCGTCGCCATCTCGACGAGCGTGTCGTCGGTGCCCGAGCGGCGCACGAGCCGCTTGTCCGATGCCTCGCAGAACGCGAGCCCGAAACGGATGCCCGGCACGGCGCCGTAGATCGCCTCGTGCAGGTCTTCGACCGTTTTGATGAAATGCGATTGCCCGAGGACGAAGTTGGTGGCCTCGGGCTTGACGATCTCTACCGTGGACAGTTGCATGGCGGACCTCGCGCGTGGGCGTCACGAAGGGCGGCGGCCCTCGTCGGGACGGGGGCTTCGGATCGGCTTGCGATGCGCAAAGCGCGAATGCCTTGCCGTCAAACCCAGTGTAGTACGTCCCGTGCGCGGCGCCACGCCGGGCAAAACGCGGGCCGAACACAGGCCAGGCGCGGACCCAAGAAAACGGCCGGCGCCCCCAGGGGCATCCGGCCGTTCTGTCTTGCACGCGCGAGGCCCGAGGACCTCGCCTTTCATTCAGGCCGCGGCCTTCTTCGCCCGCTTGCCCTCGACGTCGGGCAGGAACACGGTGAGGATGCCGATCAACGGCAGGAACGAGCAGACCTTGTAGACGAAGCCGATGCTCGTGGCGTCGGCAAGCTGGCCGAGCACGGCCGCGCCGATGCCGCCGAGGCCGAACGCGAAGCCGAAGAAGAGGCCGGCCACCATGCCGACCTTGCCCGGAATCAGCTCCTGCGCATAGACGAGGATGGCCGAGAACGCCGAGGCCAGCACGATGCCGATGATCACCGTCAGCACGCCGGTCCAGAACAGGTTCGCATAGGGCAGCAGCAGCGTGAAGGGCGCCACGCCGAGAATCGAGCCCCAGATCACGTACTTGCGGCCGATGCGGTCGCCCACCGGGCCGCCGATGATCGTGCCCGCGGCAACGGCGGCGAGGAACACGAACAGATGTATCTGCGCGGCCTGTATGGGCAGATGGAAGCGGTCGATCAGATAGAACGTGAAGTAGCTGTTGATGCTCGCGAGGTAGAAGTACTTCGAGAACACGAGCAGCACGAGCACGCCGATGGCGCTCGCCACGCGGGCGCGCGAGAGCGCGACATGCGGCATCTCGGCACGCTTTTTCTTCATGCCCGGATGCGCCTTGTACCAGCGGCCGATCTGCGTGAGCACGAACATGGCGACGAGTGCCGCCACCGAGAACCACGCGATGCTGCGCTGGCCGTGCGGAATGATGATGGCCGCGGCGAGCAGGGGCCCGAGCGACGAGCCCGCATTGCCGCCCACCTGGAAGAGCGACTGCGCAAGGCCATGGCGGCCGCCCGAGGCCATGCGCGCGACGCGGGACGATTCGGGATGGAACACCGAGGAGCCGCAGCCCACCAGTGCCGCCGCCACGAGCAGCACCCCGAAGGTCGGCGCGACCGACATCAGCAGCAGCCCGCACAGCGTGAAGCCCATGCCGACGGGCAGCGAGTACGGCATCGGCCGCTTGTCGGTATAGACGCCTACGAGCGGCTGCAGCATCGACGCCGTGATCTGGTAAGTGAGCGTGATGAGGCCGATCTGCGTGAACGACAGCGAGAAGTTGTCCTTCAGCATCGGATAGATGGCGAGGATCAACGACTGGATCATGTCGTTGAGCAGATGCGAAAAGCTGATCGCGCCGAGCACGGAGTACACGGTGCGCTGGGCGCCGGAGGCGCTCGGCGCAGACGCGGGGGCGGCGCCGGGCAGGGCGCGCTTGTCGAGGCTGGTTTCCATCGTGTCCAAGGGCAGAGAGCTTCATGCGGGAGCCGTACCCCAGTGGGGCGAGAGAGTCGGCGACGGCATGAAAGGAACATGTATATGAGTTATGAGACGCAGTGTAATGTGTCTCGTCTGCACGGTCAGGACATATTTTGTCGAGATTGGGACATTCCCCGCGAGGCGTTTTATTGGCGGTACTTTTTGATCGTGTATAACCCGCCGGTGCGCGTGCCCACGAGGCGCGTCGCTACGGGGCCGGAACGCGAGACCGATACCGGCGCGATGTTAAAGATCGCGCGCGAATTTGCCGTTGACCGGGTTGTGGCGCGCTGTGTCGATCAGTCTGTGCGCGTCCGACAAAACGCTGGAGACCGTCAAAACATGAAAGCTGTATCGCAGGGCAGCCGGCAAGCCGGCTTCGTGCCGCAGGACCCAGGCGCCGCGGGTGCGCCCCAGGCCTCCTCCCGAGCCGCGCGGCAAGGCGGCGGCAAAGCGTTTTCAGTCAAGGCGACATTGCGCACCGCATTTGCCGTGCTGCTGATCGGCACGCTCGCGATGGGCGCGTTTTCGCTCGCGCAGATCAGCCGCCTCAACGGCTCGACGCAGTCGATCTACGAACAGGGCTACGTGGCGAGCCGCGCGGCCGAAGAGGTGCGCGGTCACATGCTGCGCGCGAGCCGCGCCCAGAAGATGCTGCTCACGGCCACCACGGCGAAGGAGCGCGACGAACTGGGCGAGGATATCGATCACGATCTCGCGGCGCTCGGGAGCGAGATGGATCAACTGCAGCAGGATGCGCAGCGCTCGGGCGGCGCGGCGCTCGATCTCCAGAAGAAGCTGGCGGGCGCGAGTTCGACCTGGAGCGGTCATCTGCGCGATTTCGTGACGCTAGTGAAGGCGCAGCCGCTCGACCTTTCGCAGATGGGCTGGCAGGTCGCCACGCAGGACGTCTCGCTGCTCGTCGAAACGGAGAAGCTCGAAAAGCTGGTCGATGAGCTCGTCGAGCAGCGCGGCGCCGCGGCGAAAGAAACGATTTCGGCGGCGGCGTTCATCTTCAAGTCGTCGTTCGTGATGATCGCGGCGGCTACCGTCGCGCTGTTCGTGCTCGCGTTCTTCGTGAGCGAGTGGGTCGTGCGGCGCATCGCACGGCAACTGGGCGGCGATCCCGCGGTGGCGAAGGCAATTGCGAGCCGCATTGCGGCGGGCGATCTCGCTCAGCCCGTAAAGCTCGATGCGCGTGCCGCCTCGAGCATGCTTGGCGCGCTGCGCGACATGCAGCAAGGTCTTTCGGTGACGGTAGCGGAAATCGCCGCGAGCGCCGAGGCGATCGCCTCGGCGTCGAGCGAGATATCGACCGGCAACCTCGACCTCTCGAAACGCACCGAGGACCAGGCGGTCGCGCTCGAACGCACCGCAAGCAGCATGGAGCAGCTCACCTCCACCGTGCGCCTGAACGCCGAGAACGCCGCGCAGGCGAGCACGCTGGCGGGCAACGCGTCGGAAATTGCGGAGAAGGGCGGCGCCGTGGTGGGCCGCGTGGTCTCCACGATGAACGAGATCAACGACAGCGCGAAGAGCATTGCCGACATCATCGGCGTGATCGAGGGCATTGCGTTTCAGACCAACATCCTGGCGCTCAACGCGGCCGTCGAAGCGGCGCGGGCGGGCGAGGAAGGGCGTGGCTTCTCGGTGGTCGCGGGCGAGGTGCGCAATCTCGCGCAGCGTAGCGCCACGGCGGCGAAGGAGATCAAGTCGCTCATCAGCGCCTCGGTGGAGCGCGTGGCGAACGGCTCGACGCTCGCGCAGGATGCCGGCCGCACGATGGACGACGTCGTGAAGGCGGTCAAGCGCGTGAACGACATCATCGGCGAAATTTCCGCGGCGTCGCACGAGCAGCGCGCGGGCATCGAGGAGATCAGCCGTTCGGTCACGCAGATGGACGCCGGCACGCAGCAGAACGCGGCGCTCGTGGAAGAAGCCACGGCCGCCGCCCAGTCGCTCGACGATCAGGCCAAGGCGCTCAAGCGGCTGGTCGGGAAGTTCAGGCTGGCGTGAGGTGCCGTCCCGGCCCGGGGGATGATGCAAAAAGCCGCCCTTGCAGGCGGCTTTTTGCGTTCAGGGGCACTACGCTTGCTTCGGATTAGTTGGCATCCCGCTCGATGATCCATTCGTGAGCAGGATCGTTGTGGAAGTGCCACTCGCGGCGCGGTCCGGCCATGACATTCAGATAGTACGAGTCGTAGCCGTACGGCACGGTGACCGGATGATAGCCGCGCGGCACCATCACCACGTCGTGATCCTCCACGGCCATGGTTTCGTCGAGGTCGCGTGCATCGGTGTAGACGCGCTGGTACGCGAAACCCTGCGGCGGGTTCAGCCGGTGATAGTAGGTCTCTTCCAGCGCGCTTTCCTGCGGCAGGCGATCGGCGTCGTGCTTGTGCGGCGGATAGCTCGACGAATGCCCGGTGGGCGTGCGCACTTCCACCACGAGCAGCGATTCCGCGGGTTCGGTCTGCGGGAGGATGTCGCAGACGTAGCGCGTATTGAGGCCCTTGCCGCGCGTCGAACGCTTCATCTGGGCAGGCTCGATGAGACGCAGGGGCAGCGTGCCTTGCGCCGGCGCGCTCGCCACGCCCACCTCTGCCGCGCGCGTGGCGCGCACGGTCGCCTTCACGCCGGGCGGCACATAGAGCGCGTAGGGCGCGGCGTCCTCGAACACGCTGTCGCGCGAGCCGAGGCTCGACCAGCGCTCGCCGCCCGCTTCGATATCCACGGTGCCCGTGAGCACGACGATGCAGCTTTCGCGGTCTTTTTCGTACACATAGACCACGTCGCCCTCGGCGAGCCGATGCGCGGCGAAGCCCACATAGCGCCAGCCCGCGCTGGCGGGCGTGACGCGCGCGATGGTCAGGCCTTCGCGCGCGGCCTTCACGAGCAGACTCATGCTGCCTCCTTGGATACGGTCCGGTTTGCCGATTGCGGCGACAGCGGCGGCGCGTCGGCGAGTTCGCGCAGCGTGCGGTAGCCCTTCTGCGCGTAGGCATACGACGGCGCGATCACGGGATCCTGCTCGGCCTCCACCACGAGCCAGCCGCGATAGCCGTGGCGCTTGAGGCGGTCGATGACCGTCGGGAAGTCGACGGCGCCGTCGCCGGGCACCGTGAAGGCACCCGCGAGCACCGCGTCGAGAAAGCTCCAGTTGCGGTTGCGCGCGAGCTTGATCACGGCGGGGCGCACGTCCTTGCAGTGCACGTGGCACACGCGCGCGATGTGCTTGTCGAGCTCGGCGACGGGATCGCCGCCCGCGAACGTCATGTGTCCCGCGTCGAACAGCAGGCCTACCGCGTCGCTCGTGCGCGCCATCAGCTTGTCCACGTCGGCGGGCGTTTCGACATAAGCGCCCATGTGATGGTGATAGGCGAGCCGCACGCCTCGCGAGAGCGTGTGCTGCGCGAAGGCGTCCACGCGCGCGGCGTAGGCATCCCATTGCGCGTCGCTGAAGAAGCGCGGCCGCTGGTACAGCGGGCGCGGCGCGCCCTGGATCGAGTCGGCGACTTCGCCGTAGACCATGACCGTTGCGCCGTTTTGCGCGAGCAGGTCGAGATGCTTGTCCACGGCGGCGATCTCTTCCTCCACGCTGCGGCGCGCCAGCATGCCCGAGTACCAGCCCGACACGAGCGAAAGGTCGTACTGGGCGAGCAGGGCCTTCAGGGCCTGCGGCTCGCGCGGAAACTTGTTGCCGAGCTCGAAGCCTTCGTAGCCGATCTCGCGGCCTTCGGTCAGCGCGACTTCGAGCGGCGTCTCGCCGCCCAGCGACGGGAGGTCGTCGTTCATCCACGAAAGCGGATTGATGCCGATGCGTATTTCAAATGCGCTCATATGCGTTCCTCAGGCTTGATCGTCAGCGCGCGGCGCGGGTGCGTCGGCGCCATCGGCGTCGGCCGGTGCGGCCGCGGGCGCCGTGTCTTCCGGCTGCGCGGCGGGTTCCTCGCCGCGGCTGCGCGAGGCCAGGCGTTCGTCGTAGTGTTCGCGCGCTTCGCGCACCGCCGCGCGCGCCGAGACCTCGGGCACGGCCACTTCCCACCACCAGCCGCCGTCCGCGGTCGTGCGCGCGGGATCGGTGTCGATGCTGATGAGGTAGGTGCGTGCCGAGGCGCGCGCACGCTGCATGGCGGCCTCCAGCTCGGCGACGTTCGCGACGTGCTCCGCCTGGGCGCCCAGCGAGCGCGCATGCGAAGCGAAGTCGATGCGCGGCGCACCGAGCGGGCCCTGCGCGCAGTCGTCGAACAGGTTGTTGAACGGGGCGCCGCCGCAGGCTTGCTGCAGCCGGTTGATGCAGCCATAGCCGCGGTTGTCGAGCACGACGATGATGAGCTTCGCGCCGAGCATCACCGAGGTGGCGATCTCGCTGTTCATCATCAGGTAGCTGCCGTCGCCTACCATCACGATCACTTCGCGGTCGGGACGCGCGAGCTTCGCGCCGAGGCCCCCCGCGATTTCGTAGCCCATGCACGAGTAGCCGTACTCGACGTGATAGGCGCCGGGCCGGCCCGCGCGCCAGAGCTTGTGCAGTTCGGCCGGCAGCGTGCCCGCCGCGCAGACGACGATGTCTTCGGCGGGCGAGCGGCTCGACGAGCGCTGCACCGCGCCGATCACGTCGGCGTCGTAGGGAAGGGAGTTGCGTGCCTGCGGGGCATGCGTGAGACCTTCGACGCGCTCGCGCCATTCGCTCGCGAGGCTCAGGGCTCTGGCGGTCCAGCCGGCGTCGGCGCGCCACTCGCCAAGCTCTTCGCCGAGCGCGGCGAGCGCGAGCTTCGCGTCGGCCTGCACGGTCCATGCGTTGTGCTTGATCGCGTCAAAGCCGTTGGCGTTCAGGCTGATGACGTGCGCGTGCTGGAACAGCGAATTCGAGCCCGTCGTGAAGTCCTGCAGCCGCGTGCCGACGGCGAGGATGCAGTCGGCCTCATGCGCGAGCGCGTTGGCGCCGGGCGAGCCCGTCACGCCGAGCGCGCCGACGTTGAGCGGATCGTCCCACGCGAGCGCGCCCTTGCCGGCCTGCGTTTCGGCGACCGGAATGCCGCGTGCCGCCGCGAGCGCCTGCAGCGTTTCCGAGGCGCGCGAGTACAGCACGCCGCCGCCCGCCACGATCAGCGGACGCTTCGCGCGCGAGAGCTGGTCGAGCGCGCTGTCGATCTCGGCCTGCACCGGAGCGGGTGCGTGAAAGCTCACGAGGCGCGGCGTGAAGAAGCTTACCGGGTAGTCCCACGCGGTGGCCTGCACATCTTGCGGCAGCGCGAGCGTGACGGGGCCGCACAGCGCCGCGTCGGTCAGCACGCGCATGGCGCGCGGCAGCGCGCTGAGCAGTTGCGCCGGATGCACGATGCGGTCGAAGTAGCGCGAGACCGGCTTGAGCGCGTCGTTGGCCGAGAGGCCGCCGTCGTGCAGGTCCTCGATCTGCTGCAGCACCGGGTCGGGCTCGCGCGAAACGAAGATGTCGCCGGGCAGGAGCAGCAGGGGCAGGCGATTCACGTGCGCGAGCGCCGCGGCGGTGACGAGGTTCGTCGCGCCGGGGCCGATCGACGTGGTCACGGCCATCATGCGGCGGCGAAAATGCGCCTTCGCGTAGGCGATCGCGCTGTGCGCCATCGCCTGCTCGTTGTGCGCGCGCAGCGTGGGCAGTTCGTGGCGCCACTGATAGAGCGCCTCGCCGAGGCCGGCCACGTTGCCGTGGCCGAAGATCGCGAAGACGCCGCCAAAGAGCGGCTCGGTGCGGCCCGAGCCGTCCTCGCAAGCCACGCGCTGCGCGGCCAGGTAGCGCACCAGCGCCTGGGCGGCCGTGAGACGCACGGTCGGACCGTGCGCGGCCTGTTGGGCGCCCGGGTGAGCCGGGTGGCTTTCCGTCGCGGCGGGAGCGATGCGCTGGTTCATGCTGCTTTCTCCTCGCGGGTGAGCGTCGCGGCATCGGCGGCGGATTGCGGTTTCGCGCGCGAGGCGCGCCAGGCGGCGATCAGTGTTTCGAACGTGCGGCGCACGCGCGCGATGACTTCATCGTCGCCGATTTCGCCCGCGAGCCAAGCGAGGCTCGGTTCGTAGAAGATCGTGCGGCCCACCGTGAAGCCGCGGCAGGCGGCCGACTGTGCCGCCAGGCGGAAGCCTTCTTCAAGCTGCTCGACCGGTGCCGAGAGTCCGAGCAGCACGACGCCGCAGCAATACGGGTCGCGCTCCGTAATCAGTGCATCGATGGCGCGCCACTGTTCGGCGTCCGTCGGCTCGAGCTTCCACCACTCGGGGTAGAGGCCGATGTTGTAGAGGCGCTTGAGTGCGCGGTAGACCGTATCGGGCGCGTTCGGCACGCCGTCGCGCTTCGGCGGAATCACTTCGAGCAGCAGTTCGTGGCCGCTGGCCTGCACGGCGTCGTAGAGCGCGCGCAGTTGGGACTCCTGCTCGATGCGCTGCTCGACGGGATCGTCGGGATGGTATTGCACGAGACACTTCACCGTGTGTCCGATGGGCCAGGACGCCAGGGTCGTGCCGATCGAGCGGCCGTGATCGAACACGAGCGGCACCGAGCCGGGCAGCTCGACGGGACGGCCGATCCACCAGCCGCGTCCGGTGGCCGCGTTCAGCGCGTCCTGGCCGTAGCGGTCGTCGATCAGGACGCCGATGCGACCCTGCAGGCCAAGCGCCTGCTCGGTTTGAGCGACGGCTTCGACGAAGAGGTTCTTGAGCTGCGAAACGCGGGATTCGTCGGCGCCCGTTTGCTGCGCGAGGTCGAAGAACTGGTTGCGATGGTCGAAGGCGAAGCCCAGCACTTCGTCGTGCTGAACGCGTGCCGGCGTCACCCGGTGCAGGCGTGCAAGCGTCGCGTCGCGGTCGGGGCGGCGCATGCGTACGGGGTCGGCGGCGGCTTCGCTCAGGAAATAGTCGAGTTCCGCGGGCGTCGGCATGGCGGGCGCGCAGCCGTGGCGCGACACCACCAGCGCGCCGCATGCGTTTGCGGTGCGCGCGCAGTCTTCGAGCGACGCATCGCGCAGCCATCCCGAGAGAAAGCCCGAGGCGAACGCGTCGCCCGCGCCCAGCACGTTGAGCACTTCGACTTCCACGCCGCGCTGCATCGGCACCGAGTCGAGCGAGGCGGGCACGGGGCCCTCGATGATCTGGCAGCCGAGCGGCCCGCGCTTGACGAGCAGCGTGGCGCCGGTGACTTCGCGCACGCACGCGAGGGCTTCGGCCAGCGACTCCTTGCCGCCGGCAATGCGGAACTCTTCTTCCGTGCCGATCACGAGGTCGAAGAGCGGCAGAATACGCTGCAGGTGTGCCGACACGCCTTCGCTCGCGACAAAGCGCGTCTCGCCGTCGGCCTTGCCGGTGAGGCCCCATAGCACCGGGCGATAGTCGATGTCGAGCACTGTGCGCACGTTGTTGCGGCGCGCGTAGTCGAGCGCCGTGAGGCTCGTGCGGTTCACCTGCTCGGTGGAGAAGTGCGTGCCCGTGATGAGGAGCGCTTTCGACGAGGCAATGAACGCTTCGTCGAAGTCCTGCGCATCGACGGCCATGTCGGCGCAATTCTCGCGGTAGAAGATGAGCGGAAACGTGTCGCGGTCTTTCAGGCCGAGCAGCACGAGCGCGGTCAGGCGCTCGTGGTCCACGCGCACGTGGCTCGTGTCGCAGCCTTCCTTCGCGAGCGTTTCGACGAGAAAGCGGCCCATGTGATCGTCGCCGACACGCGTGAGCATGGCCGACTGGAGTCCTAGCCGCGCGCAGCCGAACGCGATGTTCGCCGACGATCCGCCCAGGTACTTCGAGAAGGTCGAGACATCTTCGAGCCGCGCGCCAACCTGCTGCGCGTAGAGATCCGCGCCAAGACGCCCGAGGCAGACGATGTCGCGCGTCTTGCCGGGCGCGAAGCGGCTCGCCGCGTCGGTGGCTGCGGCGGACGAGGCGGGGGAACGGGTGAGTGCCATAGGTATTCCTGTTGAATTCGATGCCGTCGTACCGCGCGCTCAGATGGTCGCGCCGTCGAGCTCGGCGATCATCTTCTGCATCTCCGCGCCGCCCGCCATCATGTCCAGCACTTCGTTCTTGCTGATCGTGTCTTTCGTGTAGGTACCGAGCGAGCGGCCGCGATTGAGCAGCGTGAACGAATCGCCGATGGGGTAGGCGTGGTGCACGTTGTGCGTGATGAAAATGACCGAGATGCCCTTGGCGCGCGCGGTATGGATCAGTTTGAGCACGTTGAAGCTCTGCTTGACGCCGAGCGCGGCAGTGGGTTCGTCGAGGATCAGCACGCGTGCGCCGAAGTGGATGGCGCGCGCGATCGCGAGACACTGGCGTTCGCCGCCCGACATCGTGCCGATCGCCTGGTGCGGGTCGCGCACGTTGATGCCCATCTCGGCGAGGCGATCCTTCGCGATCGTCGCGCTCGAATCGAGGTCCATCACGTTGAGGAGGCCGAAGAGTTTCTTCTGCGGTTCGCGGCCCATGAAGAAGTTGCGCGCGACGGAAAGCAGCGGCACGAGCGCCAGATCCTGGTAGACGGTCGCGATGCCGAGATCGAGCGCCTCTTTGGGCGACTCGAACTGCACGGGCTTGCCGTCCACGAAGTACTGGCCGGTGGTGGGCTGGTGCACGCCCGCGAGCGTCTTGATGAGCGTGGACTTGCCGGCGCCGTTGTCGCCCAGCAGGCAGTGCACCTCGCCGCGTTTCAGGCGCAGCGTGACGCCGTTGAGCGCGATGACCTTGCCGAAGTACTTGCTGACGTTTTCGAGCGCGAGGATCGTGTCGGCGTTGTTTGCCGCGCTGCTTGCGGTAGTGGTTTCGGACATGGAAGCCTCCGGATTACGACTGCGCGACGCGACGGCGCACGTAGTGGTTGAACAGCACGGCCATGAGCAGCATGAGGCCGAGGAACACGCGGAACCAGTCCGAATCGATGTTCGTATAGGTGATGCCGATCTGCACGACACCGAAGATCAGTGCACCGAACGCGGAGCCAACCACCGAACCGTAGCCGCCCGTGAGCAGCGTGCCGCCGATCACCGCGGCGATGATCGCTTCGAACTCCTTCTGCAGGCCGCGGTCGGCGGCGGCGGAGCCGATGTCGCACACCTGGAGCACAGCAAAGAGGCACGAGCAGAACGCGGTCAGCATGAAGAGCGAGATCTTGATGCGCTTGACGGGGACGCCGACGTTCTTCGCGGCGTTGGCGTCGCCGCCCACGGCGAGGATCCAGTTGCCGTAGCGCGTTTTTGCGAGCACGAACGCGCCGACGATCGTAAGTGCGAACCACCAGAGAATGACCTTCGGGATGCCCGGCACGAGCGGCTGGCCGTTGTCGAGCATCTTGCCGATGCCCATGTGGGCGAGGGCGATGAAGAGACCCTTGAACGCCGTGCCGTGAAAGAGGAAGTTGCTGAGCGCGTCGGCTTTGGCGACGTCGCCCACGCCCGAGACGATCGTGCGGTCGGCGAACATGATCGAGAGCGCGAGCGTGAGGCCACGCAGGATGAACATGAAGGCGAGCGTCACGATGAACGAGGGCAGCCGCGTGCGCATGACGAGGTAGCCGTTGAGCGCGCCGATCGCGGTGCAGCCCGCGAAGGCGAACAGAATGGAGAGCGCGATTGGCCAGTGGAAGTACATGGTCGGGATGGCGACCATCATTCCGGCGAAGCCGATCATCGAGCCGATGGAAAGGTCGAACTCGCCGGCGATCATGAGCAGGCACGCGCCGACCGAGAGGATGCCGAGGTAGGCCGCGACCTGCGACCAGTTCATGATGCCGTCGAGGTCGAACATGCCCGAGCCGCCGGCGCCGATGGCGAACACGGCGAATACGAGCACGGTGCCGGAAATCGCGGCGAATTCCGGCCTGCCGAGCAGGTGGCCGAAGCGCGATTCGCGGCGCACGCGCTCATCCGCCGAGCCTCCTGTCCCTGCCGGTCCCGGGGGCGTGGCGTCGGAGTTTTGCGCGCCACCGTCCGGTGCATGCGAGGGGAAGTGTTTGCCGGCTACACCCATGATGTCTCCTTTGTCGACCGGAGTTAGCGCTTTAGCACCGGCTCAGGTCCCATGCAGTTGCTGATGCCCGGTACGCCACCTCATGCATGATGCAGTGAGGCGGAACATGGTGGCGACGTACCGGTGAAGAGCGCGCGGCGCGGTGAGCGAAGGGCGAAACGGGACTCGCGAGGGGCGAACCGTCGCCGCGCGGGGCTGACGAAAAACTGCTCTGCTACTACGCTACGACTGGACGGATCAGCGGTACTGGCCCGCGTACTTGACGACCTTGTCGATGTTCTCCTTCGTGATGAAGCCCGGACCCGAGCGGATGTTGCGCGGGCCGTACGACGGCTGCAGCCCGTAAGTCTCGAGGCGCTGCTGGAACTTCGGATTCGACTGCAGGATCTGGCGGATCTTCGCGGGATCGGTCGTGTGATCCTTGTGCACGATCGCAAGCACGGCGACGGCGATATAACCTTGCAGGTACGGTTGCTGGTCGATCGCGAACTTGATCGTGCCGTCGCGAATGCCCTTGGCGATGTCGTCGGAGAAGTCGAAGGTGGCGAAGTAGATCTTGCCTGCGAGGCCCATCTGCTGCACGGCCTTGATCGTGCCCACCGCCGACACCGGGCCGAGCGTGAGGATCGCGCCCGTGTCCGGATGGTTGCGCAGGTAGGCGCTAACCTTCGACTGGATTTCGACCGGGTCCTGGCCCGAATCGATCGTGGAGCTCTTGTAGTCCACGCCGAGCGCGTCGGCAAAACCGCGGCAGCGCTCGAACGACAGCGGGTTCGTCGCGTAGTGGTTCACGCAGAGGAACGACTTCACGCCCGCGGCCTTGGCCTTTTCGCCGGCGGCGTGGCCTGCCACGTACTCCGGCTGGCCGATATGCATGACGGCGCCAAGCTGGGCGCTTTGTTCCTCGGTGCCGGAGTTGATCGTCACGAGCGGGATATGCTTTTCCGTGACCTTGGAGATGGAGCTCTTCAGCACGTCGTAGTCGGCAATCGTGACGATCACGCCGTCGTAGTTGCGCGCGGCGGCCTGTTCGATCAGGCGCGACATGTCGGCGATGTCGCCATTGGGGGGATTGCGGTAGTCGGTCTCGACGTTCCAGTCTTCGTCGGCCTGCTTGATCGCATTCTTGATGGTGTTCCACCAGGAATCCGAATCGGGCGCGTGGCTGATCAGCACGAAGTGCGCGTCCGCGGCCTGCGCCGCCGGCATGGCCAGCGTGCTCACTCCTGCGGCGAGCAGCAGCGTCGCCGCGACCCGCGCAAGCATTGCCTTGCCCTTGCGTTGTGTCATTGTCTCCACCTTTCTCGGTCTGTCATTTTTGGGATGAGCGGGGCGGCTTGGGGGCGTCCCTGTCGTCTCGCTCATGAACAAGATTAGGCGATCGGCGCGCCAGATGCAACAGAAATTTCATCGTAAATAAAAATAGAAAATCTGTTCCATTTGAGCGGGGACCTTCCTATAATCGGCATCGTCGGTATGCCCTGAAAGCCGCGCCTGGCAAGGGTTTTGCGGCACTGCGGCATAACGCGAAGGAAAAAGATCATGGCGGACGAGACAAGCGACGTTGCATCGGGCGTCGACGAATTGATGCAGCGCGTCGCGCACGACTACGAGGCGCTGCCGCGGCAGTTGAAGAGCGTCGCGACCTATATCGAGCAGAACCGCGCGAGCGTGATGATGGACCGCACGAGCGACATCGCGGCCAGTTGCGGCGTGCACCCCTCGGCCGTGGTGCGCTTTGCGCAGCGCTTCGGCTTTTCGGGCTTTTCGGACCTGCAGGCCGTGTTCCGCCAGGCCTACGCGGGGCAGGGCGCCTCGGCGACGAGCTATCAGCAGCGCATTCGCCAACTGATCGACGAGAAGGAAGGCAAGGCGAGCCCGGACCTGGGCGGCGCGGTGGCGCGCGAGTTCATCGGCGCCTGCCGCAGCGGTCTCGACGAGCTCGACGCCGGCCTCGACGACGCGCAGTTCGACGAGGCCGTGAAGATGCTGGAGCAGGCCGACAACATCTACGTGATCGGCGTGCGGCGCTCGTTTCCGGTGGCGAGCTACATCGTCTATGCGCTGCAGCATACGAGAAAGCGCGTGCATCTCGTCTCGGGCCTCGGCGGCATGTATCACGAGCAGATTCGCAGTGTGAAGAAGGGCGACGTGGTCATCGCGATCAGTTTCGCGCCCTACGGCAAGGAGACGCAGTACTGCCTGCGCGTCGCGCAGCAGCATCACGCGAAAACGCTCGTCATTACGGATAGCCAACTTTCTCCGCTCGCACGCCATGCGAACGCCCAGCTTTACGTGAAGGAGGGGAGCGCATTCGCGTTCCGCTCGCTCACGAGCACTTTCTGCCTGTGCCAGGCGCTGTTCATCGCGCTTGCGTACCGGCTCGAACTGAACGTCGAAGAGTCGACGGACCATGGAGGATACGATGACTGAAGCAGCAGGCAAGACGCTGAACGTTGCGGTGTTCGGCGCGGGCCGCATCGGGCGCATACATGCGGGCAATCTCGCGCGCCAGCCCGGCGTGCGCCTGAAGTACGTGATCGACGTGAATCGCGACGCCGCCGCCGCGCTCGCCGCGCAGCATGGTGCCGAGGTGGCCGGCGTGGACGACGCCTTCGGCGACGCATCGATCGACGCCACCGTGATCTGTTCGAGTACCGATACGCACTCCGGACTGATACTCAAGTCGGCGGCGGCGGGCAAGCACATCTTCTGCGAAAAGCCGGTCGATCTCGCTATCGAGCGTGCGCGCGCGTGCGCCGAGGCCGTCGAGCGCGCGGGCGTGGTGGCCATGATCGGTTTCCAGCGCCGCTACGATCCCACCTTCGCGGCGCTCAAGGCGCGCCTCGACGCGGGCGAGATCGGCACGCCGGAAATGCTCGTGGTGACGAGCCGCGATCCGGGCGCGCCGCCCGTCGACTACATCAAGCACTCGGGCGGCATTTTCAAGGACATGCTGATCCACGACTTCGACATCTTCCGCTGGATCCTGGGCGACGAAGCCGACACGGTGCACGCGACCGGCAGTTGCCTCACCGACTCGGCGATTGCCGAGGCCGGCGACATCGACTCGACGGCGGTGACGATCCGCACGAAGCGCGGCCGTCTTTGCCAGATCAACACGTCGCGGCGCGCGGCGTACGGCTACGACCAGCGCTTCGAGATTCTCGGCAGCGAGGGCATGCTCCAGGCGGGCAACATGAAGCCCACGGAAGTGGTGGCGTGGTCGAAGACGGCCGTGGCGCAGGACGTGCCCGAGGCCTTCTTCCTCGAACGTTACCGCGCGGCCTATGCGAGCGAGATGGCGCATTTTTACGAGGCGGTCACGAAGGGCACGCCGGTACGCACGACGGTGGCGGATGGACTGAAGGCGCTCGAACTCGCGGAGGCGGCCTCGCAGTCGTGGCGCGAAGGGCGTGTGGTGAAGGTCGGCGCATAACGGACGGAGGCGCAGGATGCAGGAGATGCAGGAAACACCACGGACCCAGCCTTTGCGCGTGGGTGTGGCGGGACTGGGGCGGCTCGGGCGGCGGCACGCCCAGAATCTCGCGTATCGCGTGCCGGGCGCGACGCTTGCGGCGGCATGCAGCCCGCTGGAAGAGGATCTGGCGTGGGCGCGCGAGGCCTTGCCCGCGGCGCGCCTGTACGCGGACTATGCGGCCATGCTGGCCGACGACGCGCTCGACGCGGTGTGGCTCGTCACACCCTCGGCGCTGCACGCGCAGCAGATCGTTGACGCGCTGCGCGCGGGCAAGCACGTGTTCTGCGAGAAGCCGCTCTCGCTCGACGTCGCCGAATGCGAACGCGTGGTGGCCGAGTCGCGCCGCTACGACAACCAGCAGGTGACGATCGGCTTCATGCGGCGCTTCGATCCGAGCTACCAGGCGGCCTATGCGAAGGTGCAGGCGGGCGCGATCGGCCGCCCGTTCCTCGTGCGCTCGCAGACCTGCGACCTCAACGACCCCGAAGGCTTCTTCGTGCGTTTCGCGCCCACCTCGGGCGGCATTTTCCTCGACTGCACGGTGCACGACATCGACGTTGCGCGCTGGCTGCTCGGCAAGCCGCGCGCCACGCGCGTCTACGCCACGGGCACGATTGCGCTGCACGAGGGCCTGCGCGCGGCGGGCGACGTGGACAACGGCGTGGCGGTCTGCGAGTTCGAGGGGGGCGGTCTTGCCATGTTCTATGCGTCGCGCACCATGGCGCACGGCAACGACACGTCGAGCGAAGTGATCGGCACGGCGGGCGCACTCGCGATCGGGCATATTCCGCGCGTGAACCGCGTGGAAATCTACGATGCGGGCGGCGTGCGCAGCGAATGCACGCCCACCTTCTTCGATCGCTTCGAAGAGGCTTTCCTGGTCGAGGCGCAGGCCTTCGTGGCGTCGGTGCGGGCACGCATGGGCGCAAGCGGCGCACATGACGCCGGTGCGCAGGGCGCGACGCTGGAAGACGCGCTGGAGGCGACGCGCATTGGCCAGGCGCTGCGCCAGTCCTTGCAGACGGGGCAGGCGGTCACGCTCTGAGCGGCGTCCTGAGGGCGGGGCGCGCCTGCGGTAGAATCGGCGCTATTGATATGTGCCGTGCGCCGCATGAGGCGCCTCCCCCGAAGGATCCAACCCCGATGCAAATTCAGGTTCACAAGGAAGTGGACGCGCGCGGGCTCAACTGCCCGCTGCCGATCCTGCGCGCCAAGAAGGCGCTGGCCGACATGGAAAGCGGCCAGATTCTCAAGGTGCTCGCGACCGATCCCGGTTCGCAGCGCGATTTCGCCGCGTTCGCGAAGCAGACCGGCAACGAGATCGTCGAAAGCACGCAGCAGGACAAGATTTTCGTGTTCCTGATGCGCCGGCGCTGAAATCGGCCCCGGCTGTGTCGCTCTCCCCGGAGCGCGCGCAAAGAAAAATGGCCCGCTGAACGCGGGCCATGTCGTTTGTACCGGCAGCATACCGGCGGCGTTTCGCGCCGCCAGGACCGGAATTCAGCCTTCCATCGTCGGCTTGCGCGTATGCAGGTATTCGGCGAATTCAGTGGCCACTTCGGGGTGGCGCAGCGCGAACTCGACGGTCGCCTTCAGATAGCCGAGCTTGCTGCCGCAGTCGAAGCGCGTGCCGTGGTACTTGTAGGCCAGCACCTGCTCGTCGGCGAGCAGCGACTGGATTGCGTCGGTGAGTTGCAGTTCGCCGCCCGCGCCCGGCTTGATCGACTTCAGGTGTTCGAAAATGCGGGACTTGAGCACATAGCGGCCCACCACGCCGAGGTTCGACGGCGCGACTTCGGGCGCCGGCTTTTCGACGATGCCGGAGAGCTTGACGATCGAGTCTTCCCACTCCTTGCCGTCGACAATGCCGTACGAGCGTGTTTCCGAAGGCGGAATCTCTTCCACGCCGAGCACCGAGCTATGGTAGTGGTCGAACACCTCCACCATCTGCTGCATGACGGGCGGCGTGCCGTAGAGCAGGTCGTCCGCGAGGATCACGGCGAATGGGTTGTCGCCCACGAGCTTTTCCGCGCACAGCACGGCGTGGCCGAGGCCGAGCGCCTCGGGCTGGCGTACGTAGAAGCAGTCGACGTGCGCCGGCTTGATGTTGCGGACCAGCTCCAGCAGTTTCGCCTTGCCGCGCGCCTCGAGTTCCGCCTCGATCTCGTAGGACTTGTCGAAATGGTCCTCGATCGCGCGCTTGCTGCGGCCGGTCACGAAGATCATCTCGGTGATCCCGGCCGCCACGGCTTCCTCGACGGCGTACTGGATCAGTGGCTTGTCGACGATCGGCAGCATTTCCTTCGGACTGGCCTTGGTGGCCGGAAGGAAACGCGTGCCGAGGCCCGCTACCGGAAATACCGCTTTTGTAACTTTTAGCATGTCTTTAGTCCTGGTCCTGCAGGCCGCGCGGTCCTCCCTGTTGGCGCGCGCGTCCTGCACTCTGGGTCACGTCCTGCTCGCCAGGCCGTGCTTCCGGCCCTCAGCCCGGCAGCCGTTCCAACTGCGCGGTCAGTTTGCCGAGCGTCGCCTGGAATTCTGCCAGCCTTTTCTGCTCCTGTTCAACGACAGCGGGCGGAGCTTTTGCGACAAAGCTGTCATTTCCGAGTTTCGCGTTGCACTTCGTCACTTCGTTCGCCAAGCGGGCGATCTCCTTCGAGAGCCGCTCCCGCTCGGCTGCCACGTCGATCTCGACCTTCAGCACCAGCTTGTCTGTTCCTACGATAGCAACCGGCGCGCCTGCCGAGGCGGCGTCGAGCGTTGCCTCGTCGGCGATGATCTGGACCTCCGACAACCTCGCCAGTGCCTGCGCGTACGGCGCGAAGCTAGCAAGCCGCTCGCTGTTGCCCGTGGCCAGCAGCGGCGCCTTCGTGGCGGGCGAAAGGTTCATCTCGCCACGCAGGTTGCGGCAGGCGTCGATCACGGCCTTGAGATCCGCGGCCCATTGTTCGGCGGTCTCGTCGATCTTCTTCGGCTCGGCGACCGGGTAAGGCTGCACCATGATCGATGCCGCGCCCCCGGCTATGCCTTGCGGATACGCGTCGGTGAGCGGCGCCACTTTCTGCCACAGCGCTTCGGTGATGAACGGGATCACCGGATGCGCGAGGCGCAGCACCGTCTCCAGCACGCGCAGCAGCGTGCGGCGCGTGGCGCGCTGCTGCTCGGGCGCGCCGGTCTGGATCTGAACCTTGGCCAGTTCCAGATACCAGTCACAGTATTCGTCCCAAATGAACTTGTACAGGGCGTTCGCCACATTGTCGAAGCGATAGTCCGCGAAACCCTTCGCGACTTCGGCTTCCACACGCTGCAGGAGCGAAACGATCCAGCGGTCGGCCTGCGAGAAGTCCGTGTAGCCGCCGGGGCCGCAATCGCCGGGCTGGCAGTCTCCCGGTTTGCTGAAGCCGCAGTCGTGGCCTTCGCAGTTCATCAGCACGAAGCGCGTGGCGTTCCAGAGCTTGTTGCAGAAGTTGCGGTAGCCCTCGCAGCGCGCGAGGTCGAAGTTCACGTTGCGGCCGAGCGTGGCCATGGAGGCCATCGTGAAGCGCAGCGCGTCGGTGCCGAAGGCGGGAATGCCGTCCGGGAACTCCTTGCGCGTCTTCTTTTCGATGGACGCAGCCTGCTTCGGGTTCATGAGGCCCGTGGTGCGCTTGGCGACGAGCGCTTCGAGGCCGATGCCGTCCACGATATCGATGGGGTCGAGCGTGTTGCCCTTGCTCTTCGACATCTTCTGGCCTTCTGCGTCGCGCACGAGACCATGCACGTACACGGTGTCGAACGGCACCTTGCCGGTGAAGTGCGTGGTCATCATGACCATGCGCGCCACCCAGAAGAAGATGATGTCGAAGCCCGTCACGAGCACGGACGAGGGCAGGAACGCCTTCAGCTCCGGCGTTTCCTCGGGCCAGCCGAGCGACGAGAACGGCACGAGCGCCGATGAGAACCACGTGTCGAGCACGTCATCGTCGCGCTTGAGCGCACCCTTGTAGCCCTTGGCTTCGGCTTGCGCGCGCGCCTCTTCCTCGCTCTTCGCGACGAAGATCTCGCCGTTTTCGCCGTACCAGGCCGGAATCTGGTGGCCCCACCAGAGCTGGCGCGAGATGCACCAGTCCTGGATGTTTTCGAGCCACTGGTAGTAGGTCGTGGTCCAGTTTTCCGGCACGAACTTGATCTGGCCGCTGCGCACCACGTCGAGCGAGGTTTCGGTGATCGACTTGCCGGGGTTGAAGGTGCCCTCGGGCGCGGGCTTCGTCATCGCCACGAACCACTGGTCCGTGAGCAACGGCTCGAGCACGACGCCCGTGCGGTCGCCGCGCGGCACCATCAGCTTGTGCGGCTGCACCGATTCGAGCAGCCCCGCCGTCTCGAAATCGGCCACCACCTGCTTGCGGGCCTCGAAACGGTCGAGGCCACGGTACTTTTCCGGCGCGTTGGCGTTGATCTTCGCGTCGAGCGTGAGAATCTCGATCATCGGCAGGCCGTGGCGCAGGCCTACCTGGTAGTCGTTGAAGTCGTGCGCGGGCGTGACCTTCACGACGCCGGTGCCGAACTCGCGGTCCACGTAGTCGTCGGCGATGATGGGGATTTCGCGGTCCGTGAGCGGCAGCTTCACCCTCTTGCCGATCAGGTGCGCGTAGCGCTCGTCTTCCGGGTGGACCATCACGGCCGTGTCGCCGAGCATGGTTTCCGGGCGCGTGGTGGCCACGGTCAGGTGACCCGAGCCGTCCGCGAGCGGGTAGCGCAGATGCCAGAGATGGCCGCTTTCCTCTTCGCTCGCCACTTCGAGGTCCGAGACGGCGGTGCCCAGCACCGGGTCCCAGTTCACGAGGCGCTTGCCGCGATAGATCAGGCCCTGTTCATAGAGGCGCACGAACACGTCGCGCACGGCGGCCGACATCTTGTCGTCCATCGTGAAGTACTCGCGCGACCAGTCGATCGAGGCGCCCAGGCGCCGCACCTGGCCCGTGATGGTCGAGCCCGACTGCTGCTTCCATTCCCACACGCGCTCGACGAACTTTTCGCGGCCGAGGTCGTGGCGCGAGATCTTCCGGGCGTCGAGCTGGCGTTCCACCACGATCTGCGTGGCGATGCCCGCGTGGTCCGTGCCGGGCACCCACAGCGTGTTCTCGCCGAGCATGCGGTGATAGCGCGCGAGGCCGTCCATGATCGTCTGGTTGAACGCGTGCCCCATGTGCAGCGTGCCGGTGACGTTGGGCGGCGGCAACTGGATCGAGAAGTTGCTGCGGCCGGGCGTGAAGGTCGCGGCGGCGTAGCCGCGGCGCTCCCATTCGGGGCCCCAGTGGGCCTCGATCGTCTGGGGCTCGAAGCTCTTCGCTAGCGTGCTGTCGCTCATGGGTGAAATCTGCCGAAAAAGGGATGCGGAAACCTTCGATTATAAGGGGAAGTGCCAGTGGGCCCGCGCCGCCGGAGGGCGGCAGCCCGGTGAGGGGAGACTTATAATGGCGGCCTGCCCATCTTCGGCGCGCCTTCGCTTTCGCGCGTCTTCCAGCTTCCTGCGTACTCCATGCCCGATCTGCTCGCGAACCTGAATCCCGAACAACTCGCCGCCGTCACGTTGCCGAACGAGCCGGCGCTCATCCTGGCCGGGGCCGGCAGCGGCAAGACGCGCGTGCTGATCACGCGCATTGCGTGGCTGATCCAGCAGGGACTCGCCTCGCCCCCCACGATCCTCGCCGTGACCTTTACGAACAAGGCCGCGCGCGAGATGGTGGGGCGCCTGCAGGCGCTCCTGCCCATCGATACGCGCGGCATGTGGATCGGCACCTTCCACGGCCTGTGCAACCGCATGCTGCGCGCGCATTACCGCGACGCGGGCCTGCCGCAGACGTTCCAGATTCTCGATACGGCCGACCAGCTTTCGGCGCTCAAGCGCCTGATGAAGGGCCTGAACATCGACGACGAGAAATACCCGCCGAAGAGCCTGCAGCACTTCATCAACAACGCAAAGGAGCAGGGCCTGCGGCCGAAGGACGTGGACGTCACCGACAACTTCAACCGCAAGTTCGTCGAACTCTACGAGGCCTACGACCAGCAGTGCCAGCGCGAGGGCGTGGTCGACTTCGCGGAGCTGCTGCTGCGCTGCTACGAACTGCTCGCGCACAATCCGCCGCTGCGCGCGCACTACCAGGCGCGCTTTCGCGACATCCTGGTCGACGAGTTCCAGGACACCAACAAGTTGCAGTACGCGTGGCTGAAGCTGCTGGCGGGCGGGAACAACGCGATCTTCGCGGTGGGCGACGACGACCAGTCGATCTACGCGTTCCGCGGCGCGAACGTGGGCAACATGCGCGACTTCGAGCAGGAGTTCCGCGTGAAACACCTGATCAAGCTCGAGCAAAACTACCGCTCGCACGGCCATATTCTCGACGCCGCGAACCACCTGATCGCGCACAACTCGCGCCGCCTCGGCAAGAATCTGCGCACCGACGCGGGCCACGGCGAGCCGGTGCGCGTGTACGAGGCCGCGACCGATTCGCAGGAAGCGGGCTGGATCGTCGAGGAGATCCGCGCGCTCATCAACACGGGCTTCGCGCGCAACGAGGTTGCGGTGCTCTATCGCAGCAACGCGCAGTCGCGCACGATCGAGCACACGCTCGTCAACGCGGGCATTCCGTACAAGGTGTATGGCGGCCTGCGCTTCTTCGAGCGCCAGGAGGTGAAGCATGCGCTCGCGTATCTGCGTCTCATCGACAACCCGAACGACGACACCGCGTTCGCGCGCGTCGTGAACTTCCCCACGCGCGGCATTGGCGCACGCTCGATCGAGCAGCTCGCCGACGCGGCGCGCCTCTACAACTGCTCGATGGCGGCGGCGATTCCGTACGTGACGGGCAAGGCCGGGTCGAGCCTCGCCGCGTTCGCGAACCTCGTCGCGAAGATGCGCGCGGAAACGGCGCAACTGAGCCTGCCGGAAACGGTGGAATACACGGTCCGCATGAGCGGGCTGGCCGAGTTCTACCAGAACGAGCGCGAAGGCCAGGACCGGCTGGAGAACCTGCAGGAACTCGTCAACGCGGCCACGGCGTTCGTGAGCGAGGAGGGCTACGGCCTCGACACGCCCGCGCGCTCGATTCCGCTGCGCCGCGGCGCGAGCGCGCTGCCGGAGATCGTCTCGCAGGACGGCGAGATCGAAGTGCTCGACGCCCCCGCGATCACGGACCCCGCGCAGAACCCCGACGTCATGACGCCGCTGGCGGGCTTTCTTTCGCACGCCTCGCTGGAAGCGGGCGACAACCAGGCGCAGGCGGGCCAGGACGCGGTGCAGCTGATGACCGTGCACGCGGCCAAGGGGCTCGAATTCACGGCGGTCTTCATCACGGGTCTCGAAGAGGGGCTCTTTCCGCACGAGAACAGCGCGATGGAAGCCGATGGCCTCGAAGAGGAGCGCCGCCTGATGTACGTGGCGATCACGCGCGCGAAGGAGCGGCTCTACCTCTCGTTCACGCAGAGCCGGCTGCTGCACGGCCAGACGCGCTACAACGTGCGCTCGCGCTTTTTCGACGAACTGCCGCAGGAAACGCTCAAATGGCTCACGCCGAAGGTCGAAGCCGGCGCCCGCTGGGGCGGACGCTCCGACAACGCGGGCTGGGGCCGCGACTGGTTCGCGCGCCCCGAGGGCGGCCGCGAGCGCGACGCCTACGTGGCGGACAAGAGCCCGCCGCCGGCGTTCGCCAACGAGCAACGCGCGGCCGAGACGGGTTTCCGCGTGGGCCAGCTCGTGTTCCACACGAAATTCGGCGAAGGCACCGTCACGGCGCTGGAAGGTAGCGGCACCGACGCGAAGGCGCAGGTCCGCTTCAAGCGTCACGGCGAGAAGTGGCTCGCGCTGGCGGTGGCGAAACTGCAAGCGGTGGAATGAGCGTATACCGCCCGACGAACTGGACTCTACGGAACCCTCAACGATGAATGTATCGTCCCGCGCCGCGGCGCGTCCGCTCGGCGTGCTGGCCGCGCTGCCCGAAGAACTCGGCGATCTGCTCGCGGCCATGCGCGCGGAGTCGGGCGTGACGACGCGCACGCTCGGTCAGCGCGACTATCACCTCGGCACCGTCCACGGCGCGCCCTGTGTCGTGACGCTCGCGCGCGTCGGCAAGGTCGCGGCCGCCGCGACGGCGAGCGCGCTGATTCATGCCTTCGATGTCGAGGCGATCGTGTTCACGGGCGTGGCCGGCGGCGTCGGGCCGGCGGTGCATATCGGCGACATCGTGGTGGGCGAGACGCTGCTCCAGCACGACATGAACGCCGAGCCGCTCTTTCCGCGCTTCGAGATTCCGCTGCTTGGCCGCGCGCGCTTCGAGGCGGATCCTGCGCTCGCCGCGGCGCTCGCCGAAGCCTGCGAGCGCTTCGTGGCGGAAGAGGGGGCGGCGCTGGCCGAGCGCTTCCAGACCCGGCAGCCGCGCGTGCATCGCGGTCTCGTGATCAGCGGCGATCAGTTCGTCGCGAGCGGCGAGGCCGTGGGCGCCTTGCGCGCGGCACACCCCGAGGCGCTGGCGGTCGAGATGGAGGGCGCCGCCATCGCGCAGGTCTGCTACGAATACGGGTTGCCGTGCGCCGTGGTGCGCACGATCTCCGATACCGCCGACGAGCATGCGAGCACGTCGTTCGCCACGTTTCTCACCGATATCGCCGGCACGTATTCCACCGGCATCTTGCGCCGCTTCCTCTCCGTCTACGCTTCGACGCCGCGCTAAGCGGTGTTTAAGCGGTATCTAGACGCCGCCGTCGCCGCGACTCCCCTCGGCCACGGCGTCGCGCACCTGCTGTAGCGCCGAGGCATCCTCGATCGTCGGCAGGTCGCCGGGTTCGCGTCCTTCCGCGAGAGCGGCGATGGCACGCCGCAGCAGCTTGCCGGAGCGCGTCTTCGGCAGCATGCCGACGAACAGCACGCGCGCAGGCCGGCCGATGGCGCCGAGCTGGCGATCCACGGTCGCGGCAATCGACGCTTCGAGCTGCTTCGCCGCCTTCGGATCGGCCGCGGCGGCCGCGTCGCGCAGCACGACGAACGCCAGCGCCGCCTGGCCCTTCACGGCGTCGTTCACGCCGACCACGGCCACTTCGGCCACCGCCGCATGCGACGAGATCGCTTCTTCGATTTCGCGCGTGCCGAGCCGGTGTCCGGCGATGTTGATGACGTCGTCGGTGCGGCCGAGGATCGTCACGTAGCCGTTTTCGTCCTGCACGCCCCAGTCGAAGGTCGAGTACACCTGGTGGCCCGGCACGCTCTCCCAGTAGGTCTTCACGAAGCGCGCGTCGTCACCCCAGACCGTTTGCATGCAGCCCGGCGGCAGCGGGTAGCCCAGCGTGATCACGCCTTTCTCGCCGGTCGGGCAGGGCTCGCCCGTATGCTCGCTGCGCAACGTGAGGTCGTAGCCGTACGCGGGCACCCCCGGCGAACCGAGCTTCTGCGGCAGCGCCTCGACGCCGCGCTGGATCGCGAGCATCGGCCAGCCGGTTTCGGTCTGCCAGTAGTTGTCGACCACCGGCTTGCCGAGCGCCTCCGAAATCCACGCGGCGGTGGGCTCGTCGAGCGGCTCGCCCGCGAGGAACAGCGTGCGCAGGCTGGAGAGGTCGGCGGCATGCAGCAGCGCCGGGTCCTGCTTCTTGAGCACGCGAATGGCCGTGGGCGCCGTGAACATCAGATTGATGCCGTATTGCTCGACGAGGCGCCACCAGATGCCGCCGTCGGGGCGGATGGGCGTGCCTTCGTACATCACGGTCGTCATGCCGGCGAGGAGCGGCGCATAGATGATGTAGCTGTGCCCCACTACCCAGCCGATGTCCGACGCCGTGAACATCGTGTCGCCCGCGCGGCCCTCGAAGATGTACTCCATGGAGGCGGCGAGCGCCACGGCATAGCCGCCCACGTCGCGCTGCACGCCCTTGGGCCGGCCGGTCGTGCCCGAGGTGTAGAGGATGTACGACGGTTCATTCGATTCGAGCCAGACGCACGGCACCTGCGCGCCGTAGTGCTGCTCGCGCAGCGGCTCGTAGTCCACGAGGTAGGGGGCGGCGAGGCGTTCGGGCGCGAGCTGCCGGTCGATCAGGAGCACCTTGGGCGGCGCGTGCTGCGCGCGCGCCATGGCTTCGTCCACGAGCGGCGTGTAGTCGATCACCTTGCCGCCGCGCGCGCCCGCGTCGGCGCTCACGATCAGCACGGGCTTCGCGTCGTCGATGCGCGCCGCGAGCGAGGGCGCGGCAAAGCCGCCGAACACCACCGAATGGATCGCGCCCAGCCGCGCGCAGGCGAGCATCGCGAACACGGCCTCGGGGATCATCGGCAGATAGATCAGCACCCGTTCGCCGCGCGCGACGCCCAGCGACTGCATCACGGCGGCCATGCGGTTTACTTCGGCGTGCAGCTCGGCATAGGTATAGCGGCGCTCGATGCCGGTCTCGGTCGAGACGTAGACGAGCGCACATTGCTGGGCGCGTTCGGCAAGATGCCGGTCCACCGCGTTGAAGCACAGATTCGTGCGGCCGCCGCAGAACCAGCGCGCGAACGGCGGATTCGAACGGTCGAGCACCGTGTCGAACGGCGTGTCCCAATGAATGCGCGAGGCTTCGCGGCGCCAGAAGTCCTCGGGCTGGGCAATCGATTCGCGGTGAAAGTCGCGGTAACGGCGCATGGCAACCATCCTCCGGGGCGGCCGGCCGCCTTGGGGCCGGCAGGGTTCGGTCCGGCTCGCGTCGCACGCGCTGGCTTTGCGCGCGCCTTCGTCGCACTCGTCGCGCATCGAGGGCCGGATTCACCGCAGCATAGGGCAGTGCCGCGGACGCGGACAACGCGGGTTCTCCATGATGTCGCGCTTTTTGCCGAACTTCTTGCCGTCCCGCCCGGCACGCGCACTCAGGTGGTTCCGGGCTTCACCACCACCGTGCAGGTCGTGCCCGCGGAGAGGATCATGCCGTCGGGCACCGTGTCGATGTGAATGCGCACCGGCACGCGCTGCGCGAGGCGCACCCAGTTGAAGGTGGGGTTCACGTCGGCCAGCAGTTCGCGGCTTTGCGGATTGTCGCGGTCGTAGATGCCGCGCGAGATGCTCTCGACGTGGCCCTGCAGCGTGCCGCCGCTCATCAGCTTGATCTCGGCCTGGTTGCCGATTTTCACGTGCGGCAGCTTGGTCTCCTCGAAGTAGCCGTAGACCCAGAACGAGTGGCTGTCCACCACGGCCAGCTTGGCCTGACCGGAGATCGCGTAGTCGCCCTTGAACACCTGCAGGTTCGTCACATAGCCGTCCACCGGCGAGATCACGCGCGTGCGTTCGAGATTGAGCTTCGCGGCGTCGAGCGCGGCGGTCGCCTCCTCGTACTGCGCCTGGGCCGAATTGGCGGCATGCGAAGCGTTCTCGCGGCTTTCCTGCGAGACCACGAGGCTGTCCACGTCGGCGCGGCGCTTCGCGTCGTCCTGGCGCATGGTCAGTTCGGCACGGCGCGCGGCGACGGCGGCCTGGGCCTGCTCCACGGCGATCTGGTAATGCGACGGGTCGATCTGCATGAGCAGGTCGCCCTTGTGCACGAACTCGTTGTCGTGCACGGGCAGGTCGACCACGGCGCCCGAGACGTCGGGGGCGATATTGACCACGTCGGCGCGCACGCGGCCGTCGCGGGTCCACGGGTCGTCCATGTAGTGGACCCACAGCACGCGGCCGACCAGGAGGGCGACGACGAAGATGATGGCCGTCGCGGTAAAGCCAATGAGGTTTCGCAGTGTCATGATGCTTCGAATCCGGTTCAACGATAGACGGCGAGACCGAGCACGCAGCACACGACCACGAGCAGGCTCACGCGAAAGAGGGAGGGGTGCCAGACGACCCGGTACAGGCCCGTGCGGGCCAGCAGCGAGTCGAGCACCCAAGTGATCGCCGCGCCCAGGATGAAGAGCAGCACGATCGCGGGAATGTAGGCGTCCAGTAACGCAACGTCACGAGGCATGGTGGGCTCCAGGGCTTGCGCCGGGATGCGCGCCTTCGCTTTCGGCCCAGCTCGCGAACGGCGACTGCGGGTCGATGAGGGCGGTACGGATGAAATGCAGATGGCTCAGGATGCGCTGCAACTGGCGGCGTTCTTCGCGCGGCGGCTCGAAGCCGTGCAGCACGCCCTGCGCCGCGTCGATGGCCGTGCGCGTGGCCGCGAGCGCGGCGGCATGGCGCGGCGCGGCCGGGCGGTCGAAGAGGGCGCTCACGGACTGGAGCGTCGCGTCGATCGCTTCGCGCCATGCCGTGCCCTTCGCGTAGCGCGGATGGGCCGGCAGCGTCGCCAGTTCGTCGCGCAGGTCGAGCGCGGCATTGCCGGCTTCGAGCGTGGCGAAGAGCCAGCGCAGCGTGTCGCGGCGCTGGGCCTCATCGTTGCCGGCCAGCGCGCTCAACTGGAACACGAGGTCGCGCGTGCCGCTCTCGAAGCGATTGCGCAATCCCCCCAGTCCCGTCAGGCGCGCGCAGCACGCCTGCACCGCCGCGCGGCGCAGGTCGGCGAGCAGGCGCTCGCGCTGCCAGCGCGCGGAAGGCGGCAGGAACGCCGCGAACGCCGCGGCCGTGACGCCCATCGACATTGCGAGCGCGAGCGCGTCGTTCATGTAGCTGTCCGGGTTGTACTGCATGACGTTGTCCGGGCCTGCGAGAAAGCACAGGAAAATGCAGTAGCCCATGCCGTAGCCCGCGTACG
Organism: Paraburkholderia yinzeri; assembly: GCF_046581065.1. NCBI lineage: Bacteria > Pseudomonadati > Pseudomonadota > Betaproteobacteria > Burkholderiales > Burkholderiaceae > Paraburkholderia > Paraburkholderia yinzeri. Next base: position 3,192,073 of record NZ_JBFOCJ010000001.1, on the reverse strand, counting down.
GCGGGCGCGTCGTGAGGAACACGCCGAACGCGAGCGCCGGCGTGAGCGCGACGCACAGCATCGGAAAGCCGTCGATGCGCGGAAACACGCCGAACACCAGAATCATGCCGACGAGCGACGCGAGCACGGTGCCGAGCGCCATCTGGGTCGCCATGCGCGCGGGCTGCGGCGCGGAGGAGGCCAGCGCGCAGGTGGCCGCCGCGGTCAGCACGAGGGTCGTGCCGCTCGGCCAGGCGGTCGCGATCCAGAACGCGCCGAGCAGCCCGATGACGATCGCCGCGCGCAGGCCCGCGACGCCGGCTGCGATCCCGTTCGTCTTCGGCACGTAGCGGGCGATCCACTTTTCGCGCGAGTGGGTGTCGACCGCGAGCGACGCGTAGGTCGCCGTGTACTCGTTCATGTCGTGGACGAAGCGGTACAGCAGTTCCGTCGCGGTGTCGAAGTCGAGCAGGCCGGCGGCGGCGCCGGCGTGCGTGTCACGCATTTCTGTTTCCAGTTCTGTCTCCAGCATGGCGCGTGTTTCGTGCACGCGCCTCGGCAGCGCTTCGCGCCAGGCGTCGAGCTGCCGCGCGACGTGCGCCGCGTCGGCGGCCGCGAGCACTGGCTCGCCGGCCTTGGCGAAGAGCGGCGCGATTTCCCGGAAGTACGGCTCGAGCGCGTCGACCGTGGCCGAGGCGCCTTCGCTGCGCAGCCGGTTCATCAACTGGTGCAGCGCGTGAAAGCGCGTGGAGGCGCTCATGAACTCGGTGTTCAGGCGCGCGAGACGCCCCGAGCGCATGCGCGAATCGGGCGTTTCGAACACGGCCGTGCTGCGGCTGGCCTCGAGCCCGACGATATCGGACACGAAGCGCAGGTTGGTTGCTTCGATCTGCGAACGATCCACCTGGCCTGCCAGCGCCGCCGAGATGTAGTCGACGAACGACGAGAAACGCCGGCGCACCGTCGAGCGCAGCAGATCGCCCGTGTACTGCGGAAACACGACCGCGCTCACGAAGCCCGACGCGAGAATGCCGACCGAGATCTCGCACACGCGCGTCATGGCCGACATGAACGCGCCGTCCGGATGCTGCGAGGCCGGAATGCCGATCAGCGCGGCCGTGTAGCCGGCGAGTACGAAGCCGTAAGACCGGAAGTTGCGGTTGCGCGCGGCGCCCGCGGTGCAGATGCCGACCCAGAGCGCGGTCGAAGCGAGGAACAGCTCGGGCTGCTGCGCGAAGAGGCCGATCAGCGCGAGCATCACGACGAGACCGACGAGCGTGCCGCAAAGCCGGTAGAAGCTCTTGGCGAACACGGGGCCGCTTTGCGGCTGCATCACGATGAAGACTGTGGTCATTGCCGTGCGCGGCTGCGGCAGATCGAGCTTCATCGCAATGGCGAGCGTGAGCAATGCCGCGGCGATGGCCTTGAAGACGTAGATCCAGACGAGGCCGTCCGTGCGCGCCCAGTCGGCGAGCGCCGCGAAGGTGCGCTCGGCGGCCGGCGGTGCGGGGGGAGAGGACGCTTGCATCGTGGCGTGCCTCAGTTGGCCGCGGGAGCCGGACGGCCGGCGCTGGCGTTGGCGCCGGGTGCGTTCGCGCCTTCGGTGACCGACGAACGCGGTGCGAGCAGAGCGGCCGGCGCGAGCGGGATGTCGCGGGTCTTCCTGCCGTGCGCGGGCAGTTGCTCGGCTTCGGTGGGCGTGGCGACAGCGGGATCGCTCGCCGCGTCGATCACCCCACCGCCCAGCGCGGCGACGAGCGTGGCTTGCGCAGTCAGGCGCGCGGCCTGAATGCGCGCGACGCCCTGCTGCGCCGTCAGCAGTTGCTGCTGCGCGATCAGCACGTTCACGTAGTCGGTGAGGCCGCGGCGATAGCCTTCCTCGGAGAGGTCGAAGTTGCGCTGCGCGATCGTCACCGAACGGTGGGCGTCGTCTTCCTGCGTGGCGAGCGAGCGCATGCGCACCACCTCGTCGGCGATCTCCTTGAGCGCGGTGACGATGGTCTGGTTGTATTGATCGACGGCGACGTCGTAGGCGGCCGATTGCGCGCCGAGCTGCGCGCGCAGGCGTCCGCCGTCGAAGATCGGTAGCGAGAGGGCTGGGCCCGCGGAGTAGCTGCCGCTCAACGACTTGAGGAACTGGAAGAGCGGTCCCGCGGCCGCATAGCCGCCCATCGAGACGAGCAGGTTCACGTTCGGATAGAAGCCGGCCTTGGCCACGTCGATGCCGCGCGCCTGCGCGGCCACGGTCCAGCGCGCCGCGACGATGTCCGGGCGATGGCCGATCAGCTCGGCGGGCAGCGCCGAGGGCAGGCCCGCCGGGCTTGCGAGCGAGAGCGCCGGGCGCGTGATCGCTTCGCCGGCGCCCGGCCCCTTGCCCGCGAGTGCGGCGAGCTGGTTCTTGCCGAGCGCGATGGCCTCTTCGAGCGCGTCGATCTGGCGCTCGTACTCGGGCAGCGGCGTTTGCGCCTGCGTCACTTCGAGCTGCGTGCCGAGCCCGCCCGCCAGACGCCGCTGGGCGAGCGCGAGCACCTTCTGCTGTTCGGCGAGCGTTTGCTTTGCGATATCGAGCAGCGCGTAGTTCATCGAAAGCTCGATGTACGCGCGCGTGACGTTCACTTCGAGTTCGAGCTGCGCGGCGCGCGCGTCCGCGGCGCTCGCGTGCGCGAGGTCGAGCGCTTGCTCGGCCGTGTTCTTGTCCTGGCCCCAGAGATCGAGGTGATAGGAGAGGCCGAGCGTGGCCGTGTTGTTCCAGGTATTCGCGTCGGCGAGCGGGCCGGGACCGTAGAACACGTTGTCGGACCAGTGCTCGCGCTGGACCGACATATTGCCGCTGATTTGCGGAAGCAGCCCGGCCTGCGCGACGCCCGCCATCGAACGGGCCTCGCGCACGCGCGCCTGGGCGGCCGCGAGCGACGGATTGCCCGAGATCGAGTCTTCGATCCAGGCGTTCAGTTGCGGGTCGTCGTAGCTCTTCCACCAGTCGCTGGCGGGCCACTGGGCGTCGGTGTCGGCGGCCCGGATGGCCGATCCGGCATCGAGTTGCGACGCCTCGGTCTGTTTCGCCTGCGGTGCGATGCCCCCGGTACTGGCGCAACCTGTGATTATCAACGAGAGCGTAAGAACCGTGAGTGCGGCAAGTCCTTTCGGTACCGGAGACTGCACGATTTACTCCTTTTATTGGCTATAGATCAGTGTGCGTAATTATATTTTTCGATCTATTCCCGAATAACCGGTAAAGATGCAAGGCATTTTTACGAGATTTGAGACAATCGATCTTACGAAATATGTAACAATGCCTCCGTCATAGAGAGGATGGCTATGGATACGCTCCAAAACATGCGGGTATTTGTGCGGGTGGTCGAGGCAGGCAGCTTCACGGGCGCCGCGCAGCACCTGAATACGACGACGGCTTACGCTTCGCGCGCCGTCTCGGATCTGGAAGCGCATCTGCGCACGCGCCTCCTGAACCGCACGACGCGCCGCATCGCGCTGACCGAGGCCGGCGAACGCTACCTGCAGCGCTGCGAGCAGATCCTCGCGTACGTGGACCAGGCGGAAGCGGAGGCCGGCGACGCGCACGCGCGGCCTTCGGGCAAGCTGAAGATCTACTCGATGACGAGCTTCGGTCAGCACTACGTCGTGCCGGCCGTGGGGCGGTACCAGCAGCTCTATCCCGACGTGAGCGTCGAGCTGACGCTCGCCGCGCAGCGCATGCCGGACCTGCTCGACGAAGGCTACGACGTGGCGCTCATGCTCGCGACCGATCTGCCCGATTCGGGTTTCGTCTCGCAGCGCATTGCGAGCACGTTCAGCATCGCCTGCGCCTCGCCGGCCTACCTGGAGCGCCACGGCGTGCCGCAAACGCCCGCCGATCTTGCCCAGCATGCGTGCCTGCAGATGGTGACGCCGATCTTTCCCGCGTCGCAATGGCGCTTCACCGGCCCGGGCGGCGACCAGGTCACCGACCTCGGTCCCTCGACGTTCCAGGTGAACGTGGCGGAGGCCCTGGCCGTGGCCCTGCGCGAGGGGATGGGCGTGGGCGTCCTGCCGATGTACTCGGCCATCAGCGGGCTGCGCAACGGCGACCTCGTGTGGATCCTGCCCGAATACAAGTCGCAGGAAATGAACATCTACGCGATGTACCCGTCGCGCCAGTATCTCGACGCGAAGATCCGTACGTGGATCGAGCTGCTGCGCGAGTCCTTGCCGTCCACGCTCGCCACCGACGAGGCGGAACTGCGCCAGTTCGCGCGCACCTAGCCAGTCGTACCTGGCCTGCCCTCCCTGACGGGCAGTGCGTTGTTACCGGCCGCTGTGACAGGCTGTTACACCTGAGGCCGATCGCAACACTTCCTTACGCCCGGCTGCGCGGCGCTTTGCTAACGTAGCGGAACGCTTTTTCGCCAACGTTCAATTCGCCAGCACCCGAGGACTTCCATGGATACGCATCTGATGATCGGCATCGCCGTGATGATGGGCCTGATCGGCATTGCGGCATCGCGCGATCTGCTGCGCATGCGTCGCGCACTGCTTCAGCCGGTGTCGCTGCGCGCGCAGCGCATCGACGGCGCCGCGCCGGACGCGCGCGACGGTCTGCGCTGAGCAACGCGTCAACCGCCCGACGGCACTAGCCGCCGCCGGTCCGACGGGCCGTATCAGTCTTCCAGCTCCACCACCTTGTCCCAGGCAAACGCCGGGTTTTCCGGCACGCCGGTGCGGCGATCGCGGTAGCCGCGCGGATTGCAGACGACGTGCGCGCCATTGACCGTGTAGTCGAAGCACGTATGCGTGTGTCCATGCAGCCATAGCGCCACGGGCGCGCGCACGAGCGCGTCGAGATCGTTCACGAAGCCCGCGGACGCGGGATCGTTCGCGTAGCGCGCCGCGAGGCTCAGCCGGTGCGGCGCATGGTGCGTGACGACGATCGTCTTGCCAGCGAACGGCTTGGCCAGCTCGCCCTTGAGCCATGCGAGCGCATGGACATGCAGCGCGACCGAATCCCCGGGCGTGAAGTCCCGCGCCAGTGCGCCGGGACTCTCGGGCCACGACACCTGAATCAGGCCGCGAAAGTCGAGCATCACGCGCCCGGCCGCGGCGATCGCGCGTTCGCGCGCGTCGTCGTCGGCGCCGAACAGCGTGAAGTCCGCCCACAGCGTCGTGCCGAGCACGCGCCAGCGTCCCGCGGGATCGACGAGGGTCGCATTGTTCAGGAAGTGCACGTGATCGAGCGCCGAGGCCGCGTCCTGCATCGCGGTCTCGAGGGCGCCGAATTCGCCGTCGTAATACTCGTGATTGCCCGGCACATAGACCACGGGCACCTGCGGATCGAAGGTTTCCGCCGCCCAGCGCAGGCCGAGCGCGTGGTTGTGGATGTCGCCCGCGAGCACGACGAGATCGGCGTCGGCGTGCGGGATCGTGTCCGGCTCGTCGTGCTCCAGATGCAGGTCGGACAGGATGCGGATCTTCACGTCGAGGTCTCCCGCCGCTCCTGCGGCGTGCGCAGCACCTTGCCCGGATTCATCAGGTTCAGCGGGTCGAGCGCCGTCTTGATCGCCTGCATCAGCCGCAATTCCACGGCGCTCTTGTAGTGCGCCGCTTCGTCCACCTTCAACTGTCCGAGGCCGTGCTCCGCGCTGATCGTGCCGCGGTGGCGATGCACGCTGTCGTACACGATGCGGTTCAGGGTCTTTTCGTTTTCGGCGAGGAAGGGTTTCGGATCGACGCCTTCGGGCGCCTGCACGTTGTAGTGCAGGTTGCCGTCGCCGAGATGGCCGAACGTCACCATGCGCGCGCCCGGTACCGCACGTGCGATTTCGGCGTCGGTTTCCTCGATGAAATGGCCGATGCGCGAGATCGGCACGCCGATATCGTGCTTCACGTTCAGCCCCTCCTGCGCCTGCGCGAGCGGGATGTGCTCGCGAATATTCCAGAACGCCTGCGATTGCGCGAGGCTTTCGGCCACCACGGCGTCTTCCACGAGGCCTTGTTCGAGAGCGGCTTCCATGAGGCGCTCGAAGAGGGCGCGTGCGTGCTCTTCGCTCTCGTTGTCCGACAGTTCGAGCAGCACGACTTGCGCGTGGTGCGTCTGGAACGGATAGCGTAGCTGCGGGAAATGGCGTCCCACGAGCCGCATGCAGAAGTCCGACATCAGCTCGAAGCCCGTGAGGAGCGGTCCGGCATAACGCTGCGCAAGCGCGAGAAAGTCGAGCGCGGCATGCGCGGAGCCGAGCCCCGCGAGCGCCGTGACGCGCGCGGCCGGCTGCGGATGCAGCTTCATTACGGCCGCCGTGATGATGCCGAGCGTGCCTTCCGCGCCGATGAAGAGGTCGCGCAGATCGTAGCCCGTGTTGTCCTTGCGCAGCCCGCGCAGGCCGTCCCAGATCTCGCCTTCGGGCGTGACCACTTCGAGGCCGAGGCACAGCTCGCGCGTGTTGCCGTAGCGCAGGACGCCGGTGCCGCCCGCGTTCGTCGAGAGATTGCCGCCGATCGTGCAACTGCCCTCGGCCGCGAGCGAGAGCGGGAACAGGCGCCCGGCTTCCGCCGCGCGCGCCTGGACGTCGGCGAGGATCGCGCCCGCTTCCACGGTGATCGTGTTGTTGTGCGGATCGATCTCGCGCACGCGGTTCAGGCGGCGCAGGCTCAGCACGGCTTCGCCGCCGCCGGCGTCGGGCGTCGCGCCGCCCGCGAGGCCCGTGTTGCCGCCCTGCGGCACGAGCGCGATGCGGTGGGCGTGCGCGAGCTTCACGACGGCGGCTACTTCGCGCGCGTCGGCCGGACACAGCACGGCGCGCGCGGTGCCCTGATAGCGCTTGCGCCAGTCCGTGACGAAGGGCGCGGTGTCGTGCGCGTCGGTGAGGACGTGCTGCGCGCCGAGCGCGGCTACGCAGGCATCGAGGAAGGCGGAAGGGGTATCGGGTTGAGCTTGGCTCATGATTTTCCGGGGGCTGTTCGCGGGCGCGGGGGGCGGTGGCGGGCGCTGCCGCCGCGGACCTGGCGCCTGGCGGTTGGCTAGAGGGGTTCAGTGTGACACGGTGCGCGCGCCAGCGGTGCGCGGGCGGGCAGGCGGCAGGTCATGCGGCCCGTCGTGCGACCCGTCATGCGGCTTCGCGCCTGGCTCGCCGCGCCGCGCGCTTGAATGGCGCGACATAGGCGAGCGCGCAGACGAAGAAGCCCAAGGCAAGCGCAACCTCGATCCAGCCCAGGCGGTTTTCCGGCGCCGGGTCGCTCATGCCGCGCACGATGCCCTCGGCGAAATACAGCAGCACCAGCATCGACGCCCATTGCAGCGTGTAGAGGCGGCGGCGCAGCACGCCGGGCAGCGCGACCAGGAGCGGCAGCGCCTTGAGCACGAGCGCGCTGCCGCCGGGCCGCAACGGGGCGAGCCGCCATTCCCACGCAATGCAAAAGAGCGCGAGCGCGGCGAGCGTGACGAACGCGCCGAGCGCCGCGGCGCGGCTGGCAGCGGCAGGCTGCTGCGGTGTGGGCCCGTTCACGGCCGCTCGCCGCGCCCTAGCGCCAGCGCCGCGCGCGCGAGCCGCGCACCGAGCGCGACCGCGAGCGCCTTCTCTTCGGCGGTGGGACCGTGGCTGCGCCCGTCCGCGCGCGCGTGGTGCGACGCGCCGTAGGGCGTGCCGCCGCCGTCCGTGGTCGTGAGCGCGGTCTCGGTGTAGGGGATGCCCACGAGCAGCATGCCGTGATGCAGCAGCGGCAGCATCATCGAGAGGAGCGTGCTTTCCTGGCCGCCGTGCAGGCTGCCCGTCGACGTGAACACGCAGGCGGGCTTGCCCACGAGGGCGCCCGAGAGCCATTGCGGCGTCGTGCCGTCGAGGAAGTACTTGAGCGGGGCGGCCATGTTGCCGAAGCGCGTGGGCGAACCTAGCGCGAGGCCCGCGCATTCCTCGAGATCGCGCAGCTCGACGTAAGGCGGCCCGTCGTCGGGAATGTCGGGCTGGGTAGCCTCGCAGACCGTCGATACGGCCGGCACCGTGCGCACGCGCGCCTCGGCGCCGGGAATGCTGTCGATACCCTGGGCGATGGCGCGCGCGAGTGCGAGCGTCGCGCCGTGCCGGCTGTAATAGAGCACAAGGATGGGTTTCATCGGGCCTCGTCGTTTGACGGGATATTATAGGGGCTGGGTCTGCCGCTCCCATTCCTGTCCGCGGCGCTTTGTTCGACCTTTTGCTTTCAGGTGTGCCGGCCGATGGACGTGTTGTCGAAAATCCGTTTCGATCTGGATGTCGTGAAGCGCCTTGCGCGTTTTGCGGCGCGGCGCAGCCGCGAGGACCGCATTCCGCAGGTCGCGGGCAGTCTCACGTTCACGACGCTGCTTTCGCTCGTGCCGCTCGCGACGGTGGCGTTCGCGCTCTTCACGGCCTTCCCGATCTTCGCGTCGTTCCAGAGTTCGCTGCAGGGTTTTCTCGCCGATCATCTGATGCCAGCGCAGATCAACAGCCAGATCTTCATGTACCTCAACCAGTTCGCGTCGAAGGCCAAGGGCCTCACGACGATGGGCATGATCGTGCTGTTCGTCACCTCCGTGATGACGATGATGACGGTCGAGTCCGCGTTCAACGTGATCTGGCGCGTGCGCAAGCCGCGGCCCTTCGCGCAGCGCGTGCTCGTGTACTGGGCGATCCTCACGCTCGGGCCGATCCTGATCGGCGTGAGCCTGTCGATTTCGTCGTATCTGTTCACGCATTCGTTTGCCGTCGCCACGGAGCAGCACGTTTCGATGATGTTCGCCTGGGCGCTCATGGGCGCGTCGCTGCCGCTCACCGCGCTCGCGTTCACGATGCTCTACGTCTATTTGCCGAACTGCCGCGTGGAGTGGCGCGACGCCGTGGTGGGCGGCCTTGCCGCCGCGATCGCCTTCGAGCTGGCCAAGCGCGGCTTCGGCTACTACGTGCGGCGCATTCCCACCTACACGGCCGTGTACGGCGCGTTCGCGGCCGCGCCGATGTTCCTGCTCTGGATGTATCTGAGCTGGTTCATCACGCTCGTGGGCGCGATGATCACGTCGGCCTTGCCGGAAATCCGCAGCGGGCGCTTCGACCGGCCGCGCTTTCCGGGCAGCGATCTGCTCGACGCGCTCGAATTGCTCGCGCGCCTCGCCGAAGCGCGCGACGCCGGCGAGCCCGGCCGCACGGCGGACCAGCTCGCGCAGGTGTTGCGGCGCGACCTCTCGACCGTGACGCGGCTTCTGGGCGGCATGGAAGAGGACGAACTCGTGGCGCGCCTCGAAAGCGATGGCGCCAAGCCGCATTTCCTGCTGATCGCGAACCCGGCGCGGATCAGCGTGGCGAGCCTGTTCGGGCGCTTCGTGATCGACCGCAAGGAGCTGGCCTATCAGCTCAATCTGAAGTCCAGCGCCGTCGATGCGGCGATGTTGCTGGGGGCGCTCGACAACGACAAGCTCGCGGTCTCGCTGGCCACGTTGCTGGCGGCGCGGCGCGCCCATGCGGACGCCGGCGAGGAAGCCGGGCAAGGGCAGGCGCACGCGCCAATGCCGCACCAGCCGGCGTAGCGGCGGCACCGCGAGCGCGTGCCGGCAACGCTGCTGGCCGCGTTTCAGGCGGCTACAGCGAGATTCTTCCGCGGCAGATGTCCGAGAACATGACCCAGTCGCCCATCAGGCTGTAGACGGGATGGCGGAAGGTGGCGGGGCGGTTCTTTTCGAACGCGAAGTGGCCGACCCAGGCGAAACCGTAGCCGCAGACGATGGCCAAAGGCAGCCAGAGCCAGTTGCCGGTGGCGATGGCCATGGCGACGCAGCCGATCACGCCGAGCGATCCGATGAAATGCAGCCGCCGCGACGTGAGATTCTGGTGCTCGCTCAGATAGAACGGATAGAACTCCGCGAAATTCGCGAAGTGTTCGGTGTGGGCGGTATGGCTCATGGTCTCCCCCTACGCGCGAGGGCCTCGATGGCCCGCCTCGCGCACCGTCCGGACGCCGCGCCTCGGCTCCGTGGACGCTTCCATTTTCCGGCGTTCCGCAAGACGCTGCAACCCGGCGGCGCGAGGCCTCGCGGAGCCCCGCCGCGAAGCGGAGCAAGCCGCGCTAGCGCCCTGATGCGAACGCGTACAGCGCGTCGAGCGTGGCGTCGGGCTGCTCGGTCATCAGGGCGTGGCCCGCGTCGAGCGTCACCGTGTCGACGGGCACGCCTGCCTGCCCCAGTGCCTCGGCAACCGCACGGGCCGCGCGCGGCGGCGTCATCGCGTCGCGCCGCCCCACCACGAGCCGCACGGGACAGCGCACCTTCGCCGCGCTCGCGAGGCCGTCGGCGTACGCGTTGCAGGCCGCGAAGTCGGTGTGGAAAAGCTGCGGCTCGCCGCGCGCGGAGACGCGTTCCATCAGCCGCCGGTTCGTGCCGCGCAGCCAGAAGCCGGGGCCGGGGCTTGCGGGTTTCGGCGCGAGCGTCGAATGCGACCACTGGTTCACGAGCGCGATCGCCTCGGCTTCGCGTTCGCGCGCGGCTTCGAGCAGCGCGGGCGACACCGTCATGGGAAAGGCCGTGGCCAGCAGCGCGACGCGTCGCGCGCGCTCCGGGTGGCGCGCCGCGAATTCGAGCGCGACGAGCGAGCCCATGCTGTGCCCGGCCACGAACGCCTGCCGCACGCCGAGCGCGTCGAGCAGCGCGGCCAGCCAGTCCGTGAGCGCGCCGATGCTCGTGAGGGCCGGGCCCGCGCTGCGCAGGTGGCCGGGCAGGTCGACCGCGAGCACGCTGAAGCCGTGATGGGCGAAGTAGCGCGACTGCAGAGCCCAGACGCTATGGTCGTGCTGGGCGCCGTGCACGAACACGGCCACCGGCCGCGCCGGGTCGAACGGGCGGCCGCCCGTGTAGGCGTAGGCCGGCTTGCCCTGAACGTCGACGATCATGAGGCCTCCTTGCCGGCCGATTTCGCACCGGCGGCGGCATGCTGCGACGCTTTCAGGGCGCGCTTGAGGTCGTCGATCAGATCGTCGGGGTCTTCGAGCCCGATAGAAAGCCGGATCGTCCCCTCCGCAATGCCGGCGGCGGCGAGCGCGGCGGCATCCATGCGGAAGTGGGTCGTGGAGGCGGGGTGGATCACGAGCGAGCGCGCATCGCCCACGTTCGCGAGATGCGAGAAGAGCGCGAGCGACTCGATAAAACGCTTGCCGGCTTCGCGGCCGCCTTTCAGGTTGAAGCTGAATACGGCGCCCGCGCCGCGCGGCAACAGGCGCTTCGCGAGCGTGTGATCGGGATGGCCGGGCAGCTCGGGATAGGCCACCGACTCGACGGCGTCGTTCGCCACGAGAAATTCGACGACGCGCCGCGTATTGGCGACGTGCCGCTCCATGCGCAGCGGCAGCGTCTCGATGCCTTGCAGCAGTTGCCACGCGGCCTGCGGATGCAGGCACGCGCCGAAGTCGCGCAGGCCCTCGCGGCGCGCGCGCAGCAGGAACGGCGCGACCGTGCTCTCCTCGGTGAAGACCATGCCGTGAAAGCCCGCGTAGGGCTCGGTGAACTCGGGAAAGCGCCCCGACGCCTCGAAGTCGAAGGTGCCGCCGTCCACCAGCACGCCGCCGATGGTCGTGCCGTGGCCGCCGAGGAATTTCGTCGCCGAGTGGTAGACGAAGTCCGCGCCGTGCTCGAAGGGGCGCAGCAGGTACGGCGTGGTGAAGGTCGAGTCGACGAGGAGCGGCACGCGGTGATCGTGCGCGATCTGCGCGACGGCGGCGAGGTCGAGCACGTCGAGGCCCGGATTGCCGAGCGTTTCGCCGAACAGAAGGCGCGTGTTCGGCCGCAGGGCGGCGCGCCAGGCGTCGAGATCGCCGGGTTTGACGAAGGTGGTCTCGATGCCGAAGCGCCGCAGCGTGTAGTCGAGCAGGTTGTGCGAACCGCCGTAGAGCGCCGCCGAAGCGACGATATGCGCGCCCGCGCCCATCAGCGTCGCGATGGCCAGATGCAGCGCCGCCTGGCCGCTCGCGGTGCCGATCGCGCCCGCGCCGCCCTCTAGCGCGGCGACGCGCTCCTCGAACACGGCAACGGTCGGGTTCGAGATGCGCGAATAGACATGCCCCGCGCGCTCCATGTTGAAAAGGGCGGCGGCGTGGTCCGTGTCGCGGAAGCTGAACGACGTGGTCTGATAAATCGGCGTCGCGCGGGCGCCGGTGGCGGGGTCGGGCGCCGCGCCGGCGTGCAGCGCGAGCGTGTCGAAACGGGTGTCGGGCATCGTGGCGGCGCGGCCGGCGTCGAACCGGCGTCAGATCAGGGGTTCGGCCATCGTATAACACCGTCCGCCGTCCGCGAAAGCGCCACAGCGGCCGGGCGACCCGCGTGCGCCGTCCGTCCGGTCGGCCCTGCTCGCGCTTTTTCGTGCCGGATGCCTGCGCGGCGCGCCTTTTCCGCTACCGCCGTTGCTTGATCCCTGCTTTCCCTGGTTGCGTTCCCGGGGTTGCTTTCTTTTTGGCGGTCTTTCCGCTAGGATCGAAAACAGGTAGGCATCTTTCCAGCATCTCCCCCATCTACAAAGCATTTCAGGAGACACATCATGCGCGTGAGCGACATTCTCAAGGTCAAGGGCAGTACGCTCTTTACCGTCACGCCCGACACTTCGCTGCACGAAGCCGTCAACAGCATGGCCGAGCACGACATTGGCTCGCTCGTCGTGATGGAGTACGGCGACCTTGTCGGCATGCTGACGTTCCGCGAAGTCATCCTGACGCTGCACAAGAACGGCGGCAGCGTCGGCACCTCGACGATCCGCAAGGTCATGGACGACCATCCCATCACCTGCACGCCCGAAACCGACGTCAACGAAGTGCGCCGCATGATGCTCGAACATCACGTGCGCTATCTGCCCGTGATGGAGAGCCGCGCGCTGATGGGCGTGATCTCGTTCTACGACGTCGCGAAGGCCGTCGTGGAAGAGCAGGGCTTCGAGAACCGCCTGCTGAAAGCGTATATCCGCGACTGGCCCGACGAGGAGCGTCAGCCGGCGCGCTGAAGCGCGGCTCGTGCCCGCGAGCGTCACATCCCGCCGATAGTATGAAAAAGCGCGCGTCAGGCGCGCTTTTTCACGTCTGGCCCCCCCCGCTTTCTGTCAAATCCAGTCCTACTCGATGAGCGATCGTCCGATGTCAGCCGTCCGAAGTTCCCCGCGCGAGCGTGAGGGCCACGCCCCGCACTCGCAATTCGCGCTGCTGCGCGAGCGCCGGTTTGCGCCGTTTTTCTGGACGCAGTTTCTGGGCGCGATGAACGACAACGTTTTCAAGATCGGTTTCACGTCGCTCGTCACGTATCAGGCCGCGCGCTTCTCCGGCGTCGATCCGAAGACCGTGGCGTTCCTGATCTCCGCGATCTTCATCGTGCCGTTCGTGCTGTTTTCCGCCACCTCGGGCCAGATCGCCGACAAGTACGACAAGGCGACGCTCACGCGCTGGGTCAAGACCTTCGAGATCGCCGTGATGCTGCTGGGCGCGGCGGGCTTCTGGCTGCACAACGTGCTGCTGCTCTACACCTGCACGTTCCTGATGGGCGTCCATTCGACCGTGTTCGGTCCGGTCAAGTACGCGTACCTGCCGCAGAAACTCGGCACGGACGAACTGGTGGGCGGCAACGGGCTCGTCGAAATGGGTACCTTTGTTGCGATTCTGCTCGGCACGATCGTGGGCGGCGTGGCGGCGGCCTCGGGTGCGGGGGAGGGCGTGAACGGTGGCGCAGGCAGCGGCGCGGCCCCGGCGGGCGCCGTGTGGCTCGGCGGCATCTGCATTGTGGTGGCGCTCGCCGGGCGGTTCGCGTCGGCGTTCGTGCCGACCTGCCCGTCGTCCCAGTCCGATCTGCGCATCAACTGGAATCCGTTTTCCGAGACCTGGCGCAATCTGCGCCTTGCGCGCGGCGACCGCACCGTGTTCCTGAGCCTTCTTGGCATCTCGTGGCTCTGGTTCGTCGGCGCGACCTTCCTCGCTTCGTTTTTCAACTTCGCGAAAGACGTGCTCTCGGCCGATCCCGACGTCGTCACCGTGCTGCTCGCCATGTTCTCGCTCGGCATCGGCATCGGGTCGCTGCTTTGCGAGCGGCTCGGGCGGCGGCGTATCGAGATCGGGCTCGTGCCGCTCGGCTCCATCGGCATGAGCGTGTTCGGCATCGATCTGTTCTTCGCGAGCCATGCCTTGCCGGCCGCTTCGCATCTGCTCACCGTGGGCGAATTCCTGCGCGTGGGCGCGCACTGGCGCGTGCTCGCCGACCTGTTCCTGCTCGCGATGTTCGGCGGCTTCTACAGCGTGCCGCTCTATGCGCTGATCCAGAGCCGCAGCGCGCCGAGCCACCGCGCGCGCATCATCGCCGCGAACAACATCCTCAACTCGCTGTTCATGATCGTCTCGGCGCTGATGGCCATCGCCCTCAGCAAGGCGGGCGTGGGCATTCCAGGCATTTTCCTCACGACCGCGCTGCTCAATATCGTGGTCGCGGCCTATATCTACGCGCTCGTGCCGGAGTTCCTGCTGCGCTTCGTCGCATGGGTGCTCGTGCACACCGTCTATCGCGTGCGGCTCGTGAACGTCGAGCGCATTCCGGCCGAGGGCCCGGCCGTGCTGGTCTGCAATCACGTCAGCTACGTCGACGCGATCGTGATCATGGCCGAAAGCCCGCGGCCGATCCGCTTCGTGATGGATCACCGCATCTTCCGGCATCCCGTTTTCGGCTGGGTATTCCGTCACGCGAAGGCGATTCCGATCGCCCCCGCGCACGAAGACGCCGGGCGTCTTGCCGCCGCCTACGACGCCTGTGCGAAGGCGCTGGCCGAGGGCGATCTCGTCTGCATCTTTCCGGAGGGCAAGCTCACGCGCACCGGCGAGATCAATCCGTTCCGCCATGGCGTGGCCGAGATACTCGGCCGCTCGGCCGTGCCCGTCGTGCCGATGGCGCTGCGCGGGCTGTGGGGCAGCGCGTTTTCGCGTCATGCCGATTCGGGCCAGGAGCGCCCCGTGCGCCGCGGGCTCACGAGCCGGCTCACGCTCGCGGTGGGCGAGCCGTTCGCGCCGGGCGAGGCGACGCTGGAACGGTTGCAGGAGGCGGTAGCCGGGCTGCGGGGGGCGCGGCGCTGAACGTTGTGACTGAAAACCGCGGCGCAATCGCGCCGTGCGCCGGCCCCGGCCGCCTGGGCGGGGCGTACCGCAGGCTGGCATAATGCTGGATTCCCCGATTCACTTTGGACGACTGCCATGTCCGGCAACACGCTCGGTACGCTTTTCACCGTCACTACCTTCGGCGAATCCCACGGTCCCGCCATCGGCTGCGTCATCGACGGCTGCCCGCCCGGCATGGCGCTCACGGAAGCCGACATCCAGCACGACCTGGACCGCCGCCGTCCCGGCACGTCGCGCCACGTCACGCAGCGCCAGGAAGAAGACAAGGTCGAGATCCTCTCGGGCGTGTTCGAAGGCACGACCACCGGCACGCCCATCGCACTCCTGATCCGCAACACCGACCAGCGCAGCAAGGACTACGGCAACATCGCCGAGACCTTCCGTCCGGGCCACGCCGACTACACCTACTGGCAAAAGTACGGCATTCGCGACTATCGCGGCGGCGGCCGCTCGTCGGCGCGTCTGACCGCGCCGACCGTCGCAGCGGGCGCGGTGGCGAAGAAGTGGCTGCGCGAGCGCTTCGGCGTGGAGGTGCGCGGCTATATGGCGGCGCTCGGCGAAATCGACGTGCCCTTCGTCGACTGGCAGCACGTGCCGGAGAATCCTTTCTTCGCGCCGAACGCCGATATCGTTCCGCAGCTCGAGGCCTACATGGACGCGCTGCGCAAGGACGGCGACTCGATTGGCGCACGCATCAACGTGGTGGCGTCGGGCGTGCCGGTGGGGTGGGGCGAGCCGCTCTTCGACCGGCTCGACGCCGACATCGCGCACGCGATGATGGGCATCAACGCGGTGAAGGGCGTCGAGATCGGCGCGGGCTTCGCCAGCATCGAGCAGCGCGGCTCCGTGCATGGCGACGAATTGACGCCGAATGGTTTCCACGGCAACCATGCGGGCGGTGTGCTGGGCGGTATCTCGACGGGGCAGGACGTGACGGTCTCGATCGCCATCAAGCCCACGTCGAGCATTCGCACGCCGCGCCGTTCGATCGACAAGGGTGGCGAGGCGGCCACGGTCGAGACCTTCGGCCGCCACGATCCGTGCGTGGGTATCCGCGCGACCCCGATCGCCGAGGCGATGCTCGCACTCGTGCTGATCGACCATGCGCTGCGCCATCGCGCGCAGTGCGGCGATGTCGTGGTGACGACGCCGAAGATTGCGGCCAGCGACGCCTGAGACGGGTAGAAAGGCAAGGAAAAACGCCGCTTCGTTGTGAAGCGGCGTTTTTTTTGTTGATTCCCTGCTTTACATGTTCGGATAGTTGGGCCCGCCGCCGCCTTCGGGCGTGACCCACACGATGTTCTGCGTCGGGTCCTTGATGTCGCAGGTCTTGCAGTGCACGCAGTTCTGCGCGTTGATCTGCAGACGGTCTTCGTTTGCGTCGTCCTTCACGAACTCGTACACCGCGGCCGGGCAGAAGCGCCCCTCCGGACCCGCATAGGTGCGCAGGTTCACATTCACCGGCACGGATGCGTCTTTCAGCGTCAGGTGCGCAGGCTGGTTCTCCTCGTGATTCGTATTGGAAATGAACACCGACGAGAGCCGGTCGAACGTCAGCCTGCCATCGGGCTTCGGATACTCGATCGGCTGGCACTGCGACGCGGGCTTGAGCATCTCGTTGTCGCGATGCCGGTGATGCAGCGTCCACGGCACGTTCCCGCCCAGCAGCCTCTGCTCGATGCCCACCATCAGCGTGCCCAGGTACAGCCCCTTGCTCATCCACTGCTTGAAGTTGCGCGCCTTGTACAGTTCCGTGTACAGCCACGACTGCCTGAATGCTTCCGGGTACGCGATGAGTTCATCGCTCTGGCGGCCCGCCTGCACCGCTTCGAACGCCGCTTCCGCCGCCAGCATCCCGGTCTTGATCGCCGCATGGCTGCCCTTGATGCGCGCGGCGTTCAGGAACCCCGCGTCGTCGCCCACCAGCGCGCCGCCCGGGAACACCAGCTTCGGCAGCGACATCAGGCCACCGGCCGTCATCGCCCGCGCGCCATACGAGACCCGCTTGCCGCCTTCCAGGTACTGGCGGATGGCCGGGTGCGTCTTGTAGCGCTGGAATTCCTCGAACGGCGAGAGATACGGGTTCGTGTAGGCCAGACCCACGACGAAACCCACCATCACCTGGTTGTTGTCGATGTGATAGAGGAACGAGCCGCCATAGGTGTCGTTCTGCAGCGGCCAGCCGGCCGTATGGATCACGAGCCCCGGCTGGTGCTTCGCCGGATCGATCTCCCACAGCTCCTTGATGCCGATGCCGTAGACCTGCGGGTCCGCGTCGCGGTCGAGCTTGAGCTTCTCGTTCAGTTGACGCCCCAGGTGCCCGCGGCAGCCTTCGGCGAACAGCGTGTACTTCGCGTGCAGCTCCATGCCGAGCTGGAAGTTTTCGGTGGGCTCGCCATCCTTGCCGATACCCATGTTGCCGGTGGCGACACCCTTTACCGAGCCATCGTCGTTGAAGAGCACTTCGGCCGCCGGAAAGCCCGGGAAGATCTCCACGCCCAGCGCCTCGGCCTGCTGGCCCAGCCAGCGCGTGACGTTCGCGAGGCTGATGACGTAGTTGCCGTGGTTCCTGAAGTTCTCGGGCAGCGCCCAGTTCGGCACGGCCTTCGCGCCGGTTTCCGAAAGGAACAGGAATTTATCTTCGGTGACGGGCACGTCCAGCGGTGCGCCCTGTTCCTTCCAGTCGGGGATCAGTTCGTTGAGGGCGCGCGGGTCCATGACTGCGCCCGAGAGGATATGCGCCCCGATCTCCGAGCCCTTTTCCAGTACGCACACGCCCATCTCGACGCCTTTCTCTGCCGCGAGCTGCTTCAGGCGGATCGCCGCCGACAGGCCCGCCGGGCCGCCGCCTACGATCACCACGTCGTATTCCATCGATTCGCGTGGGCCGTATTGCTCCAAAAGACTTGCGGGGGTCATCAAAGCTCCTCTTGCCATTAGAATACTTTTTTCGGGTTCGTATTGTCGGGTAACGTTCCCTGACCTGCAACCCAACGAGCTAAATTTAGCACGGTCGTTCTATTCTATGTCAGAATGTCAGGCCGACCGGGCAAAATGCGTTCTGGTGTTTCCTCATACTTGAACAGGAACCGCAAATGGGCCGTTCGATCAATCTGGAAGGCAAGGTGGCGATGATCACTGGCGCGTCGAGCGGGCTCGGCAAGCGCTTTGCCCAGGTGCTCTCGCAGGCCGGCGCGAAGGTCGTGCTGGCGAGCCGGCGCGTGGAACGGCTCAAGGAGCTGCGTGCCGAGATCGAAGCCGAAGGCGGCGCGGCGCACGTCGTCTCGCTCGACGTGACCGACTATCAAAGCATCCGCTCGGCCGTGGCTCATGCCGAAACCGAGGCGGGCACCATCGACATCCTCGTCAACAATTCCGGCGTCTCCACAACGCAGAAGCTCGCGGACGTCACCCCCGCCGACTTCGAATACGTATTCGACACCAACGCGCGCGGCGCCTTCTTCGTGGCCCAGGAAGTCGCGAAGCGCATGATCATGCGCGGCAACGGCGGCGGTCCGAAGCCCGCGTACCGGATCATCAATATCGCCTCGGTGGCCGGGCTGCGCGTCCTGCCGCAGATCGGTCTCTACGCGATCAGCAAGGCGGCGGTCGTGCACATGACGAAGGCGATGGCGCTCGAATGGGGCCGCTACGGCATCAACGTGAACGCCATCTGCCCCGGCTACATCGACACCGAGATCAACCATCACCACTGGGCGACCGAGCAGGGCCAGAAACTCATCTCGATGCTGCCGCGCCATCGCGTCGGCACGCCCGAAGACCTGGACGGCCTGTTGCTGTTGCTGGCCGCCGACGAGTCGGCTTTCCTGAACGGCTCGATCATCAGCGCCGACGACGGTTTCGGGCTCGCCTGAGCAAGAAGAAGTGCAATGAGCGACTACCATCCCGTCTTCGAGATGATCATGCCGATCCGCTGGGGCGACATGGATGCTTTTGGCCACGTGAACAACACGGTCTATTTCCGCTACATGGAGCAGGCGCGGATCTCCTGGTTCGAGCAGCTGGGCGTGGCCGGCCGCAACCCCGAGGGGCAGGGGCCGGTGATCGTCAATGCGTCGATGGAGTTTCTCCGGCAGCTGCATTATCCGGGCGACGTCGTCTGCACGTTGACGGTCGGCCAGCCGGGGCGCAGCAGCTTCGATACCGGTTTCGAGCTGCGCCGCACCGACGAGCCGGACACGCTCTACGCGCGCGGCAGTGCCCGCTGTGTCTGGATCGACTACGACGCGGGCAAGTCCGTGCCGATTCCCGACGCGTTGCGCGACACGCTCGAGCACGCGCCGCTCGTCAAAGCCGGGCGGCCGGGCTGAACCGCGGCGCTGATCCGCCGCCCAGGCAGGGCGCCGTGGCCGCAACGGGGCCGCGCGCCCCAGGGCGTTCCCGCGGCAGTCCCTTCACTGTCCCAGGAGCCTTTGCAGCAATTCCGTCGCGTTGCCCGTGTCGTACTTGCGCATCAGCCGCGCGCGGTAGACGTCCACCGTGCGCGAGCTGATATCCAGAATCCGCCCGATCTGCTTGCTCGTCTTGCCCGTCACCAGTTGCGCGGCGATTTCGCGCTCGCGCGGCGTGAGCTCGACCGCAACGCGCCGTGTCGCGCTCAGATCCTCGAAAGTCCAGACGCCGGCCCCGTGGGGTGCCGTCCGGTCGAGCGAGCGGCCCGTCACGTGACACCAGAACAGCTCGCCGTCGGCGCGTTTCATGATGCGGTCGTCCGCGTAGCTGCCTTGCGCCGTCATGATGGGCGGGATGCGCGCGCCGATGCGCTCGAACTCGTCCGCCGACGGATACAACACCTGGAACGACTGGCCGATCAGCGCCTCGCGCGTGCAGCGGAAGATGGCCGCTACCTCGTCGTTGCAGTCCTCGACGATGCGTTCGCGCGCGAGCACGAGGCCGATGGGCGCGAGGTGGAACGCGGTCTGGTAATCGAGCGGGGCGGACGTGGCGGACGGGGATGGCATGGCGGCGGTGCGGGTATTGCTTTATGTAGTTTTGCGTATTGTGCCGCATCGGGCCGCAAGCGTACGCTTTGCACCCATTGGAGGGACGGTTGCAGGGGCAATCCGGCGCGTGTCAGGTTCACGGCAACGCCACTCCTGCGTGGATAGAATGAGGCTTTGCCGGGGCGTGCCCGACGCTTGGTACGCCCGGTGCGCCACGGCCGGCATGGCCGGGACGAAGCGGAATTAGCGGAACAAAGCGGATCGACGGATTTCCATTCGAGGAAGGGACACACTGATGAACAAAGTCTATGCAAGCGCGGCCGCCGCGCTCGAAGGCATCGTCGAGGACGGCCAGATCTTCGCGGTTGGCGGCTTCGGGCTGTGCGGCATTCCCGAGGCGCTGATCGGCGCGCTGCGCGATTCGGGCGTGAAGGGGATTACCTGCATCAGCAACAACGCGGGCGTGGATGGCTTCGGCCTCGGCCTGCTGCTGGAAACGCGCCAGATCAAGAAGATGATCTCGTCGTATGTGGGCGAGAACAAGGAATTCGAGCGCCAGTATCTCTCGGGCGAACTCGAACTCGAATTCACGCCGCAGGGCACGCTGGCCGAGAAGCTGCGCGCGGGCGGCGCGGGCATCCCGGCGTTCTTCACGAACACGGGCTACGGCACGCTGATCGCCGAGGGCAAGGAAACGCGCCAGTTCGGCGACCGGCACTACGTGCTGGAGCCCTCGCTCACGGCCGACGTGGCGCTCGTGAAGGCGTGGAAGGCCGACAAGTCGGGCAATCTGATCTATCGCCGCACGGCGCGCAACTTCAACCCGATGTGCGCGATGGCGGGCAAGATCACGGTCGTGGAAGTGGAGGAGATCGTCGAGAACGGCGAACTCGATCCGGACGCGGTCCATACGCCAGGTATCTTCGTGCAGCGCATCGTGCTCAATGCGCACCCGGAGAAACGCATCGAACAACGCACCGTGCGCGCTTCGGCGAGCGCCTGAGAGGGGAGAGCGATCATGGCATGGAATCGTGACGAAATGGCCGCGCGCGCGGCGAAGGAACTGCAGGACGGCTTCTACGTGAACCTCGGCATCGGTCTGCCGACGCTCGTGGCGAACCACGTGCCCGCGGGCGTGGAAGTGTGGCTGCAATCGGAAAACGGCCTGCTCGGCATCGGCCCGTTCCCGATGGAAGATCAGGTGGACGCCGACATGATCAACGCCGGCAAGCAGACGGTGACGACGTTGGCCGGCTCGTCGATCTTCTCTTCGGCGGACTCGTTCGCGATGATCCGCGGCGGCCACATCAATCTGGCGATCCTCGGCGCGATGCAGGTGAGCGAGAAGGGCGACCTCGCGAACTGGATGATCCCGGGCAAGATG
This sequence comes from Paraburkholderia yinzeri, assembly GCF_046581065.1. NCBI lineage: Bacteria > Pseudomonadati > Pseudomonadota > Betaproteobacteria > Burkholderiales > Burkholderiaceae > Paraburkholderia > Paraburkholderia yinzeri. The sequence goes on along the minus strand of NZ_JBFOCJ010000001.1, from coordinate 3,170,632 downwards.
ATCAAGGGCATGGGCGGCGCGATGGATCTCGTGGCGGGCGTCAAGCGCGTGGTCGTGCTCATGGAGCACGTGGCGAAGGGCGACCAGCACAAGATTCTCGAAGCGTGCACGCTGCCGCTCACGGGCGTGGGTGTGGTGGACATCATCATCACCGACCTCGGCGTGATCGAAGTGACCGACTCGGGCCTGAAGGTGACCGAGCTGGCGCCGGGCGTGAGCGTCGATGAGATCAAGGCGAAGACGGGCGCACCGCTCGACGTGAGCGCGGTGGGCTGATCGCGCTGGCCGTTGGCAGCATGACTTGCTGCACGCGGGCGGGACTTCGGTTCCGCCCGTTTTGTTTTCCAGCGCCGGTATTCGGGTGGATTCGGGCGGACGCATTGGCCGCGCCGGCCCATCCCGCGGCGCAAAGCCGTTTACAATCGGCCCACAGCCTTCCATGAAGACCCTGCGATGAGCGTACCCTCCGCCGTGCCGCGTCAACACCATGTTCAGTGCCTCAGCCCCTCGGGCCTGCATCGCATTGCCTATACCGAATGGGGCGAGCCCGCCAATCCGCGCGTGCTCGTCTGCGTGCATGGGCTCACGCGTTCGAGCCGCGATTTCGACCGGCTTGCCGCCGCGTTGTCCGACACGTATCGCGTCATCTGTCCCGACGTCGTCGGCCGTGGGTTGTCGTCGTGGCTCGTCGACCCGCGCGGCTATGGCGTGGCGCAGTACGTCGCCGATATGGTGACGCTGATCGCGCGCGCGGGCGTCGAGACCGTGGACTGGTTCGGCACATCGATGGGCGGGCTGATCGGCATGGCGCTCGCCGGTCTGCCCGATATGCCGATCGGGCGCATGCTGCTCAACGACGTCGGCCCCCATATCGAGCCCGAGGCGCTCGCCCGGATCGGCGAATACGTCGGCCGCGACGAGCGTTTCCCTTCGCTGCAGGCGGGTGTCGATCACGCCGCATTGCTCGCGGCATCGTTCGGCCCGCTCGCTGCCGGGGAATGGCGCGAGATCAACACGCCGCTGTTGCACGAGGTGGATGGCGAGTGGCGCTTCCGGTACGACCCGCGCATCGCCGAGCCGATCAAATCGGTCACGCCCGAGCAGACCGAACAGGGCGAGCAGTTCTTGTGGCGTTCGCTGGCGGCGTTCAAGGGCGCGGTGCGGGTCGTGCGCGGTGCTCAGTCGGATCTGCTGTCGCGCGACACGGTCGCGAAGATGGTTGAGGTGGGACACAACGTGTCAAGCGTCGAAATCGCGGGCGTGGGTCACGCGCCGGCGTTTTTGTCGGCCGACCAGATCGAGGTGGCGCGGGGTTTCTTTTCCGGAGCCCGCGCCGACGCGTCATAATATGAGATTGGCTGGCGCCGACCTCGCTTGAGCGGTGGGCGCATGCATTCAACTTCTACGGGAATTTTCATGGCAGTCATTCGTCACCACGTCGGCCCGCGTCTTTCGGAAACCGCCATTCACAACGGCACCGTTTATCTGGCAGGGCAAATCGCGGAAGACACGAAGCAGGACATCACCGGGCAGATGCGCGAGGTGCTCGGCCATATCGATCGTCTGCTGGGCGAAGCGAACAGCGACAAGTCGCTGCTGCTCTCGGTGCAGATTTATATCGCCGACATGAAGGATTTCGCGGGCATGAACGCCGTATGGGACGCCTGGGTCGCACAGGGTGCGACGCCGCCGCGCGCGACGGTCGAAGCGAAGCTCGCGAATCCGGAATGCCTCGTCGAAGTCGTCGTGGTGGCCGCGCAGCGCGACTGATTTATTCGTTCGTTTTGCCGTAGCCCGTTCCTGTTCCATTACCTGACGGGCACTGTCTCATGAGTAGCGATTCCCTTCCGCCCCCGCCTGCCGCGCTGCCGTCGATCGAAGACGCGCTTGCGTTCGTGCACGAGCACGCGGGCGACGCACGCCTGTCCACGGGCGAACTGCTCGTCGAGCACGCGCGAGGCACGGCTGCGGCCGTGGGGCGCCTCAACGTCGATCCGCCCGCGGTGCTCGCGGCGGCGCTCTTCAATCTCGCGCCGCATCTCGACGATCCGGAGACGACGCTCGAAGCGCGTTTCGGCGCGGAAGTGGCGAAACTCGTCTTCGACGTGCGCAAACTGCTGCGGCTCGGCACCGTGAGCGTGCGCGTGGCGCAGAACGCCGCGGCCGACACGGGCCGCGACGCGCAGGCCGAGCGCCGGGCCCAGGTCGAGTCGCTGCGCAAGATGCTGCTCGCGTTCGCGCAGGACATTCGCGTCGTGCTGATCCGCCTCGCGTCGCGGCTGCAGTCGCTCCGCTATTACGCCGCGGCGAAGATCACGCCCGCGCCCGAAGTGGCGCGCGAGACGCTCGAGATCTACGCGCCGCTCGCGAACCGGCTCGGCATCTGGCAACTGAAGTGGGAGCTCGAAGACCTCGCGTTTCGCTTCGAGGAGCCCGCTACCTACAAGCGCATCGCGAAGCTGCTCGACGAGAAGCGCGTCGAGCGCGAGAGCTATGTCGCCGACGCCATCTCGCGGCTTCAGCAGGAACTCGCGGCCGCGCATATCCCGGCCGAGGTGAGCGGGCGGCCCAAGCACATCTACAGCATCTGGAAGAAGATGCGGGGCAAGGATCTCGACTTCTCCGAGCTCTACGACGTGCGCGCGTTTCGCGTGATCGTGCCGGATATCAAGGATTGCTACACGGTGCTCGGCATCGTGCACAACCTCTGGCAGCCGGTGCCGAAAGAATTCGACGACTACATCTCGCGGCCCAAGCCGAACGGCTATCGCTCGCTGCATACGGTCGTGATCGGCGACGACGGCCGTGCATTCGAAGTGCAGATCCGCACGCAGGAAATGCACCAGTTCGCGGAGTACGGCGTCGCGGCGCACTGGCGCTACAAGGAGGCCGGGTCGAAGGGCTATGGCGGCCAGTTCAGCACGAGCGGCAGCTACGACGAGAAGATCGCGTGGCTGCGCCAACTGCTTGCCTGGAAAGACGACGTTGCCGATACCCGTCAGCCGTGGGAAGAGTTGCGCAAGGCTACGCTCGACGACGACCACATCTACGTACTCACGCCGCAGGCGCGCGTGATCGCGCTGCCGCTGGGTGCGACGCCGCTCGACTTCGCCTATCACCTGCACAGCGAGCTTGGGCACCGCTGCCGCGGCGCGCGCGTGGATGGCGCGATGGTGCCGCTCAACACGGCACTGCAGAACGGCCAGACCGTCGAGATCGTTTCGGTGAAGGAGGGCGGTCCTTCGCGCGACTGGCTCAATCCGCAACTGGGTTATCTGCACAGCACGCGCGCACGGCAGAAGGTGCGCGCGTGGTTCAACGCGGTCGACTCGCAGGAGAACATCGCGAACGGCCGCGTGCTGGTCGAAAAGACGCTGCAGCGCGAGGGCCGTACCTCGGTCAGCCTCGATCAGCTGGCGGCCAGGCTCGGCTTCAAGACGCCCGAAGAGTTGTTCGCCGCGGTGGGCAAGGAAGAATTCAGCCTGCGCAACGTCGAGCAGGCGCTGCACGACGCACCGGTTGCCGAGCCGGAGGAAGAAGCGACGCCCGAGCAGTTCACCAAGCGCGCGAGCGGGGCCAATGTGGCGCACGGCGCGTCGTCGGGCGTGCTCGTGGTGGGCGTGGATGCGCTCCTGACGCAGCTTGCGCGTTGTTGCCGGCCGGCGCCGCCGGACGACATCAGCGGCTTCGTCACGCGCGGCAAGGGCATGTCGATCCACCGCAGCGACTGCCCGACCTTCCTGCGCATGGCGCGCCGTTCGCCGGAACGCCTGCTGCAGACCACCTGGTCGTCCGACGTGATGGGTGGGCGCGGCCAGTCGGTCTACCCGGTCGATATCCTGATCGAGGCGAGCGACCGTCAGGGGCTCTTGCGCGACATCTCGGAAGTGTTTGCGCGCGAGAAGATGAACGTGATCGGCGTGAAGACACAGTCGCGGCGTAACGCGGCGTACATGCAGTTCACGGTCGAAGTGTCGAGTTCAGCCCAGATCCAGCGCGCGTGCGTGCTGCTGGGCGAGGTGGGCGGCGTGGTGAGGGCGTCGCGCAAGGGGTGAAGGCGCCGGGGCGAATGCCCGGCGGCGGCGCGCGAAATGCCGCGCTGCAAAAAATGCTTGTCAGGCCCACCGGAACTTCATATAATCTCACTTCTTTAGGCTCGTAGCTCAGCTGGTTAGAGCACCACCTTGACATGGTGGGGGTCGTTGGTTCGAGTCCAATCGAGCCTACCAACGAAATCGAAGCAACGCCTGAACACTGGCGAGGCTTCAAGTGCAGTAAAGCGCCGGTTCCTGCTTGTTTCACAAGGAAGCGCCAAAGGGCGAATACGGTTATGACACCGCGAACGTTTACCGAAACGACTTCGGAACGACGCTAGTCGAGGACCTCTTTCGCCCCCTGCAGTCTGGTTTGAAAAAGTGAATGCGGCCCCTCGAAAGCGGGGCCGCATTTTTTTTCGCCGCGAGCTTTTGCGCGGATCGGTTTGACAAACGAAACGACGTGCCGCTGCGGCACCTCTGGAGAAAAACATGGTTGCGATACGTCTGCCCGATGGTTCGGTTCGACAGTACGATCATCCCGTCACGGTCGCCGAAGTGGCGGCCTCGATCGGCCCCGGTCTCGCCAAGGCGGCGCTCGGCGGCAAGCTCGACGGCGAACTGGTCGACACGTCGGCGCTGATCGATCGCGACGCATCGCTCGCCATCGTCACGGACAAGGATGCCGACGGCCTCGACATCATCCGCCACTCCACGGCGCACCTTTTGGCCTACGCGGTGAAGGAGCTGTTCCCGGAGGCGCAGGTCACGATCGGCCCGGTCATCGACAACGGCTTCTACTACGACTTCGCCTACAGCCGCCCCTTCACGCCCGAAGATCTCGAAAAGATCGAAAAGCGCATGCAGGAACTTGCGAAGAAGGACGAGCCGGTGTCGCGCCGCGTCGTTTCGCGTGGCGATGCGGTGGATTATTTCAAGAGCATCGGCGAAAAGTACAAGGCCGAGATCATCGAGTCGATTCCGGGCGACCAGGAGATCAAGCTCTATTCGCACGGCGGCTTCACGGACTTGTGCCGCGGCCCGCACGTGCCGTCCACGGGCAAGCTGAAGGTCTTCAAGCTCATGAAGGTCGCGGGCGCCTACTGGCGCGGCGACGCGAAGAACGAGCAGCTGCAGCGCATCTACGGCACGGCCTGGACGAAGAAGGAAGACCAGGATCAGTACCTGCATATGCTCGAAGAAGCCGAGAAGCGCGACCACCGCAAGCTCGGCAAGCAGCTCGACCTGTTCCACATGCAGGACGAGTCGCCGGGCATGGTGTTCTGGCACCCGAAGGGCTGGACGCTCTGGCAGCAGGTCGAGCAGTACATGCGCGGCCGCCTGCGCGAGGCCGGCTACGACGAGATCAAGACGCCGATGATCATGGACCGCTCGCTGTGGGAAGCGTCGGGCCACTGGCAGAACTATCGTGAAAACATGTTCACGACGGAATCGGAAAAGCGCGACTACGCGATCAAGCCGATGAACTGCCCGGGCCACGTCCAGGTCTTCAATCACGGCCTGCGTTCGTATCGCGACCTGCCGCTGCGCTACGCCGAATTCGGCTCGTGCCACCGCAACGAGGCGTCGGGCGCGCTGCATGGCCTGATGCGCGTGCGCGGTTTCGTGCAGGACGATGCGCATATCTTCTGCACGGAAGACCAGATCATCAGCGAGTCGATTGCGTTCAACACGCTCGCGATGAGCATCTACAAGGATTTCGGGTTCGATCACATCGACATCAAGCTCTCGCTGCGCCCCGATTCGCGCGCGGGGACGGATGAGACGTGGGATCACGCCGAACAGGGCCTGCGCAACGCGCTGACGGCCTGCGGCCTCGCGTGGGAAGAACTGCCGGGCGAGGGCGCGTTCTACGGCCCGAAGGTCGAGTACCACATCAAGGACGCGCTCGGCCGCTCGTGGCAGTGCGGCACGCTGCAGCTCGACATGGTGCTGCCGGAGCGCCTTGACGCCGAGTACGTGGCGGAGGACAACAGCCGCCGCCGTCCGATCATGCTGCACCGGGCGATCCTCGGTTCGATGGAGCGTTTCCTCGGCATTCTGATCGAGCACCATGCCGGTGCGATGCCGCCGTGGCTCGCGCCCGTGCAGGCCGTTGTGATGAATATCGCGGAAAGTCAGGCCGAATATGCCGCTAATCTGGCCCAATCGTTGCAAAAACAAGGGGTTAGAGTGCAGGCGGATTTGCGCAACGAGAAAATTAGCTATAAAATACGCGAGCACACGCTCGAAAAGGTTCCGTACCTGCTTGTCGTCGGCGACAAAGAGCGTGAAGCACAAACGGTAGCCGTGCGTGCCCGTGGCGGTGTCGATCTGGGCGTGATGCCCGTCGACGCGTTCCTGGAGCGTCTGCGCGAAGACGTGCAGACGTTCCGGTAAACCACCGGAGCAGCGCGGCTCGTTTTTTTAATTTTTAGAGGAAACGTAACATCGCTACTGATAAGCCGCATCGCATCAACGGTGAAATTACTGCACCCGAGGTGCGTCTCGTCGGAATCGACAATGAGCCGCTCGGCATCGTAAAGCTGGCCGATGCGTTCCGCCTGTCGGAACAACAGGACGTCGATCTGGTTGAAATTGCCCCGCAGGCAGCGCCCCCGGTGTGCCGTTTGATGGACTACGGCAAGTTCAAGTACCAGGAGGCGAAGAAGCAGCACGAGGCCAAGCTCAAGCAGAAGGTCATCCAGGTCAAGGAAGTCAAGTTCCGCCCGGGTACCGACGACGGCGACTACAACGTCAAGCTGCGCAATCTCGTCCGCTTCCTCGAAGACGGCGACAAGACGAAGATCACGTTGCGTTTCCGGGGGCGCGAAATGGCCCACCAGGAAATCGGCATGCGCATGCTCGAGCGTCTGCGTACCGACCTCGATGAGGTAGGCCAGGTCGAGCAGATGCCGAAAATGGAAGGGCGCCAGATGATCATGGTGCTCGCTCCGAAGAAAAAGAAGTAAGCGTATGCTGTGCGCCTCAGGCGGCACGGCAGAGGCAGGCAGGTGAAGTTTGAAGTGCGCCGCGGCGACATTTGCAGCCGCGGCGGGAAGCAGGTTCCGGAACGGCACCCGCGCGCCGCACGAGCGTGCGGCAAACGGGCGTTTTTCCTGAAAGCGGCGGCCAGTATCAGGCTTTTTAAAAGCGGCCAGCTGCGAAAACAAGTGGAGTGGGTTTCGAAGGGCGGTCGAAGGGCAAGGTGTCTTGAACATCGAGCCAGCCGCACACCCATGTCCATCAAATAATGGAGTTATTCGTCATGCCCAAGATGAAGACCAAGAAGAGCGCTGCAAAGCGCTTCGTGGTGCGTCCGGGTGGTACCGTCAAGCGCGGTCAAGCCTTCAAGCGTCACATCCTGACCAAGAAGACCACCAAGAACAAGCGTCATCTGCGTGGTGCCACGGCCGTTCACGATTCCGATCTGAAGTCCGTGCGCGCAATGCTGCCGTTCGCGTAACTCAACCGATAACTCACAGGAGCTAAACATGCCTCGAGTCAAACGTGGGGTTACCGCACGGGCCCGTCACAAGAAGATCATCAAGCTGGCCAAGGGTTACCGCGGCCGTCGCAATAACGTCTATCGCATCGCCAAGCAGGCGGTCATGCGCGCGGGCCAGTACGCCTACCGCGATCGCCGCAACAAGAAGCGTGTGTTCCGCGCACTGTGGATCACGCGTATCAACGCGGCGGTGCGTCAGCACGACATGACCTACAGCGTGTTCATCAACGGCCTGAAGAAGGCGTCGATCGAACTCGACCGCAAGGTCCTGGCCGACATGGCGGTATTCGACAAGCCTGCATTTGCTGCGATCGTCCAGCAAGTGAAGGCCGCCGTCGCCGCCTGATCGTTACCCCGTCAAACGGGTATTGCGCAGGTTCGTTGCAGCAGACATTCCGGTTGTTTCGGTGATGCTGCAACAAAAACGGGGCTCCTCACCGAGCCCCGTTTTTGTTGGTGAATCGCGACCTGCGTGGTTCATGCGCATGCTTCATGCCGCGCTTTGTCTTTCGCGAGGCGCGGCTCAAGACTCAAACACTGACGCTGAAAAGATGGGATCAATGGATCTGGACCAGATTGTCGCCGACGCGCAAAGTGCCTTCGCTGCCGCCCTTGACGTCAACACGCTCGAGAACGAGAAGGCGCGCTTTCTCGGCAAGTCGGGCGCGCTGACCGAACTGCTGAAGGGACTCGGCAAGCTCGATCCCGAAACGCGCAAGACCGAAGGCGCGCGCATCAACGCCGTGAAGCAGCAGGTTGAGGCCGCCCTGACGGCGCGCCGCCAGGCGCTTGCCGACGCGCTGCTGAACCAGCGCCTCGCCGCCGAAGCGATCGACGTCACGCTGCCGGGTCGCGGCACGGGCACGGGTAGCCTGCATCCGGTGATGCAGACGTGGGAGCGTGTCGAGCAGATTTTCGGCTCGATCGGCTTCGACGTGGCCGACGGCCCCGAGATCGAGACCGACTGGTACAACTTCACGTCGCTCAACAGCCCCGAGAACCATCCGGCGCGCTCGATGCAGGACACGTTCTACGTGGACGGCAAGGACGCCGATGGCCGTCAGCTTTTGTTGCGCACTCACACGAGCCCGATGCAGGTGCGCTACGCGCGCACGCACACGCCGCCCATCAAGGTGATCGTGCCGGGCCGTACGTACCGCGTGGACAGCGACGCCACCCACTCGCCGATGTTCAACCAGGTCGAAGGCCTGTGGATCGAAGAGAACATCAGCTTCGCAGACCTGAAGGGCGTCTACTCCGATTTCCTGAAGAAGTTCTTCGAACGCGACGATATCAAGGTGCGCTTCCGCCCGTCGTACTTCCCGTTCACGGAGCCGTCCGCCGAAATCGACATGATGTTCGAAGAAGGCAAGAATGCGGGCAAGTGGCTCGAGATCTCGGGCTCGGGCCAGGTGCATCCAACGGTGATCCGCAACATGGGCCTCGACCCGGAGCGCTATATCGGCTTCGCATTCGGCAGCGGCCTGGAGCGTTTGACGATGCTGCGCTACGGCGTGCAGGACCTGCGCCTCTTCTTCGAAGGCGATCTGCGCTTCTTGCGCCAGTTCGCGTAAAGAAGCCACGCATCCGCGGTTCGTGTTGCGGACGCAGCACTGAAGTACCAGTGCGCGGTAGCCCGCAACACGTCGGTCTCAATCTGTCTGGAACGTAAAACGAAATGCTATTTCCCGAATCCTGGCTGAGAAGCTTTGTCGATCCGAAGCTCACGACCGAAGAGCTGGCCCACGCGCTCACGATGTCGGGCCTCGAAGTCGAAGGTCTGCGTCCCGCCGCGCCGCCCACTTCGAAGATCGTGGTCGGCCGTGTGCTCGAAGTGGTCAAGCACCCGGACGCGGACAAGCTGAACGTGTGTCAGGTCGATGCCGGCACGGGCGCGACGCTGAACATTGTCTGCGGCGCACCCAATGTCGCGCCCGGCATCAAGGTGCCGGTGGCGCTCGTCGGCGCGGAACTGCCGCCGGCCGAAGAGGGCGGCAAGCCGTTCGCGATCAAGCTCTCGAAGCTGCGCGGCGTGGAAAGCCAGGGCATGCTGTGCTCGGCACGCGAGCTCAAGCTTTCCGAGGACCACAGCGGCCTTCTGATCCTGCCGGAAGACACGCCCATTGGCCAGGACATCCGCGAGACGCTGAACCTCGACGACACCGTCTTCGAAGTCAAGCTCACGCCGAACAAGGCCGATTGCCTTTCGGTGTATGGCGTCGCGCGCGAGACCGCGGCGATCACCGGCGCGCCATTGAAGGCGCCCGTGTTCCCGATGGTCGAAGTGAAGCTCGACGAAAAGCTGCCTGTGAAGATCTCGGCGCCGGATCTGTGCGGCCGCTTCTCGGGCCGAGTGATCCGTGGCGTGAACGCGCACGCGAAGACGCCGCAATGGATGGTCGAGCGCCTGGAACGTTCGGGCCAGCGCAGCATCTCGGCGCTCGTCGATATTTCGAACTACGTGATGCTTGAACTGGGCCGCCCCTCGCACGTGTTCGATCTCGACAAGATTCACGGCTCGATGGACGTGCGCTGGGGGCGCAAGGGCGAAACGCTCAAGCTGCTCAACGGCAATACCGTCGAAGTCGACGAAACGGTAGGCGTGATCGCCGACGATCGCGAGATCGAAAGCCTCGCGGGCATCATGGGCGGTGACAGCACGGCTGTCTCGCTCGACACGAAAAATATTTATCTGGAAGCCGCGTTCTGGTGGCCCGATAGTATTCGCGGCCGCTCGCGCCGCTACAATTTCTCGACCGACGCGGGTCACCGCTTCGAGCGCGGTGTGGACTGGTCCACGACCGTCGAGCACATCGAGCGCATCACGCAACTGATCCTCGATATCTGCGGCGGCGAAGCCGGCCCGGTCGACGACCAGACTGTCAATGTGCCCACGCGCGAGCCCGTGAAGATGCGCGTGGCGCGTGCGGCTCGCATTATCGGCGTGCAGATCGGCGCGGACGAGATTGCCGGGATCTTCACGCGCCTTGGTCTGGCCTTCGAACGTGACGCCGATACCTTCAGCGTGACGCCGCCGCCGTACCGCTTCGACATCGAGATCGAGGAAGACCTGATCGAGGAAGTCGCGCGTATCTACGGTTTCGAGAGAATCCCGGCGAACCCGCCCGTTGCACGCAGCGAGATGCGCGCGACGAACGAGACGCGCCGCTCGATCCACGCGATCCGTCACGCGCTCGCCGCGCGCGACTATGCCGAGACGATCAACTTCAGTTTCGTCGATGCCGAGTGGGAGCAGGACTTCGCGGGCAACGACCAGCCGGTGCGTCTGTTGAACCCGATCGCGAGCCAGCTTTCGGTGATGCGCACGACGCTCTTTGGCAGCCTCATCAACGTGCTGCGCCATAACCTCAACCGCCGCGCAGACCGCGTGCGCGTGTTCGAGGCCGGCCGCGTGTTCCTGAACGATCCGTCGATCAAGGCCGGCGAGATGGCCGTGGAAGGCTTCGCGCAGCCGAAGATGATCGGTGCGCTCGCGTATGGTCCCGCGCTCGACGAGCAGTGGGGCACAGCGACGCGCGGCGTGGACTTCTTCGACGTGAAGGGCGATCTCGAAGCGCTGTTTGCCCCGAGCGCGGTGCGCTTCGTGAAGGCGGAGCACCCGGCGCTGCACCCGGGCCGCAGCGCACGCGTGGAAGCGGACGGCCAGGCCGTGGGCTGGATCGGCGAACTGCATCCGCGCTGGATGCAGAAGTACGACTTGCCGCACGCACCGATCCTGTTCGAGGTCGAGGCGGAGGCGTTGATGGCGCGCGAGTTGCCGACGCCTTCGGATGTCTCGAAGTTCCCGCCGGTGCGACGCGATATCGCGCTGGTCGTCGATCAGAAGATCGAGGTGCAAGCCCTGCTGGACGAGTTCCACCAGGGCATGCAGGACGAGCCGTGCCGGATTGTCCAGAGGGTTGCGCTGTTCGATGAATTTCGTGCAAAATCAAATACTTCCGGACTTGGCGCGGACGAGAAAAGCCTTGCCTTCCGGGTGACCCTGCAAGATACTGGCGGGACCCTTCAGGACGAGACGGTCGATGCGGCCATCAAGTCCCTGGTGGATCGCCTGGCTCGAGTGTATGGCGCCCGGCTGCGCGGCTGAGGCCTCGGTAGAAACTCAAGGCCTCAGACTTAAAGCCTCAGAGGCTCACGCGTTCCGTTGACAGGCTTCCGGCATGTGACTTCGTTGCAACCGGAAGCGCGCCATTTCAAAGATAGATGAACGAAATGAACTCGAGTGATTTCGAAGCCCTCCTTGCGGCACAGCGTAGCGCCATGATTCGCGAAATTCCTGCCTCGTCGTCGAACACCACGACGGACACGCCCACGCTGACCAAGGCCGAGCTGGCGGAACTGCTGTTCGACAACGTCGGGCTCAACAAGCGCGAAGCGAAGGACATGGTCGAAGCATTCTTCGAAGTGATCCGCGACGCGCTGGAAAGCGGCGACAGCGTCAAGCTGTCGGGCTTCGGCAATTTCCAGTTGCGCGACAAGCCGCAACGCCCTGGCCGCAATCCGAAGACGGGCGAGGCGATTCCGATCGCCGCGCGCCGCGTGGTGACGTTTCATGCGAGCCAGAAATTGAAGGCGCTGGTGGAAAGCGGCGCTGAAGCGAGCTTTACCCGTTAGAGCCGCAGCGGTGCTCCCGCCGCGGGACAGTGAGGCGGGGAGCATGACGAAGCGGCCACGCGATATTGCGCAACCACCACGACGGCAACCCGGCGATGACATCGACAAGCGAAAAGGTCGTCCTGCCTCCGATCCCCGCCAAGCGCTACTTCACGATAGGCGAAGTGAGCGAACTCTGCGGCGTGAAGCCCCATGTACTGCGTTACTGGGAGCAGGAGTTCACGCAGTTGAAGCCGGTGAAGCGGCGCGGCAATCGCCGCTATTACCAGCATCACGAGGTTCTGCTGATCCGGCGCATACGCGAGCTGCTGTACGAGCAGGGTTTCACGATCAATGGCGCGCGCAACCGTCTGGATGCGCACGGCGGCATGGTCGAGGAGCCGGGGCAGCCGGAGGTGGTGCAGGCGCCGGCAGGCGGGCAGGGGACGATGGCGATGGTGGACGTCGATCAGCTGCGCAAGGAGTTGCTGCACGTGCTCGACTTGCTGGGGCAATGAAGTGCCCGGCGCGAATTTTCGTGGCGGCGGTTCTAATTGGCCAAAGGCTCTGTTATACTGTTTAGCTCTTTCGGGGCGTAGCGCAGCCTGGTAGCGTACCTGCATGGGGTGCAGGTGGTCGGAGGTTCAAATCCTCTCGCCCCGACCAGAAGAATCAAAGGGTTACAGATTTCGGTCTGTAACCCTTTTTCTTTGCGCCGGCAGAAATTCCTTCGGCTTGCTTCATTCCCGCAAGTGGCCCGGTTGGTTGCATTCGCAACGCATAGACCTGGCAGTGCGAACAGGTTGCGGCACCCGTGGGCCGTCGCCGATCGTCGGACTGATGGAATCCGCGCACCGTTGGCGCGAAGGCTCTCGGAAGGAGGGCGCCGCTTCGCAACACCGCTCGAATGAGCGAGCAAGAATCGGCTGTCAATTTTTCTCACATATCGGTGAGAATCCTTCGTTATGAACCCTGCGCTGCGCACCGTACGATATGCGATGCGCCTCGCGCGCGCCCGCCCGCGTCCGGCAAGCTTTTTTCGAGCCCCCACGTCATGAATCCCGCCAATCTCGCGCAACTGCTCTTTCTCGCCGCTGTCTGGGGCGGTTCGTTCCTGTTCATCCGTCTTGGCGTGACCGGCTTCGGTGTGGCGCCGCTCATGGCACTGCGCGTCGGCATTGGGGCGCTGTTCCTGCTGCTCGTGCTGTTTTCGCGCCGCAGCGCGCGCGAGGCGATCAGCACCCTGCGCGAGCGCGCCTGGCCGCTGCTGGTGGTCGGCATCCTTAACTCGGCGGCGCCGTTCTGTCTTTTCGCGTGGGCCGAACTGACGCTTTCGGCCGGTGTAACGTCGGTCATCAATGCGACCACGCCGCTGTGGGGCGCGGTCGTGGCCTGGCTGTGGCTCAAGGACCGTCTGAGCGGACTGCGTGTCGCGGGCCTCGTGATCGGTTTCGCGGGCGTGCTCGCGCTTGTCGGCGACCAGATTTTCACGCATGCGGGCGACGGCGCGTCTTCGACGGCCACGGCGCTCGCGGCGCTCGCCGCGTTGGCTGCCGCGCTGCTCTATGGCATCGCCGCGAGCTACACGAAGCGCCATCTGACCGGCGCGACGATCGTGCTTCTGCCGTTCGCCGTGGCCACCTGGCCCACGGGGGCTCTTTCGCTCACCGCGTGGAGTTCGGTGCTGGCGCTCGGTGTTGTCTGCACGGGTGTCGCCTATCTGCTGTACTTCAAGCTCATCGCGGCCATCGGCCCTGCGCGCACGATCACCGTCACGTTCGTGATCCCGGTGTTCGGCATCCTGTGGGGTGCGCTCTTTCTCGGCGAGCGCGTATCGCCGGGCATGGTCGAAGCGTGTCTTGCCATCCTCGCCGGCACGGCGCTCGCGACAGGCTTCGTCAAGCGCCTGCCCGGCTTCGGCGCACGCCGGGGCGAGGCCGGCGCGAAGCAATAGGCGCGTGGCCCCAACCGTCGTTCGGTCGCCTCGAGCCGCCGCGCTCCGGCGACACGCTATTCCCTTGCACTTAAATACGTGAATACACGGCATTTTTTCATCCACCGGCCGTGATATTGGACGCCATGTGCAGTGCGATACAGACATTCACGGTTTAATGTGAAGTAGTCGGTAAATCGGAATGCAATGACTGTACTCGCAAGAAAAAACTACCTCGAAATGCCGAATTAATGCGCCATTGGCGCGTTTCATAATGCGCGTGTGAAAGCCATTGGTCAGGCGGAGCGCACTCAATTTCGTATGACTTCTGGCTCTCCACAAGGCCTTCGAACGACTAGCCGTGGCCACGTCCGGGCAGCCGCGGAGATTCGCGTTTAAACTGCGTTAATGTCGTTGGGTCAGCGGTGTAATCTTCGGTTATCCGCCGCGGCTTTCGCAATGAGGCGGGCGGCGTATATCGAGCCTGCACCAATTGCGTAACGCTGAATTGCGGTATTGAAGATTTATCGGGAACAGAAGAACCGGTAGTTTTAGCCCCGCGCCAGGCAGGGGGACGCATTGTCCATGTGTGTGGCGCGAATGAGCAAGCTTGAACCGCGCAGGGCAGGCCACGTATGCGGCGAGGCCTGAACGTACGTCGCACCAGTCACCCATGCGCGGGGCGAACGAGGCGACGGTGCAGTGCGGTCGACATTCGTCTCGGGGACTTATATGACTGAAAAGCAATCGGTCTGGCAAAGGCGTGCCGTGTGCGGCGCGCTGACCGCGCTGCTGGCGTTCGGGGCCGCCGGCGCGCAGGCTGACCAGTTCGGCGTTCAAATGGCGGCTGGCGTGGCCGACCACGACGTGAAGAAGCTCGATCTCGGCCTTGTCTGGGATCCGGGCCTGCAGTGGTGGCATATTGGCGGATTCCATTTCACGGTGGTCGGCGAGGCCCATGCGGCATATTGGGACCTGCATGCGCAGGATGCCGTGCGTCCGAACATCTGGGAATTCGGTGTAACGCCGGTATTCCGCATCATCAAGGACACGGGCTGGTTCCGGCCGTTCTTCGAGGCCGGCGTGGGCGTGCGGCTGCTTTCCCATACGCGCCTGACGCCCGATAGAACGTTGTCGACGTCGTTCCAGTTCGCCGACATGGTGGGCATCGGCGCGCAGTTCGGCGAGCATCAGAACTACCAGGCCGGGTTCCGCTTTCAGCACATTTCGAACGCGGACATCAAGGAACCGAATCCCGGCGAGGATTTCAGCGAGATTTATATCCAGTACAACTTCTAGACCCGGCCGCTCGCGGCGGCCTGCAGCACCTCAACCCTCGCGCTATGGCGCGAAGAGGAGACGTCATGGCAGTTGGCAGTCAGCTCACGCTCTACGCGAGCCGTAGTCTGAAGCACGGTCACCAGTCCGCGGTCGACTGGATTCTCGACGCGGCCAGGGCCGCGGGCGTGCAGGGCGCGACGGTGATGGAGGGCTCCGAGGGCGTCGACGCGCGCGGGCGTCTGCATGCGGCGCGCTTCTTCGAGCTGGCGGACGAGCCGGCCATGGTCGTGCTCATCGCCGAGGACGCGGTTATCGACGGACTGCTCGCCACGCTCGGCAAGGGCGGCGTGCCGCTCTTCTACACGCGCACGCCGCTCGAATTCGGGCACATCGGCGGCGCGTGAACGCCCGCCGGCCGTAGCCCGCGGCACCCACCCGACGCGCGAGTTCCGGTCGCGTCCCGCAACCCGCTAAACTGTCGGCTATTGACGCGGTGCAGCACGCACCGCCTCGCCGGCATTCATTCCGATACGCGATCGGCCGGCGTCGCAGACCCAGGAGCGAGGACGAGGATGGCAATCGAAACAGTAGGGATCGTGGGCGCGGGCACGATGGGCAACGGCATCGCGCAGGCCGTGGCAGTGGCGGGCCTGAAGGCCGTGATGATCGACGTGACCGATGCGGCGCTCGCCAGGGGCATGGCGACGCTCGCGCACAGCATGGAGCGGCTCGTCTCGAAGGGCAAGCTCGATGCAGCCGTGCGCGATGCCGCGCTCGCGCGCGTCGAAACCTCCACCGACTATCAGCGCCTCGCCGCCGCGGACCTCGTGATCGAGGCCGCCACCGAGAACGCCGAACTCAAGACGCGCATTCTCAAGCAGATCGAGGCGGCCGCGCGCCCGGACGCGATCATCGCGTCGAACACCTCGTCGATCTCCATCACGGCGCTCGCCACGACGCTGGCCGACCCGTCGCGCTTCATCGGCATGCACTTCTTCAACCCCGTGCCGATGATGCCGCTCGTCGAGGTGATCCGCGGTCTGCAAACGCGTGCGCAGGTGGCCGAGGACGTGCGGCAGCTCGCGCTGCGCCTCGAAAAGACGCCCATTGCCGTGAAGAATGCCCCAGGCTTCGTCGTGAACCGTATCCTCGTGCCGATGATCAACGAAGCGTTCTTCGTGCTCGCGGACGGCATTGCGAGCGCCGAGGAGATCGACGCGGGCATGAAGCTCGGCGCGAATCATCCGATCGGGCCGCTCGCGCTGGCGGACCTGATCGGCCTCGACGTCTGCCTTTCGGTGATGGACGTGTTCCTGAAGGACTTCGGCGATTCGAAGTATCGCGCCTGCCCGTTGCTGCGCGAGCTGGTGGCCGCGGGCCATCTGGGCCGCAAGACCGGCCGCGGCGTGTATCAGTACGACAAATGACGGCGATAGCGCGGGGCTCCCGCGCTATCGCCGCCGCTTCCTCAGCCCCGCACGCCCACGCGGTACTGCGTCACCTGGCGGTAGGTCGAGCCGGGGCGCAGCACCGCGGCCTCGTGCTCGGGCTCGCCCATGTTGATCTGGTTCGGAAAGCCGCCGGCTTCGAGGCATAGACCCGCGTGGCGTACGCAGGCGGTGCCGTGGCGGCCAGGCGTTCCCTCCAGGTGGTTTCCCGTGTAACACTGCAGCCCGCACTGGTCGGTCGCGACGAAAAGTTCGCGCCCGCTTGCGGGCTCGTAGACGCTCGCGACGGCGCGCAGCGCCGCTTCGCCCCCGGGCTTGCGCAGCCGGTAGCAATGATCGAAGCCGTCTGCCCGCGCGAGCTGCGCGTTTGGCCAGTCGAGCCGCGCCCCCAGCGGCGCGCCATGACGGAAGTCGAACGCGCTGCCCGAGACGTCCGCGATGCCGAGCGGAATCATCTGCGGATCGACTTCCAGGTAGGCGTCGGCGTCGATGGTGAGGACGTGGCCGCGGATATCGGAACCGGGTTCCCCCGAAAGATTGAAATACGGATGGCTCGTGAGATTGAGCGGCGTCGGCGCGTCGGTGAGCGCTTCGTAGTCGAGTGTCAGGGTGCCGTCGTCGTCGAGCGTATAGCGCACCTCCACGCTCACGTTGCCCGGAAATCCCGCGTCGCCCTCGGGCGAGTCGAGCCGTAGCGTGAGTGCTCCACGGTCGTCGACGACCTCCCAGATCGCCCGATGAAAACCTTGCGCTCCCCCGTGCAGCAGATTGCCGTTTTCGTTGCGGTCGAGCGCGTAGCCGACACCGTCGAGCGTGAAGTGCGCGCCGCCGATGCGGTTCGCCCAACGGCCGACCAGGCCGCCCATATAGGTGCTGGCCGTGTAGTAGGCGGCGGGTGTGTCGTGGCCGAGCAGGATATCGGCGAGGCGCCCGGCGCGGTCCGGCGCGAACCATGAAACGAGGGTCGCGCCCAGATCGCTGATCGTGACTTTCATGCCCTGCGCGTTGCGCAGCGTGTAGAGCCGGACGGGGTCGCCGCCGGGCAGGGTGCCCCAGGATTCGGAAGGCAGATGGGCGAGGCTGTTCATGAGGCGCGGTTCGGTTGAATTCATGGGTGGCCGGGGTCTGAGCGGGCGCGGGCGTCAGGCTCGGGGCGGCGCGGCAGGCGCGGGTGCGGCGCTGTCCTGGTACTCGCGCGGCGTGCAGCCCAGCTCGCGTTTGAAGACGGCATACATGTACTGCAGCGAGGTGAATCCGCAGCGGATGGCCACTTCGGCGCTCGACGCGTCGCGGCTCGCGAGCATGGCCTTCGCGGCGTCGAGCTTGTGGCGCAGGATTTCCTGATGCACGGTGCACTGGCGCTCGCGCCGGAAATACTCTTCCAGCGAGGAGCGCGAGATGCCGACATAGTCCGCCACCTGCTCGGTCTTGATGCCCTGGCACGCGTACTGGCGGATGAAGTGGCGCGCGCGCATGACGTGCGGGCTCGAGAGCGGCTCGTGCTTCGTCGATTCGAGCACGTTGATGCCGACCGGCGGCACCAGAATGCGCCGCCCGGGAAAGCGTGCGCCGCGCAGCATCTGATGCAGCAGGTGGGCGGCAGTCTTGCCCATTTCTCCCGTGCCCTGGATCACCGACGAAAGCGGAATACGCGTGAGCGTGCGCGTGAGCGGATCGTTGTCGATGCCGAGGATCGCGACCTGCTCGGGTACGGCGATACCGTGAATCAGGCAGGCCTGCAGCAGGTGGCGTGCCCGCGCGTCGGTCACGGCGATCACGCCGACGGGCTTCGGCAGGCTGTGCAGCCAGACGCTCAGTTGCTCGATGGCCTGGTTCCAGGAGGGGGCGCTCGTCGCGAGCCCGCGGTAGACGGGCGCATCGAGCCCCTCGTCGTGCGCGAGCTTCTGGAAGGCGAGCTCGCGCTGCTGGGCCCAGCGGTTTTCCTCGGCGGCGGGCAGGCTGTACATCGCGAGATGCGGCAACCCCGCGCCGATCAGATGGGTCCACGCGAGCGAGACGAGCTTGGCGTTGTCGGTGGCGATGTAGGGGACGTCGGGCGGGTACTGCGCGGCGTCCTCGAACGAGGAGCCCACCGCGACCACGGGCAGCCGGCAGCCCGCGAGGGCGTCGGCCACGGCGGGGTCGTCGAAGTCCGCGATGATGCCGTCGCCGTCGAAACGCTCGATGCCCACGAGGCGGCAGCGGAAATCCTCCTCCAGAAAGAGATCCCATGCCACGCGCGTGGAGCTCAGATATTGGCCGATCCCCGCGATGATCTCGCGGTCATAGACCTTGTTCGCGTTGAACAACAGTGCGATGCGGTGCGACGTCTGGGAAGGGCGGGTCATGGGGGCGCGGATGGCTGGCGGCGCGGGGCGTCTCGTCCGTTGTCTCGTGTTTTAGGCGTGCGGCTATTTTAGGCCGACATCGCGGCTGCCGTGCAGAGGGGAGGCGGGGCTGGCAGGAAACATTATCGGTATCCCGCAATTTCGCAATTGCCGCTCATCGCGCGCGGCGGGCAGTATGGCGTCACACAGCAAGGCGCGCATCGCTGCGCCGCAACATGACTGGAGACACCATGTCGTATTTCGAATCCATTCCCGCGCTCCGCTACGAGGGGCCGCAGTCCGACAACCCGCTCGCCTTCCATTACTACGACCGCACGAAAAAGGTGCTCGGCAAGACGATGGAAGAGCACCTGCGTATTGCGGTGTGCTACTGGCATACGTTCGTGTGGCCGGGCAACGACATCTTCGGGCAAGGCGCGTTCCACCGGCCGTGGCAGCAGCCCGGCGACGCCATGGAGCGCGCACGCCAGAAGGCCGACGCGGCTTTCGAATTCTTCTCGAAGCTCGGCACGCCGTTCTACACGTTCCATGACACCGACGTTGCGCCCGAAGGCAAGGACCTGAAGGACTACACAGAAAACTTCTCCCGCATGGTGGACTACCTCGGCGAGCGCCAGCAGGCGAGCGGCGTGAAGCTGCTGTGGGGCACGGCGAACCTCTTTTCGAATCCGCGCTACGCGGCGGGCGCGGCGACCAACCCGAATCCCGAGGTGTTCGCGTACGCGGCGACCCAGGTGTGCCACGCGCTCGACGCCACGCGCAAGCTGGGCGGCGAGAACTACGTGCTGTGGGGCGGCCGGGAAGGCTACGAGACGCTGCTCAACACCGACCTCGTGCGCGAGCGCGAGCAGTTCGCCCGCTTCCTTTCGATGGTCGTGGAGCACAAGCATCGCACCGGCTTTACGGGCATGCTGCTGATCGAGCCGAAGCCGCAGGAGCCCACCAAGCATCAGTACGACTACGACGTCGCGACGGTGCACGGTTTCCTCACGCAATACGGGCTGCAGAACGAAATCCGCGTGAACATCGAGGCCAACCACGCCACGCTCGCGGGTCATTCGTTCCACCACGAAATCGCCTCGGCGTATGCGCTCGGCGTGTTCGGCAGCGTCGACGCCAATCGCGGCGACCCGCAGAACGGCTGGGATACCGACCAGTTCCCGAACAGCGTGGAAGAACTCGCGCTCGCGTTCTACGAGATCCTGCGCCACGGCGGCTTCACGACCGGCGGCATGAACTTCGACGCGAAGGTGCGGCGCCAGAGCGTCGACCCCGAAGACCTGTTCTACGGCCACGCCGGTGCGATCGACGTGCTGGCGATCGCGCTCGAACGTGCCGCCGTGCTGGTCGAGAACGAACGCCTCGATCAGTTGCGCAAGCAACGTTATGCGGGCTGGGACACGGAGTTCGGCCGCAAGATCCTGGCCGGCGGCTATTCGCTGTCGTCGCTCGCCGCGGATGCCGTCGCGCACGGCGTGAATCCGCACCACGTGAGCGGCCAGCAGGAGCGGCTCGAAAACATCGTCAACCAGGCGATCTACGGGCAGCGCTGAGCCTCCGCACGCGCCGTGCCGCGAGGGCAGGGCGCGCGGGCGCATGTGCAGCACTTGAACGAACGCGCGCAAGCCGCTGCGAAAGCGGTACGCGCTGTCGACGCGCAGGTGCGCGACCAGGAAGGATGGAGACATGTTCATCGGAATCGACCTCGGCACGTCCGGCGTGAAAGCCGTGCTGCTGGATCGCGCGGGCGACGTGCTCGGCAGTGCGAGCGCGCCGCTCACGGCGAGCCGCCCGCAGCCGCGCTGGTCCGAGCAGGCGCCGCAGGATTGGTGGCAGGCCGCGCGCACGGCGCTGCGCGCGCTGATTGCCGAAGCGGCGGGCGCGGGTATCGAGGCCGCGCGTATTGAGGCTATCGGCCTCACGGGCCAGATGCACGGCGCCACGCTGCTCGATGCGAACGGCGAAGTGCTGCGGCCGGCCATTCTCTGGAACGATGGTCGTTCGGATGCCGAATGTATCGAGCTCGAACGCGCGGTTCCCGAACTGCATGCCGTGGCGGGTAATCTGGCGATGCCGGGCTTCACGGCGCCCAAGCTGCTGTGGGTGCGCAAGCACGAGCCCGAGGTGTTCGCGCGCGTCGCCCACGTGCTGCTCCCGAAAGACTATCTGCGCTATCTGCTGACGGGCGAGTTTGCCACCGACGCTTCGGACGCCGCGGGAACACTCTGGCTCGACATCGCGAAGCGCGACTATAGCGACGCTTTGCTTGCCGCCTGCGGGCTGACGCGCGAGCAGATGCCGCGCGTTTTCGAAGGCAACCAGATCACGGGTACGCTGCGCCCGGAACTGGCGCGCGAGTTCGGCCTGCGCGAAGTGCCGGTTGTGGCCGGCGGCGGCGATAACGCGGCGGGTGCGGTGGGCGTGGGCATCGTGCGCCCCGGCGACGCCATGCTCTCGCTCGGCACGTCCGGCGTGTATTTCGCCGTCTCGGACGGCTTTCGCGCCAATCCCGATTCCGCCGTGCACAGCTTCTGCCACGCACTGCCGCAAACCTGGCATCTGATGTCGGTGATGCTGAACGCGGCCAGTTGCCTCGACTTCACGGCCCAGTTGACGGGTTACGAGAGCGTGGCGGCCCTGCTCGCCGATGCCGAGGCGCATGCGAGCCCGCAGACCGATGCGCGCCGTCCGTGGTTCCTGCCGTATCTGAGCGGCGAGCGTACGCCGCACAACAACGTCAACGCCAAAGGCGTGTTCTACGGCATGACGCCGCAGACCACGCGTGCGGATCTCGCGAACGCGACGCTCGAAGGCGTGGGCTTTGCGCTGCTCGACGGCATGGATGCGCTGCATGCGGCGGGTCTCGTGCCGGACTCGATCACCGTGATCGGCGGAGGCTCGCGCAGCGCGTGGTGGACGCAGATGCTCGCCGATATCAGCGGACGCGCGCTCACGCTGCGTGCGGGCGGAGAAGTTGGGCCCGCGCTGGGTGCGGCGCGCCTCGCGCACCTCGCGCTCGAACCGGACGCCGCGCTCGCTGATGTCTGTCCGCAGCCGCCCGTGATTGCCGTGCGCGAGCCCGACACCGCTCGCCACGCGTGGTATCGCGAGGCGCGCCGTCCCACCTTCGGCGCGCTCTATCGCGCGCTCGAACCCGTTTTTGCAACCGGCGCCTGATTCATCCGGCGCCGGTGACGCAAAAAGAACGCGCGGCCAAAGCAGCCGCGCATGCCTGGCAGTCCTGTGGTCATGCCGAAGCGCCGCATTGTGCCGGCGCGTGTGCGTCCAACCACCATAGCCGTGCCATTTCCGCGCATCGCGTGGGGATGGCCTTCGACCATCAAGAGGAGTGGAGACATGAAATTCGCAAAACGCCGTTCGGTTCTGGGTTCGCTGGTATGCGGGGCCGTGCTCGCGAGCCTGTCGCTCGCGGCGCCGCTTGCGCACGCAAGCAAGGATCATCCGGAGATCGGCTTCTGTATCGATGACTTGCGCGTCGAGCGCTGGTCGCGCGATCGCGATTACTTCGTCGCGGCCGCGGAGAAGATGGGCGCCAAGGTGTCGGTGCAGTCGGCCGACGCCAGCGAGGAACGCCAGATCTCGCAGATCGAAAACCTGATCTCGCGCGGCGTCGACGTGATCGTGATCGTGCCGTTCAACTCGAAGACGCTCGGCAACGTGGTGGCCGAGGCGAAGAAGGCGGGTATCAAGGTCATCTCGTACGACCGCCTGATTCTCGATGCCGACATCGACGCCTACATTTCATTTGACAATGAAAAGGTAGGAGAACTACAGGCTCAGGGCGTCTATAACGTGAAGCCGAAGGGCAACTACTTCCTGCTGGGCGGCGCGCCGACCGACAACAACGCGAAGATGCTGCGCGCAGGCCAGTTGAAGGTGCTCCAGCCCGCCATCGACCGCGGCGACATCAAGGTGGTCGGCCAGCAGTGGGTGCCCGAGTGGAGCGCTTCGACGGCGCTGAGCATCATGGAAGACGCGCTCACGGCGAACAACAACAAGATCGACGCGGTCGTGGCCTCGAACGACGGCACGGCGGGCGGCGCGATCCAGGCGCTTGCCGCGCAGCATCTCGCGGGCAAGGTGCCGGTGTCGGGCCAGGACGCCGATCTCGCCGCCGTTCGCCGCGTGATCGCCGGCACGCAGACGATGACGGTCTACAAGCCGCTCAAGCTGATCGCGGGCGAAGCCGCGAAGCTGGCCGTCGAACTCGCGAAGGGCGAGCAGCCCGCGTACAACGCCCAGTACGACAACGGCAAGAAGAAGGTCGATACGGTCCTGCTGCAGCCGACGCTGCTCACGAAGAGCAACGTCGACATCGTGGTCAAGGACGGCTTCTATACGCAGCAACAACTGGCCAGCCAGTAACGGCAGCCGGCCCGCGCGCATGCGCCGCCATGGCGGCGGCATGTGCGCGGGCCTTAGCAGCGAGGCGTAAACCGTATGACCGAACCATTGCTGACGATGCGCGGCATCGTCAAGTCCTTTGCGGGTGTGAAGGCGCTCGACGGCATCGATCTCACCGTGCGGCCCGGCGAGTGCGTGGGCCTGTGCGGCGAGAACGGCGCCGGCAAGTCGACGCTCATGAAGGTGCTCTCCGGCGTGTATCCGCACGGCACCTGGGATGGCGAGATCCGCTGGGAAGGAGAGCCGCTCAAGGCGGCGAGCGTGCGCGACACGGAACGCGCGGGCATCGTCATCATCCATCAGGAGCTGATGCTCGTGCCGGAGCTTTCCGTTGCCGAGAACATCTTCCTCGGCAACGAGATCACCCTGCCGGGCGGCCGCATGAATTACGCGGCGATGTACCGGCGCGCGGACGAACTGCTGCGCGAGCTGAAGATCGACGCCATCAACGTGGCGCAGCCCGTGATGAACTACGGCGGCGGACATCAGCAGCTCATCGAGATCGCCAAGGCGCTCAACAAGCGCGCGAAGCTGCTGATTCTCGACGAGCCTTCGTCGTCGCTCACCGCCGCCGAAACGAAAATCCTGCTCGACATCGTGCGCGACCTCAAGCGGCGCGGTGTGGCCTGCGTGTACATCTCGCACAAGCTCGACGAAGTCGAGGCCGTATGCGATACCGTCACGGTGATACGCGACGGCCGGCACGTGGCCACCGAGCCGATGGCGACGATGACCACGGACCGCATCATCTCCATGATGGTGGGCCGCGAGATCCGCAACCTCTTTCCGCGCGAGCCGCACGATATCGGCGAAGTGGTGTTCGAGGCGCGCAACGTCACCTGCTACGACGTGACGAACCCGCGCCGCAAGCGCGTGGACGACGTGTCGTTCACGGTGCGGCGCGGAGAGATTCTCGGCGTGGCCGGGCTCGTGGGCGCGGGGCGCACGGAGACGATGCAGGCCATCTTCGGCTCGTACGCGGGCGCCTGTTCGGCGACGGTGCTGCTCGAAGGCAAGGCGCTGAAGATCCGCTCGCCGCTCGAAGCGATTCGTTCCGGCATCGCCATGGTGCCCGAGGACCGCAAGCGCCACGGCATCGTCCCGCAGCTCGGCGTGGGCCACAACATCACGCTTTCGGTGCTGGAACGCTATACGAAGGGCGGGCGCATCGATACGGCGGCCGAGCTCGACACGATCCGCACGGAGATGCAGCGTCTTTCCGTGCGCGCGGCGAATCCCATGCTCTCGATCGCGAGCCTTTCGGGCGGGAACCAGCAGAAGGCCGTGCTCACGAAGATGCTGCTCACGAATCCCAAGGTGCTGATTCTCGACGAGCCCACGCGCGGCGTGGACGTGGGCGCGAAGTACGAGATTTACAAGCTCATGTTCGAGCTGGCGAAGCGCGGCGTTGCCATCGTCATGGTGTCGTCGGAGCTGCCCGAGGTGCTGGGGGTCAGCGATCGCGTGCTGGTGATCGGCGAGGGCGAGTTGCGCGGCGACTTCGTCAACGAGGGCCTGACACAGGAACACATACTGGGCGCGGCGATCCAGAGCGCGCGCCCGCCATCCAACCGAGCGAGTGCAGCATGACCCCCGACGTCACTTCCCAACCTGCGCGCGAAGGCGCGCCACACGGCGGCAGCGGCTTCGCCCTGCGTTTCCAGCAACTGTTCGCGCGCTACAAGATCCTCGCGCTGCTCATCGCCGTGGCGGCGATCTGGGCATTTTTCTCGGTGCTCACGCATGGCGCGTTCGTCACGCCGCGCAACGTCTCGAACCTGCTGCGGCAGATGTCCGTCACCGGCATGCTCGCGTGCGGCATGGTGTTCGTGATCATCGCGGGCGAGATCGATCTGTCGGTAGGCTCGTTACTGGGCCTGCTGGGCGGCGTGGGCGCCATCCTCGACGCCAATCACAACTGGCCGATCGTGGCGACCGTCCCGGCCGTGCTCGCGCTCGGCGTGCTGGTCGGGCTGTTCAACGGCTGGTGGTCCACCTATCGGCGCGTGCCGTCGTTCATCGTGGGGCTGGGCGGCATGCTCGCGTATCGCGGCATCCTGCTGGGCATCACGGGCGGTTCGACGATTGCGCCGGTCTCCGACAACTTCGTATTCATCGGCCAGGGCTATCTGCCGCGTCTCGCGGGCGACGTGCTCGCACTCGTGCTGTTCCTGCTGCTGGCGCTCCTCACGGTGCGCCAGCGCGCGAACCGGCGGCGCTATCAACTGCCGGTCGTGCCGGTCTGGCAGGACGGCGTGAAGATCGCGGGCGCCGGCGCAATCGTGCTGGCGTTCGTCGTGACGCTCGACAGCTACGGCGGCATTCCCGTGCCCGTGCTGCTGCTGCTCGCGATGCTCGGCATCTTCACGTGGATCGCGACGCAGACCGTGTTCGGCCGCCGCATCTACGCCGTGGGCTCGAATCTCGAAGCCACGCGTCTTTCGGGCGTCAACACGAACCGTGTGAAGCTCGCGATCTTCGCGCTCATGGGGCTCATGTGCGCATTCGCCGGTATCGTCAACACGGCGCGTCTCGCGGCGGGTTCGCCTTCCGCGGGAACGATGGGCGAGCTCGACGCGATCGCGGCGTGCTTCATCGGCGGCACCTCGATGCGCGGCGGCTCCGGCACGGTCTATGGCGCGCTGATCGGCGCGCTCGTGATGGCGAGCCTCGACAACGGCATGTCGATGCTCGACGTCGATGCTTACTGGCAGATGATCGTGAAGGGCGGCATTCTCGTGCTAGCCGTGTGGATCGATGTGGTCTCGGGATCGAACCGGCGTTGATCGCACGATTGCAAACCTGTTACCCATGAGGTATCGGCAGACGGGATTTTCCTTGTCTTGCGCAGGGTCCGCGTTGTAGCGCGTCAGTGGTCTGGTGGCGCAGCGGGTCTGCCGTTGTTCTCCTCGCGTGCACCTGAACGCACGCTATTCGGCGGGACGTCTGTCCCGCCTTTTTTCTTTTGTGCGATCCGTCTGCGATTCGTGTGCAAAAAGGGGCGTTGCACGTAGCGCGCGTGCCATGCCGATTCCTGCCAGAATATTTTCGACCTGTGCTGCCCGGTTCCTGCGCACGCGCGCGATCCCGCCGCCGGCACGGGGCTCGTCCGCCGCAGCGTCGCGCTCCCTCGCGCGCCGCCTGCCGCTTCGTCACTTTTCCGGCGCACCGCTGCGTTGCGCCGAGCCGCATGGCCGCGCGCCGTGCGGCGCCGAACTGGAGACAAGTCGACCATGCCAGCCCTATGTGAAATCTGCAATGCCCGGCCCGCCGTCGCGCGCGTGACTGTCGTGCAGGACGGTCAGCGCAAGTCGCTATCGATCTGCGACTACGACTACCGGCAATTGATGCGCCATCAAAGCATGCTCAATCCGTTCGATTCGCTGCTGGGCGGCGGCGGGCTGTCGCGCTTCTTCGGCGGACCCGGTGGCGAAGGCGACCACGACGACGAGGGGCCGGGCCTCGCGGCCGAAGTGCCGCGCGAGTCCGTGGACGCCACCGACGCCTTCAGCGAACAAACGATGGAACTGCTGCAGCGCGCGGCCGAAAAAGCCCACGAGCTGCACCGCAACGAGCTCGATACGGAGCACGTGCTCTACGTGCTGGCCGACACGGACGTCTGCACCGCACTCCTGAAAGAGCTGAAGCTCTCGCCCCAGGACATCAGGAACTATATCGACGAGCACGCGAGACAAGGCACCGCCGGCGACGACGAAGCCCTCGACAGGATGACCGTCTCGCCGCGCCTGAAAAAGGCGTTCCAGTACGCGTTCCAGGCCTCGCGCGATCTCGGCCACTCGTACGTCGGGCCCGAGCATCTGCTCATCGGTCTCGCGGCCGTGCCCGACAGTATCGCGGGCGCGCTGCTGAAGAAGTACGGCGTGACGCCCGAGGCGCTGCGCCAGAAAGTCGTGAAAGTGGTGGGCAAGGGCGCGGAAGACGGCCGTGTGGATACGCCCACCGGTACGCCGAACCTCGACAAGTTCGGGCGCGATCTCACCGCCATGGCGCGCCAGGGCAAGCTCGACCCCGTGCTCGGCCGCGCGCAGGAGATCGAGAACACGATCGAAGTGCTCGCGCGCCGCAAGAAGAACAACCCGGTGCTGATCGGCGAGCCGGGCGTGGGCAAGACCGCTATCGTCGAAGGGCTCGCGCAGCGCATCGTCAACGGCGACGTGCCGGAAGTGCTGCGCGGCAAGCGCCTCGTCGAGGTCAACATCAACTCGATGGTCGCGGGCGCGAAGTATCGCGGCGAATTCGAAGAGCGCGCGAAGCAGCTCATCGACGAGGTGACGGCAAAGAACGACGAGCTGATCCTCTTCATCGACGAACTGCACACGATCGTGGGCGCCGGGCAGGGCGGCGGCGAAGGCGGCCTCGACATCGCGAACGTGCTCAAGCCCGCGCTCGCCCGCGGCGAGCTGAGCCTGATCGGCGCCACGACGCTCAACGAATACCAGAAGTACATCGAAAAGGACGCCGCGCTCGAACGGCGCTTCCAGCTCGTGCTCGTGCCGGAGCCCACGGTCGAGCAGACCATCGTGATCCTGCGCGGCCTGCGCGACAAACTGGAGGCCCACCACCAGGTGACCTTCGCCGATGACGCGTTCGTGGCCGCCGCCGAGCTTTCGGACCGCTACATCACCTCGCGCTTCCTGCCCGACAAGGCCATCGACCTGATCGACCAGGCGGCGGCGCGCGTGCGCATCAGCGCCACGTCGCGGCCCGCGGACATTCAGGAGCTCGAAGCGGAGATCGCGCAGCTCAGGCGCGAGCAGGACTACGCGGCCTCGCGCAAGCGTTACGACGCGGCGAAGGGCTTCGAGGAACGCATCGGCGAGAAGCAGAAGCAGCTCGACGGGCAGATGGAAGCGTGGCAGCGCAAGACCGGCTCCGAGACGCTGGAAGTGACGGTGGCCTCGATTGCCGATGTGGTTTCGCGCCTCACGGGCATACCGGTGGCGGACCTTACGCAGGAAGAGCGCCAGAAGCTGTTGAAGATGGAGGACAAGCTGCGCGAGCGTGTGGTGGGCCAGGCCGATGCGGTGGTCGCGGTGAGCGACGCCGTACGCCTCTCGCGCGCGGGTCTCGGCCAGGAGCACCGGCCGATCGCGACGTTCCTGTTCCTCGGGCCGACGGGGGTGGGCAAGACCGAGCTCGCGAAAGCGCTGGCGGAAAGCGTGTTCGGCGACGAGCAGGCCATCATCCGCATCGACATGAGCGAGTACATGGAGCGCCACGCGGTCGCGCGCCTCATTGGCGCGCCGCCGGGCTACGTGGGCTACGACGAGGGCGGGCAGTTGACCGAGCGCGTGCGGCGCCGTCCCTATAGCGTGATCCTGCTCGACGAGATCGAGAAGGCGCACCCGGACGTCTACAACGTGCTGCTGCAGGTATTCGACGACGGGCGGCTGACCGACGGCAAGGGCCGCGTGGTGGACTTCAGCAACACGATCATCATCGCCACGAGCAACCTGGGCGCTTCGATCATCATGGAGAACCTGGAGCAGCCCGAAGCGAAGCGCAAGAGCGAGAAGGTCGTGCGCGAGGAACTCATGAAGGTGCTCAAGGGGCACTTCCGTCCCGAGTTCCTGAACCGCATCGACGAGATCATCGTGTTCCATGCGCTCTCGAAGGAGAACATCCGCTCGATCGTGCGGATCCAGCTGGACCGGGTGGTGCGCACGGCGGCGGCGCAGGACATCACGCTGAAGATGAGCGAGGCGCTCGTCGATCATCTGGTGGAGGTGGGCTATCAGCCCGAGTTCGGCGCGCGGGAACTGAAGCGGCAGATCCGGCAACAGGTGGAAACGCGGCTGGCGAAGGAGATACTCGGCGATGCGCTGCAGTCGGGCGACACCGTCGAGATCGGCTACGACAAGGAGAACGACGAGACCACGTTCAACAAGCTCGCCGTGCCGGCCGACGTGAAGGAGGGCAAACCCGCCAAAAAGGCGCGGGACGGCGCCGCCGATCCGGTACCGGACGGCAAGGCGATTGCCGCGGATATCGCCGCCGACGACGTGACGGCCGAACCGCCTCCGCCGTCGAAGAAAAAGAACGGCAAGGGCGCGGGCAAGTCGAAGTCCGTCTGATCGGGCGCTGCGGGGTGCTGTGGCCCTTCGGCTACAATTGCGGCTGCCTGAATACGGAATCGCGATGAACAAACGGAAAGCTTGCTTCGTCGGCCTTGCGGCCGTTGCCACCCTGCTGGCGGGATGCGTCGCGCAATACCGCAACCCCAGCACGTGCGAAGACGAGATGCGGCACCGGCTCGCGGAAACGTCGCTGGGCAAGCTTTCCGTGACGGATAGCGCGGTCGCTTATCGCGGCCAGCGCGTGGTGGTCGAAGGGCACCTCGACAAAGCGCTGAAGCCGGCGGTCGCGGCATTGGGGGCATCGGGGGCTTCCGCAGTTGAAGCGGCGTCGGGCTCATCGGCGGTATCGGTTGCGTCCGCGGCATCCGCAGCTTCGGGATCGCAGGCCGCCGCGGCAAGCGGGGCGGTGGTGGCCGCCGCGGCGTCGGGTGCTTCGGCTGTCAAGGTCGAGCCCAAGCCCGGCACGCCGGTCGCCGCGCTTGCCCAGAAGCTGGGCATCAAGAAGCCTGTGCACACACCCGCCGCCGCCGAGTGCCTCTTCAACGAATCCGGTCTTGCTTCCTTCCGCTGGC
This sequence comes from Paraburkholderia yinzeri, assembly GCF_046581065.1. Lineage (NCBI taxonomy): Bacteria > Pseudomonadati > Pseudomonadota > Betaproteobacteria > Burkholderiales > Burkholderiaceae > Paraburkholderia > Paraburkholderia yinzeri. The sequence goes on along the minus strand of NZ_JBFOCJ010000001.1, from coordinate 3,140,371 downwards.
TTGCTCCCCCCGAGCTCGCCAAAACGACCCCCGACCCGCACGCCTCCGACGACTGACATCGCCCGCGCAGCAATCCGGTGGTTTGTTTTGAGATGTGCGCCGAAGCTAGCGCTGGTTTCTGCCGTGCAAGAGCGGCATTCTCTGCATGTCGGCCCGCGTAACGCTGGGTGACGCCGGGTGGTGGCGCCCCTTCTCTTTAATGCTTTGAAATAAAAAGAAAAAATCTCCGTGAAAGGGGGGCTGAGGTGTTTTTTAAATGTTGAGAAACGTTAGAATACCGAGCTTCGCCTCCCTCGGAGGCGTTCGACAGACCTGGCAATGCCGCGCCGCACGGCGGTTTTTGCACAGGGTGCCTCTCGCCCGGTAAAATGGCTGGTTGATCCACGGAAACTGGCCGTGGCGTAGCCGAAGGATTACCCGAACATGAGTGATTTTCATCAACGTCTTGCCATCCGCGCCGTCGCGCTCCTGATGGCGGGCGGGCTGGTCGCCGGCTGCAGCACGCCGTCGCCGACCAAGATCGATTACCGCAGTGACCAAAAGGCGAAGGAGTCGTCGCTCGCCGTGCCGCCGAACTTGCTCGACGAAACCCCCGACCAGCGCTCGACGGCTCCGCAGGGCGGCGAGACTTCGCTCTCCACGCTCAAGCAGGTCCAGACCGACGCGCCGCCGTCGGACGTAAACCAGGTGCTGCCGCAGGTGCCCGGCATGCATATCCAGCGTGACGGCACGGAAAGCTGGCTCGTCATCGACGACAAGACGCCCGACCAGGTCTGGGCCCAGGTGCGCCGCTTCTGGCAGGAGCAGGGCTTCCTGCTGGTGGTCGACCAGCGCGACAAGGGTCTGATGGAAACCGACTGGAACGAGACGCGTCCGAAGATCTCGGACGGCATCATCCGCAACTCGCTCACGTGGGCCATGGGCAACTCGTACGTCGGCGCGGAACGCAACAAGTACCGCACGCGTCTCGAAACGTCGCCGACCGGCGGCACTTATATCTTCGTCAGCCAGAAGGGCCTCGCCGAAGAAGTGTCGGGCACCAACGACGAGAGCAGCAAGTGGGTGCCGAAGCCCAACGACCCCGCGCTCGAAACCGAGTATCTGAAGCGCCTCATGTTGTCGCTCTCGCGCGCGAAGCCGGGCGTGCCCGACGTGCAGATTGCCGACGCGGCGGATGCGCAGGTCAAGAGCAAGGCGGCTGGCGCGGTCGGTTCGAATTCGAGCGGTCCGGATGCGGCCGCGGCCGCCGTCGCCGCGCAGAACGTGGCGGCAGCGGGCCAGCAGACGGGCGCCGGTCAGCAGCCGGGGCAGCCGGGGCAGCCGGGGCAGCCGGGCAAGGGTCAGCCGTCGGCTGAGACGGGCGGCCACTACACGTCCACCGAGCTCACGCTCGGCGAGTCGTACGACAGCGCCTGGCTGCGCGTGGGCCATGCACTCGACCGCGCGAACTTCACGGTGGACGACAGCGACCGTGGGAAGGGCATCTACTACATTCGCTACGTCGATCCGAAGGACATGACGTCCGACGAGCAGGGCTTCTGGAACCAGGTGTTCCATGGCCGCAAGGAGAAGGAAGCGAAGCAGTACATGCTGAACGTGCGCGCCGTGACCGAGAACCAGACGCGTATCGCCGTCGTCGACGACAAAGGTCAGGTCGATACGTCGCGCCCCGCTCAGGAGATCATGGGCCTAGTCGTCTCGGAACTGCAGTAAAGAAAGGTTCGGGTTCGATCCCCGGCTGAAGCAAGCCCGCCTGCGCGACGTGCGCGCAGGCGGGCTTTTTTACGTCCTCTGCAATGGCCTCGCGGCCGGCCCCGTGCTCAGTGCGGGATCATCCACGTGAACACGTTCTGCTGGAGCCAGACGAGAATGCCGAGCAGCACCGTCAACAGGATCGAGTGCTTGAACGTGCGGGCGAACACGTGGCCTTCCTTGCCTTTGAGTTCGGTCGTGGCGACGCCCGTCGAGATGTTCTGCGGCGAGATCATCTTGCCCATCACGCCGCCCGACGAGTTGGTCGCGGCCATCAGCACGGGATTCAGGTTGAGCTGATGCGCGGCGACCACCTGGAGGTTGCCGAAGAGCGCATTGCCCGAGGTGTCGCTGCCCGAGAGGAACACGGCCACCCAGCCGAGGAACGCCGAGACGAGCGGGAAGAACGCGCCTACCGAAGCGGCGCCGAGACCGAGCGTATAAGTGAGCCCCGAGTAGTTCATCAGATAGGCGAGTCCGACGATGGCGGCGACGGTCAGGATGGCGATGCGCGTCTGCACCCAGGTATCGACGATCGCGCCGCCGAAATCGGCGGGCTTGAGGCGCACGACGAGGGCCGTGATGATCGCCGCCACGAGGATTGCCGTGCCGGTGGCGAGCGGCTGGAAGTCCCAGACCGCGCCGTAAGGCACCTTGTAGAGCGTGATGTACACCGCCTTGTCGAGGCCGGGCCAGGGGAGCTTCACGTCGCCGATCGCGAAGACCTTCGCGATGGTCCAGAGGATCACGACCACCGATACGATCAGCCACGGATACCAGCCTTGCACGCCCGGCACGTTGCCGCGCACTTCCTTGGCGCGGTCGACGCGGATCTCGAACTGCGGATCGGGCGCCGGCTTCCACACGCGCAGGAACGCAATTGTGACGATCAGCGAGACAAGCGACGAGAGCACGTCGGTCAGGCTGTAGTTGACGTAGTTCGAGGTCACGAACTGCGTGAGGGAGAAGCTGCCGCCGGCTACGAGCAGCACCGGCCAGATGCGCAGCATGCCGCCCACGCCCGCATAGATGGCGATCACGTAGAACGGCAGCGCGAGCGCGAAGAACGGCAACTGGCGGCCCACCATCTGTCCGAGCACGTCGGCGGGGAGGTGCGTGACCGCGCCGAGCACGGTGATCGGCACGCCGAGCGCGCCGAAAGCCACGGGCGCCGTGTTGAAGATCAGCGTGAAGGTGAGCGCTTCGAGGGTCGGGAAGCCGAGCATGATGAGGAGCGAGCTCGTGATCGCGACGGGCGTGCCGAATCCGGAGATGCCTTCGAACAGCGCCCCGAACGAGAAGCCGATCACCACGAGCACGATGCGCCGGTCGTTGGGCAGGTTGTCGAGCATCCACATGCGAAAGGCGGCAAAGCGCCCCGAGCGCAAGGCGATGTTGTAGAGCAGGATCGCCGCGACGACGATCCACATGACCGGCCACAGCGCGAACACGATACCGGCGGCGACGGAGTCGAAGGCGAGGCCGGCCGGGAATTGCCAGCCGAAGATGGCGACCACGAGCCCGACCACGAGTCCGGCGAGCGAGGCCTGCCACGCCGGGCGCCGTGCCCAGCCCAGCAGGACGAGCACGGTGACGATGGGCAGTGCGGCGACGATGAACGAAGGCAGTAGCGAATTACCGATGGGAGTCAACAGCTGGTGAAACATGGCGTCTCCTTTGTGCTGTCTGGAATCGGCGCAATCGATGCGGCTCATTGCGCCGGGGCGCTTGCGAAGGTGGGCGTGAACATTAAGTAAGGCGGTGTTTCAATCCCCGATGCCCACGTCGAGCATAGAAAATGCAGGTAGGGTGTCAAGCAGGGAAAGTACGGTCCGGCATGAAATGGCGCGTGTTGCGCTGCCGTAAGCGCAGGGTGGGGGCGTGCGATGGGCGGGTCCAAATGAAACGCGGCGCATCCCGTGACCGGGTATGCGCCGCGTTGCCTCTCTGATTGCCGTTACTGCCTGTCGTTATGGGGGTCCGGCACAAACCGCCGCGCCGATAACCCCATCGTATCGGCCGATTCCGTATCTGGTTGTTCGCGTTTGTCAGCGAGCCGTTGGAATCGTAAGAGAGTGTTTCCAGTCTCGCGCGAGGCGCGTTACTGGCGCTGGTAGATCTCGCCGCCTTGCTTGATGAACTCGACGGCCTTCACTTCCATGCCCTTCTTCAGTGCTTCGTCGTCGCTCATACCCTGCTTCGCCGCGAAGTCGCGCACGTCCTGCGTGATCTTCATCGAGCAGAAGTGCGGGCCGCACATCGAGCAGAAGTGCGCGACCTTGGCCGAGTCCTTGGGCAGCGTCTCGTCATGGAATTCGCGCGCCTTGTCGGGGTCGAGGCCGAGGTTGAACTGGTCTTCCCAGCGGAACTCGAAGCGCGCTTTCGAAAGGGCGTTGTCGCGCACCTGCGCGCCCGGATGACCCTTGGCGAGGTCGGCCGCGTGTGCCGCGAGCTTGTACGTGATGATGCCTTCCTTCACGTCGTCCTTGTTCGGCAGACCCAGGTGTTCCTTCGGCGTGACGTAGCAGAGCATGGCCGTGCCGAACCAGCCGATCATCGCCGCGCCGATGCCCGAGGTGATGTGGTCGTAGCCCGGCGCGATGTCGGTGGTGAGCGGCCCGAGCGTGTAGAAAGGCGCTTCCTTGCACCAGTCGAGCTGGAGATCCATATTCTCCTTGATGAGCTGCATCGGCACGTGGCCCGGACCTTCGATCATCACCTGGACGTCATGCTTCCACGCGATCTGCGTGAGCTCGCCGAGCGTCTTCAGTTCGCCGAGCTGCGCTTCGTCGTTCGCGTCGTAGATCGAGCCGGGACGCAGGCCGTCGCCGAGCGAGAAGCTCACGTCGTAGGCCTTCATGATTTCGCAGATCTCTTCGAAGTGCTCGTAAAGGAAGGACTCCTTGTGATGGGCGAGGCACCACTTGGCCATGATCGAACCGCCGCGCGAGACGATGCCCGTCATGCGATTGGCCGTGAGCGGCACGTACTGCAGGCGCACGCCCGCGTGGATCGTGAAGTAGTCCACACCTTGCTCGGCTTGCTCGATGAGCGTGTCGCGGAAGATGTCCCACGTGAGATCTTCTGCCTTGCCGTTGACCTTTTCGAGCGCCTGGTAGATCGGCACCGTGCCGATGGGCACCGGCGAGTTGCGGATGATCCACTCGCGCGTTTCGTGAATGTGCTTGCCCGTGGAGAGATCCATCACCGTGTCGCCGCCCCAGCGGATCGCCCACGTCATCTTGTCCACTTCCTCGCCGATCGACGAGGTCACGGCCGAATTGCCGATGTTCGCGTTGATTTTTACGAGGAAGTTGCGGCCGATGATCATCGGCTCGCTTTCCGGGTGGTTGATGTTCGCGGGGATGATCGCGCGGCCGCGCGCGATTTCCTCGCGCACGAATTCGGGCGTGATCGCCTGGAGCGCGTCGGCGCCGAAGGCCGCGGCGCCGAACGCCTGGCCCGCGTGCTGGCGGCCCATCATCGCGGCGAGCTTCGCGCCGTTCGGGCCGCTCGCCTTGAGGCTCTCCAGGTACTCGGCACGGCGCTGGTTTTCGCGGATCGCGATGAATTCCATCTCGGGCGTCACGATGCCCTGACGCGCGTAGTGCATCTGCGTCACGTTCTTGCCGGCCTGCGCGCGGCGCGGCGTGCGGTGCAGGCCAGGAAAGCGCAGTTCGGCCGTGGCCGGGTCGGCCGCGCGCTCGAGGCCGTATTGCGACGAGAGGCCGGGCAACGATTCGGTGTCGCCGCGCGCTTCGATCCAGCGCTGACGCAGTGCGGGCAGGCCCGCGCGAATGTCGATCTTCGCTTCGGGATCGGTGTAGGGGCCCGAAGTGTCGTAGACGTAGATCGGCGGATTTTTCTCGCCGCCGAAGCCCGTGGGTGTGTCCGACTGCGTGATCTCGCGCATCGGCACGCGAATGTCCGGCTGCGAGCCGGTCACGTAGATCTTGCGGGAATTGGGCAGCGGCGCGACCGCGGCTTCGTCGACGTGCGCGTTGGCGGAAACGAACTTCGGGTTCGCGTTCATGTATCTCTCTCTAAAGCAATATGGGAACAGCAGCTTCGCAGGAGACGAGACGGAACGTGGACGGACTTCGCTGGGATGAGGTGGATAGCGATGCTGCGAAGTCCGGACGCTTCCCTGCGCTGGCATTATCCAGATCAGGTTCAAAGGGTATTTCTCACCCGCGCAATACGCCGCTCGACTTTCGTTCAGACTCGTTCGAAGCGACGCATGACGCAGGACCCCCGCGTAAGCAGGCCAAACAATACACCGCGCTGCGACGATCTGGCAAGTGTCCGGCGCCGCAATTCGCGGTATAGCGGCACGAGGCGCTACGCGCGAAATGAATGAAGCGGCGAATCGTAAAGTAGATGACAGCGGGGGATTACAGCGTGAAATCGTCCGATGCTTCGGGCTGGTAAAGGATGCGGTCGATCTTCAGCGTTTGCTGTGCGCCGCTGGGGGGCGTGAAACGTACGGTGTCGCCGCGTTTCAGGCCAAGCAACGCGAGACCGGCGGGCGAGAACACGTTCAGGCGCCCGGAGTCGACGTCCGCGCCCTTGGGATAAACGAGGGTCCAGATGAGCATTTCGCCGGACTGCTCGTTCCTGAGCGTGACCTGGGAGTTCATCGTGACGACGGTGGCGGCGATGTCTTTCGGCGCGACGACTTCGGCGCGCTCCAGCAGTTCGTCGAGCATGACATGGCGTGCCGGCGCGGCGCCCGGTTCCGCGGCGCATTTTTCGAGGCGGGCGACGTCGAGTTCGGTCAGGTAACGGATTTTCCGGGTCATGGCGATTTTCTTTGCGATCCTTGGGAGTGGGGGATCGAAAGGAAAAAGAAAGGATTGGCCATGTTAGCACAGGCGCTACTGCCTTCTGCCTCGACCCATGCGATAGCCAGCGAGCATAAAACGTTTCGCGCATGACCCTGGCCGGCCGGCTTGCTGCATAATTCGGGGCGCCCGGCTTACGGTTACCCAACCGTCGCCGCCGCACCTGCCTGCCGCCGGGCTGCGGGCCGCGCACTACCGTTTCTTCGCCACTCCATCATGCCGTCGAGCTCCACCCGCCCCGCAGCGCGCCTGCGAGGCTCCAAGGTGTGCGCGTCGCGTTCTTCCGCGACGCCATGACTATGCCTCCCCGTTCGCCTTCACGGCCTCTGCAGTTCGCCGCCGGTGCGGCCAGTGCATTTTGGCGGCTCTGCCGCTCGGTGCGCTTGCCGCAATCGCGCGGCGGCCGCGTCGCGCTTTCGCTGGCCGTCGTCTATTTCGTGTGGGGTTCGACCTACCTTGCCGTGCACGTGGCGCTCGGCTCGTTTCCGCCGCTGCTGCTTTCGGGCCTGCGCAACCTGCTGGCGGGCATCGGGCTCTTCGTGTTCGCCATGCGTCGTCGTCCCGTCATGCCGACGCTCATGGAGGTCCGCAATGCCGGCATCGTCGGGACGACGCTCGTGGGGCTGTCGAGCGGCATGCTCGCGTACGGCATGCGCACCGTGGGCACCGGCACGGCAGCCGTGATGGTCGCCACGGTCCCGCTTTTTGCGACGATCATTGCGGCGGCCACCGGCCGGCACGTCGCGAGGGCAGAGTGGCTGGCCGTCGCGCTGGGTCTCGCCGGCATCGGCATCCTGAGCCACGGCGGCGGGGCTTCGGGCACCGCCGGCGGCTGTCTCGCGATTCTGGCCGGCGCGCTGTTCTGGGCGATCGGCGCGCATCTGGCCGGGCGGCTCAAGCTGCCTTCGGATCTGTTCCTCGCCACAGCCCTGCAGATCGGGCTGGGCGGCGCGATTTCGACGCTCATCGCGTGGATCAGCGGCGAACGCATGATGCCGCTGCATTTCCTGCCGGCCGTGGCGTTCGTCTATCTCATGCTGATCGGCACGATGGCAGCCTATGTCGCCTACGGCTATCTGATTCGCCATACCAGTCCGCTCGTCGCGAGCAGTTGCATGTACGTGAATCCCGTCGTGGCCGTTGCCCTGGGCGCGTTGCTGCTGGGCGAGCCCGTGACGGTCGGCACGATCGTGGCGACCGTGCTGATACTCGGCAGCGTGGGACTCTCGTTCGTGTTCGACGACCGGCGCCGCGGCGCTTGACAGAGACTGGCGACGGGCGTCGGTGCGGTCGTGCGGCGGATTCCGCGTGCGTTACTTCGCCTGTTCGGCGCTATTCGTGATGGCGTGGCCGCCCGCGGACATATCCTCACCCGCGCCCGCAACGGTATTGCATGCGGCAAGCGCCCCAACCGAAGCGGCAACGAGCACCAGGGCAATCAAGCGTTTCATGAGCGATCTCCACCGTAGTCAAGAGATTGCCTGATCAGCACGTAGCGTGCCCGGGCATTTTTGCCAGTTTCGCGGGTCCGTCGCGCAAGGGCGCCGGACCCGCCGCGGGCGCTTTACGCGGCGCGCGGACGCGTGCTGGCGTGAATCCAGCCGGCCAGCGCGGTAAACGCGAGCCCGGCCACGCACACGCCGATCCAGCCGAACGCGTGCCAGGTGGCCGCGCCCACGGCGGAGCCGGTTGCGCCGCCGATGAAATAAGCAACCATGTAGACGGTGTTGACGCGGCTGCGCGCTTCGGGCCTCAGTGCGTAGATGCGCGACTGGTTCGAGATCTGCGCGGCCTGCACGCCAATGTCGAGCACCACCACGCCGATCACGAGCCCGACGAGGCTCTTGCCCGAAAACGCGAAGATCACGAATGCGAGCGCGATGAGCGCGATCGACAGCGTGATGACGGCGCGCGGTCCGCGCCGGTCCGCCGACCGGCCCGCCCAGGGCGCGGCCATGGCGCCCGCCGCGCCGACGACGCCGAAGAGGCCCGCCACCTGCGGCCCGAGGTGAAACGGCGCACCCGCCAACAGCAGGGTGAGCACCGGCCAGAACAAACTGAACGCGCCGAACAGGCATGCGCCCGTCAGGGCCGCTTCGCGCAGCCCGCGCAATTCGAGTGTGAGGTGCCACATCGAGGCGAGGAGCCGTCCGTAGCCGAGCCGGGAGGTGGGCTGACTGCGCGGCAGCTTGAGTACGATCACGACGGCCAGCGCGAGCAGCGCGACGATCGAAGCGCCGAACACGGCACGCCAGCCGAAGTACTGGCCGACGAAGCCTGCGGCCGTACGCGCGAGCAGGATGCCGAGCAGCAGTCCGCTCATGACGGTGCCGACGGCATGGCCGCGCCCTTCGGGGGGCGCGAGTTCGGCGGCGAAGGGCACGGCCTGCTGCGCGATGGTCGCGAGCACGCCGATCGCGAGACTTGCGCCGATCAGCACGCCGAGCGTGGGGGCCGTGGCTGCGAAGAAGAGCGCGACGCATACGCCGGCGATCTTCAGCAGGATCAGGAGCCGGCGGTCGTAGCGGTCGCCGAGCGGGGCGAGCAGCAGCATCCCGGCGGCATAGCCGAGCTGGGTTGCGGAGGGCACGGCGCCAATCCAGGCCGCGCCCGAGGGGAACGACTTGCGGAAGTCGTCGAGGAGCGGCTGGTTGTAGTAGATGTTCGCGACCGAGACGCCGGCAATGGTCGCGAGCAGGAGCAGCAGGCCGCGCAGCGACTGGCTATCGGCTGCGGTGGTGGTGGAGTCGGGTGTGGACATGGGCAGGAGCGGGCGGTGCCCGGCAAGACGCAAAAGCAACGGCGGACGGCATTCGAGGGTGCCGATCATACCGGAGCATGTCGGATCGTGCTGACGCCCGACCGGACGCACGGGTGCGGGGCGGCCCGCTCCGGACGGCTGAAGTGTCAGGCGACGTGGTTGCCCGAGGGGCCGGGCAGCGGGCTGAGAACCGGGCTGAGAACCGGGCTGAAAAGCGGCCCCGGAACCGGCTCCTTGAACGGATAAGGCCCGTCCGATTCGTCGACGTACACGTGATGCGTGACGAGTCCGCTGTGCGGGTCGTAGCGATGCAGCGCGAACGCGGGCGGCTCGAGCGTGAAGCTCGACGGCGCACCGGGCGCGAGGTCGAGCGTGACCTGATGCGCCGGCGAGGGGATGGCCGAAGCGATGGTGCCGCCAAAGCGCACGAACATCGAGCGGTGCACGTGGCCGCACATGACGCGTTCCACGTTCGGGTGCTGCGCGACGAGCGCTTCGAGCGCCACGGCCGCCTGCGGATCGAGGCGGATCGCATCCATATGGTCGACGCCGCTGTCGAACGGCGGGTGATGGAGCGCGACGATCACTGGTTGTCCGCGCGCGGCGTCGAGCTGTTGCGCGAGCCATGCCAGCCGCGCCGCGCACAGCGTGCCCGCGCTCTGGCCCGGCTGCAGGGAGTCGAGCGCGAGCAGACGCAGTGGCCCAATCTCGACGGCATAGTGCACGAACGGGCCGCCTGCGCGCAGTTCGGCGCGCTCGGGAAAAACCTCGCGCAGCGCCTCGCGCGTGTCGTGATTACCGATCAGCAGCCAGTACGGCATGTCGAGCGTTGCCAGCAGCGACTTGAGGTGCCGGTACTCGGCGGCCGAGCCCTGGTCCACGAGGTCGCCGGTGACGACCGCGGCGTCCGGGCGCGGCACGAGGGCGTTCAGCCGCGCGATGGTCCGCGCAAGGCGTGCGGCGGTATCGACGCGCTGGTACGCGAGCGCGCCCGGTTGCTTGACGTGCAGGTCGCTGATCTGGGCGAGCAGCATGGGAGCCTCTCGATGGGAGTGACGGGTGGTGGCGAAGCTTATGTTACGCGAGCGGGCGGGGCCCCGGTGGTGGCGTCACGGGAGTTCGAATTCGCCGTCTTCGTGCGATACCCGTGCGAGGTGTGCGGCATGGGCGACATCGGCGAGGGGCGCGCTGGCGATGGCGGCGATCGTGTCGCCCTCGCGCAGCGTGTGCGGCAGCACGAGCCGAGGCGCCGCGCCCGCGCACTCGCCGCCGATGTACGCCATCAACTGCTGCCATGCCATACGGCCGATCTCGCGATTCGGCGTACCGATGCTCGCGAGCGGCGGTACGAGCAGCGCGCCGGTCGCGAGGCCGTCGAAGCCGAGAATCGACATGTCCTGCGGCACACGCACCCGCGCGCGGCGCAAGCCGCGCATCACGACCATCGCGAGCAGGTCGTTGCTGCAGAAGAGGGCGGTGGGACGCTGCGAGCCGTTCGTGAGATGCGCGAGCACGGCGGGCGGGAGTTCGTCGGTTGTGAGGTCGATTTCGAGCACGGGTTCCGGGATGAGGCCCGCCTGCCGCATGGCGAGCACGTAGCCTGCGTGACGCTGGCGGGCGCGGTCCGAGGCCGGGGGCGTGGCCGTCAGCATCAGGATGCGGCGGTGCCCGTGCGCGATCAGCATGCGCACGCCGTCGTTGGCTGCTTCGCGGTTATCGACCGAAACCGCGGGGTGGCGCTGCGTGTCGTTGTGCATGAGCACGTAGGGCGGGCCGTCTGCGTCGAGCTCGTCGAGAAGCGAATGAGCGTCCGCATCGGCCACAGTGAGGATCAGGCCTTCTACTCGTTGTGCCCGCAACATATCAACCGCGCGGCGCTCGCGCTCGCGGTCATACTGCGTGGTCGTGAGCATGAGCCGGAAGCCCTCCGCCGCGGCCAGTTCGTCGATGCCTTGCAGGCATTCGGCGAAGACGGGATGGGCGAGCGTCGGCAGCACCACGCCGACGAGCCGCGTGCGCTCGCCGCGGAGCTGGCGGCCGAGCGAACTTGGGCGGAACCGCAGAGTGTCGACGGCCTCGCGCACTTTCGCGAGCGTGACCGGGTTGACCGTATGTGGCGCGTTGATCGCTCGGGAAACGGTGGCGATCGAGAAACCGGCGTGTGCGGCGACATCCTTGATGGTTGGCGTCATGCTGGCGGCCCCGAACGTTGTAAACGTTTTCGACGAGCCGATTATGGAAAGCACGTGTGACCGCGCGATGACCTGGCGCGCTTGGGGAGGGGGCGGGGCAATGGTAGAATCCCGTCCGCCCTTGCCGGGGTGATGAAATTGGTAAACATAGCGGACTTAAAGAGAGATTGAGTGCCCGGCCGGAAACGACCGGTGCAGAACCCCTCAAATTCGGCGAACCCCCTGGGCCACGTGTGCGGCGCCGAGGCAACGCCGAGCCAAGCCCGCTGCTGCGCGACGTGCGGCAGCGTGGAAGGTGTAGAGACTAGACGGGGGGCGCCTGGGGCTTCGCGCGGCGTGTAACGCGGCGTGTCGCTACGGCGAAGGCATAGTCCAGCGCACGAACGCGCGCCCCGACCTGGCGTGCGGCGTCGAAAGACGTGGTGTGACGAAAATCCGCCGCCTCACGGCTTGCCGGTTCGAGTCCGGTCCCCGGCACCATCCGTTGTCCGGATGTCTACGAGATTGTCCGAAAGCCCCAGCGCGGTTGTCGACCCGCTGGGGCTTTTGTCTTGCGTGGGGCCCGGGTTCGCCTCGGGTCGCGCCGTTCACTTCCCGTTGACTGCCACGAAAAGCAGGGGCATAACGGGACATCCTTGGAGCAGGTCATGAAATCCAGTGTTTCGATGAAAGTGTTGGCGGTCGCGGTGCTCGGGGTCGCTCTGCTTTTCTGGCTCAAATATCGCGCCTCGTGGCTCGATTCCGGCAACGTCTCGATCAAGGTCGGAAGCACCTATGCGATATCGTCGGTGATTCTGGCGTGCCCTACCGGTGCTCAGGGCGCCGCGCCTTCCGCCGGCAATCCGGGTGCTTCGGCGGTCCAGAGCCCCGGGGCGTGCCTGACGTTGCAGCCCGGTACGCGCATCAAGGTTCTGCGTATCGACGCCGCAGACAATGGCGCGAGAGCTGTCGTCTTCAACCTGCCCGACGCGCCGGCGCAAGGCGAGCTTTGGTCTACGGATGCGCCTGTCGCGAAATAACGCCCGGTCGCGCCGTGATCCTCGCGAGGGTGAGTGGCGTTTAGGATCAGCCCGTCAACGGCTGCCGATCTGTCCGGTGCGCGGATTGATCAGCCTGGCGAAGCCGAACAGGGCCACGATACCGAACGGGCATGCTATGAAGAATGCGATCAACATGATCCGACCCAGGCAAAGACGTAACAAAATGTTTCGTCAGTGTAGTCCGACCATGCGAATTGGGTACTGGGGAGAACGACAACAAACTATTCCGCTGAAGCGGGAAATGGGCCGCGGCAGGCGCAGCCAGCGGACTTCCTGCGTGTTTCCTCAGATGCAGTCGAATACTACCTCTACGGTTTGCGGCGTCACGCCGCGTAACCCTTCGCTGTGTATCTCCACAGTGTGCAGTTCCTGACGACGCTTGCGGCAATAGGCTTGCGCCTCCTTGAGGCCGGCGTTCCGGACGCGGTTCCAGGAGACCATGTCCCAGCGAGCGCGGCTTGTGACCGTCAGATGCCCATCCTGTCTTGAATTTACGTCGGTGACCGACGTGCATGCCGCCAGCATACTAAGCCCTGCCCACAGGATGCTTCTCTTCATGAATTCCCCCGGATACCGGTGCATTGTCGCTGCCTCCCGGCGGCATTGGCAACCGGAAAGAACGCCGGGGGATGTACTGCAGCAAGGAGCGGCGCAGGTTTGCGCCTCGCTTGGACCTAACCCGGCGTGGCCGATTCCTTGACGGTCGCGGAGGCCACGGTCTCGTACGGCACCGTCACCGAAGTCCGACCACGCAATGCGGGCTACGCCTCGATTAACGCGCGCACCTGCGCTTCGATTCGCGCCTGTTCCGCGGCTGGCAGCGCGGCGAGGAAGCTCGTCTCGACTTCACACGCGCGGGGATGACGTCCTCCGGCGAGCCGGTGTGCCCGACCGGGAAGTGTTGCTCGTGCGGCGGCTCGAATCCGGCAAACGGGAAAGCCCCGCGCCATTGGCCGGTGTAGTAGCGCGGTGTCGGGGGGGGGTAATCGGGGCGGCCGCGAACGTAGTGGTCGGCGGCGGTAAGCGGTAGGAGAGTAGCCTTCGGTAGCGGTTCGATGAACGGTGCGCGAGCATAGCCCCATGGGTATCGGCCAGACACCCAAAAGCAGCCGGCACCGCTGCCGGCTAGCGAAACGACAGGACCATCCTGCCCGTCGTGGCGCGAAGCGCCACGCAAGGCGACTCGTCAGGCTGGGCGGAGCTTAGTCGTGGGCGACGTGGTCGCCGACCTGGCCCTGACCGGACACGAGGCAGTTCGACATGAAGTTTTCGCCCTGGCTGCGCGCGCCCAGTTCGGTGAAGCCGCGCGCCAGTGCCTCGGCCTTCACGAGCAGGGAGCCTTGCGCGCAGGTGAGCGAACTACCGCCGTGCGCCTCTACGCGGGTGATGACCCGGTTCGCGACGAGAAGTGCAAGGATGATGACGACGCCGACATTGAACGCTTGTCTCATGATTTCGTCTCCTTTAGCGAACAGACTAGCTCACACGCGGGGCGCGTGAATCCAGGAGTTTCCCGGCGATGCAGCGCAGCACATGCGGCGCGAAAAAGGCTCGTTAAATGCGTACTGCGTAATGGTTCGTTAACCTGAGCATACGGAGTCCAGTGCATAGCGCCTTTACTGGTGCGGCGCTGCGCGGTGTGGCCGCGACGCGAGACATCGCATTGCATCGCAGCAATGCCGCGTCGCGTCACATGGGACGTCTGCAAACGACTGTAGCTTTGTTGTGCTGAATCAGCGAGGAGAAAAAGCGCGACAGATCGACACGGCTGCTGGGGGACGCATTCGGCACTGTTTTTCGAGGGGTTCGATAGTGTGTTGGCACTGTCACCAGCGTTCGGAGTACTGGCGAATTTCGGACCTTGGTGCGTGGTCCTGAGCAGTGAGCTTGCCTGCCGCTACAACTTGCGCCGGGCGCCAGGCTATGGCGCCGATAGTCGCAATGTCATGCCAGCACCCTGCGTCGATTATTCGCCTGTGGCGACAAGTGACTTCACTTCTGAGCTATTTATCGGCAGGGGCGGGATTCCTAAAATGGCATTCATCGAAATGCCATAGCGTTCCGCGGGAAGCGATGGCGAGCAGCAGGAGCCATCATGAAATCCTTCATCGAACGACAGTTTTATCAACCTGTGTGGGTCCTGCCCATGGTGGACCTCATGCAGATGATGGTTGCGGTCGACTTCAATCTCAGCCAGGTCGGGTTGCTGGTCGCCACGCGGGGGGGGCGCGTCGCGTTGCAGCGCTCGCGCGAACTGATTGCGTGTTCCCAGGGCGAGTGCGTTCACTGAATCTGCGGGTTTCCAGAACGAAACATCGAAGACACCTTAACAGGCCGCCATACATCGCCTGCACCGATCCCCCGACGCGCGGCAGCATTGCCCGTTTGCTGCTGTGACGTCACCTTCCGAGCCTTTTCGCGTTGCGAGACGGCTCTTTTTTTTCCCGATTTCCGATGCGCAACGGCGCGCCCTCGCTGGGGAATATCGTGCAGACCCGTTCGCACAGCTTCGCCGCGATGCCGGCGTAATATGGCGCGAGAAGTTGAGCAGCGGCACGAAGCGCGGATGGCGCAGCGCCGGAAAGCCGCGATTTCGCGCGGTCACGAAGGAGAGGCGGCATGGCACAACGATTCGATGCGATCGTGATCGGCACCGGGCAGAGCGGCCCGCCTCTCGCGGTGCGGCTCGGCAAGCATGGACGCAGGACGGCTGTGATCGAGCGCGCGGCGTTCGGCGGAACCTGTGTGAACGTGGGCTGCACACCGACCAAGGCTTATGTCGCATGCGCACGCGCCGCCCATGTCGCGCGTCACGCGGCGGCATACGGCGTGCATGTGGATGGCGCGAGGCAACCGGGTGACGTGCGCGTCGATCTCGCGTTCGTGAAGGCGCGCAAGGACGGCATCATTGGTGCGTCGCGCAACGGTGTCGAGCAATGGCTGCGCAAGGCGCCCAACGTGACGGTGTTGCAGGGCCATGCCCGCTTCGTCGGGCCGCATGCGGTGCGCATCGAAGGGGCGGGCGGGCAGACGGAGGAGTTGGAGGCTCCGGAGATTTTCATCAATACCGGCACGCGCGCGCTGATTCCCTCGATTCCGGGCGTCGATCGTATCCGTTACGAAACGAACTCCACGATCCTCGCGCTGGACACGCTGCCGTCGCACCTGGCGATTGTGGGCGCCAGCTACATAGCGCTCGAATTCGCGCAGATTTTCCGGCGTTTCGGCAGCCGGGTCACGGTGCTCGTGCGCGGCGCGCGGGTGCTTTCGCGCGAGGACGACGATGTGGCGCGCGCGGTGCAGGACGTGCTGGCAAGGGAAGGCGTGGAATTTCGCTTCGGCGCCGAACCGCGCAGCGTCGCGCCGCTCGACGGCGGCGGTGTGCGCATCGCGCTCGACGCGGGCACGCTCGACGTCTCGCATCTGCTGTGCGCCACGGGGCGCATCCCGAACACCGACGACCTCGGCCTCGACGCCGCCGGCATCGTGCGCGACAGACACGGCCTGATTCCGGTGGACGGGCAGTTGCGCACGAATGTCGAGGGCGTTTGGGCGCTCGGCGACGTGAATGGACGCGGCGCGTTTACGCACACCTCGTACGACGATTTCCAGATCGTCGCCGCCAACCTGCTGGACGGCGCAAGCCGCAGCGCCGACACGCGCATTCCGGCCTACGCTGTATTTGTCGATCCGCCGCTGGCGCGCGTGGGGCTCAGCGAGCGCGAAGTGCGCGAGCGCAACCGGCCGGCGCTGATCGCGACCATGCCGATGTCGCGAGTCGGCCGCGCTCGCGAGCGCGGAGAAACGGACGGCTTCATGAAGGTGCTCGTGGACGCGCAGACGAAGCGCATAGTGGGCGCGTCGATCGTCGGCATCGAGAGCGACGAAGCGATCCATACCTTCATCGACACGATGACCGCCGACGCGCCTTACACGACGCTGCGGTTCGCGATGCACGTGCATCCGACCGTGAGCGAGCTGGTGCCCACGCTGCTGGACGGCTTGAGGCCGCTGTCATGAGCGTGATGCCCGGCGGCGCGTTCGGCAACGTATTCGCCGGTATCGACCGTGCAGCCGGCGCCGAATGTGTCGAGCAACTGGTCGCGCAACGAGGTGTCGTGATCGAGAGAATCGTTTCGACAGGGCAGGTGAGTCCCGCGGGATTCTGGTACGACGATCCACGCGACGAATGGGTGGTGTTGCTGGCCGGCGCCGCCGCGTTGCAGTTCGAGTCGGAGAGCGGCGCGAGACGGCCGCTGCTGCCCGGCGACTACGTGCACATTCCGGCGCATTGCCGGCACCGGGTGGCGTGGACCGACAAGTCGGCGCAGACCATCTGGATCGCTGTCTATTTCGGCTCGGAGGGCGAGGCGGCCTGATGGCGTTACAGGCCCGGCGCCGTCGGCGATAATCGCGCGTGTGTCCACCCGCTTCGTCTTTTCGCCCGAACCTCGCATGTCTTCACGAATTCCGCTTCGCGTCGCCCTGGTTTCCGATACGCACAATCTGGTGCGCCCGGAGTTGCTGCGCTTCGTCGAGGGCTGCGACGCGATCGTTCATGCAGGCGACATCTGCGATCAGGCGGTTCTCGATGCGCTCGCCGCGCTCGCGCCGCTGACCGTCGTACGCGGCAACAACGATCGTGGCGCATGGGCGGAGTCGCTGCCGGTGCAAACCACGCTCGAGATCGGTGGCATGAAGATCGCGGTCGTGCACGAGTTGCCCGATTTCCGCGGCGATCCGGTGCAGGAGGGGATTGCGCTCGTGGTGAGCGGTCATTCCCACAAGCCGTCGTGCGAGACGCGTGACGGTGTGCTCTACGTGAATCCCGGCAGTGCGGGGCCGCGGCGGTTCAGGTTGCCCGTGACGGCGGCGATGTTGATGACAGGAAACCCGGGTGGCCCGAGCGTCGAGCACACCCATCTGATCTGATCAGACCCGCACCGCGGCGGCGGGGTATTGCTCCTCTTCCTCCAGTTCGCGGGCGAGGCGCACGCCGCGCAGCACCGCGTGCGCTTCCGCCCTGGTGCCCACGCTCGGCGCCGATCCCGGCAGCGGCCGGCGTGCGGTTTCGTGCAGCGCGAGCACGGCGACGATGCCGATCACGGCCGCGCCCATCAGATAGTAGGCGGGCATCATCAGGTTGTGGGTGCTGTCCACGAGCCAGGCGGCGACGAGCGGCGTGGTCCCGCCGAACAGCGACACCGACACATTGAAGCCGATGGCGAGCGCGCCGTAGCGGATCGGCGTGGGGAACAGCGCGGGCAGCGCCGAAGGCATCACGCCCGTAAAGCACGACAGCAGCGTGCCGAGGATCAGGAGTCCGCAGAATACGGGGAGCACCGCCGCGGTCTGGATCAGCATGAGCGCGGGAATCGAGAGCGCGATGAGTCCGACGCACCCCGCGAGCATCACCGGCTTGCGGCCGATCGCGTCGGAGAGGCGGCCGGCTGCGAGCGTCATCGGCATCATCAGCACCATCACGATCAGCACGAGGGAGAGGCCCCAGGTCTCGCTGAAGTGCAGTGTCGCGGAGAGATAGCTCGGCAGATACGAGAGCGCCATGTAGTCGGTCACGTTGAAGATCAGCACGAGGCCCACGCACAGCAGGAGGGGGCGCAGATGCTGTTTCAGCAGCGAAGCCAGCGTCATCTTCTGGCGCGCTTTTTCGTCGGCTTCGCGGGCCTCGGCCTCGCGCTTGAACGCCGGCGTTTCTTCCAGCTTCAGGCGGATATAAAGGCCCACGAGCCCGAGCGGCCCCGCGATCAGGAACGGGATGCGCCAGCCCCAGTCGAGGAGCGCCTCGTGCGAGAGCGTTGCGGTGAGCAGCGCCACCGTGCCCGCGCCGCACACATAGCCGATCAGCGTGCCGAATTCGAGGAAGCTGCCCATGAAGCCGCGGCGCTTGTCGGTGGCGAATTCGGCGATGAAGGTGGCTGCGCCGCCATACTCGCCGCCCGTCGAGAAGCCCTGCACGAGACGCGCGGCGAGCAGCAGCACGGGCGCCGCGATGCCGATGGACCCGTACGAGGGGATCAGGCCGATCGCGAAGGTGCCGCAGGCCATCAGGATCATCGTCATCGCGAGCACGCGCTGGCGGCCGATGCGGTCGCCGAGGGGGCCGAATACCATGCCGCCGATCGGCCGCACGAGGAACGCGGCCGCGAACGTGCCGAAGGTCGCGATGAGCTGGGCCGAAGGGCTGCTCGACGGGAAGAACACCTGGCCGAGCGTCACGGCAATGTAGCTGTACACGCCGAAGTCGAACCATTCCATGGCGTTACCGAGTGCCATGGCGCCCACGGCGCGTTTGAGAAGAGTCTTATCGACGATGGTGATGTCGTCGAGCTGAAGTTCGGACGAGGCTGCTGATCCGGAGGTGGAAGCGGTCACGGTGGGCATCTCCAATGACTGCGGGGACCGCACGAGCGGTCCGCCACGGTTTTGCCGGGAGAGTGCGGTTTCGCGAAAGGGCATGCCTTCCCGCGAACCCGGTTACGGCGCGACGGGGACAGGCGTGCCGATGCGTCGCGAAACGACACTCGGGCGAATTGTGCGTAAGCGTTGCACCTGCGTGGCCTGGCATGGGGGGCAGGGTGCATGAGGACGCTGGACGGGCACGGGCGTGCCTGTGAAGCGCTGCTGAAACGAAAAAGAACGGCCGCGCGGCGGTCCGGTCTTTTTGTATGAAAACATTCAATTCGCTCGCGCAAGGTGCGCGTTAAATTGAACGCAATTGATGGCTAAAGCCTGTTGAACGAAGCGACATGATAGCACGATGACGGAAGATCGTGCAAACGGCCTTGGCCTTGCGGGGCCGGCGGGGCGCCGCAGGCCCCGTGTGGCGGGGGATTGCGCCGATTTCGCGGGACGGCTGGAATTCGGTAAATACATAAAAAAATCCGCGCACGCGGCGCGGATTTTTTACGCTTTGCGGTCGCCCGTGAGGGAGGCCGCGAGGTGCCGCAGAAGCCAATCAGCCCTCGGTCGGCGGCACGTAGCCGGACGCCTGGTCGGCGCCTTCGCCGAAGAAGAACTTTTCGGTCTGCTTCATGAGGTACTGGCGCGCGCGCGGGTCGGCCATGTTCAGGCGGTTTTCGTTGATCAGCATGGTCTGCTGCTTCAGCCAGGCCTGCCAGGCCTCTTTCGAAACGCTTTCGTAGATGCGCTTGCCGAGTTCGCCCGGCAGCGGGGGGAAGTCGAGACCTTCGGCTTCCTTGCCGAGCTTCGCGCATTGGATCATACGGGCCATGCTGTGCTTCTCCTGTAGTCGTATGGGGGCGGCGGCGCTCAGAGCTGCTTCATCAGCACGAGCGATTTGCGCTGCCAGTTATAGAGTCGGCGGCGGTCTTCGGGCAGGTCGTCGACCGTGGCCTTGACGAAGCCGCGCTTGAGGAACCAGTGCTCGGTACGGGTCGTCAGCACGAAGATGCGCGTGAGGCCGCGCGCGCGGGCACGCTGCTCGATCCGGCGCAGCAGGCGTTCGCCGTCGCCGGAACCCTGCGCTTCGGGCGCGACGGTCAGGCAGGCCATTTCGCCGATGCGCTCCTGCGGATACGCATAGAGCGCGGCGCAGCCGAACAGCACGCCATCGTGCTCGATCACCGAGAAGTGGTCGATGTCGCGCTCGATCTGGTGGCGGCCGCGCCGCACGAGCGTGCCGTCCGTCTCGAGCGGCTCGATCAGCGTGAGGATGCCGCCGACGTCGTCGGGCGTCGCCTCGCGCAGGCTCTCCAGGTTCTCGTACGAGATCATGGTGCCCACGCCGTCGTGGAGGAACAGTTCGAGCAGCAAGCTGCCGTCGAGCGCGTAAGGCAGGATGTGCGCGCGGCCCACGCCGCCGCGGCAGGCGCGGATCGAGTGCTTCAGGTAGAACCCCGCGTCGCCGAGCACGGTGCCGCCTTCGTGCAGCTTGTAGGCGTCGTCGAGCGACATTTCGCGGATCAGCTCGCCTTCCTCGTCGGCGAGGCCCGGCGTTTCGGTGAGGAAAATGATCTTGTCGGCGCGCAGCGCGATCGCCGCCGCCGAGGCCACGTCCTCCATCGAGAGGTTGAACGCCTCGCCCGTCGGCGAGAAGCCGAGCGGCGACAGCAGCACGAGCTTGCGGCTCGCGAGCGAATGGCGGATCGAGTCGGCGTCGATCTTGCGCACGACGCCCGTGTGCTGGAAGTCCACGCCGTCCAGGATGCCGACCGGGCGCGCGGTCACGAAATTGCCCGAGACGACGCTGATGTGCGCGTGCGCCATCGGCGTGTTCGGCAGACCCTGGCTGATCGCGGCCTCGATGTCGAGACGCACTTCGCCGGCCGCTTCCTTCGCGGACTCGAGCGCGCGGGCATTCGTGATGCGCATGCCGTGCGAGAACTCGGACTCCACGCCGTGCAGGCTCATCTGCTCTTCGACCTGCGGTCGCGAGCCGTGCACGAGCACGATCTGGATGCCCATGGCCTGCAGTAGCGCAATGTCGGCCGCGAGCGCGTTGAGCAGATTCTGGTGCACGACCTCGCCGCCGAAGCCGACGACGAACGTCTTGCCCTGGAAGGCGTGGATGTAGGGCGCGACCGATCGCATCCAGTCGACGAACTGCGCGTGCTGTGCCACTTCCTGCGAAGCGGAATCTGCAGCCGCGATGGAAGTCGGCGAGCCTGCGGGCGTGGGGACGAGGTCGGTTTGGGAATTCATGCCCGGGATTATAATGCGCCCCCATGTCGAATGTACCCAAAAGACCTGCGTCGGAGCAGGGCAGCAACACGCGCGGCGAGTCCGGCGCGGCGCATGGCGGCGCGCCGGAAAAAAGCGCTGCGCAAAAGTATGGCGACGCGCAGAAACCGGCGTCGGCGGAACGGCTTGCGGCGCTCGTGAGCGGTGGCGCCCGCGCGCAGGACAAGCGTGGGCAACAGGTGCCGCAAACGCCGCACGCGGCGAAGGAAGAGCAGGCTGCCGCGCCCGCGCCCGGCGCGCGAAATCCCGAACGCGCTGTGCGCGCGAGCGACGAACGCAAGGAGCGCGGGGAGCGTCCCGCGCGCCGCGTGATCGAGCCCAATCCGGTTCCCCCGATAACCTTCCCCGAAGCGCTGCCCGTTTCCGGCCGCCGCGAGGAAATCGCGCGCGCGATCGCCGGCCACCAGGTCGTGATCGTGAGCGGCGAAACCGGGTCGGGCAAGACCACGCAGTTGCCGAAAATCGCGCTTGCGCTGGGGCGCGGCCTCGGTGCGGGCGGCACGGGTTTGATTGGCCACACGCAGCCGCGCCGGATCGCGGCTTCCGCCACGGGGCGGCGCATTGCCGAAGAGCTCGGCACGCCGTTCGGCCAAGTCGTGGGCTACAAGGTGCGTTTCACGGACAACCTCTCGCCGGGCGCGTCGGTCAAGCTCATGACCGACGGCATTCTGCTTGCCGAAACGCAGACCGATCCGCTGCTGAAGGCCTACGACACGATCATCATCGACGAGGCGCACGAGCGCAGCCTCAACATCGATTTCCTGCTCGGCTATCTGAAGGAGATCCTGCCGCGCCGGCCCGACCTCAAGCTGATCGTGACCTCCGCGACGATCGACGCGGACCGCTTCGCGCGCCACTTCGGCAGCGACGAGAAGCCCGCGCCGGTGATCGAGGTGAGCGGGCGTCTGTATCCGGTGGAGGTGCGCTATCGCCCGGTGCAGGAAGACAGCCCCGCGGTGAAGGTGGCGCAGGGGACGACGGGCCGCGAGAAAGGAAAGTCGCAGCGGGATGCCGATCGCGACCTGATGGACGCCATCGTCGATGCGGTAGACGAGCTGTGTCGCGAAGGTCCGGGCGACGTGCTCGTGTTCCTGCCCGGCGAGCGCGAGATTCGCGACGCCGCGGAGGCGCTGCGCAAGCACCATCCGCCGCACACGGAAATCCTGCCGCTCTTCGCGCGGCTTTCCGCGCAGGAGCAGGAACGCGTGTTCAAGTCGTCGAACGCGCGCCGCATCGTGCTCGCCACCAACGTGGCGGAGACCTCGCTCACGGTGCCGGGCATTCGCTACGTGGTCGACACGGGGCTGGCGCGCGTGAAACGCTACTCGTACCGCAACAAGGTCGAGCAACTGCAGATCGAGTCGATTTCGCAGGCCGCGGCGAACCAGCGCGCGGGCCGCTGCGGCCGCGTCGCGGACGGGGTCTGCATTCGCCTCTACGAGGAGCAGGATTTCCTGTCGCGGCCGAAATTTTCCGATCCGGAAATTTTGCGTTCGTCGCTTGCGGCCGTGATTCTGCGCATGAAGTCGCTGCACCTCACGGCGATCGAAACGTTCCCGTTCATCGAGCCGCCGCCGGGCCGCGCCATCGCGGACGGCTATCAACTGCTCAACGAACTGGGCGCCGTGGACGACGACAACGCGCTCACGCCGCTGGGCCGCGAACTCTCGCGTCTGCCGCTCGATCCGCGCGTGGGCCGCATGATCCTCGGCGCGCGCGACGAGCAGTCGCTGCGCGAGGTGCTCATCATCGCGAGCGCGCTTTCGGTACAGGACCCGCGCGACCGCCCGATCGAGGCGCAGGAGCAGGCCGACCAGGCGCACCGGCGCTTTGCCGACGAGCGCTCGGAATTCCTCCAGTGGCTCAAGATCTGGGCCTGGTTCGAGGAGGCGGTCGCGCACAAGAAGTCGAACAAGCAGCTCGTCGATTCGTGCCGGGCGAACTTCCTCTCGCATCTGCGGCTGCGCGAATGGCGCGACGTCCACTCGCAGTTGCTCACGGTCGTGCGCGAGCATGGCTGGCGGCTGAACGAATCGGAGGCGACGTACGAGCAGATTCATCACGCACTGCTTACGGGCCTGCTCGGCAACATCGGCCTGAAAGCGGACGACGATCCGCATTACCTCGGCGCGCGCGGCATCAAGTTCCATCTGTGGCCCGGCTCGGCCCTCGTGAAGAAGGCCGGCCGCTGGGTCGTGGCGGCCGAACTCGTCGAGACGAGCCGCCTTTACGCGCGCTGCATCGCGAAGATCGAGCCGGAATGGCTGGAGAAGGTCGGCGCGCATCTGTTGAAGAAGTCGCTTTCCGAGCCGCATTGGGAAAAGCGTGCCGCGCAGGTGAGCGCGTTCGAGCGCGGCGTGCTTTACGGTTTGCCGGTTTATCAACGCCGCCGCGTGGCGTTCGGCAGGCAGGATCCGGCGCGCGCACGCGAACTCTTCATTCGCGGCGCGCTCGTGGAGGGCGAGTTCGACACGAAGCTCGCGTTCTTCGCGCACAACCGCAAGCTGCTTGCAGACATCGAACAGCTCGAGCACAAATCGCGCCGCCAGGATGTGCTCGTGGACGACGAATTGATCTACGCGTTCTACGATCAAGCGCTTCCCGACGGGATCTATTCGGGCGCGTCGTTCGAGCGCTGGTATCGCGACGAGGTGAAGAAGAGCGGACAGCCCGAGGACAAGCTGCGCCTCCTGTACCTCTCGCGCGACGACCTGATGCGCCACGAGGCAGCGGGCGTCACGACCGAACTGTTTCCGAAGCGCATGACGATGTCGGGCGTCGCGATGATGCTCACCTATCACTTCGAGCCGGGCTCGCCGCGCGACGGCGTGACGTTAGCGGTGCCGCTCTACGCGCTCAACCAGGTCGACGCGCGGCGCTGCGAATGGCTCGTGCCGGGCATGGTCAAGGAGAAGGCGCAGTTGCTGCTCAAGTCGCTGCCGCAGAAGCTGCGCCGCCACTGCGTGCCGCTGCCCGAATACGCGGCCGGCTTCGCCGGGCGGATGGGCGGCGAGCGCTTCGGCGCGGGCGGGCTGCTCGAGGCGCTGATTGCCGACGTGCGCGAGCAGACCCAGGTCGCGATGAAGTCGTCCGACTTCAAGCTCGAGACGCTACCCGCGCACCTGTTCATGAACTTCAAGGTGATCGACGAGCACGGACGCCAGCTCGCCATGGGGCGCAATCTTGCGCAACTGCGTGCGGAGCTGGGCGCCCAGGCGCAGCAGCAGTTCCAGAAGCTGGCCAGCGCGACGGCGCTGGCGGCGCTCGAAACGCGTGGTCAAAGTGGCCCAGGTGGCGCGGACGGGCAGGGCGGTGGCACGGAACCGCAGGCGGCCAAAGCAGCCGGCGCCGGTATGGTGCCGCGCAAAGGCAATGCGCCGCAGACGCCCCATATGCTGCCCGCCGCCGAAGGATCGCCTGCCACGGCGCTCTACGAGAATCTCACCACCTGGAATTTCGGTAAGCTGCCCGAGCTGCTTGAGATCCGTCGCAGCGGGCAGACGCTATTCGGTTATCCGGCGCTCGTGGACCGCGGAACGCACTGCGACGTGGAAGTGTTCGATTCGCCCGAAGAAGCGGCGCGCATTCATCGCGCGGGATTGCGGCGCCTGTTCGCGCTGCAGTTGCGCGAGCCGGTGCGCTACCTCGAGAAGAACCTGCCGGGTCTGCGCGAAATGGCGATGCATTTCATGGCGCGCGCCACGCAGGAGGAGTTGCGCGACCAACTGGTGGAGCTGGCGCTCGACCGCGCCTGTCTGCAGGACCCGCTCCCCGACGACGACACGAGCTTCCACGTGCGCCGCGACGAAGGGCGCGGGCGGCTCTCGCTGCTCGCGCAGGAGATCGCGCGGCTCGTGGGCCAGATCCTTGCCGAATATGCGACGGTGGGGAAGAAGCTCGTGCAGGCGAAGGCGTTCGGTCCGGCCGCAGTCGACATGCAGGCTCAGCTCGATGCGCTGATCGGCAAGCGGTTCGTCGTCGACACGCCGTACGCGCAACTCGTGCATTTTCCGCGCTACCTGAAGGGCATTGCGCTGCGCATCGACAAGCTGCGTGCCGACGCCTCCCGGGACGCCCGCCTCGCCGCCGAACTGCTGCCCCTGCAGCAGCAGTATCAGCGCGCGCTGTCGCAGCGCGGCGGCGTATTCGATCCCCGGCTCGGCGAATTCCGCTGGCTGCTGGAAGAGCTGCGCATCTCGCTATTCGCCCAGGAGTTGCGTACGCCGATGCCGGTATCGATCAAGCGCCTGCACAAGGTCTGGGAATCGATGCAGCGTTAGGGGGAGGTTGCGGCAGGCGGGGTGCAGGCGGTCCACCGGCCCCTTCCCGGCAATGAATGACGCGGGAGGCGTGGTTTTCTGCCGCATGCCTTTCATTTCACGGGGCCTACGTCAACCTTGCTAAAGGCTGGACGTTCTACAATCACGAATCCCCCCGGAAGTGAGTTCCCATGCGTTCCTCTGAATTTCGCCGCGCGTTTTTCCACACCGCCGGCCGTCTCGCCGCTGCCGGCGCGCTCGCGTGTACCGCGCTTTTTTCCCTCGCCGCGCACGCGAACACGGTCAACAACGTGATCGTGCTCAATTCCGGCGAGGCCACGCTCAGCCTGATCGATCCGCAAACGCAGCAGGTCATCGGCACCGTGCCCACCGGCAAGGAGCCGCACCACCTCCTTCCCACGCCGGACAACCAGTCGCTGATCGTCGCGAATTCGGTCTCGAACAATCTCTTGTTCGTCGATCCGAGAACGGGCAAGCCCCAGCACTGGGTCGAGAACATCGAAGATCCTTACCAGCTGGGTTTCTCGCCGGACAACAAGTGGTTCGTCACGACCGGTCTGCGCCTCGACCGGCTCGACATCTATCACTACGCCGGCGGCGGCAACGTTACGCTTGCGAAGCGCTTGCCGCTCTCGGCCATGCCCAGCCACATGGCGTTCACGAAAGACAGCCGCGTCGTGTTCGTCTCGCTGCAGGTCTCGGGCGAGATCGCGGCCGTGGATCTGCCCACGCAAACGGTGCTCTGGAAGATGAAGGTCGGGCCGGCGCCGGCGGGGCTGTGGCTCACGCCCGGCGACAAATACCTGCTGGTCGGCATGACGGGTGCCGACTACGTCGCCGTCGTGGACTGGCGCAACCAGAAGATCGTCAAGCAGATCCAGGTGGGCAAGGCGGCGCACAATTTCCGCTCGCTCGTGGACGGCCGCCACGTGCTGGTGTCGAGCCGTATATCGAACACGATCAGCATCATCGACGAAGAAACGCTCGAGAAGACCGGCGAGATCAGCGGCCTGATGCCGGGTCCGGACGACATGGAGCTCACGGCCGACAAGCGTTACCTGTGGGTGACGTTCCGCTTCGCGAAGCACGTGGGCATCGTCGACATGCAGACGAAGAAGCTCGTCAAGACGATTCCCGTGGGGCGCTCGCCGCACGGCATCTACTTCTACGACCGCGCGCCGGTCGCAGCGCCCAACGGCGCGTAGATGGGGGTTCCCCGTGGCTCGGGGGCGCTCCAGGTGTCTTGCGCCGTGACGGCTGCAGCGGCGGCCTGCGCGGTGGTTTATGCTTGCGGCTGTAGCCGCCATTCCTGCGGCGTTTGCGTTCTCCACCACACTAGTCGTTGCCACCCAAGCCCGCATGAATGATCTGCTGCGCTCGTTCGGACGCGCACTCGCAAGCGTGTTCCATCCCGTCATGCTGCTCCTCACGTTCCTGCCGTTCCTGCTGGCGGCGCTCGTGTGGGGCGCACTGCTCTATGTCTTCTGGCAGCCGTTGATCGAAACGGCCCGCGTCTGGCTCAGCAACGGGTCGTTCACGGCCACGCTCTATCACGTGTTCGACTGGCTCGGCTTCGGCGGCCTGCGCGCCGTCGTGGCGCCGTTCGTCGTGATCGCCGTCGCAATCCCGCTGATCGTCGTGACCGTGTTGCTGTTGATCGTTGCGCTCGCCATGCCGCGCGTAATCCGCTATCTGTCGAACCGGCAATACGCGGCGCTGGAAATGCGCCGCGGCGGCAGTTGGTACGGCAGCCTGGCGCACTCGTTGTGGACCACGCTTGTCTGCCTCGTTCTGATGGTGGTGACGCTGCCGCTATGGCTCGTGCCGCCGTTCTTCGCGCTGATTCCGCCGCTGTTGTGGGGCTGGCTCACGTATCGCGTGATGACCTACGACGCGCTCGCGCTGCACGCGAGCAGCGAGGAGCGCCGCGCCATCGTGCGCCGCTATCGTCTGCCTTTGCTGACGATCGGTGTGGTGAGCGGGCTGCTTGGTTCCCTGCCCACGGCGATCTGGGTGTCGTCGGCGTGGCTCGTGGTGCTCTTTCCCGTGGTCGCCGCGCTGACCATCTGGATTTACGCGTTCATTCTGGTGTTCACGGCGCTCTGGTTCGGCAACTACTGCCTGCGAGCGCTCCAGCGCTTGCGTGCGGAGACTCCGCATCACGTGGTGCCCGCGCGCTGACATTCCCTATTCCGCCCATACAACGAGACGAGGCGACACATGGCATTTGGCGTCATCATCATCGGCGACGAGATTCTCTCCGGGCGCCGTCAGGACAAGCATCTGCCGAAGGTTATCGAGCTGCTCGGCGCACGCGGGCTCTCGCTCGAGTGGGCCGAGTACGTCGGCGACGACCCGAAGCGGATCACCGATACGTTGCGCCGCAGCTTCGCCTCGGGCGATGTCGTGTTTTCGACCGGCGGCATTGGCGCGACGCCGGACGACCATACGCGCCAGTGTGCGGCGGCGGCGCTCTCCGTGCCGCTCGCGCTGCATCCGGACGCGGAGGCGGCGATACGCGAGCGTATTCGCGACATGCATACGGGCAGCGATCCCGTGAATTTCGGCTCGCCCGAGAACCAGCATCGCTTCCAGATGGGCACGTTTCCGGTGGGCTCGGAGATCATCCCGAACGGCTATAACAAGATCCCCGGTTTTTCGATTCGCGATCACTACTTCGTGCCGGGCTTTCCGGTGATGGCCTGGCCGATGATCGAATGGGTGCTCGACACGAAATATGCGCATCTGCATCACCAGACGCCGCACGCCGAGAAGTCGCTGCTCGTGTTCGAGTTGCCCGAATCCACGCTCACGCCGCTCATGGAGCGCATCGAGCAGGACTTTCCGGGCGTGCGCGTCTTTAGCCTGCCGAGCGTCGGCGATGTCGAGCGCGGCGGCATCTATGCGCGACGGCATATCGATCTGGGTGTGAAGGGCGAGCCCGAGGCCGTGGCGGCGGCCTTCGTGAAGCTGCGCGAAGGCGTGCACCTGCTGGGCGGCGATGTCGTCGAGCCACAGGAAGCCGGTGGCCGCGGCGAGCCGCGCACGGGCGCCTGAGCGGCGCGCTATGGCTTCAGTACATCATCGGCCTGTCACACGCGGCGCTCAAAGTGGCCAATCGGCCCGCAGCGGGCGCGGGTTTTGCGAGAGGCGTCAGGCGCCGATCCAGGGCAGGCCGCGGAAGCACCAGCCCGTGACGGTCTTGCGATGACCCTGGCTGTCCTTGTCGCCCTCGAAGCCTTCGAGCAGATCGTAGGCGTGTGTGTAACCCGCCTTGGCGGCTTCCACGGCGGCGAGCTTCGAGCGCGCGGCGCTGCGGCAGAGGAACAGCACCGGCGCGTCCGGTTCGACGGCTCCGTGCAACTGGGCGAGAAACTCGGCGTTCGGCACGCCGCCGGGATAGCGGGTCCACTCGACATGGGCGTACTGGCCGTCGCCCACGACGGGGCGGCCCACCCAGTCCAGCTCGGCACGCGTGCGCACGTCCACGAGGCGCGCTCGCGGATCGAGTTGCAGAAGCTCGAACGCCTCGGCGGGCGACACTGCGCCCGCGTAGGACAGATGATTCTCGACGCGGCGCTTCTCGGCCTGGGCATACAACTGTTCGAGCGTACTCATGACAACGGATCTCCTGTGTCGGCCAGAGTGGGAGTTTGAGCGGTTGACTCTGGGCCTATGAAGGTTACTGATTGGCATTGGACCAGGAGATCATTCTAGCGCGCTGCACTTCGACGGGCGTGGCGCGTCCGCTGGGGCGTTGGCAGAGGCGAGGGGCAGAAACGCATCAATGTGGTGCATGTTTGTCGGTTTGCACCATAATTGAGTAAATTCGGCGAGCCAATATCGGGATTGCACGAAATTGGTGCTTATGGCAGACCGGCCTTGGCCGCAGGGCGACGAAGAGGTCAGACGTTTTCACTCTAACTGCGCGTCGCCAAAAGGATTTGCGCCAGCTTGGCGCATGCGTGGCACGGAAGCTGCTTTATACGTCGCGATCGATTCGTAGCCGGCCGGCCGATCGCGGCCAAGGATGGCGCCGGCGAGGATCAACAGATTCGGGACGGCGACGCAAGCGTGTTTGCCGAAATTATCAATCAGGAGAAAAGGTTATGAGTAAATCCGTGGCCGACGTCATGCAACTCGTCAAGGACGAAGACGTCAAGTTTGTCGACTTCCGCTTCACCGACACGCGCGGCAAGGAACAGCACGTTTCGGTGCCGGTTTCGGCATTCGAAGAAGACAAGTTCGAGAGCGGCCATGCGTTTGACGGTTCGTCGATTGCCGGCTGGAAGGGCATCGAAGCCTCGGACATGCTGCTCGTGCCGGACGCCAACACCGCCTTCATCGACCCGTTCTACGAAGAATCGACGCTCGTGCTGACCTGCGACGTGGTCGAGCCGGCCGACGGCAAGGGCTATGAGCGCGACCCGCGCTCGCTCGCGAAGCGCGCCGAAGCGTACCTGAAGAGCACGGGCCTTGGCGACACGGCGTTCTTCGGTCCGGAGCCGGAATTCTTCATTTTCGATTCGATCCAGTGGAACACGGACCAGTCGGGCTGCTTCGTCAAGATCGGCTCGGAAGAAGCGCCGTGGTCGTCGGGCAAGGAATTCGAAGGCGGCAACACGGGTCACCGTCCGGGCACGAAGGGCGGCTACTTCCCGGTCGCGCCGGTCGATTCGTTCCAGGACATCCGCTCGGAAATGTGTCTGCTGCTCGAACAGATCGGCATTCCGGTCGAAGTGCACCACCACGAAGTGGCGGGTCAAGGCCAGAACGAAATCGGCACGAAGTTCTCGACGCTCGTGCAGCGCGCGGACTGGACCCAGCAACTGAAGTACATCGTCCACAACGTGGCGCACACGTACGGCAAGACGGCGACGTTCATGCCGAAGCCGGTCGTCGGCGACAACGGTTCGGGCATGCACGTTCACCAGTCGATCTGGAAGGACGGCCAGAACCTGTTCGCGGGTAACGGCTATGCCGGTCTGTCGGAATTCGCGCTGTTCTACATCGGCGGCATCATCAAGCACGCTCGCGCGCTGAACGCGATCACGAACCCGGGTACGAACTCGTACAAGCGTCTCGTGCCGCACTTCGAAGCCCCGGTCAAGCTCGCCTACTCGGCGCGCAACCGTTCGGCGTCGATCCGCATTCCGCACGTGTCGAACCCGAAGGGCCGCCGTATCGAAACGCGCTTCCCGGATCCGCTGGCCAACCCGTACCTGTGCTTCTCGGCGCTGATGATGGCAGGTCTGGACGGCGTGCAGAACAAGATCCACCCGGGCGAAGCCGCCGACAAGAACCTGTACGACCTGCCGCCGGAAGAGGATGCAAAGATCCCGACCGTCTGCGCGGGCCTCGACCAGGCGCTGGAAGCGCTCGACAAGGATCGCGAGTTCCTGACGCGCGGCGGCGTGTTCACCGACGGCATGATCGACGCTTACCTCGAACTGAAGGAATCCGAACTGCAGCGCGTGCGCATGACCACGCACCCGGTCGAGTTCGAGCTGTACTACTCGCTGTAAGTCGAAGATGACGCAACGC
The DNA here is from genome assembly GCF_046581065.1 of Paraburkholderia yinzeri. NCBI lineage: Bacteria > Pseudomonadati > Pseudomonadota > Betaproteobacteria > Burkholderiales > Burkholderiaceae > Paraburkholderia > Paraburkholderia yinzeri. Next base: position 3,109,237 of record NZ_JBFOCJ010000001.1, on the reverse strand, counting down.
CTGCTGCGGCATGGCGTTGCGCTGCTTCGATCTGCTTCGAACAGTTTGCCGCGCGCGACGATCGCGACCGGTCAGGAAGGGACGGCGGCGCCGTCCCTTTTTCGTTGCGCCGCCGGGCTCCGCCCGGGGCGCCCGAGGACCTGCGCGAGTGCCGTTGCGCGGAGCCCTCGATATCGATATTGCCGGCGTGCCGCACGGCGCCCGGCCGGATACATGGTGCTCAAGAATCTGATCAAGGCCAGGAAGGGCCACGCCGAACCGCTCTCGGACGACGCGCCGCTCGTCGTTTCGGGCCTGCTGCCCGGCTTCGAGGCGCTGCCGACGGTCGTGCTCGTGCTCGACAAGCGCACGCTGCGGGTGGCGTTCGCCAATCCGTCGGCCGAGGCCATGCTCGATCTGTCGCGCCGGCAGCTCGGGCAGATGGCGTGGTCCGATCTCTTCACCAACGCCGACGAACTGGTCGCGACGATTGCCTCGATCGCGGAACACCGCTTTCACGCCACGCGCCTCGACGCGACGCTCGAACGCCCGGGCCGCGAGGCGCTGCACGTGCATGCGATCGTCGGCTTTCTGGAGAGCGCGCCCGACTACGTGCTGCTCGAACTGTTCGAGAACGAGCGGCACATCAGGAGCGACCGCGAGGAGCGCATTCAGGATCTCACGGCCGTCAACAAGCATCTGATCCGCAATCTCGCGCACGAGATCAAGAATCCGCTGGGCGGTATTCGCGGCGCAGCGCAGTTGCTCGAATTCGAGCTTGGCGCGCTGCAACGCGACGAACTGCGCGAGTACACGCAGGTCGTCATCAAGGAGTCCGACCGCCTGCAGACGCTCGTCGACCGGCTGCTCGAGCCGCACCGGCATCCGCATATCGTCGGCGACGTGAACATTCACGAGGTCTGCGAGCGCGTGCGCGCGGTGATTCTTGCCGAGTTTCCGCGCGGGCTCACGATCGAGCGCGACTACGACGTGAGCGTGCCCGATCTGCGCGGCGACAAGGAGCAACTGATCCAGGCACTGCTCAACATCGTGCGCAACGCGGCGCAAGCGCTGCGCGAACGCATCTCGCAGGGTGACGCGCGCATCGAGCTGCGCACGCGCATCGCCCGCAAGGTCACGATTTCAAAACGTCTGTGCAAGCTGGCACTGGACTTGCATATCACCGATAACGGACCCGGCATTCCGGAGGACATCCGCGACCGCATCTTCTATCCGCTCGTGTCGGGGCGCGAGGACGGCAGCGGTCTCGGACTCACGCTTGCCCAGACCTTCGTGCAGCAGCACGACGGCCTGATCGAGGTGGACAGCCGTCCTGGACACACCGAGTTTCAGATCCTCCTGCCGCTCGACTGCTGACACGACTGCTGAAAAGCGCACGCCAACAAGACTTCTGACCGACCTTATGAAGCCGATCTGGATAGTAGACGACGACCAATCGATACGCTGGGTGCTCGAAAAGGCACTCGCGCGCGAGAACTTCACGACCCGCAGCTTTTCGAACGTGCGCGATGCCGCGGGCGCGCTCGAACACGACAGCCCCCAGGTGCTGGTGTCCGATATCCGGATGCCGGGCGGCTCGGGCCTCGAACTGCTGCAGACGGTGCGCGAGCGCGTGCCGGGCCTGCCGGTCATCATCATGACCGCGTTCTCCGACCTCGACAGCGCGGTGGCCGCGTTTCAGGGCGGCGCGTTCGAATATCTCGCGAAGCCGTTCGATGTCGACAAGGCCGTCGAGCTGATCCGGCGCGCCGTGGACGAGAGCGTGCGCGGCGAGCATCCATGGGACGACCGGCCGGCCGAAGCGCCCGAGATGCTCGGCCAGGCGCCGGCCATGCAGGACATGTTCCGCGCGATCGGGCGGCTTTCGCATTCGGCCGCGACCGTGCTCATCACGGGCGAGTCGGGCACCGGAAAGGAGCTCGTCGCGCGCGCGCTGCACCGTCATAGCCCACGCTCGAACGGTCCGTTCATCGCGCTCAATACTGCGGCCATTCCGAAGGATCTTCTGGAATCCGAATTGTTTGGCCACGAGCGCGGCGCGTTCACGGGCGCGCAGGCCATGCGTCAAGGCCGCTTCGAACAGGCCGAGAACGGTACGCTCTTTCTCGACGAAATCGGCGATATGCCGTTCGATCTGCAGACGCGTTTGCTGCGCGTGCTTTCGGACGGACAGTTCTATCGCGTCGGCGGCCACAATCCGTTGCGTGCGAACGTGCGCGTGATCGCGGCGACGCACCAGAACCTGGAAACGCGCGTTCGGCAGGGGCTCTTTCGCGAGGACCTGTATCACCGCCTCAATGTGATCCGTCTGCGCCTGCCCGCGCTGCGCGAGCGCAGCGAGGACATCCCACTGCTCACGCGCCACTTCCTGCAGAAGAGCGCACGCGAGCTCGGCGTCGAGCCCAAGCGCGTTTCCGACGAGGCGCTGGCGTATCTTTCGTCGCTGCCGTTCCCGGGCAACGTGCGCCAACTGGAGAATCTCGCGAACTGGCTGACCGTCATGGCGCCGGCGCAGACCATCGAGACCAAGGACCTGCCGCCGGACCTGGTGCCTGCCCAGGGCGCGCCGGTCGAGGCCAGTGTCGCGACGGCCAGCGCGGAGGCGTCCGGCGCGCTCGCTGCTGCCGGCGTGGCATCCGGCATGGCGGGTGCGAGTGCCGGGTTCGCGGCTGCGCACCCGGTGGCCAGCCCCGGTGCTGGCGCGGCGGCGCTCGCGCTGTGGGAATCCGGTTTGCGGACCGAGGTTGCGCGCCTGTTGCGCGAGAACAGCGCCGATGTCATGGACGAGCTCTCGCGCCGCTTCGAAGCCGCGGTGATTCGCGAGGCGCTCGACTTCACGCGCGGCCGCAAGGTCGAGGCGGCCGAGCGGCTTGGCATTGGCCGCAACACCATCACGCGCAAGATCCAGGAGCTCAACCTGGAGTGAGTACGGCGCGCGCTTCGCGAAGGCAGGCGCGCGCGTACAGGGCATAATCGACGCTGTTTCCCGCAAGCCATCGACTATGCCCGTGACTTCCCCCTGGCCCACCGAGGCCGATCCCTTTCTCTCGCTCGAATCGCTGGACGACCCGGCCGCAAGCGCCTGGGTCGAGACGCAGAACGCCCGCACGCGCGCCGCCTGGCAGGGCGGTGCGCGCTTCGAGGCATTGGAGAAGCAACTCGCGCAGGCGTATCTGCCGCGCGAGCGCCCGGTGATTCCCAGCCGCTGGCAACAGTGGGCCTACGATCTCTGGGAGGACGAGGGGAATCCGAAGGGCATCTGGCGCCGCGCGCTGTGGGCCGACTGGCGGGCGCACCGGCCGCAGTGGCAGACGCTGATCGACTTCGATGCGCTCGGCGAGGCCGAGGGCGTGCCCTGGGTCTGCGCGGGCATCGACATCCTCTATCCCGACGGCGATCGCGCGCTGATCCAGCTTTCGGACGGCGGCGCCGATGCCGTGACGGTACGCGAATTCGACCTGGAACGGCGCGTATTTGTGGACGAGGGTTTCGTCATCGCGAAGGAAGGCAAGCATACGATTTCGTGGATCGATCGCGATACCATCTACGTGGGCTGGGACAACGGCCGTCGTTCGCTCACACGCTCGGGCTATCCGCGCGAGGCGCGGCGCTGGACGCGTGGGGCACGGCTTGCCGATGCGCCCGTGGTGTATCGCGGCGAATTCGACGACGTCAGTGTCGAAGCCGACTACGATCCTGTCGAGCGGCGCCACGACCTGGTGCGCAGCGTCGACTTCTTCGATGCGTACAACTACTGGCTCGACGACAAGGGGACATGGCAGCCGTACGATCTGCCGTCGCACGTCGCGGTCGGTGCATGGCAGGGCTGGCTGCTGCTGGAGCCGCGCCTCGACTGGGCGTGCGCGGGCGTCACCCATCCGGGCGGCGCGCTGCTCGCGATCCGCGAGGATGCTTTCCTTGCCGGCGAGCGCACCATGACGGCGCTGTTCAGGCCGACGCCCGTGACGTCGGCGTGCGACTGGACCAATACGAAGCACTATCTCGTGGTGTCCTGGCTCGACGACGTGCAAAGCCGCACGATGTTGTGGCAGCCCGAGGTCGAGGGTGGCGCGTGGACCTGGCGCTCGCGCGCGTTTCCCGTGCGCGCGAGCGCGCAGGTGGAGGTGTCGCCGGTCGAGGACACGCTGGACGACGAGGTCTTCGTCGATGTCGACGACTATCTGCAGCCGCCCGAATACTGGCTCGCCGATCTGGCGAAAGCCGATCTTCAGGACTGGGAACTACTCGACCGCTGGCCCACGCAATTCGATGCGACGTCGCTTGCCGTGATGCGTCTGCATGCCCATTCTGCGGACGGGACACGCGTGCCTTTCACGGTAATTGGCCCGCGTGCGGTGCTCGAAGGCGACGCTCGCAAGCCGTTGCCGTGTCTCCTCACGGCTTATGGTGGATTCGCGATTGCGTTGACACCGCAATACCTCGTGAGCTCGGGTATCGGCTGGCTGGAGCAGGGTGGCATCGTCGCGGTCGCCCATATTCGCGGCGGCGGCGAGTACGGCAACGCCTGGCACGTTCAGGCGCAGTGCGAGCATCGTCAACGCTCGTTCGACGATTTCATCGCCGTAGCGCAGCAACTCGTGGCCGAGGGCTGCACGACGGCCGCGCAGCTTGGCATCAAGGGCGGCAGCAATGGCGGGCTGCTCGTTGCTGCGTGCATGGTGCAGCGGCCCGAACTGTTCGGCGCCGTAGTGTGCGAAGTGCCGCTCCTCGACATGCAGCGTTACCCGCTGCTGCATGCCGGCGCTTCGTGGCTCGACGAATACGGCGATCCCGACGACCCGGTGCAGGGACGCGCGCTGGCGGACTGGTCGCCGTATCAGCGTGTGCAGGCCGGGGTGCCTTATCCGCCTTCGTTCTTCACGACTTCGACCAGCGACGACCGCGTGCATCCCGGCCACGCGCGCAAGATGGTGGCGCGCATGCAGGAGCAGGGTCACGCCAATGTGTGGTACCTGGAGAACACCGAGGGCGGCCATGGGCCGGGCAGCGATGCGCTGGAGCGCGCGGAGTATGATGCGCTCGTGTTCCGCTTTCTGTGGACGACGCTTGCCGGAACGTGGTGAGCGCTTATCGGATGCGACGTTCTATAACTGGCGTAGCCGCTACGTGGCATGGACGTATCGGAAGCGCGGCGACTACGCCAGCAGGAGGAGAAAAATCAGCGGCTTAAGCGGTTGGTCTCTGACCAGGTGCTCGACATCCAGGTCCTGAAGGATGTTTCTGGAAAAAAGTAAGTACGCCCGCGTAGCGCCGAGAAATCGTGCAGCAAGTGATTGAGCAGCACGGCTATTCGGAGCGCCGGGCGTGTGCGCTCGTGAGCTTGAACCGACGGACGTTCCGACGGCTGGCGCCGGCAGATGCCGACTGCGCAGTGCGAGAGCGCTTGCGAGAACTGGCGCAGGAACGGCGCCGGTTTGGCTCGCCGCGACTGCACGTCCTGCTGCGGCGAGAGAGACTGGTGAGAAACTACAAGCGAACCGGGCGGCTGTACCGCGAAGAAGGCTTGTCACTTTGGGAGAAACGACGCAAGAAGCGCCCAGGCCATTTGCGTGTGGTGATGGCGGCTCCTGACGGCGTCGACCAGAGCTTGGAATGGACTTTGCATCCGATGCACTCATCAATGGCCGGCGAGTACGGATGTTGACCATCATCGACGCGTGGAATCGCGAGTGCCCGCGCATCGAGGTTGACTTCTCGATAACGGGCCGGAGTTCGTCAGCAAGGCGCTCGATGCATGGGCACATGAACATGGCGTCAAGCTGCAGTTCATCCGTCTGGGTAAGCGGGGGGAAAACGCGCACATCGAGAGCTTCGAAGGCTGACTGCGCGAAGAATACTTGAAACAGCATGCGCCCGTCAGTCTCGACGATGCACGCAAGCGAATCGAGGCGTGGCGCACGGATTACAACTCGGCGTGCCTGCATAGTGCCCTGGGGCAACTGGCGCCGGGCTAATTCCGGCAATTGAATCAACCAGAAATCGACCAACCACCTAACTTACGAGTGGTGTACTCGGCGGGGTAAGGTCAATCTTCCATCGAGCACTGCATTGATCCGCCGCTTTTTGTAACAAGAGCAAATCATCGATAATCACGATCGTTCCCTTAATGGCCGCTCGCCCCTCATTAGACGACATCAATGAGACCACATTCTCGGAAAGAATTCGTTGGATCTTTGCTCGGGATAACCATGACGGCACCGAGACGGTATGATTTGGGCATGCTGTTTCCTGCACGAAACCAATCTGCCCCATCAGGGGTATTATTGAAAGTATAGAAAACCTCTCATTCACAGAAAATCCATTAAAAACATATTGCTACCCGCTCAATGAAGATCGCTACCTGGAACGTCAATTCCCTGAAAGTCCGCCTGCAGCACGTCATGGACTGGCTCACCGAAAGCCAGACCGACGTGCTGTGCCTCCAGGAACTGAAGCTCCCCAACGAGAAATTCCCGCGCGCCGAACTCGAAGCGCATGGCTACCGCAGCTGGTTCACGGGCCAGAAGACCTATAACGGCGTGGGCATACTCGTGCGCGATGGCGTTTTCGTCGATGAAGCCACGGTCGTGCGCAACATTCCCGCGTTCGAAGACCCGCAGCAGCGCGTGATCGCCGCCACAGTGGGCGATACGCGCATCGTGAGCGCCTACTTTCCCAACGGCCAGGCGCCGGGCACCGACAAGTTCGCCTACAAGCTGCAGTGGCTGAACGCGCTGCACGACTGGCTCGCTGACGAACTGCAGCGCTATCCGAAACTCGCGCTGCTCGGCGACTACAACATCGCGCCTGAAGATCGTGACGTCCACGATCCCAAGGCCTGGGAAGGCCAGAACCTCGTTTCGCCCGAAGAGCGCGCGCAGTTCGCGCGGCTCGTCGAGCTCGGCTTCGTCGATGCCTTCCGGCAGTTCGAGCAGCCCGAGAAAATCTTCACGTGGTGGGACTACCGCATGTTCGCGTTCCGCCGCAATGCAGGGCTGCGCATCGACCACATCCTGCTGTCGCCCGCGCTCGCACCGCAGCTCGTGTCGTGCGAGGTGGACAAGACGCCGCGCAAGTGGGAACAGCCTTCGGACCACACGCCGGTCGTGGCGCAACTCAACGCCAGCGCCTGATCACAACGACGCTGCCGTATGCCGTGTTTGCGGCACACGTCTGTGACCTTCATGCCTGCGTCGGCATTCGTCAGCACACCGAATATCTGATCTTCAGTGAACCGCGATTTCTTCATGACAAGGTCTCTCCTGCGGCCTCGCCACTAACTTTACAGTGGGATACTTTAGAGGGGAAAGATCACTCGGTTCAATGATATGTAATTGAAAAAATCTGAATCACGAATCGATCAGGAAACTGTGAAAGACCGCATTGGGAATCTGCGGGAGGTGGATCGAATGGATGTCGGAAAGTCATGAGATTTCGTCAAATTCTTCTCAAAAATTGCACCCATCTTTGGCGCATGTTATTAAGTTGTCTGAAGAATAATTTCGGATTCAGCCCTGTTGTCGAATCCGAAACAAGTTACGCGTACAACAGATCGCTGTATTGGCTGCTGTGTGCCATGAGCTTTGAGATAGCGGGAAGACTGCATGTCAGCATCTGTGCGGTCGTCAAGGAAAGAGACGAGAACCATGCGAACGGGCAATACCGATAGTGACTGCGACTGCTTTAGTCTGCCTGTGCGCTACGTCGCCGTAATGCGAATGGACGGGAGGGCCGGTGTGTGAGCATGGATCCGCGCCTGCTCGAATACTACGTGCGTGAGCTGCGGTATACGCGTGCAAAGGCGGGCGAGTTTGCGGACGCTCACCCGAAGATCGCCAGGCGTCTGGGCATGCAGGCTGGCGAGATTGGCGACCCCTATGTTGAGCGTCTGGTCCAGGCGGCTTCGTTCGTGAACGCGCGTACCCAGATGCGCTTCGACGACGAGTTTCCCCGGCTCACCCAGGCGTTGCTGGCCTCGTCCTATCCGAATTACCTGGCGCCGACGCCGTCCATTGGCGTTGCCAGAATCTACCCGGGTGGCAAGGATGGCGATCTGGTTGCCGGGTATTGCATCCGGCGAGGTACGGTGGCGACTTCCGGTATCCCCGATGGTGAGAAAACGGCCTGCCAGTTCAGCATCTGTCATGACGTGGTGCTGTATCCGCTCGAAATCATCGCGGGACGATTGACCGGCATTCCGCCGGACGTTCAGGCAATGGACCGGTATGTGCCGCCGCACAGGCGGATTCGCGGGGCGTTGCGCCTGCGCATCCGGACGACCGGGGGTATTCTGCTCGCGTCAACATGGAGCACGATACTTGATCATTTTAGCCCGTCTGATGATCTACTGGCCGCGCCCGCACGTGGTGTTGTCGCATTCCTGAAGCGGCATGCTTCGATGGATGCGGCAAACAATCTTCATCCAGACGTGGTCCGTTTGCTTGACAACTACGTTCACGATAGCCGCATCTGGTTCCGCGTACCCTGGTTCCATGAGTATGCACCGGGTGGATACGGATGGCCGCGTGTCATTTTTGTCGGTGGCAAGAAGCGGATCGCCTATCTCGGTCTGACGGCAGAGACCGAGTTGCTCGCTGCGGGCGACACACAAAAGGCTGCCTGGGCGTAATACGACGGAGAACGGAAAAGTATCCATGCAGCAAAAAGTTCATTTGTTTGGTCTGGTCGACGGGGCTGCCAGTCCCGCAAACATTCAGCCCCTCCTTGAGCAGTCTGGTGCGCAGTTTGTGTCGCTATACGCGGGTCTTCCGGAAGCGCAACTGGGACCGGCTTCGCTTTTTCTGGTGCGCATTGAGAGCGCGGACGCACCGTGGGTTGCCGATATTCCAGATGTTCGTCTCGACTCGAAGCAACTGATCGACTCACTTCGCGCGCTGCTGGTTGAAGAGTTCGGGACATTCCAGAAGTTGTGTGAACAGGCGAATATCCGGCGCGATCACATGATTGGTGCGCGCTACTGCTTGTGTACGGGGCTGGATGAAGTGATCATGCAGACCGATTGGGGCAAAGGTGGCGAGGCTGGTGTCGCCTGGAATACCGATGGCCTTGTTACGACCTTTCATGAGGATCGCGAAGGGGGCACCAAAGTATACCTGCTGGCCGCTCGACTGTTGCAGGAACCTGACGAGCACCGCGATCTGCTTGAGGTGATCTACAGGATTCTGAGTCTGGGTTTCGAAGGTCGTTACGGTCACGAAAAGGGCGGCGATCAAAAGCACCGGATGGTGCGTCAGCGCATCTACACGGAACTCATGTCGCGGCGGGACCCGGTTCCGCACGATCTCTCGCCAAACTTGAAAAGCACTGCACCGGCGAAACGCCAGTCGTTCTACGACTTCCCGGTATGGATTATGGTTACGGTGCTTTCGCTCATCCTGCTTGGTATGTGGGGCTACTTCAAGTACCAGCTCGTGACGCAAGCTGACGATATCCAGAAGCAGATCGGCGATATTGCTCGCATGACCCCACCGCCCGCGCCGACCGTTCTACACCTGAAAACGCTGCTCAAGGACGAAATTGCAGCCGGAACGGTGAGCGTGGACGAAGATGCCCACCATAGCGCGGTGACGTTTCGCGGAGATTCGATGTTTCTGCCCGGTGGTGTCGCGGTGAATGCATTGATGGGACCGCTGATCGCCAGGATCGCTGCGGAAATCGTCAGGGTACCCGGCAAGGTGACGGTGCTGGGCTATACGGACAACCAGCCTATCCACAGCCGGCAATTTACGTCCAATGATGCGCTTTCTGCCGAGCGCGCGACGCAAGTGTTGCAGATGCTGCAAACCGATGGCGTTCCTGTCAGTCGTCTCGAAGCGGTCGGCAAGGGCGAAGCGGATCCGGTTGCGGATAACAGCACCATCCAGGGTCGTGCACAGAATCGCCGTGTCGAGATCAATGTTGCGGAGTGAGGCAGGAGCCATTTGTGAACTGGCCTGATGTACGTTTGCGCCGCGAAGAGGTTCGCTTCTTTCGTGAAACGACGGTCTACGTAATAGTCGGAATCAGTACGTTCGATCGCATCAGCGTGGCTTAGAAACGGTTTCAAAAAGAGTTCGTAGGGGCTGTTAACCCGTAACGCAACCTGTTAACCTCGATTGTTGTGACAACAGGATCGAGGAGATGGGCAAACCAATCATCGACGACGAACTGTGGGCACTGATCGAGCCACTGCTACCACCAGCGAAGCCACGCCGCTTCAAGTATCCGGGTCGCAAGCCGGTACCGGATCGGGCTGCGCTGACCGGCATCTTGTTTGTGCTGAAGACCGGCATCCGCTGGCGAGATCTGCCAGCGGAGATGGGATGCGGCTCCGGCGTCAGTTGCTGGCGCAGGCTGCGCGATTGGCAGCAAGCCGGCGTGTGGGATCGACTGCACGCACTGCTGCTGGCGAAACTGCGAGCGGCCGGGAAGATCGACTTCTCCCGCGTCGTCGTCGACTCATCGTCGATTCGCGCGGTTGGGGCGGGCGAAAAACTGGCCCGAACCCCACCGATCGAGCACGACCTGGTTCCAAACACCACATCGCCACCGACGCTAACGGCACGCCGATCGCGGCAATCCTGACCGGCGCCAATCGTCACGACGTTACCCAGCTGATCCCGTTGATCGAGGCCATCGTGCCGATTAGCGGGGTGCGCGGCAGGCCGCTGAGTCGTCCTGGCCGTGTCTACGCCGATCGTGGTTACGATCATGACAAGTACCGGCGCCTCCTGCACGTGCGCAACATCCCCACCCGCATCGCACGGCGCGGTCACCCGCACGGTAGCGGCCTTGGAAAAGTTCGTTGGGTCGTCGAACGTACCCATGCCTGGTTGCATAACTTCCGCCGTTTGCGTATTCGCTTCGAACGCCGTGCGGACATTCACGACGCGTTCCTCAAACTCGGTTGTTGCCTGATCTGCTGGAACACTCTTCAGCGAACTCAACAGCCTTTATGAAACCGTCTCTTACAACAATTCGGTTGATGGTCCGGTTATCCGGGGTTTCCTGTCTTCATTCGATGCAGACATGGAGGCGGAATCTATGAACCGGGGGCGTACACGGTATTTCGCGAGGTCAGCATCGGAGATCGCCCCCCGACTTTTCCGCTCACCAGAAGGCGATGGGTATGTCGTGTATCTCCATGGCGGATGGGACACTCACAATGCACGCGTGAAGGTCGACATGGATTACCAGATGCGGAGCTGTTGCCGGAAACTGCATATGCGCACACGAAAACTGCCGGCAGCATTCGAGGTGGATTGTGCGACGCTTGAGAGCGTGAGCGCGTTGTATGAGCGCGCGGGTCTGTTCGCGTGGCGCGAGACGCTACAGGAGGTTGATAGCTGGGAGGGCGAAACATTGACTCGCGCCTATCAACTAGCCCGGAAGAAACTGGAAACCGCGGATTGGCGAGATGCCAGCCGCGAGAATAATCCATGGCCGGAGCAACTGGCGCTGTTCGACCCGGAGGGTGGTCAGTGGTATTTCGTGTCCGGGTCTGTTACTGGTACTGACAAGGTGAGCTGATGGAACGTGCATCGGACAATAACGTCCTGCCGGAAGATGTGCTGTCACCTGCAATGATGGAGCATCTGCAGCGCGAGCCGTGGCGCTATGGTTTCTTCGCCCTCATGCGCCGCATAGGTGCCCGTGCAAATGTTAGTCCAGTCGGCACGGCTGAATTGCCTCGGACCGAGCCGTTTCATGTGGGGCAGAAAGCCAGCCTGATCTTTGCTCCACGTGAGATCGCCGAGGCAAGTCTTCGGGACGGCAAGCTGCGCATTCGTCTTTTTGGTCTTGGAATGCTTGGACCGAACGGGCCGTTACCGATTCACGTCACCGAAATCGCTCGCGAGCGTGAAGAACATCGCCGGGATCCGACGCTCAGCAAATTCCTGGACATCTTTCATCATCGCTCGCTGACATTGCTGTATCGCGCGTGGGCATTGGCGCAATCGACCCTGAGTCTCGATCGGCCTGAACACGACCGGTTTTCGCTTTATGTTGCAAGTCTTTCAGGTTTCCCCCGGAGGCAGGACAGACCTTGGCCGTTGCCTGCACATGCACGTCTTTCGGCTGCACCGCACCTTGTTCGTGAGGCCCGTAATCCGGAAGGGTTGCGCAACGCGCTCGCAAATTATTTTGGGGTGCCAGTAGAGATCGAGGAATTTGTCCCTCACTGGATGTCGCTTTCTCCGGAAAGCTGCAGCGTCATGGGTGAGCACCGTGCATCGTCATTCATCGGTACAGGTGCGGTGCTTGGTCAGCAGGTGCTGGATCGACAGTACCGATTATGCATTGTGATGGGCCCACTGGACCTGGCGGACTACCTGCGCTTCATACCACAGGGAGAAGATCTGCTGAGACTGATCGAATGGGTGAGGGCGTTTGTGAGCGAGGAGTATGACTGGGAACTCGAACTGCAGATCAAGCCGCAGAGTGCACCGCCTGCAGTCATGGGCGGCCCGGCGCAGCTCGGGTGGTCGGGGTGGCTTGGACAATCGCCGGACGGGAAGCCCATTACGGGAATGCGTTTTGAACCGGAACGCTATATACCGCAACTCAGGCGCGCTGCTGCTGAGCGGGCTGCTCGCTCAGTGAAGACTGAACCATGAAGAACAGGCCCCAAAATCTACAGCGAATGGTACCAGGCCGTCGTGGTGCCCTGTCTGTGCGCGGGCACGCAGGGCGGATGCCCTTGCGATGGCGTGAGGCGGGCATTGTCTGTCGATGCGATACGTTGGCCGTAAAAGGCCAGTTCAAAATGGCCGCTCAGCTCGGCTGAAGATGTTCCAGCAGACGAGAGAGCAGCCGAGTTTGAGGAACGCTTCGTGAATGTCAGATCGGCGTTCGAAGCGGATGCGAAGACGACGGAAACCATGGAGCCACGAATGAGTCCGTTCGACGACCCAACGGAATTTGCCGAGGCCGCTGCCGTGTTCGGTGCGGCGTCTGGCGATGACCGGTCTGATACCGCGTTCGCGAAGTCGGTGGCGATGCGAGTCGGAATCGTAGCCACGGTCGGCGTAGAGGACCTTGGGCTTGCGAAGCGGTCGGCCGCGAGTGCCGCGAATCGGCGGGATAGCGTCGACCAGCGGCAGCAGTTGCGTGACATCGTTGCGGTTCGCGCCGGTCAGGATCACGCTGACAGGAACGCCATTCGCGTCTACGAGGACGTGATGTTTGGACCCTGGTCGTGCGCGATCGGTGGGGTTTGGCCCAGTTTTTGGCCTGCCCCAACGGCGCGCACGGACGATGAATCGACAGCCGCATATGAGAAGTCGAGCTGGCCGGATTCGCGCAGCTTGTCGAGCAGCAGCCCGTGCAGTTTGTCCCACACTCCGGCTTGCTGCCAGTCGTGCAACCGACGCCAGCAAGTCGCTCCAGAGCCGAAGCCCAACCGGGTCGGCAGATGATTCCATCGCATCCCTGTCTTGAGCACGAGCAGGATGCCATTGAGTGCCGCACGGTCCGAGACCGGCAGGCGCCCAGGGTATCGCCTGTGTCGCGGCTTGGGCGGCGGAAGTAGTGGTTCGATCAGTGCCCACAGCGCGTCATCGATGATAGGTGCCGGCATTCCTTGATCCGTTGTTCAGGCATCCAAGGTTAACCGTTTCACGGGAAAGTAAACAGCCCTTCCGGGCTCTTTTTGAACTGGCCTTTAAGGAAGGTGCATTTGCTGATTGGTTGCTTGCAGGACGGGCGGTGAACGATGGACCAACCGTTCTGCGCAGCCAGCAATACTGTCAATAATGCAGAAAGTGGGAGATGGCAAACAAGAAAACTTCACTGTGGGACGACGTAATCGAGCTGGCAGGACCAGCACACGAGCTAGCCACCATGTACCCGAGGTACATGGCTGGGTGAGTGGCTCATTGACAGACATCTGCGTGACAAGGTGACTTTCATACCGTAGGGCGCCATTGTGTACTGCACCTTATGGAGCTCAATTGATCATTCAGGTGTATATGTCGGCTATCAAGGCAAGTCAGAAAAGATCGCTCAACTGAGTAAAAGCGGCTCACTCTGACGCGGCTCAATTGGAATGATCGGCAATAGATGGCTTGGCAGCGCAGACATCTACAAAAGATCTAGGTGAACATCCCAGGTGGCGATTTTCATGGGAGGCTCGGTCTGCTACGGCGATGAATCAGGATGCGCGCCGCACAGGCGGGCGCGCGACGCGTCATTATGACCCGCTTCCGCCGGCCGGAGGGAGCCGCCTCACCATTCCTCGATCCACGGCCGCAGGTCGAGCTCGTGCGTCCATGCGTCCCGGGGCTGCTGGTGCAGCATCCAGTAGGCGTCGGCGATATGGTCGGGATTCAGGATGCCGTCGCGTTCCTTGAGCTTGTAGCGCTCGGGAAAGTTTTCGCGGATGAACTCCGTGTCGATTGCGCCGTCGACGATGAGCTGCGCGACGTGGATGCCCTGCGGCCCGAGCTCGCGCGCCATCGACTGCGCAAGCGCGCGCAGCGCATGCTTGGCGCCCGCGAACGCGCTGTAGCCCGCGCGTCCGCGCAGGCTCGCAGTCGCGCCGGTGAAGAAGATCGAGCCGTGGCCGCGCGGCAGCATGACCTTGGCCGCCTCGCGGCCCATCAGGAAGCCCGCGAAGCAGGCCATTTCCCAGACCTTGTGATAGACGCGCGCCGTGGTTTCGGTAACCGTGAAGCGCACGTTCGCGCCGATGTTGAATACCGCCGCCTCGATGGGCGCGATCTTCGTCTCGATCTCTTCGAAGAGTGCGATCACGTCTTCTTCCTTGCGCGCGTCCGAGCCGAACGCGTGGGCCACGCCGCCTTCGGCCTCGATCTGGGCGACGAGTGGCGCGAGCTTGTCGGCGTGACGGCGCGTCACGCAGGCGACGTAGCCTTCACGCGCAAAACGGCGTGCGATCGCGCCGCCGGTGGCGTCGCCTGCGCCGATCACGAGCACTGCTTTTTTTGAGGTCATGGCCGGGTTGTCTCCTGTCACGGTATGAACTGCATTGCGGAATGAAAAACTGCCTGCCGGTTCAATCTCATGCGGTGCTGCGGGTGAGCCCAAGATATTCTGGCTCGGCAGAGGGAGTCATCGGTTGCCGGGCAAACCGACTATCAGTATATTGACCTGCATTGCGGAAGATGGCTCGCCAGGAAGACGGCGGGTCGGGTGAGCCGGCGGCGCCGCTCGCGCTGCCACGGAGGAATCAAGGAGGAGACACGATGAGCGACGTGAAGGTGGAATTTCTGTTCGACTTTGGCAGTCCTAATGCTTACCTGAGCCACAAGGTGATCGGCGAAATCGAGCGGCGCCAGGGTGTGCGTTTCGACTATGTGCCGGTCCTGCTGGGTGGCCTCTTCAAGCTGAGCGGCAATCGCTCCCCGGCGGAAGCGTTTGCGGGCATCGCGAACAAACAGAAGTACATGGTGGTGGAAATGCGGCGCTTCATCGCGCGGCACGGACTCACCGCGTATCGCCACAACCCGCATTTCCCTGTGAATACGCTGCAACTCATGCGTGGCGCGATTGCGGCGCAGCGCAACGGGACGTTCGAGCGTTACGTCGACCGCGTGTTTGCGCACATGTGGGAAGACGGTCTCAAGATGGACGACCCGGCGGTGTTGCGCGCGACGCTCGAAGCCGACGGCTTCGACAGCGCGGCATTCGAAGCCGCTATCGGCGATCCTGAAGTGAAGGGCGCTTTGCTCGCGAATACGCAGGCCGCGTTCGATCGCGGGGCGTTCGGTTCGCCGACGTTTTTTGTCGGCGACGAAATGTTCTTCGGCAAGGACCAGTTGCGCGACGTGGAGGATGAGATCGCGCGCGTCAAGGCGCTGAAGGGGTGAATGCGAAGCCGGTGCGCCGAGGAGGTGCGCCGGCTTCGCAGGCACGGGCAGTGGGGTGTGGTCCACGCTTGCCTCGTGTCGCGCAGATAGCCCGCGATGGCGAGCGGCTCAGGCTTCGGCCGCTTCCGCTGCGCCGGTC
Organism: Paraburkholderia yinzeri; assembly: GCF_046581065.1. Lineage (NCBI taxonomy): Bacteria > Pseudomonadati > Pseudomonadota > Betaproteobacteria > Burkholderiales > Burkholderiaceae > Paraburkholderia > Paraburkholderia yinzeri. Next base: position 3,093,268 of record NZ_JBFOCJ010000001.1, on the reverse strand, counting down.
GTTTCGGCCGCAACGCCGAGACGCGCGCGCGCGGCCTCGTATTCGCGCTTCAGGCGCGCGATCAGATCGGCGGCGGGCAGGATGCTCTTGACTGCGCCGATACCTTGGCCCGAGCCCCAGATGTCCTTCCACGGCTTCACGCGCGTAGAGCCGAAATTCATCGCCGACGGATCCGATTCGGGCAGCGCATCCGGATCGAGGCCGCTCGCCACGATACTCTGGCGCAGGTAGTTGCCGTGCACGCCGGTGAAGAGATTCGAGTAGACGATGTCGCCCGCATTGCCGTCGACGATCATCTGCTTGTATGCGTCGACTGCGTTGGCCTCGTTCGTTGCGATGAACGCCGAGCCAACATAGGCGAGATCGGCGCCCGCAGCCTGTGCCGCGAGAATCGCATTGCCGTTGCCGATCGCGCCCGAAAGCAGCAGCGGACCGTCGAACCATTCGCGGATCTCGTGGATCAGCGCGAACGGCGAGAGCGTGCCGGCGTGGCCGCCCGCGCCCGCGGCGACGGCGATCAGGCCGTCGGCGCCTTTCTCGATCGCCTTCTTCGCGAACGTATTGTTGATGATGTCGTGCAGCACGATGCCGCCCCACGCGTGCACCGCGCGGTTTACTTCCTCGCGTGCGCCGAGCGACGTGATGACGATCGGCACTTTGTACTGCGCGCAGACGCCGAGATCGTGCTCGAGACGGTCATTCGACTTGTGGACGATCTGGTTCACGGCAAACGGCGCGGCCGGATTGTCCGGGTGCTTCGCGTTGTGTTCGGCGAGCTCGGTCGTGATGCGGTCGAGCCACTCGCCGAGCACGTGCTCGGGCCGGGCGTTGAGCGCGGGGAAGGAGCCGACGACGCCCGCCTTGCACTGCGCGATGACGAGATCGGGGTTCGAAATGATGAAAAGCGGGGAGCCTACGACCGGAATCGACAGGCCGCGGCGCAGCACGGCGGGGAGGGACATCCAGATCTCCTGATGGGGACGGAACCGCCCGGATTCGAGGCGGTCGCCGTCGCGGTCTTCGTTGCGTCTCAATGGCACCGACGCCGCAGCGCGACGCGCGTGCCACGGCTCGACAGGCTTAAACATAGCAAAGCGGAGCGCACTATGCAACTGGTTGCATAGTGCGCTCGCTCGAAAGGATTAAGGGTCGGCGTGGCCGGGGTGGTGGTTTAGAATCGCCGCATGTCGACCCCCCACGCCATCCTGATCGCGCTGCTGGAGAAGCCGTCCAGCGGCTATGACCTCGCGCGGCGCTTCGACCGCGCGATCGCCTATTTCTGGCAGGCCACCCATCAGCAGATTTATCGCGAACTCGGCCGCATGGTCGAGGCGGGGTGGGTTGCCGTGATCGAGAACGAGGCGCCGGCCGCGACGCGCCGGAAGGTTTATTGCGTGCTGCCGGTGGGGCGCGAAGAAGTGATCCGCTGGGTGCGCCAGACGCCGCTCGGGCCGGATGACCGGAATGTGTTTCTGCTGAAGCTGCGCGCCGACGCGGTGATTGGGCCGTTAGGTCTGGGTGAGGAACTGTTGCGGATGATCGACGACAATCAGGCGCGGCTCGGCCTGTATCGGGAGATCGAGCGGCGCGACTTCGGCGCGCCGTCACTCACGCGTGCGCAGCAGGTGCAATACGCGATTCTTAAGGCGGGGATACAGACGCAGGAGATGTGGCTCGAATGGGCCGAGGATGTGCGGCCGTTGCTCGATGTGTAGTGACTGAACGGGTTGATAGGGAGTCCAGATTAATTGTGATTGTGGTAAGGGGTTGTTGCTTCGCTTCGGCGTGCTCTGTCTTGTGCGCGACGTTGGTGTCCGATTCTCCGTTCGGCTGGGAACGAGAAAAACGTTTGACGAAGCGACGGCGAGGCCCTATAATTCTTTTCTCTGACGGACGCGGGGTGGAGCAGTCTGGCAGCTCGTCGGGCTCATAACCCGAAGGTCGTAGGTTCAAATCCTACCCCCGCAACCAAACAGCTCAAGAGGCGTTTTGTGCCTCACCAGAGCAGGCCTGAAAGGGCATTGGGGCAATCTCGCAGGTTTTGCGAACTTGTGTCAGAACTGAAACCCGCCGCGAGCGGGTTTTTTGTTGTCCGCTGATCCTGCCCCAGTCACACAGAGACACGATCGATTGTGATTAGGGATCCGAATCAAATAACCGACTCGCCGGTTTTCAGACTCGTATGATTCTGTCGGCAAACGCATCAGCCTAATCTGGCTGTCTGTGCCACTGCCTTTTGCGCGAGCGACTCATGCGCCCAATCATTCTTAGTCACGCTTCCCGCGAGTTTGTATACGACCACGCATCGCAACACGTTGACGGCCTCTCGGTCGTTGGATCCGTAGTGTTGCTCGTATTCGCGCTTGTCATCTTCGCTACTACGTCTGGCCATCTATGGTCCGCGCTCAGGGGCGACACGCGTTTGCGCTAAATTCCGCCTCGGTCCGATTCAGTCTTTCAGTCTTCAATCGCCCAATCCACGGCCGCCTGCGCATGCAGCGCGGTAGTATCGAACACCGGCAGCGCCGAATCGTCCGCGCCGATCAAGAGCGTGATTTCCGTGCAGCCTAGAATGACCGCCTGCGCGCCGCGTGTCTTGAGATCTTCGATCACACGCTGATAAACGCGTCGCGACTCGTCTTTCACGATACCGTGACAAAGCTCAGCATAGATGATGCGATGCACGTCTTCGCGATCCTGCTCGCCGGGAACGACGGCTTCGATACCGTGCCGCTCGCGTAGCCTTCCCACGTAGAAATCCAGTTCCATCGTATAGCGCGTGCCGAGCAGCCCGGCGCGCGTGACGCCAGCCGCTTTTAACGCGGCGCCGGTTGGGTCGGCAATGTGCAGGAAGGGCACCGCAATGGCCGCCTCGATCGCTGCACATACGCGATGCATCGTATTCGTCGCGAGCAGGACGATCCCCGCGCCGCCGCGTTCGAGTTGCATGGCGGCTTCGGCCATCTGCGCGCCCAGCGCACTCCAGTCGCCCGCGCGCTGCAGCGCCTCGATGCCCGCGAAGTCCACCGTCACCATGAGGCTGCGTGCGTTGTGATGGCCACCCAGGCGTGCCTTGGCGTTACGGTTCAGCAGCCGGTAATACTCGGCGGACGATTCCCAGCTCATGCCGCCTATCACGCCTATCGTCTTCATCGTCATGGTTCTGTCCGCAGGGTTCGAGTGGACGAGTATAGGCTGCCGCTTGCCCGCGTACAGGTACGATAGTGCCTCACCGCGGCGGTACAGCCAGGGGACGGATCGAAGACAGTCGTCTTGAAAATGGCACTGTGTTTTTGTACAGTATCGATACCTTGAACGCGCCATCCTTCGCCCCGCCGCAGCCGGCCGCAAGCAGCGCCATGCGCAAGATCATCCATTGCGATTGCGACTGCTTCTACGCATCGGTCGAAATGCGCGACGATCCGTCGTTGCGCGGGCGTCCGCTCGCCGTCGGCGGGCGGCCCGACCAGCGCGGCGTCATTGCCACCTGCAACTACGAGGCCCGGCGCTTCGGCATTCATTCGGCGATGTCGTCGGCGCTCGCCATGCGCAAGTGTCCGGAGCTGCTGATCCTGCCCTCGGCGATGGAGAAGTACCGCGTCGCGTCGCGGCAGATCATGGCGATCTATCGCGACTACACGCCCGACGTCGAGCCGCTTTCGCTCGACGAAGCCTATCTCGACGTCACGCAGTCGACGCGCTGCAAGGGCAGCGCCACGCTGATCGCGAAGGAGATTCGCGAACGCGTGCATGCCACGGTGGGGGTGACGGTCTCGGCGGGTGTCGCGCCGAACAAGTTCATCGCGAAAATCGCTTCGGACTGGAACAAGCCCGATGGCCTCTTCGTCGTGCGCCCGGAGGAGGTCGATGCGTTCGTTGCCGGGCTGCCGGTGCGCAAGATTCACGGCGTGGGCAAGGTCACGGCCGCAAAGCTGGAGAAGTTCGGGCTGACGACCTGCGGGCAGTTGCGCGGGTGGTCGCTGATCGATCTGCATCGGCAGTTCGGCGTGTTCGGCAAGCGGCTCTATGAACTGTCGCGCGGTCTCGACGAGCGGCCCGTCTGTTCGGACCAGGAGCGCAAGTCGGTGAGCGTCGAAACGACTTACGTGAACGATCTGCTCACGCTCGAAGCCTGCGGCGAAGAGCTCAAGCCGCTCGCGGCGCAGCTCGATGCCCGCATCGAGCGCGCGGGCTGCGCGCACGCGGTGCGCAAGCTCTACGTGAAGATCCGCTTCGCGAACTTTCAGCGCACGACCGTCGAGTGCGTGCGCGATGCGACCGATCTGCCGACCTTTCTCGTGCTGCTCGAAAAAGGGCTCGCGCGGCGCAAGCTGGGCGTGCGGCTTCTCGGCGTGGGCGTACGGCTCGAAGAGGACAACCCCGCGTTGCGCGGCCAGTTCCCGCTCTTCGACCAGGATCCCGAAGACGACGACCGCGTGCCCGGCGCCTGAGCGGCGCATGCTGTCGTGCCGGCGGCGTCGGGCTGGCGCGGCTTTTCTGGCGCCGATAGAATCGGCGCAACGAGGAGGAGCCGCTCATGGACTTGATCATCCGCCACGCCGTGCTCGCGCATGGGCATCCCGCCGGCCATGCCGCGGTTGACATCGGCATCGAGGCGGGCCGCATCGCCGCCGTCGAGCCGCAGCTTGCCGCCAGCGCGCGCGAGGAGATCGACGCGGCCGGCTCGCTCGTCACGGCGCCATTCGTCGACGCGCACTTTCACATGGACGCGACGCTCTCGTACGGCCTGCCTCGCGTGAACGCGTCGGGCACGCTGCTCGAGGGCATCGCGCTGTGGGGCGAGCTCAAGCCTCGTCTCACGCAGGAGGCGCTGGTCGAGCGCGCTTTGCAGTACTGCGACTGGGCCGTGGCGCGCGGGTTGCTCGCCATCCGCAGTCACGTCGACGTCTGCGACGAGCGGCTGCTGGCAGTCGAGGCATTGCTCGAAGTGAAGCGCCGCGTCGCGCCGTATCTCGATCTGCAACTGGTGGCGTTTCCACAGGACGGGTTGTTGCGCAGCCCCGGCGCCTTCGAGAATCTCAAGCGCGCGATTGCAATGGGCGTGGACGTGGTGGGCGGCATTCCGCACTTCGAGCGCACGATGGCCGATGGCGCCGAGTCGGTGCGGCTGCTGTGCGAGTTCGCGGCAGAGAAGGGCTTGCGCGTGGACATGCACTGCGACGAGTCCGACGATCCGCTCTCGCGCCACATCGAGACCCTGGCGGCCGAAGCGCATCGGCTGGGCTTGCATGGCCGCGTGGCGGGCTCGCATCTCACCTCCATGCATTCGATGGACAACTACTACGTGAGCAAGCTGCTGCCGCTGATGCGCGAGGCGGGCGTGGCCGCGATCGCGAATCCGCTCATCAACATCACGCTGCAAGGTCGTTCGGACACCTATCCGAAGCGGCGCGGCATGACACGCGTGCCCGAGCTGATGGCGGCCGGCATCGACGTTGCGTTCGGCCACGATTGCGTGATGGACCCGTGGTACAGCTTCGGGTCCGGCGACATGCTCGAAGTGGCGCACATGGGGCTGCACGTCGCGCAGATGACGGGCGTGGCGGCCTCGCGCGCGTGCTTCGATGCCGTGACGGTGAATCCGGCGAAGATTCTCGGCCTCGAAGGTTATGGGCTCGCGCCGGGCTGCGAGGCGAACTGCGTCGTGCTCGACGCGAGCGATCCCATCGAGGCGATTCGTTTGCGCGCGCCGCGGCTCGCGGTGGTGAGCCGGGGGAAGGTGGTGAGCCGGCAGCCGGCGCAGCGTGTGGCTCTGGCGCTCGAAGGGCGGCCCGACAGCGTCGATTTCAAGCTGCACCGCTAGCACGGTGGCAGTAAGCCAGCGCGGCGAAAGAACGAAAGAACGGCAAGAAAAAGCCGCGCACGGGAAAGATCCCATGCGCGGCTTTCACATCGCGCGTCAATGCGGTCAGCGCTCGGCGGTCGCGCTCAATGCTGCGCGGGCGGCTGCTCCATGCCGTTGTGGCGCAGCAAGGCGTCGATGCTCGGCTCGCGGCCGCGGAACGCCTTGAACGATTCCATCGCCGGGCGGCTGCCGCCCACCTCCAGAATCTCCTTGCGATAGCGCGTACCGGTGTCCGCGTCGAGCACGCTCGACTGCGCCGCCTGGGCTGCTTCCTCGAAGGCCGCGTAGGCGTCCGCGGAGAGCACCTCGGCCCACTTGTAGCTGTAGTAGCCCGCCGCATAGCCGCCGGCGAAGATATGGCTGAACGTGTCGGGCCAGCGCGAGAACGGGGCCTGCGGAATCACGTGATAACGTTCGTTGATTTCGCGTGCGAGGTCGTTCACGCTCTTGCCCGCCGACGCTTCGAAGTCCACGTGCAGCGCCATGTCGAACATCGAGAACACGATCTGGCGCAGTGTGCCGAGGCCGCTCTGGAAGTTCTTCGCGGCGAGCATCTTGTCGAAGAGTTCGCGCGGCAGCGGCTTCGCGGTATCGACCTGCGAGCTCATGTCGCGCAGCACGTCCCACTCCCAGCAGAAGTTCTCCATGAACTGCGAGGGCAGTTCGACCGCGTCCCACTCGACGCCATTGATGCCCGACACCGCGAGTTCGTCCACGCGCGTGAGCATGTGGTGCAGACCGTGGCCGAACTCGTGGAAGAGCGTGATGACTTCGTCGTGCGTGAAGCAGGCGGGCTTGCCGCCCACCGGCGCCGAGAAGTTGCAGGTGAGGTAGGCGACGGGCGTTTGCACGCGGTTGTCGTCGAGCTTGTGGCGCGAGCGCGCGTCGTCCATCCATGCGCCGCCGCGCTTGCCTTCGCGGGCGTAGAGATCGAGATAGAACTGTGCGACGAGCGTGCCGTCGGCGTTCTCCACGCGGAAGAAGCGCACGTCGGAATTCCACACGGGCGCGCTGTCCTTGCGGATGCGAACGCCGAAGAGCGTTTCGGTCACCTTGAAGAGACCCGGCAGCACGAAGTCTTCGGGGAAGTACTGCTTCACTTCGTTTTCGGAGAACGCATAGCGCTGCTGGCGCAGGCGCTCGGAGGCGAACGCCATGTCCCACGGTTCGAGCTGCGCAAGGCCCAGTTCCTTCGCGGCGAATTCGCGCAGTTCGTCCCAGTCCTGTTCGGCGTGCGGGCGCGCCCGCGTCGCGAGGTCTTCGAGGAAGCTCATCACCTGTTGCGGCGACTCGGCCATCTTCGGCGTGAGCGACACTTCGGCGAAGTTGTCGTAGCCGAGCATCTTAGCTTCCTCGGCGCGCAGCTTGAGCTGCCCGGCGATGATCTCGGTGTTGTCCCACTCGGCCTTGCCGCCGCCATAGACGGGGCCCAGTTCCGATGCGCGCGTGACGTACGCGCGGTACATCGTCTCGCGCATCGCGCGGTTTTCCGAGTATTGCAGCACCGGGAAGTACGACGGGAAGTGCAGCGTGAACTTCCAGCCTTCCTTGTTCTCGCGCTCGGCCGCCTCGTGGGCCGCGGCGATCACGTCTTCGGGCAGGCCGGCGAGTTCTGTTTCGTTCGCGGCGTAGTACGCGTAGCCGTTGGTCGCGTCGAGCACATGGTCGGAGAATGCCTTCGAAAGGGCGGCCTGGCGCTCCTGCAATTCGGCGAAGCGCGGCTTCTGGTCTTCGGGCAGCTCGGCGCCCGACAGGCGGAAGTCGCGCAGCGCGTTGTCGAGAATCTTTTTGCGTTCGCCCGAGAGCAACTCGAACGAGTTGTGCGTGGTGATCGCCTTGTACTTTTCGTAGAGCGCGAGGTTCTGGCCGACGCTCGCCCAGAACTCGGTCACGCGCGGCAGGTTTTCGCCATACACGGCGCGCAGCTCGGGCGTGTCGGCCACGGCGTTCAAGTGGCCGACCACGCCCCAGGCGCGCGCGAGCGGCTCGGTGGCGCGCTCGACCGGCTCGACCACGTCGTCCCACTGGGCGGGCGTCATGGGCTGGGCGGCACGGTCCACGGCCGCTTTCGCGTTTGCGAGCAGCACGTCGAGCGCGGGCGTCACGTGTTCGGGACGAATCTCGCCGAAGCGCGGCAGGCCGGAGAAGTCGAGCAGCGGATTGTCGGAGGGAGTAGTAGCCATGGTGCGTCCTGTTCCTGTCTGTCGCGGTTCGTGGGTGTACGGAGTTCGGGGGCATGCCCCGACACGTTGAGTATTGGGGCGCGGTGCGCGCATCTCAACCGGGCCGATGCCTGCAAATTATCAGATGTCGGCGCTTGCTGACGAAACGGCGGCGCAGGCGGCACAAGTGGCACAAGCGGCACCCGCCATATGAAACGGATGCTACTGCATCGCGGGACGCGCCGCGCATGCGCCGGCACAAAAGCGAAGCGGCCCGCAAGGGGCCGCCTGAAACGGGCTCAATGCGTCTGGCGCAATTTATGCCTCGTTCGCCGCGGCGCGTTCCGCCGCCTCGATCGTGTTCACTAGCAGCATGGTGATGGTCATCGGGCCGACGCCGCCGGGCACCGGCGTGATGTGGCCGGCCACGTCCTTCAGGCCCGCGAAGTCGACGTCGCCGCAGAGCTTGCCGTTGTCGTCGCGGTTCATGCCCACGTCGATTACCGTGACGCCGGGCTTCACCATGTCGGCGGTGAGGATGTTGCGCTTGCCTACCGCTGCGACGACGATGTCGGCCTCGCGCGTGTGCGCCGCGAGGTCGCGCGTCTTGCTGTGGCAGATCGTGACGGTGGCGCCCTGTTCGAGCAGCAGCATCGCCATCGGTTTGCCGACGATGTTCGAGCGGCCGATCACCACCGCATTCGCGCCCGTAAGCGGAATCTTGTACGCCTCGAACATCTTCATCACGCCGTAGGGCGTGCAGGGGCGGAACAGCGGCTGGCCCGTCATCAGCGCACCGGCGTTGGCGACGTGAAAGCCGTCCACGTCCTTCTCGGGCGCGATCGCTTCGATGACCTTGTGGCTGTCGATATGCTTCGGCAGCGGCAACTGCACGAGAATGCCGTGGATTTTCGGATCGCGGTTCAATTCGTCGATGCGCGTGAGCAGGTCCGCTTCGGAGAGCGTGGCCGGATAGCGGTCGTACGACGAATGAAGGCCGTTGTCCTCGCAGGCCTTGATCTTGTTGCGCACGTAGACCTCGCTCGCGGGGTTGTCGCCGACCAGCACGACGGCGAGGCCCGGCTGATGGCCGCGGGCGGTGAGGGCGGCGGCGCGCGTGGCGACGTCGGTGCGCAATTGCCGGGAGAGGGCGTTGCCGTCAATGAGGGTGGCTGTCATGGTCGGTCGGGCTCGAGAGTGGGAATGCGGCGGCAAGGGCGCCTGAGGGCGGCGGTGTGGCCGCCGGGCCGTTGCGAAGGCCGACATTATACCGTCGCGCAGCAAGCGCTTCGCGCGCCTGGGCATGCCGCCGGCGGGAGGCGGGACGGGGCGCCGCGCAAAAGCGCTGCGTCCCGCGTGTCGGCCATGCCCACGGGGGCAGCCGGCGCGCGGGACGCAGGAGGACCCGACCGCTTACTGTTGCGCTTGCTGCGGCTTGTTGGAGAGCGCGAGACGCAGCAGGTCGGCGACCGTGTTGACGTTCAACTTCTCCATGATGTTCGCGCGGTGCGCTTCGACGGTCTTGATGCTGATGCCCAGATCGTCGGCGATCTGCTTGTTCAGGCGGCCCGCGATGATGCGCTCCAGCACCTGATGCTCGCGCGCCGTGAGCTTGCCGAGGCGTTCGGCCGCGGCACGCTGCTGCTGCACGTTGGTGCTTTCGCTGCGCGCCTTGTCGAGCATGCGCTCGACGAGCTTGCGCAGTTCGGCTTCGTCGAACGGCTTTTCGATGAAGTCCATCGCGCCCTTCTTCATGGTCGAGACGGCCATCGGCACGTCGCCGTGGCCCGTCACGAAGATGATCGGCAGCGCGGTGTTGTCGGCGATCAGGCGCTCCTGCAGTTCGAGCCCGCTCATGCCCGACATCCGCACGTCCAGGATGAGGCAGGCGATCTGTCCGGCTTGCGCCGGCTGGTACGCTTCGAGGAACTCCTCCGCGCTGTTGAAGCACTGCACGCGGTAGCCGTTCGCTTCGAGCAGCCAGCGCAGGGAGTCTCGTACGGCCTCATCGTCATCTACGACAAAGACGGTTTCCTGGGTGGTGACTGGGCTGTTCATGGCTCTCCCGTAACGGTTGTTGGAGTCGGCTCGTCGGAGCCGTCGCGAGACGGCGTATCCGCTTCGCCGATCGGCAGACTGCAATGGAACGTGGCGCCGCTGATGTGGCCGTCGACTTCGACGTTGTTGACCACCCACAGGCGTCCGCGGTGCGATTCGATGATCGAACGGCAAATGTTCAGCCCCATGCCCATACCGTCGGACTTGGTGCTGTAAAACGGTTCGAAGAGGCGTTCGGCCGTGGCTTCGTCCACGCCCGGCCCCTGGTCCACGACGCTGATGCAGACGTTGCCGCCTTCGCGCTTCACGACCACGCGGATCACGGGCTCCACGGCCGCCTCTGCGAGGTTCGGACGGGCGCCCGCCATGGCCTCGGCGGCATTCTTCAGCAGATTGACGAGCACCTGCTCGATCAGCACCGGGTCGACGTAGATCACGGGCATGCGCGAGCGCATGTCGGTCACGATGCGGATGCGGCGCTTGCGCGCCTCGATTTCGGCGAGGCCCACGGCGTCGGCGACGATGTCGGCCACGCGCGTGGCCTGGCGCTTCGGTTCGGAGCGCTTCACGAATTCGCGGATGCGCTTGATGATCATGCCCGCGCGCACGGCCTGCTGCGCGGTCTTTTCCAGCACGGGCAGCAGGTTGTCGGGCGCGGCGCGCCCCGACTTCACGAGCGCCACGGTGCCCGAGGCATAGTTGTTGATCGCGGCGAGCGGTTGGTTCAGCTCGTGCGCGAGCGAAGAGGCCATTTCGCCCATCGTCATCAGGCGGCTCGTGAACTGCAGCTTCTCGTCTTGCTGGCGGGCGAGTTCCTGGGCCTGCTTGCGCGTCGTGATGTCGGTCGCGATCTGCATCTGCGCGAGGTGGCCGTCCACCCACTGGATGTACTGGCGGCGCACCTCGAACCACTTCTGGATGCTTTCGACGTAGACCTCCTGCGCGTCCGCCGTGCTCTCGGTGAGCGCGGTGGCCGGCAGACCCGCGAAGGCGTCGACCATGTCGATCGAATCGGACGAGGCGTTCGCGGAATCGAAGCCGCCGCCGCCCGCGAGCTCCAGGTGGCCGTCGGGGCGGATGCCGAAGAGGTGCCGGTAGTAACGGTTCGCAAACAGCAGTTCGGCTTCGTCGGCGGCGAGCACGGAAACCGCGGCGTCGAGGCTTTCCAGCACCGTGGTGAAGCGCTCGTGCGCGGCGGCGAGTTCTTCGCGCGCGCGCCTCGGTTCCGTGATGTCGGTCATCGACGACATCCAGCCCGTCTGGCGGCCCGAGCTGTCGATGAGCGGCGAAACATAAAGGCGCGCATGGAACTGCGAGGCATCCTTGCGGCGCACGCGCAGCTCGAATCCCGAGGAGGGCGCCTTGCCGCGCAGCGTCATGTCGAGCTGGCGCTGCATTTCCGGGTAGGCATCGCGGGGCCAGTACGGGAACGGCGCATTCTTGCCGACGAGGTCGCTTTCGTCCCAGCCGGTCATGCGGCAGAACGCGGGATTCACGTGGGTGATGCGGCCGTGCATGTCGAGCACGCGCATGCCGATCAGCACCGAGTTTTCCATCGCGCGGCGGAAGAACGCTTCGGCGTAGAGCGCCTGCTGCGCCTCGAAGCGCTGGCGCGTGTGCTTCCAAAGGCTCCAGAGGCTCCACAGCACGAAGCACGAGAGCCCCGCGACCAGCCACACGAGCGTATTGTTCGTGAAGTTGGTCATCTGCGGATACGAGTACACGCGCACCGAAACGCCCTGGCCCGGCGGATCGAGCGGCAGGTCGTAGTAGACGTCGCGCGGCAGGCGCGGGCGCGTCGAGGTGGTGGCGAGCTCGCGGTCGTTCGCGTCGAGGATCGAGATCTTGTATTTGGCCGAGAGTTCGGGCGGGATGTCGTGCTTCAGGATGCCTTCGACCGAGAACACGGCCGCGATCGAGCCAAGAAAATCCCGATCGCGGTATACCGGTGTTTGCAGCGTGATGTAGCCGTTGCCGAGATCGTCATAAATGAGCGGCGAATAGACCTGGCGGCGCGTGTCGCGCGCCTCGGTGAAAGCGGCCTTGACGGCTTCGTCCATCTGCTCGTCGTTGGGCTTGGCGAGGCGCTGGCCGAACACGGGCATGGCCGTAGCCGGCCAGCGCGGCTCCTGCTCGCTCGTGTACCAGTTGAGATAGAGGATCTCGGGATGCCCCTGCATGATGTCCGTGGTGGACGTCTGGAAATACTGCGGGTCCGTATGGCCGGCGGCGAGATCGCGCGCGAGCGCCTGCAACTGTTCTTGCGCGCCCGTCATCGACAGGCGGATCTGCTGCTGGGCCCACGCCACGTTGCGGTAGAGCGTGTCTTCCTGCTGCTGCTGTTCGCGGCGGTTCAGGCTCCACAGGATCAGGCTCATGACGATCAGGAACACGAGGATCGACAGGAGCGGCGTCAGCAAATAGGAATTGGACCACCAGGGTCCGTGGTGCCAGCGGGACGGCGACGAGTCGCCGGGCGTACCGGGCGGCCGCGCCGAGCGTGCGAAAAGCCGTTCGGTCAACATGGCAAGGATTGTAGCGCAGCGTAAGACACGGAATTGCCGCGAAAAAAGCAGTAAATCGCCGATAAACGGGCGCAAACTGACCGTTATCGCCACAAGGGCGCGAACGATTCAGCGTGCGCCGCAACAATTTTCCACATTATAAAATTCAATCTCGCAATTCGAAAATTTTGTTGCGCGAGGCCCCAGGGGGTCATTACAATCGCCCGAAAGATGCTGCGGTCGACCTGGCTCGTCCCGAACAGTCGCCCGCATGGTCCGTTCAACAGCGTTCCCCCAATCAGGAGACGAGCATGTCCGCAGTACCCGACGAAGTCCTGAAGTACGTAGCCGCCGACAAGGATGAAGATCCGCAGGAAACGGCCGAATGGCTTGAAGCGCTGGACGGCGTCATCTCGGCGATCGGTCCCAACCGTGCCCACTACCTGATCGAAAAGCAGATCGAATTCGCCCGCGTGCATGGCGAGCACCTGCCGTTCTCGGCGAACACGCCGTACATCAACACGATCCCCGTCGCCAGCCAGGCGAAGAATCCCGGCGACCAGGACATCGAGCACCGCATCCGCTCCTACACGCGCTGGAACGCCATGGCCATGGTGCTGCGCGCGGGCAAGCACACCAACGTGGGCGGCCACATCGCGTCGTTCGCCTCGGCTGCCACGCTCTACGACGTCGGCTACAACCATTTCTGGCGCGCGCCTTCGCCCGAGCATGGCGGCGACCTCGTGTTCGTGCAGGGCCACTCGTCGCCGGGTGTCTACTCGCGCGCGTTCCTGCTCGGTCGCCTCTCGGAAAACCAGCTCGACAACTTCCGCCAGGAAGTGGGCGGCGAGGGCATCTCGTCGTATCCGCACCCGTGGCTGATGCCGGACTTCTGGCAGTTCCCGACCGTCTCGATGGGCCTCGGCCCGATCATGGCGATCTACCAGGCACGCTTCATGAAGTACCTGCAGGCGCGCGGCATTGCGAAGACCGACGGCCGCAAGGTCTGGGCGTTCCTCGGCGACGGCGAAACCGACGAACCGGAATCGCTCGGCGCCATCGGCATGGCCGGCCGCGAGCGTCTGGACAACCTCGTGTTCGTCATCAACTGCAACCTGCAGCGTCTGGACGGCCCGGTGCGCGGCAACGGCAAGATCATCCAGGAGCTCGAAAGCGAGTTCCGCGGCGCCGGCTGGAACGTCATCAAGGTCCTCTGGGGCAGCCGCTGGGATGCGCTCTTCGCGCGCGACAAGTCGGGCGCGCTGATGCGCCGCATGATGGAAGTCGTGGACGGCGAGTACCAGACCTACAAGTCGGAGTCGGGCGCATATGTTCGCGAACACTTCTTCAACACGCCGGAACTGAAGGCGCTGGTGGCCGACTGGTCCGACGAGGACATCTGGAACCTGAACCGCGGCGGTCACGATCCGCACAAGATCTACGCGGCGTTCCACGAAGCTTCGAATTCGAAGGGCCAGCCCACCGTCATCCTCGCGAAGACGATCAAGGGCTACGGCATGGGCGAAGCCGGCCAGGCCATGAACATCACCCACCAGCAAAAGAAGATGCAGGTGGATCAGCTCAAGAAGTTCCGCGACCAGTTCCGCCTGCCGCTCACCGACGAGCAGATCGTCGACGTGCCGTACCTGACGTTCGAGGAAGGCTCGAAGGAACTCGACTACATGCGCCAGAAGCGCATGGACCTCGGCGGTTACCTGCCGGCTCGCCGCCAGAAGGCCGAGTCGCTGCCGGTGCCGGCGCTCGACGCGTTCGAGCCGCTGCTCAAGGGCACGGGCGAAGGCCGCGAGATCTCGACGACGATGGCGTTCGTGCGGATCCTGAACATCCTGCTGAAGGACAAGGCGCTCGGCAAGCGCGTCGTGCCGATCGTGCCGGACGAGTCGCGTACCTTCGGCATGGAAGGCCTGTTCCGCCAGATCGGCATCTGGAATCAGGACGGCCAGAAGTACGTGCCGGAAGACTCCGACCAACTGATGTTCTACAAGGAATCGCAGACCGGCCAGATCCTTCAGGAAGGCATCAACGAAGCCGGCGGCATGTGCGACTGGATCGCGGCCGCGACGTCGTACTCGACGCACGGCGAGATCATGGTGCCGTTCTACATCTTCTACTCGATGTTCGGCATGCAGCGCATCGGCGACCTCGTGTGGGCCGCGGGCGACATGCGTTCGCGCGGCTTCCTGCTGGGCGGCACGGCGGGCCGTACGACGCTCAACGGCGAAGGCCTGCAGCACGAAGATGGCCACTCGCTCCTGTGGGCCGCTTCGGTGCCGAACTGCCTGAGCTACGATCCGACCTTCGGCTACGAACTCGCCGTGATCATGCAGGACGGTCTGCGCCGCATGGTGCAGGACCAGCAGGACGTGTTCTATTACATCACGGTGATGAACGAGAACTACGAGCACCCGGCGATTCCGCAGGGCGAGCATGTGGCGGCCGACATCATCAAGGGCATGTACGCGTTCCGCAAGGGCGCGGACAACGCCAAGGCGCCGCGCGTGCAACTGCTGGGCGCGGGCACGATCTTCAACGAAGTGATCGCCGCCGCCGACCTGCTGAAGAACGACTGGGGCGTCGAGGCCGACCTCTGGAGCGTGCCGAGCTTCACGGAACTGGCCCGCGAAGGCCACGAAGTCGAGCGCTGGAACCTGCTGCACCCGAGCGAGCCGCGCCGCGAATCGCACGTCGAGAAGCTGCTCAAGAACACGCAAGGCCCGATCATCGCGTCCACCGACTATGTGCGCGCGCTGGTCGACCAGATTCGCGGTCTCGTTCCGCGCAAGTTCGTGGTGCTCGGCACCGACGGCTTCGGCCGTTCGGACACGCGTGAAAAGCTGCGTCACTTCTTCGAAGTCGATCGCTACTGGACCACGGTCGCAGCGCTCAACGCGCTCGCGGACGAAGGCAAGATCGAGCGCAAGGTCGTGGGCGATGCCATCGCCAAATACAACCTCGATCCGTCCAAACCCAACCCGATGACCGTCTAACGCATCACCCCCTGTGCATGGCAAGCGCGCCTCCCCGAAGCGGGGAGGCGTTCTTATGCGGCCCCGGAGACACTAACAATGAGTCAAGCGATCGAAGTCAAAGTGCCGGACATCGGCGATTACAAGGACATTCCTGTGATCGAGGTGCTGGTGAAGGCGGGCGATACCGTCGAAAAAGAGCAGTCCCTCATCACGCTGGAGTCGGACAAGGCGACGATGGACGTGCCGAGCCCGGCCTCGGGCACGGTGAAGGAAGTGAAGGTCAAAGTGGGCGACAACGTGTCGGAAGGTTCGCTCGTGCTCGTGCTGGATGGCGCGGGCGCTGCTGCGGCTCCGGCTGCCGCGCCCGCGCCGGCTGCTGCACCGGCCCCGCAGGCCGCTCCCCAGGCCGCCCCGGCGGCGAGCGGCGGCGGCGCGCAAAGCGTGAAGGTCCCCGACATCGGCGACTACAAGGACGTGCCGGTGATCGAAGTTGCCGTGAAGGTGGGCGACCGGGTGGAGAAGGAGCAGTCGCTCGTCACGCTCGAATCCGACAAGGCGACCATGGACGTGCCGAGCCCGGTGGCCGGTGTGGTGAAGGAAGTGAAGGTCAAGGTGGGCGATGCGGTTTCCGAAGGCACCGAGATCTTCGTGATCGAAGCCGAAGGCGCCGCCGCTGCGGCCGCGGCACCCGCGCAGAAGGCCCCGGTCGAAGTGCCGTCGGATGCGCCTGCCTCTGCCGCACCGGCCAAGGCCGCGCCGGCGGTTCCGTCCGCGCTCGCGCAGGCGCCGAGCATTCAGGCCGGCGAAGGCGGCGCACGCCGTTCGAGCCACGCTTCGCCTTCGGTGCGCAAGTTCGCGCGCGAGCTGGGCGTCGACGTGGCGCGCGTCGCGGGTACGGGTCCGAAGGGCCGCATTACCCAGGACGACATTACGGCGTTCGTGAAGGGCGTGATGACGGGCGCGCTGGCGGCGCCGGCTGCCGCGGCGGCACCGGCCGGCGGCGCGGGCGCGGGGCTGAACCTGCTGCCGTGGCCGAAGGTCGACTTCACGAAGTTCGGCCCGATCGATACGCAGCCGCTGTCGCGCATCAAGAAGATTTCCGGCGCGAATCTGCACCGCAACTGGGTCATGATCCCGCACGTCACGAACAACGACGAAGCGGACATCACCGACCTCGAAGCGCTGCGCGTGCAGTTGAACAAGGAAAACGAGAAGGCGGGCGTGAAGTTCACGATGCTCGCGTTCGTCATCAAGGCCTGCGTCGCGGCGCTGAAGAAGTTCCCGACCTTCAACGCGAGCCTCGACGGTGACAATCTCGTCTTCAAGCAGTACTACCATATCGGTTTTGCAGCCGACACGCCCAACGGCCTCGTCGTTCCGGTGATCCGCGACGCGGACAAGAAGGGTCTCGTCGACATCGCGAAGGAAATGGCCGAGCTCTCGAAGCTCGCGCGCGACGGCAAACTCAAGCCGGACCAGATGCAAGGCGGCTGCTTCTCGATCTCGTCGCTCGGCGGCATCGGCGGCACGCACTTCACGCCGATCATCAACGCGCCGGAAGTGGCGATCCTCGGCCTGTCGAAGAGCGCGATGAAGCCCGTGTGGGACGGCAAGCAGTTCGTGCCGCGCCTCACGCTGCCGCTGTCGCTCTCGTACGACCATCGCGTGATCGACGGCGCGGCTGCCGCGCGCTTCAACGCGTACCTCGGCTCGATCCTCGGCGATTTCCGCCGCGTGATTCTGTAAAACCGCTTCATCGACCGGCTTGCGCCGCCGCGCGGCACGCGTTTCCTGCGTGCGCGCCGCGGCGGGCGCAGCCGGTTATCTCTCAGGGGACACCATGAGTCTCGTCGAAGTGAAAGTGCCGGACATCGGCGACTTCAAGGACATCGACGTCATCGAAGTCAACATCAAGGCGGGCGACGTCATCGAGAAAGAGCAGACGCTGCTCTCGCTCGAATCGGACAAGGCCACGATGGAAGTGCCGAGCGATGTCGCGGGCACCGTCAAGGAAGTGAAGATCAAGCCGGGCGACAAGGCTTCGCAGGGCACCGTGATCGCGCTGGTCGAGGCCTCCGAAGGGGCGGCTGCGCCGGCTCCGAAGGCCGAAGCGCCCAAGGCGGCGGAGGCGCCGAAGGCTGCCGAGGCTCCGAAAGCCGCGGCGCCCGCGCCGCAGGCCGGCAGCTACAGCGGCGCCGCCGATGTCGAATGCGACATGCTCGTGCTCGGCGCTGGCCCCGGCGGCTACTCGGCCGCGTTCCGCTCCGCCGACCTCGGCATGAAGACCGTGCTGGTCGAGCGTTACTCCACGCTCGGCGGCGTCTGCCTGAACGTGGGCTGCATTCCGTCGAAGGCGCTGCTGCACACGGCGCTCGTGATCGACGAAGCCGAGGCACTCGGCTCGCACGGCATCACGTTCGGCAAGCCGCAGATCGACCTCGACAAGCTGCGCGACTTCAAGTCGGGCGTCGTCAAGAAGCTGACGGGCGGTCTCGCCGGCATGGCGAAGGCACGCAAGGTGGAAGTCGTGACGGGCGTCGGCACGTTCGTCGATCCTCATCACATGGAAGTGGTGGGCGAGAGCGGCAAGAAGGTCGTCAAGTTCAGGCAGGCGATCATCGCGGCCGGTTCGCAGGCCGTGAAGCTGCCGTTCATGCCGGAAGATCCGCGCGTGGTCGATTCGACGGGCGCGCTCGAACTGCGCCAGATTCCGCAGAAGATGCTCGTGATCGGCGGCGGCATCATCGGTCTCGAAATGGCGACGGTCTACGCGACGCTGGGTGCGCAGATCGACATCGTGGAAATGCTCGACGGCCTGATGGCCGGCGCGGACCGCGATCTCGTGAAGGTCTGGGAGAAGTACAACGCGAAGCGCTTCGCGAACGTCATGCTCAAGACGAAGACCACGAAGGCCGAGGCGAAGGAAGACGGCATCTACGTCACGTTCGAAGGCGAGAAGGCGCCGGCCGAGCCGCAGCGCTACGACCTCGTGCTGGTTGCCGTGGGCCGCTCGCCCAACGGCAAGAAGATCGGCGCGGACAAGGCTGGCGTCGCGGTGACGGATCGCGGCTTCATCGACGTCGACAAGCAGTTGCGCACCAACGTGCCGCACATCTTCGCGATCGGCGACATCGTCGGCCAGCCGATGCTCGCGCACAAGGCCGTGCATGAAGCCCACGTGGCGGCCGAAGCGGCGCACGGCGAGAAGGCGTACTTCGACGCGCTGCAGATTCCGTCGGTGGCCTACACCGACCCGGAAGTGGCGTGGGCCGGCAAGACCGAAGACCAGTGCAAGGCCGAAGGCATCAAGTACGGCAAGGCGGTGTTCCCGTGGGCCGCTTCGGGCCGCGCGATCGCCAACGGCCGCGACGAGGGCTTCACGAAGCTGCTCTTCGACGAAGAGACGCATCGCGTGATCGGTGGCGGCATCGTCGGCCTGAATGCGGGCGATCTCATCAGCGAAGTGTGTCTCGCCGTCGAGATGGGCGCGGACGCGACCGACATCGGCAAGACGATCCACCCGCACCCGACGCTCGGCGAATCGATCGGCATGGCTGCCGAACTGTACGAAGGCGTGTGTACGGATCTGCCGCCGCAAAAGAAGAAGTAAGCGGCGCGCTTTTCGCGCGATTCTTTGCGTGAAAGCAAACGGCGCACCCCGCGAGGGGTGCGCCGTTTTTCGTTGGAGACTGCGAGAGGCGCCGGAGCGTAAAAAATCCCGGTCGAAGCAACCGGGCGAGTGGCGTGCCCGCGGGGGCACGCCCGAGCGTCGGATCCGGCAATCAGGTACGCGTCACGCCAAGCGCGCACCTGCAATCGTTACTGGGCGTTCAGACCGCCTTCTTGGCCGAAGCGGCGGCAGCCGACGAGCGCGAAGCTTGCGCGGCAGCCTTGCTTGCGGCAGCCGTAGCCGCGTTGAAGTTGCTTTCCGCCATTTCGACGGCTTGCTTCGTGGCCTTTTGCACCGTTTCGTAGGTCGTGTTCGCGGCGTTGATGGCCGACTTGAGCACGGCAACGGCCGTTTCCGAACCGGCCGGCGCGTTCTTGGCGACGTTGTCGACGAGCGACTGCACCTTGCGGTTCTGCTCTTCGTAGTGCGCTTCGGCAACCTTCGCGAACTCGGCTTGCGTGGCCGACGTGATTTCATACACGTGGCGGCCGTACGACAGCAGCTTTTCGGCGAGCGGCTGGGCAAAGCTCGCTTGCAGCGCCAGCAGTTCCTGCGCGTCCTTCACGGACAGCGCGCGCTGGGCCTGTTCCTGCGATTCCGCCAGATTCGAGCGGACGGCCTGAAGGTTCAATTCGACGAGCTTTTCCACACCCTCGAATGCCTTGCCGGTGAGACCGAAGAGGGTTTCGAGATTGGCTTTCTGGGCTGCGGCGAATTGCTCAGGGGTCAGCAGACTCATGTTTACGCTCCTGGTAGGATGACGGACCGTCTGATGCGGTCCGTATAAATAGGTGGCGAGACTCAGGGTGATCTGCCGGACGTTTGTGCGTCGCAGCATTGACATCGATTTTAGGATGGCTTGGCGGAAAGTCAAGCCCTGATTGTGCGTCGCACAATGTCGATAAATTGTTATTAAACAGGTGCTTATGCGCGCTGATTAGGGACGTAACGTCGCACCTGCGGTGGCGTCCGCGTCGCCGTATCGGAGGGTAGCGGCGACCCACGCGGGGCGGGGGGCGGCAAATCCAGTCCGCATATGGCAAGATTCGGATCGTGGCATCTCACACTCCTGTAGGAGTGGGTAGATATCTGCGCAAGAATGATCCAGGTTGGTCCACCAGAACCTCCCTGGGAACGTTAAAGACTGACTGCAGTCGAATGCGCGTTCCGTTCGCGATCATTCCCTCCGGCATATCCCTATTCAAGTTTGACCGGACTCGGGCCGTAATCTCCGTGCAAACGCGGTTGCCGCCTTGTCGGCCACGCGAGGGCGGATGCTTCGATGGTCTCGCTCTATCGGAAACGTGCATATTATCGACGAACTTAATCGAAAGTTAGACTTCGGTTTAATGTGCGTTGATAAGTGCTTAAATTTGCGAAATTTTCGTTGTTTTACTACACTTGGCGAACGATCCCGCCGCTTCATCCAGAACACCAATGAAATCCGACAAGCTCCTGTCGTTCAAACTGATGCACGGTGCCATGGTCAGCACCGCGCTGTCGGTGGCTGTCTCCGTAGCCATCAGTGCGACGATTGCCTTACCCTCCAGCGCTTTTGCTGCAGAGCAAGACGCCGCGCCGACCGCTTCGACCGCGCCGGCCAAGGCGAAGTCCAAAAAAGCAGGCAAAAAGGTCGTCAAGCCTGCGAGCGCACCGGCCAAGGCTTCGCAGAAATCGTCGAAGGCGACCCGCACCGTCGCGGCCAACGACGACGCCCGTCCCGTCGTGAGGAAGCGGCGCGTCAACTACACGATGAACGGCCGCCATCACGCCGTGCGCGTCGCGTATGAGCCGCGTCAGCCGACCGTGGGCCAGGCCTTCGGCCTGCACGACACGCCGGACGCGCTGATGCTGCGCTCGAGCGTCGCCTTCGTCGTCGATCAGAACACCCTCGAACCGCTGTTCGACAAGAATTCGCATGCCGTCGTGCCGATCGCCTCGATCTCGAAGCTGATGACCGCGATGGTCGTCCTCGACTCGAAGGCGCCGCTCACGGAGTCGATCGAAGTCACCGACGAAGACCGCGACTACGAGAAGAACACGGGCTCGCGTCTCTCCGTGGGCTCGGTGCTCTCGCGCGAAGACATGCTGCATATCGCGCTGATGGCCTCCGAGAACCGCGCTGCCGCGGCGCTCTCGCGCTACTACCCGGGCGGCCGTCCGGCATTCATCGCGGCGATGAATGCGAAGGCGAAGCAACTCGGCATGACCGACACGCACTTCGAGAATTCGACGGGTCTCTCGAGCCAGAACGTGTCGAGCGCGCGTGACCTCGTGAAGATGGTCAATGCGGCCTATCAGTACCCGCTGATCCGCCAGTTCTCGACCGATCACAGCTATACGGTGTTCACCGGCAAGCGCAACATCGCTTACAACAGCACGAACGCGCTGGTCCGCAACCCGTCGTGGGACATCGGTCTGCAGAAGACCGGCTTCATCAACGAAGCGGGCGAATGCCTCGTGATGCAGGCAACCATCCACGACCGTCCGGTCATCATCGTGCTGCTCGATTCGAGCGGCAAGTACTCGCGCTTTGCCGACGCGACGCGCGTGCGCGCGTGGCTCGACAACGGCGGTGCCGATCAGCAGCCGCGTATCACGAGCGCGGACGCGGGCGGCGCGGGGACCTGATCGAACGGTCCCAGCCTGGCGGTACGCCGATGCAAAACGCCCCGCAGTTGCGGGGCGTTGTCGTTTAGGCGTGAAAGCAGCGGGGCGTTCAGGCCGGCTGCGCACTGCCTTCGGCGGGCTGCGAATGGTAGCCCAGCGACTCCGAGATCACGAGCGCCGTCTTGCTTAGCTGGCCGAGCCAGGAATCCTGCAGGCGGTCGGCCGGCGCGGAAAGCGAGAGCCCGGCGACCAGCTTGCCCGTGTCGTCGTAGATGCCGGCGGCGATGCAGCGCACCCCCAACTCCAGTTCCTCATTATCGCGCGCGCAGGACTGCTGGCGCACGTGCGTGAGTTCGCGCTCGAGGCGGGTGAGATCGGTGATGCTGTTGCGCGTGTGGCCCGAGAGGCCCGTGCGTGTGGCATACGCGCGCACGCGGTTCGCTTCGTCGGCGGCGAGAAAAAGCTTGCCGACCGAAGTGAGGTGCAGCGGCGCCCGGCCGCCGATCGCGCGGACCACCTGCATGCCCGAGCGCTCGGAGTAGGCGCGTTCGATATAGACGATTTCGTCGCCCTGGCGCACCGAGAGGTTCACGGTCTGTCCGGTGAGCCGGTGCAGCTCGCGCATGGGCGTGAGCGCGGCATCGCGCACCGAAAGGCGCGCCTTCACGAGATTGCCCAGTTCCAGCAGACGCATGCCGAGCCGGTAGGTGCCCGGGTCGGAACGGTCGACAAGCCGGCAGCTCACCATGTCGTTCAGAATGCGGTGCGCCGTGGACGGATGGAGTTCGGTGCGCTGGGCCAGCTCCTTGAGGCTGACGGGGTCGCTGTGCGCGGCTAGCGCGTCCAGCAGGCGCATCATGCGCTCGATGACCTGAATCGAGGTCTTCGGATCCGGCGTGCTTCCACTTTCGCTCATGGTTCAGATTTGCTTGACGCGTAAGGCGGTGAGCGCATTGTATCTCGTATCGTGAAAA
The DNA here is from genome assembly GCF_046581065.1 of Paraburkholderia yinzeri. NCBI lineage: Bacteria > Pseudomonadati > Pseudomonadota > Betaproteobacteria > Burkholderiales > Burkholderiaceae > Paraburkholderia > Paraburkholderia yinzeri. The sequence goes on along the minus strand of NZ_JBFOCJ010000001.1, from coordinate 3,070,434 downwards.
AAGTAAGCGGCTGGCGGGATGGGCGCCGCGCTGCACCATCGCCGGGGCGGGTAGACGATGCGTTGGTGCTTGTCCGGAAACATCGGATAATCGGGGACGTTTTTCAGAGGAGTCCCCATGCGAGTCGGTTTGTTCGTGACCTGCCTCATCGACACGATGCGCCCCGAAATCGGGTTTTCGGCGATCAAGCTGCTGGAGCAGGCGGGCTACGAGGTGCATGTGCCGCCCGCGCAGACCTGCTGCGGGCAGCCCGCGTATAACTCGGGCGAGCGCCGGCTCGCGCGCGACCTTGCCGAAAAGACGCTGCGCGAGTTCGAGCAGTACGACTACGTGGTGGTGCCCTCGGGCTCGTGCGGCGGCATGATCCGCGCGCATTACGGCGACCTGTTCCGCGACGACCCCGAACTGATGCGGCGCTACGGCCTTTTGCGCGAGCGCGTCTACGAACTCACCGACTTCCTCGTCAACGTCGCGAAGGTGTCGCTGCCGCCTGGCGAATTCCGCGGACCGGTTGCCTATCACGACTCCTGCTCGGGTCTGCGCGAACTCGGCGTCAAGTCGCAGCCGCGCACGCTGCTCGCGCAGCGCGGCGTCGAGGTGCGCGAGATGAAGGACTGCGAGCACTGCTGCGGCTTTGGCGGCACGTTCGCGGTGAAGTACGGCGCGATCTCCACTGCGATCGCCGACGAGAAATGCGCGAACGTGCGCGCGAGCGGCACCGGCGCCGTGGTGCTGGGCGACCTCGGCTGCATGCTCAACATCGAAGGGCGCCTGCGCCGCACCGGCGACACCGCCACGCGCGTGCTGCACGTGGCCCAGGTGCTGGCCGGCGACGTTTGACGCACGGCCGTCTTCTCTGTTCGGCCGCCTTGCCCCTTTCGTCCCCTTCGTTCAGCAGCCCTTCGCCCCAGGATCCCGCAGCCATGCAAGTCCAGTCGATGCAGTTCAAGGCGCGCGCCGGCCAGAAACTGGCCGATCAGCGCCTCCAGCAGAACCTTACGAAGCTCTCGACGAAGTTCGTTTCGGCGCGTGCCGAGGCGATGACCGCGATCGACTTCCCGGCTACGCGCGCCGCCCTCAAGGCGCGCCGCAACCGCGCGCTGGACAACCTCGATGTCTGGCTGGAGCAGTTCGAAACCGAGGCCACGCGCCGCGGCGTGACGGTGCTCTACGCGGAAACGGCGCGCGACGCGGCCAAGCTGGTCGCCGACATTGCGCGCAAGCACGACGTGCGCAAGGTCATCAAGACGAAGTCGATGGTTTCCGAGGAGATGCAGCTGAACACGGTGCTCGAAGGGATGGGCGTGCAGTCGGTCGAGACCGATCTCGGCGAGTACATCCTGCAGATCAACGGCAACGAGCCGCCGAGCCACATCATTGCGCCCGTCGTCCACAAGGACAAGGACGAGATCGCCGATCTCTTCGCGAAGACGCATCACCGGCCGCGCCTGACCGAGATTCCCGACATGACGCGCGAAGCGCGCGAAATGCTGCGCCCGCATTTCCTTTCGGCGGACATGGGGGTGACGGGCGGCAACTTCCTCGTGGCGGAAACCGGTTCGGTCGTGCTGGTGACGAACGAGGGCAACGAGGGCATGTGCACGGTGATGCCGCGCGTGCATGTGGCGGTGACCGGCATCGAAAAGGTGCTGCCCACGCTCGAGGATCTCGCGACGGCCATGCGCCTCTTGCCGCGCTCGGCGACAGGGCAGGCCACTTCGAACTACTTTTCGGTGCTCACGGGTCCGCGCGGCAAGGACGACATTGACGGACCCGAGCACATGTACGTCGTGCTCGTGGACGGCGGCCGCACGGGGCTCATCGGCGGCGAGTTCCAGGAGATGCTGCGCTGTATTCGCTGCGGGGCATGCATGAACCATTGCCCCGTCTATCAGAAGGTGGGCGGCCACGCCTACGGCTGGGTGTATCCGGGGCCGATGGGCTCCGTGCTGACGCCGAGCTATGTGGGCCTCGAGAAGGCGCTCGACCTCCCGCAGGCGGCCACGCTCTGCGGCGAGTGCAATAGCGTCTGCCCGGTGGGCATCCCGCTGTCCGACCTGCTGCGCAAGCTGCGCGAGAAACAGACCGAACGCCATCTGCGTCCGTGGCGCGAGCGGGCCGCGCTCGCGGTGTGGGGCTGGTTCGCGCTGCACCCGGGCGCCTACGCCACGCTGACGAAGCTGGGCGTACGCGTGCTGGAGCGTCTGGGCGGGCAGGCGCGGCTCATCCGCAAGCTGCCGCTGGCGCGGGGCTGGACCGAGGGCCGCGACATGCCCGCACCGGTCGGGCGTACCTTCCGCGAACTCTACGCGGCCCAGCGTACGCATCTCGATGCGACGCGCCGGCAGACCGCGGGCTGACTCGCTGCCGAATCGAACTCGTCCACTGTTTAACTTGCGGCAACAGTGTGTTCGGCGTTGCCGGGTTTTTCCTGATTGCGGATGTCTATATCATTTCGACTGGCGATAGTGCGTCCCGCACTGATCGCCCTCTAGTCGAGAGAGTCCGCATCATGAAAAAGAAAATATCGGTGTACTGGCCGCTGGCGCTGATCGTGCCCTGCGCGGCTATCGCATGGGCGCATGCATGGAATACGACGCAGCAGCAAATGCCGCTCGCAGCCGACCAGCTGAGCGCCGAACTGGCGCGTGCCGTGTCGTACGGCCTCGTTGGCAGCGAGGGCCCGGCGCCCGTCAAAGCCCCCGTCAAAGCGATCGGCGCCGGCGAGGCGCTGCCGCCGGTACGTGCCATCTGAGCGCCCGGCTTTGTATAATTAACAGTTTGGCTCGCCGCTCAGGACTGTCGATTCGATGAACAAGGTTTCCGTCTGCTTTGTCTGCCTCGGCAACATTTGCCGCTCGCCCACGGCCGAGGCCGTGATGCGGCACATGGTCGGGCAGGCGGGGCTGGATGGGCGCATCGACGTCGATTCGGCGGGCACGGGCGACTGGCATCTGGGCGAGGCGCCGGACGAGCGGGCCCAGCGCGCCGGCCATCGCCGCGGTTATGATCTCGCGCCGTTGCGCGCCCGCCAGATCGGCGCCGGCGATTTCGAGCGCTTCGACTTCGTTGTCGCGATGGACGACGCGAACATCACGGCGCTGCAGAAAGTGGCGCCGCCCGCGGCGCGCGACAAGATCCGTCTTCTGATGGAGTTCGCGCCGCAGTTGGACACGCGCATCGTCGCCGACCCTTATTTCGGCGGCGAGGCGGGCTTCGAAACGGTTCTCGATCAGTGCGAGACGGCCTGCGAGGGCTTGCTGGCGGCGCTGCGTACCCGCCTCGCCGAGTAGCACAATGGCCGGCGCAAACCACGATTCACGGTTTGCGCCGTTTGGCTGCTGTGGGCTGCATGGGGCTTTTCGCAACATGCCTAATAACCCAGATGGCGGCGCGGATACTTGACTAAACTAGTCATGTATTTATACTTGACGAAAATTGTCGAGAATTGCGGTTCCCCTACATCATGAGACTCACCACGAAAGGCCGTTTCGCCGTCACGGCGATGATCGACCTGGCCCTGCGCCAGGAGCAGGGCCCGGTGACGCTTGCGGGTATCAGTCAGCGCCAGCACATCTCGCTGTCGTACCTCGAACAGCTGTTCGGCAAGCTCCGCCGTCATGAAATCGTCGAATCGGTCCGCGGGCCGGGCGGCGGGTACAACCTCGCGCGCCGCGCGGAGGATGTCACCGTTGCCGACATCATCATCGCCGTGGACGAGCCGCTCGACGCCACCCAGTGCGGCGGCAAGGGCGCCTGCGAGGGCACCAAGCAGCACGACGGCCATTGCATGACGCACGAGCTCTGGTCCACGCTGAACCAGAAGATGGTGGAGTACCTCGATTCGGTGTCCCTCAAGGATCTCGTGGACAAGCAGCGCGCCCGCGAAGGCGCCGCGTCCACGGTCCTGCGCGACCGCCGCACGGAAACGCCGGTCGTCGAGCCGGTGCGCACGGTCCCGCTTGGGCCCAACTCCATATTCAACATGGCCGGCTCCTGATCCCCGCGATCCCGGACCACGGCCAGCGCAATACACAGAGCAGCAGACAGATTCCCCGGAGCGATAGATGAATAACGACATTCCCCACCTGCCCATCTACATGGACTACAGCGCGACGACGCCTGTGGACCCGCGCGTGGTGGACAAGATGATTCCGTACCTGCGCGAGCAGTTCGGCAATCCGGCGTCGCGCAGCCACGCCTACGGCTGGGATGCGGAACGCGCCGTCGAGGAAGCGCGCGAGAACGTCGCCGCGCTCGTCAACGCCGATCCGCGCGAAATCATCTGGACCTCCGGCGCCACCGAATCGGACAACCTCGCGATCAAGGGTGCCGCGCACTTCTACAAGAGCAAGGGCAAGCACATCATCACGGTGAAGACCGAGCACAAGGCCGTGCTCGACACCACCCGCGAACTCGAGCGCGAAGGCTACGAAGTCACGTATCTGGACGTCAAGGACGATGGCCTGATCGACCTCGACGCCTTCAAGGCCGCGATCCGTCCCGACACGATCCTCGTTTCCGTCATGCACGTGAACAACGAGATCGGCGTGATCCAGGATATCGAGGCGATCGGCGAGATCTGCCGCGAGAAGGGCATCATCTTCCACGTGGATGCTGCGCAGTCCACAGGCAAGGCGCCCATCGACCTGCAAAAGCTCAAGGTCGACCTGATGTCGTTCTCGGCGCACAAGACCTACGGCCCGAAGGGCATCGGCGCGCTGTACGTGCGCCGCAAGCCGCGCGTGCGCATCGAAGCGCAGATGCACGGCGGCGGTCACGAGCGCGGCATGCGCTCGGGCACGCTCGCCACGCACCAGATCGTGGGCATGGGCGAAGCGTTCCGTATCGCGCGCGAAGAAATGGCGACCGAGAACGAGCGCGTGCGCATGCTGCGCGACAAGCTGCTGCGCGGTCTTTCGGAGATCGAAGAGACCTATGTGAACGGCGACATGGAGCAGCGTGTCCCGCACAACCTGAACATCAGCTTCAACTTCGTCGAAGGCGAGTCGCTGATCATGGCGGTGAAGGACGTTGCGGTGTCGTCGGGTTCGGCGTGCACGTCGGCTTCGCTGGAACCGTCGTACGTGCTGCGCGCGCTCGGCCGCAACGACGAGCTGGCGCACAGCTCGATCCGCTTCACGGTGGGCCGCTTCACGACTGAGCAGGACGTGGACTACGTCATCAACCTGTTGAAGTCGAAGATCGCCAAGCTGCGCGAACTGTCGCCGCTGTGGGAAATGCACAAGGACGGCATCGATCTCTCGACCATCCAGTGGGCCGCGCACTAAGACAGCGCAGCGCCGAACAACGACCCGGCCGCAGCGCAACTGAAATGCAGCGCGGCCAACGAATTGAAGGAGTGTGATCATGGCATATAGCGAAAAGGTTCTGGACCACTACGAAAACCCGCGCAACGTCGGCTCGTTCTCGAAGGACGACGACACGGTGGGCACGGGCATGGTCGGCGCGCCGGCCTGCGGCGACGTGATGAAGCTGCAGATCCGCGTGGGTGCGGACGGCGTGATCGAAGACGCGAAGTTCAAGACCTACGGCTGCGGTTCGGCGATCGCGTCGAGCTCGCTCGTGACCGAGTGGGTGAAGGGCAAGACGCTCGATCAGGCGCTCTCCATCAAGAACACGCAGATCGCGGAAGAGCTCGCGCTCCCGCCGGTGAAGATCCACTGCTCGATACTCGCGGAAGACGCGATCAAGGCAGCCGTGGCCGATTACCGTCAGCGTCATACGACGGACGCGAAGGCCGAGGCCTGAGCGGGTCAGCGGGCGAGGCAGGAGCGCAGCGTTCGGCTAAAGCCGCGCGCTGCGGGATTAACGACTTTGAATGCAGGCAGGGTTGCGCTGCGGCGTGACGAAAACGCTATGGCAATTACGTTGACGGAAAAAGCGGCACAGCACGTGCAGAAGTACCTGACCCGGCGCGGCAAGGGCGTGGGTCTGCGTCTTGGCGTGCGCACGACGGGCTGCTCGGGGCTCGCCTACAAGCTCGAGTACGTGGACGAACTCGCAGCCGAAGACAACGTCTTCGAAAGCCATGGCGTGAAGGTCATCGTCGATCCGAAGAGCCTCGCCTATATCGACGGCACGCAGCTCGATTTCGTGCGCGAGGGGCTCAACGAAGGCTTCAGGTTCAACAATCCGAACGTGAAGGACGAGTGCGGCTGCGGCGAGTCGTTCCGCGTCTGAGCCCGCGCGATGTAGGTGTAAAGGCGGCCTGTGCCGCCTTTTTGACTTTTGATGGATGCGGCACACAATTCGATGACCTCGCGATGACCTCGCTTTCTTCGCTCTCCGATAGCCATTTCATTCTCTTCGGTCTGCCCGAGCAGTTCGAAGTCGACGCCGACGCGCTCGACCATGCCTACCGCACGGTACAGGCGCAGGTGCACCCCGACCGTTTCGCCGCGGCCGGCGATGCGCAAAAGCGCGTCGCGATGCAGTGGGCCACGCGCGCGAACGAGGCGTACCAGACGCTGCGCGACCCGCTCAGGCGTGCGAAGTACATGCTGCATCTGCGCGGGATCGACGTCGGCGCGGAGAGCAACACGGCGATGGAGCCTGCGTTCCTGATGCAGCAGATGGAATGGCGCGAGGCGATCGAAGATGCCGTTGGCGCGAAGAACGTCGATGCGCTCGACGCGCTCGCGGGCGAGTTGCGCGACGACGAGCGTACCCGGCTCGCGAAGCTCGCGGCGCTGATCGGCAGCGGTTCGAACCAGGCGGCCGCCGAGGCGGTGCGTCAACTGATGTTCATCGAGCGCGTGGCGAGCGAGATCGACGCGCAGATCGAGCGTCTGGAAGACTGAAGGGGGTTCGCGCCAGCCCGCGGAGCGGGCAGGGCGTGAGCCTGAACGGATTGAAGAGACACGGGCCGAAAGGCCCGGGCAAGATCACACAGATCACACAGATGGCACTACTGCAAATCTCCGAACCCGGCATGGCGCCGGCGCCGCATCAACGGCGGCTCGCGGTCGGCATCGACCTCGGCACGACGAACTCGCTGGTCGCCGCGGTGCGCAGCGGCGTGCCCGACGTGCTGCCCGACGAAGCAGGCCACGTGCTGCTGCCGTCCGTCGTGCGCTATCTCGCGAATGGCGGGCGCCGTATCGGCCGCACCGCGAAGGCCGAGGCGGCGACCGACCCACGCAACACGATCGTCTCCGTCAAACGGTTCATGGGACGCGGCAAGGCCGATGTCGAAGGCGCCGCGAACGCGCCGTACGAATTCGTCGACGCGCCGGGCATGGTGCAGATCCAGACCGTGGACGGCGTGAAGAGTCCCGTCGAAGTCTCGGCGGAAATTCTCGCGACGCTGCGCCAGCGCGCGGAAGATACGCTCGGCGACGAACTCGTCGGTGCGGTCATCACGGTGCCCGCGTACTTCGACGAAGCGCAGCGCCAGGCGACCAAGGATGCCGCGCGTCTCGCGGGCCTGAACGTGCTGCGCCTCCTGAACGAGCCGACGGCGGCGGCCATTGCCTATGGCCTGGATAACGGCGCCGAAGGTCTCTACGCCGTGTACGACCTCGGCGGCGGTACGTTCGACCTGTCGATCCTCAAGCTCACGAAGGGCGTGTTCGAAGTGCTCGCGGCCGGCGGCGATTCGGCGCTTGGCGGCGACGACTTCGACCACGCGCTCTTCGACTACGTACTCGCGCAAAGCGGCGTCGAGCGCGCGGCGCTCGCGCCCGAAGACGTGCGCCTCTTGCTCGACCACGCGCGCGAGGCGAAGGAAGCCCTGTCGTCGGCGCCCGAGGCGCGCATCGACGTGACGTTGTCGAGCGGCAAGGCGATCGCGCTGACGATCGACGAAGCGCGTTTCGAAGCGCTGACGCAGGCACTCGTGCAACGCACGCTCACGCCGACGAAGCGGGCCCTGCGCGACGCGAAGGTCGCGCCGAAGGACGTGAAGGGGGTGGTGCTGGTGGGCGGCGCGACGCGTATGCCCGTGATCCGCCGCGCCGTCGAGCAGCATTTCGGCCAGGCGCCGCTCACGAACCTGGACCCGGACCAGGTGGTGGCGCTCGGCGCGGCGATCCAGGCCGACCTGCTCGCGGGCAACCGCGGCGGCGAAGACGATTGGCTCCTGCTCGACGTGATTCCGCTTTCGCTCGGCGTCGAGACGATGGGGGGCCTCGTCGAGAAGATCATCCCGCGCAACTCGACCATTCCTGTCGCGCGCGCGCAGGACTTCACGACGTTCAAGGATGGCCAGACGGCCATGGCGATCCACGTCGTTCAGGGCGAGCGCGAGCTCGTCTCCGACTGCCGCTCGCTCGCCCGCTTCGAGTTGCGCGGCATCCCGCCGATGGTGGCAGGTGCCGCGCGCATTCGCGTGACCTACCAGGTGGACGCGGACGGCCTGCTCTCCGTGTTCGCGCGCGAACAGCATTCGGGCGTGGAAGCGTCGGTTGTGGTGAAACCGTCCTACGGTCTCGCCGACGACGAAATCGCGAAGATGCTCGAAGACAGCTTCAAGACGGCAGAGGTGGACATGCGCGCCCGCGCGCTGCGCGAGGCGCAGGTGGAAGCCGAACGCATCCTTGAAGCGACCCTGGCGGCGCTCGCTGCCGATGGCGAGCTGCTCGATGCCGATGAGCGCAAGGCACTCGACGCGCTCATGGACGCGCTGCGCAACGTTGCAACCGGCGACGACACCGACGTCATCGAGACGGCGACGAAGGCGCTCTCCGAAGGCACCGACGAGTTCGCCGCGCGCCGCATGGACAAGGGCATCAAGCGCGCGCTGGCCGGCAAGCGCCTCGACGAGATCGGCTGACGCGTCACGCGAGAACCGCGAGAGAAGCGGAATAAAAGCGGCGCGTGGACGATTCCCGCGCCGCGGCGTCTGCGTGCTTTCCCGATGCAGGAAACCGCGCGGCGCCAGTAGAATGGGCTCAGGCCGCCGTCGAGGACGGGGCACTGCGCTCGATACGAATGTTATTGGATACGGAATTCACAATGCCTCAAATCGTGGTGCTGCCCCATGTCGAACTGTGCCCGGAGGGCGCGGTGATCGAAGCGAAGCCGGGCGAAAGCGTATGCGACGCGCTGCTCGAACACGGCATCGAGATCGAGCATGCCTGCGAGAAGTCGTGCGCATGCACGACCTGTCACGTGATCGTGCGCGAAGGCTTCAATGCGCTCGAGCCGTCCGAGGAAGCCGAGGACGATCTGCTCGACAAGGCGTGGGGTCTGGAGCCGACCTCGCGGCTGTCCTGCCAGGCGCTCGTGCCGGAGAACGACGATCTGGTGGTCGAGATTCCGCGGTACTCGATCAATCACGCGAAGGAAAACCACTAAGCCCAACGAGGAGCGTGCAGCCATGAAATGGACCGATGTGCAGGACATCGCGGTGGCACTGACGGACACTCACCCGGAGGTCGATCCGCAATACGTACGCTTCACCGATCTGCATCGCTGGATCACGGAGCTCGAAGGCTTCGACGACGATCCCGAGCGTTCGAACGAGAAAATCCTCGAGGCGATCCAGGCCGCGTGGATCGAGGACGCCGGCTATTGAACCGTCGATTGGCTCACCGGGTTGTCTGTTGTTGCTTGACATGAAAAAGGCGATTCACCCCAAGGGGCGAATCGCCTTTTTGTTTGCGGCCAGGATATTAGGCGGTAGCGTCAGGCCGCGACGAGCGTGCCGTTCTCCACGCGCACGCGCTCGCCTTGCTGAAATGGCGGCGCGTCGTGGTAGGTGAAATAGCGCGTCTTGCCGTTTTCCATGTGCACGCGCACCGAATAGCTCGTCGTGCTGCGAATGTGCTTTTCGACCGAGTTGCCGGCGAAGCCGCCGCCAACCGCGCCCAGCACCGTCATGGCGGCGCGTCCGGTGCCCGCGCCGAACTGGTTGCCGATCAGGCCGCCTGCCACCGCGCCGCCCACGGCGCCTATGCCCGTGCCGTGGCCTTCATGCTTGACGGCGGAAATGGCCTCGACCGTGCCGCACGATTCGCATGGGGCCTGGGCAGGCGGCGCTTGCTGCGCATCTTGCTGCGGCTGCTGACCATACTGGGCCGGCGCGGGCTGAGCCGCGGGAGACGGCTGCACGGGCGCGTTGTTCTGCGCCATTTGCGCGGGCGCTGCCGGCTGGGTGGAGTCGACGACCGGCTGCGAAGCCGTCGTCATGGCCGTTTCGCCGGTCTGCGTTTGCGCGTTCTGTTCGGTAGTGCTGGAGGCCTTCGGGAAGACGCCGGTGATGGCCGCCGTGGCCGCGAGGCTCGCGACGATGACGGCCGCCGCTGCCGCGGCGATCAGGGGGTGAAGGCGTTTGCGTGAGGTGTTCGGATCAGGCTGGTTCATGACAAGCTCCGTCTTTTAGCAGAGTTGGTTTTTGTAAGACATAGTCTGAGCCAGAACGATTCCCGGCGGGTTTCAATTTGTAACCCACGCCGTGTGCGGAGAGGCACTCGCGAGCACCGGAGCCCGGAAAGGCGCTTCTGCACGCGCTGAGAAAGGCGCGGCCTCGGCAGGCCCACGTTCCGACCCCGGCACCTTTTACCGATGGTTACAAACCGGCGGGGTAAAACAAAGACAAAAGAAAAGGGCGCATGCGGCGTGAACCGCATGCGCCCCTCAGGCGTTCCGGCTGATGCGAACGGGGATCAGTCTTCGCGGCGCAGGTGCGGGAACAGGATCACGTCGCGGATGCTCGGGCTGTCGGTCAGCAGCATCACGAGACGGTCGATGCCGATGCCGCAGCCGCCCGTCGGGGGCATGCCGTATTCGAGTGCGCGAATGTAGTCGGCGTCGTAGAACATCGCTTCTTCGTCGCCGGCGTCCTTCTGCTCGACCTGCTTTTTGAAGCGTGCGGCCTGGTCTTCCGGATCGTTGAGCTCCGAGAAGCCGTTGGCGATCTCGCGGCCCGTGATGAAGAGTTCGAAGCGCTCGGTGATGCCCGACTGCGTGTCCGAGGCGCGGGCGAGCGGCGACACTTCGACCGGGTAATCGATGATGTAGGTCGGTTCCCACAGTTGCGACTCGGCGGTCTCTTCGAAGAGGGCCAGTTGCAGCGAGCCGACGCCCGCGTTCAGGAACGCGGGCTGGTTCGCGTCCACGCCGAACTTCTTCAGTTCGGCGCGCAGGAACGCGGCGTCCGCGAGTTGCGCGTCGGCGTACTGCAGCGCGTACTTCTGGATGGCCTGCGTGATCGTGAGGCGGTGGAACGGCTTGCTAAGGTCCAGCTCGCGGCCCTGATACGTGAGCACGGCGCTGCCTTGCGCGTCGACGGCGGCCTGGCGGATCAGCGCCTCGGTGAAGTCCATGAGCCACGTGTAGTCGGTGAACGCGGCGTAGAACTCCATCATCGTGAATTCCGGATTGTGACGCGGCGAGACGCCCTCGTTACGGAAGTTCCGGTTGATCTCGAACACGCGCTCGAAGCCGCCGACGATCAGGCGCTTCAGATACAGCTCCGGCGCGATGCGCAGGAACATCTGCATGTCGAGCGCGTTGTGATGCGTGACGAAGGGCTTGGCCGCCGCGCCGCCGGGAATCGGGTGCAGCATCGGCGTTTCGACTTCCATGAAGCCGGCGTCCGCCATGAAGCGTCGCACCGACGAGATCGCCTTCGTGCGCGACACGAAGGTGTTGCGCGCCTCGGGTGTGGCGATCAGGTCGACATAGCGCTGGCGATAGCGCATTTCCTGGTCGGCGAGGCCGTGGAACTTGTCCGGCAGCGGGCGCAGCGCCTTCGAGAGCAGGCGCAGTTCCGTGCAGCGCACCGAGAGCTCGCCCTTGTTCGTGCGGAACAGCACGCCGCGCGCGGCCACGATGTCGCCCAGGTCCCACTTCTTGAACGCTTCGTAGGTCGCCTCGCCCACGTCGGCGGGCGTGATGAAGAACTGGATCTGGCCCGAGCCGTCGCGCACGGTCGCGAAGCTCGCCTTGCCCATCACGCGCTTGAGCATCATGCGGCCCGCGATCGACACTTCGAGCGCCTGCGCTTCCAGGGCGTCCTTGTCGGTGTCGGCGTGGTCGCGCTGCAGGTCGGCGGCGTGATGGGTGGGGCGGAAGTCGTTGGGGTAGGCGACGCCCGCTTCGCGCAGCGCGCGCAGCTTCTCGCGGCGCTCGGCGATGATCTGGTTGTCGTCCGGCTCGGTCGCGGACGGCTGGGTCGGTTCGGTCATGTTGGCTCGGGTTCGGTGATACAGATTCGATGGTCCGGGCGGGGCGCGATGCGCGCCGCCGCGCCCGGAGGAGCGGCCTCAGCAGCTTAGATGCCCTGTTTCAGGCTCGCGCTGATGAACTCGTCGAGATCGCCGTCGAGCACGGCCTTGGTGTTGCTGATTTCGACGTTGGTGCGCAGATCCTTGATACGGCTGTTGTCGAGCACGTAGGAGCGGATCTGGTGGCCCCAGCCCACGTCCGACTTGCCCGCTTCGAGCTTGTCCTGCTCCGACTGGCGCTTGCGCATTTCGGCTTCGTACAGGCGCGATTTCAGCATCGCCATGGCTTCGGCGCGGTTGCGGTGCTGCGAGCGGTCGTTCTGGCACTGCACGACGATGCCCGACGGCATGTGCGTGATACGCACGGCGGAATCGGTCTTGTTGATGTGCTGACCGCCCGCGCCCGACGCGCGGTACGTGTCGATGCGCAGATCGGCCGGATTGACCTCGATCTCGAACGAGTCGTCGATCTCCGGATACACGAACACCGACGAGAACGACGTATGACGCCCGCCCGACGAGTCGAACGGCGACTTGCGCACGAGGCGGTGAATGCCGGTTTCGGTGCGCAGGAAGCCGTAGGCGTATTCGCCCTCGACCTTGATCGTCGCGCTCTTGATGCCGGCCACGTCGCCTTCCGATTCTTCGAGCACTTCGGTCTTGAAGCCCTTGCGTTCGCAATAGCGCACGTACTGGCGCAGCAGCATCGACGCCCAGTCGCAGGCCTCGGTGCCGCCGGCGCCGGCCTGGATGTCGATGAACGCGTTGTTGGGGTCGGCCGGGTTCGAGAACATGCGGCGGAACTCGACGTCGGCGACGCGCACCTCGATCGCCGCGGCGTCGGCCTCGCAGGCGGCGAGCGTGTCGTCGTCGCTTTCCTCGCGCGCCATGTCGAAGAGGTCCTGGGTGTCGCGCACGTCATTCTCGATGCCTTCGAGCACATGCACCACGCCTTCAAGCAGCTTCTTTTCCTTGCCGAGCTCCTGGGCGTGCTTCGCGTCGTTCCAGACGTTCGGGTCTTCGAGTTCGCGGTTGACTTCGATCAGTCGCGTGGACCTGGCATCGTAGTCAAAGATACCCCCGTAGCTCGCCCGCGCGCGTGCGCAGGTCCGCCAGAGAGGCTTCGATCGCGTTGAGACGTTCCGCTTCCATTTGTGTCGTGATCCGGGGCGTAAAACCTTGAATTATAGCCGATTGGGCCTGCATCAAGGGTGGGCCGGCCCCACCGCCGCCTCGCTTCCTGTGCCCGGTTGCACCGCGGGCAAGGTCTACGACAGCGCCTCAGTCGGCCGCGTGCTCCACCACGAGCTGCACGCGCGAAACGCCGTTCCAGGTGTCGCGCACGAGCCGGTAGGCGACGGTGGTGCGCTGCGGCAGCGGGTCGGTGTGATTGAACCAGATCGCATTGAAGCGCTGGCGGCCGCGCAGGAGCTGCAGTTTCAGGTGCTTGTCCTTCACGAGCGCCTGCGAGGCCACCTCGAATTCGCCCGCGAACACGGGTGCCGGGAAGCCCTGGCCCCAGACGGCCGCGTCGAGCATTTCGACGAAATCGGGCGTGAAGTAGGCGTCTTCGAGGTCGCCGTCGGTTTCCACGGTGCGCGCGAGCGCTTCCGCCGAAAGCCATTCGCGGCCCACGCGCTCGAAGGCGTCGGCAAAACGCGGCACGTCCGCGGCGGCGAGCGTGAGACCGGCCGCCATCGCGTGGCCGCCGAACTTGTGGATGAGGCCGGGCTCGCGCTTCGAAATCAGGTCGACGGCGTCGCGCAGATGGAAACCGGGGATCGAGCGGCCCGAGCCCTTCACGAGTTCGCCGCCTTCGTCGGCGGGTGCGAACGTGAACGACGGGCGGTGGAATTTCTCCTTCAGCCGCCCGGCCACGATGCCGATCACGCCCTGATGCCAGCCCGGATTGAACAGCGTGAGCGTGGCCTTGCCTTGCGGATCGATATCGGCGAGATCGGCGAGCGCCTGCTGCTGCATGCCGGCCTCGATCTCGCGCCGTTCGCGGTTCATCGTGTCGAGTTGCTGCGCGAGCGCCCAGGCGCGGCCCACGTCGTCGGTGGTCAGGCACTCGATGCCGAGCGACATGTCCGAGAGGCGCCCCGCCGCATTCAGACGCGGGCCGACCGCGAAGCCGAGATCGAAGCCCGACGCGGTGCGCGCTTCGCGCCCCGCGGCGCGAAAGAGCGCCGCGATGCCGGGCTGCATGCGGCCGTTGCGGATGCGCTGCAGTCCTTGCGCCACCAGCACGCGGTTGTTGCAGTCGAGCTTCACGACGTCGGCTACCGTGCCGAGCGCGACGAGGTCGAGCAGGCCGTCCAGACGCGGCTCGGGCCGGCCGTCCGCGAACGCGCCGCGGCGGCGCAGTTCCGCGCGCAGGGCGAGCAGCACGTAGAACATGACGCCCACGCCCGCGATGCACTTGCTCTCGAACGCGCAATCCGCCTGGTTCGGGTTCACGATCGCGCGGGCGGCGGGGAGCGTGTCGCCGGGCAGATGGTGGTCGGTGACGAGCACATCGATGCCGAGTGCGTTCGCGGCTTCCACGCCGTCCACGCTCGCGATGCCGTTATCGACCGTGATCAGCAGCTCCGGCTTGCCGCCGGGGCGCTGCGCGGCCAGCGCGACGATCTCGGGCGTGAGCCCGTAGCCGTATTCGAAGCGGTTCGGCACGAGATAGTCGATCTGCGCGCCGAGCATGCGCAGCCCGCGCACGGCGACCGCGCAGGCGGTGGCGCCGTCGCAGTCGTAGTCGGCGACCACGAGCATGCGGCGGTTCGCTTCGAGCGCGTCGGCGAGGAGCATCGCGGCGTCGTCGAGGCCTTTCATCGCGGCGGGCGGCAAGAGACGTGCGAGGCCGGTTTCGATTTCATCGGGCTGGCAGATGCCGCGCGAGGCGTAAAGGCGCGCGAGCACGGGATGCAGGCCGTGACGGACGAGGGCTTCGGCGTCGGCGGGAGAAGAGGCGCGGGTGACGATTCGGGTCATGCAGGGCGGCTTGCGTGGTTGGGTTTATTCGATGAAGAGCGACGCGAATGCGCGGCGCCGCCAGAACTTGCGCAGATCGCCGCGCGTGATCGAGAGATCGACCGAGCCCGTGTCGCCGCACAGCGTGAGGCCGAGCGCGCCCAGTTCGCCGGCTTCGAGCGCGGCGAGCGCGGGCGCGAGCCAGTCGCGCTCGAGCATTGCGAACGCGGCGTTCCACCGTCCCCAGTCCTGCTGGATGAACGGTGCGGAAAACGGGTCGAGTTCGACTAGCGTGGCGGCGGATTCGTTGTTCGGTGCCAGGCGGGCTTCCGGTCCGCCTTGTTCGTTCCATGCGGCGAACGAGGCGGGCACGGCGCCCACCGGGACGCCCGCCGCCATGGCGACGCCCCGCGTGGCGGCCGCGTCCGAGCGTACGCGCGCGAACGGGCTCTGCACGGGGCGCAGCGTGCCTTGCGCGTGAAGCCAGATCGAATTCACGGCGGGCTGGCCGCGGGCTTCGCGAGCCTCGTTGACGGGATGCTCGAACCAGGCCATCTGCACTTCGTTCTGCACTTTCATCCAGGCGCGCGAACGCTGGCCCGAGCCGGCCTCGTGCGGCAACCAGATCTCGATGTTGCGGCCGCTCGCTCGCAGCGGCGAGGCCGCGGCAAGCGTGCCGAAGGCGTCGCCCGAAAAATACCAGCGTGTAGGCGTGGGGGCTTCGACGCGCACGCCCAGTTCCTCGATGAGCGGCTTCGCGACGGCATAGAGCGTCGCGGCGTCGGCGTCGTCGAGTTCGAGCGAGGCCGGATCGATCAGCACCAGATGGTCGTGCGCGATGCGCACATGCACGGGCTGCACGCAAGCCCACCTGGCGTCGCCGGGCGTGCCGCCGTCGGCCAGCAGCATGTAGGGGGCGAGCGGAGCTTCATCGTCGGGTGCCGGCTGGGCGTTGGCCGCACCTTGGCCAGCCGCACCGGAGCCGGCCGCCCCCAGGGCCACGCCAAAGCGTCTCGCGACCCAGCGTTCGTGCGGCAGCGTGCGCTGGAAATCTTCGCCGATCACGGTCTCGCCCGCGCTCGCGCGCGCAACGAGCTTGTCGAGCGCCGGGGTGGCGAGTCCGGCAAGCGCCGTCGAGGCCGCCGCGGCCGACGGCAGCGCGAACGGGATGAGCAGATGGAGTCGGTCGGCGGGCATGATGGGCCGAATTGTACTTCGCGGCCTCACCCCGCGGACCGCCAGTGTGGCAAACTTCGCGCTTGATCGCCGCCGTGATGGCGCCCTGTTGCCCGGCAAAGGGCGCTTCCACTCCGGCGGTCGGCACCAGGCACGCAGACAAGGACTCGCTTGAAACTTCCCTACGAATGGCAGATAGGCTGGCGCTACACGCGCGCCGGCAAGCGCACGACCGGCAACGGTTTCATCTCGTTCATCGCGCTCGTTTCCATGTCGGGCATCGCGCTCGGCGTCGCGGCGCTGATCGTCGTGCTCTCGGTAATGAACGGGTTCCAGCGCGACGTGCGCGACCGCATGCTCTCCGTGCTTGCGCACATCGAGATTTTCTCGCCCACGGGCTCGATGCCCGACTGGCAGCTCACGGCCAGGGAGGCGAAGACCAACCGCGAGGTGATCGGCGCCGCGCCGTACGTCGATGCCCAGGCGCTGCTCACGCGCGGCGACAGCCTGAGCGGCGTCGCGCTGCGCGGCATCGAGCCCTCCGAAGAGCCGCAGGTCTCCGATATCGACAAGGACATGAAGGCGGGCAGCCTCAACGACCTCACGCCGGGCAGCTGGAACATCGTGCTGGGCGCCGATCTCGCGTCGAGCCTCGGCGTGCAGGTGGGCGACAAGGTCACGCTCGTCGCGCCCGAGGGCTCGATCACGCCCGCGGGCATGCTGCCGCGCCTGAAGCAGTTCACGGTCGTGGGCGTGTTCGAATCGGGGCACTACGAGTACGACAGCACGCTTGCGCTCACCAACATCCACGACGCCGAGATCCTCTACCGGCTGCCGGCGCCAAGCGGCGTGCGGCTGCGCCTGAAGGACATGCAACGGGCGCCGGCCGTGGCGCGCCAGCTCGTGCATACGCTCTCGGGCGACCTCTACATCCGCGACTGGACGCAGCAGAACAAGACCTGGTTCTCCGCCGTGCAGATCGAAAAGCGCATGATGTTCATCATTCTCACGCTCATCATCGCCGTCGCGGCGTTCAATCTCGTTTCCTCGCTCGTGATGACCGTTACCAACAAGCAGGCCGACATCGCCATCCTGCGCACGCTGGGTGCGCAGCCCGGCTCGATCATGAAGATCTTCTTCGTGCAGGGCGTGACAATCGGCTTCGTCGGCACGGGCCTTGGCGTCGCGCTCGGCTGTCTGATCGCCTGGAGCATCCCGTGGACCGTGCCGGCCATCGAGCACGTCCTCGGCGTGCAGTTCCTGCCGCCGTCCGTTTATTTCATCAGCGAGCTGCCTTCGGAACTCGTTGCCTCCGACGTGATCCGCATCGGCTTGATTGCGTTCGTGCTGTCCGCGCTCGCGACGCTCTATCCGAGCTGGCGCGCGGCCAAGGTTCGCCCTGCGGAGGCGCTGCGCTATGAATGACCGTCAATCGCTGCTCGCGGCCGCGGGCGATTATCCGTACGTGCTCGAAGCGCACGGCGTCTCCAAGACCTTCGGCCAGGGCGGCCTCCAGGTGGAGGTGCTGCGCTACACCGAACTCAAGGTGCGGCGCGGCGAGAAGCTCGCGATCGTGGGCGCCTCGGGCTCGGGCAAGAGCACGCTGCTGCATGTGCTGGGCGGCCTCGACGAGCCCGGTGCGGGCAAGGTCTCGGTGCTCGGCAAGCCGTTCACCGAGCTTTCGGAGCGCGAGCGCAACGATCTGCGCAACCGGGCGCTCGGCTTCGTTTATCAGTTCCACCATCTGCTGCCGGAGTTCACGGCGCTCGACAACGTCGCGATGCCGCTGCGCATTCGCCGCCTGCCGCAGGAGGCGGCGCGTCACGAGGCGCTCGCGATGCTCGACCGCGTGGGGCTCGCGCATCGCGCAAAGCATCGTCCGGGCGAGCTTTCGGGCGGCGAGCGGCAGCGCGTGGCGATTGCGCGCGCACTCGTGACGAAGCCCGCCTGCGTGCTCGCCGACGAGCCGACCGGCAACCTCGACGGCAGCACGGCGGACACGGTCTTCAACCTGATGCTCGAACTGTCCGGTTCGTTCGATACGAGCTTCGTGATCGTCACGCACGATACCGACCTCGCGGCGCGTTGCGACCGCATCGTCCGGCTGCGCGACGGCATACTGCACGAGGAGCCGGTCGTCCCGGTTTAAGCGCGCCATGTGGACCGATACGCACTGTCATCTCGACGCCGCCGAATTCGACGCGGACCGCGATGCGGTCATCTCGGCGGCGCGTTCGGCGGGCGTCTCGCGCATCGTCATTCCGGCGGTGGCGCGCGAGAACTTCGCGACGGTGCGCGCGCTCGCGCATCGTGTGGAAGGCGCCGTGTACGCGCTCGGCATCCATCCGCTCTACACCCCTCAGGCCCGCGACGACGACCTCGATGCGCTGCGCCGCGAAATCGAGGCGAGTCTTGCCGATCCGTGTTTCATCGGCATCGGCGAGATCGGACTCGACTACTTCGTTCCGGGACTCGACGACGCGCGGCAGCAGCACTTCTACGACGCCCAATTGAAGCTCGCGCGCGAATTCGGCCTGCCGGCGATCTGTCACGTGCGCAAATCGCAGGACCAGGTGCTCAAGGGCTTGCGACGCAACGGCGTGCATCAGGGCATCGCGCATGCGTTCAACGGCAGTTTCCAGCAGGCGCGGGCCTTCATCGATCACGGGATGCATCTGGGCTTCGGCGGCAACGTGACGTTCGAACGCGCGTTGCAGATCCGGCGGCTCGCCGAGCAGTTGCCGCTGGATGCGATCGTCATGGAAACCGACGCGCCCGACATCTCTCCCGCCTGGCTCTACCGCGAGCGCAACACGCCGGACCAGGTGCCGCGCATCGGTGCCGTCCTCGCAGGCTTGCGCAGCCTCGCTCCCGACGAACTCGCCCTTGGCACAACGGCTAACGCTGCGGCAGCGCTGCCGCGGCTCGCGCTTTCGTCTGCATAATCGGTTCGAAGGCGGCGCGACGGCAGCCTGCTGCGTGGGGTGCCTGCGTGGCCTGCGTTCGCGTCTCGCGTAGTCCGCACGTCGTGCCACCATCGTGACCCCGTCGCGCCGCCTCGAATGCCGGGAGGGACGATGCGGGCGGTATGGTGCGGATTTGCGCTAGGTGTGTTCGGGTTGCAGCAGCAGGCGGCGCTGCCGGGGTGGGGCGGCTGGCTCGCGCTGGTCGCTGCTGCGGCGGCCGCGGCAGGCTGGGGCATATGGGTGCTTGCAGGTGCGCGCGAAGACGACGGCGATTCGGCGGATTCAACGGGTGAAAAAGCGCGGGAGCCTGTCTATGTGGCCGACGCCGGAGGCCGTCTGCGGCGCTGGCTTCGCGTCTCGCGGCGCGCGAGCGGCTGGCTGGCCGTATGGCTCGCGGCGGCCTGCGCGGGCTTCGGCTATGCCGCGTGGCGTGCGGAACTGCGTCTTGCCGAAGCCTTGCCCTACGCCTGGCAGTCGCGCGATATCGAAATCACCGGTTACATCGCGGGCTTGCCGGTTTATGGACCGGACGGCGCGCGCTTTCCTTTCGTGGTTCAGGCCTGGCATGCGCCGGCCACGAGCGGGCAACTGCCGCGCAGGATCCAGCTGGCGTGGGTGGCCCGCGATACACCGCTTCCACCGCTCGAACCCGGTGCGTGCTGGCGCCTCATGGTGCGTCTGAAACGCCCTCACGGCGAAGGCAATTTCGGCTTGCGCAACGCGGCGGAGGCCATGCTCGAACGCGGCATTCGCGCAACGGGCTACGTCAGCGACGTCACGCACGCGAGGCGTTTGCCCGACGATGCGCACGGCATCGGGCTCGCCATCGAGCGCTGGCGTGCGGCGCTACGTGAGCGCATCGATACGGTGCTTGCCGACGCCCCGCATCGCGGCATCGTGGTCGCGCTCGCTACCGGCGCGCAGGACGCGGTCAGCGACGCCGACTGGCGCCTGATGCGCAGCACCGGCACGAGTCATCTGGTCGCCATTTCCGGTCTGCACCTTGCCTTTGTCGCCGGGCTGACAGGCTGGCTGGCGGGCGCGTTCTGGCGGCGCGCGCGCTGGCGAGGCGTGGAGGCTCCGCTCGTCGTGCCCGCGCAGAAGATCGCGGTGGCCGGCGCTTTGTGCGCGGCCGTCGTCCACGCCGCGCTGGCGGGCTTCAACGTGCCGGTGCAGCGTGCGCTCTGGATGCTGGCCGTGGCCGCTGCGGCGCTGCTCTCCGGCCGCAACGTGGCGAGGTCGCAGGTGCTGGCGTGGGCATTGGGGCTCGTGCTGGTGCGCGATCCATGGGCGGTGACGGCCGCGGGCTTCTGGCTCTCGTTCAGCGCTGTCGCGGCAATACTCTTCGCGGCGTCGGGCGTGCCCAGGAAACGTGGCCCGGAGCCGTTCGGCGATCAGGCCGGAGTGCGCGATCCGATGAGCGAAGCGGGCCGTACGAGTGCGCCGGATGCGAAGAAAGCGTGGCGCCTGCGGAGCGTCGCGCACCGCTTTGGCGCGAAGCTCACCGACGGCGCGCGCGTTCAATGGGCGGTGACGATTGCGCTTGCGCCGCTCACGGCATACTGGTTCGCGCAGATTCCGCTGATCGGGCCGTTCGCGAACGCTTTGGCCATTCCGTTCGTGAGCATGCTCGTCACGCCCACGGTGCTCATAAGCGTGGCGCTGCCTGCGCCGCTCGACGCCTGGGCGCTGCACTGCGCGCATGCCATGCTCGATCAGCTCGCCGTCATGCTGACGTGGTTCTCCGGCATCCCCTGGGCCATGCTGCGCCTCCCGCAACCGAATGTCTGGGCATTGGCCTGCGCGGCGCTGGGCGTTGCATGGTGCCTCGCGCCGCGCGGCTGGCCGTTGCGCTGGATCGCGCCGTTCATGTGGCTGCCGCTTCTCGTGCCCGCGCCTGCGGGCCCGCCTCCCGGCACATTCCGCCTTACCGCGCTCGATATCGGACAGGGCAACTCGGTGCTCGTGGAAACGTCGCGGCACACGCTCCTCTTCGACACCGGACCCGGACCGGAATCGACACACGCCGGGGAGCGTATCGTCGCCCCGTATCTGCAGGCGCACGGTGTGCTGCGCCTGGATACCCTCATGGTGAGCCACGACGACTCGGACCACTCGGGCGGCGCCCAGGCCGTGCTCGACGAGATCGGCGTGGGCGAGTTCGTTGCAGGCATCCTGCCGCGGCATCCGCTCTGGGCCAGCGCTCGCCGGGCCGGGGCCCAGCTTGTCCAATGCGCCGCGGGCCAGCGCTGGCGTTGGGACGGCGTCGATTTCGAGGTGCTCTGGCCCGACGCCGGGCCGCTCGTCGGCAAGCCGAACGCGCATTGCTGCGTGCTGCGCATTTCGGCGGCGGGGCAGGGCGCGACCACCGCCGCGCTCCTCGTTGCCGACATCGAGGCGCCGGTCGAGCGCACGCTCGTCGGCCGCGCGCATGCCGACGGCGAGGGGCGCGTCGCGCTGCGCGCAGACGTGCTGCTCGTGCCGCACCACGGCAGCCGCACGTCATCAACTGAACCGTTCCTCGATTCTGTCGCGCCGCGCATCGCCATATTTCAGGTAGGCTATTTGAATCGCTTTCACCACCCGAATCCGGGCGTGTTTGCGCGTTACCTGGCCCGGCACATCGTTCTCACGCGCAGCGACGCGGATGGCGCCGTGCGTATCGAGGCGAGCCCCGGCGCGCTGACGGTCGAGCGTTACGGCGATACGCAGCGCCGCTACTGGATGGACGCTTCGGACAACGCTTCGGACAAACCCGGCGGTCCGGACCCGGGCTGAAGCCGGGGCGGCAGAAAGAAGACCCAGATACGGAGAGGAGACAAGAACGCTTTGAAGAACGTCATCCACTTTTCGCACGCGAACGGCTTTCCCGCCTCGACCTACCGGACGCTTTTCGCCGAACTCGGCGACAGCTACGAACTGCGCTACATCGAGCGCATCGGTCACGACGCACGCTTTCCGGTCACGCGCGACTGGCCGCATCTCGTCGACCAGTTGCTGGAGGACATAGGCGGCCGCTACGAATATCCCGTATGGCTGGTCGGTCATTCGCTCGGCGGCTATCTTTCGCTGATGGCGGCGCTGAGGAAGCCGCAGTGGGTGCGCGGGGTCGTGATGCTCGACTCGCCGGTGATCGCGGGCTGGCGCAGCGGCATGTTGAGGATGTCGCAGTGGACGGGGCTCGACGAACACCTCTCGCCCGCCGCCGCAACGCGCACGCGCCGCACTTCGTGGGCGAATCGCGACGAAGCCTGGCGGCACTTCCATGCGAAACCCGCGTTTGCGCGCTGGGACGAACGCGTTCTCTCCGATTACGTCGATTTCGGTATTCCTCAGACCTCGGCCGACGGCACGCGCACCCTCGCCTTCGACCGCCGCACGGAGTACCTGATCTACCGCACGCTGCCGCATACGTTCGGCACGCGCCTCGTGCATGGCTCGCCGGTGCCGGTCAGCTTCATTGCGGGCACGCAGTCGAAGGAAGTGCGCCAGGTGGGGCTCACGGCGACGCGGCACCTGGCCGGCGAGCGGTTCGAATGGATCGAAGGCAGCCATCTCTATCCGATGGAGCGGCCTATCGAAACGGCGCGCGCGATCCAGCGCCTGCTGTACTCGATGGACGACCTCGCCTGAGGACGCCGCAAGGCCGCCGCCGGCCCGGCTGGCATGACCTCGCCGGCGAACGGACGTGCGGCTTCCCGCTCGCCGCGGGTGCGCATGGGCACGCGCAAAAAGCAGGGTTAGCCCTTGCTTTACGGTATAATCCGTTTTTCCCGCGAGCATTCAGCGATGACCAAATATGTTTTCGTCACCGGCGGCGTAGTTTCGTCCCTGGGCAAGGGTATTGCCGCCGCCTCCCTCGCCGCGATCCTCGAATCGCGCGGTCTGAAAGTCACCCTCCTCAAGCTCGATCCCTACATCAACGTCGACCCCGGCACGATGAGCCCGTTTCAGCACGGCGAAGTGTTCGTGACGGAAGACGGAGCGGAAACCGACCTCGACCTCGGCCACTATGAGCGCTTCATCAGCACGAAGATGCGCAAGGCCAACAACTTCACCACGGGCCAGATCTACGAATCGGTGATCCGCAAGGAGCGCCGCGGCGACTATCTGGGCAAGACCGTGCAGGTCATCCCGCACATCACGAACGAGATCCAGGCATTCGTCGAACGCGGCGCGGCATCCGCGACGTGCGGCGAACCCGATGTCGCGATCGTCGAAGTGGGCGGCACGGTGGGCGACATCGAATCGCTGCCGTTCCTCGAAGCCGCGCGCCAGATGAGCCTGCGCCTCGGCCGCAACAGCGCATGCTTCGTGCACCTCACGCTGGTGCCGTTCATCGCCACCGCGGGCGAACTGAAGACCAAGCCCACGCAGCACAGCGTGCAGAAGCTGCGCGAAATCGGTATCTATCCGAACGTGCTGCTGTGCCGCGCCGACCGTCCGATTCCCGACGACGAGCGCTCCAAGATTTCGATGTTCTCCAACGTGCCCGAAGACGCCGTGATCTCGGTGTGGGACGCGGACAGCATCTACAAGATCCCGCAGATGCTGCACGACCAGGGCCTCGACTCGATCGTCTGCGACGAGCTCAAGCTTTCCGCGAAGCCGGCCGACCTCTCGATCTGGTCGGAGATGGTCGAGAAGCTCGAACACCCGAAGCACGAAGTCACGATCGGCATGGTCGGCAAGTACGTCGATCTGACCGAGTCGTACAAGTCGCTCATCGAAGCGCTGCGTCACGCGTCGATCAAGACCTCGACGAAGGTGAACATCGAGTACATCGACTCCGAGCAGATCGACGAAGAGGGCGTGGGCAGCCTCAAGCACCTCGACGCGATTCTCGTGCCGGGCGGCTTCGGCCGCCGCGGCACCGAAGGCAAGATCAAGGCCATTCAGTACGCCCGCGAAGCGAAGGTGCCGTATCTCGGCATCTGCCTCGGCATGCAGCTCGCCGTGATCGAATTCGCGCGCGACGTCGTCGGTCTGAAGCACGCGAACAGCACGGAATTCGATCCGGACACGCCAGACCGCGTGGTCGCGCTCATCACCGAATGGGCCGACCGCGAAGGCAAGGTCGAAAAGCGCACCGAAGATTCGGACCTGGGCGGCACGATGCGCCTCGGGTCGCAGCGCTGCCCGATCAAGCCCGGCACGATGGCGGCAGAGATCTATGGCAAGGACGTGAACGAGCGTCACCGTCACCGTTATGAAGTCAATAACGGCTACGTGCCCAGGCTGGAAGCGGGCGGCCTTATCATCAGCGCCCGTACCCCGGCCGAAGACCTGCCGGAAATGATGGAGCTGCCGCGCGACATGCACCCGTGGTTCGTCGGCGTTCAGTTCCACCCGGAATTCACGTCCACGCCGCGTGACGGCCATCCGCTCTTCAAGGCGTATGTCGAAGCGGCGCTCGCGCACCAGCTCTCGCGCGCCGAGGAGAAAGCATGAATCTGTGCGGTTTCGAGGTTGGCCTTGACAAGCCGTTCTTCCTGATTGCGGGCACCTGTGTCGTCGAATCGGAGCAGATGACGATCGACGTGGCGGGCCGCCTGAAGGAAATCACGTCGAAGCTCGGCATCCCGTTCATCTACAAGTCGTCCTACGACAAGGCCAATCGTTCGAGCGGCAAGTCGTTCCGCGGCCTCGGGATGGACGAGGGTCTGCGCATTCTTTCCGAGGTGAAGCGCCAACTCGGCCTGGCCGTGCTGACCGACGTGCACACGGAAGAGGAGATCGGGCCGGTGGCTTCGGTCGTGGACGTCCTGCAGACGCCCGCGTTCCTGTGCCGCCAGACCGACTTCATCCACGCGTGCGCGCGTTCGGGCAAGCCGGTCAACATCAAGAAAGGCCAGTTCCTCGCGCCGCACGACATGAAGAACGTGATCGACAAGGCGCGCGATGCGGCGCGCGAGGCGGGTCTTTCCGAAGACCGCTTCATGGCCTGCGAGCGCGGTGTCTCGTTCGGTTACAACAACCTCGTTTCGGACATGCGCTCGCTCGCGATCATGCGCGAGACCGGCGCGCCGGTCGTGTTCGACGCGACCCACTCGGTGCAACTGCCGGGCGGGCAGGGCACGAGTTCGGGCGGCCAGCGCGAATTCGTGCCGGTGCTCGCGCGCGCGGCAGTGGCCACGGGCATCGCGGGCATCTTCATGGAGACGCACCCGAAGCCCGCCGAGGCGAAGTCGGACGGTCCGAACGCCGTGCCGCTGAACCGCATGGCGGACCTGCTCGAAACGCTCGTGACGCTGGACCAGGCGGTCAAGCGCGCGCCGTTCCTCGAGAGCGACTTCAACTGATCGAATGTGCGTGCCGCGCCGGTTGCATAACCGGTTGCACGAGCGGCGCGATGGAGGAGTCACGCGGCGGGTGGGCCCGAGGCCGGAGCCCATGCGCCGCGCGTAGTAGGCAAGGCATCGTGGCAGTGCGGCGGTTGCGCGACGAGCGTGAACGCGGCGCTGCGGAAAGCAAGAGTTACTGTCATTTCCTGAGGAAACCATGAGTGCAATCGTAGATATCATCGGTCGCGAGATTCTGGATTCGCGCGGCAATCCCACCGTCGAATGCGACGTGCTGCTCGAATCGGGCACGATGGGCCGCGCGGCAGTGCCGTCGGGCGCATCGACGGGTTCGCGCGAAGCGATCGAGCTGCGCGACGGCGAAGCCGGCCGCTACAACGGCAAGGGCGTGCTGAAGGCTGTCGAGCACATCAACACCGAAATCTCCGAGGCGATCATGGGCCTCGACGCGTCGGAACAGGCCTTTCTCGACAAGACCCTGCTCGAACTCGACGGCACCGACAACAAGTCGCGCCTCGGCGCGAACGCGATGCTGGCCGTTTCGATGGCCGTCGCGAAGGCCGCCGCTGAAGAAGCCGGCCTGCCGCTGTACCGCTACTTCGGCGGCTCGGGCGCGATGCAACTGCCGGTCCCGATGATGAACATCGTCAACGGCGGCGCGCACGCGAACAACAGCCTGGATATCCAGGAATTCATGATCGTGCCGGTGAGCCAGCCGACCTTCCGCGAAGCGCTGCGTTGCGGCGCGGAAGTGTTCCACGCGCTCAAGAAGATCCTTTCGGATCGCGGCATGAGCACGGCCGTGGGCGACGAAGGCGGTTTCGCGCCGAACTTCGGCAGCAACGACGAGTGCCTCTCGACCATCCTGCAAGCCATCGAGAAGGCCGGCTACCGTGCCGGTGAAGACGTGCTGCTCGCGCTCGACTGCGCGGCGAGCGAGTTCTACCACGACGGCAAGTACCAGCTTGCGGGCGAAGGCCTGCAGCTTTCGTCGGCCGAATTCGCCGACTACCTTGCGGCGCTCGCGGACAAGTTCCCGATCGTCTCGATCGAAGATGGCATGCACGAGTCCGACTGGGCCGGCTGGAAGATCCTGACCGACAAGCTCGGCAAGAAGATCCAGCTCGTCGGCGACGACCTGTTTGTCACCAACACGCGCATCCTGAAGGAAGGCATCGAGAAGGGCATCGCCAACTCGATCCTCATCAAGATCAACCAGATCGGCACGCTGACGGAAACCTTCGCAGCAATCGAAATGGCCAAGCGCGCCGGTTACACGGCCGTGATTTCGCACCGTTCGGGCGAAACCGAAGACTCGACGATCGCGGACATCGCCGTGGGCCTGAACGCCGGCCAGATCAAGACCGGCTCGCTCTCGCGCAGCGACCGCATCTCGAAGTACAACCAGTTGCTGCGCATCGAGGAAGATCTCGGCGATATCGCCAGCTACCCGGGCAAGTCGGCGTTCTACAATCTGCGCTGAATTCGCGTTGATCTGTAGCGGACGTCGGCAACCGCCTTGCTGATCCTCTTCGATTCCGTTCTCCGCCGCCCTGCGTTCAGCGCAGGGCGGCGTGTATTTATCCGGCACCTTTCATGCGGCTCGTCACTGTCGTTTTGATCATCTTGCTGGCGCTGATCCAGTATCCGCTCTGGTGGGGCCACGGCGGCTGGCTGCGCGTGCATGAACTGCAAGGGCAGCTTGCCCGCCAGTTGAAGCAGAACGACGACGAGAAGGCGCGCAACGACCGTGTCGCCGGCGAGGTGCAGGATCTGCAGAACGGCACTGCGGCCGTCGAGGAACGCGCCCGCTATGAGATGGGGATGGTGAAGGACGGCGAGTTGTTCGTGCAGTTCGTCTCGCCGAACCAGCCGCTGCCGACGCCGGCCGGTTCGTCGAATACGTCGACGCGTGGCGTGATGTCGGATGCGCCGGTGAAGGTCGTGCCGAATCCGGTGTCGCGCGTGCCCGACAAGAAACACGCGCACGTGAAGGAAGCGAAGAAGAAGGTGGGTTGAGTGCCCCCGCCAGCTAGCGCGGCATCAGCGAATCACCAGCCCCAACCCCAGCCGGGGTAGCCCACGCCGATCCCGGTGCCCCAGCCGTGACCCCAGCCGCCGCCGCCGTAATAGCTGCCGTAGAACGTGACGGGCGGCGCGTAGTAGCGCGACCAGGCCTCGGCGGCCGCTTCGGTTGCCATGGCGCGGTCCTGGTCGGCCATGACCTGGCGGTCGATGGCGTCGTAGCGTGCGCGCTCTTCAGGCGTAAGCGGCTCGGCGCTCGCCGGTATGCCGGACTGGTCCGCGGGCAGGCGGCTGTAGATCGGCGAGGGGCCGCGCGGGTCCAGCGTACAGCCGCTCGTTAGCGCAACGCCTGCGCCGAGCGCGGTCAGTATCGCGAACGCCGCAAGGCGTCCCCTCGTAGCGTGCGACCGGTTTGCGGAGCCTTGTCTTTTCTTCATGCCGCGAACCGCGCTCAATGACGCCGGTCCGTCGCCGGAGCGACTCCGTCCGAGAGCCCCGGGGCCGCGAAAAGTTGCGCCACGTCCACAGGGTCGAACTCATAGCGCTGGTTGCAGTAGTCGCAGTGAATCTCGACGTGGCCGCGTTCCTCGATCACGCTTTCCACTTCCTCGTGGCCCAGCATCTTCAGCATCGAGCCTACTTTTTCGCGCGAGCAGGTGCACTGGAAGCGCGTCTGCGCGGGTTCGAAGTGACGCACGTTCTCCTGCCAGAAGAGACGGCGGAACAAGGTCTGCGGCTCCTGTTCGAGCAGTTCTTCGCGCGACAACGTCCCGCCCAGTGCGCATACGCGCTCCCACGTGTCGGCGTCGTGTTCCCCGGCGTGCGGCACGATGCCGCCGTCGCCGGGCAGCTTCTGCAGCAGCATGCCCACGGCGCGATCGTCGTTGGCCGCGAGCCACAGGCGCGTGTCGAGCTGCTCCGAGTGGCGCATGTAGTGCTCCAGCACCTCGGCGATCGAAGGGAGCGGGCCGTCCTCGCCGTTCAGCGGCACGATGCCCTGGTACGGCTGCTGGCCCGGCTGCTTGTTGGCCGGATCGAGCGTGATCACGCAGCGGCCCTTGCCGCTCAGGTTGATGAGGGTGGCGAGCGTCATGTCGCCCGGCAGGGCGGCCGCTTCCTCGGCCGACAGGCCGTCGGCGAGACGCGCCGTCGCGCGCATCGAGAGATCCGAGCCGCACTGCACGACCAGCATCCGCACGGGGCCGTCGCCGAAGATCTGCATGATCAGCGTGCCGTCGAACTTGAGATTGGCGGAGAGCAGGGCGCACGCGGCCATCATCTCGCCGAGCACGGTCTGCACCGGCGCGGGATATTGACGGCGCGTCAGCACCTCCTGCCACGTGCTGCGCAGGGAGACGATCTCACCGCGCACCGGAGCGGCGCTGAACAAGAATTTCTGCAACTGGTCGTTCACTATCTTTTCCTTCGTTTCGAATCGTGTGGCGCAGCCTGGTCCGGCGAGGCCGGCAGGCGCCCTGCGGCCTCTAGCCGATCCGCACGAGCTGCGCCTTGAAAAACTCGCGACGCTTCGCATACACGTCCGCGTTGCGCTTGAGGCCCGCGATGTCGGCCTCGGTCAGTTCGCGCACCACTTTCGCCGGCGCGCCGAGAATCAGCGAGTTGTCGGGGAACACCTTGCCTTCGGTCACCACCGCGCCCGCACCGACCAGACAGTTGCGGCCGATCACCGCACCATTCAAGACCACGGCCTGAATGCCGATCAGCGCGCCTTCCTTCACCGTGCAGCCGTGCAGCATGGCCTGGTGGCCGATCGTCACGTTGGCTTCCACCGTGAGCGGGTAGCCCGGGTCCGTATGCAAGACCGCGCCTTCCTGGACGTTGCTGCGCTCGCCGATCCTGATCGGCTCGTTGTCGCCGCGCAGCGTCGCGCCGAACCAGACGCTCGAATCCTCGGCGAGCGTCACGTTGCCGACGATGGTCGCGTTGTCCGCGACGAACACGCTCTCGTGAATGGTGGGTGCGGCTTCGCCAAGCTTGTAGATGGTCACGGTGCTACGTCTCCAGTGCGTTGTCGGTGGGCTGACTGCGGCCTGAGTCGCCCGGCAGATGAATCGCGTATTGTAAACGCTTGCGCGAGGACGGCCTTCCGTGCCGCGCGGCGCGCCTGCGCCAATCTTTGTTTCCGCTTTCCCTTCGTTGCCGATGAATTTCGTTGTTTCCCGTGATCCCGCGACGGCTGACCACGCGTCGCAGATGCCCGAAAACTGGCGCCGCGTTGCGCTCGCCGCGCTGCGCGAGCGCGACCCTGCCGCCAAGGCCGACGCGGTGCGGGCCCTACACGCGCGCGTGACAGACGCTGCCGCGCGCGGTGCGCCACGCTGGGAGGCGCCACTGCGGATCGCAGCGCCCGCCGGTCTCCCGGGGCGGCCCGCGCGTCCCGAACTGGTCGAGCCGCGTCTGTTGCAACGGCGCAGCATGAGCACGCCGCAAGGCCGTGTGGTGCTGCTGCATGCGCTGGCGCATATCGAGTTCAACGCCATCAATCTCGCGCTCGACGCCGTCTGGCGTTTTCCGGACATGCCCGACGCGTTCTACGCCGACTGGCTGAAAGTCGCCGCAGAGGAGGCGTATCACTTCTCGCTGCTGCGCGCCCGTCTGGCCGACTACGGCCACGCGTACGGCGATTTCCCGGCTCACAACGGACTGTGGGAGATGTGCGAGCGTACCCAGGACGACGTTCTCGCGCGCATGGCGCTCGTACCGCGCGCGCTGGAAGCGCGCGGGCTCGACGCCTCGCCGCCGATCCGCGCGCGGCTCGTGCAGGCGGGCGATAACGAGTCGGCGGCGATTCTCGACGTGATCCTGCGCGACGAGGTGGGGCACGTGCGGATCGGCAATCACTGGTTCCGCCATCTGTGCGACGCACGAGGCCTCGATCCGCATAGGGCCTGGCTCGCGCTGGCGCAGCAGTACAACGCGCCGAAGATGCGCGGGCCGTTCAACCTGGAAGCGCGCCGCTCGGCGGGCTTCGATCAGGCCGAGCTGGATGCGCTCGCCGCGCAGGATGCGGCGGAGCAGGCGGCCGCCGATGGGCGCAGGCAGGCGGGAGGCGATGAAAAAAGCGACGAAAAAAACGGCAAAAAAGGCGACAAAAAATAAGCGCAAGCGTCCGACGGAATCGCCCGATATAATCGAACGACCATTCTTTTTTCTCGCCCACGCATGAACGTCTCCCGCTCCGAATTCGTCGAAGTCCACGGTATCCGTCTGCACGTGCGCCGCTGGGGCGCCGACGACGCTCCCATCCTGTTCATGCTGCACGGCTGGATGGACGTTGCCGCCTCGTTTCAGTTCGTCGTCGATGCGCTGGGCGGCAACTGGCAGGTGATCGCGCCCGACATGCGCGGCTTCGGCCTCTCCGATTGGCCGGCTACCCGGCAGGGCGGCGGCAGCTACTGGTTCTACGACTACCTCGCCGACCTGGACGGCCTGCTCGAACGCTACGCGAGCACTGGCGAGGTCAATCTGGTCGGCCACAGCATGGGCGCGAACATCGCGTGTCTTTACGCGGGCGTGCGCCCCAAGCGCGTGCGCCGGGTAGTCGATCTCGAAGGTTTCGGCATGCCGGCCACTGCGGCCGTCCAGGCGCCGAAGCGAGTGCGCGCGTGGCTCGACGAGTTGCGCGAGCCGCCGAAGCTGCGCCACTACGCCTCGCTCGACGACGTGGCCGCGCGCCTCGTGAAGACGAATCCGCGCCTTGCCGCTTCGCGGGCGCGCTTTCTTGCGCAGCACTGGTCGAAGCCCGACGGGGAGGGCGGCTACATGCTGCTCGCCGACGCAGCGCACAAGATGCGCAGCCCGCTCCTGTACCGGCTCGACGAGGTGACGGCGATCTGGTCGCAGGTGCGCGCGAAAGTGCTGCACGTCGAGGCGGCCGGCTCGGAGACGCTCGCGCGCCTTGCGGGCGCGGTGCCGATCGCGGAATTCAGGGCGCGTTTCGAAGCGTTTCCCGACTGGCGCGAACGCATCATCGACGACGCGGGACACATGGTTCACCACGACCAGCCGGAGATCGTCGCGCAACTGATCGAGGCATTCTGCGCATAGCCGCAAAACCTGCGACGAAACGTTCTGGCCCGGGTTTGTCCGGTTTGCCCATATAACACCGCGAGGAGGCGGGCGGCGAGGGGGCGGCTGTTCGCGCCCGGACGGCCTCATTGCATTGCAGTAAAATAACGGCTGAAT
Organism: Paraburkholderia yinzeri; assembly: GCF_046581065.1. Taxonomy (NCBI): domain Bacteria; kingdom Pseudomonadati; phylum Pseudomonadota; class Betaproteobacteria; order Burkholderiales; family Burkholderiaceae; genus Paraburkholderia; species Paraburkholderia yinzeri. The sequence continues at coordinate 3,038,598 of NZ_JBFOCJ010000001.1, read as the reverse complement.
CTCGACTGGATAGCGATGAACGCCGATCTGCACTGTCACTCCACCGTCTCGGACGGCCAACTGGCCCCCGCTGCCGTTGCACGGCTGGCGCATGCGGGCGGGGTGACGCTGTGGTCGCTCACCGATCACGACGAAATCGGCGGCCAGCACGAGGCGCGCGAAGCGGCTACGGCGCTTGGCATGCGCTATGTGTGCGGCGTCGAGATCTCGGTTACGTGGGCGTCGCGCACCGTGCATATCGTCGGGCTCAACGTGGATCCCGACTGCCAGTCGCTCGTGGAAGGGCTTGCGCGCACGCGCAACGGCCGCGCCGCACGGGCCGAAGCGATCGGCGAGCGGCTCGGCGAACTGGGCATCCCGGGCGCCTACGAAGGCGCGCTGCGCTACGTCTCCAATCCCGACCTGATCTCGCGCACGCATTTTGCCCGCCACCTCGTCGAATCGGGCCGGGCGCAGAACACCCAGGATGCGTTTTCGCGCTGGCTCGGCGAAGGCAAGCCCGGCTATATCTCGCACCGCTGGGCCAGGCTTGCCGACGCCGTCGGCTGGATCCAGGCGGCAGGCGGCGAGGCGATCGTCGCGCATCCGGGCCGCTACCGCTACACGGCGCTCGAATTCGACACGTTCTTCGGCGAGTTCATCGACCTCGGCGGCAAGGCCATCGAAGTCGTGACCGGCAGCCACACGCCGGACCAGTACGGCGAGTACGCCGCCGTCGCACGCCGCTTCGGTTTCGAGGCGTCGCGTGGCTCGGACTTCCACGCTCCGGGCCCGGACGTCATCCTGCCCGGCAGCCTGCCGCCCCTGCCTTCCGGTCTCAAGCCCGTCTGGCAACGATGGCTGTAGGCCGCCGTGCCGTGCGGCCTGCACGGTACGTCTGGCACGCCATCCCGCGCCGCGTTTTGTCTGCCTTGCCGCACCCTCGCGTACCCTTGCCGCATCGCCTGCCGCCGCTTGCCGTATCGTGTGGCCGTACGCACGTTGAAAGACGCGGTTTGAAGTACGATCAGGCACCCAACGTTTCCCGTCGCCTCCTGTTCGCTGATCACTGCCATGTCCCAGTACTTTCGGCTTCATCCCGAGAACCCGCAGCCGCGCCTCGTCAAGCAGGCGGCGCAGATCGTCCGCGAGGGCGGCGTGATCGCGCTGCCGACCGATTCGAGCTATGCGCTCGCGGCGCGCATCGACGACAAGCCGGCCGCCGAGCGCCTGCGCCGCATTCGCGGACTCGACGAGAAGGCGCTGCTTTCGCTGATGGTGCGCGATCTCTCGGAACTGGCGAACTTCGCGATGGTGGATAACCAGCAGTACCGGCTCATCAAGTCGGTGACGCCGGGACCTTATGTGTTCGTGCTGCAGGCGACGAAGGAAGTGCCGCGCCGGCTCTCGCATCCGTCGCGCAAGACGATCGGGCTGCGCGTGCCGGGCCATGCGATTCCGCTCGCGATCCTCGAAGAGCTCGGCGAGCCGCTGCTCGCGACCACGCTGATCCTGCCGCCGGATACCGATCCGCTCAACGATCCCGAGGAGATTCGCGAGCGTCTCGAGAAGCAGCTCGACCTCGTGATCGACGGCGGCGCCTGTCCGCGCGAGCCTTCGACGATCATCGACCTCACGGGCGCCGAGCCGGTGCTCGTGCGCGCGGGGCGCGGAAGCCTTGCGCCGTTCGGTCTCGAAGAAGAGGCCTGAGCCACCGCCGGCCCGCCGACCGTGGGCCGGCGCATTGATACAATACCGCGCCATGGATGCTTCCCTGATACAGACGATCGTCGTCTACGCCCTCCCGGTCATCTTCGCCATCACGCTGCACGAGGCCGCCCACGGCTATGTCGCGCGTGCGCTCGGCGACAACACCGCCTACGTGCTCGGCCGCGTGTCGTTCAACCCGATGCGCCATATCGATCCGATCGGTACGATCGCGATGCCGCTGATCCTCTATTTCCTCACCAACGGCGCCTTCGTGTTCGGCTATGCCAAGCCCGTGCCGATTTCGTTCGGCAGCCTGCGCAATCCGCGCTGGGGCACGCTCTGGGTGGCGGCGGCAGGTCCGGCCTGCAACTTCGTCCAGGCGATCGTGTGGGGCGTGTTCGGCGTCGCGCTCGCGGTGCTCGGCATCGACGAGCCGTTCTTCACGCGCATGGCCGCCGCGGGCGTCGGCGTAAACCTCGTGCTGGGCGTGCTCAACCTCTTTCCGCTGCCGCCGCTCGACGGCGGCCGTGTGCTCGCGGCGCTCTTGCCCACGCGCGCGAGCATTGCGCTCTCGCGCCTCGAGCCCTATGGTTTCATCATCGTGATGGGGTTGCTGGTCTCCGGCATCTTCACCCGATTCTGGCTGCGTCCGCTCGTCTCGCTCGGCTACGACGCGGTCACGGCCCTCCTTACCCCACTCGTTTCGCTCTTTTCATAACATCATGTTCCCAGACCGTATCTTCTCCGGCATGCGGCCCACCGGGTCGCTGCACCTCGGCCACTACCACGGCGTGCTGAAAAACTGGGTGCGGCTCCAGTCGGAGTACCCGTGCTTCTTCTGCGTGGTCGACTGGCATGCGCTCACCACGCACTACGAGACGCCCGAGGTCATCGAAAAGAACGTCTGGGAGGTGCTGATCGACTGGCTCGCGTCCGGCATCGATCCGAACCAGGCCACGCTCTTCATCCAGAGCCGCGTGCCCGAGCACGCGGAGCTCGCGCTTCTGCTGGGCATGAGCACGCCGCTGAGCTGGCTCGAACGCGTGCCCACCTACAAGGAGCAGATCGAGAAGCTGCGCGACAAGGACCTCGGCACCTACGGCTTCCTCGGCTACCCGGTGCTGATGGCCGCCGACATCCTGCTATACCGCGCTTCGCTCGTGCCGGTGGGCGAGGACCAGGTGCCGCACGTCGAAATGGCGCGCGAAATGGCGCGCCGCTTCAACTACATGTACGGCCGCGAGCCGGGCTTCGAGGAGAAGGCCAACGAGGCCGCGAAGAAGCTGGGCGGCAAGCGCTCGAAGCTCTATCACGAACTGCGCAACGCGTATCAACAGGAAGGCAACGAAGAGGCGCTCGAGCAGGCGCGCGCGATGCTTTCGGAGTCGCAGAGCCTGTCGATGAACGATCGCGAGCGGCTGTTCGGCTATCTCGAAGGCGCGCGCAAGATCATCCTGCCGGAGCCCCAGGTGTTGCTCACCGAAGCTTCCCGCATGCCGGGTCTCGACGGCCAGAAGATGTCGAAGTCGTACGGCAACATGATCGGCCTGCGCGAAGATGCGCAGACCATCGAAAAGAAGGTCCGCACGATGCCGACCGACCCGGCGCGCGTGCGCCGCACCGATCCGGGCGACCCGGACAAATGCCCGGTCTGGCAGCTACACCAGGTCTACACCGACGAAACGACGCACGACTGGGTGCAGAAGGGCTGCCGCTCGGCCGGTATCGGTTGTCTCGACTGCAAGCAGCCGGTGATCGAGGGCATTCTGCGCGAGCAGCAGCCGATGCTCGAGCGCGCGCAGAAGTACATGGACGACCCGTCGCTGCTGCGCGCGATCGTCGCGGACGGCTGCGACAAGGCTCGCAAATTCGCGAACGAGACCATGCGCGACGTGCGCGAGGTCATGGGCCTGTCGTACAACTGAGGACGGCTGCGGTGAGCACGCTGCCCACAGCAGGCGCCGGAGTGTCCCACGGCGCGCTCGGCGAGCCGTCGCGCTGGGTGCGCCGCTGGGCGCATCTCGTCGCGCCGGGCGGCGCGGTGCTCGACGTGGCTTCGGGGGCCGGACGCCATGCGCGGTTCTTGGCGGAGCGCGGCCACCCTGTGACGGCGCTCGACCGGGACGCAGCCGCGCTTGCGACGATGCAGGGCGTGGCGGGCATCGAAACGCTCGAATGCGACCTCGAAGGCGCGCCTTGGCCGCTCGCGCCCGGGCGGCGCTTTGCGGCCGTCGTCGTGACGAACTACCTGCATCGGCCGCTGATGCCGCGTCTGATCGACGCACTGGCGCCGGGCGGCCTGCTGATCTACGAAACCTTCGCGCAAGGCAACGAGACGGTCGGCAAACCGTCCAATCCTGCGTTTCTGCTGACCCCGGGCGAGTTGCTCGCGGTCTGCACACCCACGCTCCGGGTGATCGCCTATCAGGACGGATTTCTCCCACAGCCGCGTCAGGCGTTTGTCCAGCGGATCTGTGCGGCGCGCGACGAACTCCGACAGCCGGCGTCCGGCACGTCCGAAAAGGACGGTAATGGAGCTGCGACTCAGGTACTACCCGTACCGCGTTACGATCTGACCGGTTAATCCGCTACAATCGCGGTTTAACGTACTCATTTCTTTGACGTTTCATGGCTAACGGCATTCAGGACGGCATCACGCTGCGCGGCAGCATTCCCGCGATCGTCACCCCCATGCACGAAGACGGCAGTCTCGACCTGCCGGCATTCTGCAAACTGATCGACTGGCATGTGGACGAGGGGACAGATGCGCTCGTCGTCGTCGGTACGAGCGGCGAGTCTGCCACCCTGAACGTCGAAGAGCATATCCTGATGGTCAGGACGGCGGTCGAGCACGCCGCAGGCCGCATGCCGATCATCGCCGGCGCGGGCGGCAATTCCACCGCCGAAGCGATCGAGCTCACGAAGCATGCGAAGGAAGTCGGCGCGCAGGCGTCGCTTCAGGTCGTGCCCTATTACAACAAGCCGACCCAGGAAGGCATGTACCGCCACTTCGCGAAAATCGCGGAGGCGGTCGACCTGCCGGCCGTCCTGTACAACGTGCCGGGTCGCACCGTTGCGGACATGTCGAACGAGACCATCTTGCGCCTCGCGCAGGTGCCGGGCATCGTCGGCGTGAAGGAAGCGACGGGCAATCTCGACCGCGCCGCGCACCTGATCAAGCACGCGCCGGCGGGCTTCCGGATTTTCAGCGGCGACGATCCCACCGCGATCGCGCTGATGCTGCTGGGCGGCCACGGCAATATTTCGGTGACGGCAAACGTCGCGCCGCGCCAGATGAGCGAACTGTGCCGCGCCGCGATCGAAGGCGACGCGAAGACCGCGCGCGCGATTCATCTGAAGTTGCTGTCGCTGCACAAGAATCTGTTCATCGAATCGAACCCGATTCCGGTGAAGTGGGCATTGCAGGAACTCGGCCGCATGGAAGGCGGCATTCGCCTGCCGCTCACGCCGCTCGACGAGCGCTACCACGACGTGGTGCGTACGGCGATGCGCGAAGCCGGCCTGATTGGCTGACCGGTCCCTGATTCATTCCGGTCCGCCATCAAGCACCCGATTTTTTCCAACCGACGCCGCTCCCGCCCGAATCCACCACCGATCCCGGCTTTGCGTTCCCGTATCACGAAGGTCCCCATGAAACGTTCTGCTCTCTCCCTCAACGCAACCCGCCTGGCGGTGCTGGCGCTGGCCATTGGGCCGCTCGCAGGCTGCGAGTCGCTGAACGACATGTTCGCGTCGGATAAGGTCAACTACAAGGACACGGCGAGCGCGCCGCCGCTGGCCGTGCCGCAGGATCTTTCGGCGGCGCCGAACGGCCAGCAGTTCGTTGCTCCGCCGGCCTCGCTGGCGCTGGGCGGCGCACCCAAGGGTTCGGTGACGGCCGCGGGCAATACGACGATCGGCAGCCCGAGCGCGCAGGATCCGTTCGGCATGCACGTCGAGCGCGACGGCGACCGCCGTTGGCTCGTGGTCGACGGCCGCACGCCCGACGACCTCTGGCCGATCCTGCAGAGCTTCTGGCAGGACAACGGCTTTACGCTGTCCACCGACTCGCCGGACACGGGCATCATGGTGACCGACTGGGCGGAGAATCGCGCCAATATTCCGGACGACTGGTTCCGCCGCACGATTGGCCGCGTGATCGACTTCGCTTACTCGTCGGGCACGCGCGACCGCTTCAGCACGCTCGTGACGCGCGGCGCGGACGGCCGGACCGATATCTCGATCACGCAAAGCGCGCTGGAAGAAGTGCTGACGGGGCAGGACAAGACGACCTCGAAGTGGGTCGAGCGTCCGCGCGATCCGGCCCTCGAAGCGGAATTCCTCGCGAAGGTCATGCAGAAGTTCGGCCTGACCGACGCTCAATCGAAGCAGTTGCTGACTGACGCGCGCCCGTCGGGCGCCGTCGCCCAGATCGACCATACGGCTGACGGCACCACGCTCAATCTGCCGGAATCGTTCGATCGTGCCTGGCTGCGCGTGGGCCTTGCGCTCGACCGAACCAACTTCACGGTCGACAACCGCGACCGCGAGAAGGGCATCTACTACGTTCGCTACGCGGATTCGATGCAGGAGCTGAAGGGCGACGGCCTGTTCGGCAAGCTGTTCTACAACCCGAAGACGGCCGCGAAGAATCAGGGCGCGGAATACATGGTCGCCGTGCGTCCGAAGGGCGATGCGCAGACGCAGGTGGCGGTGGTGGACCAGAACGGCCAGATCGACACGTCGTCGGACGCGCAGCGCATCGTGACCGCGCTGCACTCGCAGCTCAACTGACGCCACCGTGCGTTTCGCGAGCCTCGGTAGCGGCAGCGAGGGTAACGCACTGGTCGTGGAAGCAGGCAGTGGCGCGCGTCCGACGCGTGTGCTGCTGGACTGCGGATTCTCGGCGAAGGAAGTCGAGCGGCGCCTCGCTCGCGCCGGTCTCGAAGCCGGCTGCCTCGACGCCATCCTCATCACTCACGAACACAGCGATCATATCGGCAGCGCGCTCACGCTGGCGCGCCGCTGGTCGATCCCCCTCTACACGAGCTGGGGCACGGCGCGCGCCGTGGGCGCCGACGACGCAGGCGCCGAGCTGAATGTGCTGTGGGGCGACGAGACGGTCGAAATCGGGGCGCTCGGCGTACTGCCCTATACCGTTCCGCACGACGCGCGCGAGCCGCTCCAGTTCGTTTTCAGCGACGGAGCGAGCCGTCTTGGTGTGCTCACCGACGTCGGCGAATCGACGCCGCACATTAACGCGGTGCTCGGCGGCTGCGACGCGCTCGTGCTGGAATGCAACCATGACCTCGCGATGCTTGCGGCGAGCCGGTATCCGCCTTCGCTGAAGGCCCGCATCGGCGGCTCGCACGGCCATCTGAACAACGAGGCGGCGGCGGGGATTCTCGCGGCGCTCGACCGTTCGAAGCTGCGGCACCTGATCGCGGCGCACCTGAGCCAGCAGAACAACACGCCGGAACTGGCGCGCGTGGCAATGGCCGGCGTGCTGGGCAACGCGCTGACGGAAATCGGTGTCGCGTCGCAGGATGAGGGATTCGATTGGGTCGTGCTTTGATCCGCCGGTGATCCGGGATCTCCGGCAACAGACAAAAAAAAGCCCATGACACGAAAGTCATGGGCTTTTTTGTGCCCGCCGCAGCAGGCTTGACTCAGAGTTTTGACCCTCTTAGTTGCGGTTGCCGCCGAAGATGCCGAGCAGCGCGAGCAAGTTCACGAAGACGTTGTAGAGGTCCAGATAGATCGCGAGCGTGGCCGAGATGTAGTTGGTCTCGCCGCCGTTCACGACGCGCTGCACGTCGAACAGCATGTAGGCCGAGAAGATCACGATGGCCAGCACCGAGACCGTGAGCATGAGCGCGGGCAAGTGCAGGAACATGTTCGCCACGCCGGCGAGCAGGATCACGATCACGCCCATGAACAGCCACTTGCCGAGGCCCGAAAAGTCGCGCTTGCTGACCGTGGCGATCGTGGCCATCGCCGTGAAAATGACGCCGGTGCCGCCGAAGGCGAGCATGATGAGCGATGGGCCGTTCGAGAAGCCGAGGATGAACGACAGCAGGCGCGAGAGCATCAGGCCCATGAAGAACGTGAAGCCGAGCAGCACGAACACGCCGACCGAACTGTTCTTGGTGCGCTCGATGGCGAACATGAAGCCGAATGCGATCGCGAAGAACGCAAGCAGGCTCATTGCCGGGCTCGTGGCCGCGAACAGCGAGAAGCCGGTGGCGACACCCACCCACGCGCCGAGCACCGTCGGCACCATCGAGAGCGCGAGCAGCCAGTAGGTGTTGCGCAGTACGCGGTTGCGGGCCTCGGCCGGGATGACAGTGCCGCCGCGGCCGAAGTTGTAGGGGTACTCGTTCATGCTTTCTCCTTGCGTGAAACGCGTGGTTCGCGGCGCGCGGCAGGTGCGCGGTCCGCTCTTTCGTAAGATAAGCGCGGCAGCCCGGAGTTTCAACAGGATGCCACGCGTCTTCGGTATGGTTACGAAGCGTAAGCCGTCATTCTTAAGCCTTGCTGAAAGGCTGGCGGGGCGGTTTTGCGCCCGGCCTCATATCCGTTCGGCCAGGCTTGCCGGCCAATGAGGGTCCAATCGCAATCATACATGGGAACATGCTACAATTGACGATTCGTTTGGATTTGTAACCTCTTAATTTTCTGGAGTTTTTATGGCGATCGAACGCACCCTGTCGATTATCAAGCCGGACGCAGTGGCAAAGAACGTGATCGGCCAGATCTACAGCCGCTTCGAAAACGCTGGCCTGAAGATCATTGCCGCCCGCATGGTCCACCTCTCGCGCGCCGACGCCGAGAAGTTCTATGCTGTCCACGCTGCACGCCCGTTCTTCAAGGACCTCGTCGACTTCATGATCTCCGGCCCCGTGATGGTGCAGGCTCTGGAAGGCGAGAGCGCTATCCTGAAGAATCGCGAGCTGATGGGCGCGACCGACCCGAAAAAGGCCGAGAAGGGCACGATCCGCGCCGACTTCGCCGACAGCATCGACGCGAACGCCGTGCATGGCTCCGACGCTCCGGAAACGGCTGCCGTGGAAGTTGCGTTCTTCTTCCCGCAAGTCAACGTCTACTCGCGCTAAGCGAGCGACGTCAGCAGCATCCAGGTCGCGAGCGGTAATGGCGTTCATCCCGGTCCACGGTGGTCGTTCCGAAGGCCCGCAAGGGCCTTGGAAGCGGCATCGCGGGCCGGCGAACGCGCGCTCGCACTGAAGGCAGGATTGATATGACGAGCAGTTCCACCGTCAACCTTCTCGATCTCGACGCCGAGGGGCTCGTCGCATACTGCGAGAGCCTCGGCGAGAAGCCGTTTCGCGCCAGGCAGTTGCAACGCTGGATCCATCAGTACAACGCCGCCGATTTCGACGGCATGACGGATCTGGCGAAATCGCTGCGCGAAAAGCTCAAGGGGCGTGCCACCATCGGCATGCCCGGCATCGTTAGCGATCACGTTTCGGCCGACGGCACGCGCAAGTGGCTCGTCGACATGGGCAACGGCAACGCCGTAGAAACCGTGTTCATCCCCGAAGAGACGCGCGGCACGCTGTGCGTGTCCTCGCAGGCGGGGTGCGCGGTCAACTGCCGGTTCTGTTCCACCGGCAAGCAAGGATTCTCGCGCAATCTCTCCACCGCCGAGATCATCGGCCAGTTGCGCATGGCGGAGTTCGCGCTGCGCGCCTCGCTCCCTGGCGCCGAAGGCGGCCGGGCGACCGGCGGCGAGGGCAAGGGCGAGCGCGTCATCACGAACGTCGTGATGATGGGCATGGGCGAGCCGCTGCTGAACTATGATGCGGTCGTGCCCGCGATGCGCCTGATGCTCGACGACAACGCCTACGGCCTGTCGCGCCGACGCGTCACGCTCTCGACCTCGGGCGTCGTGCCGATGATGGACCGGCTGGGCGCCGAATTGCCCGTGGCGCTGGCCGTTTCGCTGCACGCGCCGAACGACGCGCTGCGCGACGAGCTCGTGCCGCTCAACCGCAAGTACCCGCTGCGCGAGCTGATGGCGGCCTGCCAGCGTTATCTGGAAGTCGCGCCGCGCGACTTCATCACGTTCGAGTACTGCATGCTCGACGGCGTGAACGACACGGAAAAGCACGCACGCGAGTTGCTCGCCGTGACGCGTGACGTTCCGTGCAAGTTCAATTTGATCCCGTTCAATCCATTCCCCGAATCGGGCTTGCTGCGCTCGAAACCGGAGGCGATCAAGCGTTTCGCGCAGATCCTGATGGATGCGGGCGTCGTGACGACCGTGCGCAAGACGCGCGGCGACGACATCGATGCGGCCTGCGGGCAGCTCGCAGGCGAGGTGAAGGACCGCACGCGCCTCGCCGAGCGTACGGCGCGCAAAGTCATAGAAGTGAGACCGGTGCAGCACTGAATGCACCGGCAGCGGGAGAGCCGGGACGAATGCACGGGGGACGCGTCGTCATCGGCTGTATTGAAACGTAAGTTGCAGAAGCGATCGGAAGCGGCACAGACGCCGCGCATTTTGTTATAAACGGTCTGCGAATCGGGGCGGGGCGCCAGAACAGGCGCCGACCCGGCCGGTTCCAGGATAGAAAAGAATCGACGCAAGGATTTAGGGATGAGCGAGCCGCAGCACCCTTTCGGTACAGACACCAACGCAGGTCGTCCGGCGCCTGGTGACGCGCCGTCGCCGGTGCCGCCGGTGCCGCCGGTGCCCGATACGCTGGCTGCGGCGGGTGCGCGCCTCGCGCAACTGCGCGAGGCGAAGGGGTGGTCGGTCGAGGACGTTTCGGCGCGCCTCAAGGTGGCGGTGAACAAGCTGCGCGCGCTCGAGGCGGGCGACCTCTCCCAGTTGCCCGACACCACCTTCGCGCTTGGCGTGGTGCGCAGCTACGCGAGGATGCTCGGCGCCGATCCCGCGCCGTTTTCGCAGGCGTTGCGCCAGGAGCGCGGCGTGCCGCAGCCCGATCTGTCGATGCCGGCTTCGGCCGGCGCGGATTTGCCGCGCGGCGGCCGCGTCTCGCTCACGCTGGGCGGCAGCGGAGCGCCGCGCCGCCGCTCGTGGCTGTGGGGTGTAGCGGCGGTGATCGTCGCGGTGATCGCGCTAGCCATGTGGCACACGAACAGCGGTGAGTCGTCGGCCTGGTTTGCGCGCCTGAAGGCGATGGCCAACGGCGCGGCCGCTCAGCCCAGTGCGGCGTCCGCCACGGTTACCGAGGGTCAGACCGCGGGGGCTCAAGGAGCGTCGGCGCCGCAGGGCGATCAGTCGGCGGCGCCGGCCGATGAGGCAGCGAGCGACGCCATCGCGTCGGGTACCGAGACGAATGCGCCGTCGGATGTCGCGCCGCCGGCCGTGCAGAGCGCGCCGGCGAGCGTACCGGTAGCAGCGCCGGCCAGCGTGCCGGCCGCGGCGCAACCGGCGGCAAGCACGCCGGCGGTAGCGACGACTGCGGCGGCTGCGCAGTCCGCCTCGTCGACGGACGCGACGGGCGCCGACACCTCGACGTTCGCGATCCGCGTGACGCAGGACACCTGGGTCAACGTGCGCCAGAAGGACGGCAAGGAAGTGTTTTCCGGCTTGATCCACGGCAGCGACGCGCGCGAGATCACGGGTATCGAACCGCTTAAGATTACGGTGGGCAACAAGGCCGGCATCGAGTCGATGACCCTCGACGGTCAGCCGGTGGACGCGTCGAAGTACGCGTCGGCGCGCGGCAACGTGGCGCGCTTCGTGCTGCCCTGATCAAGACATGGCACGTGTCGCGGCCGGAACCTGCCGGCCGCGGCGCTTTTTCAATTCGCGTGGCGTATGAGGCGCAGGCCTTTCGCGGTGCGCGAGGCGTAAATGGGTTTTTCGATGCAAACCGACCAGCAATCTTCGTCCCGCATCAGCCAGATCTGTTCGACTGAGCCGGTCCTCGGCGGCCACGCGCCGCGTCGCAAATCGCACGGCGTGCATGTGCGCTGGGGCGGCAATCTCGTGACGATCGGCGGCGACGCGCCCGTGCGCGTGCAGTCGATGACGAACACCGACACCGCCGACGCGATCGGTACCGCCATCCAGATCAAGGAACTTGCCCAGGCCGGTTCCGAGCTCGTCCGCATCACCGTGAACACGCCTGAAGCGGCGGCGGCGGTTCCGGCGATCCGCGAGCAGCTCGACCGCATGGGCGTGACCGTGCCGCTCGTCGGCGACTTTCATTACAACGGCCATCTGCTGCTGCGCGATTATCCGGGCTGCGCCGAGTCGCTCTCGAAGTACCGCATCAACCCGGGCAACGTCGGGCAAGGCGCGAAGCGCGACACACAGTTCGCGCAGATGATCGAAGCGGCTGCGAAGTACGACAAGCCCGTGCGGATCGGCGTGAACTGGGGCAGCCTCGACCAGGATCTCCTCGCGAGGATGATGGACGAGAACGGCGCGCGCAGCGAGCCGTGGGAAGCGCAGAGCGTGATGTACGAGGCGCTGATCCAGTCGGCCATCGGCTCGGCCGAGCGCGCCGTCGAACTGGGCCTCGGTCGCGACAAGATCATCCTGTCGTGCAAGGTGAGCGGCGTGCAGGACCTGATCGCCGTTTATCAGGAACTCGCGAAGCGCTGCGACTTTGCGCTGCACCTCGGCCTGACCGAGGCGGGCATGGGCTCGAAGGGCATCGTCGCTTCGACGGCGGCGCTGTCCGTGCTGCTGCAGCAAGGCATCGGCGACACGATCCGCATCTCGCTCACCCCGGAGCCGGGCGCGCCGCGCACGGGCGAAGTCGTGGTCGGCCAGGAAATCCTGCAGACCATGGGCCTGCGCTCGTTCACGCCGATGGTCATCGCGTGCCCGGGCTGCGGCCGCACCACTAGCACGCTGTTCCAGGAACTCGCTTCGCAGATCCAGAACTATCTGCGCGCGCAGATGCCGCTGTGGCGCGACGAGTTCCCCGGCGTCGAGACGATGAACGTGGCCGTGATGGGCTGCATCGTGAACGGCCCCGGCGAATCGAAGCACGCGAACATCGGCATCAGCCTGCCGGGCTCGGGCGAAAACCCGGCCGCTCCCGTTTTTATCGACGGCGAGAAGGTCAAGACGCTGCGCGGTGAACATATCGCCGAAGAATTCCAGCAGATCGTGAGCGACTACGTCGCGCGCAAATACGGCAAGGCCGAAGCTACGGCCTGAGCGACGCGCAGCACCGTACGCACAACCGAACACCGTCTATCGCAACCAGATGACTGAACAGAAAAGAAAGCCCGAAAAGCTCATCGGCGTAAAGGGCATGAACGATATCCTGCCGCAGGACGCAGGGCTGTGGGACTTCTTTGAAACCACGGTGAAGTCGATGCTTCGTTCGTACGGATACCAGAACATCCGCACGCCGATCGTTGAGCACACGCAGCTCTTCACGCGCGGTATCGGCGAAGTGACGGACATCGTCGAAAAAGAGATGTATAGCTTCACCGACGCGCTCAACGGCGAAAACCTCACGCTGCGCCCGGAAGGCACGGCCGCTGCGGTGCGCGCGTCGATCGAGCACAACCTGCTCTACGACGGTCCGAAGCGCCTGTGGTACGTCGGTCCGATGTTCCGCCACGAGCGTCCGCAGCGCGGCCGCTATCGCCAGTTTCATCAGGTGGGTGTGGAGGCGCTCGGCTTCGCGGGCCCCGATGCGGACGCTGAAATCATCCTGATGTGCCAGCGCCTGTGGGACGACCTCGGCCTCACCGGCATCAAGCTCGAGATCAACACGCTCGGCGTGGCCGAAGAGCGCGCCGCGCATCGCGTGGAACTGATCAAGTACCTCGAACAGCACGTCGACGCACTCGACGAGGACGGCAAGCGCCGCCTCTACACGAACCCGCTGCGTGTGCTCGACACGAAGAATCCTGCGCTGCAGGAGATCGCGAACAACGCACCGAAGCTGATCGACTTCCTTGGTGCGGAGTCGCGCGCGCATTTCGAGGGGCTGCAGCGCATCCTCAAGTCGAACAACATTCCGTTCAAGATCAATCCGCGTCTCGTGCGCGGTCTCGATTACTACAATCTGACCGTATTCGAATGGGTGACCGACAAGCTTGGCGCACAGGGCACGGTCGCCGCGGGCGGCCGCTACGATCCGCTGATCGAGCAACTGGGCGGCAAGCCGACGGCGGCGTGCGGCTGGGCGATGGGCATCGAGCGCATTCTCGAGCTGTTGAAGGAAGAGGATCTCGTGCCCGAGGACGAAGGTTGCGACGTCTACGTTGTCCACCAGGGCGAGGCCGCGCGCGAGCAGGCCTTCATCGTGGCCGAGCGTCTGCGCGACACCGGCCTTGATGTGATCCTGCACTGCAGCGCCGACGGCCAGACCGCGAGCTTCAAGTCGCAGATGAAGCGGGCCGACGCGAGCGGCGCCGCGTTCGCCGTGGTGCTCGGCGAGGACGAAGTGGCGCAGGGCGTGGTGGGCGTGAAACCCCTGCGCGGCGTGGCCGCCGAGGCGCGCAACGAGCAGCAGACCGTGCCGGTCGAGGACTTGACCGAATATCTGATCAATGCGATGGTTGCATCCGCCGAAGACGGCGACGACTGAACAAAGAACAAGGAATCGCTTCGCGATGAGTTACCACGACGAACAGGAATCGATCGAGAGCTTCAAGGCATGGTGGGCGCAGTGGGGTAATGCCTCCACCTGGATCGTTCTGATTGCCTTGCTCGCCCTCGCGGGGTGGAACGGCTGGAATTACTGGCAACGCCATCAGGCCGCCGAAGCCGCCGTGCTGTACGACCAGGTGCAGCAGGCCGAGAGCGGCAGCGACAAGGCGCTGCTCGCGCGTATCGCGTCCGACATGGAAGACCGCTTCGGCGGCACGGCCTACGCGCAGATGACGGCGCTGGGCGTCGCGAAGGCGCTCTACATGGCGGGCGACGAAGCGGGCGCGAAGGCGCAGTTGCAATGGGCCGCCGACCATGCGAAGGACGACGAATTCCGCCAGATCGCAAAGCTGCGCCTCGCCTCGCTTCTGCTTGACGAGAAGGCTTACGACCAGGGCCTCGCGCTGATTCCGCAACCCGATTCGGGCCCGTTCAAGGGCATCGTCGCGGATGGCCGCGGCGACCTGCTGGCTGCCGCCGGCAAGCGCGACGACGCGCGCGCGGCCTACCAGCTCGCGCTCGACAGTCTCCCGAAGAGCGATGCGTCCGAGCGCCAGCTCATCCAGTTCAAGCTGGACGCGCTGGGCGGCTGACGCGTAAACGCCCGGCGAACTCCCACTAATTCCACCCATTCATGCTTCGCTAACCGATGAATCTGCTGAAACGATACGTTGTGCCCGTCGCCTGCGCGATGACTGTCCTTGCACTCGCGGCCTGCTCGTCGAGCAAGGACGAGCGCCGCGATCCGGTGCCGCTCACCGAGTTCAAGCCGGTGCTCAACGTCCAGCAGGTATGGAAGGCGAGCGTCGGCAAGGCCGGCCGCTACCTGTTCTCGCCGGTCGCCGTGGGCGACGCCGTTTATGCGGCGGGCGCGAACGGCTCGGTCGCGAAGTTCGACGCGCAGACCGGCAAGGAAATCTGGAAGGTCAAGCTCAAGGACGACCTTTCGGCGGGCGTGGGCAGCGACGGCAACCTGACGGCCGTGGGCGGCCTGAAGGGCCAGGTCGATGTCCTCGACAACAACGGCAAGCTGCTGTGGCAGGCGACCGCGCCGGGCGAGATCATTTCGCCGCCGCTCGTCGGCAACGGTCTCGTGATCGTGCGTACGATCGACGGTCAGATCATTGCCTTCAACGCCCAGACGGCCGAGCAGAAGTGGGCGTACCGCAATCGGGCGGTGCCGCTCAATCTGCGCGTCTCGGCCGGCATGACCTTCGCGGGCGATCAGGCCGTGCTCGCGGGTTTCCCGGGTGGCGCGTTTGCGGCGATCAACCTGCAGACGGGCGACGCGTTCTGGGAAACGCCGGTGTCCTACCCGAAGGGTGTGACCGAGGTCGAGCGTATCAATGACGTGAGCGGTCCGCCCACGCTGATCGGCGCGACGACCTGCGCGGTCACGTTCCAGGGCCAGCTCGGCTGCTTCGATGCGAACTCGGGCCGCGCGCTGTGGGAGAAGCCGTTCTCGAGCGTGAGCGGTATCGCCCAGGACGATGTCGCCGTAGTCGGCGCGGACGACTGGTCGGTCGTGCACGCCTATAGCGTTGCGACGGGCGCGCAGGCATGGAGCTCCGACAAGCTCAAGAACCGCGACCTGAGCGTGCCGGTGCTGCTGGGTCATGCCGTCGTGATGGGCGACTATCAGGGTTACGTGCACTTCCTCTCGCTCGATGACGGCAGCTTCGTCTCGCGCGTGAAGACCGACGGCAGCCCGATCGTCGCGGCGCCGGTGCTGGCCGGCAACACGCTCGTCGTGCAGACGAAGGACGGCGACCTGTACGGTCTGCGTCCGCAGCAGTAAGCGACGTTCGTCGCGCGAGCCGTCCGTGGGCGGCTCGCCGGACTTTCGAAGCGCTTATGGACGATAAGGGCGCGCCGGCAAGGCCGTGCGCTGCCCGCAGAGGGCCGGCTCCAGCCGGCCGCGTGCGTTTTAACGGCGCAACAGCCGCGAGCGGGAATCCCGCTCCAACCGCTTTCCGGGCGAGCGCCCGGCGCGTCCTGCCTTGCGGACCCTACGCGAGGCCGTACGCCGGGCTCGGGCATCGCGCCTGTTTCATGATAATTTGCAACCGATGCCACCCTGCTGGCGCAGGGCGTTGCTGCGCAGCATGCCGGACTTTCCGGCGCTGCGCCTTACCGTAGAAAAGATCAGATGAAACCCGTAATCGCCCTCGTTGGGCGCCCCAATGTGGGGAAATCCACGCTGTTCAACCGGCTCACGCGTTCGCGCGACGCGCTGGTGGCCGACCTGCCTGGCCTCACGCGCGATCGCCACTACGGCGAGGGGCGGGTGGGCGATCGTCCGTACCTCGTAGTCGATACCGGCGGCTTCGAGCCCGTCGCGAAGGACGGCATCCTGCACGAGATGGCGCGCCAGACGCGCCAGGCCGTGGAAGAGGCCGACATCGTCGTGTTCATCTGCGACGGACGCAACGGCCTCGCGCCCCAGGACAAGCATATTGCCGACTACCTGCGCAAGACGGGCCGGCCGATCTTCCTCGTGATCAACAAGGCCGAGGGCATGAAGTACACGTCCGTCGCGGCGGAGTTCTACGAGCTGGGCCTTGGCGACCCGCGCGCGATTTCGGCCGCGCACGGCGACGGCGTGACCGAGATGATCAGCGAAGCGCTCGACCAGGCTTATGCCGATCAACCCGAGGAAAGTGAAGAGGACGCCGAAAAGCATGGCGTGAAGATCGCGATCGTGGGCCGCCCGAATGTCGGCAAGTCGACGCTCGTGAACACGCTGCTCGGCGAGGACCGCGTGATCGCGTTCGACATGCCGGGCACGACGCGCGACTCGATCTATATCGACTTCGAGCGCGGCGGCAAGAAGTACACGCTGATCGACACGGCCGGCCTGCGCCGCCGCGGCAAGGTGTTCGAGGCTATCGAAAAGTTTTCGGTGGTGAAGACGCTGCAGTCGATCGCGGACGCCAACGTCGTGATCCTGATGCTGGACGCGCATCAGGAAATTTCCGATCAGGACGCGCACATCGCGGGCTTCGTGGTGGAGCAGGGCCGTGCGCTCGTGGTGGCCGTGAACAAGTGGGACGGCCTCGACGAACATGCGCGCGAGCAGATCAAGCACCACTTGCTGCGCAAGCTGAAATTCCTCGAATTCGCGAAGTTCCACTTTATTTCGGCGACGGAGAAGTTCGGCATCGGCGCGCTGATGCGCTCGGTCGACGCGGCCTATGCCGCGGCGATGGCGAAACTGCCCACGCCGAAGCTCACGCGCGCGCTCATCGACGCCGTGGAGTTCCAGCAGCCGCGCCGCCGCGGCCCGGTGCGTCCGAAGCTGCGCTATGCGCACCAGGGGGGGCAGAACCCGCCCATCATCGTGATCCACGGCAACGCGCTCGATGCGGTCACGGATACCTACAAGCGCTATCTGGAGAACCGTTTCCGGGAAACTTTCTCGCTGACCGGGACTCCATTGCGCATAGAGTTTCGTTCCTCGACGAATCCCTACACTGACAAAAGCTGAGTTCTGTACGCTCGCGCGCATGACGTCTCCGGTCGCCCCTGGCCGGACGGTCGGGATGCGCGCCAGCCTGTGAGAATCGGCTATAGTGTAGCGATTGGTGCCGGATTTCTTTTTTTTCGGCCCCAATCCAAGTTAAACCTGCAAAAAAATACGGAGTTTGCTATGAGCAACAAAGGGCAATTGTTACAAGACCCGTTTTTGAACGCGCTGCGCAAGGAGCACGTGCCTGTTTCGATCTATCTGGTCAACGGCATCAAGCTTCAAGGGAACATTGAATCGTTCGACCAGTACGTCGTGTTGCTCCGTAATACGGTTACGCAGATGGTGTACAAGCACGCCATTTCCACGGTCGTGCCCGCTCGTCCGGTGAACTTCCACCCGGACACGGAAGCGTCCTGATCCACGGTACGGCCGGTCCGGAGCGCCGCAAGGGCGAGCCGGACCGGCCGTTTTCATTTTGACATCCGCTAATTTGACCAACGCCGCACTTGTGGGCATCGACTTCGGCAAGACCGATTTCGACGCCAGCCTCGAAGAACTCAGCCTGCTCGCACAGAGTGCGGGCGCCAATCCCGCCGTCACGCTCACCGGCCGACGCTCGAGCCCCGATGCCGCCATGTTCATCGGCAGCGGCAAGGCCGACGAACTGCGTCTTGCCTGCGAGGCAAACGACGTCGAAATCGTCATCTTCAATCACGCACTGTCGCCCGCCCAGCAACGCAATCTGGAGCGCACGCTGAACCGTCGCGTGGTGGATCGAACGAGCCTCATTCTCGACATCTTCGCGCAGCGCGCCCGCAGCCACGAAGGCAAGCTGCAGGTCGAGCTCGCACAGTTGCAGTATCTCGCCACGCGCCTCGTGCGCGCATGGACCCACCTCGAGCGCCAGAAAGGCGGTATCGGCCTGCGCGGCCCTGGCGAAACGCAGCTCGAAACCGACCGCCGGCTGATCGGCGAACGCATCAAGATGCTGCAGGGCCGGCTCGCCAAACTGCGGCGTCAGCACGGCACGCAGCGGCGCCAGCGCCAGCGCAACCAGACCATGTCGGTGTCGTTCGTCGGCTATACGAACGCGGGCAAGTCCACGCTCTTCAATGCGCTGACGAAGGCGCAGGCGTATGCGGCGGACCAGTTGTTCGCGACGCTCGATACCACGTCGCGGCGCGTCTGGCTGGGCGGCGAGGTCGGGCAGATCGTGCTCTCGGATACGGTCGGATTCATCCGCGAGCTGCCTCACCAACTCGTCGCCGCGTTTCGCGCGACGCTAGAAGAAACCGTGCAGGCCGATCTTTTGCTGCACGTCGTGGATGCGTCGAGTTCCGTGCGCCTCGATCAGATCGATCAGGTGAACGCGGTGCTGCACGAGATCGGCGCAGATACGATCCGCCAGGTGCTGGTATTCAACAAGATCGACGCGGTACCCGAACTGGCGGCCCGCGGCGGGACGGTCGAGCGGGACGAATATGGTAATATTTCGCGCGTCTTTTTGAGCGCGCGCACGGGCGTCGGACTGGATGCGCTGCGCGCCGCCATCGCCGAAATCGCGGCGGCTGAACCGATGAACAATGGGGTAACCGGCGGGATTGCCAGCGGGTCGACCCACGGGATAACCAGCGCGATTGCCGACGCGCCACAACCGCTCGCCGCCGACTGGAATGCGGTGTCCCACGAATCTCGCAGGGAATCGGAACACGGCCGCTGACGCCGTGCCCGGCGCCGGCCGGTGGAGGCGGGCGCGACCCGCACGCATTGATCCGCTGTCTACTCTGGTGAACGAACACAGGTGAACGATTACAACAAGCGGTCTGGCTGGCAGCGCGCGCGCACCATCTTCTCGCTGAACGATCCCCGCTGGGGTCGCGGCGACGGCGATGGCCAGCGCACGGACGACTCGCGCCGGCCCCCGGGCAAGAACGGCAACGGCAGTGGCGATGGCCCGCCCGACCTCGACGAGATGTGGCGCGACTTCAACCGCCGTCTCTCGGCGTTCTTCGGCCGCAAGGGCAAGGGGCCCAGTGGCCTCGGTCCGCGTCCCGATAACGGCAACGGCGCGCGCATCGGCGTCGGCATCGTGATCGGCGTGCTCATCGCGATCTACGTGGGCAGCGGCGTCTATGTCATCCAGGAAGGGCAGGCCGGTGTCGTGCTGCAGTTCGGCCAGTACCGGCAGACCGTCGGCGAAGGCGTCCACTGGCGCCTGCCGTATCCGTTCCAGACTCATGAAGTGGTGAACGTTGGTCAGATCCGCTCGGTCGAGATCGGCCGCAGCAACCTCGTGCGCCCGGCCAACGTCAAGGACGCGTCCGTGCTCACGCACGACGGCGACATGCTCGACGTGCGCTTCACGGTGCAATACCAGGTGAAGCAACCGACCGATTACCTGTTCCAGAGCGTCGATCCGGATCTCGCCGTCACGCAGGCCGCGCAGGCGGCGGTGCGTACGGTGGTCGGCGCGCGCAGCACGAATGAGCTGCTGTACGCCGATCGCGAACCGATCCGCGCGCAGCTTGCCGACGCGATCCAGCACTCGCTCGACGAGGCGAAGACCGGGCTTGGCGTGACCGGCGTCACGATCCAGAGCGTGCAGGCGCCTGACCAGGTGCAGGCCGCCTTCGACGACGCCGCCAAGGCGCACCAGGACCGCGATCGCGCAAAGCGCGACGCGCAGGCCTACGCGGACGAATTGCTGCCGCGCGCGCAGGCGGACGGTGCCCGTCTGATCGATGACGCGAAGGCCTATAGCGAACGCGTGGTCGCCGAGGCTCAGGGCGACGCGGACCGCTTCATGCAGGTCTACGCGCAGTATGCGAAGGCTCCGGCCGTGATTCGCGAGCGCATGTATCTGGAGACCATGCAGCATATCTACTCGAATACGACGAAGGTGTTCGTCGACAGCAAGTCCGGCAACAACGTGATCTATCTGCCGCTCGACAAGATCGTCGACGCGACGCGTCAGCGCGCCGCGGCGGCCGCCGCAGCGTCGGCCCCGGCCGCTTCCGAAGCGCCGCCTGCGGCGGCGCCCGCGTCGAGCGATGCGCAGCAGCAAGGCGCCCAGGACGGCGCGCAGCAGCAGGGCGCCGCGGAACCGGCCGCTGCCGCTTCCGCGCCCTCGGCCAGCGACGCTGCTGCGGCCGCCAGCGACGCATTGCGTTCGCGCGATGCGTTCCGCAGCCGCACGCGTGAAGACGACGTGCAATAACGGAGCGCCCCTATGAACCGAATCATTGCGCTCGTCGTTGTCGTTGTGGTGGCCGCGCTCGTTGCCTCGTCGTCGGTGTTCGTCGTCGATCCGCGCCACGTTGCCGTCGTTTCGTCCTCGGGCGGCAGTCCGGCGACGCTCGCGGGGCCGGGGCTGCACGTGAAGCTGCCGCCGCCGTTCCAGACCGCGACGTACATCGATACCCGCGTCCAGGCGTTCGACGCGCCCGACGCGGACCGCTACACGACGTCCGACAAAACCGAGCTGCTCGTGAACCCGGTGATCCGCTATCGCATCGCCGACCCGCTCAAGCTCTTCGCCGCAACGAAGGGCGACCCGCAAACGCTCGCCGACCGGCTTGCCTCGCTGTCGCGCGACGCGCTTTCCGACGCGTTCTCGAAGGTTACGCTGACCGCTGCGCTCGCGCAGCAGGAAGCCGTCGCCAACGGCGCGCGCGACGCGCTGCGCGAAGCGGCCGCGCCGCTCGGCATCGACGTGATCGACATCGAACTTACGCGCCTCGACTATCCGCCCGAACTGGCGGATGTCGTCTACAAGCGCATGAGCGCCGCACGCGAGCAGACCGCGGCCGACGAACGCGCGCAGGGTGCGGCCGAGGCGCAGCAGATCAAGGACGACGCCGAGCGCAAGCAGCAGGGCGTGCTGGCGGATGCCTATGCGCAGGCGCAGGCCATCAAGGGCGAAGGCGATGGCAAGGCCGCCGCGATCGCCGCCGAGGCCTTCGGCCGCGACCCGCAGTTCTACCAGTTCTATCAGAGCATGCAGGCGTTGCGCGACAGCTTCAAACCCGGCGACGTCGTCGTGGTCGATTCGTCGAGCGACTTTTTCCGCTTCATGCGCGGTCCGAACGGCGACACCGCGCCGGCACCGGCTCCTGAGCACAAACACTAAACGAGACACCGCGCGCACGGCGCGTTCTTTGGCATGAACCTGGCTGGCTCCCTGTTGCTCGCGATCGCGCTGATGCTGATTATCGAGGGTATGTTCCCGTTCGTTTTTCCGACGGCCTGGCGCGATACGTTTCGTAGAATCGCCGAGCGGCCGCCGCATCACATCCGGATCGGCGGGCTGATCGTGATGGGCCTTGGCCTCGTGATCCTCATGCTCGCAACCTGATTGCCTTCATAGTAGTAGGACTCAACCGATGTCGACCTGGTTACTTCCCGAGAATATTGCGGACGTGCTGCCGTCCGAGGCGCGCAAGATCGAAGAATTGCGCCGCCACCTGCTGGACCGCTTCCGCGCGTACGGCTACGAGATGGTCATGCCGCCGCTGCTCGAATATCTCGAATCGCTGCTCACCGGCGCCGGGCGCGACCTGAACCTGCGCACGTTCAAGCTCGTCGATCAGTTGTCGGGCCGCACGCTCGGCCTGCGCGCGGACATCACACCGCAGGTGGCGCGCATCGACGCGCACTTGCTGAACCGCCAGGGCGTGACGCGCCTGTGCTACGCGGGCAACGTGCTGCATACGCGTCCGCGCGGCCTGCATGCCACGCGCGAGCAGATCCAGATCGGCGCTGAAATCTATGGCCATGCCGGGCTCGAAGCCGACCTCGAAATCCAGCAATTGCTGCTCGACGCGCTGCGTCTCGCGGGCCTCGCCAAGGTGCGTCTCGACCTGTCCCACGCGGGCGTGCTCGCGGCGCTCGTCGAAGCCGATCCGGCCGTAGCGGCGCTTGGCGACGCGCTCCATGAAGCGCTGGCGGGCAAGGACGTACCGCGCCTCGCCGAATTGACCGAGGCGCTCGCGCCGCTCACGCGCGACGCGCTCCGTGCGCTGCCCTCGCTCTACGGCGACGCCAGCGTGCTGGAAGAGGCGCGCACGCGCCTGCCAGCGCTGCCGGGCATCGCACGCGCGCTGGACGATCTGGCATTTCTCGTGAGCGAGATCGACGGGGCGGAGCTGATGATCGATCTCGCCGATCTGGGCGGCTATGCCTATCACAGCGGCGTGATGTTCTCGGCCTACGTGGACGGCGTGCCGAACGCCGTGGCGCGCGGCGGCCGTTACGACAAAGTGGGCGAGGCCTATGGCCGCGCGCGTGCCGCAACAGGCTTCTCGCTCGACCTGCGCGAAGTGGCCCGTATTTCGCCCGTCGAGGCGCGCAGCAGCGCGATCCTCGCGCCCTGGCGGCACGACGAGGCCTTGCGCACCGCCGTGGCGGCGCTGCGCGACGCGGGCGAGGTCGTGATCCAGGCGCTGCCGGGCCACGAGCACGATATGGACGAATTCGCGTTCGACCGCGTGCTGATCGAGCGCAGCGGAGCGTGGGTGGTCGAAGCGCGAGCCTGAGCGTCCCGGTAAGTGATCGAGCTCGCCCAGGCCGTTGAGAGATAAGGGAAATTCCCGCTATTTCGGGAAAAAAAGCGGGCTCGCGCGC
Organism: Paraburkholderia yinzeri; assembly: GCF_046581065.1. Classification (NCBI taxonomy): domain Bacteria; kingdom Pseudomonadati; phylum Pseudomonadota; class Betaproteobacteria; order Burkholderiales; family Burkholderiaceae; genus Paraburkholderia; species Paraburkholderia yinzeri. Next base: position 3,015,202 of record NZ_JBFOCJ010000001.1, on the reverse strand, counting down.
GAACCCAGGTAGAATACGTTTTTAACCAGCTAACGAAACACCATGTCTGCCAGCGCAGTGAATGTAACCCCGGGACGCAACGTCGTCGTCGTGGGCACCCAGTGGGGAGATGAAGGCAAGGGCAAGATCGTCGACTGGCTGACGGACCACGCGCAAGGCGTGGTGCGTTTCCAGGGCGGTCACAACGCCGGCCACACGCTCATCATCGGCGGCAAGAAGACCATTCTTCGCCTCATTCCGTCGGGCATCATGCGCGCGGGCGTTGCCTGCTACATCGGCAACGGCGTGGTGTTGTCGCCCGAGGCCCTGTTCAAGGAAATCGGCGAGCTTGAAAGCGCGGGCATCGACGTCCAGAGGCGCCTCTTCATCTCCGACGCGACCACGCTGATCCTGCCGTATCACATCGCCATCGACCAGGCGCGCGAAGCGAAGCGCGGCGCGGCGAAGATCGGCACGACCGGCCGCGGCATCGGCCCGGCGTACGAGGACAAGGTCGCGCGCCGCGGCATGCGCGTGCAGGATCTGTTCGAGCCGGAACTGTTCGCCGAGCGCCTGCGCGACAACCTCGACTATCACAACTTCGTGCTCACGCAGTACCTGGGCGCGGCGCCGGTGGACTTCCAGCAGACGCTCGACACGATGCTGAGCTACGCCGACCGTCTGAAGCCAATGGTAACGGACGTTTCGCGTCGCCTTTATGACGTCAACCGCTCGGGCGGCAGCCTGCTGTTCGAAGGCGCGCAGGGCACGCTGCTCGACATCGATCACGGCACCTATCCGTACGTCACGTCGAGCAACTGCGTGGCGGGCGCGGCATCGGCGGGTGTGGGCGTGGGTCCCCAGCAGCTCAACTACATCCTTGGCATTACGAAGGCGTACTGCACGCGTGTCGGTTCGGGCCCGTTCCCGAGCGAGCTCTACGACGCCGACAACGCCGACCGCCAGGAAGAAGTCGGCCTCACGCTCGCGAAGGTCGGCAAGGAATTCGGTTCGGTCACGGGCCGTCCGCGCCGCACGGGCTGGCTCGACGCCGCCGCGCTGCGCCGCTCGATCCAGATCAACGGGGTGACGGGCCTGTGCATCACGAAGCTCGACGTGCTCGACGGCCTAGACGAAGTGAAGCTCTGCGTGGGCTACAAGGTGAACGGCAAGGATGTCGACATCCTGCCGCGCGGCGCTTCTCAGGTCGCGGAGTGCGAGCCGGTCTACGAGGCCTTCCCGGGCTGGAAGGAAAGCACGATCGGCATTACGCAGTGGGACGCGCTGCCGAAGAGCGCGCAGGCCTACCTCGCGCGCGTGCAGGAAGTGGCAGGCGTGCCGATCGATATGGTGTCGACCGGTCCGGATCGCGACGAGACGATCCTGCTACGTCACCCGTTCAAGGCGTAAGCAAGAAAAAAATAAGAAAAAAACAAGGAAAATGAAGGGTAGCGCACGATGATTCAGATGATGGACCCGCGTAACGACGAGAAGAACCTGTGGGTTGGCTGGGACGAGTACCACCGGCTGATCGAGTTGCTCGCGCTTGCAGTGCATGAATCGCGCTGGAAGTTCGACCAGATCCTGTGCCTCGCGCGCGGCGGACTGCGCGTGGGCGATCAGCTCTCGCGCATCTACGACCTGCCGCTCGCGATTCTCGCGACCAGTTCGTATCGCGAAGCCGCCGGCACGGAGCAGGGTGACCTCGATATTGCGCAGTACATCACAATGACGCGCGGGGAACTCGCGGGCAACGTGCTGCTCGTCGACGATCTCGTCGATTCGGGCGTCACGCTCGCGCGCGTGCAGCAGCACCTCAAGGAGCGTTATCCGGCGGTGACGGGCGTGCGTTCGGCGGTGCTGTGGTACAAGGGCTGCTCGAAGGTGAAGCCCGACTACTTCGTGCAGCACCTGCCGACCAATCCGTGGATTCACCAGCCGTTCGAGGAGTGGGACACGGTGCGCCCGCACAATCTGGGCGCGTGGATCAAGCGTGGCCTGCAGCAGGCGAACGCAGCCCCATCGCAGTCCTGACGGCACCGGACAAGGTTTGTTGTGAATGCATCCAATTGCACCCAATGAACCTTCTGTGGCAGTCGTGAAAAGCGGAGCCTTTCGAGGCTCCGCTTTTTTTGCATGACGTTTTCGTGTCGGGGCGACCCAAAAGCCTGTACGGACACGTGAGGGTAGACAGAATGGGGGCCAATGCTACACTTCGCCGGAACGGAAGACGTGGCATGACCACAACGGGCGTCGTTGGGGTCACGTAGCCGGTTTAGAATAGCGGTCGCTTTTATTTTCCGCCTCGAAAACGGATCTCCGCGTATATGACAACTAGCACACACGTGGCAAAGCAGCCTCTGCCGGCGCTGGCCGTTGCGGCAATCGGCGTCGTGTTCGGCGACATCGGCACGAGCCCGCTCTATTCCCTGAAAGAGGCATTCAGCCCGGACCACGGCATCCCGCTCAACGACACCTCCATTCTCGGCGTCATCTCGCTGCTGTTCTGGGCGATCATGATCGTCGTCAGCGTCAAGTACGTGCTGTTCGTCATGCGCGCCGACAACAACGGCGAAGGCGGCGTGCTCGCGCTGATGGCGCTGGCGTTACGCTCGTTCAAGCGCACGAGCCGCGCCGCGCTGATCCTTACCGGCCTCGGCATCTTCGGTGCGTGCATGTTCTACGGGGACGCGGTGATCACGCCCGCGATCTCGGTGATTTCGGCGGTGGAAGGCCTTGAAATCGCGGCGCCCAAGCTTTCCCATCTCGTGGTGCCGCTCACCATCGTGATCCTGATCGCGCTCTTCTGGATCCAGCGTCACGGCACGGCGCTCGTCGGCCGTCTGTTCGGGCCGATCATGGTGCTGTGGTTCGTGACCATCGGCGTGCTCGGCCTGTCGCGCATCGTGCAGGCGCCGGGCGTCATCGCCGCGCTCAATCCGTACTACGCAGTCAGCTTCATGGGCGCGCACATGTTGCAGGCTTATGTCGTGCTCGGTTCGGTGGTGCTGGTGCTCACCGGCGCGGAAGCGCTCTACGCCGACATGGGCCATTTCGGCGCCAAGCCCATCCGCGTGGCCTGGTATGTGCTCGTGATGCCGTCGCTCGTGCTGAACTACTTCGGCCAGGGCGCGCTTCTGATGCAGGACCACCACGCCATCGAGAATCCGTTCTTCCTGCTCGCGCCCGACTGGGCGCTGCTGCCGCTCGTCGTGCTCTCGACGGTGGCGACCGTGATTGCTTCGCAGGCCGTGATTTCGGGCGCGTATTCGCTCACGAGCCAGGCGATCCTGCTCGGCTACGTGCCGCGCATGAAGGTGCTGCACACGTCCGATCTCGCGATCGGGCAGATCTACGTGCCGGTGGTGAACTGGCTGCTGCTGTTCGTCATCCTGTGCATCGTGGTCGGCTTCAAGAGCTCGGACAATCTGGCCGCGGCCTACGGTATCGCCGTGACGGCGACGATGGTCATGACCACGGTGCTGCTGTGCGTCGTGATGATCGAAATCTGGAAGTGGCACAAGGCGCTCGTCGCGCTGATCATCGGCGTCTTCCTGGCGGTCGATCTGGGCTTCTTCGGCGCGAACCTGCTGAAGGTCGAAGAGGGCGGCTGGCTGCCGCTCGGCATCGGCGCGTTGTTGTTCTTCCTCCTCATGACCTGGTACAAGGGGCGCATGATCGTGAAGGAGCGCACGGCCGCCGACGGCATCCCGCTGATGCCCTTCCTGCAGGGGCTGCTCGCGCATCCTCCGCATCGCGTTTCGGGCACGGCGATTTATCTCACCGGCAGCAACACGCTGGTGCCGGTCAGCCTGCTGCATAACCTCAAGCACAACAAGGTGCTGCACGAGCGCACCATCTTCCTGACTTTCGTGATTCGCGACATTCCCTATGTGTCCGAGGCGGAGCGCCTGAGCGTGCAGGACATCGGCGGCGGGCTTTATCTCGTGAAGGCGGACTACGGTTTCAACGAGACGCCGGACGTGAAGGCGGTGCTGCAGGAAGTGGGCCGCACGCACGACATGACCTTCGAGATAATGGATACGTCGTTCTTCATCGCTCGCGAGACGGTGGTGCCTACCCAGTTGCCGGGCATGTCGATCTTCCGCGAGCGCGTGTTCGCGTGGATGCACCAGAACGCGGCGAAGCCCACGGATTTCTTCAGCATTCCTGCCAACCGCGTGGTGGAGCTGGGGACGAAGATCGAGATCTGACGCGCGGCGTGCTGCGGAAATAAAATAACGGCACTTCGGTGCCGTTATTCGTTGGGGTGTCGCGCGACGCGAGCCTGCTCACCACAGGCCCCCGCGCGCGAAGCGCCGCGCTCGCGCCTTACCGCTGTTTGAGCTTCGCGAACGCCGCTGCCATCGCGCCGCCCGGCTCCGGGTCGCGCGAACGTTGCGGGCGGCCTGCATTGCTGCCGCTGCCGCCGTTTCGGCTGCCGGAATTGTTGCCCGCATTGCCGCTGCGCTGGGCGGCGCTTGCGGGATCGTCGTCCAGACGCATGGTGAGCGCGATGCGCTGGCGCTTCACGTCGACATCGAGCACCTTCACCTTGACGACCTGGCCGGCCTTCACGACTTCGTGCGGGTCCTTGATGAACTTCGTGGACATGGCGGAGACGTGCACGAGGCCGTCCTGATGCACGCCGATGTCGACGAACGCGCCGAACGCCGCCACGTTCGTCACGACGCCCTCTAGCAGCATGCCGGGCACGAGATCGGAGACTTTCTCGACGCCTTCGCGGAAGGTGGCGGTCTTGAACTCGGGGCGCGGGTCGCGGCCCGGCTTTTCGAGTTCGCTGAGGATGTCGCGGACCGTTGGCAGCCCGAAGCGTTCGTCGACGAACTCAGTGGGCGAGAGACCCGAGAGCGCTTCGCGATTGCCTAGCACGTCGCCAATCGAGCGCTTGATCTTCGCGAGCATGCGCTCGACGAGCGTGTACGCTTCGGGGTGCACCGACGAGCGGTCGAGCGGATTTTCGCCGGCGTTGATGCGCAGGAAGCCCGCGGCTTGCTCGAAGGTCTTGTCGCCAAGGCGTGGCACCTTCTTCAGATGCTCGCGCGAGGGGAAGGGGCCGTTGGCATCGCGGTAATCGACGATATTGCGCGCGAGCGTGGCGTTCAGCCCCGAGACGCGTGCGAGCAATGCGACCGAAGCCGTGTTCGCATCCACGCCCACGGCGTTCACGCAATCCTCGACCACGGCGTCGAGCGAGCGCGCGAGCTCGCGCTGGTTCACGTCGTGCTGGTACTGGCCGACGCCGATGGCCTTCGGCTCGATCTTCACGAGTTCGGCGAGCGGGTCCTGCAGGCGGCGCGCGATGGAGACGGCACCGCGCAGCGAGACGTCGAGTTCGGGGAACTCCTTGGCCGCCAGTTCGGATGCCGAATAAACCGATGCACCGGCTTCGGACACGACGATCTTCTGCAGCCTGAGTTCGGGATGGCGCGAGATCAGCTCGCTCGCGAGCTTGTCGGTTTCGCGCGAGGCGGTGCCGTTGCCGATGCTGATGAGTTCCGCCTGGGTTTGCGCGGCGATTCGCGCGAGCTTCGCGAGCGAGCCGTCCCAGTCGCGGCGCGGCTCGTGCGGATAGATCGTGTCGGTAGCGAGCAGCTTGCCGGTGCGGTCCACCACGGCCACCTTGACGCCGGTGCGCAGACCCGGATCGAGGCCGATCACGGCTTTCGGGCCCGCCGGCGCGGCCAGCAGCAGGTCCTTGAGATTGCGCGCGAACACGTGGATCGCTTCGGTCTCGGCCTGCTCGCGCAGGCCCGTCAGCAGTTCGCTTTCGAGGTGCGGCTGCACCTTCACGCGCCAGCACCAGCGGCACACGTCGGAGAGCCATTTGTCGGCGGCGCGCCCCTGGTTCGCGATGCCGAAATGGCGCGCGATTCGCCCTTCGCCCGGATGCGGCACCAGGGCGTCCCGCTCGGCGCCGAGGCCGAGTTTCACCATCAGCACGCCCGCGTTGCGGCCGCGAAAGAGTGCAAGGGCGCGGTGCGAGGGCACGGTCCTGATCGTTTCGGAGTACTCGTAATAATCGCGGAATTTCTCGCCTTCTTCGCCTTCCTTGCCTTCCACCACGCTCGAGCTGACGAGCGCCTCGTTGTGGAGCCACTCGCGCAGCTTGCCGAGCAGTTCGGCCGTCTCGCCGAACTGCTCCGAAAGGATGTCGCGCGCGCCGTCGAGGGCCGCTTTCACATCGGCGACACCCTTTTCGGCATCGACGTATTGCGCGGCCTCCGTCTGCGGATCGAGCAGCGGATTGCCGAGCAGCGCGTCGGCGAGCGGCTGCAGACCCGCTTCGCGCGCGATCTGAGCCCGAGTGCGGCGCTTTGGCTTGTACGGCAGATAGAGGTCTTCGAGGACCTGCTTGCTGTCCGCGACTTCGATTGCCATGCGCAGCTCGTCGGTGAGCTTGCCTTGTTCCTCGATGCTCGCGAGAATCGTGGCGCGGCGCTCTTCGAGCTCGCGCAGGTACAGGAGCCGCTCTTCGAGCGTGCGCAACTGCGTATCGTCGAGATTGCCCGTGACTTCCTTGCGGTACCGGGCGATGAACGGAACGGTCGAGCCTTCGTCGAGAAGCTGCACGGCGGCTGCCACCTGGCGAGGCTGTACGGTCAGTTCGGCGGCGATACGCTGGACGATCTTGAGTGCTACGGTTTCCGTCATAGGGTCTGGGTCTTCCTGTAGGGCCTGGCAACGCTTGCGCGAACAGGCTTCGGGATCGGGTTGCACTTGCGCGGCCGAACGGAAAGGGCCCCGGAGGGGGGCGGTCCGCCGGCCGGTAGAGCGGGGCATTTTGCCATAAATGCCGGAGCGCTCAACCCGGGGGGTGTTAGAATTTCGGGCATGTCCCGCAGCCATCCGAAGACGTTGACGATCTCCCGCTTGCTTCCCGGTTTGTCCCCCGGCTTGAACCTTGCCAACCTCCGTACGCGGAGCGGCGCCCAGTGGCGTACCGCCACCCGTCTGGCAGCTTGTGCCGTCGCACTGTACGCCGCGGCGAGCGTGCCGGCAGTGGCCCAGGAAGATCCGGCGTCCGGTACGGCGGTGTCGGCCGGGAGGGCGCAGGCAGCCAGTGCCGCGATGCCGTCCGTGGCGCCGCGGGACAATAGCCCAGGCGTGCCCTGGGTGGCGTCGGGAACGGGCGTCACGGCGAGGCCGCTGGATGCGGCGTCGGCGGCGGGTGCAAGCGCAGTTGCGGGGGAAAGCAGCGCGCAGGACAGCGTGCAGGCAGGCTTCGATGCACGGCAGAAGGTGCTGGACCGCCGCTCGGCGGAGAATAATTATCGCTATGCAGTCGCGCAGCACGACTGCTACAGCAAGTTTTTCGTGAACCACTGCCTCGGCACGGCGCGCGACCAGATGCGGGCCGTGCAGGCGGACATTCGTGGCGAACAGTTGAAGCTCGACGAGGAGCAGCGCACGGAGCGCGCGCGGCACCGCGACGAACAGGCTGCGTTGCAGCAGGCGCAAGATGCGGCCAATGCGCCGCAGCGTGCCGCCAATGAAGCGGCAAACGCGCAGGCGTATCAGCAGAAACAACAGCAGCACGTGCTGGATCAGGCCCAGCGCGCGGCGGAAGCCCCGCAGCGCGCGGCGAACGAGCAGGCGTATCAGCAGAAGCAGCAACAGCACGCACTGGATCAGGCCCAGCGCTCGGGCGAGCAGTCGCAGGCCCAGCGCGCGGCGAACCAGTCGGCGTACGACCAGAAGCAATCCGACTTCCAGCAGAAGCTGGACGAGGCTCACCGCCAGGGCCAGCAACAGGCCGAAGAGCGGCAGCAGAAAGCCGAGCACTTCCAGCAGAAGCAGGAAGACGCGGCGAAGCACAAGGCTGACGTGGAGCAGCGTCAGAAGCAGGCGGCCGAGAAGGCGCAGCAAAAGCAGCAACAGCAACAAGAGCAGCAGCGAGAACAACAACAGCAGCAGATGCAGCAGCAGGACCAGTAGCACGTTTTTCCTGGCCAGACAGCAACCTCAGGCGCGCCGACCGACAAGAGGCACGCCGCTCAACACGAGGAGGCGAGCATGCGCGAGCAACGTGAAGTCAAGTCCACGGTCCTTCAGGACCGGATACTCCAGCTGGAGTCCGAGCACGGCGATCTGGACCGTCTGATCGACCGGATGGCCGAGACGCCGGGATGCGACGATGTCGAATTGCAGAAGCTCAAGAAGCGCAAGCTCAAGGTCAAGGACAACATCATCCTGCTGCAATTGCAGCTGGACCCCGATTCAACGAAGACTTCGAACGGGCACGGCTGAGTCCGGGTTCCGGCAGGCGCCGGGGCGCGGAATCCGCAGTGCCGCGCCCGCCGAACCGAGCAGGAACCGCTTGCCTTGAATTCAACGACCGTTTCGCAATCCCGGCCTGCGCCCGAAGACGGTGTGCCGGATGCCGACGCACGTCCGTCGCGTGCCGGGGCCCCGGCGGCGCTGACCGCGCGCCGCGCAGCCGAACTCGAAAATCTGTTCGCCGCTGACGGACTGCTTGCCCGCGAGATCGACGGCTATCGCCCGCGCGCCTCGCAGATCGAAATGGCGCGCGCCGTGGCCGCGGCCATGGAGGCGGCCGCGAAGGGATTGCCCGAGCCGGAGGCGTTCGAGCTGAAGGCGCGCCCGGCGCGGCGTCAGCCGGGTGGTAGCGATGCCGCCGGCGAGGCAGCGAATACCGTTGCCGAGGCCGGCGACAACACGCTGATCGTCGAGGCCGGCACGGGCACCGGCAAGACCTACGCCTATCTCGTGCCGGCCATGCTCTGGGGCGGCAAGGTGGTCGTTTCGACCGGCACGAAGCACCTCCAGGACCAGCTCTTCCAGCGCGACATCCCCACGGTGCGCGATGCGCTCGCGGTGCCCGTGAGCGTCGCGATGCTCAAGGGGCGCTCGAACTACCTGTGCCACTACTACCTGCAGCGCACGGCCGACAACGGCCGGCTGCCGTCGCGCCAGGAAACGTCTTACCTGCAGGAGATCGTGCGCTTCGCGAAGATCACACGCTCGGGCGACAAGGCCGAGCTTGCGAGCGTGCCGGAGACGGCGGCGGTCTGGTCGATGGTGACGTCCACGCGCGAGAACTGTCTGGGCCAGGAATGTCCGCACTACAAGGACTGCTTCGTGATGCAGGCACGCCGGGAGGCGCAGCAGGCGGATATCGTGGTCGTGAATCACCACCTGTTTTTCGCGGACATCATGTTGCGCGATACGGGCATGGCTGAACTGCTGCCGAGCGCGAACACGATCATTTTCGACGAAGCCCATCAGTTACCGGAAACGGCGACGCTGTTCTTCGGCGAGACGCTCTCGACCTCGCAGTTCCTCGAGCTCGCACGCGATTGCGTGGCCGAGGGCCTGAGCCATGCGCGCGACGCGGTCGAGTGGGTCAAGCTCGGCGCGGCGCTCGAGCGCGCCGCGCGCGATGTGCGGCTCGCCTTCAAGGAGGACTCGCTACGGCTGTCGATCACGCAGCTTGCCGAGGACCACCTGCTCTTCGATGCGCTCGACGCGCTGCAGACCGAACTCGGTACGCTGGCAACGGCGCTGGCAGGGCAGGCGGAGCGCGCGGAGTCGCTAGGCGCGTGCCTGCGCCGTGCGCGCGAACTACAAGGCGTGCTGGCGGGATGGACGGCGCCGCAAGCGGGTACCGCAACCGTACGAGAGCCCGGGGCAGCGGAAGCCACCAGGGAAGGCGACGACGATCACGCCGACGCTGACGAGAAGGTCCGCTGGGTCGAGGTCTTCTCGCATACGGTGCAATTGCACGAGACGCCACTGTCGGTGGCGCCGATCTTCGCGAAGCAGCGCGCCGGTGTGCCGCGCACGTGGATCTTCACGTCGGCGACGCTCTCGGTGCGCGGCGATTTCACGCACTATGCGGCGCAGATGGGCCTGAATTCGCGCCGGTCGATGACGCTGCCCAGCCCGTTCGATTATCCCCAGCAGGGGCTGCTCTACGTGCCGCGCAACATGCCGCAGCCGTCGTCGCCGCAGTTCACCGACGCCGTGTTCGAAGCGGCGCTGCCGGCCATCGAGGCCTCGGGCGGGGGCGTTTTCATGCTGTGCACGACGCTGCGCGCGGTGGACCGGATTGCCGCGAAGCTGCGCGATACGATCGAGGCACGCGGCTGGAACACGCCGCTGCTCGTTCAGGGCGACGCGAGCCGCACAGAACTGCTGGAGCGCTTCCGCGCTTATGGCAATGCGATCCTCGTGGGCAGCCAGAGCTTCTGGGAGGGCGTGGACGTGCGCGGCGACGCGCTCTCGCTCGTCGTGATCGACAAGCTGCCTTTCGCGCCGCCCGACGACCCGGTGCTGGCTGCGCGGCTCGATGCGCTCACGAAGAAGGGATTGAGCCCGTTCGCGGTCCACCAGTTGCCTCAGGCGGTGATCACGCTCAAGCAGGGCGCAGGACGGCTGATCCGCGCGGAAACCGATCGCGGCGTGTTGATGATCTGCGACACGCGCCTCGTCGACAAGCCGTACGGCCGGCGCATCTGGCAGAGCCTGCCGCCGTTCAAACGTACGCGTGAGATCGACGTGGTGAAGGCGTTCTTTGATGGGGATGGGGAAGATCCCGCGGATTGAGGGTTGCGGCGCGTTGCTGTCACATTTTATGCAGGGCGGATAGCAAAAAAGCCACGAACGAAAGTTCGTGGCTTTTTTGCTTGCCCGCTGCACATCGGGCGAAGCCGCCGGAATGTGCAACGGTTCGCAGCAAGGCCCGCCGGAGGTGAACTCCGCACGGGCGTCGCGCGAATGCTTAGTTGCTCGCGCCCGAAGCCGGAGCAGCAGCCGACGCAGCAGCGGCTGCGTCCGAAGCGGCAGCACCAGCGTCCGAAGCAGCGGCAGCAGCCGAAGCACCAGCGTCGCTCGCAGCAGCAGCAGCGTCCGAAGCGGCAGCACCAGCGTCCGAAGCAGCAGCAGCCGGCGCCGAAGCAGCGGTTGCGTCGCTAGCCGGCGCAGCGGCCTGATCGCTGCTCTTGTTGCACGCAGCCAGTGCAACAGCTGCCAGCAGGGATGCTACGAGGAGGGATTTCTTCATGATCACGTCCTTTTATGGTTAAAGGTAAGCAACAGCGCAAAATAATACCGGTAAATGTGCCCCAACACCGACCTGAGCCGCTGGTGGAGACGCACTGCAAGAGCGTGAATCTTCCCTACGGCCTGGGCGGGAATTATAGGCACTTTCGTATCGACCGTCGACAAATCCGGGGACAATACGTTGTCTTTCTCATACAAGCACTATATTAGTACGGTATAACAGTCCGGAGCGCTTAGGCAAGCATTCCGACCCGTATCCAGCCCGCACAATACCACTCGTGCAGCAACGCTGTCACCGACGAATCGTGTGAGAGTGTTACAAAGCGTTTCCCGTCAATCAAGCGGTTGTCGGCGAATTCCGGCAGCCACTTTCTCGTCTCTCTGAGCAAATACTGCTCCCCGTTCAGGTAATACGATCGCGCATCGTAAAGCAGGATTGTCCGCCGGTCGAGAGCCAGGCCGCTTTTTGCTGCGCGAGCGACAAATCGGGCCTCGTCGAGCGGCTTTTCCGGCGCGTCGAAGACGACGTTCGGCTTCGGTTCGCTCAGCCACGAGCCGACGAACGAAGATACCTCAGCTTCGCCCCAGCGTACTTTTGCGAGCACATCGGCGACCCGCGACACGAGCGCGGGCGGCAACTGCGCGGGCTGCGCGACGGCCGGCTGGTTCGGGTCGCGGTAGAGCGTGGGGGAAGCCGGTGCGCGTTCCGTACCGCGTTCGGCGAGCCAGTAGAGAAACTGGTTCGTGAGTTCCGAGGTGGAAGGCGAACGAAAGCCGATCGAGCAGGTCATGCACTCGCCGACGGCCACGCCATCGTGCGCGATATGCGGAGGCAGATAGAGCATGTCGCCGGGCTCGAGCACCCATTCCTCTTCCGGCTCGAAGTTTGCGAGGATCTTCAGCGGCAGACCTTCCTGCAGCGTGAGGTCGCGTTGCGCGCCGATGCGCCAGCGCCGCTTGCCGTGCACCTGCAGGAGGAAGACGTCGTACGAATCGAAGTGCGGGCCGACGCCGCCGCCGTCCGTGGCGTACGAGATCATCAGGTCGTCGAGGCGCGCGTCCGGCGCAAAGCGGAAGCGCTCGAGCAGCGCCCGCGCCCGGTCGTCGTGCAGGTCGGCGCCCTGCACGAGCAGCGTCCACTGGCGCGCTTCCGGGGCGGGTAGCGCGTCCGGCGAGAACGGTCCGTGTTCGAACGCCCAGCGGCGGCGGAAATGTGTGATGAGGCGCGATTCGACGTCGTCGCTGTCGGCGAGCGCGAAGAGGTCGTCGCGCGCGAGCGGGGGCTCGATGCCGGGTATCGCCTGGCGGATCAGGAGCGGTTTTTTCTGCCAGTATCGCTTCATGAACTGCGCTGGCGTGAGGCCGCCGAGGAGTGGCGTGGGTTCGTCGGGCGCAGGACGTGCCGGAGTGGACGCGGCGCGCTGCTTGCTGGCGTTCACCGCGTGGTCAGGGGACCGCTTGGGCATCGTATAATGTGGTCTGTATTCTGGAGGAACGAATGAAAATCGCAAAGGACACCGTCGTGTCGGTCGCTTACAAGCTATCGGATGCGCAGGGCAATCTGATTGAGGAGAGCGACGAGCCGATGGTCTATCTGCACGGCGGCTATGATGGCACGTTCCCCAAGATCGAGGAAGCGCTGGACGGCAAGGAACCGGGCTTCGAGACCCAGCTTCAGCTCGAGCCGCAGGACGCGTTTGGCGAGTACGATCCCGAACTCGTCAAGATCGAGCCGCGTAGCCGTTTTCCGGAGCCGCTCGAAGTCGGTATGCAGTTCGAAGGAACGCCCGAGGAGGGTGACGAAGATCTCGACGCGCTCATCTACACCGTCACGGACGTCGCCGAGGACAAGGTCGTGCTCGACGGCAATCACCCGCTGGCCGGCATGGCGTTGCGCTTTGCCCTGACCGTCAGGGAAGTGCGCGTGGCGACCGAAGACGAGATCGAGCACGAGCACGCACACGGTGCGGACGGTCTTGAAATCGTCGACGAGGACGACGAAGAGGAAGACGGCGGCGAAGCCGGTTCGAAACCCACGCTTCACTGATTCGCTTCGCTAATCTCCAGGCGCCGGCGAGTCGCCGGCGCGCGCATGGAGCCCGGTCGTTGTATTGGCTCATTGCGCCAGATTCATGCAGGGTGCGGCAGTATGCCCGCACCTCTCGGCACACTCTCTTATTGATTCCACGGCTGGGACGGCATTGCCGGCTGCTGCCCGGGCAGGGTGTCCAGCGTGGCCGGCGGCGACATGGGCGAAACGCTGCTCGCGGCAGAGGCGCCGGCCTGCGGCACGACGTCCGGCGCCTGAGGCATGCCGGGAATTGTCGTGACATCGGGCATCGACGAGACCTCGGGCATTTCCGGGGCCTCCCCTGGCGGGATCCCTTCGGGCAGAGGCTGTGGCAGAAGCGGCAGATGCTTCGGCACATCGCGCACGCTGACGCGCAGCGGCGTGCCGTGCGCCATGTCCGCATCGATCTGCAGCCACTGCGTAAGCGGGTTGCGCAGGTCGAATTCAATGCGCGTCACGTTCGCAATTCTCACACCTTTTTCATTGTGTAACGGCTGGTCGATCGCGAAGCCGTGCGCGAGTTTTGCGTGCGTCGGATGGATGAGCACGACCGGACCGCGGAACGTTTCGGCCAGCTTCATCAGGCTGTGCCTGAATTCGACATAGCCGTCGCGCGGCCGATGGCCGAAGCGCAGCCAGGCGAAGCGATCGGGCCGCTCTTCATGCTCGAGTATGGGATCGCCTTCGATGAAGACGATCATGGCGCGTGCGTTGCGGCGCTTCGCGACCTCGGCTGCGTGTTCGAGCCAGAAGCCATTGGCGATCACGCGATCTTCGAACTCGCCGTTGCGGCCACCCGCGTACAGATAGTGGTTGTTTCCGTCCGGTACGTTCAGCGCCACGAATACGGTGTCGCCAAGCTGCCAGCGCATGTTTTCCCGATAAGGTCGAAAGCGCGACACCTCGCTTTCGCGCGTGACGGGAAGCGGGATCTGCCCGAGCGTTGTCGGGTCGGAGAAAAAGGTCTGGCGCAGCAGGTCGAGTCGTTCGACGGGGTCCCACGAACCCGATCCGTTGGTGCCGCAACCGGCCCAATCGTGTTCGCCGGGCACGAAGACGAGGGCCGGGCGCGAAGCTTCCAGCATTGCGTGACGCTGGTCGTAGAGCGCGTCCGCACAGGTCTCGCTGGCGCCCTTGAGGTTGCCGTCGTAGACGACGAACGAGGTTTGCGGGTCGCGGCCAATCGCGTCGATGAGTCGTTGCGCTGCGGGTTCGTCGGCCTGCGATCTGACGACGTTCGCAATGACGGCGAATGCGTAGTGCGGCGCCTGCGCTTCTACCGGCGCGCTGAAGGTCAGCGCGAAAGCGACAGCGAAGGCGGCCGCCGCGCCGAACGAGGCATGGCAGCGCAAGGACGCGTCGCCGCGGCACGCAGGCCGCGGCGACGCCCCCGGCGTCGCGTGGCGACGCTCAGCGTTTCGCGTCCGGCGCCGTGGCCAGCTCATGCAGTTCGTACAGCAGATCGAGTGCCTCGCGCGGGCGCAGCTCGTTCGGATCGAGCGCGCGCAGCCGTTCGGCAACGAGTGCCGCGCCCGGATCCTGCGCGGCAGGCGCGTCTTCGGCCTCGAGCGGCGCATCGTCGGCGAGCGCCGCCGCGAAGAGGTCCAACTGCGGTGTAGGTTGTCCCGCCGAAAGCTGCTCCAGATAGACGAGATGCTTGCGCGCCGCGCGAATCACCGGCGCAGGCACACCCGCGAGCTGGGCAACCTGCAGGCCATAACTCTGGTTGGCCGGGCCCTCCTGCACGGCGTGGAGGAACACGATGCCATGCCCGTGCTCGACCGCGGAGAGATGCACGTTTGCCGCCTGCGCGAATTCCGCGGGCAGTTGGGTGAGCTCGAAATAGTGCGTCGCGAAGAGCGTGTGGCAACCGTTGCCCGCAAGCAGGTGGCGCGCGATGGCCCAAGCGAGCGCAAGACCGTCGAAGGTCGAGGTGCCGCGCCCGATCTCGTCCATCAGCACGAGGCTGTGCGGGGTGGCGTCGTTGAGGATTGCCGCCGCTTCGGTCATCTCGACCATGAAGGTCGAGCGGCCGCCCGCGAGGTCGTCGGCGGCACCGATACGCGTGAAGATGCGGTCGATCGGGCCGAAACACGCCTGCTTCGCGGGCACGTAGCTGCCCACGTAGGCGATCAGCGCGATCAGCGCGGTCTGCCGCATGAAGGTCGATTTACCGCCCATGTTCGGGCCGGTGATGAGGAGCAGCTTGCGGTCGGCCCCGAGTACGCAGTCATTGGCGATGAACTGTTCGACTTGCGCCTCGACGACCGGATGACGGCCCTGTTCGATCTCGATGCCGGGCTCCGGCGAGAAGGCGGGCGCACACCAGTCCAGTGCGCGGGCGCGTTCCGCGAACGCGGCAAGCACGTCGAGTTCGGCGAGCGCCGCGGCCACGCGCTGGCAGTCGGGAATGAACGGCAGCAGCGACTGCAGCAGCGCGTCGTAGAGCGCGCGCTCGCGCGAGAGCGCGCGTTCCTGGGCGGAAAGCGCCTTGTCCTCGAAGGTCTTCAGCTCGGGCGTGATATAGCGTTCGGCGTTCTTGAGCGTCTGGCGCCGGCGATAGTCGTCGGGCACCTTGTCGGTCTGGCCGCGCGTGACCTCGATATAGAAGCCATGCACCTTGTTGTACTCGACACGCAGATTGCCGATGCCCGTGCGGGCGCGCTCGCGTATTTCGAGATCGAGCAGGAACTGGCCGCAGTTCTCCGACAGGTCGCGCAGCTCGTCGAGCTCGGCGTCGTAGCCGCGTGCGATCACGCCGCCATCGCGCACCATGGCGGCCGGTTCCGGTGCAACCGCGCGTTGCAGCAGGTCCGCACACGCGGCCGGCGGTTCCAGTGCCAGGGCGATGCGCGCGAGCGACGGCGCGGCGCTCGCGCCGCCGGCGGCCGCCGCCACTTGGTCGCGCAGAGTGGGCAACGCAGCGAACGTGTCCCGCAGGCTCGACAGGTCGCGTGGGCGCGCCGAAAGCAGCGCGAGGCGTCCGGTGATGCGCTCGACGTCGGCGATCTGGCGCAAGCTCGCGCGCAGATCGTCGACGCCGGCGGGTGGCGGGGCTTCGAGCAGCGCGCCGACGGCCTGCTGGCGCATCTGGGCGATCGACGCATCGCGCGGAGGATGATGGAGCCAGTGGCGCAGGAGGCGACTGCCCATCGCCGTGCTGCAGGTATCGAGCAGAGAGCAGAGCGTGGGCGACTCGGTGCCGCGCAGCGTTTCGGTGAGTTCGAGGTTGCGGCGCGTGGCCGGATCGAGGCCGATGTACTCCGACTCGACTTCCACCTTCAGGCTGCGCACGTGGCGCAGTTGTTGGCCTTGCGTGGCCGCCGCGTAGAGCAGCAGCGCGCCCGCGGCGCCGCATGCGCTTGTGAGCGCCTGCGCGCCGAAGCCGTCGAGACTCGCTACGTCGAGCTGGTCGCACAAGCGCTGCTTGCCCGAGGCGACGTCGAAATGCCAGGCCGGCACACGCGTGCGCGCGCCCGAATTCGACCCGGCCGTCGACCCGGACGCCGCGGGCGGCGCCCATCCCGCCGATTCCGCAGGTAGTTCGGCGACGAGGATTTCCGCGGGGCGGATCCGCTCGAAGGCGGCGGCGACCTGCTCGGGCGCGATTTCCGCGAGGCGCAGTGCGCCGCTCGCGAGATTGAGCCAGGCGAGACCGACGTTGACCGTCGCGCCGCGCCGGTTATGGCCGGGACAGACGGCCATCAGATAAACGTCGTTCTTGTCGGAGAGCAGGGCCGCGTCGGTCAGCGTGCCGGGCGTGACGACACGCACGACTTTGCGCTCGACGGGCCCCTTCGACGTGGCCGGATCGCCGATCTGCTCGCAGATCGCCACCGATTCGCCGAGCTTTACGAGCTTGGCGAGATACTGCTCCACGGCATGGTGCGGCACGCCGGCCATCTTGATCGGATTGCCGGCCGAGGCGCCGCGCTGTGTGAGCGTGAGGTCGAGCAGCCGCGAGGCTTTTTCGGCGTCTTCGAAGAAGAGCTCGTAGAAGTCGCCCATCCGGTAGAACACGAGCGTGCCCGGATGGTCGGCTTTAATGCTGAGGTATTGGCGCATCATCGGCGTGTGCTGTGCGATGTCGCCTTCGGTATGTGTAGCCATCCTCGAAAATCTTGCTTAGGGTTCAGGGCGTGAGTTTAACCCGCGCGGCCCGCATGTAAAGCTGGCCGAACGGCCGGTGCGGACGGCCGGCGCCCGGTAAGGGCGACGCGCAAAGTGGATCTGCGCGCTCATTCGTCCACGAGCGCGCGCAGATCCACTTTGCGCGCATTGGCGGCGCTTCGCCGCATGGCGAGCCCGATCATCGCGGCGATGAAGGTGCCGAACACGACGATGATCCACTGCGCCGGCATCTTTGCCGTTAGCAGCAGCGCATAGGCGCCCAGCATCAGCAGCACGGCGAGGTTCTGGTTGAAATTCTGCACCGCGATCGAGTGGCCCGCGGAAAGGAGCGTCGCCCCCCGGTGCTGCAGCAGCGCGTTCATCGGCACGATGAAAAAGCCGGCGAGCGTGCCGAGCAGCACCATCAGCGGGTACGCGAAGAGCAGATAGAAGGGCAGCACGAAGCGGCCGATCCGCAGGCCCTCGCCCGGCGGGAAGAGCCCCTTGCTGTAGAACGCCATGCCGACCGCCACGGCGCCGCACAGCACGCCCACGGGCAGCACCCGCAGCGACGCGCGCAGCGATACCCACGCGGCGGCGGCGCCCGCGCCGAGCGCGATGCCGAGGCCGGTCACGCCCTGCATGACGGCGGCTTTCGAGAGCGAGAGGCCGAGGTTGACGTCGGCCCACTTGAGCACGAGCAGTTGCAGCGTGACGGCGGCGCCCCACATGAGCGTCGTGACCCAGAGCGCAATCTGCGCGAGCTTGTCGGCCCAGAGCACGTTGAAGCAGTTCACGAAATCGGTGACGAGGCGCCGGGGTTCCTTCAGGCGGTTTGCGTAGCGCGCGCCGGTGTCGGGAATGTCGAAGTTGATGAGGGCGGCAATGGCGTAAGTGAGCATCACCGCGAACATCGCGAGATCCGCCGACGAGTGGATCAGCGGCAGCGCATGGTGTGCGACGAAGCGATCGGCGTACGTGCTGACGAGCGCGCCGCCCAGCATCGTGCCGACGATGGTGGAGAGCACGGTTGCCGATTCGAGCCAGGCATTCGCCGCGATGAGCTTCTCGGGCGGCAGCAGCTCGGTCAGGATTCCATACTTTGCGGGCGAGTAGGCCGCCGCGCCGAAGCCGACCACGCCATAGGCGATCATCGGGTGCACGCCCGCGATCATCAGCAGACAGCCGCATGCCTTGAGCGCGTTGGAGACGAACATGACGTGGCGTTTTTGCAGGGCGTCGGCGAACGCGCCGACGAAGGGCGCGAGCACCACATAGGACACCGTGAAGAAGATCTGCAGGAGCGGCGTCACCCAGGCGGGCGATGCGATCACCGTGAGCAGCGCGATCGCCGCGATCAACAGCGCGTTGTCGGCGAGCGACGAAACGAACTGCGCTGCGATGATCGTGTAGAAGCCCTTTTTCATCGGATGCGATCGCGGTGGCTGATTTGCAAAAAGCGGGGCAACAGGCAGGACAAAAGGCGCGGCAAAACAAAAAAGCGGCCGAAGCCGCTCGACCGCGCCTGGCCGCAAACGGGCCGCACGCGTCCGGATTCCTTAAGCCGCGTTGACGCGAGTGTACTTCGAAAGGATCGGCACCATCTGCGCGTACACCTTCGGATTGCCCGCGACCACTTCGCCGACGTGCAGGAAATCCGAGTCGCCCGTGTAGTTGCCGATCAGGCCGCCCGCTTCGGTCACGATCAGGCCGCCCGCCGCCACGTCCCACGGATTGAGGCCCTGCTCGAAGAAGCCGTCCATGCGGCCCGCGGCGACGTTCGCCAGATCGAGCGCCGCCGCGCCCGGACGGCGCAGGCCCGTGCAGGCGCGCGTCATTTCGGCGAAGAGATCGGTGTAGCGTTCGAGGCCGTCTTTTTCGCGGAACGGGAAGCCCGTGCCGATCAGCGAATCGGCCAGCCGGTCGCGGCGGCCCACGCGGATGCGGCGGTCGTTCAGAAACGCACCGCGGCCGCGCGAGGCGGTGAAGAGATCGTTGCGGGTCGGGTCGTAGACCACCGCCTGCGTGACGACGCCCTTGTGCGCGAGCGCGATCGACACGCAGTAGTACTGGAAGCCGTGGATGAAGTTCGTGGTGCCGTCGAGCGGATCGATGATCCACTGGTATTCGGATTCGTTCTCCGAGCGGCCCGATTCTTCGGCGAGGATGGCGTGATCGGGGTAGGCGGTTTTCAGCGTGTCGATGATTGCCGCTTCCGATGCCTTGTCGACCTCCGTGACGAAATCGTTGTGCTGCTTCTTCGAGACCTGCACGAGGTCGAGATCGAGCGACGCGCGGTTGATGATCTGTCCGGCGCGGCGCGCGGCCTTGACAGCGATGTTGAGCATGGGATGCATGGGCCTGGATCCTTTTTATCCGGCGCGTTCGTACGAGGCGCGACGAGCCGGACGGCAGAAGATAAAAGCGTCTGACGATGGACAGGGCGCCTGAGGTGCGAACCTGTCCCGCCAACGGAGACGAATTGAATAAGAGCGGGGCGCGGCCTGCCGGCGCGAGACAACCGGGGCGCAACCGCGCGCGAATCCCCGCATTTTACCCGAGTCCGGGTCGTTGTTGCTGGCGGCTTGCGAATGTGGCGGTACGAATGTGGCTGTGCTGCGGGGCGGTACCGGGCCGCAGCACGGCGCGCACTACGTGCTTCGGCTTTCCCGCGCTAACATACGTGCTTCACTTTGCTGTCGTTCGAGATTCATCTTGGTGCACCCCGATCCTCACGCCGCCACCGGCGAAGCTCACGAACCGCTACGCGGCGGTTTCACGTCCACCCGTTTCGTGCTCGTCGAGCCGAGCCATCCCGGCAACGTCGGCGCGGCGGCGCGCGCGCTCAAGACCATGGGCTTCTCGCGGCTCGTGCTGGTGGCGCCGCGGGTGCCGCAGGTGCAGCGCGACCCCGAGGCCGTCGCCATGGCGAGCGGCGCCGACGACGTGCTTGCCGCGGCCCACATCGTGCCGACGCTGGCCGACGCGCTGGCGGGCACGCAGTGGTCGCTCGCGCTCACGGCGCGCACGCGCGAATACGGGCCGCCGCCCGGCGCGCCGCGCGAGGCGGTGCGCGATGCCTGCCGCCAGGTGTCGGCGCACGGCGATATCGCGCTCGTGTTCGGCAACGAGCGCACGGGCTTGTCGAACGATGACGTCGAGCGGTGCAGCGCGCTTGCGCATATTCCCGCGAATCCCGCCTACAGTTCGCTCAATCTGGCGCAGGCCGTCCAGGTGCTCGCGTACGAATTGCGTCTCGCCTATCTCTCCGGAGCCGAAGCAATGGCTCCGCCACCGTCCCTGAGCGCGGTTCCGGCTGCTTCGCCGCTTGCCACGAGCGACGACATCGAACGTATGTACGTCCACCTCGAGCACGCGCTGGTCACGCTCGGCTTTCTCGATCCGGCGAACCCGAAGAAGCTGATGTCGCGGCTGCGGCGGCTCTTCGCACGCTCGGGGCTGGAGCGCGAGGAGGTCAATATCGTGCGCGGCATCGCCAAGCACATCCTGCTGCTGAAGGGGAAGGGCGGCGGCAATACGCCGTGAGCCGGGCCGCCGGCCGACCTTTACGCCATAGGGGTCATCCCGGCGCGCCGCACGTTGTCGCCTAGAATCGACTGCACATCATAAGCAAATCAGCGTACGTGCCAAGCGTGTCCGTGCGTTGCCGCGCGCGGCGCCTGCATCGTGCCGTTTTCCCGCAGTTCCCCCAATAACAGCGTGACCGCCATGTTCAAGAGACTACGCGAAGACATCGCCACGATCCGCGAGCGCGACCCCGCCGCCCGCAGTGCGTGGGAGGTGCTGACCTGCTATCCGGGCCTGCATGCGCTCGTGCTGCATCGCATCGCGCACGCGTGCTGGCTCGCGAAGCGCCGCTGGCTCGCGCGCTACCTCTCGCAGGTCGCACGCTTTCTGACCGGTATCGAGATCCATCCGGGCGCGACGCTCGGCCGGCGCGTCTTCATCGACCATGGCATGGGCGTTGTGATCGGCGAAACCGCCGAAGTCGGCGACGACTGCACGATCTACCAGGGCGTGACACTGGGCGGCACGTCGCTCACGCGCGGTGCGAAACGTCATCCGACACTTGGGCCGGGCGTGATCGTCGGTGCGGGGGCGAAGGTGCTGGGCGGCTTTACGGTGGGCGCGCAGGCGAAAATCGGCTCGAACGCCGTGGTCGTGAAGCCGGTGCCGGCAGGCGCGACGGCGGTCGGCAACCCGGCGCGCATCGTGGCGCCCGCCAGGACTGCACAGCCGCAGGCAAAGGAAAAGTCGGCGCGCGAGGCGTTCTGCGCCTACGGCATCTCGCCGAATGCGGACGATCCGGTCTCGCTCGCGATTCACGGGCTGATCGATCACGCGGCGAAGCAGACGCTGCGCGTCGACGCGATCGTCGATGCGCTCGAGCGTCTCGGCACGCGCCTCGAAGCGCTGCATGGCGCCGACGCGGCGTTGCTCGATCTGCGGCGCCTGTCGGCGAGCCTCGAGGGTGAGGCGGCCGCGCGCGATGCCGTGAACCCGGATCGGGCCGAGGCGGAGCAGGCGCGCATCCAGGCCTGAGCGAGCGTGAGCGGTCGAAGGACCGCTCAGCCGTGCGGCATCATCCTGAAGCCTTCTGCGTCGACACGCAGGTAGCCGCCGCGCGGCTTGCCGTGATCGAGGTCCCAGTCGGGCAACACCCAGCGTACGCCGCCCGGCTCCTGGTGCCGCGCGGGGCGGTGCGTATGGCCGTGAATGATCGTGCCGGCGCGGCTGCGCCTGAAGAGCGCGGCGACGCCGCGCGCCGTCACGTCGTAGCGCGGCGAGACAGGGCGCTCGCGGCCTTGCTCGCTCTTCCTGCGCATGTTCTCGGCGAGCGCGCGCCGCCACCGGAACGGCCACGCGAGAAAGAGCCATTGCACGAAGGTATTGCGTGCGAATCGGCGAAAGACCTGGTAGCCGCGATCTTCGGTGCACAGCCCGTCGCCGTGCGCGAGCGCGATGCGCGTGCCGAACGCCGTGATTGCGATGGGGTCGGGCAGCCAGATCGCGCCCGCCGCTTTCATGAAGCGCTTGCCCATCAGGAAGTCGCGGTTGCCGTGCATGATGTAGAGCGCGATGCCGCGCTCGGAAAGCGTATGCATCAGTGCGGTCATGCGGGCGACGAAGGGATCGGCGAGCATGTCGTCGCCGATCCAGTATTCGAAGAGGTCGCCGAGTATGAACACCGAGTCCGCCTGGTCGGCGGTGACGCGGATGAAATGCTCGAACGCGGCGACCGTGCGCGGGATGGCCTCGCTCAGATGCAGGTCGGAGATGAACAGAAACGGGCGCGCCGCGTGAGGGCGTTTGCCCTCGCCGGGCACGCCCGCGGCGGCGTGTCGAAGTGCCTTTTCCTGCAGCATGAACGAGGCGTGCGCCTGGTGACGTGATGAGTGACGTTATTCGACGACGACGGCCTTCTCGATCACGACGTCGTCCATCGGCACGTCCTGATGGAAGCCCTTCGAACCGGTGCGGACCTTCTTGATCTTGTCCACGACGTCGAGGCCTTCGACGACCTTGCCGAACACGGCGTAGCCCCAGCCTTGCGGCGTCGGCGACGTGTGGTTCAGGAAGTCGTTGTCGGCGACGTTGATGAAGAACTGGGCGCTTGCCGAGTGCGGGTCGTTGGTACGGGCCATCGCGATCGAGCCGCGCTCGTTCTTCAGGCCGTTGTTCGCCTCGTTTTCGATGGTGGCGTCGGTGGGTTTTTGCTTCATGCCGGCTTCGAAGCCGCCGCCCTGGATCATGAAGCCGTCGATCACGCGGTGGAAGACGGTGCCGTCATAGTGGCCTTTGTTCACGTACTCGAGAAAGTTCGCGACGGTCTTGGGCGCTTTCTCGGCGTCGAGTTCGAGCTTGATGACGCCGTGGTTCGTATGCAGTTCGACCATGATGGAATCCTTTGCTGTGGCAGGGGGTGAAAGGACGGCGCGGCACCGTCACGATGCGGGGGTCATGCCCCTCGCGTGTCACGGTGCCGCGCCGCGCGACGATGGGAGGTTTACTTGCCGACGACAGTCGCCGACTCGATCACGATTTCCTTCTGCGGCACGTCGGACATCGGGCCGCGCGAGGTAGTGGGGGTCGCTTCGATCTTCTTCACGACGTCCATGCCCTGGACGACCTTGCCGAACACCGCGTAGCCGTTGCCGTCCGGATTCGGATAGTCGAGGCCCGCGTTATCCACGGTGTTGATGAAGAACTGCGCCGTCGCCGAATCGGGGTCGCTCGTGCGCGCCATCGCGATCGTGCCGGTCACGTTCTTCAGACCGTTCCTGCTTTCGAGCGCGATCGGCGCGCGCGTGGGCTTCTCGACGTAGCTTGCCGTGTAGCCGCCGCCCTGGATCATGAAGCCGGGGATCACGCGGTGGAAGATCGTGCCGCTGTACTGGCCGGACTTCACGTACTGGAGGAAGTTGTCGACGGTCTTGGGTGCCTTCTCCGGATACAGCTCGACGCGGAAGTCGCCCTCGCTGGTCTTGAAGAGCACCTGCGGATGCGCGGCGGCGGAAGCCGATTGCGCAAAGGCGGGCGCGTTCGCGATCAGGGCGGCGCTGCCGAGCGCCAACATCAACCATTTCATGAGTATCCTCGGAGTAGCGAAAACAAGCGGAGAAACGTCGTGCGCCGCGCCGCCGTGTGTCGGGCCGCGCGGCACGGCTTACTGCGACGGCGCCACGAACGGCGGCATCGCGAGCGACCCGGACGGGCCGCCAAACTGGAATGAGGGATTGCTCAGCACAGGCGAGGTGGCGATCGCCGTGCTTGCGGCAACGGGTGCTTCGGCTTGTGCCTTTTTCGGCGTGGCGGGCGGCGAGACGATCTTCTGGAGATCGGCGAGGCGTTGCTGGGTCGCGCCGCTCGCGTGACCGAGCGCGGTTGCGCGCCGGTATGACGCGTCGGCAAGACGCAGATACAGATCGCCCAGGTTCTCCCATGCGAGGCCGTAGGACGGGTTCGCTTTCACGGCCGTTTCGAGCGCGGCACGCGCGTCCTCGTAGCGGCCCTCCTTTGCATAGAGCGCCGCGAGATTGTTATAGGGCTCGGGCAGTTCGGGATAGGTCTGCGTCAGTTCGGTGAACGCCTCGATCGCCTCCTGGTCGCGGTTCAGGCGCGCGAGGATCGTGGCGCGCTTGAACTTCGCCTGCACGTCGCGCGGGTTTGTCTTGATGCGCGCGTCGAGTGCGTCGAGCGCGGCCGCCCAGTTGTGCTGCGCGATGGCCGTGTCCGCCTGGGGGGTATTGTCGACTGCCGCGGGGGGCGCTGCGACAGCGTTGCGCGCGCCGCCAAGGACGAGCGCCGCGCTCGCGAGAGCCGCTGCGGCAAGGGTCGCAGCGCGGGGCGCGCGGCCGCTGGAAGGTTTCATAGGGTGAGGTCGCGGTGTTATACTCCGAGCCATTCTAACAAAAGGTCTGTGCGTTTTCGTCGTGCGCCCGTTCCGGCAGGTTCTTGCAGAATCCTGCGTCCTGGCGAATGCCGGGTGAGCCGCGTAAGATGCCAGGCTTTCATCGCCACTCGTGGTCTCCGCCTGTCTCGTATGAGTGAAGCGGTGCGACGCACCTCCCGGTCGCGCTCGCTGCCGTCGCGGATTTTCTTCGACCCACGTATCCTCGTCTTTATGGAAGCACTGCGCATCTACAACACGCTCGCGCGTGACAAGCAAGTTTTCGTGCCGCTTCAGCCCGGCGTCGTACGCATGTACGTCTGCGGCATGACGGTGTACGACTATTGTCACGTCGGCCATGCGCGTGCGATGGTGGTGTTCGACATTGTGCAGCGCTGGCTGCGCGCGCTCGGCTACAACGTGACTTACGTGCGCAACATTACCGACATCGACGACAAGATCATCCGTCGCGCGGTGGAGAACGGCGAGACCATCAAGGCGCTTACCGACCGTTTCATCGACGCGCTGCATGAGGACGCGGACGCGCTCGGTGTCGTGCGTCCCGACCATGAGCCGCGCGCGACGCAATACATCCCGCAGATGCTCGACATGATCGGTAAGCTTGAGCGCAACGGTTACGCGTATCAGGGCGCGGACGGCGACGTGAACTACGCCGTGCGCAAATTCGCCAGCTACGGTGCGCTGTCCGGCAAGTCGATCGAAGATCTGCGCGCGGGCGAGCGTGTGGCGGCCAACGATGCCAAGCAGGATCCGCTTGACTTCGTGCTCTGGAAACAGGCCAAGCCGGAAGAGCCGGCGGACACGGGCTGGGAATCGAAATACGGACGCGGCCGTCCGGGCTGGCACATCGAATGCTCGGCCATGGGCTGCGCGCTGCTCGGCGAGCATTTCGACATTCACGGCGGCGGACAGGACCTGCAGTTTCCGCACCACGAGAACGAAATTGCGCAGAGCGAAGCGGCGACGGGCCAGAAGTACGTCAACTACTGGATGCACAACGGCTTCGTGAATATCGACAACGAGAAGATGTCGAAGTCGCTCGGCAACTTTTTCACGATCCGCGAAGTGCTCGCGAAGTACGATGCGGAAGTCGTGCGTTTTTTCATGGCGCGCGCGCATTATCGTTCGCCGCTGAACTACAGCGACGTGCACCTCGACGATGCACGCAACGCACTCACGCGCCTTTACACGGCGCTCAAGGATGCGACGCCCGATACGGGCGAACTCGACTGGAGCGAGCCGTACGCGCAGCGTTTCCACGCGGCGATGAACGATGACTTCAATACGCCGGTGGCGATTGCCGTGCTGTTCGAACTGGCGACCGAAGTGAACCGCACGCGCGACGCCGTGCTCGCGCGCCAACTGCAAAAGCTCGCGCGCGTGATCGGGCTGCTCGTGCGCGAGCCGCGCGCGTTTCTGCAGCAGGGTGCGGGCGGACAGGATGCCGATGCGATCGACGCCGCTGCTATCGAAGCGAAGATTGCGGCGCGCGTGGCGGCCAAGCAGGCCAGGCAGTATGCGGAGGCGGACCGGATCCGGGCCGAACTGCTCGAGGCCGGTATCGCACTCGAAGACAAACCGGGCGGATTGACCGAGTGGCGCCGCGTTTGAGCGGCTAGTTCAAACCACTGATCGATTCGCGAGGCAGGAGGCAGGATGGCAATGGCCACGAAGACGCAGGCCAGGCGGTCTGCGTCGCTAACGGGCGAGGCAGCGAAGCGCGCCATGCGCGGCACCGGTGCCGCCAAGGCCGCAGGCGCGGCCAACGCAGCAAAGGATGGGCTCGACGGCAAGACGGCGCCGGCGAGAAAGGCAGCCGCAAAAGGCTCGACGGGCGTTGCGCGAGGCACGTCTAACGGCACGGCCAGGCCGGCTTCGAAGCCCGCGGGCGTGAAGTCGGCGCGCATGAAGGCCAATGGCGTGAACGTCGCGCTCGACGCGCAGGCCTTGCACGCGGTGCCGGCCGTGCAACCCGACGGCGTGGCCACGCGCGATTTGCCTGACACGGCAGCGGCAACCGCCGCCGCGGCCGGTGCGCATCCCTTCGACGTGCAGCGTCCCGATTACTGGGATCGCGCCTGCGCCGATCTCGTCAAGCGCGACCGCATACTCAAGAAACTGATTCCGAAGTTCGGCCCGGTGCATTTGCTGAGCCGCGACGATCCGTTCGTCACGCTCGCGCGCTCGGTGGTCGGCCAGCAGGTTTCCACGGCCGCGGCGCAGGCGCTATGGCGGCGAGTCGAGGAGGCCTGCCCCAGGCTCGTGCCGCAGCAGTTCCTCAAGCTCGGCCACGAGAAACTTGCCGCATGCGGGCTCTCGAAGCGCAAGACGGAATACATTCTCGATCTCGCGCAGCACTTCGTCTCAGGCGCGCTGCACGTCGGCAAATGGACCTCGATGGACGACGAGGCCGTGATTGCGGAGCTCACGCAGATTCGCGGCATCGGCCGCTGGACCGCGGAGATGTTCCTGATCTTCAACCTCGCGCGTCCGAACGTCCTGCCGCTCGACGACCTCGGCCTGATCCGCGCGATCAGCGTCAACTACTTCAGCGGCGAACCGGTCACGCGCAGCGAAGCGCGCGAAGTCGCGGCCAACTGGGAGCCGTGGCGTACGGTCGCAACATGGTACATGTGGCGCAGCCTCGAGCCGGCCTGACCGGCTCGCGCAGCCCGATCTCCAGAAATTGACCAAGAATTTAACTATCGCTGGTTTTTAATCGATAGTTCAGAGCCAGCTTTGACGCCGGCAGTCGCGGTTAGAATACGCGCTGCCGGCAAGTCCAAGGATTCCACCACATGAAAACCACGTTTCTGGATTTCGAACAGCCGATCGCTGAACTCGAAGCGAAGATCGAAGAATTGCGCTTCGTTCAGGACGATTCGGCCGTCGATATTTCGGAAGAGATCGACCGGCTCTCGAAGAAGAGCCAGCAACTGACGAAGGATCTGTACGCGAACCTGAGCCCGTGGCAGGTCTCGCAGATCGCGCGCCATCCGCAGCGCCCCTACACGCTCGACTACGTTCACGAGCTCTTCACCGATTTTCACGAGCTGCACGGCGACCGCGCGTTCGCGGACGACCTGTCGATCGTCGGCGGTCTCGCGCGTTTCAACGGCCAGGCCTGCATGGTGATCGGCCAGCAGAAAGGTCGCGATACGAAGGAGCGCGCCGCGCGCAACTTCGGCATGCCGCGTCCCGAAGGCTATCGCAAGGCCGAGCGCCTGATGCGCCTTGCCGAGAAGTTCGGTCTGCCGATCTTCACGTTCGTCGACACGCCGGGTGCGTATCCGGGCATCGGCGCGGAAGAGCGGGGCCAGTCGGAGGCGATCGGCCGCAATCTCTACGTGATGGCCGAACTGAAGACGCCGATCATCACGACGATCATCGGCGAAGGCGGCTCGGGCGGCGCGCTTGCGATCGCCGTGGCCGATACCGTGCTCATGCTGCAGTTCTCGACCTATTCGGTGATCTCGCCGGAAGGTTGTGCCGCGATTCTGTGGAAGAGCGGAGCGAAGGCGCCCGAAGCCGCGGAAGCCCTCGGACTCACCGCGCATCGCCTGAAGGCGCTGGGCCTGATCGACAAGATCGTCAACGAGCCGCTGGGCGGCGCGCATCGCGATCCGAAGGGCATGGCCGCGCTGCTGCGCCGCGCGCTTGCCGATTCGCTTCGCCAGTTCCAGGGCATGAGCGTCGCCGACCTGAAGGAGCGCCGCTACGAGCGCTTGATGGCCTACGGCAAGTTCAAGGAAACGACGCCGGGCGCGTAAGCCTGGTGTCGTCCCGCCGGCGCGCGAGCGCCCTCAAGGCCGTGACCACCCAATCCCCATCCGACGCCGGGCGCATCGTACTCGATGCGCTCGGCGTCGCGCTTTCCACGCTCCCCGGCCAGAGCCGCATCGCGATTGCGTACAGCGGCGGGCTCGACTCGTCGGTGCTGCTCGACGCCGCCGTGCAAACGGTGGGGGCGGCACGCTGCGTCGCGCTGCATGTCCATCACGGCCTGAGCCCGAACGCCGACGCGTGGCTCCTGCACGGCGCGGCGACGGCACACGCGCTCGGCGTGACATTCGACGCGCGCCGCGTGGACGTGGCGCGTGACGATGCCGCCGGCGTGGAGGCTGCTGCGCGCGAGGCGCGCTACCGTGCGTTGGACGAGATGTGCGCGGTGCACGGCGTCCACGCGTTGTGGCTCGCGCAGCACGCCGACGACCAGGCCGAAACCGTGCTGCTGCAATTGCTGCGCGGTGCGGGACTCGCGGGACTCGCGGCGATGGCGCCGGTATGGGCACAAGCAGCAGGAGTGCCGCGCATGCGGCCGTTGCTGCATCTGTTGCGTGCGCAACTCGAGCAGTATGCGAACGCCCGAGGCCTTCGCTGGATCGACGACGAATCCAATGCCGATACGCGCTACGCGCGCAATGCCTTGCGTCGCGATGTGATG
This sequence comes from Paraburkholderia yinzeri, assembly GCF_046581065.1. Classification (NCBI taxonomy): domain Bacteria; kingdom Pseudomonadati; phylum Pseudomonadota; class Betaproteobacteria; order Burkholderiales; family Burkholderiaceae; genus Paraburkholderia; species Paraburkholderia yinzeri. The sequence goes on along the minus strand of NZ_JBFOCJ010000001.1, from coordinate 2,986,120 downwards.
CCGGCGCTGAGCGCGCATTTCCCCGGCTTTCGCGACACGCTGATGCGCACGGCGGCGCATGCGGCTTCGGCCCAGCGGCTGCTCGACGAGCTCGCACAGATCGACCTGGCCGCGATCGCGACGGGCGACGAGCGCAGGTCGCTCGCGCATGATGGGCTTGTCGCGCTCGACGACGAACGCGCGCTGAACGTCATGCGCTACTGGATGCGAACGCTCGGCTTGCCGGCGGCTTCGTCGGCACGTCTGGCAGACGCCTTGCGCCAGTTGCGCGAGATTGTGCGAGACGGGAGCGAGCGGGGCGACCATGGGCTGCGCCTCGATCACGCGGGTTGGCGGCTGCGCTGTTATCGCGGAGCGATCTTCTGGGAGCGGGCGCGCGAGCCCGAAGTGCCGCGCGCGCCGCACGACGCGGTGGAATTGCTGTGGCGCGGCGAGGAAATCTGGCGCTTGCCGCAATGGCGCGGCACCTTCGTCTTCGCCCGCGCCGACGCGAACGATCCCGATGCGGTGCCCGAGGTATTGCTGGCCGCTAAACGGCTCGTCGCGCGCGAACGCTCGGGTGGCGAGCGCTTGCGCGACGCGGCGGCGGGCGTCAGCCGCACACTCAAGCATATGTTCCAGGCGCGCGGTGTTCCTGCGTGGGAGCGGGATGTCCCGTTGCTGTTTAGCGGCGAGACGCTGCTGTTCGTTCCGCACGTTGGCGTGAATCGCGCGGCGTTTCCCGACTGGGACGCGATGGCGGCCCGGGATCATCAGGAAGGGTGGCGCCGCATCGAATGGCGCGAGGATCTTTTGATGGCGTGACGGCCCCCTGACGGCCCCCTATGTGCCGCCCCTATTTAAAGCGGAGCCCGGAGATGACTCGAATAAAAAGGGTTTCATCATTGTGACCAGGCGCCGCAAATCCTTGCTGCACAAGCCTTTTTCGCTCGCGATCCCCCAATTTCGGCTTGTAATTTTGGCCTCGATCGGGTAGCGTACTCGGTTTGTCCAGCCCGCTCTTTCGCGTGCATGGGCATCGTCAAAAGCGGTGCCAGGAGCGCGGTGTGCCGAAAGCCACAAGCGCACAAGCAGCCCATCTGGCGGCACGCGGGCAAGTGAAGCGTAGTCCACGCGGCGCCCGTTGCGTGCCTCTTGCGCACTCACCCCCGGACAAATTCCGCGCGTGCTGCACGCGCTGCAGAGGTGCCGTCGCCGTGGCCGTGAGCCTTCCGGCGGCGCCGTCATCAGTGCGCCAGCGCGGTAACATCTCCAGTTCAGAACGACAATGGCACTCATCGTACACAAATACGGCGGCACCTCGATGGGCTCGGTCGAGCGCATCAAGAACGTTGCCAGGCGCGTTGCCAAATGGCACAAGGCCGGCCACAAGATGGTCGTCGTGCCTTCGGCAATGTCCGGCGAAACCAACCGGCTGCTCGGCCTCGCGAAAGAGATTTCGGCCCAGCCGAGCCCGCGCGAACTCGACATGATTGCGTCGACCGGCGAGCAGGTCAGCGTTGGCTTGCTGTCGATCGCGCTGCACGACGCCGGCGTCGACGCCATCAGCTATACCGGCTGGCAGGTCCCCGTGAAGACCGACAGCGCGTTCACGAAAGCGCGCATCAACGAAATCGACGGCGAGCGCGTGCTGGCCGACCTCGACGCGGGCAAGGTGGTCGTGATCACCGGCTTCCAGGGCATCGACCCGGACGGCCACATCACGACGCTCGGCCGCGGCGGTTCGGATACCTCGGCGGTTGCGGTGGCCGCAGCCCTCAAGGCCGACGAATGCCTCATCTACACGGACGTCGACGGCGTCTACACGACCGACCCGCGCGTGGTGGACGACGCGCGGCGCCTGGACCGCATCACCTTCGAAGAGATGCTGGAAATGGCCAGCCTCGGCTCGAAAGTGCTGCAGATCCGTTCGGTCGAATTCGCGGGCAAGTATCAGGTGAAGACGCGCGTGCTCTCCAGCCTGACCGACCCGATGATGGACCTCGCCGAAGAAATGAAGTCGGGCACCCTGATTACTTTTGAAGAAGACGACACCATGGAAAAAGCAGTCATCTCGGGTATCGCGTTCCAGCGCGACGAGGCCCGCATTGCCGTGATGGGCGTGCCCGACAAGCCGGGCATCGCGTATCAGATCCTCGGCCCGGTGGCGGACTCGAACATCGATGTCGACATGATCATCCAGAACCAGAGCGTGGCCGGCAAGACCGACTTCACGTTCACGGTGCCGCGCGGCGATTATCAGCGCGCCATGGACGTCCTCAACAACCAGGTGAAGGGTCACGTGAGCGCTGAGCAGGTGCTGGGCGACCCGAAGGTGTCGAAGGTTTCCGTGGTGGGTGTGGGCATGCGTTCGCACGTGGGCGTGGCGAGCAAGATGTTCCGCACGCTCTCGGAAGAGGGCATCAACATCCAGATGATTTCGACCTCCGAAATCAAGATCTCGGTGCTGATCGACGAGAAGTACATGGAACTGGCGGTGCGCGCGCTGCACAAGGCGTTCGATCTCGAACACGCGTAAAGCGTGACGGGGGCGTGACAGGTTTCGCGGGGTTCGGGGCGCCGCGCGCGACATTGGTCGCGTGCATGCGGAAAAATCTGCAAAAAGTGCGTCCCAAAAATTGACCTGGTGGCGCGAACCCGCTATTATCTTGGCTTCGTCGCGCTGCCTCCCTGGCGCGAGCGAAGGTTCGGGAGACGTGGCCGAGAGGTCGAAGGCACTCCCCTGCTAAGGGAGCATCTGGGCCAAAACCTGGATCGAGGGTTCGAATCCCTCCGTCTCCGCCAGGAGCACTTCCCGGAGCATGCCGCACCGTTTCGGGATCAGCCCCGGAAGCCCGCCACAAGCGGCTTCCGGGGTTTTTTCTTGTCCCGGACCTTCCCAACCCATACCCGTCAATCGCTTGCAAAAGTATGGGTAAAAGTATGGGTAAGAGGAAGGCACAAGCCACCAGAAATTCACGTTCCATCCACCGTCTTTCCGCGCTCGGTGTCGTCCGGCTGACAGGGCCTGGCTACTACTGTGACGGCGGCGGGCTCTATCTCCAGGTGTCGCCCTCAGGGGCGCGCTCCTGGGTCTACCGTTTCCGGCACGAAGGGCGTCTGCGCGAGATGGGTCTCGGCGGGCTGCGGCGCGTGTCGCTTGCCGATGCCCGCGAGCGCGCGCAGGGCTGCCGCAGGCAGCTTGGCAACGGCCTTGATCCTGTCGAGGAGCGGCGCCGCGAGCGGGCGCAGCGCGCCGCGCAGCGCGCGCGCACGAAGACTTTCGACGAATGCACCACGGCATACATCCGGGCCAACCGCGCGGGCTGGAAGAACGAGAAGCACGTGGCGCAGTGGGAGAGCACCCTGGCCACCTACGCATCACCGCTCATCGGGAGCCTTCCGGTGCGCGACATCGACACGGCGCACATCGTGAGCGTACTCGAGCCGATCTGGGAGGCGAAGCCCGAAACGGCGAGTCGAGTACGCGGGCGCGTCGAGGCGGTGCTGGACTGGGCGAAGGCACACCGGTATCGCGACGACGAGAATCCGGCGCGCTGGAAGGGGCACCTGGACAAGGTGCTGCCCGCGCGCACGAAGGTACGCAAGGTCCGGCATCATGCCGCGCTGCCCTACGCGGAAGTGGCCGCGTTCATGAAGGTACTCAGGGTCCAGGACGGCCTCGCGGCGCGCGCACTGGAGCTTGCGGTTCTCACGGCGGCCCGGACCAGCGAGGTCATCGGGGCAAGGCGGGGCGAGTTCGATCTCGAAGCGGGGATGTGGACGGTGCCGGCCGAACGGATGAAGGCGCAGCGTGCCCACCGGGTTCCCCTGTCAGCGGCATCACTGGACCTCGTGCGCCGGTTACTAAACGATACGGATGACGAACTGTTATTTCCGGGCGGAAAGAAAGACAGGTCGCTGTCGAACATGGCGATGCTGACCGTACTGCGCAGGATGAATTGCACCGGCCTGACGGTGCATGGCTTCCGTTCGACCTTCCGTGACTGGGCAGCCGAATGTACGACCTATCCGAACGAGATGGCGGAGATGGCGCTGGCGCACACGGTCGATGACAAGGTGGAAGCTGCGTACCGTCGTGGCGACATGTTCCAGCGGCGCCGGCAGATGATGGACGACTGGGCCACATGGTGCGAGGGCCAGGCGCAGAGGGAAAGCGCCACGGCATAGGCGCCACTGTCACCCGTCGTTGCGGTGTGCCCGGCAAGGGCGTACCGCAACGCGCATGTGCGTCTCGCCCACGGCCGGCCAGGAATGGAGGGAAGTGACATGTCAGTGTGGGACAGCCGGTACCGGTGATGATGAACTGGACGATTCGATGCCACCGTATCGCCGGCGGACAGTATGGCATCGGGGCTTCCGGCGTACCGGGGCGTGAATGCGCGTGATCATCCGGTCGCATTCCGCAGGGATGAGGGCATGACGATTGCCCGTGTGTGCAGTCAGGTGGCCCGGGTGTTGTTCCGGTCTGCCCGCCGGAGGGGGCCATCGGCCCGACCACCGCGGCATGAAAATCGACTGGCATGCCTGGCCGCCATTTAATTCGTCATCCTCCAGATATCACATCGACTGGAAAAACCGTCGTCTGCAGGCTCGTCAGGAAGTTTTCCCGCACCGTCCAGCACCATCCCGGCAACAACCGGAAAGCACCGCCAGTAAAGGGATCGCGGGATTTTTCATTGTCACGATTGGCTCGTCCATGTACCCTCCGGGTGTGATCGTCAATATGGCCTGACAGGAGGCAGCCATGGGAGCCATTCACCGTCTTTCGTCACTCGGCGTCGCACGTCTGAACAAGCCCGGCCGTTACTGCGATGGTGGTGGCCTCTACCTTCAGGTGTCGGTTGCGCGGACACGCTCGTGGGTCTACCGCTTCAGACGCAGGGGCAGACTGAGGGAGATGGGGCTGGGACCACTCGATGTCACGACGCTGGCCGAGGCACGCGAGCGTGCCTCGCGCTACCGGAAGATGGTCCTGGAAGGCCTGGACCCGATCGAGGTCAGGCGTGCAGAGCTCATGCAGCACAAGGCAATGGCCGGGCGCAGCAGGACGTTCGACGAATGCGCGAAGGCGTTCATCGAGGCTAACCGGTCGGGCTGGAAAAGCGCCAAGCACGCCGCGCAATGGGAGAACACGCTCGCCGCCTACGCTTCACCGGTCATCGGGCCTCTATTCGCGCAGGACATCGACACGGCCCTGGTCGTGCGCGTGCTCGAGCCGGTCTGGCAGCTCAAGACGGAAACGGCCAGTCGTGTGCGCGGGCGCATCGAGGCCGTGCTCGACTGGGCGACGGTGCACAGGTATCGGGAGGGCGACAACCCGGCCCGCTGGAAAGGGCATCTCGACAAGGTCTTTCCTGCACGCACGAAGGTACGTAAGGTGTGGCATCGTGCTGCGTTGCCCTACGCGGGCGCTGGTGCGTTCGTGAAGCAGCTCCGGGAGCAGAAGGGCCTGGCAGCGCGTGCGCTTGAACTCCTCATCCTGACCGCTGCCAGGACCAGCGAAGTGCTCGGGGCCACGCGTAGCGAATTCGATCTTGATGCCGCCACGTGGACCGTGCCGGCGCAACGGATGAAGGCGGACCGCGTGCACCGGATTCCGCTGTCCGAACCTGCCCGCGACCTCGTGCGCTGTCTGCTCGACGAGACTGGCGGCGAGCTGCTGTTCCCGGGCATGAAAAGAGGGAAGCCGCTGTCGAACACGGCAATGCTCGCGGTCCTTCGGCGGATGGAGCAAACCGGTATCACCGTACATGGTTTCCGGTCGACATTCCGCGACTGGGCAGCCGAGTGCACGACCTATCCGAACGAGATGGCGGAGATGGCGCTGGCGCACGCCGTGGACGACAAGGTGGAGGCCGCGTATCGACGCGGCGACATGTTCCGGCGCCGCAAGCAGATGATGGACGACTGGGCGGCATACTGTGCACGGGCCGCGTAGCCGTTTCACCTGTCACCCGCGAACGCCAGGCTTGCAGATGTTTGGTGTTGATGCAGGAGACGCGCACGCCTCATCAATGGTCCCCGTTCACATGTGCTTCGATTGATGCCGCTCACGGATCCGGAAATAGCGAAGTTTTTTCGCGAATGGGCGGGAAGAAGCAAGGATGGACTTTCTCTCGCTGCGGGATGGGAACTCATGGGAAACGATGGGACGTCCCCCGCATGGGCAGCCCGCCGAAGCGCCGCAACGATCCTCCTGAGAACGCGTTTGATACACCTGGCGGCACGCGCTAGTCTGGTCATGTCCTGTGATGTCTGGACTTCGTCGGGAGGGCCTTCACCGTGAACGAGCAGGGTGGTGATCACGCAGGTGCGAAAGCGCGCCTTATCCGTCTTCGTGAGGTGCGCACGCGGGTAGGACTCGGCGCGAGCACAGTTTATCGTTACCTCGCCGCGGGAAAATTTCCTCGGCCTGTCGACATTGGGGGGGGACGCGTAGCATGGCTTGAAAGCGAGGTCGACGCATGGATCGCAAGCCGCCCGGAAGTTGGCGGTCGCGGTCGGCAGTAGCTGTCTGCTCATCCTGGCCGGGCCAGGGTCTTCCGGGGCAGACGGTGGAAGTCCTGGGGCGGTGATCGGGCCACAACGGTATGAGCATCCATGGCCGGGATTACAAGTGTGGCTCTACATGGGGAGCATTGGCATGGGCGACGGGCAGTTCCGCGAGCAGCGTTAAGAGGTCGTTATGCCGGGAAACGGTGACATGCTCTGGATCAACGGTGCTGACGGCTTGTGCTGGGTAAGCGGTTTCGAGTGGACCTTCATCGTAGCGCCTCCACGCAGGACGCCAGGAGCGAGTGCCTGGATTGCACCCACGGCCGCGCAGGCGTAGGCGGCTGAGAGATCTTTCGTGCCGAAGTGCTACGGCATCACGGCGTCGTTGTTGCCGCGGATACGCTTACGTTTGACCGAGCAGTGTGGCGCCGCGCGGCTCGTTGTTCCAGGTACCGTCGACGCGTAGACGGGCGACCATGTATGAAGGAGTGTAAGCCATACGGAATTTTGTACGCCTGATGGTGAAGGGAGAAGACTGTGGTTATTGCTGCGGGCGATGTGATTCCCCTGTCCCAGGCAAGTGCCGACCTGTCAGGGATTGCCGACCGGCCAGAGGCCGGTTTTGAAAAAATCGTCACGAAGAATGGCGAACAATACGTTGCCATCGTTGATGCCCAGAGGCTCGACTACGCTCACAAGCTGCAGCGAGCGTGCATTAGCCTGTTACTGGCCGAGGAGGCAGGTAGGGGCCTTGACGACATAGCTGCCGGCAACGTGAAAGACGCACGCAGGACGTTGTCGGCAATCAGGCGCCGACGTGTGCCGTGACAGCGTGATGCGCTGCAAGGTGTACTGCAACTTCGAGTGCGGCCTTGCATCGCCCATCAGTGACGCTGCGACGGTTGTGACCGGAACCCTGGACATGTAGCGATCCAGTTTTCGACACCCTGACCGCTTTCGAGATGACCGTGCTGTGTCGGGCGCAGTCGGGAGCCAGTCTTGGGATGGCAAGGCGAGAAATAGCCCGCCACTCGAGCGCAGACTCGGCTCAAGATTTGGGACATGATTCGTGCGCCGATACACATGATTATGTGTATCGGCGCGTGCTTTCTGACGGCGGACACCATGGCTGAAACTGTTAATTTCACGGGGTCGGTGGACCGGGAGCTTCTCAAGCGCTCGCCAAGATTCTCGCGGCGAAGTCGGACACGTCCGTTGATGCGCTGTTTAATGCCGAGCTTTGCTATCTCGTCGAGACATTCGAGGCGGCGGAGGCGAGCGGCAACCAGAACTTCCGCACCTTGCTCGATTTCTCTCTCGGCCGCATCGACGACCGTCTGGCGATGCAGGCGCTTGGTATCGACAGCGACGAAGATCTCTTCCTGTTGATGGCACAGGCGCGCCGACGCGCAGGACGTTGTCCTCCACGTGAAAGCTGTCAGCACGCGACATATGCAACGCGGATACAGGTACATCACCGGTTCATCCGCTCGCGCCTTTCAACATCACGTTAATGGTTGCACCTGCATCCGACACCCTGCCTTGTTTCGCAGTTGATCTTTCGTCTGAGAAAAACGAAAAAAGATGTGTGGAGGGCCCGGCTGCGTTTCCGTGTGATCAAGCTGCCGATAGCGCCGGAGAGTGCGAGGAGGCATTCCAGATCCCTGAACACGGTAGAAGCCGGTTCCGTCGCCACGAGACGCGCATGCTCACTCGAGGCAGGGAACATGATGGAAGAACTCAATGCATGGCGGCAGGCTGGCGCTAAACGCAGCCTCGCGACTTCCGCTCCTGGCGTCAGTCCTGACCAGCGTTCGCCACAGGCCGAGAGCGAAGTTCATCGGCTGCGCAAGCTTGTTGAATTGAAGGATCACCAGATCTGTGAGCTGCGCAAGGCGCTGGCCCATACGGCGACGGTTCACTTTTCACTGGAAGATCGTCTTCAGCGCGAACTGGACTCTCTGCGGGTCATGCTGCCCGACGACGGACCGCAGACGCAATGTGGGGTGCCGGGTGCTGATGAACCCGAGCTCGGTACCATGGTCAGATTGCCGTATATGACGAAAACGCTGTCCGTCCTGTTCGACGCCATGTATGCGTTCTGGGCTGACTGCAACGACACGAAAGCGCCCAAATCAAGCACTGTCGCACACGCGATTGACGAACGCCTGGGTTTGAGCTCACAGGCGAATGGCGAGGCGTCGCGCAGCGGTCAGGCCTACGCGTCTGCGATCAGGCCTGACTGGGTCAAGGACGCTGACAACCGTCACCATTGCCGACCGGCTGGCGTCAGGTGATGCAGGTCTGCTCCAAAGTCCTGCACGATTGTGCGGTTACGGATGGGGCGAGTCGCCCGGGTGGATCATCGGTGTGCCGCTGATTGTCAGGGGCGCGTTTGACTGCCAATCGGCAGGGCGGGGATGATCGATTCGAAAGCGTTGAGCTGTCGGCAAATCTCTAAGGCGGCAGATTGCGCCCAGCAACGTGCCGGCATCGCAATGGATGCAGCTGAAGCTGGCGGGTGTCAGATCGATTGCGCATGCAACGATGTCGGAAGGCTTTCCAGGCCCGCCATGACCGAGATCGACGAGGGCGAGTCCATAGCGCCGGTACAGACGGGCCACGGAGCGTGTGAGTACCCCGACCAGTCGTATAACACCGAAGGAGGCAGCAAGCGCCATCGAATAGGGAAATAGCGACATGCCAGACGTGGTCGCGTCGAGCTGGTTCGACAGGCTTGTTCCCGCAAACCGGGACATTTCCCAGATCGAAGGCGAGGAGGGTACGGATTCCGGATATACGAGTTGCGGGAAGACATCGCGAAGGAGGCATGGCCCTGTCGTGGGCATCAGGCGCGCGCATCCGCAGACCGTTCCATCGGTGGCCAGGGCCACGAGCTGGATGGTGTCGCCTCCATCGAATTCGTCCCATTCGGCTGTGGCGTCAGCTGAGACGCCGGGAATCTCCCAGTGCAACCGCTGGACAAAAACCTTGTGACGGAAGGCTCCGAGACGGTGACGCAAACTGGTTGGCAGATCGTCGAGTCTGCCGGCTATGACGTGTGACATGGCTCCTCCTCGTGTTAGCCGTTGAGGCGAAGCTATCAGTGCGATTTCGGACCAGAAACTCGGAAGTTGCGGAGGGTGGAGGCACAATTGCCTATGCAGCGGGTACCGCTGCCACAGGCAATCGGCACGCGAAAGAGAAGGCCAGACGGGATGATCGAAAGGGGGCGTCAGGGTTCGACCAGACCCTGGACGGTCGCGTTGACGGCCGCCGCTGTGCGACTGTTGAAGTTGAGCGCTTTCATCGCTTCTTCAATGTGATAGTCGACGGTATAGCGGGAAATCCCGAGGATGATGCCGATTTCCGTTGAGGTTTTGCCGCGAGCGACCCAGGTGAGGCATTCCCGCTGACGGGGTGTCAGGAAGTGGGAGGCTTTCGTTGACCGTGTGCGCGTGAGCCGGTGCAGCTCGAAGTGAAACTGGGTGCTGATGAGATAGGCGAGCCGGGCGTTGAATGCATCGTTGACCGATTCGAGAGGTCCCGCCAGACTGAAGAGCAGGACGCTGCCGCCGGGCTGGTGCAGCGGCACGCTGAGGCCGCCCGGCAAACCGGCCTGCCGCGCCTCGTCGAGGATTCGATGTTCGGCCTTGCTCAAGCCGACAATGTCGTGCCAGCGGAAGGGTGCCGACTGGGTGAATGCAGCGCGGTGAACGGGGTCGGCACAGGCGTAGTTACGGCGTTGATAGTGTCGGACCCATTCATCCGGATAATCGCCGCAGATTACCTCCAATGCCGTCCGAGGGAGGCAGGGGGAACGGGTACGTGCAACGCGGCTGATGACGAAATGGGGAAAGCCCAACGCGCTGGCGGCGTTTCCGAAGGAGTCGGCGAGTGAGGGAAGATCGGCGGCATATGCGAGTGGCATCATCGGTGCCGTGACGGCTCCCTGCGAGCGGTCAACTGCAGGTGACGTGGGGCGGAGGACCGCATTGGGAGGGTCCTGCGATGCATCTTTCATATCGACTACCTCGGCGCTGCCCCACGGGGTCCGGAACATCAGTACCGCATGAAAGTGCTGGTCCCTGCACACGATGTGCGCAGCTCATGCGAGAGGCATTTCCGGGAGTGAGGAGCCAGTCAGAGGCCGGCATCCGGTTGCCAGAAGGGAGTTCCGGCACGGTCTACCAGACGCCGGCTGCTGACGTTTCCGGTAACCACTTTACACATATTATAGTCAGTAGAATAGATTCGCACGTCGTGCCACTTTCAGTGCGCGGCAGTCGGCAAGCCTCGACGGTAAAGGTCGTTGCGACGGGAATAAAAGGGCTGCGATGCTGCTTCGCTGAGGGGGTGTCCGTGCGACCGGAACGCCGTTAAGCGTAGCTGTGGGCCGGTGGTTATTGATCCGATTACCGGCAGAGGACCGCTGCGGCGCAGAATCCGCCGACGCCTCGCGCGAAAAGGAGGAACGGGCGACCGGGAACAAGGACGTCATCGCAGTCGGCCAGATTGATGAATGGATCGCTGACGGTGACGTGTCCGACACGCGCAAAATTGCTGGCGAACAGCCGCTCCCGTGGAATCCGGAGCGAGTCCAGCAGCCGGTACCATGCAGGAAGGTCCAGATGGTGTGGCAGGATGAGCTGCAGGTCTTCGGGGGGGCAGTGCGCCTGCCGGAGGGTGGTGCTGATCAGGCTGCGGGCTGCAAGAAATTGGCGCGCGGCGACGGACGGACTGTCGAGTCCTGAGGTGCCGCGCCACCCCAGTCCGCTGCAGTGCGTCCCCACTGCAAGCAGCCGGTTGGTCGCGCCGCCGCGTTGCACGAGCGCGGCAAACGCGCCGTCACCCATGATGCCTTCGCCGCGCATGAGTCTCTCTGGTTCAAGTGGCATGACGTCCGCGCCGACGAGCAGGACGCGACGCATGTGCGGCCGCGCGACGAACATCACACGGATGACGCGCAGTGCGCCCAGTGCCGAGGCGCAGTGTTGCTGGGCGAGGGAAAACGTCTCGGCGTGGGTAAAACAAAAGCGATCGCACAGCAGACCGGGCAGCGACATGGGCGGCGGAGCGATGCTGCCCTGCAGGGTGTGCACGTAGACGAGGCAGTCGATGGTATCCGCCGCGACACACGAGGCGAGCATGACCTGATGGATTGCGCTGGCCGCGAGCCCGATTGCCGTCTGGCCCGTGGCGCGGTGGTACCGATGCATTCCGGCACGTTCGAGCCCCGGTACGGCAGCGTATTGTCCGGCGCGCCTGCCCCAGCTTCCGACGTCATCGACGCGCCCGGGAAGATGATAGGCGACATGGGTGATAGCGGGATCCTGCGTCATGAGGCAGAGCGCCTGGTGGACCGGCGGTCCTGGAAGGGCATGCCGCGCGCCTCGAGCAACGCGGCACCGATGAAGCCTCCGATGCCGAACCCCCACAGCAGCGTGCGGCGGTCGTGGCGGGGGGCCAGGCAATCGGGTGTCTGTGCGAGTCGGACGATGGACTCGGCCGCGCCAAGGTGAGCAGACTCTTCGCGCCGTTCGCGCACGGCAGGGCGATCGAGATGGCTGTGCACTGCGACACTGAGGGATGGCATCCCCTGATGGCCGATCACATCGTTTATCTGGTTGCGGTGGAGGCCATTCCGGGCGAGCAGAAGATCGATGAGCTTTGTCAGTGTGGATGCCCAGGACTCGTCGCCTTTTGTGGTCCCGGGTTGGCTGCGATGGGGAACGCGGCGCGTTTCGGCATCGAGTATCCTCAGCCCGCCACTTTCAGGGGCGGCTCTTTGGATGAGCAGCGCGCCGGCGGCGTCCCCCTGTATCACTCCGCCCGTCGCGCATCTTGTGAACGGTGGGTACCATTTCTCGGCAGCGACAATCAGGATGGTGTGGACGTCCGCCTCGGCAAGCAGCAGGTCACCGGCAAGTCTCAAGGCAGTGAAGACCGACGCTCCCTGCTGTTGCGATACCGAAAACGCAAGGCACGACGCGCCGGTTTCCTCGCACAGCCTGCCGGCGGTTGTGGCCGGGACATGCTCGCCGGGCGTGGTATGGCAGAACATGATGACGTCGATCGGGCTGGCGTTGCCGGGGCGTCTGGCGCAAATGTTCCTGAGTACCTGCGCGGCGAGTCCTGTCTGGTCCAGTGTGGTTTCGACAGGGATCATGTAGCACCGATCCGGAATCGCTGGATCGTGACTCAAGGTCGGCGGATGACCGGCCTCAATCTGCGGTAATGCCTCCAGCCAGTGTCCATAGTCCGGATGCCAGGAGCGCATCCAGGTGTTCCAGCCTGGGTTGCTGGTAGTGCGCAGTGCTGATTCTTTTTCAAGCCATCGGGACAGCGGCATGGCGGGCGGCACACACGACGTCAGTGCGGTGATGACCGGGCGGCTCATGGCTCACCCGCGGGCGTCCCGGTGGCCAAGGCGAGGTCTCCCGGCAACAGGTCGTACAGTACGCGTCCAAAGCGGGAGCCCTGCATGACGTGGCAGTTGCGCTGCTGTCCAGCGGGGCGAAACCCGATGCGCTCGAGCAGCCGGCGCGAGCGCACGTTACAGTCCACCGCCCAGGCCGTGATGCACTGCAGACGGTCGGTCATGAAGGCATCATGCAGCACGCGCGTCGATGCGAGCAGCGTCATGTCACGGCAGGCGGGTCTTCGTGCGTCGCGCAGGACCCAGAAGGATCCGGTTCCGAATGCATGCGTGATGTCGCTGACGGCCGCAAGGCCACTCGGCGTGTGGTGTCCCATGGCGCCGAAAACCCGAAGCCTGTGCCGGCCGCTGCGGGCCATCGACTGGATGGCGAGGAGCGGCAGTGTCTGGCGGCCCAGCCCGAAATCGAACCACTGGTTGAGGTCCGGCCGCGCGAGCCAGGCGGCAATATCGTGCAGGTCGTCACCATCGGGCTCGCGAAGCCAGCAGGATGGCGCTCTTCCTGCGGCTGCGGCCAGGACACACCGGTCCTTTTGCCCCTCAGGAACGCGGGCCTGGTTGCAGTTGCTCACGCGGATTCTCCGTCCCAGCGCGTGCTGGCGCAGTTGCGGTCAGGCTCTGGCCGACGCCGGAAAAAAGCATCGCAAACCAGTGCATTGTCTGGAACCGCGCTGCAGGGGGCAGTCCTTCGACGTAGCCGTGCCCGCCGCACAGCTGCACCAGCTCCCGGCTTGCATCCAGCGCCTCGGTTGCGATGTGACGGGCCATCTGGCTGACGGTCACGACCTGCATGTCGCCGTCGAGCATCGCGGCGCTGCGCAGAAAGAGGTGGCAGGCATGGGCCGCCGTGACCAGGTCGGCGACGCGCGAGGCGACGAGTTGATGGGCGGCAAGCGGCTTGCGGAAGCTGTGGCGACCCGCGCTGTATGAGAGCGCGAAACTGGCGCTTTGCCGCATCGCTCCGCAGAGCAGTGCGCCAAGATAGAGCGCAACGTCGACTAACCACAGCCGGGCGGGATCGTGCGGCCTCATACCCGCAGCAGGAGGGACAGTGACAACGTGCGCTTTGGACGTGGCAAGGTCGTAATGCTCGAGGCACAGGCCATCCGTGAGCACGACTGTGGCATTGCCGGGCTCCGGTGAGCTTGCATCTGCTGTCGCGATGACGAGACTGATGTGCCCGTCGCGCTCCTGAATCGTCATGAAGGGCGAGTTGCGGTGCTGGCGCAGCACCCACATGCCGGCACCATTGACGTCGACGATACCCGGTGCGATCGACGTCGTGCCGTCGAAATAGTGACTGACGTCGTGATCAGGCAGACGGTCAAGCGCCTCGCAACCGCGCAGCGTCATCAGTGCGGGGCTGCTGAGCGAGAGCTGGACGGCCCGCTCAAGCGGGCCGGCGGCGAGTTGTTCCATGATGAGCGCCAGGTCGTGCCGGCTGATGTTCATGCCGCCGCCAGCTTCCGGCAGGATCATGCGTCCCACTTCGAGCGTTGCAGCCAGCCGGACAGTCTCGAGCCATGCCGAAGGATCGGGCGGCTGCCGAAGCAGCGGCTCAAGGCGGTCGCGCGCGAACCGTTCGGTCGCTGCACGCAGGTCCTGCATTTCTTCACTGAGATCCCATGTTGCGGGTTCAGGTACCGCGACAGAACATCCAGTCATTACCATGCTGTTCTCCGTGGTGTCCAGGCTAGACGAGCATCTCGACGGGGGCCGGGTGACCCAGGAAATGCTCCGGGCTGGCTGAGCGGCCATAGGCACCCGATTGCCTGATCACCACATAATCCCCGATACGCGATTCGGGCAATTCCACGTCGTCGGCGAGCCGGTCGAGAGGCGTGCACAGGCAGCCGACCACGTGGCAGCGCTCGTACGACGTGGCATTGGCCCGGTTTCCGAGGAAGACCGGGAAATTCCGGCGCAGGACCTGGCCGAAGTTGCCGGAGGCCGCCAGATGGTGATGCAGACCGCCGTCGGTGATGACAAACGTCTTGCCGCCCGAGACCTTGCGGTCGATGACGCGGCACACATAGATGCCTGCTTCGCCGACCAGATATCGTCCGAGTTCCAGGATGGTTTTCGTGTGTGGAAGCAGTGAGTGAAGCCGCGCGTGCCAGCCGTGCATGGCGCCACAGACGGCCTCGATATCCAGCGGTGTTTCCCCCGGGAAATAGGGGATGCCAAAGCCGCCGCCGAGATTGACGAAGTCGGGTTCCACGCTCAGGTCGCCGGCCAGGCGCTCGACGAGTTCCGCACTAAGAGACGGTTTCATAAAGGCTGTTGAGTTCGCTGAAGAGTGTTCCAGCAGATCAGGCAACAACCGAGTTTGAGGAACGCGTCGTGAATGTCCGCACGGCGTTCGAAGCGAATACGCAAACGGCGGAAGTTATGCAACCAGGCATGGGTACGTTCGACGACCCAACGAACTTTTCCAAGGCCGCTACCGTGCGGGTGACCGCGCCGTGCGATGCGGGTGGGGATGTTGCGCACGTGCAGGAGGCGCCGGTACTTGTTGTTCCGTCGCGATCTAAACGGTATTCTGTAGTGCGAGATATTTGGCGTTGAGACAGTGGCGGATGTCTCGCGCTCAGCGAGAATGAATGAACCGCAGTCGAACGCGAGACGTAGATCGACACCCGGCGCAATGTTGTCGCGCGCTGCAAGAGCAACGGCCCCGGGATGCTCGCCCGGGGCCGTCGCTCAGAACGGATCGTCGATGTGATGCCGCACCGGGGCGGACCATGGTTGCCTGCTGCGCTGGATCTGCTCTGCGTATGCGCTGCTGAACCACAGCAGCCAGTCGCACAACAGTTGCTGGATCTGGGCCGCCGCCTCGTCGGTGAGCGCGGGTAGCGGCGGCGGTCGTGGCCCGATACGCGTGGACGGTGTGCGTGACTGACCTGGCTGCTGAGGGCGGCGGCTCATCGCATTTCCCCAATCGCCTGCTGCAACAGCTCGTCGGGCAGATGGTTCAGCCCTTTGGGCACAGCCAGCTGCATGGCGGTGCGCAGGATACGCCCGGCATTGCGCGGCAATCCGCGCGAAGCCTGGCGCAGCAGTTCGAGCCCGGTTTCGGAGATCAGCGTGTGGTTGCAGCCGGCGGCCTTGAGCGCGTGGGCGATGAGCTGTGCGAAGCGGGCGTGCTCGGTGACGGGCTGCAGTTGCACGCGGGTCTGGATGCGGCTGTAGAGCGCGGCGTAAGCGTTGCGCTCGAGCATCGGGGCCAGCTCCGGATGGCCGGCAAGCCACACGGTGATGAGACTGCGGGCGTCGAAGGCGAAGTTCAGGAACGAGGGGAAGTCGCGGAAGAACTCCGGCGGCAGGTTCTGCGCCTCATCGATGATCCACACCGGCAGGACCTGCTTGCCGTTGGCCAGCTCGGTGATGCGCTGCTTGATGTCGCGCCACAGGTCCGCGCGCCGGTAGCTGGGTTCGAGCCCGAGTTCGCGGGCCAGCGAGCGGTACAGGTCGATGCGCCCGAACTCGGTCTCGGACAGATAGATGGTCTGGTAGCGGTGCGGATTGAGGTTGCGCGTGAGGTGGCGCAGCATGGCGGTCTTGCCCACGCCGGGCTCCCCGGTGAGCAGGCCGATGCCGGGGCTGTCGAGCAGCCACTGGAAGCGTTCGGACAGGCGCGCGAGCGCGCCATCGTCCCACAGATCGGTGCCGTCGGTGTCCAGCGGCGCGCAACGCAGGCCGAAGTGTTGGCGGTACATGTGTCAGTCCTCGCGACGGTAATGATGTTGATGGACGAGTTCGATGAGGTTGGCTGTGGCAGCGGGCGCTGCAGTCGCGGCAACGGCGGGCGTCCTGCTGCGCCGGCGCCGGCTGTTGGCCAGCGCATCAAGCGCGGTGGCCGCGCCCAGTGGAGCGCCCTGCCTGCTCTGGACACGCACGACCGTACCGGCGTGCGGATCGACGACGAGCACGACGTAGTGGCCGCTGAGTTCATAGGGCACCTCGAAGACGGCGCCTTCGTACGAGACGGTGCCGTCGCGGCGCACGCGTCGCTCGACGCGGTGCAGGAACAGCTCATCGAGCCTGGGGGCAAGCGAGCCGAGCGCGCGGATGCGCGGCAGGTCCTGCCGGTAGCGCGAGAGCGGCGTCACGTTCTCGCCCAGCGCGCTGTGTGGCTCGCAGTGGTAGACCTGTTCGAGCCACGCCCACAGCCGCGCGTTCAGGTCAGTCAGCTCGCGGATGTGTGTGGTGTCCAGTTCGGAGAGGAACTGCTCGCGTACGGTACGGTGCCAGCGTTCGAGCTTGCCCTTGCTTGTGGGCTGGTAAGGCTGGCAATGCACGAGACGCACGCCCAGGTCTGCGCAGATGGTCTGCAGGCTCGCGGCGCGATAGGCCGCGCCGTTATCGACGACGAGCATCTTTGGAATTCCGCGACGCAAGAGCGCCTGCTTGAGCACGCCCTCGATCTCGAGGGCCGTCTCGGACAGACAGAAGGCGCTGTGTGCAACGAGGCGCGAGGCATCGTCCATGAGCGAGACGAGATAGGTCTTGCGGCGCGCCCCGCCAAACGAGAACGTCGGGCCGTGCATGACGTCACCGTACCAGATGGAGCCAGCGTACTCGGCCACGAAGCTGCGCTTCTCCTGGGCAACGACTGTAGGGCTGGCGATACGCGAGAGGTCGTGAGACTTGAGCAGGCGGTGCACGGCGCAGCGTGAGAGTGTGCCGCGCGCCACGATGCCGGTGGCCTCCAGCAACAGCCGGATCTGGCGCACCGAGCGGCTGGGGTTCTCGCGTTTGGCGGCGAGCACCGCAGCCTGCACGACCTCGGGCAGCTTCGAGCGACCCGTGTCGGTGCGCGGCCGGATGGCGAGCCCTGCGATGCCTTCGCGTCGCCAGGCGTAGTACCACGTCTGCAACGTGCGCTCGCTGATGTGACGCCGGCGCGAGCCCGGGATCGCGTACTCCTTGAGGGCGAGCTGACGCAACAGCTGTAGCAGCTCGCCGCGTTCGAGTCGCTCGCGGCTCACGATGGGGCCGAGCACGGACAGCCGGAACAGCGCCACGGGGTCGATGTCGTTCATGAAGTCTCCGTTGAAGTGGAAGAGACCTCATGAAACGCCTGATGCCGTGCAGGCGGCAGTGGGCAGACCCTGTGGGTTGCCCGTTACCGCGTCCGGCAGTGCGTCTCGTGTGGAATTGCGTTCAGCCGATCACGGGACATCGAGGCCATCCAGATCAAGCCAGGCCATCGCACGCGACAGCGACATGAGCGCGAAGCAGGGGCGCCAGAAGGTCGCCGTGTCGGCTGCGCGGCCCAGTTCGGGCAAGCGGCTTCGCAGGGCGAAGGCAAAGTCCTCACTGCAGCGCATGAGCCATCGCCACCAGCGGCGCACGGTGTGGCGATCGATGCCGACCAGGGCTGCGATGCGGCGCAGCGACAGGCCAGAGAGGATCAGGCAGAGCACGAGTTGCTGCAACGCCCAGCCGTACCAGCGCAGCGGGCAGATGCACAGCGGCAGGCGCGAACAGGTACGTCGGCAGGCGGCACAGCAATAGCGTGGCACGGGCACCGGATTGAGCGCGCCGGTGACGCTTCGGTCGGCCTTGCGTTCATAGAAGCCGTGCGCCCACAGGCACGTGCGGCCGCAGTGCGGGCAGCGGCCGGGATGATAGGACTGGGGCGTGGTGACGATGGAGCGAAGATGCTGTTCGAGCGTGAGAAAGGAATGTACGATCCGAAGCATAGGCCGGGCTGTTCTGCGTTCGTGGGCTGGTGTGAGAGCCGTCTCACGATAACAGAGGAGTACCGGCCTATCTCATGTCCACCGCATCGCACGATGCTCACGCTGAAATTCAGGAAATCGCCCTGGACGAACGCGAGACAAATACCCCCCGCCCAAACTCAAATAGCCCGAGCCGTAACACTTGTCATGATCGTAACCACGATCGGCGTAGACACGGCCAGGACGACTCAGCGGCCTGCCGCGCACCCCGCTAATCGGCACGATGGCCTCGATCAACGGGATCAGCTGGGTAACGTCGTGACGATTGGCGCCGGTCAGGATTGCCGCGATCGGCGTGCCGTTAGCGTCGGTGGCGATGTGGTGTTTGGAACCAGGTCGTGCTCGATCGGTGGGGTTCGGGCCAGTTTTTCGCCCGCCCCAACCGCGCGAATCGACGATGAGTCGACGACGACGCGGGAGAAGTCGATCTTCCCGGCCGCTCGCAGTTTCGCCAGCAGCAGTGCGTGCAGTCGATCCCACACGCCGGCTTGCTGCCAATCGCGCAGCCTGCGCCAGCAACTGACGCCGGAGCCGCATCCCATCTCCGCTGGCAGATCTCGCCAGCGGATGCCGGTCTTCAGCACAAACAAGATGCCGGTCAGCGCAGCCCGATCCGGTACCGGCTTGCGACCCGGATACTTGAAGCGGCGTGGCTTCGCTGGTGGTAGCAGTGGCTCGATCAGTGCCCACAGTTCGTCGTCGATGATTGGTTTGCCCATCTCCTCGATCCTGTTGTCACAACAATCGAGGTTAACAGGTTGCGTTACGGGTTAACAGCCCCTACGAACTCTTTTTGAAACCGTTTCTAAGTCGCTGCGCCTGGATCACTGTCGGCGCATGCAGGCATTGCGAGCCCCAGAAAATGTGAAAACCGCTGAGTGCGACTTCCCGTGCTGCCAGTTCGCGCAGGAGCGTCGGCACCTGATCGACGTCCACGCCGAACGGGGTACCGCCGCCGCCCATGCGCATGCCGCTGTGGCTGACCTGAAAGTCGGGATTGATCCGGATCGCGACACGGGGTTTCACGCCCAGTTCCCATCCCAGTGCGGTGACAAGGCGCAGCTGCGTCTCCGATTCGATATGGATGTTGACGTCGCATGCAACGGCGCGCCGCAGGTCGTCGTGGGACTTGCCGGGGCCGGCGAACCCGATGTCTCCAGGTGGCGCACCCGCATCGAGCGCGAGGGCCATTTCCTGCGCCGAAGCCACGTCGAAGCCGTCGACTTCCCCGCCGAGATGATGAACGACGGACGGCATCGGGTTGGCCTTGATCGAATAGTGGAGCTGCATGTTGCCGGGTATCAGGCGGCGTAGTTCCCGGATGCGTTGCGTGATCGCGGTGCGGTCATAGGCGAAGAACGGTGTGCGCCCGGCGCGTTCGGCAAGCTGGCGGATGTCGGCGCCCCCGAACGGCAGGCCCGGGCTGGAGAGAGAATGGTTCATGATGTCTGTCCGGAGCCTGAAGCGTGGGCCGCGAATGCCGTGCGCAGCGCAGCGCGGTCGAACTTGCCGTTGGCGTTGCGTGGAATCTCCGCACAACGGACGATATCCCGGGGGACCATGTACCGCGGCAGCTGCTTGATGCACCAGTCGCGTACCCCGTCGGTTGTCACTGTGTCGCCTGTCATGACCACCATCAGGGCGACAGCTTCGCCGAGTTCCCCGTCCGGTATGCCGAACGCGGCGACTTCGTCCACGAGACCGCTTGCGTGGACGGTTTCCTCGATTTCCTCGGGGCTGATGCGATAACCGGAGCTTTTGATCTGGGCATCGTTGCGGGCGATGAAATAGAGAAAACCTTCTGCGTCACGCTGCACGAGGTCACCGGACCAGACCGCGGTGTCCCGCTGCGCGCCGCCCGGTTTCACTTCGGGGGATGGGCGATAGCGTTGGGTGGTGCGCGCGGTGTCGTTCCAGTATCCGAGCGTGACAAAGGCGCCTGTGTGCACCAGCTCGCCGGGTTCACCGGGCTCGCATGGCGTACCGTCCGGACGCACGACAAGCACGCGTGCGTTCGGGACGGCCTTGCCGATGGAGTCCGGTCGCCGGTCGACCTCAGCGGGGTCCAGGAATGTCGAGCGGAAGGCCTCGGTGAGGCCATACATCAGGAACGGCTTCGCTCCCGGAAACAACGCCCGCAGTTTCTGCAACACCGGCAGTGGCAGGCGGCCGCCCGTGTTCGCGAAGTAGCGCAGGCGGCGTCGCGCCGCGTCTGACCATGCCGCGCCCGCGAGTTGCATCCACAGCGGCGGCACACCGGTGAGCGCGGTGATGTGCTCGCGCTCGCACGCTGCGATCGCGTCGTGGGCCGTCAGGTAATTCAGGAGAACGGGCGTGGCGCCGGCGGCCCAGGCGGATGTGAGCTGGCTCAGTCCGGCGTCGAAGCTCAGTGGAAGCGCTGCGAGGATGCGGTCTGACGGCCCGTGGCCAAGGTACTCGGCGACGCTCCATGCGCCTTCAAGGAGGTTGCGATGGCTGAGCATCACGCCCTTGGGTAGTCCTGTGGAGCCGGAGGTGTAGAGCAGGGCGGCGAGATCTGTATCGACGCACGCTTTGCAGAAGGTTGTGTCTGCAACGTCATTCGGGGTAACGGCGGTGGTCCAGGGCCAGCGATGAATCCGGCCAGCCGCTTCCAGATTCGCGAGAGGCACGCCGGGCTCATCCACGATGATGACGTCTGCCACGGGCGAGGACCCTGCTTCAGCCAGGGTATGGGCGCGCAAGCCTGATGTGACGAGACATGCCGCGCCGCAGTCGCGCAGCACGTGGCTGACCTGCGCCGGCTTGAGAAGCGGATTGACCGGAACGAACACGCCGCCCGCGGCAGTCGCGCCCAGCATGGCAACGACGGCCTCAACGCGCTTGTCGAGGAAGATCGCGACGCGCGCACCTGGCGGGATGTCGAGCGCGGTCAGGGCATGTCCGAACGCGTGGGCGCTGTTGACCAGTTCCCTGTACGTGACGACGGTCTCTGGGCAGACGAGCGCCTGTGCATCCGGGGTACGCCGTGCGTGTGACTGGACGAGGTCAAGGAGATTTCTCATTGCTGGACTCCGATAGCGTTCCTGGTCAGTGGCGTATGACCATCGCGCCGAAGCAGCCGGCGAGTCCGCTCGAAAACAGCAGCGACGACGTGCCTGGCGCGCGGTGCGGGGACGTACCGAAATTGATGAATGGATCGGCGCCGAACACGTGACCGAATTTCCCGAAGTTCGACGTGACGAGCCGCTCGTGGGGCACGGCCAGCATCGTCATCAGGCGGGACCAGCCAGGAAGGTTGACGTGGTGAGGCAACACGGCCGCGAGATCACGTCCCGTGATCCCGGCCTGCGCGAGGGCGGCGCGCATCGTGGTGAATGCGGACCAGTAGTAGCGGTCATCGGGAACGGGCTGCAGTTCGTCATCCGTGCCGCGAAAATAACGGTGGTCGGTATACAGGTGCAGGCCGGTAATCCGGTTGCGATCGCAATCCCGCTCCAGTAGAAAGGCACACGCACCGTCGCCGTGGAGCGCGAGATCCTCGATCGCACGCAGACGGTCGCATCCGGAACCGATGACGTCTGCACACACCACGATGGCGCGCCGAAGCGGCTGGCCTTCCACCGACAGTGCCTGAAGTACGCGGACTGCGGCCATCGGCGACACGCAGTTCTGCTGCATGACCGAGAACGCAAGTGCGCGTCTCAGGCCCATGTGCGACTGGATGAACGCTGCGGTGCCGGCCGGTGGGGCGAGCACACTGCTCTGGATCGTGTGCGTGTAGACCAGAGCGTCGATGCCCGGGGGCGCGGCGCCAGTCTGTGCGAGCAGCGCCGATACGGCATCGCACGCAAGGCTTACCGGCGATCCAGCTGCCGCGTCATGGAACTGGTGTACACCATTGCGCATCAGTGCTTCGGCCTGCTGCCCGGGGAGCCCGCACCGACGCACCCAGGCATCAGCGTCGACGGTCTGCTCCGGCAGCCGGAAGGCGACGGCAGACAGGGACAGTGTGCTGGCGGACGGGAGCATGGTTCAGCCCGCCTGATATTCGAGAACAGCGCAGGCAGCCTGTCCCTGCAGGCCAGTGGACCACAGCAGTACGTGATCTCCGACGGCGGGCGTGACTACGCTGAGAAACGCGTCGAACTGCGCGAGCGGATCCGCAGCGCAGAGATAACCGATGTCGTTGGGCCCGGCACTCCATGTCCGGTCGGCCGGCAAGCCCGCGCGTGCACCGATCGTGCGGACGAGCGCGGGCGCGATGCAGGGCGGAATGATCCACTGGACTCTACGCGCGGTTAGTCTGGCGGTGCTGCAGGCTTCGTCAATGACGCTGGACAGGGCCTCGTCATCGATCCAGGCTTCGACGCTGCGGCGAAGGGGCGGCGTGCGTACGGTCACGCTGCGCACTGACCAGCCCCCGGCTTGGCCGCGCTGGACAACGGCGGCCGCGGCGCCGTCGCCCAGCGCAGCGACGGTACCGGCCAGACGGGAAAAGGGGGAAAGCCATCGTTCGGCGCCCACGACAAGGACCGACTCGAGGTCCCCGTCTTCGGCCATCATGCCGCGGGCAATCCGAAGTCCCAGGAATGACGCGACACCCTGAAGCTGCCCGACGGCGAGCGGCGGTCGGGTCGACCTGAACTCGCTGTGCAGCCGCCCCGCACATGACATGGCGAGGTCGTGCTCGAGACTGGTCGCGCACACGACGATCTGGTCCACGGTCTGCCTTGCCTCGGACGACGATCGCCGGACTGCCTGCCGGGCGGCCAGCAAAGCCATGTCCGTCAGCGTGATGTTGCGTTCGATCGCTACCTGCTGCGTGGAGGGCGGCCGAAAGGTTTCATCTACGTCATCTGGCGGACAGGCTGCAATCCGCCACCTCAGCACGTCGGAATAGATTGACTGCATGACGACGTCGCGGGAGGACGTGGAGGCCCCGGCCGCACCGCGCAGTTGCGCCTGCGGCGGTACGCGCCCGCTCGGGATGTATCGCGACGTGGTGCTGATGCGCATCGCTGCGCGCGCCGGGTCAGTTGCGCTGCGCATGGGATTGCACGAACGAGACCAGATTGCCGAAGCGCACGAAGAGGTCGGACGAGAGGTCCTCGGGGGCCAGCGTGAAGCCGAAACGCTGTTCGAGCTGCAGCAGCAGTTCGGTCATGTTCATCGAGTCGACGCCCAGATCGAAAAGGTTCGTGTCGTCCGAGATCAACGTCGTGTCCAGGGTACTGCCGATGCTGGCCAGCAGGCAGGTCTTGATGGTGGCCGCGATGTCCTCGCGGGCCGAACTGGGGATCTGCGTCATCGAATGTCTCCGTCAGGGGGAATACTCGGTGGTCGGGTCGTCGTTGCTGCCGGCTACGCGGTATCCCACGGTTGTTGCGGGGACCGGAGCGCAGCTCGCGCGATCATGAGCCGCTGGAAATCACCGGTTCCTTCCATGATGTCGAACGCCTTGGCGTCGCGGTAACCCTGATCCAGCGCGGGATGCGCGGCAACGCCGTCGATCCCGGCCACGTCGATTGCGGTACGCGCTACCCTGGCCGCTACGCGCGAGGCGTAAGCCTTGGTCATCGACGACTCCATGGAGGTCGCAAGTCCCTGGTCGGTTTTCCATGCCGTGCAATGACAGAGGAGCCATGCGGAGGTGATCTGGCGGTCGATGTCGAGCAGGAGCGCGTCAATGTCGGCGACGCGAAGTCGGGGCGCCGCGGGCGTGCCGCCCGCCTCGAGCCAGGCGGCGAGTTCGGCGCGTACGCGGCGGCATGTACCGACCATGACTGCGGAAAGGAGGGGGCGGAAGTAGTCCCACGAGCGCTGCGCGCCCGAGAATGCGTCGTCAAGCGGCTTCTCGTCACCGCGCGCGAGCATGGCGTCGTGTGGCACCTCACAGTCGGTGAACGACAGCATCGCAAGCTGGCTTGCACGCAGGCCGGCCATTTTTTCGATACGCGTGACCGAGAAGCCTGGCGTCTCGCGATCGACCACGAACGCGCGGATGCCGTATCGACCCATCTGCCGGTTGATCGTGGCGAAAGTGATCACGCAGTCTGCGCGGGCGCCGTTGGTGATGAAGCACTTGGTGCCGTTCAGGACCCAGCCGCGGGCGGTTTGGCGCGCCGTGGTGCGCATTGCGGTGGCGTCCGAACCACAATCGGGTTCGGTAATCGCGAATGCGCCCCAGCGTGGGGTGGCGGACTGGAAGCGCTGGAAGAACAGCGCCTGCTGCGCTTCGGAGGCGAGCGCGACGACCGGCGGCATGGCGAGGCCGGGGCCGGGTAGAGCGAGCGCAAGGCTGGCGTCGGCTTCAGCCAGCCACGCCATCAGCGTGGCCTGTGCCACGAGCGACTGGGTTTCACTGCACCCGCCGTAGGCCTCGGGCACAAGGTTCAGGTTGAGGGCGGGAATGTCGTCGGGGTACCAGGGAGGGCCGACGATTTCGCCGCGCGCATCTGACTCGGGACTGACCGCCCGCATGCGCGCGGCGAGCTGTTCGAGATCGAGTCGCCGTGCGGCGAGCGCCGCATGGATATCCTCGATCGCGTGTGCCGGATGCGACGGATGTGCCTGTCGCGTCATGATCTATTCCCCCCAACCGGCGCCTAACGCGCCCAGGCACGGCGACCGCCGGTACGTGTACTGCGCGCGGCCGTCGTGTGAATGGAGCGTAGACAGTGGGCAGTGCAGTCGTCACCCCCGAACCTTCGGAGGGTATACGCTCCGAAGCCGGGGCCTGGCGGGGCAGGATCACGGCGGGGCGGCGGGGGATGGCCGATAATGACGCCTGAACCGAACGACGAATGGCCAACTACGGGTGTGACGTATGGCAGGGCGAAAAGAGACCACAGCAAAAAAGGCAGTGCCGCAGCGGGATAAACGGGGACCACGCACGACCAAGCGAGGCGATCAGGTAGCGGAGCTCATCAAGAGCTGGATTACCGATGGCAAGGTGCGTCCCGGTGTGCGGTTGAACAAGGAAGCGGAGCTTCAGGAGATGTTCAACGTCAGCCGCAGCTCAATGCGCGACGCGCTCAAAGCGCTGGAGGTGCAAGGGCTGGTGAGGCTCAGCACGGGGCCCGAAGGCGGTGCCACGATTACGCGGGTGCCCCTCGCGCGCGCCTTTCAGGCGCTGCAGAACTATCTGTTTTTCGAGAGCATCAGCCTCGAGGACATCTACGCGGTGCGGCGCGTGCTGGAGCCACTATTGGCGGCGGGGGCGGTCGAGCATCTGACAGAGGCGGACCTGGAGGCGCTCGAGCGTAGCGTAGAAGTCTGCGAGCCGTTTGTCGCCAGTCACGAGCACGCGCTGGACCAGCGGCATGAGGACATCCATTTCCATGACGTCCTCGCGCTGGCCAACCCGAATGCGTTCCTGCGCTGCGTTTGCCAGATCATCAACCAGATGCTGCATAGCCTGGTGATCGTCGCCGGCAACGTGACGCAGCATGAGTACCAGGCATTCGGCAGGCAGACGGTCGCGGCCCATCGGGCCATTCTGGATGCCGCGCGACGGCGTGACGCCGCCGCGGTCGAAAAGCTGATGGCGGAGCATATGGACGAAGCTGACGCGCAGCTTCGGAAGGTGCACGCAGCCCTGCGCCAGAAGCTTGTGCTCGACTCGGACCTCGACCTGCGCGCAGGCAAGAAGGACAACCCATAAGTCTGGGCACCGCTGTCAACGGGGCCCGCTGTCGAAGGCGGTGTTCTCAGTGAGGTTTGCAATTTGCCCGGGATGCGGACAGCGAGCGGGCGACGTCAGGCAGTGGTGCGCGCCCGACGGCGAGTTCAAGGATATGGCTCGCCCACAGTACCAGCGCGTCGGCATGACGGCCGCCCACGATCTGGATGCCGAGCGGCAGCCCCCCGGCCGTCGTGCCCGCGAAGACGCTGGCTGCCGGCAGGCCGAGCTGGTTGCACCAGGCCGTGAAGTGGGGAAACAGGTCGTCGCCGGCCGGAAGATCGGCCAGTCTCATCGCAACGCGGGGGTAGACCGGACAGATGACGAGGTCGTACCGTTCGAAGAACAGGTTGACCGCAGCGCCGAGCTCGCCGCGCTCGATCAGGGCGGCCAGCAGTGCCTCACGGGAGATCGCCGCACCCGCATTCGCATAGGCCTGCAACGACGGATCGAGCGATGCTGCGCGGCCGGTGAGGCCGTCCGTGAGCTGGCGGCAGCAGGCAGGCCACAGTGTCGCGTGGACCGCATTGCACCGGGCAATCCCGGGAGGGTCCTCGGACTGTACGTGTGCGCCGAGCTGACGGAACGTGTCGACGGCCTGGAGGACTGCATTCTGGACGTCGGGTTCGGGAGCGACATTGAGCCCCAGCGCCGGACTGTAGGCAATGCGGATACCACCGGGCGTCGGCTGGCATTTGAGGCCCAGCTCGTAGTCGTTCGCCTCGAACGGCAGCGCGTACCAGTCGCGGCTGTCCGGCCGGGTGATCACGGTAAGGAGGCGTGCGGCATCCCCTACGCAGCGGGTCATCGGCCCGACATGGCTCATCAGGCCGAAAGGTCCCCGCGGCGCGTGCGGGACGCGCCCGAAGCTCGGCTTGAAGCCGAAGGTGCCCGTGAAGGCGGCGGGAATCCGGATCGATCCGCCGCCGTCGGTACCGATCGCCGCCGGTCCCATGCCCAGCGCGACCGCTGCGGCCGCGCCACCGCTGCTCCCGCCAGGGGTGCGTTCCCTGTCCCAGGGATTGCGTGTAACGCCGGTGAGTGGGCTGTCGGTGACGATCTTGTGGGCGAAATCCGGCAGCGTGGTTTTCCCGAAGCAGATGGCGCCGACCTCGCGCAACCGGGCGACACAGGGGCTGTCCATCGTCGATGGGGACGCATCCGTTGCACGGGATCCATAACGCGTGGCCAGGCCCGCGACCGCCACGTTATCCTTGATGCTGACCGGTATGCCATCCAGTGGGCCGAGAGGCTGTTTGCGTTGCCACCTTTCCTCGGAAGCACGGGCCATGTCGACGGCATCCGCAGCGATCTGGCAAAAGGCATTGACGGAGGGGTCGAGCAACTCGATGCGTTTCAGAACGGCTTTGACGGCGTCTATCGGGGAGGCTTTGCCTGCGCGATACAGGTTATTAAGCTCCTGAATTGTCAGATTGCAGATATCGCCGTCCATGTCGCCTCCATTAATAGTCATAAATAGACCATAAACGGGACACTTAACCGTGTCAAGTATTCGCGGCCCTGGCAAAAATCAGGGTTAACCAGTCAATTTACGAGGTTGACATCGCAATTCTGAGCACGTAAATTTTATCATCATAAATCGATGAGCTTCGAGTGCGAGCGCAACCAGCCCCAGTCTGGGCCGGGGGTGTGACGAAGGTTTGACGCGCGTCGCGGGGCAGATCGGCGCGCGTCCCGCCGGGTGCCTGAACGTGAAGTTGGGATGCGGATCAACGCCGGTATTGGCGCGATGTTCGCTGGCAGGAAAACTAAGACAATCTTAGTTTATGCTTGGGCCAGTTTCTCTGCGCAGGCGAGGAGCGCTTTCTTTTTCTCCTTGCTGAGCCGGCCCGCGATCGCCAGCAGGTTCGCGAGCACTTCGTCGTCCTCGTAGAGGAAACCAGTGGGAACGAGCAGCGCCCGCGCCAGACGCTGGCTTGTCTGTATGGCCGGCGCGTGCTTGCCCTTTTCGTACTGGTTGACGCGGGTGCTGGCGGAAAATTCGTCGATACCCGCCTGGATGCCAAGCTGCTCCTGGGTGAGGCCCGAGCGAAGGCGCGCCTGTTTCAGGCGTCTGGGGAAGACGGTATCGGGGGTCGGTGTGTCGCGCGGCATCCGGCGAGTTTCCCGGATTCGCTCGGGGTTTTTACTAAGTAACTCTTAGTCATGAGACTAAAGTTTATTTTGCTTTTCGGGGTGGGGGAGATGAGCGTGCGAATGCTTCGGCATCGGCAAGAAGGATTTTCTTCCTGTCGCGGGTGAGACGGCCAGCCGTGGCGAGGAGGGATGCGAGCAGATCGTCCTCTTCGTAAAGAAAGGAAGTCGGAACGTGGAGCGCCTTCGCCAGACGTTGGCCGGTCGCGAGATGGGGCAGGTGCTTGCCCCTTTCGTACTGGTTGATGCGGGCGCTTGCCGAAAACTCGTCGATTCCCGCGCGAATGCCGAGTTGCTCCTGCGTCAGGCCCGAGCGTAGACGGGCCTGTTTGAGGCGCTTGGCAAAAACGGAGGAAATAGTGTCGGGACCCGGCATCCCCCGAGTCTCTGGCAATTTTTTGCCGTTTTTACTAAGAGTTACTTAGTCTGTGGGCTAAGAATTACTTTGGAACGGGTGGGCTGGCAAGCAAAGCCAGAGCGCTGCGCGGATGCGCGATCTCCGGAGTGGATTCGAAAGCGAACATGAAGACCTGGATATTGCAATGACAACGACGCTGAACATCCTGAGTTACGTGAGCATTCTTGCGCTGGTGGCGCTTGGCCTGGCCATCATTTTTGGCATGATGGACATCGTGAACCTGGCGCACGCCGAGTGGGTCACGATTGGGGCCTATACGCTGGCCGTCGTTCAGGCGGTGGCCGGGGCTCGGGGCTACTGGCTCGCCCTGGTCGCGGCCCCCGTCGTGGGTGCGGCACTCGGCTGGTGTCTCGAGCGACTGGTTATCCGGCTGCTTTACGACCGGCCCCTCGACACGCTGCTCGCAACGTATGCGGTCAGCCTGATCCTGCAGAAGGTACTGGAGCTTGTTTTCGGTACCCAGCCCATGCTGGTGTACACGCCGTTTGACGGTGCGTTGCCGATTCCTGGTGGAAATTATCCCGCCTACCGCGTCTTCGTAATCGTCGTGGCGCTGGCGGTCACTGCTGGCTGCTGGCTGCTCTTCACCCGTACCCGCTTCGGCACACAACTGCGCGCCGTGATCCAGCACCCCACGATGGCGGAAGCCGTGGGTATCAATACGAGGCGCCTGAACCGGATCGCCTTCTCGGGTGGTGCGGCACTCGCATCGCTCGCCGGTGTGCTCGTCGCACCCATGGTGTCGGTCGAGTCCCACATGGGCGTCTCATATCTCGCCAAGGCGTTTTTTGTGATCGTGCTGGGCGGTATTGGCTCCATCGCGGGCAGCATCGTCGGCAGTGTGGCCATCGGTACCGCCGAGACCCTGCTCAGCTATCGCGTCGATCCCTCGCTGGCGTCAGCCATCGTGCTTGTCCTCTCCATCATCGTCATCCGGTTCCGGCCGCAGGGCCTCATCCCGGGGTTCAGTGCAGCCCATCAGCTTCTCGGTAAAGGATAAATCGTATGTATGGGAAACATGCAGGCCGCCTGCGGCTCTGGCTTTCACAGTCGCCACTCGGGGCCGGGGACGCTCCACCCATGCTGACGTGGGGCGCGGCCGTAGTCGCCGTGACCCTGCTGCCGCTGTTTGTCAGCCCCTGGTTCCTGTCGACGGTGCGTGACGCGCTGGTCATGGGCATCCTGGCGCTCAGCTATGACCTGCTCTGGGGACGCGCGGGCATCCTCACGCTCGGACACACGACATTTCTCGGACTCGGCGCCTATGGCTTTGCCATTGCGACGGTGCAGTTTGCGCAGACGCCTGCGATCGGACTGATCTGCGCAGTGGGATGCGCCGCGATGGTTGCGGCCGTGATCGGCTACTTCCTGCTGTTTGCAGGCGTCAGGCTGCATTTCTTTGCCATCATCAGTCTTGCCGTGCTGATCGTTGCACAGCAGCTTGCCGTGAGCTGGCAGTCGGTCACAGGAGGTGACACAGGAATCCTCGGCATCCCCGCACTCTCGTTTGCCATCGGCAGCTACACAGTCGACCTCGGCACGCCTGCTGCCTCCTGGTATGCCGTGTCCGTGGTTCTGCTGGCGGCGACCGCACTCCTGTGGTTGCTGTGTCGCAGCCGGTACGGCAAGGTACTCGATGCGATCGCTGGGAACGAATGGCGCGCAAAGGCATGCGGATACAACTCCTCGTTTCATCTGCTGATGGTCTTCATCACCTCGGCGATGCTGGCGGCCGTGGCCGGTGCGCTGATGGGCGCCTGCTCGGGCGTCGTCGGGCCTGATGTTTTCTCGCCGCTGCTGTCGACCGAGGTGATTCTCTGGGTGGCCATCGGCGGCCGCGGAAAGACCGGAGGACCCGTCGCCGCCGCCGTCGTCCTGACGCTGGTCAAACAGGTCGTGTCGAGCTACAGCACAGACGGCTGGCCACTGATTCTTGGTGGCCTTTTTCTCGCCTGTGTGCTTTTCCTGCCTGACGGCGTGCGGGCGTCTGGTCTCGTGCGCGCCGTGCGTCGCATCGCACGGGCCGCGTCGAGCACTCCAGTGGTCCATCGCGCGGGTCACGCGCAGGAGGAGCGGCAATGAGCGCTCCCTTTCTCCAGGGCGTGGGTCTGTCCCGGGCGTTCGGTGGCATCAAGGCCGTAGCCGGCGTCGATATCGCGATCGGTTCTCGTGACCTGCTGTGCGTGATAGGGCCGAACGGCGCCGGTAAAAGCACGCTCGTGGGTCTGCTCTCCGGCGCCATCGCGGCCGGCAGCGGCGAGCTGTATCTGGACGGCGAGCGGATGACGGGCCGTCCGATGCATCAGTTTTGCCGCCGTGGCGTGGTGCGCAAGTTTCAGGGCACCAACACCTTTCTGGCGATGAGCGCGCGCGACAACCTGATGGTTGCCGGGATGGGCGTTGCAGCGCACCGTGATTCACCGATGCCGGACCCCGATGCAGTGCTGGAGGAGGTCGGCCTGTTGGCAGAGGCCGGCCAGCTTGCCTCGCACCTCTCTCATGGCGAGCGGCAGTGGCTGGAAATCGGCATGGCCATCATGTGCCAGCCCACGCTGCTGCTGCTGGATGAGCCGGCGGCCGGTCTGTCCACGAAGGACGCACAGCGTCTCGTTCGCCTCATCCACCGGTTGCGTGAGCGGTGCGCTGTACTTGCGATCGAGCACGACCTCGGCTTCGTGCAGGCCCTGTCCTGCGAGACCTGGGTAATGCACCGGGGCGAGGTGGTGCGCCGGGGATCGTTCGCGCAGATAGCGGGGGACCCGGAGATCCGCCGCATCTATCTGGGCAGGGGGGCCGCTCATGCTGCGCATTGAGAACCTGTGCGCCGGTTATGGCGACGTGGACGTGATCCATCAGCTCTCGCTGGACGTGCTGCCCAACGAGGTTGTCGGGGTGCTGGGATGCAATGGCGCAGGCAAGTCCACGCTGGTGAAAGCAATCATGGGACTGCTTCCGCGCGCGAGCGGCGCGGTGCGCTTCCTGGAGCAGCCGCTCAACGGGTTGCGCACGCATGAGATTGCCCGCCGGGGCATCGGTCTCGTGCCCCAGGGGCGCTGGATCTTTCCCAGGCTCACCGTACGCGAAAACCTGCTGATGGGCACGCAGGCCGCAGGCGGTGCCGGCATCCTCGACGAGGTGTTTGACTATTTCCCCGTGCTCAAGCAGCGACTTTCCCAGCAGGGCGGAACGCTCTCCGGTGGAGAGCAGCAGGTGCTCGCGATATCCCGTGCGTTGTGTGGCCGTCCCAGGCTGCTGCTGCTCGACGAGCCCTCCGACGGCGTGCAGCCGAACCTGGTCGAGCGCATCGGCGAAGTCATTCCCGAACTGTGTCGCCGCTCGAAGCTCGCCGTTCTCCTGGTCGAGCAGAACCTCGACCTCGTCCTGCAGAGCGCGCAGCGTTGCATCGTGCTCAGCAACGGCCGGCTCGTGCATGCCGGCCCGGTTGAGCCACCGCGCAACGGGATGGAGGAGCACCCGCTCGCGCGCTGGCTCTCTCCGGCGGTTGACGCCGCGGGAGACCTTCGTACCGAAAACATCCAGTAACCACCAGAGAGACCACGCATGAACCGACGTGAATTTTCCCGAACCGTGCTGCTTGGTGCAGCCGCCTCCCTCGCCACATCGGTCGTTTCTCCGTTCGCGCGTGCAGCCGAGCCGCTGAAGATAGGACTGCTCGCGCCACTGAGCGGACCCCTGACGCGAGTGGGGCAGACGAACCGCAACTGCGCCGCGCTGGCCGTGGACGAGATCAACGCAGCGGGCGGCCTGCTCGGACGGCCACTGCAGCTGAGTGTCGAGGACACACAGATGTCGACGGCTGTGACGCTGGAAAAGGCACGGCAGCTCTTCATGCGCGACGACGTTGCGATGATCACCGGCATGGTGCTGCCGTCGGAGCGCGAAGCGGCCCTTCAGGCGGCGAGGTCGGCCCGCAAGCTCGTGGTCTATCCGAACTTCGACGAGGGGCGGTGTGATCCACAGCTGCTCACGACGGGCCTTGCTGCAAGCCAGCGCATCGATCCGCTTATCGCGTGGCTCATGCGCGATGGTGGGCGCTCCGTCTGCGCAGTCGTCTCGGACATCGGCAGTAACCGGAAGGTACTGATCCCACAGCTGCAGGCGGCAGTGACCCGGCACGGCGGAAAGTTTCTCGACGTCTACTGGTTGCCGTTCGGCACGCGTGATTACGGCGCGGTCCTGCAGCGCGTCGCCAGTGCGGGCCCCCAGATCGTGTGGCACAGCATCGGCGACGATCCGGTGACCTTCGTCAAGCAGTACCGCTCGTTCGCGATGAAGCCGCCGCTCGTGACGGACATCGCGCATGAATCGCTGTCGATTGCGACGACCGGCGCATCGACGGGCGCGATCGGCGTGTCGTCGTATTTCATGAGCATCGACAACCCGGAAAACGAAGCGTTCCTTGCGCGCTATACGGCGCATTACGCCGACGCGCGCGATCCTCGCCTAGGCCGGCATGCAGTGGTGCTGCCGCATGGGGAGAACACGTACGCGGGTATCCGGCTCTTTGCCGAGGCGGTGAAGTCGACCGCAAGCGTAGACGCGGCCCGCGTCCGTGCCGCGTTGCCGGCGGTGTCCGTTGCGTTGCCGCGCGGCAGGACCGGGTTGAGCCACGACGGTGGTCATGTCCTCTGCCAGACCCGGATCGGTCAGGCGCTCGCCGACAACAGTTTTTCGATTCTCGACTCCACGGGGCCGGTCACACCGGCCTGCGAGGGATAGCCACGGCTCGCGTCGGTGGTCCGTTTTCATATGAATCAATCAGGACTACAGAATGGATGACATAGTGATGCTGAATGCGGCCCAGCTGCTGGCCGGTTACCGGCAGCGGCGACTGTCGCCTGTCGAAGTCATGTGTGCGGTGC
Organism: Paraburkholderia yinzeri; assembly: GCF_046581065.1. Classification (NCBI taxonomy): domain Bacteria; kingdom Pseudomonadati; phylum Pseudomonadota; class Betaproteobacteria; order Burkholderiales; family Burkholderiaceae; genus Paraburkholderia; species Paraburkholderia yinzeri. The sequence continues at coordinate 2,952,318 of NZ_JBFOCJ010000001.1, read as the reverse complement.
TCGACCGGATCACGAGACTCGATCCGGCGGTCAATGCGTTCTGTGCGCTTGACGAGGAGGGCGCGCTCAAGGCCGCCGGAGAATCGGAGCGCCGCTGGCTGAAGGGCGAGTCATGCGGCCCGCTCGACGGCGTGCCTGTCTCTGTGAAGGATCTCGTGGCGGTGGGGGGACTCCCGACGCGATATGGGTCGTGGACGTCGTCGCCGGACCGGGAGTACGAGGATGCGCCGGCCGTCGCGCGGCTACGCAGCGCGGGCGCCATTCTGTTTGGCAAGACGACGACCTCCGAGTTCGGCAACAAGATCGTCACCGACTGCCCCCTGACGGGCGCCACCCGCAACCCCTGGAATACGCAACTGTCATCCGGCGGTAGCAGCGGGGGATCCGCTGTTGCCGTGGCACTCGGCATGGGACCGCTCTCGCTCGCGACGGACGGCGGGGGCTCGATCCGGATTCCAGCGTGCTGGAGCGGAGTGGTGGGTTTCAAGCCGACATTTGCACTGGTGCCGGCAGGCAGGGCCGCGTCGTGGACGGCACTGTCCACGCTCGGGCCGATCGCGCGCACCGTTCGCGATGCCGCGCTGATGCTCGACGCCATGGCGGGTGCCCATGACGGATATCCCGGCACCGGCGCGCCACCGTGCTATACGGCCGCCCTTGACGGCGGAGTCGCCGGCTTGCGGATCGCGTACTGCGCGTCGCCTGGCGGCATTGAGGTGGAACCGGACATTGCGGCGAGCGTCAGCAGGGCCGCAGACGCGTTCGCCGGACTCGGCGCGACAGTCGTGCCGGCCGATGTCGAACCGGTCGCAGATTATTACGGCGACGGCCGTATGCATTCGATCCAGTGGTCAGTGTTCTTCGCGCAGCGTGTCCGTCACATGGAGCTGGCTGACCGGACCCTGCTTGATCCAGAACTGCTGGCTCTGGCGGAAGCTGGGGCGCAGATCGATACAGCGACGTTTGCCGACGCCCTGCTCGCGAGGCACGCGCTCGGCGCCGCGATAGAGGCTTTCTTCGCGCAATACGACCTGCTGATCACGCCGACCTTCCATCGCGGCCCGCCACCGGTTCCCGGCTTGCCCGGTCATATGCGCTCGGCGCCGTTTCTGACTGCGTGGTGCAACCAGGCCAGCGTACCCGCCATATCCGTGCCCTGTGGCTTTGCCGGTGGGATGCCGGTCGGCGTACAGATCGTTGGCCGACGTGGATGTGATGCGCTGGTGCTGCGGGCCGCACATGCGTATGAGCGCGCGAGAGGCGATTTCCCATCGCCGGACGTGAGGCTGCTCGGGGCCGGCGCGACGGAGACGGAATCATGAGCCTCACCGTGACGCGCGTCGTTATCCAGCTTGTCGAGCGGTGCGCCGAACTGGACACGCCGCTGACATCGCCCCACCGGCTGGTGGTTGCGGCGGCGGTGCTCAGGCCCGCGTTCGCCGACATCGACGATGACCTCACGGTCCTGTGTGCGCTCGGCGACGACCTCGGCCGGATGCTCACCGGTCGCGCGCTGCAGGCCCTTGGCTGCGCGCCTGCCGCGGTGCAGGCATACGGCAAGGCCGCGCTCGTCGGAATGGACGTTCCGCTCGAATGGGGCGCTGCGCTGCTCCATCCACGTCTGGGCAAAGCCGTACGCGCGTGTCTTCCAGGCGCGACGTCGATCATGCCATCGGTCACGAAGCGCGCGACGGCCGGTGCGACTGTCGATATCCCGCTGCACGGGACCGCGGACATGTGGAGCTTCGACCACTTCGACACGGTGAGCCTGTCGGTGGCCGATTCACCGGGTCCGGCCGAACTGCTGGTCGCCGTCGCGCTCGCCGACAGCGGCAGGCCGCTGGCCCGGGTGAGGCCGGCATGAGGTGCAGGCGACAGGGTTGGCCGGCTGCGCGGCAGCGTCACACAGAACATTCACAGGCGAAGAAAGAGAGACCATGGGCTGGGACAGGCGAGGAACGTTGGGGAAAGGAATGGCAGCACTCGGACTGTGTGCTGTGGCGGGCGCCGCGCAGGCGCAATCGTCGGTATCGCTATATGGGCTTGCTGACGCGTTCGCGGGGGTGATACGCACGCCGGGTTCGTCGAATGCATGGCAGGTTGGATCGGGTGGCATGTCGACGTCGTACTGGGGAATGTCGGGCGCGGAAGATCTGGGCGGCGGGCTCAAGGCGATCTTTACGCTCGAGAGCTTCTACCGGATCAATGGCGGGCAGGTCGGCTCGTTCGATGGACAGTCGTTCTTCGGGCGGCGGGCATTCGTGGGGTTGAGCGGGAAGTTCGGGCAGTTGACCCTCGGCCGCAACGACGCGCCGCTGTTCGTCTCCACGCTGCTGTTCAATCCGTTCGGCAATTCGTTCGTTTTCTCGCCGATGGTGGTCCACACCTTCCTCGGGTCGGCAATGGGCGCGGCGTCGGTGCAGAGTGATACGGCGATCGACGACTCGATCGCCTGGCAGACGCCGGAAGTGGCTGGCCTGTCGGGCTGTCTGCTGTACAGCAATGCCGGGGTCGCGGGCCACGCCGGGCAGGCGAACTACAGCGCGAACCTGCTGTACTTTGCCGGGCCGTTCTCGGCGACGGCCGCAGTGCAGAGCCTGCACACCGCGTCGCTGTTCCTGAACGGCGCGACGGAGCAGACCGCATGGCTCGTGGGCGGCGCTTACCGCCTGCGGGCCGTGAAGCTTTACTTCCAGTACGAACGCGTAACGAACAACAACGACCTGACCGACGATACCGTGCAGGTCGGGGCAAGCGCGCAGGTCGGGACGGGCAGCGTGCTGGCATCGTGGGCGGGAACACGGCGACGCCCGCAGCAGGGCAGCGATATACGCTGGTCGACGGTGGCACTCGGATACGACTATCCGCTTTCGAAACGGACGGACGTCTATGCGGCGTGGCGCTACGACACGATGAGTAGCGTGTCGTCGGGCAACAGCCTCGGTGCAGGTATCCGGATGAAGTTCTAGGTGACCCCGGCGCGGGGTTGAACGCTCATGGCTTTGACACGCTGTCTCTCGTCCCCGACACGGTGGCTTGTCCCGGCCATACAGGCGGCCAGTTCATCAAGATAGCGTTCGGCCCGCGCTGTCATGGCAACGATCGCTTCGACCGCTCCGCGCGCTACCCGTATTCCGTTTCCAGGAGATTGAATTCTTCAGCGGCCGGTACATCCGGCTGCTTTCCGCATCTGCAGTGCGGCGCGATCGAGGGATGCAGTGCTACGAGCCGGAGCCCCGGCCGTGGATCATGCGCCTGCCGTCGCGCAGATATTCGCTTTCAGGGATGAGCCGGCTCGAAGCGATGAACTGCGCGCAAAGCTTTCTGGCTGCTGATCGCGGTCAGTGCTGGTCATAAGGTTCTCCCTGAAACGCACCCATTAGAGCCGATTCGGTTGTCATGATGCGGTTGCGCGCCCGGTGTCCGCCTCCCGACGGGAGCCCCCGCCGATAAGACGGGTTTGGCCGTGAGCGGCGCGCGCTGCTTGAATGCCCTCGTGTCCCGCCCGTTACGGGCAGGAATGTTTCCTGGGGGCTAGTCATGACAATCGATAATGCGGGCGCGGGCGATATTCTGTGCCGCCGGCAGGTCGAAATGCGCACGGGTCTGTCGCGCTCGACCATCTACCGACGTATGCAGTCGGGCACGTTTCCGCCGGCTGTCCAGCTCGGTGGCCGCCTGGTGGGATGGCGGCTAGCCGACATCGAAGCGTTCCTCGCGAATCCTGCGCGCTATCGCGTGCCTGCACACCTGCGCCCGCAGGGCGCGGGAGGCCGGTCATGAGCCGGAATATGGCTACGGCACCGCTCGGACTGCGTCTGGCGAATTGGGGTAACGCAGCGCGTGGTGTGTACGATCGGATCGATGCCGCGAGGATCACAAAGGCCTGGGAGACATTACATCCACGGCATCGCGACATGCTGCGTATGGTGTATCTCTGGCACGCCGATCGTGAGGTCATATGCCGACGGCTGCGCATACCCCGCCGGCCCGCGCAACGATTTGCACTGGAGCTGGCGGCCGCACACGCGGCCCTCGCACGGGCATTGGAGACCGAAAACCTCGATCGCGACACTCACCCACCGGGGCCCGACTGCAGACATTAAGGTGCTCGCGCGGCTGGCGTCGAGCGTTCTTTTCATGCCACGCGGCATGGTGCAGCAGTGGGGTGGTACATGCGAGCAATCGTCAATAGTGGTGTACGGGCGGGACGGCATGATCAGGCGGCCAGCGCTTGAGGAGCCGGTGTGCTTTCAATCACCGGGTTTCCGTCTTTGAACGGAACGCCCTTCAGAAGCTGATCAATTTTCTCGGCGCTGCGAATCTTCCTCCAGGTCTGCCCGGCCGCTTCAATCAGCTTGAACGCCATCGCCAGGAAGGTCGCGCGCGACAGACAGTTGCGCGTGCGGCTCGTGCGATGGCGTACCGTCGCAAACGTCGATTCGATCGGATTCGTGGTCCGCACATGCTGCCAGTGCTCCGCAGGGACATCGTAGAACGTGAGCAGTGCGTCTCGATCCTTCGTGAGCTTCTCGACAGCCTTCGGGTACTTGGCCGCGTACACGTCGACGAACTGATTGAACGCAACAATCGCATCGGCGCGCGTCGCGGCATTCCAGATCTCTGCGAGCGCCGCCTTGGCCTTGCCGTGCTGCGATTTGGGCATCGCGTTGAGGATATTTCCGACCTTATGAAACCAGCAGCGCTGATGTCGCGTTTGCGGGAACACCTCATCGAGTGCCGCCCATAGTCCCATCGCGCCGTCACCAACCGCGAGCAGTGGCGGCGCCTGCAGGCCGCGCGCTTTCAGATCGAGCAGCAGTTCAATCCACGACTGTTTCGACTCGCGGTAACCGTCGCTGAGCGCAACGCGCTCCTTGCCGCCGTCCGGTTTCACGCCGATGATCACGAGCAGGCACTGCCCGTCCGAATCCTCTGTGCGGGCTTGAGTATGGATGCCGTCGGCCCACCAGTAGACCCAGCGCGAGGCGGACAGGTCGCGCTTGTTCCACTTCTCGTACTCTTCTGACCATGCGGCCTTCAGGCGGCTCACGACGCTCGCTGACAGCCCTTTAGCCTGCTCGCCGAGCAGCTCGGACAGTGCGTCGCCCATGTCGCCGGTTGAGACGCCTCGCAGGTACAGCCACGGCAGCGACGATGACACGCGCGGCGACTTGCGCACATAGGGCGGCACGATCGTCGAATTGAACTTGATGCCGGAGCTCGAGCGGTCGCGAACCTTCGGTACCTTGACCGGCACCGGGCCTACCGCCGTGACGATCTCGCGCTCTGGCAGGTAGCCGTTGCGCACGACCGCGCGCCGGCCGTCCATCGTCTTCACATTCGAATATTGCTCGAGCATCGCCGCCAGTTCCGCCTCGATTGCCTGCTGGATGATCCGCCGCGCCCCTTGCTGGATCAGATCGTCCAGGCCGGGTGCGCCCTCAAATTGCGGTTCTGCTGTTTGACTGCTGCTCGTTTCCTGCGTATGTTTCGCCATGGTGGTGGAGTTCGATTGAGGAAGTGTTACCGTGGAAAGCAACATTCTCCATCAATCGCCACCGCCTTCTCCTGCCTCCTCCCTACGCCGCATACACCACTTCCGACGATAACTCGGTACATGCTGGCTGTACCCGTTATCAACGTACCGGCCGTGCCCCGGGGCATATCGGTCCGCATGTGTTCGCGGATATGGTGATCGGGAGCACTGATCGGAAGAACGACTCAGGTGGGGAAGTTCGGCGAGGCTGTCGGGTGCGGTTCCGCCCACTTGTCATGTGACCGGTACCCGGCGAAGTGAGGGCTAACGGTCAAGCCAGTTTTCGATCGCCAGACCGCGTATGCGGCTGAATTCTTTCGTGTTGTCCGTCACCAGTATCAGCTGCAATGCGTAGGCATGAGCGGCGATCAAAAGGTCGTTTGCGCCTATCGGCTGGCCGGCAACCTCCAGCTCTGCGCGGATGCCGCCGTATTCCGCGTCGGCAGGGACTTCCAGTGGCAGCACGGGAATGGTTGCGAGGAGGCTTTCCACTTTGGCGAGTAACCTGGCGGAGCCCTTTTTGGCGCAACCGTAGCGCAGTTCCGCTGCAACGACAATGCTCGTGCAGATCGACTTCGGATCAATCTGTTCGACCCGGGCGGCTACCTGTCCGGACGGATTCCGGATCATGTCGCTGATGATGTTCGTGTCCAGCAGATAGCCGCTCAAAATATGTTCTCCGGCCGCACAGGCGGATCTTCAATATCCGGGAACTGGTCATCAGGCCCGGGGGGCGGCTCCTGTCTCCAGGCGGCCAGCAATTCGATGATGTTCGCAGGCGTTTTCACGGGTTCGAGGATGAGCCTGTCGCCCTCGCGATGGATGAGGACACGATCGCCCGGTAGCTCGAATTCGACGGGGATGCGCACCGCCTGGCTCCGGTTGTTGCGAAACAGCTTGGCCTCCTTGGGCCGGTTGGATGGCACTGGTATTGGCACAGTTATCTCCTTTGTATATGCAAAATGTATATGCCACGCCGAGATTAGTCAAGTGTCCCCTGGTTTGGAGAGGATCACCGCCGTTGCGCAAACGCGCCGTCGCAACGGTGTCCGCCGGATAAAGGACAATGCGGGTGGACAAAGGGTGGCGGCGGACAGGCATCCGGGATCCGAAGCGGGAGAGGTGATCCTGTCGCCGGGAGCAACTGCACACACGCTGGAAGGGCGGCAATCGCCCATCGCCATCGGTCCATGCGATGGCAGCGGCACGTCGCGCCTTCTCGCCGTTGAGTGGGACTTGTGCGGAACCTGTCGTCCTGGCCCGACGGTGGGGCGCGTGATGCGAACAATGTCACCGGGTGAACCGCGAGTTGAAGCGAGCTGTTGCTTGCGAGCACGTAGACCGACCAGTCATCTTGACCTGCGGCTGGCATCGCATGCATGGGCGACCCAACACGCGTGCTGGACGAAGGTGGCCGTAACCGCAGCAAAAATTTTTTTGGGAACTGCTGGGAACACGTGGGAACACCTGGGTAAAGCTCGGGTTGGCCGCACGTCCTGAAGCCCTTGCATCGCGCAGCGGACTCGCCTAGATTGAAGCCAACAATCTGATCCGGTCAACGTGCTCAGCACGACCGAGTACGCGTTAGCGGCCCCGCAGTTCGACGTCTGTGCGACGACGTGGTGTGCCCTGACGCATTCGCAAAAAAGCCTGCATTTGCAGGCTTTTCTGCTTTCTGGCGCCAATGCAATGATCCCCCGTTGAGCCCGTGGTCAGCCTTTCCGGCGCCGCGGGTTCCTTTTTCTTCGCAGGTTCATCGGCCGCGGGTGCAACTGAGGACGATGAACCATGAAATCGCTATTGATCGTTTCGGCGAGGCACCGTTCAGGCAGCACCACGCTCACGTGTCTGCTCGCCAGCTATCTGCAGTCCGTCGCTCGCCGCAGGGTGCTGGTACTCGACCTTGCCGAACCGCCGTGGTGCGCACGGGTGCTCGCCTGCGGTTCCGGCGGCACGGCCGTCACCGCCAGTCGCTTGCCCGACGTTGACTATCTCGCGTCCACGCCCCGCGGTGCCATTCGCGTGCTCGACGCGTGCGGTGTCGATGGCCTGCGCGCGGGCGGCGACTCGTCCCCCACCCCGTACTACGCGAATCTCCGGCATCTGCTGAGCGTAGCGGGGCCGTGGTTCGATGTCTGCCTGATCGATGCGCCCGTGCTACCCGATGTGCGCACTGTCTGTGCAGAGGCGTTGGTCGATGCCGCCGTGAGTCCCATGGCTGTATCGCCGTCGTACATCGACTGCGCGCTCGAAGTCATAAACGGCACCTACGGAATCCGCAATGTCCGCGCACGTCTGAATCCGGCGCTGCGTTTCACCGGGCTGCTGCCCGTCATGGCAACCCCGGGCTCAGCGAACGATGCATGGGTGAGGGTCATCGAGACCACCCTTCGTGAGTGGCTGATCGAGGACGAAGCATTGCCGCAAGGATATGCGTTGCTGCCACGTGTGCCTTACGTCGACTGCGTGGAGGATGTCGGATCATCGTCGAAATCGTCGCGCGGCGTCGCAGCACGTGATGCTACGGTGAGCGACGCGTCGCGGGCCGTGACGGCCTGCCTGAAGGTGATCACGCAACGGCTCGACGCCGTCCCGACCGCGTCAGCCGCGGCCTCTGGCCATGCGGGGGCCTGCAATGTGTGACGCCGCCCTGTTCACGACCGGTTCCGCGAGGATGGCCGCTGCTCGTTCGGCGCTGCTACGTGCATTGCGCTGCTGGGTGACGGTGGTTGCCGCGTTTCTCGGCACATCGATTCTTTTGCCAGGCACCGCCCGGGCTGACGACTGGGGCTGCCAGGTGATTCTGTGCCTGTCCAATCCTGGTGGCCCCGAGCAGTACGCAGAGTGTGTCCCCCCGATCGAGAAGCTATGGGCCGCCTTGCGCCACGGCGATCCGTTTCCGACCTGCGACTTCGGCGCGGGTGGCTCGCAGGGTACGTCGGCCGCGAACGTTTTCGCAAGCGCCGCTTACTGCCGCGAGGACCTGCTGTACTGGGGCGGTCCCGAACAGGGCGAGCTGCTGTGCAATGCGCGCGGCGCGATCAACGTCGAGATCGATGGTGCGCTGTATACGCGGGTGTGGTGGGACGCGAGAGGTACGGACCACACAATCACGGAGTTCTATGGGGCTGGAGGGACAGCAGTTCCGTACCAGCCGACGCAGTCTGCCCGTCTTTTTCTGGAGCGCGAGTACGACAGCACGGGCGGACAGGGAGGTGGCGAATGATCACGCTCGCTGCATTCCTGGCGCTCGCGCAGCAGTGCGCACCCGCTGTGGCGCCTGCCACCATGGCCGCCATCGTGCGGGTCGAGTCGGGATTCAATCCATACGCGATCGGGGTCGTGCACGCTCACCTGCAGCGGCAGCCGGCGAGCTCCGCTGAGGCTGTTGCGACCGCGCGTGCCCTCGAAGCTGCCGGATGGAATTACAGCGTGGGCCTCGCCCAGGTGAACCGCTCAAACTGGGACCGGTTCGGCCTGACGCCGGCGACGGTCTTCGATCCGTGCCGGAATCTGGCCGCCGGCGCGGCCATCCTGCAGGGGTGTTTCGAGCGCGCAAATGAAGAACATGCGCGCAGGCATGGCCCGGCGCCCGCAGTGACCCAGACCGCACTGCGCGCGGGACTGTCGTGCTACGCGAGCGGCGATTTCCATACTGGATTCCGCACGGGCTATGTCCAGCGCGTCGTCGCCCAGGCTACGCGCGCTGACCCTGTGGTTCCAGCCATTGCAGCCGACGTTCCGCCCATTTCCGTGATTCCCTCCGCACCCGCGGGCGCGCGATCACCCAGCTCGCCAGTCCCATCCCGGTCTCGGCGACCCACGGATGACGGGACGGAGCGACTGTCCGATCCATCCGGCGACACGACGCAGCAAAGCGCGGTCGTGTTCTGAGCAGAACCAGAGTCAACGTGTGCGACAGGAGTAATCCATGAAATTGGGACTACGAATTATTTCGGAACGATTCCTGGAGAGGTTCCGGGTACCAGGAGTGATGGGACGCGCCGCACGTGGCCTCGTGATCGTCCCGGTTCTCGCGCTGGCCGTCACGCCGGCCTACGCACAGCTCTCGCAGGTCAACACGCTGCTCACAACGATCCAGACCACGCTGCTCAGCGTCGGCGCGGTGGTGTGCTCGATTTCGATCATCTGGGCAGGTTTCAAGATGATGTTCCAGCACGCGCGCTTCGGGGACATTGCCAACGTGTTTATCGGTGGGCTGTTCGTCGGTTGCGCCACGGTGATCGCGGCGATGCTGATCCCGACGAGCTGAGGCGGAGATGAACATGGCTCCGCGCATGAATTCTCTGAAAGATCCCGTCTTCAAGGGCTGTACGCGTCCCGCCATGCTGTGGGGCGTGCCTCTTGTGCCGTTCCTGATGGTAGGAGGCGGCATCCTGATTCCGGCTATCTGGGCGTTGCTCGCGAGCCCGCCGGTGGGCGTCGGCATCGTGATGCTGCTCATACCGGTGTTCGTCACGATGCGCACGATGACGCGCCATGACGACCAGCGCCTTGGCCAGTGCGCATTGTGCGTACGCATGTGGGTCCGTCAGCGCAATCGCCGCTTCTGGGGCGCGCACGCGTATGTGCCGCTCCGCGTCAAGAGGAGGGGCTGACATGGGCGCGCAGCCGCAGTTCATCGACGTGGCCGAACGCGAAGTCGTGCTCGCAGACTTCATGCCGTTTTCGTCGCACGTGAACGATTACGTGATCCGCACGCGCGAAGGCGACTACCTCCGGGTCTGGAAGATCGCCGGCATCGCATTCGAGGCTGCGGACCCGGGAGACATCCTCGTGCGTCATGAAGGGTTCAACCAGCTGGTGCGCAGCCTGCCCGGTGGGCACGTGGGCCTGTGGTCTCACCGGATCCGTCGGCGCGTCACGGATCATTTCTCGACACCGTACGCCGAGCCGTTCTGCCAGGAGCTTGCCACCCGCTATTACGCGAGTTTCGCCGGCTATCGCATGATGGCCAATGAACTGTACCTGACGCTCGTGTACCGGCCGCACCGCACGCGCCTCGGACGTCTGTTCAGCCAGGCAGCGCGCCGCACGCCGGACGATATCCGTCGTGAGCAGCGCGAGGCAATGAAGGTGATGGCGGAACTCGCGGCGCAGGTCGAGTCGACCCTGAAGCCGTGGGATCCCGAGCCGCTTGGGACCTATACGAGGGCGATCCGCTATACGCAGCGTCCTGTGCGGTTCTCGGCAGCGCTCGAGTTTCTGGGCTACCTGGTCAATGCTGCATGGGAGCCGGTGCCGGTCCCGGCGGGCCGTATTGCCGAAGCGCTGCCGACGTCGCGGCTGTTCTTCCGGACCGAGAAGGTCGAGATCCGCATGCCGGGCGCAACGCGCTATGCCGCGCTGCTGGACATCAAGGACTATCCTGAGGAGACCGAGCCGGGAATCCTCGACGGGCTGCTCTATGGCAACTTTGAGTACATCGAGACCCAGAGCTTCACGATTCTTGACCGGCCGTCGGCGAAGGAAGCACTCGAGCGCCAGCGCAACCATCTGATCGCGGGCGAGGACGTGGCCGTGTCGCAGGTGCAGGCGATGGATCAGGCTCTGGACGATCTGGTCAACGGCGATTTCGTGCTGGGTGAATACCACTACTCGCTCGCGGTTCTCGGCGACGGGCCGGATGAGGTGGCACGTCATGTCGCGAAGGCGCGCACGCAACTGGCCGACGCCGGGTTCCAGACCGCGCTGGTCGACCTCGTCGCGGACGCGGCATGGTTCGCCCAGCTCCCCGGTAACTGGCGCTACCGGCCGCGCGAGGCGAAGCTAACTTCGCGCAACTTCTGCGGGCTCGCGAGCCTGCATAACTTCTCTACCGGCAAGCGCGACGGCAATCCGTGGGGCGAAGCCATCACGATAGCCAAAACACCGAGCGGTCAGCCTCTGTATCTGAACTTCCACGTGACGCCTGAGAAGCAGGATTCCGGCGACGAGAAGGCGCTGGCCAACACGCAGATTATCGGCCAGGCGGGTGCCGGCAAGACGGTGCTCGAACTGTTCCTGCTCGCGATGGCAACGAAGTTCGGCATCACGGGTGTCGTTTATGACAAGGACCGCGGTACGGAAATCGCGATCCGGGCGATGGGCGGCACGTACACGGTGTTCCGTCGCGGCGTGCCGACGGGACTGAATCCGTTCCAGACGGAGCCGGACGAAACGGCGATCGATTTCTGGGAGCGGCTGGTTCGCAAGCTTGTCGACGTCGGTTCGGCGCTGTCTGCAAAGGACGAGCTCGACATCTCGCGCGCAGTGCGTGAGGTCGCACGCATGGACAAGGCGCTGCGGCGACTCTCGATGGTGCGGCAGCTTTTGCCCAACGTGGGCGAAAACAGCCTGCATGCGCGGCTCACGAAATGGTGCGTGGGCGGTCGCCTGGGCTGGGTGTTCGACAACCCGACTGACCGAATGGATCTCGCACACGCGACGCTGTTCGGCTTCGACGACACCGAACTGCTCGATGACGCGGAGATCTCCACGCCGGTCACGATGTATCTGTTGCACCGGACGGAGAACCTGATTGATGGTCGGCGCTTCATATACGTCCTTACCGAATTCTGGAAGCGTCTGGCCGATCCGGTCTTCACGGACTTCGCGAACAACAAGCAGAAGACCATCCGCAAGCAGGGCGGCCTGGGCATATTCGACACGCAGTCCCCGGCAGATGTTCTGCGCAGCGACATCGCGCGTGCGCTGGTCGAGCAGACGGCGACGTTCTTCTTCCTGCCGAACCCGCGCGCCGACTACGACGACTATGTGCGCGGCTTCAAGCTGACCGAGGCCGAGTTCAATATCGTTCGGACCCTGGGCGAGAACAGCCGTCTTTTCCTCGTGAAGCAGGGCCATCGCTCGGCCGTCGGCCGGCTTGACCTGGGCGGCCTGGGCGATGTGCTCGACGTACTCTCGGGGACAACCGACAACGTTGAGCTGCTCGACGCCATTCGAGCCGAGGTCGGGGACGACCCCGCGGTGTGGCTTCCGGTGTTCCACGAGCGGCTGGCGAGGCGCCGCGCGACAGCCGCTGCGATGAACGCGCTGGTCCCGCGTGTATCGAGAAGAGGTGCGCGATGAGCGGCCTGTTTACCTCCGTCGGGGGCACGATCGAGAATGGCATGTCGACGTATGTCACGAGTGTCTCATCGGCCCTTTCCAGCGCGCTGGTGCCCGTGGTCACGACGGGCCTGACGATCTGGATTGTTGCGTACGGATTCGCCGTGGTACGGGGCGAGGCACATGAGTCGGTGCCGGCATTCGCGTGGCGTGGCCTGAGGGTCGCCATCGTGCTGGCCTTTGCGCTCAGCGCAGGCGTTTACCAGTCCCAGGTCGTCACGGCAGTCGAAGGGGCGACGTCGGGGCTGGCCCAGACGATCCAGACCGCGGCTGCCAATGCGGGAGCGGGCAACGCCGGGTGCGGTTCGGTGAGCGGCAGCAGCGTGACAGGCTCGAGCGCGACGTCCATTTACCAGACCCTCGACTGCTACGACCGGCAGATCGACATCGTGATGGATGCGTATTTCGACAGGGCGACACACGAGGGGATGAGTGTCAGCGGGTTTGTCGCAGGCATGGGCGATATGGCCGGTGGATTCATCGTCGGGCTGGGTGGCGCAATTTTTCTCATGGTGCTGGCCTTCGAGGTAACGATGGCCAGAATGCTGCTCGACCTGGTGTTGGGACTCGGTCCGCTTTTTATCGCGTGCGGAGCATTCGGTCCGACCGCGCGCTTCTTTGAGGCGTGGACGGGGAAGGTGACGAACTACGCGCTCTTGCAGGTTCTCATCGCCGCCTTCCTCGGAATGGCGTTGACAGCGTTTTCGGCGGACCTGGCACCGTTCAATGTCACGACCTCATCGCCCGATGCCAACGCGTCGGCGCTTTCGGCGGCGGGGCAGGCCGTGCTCACTGCGATTGCCCCGTGGGGTGCGGCGTTCGGCCTGTTCATCACGTCACTGTTTCTCGCTGCCATCGGATGGCAGTTACCTGCGGTTGCTTCCGGGCTCGCGGGTGGCGCGACGGTCTCGGGATTCGGTGCATTCGTTGCCGGATTCGCATCGCGTGGTGCGGTGAGGGGGCTAGGTGCCGTCGTGCGACTGGGGCATGGCCCGCGTGGGCCCGGTGGCCGGATCAGCAGTCGAAGCGGAGAGTCCGGCGGCGCGAAGGCGGCCGGCAGCACCGAACAGATTCCGGCCTACCAGCGCGCGGCTCGCGAACATCTGGGCGACCAGGACAGCACAGGAGGTTCATCGTCATGATCAGGTCGCTTATTCATTCCCGTATCGGCTCTGTCGCAGCAGCAACGGCTGTGCTGCTGACGTCGTCTTGGGCGCGTGCACAGGGTATCCCTGTGTACGACGCACAGAACGTTGTGCAGGCGATCGCAACGGTGGGGCAACTGAAGGACGAAGTGCAGCAGGAGATGCAGCTGTACCAGTCCCTTAGCGGCACCCGCGGCTTTGGCGAGCTGATGAACAACCCGGTACTCCCCAATTCGTTGCCGTCCAACTGGCAGTCGGTCTATACGGCGATCCAGAACGGTGGCTATTCCGGCCTGACCGGCAATGCCCAGACGCTGCGCTCGGCGAGCCAGATCTACAACTGCGAGGACCAGAGCGGGCTCGACCAGCAGGTCTGCCAGCGCGCGCTGAACAAGCCGTTTCAGGACAAGGCGTTCGGTACCCAGGCCTACCAGACCGAACTTCAGGAGCTCGACCAGATCCAGGGGCTGATGCAGCAGATCGACGTGACGCAGGACCAGAAGGGCATCGGAGAGCTGCAGGCGCGCATCCAGATCGAGAGCACCGCGGTCGGCAACGAGATGACGAAGCTGCAGCTCTTCCGGATGCTGGCCGACTCCGAAGACCGCCTGATTGCCGAGCAGCAGCAGGAGCTCGTGCTCAAGCGCGCGGGCAATACCGCCCGGCTGCAGGACCGGATGGTGCCCGCGAGCTTCGGGAACTGATCCCGCCCAGTCAGGAGACCGAGAATGTTCCGATCCATTGTGGTGATCCTCGCATTTCAATTAGTAATACTGACTAATGGATGCTCGGGTAACCCGCCGAAACCGGTGTTGCCAGATGGGCTGCATCGCGTCCCGGTGAATCATGTCGCGCCGGTTCCTCCGTCCCGCGGAGGCAGCCATGAGCAGTGAGCGTGAAGTGGGCAAATCACGGGACTACCGCCGGGCGCTGGACTTCGAGGTGTCGGTTACGCACCTCCAGGAGAGGTCGGAGCGTCGTGCATGGCATGTCGCTGCGGCTGCAGTCGTGATGGCGATCCTCTGTGCCGTCGCACTGGCGGTGATGGTGCCGTTCTACCGGGTCGTACCGCTGCCCATCGAGGTTGATCGCCTCACGGGCGAGGCGCAGGTGATCGATGTGCTCGATGCGAAGCACATCCCCATGCGTGACGTTGCGGACAAGCACTGGGTGGAGGTGTATGTGCGCTCGCGCGAGCGCTATGACTGGGGCCTGCTCCAGATGGATTACGACCGCGTGCTCGACATGAGCGATGACCGGGTGGCGCGCGACTATCGGTCGATTTTCAGCGGGCCGGACGCGCTCGACCGGCAGCTCGGCGCGAATACCCAGCGTCGCATCCGCATCCTGTCGACGACCCTTGTGCCAGACGAGCCGGGGCGCGCGGTCGTGCATATCGAGCGCACGACGTGGAAAAACGGCATCGATAACGTGGAGCCGCCGCAGCGCTTCGTCATCACGCTGGCCTTTACCTACCGGCCGGCCATCTTTACGCGTGAGCGTACGGCGATTGAGAACCCGTTCGGCTTCAGGGTGACCGCGTATAGCCGCGATCCCGAATACACGCCGGCGGCGTCGGCTCCTGCTTCGGCACCTGTGTCTGGAGGTACGCCATGAAACTGCTGAAGCAGGCAGGAACCATCGTACTGTCCGCAGGACTCGGAACGGTTTGTGTCGTCGCTCACGCTTACGACGTGCCGGGTTGGTCGGGCGACTCGCGCGTGCGGCAGGTCGTGTACCGGCAGGACGAAGTAGTGCGGGTCATCGCGCAGCGCGGATTTGCCACGCATATTGCGCTCGATTCATCTGAGCACATTCTCGTTGTGGCGCCGGGCGACCGTGACGGATGGCAGGTGGTCGCAAACCGTGGCGATCACGATGTCTATCTCAAGCCGCAGTTGGCCGCGCACGACACCAATCTCGAAATCCGCACGGACCAGCACAGCTACAGCTTCGATCTGGTGGTGCTTCCGCTCAGCGCGCATTTCGGAAACGACGAGGAGATGTATCGCATCACCTTTGTCTATCCCGAGGCGCAGGCCGCGAAGGTAAAGGCGGCCGACGACGCCGCACTGGTACGTGAACGTCTCGACCGCTCGCCGGCAGTGCGCAACACCGCGTATTCGATGCAGGTGATGCCGCACTCGGAGGACATTGCGCCAACGGCGGCATGGGACGACGGGCGCTTCACCTACATCCGCATTCCGAATAACCGGCGGATCCCGGCGATTTTCCGGGTCGCCGATGACGACAGTGAGAGCGTCGTTGACCGGCACATGGATGACGACGTGATCGTCGTGCACGAAGTAGCCCGGCGTTTCGTACTGCGCCTGGGTAACGAGGTGGTGGGGCTGTGGAACGACGCCTTTGATGTCGATGGCGTGCCACCGGCGGATGGTACGACGGTCGGCGGTGTGAAGCGCGTCCTGCGGAGCGACGGCCATGAATGATGAAACGCCACGCAACGTGATTGCGCCCGACGCTCATGAGGCAAAGGTCACCGATACCATAAGCGGTGACCTTGCCAGTCCGCCGGATGACCGGGGTATGCCGGACCTCGGGCAGCAGGGCGGCCGCCTGCGTACGTGGTGGCTGGTGCCGCTCATCATCGTGGCGCTCGTGATCGGCGGCGCGGTCTGGACCATCCACGGATTCCTTGTGCGGCACGATGCGGCTGAGAAGGCCCGACGGGACGCGGTTCAGGATCAGCCTTCCCAGGGGCGCGTGTTCGGTGAGGGTAGCGGTCCTGCGTCGGCTGCCGTGGCGAGTGGTGCAACGGTGGCGAGCACACCGGCTTCAGCGCCTGTGGCGGCGGCATCTGCTTCCGCGCCACGCCATACCACACCGGTTCGCAGCTACTACGACGCACCGCTGCTCGCGACCGGAAGTGCGGGTCCCGCCGGTGGCGAGGCGAATATGCCGGACGGGACGTCGGGCGCGTCGACCCGGTCGCCGTCTGGTGTGACGGTGACGTCGGGCGGCGTGTCCCAGGGTAGCTCGCCACTTGCCCAGGCGTTGACACCTACGGTGACGCCCAGGGTGCGCGCGGGCTTTCTGGGAAACCGCAGTCTCACGCTTGCCGAAGGCGCGAAGATCGACTGTGTGGGTGATACGGCATTTGATTCGACCCAGGCAGGCATTTCGACCTGCACGGTCACGAAGAACGTCTATTCGGATGATGGTCATGTCGTGCTGATCGAGCGTGGTTCGCAGATCAACAGCGAGTACCGCACGAATCTCGCGCCGGGGCAGAAACGGGTGTTCATCCTGTCTGCCCGGATCAAGACCCCCGAAGGGGTAACGGTCGAGATCGATTCGCCGGCGGCCGATGCGCTTGGACGTATCGGTGTGGGCGGGTACGTGAACAACCACTGGGGTGAGCGTATCGGTGCAGCGATGCTGCTCGGCATGACGCAAGATGCGATCGGCTATCTCGCAACGCGCGGCGGCAACAGCAACGGGTCGGTCGTATTCGAAAACACGCAGCAGCAGGGCAACGACATGGCCTCGCGCGTGCTCGACAGTACGATCAATATTCCGCCGACGCTCACGCAGAACCAGGGCGCGGAGTTCACGATTATCGTCGCGAGGGACCTGGACTTCAGTTCGGTCAACACGCTCGAGCCGGAGGGCGCGCCATGAACGCCACCCCGGGCACCCAGGGCGAAGCCGCTGCCGGCATTGACATGCCCTTGCCGAAGCTGGAGGAGGACGCTTCCGTACGCGAACTGATGCGGCCGTTTGCGGGGTTGCTCGATGACCCGGCGGTGACCGAACTGGTGATCAACCGCCCGCAGCGCGTGCTGACGGAAACCCATCTCGGATGGCACACGCACGACTGCGTCGACCTCGATTTCGAGCGTCTGATGTCGTTTGCCGTCGCGGTCGCCACGCTTACGAACCAGGAGGTGTCCGCCCAGCATCCGATCCTGTCGGCACTGCTGCCGGGCGATTCACGCATCCAGATTGTGGTGCCGCCCGTCGTGCCGCCGCGCACGGTCTCGATCACGGTCCGGCGCCCGTCTGCGCGTGAGAAAACCCTCGACGCCTACCGCGGTGAAGGACTGTTTGAGGACGCAGTTTGGGGCCGCCAGGATGGTGCTGACGCGTTGCGGCCTGTGCACCGCCCGGCGGTCGGCAGGCTGCTCCAGTGCCTGGAGGCACGGGACTGGGCGACCTTCTTTGATCTGGCCGTCAAGAGCCGTCTCAACATTGTGGTGGTCGGCAATACCGGCTCCGGCAAGACCAGCTTCATGCGGACCCTGTGCCGCTCGATTCCGCCGTCCGAGCGGATCATCACGATCGAGGATGTGCGCGAGCTTTTCATCCGCCATATCGAAAACTCGGTGCACCTTCTCTACAGCAAGGGCGACCACGGTCAGGCGAGGGTGACGCCGGCGGATCTGATCGCCAGCACGATGCGTATGCGCCCTGACCGCGTGCTGCTCGCCGAGCTGCGTGGCAGCGAAGCCTATGACTTTCTGAAGCTGCTGACCACCGGCCATTCGGGCTCCATCACGAGCTATCACGCGTCGAGCGCGGCGGTGGCGATCGAACGGTTCGCATTGATGGCCAAGGAGCATCCGGAAGCGTCGACCTGGGATGACGTCGCGCTGCGGCGGCTGCTCTCCATGACGATCGACGTGGTCGCGCACATGGAGGCCAACCCGCTTTTCGATGAAGCCGGCGTGCAGACGGGCCGGCACTGGTCGATGACGGAAGTGTGGTTCGATCCGCTGCGTCGGCATCAGACGGCTTTCGGGTGAAGGGAGTGCAGACCATGGACATCCGAAACGTAAGCGAAGCGGAGCGGCCAGTCATCGGCCGGATGCGTTATCACGCTCTGCCTGCACTGATCACGCTTGCTGTCGTGGCCGCGGCGGCGGTGGGATTGACACTCGCCGTCTGGCTCGCGTCGTTTTTTTTCCTCGCGAGCCAGCACATCAATCCACTTCACGCCGGGATTCATGCGTGGCCGGATGCGGCGCTGGCCTGGTATGACGGACGTACTCCTGGGCAGGGGCGGCGGCTTGCCGGTGCCGCATTGTTCGGTGTGCTGCTCGCGTTCGGCGCGCCGGCGGCCGGCGTTGGCGCGATGCTGGATCGATCCGCGCGTCGCCGTCTCTACGGCAGCGCACGGTTCGCAAACGAGGCGGACATCCGCCGGGCTGGCCTGCTATGAGCACGCGTTCGCACGCTGGCATAGACAGTGGCCCGCCCCTGGTCGTGGGCGTGTGGCGCGGCCGCTATCTGCGGTTCACGGGCCAGCAGTTCGTCCTGCTCGCGGCTCCGGCCCGCTCTGGCAAGGGCGTGGGGATTGTGGTGCCCAACCTGTTAAGTTACCCCGATTCGGTGGTGGTCCTCGATATCAAGCAGGAAAACTTTAACCTTACTGCGGGTTACCGTCGCGCGCACGGACAGGACGTGTACCTCTTCAATCCGTTTGCCGAAGACGGCCGTACACACCGGTACAACCCTCTGTCGGCAATTTCTGGCGGCGTGTTCCGCGTAGGTGACATTCTCGCAATCGGCTACGCGCTGTACCCGGTTGGTGGCCACGATGATTTCTGGAAGGACCAGGCGCGCAACCTCTTTCTCGGCCTGGTGCTGCTGCTGTGCGAATGGCGTGATGCACGGCGCAGGGGCAATCTCGATGTGCCCGACTATCCGGTGACGATGGGCGAGGTGCTGCGGCAGTCCTCGGGCAATGGCATGCCGGTCAAGGCGTACCTGCAGCAGGCGCTGTTGCAGAGCCGACGCCTGCTCAGCGGCGCATGCGTCGATGCGTTGAACCGCTTCCTGGCGAACGACGACAAGGTGCTGGCGAGCATCCTCGCCACCTTCAACGCACCGCTCACCATCTTCGCCAATCCAATTGTTGATGCGGCGACTAGCGCGAGCGACTTCGATCCACGTGACGTGCGCAGACGCCGCATGTCGGTATACATCGGCGTCACCCCGGACCATCTCACGGAGGCCGCGCTGCTGGTCAACCTCGTCTTCGCCCAGGTGGTCAACCTGAACACGAAGGAGTTGCCGCAGGACAACCCGGATCTCAAATATCAATGCCTGCTGCTGATGGATGAATTCACGTCGGTGGGCAAGATTCAGATCATCGCCCGTGCTGTGGCCTACATGGCCGGCTACAACCTGCGACTGCTTTCGATTGTGCAGTCGGTATCGCAGCTCGAGTCGGTCTATGGCCGTGCGGACGCGAGGACCTTCGTGACGAATCACGCGATGCAGATCATCTACGCGCCGCGCGAGCAGAAGGATGCGAACGAATACTCGGAGATGCTCGGCACCTTCACTGATCGATCGCGCAGTGTGAGCCGGTCCAATGCGATCTTCGGCGGCCGCGGCGGGTCCAGCGAGAGCTTCTCCGAGCAGCGTCGCCCGCTGCTGTTACCGCAGGAACTGAAGGAGCTGGGGCGCGACCGGGAGATCATCCTGCTCGAAAACACCAAGCCGATACTGGCCGAGCGCATCTGCTACTGGCGTGACCCGGTCTTCACCTCGCGCCTGCGTGTGGCGCCGGCTGTTCCCGCCATGGACCTCGTACGTTTCATGGCCCAGGTGGAGCGAAGGCTCCGGGACGTTGAACCCGACGATGTGGACGAGACAGGCGTGATGCACATTGCGCCGGAGTATCTCGAAGTGCTGCAGGCCTGGGATCCGCACGATCTGCCACGCCATCTCAACGATATCGGCGATGACGAAGCGGCTGCGTATGTCGAGCGGCATTTCATGCTGCTGGGAGTGCCGGCGGCGCGCGTGGCTGTCGCGGCGCGCCGGCTTTCGACGTCCGATCTCGACGTTGGCGAGTTGCGACCGGCAGATGCCAGAGCGGGCCGCAAGGCTGCACGGGCGGGTAGTGTGCCGCGCTCGCATGCGCACCGTTCTGTGTCACGCACAGCCGAAGGCTCGAACGTTGTGCCGCTCCACGGAGAACGCCGATGAACGCACGGTACCTGAGCGAGGAGGAGCGCGCCCGCGCCGCGCTCGCCGCGATTCCCGCAGAAGACTATACGACCTGGGTCGATATGGCGTTTGCGCTCAAGCAGGGTTTTGGCGAGGCCGGCTTCGGTATCTGGGACGAGTGGAGCCGCAGCGCCCACAACTATAACGAGCGCGCGGCGCGCGTCACCTGGCGCTCGGCAGGCGAATCGGGCGGCAAGACACTTGCCTCGCTTTTCTGGCTCGCACAGCAGCATGGCTTCGACGTCCGGGGTTCGCGCGCCGCGATGGATCCGGCAGAGCGGGCACGGATGGCGCCGGTGCGCCCGGCTGCGGACCGGGCCGATCTCGAAGCCCGCGCCCGGGCGCGGCAGGCGGCGGTGGCCCGCGAGGCGCTGTCGATCTGGCAGTGGGCGCGCCCGGTGGCGCCGGGGCATCCGTATCTCGGGCGCAAGCGGGTCAGGGCGGTGCCGACGCTGCGGGAGCTGGAAGCCGAGGAACTGCACGCATTGCTCGGCTATGCGCTGCGTAGCGCGGAAGAGGTGCTGACGGGCCGGGTTCTGGTCGTGCCGGTGCGCATTGGCGATGCGCTGTCCACGCTGGAACTGATCGATGCGCAGGGACGCAAGTCCGCGCTCGCCGGGGGGGCGAAGTCCGGGGGTTACTGGGCAGTTGAGCCCCATGGGTTCCGGGAAGGAGCCGCGACGCCGATCCTGGTCGCTGAGGGTGTCGCGACGGCACTGGCGGTGTGGGAGGCAACGGGCTGGTTCAGCATCGCGGCGCTGTCGAGCGGGAACCTGCGGTCAGTGGCCGCGATGTGGCGCGGACGCTACCCGGAAGCAGAAATGCTCGTGCTCGCCGACCTCGGTCCCGGGTACGAGCACGCGAGGCAGGCGGCGCTCGGCACGTCTTCGGTGCTGGCCGAGCCACGCTTCGCGTCGCAGGCCACGATCGGCGGCGAAGTGCCGACGGACTTTGACGATATGGCAGTCCTGTCCGGGAGTCATGCGGTGGGTGAGGTGTTGCGCGAGTCGCTCTATGGCGTCGTCGCGCGTCACGTGACCGGTGTCGAGGCGGAGGGACAGGCCGTTGCGGCAGACGGGTCGGATGGATCGAAGGAGGACCAGACCATGAGTAGCGTGAAAGAGAAGCTTGTCGGTGAGGGCGAGGTAGCGGGTCGGCGCCGCGCGGCGCGCCGGCGGGGCAACGGTCAGGAGGTGCCGGCGCCAGCGCCGCAGGAAAGCCAGACGGCCGGGCCGACGACGGCGCCGGCAGGCGCCGCGCAGGGACAGTCGCAGCCGGAGGAGCCGGATCGGCGCGAAGCCGATCCGCCGAAGCAGGACCCACCCGCCGCGCGTGCAGCGGGGGCACCCGCCCGACGCCAGGCGGGCGAGCCGCTGTACGGCCTCGACGATGTGTCCGGTGAAATCAAGGCGCTTGCACAACACCGTTTCGGCGCACAGATTCGCATGGCCGTGCCACGCGAGAACGGTGGCCCCTATCGTGGCGAGGTATTCAACACAGAACACTATCTGATCCAGGAGGTATCTGCGCGCAGCGTCGTGTTCCACGCGAAGTCGAACATGGAGTTCGTTTCGGACCGGCTGCGGTGGATGGACGAGAACCAGCGCCTCAATGGCGCGGAGGTGCAGGTTGGCTACGACGGCGCCCACGGCAAGGTGTATCCGTGGGACCGCGCGCGCGACCTGCTCGAGCGGACGGTCGCATCGCTGAAAAAGTCGGCGCGGGAGGTGGGGTTTGGCGACGATCTCGATGCGACGCTGGACCAGCTTCAGGGCGTGACGTGGACGCGGGTGCGCGAAGCGCGGGCAGCGGCACTGGCGAAGTCGAAGGAGCGCGCCGGTCGCGAACCGGGCGACGGGCAGGAACGCTGAACGCGTGAGGTGTTCGGTGCGAGCGCAGTGATCAGAGGGAGATTCATCATGGACGAAACCGTCACCTCCTCGGGGTCCCCGGCGGAGGAACCCGTCATCAACGTGATTGAACCGGATCCGCCGCCCTTGCCTGACCCGCAGGGCGGTACCGCGAGCTCTGGCCGCTTTGACCAGACGGCCGCCGATGCACTGGCTGCGCGCCGGCGGCGCGAATTCGACGCGGCGCGCGCTCGACTGCGCGATCAGGCGATCCGGGCCGACGCGCCGTCGCGGGCGGGAGAGCAGCAGCCGGCGAAGCCGCAGAATCCGGCACGCGGCAGCGAGGATGTGCCTGCCCAGCACTGGACGCCGCTTGGCAGTCCGCCCGAAAAGGTGCGCAAGCGCTATCTGCGTGCGGGCAACCAGTATTTTCTGAGGGACGCGCCGCATCAACTCGCATTCGAGGATATCGGCCCGTACCTCGTGACGGAACACAACCGCCCCGATGTCGTCGAGTCGATGGTGGACATGGTCCGCGCCAAGGACTGGGGACGTATCCGCGTGTCGGGACATCCACAGTTCCGGCAGGAGGTGTGGGTGCAGGCAACGCTGCTGGGCATCGAGGTCAGCGGTTATGAACCGAGGCCGGTCGACTTCGCGCGGCTGGCCGAGGCCCGTCGCGACCGGCTAACAAACCGCATCGAGGTGACCGGACCGGCCGCCGCTCCGCAAGCGTCTGCCGCTTCGACGAAGGCACCCCCGACGGCGCCCGGCCCAATGCAGGCGTCAAGTGGGAAAGCGGCCACGTCAGTCGGTGTGCGGCAGCCGGAACCGGGCCCCGCGGTGCCGGCCGCTTCACCCGCCGCCCCTGCACCCGCAGCACCACCTCGACCGGCGCCAGCCCCTGACGTTGAGCCGCCTGTTGCCGATGCGGAGGGGCACGAGCGGCAGCGCTACGCCGGTGAGCTCGTGGAGCACGGTGGTGCGCCCTACCAGCACAATCCCGCGCGCAGCGACTCGTACTACGTTGTGTATCGCGACGCGGGCGGTGCGGACCATGTCGTGTGGGGCGTGGACCTGGAAAGGGCCGTTGCCGAATCGGGCGCGCTCGCCGGGCAACAGGTCGTCCTTGAAAATCTTGGCCGGCGTCTGGTGACGGTCACCGTGCCGGTGATCGACGCAGCGGGAACCGTCATCGGCGAGGAGGAAAAGGACGTCTACCGCAATACCTGGCAGGTTGACGTCGCGGGCCAGGAGCGAACGCAGCCTCGCGCGGCAGCGCCGGAAAAAGAGGGCGAACGCGAAAGAAGCGAAGAGGACAGGGCGTCGACGCCGGAACAGGCTCAGGCCCTGCGGCGGCGGAAGCCTTCGGTCGTGCCGCCGGAGGAGCGGGCTGTGCAGATGGCGGTATTGACCGCGGCCCTGCGGCAGCACGGCCTGAGCGAACGATCCATCGCACGGGTGCAGCAGCATGCGCAACGGCTGATGGGGGCGTTTGAAGCTGAAGGGGTAACGGTCCCCCGGCCGCGCGTGTTCGATCCGGAGGCGCCTTCTGCCCGCAGCCGTCGCACCCGCGCTGCTCCTGATCGCGCCCAGAGCCGTGAAGTCGAACGTGCCCCGTCTGAGCCTGCACCGCCCTCACTGTAGGAGCACGCAAGTGATCACGCGAGAGCGACTGTGTGTGGATCTTGGGCCCGCGAAAGGGCGGTGGGAAGCGTGGTGTGCGGCCCGCTGCGTCACCGCTGCGGATGGTGTCCGGCAACTGGTGCATGGCGCCCTGGCTCAGGATGAATCTCGGGCGGCGATAGCTGACCGTGTGTCGGGTCGCTTTCTGCTACACGGGCATCGCGAGCGTGTCGAGATCCGTCTCACGCGGGAAGAGCTCGAAGTCGCCAGGCAGCACGCCGGCGTAGGTGGAATGAATGTCAATCGCTGGCTGGTCGCGGTGATCCGCGCGCAGCTCGTGCATGAGCCCCAACTCGGCGAGCGGGAGATGCGACTGCTCGCAGATTCGAACCAGCAGCTGGCGACGCTCATCGTGTTGCTTGGTCGGCTGCAGGCGCGCGGTGATTCAGGCGACGCGCGGTACGTGGTCGAGACAGCCCGCAGCGTAATCGATGCGCACCTGCGGGCGGTCACGCAGCTGCTGCGTGCCAATCTTGATCGATGGAGCCGCTAGGATGGCGTTCCCGAAGACCTATGTCGACCAGATGCTGCTGAACTGGGGGGACCGGCTGTTCCACGATCCGCTGCGGCATGTTCGCGCGCCGCGCATGTCACGCGCTCAGCTCGGTCGCGATGTGCGACGCATGCGCGAGCAGCTTGCGCGCACGCTCAGGCGCACGCCCGAGGTGATGGTCAAGATCACGAACAAGGCGTCTGGTGCGCAGGGTATGGGTGCTGTGCGGCGGCATCTGCGCTATATCTCGCGCAACGGGCGGGTCCAGCTTGAGGACCAGGATGGCCAGACCGTGCTTGGTCGCGAGGCGCTTCGCGATCTGACCGACGCCTGGCAACTGGGCGGCTGGGGCATCCCGGAAGAAAGCCGCCGACGTGAGGTTTTCAATGTGTTGCTGTCGATGCCGCCGGGCACGGACCGCGAGGCGGTGCGTGTCGCGGCGCGAGCATTCGCGGCGGAGGAGTTCGGTGACGGCAGACGGTATGTCTTCGCTGCGCACGATGACGAGGCTCACCCCCATGTGCATCTGAGCGTGCAGGTGCGTGGAGTAGACGGAAAGCGCCTCAATCCGCGCAAACAGGATCTGCAACGCTGGCGTGAGCGGTTTGCTATCCAGTTGCGCGAGCACGGCGTCGAGGCCAACGCGACGCGGCGGCTCGCGCGCGGTGAAACCCGGCGCTATCCGAAGCAGGCCGTGGTGCACATGATGGCGCGCGGCGAGACGGCGCGCTACTGGCGACCAGAGCTGGACGGTCAGGCGCGCCATGCATTGCGGGACGCGCATGGCGCCTCATTCGAAGCATGGCAAGGTGTGATTCACGCGATGGGCGGCTCGCAGAGCGCCGATGATCGCAGCCTGGCTGCAATGGTGACGGACTTCGTACAGACCATGCCTGTTCAGCGGGATCGGGCCGGCCGGGATCGGGCGGACCAGTGTGACCGGCAGCGTCGTCCCCGTCGGGCGCACGAGCGCAGCAATGTGCAGCCGGAACTGTTCCCGGATGATCGCGATGTCGGGGCGGAGCGCTGAGCGCGGGAGACAGCATGGCGATGCCCATCATTCCATGGATAGGCGGCAAAAGACGGCTCGCGGACGTTCTGATTCCGCGCTTTCCTCCGCATACCTGCTATGTTGAGGTATTCGCCGGCGCGGCGGCCCTGTTCTTCATGCGCCCGCCTGCGGACGTCGAAGTGCTCAACGACGTGAACGACGATCTGATCAACCTCTATCGCGTCGTGCAGCATCACCTTGAAGAGTTCGTTCGTCAGTTCAAGTGGGCCTTGACCAGCCGGGAGGTGTTCAGGTGGCTAAGTGATACACCGCCTCACACACTGACCGACATCCAGCGCGCGGCACGCTTTTACTACCTTCAGCAAAACTGCTTCGGCGGTCGCGTGGAAGGTCGGTCGTTTGGCACTGCGACGACCTCGCCGCCAGGGCTGAACCTGCTCAGGCTGGAAGAGACCCTGTCCGCAGCACACCTCCGGCTATCAGGTGCGTACATCGAGAAGCTTGAGTGGCACGCCTGTATTGAGCGATACGACAGGCCGCATACATTTTTTTATCTCGATCCTCCGTATTTCGAAACAGAGGGCTACGGTGTGCCGTTCGGGTTCGAACAGTACGAGCGTATGGCAAACATGATCGGAGGACTGCAGGGGCGGGCCATTCTGTCGCTCAACGACCATCCTGCAATCAGGGCATTGTTTGCGCAGTTTGAGATGGAATGTGTCGATATCCAGTACACGGTTGGCGGCGCGGGCAATACCGTTCCGCGCAAGGAAATCATTATCTATAGCTGGGACAGGTCGGCTGACCCGGTGGGCCTGTTCTGAGTTCTCGCGGTCTGTGCGAAACAATCGCCCTGAACGATATCGAGGACACGATCGGGATGGTTGATAGGAGGTCGATGATTCTCACGAATCGAGAAGCCAGGCGGGTGCCCCCTTGTACGAAGCGACGACCATCACAACCATTGCAACTGCGAGAACGGCAAAGCTGCAGACAGCGAGCGGGAAGAACAGCGCAATTTGTAGTGCTGAGCCCCCGAAGCCGTATAGCAGGTCGGTATCTCGGACGTTCTCGTAGACAAGCCACGCGGCAGCAACAAGCCCGAGGGCCATCAGAATGAGCCCGTCAGACAGGGGGGTGTGGTGCAGGGTCGCCTGGGCCCAGAAATAAAGTCCCCACCACACCAGATTGATTGTGATGGCCGTAATCCAGAAGCTTCGCATCGTGAAGAACGAATGCCCAAAGCGGCGTCGGCAATGGCGATTGAACAGCTGGATGCCTTTGGCGATACCGATGACCACAACGACGATCAGCGCAAGTTTAAGCCAACCCATGATGCGCCCCCTCCAGCATGGGGAATAACATAACAATGCTCCGCCTGAAGCAGATTTCCGTCAGTCAATATAAACGTTTGACCGAAGAATGCAACGCGGTGAAGGCAGCCAGTGAGGTAAAGCGGTGAGCTGCCTCTCGTCGCCGCCGGATGTGCGAGGCATGGCAGGCACGCGCGATCCTCCGGCGGGGCAGATCAGTCCTTGACCCAGCCGAATGCGTCTACGCGGCTGATTGTTTGGGGCAGTGCGACGGCGGCCGTAATCTTGCCGGGCATCGGCAGATCGAGAATGTGGCATCGCTGATCCGGCGCGGAGTGGATGATCGTTGCTGCAGCATATTCTGCCGCGATCGTCGGGTCGGCACCGAGTTTGCCAAGGGCAGCAAGACGGGCGACGCCTGAGTGCCGGGCCGAGCGTTGTTCGGGGGTACCGTGACTGCCTGCGAGGAGATCTGTAACGAAGTCGGTTTCGGTCCGGTGTTCGACGTCGGCGAATATCGCTTCGGTGCGGCGCGCCAGAGGTGCTGGCATGACTGCACCGATACCCACCTCTGTGTTGCAGAGGCCGATAATGATCTATACCCCGGCGTACGCCACCTGAACGTGAACAGCCCGTCGCGGTTCCGGTCGAAATAGTCGAGGTTGTCCGTCGGCGTCGTCGGTCAGCACGAGCGCACGCGGCGCACAGCCAACCATTTTTCCAAGGATTCTTTGTAGCGTTGCACGACCCACCAAAAAGCGCCGCGCCATCGCCGGGTTCGGATAGTGCCCCTGCATGACCGGACACGCGGTCACGCTTAGGTTGAAGAATTTGTTTGCTGGCGAAACTCGCGTGGCGAGCGGTATTTCAGGGCGCTGTGTGGATGTGACTCGTTGTAGTGGTCGAACGCAATGGCCAGGTTTTGCAGCGCCGTTCTCGCGTCAGGTTTGGGCATCCACGAAACGTAATCGCGCTTCATCGTCTTGACGAAGCTCTCGGCCATCCCATTGCTCTGCGGACTTCTCACTGGTGTCGTGACCGGCTTCAGACCAATTTTTCGCGAGAATGTCAGCGTCTCATCGGCAATGTAGCAGGAACCGTTGTCGCTCAGCCACTCGATTTCGCTCTCAGCCGCCAAGGCACCGGCGAAGCGGCTTTCGACCGCCTGAAGCATCACATCCCGCACCATGTCGCCGGTGTAACCGCCCGTGGTTGCAGCCCAGCTCATCGCTTCCCGGTCGCAGCAGTCCAGTGCAAAGACCACGCGCAACGGCGCACCATCATCGCAGCGGAATTCGAAACCGTCCGAGCACCAACGCACGTTGCTTCTGTCCACGGCGACTTTGCCGTCGTGCCGACGCGCACACGGAGCGTAACGAGGCCGACGTTCGAGCAGCAAGCCGTGGCCGCGCATGACGCGGTACACCCGCTTTGCATTGACACGTGGTTGGCACAGCGCGTCCCGGCTTCGCCGCAGCAGCGCCCATGCACGCCGGTAGCCGTACGTCGGCAGGTCGGCAACGAGCTCTCGAAGCTCAGCGACGAGCGACACGTCATCCTGAGCGGGCATCTTGCGTCGGTCGACCCATTCAGCGGGGCGCTTCAACTTGACCGCGAGATTCGAGCGCGACACACCCAGGACTTCACAAACCGTCTTCAACGGTCGTCCCCCGGCAGCAATGGTGAGCGCGCAATCAATTTTTTTGCTCGACCATACTCCACTGCTTCGCGGAGGATTTCCACCTCCATTGTTTTCTTTCCCAGCAATCGCTGGAGTTCGCGAATCTGCTTCATCGCTTCAGCCAGGTCCGATGCCGGTACCACCTGCTCGCCGGCACTGACCGCTGACAGGCTTCCATCCTGATAGAGCTTGCGCCAGGCAAAGACCTGGTTGGCATTCACCTGATGGCGACGCGCAACGCCCGAAACAGTGGTGCCAGGCTCGAACGTCTCGCGCACTATTGCGAGCTTTTCTTCGACAGAGCGCCGGCGGCGCTGCTCCGGCTGGGTTAGAACTTCGACGGGGTCCACGTTGTGACTAGGCTTAAGGCAAAGCTGATCAAGTCCATCGCAGAACTGCTCCGAGCGTTATAGATCGGGGTGGATAAGGAAGGCAGAACAGGATGAAGCAGCAGACGTTGGCGATGGCAGCTGATGAAGGTGCGGGTTTCGAGACACACCGCAAGCGAACACGGCGCGATGAGTTTCTCGATACGATGAATGCAATTCTGCCGTGGACTGAGTTGTGCGCGGTGGTCGAGCCGCATTACCCGAAGCGCGGCAATGGCCGCCCGCCGATTGGTCTGGAGCGCATGCTGCGAATCCATTTCATCCAGCACTGGTTCAACCTGGCCGATTTCGCGTGTGAAGAGGCGCTTTACGATAGTGCCAGCCTGCGTCGCTTTGCGAGAATTGATCTGGGCTGCGAGGCGGCACCAGATGCCACCACGCTGCTCAAATTTCGTCGTCTTCTCGAAACCCACAAACTGGGCGAGAAGCTGTTTGCCGAAGTCGGCCGGGTGCTGCAGGCGAGCGGCATGAAACTCAAGAGCGGCACGATCGTGGACGCCACGATCATCGGTGCGCCGAGTTCGACGAAGAATGAGCAGAAGTCGCGCGACCCCGGGATGCATCAGACGCGCAAAGGCAAGCAATGGTACTTTGGCGCGAAGCTGCATATCGGCGTGGACAGCCAGAGCGGCCTGGCGCACAGCGCAGTGCTCACGCCGGCCAACGTGCATGACAGGCATCCGCTGCCGCAATTGCTGCACGGACAGGAGCGGCGGGTCTACGGTGACAGCGCATACGCCAGCCAGAAAGCGCTGATCCACAGCAAAGCGCCGAAGGCGCGCGACTTCACGAATCAGCGCACCCGTCGCGCGGGTGAAGTCGATGAGGTGCAGCGCGGCAAGAACCGCCACAAGTCGAGGATCCGTGCACGCGTGGAGCATGTGTTCGCGGTGGTCAAACGACTGTGGGGCTTCACGAAGGTGCGCTACCGCGGGTTGGCGAAGAATGCGAACCGGGCCTTCGTCGCTTTGGCGCTCGCCAACGTGTACCTGTCGCGCACGCGATTGATGGCGCAGTTGCGCCCGTAATGGGCGAAAGGCGGGCAAAACGCCCGCGTGCAATGCCCGCAAGGGCCAAAAGCAAAGGAGTGACGGTCGGCTTCACGACCTGAACACCTCCACATCGCCAACACGCCGCCAATTCAGCTGCTTGTTCAGCGTAGCCTTAAACATAGGCGGAAGACTACCTCATAATTTAAGCGTTACCCAGTGTCCGGTTTTCGTGGGGGCCGGCCCAGATCCATCGACAGAATGACCGCTGAGGTATCGATCGAACAGGGCATCTCGACCATCTGCGCAGTGGTTATCACGTTTGTCTACGTGAGAGTGCGCAACGACGATCTTGCCCTGACCGTCTGTCGCGACATCTGGTTAGCGGTAAAACCTGTCATCAGTAGCAATGTGGCGCTCCGATGGGATGGAGCTTTATCGCATTTTGGGGACCCGGTACGGCACCGTACCGACTCTTTGTCCCGGTTGCGCGCAACGTTGTGATCAGGGATTGTGACGTACGCAATGGCCGGATCGCCTATGCCGTGCTTTCCATGCTTTCAGGAGGAGGGCTTCGGGGCACCGGTGAAAATCTTTACGCCAAACCGCGGAATGCGATGACGATGAGCGCCGAGGGAAGTATTGTCGGCCCGACGTAGTTGGGGGATGCGCTTGCTTTTGACACGGACCATCAGTCCACGATGGCAGATGATTGTTTGGATTCTGAAATTAGTCATTCTAAATTTTTATCAGTGCTGGTTAGCGGCACAGCGCCTTGTAGAAAATAACTCGCGGACAACGAAAAACGCGCGCGAGCCAGTGAGGTGAAAGACATGGATAACCGATGACGTTCATCGAATACCGCCCCGGTTACGCCGTGTCAGAACCTGATGGCAACGGGTAGCAAAGTCATTCACAGATCAGTTACGTATTGGAGGATTACCATGAACAAGGACCAGGTGAAGGGCACGGGAGAGAAGGTCAAGGGCAAGATTAATGAAACGGTTGGCCGTGCCACGGGCGACACGAAACAGGAAGTCAAGGGCGATGTCCAGCAGACGTCTGGCCAGGCCCGAAAGAATCTTGGCGACGCGAAGGAAGCCATCAAAAAAACTGACTGAGCGCGTCGTTGCTGCTGTGCAACGTCTCCGTTTGCGCGTTGGGTGCGAGGGGTGGCTTGTCGGCTTGCGTCAGTTCAGTCGTGCGTCACCGGTTTTCGGTGTCCGGCCATTTTCAGGAGGCTGTGGCGCTTCGGCACGCATCTGAACCGTGAATGTCTCGCCAGACTATTGTGACCCCGTCAGGTGCAACAGGAACGGAACCAGGATTCGGCGCGATGGCAGCTTGAGGCTGAGCGTTGACGCGCGCGGTCACAGTGCCTTCAGGTCGGGCAACAGCCTGTCGAATTCGCGCTTCACGACGCTGTAGCATTCGCAGGCCCGTTTCTCAAGTCCTGGTCTGTCCAGCACCTCGATGTGCCCGTAGCTATAACGGATCAGTCCCGCATCCTGCAGTTTCATCGCAGCTTCCGTGACGCCCGCTCGCCGGACGCCCAGCATGTTGGCGATCAGTTCTTGGGTCATGTCGAGTTCGTTCGATGGCAGACGATCAAGGCTGAGAAGTAGCCAGCGGCACAATTGCTGATCGATGGAGTGATGCCGGTTGCACACGGCGGTCTGCGCCATCTGGGTGATCAACGCCTGGGTGTAGCGCAGCAGCAGCCGCTGCATGGGACCGGCGCGATGGAATTCCTCCTTCAGGATGCGGGCGTCCAGCCGGTATGCCCGACCAGCACTTTGCACCACCGCCCGGTTCGGCATGGTTTCACCACCCATGAAGAGTGCAATGCCGATTACCCCTTCGTTCCCCACGATCGCTATCTCGGCGGACGCGCCATCTTCCATCACGTAGAGCAGCGACACGATAGCTGTCGACGGGAAATAGACGTGATCAAGCCTGTCGCCCGATTCGTAGACGACCTTGCCCAGTGGCATGTCGGCGGGGACCAGATGGGGGGCGAGACGCGCCCATTCCGCATCAGGGAGCACCGCAAGCAGATGGTTTCCAGTCCGGTGATCTTCCTTCAGCACGGGTATTTCCTCACAGAGGGTCGGGGCTTTACGCCGGCGTGAGGTCCGGCGCTGCGTTCATGACCGACGGCTACGAGCTTTACAACGGCATCGCCCACGATCACCGGCTCGTGCATCTCGGCTGCTGGGCACATGTGCGACGTGGCTTTATCAAGGCCGAAGAGTCCGTGCCCAAAGCGGCCCGCTCGCCGGATCTGCTGGCGACTCGCTTCGTTACGCTGATTGGCAAATTGTTCGCCGCCGAGGCGCGCAGTGCAAAGTGGGAAGCGAAGCGGCGGCAGCGACTGCGCACACGATACAGCGTGCGCGTACTCGCCATTATCGAGCGCACGATGGTCAAGCATCTGCCCGGCGTTGTGCCGTCGAGCGTGCTCGGAAAAGCACTGCAATACATGGGCGGCTAGTGGCTCAAGCTGACCCGTTACGTCGAGAACGGCACGTGGCCGATCTCGAACAACCTGTGCGAGAACGCGATCCGGCCATTCGTCATCGGCCGTAAAGGCTGGCTGTTCTCCGATACCGTTGCGGGCGCGCAGGCCAGTGCCAATCTGTACTCGCTCGTCGAGACGTGCAAGGCCAACGGCGTCGAGCCGTATCGCTATCTCGTCTGGCTGTTTGCGAAATTGCAGCTCGCTACGACCGCTGACGATTAGGGCGTCTGCAATTGACCGCTTACGTTGCACTCAACGACGGAAGGCCGGCGATGGTGAAAGAGCTTCTGGTATATGGCGCGTCGCCGATGGCGACGATAATGCCCCTGGTGTGGCGCGCGATGAAGGAGAAGCACGGCGGCCGCGGTACGCCGATCGTGCGGATCATCCGGACGCACGATGCAGAGACCCTGCGGCAAGCGGGGACGAGGCGATACGCGCGGTGGTGGCGCAGAAACCGGCGGACGAGCAGGTACGCCCCACGATGCGGGCGCGGCTCTAACGCCGCGCGCAACCGGCGTCAGCGCGTGCATTCGCTCCCGGCAGGGTTTTTCATGGAACCCGAAAAGCGATATTCATGGGTTCCCGCCGCTCAGGTGGTCTCCGGCACCACCGGCTCGAAGCGCTGGCCACGCCCGTAGCGGAACGGTTCGAGCGCGGCGTCCGCCCAAGTCCGCGAGGCGGTCCACGGCGTCGAGCACGCCGTTCAGGCGCCCGGCCGTTACCTTGATGGTGGGTGCCATCAACCACGCGCTTTCTCCGTCGCCATCGCTGCGCGCCAGGATTTCGTGCTCGGACGCGTCCAGGAAATACGGGTTCTTCAGGCGGTCGAGGTCTTTCTCTGCATGGGAGGGCAGCATCGTCGTCAGTGATTCCGCGTGCTGGACCCGGTTGCGCACGAGCACAATCTCCTCGAGCAGTTCAAGGTCCACGCCGCTGTCGGCGAGCCGGACGTGGAGCCGAGCTTCGAAGAAGGCGGCATAGCCGGCGACAAACCCGCGCTTCTTGCGCACGCTGTCCGTGGCAGGGTCGCGGGCGACACCAATCAGCCGCTCCCAAGTCGCAAAGAACACTTTCAGCGAGTCGGACAGCATGGACACGCAGGCGTAGCCTGGCGGCACGTGCCGGGAGCGGTCCGCTTCGTTCCATTCCAGCTCAAACCGTGGCTCCCCGCTCTCGTCGTACACCGGCTCGAACGGCTGCTCCTCCGCCTCAATCTGCCGCTGTCGCTCAACAAAAGGCGCCGCCGCGTTCGCATACAGTTGGCGGATGAACTTCACCCGTTCGCGCAAAAACCAGCCCACGTCCATGCTCGGCTCCGGGTTCGATGAGGTGCTGTGACATTAGCACAGGAAATGGCTGATCACGTCGTATGTAACCCGGGTTTCCGGCGGCCCGCACGCGCCTGATTCAGAGGCGCCTGCCGGTGGGTCAGCACCCGGGTTCGGACGTTCATGTTATTGCAGTGCACGGTCTCGATGTCCTCCCAAAACCACGCGACGGCATCGACGAATTTTCGCAGCCATTGCCGTGGCACATCGGCACTTGGCAGGATGGATTTGTAACGAAGTTCAGGCGTTGCCAGGTGATCCGCGCGTCTGATGGAGGTCGGTGTACTGTGGGCCGATGCGGGTGGGAAGATGTTGAAGAACCGGGGATTTCGCACCGCTCAATATTTCGGGGCCAGATCATGATGAATTCGTGAGATCTCCCAAAAAAAACGGTGGAGGCGGTGTACCGGCCGATCTACAGGCAGCCGTCGAGCCCGGCCTTAAAGACGTCCACCGGCAGTTGTTTACCGATGAAGACGATCTTCGTTTCACGGAACTCCTCCTCGCGCCACGGTGCACCTAAGTCTGCGCCAAAAATCATGTGAACGCCCTGAAAAACGAGGCGCCGGTCCAGTCCTGCCACGTTCAGCACTCCCTTGTAGCGCAGCATGGACGTGCCATAGATCGCGACCATCGTGCTGAAGAATGCTTCGAGCTTTTCCTGATCAAGCGGCGTCGTGTTGCGGTAGACGAACGACGTCACATCGTCGTCGTGGGTATGTGAGACGTCCTCAAGAAAGTCCGGCTCGATCTCGACGATCGCATCAAGGTTGAAGCTACGGGTATCCAGCAACTGGTTGAGATCGGTGTTGCCGAAGTGGGATTGCCGGATGGGCGCGCGGGGATTCATCTGCCGCAGCCGCTGCATCAGCGCCTGCGTTTGCGCTTCACCCGCCAGGTCCGCTTTCGAGACCAGGATGCGATCGGCAAAGCCTACCTGTTCCTGCGCTTCATGATGCTCATCGAGCTGGTCCGCGCCGTGGCGTGCATCGACCACAGTGACGATGGCATCGAGCAGGTACCGCTCATGTACATCGTCGTCCACGAAAAAGGTCTGTGCGACAGGCGCGGGGTCCGCGAGTCCCGTCGTTTCCACGATCACGCGCTCGAACGTGAGTTCTCCCGCTGCGCGGCGCGCGGCGAGCGTCGACAGGATGCGCACGAGGTCGCCGCGCACGGTGCAGCAGATGCAGCCGTTGTTCATCTCGACAATCTGCTCGGCGTCGTCCTGGATCAGCAGCTCGTTGTCGATGCCAGCCTCGCCGAACTCGTTTTCAATGACGGCGACCCGGCCACCATGGTGCTCCGTGAGAATCCGGTTCAGGAGGGTGGTTTTACCCGCTCCAAGGAAACCGGTGAGGATGGTCACGGGGATGCGTGATGGTTCGGCGGCGACTGGCATGGCGGACTCCTGTCTGTGCAGAGGGAAGGTACTTCTGTGTTGTGTAATGTTATATCATTTCATTTGTGGATGACGGATAGTCGATGGACGGAAAACCGGATGAAGGAAAGCAAGATGAAGAACGACGTAATCCGCGGGAAGGCGGTGTGCAGGCATCTGTTGCTGAGCTGGCGCGAGCGGGGCCGCAGCCCGGCGAGTCGGCGCGTGTCTGCGGTTATTGCTGCCGCCGTACTGATGGGTAGTACCACGGTGGCCTTTTCGGCGCCGGCCCTCATCAAGGCGGTCGGTGTGGAAAACGAGTACGCCGACGTCATTTCGCAGATTGGCGGTCGGTACGTCCAGGTGACGGCGATCGAGACGGACCCGAACACTGACCCGCATACGTTCGAGGTCAATCCGAGGGTCGCGGGACAGATTGCAGCGGCCGATCTGGTGGTCAAGAATGGCATCGGTTACGACGCATGGGCGGACAAGATCATTGAGGCTGCGCCGAACAGCAGGCGCAAGGTGATTGACGTCCAGCATCTGCTCGGTCTGCCCGACAGTACACCGAACCCGCACCTGTGGTATGCGCCGAAGACGATGCCTGCCGTGGCAAAACAGGTGGCGTCGGATCTTTCGTTCCTGAATCCCGCCCAGGCCGCGTATTTCCAGGCGAACGAGAAGAAGTTTGAAGCATCGCTCGAACCTTGGTCCGCAGCGATTGCCGCGTTCAAGGCCCGCCATCCGGGTACGCCGGTTGCCGTGACAGAGTCCGTTGCGGACTACATGCTGGAAGCGGCGGGTATCGGCATCGAGACGCCTTACAGCATGCAGGCGGCCATCATGAGCGGCACCGATCCGTCGCCGCAGGATGTGACGAAACAGAATGCGCTGTTCGCGGACCACAAGGTCAAGGTGTTCGTCTATAACCAGCAGGTCACCGACGCGCTCACCCAGTCGTTTCTGGCGCTGGCGAAGAAGAACGGCATCCCGGTGGTGGGTGTCTACGAGACCATGCCGACACCGGGCTTCACGTACCAGTCGTGGATGCTGGCCGAGGTCAATGCGCTGGACAGGGCTGTGACAGGCAAGGTGTCGACCGAAGTGCTGAGGGCGGGGAAGTAACGCGATGTGTCACGGGCATGAGGTGCTGGGTATCGAGGGGCTGGGCGTCTCGTTCCCCGGGCATGTCGTTCTGCATGATGTCGGCTTTAGCGTCCGGGCGGGCGAGTTCTGCGGATTGATTGGCTCGAACGGATCGGGGAAGACGACCCTGCTACGGACGATACTCGGCTTCCGGAAGCCCGACGTGGGCCGGATTCGCATCAGCGGTGGGAGCGGTCCAGCCGCGCTCGGCTACGTGCCGCAGAAGATCCTGCTGGACCCCTGGCTGCCGCTGCGCGCCCGCGATCTTGTGTCGCTCGGCGTTGACGGGCGGCGCCTCGGACTGCCGTTTCCTTCGAGAAAGCGGCGGATGGCGGTCGACGCCATGCTCGCGGCGGTGGAGGCCGGCCTGTTTGCCGACCAGCGCATGGGAGATCTCTCCGGCGGACAGCAGCAGCGGGTACTGATCGCACACGCGCTGATCCGCAGACCCTGCCTGCTGCTGCTCGACGAGCCGCTCGCGAACCTCGACGTGCGCAGTGCCGCAGGTATTGTCGCGTTGCTGCACCGGTTATGTGTCGAACAGGGAATCGCCGTGCTGCTGTCGGCCCACGACATGAACCCGTTATTGCCAGTGATGGACCGCATCGTATATCTCGCCAACGGGCATGCCGCGAGCGGATCGGCGGAAGAGGTGGTGCGCAGCGACGTGCTGGGCGGGCTGTACGGCCACCACATCGACGTGATCCGCGTGCACGGCCGCGTGCTGGTTATCGGGGCGGGTATCCCGGACGAGAGCGTGCCGCAGCATCCGCACGATCCTGTCGAAGCGGTGCGTATTCCATGACAGCGATGAACGTCGCTCTCGCGTCGCTCGTCGGGCCGGAGTTTCTGGTGAGCGGGCCGGTGCAGACGGCCATCGTGGTGGGAGGCGGTGCGGCGCTGGTATCCGCCGTGATCGGTGTCTTTACGGTGATGCGGGGGCAGTCCTTTGCCGGGCATGCGCTGGCGGATGTCAGCAGTGCAGGCGGTGCAGCATCGCTCCTGCTCGGCATCCATCCGCTGCTGGGTTTCCTGATCATGGCGGTGCTGGCGGCCGTAGGCATGGAGATGATCCGGATCCGTCGTGCGCGCGAGCGCGATCTTGTGACCGGCGTCGTGCTGGGTGCGGGTTTGGGGCTCGCCGCGCTCTTCCTGTACTTCGATGTCATCTCGCATAGTACGACGGGCGCGGCCATCACAGTGATGTTTGGTTCGATGTTCGCGATTCCCGCCGGGATCGTAGCGCCTGCGCTTGCCGTCGCCAGCGCTTCGCTGATGCTGGTCGCAGCGCTCTACCGTCCGTTGCTGCTAAGTTCCGTCGATCCTGAACTTGCCGCGCTTCAGGGTGTTCGTGTACGGCTCGTGGGTCTGTTGCATCTGCTGGCTCTCGCGCTCGCAGTTTCGCTTTCTGCCATCACGGTGGGGGCCATCCTGTCGACAGCACTGCTGGTCGGACCGGCTGCGATCGCGCTGCGTGTGACAAGGCGGCCGTGGCAGGCTCTCCTGCTATCCGCGGTGATCGGTGTGCTGGCGACGTGGACAGGCATTCTCCTCGCCTGGGAGAGCTACTACTGGACGCCAGGGCGCGGGTGGCCCGTGAGCTTCTTCGTGGTCACGCTCATTTTTGCGCTGTATGTCGCTGCCGGCTGGCGGTCGCGGAACGCCCGGCGCGCCCGGGATGTGGCGACTACTTCCGGCGTAACGCGACAGGGAGGGGCCTGACGACGTTCGCGAGCTTCATGATCAACACCTGGCTCGTGGCGACGATTGTGGCCGTGGTCGCGGGCTGCGTCGGTTTCTTCGTGGTGCTCCGGGGCGCTTCGTTTGCGGCGCATGCGTTGCCGCTCGGCACGTTTCCGGGTGCGGCCGCCGCCAGCCTGCTGGGCGTAAGTCCGCTCGCCGGCTTGGTCGCTGCGGCCACAGCCGCTGTAATCGGAATCACCTGGCTGGGACGTCGCGGTCGTCACGACGTGGCGACCGCGCTCTGTTTTGTGATGCTGCTCGGACTGGGCGCACTGTTTCTGAGCATGACAACCCAGTACTCACAGGCAGTCTACGCGCTGCTCTTCGGCGAGGTACTGGGCGTAAGCGACGACGATCTCCTCGCGGTTGCTGTGATCGGCACTGCCTGTGTGGTGCTTGTCATGCTGCTGTTCCGCCCGCTGCTACTGGGCTCGGTGTCCGATGAACTGATCGAGGCGCAGCGCGTATCCAGCCGGCGCGTCGAACTCGCGTTTCTTGGTATTCTCGCGCTCGCGACGGTGATGGCACTACCAGTGGTGGGTGCCCTGCTGGTGTTCAGCCTGATGGTGGGGCCGGCCTGTGCCGCCCGCTCGCTGGGCAGCCGGCCAGGCTCTGCCGTGCTGCTCTCGGTTGCGTTTTCGCTCGTGACCGTCTGGGCCGCCATCGCACTGTCGTACGTATCGGACTGGCCGGTCGGATTCTTCGTCGGCGCGATCGGGGCGCTGCTGTACGGGGCGGGGCGGATGTGGACGCAGTTGCGCACCCGATGCCAGTTGTCCCGCTTCGCCCCTCGTCGATAGCGGTCGTATCCACCCGGTACTGCCGACGTCGCTCACAGCCCCGATTCACTGCACAGCGGCGCGGTACATGCAAACCGGCGCCCGACTTCTGCAGGCTGCATTCAGGTACGTTTTGCTGGAAGTACAGCATATCCATACCGTGCAACGTCGGCGCCGAGCCGGGCGTGCAGTTCGTTCTGCGTCGGACCGGTTCACGCGTCGTTGGCCAGTAATTCTCCAAGGTCATGAACCCACGGCTTGACGCCCTGGCCATCGCGTACATACAGCCGCAGCTTGCCGGTCGTATCGAAAACGAGGCACGCAGCGGTATGGTCCATTGTGTAGTTGTCGGGGTTCGAGCCGGGAACCTTTGCGTAGAAGATGTGGAAACTGGCTGCGAGCGCTTTGAGCCGCGCGGTGGTCGCAGGCCGAAGCGCGCGGAAGGACGGATTGAATGCTGCAGCATACTGGGCCAGAACCGCGGGCCTGTCACGCTCCGGGTCCAGCGTGACGAACAGCACCTGCACGCGTGCGGCCTTCTGCGGCCCAAGTGACTGCATGGCCTGTGAAAATTCTGCGAGTGTCGTCGGACAGACGTCCGGGCAGTGGGTGTAGCCGAATACCATGACGACCAGCTTGCCGTGATAGTCGGCCAGCGTTCGTGTCTGGCCGTTCGTATCCGGCAATGAAAAATGGTCGGCAAATTGCCTGTTGCCAGTGATATCACAACAACCACCGTGCGCATCCGATCTCCGCGAAGCTGTCGAACAGGTGGTACGAGTTGGATGCGGGCTGGATGTATATTCGCGCGCTGGCGGCGCTGAGGCTGGCGACAGTCAGGAAAGTGGCGTTGGCACCGTGCCTGATCGAAGGCAAGCGGACGCTTGATAACGCTACGCTGCAAGCGGTACTTCGCCATCGCCATGAGGTCATGGCTTCCTATGCGAGGTCGGCGGAAATCGGATGCGAGCGGGAGTTGGAGCGGGCACGGCACCTGAGCCGCCGCGAGAAGCTGCAATTTCGGCGCGGCGTGCGCCGATGGTTTCGGCAGCAGGCGCAGGCGAGCCGCAGCAAACCGTGTCAGGTGCCACCGTTTGCTGACGTCTGGACCTGCAACCTGACGCTGCGCACGTGTATCGAGTTGCGCCAGGAACTGTCGGCTATCTGGGGACGCTCGAGCGCGTCGCAGGAACAACTGCTCAAGCAGTTGCAGGAGTGGTGCCGCGTGGCGGAGCACAGCGGCATTCAGGCGCAGGCAGAGTTCTCGTTGCGTCTGCGTCAGTACGCGCAATAGCGATCCGAGGTTGGTTTGTTCGCATCGCGGTGCCGCAATTGTCCAGTGCCGTACAGACGCGCCAGACGCGCGTGCCGATTAACCCGATCAGCGGGCTACAGGTGCGGCGGCATCAGGCCATCCTCCGAGTTTCCATCCGGATCGTCTGCGGATTCGCGGACCGGATAGAGTGGTCCGGGTTCCGACCAATATCCTTCGCGATTGTAGTATTCGTGCAGCGCCACCTCGTAGCTTCGACTAACGGGTACCGAGTCGTCGTAGGCCGGGCTACGCTCGATCGTATCGCGCGTGATCGAGGTGGACACGGTCGCGGCGAACCAGTC
The DNA here is from genome assembly GCF_046581065.1 of Paraburkholderia yinzeri. Lineage (NCBI taxonomy): Bacteria > Pseudomonadati > Pseudomonadota > Betaproteobacteria > Burkholderiales > Burkholderiaceae > Paraburkholderia > Paraburkholderia yinzeri. Next base: position 2,911,588 of record NZ_JBFOCJ010000001.1, on the reverse strand, counting down.
GACGAGGTCGATCCAGCGCGTGGCGATCAGGACTTCCTTCCCGCCGGGCCACCAGTTACGCGTATCGACCGTCAGGTAGCGCAGGGCCCAGGCCCGATCGTCGAAGATGAAACCCGACACGTGGCCGATGGTCCCGTCTATCGTTTCGATGTGGTAGCCCTTGACCTCGTCCGTGCTACGTAAATGGACGTCCGGCAGCGCCTGGTTGACGTGCAGGATGGGGCGTGGCGGGGCTGGCGTCGCGAGCCCTCGCGCGACCGGGTCGAAGGCCGGCCAGGCGCCCATGCCCCACAGATTTGGGCCGCCCCAGTATGTTGGATAGCTGTAGTAACGCAGGTATTCGATTTCGTGCTGGCGCGATACCGGCTTGTGGGTGTCGAGTGCCGGACTTTCGCGCACCTGTTGCCGCGTGAGATTGACATGGACTGCGTTCGACGACCAGTCCACGTGCCTGAGTGAGTAAGGGGAGACGAGCACCTGTCTGTCGTGGAGCCAGTTCCCTGTCTGGACTACAAGGTAACGTATGCCCCATGCCTCGTCGTCGAAATAAACCTGATCGATATTGCCGATTTCGCCGTCCGAAGCACGGACGGTGCATCCGTGCAGATCCTTTATGTTGCGTAACATGACGCCTCCATGATGTCGAAACCGGCGTATCGATCGCATTCGATGCGCCGGCCGCAAGGTCGATCAGAGTGAATTGAGTCGTGTGACCTTCGTGCCTTCGAGGGATGCGCCGGCCATCAGTCCGGCGTTCGTCAGCACGAACGCATCGACCTGACCACCTGCGGTGCTCGTGTCGACGTTGCCGTTTGCTCCTATCTTCAAGACTGCAACGGACGCGTCTCCGCCCGCCGACCAGCCATCCGTGCTGCGGAAGTGTCGCAGCGATTCATCGGTCATGAACAGGAAGACGATTGCGCGCGACTGGGCACCGATCTGCCAGCCGACGGATCCGGTCGCGGTGCTGTAGTAGCCGACGGTATGGCCTCCCACGCGCAGCGACCCTTCGCCGTACTGGCCGCCGACCACGAAGCCCGCATCGATCACGGACGGGAATATCAGCACGCCTTTCGCTTTGGAAACCAGTTCGCGCGAACCTTTCGCGTCGACATAAAGACGGGAAAGGGTCGAGTCGACACCCGCGTCGATCGTTTGACGTTTGTCCATCTGCTGGCCATTGGCGTTCGATGGATTCGATGGGCCGGTGGTGGTGCAGCCCGGAGCGGCTAGCGCGATCGCCAGAGCCGCAGTGCTGCAGATTAATGTTCGTTTCAGCATGGTCTTCTCCTGGGTATCCGACGATGTCCCCCACGCTATGTCGGATCCGGTCTCAAATGCGGTACGACACCGTACAAATTCGTTATCCGATATATCAGGTTGATTGATCGACATTTACCGCGAGACAGTCTGCGAAGCAGGAAAGTCCTGCACCGTACAGACAGCGCAGTTGCACGGGGCGCATGATCGGTGCTCTCGCGGGGGACGTCTCTCGTGTCAACGATGTCAATGCGCGGAGATGCTCGTGCAATATCCCCTCTACGTTCAACGGCGTGATGGCCGCGGCTATCGCGGCAGGTTCGCGGATTTTCCATGGCTCGAAGTGGACGGGGAGACGTTCGGCGCTCTGACGCAAGACGCAGCGCGTCTCGTGCAACGGGTGTATCACCGGAGCGAACACGTCATCCCTGCGCCGACCATCGATACGTCGAAGCTGAAGACGCTCGAGATGGACGATGGCCAGGGTCTGTGGATGTTCGTCGACGTTGACTTGACGGCCGTCCAGTCGCACTCCGTATTCGTTCAGGTTTGCCTGCGCAAGAGCCTGCTGCAGGAGATCGACCTTGCCGCGCAAAAGAGCCATCTCTCGAGGTCGGCCTATATCGCGCTGGCCTGTGCCCATGAACTGGCGCACGTGTGCGATGAAGGGGGGCGGCAGCGGTCCTGAACAAGCCTTGCCCGGGCGGCACGTCAGGCGCGCCTTCGGGGACTGTATTGACGATCGCTCGTGTTCGGACCTCGTGGGAGGGCGCAATGAGCCAGACACTCATGGGTTATTCAGCAGGTTTTGCAGCGGCGGCATTCGTCGCGATCTATCTGGCTGTGCGGCGCTGGGCCGCGTATCGGCGGCAAGCGGCGAAACCCGGGCCACAGCCGTGGCCGGTTTCCGAAAGACCCGACAGTAATCATTGAGCGTCGGGGCGTCACGCCTGTTCGCTGTGCTCTTCGATCCCTACGGGTGTCCGCAGCGGTGGCAGCTCTCATATCAAGGGCCTCTATCTTGTTCCTTTCGTTTATACGTGCGTCCGGCGCTCATGGTTCGACTTCGCCGTGGAACAGCAAGAAGCCCGTTCGCGAGGAGCTATTCGGCGAAGAGCGTCTGGCGCAGCATGCGAGGAGTCTCGCGGGGGCGCAAAATGTCTCGCCCGGCACTGATGCCGGGCCGTCGCTTGCCACGCGGCTGAAGGACAACGCGCGGTGGCTGATGCACGCGTACGAAGCGACCGTTGCCGCCGCGGCCCAGGACGAGGCGATCACGCCTGCGGCCGAGTGGCTACTCGACAACTACTATCTCGTCGACGAGCAGGTTTGCAAGGTGCGCGACGACCTGCCCCCGAGCTACTACCGGCAATTACCGAAACTCGGCACCGGTCCGTTTGCCGGGTATCCGCGCGTATTCGGCATCGTGTGGGCGTTCGTCGCCCACACGGACAGTCGGTTCGATCCCGATCTACTGTGCCATTTCATGCAGGCGTACCAGACGGTGCAGCCGCTGACGATCGGCGAACTCTGGGCGGTGGCGATCACGCTGCGCATCGTGCTGATCGAGAACCTCCGCCGCCTCGCCGATCAAATCACCGAGGGGCGCACTGCACGGCTCGACGCCAATGCAATGGCCGATCGTTTGCTGGGTGGAAGCGGGCATGCGCTCAAGGACGTGGTCGCACTGGCGACGCATTACGAGCGGTCTTCTTTGCTCGACACGTTCTCCGTGCAGTTGCTTCAGCGATTGCACGACGAGGACCCGCAGACAACGCCTGCCGTTCTCTGGTTGCACGAGCGCCTTGCCGCCCAGCACACGACGGCCGAGCGGATCGTCGCGGCCGTGCATCAGCAGCAAGGAGCGGCGAGCGTGACGGTGCGCAACGTCATCACGAGCATGCGCCTGATCTCGGACGTGGACTGGACCGGGCTGTTCGAGCGCATCAGTCCCGTGGACGACGTGCTGCGCACGCATCGCGGTTTCGTCGAGATGGACTTTGCGACGCGCAACCTCTATCGAGGTGCGATCGAGGCGCTTGCGCGCGGTTCGTCGGCAAGCGAGACGGACATCGCGCATCGCGCGGTCGCAGCGGCGGAGAGTGCGGAAGCAAAGGAGGAGAACGCCGGCAGGACAACGGCGCGTCACGCCGAGGAGGGCGAACCGCTTCCCGGGCAACTGGGCCGCGCGGCGGCACGCCGCGAATGCGAGCCCGGCTACTACCTGCTCGCGGGCGGCCGCCGCGCGCTGGAGCGGGCGATCGGCTATCGCGCACCCATCGGGGTCTGGCTGCATCGCTTCACGCGGCGGGCCGGTCTGGCAGGCTACCTCTGCCGGATCCTGTTGCTGGCTGCGCTGATCCTGACCGGCATGCTGGCGTTCTCGGCCGGCTTCACCACACCGCCGGTCTGGCTGATCTGCCTCGCGCTGGCCGGGTTGCTGCCCGCCATCGAGGTCGCCGTGGCGATCGTCAATCGCAGCGTGATGCGCGACGTCGGCGCGATCGTGCTGCCCGGCCTCGCGCTGCGCAATGGCATTCCGGCGATTCAGCGCACGGTGGTCGCCGTGCCCGCCCTGCTGACTACGGCCAGTGCCGTGGCCGAGCAGATCGAACGCCTCGAAATCCATCATCTGGCGAGTCCAGAGGGCGAACTGTATTTCGCCTTGCTCACCGACTGGACCGATGCGCCAGCGGAGCGCGTCGACGGCGACGAAGCACTGCTATCCGCCGCGGCAACGGGTATCGCAAGGCTGAACCGGCAGTATCCGGGCGGCGCGGGGGGGCTGCGTTTCCTGCTGCTGCATCGGCGGCGCACGTGGAACGACGAAGAGGGCAAGTGGATGGGCTGGGAGCGCAAGCGCGGCAAGCTGCACGAACTGAACCGGCTGCTGCGCGGCGCGCCGGACACCACGTTCGTCGAGATCGACGGACGGCCGCCCATTGCTCCGCGGGAGGTGCAATACGTCATCACGCTCGACGCCGACACCCGTTTGCCGCGCGACGCGGTGCGCCGTCTCATCGGCAAAATGGCGCACCCGCTCAATCGTCCGGTGTTCGATGCGAAGAGCCAGCGCATCGTTGACGGCTATGGCGTGTTGCAGCCGCGCGTGACGCCTTCCTTGCCGGTCGGCACGGAAGGGTCGCTGTTTCAGCGCATCGTGTCGAGCCCCAGCGGCATCGATCCGTACGTGGCGGCCGTCTCCGACGTCTATCAGGATCTGTTCGACGAAGGCTCCTACACAGGCAAGGGCATCTACGACGTGGATGCGTTCGAGGCTGCGCTGGCCGGCCGCGTGCCCGAAAACACGATGCTCAGCCACGATCTGTTCGAGGGCATTTTCGCGCGGGCGGGACTGGCTTCGGATATTGAAGTCGTCGAGGAATATCCGGCCCGTTACGATGTTTCGGAGGCCCGCCAGCATCGCTGGGCGCGCGGCGACTGGCAGTTGCTGCCGTGGCTCCTGCGCGCGCACCTGCGGCCCGCGCTCGCGCTCGGCGCGACCGGCCGCTGGAAGATGGTGGACAACCTGCGCCGCACGGTGATCGCCCCGGCGGCGTTCGTCGCGCTGCTGGCGGGCTGGATGTTGCCGCTGCCGGCGGCGCTGCGCTGGACGGCCTTCGTGCTCGCCACGATCGCGCTGCCGGTGCTGCTGCCCGTCCTCGTCGCGCTCATGCCGCGCTGGCGGCGTGCCTCCGTAAAAATGACGACGCGCAGTCTGTTCGGCGTATGGCTGGCCGACTTGCGGCTCGCGCTCGGGCGGTTCGGTCTTTCTACCGCGCTGCTGGCGCAACAGGCCTGGTCGATGAGCGACGCCATTGCGCGGACCCTGTTTCGTGTGCTGGCCAGCCGCCGGCACCTGCTCGAATGGACCACGGCCGCCGAGGCGGGAGCCCGTGGCCGGCTTACGCTGGGCCGCACCTGGCTGCATATGTCCGGCGGCGCGGCGCTTGCGCTGGGGGCAGGCGCAGTGGTCGGTCTGGCCGCATGGCACACCGGCCATCATGGCGCGTGGGTCGCGATGCCTTTTGTGCTGGTGTGGCTCGCTTCGCCCGCGCTCGCGTACTGGTCGAGCCTCGCGCCGCGGGCGGCCGGCGATCTCGCCGTCAGCGACGCCGATGCCCGGCAGCTTCGCCATCATGCGCGCCGCACATGGCGCTATTTCGAAACCTTCGTCACGCCGGCCGACCAGATGCTGCCGCCGGACAACTTCCAGGAAGATCCTCGACCGGTCGTTGCCCATCGGACCTCGCCGACCAACCTCGGGCTCTATCTGCTCGCGACGGTCAGCGCACGCGAATTTGGCTGGGCTGGTACGGCCGATACCGTCGAGCGGCTGGAGACGACGTTCGCCACGATGCAGCGGATGCCACGCTATCGCGGGCATTTCTACAACTGGTACGACACGCAGGATCTGCGTCCGCTCGATCCGAAGTACGTGTCGTCCGTCGATAGCGGTAATCTCGCCGGCCATTTGATCGCGCTCGGCAACGCCTGTCGCGCGTGGGGCAGGCAGCTTGCCGGCACGGACCGCGGTGCCGCTTGGGCAGGCATCGGCGACACCCTTGATCTGCTGGACGAAGCCGTGCGCGCGAGTGGCCGCGAGCGCACGCGTTCCGCGTTGAACGGCGAGTTCGACCGGGCGGTGGCGGCGCTGCGCGCGTGGCTCGACGCTGCGCGCAGTGTTCCGCCCGGCGACGGGATACCCGAAGCGCCCGAAACGGCCGCAGCGCCCGGCACGGCGCCCGCGTGGCAGACGGTCGTACTGCTCGGCGCCACCGTTTCAGACATCGCCCGCGCGCTCGTCGATGAGGGGGCTGCCGGTCAGAATCACGTCGACGCGAAGGACGACGACGTGCTGTACTGGAGCGGCGCGCTGGAGCGCGCGATTCACAGTCACGGTCGGGACGTGACACGTTCGGGGAGCGATTCGGCCGCGCTGGCCGCGCGTCTGAGCCGGCTGACCGATGCCGCGCTTCAGATGGCCGATGCAATGGAGTTTGGCTTCCTGCTCGACCCGGCGCGCATGCTCCTCTCGATCGGCTACTCGGTCGCCGACGGCCGGCTCGACGAGGGCAGCTACGATCTGCTGGCCTCGGAGGCACGGCTCGCCAGCTTCGTCGCGATCGCCAAGGGCGACGCTGCCGCGCGCCACTGGTTCCGGCTGGGACGCGTCGCGGTGCCGGTCGCGGGCGGCGCCGCGCTGGTCTCGTGGTCCGGGTCGATGTTCGAGTACCTGATGCCGTCGCTGGTCATGCGCGCCCCGTTGAGTAGCCTGCTCGCGCGGACCATCGAACTCGTGGTGCGCCGGCAGATCGCGTATGGCGCGACGCTCGGCCTGCCGTGGGGCATCTCCGAATCCGCGTACAACGCCCGGGACCTCGAATTCACCTACCAGTATTCGAGTTTCGGCATTCCCGATCTCGGTCTCAAGCGCGGGCTCGGCAACCACGCAGTCATCGCCCCCTATGCGACGGCGCTGGCCGCGATGGTCGCACCGACGGCGGCGCTGCGCAATTTCGAACGTCTCGAAGCGGCGGGCGCGAGCGGCCGCTTCGGTTTTTACGAGGCGCTCGACTACACACCCGCACGCGTGCCGGAAGGCCAGCCAGTGGCGATTGTGCGAGCCTTCATGGCGCATCACCAGGGCATGGCGATCGTGTCGATCGCCAATGCGCTACTGGGTGGCCGGATCCGCACGTTTTTCCATGCCGAGCCGGCCATCCGCGCGACGGAGCTGCTGCTCCAGGAGCGCATGCCGGGCAGGGTGGCGGTCGCGCATCTGCGCGTCGACGAGAAGAGCGCCGGCCAGCTGCGCGGCATCGAGCCCGCTGTCGTGCGGCACCTGGTGTCGGCCAGCGACCCCGCGCCGGCCACGCACCTGTTGTCCAACGGTCGCTACGCCGTGATGCTGACCGCCGCCGGCTCGGGCTACAGCCGCTGGGGCGATATGGCGATCACGCGCTGGCGCGAGGACGCGACGCGCGACGACTGGGGCAGCTATCTGTATCTGCGCGATGTCGAGAGCGGTGCCTTCTGGTCCGCGGCCTGGCAGCCGGCCGGCGTGGAGCCGGACAGCTACGACGTGACCTTCACGGAGGACCGCGCGGAATTCGTCCGGCGCGACGGCGCGCTGACCACGACGCTTGAAGTAATCGTCTCCGCCGAGGACGATGCGGAAGTGCGGCGCGTGTCGGTGTCCAATGCTGGCTCGCGTGCGTGCACTATCGAACTCACGTCGTATGCGGAAATCGTGCTGGCCGCACCGGCGGCCGATCGGGCCCATCCGGCATTCGCCAAGCTGTTTGTCGAGACCGGGTACCTGGCCGAACTGGGCGTGATCCTCGCGACGCGTCGGCGCCGCACGCCGGACGAGCCCGAAGTCTGGGCGGCCCACCTTTCGGTGATCGAAGTCGATCAGCCCGGCGTCATCGAAATCGAAACCGACCGCGCGCGCTTCATCGGCCGCGGCGGCAGCGTCCGTGCGCCGCGCGCGCTTTCCAGCGAGCGCGCGCTCAGTGGCACGGCGGGCGTTGTGCTCGACCCCGTTTTCGCTGTGCGTCGGCGCATACGCGTTGCGCCAGGCGCAACCGCGAGCGTTGCGTTCTGGACGATCGTTGCTTCCTCGCGCGCGGAGTTGCTGGATCTCGTGGACAAGCATCGCGACGGCGCGTCGTTCAGCCGTGCGGTGATGCTGGCCTGGACCCAGGCGCAGGTGCAGTTGCGCCACACCGGCGTGAGTGCCGACGAAGCGGCACTATTCCAGCGGATGGCCGGATACCTGCTGTATGGCGACGCGGCGATGCGGCCGAACTCCGCCGCCCTGATGCGCGGCGCGGCGGAGGTGGCCGCAACTGGCGGCGTGGGCGCGGCGCCCCTCTGGGCACATGGCGTGTCGGGCGATCTGCCGATCCTGCTGGTGCGCATCGACGATATCGAGCACATGGCGCTGGTGCGGCAACTGGTGCATGCGCATGAGTACTGGCAGATGAAGCGGCTCGCGGTCGATCTGGTGATCGTCAACGAGCGCGCGTCGTCGTATGTGCAGGATCTGCAGGTCGCGCTCGAAGCGCTCGTGCGGCCCGGCCAGTCGCGGCCGCAGCCCGGTGGCCCGGCACCGGGCAACATCTTCGTGTTACGAGCGGACCTCATGACGAGCGACGCGCGCGCGCTGTTTCCGATCGTCGCGCGTGCGGTGCTGGCGGCGCGCAACGGGCGCTTGCCGGAACAGCTCAGACGGCTCGCGGGTGCGCCGTCCGCCGGCTTGCCACGGGCGCGGCGGCTGCCCGCGCCGGGGGGCCTCGTCTTTGCCGGTGCGGGGCGTGCCGCGACGGATGCCGCGCTCGAATGCTTCAATGGGTTCGGCGGCTTTGCATACGAAGGCCGCGAATACGTGATCGTGCTCGGCCCCGGACAATGCACGCCGATGCCGTGGGTCAATGTCATCGCTAATCCGGCCTGTGGATTCGTGGTATCGGCGGAAGGCAGCGGGTACACGTGGACGTCCAACAGCCGGGAGCATCAACTGACGCCGTGGTCGAACGACCCCGTTGGCGATCCGCCCGGCGAGGCGTTCTACGTGCGTGACGAGGCCACAGGCGCGCTGTGGGGACCGCAGGCCTCGCCGGTACGCGACCAGTCGGCGGGAGCGGAGCCCTACATCGCGCGTCACGGCCAGGGCTATAGCCGTTTTACGCATACTGCCGACGACATCGCGCTCGAACTGCTGCAATTCGTGCCGCTGAACGACCCGGTGAAGATCTCTCGCCTGACGCTGCGCAACCTGTCGGGCCGCGGCCGGCAGCTCTCCGTGACGGCCTACGTCGAATGGGTGCTCGGGGCGCAGCGCAGCGTGTCGGCGCCGCATATCGTCAGCGAAATCGATGCGGCGACGGGCGCGATTTTCGTCCGTAACGGCTACGGCGAGGCGTACCGGAATCGAGTGGCGTTTGCGGATCTCGGCGGCCAGCAGCGCGGCTGGACCACGGACCGGCGCGAGTTCATCGGCCGCAACGGAACGTTGAGCGATCCCGCGGCGCTGGCGGGCGGCGCCGATGGAAGCCCGCTATCGGGCAAGGTCGGCGCCGGGTTCGATCCGTGCGCTGCGCTGCAAACGTCGATCGACCTGGCGCCGGGCGGCGTGGCCGAGGTGGTGTTCGTGCTCGGTGAGGCCGCGACGGCCGCGGACGCCCGGCAACTCGTCGCGCACTATCGCGAAGTCGATCTCGACGGCGTCCTGGCCGCGGTGACCGGGTTCTGGGATGAGACGCTCGGGGTCGTTCAGGTCGCGACGCCGGATCGCGCGCTGGACCTGATGCTCAATCGCTGGCTGCTCTATCAGACGCTCGCTTGCCGGATCTGGGCGCGCGCGGGCTTCTATCAGGCGAGCGGCGCGTATGGCTTTCGCGATCAACTGCAGGACGGCATGGCGCTCGCGGTGGCGCGCCCGGCGCTCACGCGCGAACATCTGTTGCGGGCGGCGGCACGACAGTTCCCGGAAGGCGACGTGCAGCATTGGTGGCTGCCGGAGGGGGGCGCGGGCGTGCGCACCCGTATTGCCGACGATCGCACGTGGCTGGCTTATGCCGTGGCCCAGTACATCGACGTGAGCGGCGACCACGGAATTCTCGACGTGACGGTGCCGTTCCTCGAAGGCCGCGCACTGGCGGCGGATCAGCACGACGCGTATTTCGTGCCGGACGTCGCGGACACCAGCGCGACGTTGTTCGAGCATTGCGCACTCGCGCTGGAGCAGACGCTCGGATTGTTCGGCTCGCGAGATTTGCCATTGATGGGGACCGGCGACTGGAACGATGGCATGAACCGGGTGGGTGAGGCGGGGCGCGGAGAAAGCGTCTGGCTCGGCTGGTTCCTCTACGCGACGCTGATGGCCTTCGCTCCGATCGCGCGGGCGCGTCATGAGGATGAGCGCGCGGATTGCTGGCTGGGGCGTGCGGACGCGCTCAGGAAGGCACTCGAAAGCGCCGGCTGGGATGGCGCGTGGTACCGGCGCGCGTACTACGACGATGGCACGCCGCTCGGGTCCGCGGGCAACGACGAATGTGCGATCGACGCCATCGCGCAGTCGTGGAGCGTGTTGTCGGGCGCAGCAAGCGCCGGACACGCGGTGCTTGCGATGGCCGCGCTCGACGAACGCCTGATTCGACGCGACGACGGCCTCGCGTTGCTGTTCACTCCGCCGTTCGACCGCACGCCGCTCGATCCGGGCTATATCAAGGGCTATCCGCCGGGCGTGCGCGAGAACGGCGGTCAATACACGCATGCCGCCATGTGGTCGGTGCTGGCATTCGCGCAACTGGGGGACGGCGATCGCGCAGCCGATCTGCTCGCGATGCTCAATCCGGTCAACCGGAGCCGGACGCGCAGCGGCGTGAACCGCTACAAGGTGGAGCCCTACGTGGTCGCTGCCGATGTCTATTCCGTCGCGCCACACGTGGGACGCGGCGGATGGACGTGGTACACGGGCTCGGCGGGATGGATGTATCGCGCGGGCATCGAGGGTCTGCTCGGCCTGCGCAAGCGCGGTTGCGAGCTATCGATCGAGCCTTGTGTGCCGGGCGCATGGCCCGGCTTTTCGGCAGTCTTTCTCCACGGCGCGTCGCGTTACGAGATCGCCGTGCACAATCCGCATCATGTCTGCCGCGGGGTGCACGGCATGAGCGTGGACGGCAGGATGCTCGATGCCGGCGTGGTGGCATTTCCCCTGGTGGACGACGGCGCACGCCATTGCGTGATCGTGACGCTGGGGCTTCGGGCGGAATAGCAGAAGACCGGGTTCCGCGCGAAGTGCCGTTCGGAACTCACAACTCGATGAACGGATTGCCCTTCTTCGTGGCCGGTGTCTGCGTGGCCGTGACCAGATGGTTTTGCAGCCAGTACGAGGCCTTGCTCAGGCCGACCGTGTGGTAATCGTCGCCGAGTTCGCAGACCAGTATCCGGTCATCCGATGCGATCGCTTCAGCAAAAGCGTTCGCCAGTTGCTTTGCGTCGCGGCTCGTGTTGAGGATCAGAAAGACCCCCATCCGATGCAGATGGACGAATTCATAGTCGCCGCCCGACACCTTCATCACGATGTCCCGGATTCTTGCGTGCTGCTCCGTGGGCGTCGCGATGAAGATGCTGACGAGATAAGTCACTTTCTTGCTGATGGGCATGAGGGCACCGTCGTGTCGTGGTTGAAGATGCGTCCTGGGGAATACGCGTTGGGGAAGGTAACGGCGGGGGCGCGGGCCGCGTGGTCCATGGGAATACGGTGTGCTCGTTGGGGTGCGGAGTCGGTACGCCGGCGTACTGGCTCGCGACAGCGCCGCCGCTCGAAGCGCAAACCACGTTGCGTGAGTCGATCGGGGCAGCGATGCTGGCGGCGCTGTTGTCGGATCGAGCCGCGGCCGACCGTCACCTGCGCGATGAAATTGGCGCGAAGACGGAGGCTTGGGGCATCGCGGTGGGGTCCGTCGAAATTCGCGACGTGGCGATTCCTGTCGCGTTGCAGGATGCGATGTCGCGCCAGGCGAAGGCCGGGCGGGCGGAAAAAGCAGGCGTGACCCATGGCGAAGCGGAGGCCGCAATTGCTACGAGCTCATACTATGGTCACGTGGGTGGTCCTTCCGGCTGTTGCCGCCTTCATGTTCGGTTGTGGTGACCTGTCGACAAGGGGGGCAGACACGGTGGTCGGGGTTGGGGCCGGCGGTGTCGCGGGCGCGGTCCTGACGGGCGGTAGCGTATTGGGCACAGCCGGCGGCGCAGCTGTGGGCGTCGTCGTCGGTAATCAGGTGGGAAGTAGTCGCGCTGTCCGTGACGGCGGCTTGCTGCCGTCACGGAAATTGTTGCGTCAGCATCCGCCGGGGCGCCTCGACATGCGGCCTTTATTCGATCAAAACGAACATGCCCACGTCCGCTATTCCTGGGGGGCGCCTATCGGTGAAGCGCAGTTCGGGCATCGTCACCGATATCCAGCGCAACACCGACGGGACGGATGCACCGGGCAAGCAGATCACGCACGAACAAGACATCAGCGGCAGTCCGCCCGCGGTCGGCAACGAGGTCCGCCTGTTGCAGGACGGCCCTCAGACCTACCAGGCCATGTTCGCAACGATGGTGGCGGCGAAGAACCACGTCAACCTGGAAACGTTCGTCGTTGACGATAGCGACGTGGGGCGACAATTCGCCGATGTGCTGATTGCCCAGCAGTCGCGGTGCGTCCAGGCGAAGCTGATCTATGAGAGTGTCGGCGCTGTACCACCAGTTGCGGGCAAACGCGGGCGACCACGGAAGCGTTCAGACAAGGTTCATGCCGACAAGGGCTATGACTGCGGATCATGAACAAACGGGGATTGCAATGGCCCACGACCGGGCGTCGGCGTATTCGTTACCGGATAGCGCGGAAGCCAATGCGTCGTCTTGCTCAAGCTGCGTGCTCGCCGGGGCTCGATTCACTGACAAACATCCGGTCGGCCAGGCGGCGGCCTCAAGGAAGGCGCTTGCTCCCTTGTCCGGCTTCCCAGCGATGGTCGATAACGGTGTCGATACACTCGCGTACTGGCACCATGGCGGACCGGAATCAATGTCAATTGAAATTGACGGGCGCTATGTCAGACGGCGCTGCAGGCGTGAAACTGGCCGTATACCCACCGCATCGTTAGTCGCATTGTCGAATCAATTCGCAGGGCGGAACGGCGTGTCGGGCCATGCGCGTTTCGGGTGGCGTTCCTTTGCGTTGGCGTCTGCACTGGCAGGCGATCGGCAGAGGCCAGGTCTGGCATTGCGGGAGGTTTATGGGTAATGCGACAGCCGCTCACGGCACACGGGCAGATTCATAGCGACTTGTGACCGTTTGAACCAGTACCTGCTTTTGCACGGAAATAAATCCGGGGCAATGGAGACGGTGCGACGCCGGCCTGTTGCTCGATTCTGTCGAGCATATCGAGCAACCAGACTATGCGTCGCGCTCCCGACGGAACGACGCCCTGGTGGGCCGACAGTGCCATTGCGCGGCTCCGCCAGTATGAGAGTGCGAACGGGCCGCCCGCCGCCAACAGGGGGAAGATCAGTTCAAGATGCGTCAGCTCTTTTTCGAATTGATGATGCAGCATGTCAACCCCTCAACGCGGTGATCCAGCGGATTGACGAATTGTGTACAGACCGGATTCGGATGTCTGCACGCTATCGTACTGATGCGGGACCGACGGCAATTTGACGCGAAGGCGAAAGTGCGGATGTCAGAATGGAGCCGAACCTTCTGCTTGCCGTCCGCCGTTCACTGCACCGGCTTCGGTGAGCCTGAATACGGCTCGTCGGACGAGCGTCCCTGCGATGTTGTCCGCGATCCATGTCCGATCCCATCTGGTATCTGTTGAGCGGCTTTCTGCTCATCACCATGGTGGTGCCGAGCGTGCCGCTGGCGCGTCTGCTGTTGAGCAGCGCGACCATTTATCTGGTCGCCGGTTACCTCGTCGGTCCCGGTGGGCTCGGGCTGATCGTGCCGGACCCATTGCATCATGCCGATGTAATCGGCCGGGTGGCGGAAGTGGCTCTGCTGATTTCGCTGTTTACCGTCGGGTTACACATGGGCGTACCGATTTTCGACCGAAGATGGATCGTTCCGCTGCGCCTCGCGTTTGTCTCGATGGCGATCACGGTGGGGCTGATTGCAGTGATCGGCATGTGGGAGCGGGGGATGCCGTTGGGCACGGCCGTGCTCCTCGGCGGCATTCCTGCGGCCTCTGCCCTGTTGATTTCACGGATCTCGAATACGTCTTTGTACGAATAAGTGAGCTATCTCCAGGTAGTCCAAGTTGCGCAGTTGCCGTACCGACCACGCTGTTCGCGTGTAGCGAGCCACCCTTTGGTGCCTACCCGTTCGCCATCGTCATCAGCGTCTCCATTCGGGCGGACATCGCACATTCAGCAGCGGAGACGTACCAATCACGGCGTCTCAAAGTCGCGGGTCCGGTGCCAGAACTCGTCGGCACGCCCCTCAGGGCGTCCCTCCTGCTTCCAGATCTGCATCAGGAACAGTCGGCCGTGTGCGGCAGCCTTGAGCGCTTTTGCTTCGCAAGCCGAATCGTTCGCCTCATCACCCGATTGCCCGAGCGTGATGGGATAGGTATGAATGACAGTACCTCTGCTGTCCAGTACGTCGACCAGTCGCTCTGCCATGGCCGTTTCCTTCCTTCTGTTCACCGGACCGTCGCTGCCACTCCCGTGGAGAAGAATAGCTGCACGTCACCGTTGTACATCGACAAACAAGTTACCAACACCCCCAGCGGAGCGGGACTGATCGCTCGCGCTGCTGTGCCAAGGAGCCGTCTTTGCATCACCTTGTCCAGAAGATCTGATGGCAGACACATGCTTCTCCGCCGCCAGGGTGCCACGACCGGCAGGACACCCGGCACTTTTGCAGATTTCCGCCGTCATTATCGACAGAAGCGCAACCGTCGCGGCGGTCATGCGTCAGTTCAATGACCTTTCGTACGTTGCACCTGAGTTCATCCAACGAACGGCTGGGTGCAGCGATCGCGGATAAAGCGGATTGCCGGATAATTCACATGCGGCATGCCGTAGTTTGGTTACCTGAATTTTGCTATCGACGATGTCTTGCCATATTGCATTGGTGGGACTTAAGGCAAAGCTGATCAAGTCCACCGCAGAACTGCTCCGAGCGTTATAGATCGGGGTGGATAAGGAAGGCAGAACAGGATGAAGCAGCAGACGTTGGCGATGGCAGCTGATGAAGGTGCGGGTTTCGAGACACACCGCAAGCGAACACGGCGCGATGAGTTTCTCGATACGATGAATGCAATTCTGCCGTGGACTGAGTTGTGCGCGGTGGTCGAGCCGCATTACCCGAAGCGCGGCAATGGCCGCCCGCCGATTGGTCTGGAGCGCATGCTGCGAATCCATTTCATCCAGCACTGGTTCAACCTGGCCGATTTCGCGTGTGAAGAGGCGCTTTACGATAGTGCCAGCCTGCGTCGCTTTGCGAGAATTGATCTGGGCTGCGAGGCGGCACCAGATGCCACCACGCTGCTCAAATTTCGTCGTCTTCTCGAAACCCACAAACTGGGCGAGAAGCTGTTTGCCGAAGTCGGCCGGGTGCTGCAGGCGAGCGGCATGAAACTCAAGAGCGGCACGATCGTGGACGCCACGATCATCGGTGCGCCGAGTTCGACGAAGAATGAGCAGAAGTCGCGCGACCCCGGGATGCATCAGACGCGCAAAGGCAAGCAATGGTACTTTGGCGCGAAGCTGCATATCGGCGTGGACAGCCAGAGCGGCCTGGCGCACAGCGCAGTGCTCACGCCGGCCAACGTGCATGACAGGCATCCGCTGCCGCAATTGCTGCACGGACAGGAGCGGCGGGTCTACGGTGACAGCGCATACGCCAGCCAGAAAGCGCTGATCCACAGCAAAGCGCCGAAGGCGCGCGACTTCACGAATCAGCGCACCCGTCGCGCGGGTGAAGTCGATGAGGTGCAGCGCGGCAAGAACCGCCACAAGTCGAGGATCCGTGCACGCGTGGAGCATGTGTTCGCGGTGGTCAAACGACTGTGGGGCTTCACGAAGGTGCGCTACCGCGGGTTGGCGAAGAATGCGAACCGGGCCTTCGTCGCTTTGGCGCTCGCCAACGTGTACCTGTCGCGCACGCGATTGATGGCGCAGTTGCGCCCGTAATGGGCGAAAGGCGGGCAAAACGCCCGCGTGCAATGCCCGCAAGGGCCAAAAGCAAAGGAGTGACGGTCGGCTTCACGACCTGAACACCTCCACATCGCCAACACGCCGCCAATTCAGCTGCTTGTTCAGCGTAGCCTTAACGCACCGAACAATCTTTTATAGCACCGTGCCTTGAGTTCGTCGGAAGGAATGACGTCGATCTGGACGAGTGACGAGAACTGCCTTCACTCTTTAGCGTACGGATCTGGTGGGAGTAAACACGTATCTCGTGCCCCTGTACTCGATAGTGGTGAGGGTCATAGTGGCACGTTCTTTAAAAGGCCAGTTCAAAATGGCCGCTCAGCTCGGCTGAAGATGTTCCAGCAGACGAGAGAGCAGCCGAGTTTGAGGAACGCTTCGTGAATGTCAGATCGGCGTTCGAAGCGGATGCGAAGACGACGGAAACCATGGAGCCACGAATGAGTCCGTTCGACGACCCAACGGAATTTGCCGAGGCCGCTGCCGTGTTCGGTGCGGCGTCTGGCGATGACCGGTCTGATACCGCGTTCGCGAAGTCGGTGGCGATGCGAGTCGGAATCGTAGCCACGGTCGGCGTAGAGGACCTTGGGCTTGCGAAGCGGTCGGCCGCGAGTGCCGCGAATCGGCGGGATAGCGTCGACCAGCGGCAGCAGTTGCGTGACATCGTTGCGGTTCGCGCCGGTCAGGATCACGCTGACAGGAACGCCATTCGCGTCTACGAGGACGTGATGTTTGGACCCTGGTCGTGCGCGATCGGTGGGGTTTGGCCCAGTTTTTGGCCTGCCCCAACGGCGCGCACGGACGATGAATCGACAGCCGCATATGAGAAGTCGAGCTGGCCGGATTCGCGCAGCTTGTCGAGCAGCAGCCCGTGCAGTTTGTCCCACACTCCGGCTTGCTGCCAGTCGTGCAACCGACGCCAGCAAGTCGCTCCAGAGCCGAAGCCCAACCGGGTCGGCAGATGATTCCATCGCATCCCTGTCTTGAGCACGAGCAGGATGCCATTGAGTGCCGCACGGTCCGAGACCGGCAGGCGCCCAGGGTATCGCCTGTGTCGCGGCTTGGGCGGCGGAAGTAGTGGTTCGATCAGTGCCCACAGCGCGTCATCGATGATAGGTGCCGGCATTCCTTGATCCGTTGTTCAGGCATCCAAGGTTAACCGTTTCACGGGAAAGTAAACAGCCCTTCCGGGCTCTTTTTGAACTGGCCTTTAAGCGACCCGGATCGCCACGAACCGACGCACGTCCCAATGCGAAATGCGCGGTCGGACACAGCTGGGTCTTCTCACCATGTATCCATGCGCCATGGAAAAACCAACCAATACGTGATGTTGCGAAAGGGAAAGCTCGGGTCGCGCCGGCAGGTGCGCCGTTGGTCGCGACACGACCGCCAATTGCTTTGACTGCCGGTACGGCCGCAGGCTCGCAGGCGGGATCAGAAGACCCCTGCCTCATAGAAAAGACAGGGATGAATGCGGCCGCCGCCGGCTCGATCGTGTCCCTTGCTGCACTGGCGGAGTTTGCCCACTCGGGCGCCGTTCAGATCGCCTGGAGATCGGGTAGTAACCGGTCGAATTCGCGCTTTACGACCGCATAGCATTCGCATACCCGCTTTTCGAGTCCGGGCCGATCCAGTACCTCGATGTGGCCGTAGCTGTAGCGGATTAATCCTGCTTGCTGCAATTTCATCGCTGCCTCGGTGACGCCGGGCCGGCGGACGCCCAGCATGTTCGCGATCAACTCCTGCGTCATCTTCAACTCGTTAGACGGCAGACGGTCGATGCTCAGCAGCAGCCAGCGGCACAGTTGCTGATCGATCGAATGATGCCGGTTACACACGGCGGTCTGTGCCATCTGTGTGATCAGCGCCTGGGTGTATCGCAGCAACAGCCGCTGCATTGGACCGCCGCGATGAAATTCCTCCTTCAGGAGGCGGGCGTCCAGCCGGTACGCTCTACCCGCGCTCTGCACGACTGCGCGGCTTGGCGTGGTTTCGCCGCCCATGAAGAGCGCGATGCCGACGATGCCTTCGTTGCCCACGATGGCAATTTCCCCAGATGCGCCGTCTTCCATCACGTACAGCAGCGAGATGATCGACGTCGTTGGGAAATAGACGTGATGGAGTCGGTCGCCGGACTCATAGACGACCTGTCCGAGCGGCATGTCCACCTGCATCAGATGCGGTGCGATGTGTGCCCACTCGGTTGCGGGCAAAGCCGAGAGCAGGTGATTTCCGCTGCGACGCTGTTCGTCAGACACCTTGTGTTCCTCAATATCGGGCCGGAGTATATGCAATCCTATCCGGGATAGAGCTTAGTGGATCGGGCGTTATAAAAAGCGATCGGATGAGCGGGTTTTAAACCAGCCCCATCGTGGCGCAGTGCTAGTACGCCCGGGCATCCTGTGAACGTCAGGCTTGCCCCGAATTTCATTCACGTGTGCGATACCACGCGACGCGTCGAGCACTTTTGGAGCGCCGTCTTCGCGCGCCAGGCACGGACGCTCATCGAAATCCCCAGCCTGCACGCGGCTGCCGGTCACGCAACGTTATTGCCTGACAACGGGCAACCGCAGGATGAATTCGCTACCGTGCCCGGGACCCGCGCTGATCGCCGATACGGTTCCGCCGTGCGCCTGCACAATGGCTTTCACCACGGCGAGGCCGATTCCGAGGCCGCCCGCGCTCGCGGCAATCGTCCGGCGGGACTGCGTGAACAGATCGAAGATATGCGGCAGCAGTTCACTCGCCACGCCTGCGCCATCGTCCCGTACGGAGACGATCAGATCGTGCCCTTGCATGCGCACGGTTACATCGATATGACCATTTGTCGGCGTGTATTTCACCGCGTTGTCCAGGATGTTGTTCAGTGCCTGCATCAGGCGAACGGGATCGGCCTCTATACGAAGCGTCCAGTCGGCCACCTCTATGGTCAATCTCTGACCGCGGCCGACCACTGCAACGGACGCGGCTTCGAGCGGATCGGTCAGCACGTCGACGAGATCGACTTCGGACACGCACAGGCGCAATGCATTGTGGCTGATGCGTGTCACGTCGGTCAGATCTTCGGCCAGCCGAGCGATCTGGGCAATCTGCCGATCCATGATGTCGACGAGGCGTGATATGTCCGGCATGCCGGTGGACGCGCGGCGCATCGCACATGCGGCGAGCCGCAGCGGGGAGAGCGGGCCGCGCAGCTCGTGCGCGACCATTGCGATCATTTCATTCTTGAGATGGGCGTCGCTCGCCGGCGTGTTGCAAGACGGAAGACCGGTCAGTTCTTCAGTCCGGATATATCGAGGGTCCGTCGTCCCGTCAAGTACTTGGGAGTCCGACAGGCTACGTTCATCGGTAGCGGGTGCGCAGAGGTTTGAATATGTGGACATGGCGGTCCCCGGTCATCTATGCCTGGACCGCGAGCGGGCAGCCAGAACGAACGGTCACAGTGCTTTCGTGAGACTCGACGCGTTGCGGGAGTGGCAGCCTGTTCGCGAATGCCTGTCGCGCGACGGTAAGCCGAGTGACCGGTGCACGCAGGGCCAGTTCATATCATCGCAAATGCGCGGAGGTTTCGTCTGTACGGTGGCGTTCCCATACATCGTGCAAAATGCCAGTCTGTCAATGCGAGTATGTTCGAAAGACAGTCAGTTTTTCGTGGCTTCGGGCACGCCTGTTGTGCAGAGGGCACTGGAGCGATCCAGTATGTTTGTCAAATTAATTTGACGTCAATGTGAGAATGCTGTTTTCCCTGCCGCGAGCGTCTGCGTCCCACCTCGCACGCGACCGGCTTATCGACTATCGCGGCAGGCAGGGAAGGGCGCTCGGGTTCCGCGAGTGCGAACTGTCGTTCGGGACGGGACCGATCTGTCCGCAATATCGTAGATGCCTTTGCTGGCGTGACCGTATGACGTCTGCTTTAGCGGGGATAGTCTGGGTCGATGTTCCGCGTAAAAACCTGCGCTCGAAACTGCGTCGCTGCGAATGTCCGTGCCAGGCGCGATGCATACACCTGCTGTTATCGCCGAATGGCTGAGTTGCCGCCCGACCGCTCCAGAGATGGCCAGGCATCCCCGCTTCGATTAGGAGGGGGCACTGGTGTTTGAACCATGCTTGAGGCCGGTGACCGTCATTGTGTACCGCTTGCCGCGCTGAACGGCGCGGCTCTTTGGCGCTCGGGATCAGGGCAGCTTCACCGTAGGCCCAGCCGGACCGGATATAGAACCAGTTCCAGCATCCCAGGACATTGGCCAGCCGATCCTGCTCGGGCATAACACATCTTCACGGGCAGCCGCATATTTTCTCTGGCTGGGTTAATTCCAGGCTTTGCGTCAGTCATGAGCGGCCCCAGTCCGCTCGATGGTTCTCGTGGGCTGTGTCGGGGGCAGGTTGTGCTAGTGCTGCATGCGGGGCACTACCGCCGACCGCAAGCAAAGCCATTCACTCGATGCAAGCCGCCGTCTGGAGCCTCTCCGCAACGCGGTACAGGCACCGAGTGCGCCGTCTGTTACCGGGGCTTCTTGGCTGCTTCCTTGACGTCGCCAAGATTCTTTCGCGCCTGACCAGCTGCTCGCTGGATATCGCCCTTGACTTCCTGTTTCGTATTGCCCGTGGCCCTGCCAACGGTTTCGTTCGCGTTGCCCTTTCCCTTTTCTACCGTTCCCTTGACTTGATCTTTGTTCATGGTAAATCTCCCATAGCTAATACGTAGCTGATTTGTGGACGAAGTCGCTGTCTGTTGCCTGCTTCATTGCGCGGGCGGCTGATTCCCGGTAACGGCCCGCGTGGCGATCCAGTAAGGCTTCCGGTTGTAGTAACGGTGAAGCAACGAACCCCATTGTTCATCCGCCATGGCGGGCCAATGGTCCTTGTCGAAGGCGGGCGCATTCTTCACGTGTTCCGCAGTGACGTCGAGACGGAAGCACTTTTCGTCCGTGTCGAGGATCAGCGCACTCCATGGAATGGCGTAAAGCTTGCCGCCCATGCCGAGAAAGCCCCCGCTCGCCAATACGGCATAGGCGATCTGTCCGCTGGGTACATCCAGCATGATTGCGGAGATCTTGCCGATTTCCTCGTGGTCGGACGTAAAGAGTTTATTTCCCGTCAAGGTATCAGCCGCCATCACGTTAGGGCCCGGCCCGTCACCGGTTCCGTTGCCCAGAATCGCGGCACCTGTACCGCTGGTTGAAGACCGATTGGTCGGGTCGAGTGTAGTCATGATTCTCTCCTGAGTTTATTTCGCGGGATACCGGCGCAGTTCGCTGAGATGTCGATTGCGCATCTGGTGCGCATGCCACGGAGCCGGGTTCGGGGTGGGGATCGAAAGTGCCCAGACAAGACGATGCGCGCAGCCGGGGTAAGAAATCGGTACGGTGCCGTACCGGGTCCAGAAAGGAACTGGCGCACCCACAATATGTGGTCGTCCCAACCTGGTTGTTTCGATGGCCGCGCTATGAATGAAATTCGTGCTATTCGACATCAACGGTACGCGTTGGCGTATCAGGATGGTCGGACTGCAATCCACATTCGCTTCAGTACTATTCGGTTGATAAAAATGATCGACGAATACCCACGAATGCGAATGACAATCGAACTGTCGGGAGCACGCCCGGACGAGGCGGGGTGGTCTGCTATCTTCTAGTCGCGGTGTTCCTGGTAGTAGTCGCCGCCGCCATGGTGGTCGTCGTCACCTCGGACGGGAAAGAAGCATGCGCTCAGGCTGGTAATCAGCGACAGCACGATCAGTGCTCGTATCAGTGCCCGATTTTTCATGTTTGTTCCTTTCCGTCTGGTTTGCTCACTCATCTGCGTTGTCTCCCCGTGGGCGCCACGCATTCGCGCTTATGTTTCGGGGATAGCCTTTGGGACAGCTATGGCGCAGCGTTCCTGTTAGTCCCGGTGCGATCGTATAGGTGTCCCACCGCATTCCGGCATAGGGTGCGCCCAGAATCGGGCCGAAATCAGTACGGTGTCGTACGTGGTTCAACGCGCACAAATAAAAACCCGGTGCGGGTCAGGCCGCAGGTCTGGCAGAAACCCCTCCATACTTTCGCGCGGTCATTGAAAATCGTGAAGGGCATACGTTCAAGATGTCTTTCAGCGTGGCAATGGAAACGTATCGCGGCGTGCCTAGCTACGGATTTTCGCGCTGGTACGCCACCGGACCGACTCCCCTGGTCAATACGCGCACCGTGATCCTCGACGCGTCAAACCCCGTCGAACTTTCTATCCCGTTGATCGGGATAGCCTGCACGACGCCTTCGTCCCCGACGATGCGTTTCGGTCGGGGACGGTCGTCATTCGCTTGCCGGCACGCTAGTCAAGAGCGAGGCCGAACGAGGGGAGTCCTCCGTTTCCGCTCCTTCAAGCGATCAACGCTGCAATGACATTGGGGCGGGCGCCTCGTTATGGCACCTGCCACGTTCCTCCTTCGCCATTCAGGAGTTTCACGCCATGACCTTTCTCAAGTTGCCATCCGCCGAACCCGACGCCGTTGCCGACGAATATGCTGCGACGATTTCCGGTTCGCCACTCCCAAAGTACCGGATTCCCAAAGGGTCTTCCGATCGACGTGCCGTATTCGATTTGGTGCGCGACGAATTGTTCATGGATGGAAACTCGCGGCAGAACGTTGCAACGTTTTGTACGACCTACATTGACGAGGAGGTTCGACACCTCATGGATATGTCGATCGACAAGAACATGATCGACAAGGACGAGTATCCGCAAACCGCCGAGATCGAAATGCGCTGCGTGCATATGCTCGCCGATCTGTGGCATGCGTCCAAAGCGTGGGAGACCACCGGCTGTTCGACGACCGGTTCGAGTGAGGCCTGCATGCTGGGTGGCCTCGCACTCAAATGGCAGTGGAAAAAGCGCAGGGCGGCGCAAGGCAAGTCGACGGACAAGCCGAACTTCGTGTGCGGACCGGTGCAGGTGTGCTGGGAAAAATTCGCACGCTATTTCGACATCGAGATGCGTGAGGTGCCACTGAGCGGCGATTCATTGGGGCTACGGCCGGAAGATCTGGCGGAATATTGTGATGAAAACACCATTGGCGTGGTCGCTACGCTCGGCATCACCTTCACCTGCGTCTACGAACCCGTCAGCGCGCTTGCAGCTGCGCTCGACACGCTGCAACGCGACGTGGGGATCGATATTCCGATCCACGTCGATGCGGCCAGCGGCGGATTCATTGCGCCGTTCATTCAACCGGACCTCGGATGGGACTTCAGTGTGCCGCGCGTCAAATCCATCAACGCGTCCGGTCATAAATACGGCCTTGCGCCGCTCGGCGTGGGCTGGATTGTGTGGCGCAGCCCGCAGGATTTGCCCGACGACCTGATTTTCCGTGTCGACTACCTGGGCGGCGACATGCCGACCTTCGCGCTGAACTTTTCGCGGCCGGCGGGGCAGATCATCGCACAGTACTACACGATGCTGCGGCTCGGGCGTGAAGGATACCGGCACATCCAGCAGGAGTGCGCTGATACGGCTCAGGCGCTCGCCGATGGCCTGTCGAAGATCGAGGCAATCGAGATGATTTACGACGGTCGCGGCGCACTGCCGGCTGTCTGCTACAAGCTCAGGCATCCAGAGACCGCGGGCTTCACACTGTTCGATCTGTCCGACCGCGTGCGCATGCGCGGCTGGCAGATCGCCTCATACAAGCTGCCGACCGGGCGTGAGGAGACCATTGTGCAGCGCGTGCTGATCCGGCGCGGCGTCAGCCGCGACATGGCGGCGATGCTGCTCGAGGACATCCGGCACGCCATCGCGCATCTGGTGAAAAACCCGGTGCTTCACTCCACGGCCGGTCCTACCTTCCATCACGATTGACGTTCCCTGCTCACAGGAGCACGAAATGGACAAGATTGCACCCACCGCCGCCAACGCGACGACGGCAGATGCCGCGACGCGCGGCAAGTATCTGAGCGTCACGTCGATCGGGCTGATGACCGCGGCCGCCGTCGTCACCAGTCTACGCGGACTGCCTTTGCTCGCGAAGGAGGAGATGACGATGTTCGTCTATCTGGCCTTTACAGTCGTTTTCTATCTGATTCCGGCGTCCCTGGTGTCGGCGGAGCTGGGTGGCGCGTTTGCCGACCGGCGCGGCGGCATCTACACCTGGGTTGCCGAAGCATTCGGCACGCGCTGGGGCTTCCTCGCTATCTGGCTGCAATGGATACAGAACGTGGTCTGGTATCCGGTTGCGCTGACTTTTGGCGCGGCCGCGCTCGCCTATACGGTCGGCCGGCCGGAACTGGCGAATAACGGCATCTACGTTGGCCTCTTTTGCATCGTCGCTTACTGGCTCTCGACGTGGGTGGTACTGCAAGGTGTGGAAGTGTTTGCAAGAATCGCGAACTGGACCTTCGTCATCGGCACCATCGTGCCGGGCCTCGTGCTGCTGGCGTTGCTCGGCTACTGGGTGAGCAGCGGCCATCCTCTCGGGTGGCAACACCTGACCGACAAGGTCCTGTCGCAGGACGGCCACGCCCGCTTCTGGCCCGCTATTCACGGTTTCGGCACGATCTCGTTTCTTGCCGGCATCGTCTTGCTGTTCGCCGGCGTGGAGGTACAGGCGGTCCATGTGATAGACATGCGCAGCCCGAGTCGCGGCTATCCGGCGGCGATTGGTCTGGGTGCGCTGATTTCGGTCCTCATCTTTGCGCTGGGCGCGTTGCCGATCGCCGCCATCCTGCCGTACGGGGAAATTTCGCTGCAATCGGGCGTATTTGACGCATTCGGCGCGGTGATCACCGATCTCTGGCATATGGGCTGGGCGGTGGCGGTGCTGTCGCTGCTGGTCGGCATCGGCGCAATCAGCGGTGTGCTTGCCTGGCTCGGAAGTCCGTCGCGAGGGTTGCTCGCCACAGCACAGGAGGGCGAATTACCGCCTATCCTCCAGGCGAAAAACCGCAAGGGTATGCCTACTCACATCCTGCTGGTGCAGGGGCTGATCGTGACGGTCATTTCGTGCTTTTACTTTGTCATCCGCGATGTGTCAGTCGCCTTTTTTCTGATCTCCGCGATGACGATCGCGCTGTATCTGATCGCCTATATGCTGATGTATGCGGCGGCGATCCAGTTGCGCTATTCCGCGCCCGCCCTGCCGCGACCGTTCAGGCTGCCCGGTGGTCTGGCCGGCATGTGGCTGACCGCCGGCATCGGCTTTGCCGGGGTGCTTTTCAGTTTCGTCGTGTCGTTTTTTCCGCCCGACCAGTTGCCGGTCGGCTCGCCGCTGCTTTATACCGGACTGGTCGTACTCGGCATCGTTGTTTTCGCAGGCATCCCATTGATCATCCATCACGTGCGCCGAAGCGACTGGGCATCGGCCCGTGACACGTCATTAGTGCAGCCCGCCACGACGCCATTGAACTGAATGGCCGCAGAGACCCTCATCGCCGGTCGCGACACTCCGATAGTCGCCACCGCGATGGGGGGGCGGCTCCGACGAGGAATACGCATGCACGCACGCCGATAGGTGCGGTGCAAGAGCGGCAGTCCAATCGAGCCGGCCCGGGTACGGCACCGTACTGACTGCTTGCATGATCGCGCGCAGCTTGTCTCTCAGGGTGGCGACTCTCTCATTTCGAGCTGTGCAACTCGAGTCGTGGACATAGCCATCGTCCTCGATTCTTTGCGACGATGGTCGCCGATGCCGGCTTGAGGAATTGCTTCATACGTGGTGGCCTCCCAGGGGCGCTCGACGTGTGCCTTTGGCACGAGGCTTCGAAAGCGCCGGACAATTGCATCAGGTTTCGTGCAAATCAACACACGGTCGGCGCGGGCGTGGCGATAGTCCGATAGCGTACAGATCAACGGGCCAACTGGTTGAATGATGAATCCATGGTACGCGCGTCGAATGCGCGAAGCCGGGCCTGACATGTGGGTTGCTCTATCGTCGAAATCGTTGGACAAAAGGAACGCGAGATGACAGTTAGCCGTGTGAATGTGGACGAGCTTGCCGAAAACAGGAGGCTCGTGTTCGACGTCGGCAACGCGACGGACGACGGCATGGGCAATGCGCCGCCGGAAGACGGCACGTCGTGCGAGACAGCCGGCCAGCAGCGAAGCGGTACGCGAAAACGGATGCAAAGGAAAGATACGGGGAAAGCCAGACTCCACGGCGAACACCGTGGAGTCTTGACCGGTGCCGGAACTCG
The DNA here is from genome assembly GCF_046581065.1 of Paraburkholderia yinzeri. Classification (NCBI taxonomy): domain Bacteria; kingdom Pseudomonadati; phylum Pseudomonadota; class Betaproteobacteria; order Burkholderiales; family Burkholderiaceae; genus Paraburkholderia; species Paraburkholderia yinzeri. Next base: position 2,885,453 of record NZ_JBFOCJ010000001.1, on the reverse strand, counting down.
GGCAGAGCAGGCAGTCCGTCGCGACGATGGAGGTGGAACGTCCGGCGAAGCGTCGGCGCATTAGAGCGGCGGATGCTACCCGATAACTTGCAGGCAGCACGTACGAGGAGTTTGCGAAAATGGCGCAATGCTATGCGGGAAGGCCGCACGATGACGCTGCGGCGGTACGCGCAGGGCAGCGGCAGCGGTCACAGGAGCAGGCCGGCGGCGATATGGCAATGGAAGGAACCGAAGCGGACGTGCAACACAGTTGCAGCGAGCCGTCGGCGCCCGGCAAGGTGGCCTGGCAACAGGGGGGCGGCATGGACGGCGGTGGCATGGTGTTCACGCCGGTGCGACGCAATCCGCAGTGAGATCGCTCGTTTGCGCAGCCGATTTGCGTTGCCGGGTTGGCTCGACGATTGGCTCAACTATCGCCCAGCAGGCGATCACTTTCGCGCTTGACCACCCTGTAGCACTCGCAAACCTGTGCTTCGAGCGCATGGCGGTCCAGTACTTCGATCAGTCCACGCGTATAGCGAATGACGCCCTCGTCCTGCAGCTTCCTCGCGGTTTCCGTCACGCCCGCGCGGCGTACGCCCAGCATGTTGGCGATCAGTTCCTGTGTCATGCGGACGTTATTCGATTCCAGTCGGTCGAGGCTCAACAACAGCCAGCGGGAAAACTGCTGCGAAATCGAATGATGCCGGTTGCAGACGGCCGTCTGCGCCATCTGCGTGATGAGCGCCTGCGTATAGCGCAGGAACAGGCGTTGCAGAGCGCCACCGCGGGCAAACTCGTCCTTCACGATCTGGCCGCTCAGACGGAACGCCTTCCCGGCGCTTTGCACGATGGCCCGGTTCGGCATGGTCTCGCCGCCCATGAAGAGCGCGACCCCGAGCAGGCCATCGTTGCCGACCACGGCAATTTCCGCCGACGCGCCATTCTCCATGACATAAAGCATCGAAATGATGGCCGTAGTCGGGAGATAGACATGGCTGAGATGGTCGCCCGATTCATACACGACCTCGCCGAGCGGCATGTCCACGACCGACAGGTGAGGCTCGATGCGATTGCGCTCGTCCGGCGGCAGCGTCGCCAGCAGGCGGTTCGTGCTGACGCGCGGCACGGGTGCCATGCCCGGCGTGAGGGAGCTGGCGTCGGACTCGGGTTCGGTCTGACTTGCCCTGGCGATAAGGTGTTTCTGATGAATAAGGTGCTGTTCGCGATTTTTTTCGGGCAACAGACTGACCAACGCCGAGCGCAACGTATTATGGCCCAGCGCATCGAGGATCTTGATCTTCGTGAGTGTGCCGAGATCGCTCTTGCCGTTACGCCACGCGGAGATTTGCGCGCGGGTGAGCATCAGGGCGTCAGCCAGTTGCGCGTCGCTATCGTAGCGTCCTCGACGCTTCAGCTCATCGAATAACTGGGACCAATCCAATCGCATTGTGTGATAGCCAAATTGATGTCAAATTAATTTGACATCAATTTGGCACCGTGAAATACTCATGGCACGCCCAACGTGTCAATTTTTATCGACATTTATAGCACACGCATAACCTGTCGTGATGCTGGGTTTATTCCCTTTCGCATTCATGCCGCGCCTGGGTCATCCGTGGAGGAGCCGCATGAGCGATATTTCCTCTTATGCCCGGCTGCCTGCCGGACTCTCTGACCGACACCTCACTTTTGTTCCTTTGGCGCTCGACGATGACGAATTCGCGGCGCAACAGATCGAGTTCATCAAGCACGTATTTGGTTACTGTGCGTACCTGCGCGAGCATGCTCGTGAAACGCCCGTCTCTGATGCGTTTCTAACGGTCTTCGTCAACCTCTTCGAAGCAATCGACGCGAATGCGCCCGAAGATGCACGTCGCTGTGCGAGCCAATTGATGGGCGTACTCCGGGCTATTTTTCCCGCCTTCGATTGTGACGGTCTGTCTTCGAGCGTGGAAGGTTAGACGGGTAAGCGCATGGAGAATTGCAACCTGCGAGGTCGGCCGGCAGGCATGCAAGGCGCTTATTCGTAATGTGGCGGCCTTCGCCGCGCTTGGTCGTTCGGTAGACCCGGATCCGGAACGCCTTCGAGGCGTTAGGGTTGGGCGAATGGTTAGGTATCCAGCCAATACCCATCGCGGTTGTAGAACCCGTGTAGCGCCGCCTCGTAGCTTCGATGAACGGGTATCTATCCGTCATAGGCAGGGCTACGGCGGATCGCATCGCGCGTGAGCGAAGTCGACACGGTTGCGGCGAACCAGTCGACGAGGTCGATCCAGCGCGTGGCGATCAGGACTTTCTTGCCATTGGGCCACCAGTTGCGCGTATCGATCATCAGGTAGCGAAGAACCCATGCCGGATCGTCGTAGATGAAACCCGACACGCTGCCAATGTTTCCATCTATCGCATCGATATGGTAGCCCTTGACCTCGTCTTTGCTGCGTAGATGGACGTCCGGCAACGCCCGGTAGGCGTGCAGGATGCGGCGAGCCGGGGCGGGCGCCGCGAGTTCCAGCGCAACCGGATCGGACCTGGGATATGCGGCCATGCCCCACAGATTCGGCCCGCCCCAATATATCGGATCGTCGTAGTAGCGCAGGTACTCGATTTCATGCTGGCGCGATACCGGCGTGTGCGTGTCGAGTGTCGGTCCGTCGCGTATCTGCTGTCGCGTCAGATTGACATGGACGGCGTCCGACGACCAGTCTATGTGCTTGAGCGAATAAGGCGAAACGAGCACCTGCCTGTGATGGAGCCAGTTTCCGGTCTCGACCACGAGATAACGGATGCCCCATGCTTCGTCGTCGAAATAGACTTGATTGACACTGCCGATTTCGCCATCGGAAGCACGGACGGTGCATCCATGTAGATCCTTTGTAAACTGGAGCGAATCGAGCCACGTGATTTCGCTGCCGGTAGTCGATGGGCTGCCACTGACGCAGCCGCAAGCGGCTAGTGCGGGCGTGCTCCAGATGAGTGTCCGTTCGCGCATGCTTCACTTCTGCGTATGCGACGGTGTGTTCGACGCTACGCGCAAGCCGGTCTCGATGCGGTACGACGCCGTACAAATTCGTTATCCGATGTTTAGCGTCGAGCGCTCGAAATCCTGTGCGAAGCGCTTTGTGCTGGCGGATGCAGGAAAGTTCTGCACCGTACAGACATGAAACTGTACGGGCAGCACGATGGCTTTGGAACACTGAATCCGGATTTCTCCGCCGGTCGGCGATATATCCATATTGCAGGCACTTTAGATGGATGCTGGAGACAGCCTGTGGCTGTTCGTCGATATCCACTTTAACAGGTTATACCGTGGGCTTCGCGGCAGCGATATTCGCCACGATCTATCTGGTATTGCGATGCCGGATCAAGCATCGGTATCAAGCGGCGAGATTCCGGCCGAAAACATTGCCGGCTTACGAAAGACCCGACAGCCATTACTGAGCGCTAACACGCCGCGTTCGTCGACAAAGGGCGTAGCGAAGGACACAGCATGACATCCGCAATATGGGGAATCGTAGCCGGGATGACGCTGATGTTCGGCTTCGCTTTGTATCAACGCGGTCTTTGGAACGAATCGGGACGGAGTTTCGAACCGGGGCGTCGAGCGCATCCACCGTCAACACAGATAGTCTGAGCAGGCACCATGCCATTCCCACGCGATACTCGAAAGACCAGTTCTGACCACCGCGAAGAGTATGAGCGCGCCGATGAGGCGCGCGAGAAAAAGCGGGAGGAAGACGCGGCCGAAATCGATCCCGCGGCAACGAAATGGCGCTACAGGCCATTGCAGGACAGAGTAAAAATGTAAAAGTAGGCGACGCATTCCACGCACGAGGCGGTCGCACAGGTCCGGTCAGGGCGTGGAGCCCGATGTAGTGATGGCCTGTGCCGGCGACATGGCGAGCATGGAGTCGTTCGCGGCCGTCGCGATTCTGAAAGAGCGGTTTGCGAGCCTGAAGATATGCTTTGTCAACGTGGTCGATCTGTTCAGGCCGATGCCCGACATCGGATATCGGCACGGCCTGTCGGATCGAGATTTCGACTCGCTGTTCACCGTCGACAAGCCGGTCATCTTCAATTTCCATTCCTGTCCGTCGCTGGTTCACAAACTGGGCTGGCTACAGGTGTACCAGCCATCGCAACGGCCGCTGCCAGACCGGCTTTTCCGCAGACCTTCCGCCCGTCCGAAGCAATGGATCGATCCCGATTCGCTCGCGGGAAAAACGCGGGTGAAAGCGGGGCGGATGTCGTCGCAACCCGTTATCTGCCACAGGAGCCTGTCCATCATGACCTCAGCGACGGTAATAGAGCCCAATCCCGCAACGAACGTGGCTGGCTCGCCACCCGCGTCACCCGCGCCGCCGGCGGGCGGCCTGAGCAGTGCCGAGGCGCGTGGAAGATTGGCCGCGTCGGGTCCGAATGCGATGCCGGACACCTCGGCGCATCCATTGCGCGCGGCGCTCGGCAAATTCTGGGCGCCGGTGCCGTGGATGCTGGAGGCCGCCATCGTGCTGGAGGGCGCGTTGGGAAATTTCGTCGAGGCGGCGATCATTGCAGGACTCCTCGTGTTCAATGCCGTGCTCGGGCTTTTTCAGGAAAGCCGCGCACAGGCGACGCTCGCTGCGCTGAAATCGCGCCTGGCGCTGAACGCCTCGGTGCAGCGCGACGGCGTGTGGTCGGTCATCCCGGCGGCGGATCTGGTGACGGGCGATGTGGTCAAGCTATCGCTCGGCGGCGTGGTGGCGGCGGACATGCAGCTTGTCTCGGGCAACGCATTGCTCGACCATTCGATGCTCACCGGCGAATCGGTGCCGATCGAAGCCGTCGCTGGTACGCAGACGTTCGCCGGCGCGCTGGTGCGGCGCGGCGAGGCCGTGGCGGTGGTGACCGCGACCGGCATGGGTACGCGCTTCGGCCGCACGGCGGAACTGGTCCGGACCGCGCATGTGGCGAGTTCGCAGCAGAAGGCCATATTGCTCGTCGTGCGCAATCTGGCGATATTCAGCGGCGCGGTCATCGCGATGCTGCTTGCCTGCGCGTTGTATCTCCACATGTCGATTGCCGAGATCGTGCCGCTCGTGCTGACCGCCGTGCTTGCATCGATTCCCGTGGCGTTGCCGGCGACTTTCACGCTGTCGGCCGCCCTTGGCGCCCGGGCATTGGCGGGGCGCGGGGTGCTGTCCACGCGTTTGACCGCCGTGGAAGAGGTTGGCACGATGGACGTGCTGTGCGCCGACAAGACCGGCACACTGACGCGTAATGCGTTGACCGTCACGACCGTGCGGCCGATGCCCGGTTTCGACGATCGGCATGTACTCGCGCTCGCGGCGCTGGCGAGTGCAGAAGGTGGGCAGGACCCGGTTGATACGGCGATTCGCGCGTCGGCGGCGAGCAGTGTCGCGGCGGACGCGCCGAAACTGCTGAAGTTCACCGCATTCGATCCGGCGAAGAAGATGTCCGAAGCGAGCGCAACTGATTCGGCCGGTGTCGTGCAGCGGATCGTGAAGGGAGCTTTCGCGGTCGTGACGGGGCTTGCGGAACCGTCGCCGACGACGACGGCGCTCGCGACCGAATTTGAGGGGAAGGGCTTTCGGGTACTGGCCGTCGCGGCGGGTACGCCGCCTACGCTGAAGCTGGCCGGCATCATCGCATTGAGCGACCCGCCGCGCGGCGATTCGGCCGCGCTCGTCACGGAACTGCACGGTCTTGGCGTGCGTGCCGTGATGGTGACGGGCGACGCGCCGGCGACCGCCGCCGCCGTCGCGCACGCGGTCGGTCTCGACGGCGCGATTTGTCCGCCGGGACCCATTCCGGAGGACGTAAAGCCGGAAGCCTTCGGGGTGTTCGCCGGCGTGCTGCCCGAAGACAAATACAAGCTCGTCAAGGCGTTCCAGCACAGCGGCCACATCGTCGGCATGTGCGGCGACGGCGCCAACGACGCGCCCGCGCTGCGCCAGGCGCAGATCGGCATCGCGGTTTCGACGGCCACCGACGTCGCCAAATCGGCCGCGGGCATGGTGCTGACCGAACCCGGGCTCGGCGGCATCGTGGCGGCAGTGAAGGAAGGCCGCATGACGTTCCAGCGCATCCTGACCTACACGCTGAATTCGATCATCAAGAAGATCGTGACCGCGCTTTTTCTGGTGTTCGGTCTCGTCATGACCGGACATGCGATTTTGACTCCGTTGCTGATGGTGATCCTGATGATTGCGGGCGACTTTCTGGCCATGTCGCTGACGACCGATAACGTGGCGTCTTCGCCGCGGCCGAACGCTTGGCGCATTGGCAACCTGACGATTGCCGGCGTCGTCATCGGCATCGCGCTTCTGGCCTTCTGCATCGGCATGCTGGCGATCGGCCGGTTCGCGATGGCGCTGGGCACCGGCGCGTTGCAGACCCTGACCTTTGTCGTTCTCGTGTTCGGTAGCCAGGCGACGCTCTATGCGATTCGCGAGCACCGGCACATGTGGGGGGCGCGTCCCAGTCGCTGGCTGGCCGCGTCGTCGGTGGTCGATGTCCTGATTGCCGTGATCCTCGCTATCGGCGGGATCGCGATGACGCCGCTTCCTGTCGCCGTGATTGCGGGTGTGCTGGCGGCGGCCGTGATTTTTGCGGTCGTGCTTGCCGCGGCCAAAATTCCGGTCTTTGCTTACCTGAAAATTACGTAGCACGCGTGGCCGTTCCTGTTGAAACCCGGGAACGGAGGCGAGGCAGTTCATGTGGAAACGATACGAACGGAAGCGAAATGAAAATCAGATCGGAAGACTTTTGTTTGCAGGAAGTCGATGAAGTCAGTCTTGCAAAATGGCCGACGAAGGTCGCGCCCCTGTATGACTCCAAAGAGCATTATCAGGAATTGCTCGCTGAGCATGTGACGCGGCTCAGTTCGCTGCAGCAACTGTTTTACGCATCGAACCGCCATGCGATTCTGCTGATCTTTCAGGCAATGGATGCGGCCGGCAAGGACGGAGCGATCAGACATGTCATGTCGGGCGTGAACCCGCAGGGTTGCCAGGTTTTCAGCTACAAGCACCCGACCCCCGCGGAGCTGGAGCACGACTTTCTCTGGCGTACCACGCGAGATTTGCCGCCCCGCGGACAAATTGGCATCTTCAACCGTTCGTACTATGAGGAAGTCCTGATCGTGCGCGCGCATCCGGAGCTTTTGCGAAGTGAAGGGTTGCCGGATTCATCGCACGACAAGGAGGTGGTATGGCACGACCGGTATCGGTCGATCGTGGATCTGGAGCGGCATCTTGAACGAAACGGCACGCGTATCGTCAAGTTTTTCCTTCATCTCTCGAAGGCGGAACAACGCAGGCGTTTCGTGGAGCGCATCGACGAACCGGACAAGAACTGGAAGTTCAGTGCAGCGGACGTCGGAGGAGCGCAAATTCTGGAAGCGGTACATGAAGGCATACGAGCAATGCCTTGGCGCGACGAGTACGCGCGCCGCGCCGTGGTACGTCGTGCCCGCCGACGACAAGCAGAACGCGCGGCTGATCGTTTCGCAGATCGTGCTCGACACGCTCGAATCGCTGAAGATGACTTACCCGGAATCGACTGCAAGCCGGCGACGCGAGTTACAGGCGATCCGCAAGCGGCTCGAAAATCACTGAAGGTTTTCCGGGTATGACGCCGTACCGACCTTCCCCGGCGCCGGGGGACGTGTCGGAATTGTGCCAGCGATCGTCTCCGCCGATGATCCGGTTGGCCTGCGCCGGACCCCAGGTCTGCGGTTCATACATCGTGAGCGGCACGCTGTTGCCAAGGATTGGCGTCACCGTGCGCCAGGCCGCCTCGATGCAGTCGTAGTGGGCGAATAGCGTCGCGTTGCCCTGGATCGCGTCGTCGAACAGGCGTTCGTAGGGTGTCATTTCATCGCCGGGCCGACGATGTGCGACGAGTTCCACGGTGTTGCCCTGCATGGCTTCACTGGGCATCTTGACCCGTGCGCCTATCGAAATGAGGACGTCGGGGCTTATCCTGAACCGGAAATAATTCGGCTGTTCCGGTGCAGACGCATCGAAGATCTCGCGAGTTGGGTGTTTGAGCGTCACCATGATCTCGGTTGAGGTGGCCGCGAGTTGCTTACCCGCGCGAAGATAGAACGGCACGCCTGACCAGCGCTCGTTGTCGATATGCAGGCGCAATACGACGAACGTTTCTACCGTGGAGCGGGCCGCGACTCCGGGTTCCTCGCGGTAGCCGCGGAACTGGCCTCGCACGGCCTCGTCCGGGGCGATCGACACCGCATGGCTTCGAAGACCCCCGCAGCCTGGCGTCGCTCAATGCACCGGGCTGATCGTCGACCGGTTTCTCGGCCGTGAGCAGCGAAACCACCTGGAGCAGATGATTCTGCATGACATCGAGAATGGCGCCGACCTTTCGTAAAAGCTGTCGCGCCCCTGCACGCCGAACGATTCGGCCATGGTGACCTGGACGCTCGCCACATGCCGGCGATTCCAGAGTGGTTCCATGAACGCGTTCGCGAAGCGGAAATAGAGCAAGTTCTGGATCGGCTCCTTGCCGCGGTAGTGATCGATGCGAAACGGGGCTGACGGCGGGAAAGATTGCGTGAGCAACAGGTTGAGCGCTTGCGCCGAGGCGAGATCGTGGCCGAACGGCTTTTCGACAATCAGCCGGGCGTCGGGTGGACGCCCCGGTCCGGACAGCCCCTTCGCCACGCTGCCGAACATCCCGGGCGGAATGGCGAGGTAATAGGTGGGCATACCGCGTCGCCCAGTAGCGCTCGCAGCTTCTGAAAGGTCGCATCGTCAAGCAGGTCGCCACCGACGTACTGGAGTTGGGATGAAAGGCTTTTGAACACTTCTTCATCCGGGGCGCCGTGTTTCTCGATGCTGTCGTGTGCTAGCGCGATGAATTGATCGCGGGTCAACGCCGACCTGCCCACGCGGATGACCGCCATGTCGAGCCGGCCGTGCCGGGTCATGGCCTGCAGCGCGGGGAAAATCTGTTTGCCAGCCAGATCGCCGGTGGCGCCCAAAAAACGAATGCATCCGAGCGGGGCGTGGCCATGCTCAGATGCCCGGCTTTGCCGCCAGCGTTTCCAGATGACCGCCGAAGGCATGGCGCATGGCGGACAATACCTTGTCGGCGAAATCCGCATCGCCGCGCGAGCTGAAGCGTTCGTAGAGCGCCGCACTCAGCACTGGCGCGGGGACCGCTTCATCGATGGCGGCGGAGATCGTCCAGCGTCCTTCGCCGGAGTCAGACACACGGCCGGCATACTGCGTCAGCAAGGGATCGCTTTCGAGCGCCGCGGCGGTGAGATCCAGCAGCCACGAACCGATTACGCTGCCCCGGCGCCAGACTTCCACGATTTCCGGTAGCTCGAACACATACTGATAGTGCTCCGGGTCGCGAAGCGGCGTGGTTTCCGCATTGGCTTCGTCCAGCCGTCGGCCGGCGTCGGCGTTGCGCAGGATATTCAGGCCTTCGGCATACGCGGCCATGAGCCCGTATTCGATGCCGTTGTGAATCATCTTGACGAAATGTCCCGCGCCATGCGGACCGCAGTGCAGATAGCCGTGCTCGGCGGTACTGTCGTGGCGGCTCCGGCCCCGCGTTACCGGCACCCGGTCGGCGCCTGGGGCGAGCGCGGAAAAAATCGGGGCGAGAGACTGCACGACGCTTTCTTCCCCACCAATCATCAGGCAGTAGCCTCTTTCGAGCCCAAAGACGCCGCCGCTCGTCCCCACGTCCACGTAGTTAATCTCGTGCGACTGCAATTCCGCACTGCGGCGAATGTCGTCGTGATAGTGCGCGTTTCCGCCATCGATGATGACGTCATGGGCATCGAGCAATGGAATCAGCGCGGCCAGTTCCCGGTCGACCGCCGCGGCGGGCAGCATCAACCAAATCGTGCGCGGTTTGGTTAGGCGTGAAACATAATCCTCGAGCGAAGCCGCGCCGATCACCCCCGCCTGCTGGAGTTCTTTTACAACCTCGTCGTTGGAATCGTAGACGACGCATTCATGGCCCTTCCTCAGCAAGCGTCGGACCATGCTGCTGCCCATTCGTCCCAGTCCTGTCATCCCGATCTGCATGGCATCTCCCTGGAGATTGCGGTAAATCCTGTCCGATGCCGTAATGCCAGCGAACACCGGACCGGCAGGATAGTTCGATGCGACATGTGCCAGGTCCCGGCGGGTCTGGGCAGCATTGCCCATCGAATACGGTCTTCCGTCAGGCGGCCGGAATTGCGACATCTCGTGACGGGGCGATACGAGCCGTTGTGCCACCAACGGTGATCCTGCCGCCGGTTCCGGTTCGACAATATGGACGTTTTGCTCTTAAGTCCGGAGGCAACGCAGTGAGTCTCTGACAGATGCCCGGCGGGACGCCGTCTCAGCCATTTTGAGACCCAAAAGCCGGTCCAGGCGGATACGAAGAAGAGAAGCAGTGTAGTTAAATTCATGAGAGTTGCCGCTCCGGGCGGATAGTATCCCGTCGCTACGAAAAATTGGAGAAGGTTGTTGCCGTCGTCGTTCCGGGCGTATTGCAATCCGAAACTCGCATGGCACAGCACCAAGGTGCGTGCAGGCACGAATGAAGTCGGTACGGTGCCGTACTTCGTTCGTCGACTAAAGGGGTTTTGCCGGATTCGCTCTTGCGGGCATCGTCTCTTTTTCGCGACTGCAAGCGATGGGTGCCTTGATGGCCTGCTTGTTCAGGGGCGATCCGCCGGGCAATTTGCCGATCTCCGCAATGATGCGTATACCAGCAGCTTCCTGCCGGTGATGCATCGTGGTGCCGGCACGGTCCACATACGCGGTCTTTACAGGCATTCCATCATAGGCGTCCCATCAGAAGTAGAACCAGCACCACCACGACGACGATACCGAGGATGCCGCTCGGGAAATAGCCCCAATTCCGGCTGTGCGGCCAACTGGGAATTGCACCGATCAGCAGCAGGATCACAACGACCAATACGATGATGCCCATGTTCGTTCTCCATGAGAGTAGATGGGTGATTCACATTGGAATCCAAACTGAATGGTACGGATCCCGGCGATGGTCGAAACCGGTCGAAGCCTTATGGAAACGTTAGCGGTTTGTCGGGTTGCAGATCCTGTCCATCGAATTCATGATCAAGCGTAGAGGGCGGGGGGCGCCTTGTCGGTACGCTACCGGTCAAGGTATGCGGGCATGACCGTGCGCCGTGCGGGACGCTTGTGTCATGAACGCTTGTCGGGAAGCGCTCGGGAAGCGATTGGTACGCTGACGTACTGCATCCTGGCCGAATCTCGCGTAATGTCGTGAACAGCCTTGGGGCGAAGCGCAAACTGCGATGCCGAAGGTGAGTGCCTCGATTTTCCGGCCGGTGTCATGCTGGCGGACACACGACATTTGCACCGGGTTCATTCCAGCATGTACCAGGGAGAATGTCATGCCAATACTCACAAGTACCGGTCCACCGGTTTCGCTGATTGCGGGCATCCTGATTCTCGTGGTTTCTCGGCTGTTGAACTACATCGTTGCGATCTACCTGATCGTCGTCGGGCTGCTGGGACTCTTCGGCAGCCACGTTCACTGACTAAAGCGCACGGACGGGAATGCACTGACGTACGACAGCTCAACCAATGCGCTGGCCCGGCGTTATCATGAAGCTGGACCACGAAGGAATATCGCAATGAGCATCAATCCTCTCGCCGGAAAACCGGCGTCCCATGCGATGCTGGTCAACGTTCCCCGGCTTGTCACGTCGTACTACTGCGACAGGCCGGACCCGGCGGTTGCGGCGCAGCGGGTTGCGTTCGGCACCTCGGGGCATCGGGGTTCGGCGCTTACGTGCAGTTTCAACGAGTGGCATGTGCTCGCCATCACGCAGGCCATTTGCCGCTACCGAAAGCAGCAGGGGATCGATGGTCCGCTGTTTCTCGGAATCGATACCCATGCGCTTTCCGAACCCGCCTGCGCAAGCGCGCTCGAGGTGCTGGCCGCGAACGGCGTCGAGGTCATGATTGCGCAGAATGGCGAATACACGCCGACGCCGGCCGTCTCGCACGCAATCGTCGCCTACAATCGCGGCCGCACCGCGGGATTCGCGGACGGCATCGTGGTGACGCCATCGCACAATCCTCCGGAAAGCGGCGGTTTCAAGTACAACCCGCCTGGCGGCGGCCCGGCCGACGAGACCGTGACCGGCTGGATAGAAACCGTGGCGAACGGCCTGCTCGGCGCCCGGCTCCGCGGGGTGCGGCGAGTGCCGCTATCCAGCGCGCTGCGTGCGACGACGACTCACCGGCACGACTTCCTCAACGCCTACGTCAGCGATCTCGTCGACGTCGTCGACATGGACGTGTTGCACGGTGCGCCGATCCGTCTGGGCGTCGATCCGCTGGGCGGCGCGGGTGTACATTATTGGGGGCCAATTGCGCAGTGCTACGGCCTGGATCTCGACGTGATCAGCGACGAGGTCGATCCGACCTTCCGCTTCATGAGCGTCGACTGGGACGGTCAGATTCGCATGGACCCGTCGTCGCCGTATGCGATGCAAACGCTGATCGGCCAGAAGGATCGCTTCGAGGTGGCCTTTGCATGCGACACCGATCACGATCGCCACGGCATCGTTACCCATGATGCCGGGTTGCTGCCGCCAAATCATTATCTCGCTGTCCTGATCGACTATCTGTATCGGTATCGTTCGCAATGGCGGCCCGATGCGGCGGTGGGCAAGACGGTCGTCAGCAGCGCGATGATCGATCGGGTAACGGAAAAGCTGGGGCGGGCGCTTTACGAAGTACCGGTCGGTTTCAAATGGTTTGCCGCCGGCTTGCTCGACGGCTCATTGGGGTTCGCGGGCGAAGAGAGTGCGGGCGCGAGCTGCCTGCGGCTCGGCGGTACCGCGTGGACGACCGACAAGGATGGCATCGTGCCCGCGTTGCTGTCGGCTGAAATCACGATCCGAACCGGCCGTGACCCCGCGGAAATTTATCGTGACCTGACGCAGCTGTTGGGCGAGCCGGTCGAACGTCGCGTCCAGGCGGCGGCGACGGCAACGCAGCGCGCGCTGCTTGCGCAGCTCTCGCCCGCGCAGTTCGCCCATACCGAACTGGCCGGCGAGAAGATCGAACAGGTGCTCGACCGCGCGCCTGGCAACGGCGCGGTCCTCGGTGGCATCAAGGTGGTCACGAAGAATGGATGGTTTGCCGCGCGCCCGTCGGGAACGGAAGATATCTACAAGATTTACGCCGAAAGTTTTCGCGGCGAGGATCACCTGACGCGTATCGTCGACGAGGCCAGATCGCTGGTCGACAGCACACTTGCGGCTCAGTCGACAATATAGTCGGCACCACGATTGCCAACTGGGCACGAAGCGGCGCTCAGGTTGCGCCTCCGGACTGTCCGATGGCTAGCGCAGCAGCGCGAGGGCGCGCGCGCAGACGTTGTCGGACGTGAAGCCATACTCGCGCAGCAGGACGTCGGCCGGGGCCGATGCGCCGAAACGCTCGATGCCGAGCACCTCACCGTGTTCGCCGACATAGCGGTGCCAGCCTTGCGGCACGCTAGCCTCGATTGCCAGCCGCGCGCTGACCGATGGCGACAGCACCGCGTCCCGATGCACTTGCGGCTGCGCATCGAACAGCGTCCAGCAGGGCAGCGAGACCACGCGCACGGCAACATCGCGCGTCAGCAGTTGCTCGCGCGCGGCCATCGCAAGCGTGACTTCGGAGCCGGTGGCGATCAGGATCAGCGCCGGCTCGCCACCGGGCGTATCCGCGAGGACGTAGCCGCCGCGCCGCAGGCCGTCGGCGGTGGCGAACCGGGTACGGTCGATAGTCGGCACATTCTGGCGCGTCAGGATAAGCGCGGTCGGCCGGTCACGCATTTCCAGCACCACGCACCAGGCTATCGCGGTTTCGTTGGCATCGGCGGGGCGGATCACGTTGAGGTTGAGCACGGCCCGCAGGCTCGCCAGCTGCTCGATGGGCTGATGCGTCGAGCCGTCTTCGCCGAGCGCCAGGCTGTCGTGCGTGTAGACCTGGATCACTTGCAGATGCATGAGCGCGGCAAGCCGGATCGGCGGCCGCATGTAGTCCGGGAAAATCAGGAACGTCGCGTCGAACGGCAGGGTTCCGCCATGAGCGGCCAGGTCATTCAGGATCGCCCCCATGGCATGCTCGCGCACGCCGAAGTGCAGATTGCGGCCCGCACGGCTCCATCCGCCTCCACTCGAGCCCTGCCTGTCGCGCGCGCTGGCGCCGGGCGCCTCGAAGTCGCCGAGCCCGGAGAGCGCGGTGAAGGTGGACGGATCGAGATCGGCGGAGCCGCCGATCAGCGATGGCAGACGCGGTGCGATGGCGTTCATCACCTTGCCCGACGCCGTCCGCGTGGCGATGCCTTTGGCGTCGGCGGGAAAAAGCGGAATATCCTGGTCCCAGCCGGCCGGTAAATCGCCACTCATCACGTTCTGCAGTTCCGCCGCCAGTTCGGGAAACGCCTGCGCATAAGCGGAGAAGCAGGTGTTCCACTCGCTCTGCCTGCGTGGTCCGTCTGCGAGCGCGCGGCGAGGGGGAAGTCGATTGGTGCATATGCTCTCTCACAGGGTTGCTGCTCAAAGGCGATGTGCGGGTCTTGAGCTGCTGCAAGGCACGGACACGCCATCCCGGCCTGGATGTATGCGCCATATGGTGCCGTGTTGAGCGTTATTGCGCTTACAACGCGGCGTCGCGTGATGCCGGCTCGCCACGCGACCAGTACCCGTCCTTGCCATAGTATTCATGCAGCGCCACTTCATAGCCGCGATGAACGGGCGTCGTGCCGTCGATGGTCTTGATGTGGTAGCCCATCACTTCATCCGTGCTGCGCAGATGAACATCGCCCGACGGCTCGACATGTGGCCGGCCGGCGCACGGAGGGGAATCGGGCTCGGGGTCGGTCGCGGTATCTGTCGGGTCGAACGCCGGCCACGCGCCCATACCCCACAGGTTCGCGCCGCCCCAATACGTCGGATAGTTGTAGTGGCGCAGATACTGGATCTCGTACTGACGTGAGACCGGCTTGTGCATGTCGATGTTCGGGCTATCCCGCACCTGTTGCCGCGTGAGGTTTACATGGACGATGTTCGATTCCGCGTCCGTGCGCTTGACCGAATAGGGAGAAATCAGGACCTGGCGATTGCTGAGCCAGTTGCCTGTTTCGACCACCAGATAGCGTACGCCCCACGCTTCGTCGTCGAAGTAAGCCTGATCGATCGTGCCGACGTCGCCGTCGAATGCGCTCACCATGTAGCCGCGCAGGTCCTTGATGTTGCGTAACATGATTGCTCCGCGTAATTCGACGCGTGAAATGGGTCCATGCCACGCTCCCTGTGCGTTCCCGCTGCGGCCGGCTGCTACAGAGACTTGAGCCGGCTGACCTTGGTGCCGTCGAGCGAGGCGCCGGCCATTAACCCCCCGTTGGACAGCACGAACGCATCCACCTGTCCGGTTGCCGTGCTGGTATCGACCACGCCATTCGCGCCGATTTTCAGTACTGCCACTGATGCGTCTCCACCCGCCGACCAGCCGTCGGAACTGCGGAACCGGTTGAGTGAGTCGTCGGTCATGAACAGGAAAATGATGGCACGCGATTGCGCGCCGACTTGCCAGCCGATTGAGCCGGTTGTCGTGCTGTAGTACCCGGAGGTGTGTCCGTGCGGCGCAGCGAGCCTTCGCCGTACTCCGCGCCGACAATGAAGCCGGCATCGACGACCGAAGGGAAAATCAGCACACCGTGCGCCTTGCTGACGAGTTCGCGCGAGCCGTTTGCCGCGCTATAGAGGCGCTCAAGCGTGGAGTCGACGCCCGCGTCGATGGTGTGGCGCTTGTTGGATTGCACGCTATTGGCGTCGAACGGGCTGGTAGTGGTGCAACCGGAAAACGCGAGGCCGAGTGCGAGGACCGATCCGGGCGTGCTCTATATGAATGTTCGTCTTAACACGATCCTCTCCTGGTTGGCTGACGACGTCTCGACGTTACGCCAGCGCGATTACCGATGCGGTACGACGGCGTAAAAACCGCTAGAGCGGGAGAAATAGGTTCACGCCGGGCGCCGCTTCCGGCGCATAGACAATGGGGGGCGCGCCATAGACATAGTCTTCGTCGCCGCCATAACCGTTGCTTCGGCGACGGTCTTCGTGCCGGTATCCCTGCTGCCGGACGCCGCGTTCCTGACTGTGTTGATGCCCGCCGCGGTGAGCGCCTTCGGCCCGCAGCGGCAGCGCTGTGAGGAGGCAGGTCAGAGCGAGTGCAAGACTCACGGCGCCGGGCCACGTTACGCGTGTCGAGCCCCTGGCTGGCGCGTGCGTGATCGAAGTTTTCATGGTGTTCTCCAATGGGCGGACCGGCGCGCCGAATGGCGTCGCACCGGTTCGCAGTCGATTGATGGGGCGTAGCCTTGACCTAACTCTTCTTCGCCGTGGCGTGCCTGTCGTTGCGGAAAATCAGATCGGCGTTGTGCTTCTGTGCGTCCGACATGCTGTTGTACAGCGCCTCGAACGGCGGCGTGAGTTTCCTGATGCCGTCCGCATGCGCATCGATGAGCTGGCTATAGGACCGGAGATCGTCGACGGCGCTCATGCTGCCTGCGTTAGCGGTATGGGACTGCCTGAGCGTATCCATCGCGGTGGCGTTGTCGCGCATGACCTGCGCGACCGGCTGCCAGAGGGATTCCTGTGCGGCCGTGATCTGAAGGCGCGAATGCAGGCTGCTGATTCGCATATCGACCGTGGTGTGAGCGGCGACGGTCGTGATGTGCTGTACGGGCGTCGCGGCGTCGGCGGGATTGGTCAGCATGGTCATGCCGATAAGCAGCGCCACGGCAAGCGCCGTTGCGGATCGCGGCGGGAGCGGGCGGGGAGTACATTTCATGGTGGGCCTCCATAGGGATTCGGTAAGCGATCGAATCTCGCGTGGAGCGCGAATGCGTCGGGCGGGTTCGATCGAATAAATCAATTATGCTGCCGTTCGAGATCGGTGTCTGTCCGATGTCGGACGTTCGCGGGAGTGCCCGCGGCGAAAGCATGTCCGTGCGGAACCCGGTACGGCAACGTACCGACCTTGATGCACCGGCGAGATAGGCTGTGGCGAATACCTTGAGTTTGCGATTTCAGGGTTCCTGCGATGCCGTTGTGACCGCAATGCTGTTCCGGTTGACGTCGCCGGCTTCCATCGTCCACAACAAGATTGGGGTTAGCTACCATGAGTCCGATTACCTTGTTCCTGTCCGCTGTATTCATTCTGGCCGGCGTTGCAGCCGGCCAATGGATCAATCTCTATCTGGCGCCTCCGTTGATCGTCATCGGCATATTGATCGCACTGTCCGTCAAGGTCGCCAATGTATGGGAGAAGTTCGTGATCCTCAGACTCGGCAAGCTGCAGAGTGTCAAGGGCGCCGGATTTTTCATGATCGTTCCGATTCTGGATCACGTGGTGGCGATCATCGACGAGCGTATTCAGACCACGGCCTTCAACGCAGAGCAGGCGCTGACGAAGGATACGGTGCCGGTCAACGTCGATGCGATCATCTTCTGGCATGTGCAGGACGCGCAAAGGGCGGCGCTTGCGATTACCGACTATCGACAGGCGATCGATCGCGTGGCCCAGACCACGCTGCGCGAACTGATCGGCTCGTCGATGCTCGCCACACTCCTGTCGGATCGGACCATGGCGGATGTGCATCTGCGCGAGGAGATTGGCGGCAAGACGGCCGCATGGGGCATTGCGGTCGGTTCCGTGGAAATTCGTGATGTCGCGATTCCGGTTGCGCTGCAGGACGCGATGTCCCGTCAGGCCCAGGCTGAGCGCGAAAAGCAGGCGCGCGTGATTCTGGGCTCGGCGGAAGCCGCGGTGGCTGCGAATTTCGTCGAGGCGGCGCGGATCTATGAAAATCAACCCGGCGCGCTGCAACTGCGCGCGATGAACATCATTTACGAAACGACCAAGGAACGTGGCGCGACGATCCTGATGCCGACCTCGATGGTCGACAGCCTGAATCCGGCGCTTGCCCTCGCAGTTGCAGGTCGCGACCTCGATGCGACTACTGCGCGCAGCACGGCGGCGACTCCGTTCAAAACCGCGGCATAGGTTCCTTTCGAACGGTACATGGCTTTGCGCGGGAATAAATCCAGACCGGACGCATGTCTGCACGTATCGTACTGATGTGGGGCCGACGGTAATTCGACGCGAAGGCGAAAATGCGGATGTCAGAATGGAGTCGAACCTTCCGCTTGCCGTCCGCCGTTCACTGCGCCGGCTTCGGTGAGCCTGAATATGGCTCGCCCGGCGAGCGTCCCTGCGATGTTGTCCGCGATCCATGTCCGATCCCATCTGGTATCTGTTGTGCGGCGTTCTGCTCATCACCATGGTGGTGGCGAGCGCGCCGCTGGCGCGTCTGCTGTTGAGCAGCGCGACGATTTATCTGGTCGCCGGTTACCTCGTCGGTCCCGGCGGACTCGGGCTGATCGTGCCGGATCCGCTGCATCACGCCGATGTGATCGGCCGGGTGGCGGAAGTGGCGCTGCTGATTTCGCTGTTTACCGTCGGGTTACGCATGGGCGTACCGATTTTCGACCGAAGATGGATCGTTCCGCTGCGCCTCGCGTTTGTCTCGATGGCGATCACGGTGGGGCTGATTGCAGCGGTCGGCATGTGGGGGCTGGGGCTGCCGTTGGGCGCGGCGGTGCTCCTCGGCGGCATTCTTGCTCCCACGGACCCCGTTCTGGCATCCGGCGTGCGGACAGAACGCGGAACGGATCCCGATCAGTTGCGTTTCAACCTTGCTGGCGAGGGGGCGTTGAACGACGGCACGGCGTATCCGTTCGTGATACTGGGCCTCGCATTGCTGTCCCGGCATGATGGCGCTTCGTTTGCTGTCTGGCGCTGGCTTGCGATAGACCTGATATGGGCGAGTGTCGGCGGGGTGCTCATCGGCGCGGGGCTCGGTGCCCTGATTGGCCGCCTTGTCGTTTATCTGCGTACGCGGCATTCGGAGGCCGTTGGTCTCGATGAGTTCCTGTCGCTCGGCCTGGTCGCCATCGCCTATGGGGCGGCGCAACTCTGCCATGCGTCCGGGTTTCTGGCCGTCTTTGCCGCCGGCCTGGCTCTTCAGCGGGTGCACGACAAACCACGGGAAGGGACTGTGTCGCTCGGCGCGGCCACGGGCTCGAAAGGGCACGCGTATGAACTAATGGCGACGCACTCGCACCATGCCAGCACGGTGATGACCGATGCGGTGCTGGGATTCAACGCTCAGCTCGAACATCTTGCCGAGCTGACGGTTGTCTTGCTGGTCGGCGCGCTTCTTCCCTATGCCACTACGTGGTACGCGTTGTGGTGGTTCATTCCGACGATGTTCGTGCTCGTGCGTCCTATCGCGGTCGCGGTCGGAACGCTCGGTGCGGCGGGTACGGGACGCGCGCGAGTGATGATTTCATGGTTCGGAATACGGGGAATCGGCTCCGTGTTTTATTTGATGTTCGCGATTCGCCATGGCATCGACCAATCCATCGCGCGGCAACTGATCACGTTGACGCTCGCGACGGTTTCGGCGTCCATTTTTGCGCACGGTATGTCGATACGACCATTGATGAAATGGTACAGGCGTCGCCCGACGCCGCCGAAGGGGTGATGCCGGTGCTTCACGCACAACGGTCACTGTGAACGCGCCTTGGTTAGCCAAACCGCTTCGCGGTTGAATTCGTCGGTGCGCACCACGCCGAGAAACTGCGCGACCTCTTCCCTGGTCATGCCGAGCTTGCGGATGCAGACGTTCGTGACCTCGTTGAGCACCTGCACGCTGATCGTCGGGGTCTGCCTAAGGAGGGATTCCGAACGGTCTGCCCGTGCTGCATCGCCCGACAGCAGGTAAAGCACAACGTTGCTGTCGGCGAAAATCCTCGTTTTACCCTCGTTCATTCGCCTCGTCCCGGCTGAACCTGAAGTCCGGTGGCAGCTTCCCGCGGAACTGGCGCAGGCGTTCGATCAACGCATCCGCGCCCGGTTTGCGACGCACGGCAAATGTGCGTGGCGCGTCGATGACGATTTCAATGTCGTCGCCTTCCCGCAGTTCCAGCGCTTCCACCAGGCTCGACGGAAGGCGTACGGCCAGGCTGTTACCCCATTTTGCGACATGCATGGCACGATCCCATGGATATACACTGGATTAGTGTATATCCATGCCGTGAAAAGGGCGGCGCGGCTGCGGGCAGCCGGTCCCCAACGAGCTGGCCCCCACCGCCGATCCGGCGCCGTCCACCTCGGACAATTTCCGATCAGGTCGATCAAGGTCGTCGCGGACGGCCCCGTCCGTGGGGCGTTCCGCCTAGGTGACCTGCGTCCCTTGGGTAACTGCCAGACAACGGCGGCCTAAGCGCGCTCAGCGCCGCCCCATTGCAGCGGTGCCAGGCCGGAGCGCGCATCGCGAGTGGCGTAGTCCCGCAGCGATGCCATGTCAGCCCGGGACATAGAATCGGCGTCCGTGGCCGGGCCGCCCGATGAATATCAGGGCCGCCGCAACCGGGCAACGCGATCTGTCGTGCAGTGCCGGTGCGGTACCGGTCCAGCGAGTGGACTGCCTGCGAGTCGGCCGCATGGCGCTGCGCCACGTTCCGACCGGCGGCGCGTCAGTCGTCACTGGCACCTGGAAAGGAGCATTGCAATGAAGAAACCTTGGACCGTAGTGCGCTTTCCAAGTGGATCGTGGAGCTATGGGGGCAAGCCTGATGATCCGGACTATGTCCGCTGTGAGATCTGGCAGATCGAGGCTGAAACTTCCAGCCCGGCCGTCGGGCTGGCACAGGCCAGGCGAAGCCGCGAGCGCAAGCGTCAGGAGCGCAGCAACGGCGCCTGGATTGTGTGCCTGACTAGGTAATTCGAGGCATCAAAAAACTGTCCTTACGACCTGTCTGTCTCGCGCATGGGCTCTCTGGCGCAGAGTCGGAGTGATCAACGGGTATCACAATGTTGCGCCAGCGGCTCGATGGAAATCGTGCGGCGGTCGTCGGCACCGAGCCCCTGGACGTCGATCCCGTATCGCGTTAACCCGACAGGGGTGGAGGGCGTTCACGTCCGCCTGCATGCCGCCAGCGCCGTCGCGAGATCGTCCGTTCCATAGGGCTTGCGGATCACCTGCCAGCCTGGAAGGGCGTCCGGCAGCGGCACTGCGTCGCCAGACGCCACAATGACCCGCAGATCGGGATGCTCGCCGGCTGCCTCGCGGGCCATGTCGAGGCCTGAGCCGTCGGGCAGATGCACGTCGGTCATGAGCACGTCGATCGGCCGGTGCGCGAAAAGTTCTTGTGCCGCCGCGACCGAGCCGACGCCGGTGGGCCGGTGCCCGAGCATTGCGAGCAGTTCACACACGGCGTCCCGGGACGGCGCATCGTCCTCGACGACCAGCACGTGCAGTCCCGTCGGTGTAGAAGGCTGCACAGACGGCGGTGATTGGCTCGACGGAATCGCCGCCAGCACGGTTCCGTCTGTACCGAGCACCTGTCTCACCTTGCGCGCCAGGTCCTCGCGGCTGTACGGCTTGCTGAGCAGTTCGACGCCCGGGTCGAGCTGGCCGCCATGAACGATCGCGTTGTGGGTGTAGCCCGACGTGAAAAGCACCTTGAGATGCGGCAGCAGCTGCAGGGCCTGACGGGCCAGTTCCGGGCTGCGCAGCGTGCCCGGCATCACCACGTCGGTGAACAGCAGGTCGACGTGTGCCCCGCTCGAGAGGACGGCAAGCGCCTGCTCGGCGTTGTTGGCCTTCAGGACGCTGTAGCCCAGTTCGATCAGGATGTCGATGACCGTCGCCTGGACGTTCAGGTCGTCCTCGACGACGAGGATGTTTCCTGTCCGCCCATCAGCGGCGTGTTGCGCCGGGGGACGGTCGCCTGCGACTCCGTCAGCGAGCGAGGCAGGTAGATGCGTACCGTGGTGCCATGACCGACTTCGCTGTAGATGCGGATGTGGCCGCCGCTCTGCTTCACGAACCCGTAAGCCATGCTCAGGCCGAGGCCCGTGCCTTCCCCTTCGGGTTTCGTCGTGAAGAACGGATCGAACGCGCGCTCGAGCACCTCCTGCGACATGCCCATGCCGGTGTCGGTGATGCCGAGCATCACGTACTGGCCCGCCGGCACGTCGGTCAGCGAGCGCACGTAGTGGTCGTCGAGCATCGCGTTGGCCAACTCGAGCGTGAGCTTGCCGCCGCCGGGCATCGCATCGCGCGCGTTGATGGCGAGGTTCAGGATGACGTTCTCGAGCTGGTGCGGATCGACCTGGGTATTCCACAGACCGCCGGCGACCACCGTTTCGACCTCGATCGTTTCGCCGAGGGCCCGGCGCAGTAGATCGTCTGCTCCTCTGACCATCGCGGCGAGATTGACCACGATCGGCCGCAGCGCCTGGCGCCGCCCGAACGCGAGCAGTTGCGACGCGAGCTTCGCGCCGCGCTCGACCGCGTCGATGGCGCCGCCGAGCCGCTCCATGCTCCAGCCGTCGTGACGGTGGCGGCTCTGCAGCAGTTCAAGGTTGCCGCGCAGCACCTGCAGCACGTTGTTGAAGTCGTGCGCGACGCCGCCGGTGAGCTTGCCGATCGCTTCCATTTTCTGCGCCTGGAAGAGCGCCGCGCGGGTCTGTTCGAGCAGCTCGTCGGCCTGGCGCTTTTCCGTGATGTCACGGGTGATCTTGGCGAAGCCGACCAGTGTGCCGTCCTCGTCGCGGATCGCGTCGATGATGACGTGCGCCCAGAACGTTGAGCCGTCACGCCGCACGCGCAGCCCTTCCGATTCGCACCGTCCTTCGCGGGCCGCGGTGTCGAGTCCCCTGGCGGGCAAGCCGGCTGCGATGTCCTCTGCGGTGTAAAAGCGCGAGAAGTGCGAGCCGATGATTTCGGCTGCCGTGTAGCCCTTGATGCGTCGTGCGCCCTGATTCCAGTTCGTGACGTCACCTTCGGGCGACAGCATGAAGATCGAGTAGTCGGTCACGCCGTCGACGAGCAGACGGAAGCGCCGCTCGCTTTCGATGACCGCTTCGTGCGCCTTGCGCTTGTCGCTGACGTCGCGCACCACCTCGACGAAGCCGTCGAGGTGTCCATTTTCGCGGAAAATGGCCGTCGTCACGACGCTGGCCCAGAAGAGGTCGCCGCCCTTGCGTCGACGCCATCCCTCGAATTCGTGCCGGCCGTGCTGACGTGCCTCGCGCAGGGCGCTCTCGGGGACGGCGCGCCGACAGTCGCCGTCGGCATAGAGTACGGAAATATGCCGACCGATTATTTCGGCACCGGGGTAGCCGTGCATGGTCTGGCCGCCGGGGTTCCAGCTCAATACGTGGCCCGAAGGCGAGACGGCAATCACAGCATGGTCGCTGGTCGATGTGGCCCAGCGTTTGAGCCATTCAAGGCTCTGTTCTTCACTCCACTCGCCGGCGTCGTGCATGGTCGGCCCCTTCAAAGGTTGTCGGCGGCTGCGCGGCACAGGATGTCAATGCCGGGCGCCGCCCGTCGGTGGGGATCAGACGATTCTAGCAGTGGGCGTCTGCAACCAGAGGCCCGGCATGCTCGTTGCTTTTTGATGCCGGCAGCATAGGCGACGGGGAACGCGATGGCACGGGTGCTGGTGGTAGACGATGAGCCGGCAATAAGAGAGTCGATGGACCTGATCCTGGGCGATCATGGTCATGAGGTGCGCACCGCATCGGACGGTCGGGAGGCGCTGGCGCAACTGCGTGGGTGGTCCCCGGAGATCATCGTCACGGACTGGATGATGCCGCACATGGGCGGCGAACAGCTGCTGGGCCGGCTGCGTAGTGTTCCAGGCTGTCGCGGGACGCCAGTCATCGTGATGAGCGCGCTTTCGCTGACCGCGCGCCCCTCGGTCACGGCCTTTCTGCGCAAGCCGTTTTCTGCGGGGCTGCTTCTCGAACTGATCGCGCGTCACACCGGGGCACCGGCGCGGCGCATGCATGCGGGGACGGGGGTTGCCGCGCGCTGAGCTGGACTGTCCGCCGTGCTGCCTCGCCCGGCACGCGTACTGTCACAATTACAAATTCCGGGCTTTATTACCGGTGCGGGTCGCCCGGTCGCGTGGCGCGGGGAAGGCTGGCGCTGCACGAAGGGCCTGCTGTGCGGCCGTCCTGACGCCGGACGGTCACGCACCGCCGCACGGACGGATCTGCCAGCGCTGACGCGCCACTCTGGATGATGCATTGCGCAGCGGCGGCGTCATGGCACCGCAACGCGTGCGCCCTCACGCGCGCGGTCGATCACCGCGTGTGTCGCGTGGTTTCGAAGAGGAACCATACGCGTTCCTCTGTCTGGTCGATCCAGTTTTCGATCAGACTGGCCGTCGCCACATCCTCCTTGTCGTCGCACAGCTGATGCAGTTCGCGCATGTATTTCACGAGCGATTCGTTGTCGCGACGCAGTTCCTCAAGCATGGCTTCCGGTTCGACGAAAGCCTCGTCGTTGTCCTTGAGGCGCTTGAGCGAGGCGATCTCCGCAATCGAGTGAAGGGTAGGGCCGCCCAGCTTGCGGGCGCGTTCGGCGACCGGGTCGACCATGGCAAAGACGAGCGCGGCCTGGTCGTCGAGCAGCAGGTGATAGTCGCGGAAGTGCGGGCCGCTCACGTGCCAGTGGAAATTCTTGGTCTTGACGAAAAGGGCGAACACGTCGGCGAGCAAACGCGTCAACCCCGCTGACACTTCCTTGCGAGCCTCTGCGCCGAGGTCCGTGGGCGTGGTCAGATTGCTCACGGGGGTGCTTTTGCGTCGGGTGCTGGTGGTTGCCATGTGACGGCTCCTTGAAGCGGAAGGGAGAGGTCAGCGCTGCATCGTCTGTGCCCGGACAGGCGAGAGAGTAGCCGCCCGGAACGTTGCGCCTGGGGTAACGGCGAGGGGGAGCGTGGACGTAGGGCAACACGTCGGGCACACGCCTCACCCGCGTAGTGCGGCCGGACATTTTCCGGACTGGCGACGCTGTATCACCCTCGCACCTGAAAAGCATAGCGATTCCTGGTGGACGAGTGCCATGTGCGGATTCAACCGGTCGATGCAACACACTAGAACCTGCGTGAGCAGCGGAGGTGTTGCAAATGAAACAGCGACCGAGGATCTATTACTCCGAGAGCCAGAAGGCACTGATGTGGGAGCGCTGGCGTAAAGGCGAAACGATTCATCAGATTGCCAAACTGTTCGATCGGGGCCACTCTTCGATACAGCGGATACTATCGGAGACCGGCGGCATCCAGCCACCGCAGAGACACCGCGCGCCGCGGACATTGACGCTCGCGGAGCGCGAGGAAATTTCCCGCTCTCTCGTGTCTGGATTGTCGATCCGGTCGATAGCGGCCAGGCTGGGACGTGCTCCGTCCACGATCAGCCGCGAGCTGCAGCGCAACGCAGGCAACCAGGGTTATCGAGCGAGTCAGGCGGACGCGCTCGCCTGGGATCGGGCACGTCGCCCGAAGGTTTGCAAATTAGTGAGAAACCAGACGCTGGCGCGAGTTGTCGCTGCAAAGCTGAAGCTGCAGTGGTCCCCTGAGCAGATTTCTGGTTGGCTCAAGCATGCCTATGCCGTCAACAAGGACCATCTGGTGTCACACGAGACGATCTACCGGAGCCTCTATATTCAAGCTCGCGGTGCCCTGAAAAAGGAATTGCTTGAACACTTGAGACGCTCTCGGGTCATGCGCCGGTCTCGCCATCACACATTGAAAACCGAAGACCGCACTAACATTCGCGACGCTGTATCGATCAGTGAACGCCCCGCCACGGCGGAGGATCGCGCAATACCCGGGCACTGGGAAGGTGACTTGCTGTTCGGCAACGCTACCAGCCAGATTGCAACCCTCGTCGAACGTCAGAGCCGATTCGTGATGCTGGTAAAAGTCGCCGGCAAGGATGTCACTGACGGCATTCGCCGCACGCAGATGTTCGAGCCCGTGCACGGGAGGGAAACGCACGCGCCCCACGCGGTGTGTGGCGTGCCGCGTGAGCATCAGTGTGGTGGCATACACGCATGGGCGCCCAAAACCGGCGCTAGCCTATCCTGCAATACAGTGTTTTCCGTGCGCTTTTTGTTGCCCGGCGTAAACGTTTTGTGCAGGGGTGTCCGCCACGGCGTAAACCTTCTGTTCAGGCCCTGAAGCATCGCGTGCGAACGACGTGTGTACGACGTGCGTACCGGCTGAGCAGAGGCGCCACTCGCGGCGCGAAACAGATGCGTATGGCGGTGCGTGAACGACTACGCGAGGGATGCGTGAACGACGTGCAAAGCGGTGCGAAGGGTCGTCCCGTGCAGCGTTGCATCCCGTGCGCACCGGATGCGCGTTGCTGTGCGTATGTGCTCGCAGCGACAGGTGAAGGCAGCGCACAACGTCAGACGTACGGGAGGGGTTGTCACGCAGCAGACGATGCGCGCGGCAGTCGTGATGGATGGTCAATGCACGGCGCAGCGACGTGCGTTGATAGTGTGCAGTCGGGCGTCGCGCACGGCAAACCGGCGAACGATGTTCGTGCGTAACACGCGTGCAAGGCGGTGCGAACGCGAGGCGTACGGCGTGCGTAGTGCTGCGATGCGTAACGGTGGTGTGTCGGTGGGTGTGTCGCGTGCGCACGACAGGCATAAAAAAGTGCGTTGTTCCCACGACGTCCCATCGCATCCCAGGCGTTCCCGTGTGCGTTTGTCACGTGGAAAAAGGCCGTTGACGTGTGCGCGTGTGATGCGCAGGATGGTGACAACGCCGTGCGTAGCAACGGTTGTGGGGCGGCTGATACGAAGGCAGATGTCAGCGTGTGCGCAGGAGGGTGACCATGCCTGTCGCGAAGGTCTATGCAAAGTCGCAATGGGAGGCGTTCGGGCGCGCACTCGATGCGCTGCCGGAAAAACCGGATGCCGAACGCGGCGTCACGTTGCGCGACGCGATGAAGGAGATGCGGGCACGCGTGCGAGCGGCGCAGGCGAAGGGCTACACGCTGGAGCAGATCGCGGAGGCGGCGAAATCGCACGGCATCGAGATCACGGCAGGCGCGCTCCGGTATGGCCTGCGCGCTGCCGCGAAGGGCGGCGCGGGCGGCGCACGCGCACCATCGGGCACGAGAGCGGCAGGGCCGGCCGCGACATCAGCGACACGTGCGCCTGACAATCCGGCGCGCACAAATCCGGTTCGCCGGGATGGGGGAAAGACCGTAACGAAACAACCCATGCCGGTACAGGGCACACTCGGATTTGCGATCCGGCCCGACACCGACGACCTGTAGGGAGTCGCGATGAACACGACAGCGGACACGGCAGTCAATCTGATCTACCTCGTTGGCGGCGGCAAGGGCGGCGTCGGTAAGAGCGTGGTTGCGCTCGCGCTGGTCGATCACCTGCAACGCAGGGGCGTGAAGGCCGTGCTGGTGGAAAACGACACGTCGAACCCGGACGTGATGCGTGCGGTCCACGACGAGATCGAGTGTGCGTCGTTCGATCTGGATACGGCGGGCGGCTGGATCGACGTGGTGAACTACTGCGATGCGCATCGCGATGCCGCCGTGGTGGTCAGTACGGCGGCGCGTAACCAGGACGGGGTCAGCCGGTACGGCGCGACGCTGGGCAGTACGCTCGGTGAACTCGGGCGGCGGCTCGTCGTGCTGTGGGTCATCAACCGGCAGCGCGACAGTCTCGAACTGCTGCGCCAGTTCAGCGAAACGTTTCCGGATGCAACGGTGCATGTCGTGCGTAACGGGCTTTACGGTGCGCCCGAACGCTTCGTGCTGTACCACGACTCGAAGTTGCGCAAGGCCATCGAGGCGAAGGGCCGGTCACTTGATTTTCCGGAACTGGCTGACCGGGTGGCGGATGATCTGCGCAGTCAGCGGCTCTCGGTGCGCAAGGCGGTAGAGACGCTGCCCATCGGGCAGCGAGCGGAACTGCTGCGCTGGCGGGCGTGCTGTGACGCGATGTTTGCGCAGGTGACGGGCCATGAGTGAGCGGCGTTCGCGGCGGGAACGGCACCCGCGTCCGGCCGATCCGCTCGTGCGGCTTTTCCTCGAAGTGAGCGGTGCGCCACCGGATGACGCCAGCCTGCTGCGCATGCGGCGCGTATCGGCGGCACTGAACCTGCGCGACAACGATGCACTGTGGTCGGTGCTGGCGGTGCTCGAATACTACGTGCGCCTCTACGAGGTGATACCGGAGCGCATCCACCAGGCGGGTGCGGGCGGCGTCGATGCCGCGCGTGCCGAAGCGCACGCGGCCACGCAGGCACTGATGGCGCAGCATCGTGAGGCGCTGGAACGCTGCAAGGAAACCATCGCCATTGCAGAGGCGATGACCGCCGAGCACCAGGCGCGCCATCGCGCGGCGCTTGCGGCGCTGAACCGCGATGCACTGGCGGCACTTACAGCCCACGCGGCGGACCGGATCGCGCAGGCAGCGGGGAACCGGCTCGTGGGCGCGACGGTAGTCGCGGCCCGCGAGCAGCGGCAACGGATCGATGCGGCGCTCGGCGCATTCGAGCGCATCGCGATGCTGCGGCTGGCGCGCGTGGGCTACGCGCTGGTGGCAGGCGCCCTGGTCATGACGCTGCTGGCAGCGGGTGCGGGCGGCGCGGCAGGGTGGTGGGCGGGTGTGCACTGGTCGCGGACGGCCTACCCTTCGGCGGTTCCGTCTCCCACGCTGCGGCGGTGACCCCGGTAGCAGGGCTGCCCGTGCCTGCGGCTCTGTTGTGCCGTGCAAGGCGCGCTGGCGGGTTCCGTGTTGAGGCTGCCTTTCATGGTGTGCCTTTCTGTGCGTGCGCGGCACCAGCGAGCCATGCGGCTTCGAGTGCCTCCCTGATGCACCATACCGCCGTGTCATGGAAGTCGAGCCGGTCGGAGCGACGGGTTTCAAGGGTTTCCAGGCCGAGGAATTTCGCAGCGATTTCGGCAAGCTGCTGGCTTGCGGCGGCGGGCAGGGTGGACGTGTTCACGGGGTTCTCCGGTCAGGTTGTCGGGGCATCATGCGCACCATTCACACGCGGTTTCACGGGAACAGCAAGTGTTTTGTCGGGGGACTGGCGGTGCATGGCCGGAAGGGCTGAGGCAGGCAAACGGCGGGCGGTTGACCCCTGCCTGCGTGGATCAGGCTATGGGAGCATCGCCTTCGATGAACGCAGCGGCGCAGCGGAGCATGTCGGCCGCCGCGTCGAACTGGTCGAAGGCGACCATCGGGCTGCCGTAACCTTCCTCGCGGGCGCGCAGCAATGCCATATCGTAGTGGCGACCGTGCTGATACTGCGTGTCGGTTGCCTCGACGGCGGTGAGAAAGAGGTCGGGGGACCCTGCGGCGTTGGCCGCGACTACGACCATGCGGATACGCTTGAACATGATGGTTTCTCCGGTTCCCGTTGGAGGATGCGCAGACGGCGGGGCGTGATGCGAATACCCTGTCGTCTGCGCGGCCCTGTGGCGGGACGATGGTGGTCCGGCGGGTTCGCGTCAGGCAGCGAGCGGGCCGGACGGCGCGGCGCCCGCGCTCCCTACGCTGTCAGCGGTCGGGAAGGGCCACGGTGACGGCCCGCTGGCGGTGGCACGCGTGCCCGGCGCGTCAGGTACATCAGGCGGCGTATCGTTGACGTGTTCCAGTCCGTTGCCGTGGCTGGTGTCGCCGTCCGCACCGGGTTCAGTCTCAGAACCGTCGCCTTCAGTCGCTTTGGGGCTGCCTGCGGAATCGGCGTGATCGCGGTCCACGCCGTCGCTGTCGTCGTCCTCATCGTCGCTGTACCGCCCTCCCCATGAGGCAGCGGCGGGAATCTCCCGGTCCGTGAAGATTTCCGGCACCCAGGTGACGGTCGCGAGGCGCAGTTCAGCGGCAGCCGCCGCGTCGGCCTTTTTCATCTTTTCGAGGTCGGCGGCGGCTTTGGGTGAGACGGCGGCGGCGACGACTTCGGCGATGCGCGCCTTGCTGACATGGTCAAAATACGTGGCGCGGGTAGGTTGCCAGTACCGGGTCATGTCGAGGTTCAGCGCGCTGGCGAGCGCGTTGATCGGGTGCGGCTTTTCTTCTGCCGCGAGGCCGTCGAGCAGGGTGCCGGTGCAGAAGGCGAGCAGATCGAGCAGGGTCGTGCCGGGGTCCTGTTCGATCAGCCAGGGCAGGAGGTCGGCCCGTTTCGCGGGCAGTTCCGCTGTCCAGCGTGCGCGTTGTGCCACGATGGCGCTCCACGCGGGGCCGCCTTCCAGGTCGGCCGCGCTCATCAGGCTGTCGTGGTTGCTGTTACCGGTGAGGGCGAGGAAGTCAGGCAGGGATGTGTGACCGAAGTGTTCGGGCAGCGCCTTCGGCGCCAGGTGACGCAGCAGCGCGGCGAGTGCAACGGCGGGCTGTGCGATCAGTTCCGCATGAACGGCGGCGGTACGGTGCGCGGTCAGGCGCTGGCAGAGTTTCGCGTTGTGAACGGGCCGGATTTTCGGTGCCTTTGCCGATACCGTTTCGTCTGCTTCGGCTTCCGGCGTGCCGGTCACGTCTGCGCCCGCTGCTTCGAGCGCGCTGGCGTTCTCGCGCCGCACGAGTCCGCGCTCGATGATGAGTTCGCCCTGCTGCCCGACGATCACGAATGCGCCCGCCTCGGCCATCTGGTGTTCGTCCCATACAAGCGCGACGCTTTCAAGGGCAATGAGCGCGGCGTTGACGCGCTCGATTTCCTCGTTGAGCCGGTCGGCTTCCTCGTAGGCGTTTTCGTCGTCCTCCGGGAGGGCTTCGAGCTTTTCCGCGAGTTCGTCCTGCTGCGCGGTGAGGGCGTCCATCTGCTGCTGCTCGTCGTCGATGTAGGGACGTTGCACCGGGCGCAGTCTGCCGTAGCGGTTCAGTTCCAGAAAGTCGCGCTCGACGCGCGTCTCGATCCAGCCCCAGCCCTCGGCGCGCACTTCCTCTGCGGCGGCGTTGAGCTTCTGCGCGACGAGGTGCTGCAACAGTTCGGCGTCGGCAATGTACCCGGCGTTTTCATCGTCGCTGAACAGGTCGCGCCTCACGTATCCGCCCGCCGCCTCATACGCGGCGAGGCCGACGAAGCGCACCAGGCGGCTGCGGCTCACGTCGATTTCGGCGCGCGTGATGGCCTGCCGCAGATAGTTAGGCTGGCGCTGCCAGTCGTTCGAGTCGAGCCATATGCGTTCCTGCGTTTCATGGTCGTCCGCGAGTGCGAGGGCCGCAAGCTGGTCAAGCGTGATGGCGTCCTCGCGCAGCAGCGCAAGCAGTTTGGATGACACGTTGGCGAGTTTCATGCGCCGCCTGACGGTAAGCGGTGAAGCGGAGAACAGCGCCGCGATGTAATCGACGCTACGCCCTTCCTCTGCGAGCATCCGGTACGCGCGCAGCACGTCGAACGGGTCGAGTTCTTCGCGTTCGCTGTTCTCGATCAGAGAAATGGCGAGGGCTTCGCCTTCACTGACGACGCGCACGGGAACCGGGTAGTCGGCGGTGATGTGCTTCTGTTTGAACAGCAGGTCGAGCGCGGCCTCGCGTCGACGGCCCCCGCATACGCCGTAGTTCTGCCGCTTGCTGCGCGAGCCCTTCATTTCGTGCACGATGAGGTTTTGCAGCAGGCCCTTGGCGCGGATGCTGGCGGCGAGAGCATCGATGCCCGACAGGGGTTTCGTGCGGACATTGAGCGGCGACGGGCGCAGGGTGGAATACGGCACGGTGACGACTGGTTGTTCATTGCCGAAACTGGTTTCGAGCGGCGAGGCGGTTGTGCCGGTGTCTGCCGTGATGGTTTGTACTTTCGCTCGCATGACTGACTCCAGAAGGTTGGAAAAAAGATCCGGGTCGGTACGGCGGAGTTGTTCAGGACCTGACCCGGAAAGGAGTCCTGAAAAAAGGTGGGCGGCGGTTGACGCCGCCCGGTGCGGGTTATGCTTTCAACTGGCGCATGGATTCAGCGAGCATCCACAGCGCGCGATTGAGCTTCACGTTCTGGTCGATGCCGGTAATCGGCCGGGTGGACATGGAGCGTCCGCTGCGCGAGCGTCCATGCAGGCCGCCTTTCGTGAGGTTTTCCTGGACCCTTTGAAACACGGTCCACAGGTCGTCGCGGCGGTCCTCGAAACGACGCGGCGCGAGCAGGCTGCTTTCGGTGATGGGGGCGGGTGCTTCGGTATCGGTCGGGTCGTAGCGCAGCGCGAGCGAGGAGCGGGCGAACGCGTGCTGTTCGTCGCGGTCGAGCGTCACGGCCTTCATGCCTTCCTTCTGCTCGCGGATCAGGTCGAAGCCGTCGAGCACATCGAACGCGCCGTTGATGACGTTCTGCACGATGTTGCCTTTGTGGGGCACGCGGATATCGCGCACGGTGTCTCCGGCGACCATGCCGTTCTGGCAGACGAACCGATAGGCACCGGCGAGCATCTGATAGCTGCTCGTGCCGTCGTGTGAATTGAGCAGGATGATCTCGTTGGCTTCTTCGCCGGTGATTTCGTCGGCGTGCCGCATGCGGATCATGTGCTTGGTGAATTCGCGGCGGTCGTCGTGACGCACGCGCGTCTGGCAGACCATGAACGGCTGGAAGCCTTCGTTGCGCAGGCCGCGCAGCACGTCGATGGTGGGAATGTAAGTGTAGCGTTCGGAGCGGCTTTCGTGCTTGCCGTCTGCGAAGATCGACGGGGCGACGCGGCGGATCTGGTCGTCCGACAGCGCCGAATCGGAGCGGAGCATCGGGGAACCGTAACGGAAGGAGGAAGCGAGTTGCATGACACTCTCCACAGCAAAAGAAGGTTGAGGGGTGTTGCGCTGACCGGGCCCCAAGATTCCGCCCGCCTTGTAGGGGTTGGGCTCATCCCGGTGGAACCCGGGGTCTGGCAGTGCTGCAGCCAGTCCCCTGAGTTCGCGCCCGTGCGACTCAAGGAGCCGATGGCCGCCCGGCGTCAAGGAAAAAGGCGAGGGAGGGGTGCGGGCAACACGGTCCCTCGCCCCTTGACGCCGGGCGGCCATCGGCTACGGTCGCGGGTGTCGGGCGGGAACTCAGGGGGCAGGCGGCTGCGAAGCTCCGGGTTTGACCGGGATGAGCCGCCGCGCGGCGAGCGCGATCGTGGGGGCCGCCTGTGCGGCCTCCACCTGACCAGGTCTTCCAGGATTAAGGGGGGCGTCAAGGGATTGATGCCCGTCAGGGCCGGGATGCTCCAGGCGGCCCGGTGCGAAGCACGAAAGCCTGGCCCGGAACGTGAGTGCAGGGAGACGTCCGGCCCGTGCGGCCACCGTCGTGTTTGCCGGTTTACAGGCAACGATGCCTTCGTTCGGGACCGTAAAACCCGGACCATTGCGGCGAGCCGCGGGCATTGCTGCGCGATGGGAATTCAGGTTCCCGTGCCATCCAGAAAGGAAGTCAAGCCTTGAAGAAATTTGCCATCCTGATGCTGTCCGCACCGGCCTTCACGATCGCGGATGCGCAGGAGATTCCGGGGGTGTCGTCCCTGTCACTGTCCGACGTTACAGTGGGAACCGGGCAGACTGGAATCCGGTCGTTCATCGGAACGGCAACCAACCGGACAGACGGACAACTGCGCTTCGCCGCGATCAGGATCAACCGTCTATGGCGGACAGGGCAATCTGCCACGGGATACGATTGCGCAGGCCAGTCACGTCGTGAGCGGCGCACGCTGGCGATTCGAGGTGCCGATCGTGTACGCTTCGACGGCCGCTTACAAGGTTGTGGAAATCGACGCGTTCTCGAGCAGGATGGCCGGAGCCTGGGCCGATGGCACCGGTCGCGAACACATGCCGGCCTATGCGGCGCGGGGTGGATAAACCGGTCCGGGCTGCCGTATGACCGGCCTGGCTGCGTCGTGGTTACGACGCAGGACAGTGCGCCGCCCCGAAGGGCGGCGCATGGATTGATTGCGATGCGCCATCAATCCTTGGTCGGTGCGATCATGGACTGGAGCAGTTCGATGACACCGGGTTCGACAAATACAAAGGGCTGTGTCTCTTCAGCTACGCCGCTGAATATTCTGGCGAACACCCGACGCTTCAAATGTGCCACCCGGCCTGTCCGGTGTGCCTGCCCGGGTTTCACGCGCTCGCTGTGCGCAGACAGGCCGCTGTGTTGCGGGTCGCACTCGACCAGCGCCACATAGTCCTCGTCTGCCAGCTTCTGGTGCTCGGGGCAAAGCCCCCAGCCAGTCGCCGTATACCGCTCGAGATTGGGCCGCACTCGCAACTCCAGCAGGATGTTGCCGGTCTCGAAGGCGCAGCCACAGACCACGCAGATATGCTGTTCGATTGAGACGTACGATTTCTCGCTCATGACGATCTCCGGTTGAAAGGGCGGAATTGCCCGGGACCGTCTTCAACACGGCGCAGCGCAGGCTGTCAGGGGGCAAAGCCGGCCGTGGCCGCAAGCGCCGCAGGCGCGCAGCCCTTGACGGCGAGCACGCCGTGATACCGTGCAGGGAACAGCAAGACCGCACTCCCGATACCGTTTGCGCGGCTTCCGGCCGTTCGCAGGTGCGCAGCACGGGCACGTCCGTCAGGGTCAAAGCGCTGTCCGCTTCTGCTGGCGGTGCACGACGGCTGCGTCGGCCGGCCGATTGTGCGTCGGACAGCCAATCCTGCCTCGCAGATGACGTTCGCAGGATAGATGCGGCATCCGTTGTCGACTGTGTTCGCGGCGGTGGCGTGCGTTGACGAGGCGGGTGGCGTTCGGCACGCTGAACCGAAGCCGGTGAGGCGCGCCAGATATAAAAAGGAATCCATAACGGTACGTGCCTCACACCGGAAACGATGTAAACATGGGTCTTCGTCAACGGTATGGAGAGACACCATGGATACAACCGAAATGAAAGCCTGGTCGGCCCTTTGCGACAGTACCGAAGCCAACGAAACGACCCCGTTCGATGCGGTGGCAATCATCGTCGAAAGCGGGGTGCCTGGCGACGATGCCGCCGGGATGACCGAACGCTGGTCGACGCAGGGCGGCCATCGCATCCGCGTAACCACGGGCGGTCTCTGGACGTGGGATTTCGGTCCGGACGGTCAGGGCTACGGGGCGCGGCAGGCCAATGGCGGGACATGACGTCGCCGCCCCGGAAGGCGCGATCGCGCCGCGGTTACTGCGCGGCCGGGTTCCGCGCTGATCTCGCCGTCGAGGCCGCATGCTGTCCCTGCGTGTCTGGCAGGACCGGCTGACGGTTGCAGGATGCCGCTAACGGCGCCACCAGCGGTTACGGCAGTGAGCATGTCCGACCGGCTGCGTTGCCGCTGCGGTTCGGGCAACAACGCGTAGTCGGTCCGCGGCGCCCGTGTGCCCGATCGAGAGGGGTGTTCCTGGGTGCCGGCAAGATACCCGTCAGCATTCCCGCATCGTTGGGGAGAAACACCGCGATGCGCCAGGGTTGCGTGGAGGCGTCCCTGGCTGCGGTATGCGGTGTCGTCTCCGGGCCGCGCAGCTGACTTGTCGCAGGACGCCAGTTATCCAACGCGCTACGCGCACCGTCTGCCACACGGGCAGTTGTTACAATGACGCCCCTGCAAGCAGAGAACGTCGCGTGATGTAACGATGCCGGTGCAACGAGAGACAGAATCGATGAACGCTCCAGGGATCGTGGGGAAGCCACGTCGGCTGACGCTCGCCAGTGCCATGGCGCAGCGGGAACGAACGAGTGCGTTCATTGGTTCCCGTATCACTGCGGGTGCCATCGAGCTCGAGGTAGTGGACATCGGGCCTTTTACGGACCCGGACGGAAACGTCGTGACCTTTCTTGCGCGCCCGACCGGGCAAGGTGCGCCGGGTGCGGGCGTCCTGCTCAGGACGGCCTGGGGCACCTGCAGGGTCGTCGACTGATCTGCATGGACATCCGGGCGAGGGAAATGTCCGCGAAACCGGCCACCCGGTCAGGGAAGGTGACTTGCTGTTCGGCAACGCTACCAGCCAGATTGCAACCCTCGTCGAACGTCAGAGCCGATTCGTGATGCTGGTAAAAGTCGCCGGCAAGGATTCCGGGGCCGTGGTCAACGCGTTGATACGACACGCCAGCAAGTTACCGCGGGAACTATATAAATCGCTGACCTGGGACAGGGGTACGGAAATGGCTGATCATAAGCGCTTTACCGTGGCAACCAAAATCCAGGTCTATTTCTGCGATCCGCAGAATCCGTGGCAACGCGGCTCGAATGAAAACATGAACGGACTGCTGAGGCAGTACTTCCCGAAAGGCACTGACCTCTCTGCCTATTCCCAAGCTCAACTCGACGCTGTAGCGAGGCGTCTCAACGAGCGTCCGCGCAAGACGCTAAACTTTGACACACCGGCCCAGCGGTTCCATCAATCTGTTGCATCGACCGGTTGAATCCGCAGTCGACACCGGCAGTTCGTAGGCAGCGGCGACGTGCTGGCCGCTGCCGCGTCTCAGCTTCACATTGACGGCATCACGTCGGAAGCCCGGCGCGGGGGCGGTGACACGATTATTATCGCAACGGTGTCAGTTTTAATGCGAACTACGCATTTTGAGCTCTTTTGTACGAACACGCACAGTGCCGGACTATGCTTTTCTGCATCTTCAAAAGCTGTGCGACGGGTCCGTCAGGAGGAACGCATGGAAGACGTGGATGTGCTGGTCATCGGCGCAGGACCGGTCGGCCTGCTGCTCGGCGCCGAATTGCAGCGCGCGCGTGTCGCCGTAGGCGTGATTGACAAGATGCCCGCGAGGGGATTTTTCTGCAAGGCGCTGGGCATTACGCCACGGACGCTCGAAATTTTCGACGATCTCGGTATCGTGGATCGCGCAATCGAGGCCGGTGTATGGCTGACCGGCGTCGAGACATGGGTCGATGGCGCGATGGTGCCGGGGCGCAGCATGCGCTTGCCAGAACATGGTCTGTCTTACGGATCACTCTCGCTCGCGCAGTACGAGACGGAGCGCCTACTCGAGGCAGCATTCGCCGAGCACGGTGGTCAGGTAAACTATGGTCTTGTGCTGGACCGGTTCGAGGACGATACGGATTGCGTCAGGGCGTATCTAGCCGACGCCCACGGCGAGGCGCACGTCGTGCGTTGCAAGTGGCTCGTGGGGTGCGATGGAGCCCACAGCAAGGTGCGCTCAGCACTCGGTTTATCGTTCGAAGGCGAGCAGTATCCGCAGACCTTTGCGCTCGCCGACATGGAAGTGGACTGGACATTGTCGCGCGGGCCCATGTACCGGTTCGAAAGGGCCGGTCCGGAGCACGCGAAGACGAGTGCGGCAGCCGTGCCCGTTCGTGGCTCGACGCGACGCTACCGGCTCTCGATGATCGTGCCAGAAGACCGGGCGTCCTCACTCGCGGCGATTGACGCACCAGACTTCGACATGATGTGCGGTCTGCTGTTGCCGTCACTGCCAGAGGGCGTGCGACTGTCGTCAATGCGATGGTCGTCGGTCTATCGGGTAAGCCATCGCATCGCATCGGGTTACGGGCGCGGCCGGGTATTTATTGCTGGTGACGCCGCGCACATTCATCCTCCCGTAGGCGGTCAGGGCATGAACACGGGCCTGCAGGATGTTCACAATCTTGCGTGGAAGCTTGCCCATGTCGCGAAGGGTCTCGCGGCGCCGGAGTTGCTGGATAGCTACCAGGCGGAACGACATCCCGTCGGCGTCGATGTCGTCAAATCGACGAGCGCGGCACTCAATGCCGTTCTCGCGCGGCAGGCCAGCAATCCGGCAATGCGCGAAACACAACTGTTCGTCACGTATCGCGGAAGCCCGATCGTCACCGATGGTTGGCCCGACGCAGACCCGGCGTCACCTGCACCGGGCGACCGGCTTCCGGATGCCGGTGGTCTATCGCAACGTTTTGTCGGACATGCAAGGCGGCTGCATGAGTTTATCGGCCATGGCCGGTATGCGCTTATTGGTTACGTCGACGCGACGGAGCCGCAATCCGGCGCTTTCAGTGAACTCTGGCGAGCTTTCGCTGCGTGGTCCAGTGACGCTGGATCGGCAATTCTCGTGAGGGCACCGGGCTGCGACACGCCGGACTCAGAACTCGTGACGACATTGACTGATACGGCGGGTGAATTTGCAGCCGCGTATCGACCGGCGAGTGGTGCTGTATGGGTCGCGAGGCCAGATGGTCATATCGCATGGCGCAATGGCCAGTGCTCGATTGACGACATGAAAAGCTGGTCAGAACGCGCAGGCTGTAAACCGGTGTGACACAGGACGCCGGCGGACGACCGGTCTGGCGAAACTCGATTGTCCCTTGTGGGTCGCGTTATGCCTTTCGCATAACGCGCGTACCCGAGATGATCGTCGCGCTCGCTCGAGGGACGCAGTCGGCCAGGGAGCGCCATTTTCGCTGCTACGGCGATTGTGTCGTTCGAATGTCAGCTCCTCACCCGAGCACGGACAATGGGTCCAGATGATTGCGATGTCGGTGCGGGGTTGGGTACTACCGATCCCATGCCGCGGCACTTGATCGCCCACAGGCTTGATAACGCCAGCGGGGATCGGTCACCCGATCACTTCAGCCGCATGACCGTACGTGACGGACGCAGGCGGCACCCGTGTCCTTACCCTTTTGGGTGCCCTACGGCCGTACTAGCTGACGTTCCGTCAGCACGTTCTGTTTAATGGGCTTGGTGATTTTTGACACTCCCGGTCTTTGCAATGATGTAACGCCATTGGCAACGGCACGACGATTGCTCTAGGGCTACGCTGAACAAGCAGCTGAATTGGCGGCGTGTTGGCGATGTGGAGGTGTTCAGGTCGTGAAGCCGACCGTCACTCCTTTGCTTTTGGCCCTTGCGGGCATTGCACGCGGGCGTTTTGCCCGCCTTTCGCCCATTACGGGCGCAACTGCGCCATCAATCGCGTGCGCGACAGGTACACGTTGGCGAGCGCCAAAGCGACGAAGGCCCGGTTCGCATTCTTCGCCAACCCGCGGTAGCGCACCTTCGTGAAGCCCCACAGTCGTTTGACCACCGCGAACACATGCTCCACGCGTGCACGGATCCTCGACTTGTGGCGGTTCTTGCCGCGCTGCACCTCATCGACTTCACCCGCGCGACGGGTGCGCTGATTCGTGAAGTCGCGCGCCTTCGGCGCTTTGCTGTGGATCAGCGCTTTCTGGCTGGCGTATGCGCTGTCACCGTAGACCCGCCGCTCCTGTCCGTGCAGCAATTGCGGCAGCGGATGCCTGTCATGCACGTTGGCCGGCGTGAGCACTGCGCTGTGCGCCAGGCCGCTCTGGCTGTCCACGCCGATATGCAGCTTCGCGCCAAAGTACCATTGCTTGCCTTTGCGCGTCTGATGCATCCCGGGGTCGCGCGACTTCTGCTCATTCTTCGTCGAACTCGGCGCACCGATGATCGTGGCGTCCACGATCGTGCCGCTCTTGAGTTTCATGCCGCTCGCCTGCAGCACCCGGCCGACTTCGGCAAACAGCTTCTCGCCCAGTTTGTGGGTTTCGAGAAGACGACGAAATTTGAGCAGCGTGGTGGCATCTGGTGCCGCCTCGCAGCCCAGATCAATTCTCGCAAAGCGACGCAGGCTGGCACTATCGTAAAGCGCCTCTTCACACGCGAAATCGGCCAGGTTGAACCAGTGCTGGATGAAATGGATTCGCAGCATGCGCTCCAGACCAATCGGCGGGCGGCCATTGCCGCGCTTCGGGTAATGCGGCTCGACCACCGCGCACAACTCAGTCCACGGCAGAATTGCATTCATCGTATCGAGAAACTCATCGCGCCGTGTTCGCTTGCGGTGTGTCTCGAAACCCGCACCTTCATCAGCTGCCATCGCCAACGTCTGCTGCTTCATCCTGTTCTGCCTTCCTTATCCACCCCGATCTATAACGCTCGGAGCAGTTCTGCGGTGGACTTGATCAGCTTTGCCTTAGACGGTCGGACTGAGCATCCGTCAGCTGGAGGGCGACTTCCCCGCTGTCCTCCCCCAGCTATCGGTCCGCTGAGCGCAATGCGGACCCATGTCGACTGTCGCGGGGCGACCCTGAACTGCCGTTCAGAGATGGATGACCGTAACGGCCGTCTTTAATCGGACAACTGCCGTTCGCTGCGATTGCTATTGCACATAGGGCGTCACTGCATCGAAGCGGTGCGGCGGCTACACCCATGCCATTTATGGGTTCGTTCGCCGCGGTGTTGGCGGGGCCGCTCAGGATCCTGGCTGAGAGAGCGTAGCGCTGATCGCGGGCAACTCGGGGCGCGGCTGCGGGGCCGTCGCCCCGCCTTCCCCTTCTCTGGCAGCATGGGCGGGGACAATCGCCGGCACCGTCGCCGGCGCTAGCGAAGCGCTGACGAGGAATCCGGTGGATGAAAGAAAGATTGCGGCCAATAAAATAAATGCCAGAAGTTTGCCTCGGTGTGTTAGTGGGCCGTGCCGACGTGCGGGCTGGCGTTCGCGCGGCGCCCGTCTTCTTCTATGCTTCCGCGCGCATTGGCATCCGTCAGCACTCGAGCGGCACTGCCAGCCTACTTCTGCACCTTGTCGTTCAATTGACGCATGTCATTGCCGGCTCGGCGAGACGTCCCGGCCGGCGGGCCACGCCCGAAAGCGACATTCACCAGTGCTCGACGGGCACGATCATTTCCGGGGCAATAGGGCTCCGCCGAGTTGTCGGCAGTCGATCAGTCTGAAGGCCGGGGTGGTTTTGGATGCAAAGCATCGGCGGCGCGAGTGGCATCTACTCACACAGCGGGAAAGACAGTAGTTTTGTCCCGGCTTACGTCATAACCCGCGCAACATCCCTTACTTCCCAAAAGCACTGGACACGATCTGCGTGGGCGGCGCATCCTTCGTGCACGCCGTCGGTTTTTACTGTCACATCACACGGAACGTCCTGTGGCGTGCTCTCGAACAGAG
Source organism: Paraburkholderia yinzeri (assembly GCF_046581065.1). Lineage (NCBI taxonomy): Bacteria > Pseudomonadati > Pseudomonadota > Betaproteobacteria > Burkholderiales > Burkholderiaceae > Paraburkholderia > Paraburkholderia yinzeri. The sequence goes on along the minus strand of NZ_JBFOCJ010000001.1, from coordinate 2,844,678 downwards.
GCTGAGTGTTCCCGAGCGAGCAATGCCGCGCGAGGTTTTCGACTGACGCCGGGACAACGAAACACGCGATCCACGGCGAAGATTAAAGCAGCCCTTCGTTCCGAGTCGCCAGGAACAGCGCTCAATCTGACATTGACTGCTCTTCAAGGCATAGCCGGTGACCTGCCTCGCAAGTGCCACCGAACCAGCGGGAGAATGTCGTGCTTGAAATTACGTATCCGTGGCTTGTTGGGCCTCGTGTGCCTCCGGCGTCGAACACCGTTTCATTCGCTCCCGATCATCCGATGCGGTCGATGATTGTTCCGCGTGGCCTGACGGCCACCGATCTTGACCGGCTCAATTCAATCACGTCTTCGACGCGGCTGGTCAAAGACGGCACCACGTTATACCGTGAGAACGATTCGTTCCGGAGCATATATTTCATACGCGCGGGATCGTTCAAGACTGTTGTCCGGCATCGCGATGGCCCGTTGCAGGTAACAGGATTTTATTTCTTCGACGACGCACTGGGGTTCGAAGGTATCTCTACGATGCATCACAATTGTGAGGCTGTCGCACTCGAAGACAGCAGTGTCCGCATTGTTCCATTCCTTCAGCTCGAACTGCTGTGCCGCGATGTAAAGGCGATCCAGGAGCATGTACATCGGATGATGAGTAGCGAGATTGCTCGTGAGTCGGCCCTCATGATGCTGCTTGGCACGATGACGGCTGAACAACGTCTTGCGGCCTTCTTGCTCAACATTTCGATACGCTTCAAGGCGCGGGGTTACTCGCCGGTGGAGTTCAATTTGCGAATGTCACGCGAAGAGATCGGTTGTTATCTCGGGATAAAGCTTGAAACGGTCAGCCGCATGTTTTCAGAGTTCCGACGAAAGCGCCTGGTAGACACGGACGGCAAGCAGATTCACATTCTCGATCTCGCCGGCCTCGGTTGCATCTAGCCTGACGAGCCTTCGCATACGGAATCCTCATGGGGAGCAGCAATGAAGCCGATTACGCGTCAACAGGAAAGCCGGCTTCGTGATTTGCTGTCTAGGGAGGAAGCGGAAGTTCGAGCGGCCCTTGCGCGCGAATCCATGGAGCACAGCATTAAGTCATCCGAACTTGCCACGCCGGTTGGAGCGGAAGAAGGTCGCGCGCGGCAGGTCCTGGATGAGCATCTGGCGACAACACGTCACCTGATGTCTGAATTCGCTGCGGTTGCTCAGGCACGCCTGCACCTCGATTCACATAGCTATGGCGTGTGCGTTGACTGCCATCGTGACATCGGATTTTCGTCTCTTGTCGCCTGTCCGACCGCAGAGCATTGCGAGGATTGCCAGTTATTGCGTGAACGAACCAGGGGCGAACGGCTGCCATAGTGGGCCCCCCTTAAATTGCACAATGCCGGGCGGCACGACCAGGAGGATTGACGTGCGATGGTGACGCCAGAAATTGCGTCACGAGTGGCGATTTCCTCGTAGACGCCGGAATTCCCGAATTTGTGCCATTGGTGCTGCACAGGCCGACGTCCGGACATGAGTTATCGTCGGAAGTGGTGTATGCGGCGTAGGGAGGAGGCAGGAGAAGGCGGTGGCGATTGATGGAGAATGTTGCTTTCCACGGTAACACTTCCTCAATCGAACTCCACCACCATGGCGAAACATACGCAGGAAACGAGCAGCAGTCAAACAGCAGAACCGCAATTTGAGGGCGCACCCGGCCTGGACGATCTGATCCAGCAAGGGGCGCGGCGGATCATCCAGCAGGCAATCGAGGCGGAACTGGCGGCGATGCTCGAGCAATATTCGAATGTGAAGACGATGGACGGCCGGCGCGCGGTCGTGCGCAACGGCTACCTGCCAGAGCGCGAGATCGTCACGGCGGTAGGCCCGGTGCCGGTCAAGGTACCGAAGGTTCGCGACCGCTCGAGCTCCGGCATCAAGTTCAATTCGACGATCGTGCCGCCCTATGTGCGCAAGTCGCCGCGCGTGTCATCGTCGCTGCCGTGGCTGTACCTGCGAGGCGTCTCAACCGGCGACATGGGCGACGCACTGTCCGAGCTGCTCGGCGAGCAGGCTAAAGGGCTGTCAGCGAGCGTCGTGAGCCGCCTGAAGGCCGCATGGTCAGAAGAGTACGAGAAGTGGAACAAGCGCGACCTGTCCGCCTCGCGCTGGGTCTACTGGTGGGCCGACGGCATCCATACTCAAGCCCGCACAGAGGATTCGGACGGGCAGTGCCTGCTCGTGATCATCGGCGTGAAACCGGACGGCGGCAAGGAGCGCGTTGCGCTCAGCGACGGTTACCGCGAGTCGAAACAGTCGTGGATTGAACTGCTGCTCGATCTGAAAGCGCGCGGCCTGCAGGCGCCGCCACTGCTCGCGGTTGGTGACGGCGCGATGGGACTATGGGCGGCACTCGATGAGGTGTTCCCGCAAACGCGACATCAGCGCTGCTGGTTTCATAAGGTCGGAAATATCCTCAACGCGATGCCCAAATCGCAGCACGGCAAGGCCAAGGCGGCGCTCGCAGAGATCTGGAATGCCGCGACGCGCGCCGATGCGATTGTTGCGTTCAATCAGTTCGTCGACGTGTACGCGGCCAAGTACCCGAAGGCTGTCGAGAAGCTCACGAAGGATCGAGACGCACTGCTCACGTTCTACGATGTCCCTGCGGAGCACTGGCAGCATGTGCGGACCACGAATCCGATCGAATCGACGTTTGCGACGGTACGCCATCGCACGAGCCGCACGCGCAACTGTCTGTCGCGCGCGACCTTCCTGGCGATGGCGTTCAAGCTGATTGAAGCGGCCGGGCAGACCTGGAGGAAGATTCGCAGCGCCGAGAAAATTGATCAGCTTCTGAAGGGCGTTCCGTTCAAAGACGGAAACCCGGTGATTGAAAGCACACCGGCTCCTCAAGCGCTGGCCGCCTGATCATGCCGTCCCGCCCGTACACCACTATTGACGATTGCTCTTTCGCGTGTGAAGAGGCGCTTTACGATAGTGCCAGCCTGCGTCGCTTTGCGAGAATTGATCTGGGCTGCGAGGCGGCACCAGATGCCACCACGCTGCTCAAATTTCGTCGTCTTCTCGAAACCCACAAACTGGGCGAGAAGCTGTTTGCCGAAGTCGGCCGGGTGCTGCAGGCGAGCGGCATGAAACTCAAGAGCGGCACGATCGTGGACGCCACGATCATCGGTGCGCCGAGTTCGACGAAGAATGAGCAGAAGTCGCGCGACCCCGGGATGCATCAGACGCGCAAAGGCAAGCAATGGTACTTTGGCGCGAAGCTGCATATCGGCGTGGACAGCCAGAGCGGCCTGGCGCACAGCGCAGTGCTCACGCCGGCCAACGTGCATGACAGGCATCCGCTGCCGCAATTGCTGCACGGACAGGAGCGGCGGGTCTACGGTGACAGCGCATACGCCAGCCAGAAAGCGCTGATCCACAGCAAAGCGCCGAAGGCGCGCGACTTCACGAATCAGCGCACCCGTCGCGCGGGTGAAGTCGATGAGGTGCAGCGCGGCAAGAACCGCCACAAGTCGAGGATCCGTGCACGCGTGGAGCATGTGTTCGCGGTGGTCAAACGACTGTGGGGCTTCACGAAGGTGCGCTACCGCGGGTTGGCGAAGAATGCGAACCGGGCCTTCGTCGCTTTGGCGCTCGCCAACGTGTACCTGTCGCGCACGCGATTGATGGCGCAGTTGCGCCCGTAATGGGCGAAAGGCGGGCAAAACGCCCGCGTGCAATGCCCGCAAGGGCCAAAAGCAAAGGAGTGACGGTCGGCTTCACGACCTGAACACCTCCACATCGCCAACACGCCGCCAATTCAGCTGCTTGTTCAGCGTAGCCCTAAGGCTACTTCGTTGGATGCTTGGTGGACGCGCTTGCTGTCGCCTCAATGGCAGCGAGGCGGGAGTCCATTACTTTCGCGTGCAGCTTAATGGCCCTGATCAGAAATTGAACGTCCTCGCTTTCGCTCTTGGATGCGAGATCGTCGAACTCCGCCCACAGTTTCTTCAAAGCTTCGGTGCTCATGGCTACTCCTTACGGGGGTGATTGACGGTGCAGCAAGGTGATTGTGCTCCTCTTCGGGAGGGGTTCGACGAGAAATCGACGAGCGTGGGCTCGCGCTTCAGGCGTGGAGGGATCAGGCCGGCCAGCGAAAGCCGGTGGCCAAGTTCCTGCGGGACGCCTTCGCTGTCAGATAGTCGGTCGCAGTTCGACCATGAAAGGACCTTCGCCCGAAGGGCCGCTCGGACATTCAAGTGATCGCGTTTCGCAAACGGCCATTTGTCCGTCGGAACGCTCTCCACTTCGCACTCGCCCAAGTTCAATCCACTTCAATTTTCATTCGCCAACCAGGCACCATGAAATCCGGCTGGAATGCGCGTCGGCAGATGCACGGTTGCGACCGGCCCGGCAGCAACATCACGCGCATTCAGCACGACTACATCGCTGGTATGTGTCACACGTCGATATACGCAACACAGCAACCACCCGTCGTCTTCCTCCGTGGCTGCCCGTCGCGGTACGGAAACCGGCTCGCTGTTCTGATCGCCGAAGGGCACCTCATATCGTTCGAGCTTATCGCTGTGCCAGTCGTACCGCATGACCCCACGCATCTCGTCAGGCGCAGGCTGTTCGGCAGCGTAAAGATACCGATACGGTCGGCCGGTGCACTGCTTGTTGATTTGCACGGAATCCTGACCCACCCTGCGTAGTAATTTGCATCGAATATTGACCCACGTAGAACACTTGTGAATGGCGGTCGGAATCCGACATTGGATGGCGGCGTCGGACAGCCGTGCGACGCGATTGCTGTTCAGCCCGGCGACTCTGGGACGTTTCATGAGGCTCAGATTCGGGTGCGTCGGAGGGAGCCCGTAGGGCGAGCGCAGACGCACCGGGGATGTGCGGTTCGGCAGGGGGATGACGCGGGAATCGGGATGCGGTAGAAGAAGGACTACAACTGACCGCCGAAGAAACAGGCCCGACACCGGTCCTAACCGCCAAGTTCATTCCAGTGTCGAGCCCCACACGCGCACAACGGGGTACGGGTGCCGGGCCAGTATGGCACGGCTGATCCGCCTCGTCGATACCGCTTCGGCATTGACGGGGGACCGCCGATGCCGGCCACTGGCCGCCTCTTTCTGTGCGCCCGCTGCCGGGCGCAGGTCGTCGTGTGCCGCCGTTGCGATCGCGGCCAGATCTACTGCGGTGGCGACTGCTCACAGGCCTCGCGCCGCGCCCGCCTGCGCGAGGCTGGCCAACGCTATAAACTCAGTCGTCGTGGCCGCTTTGCACATGCCGAACGGATGCGTCGCTATCGTCAGCGCCTCAATAAAGTGACGCATCAGCGTTCCCCGACACCCGTCGCCAATGCTCTACTGCCACTGACTTCGACGACGACGGCCACCGCATCGACATCCACTGTCGCCGCGCCCGGATCGACGCCTTGCTGCTTCTGTCGCCGCATCTGTTCGGGCCTTGTACGCATCGGGCCACTGCGCCGTCGGGTCTTCCGTGATGTTCGTAATGTCTCCAACGGGTCGACCAAAGCCAACCGCGTGGGGCAGCGGTCGGCCAACAAGCGTCATTCGTTAGTCGCGTCGCGCGGACATTCTGACGGCGACTTGTCCTCAGTGAACGGTCAACCGAGCATCTCGTCGACGGTGCATCGAGGGATCGGGCCGCGATCAATGCGCACTTCGTTCGGCACGTATCGAGCGCAATACGGGCGGGATCGTTCGTGGGCATTGCAACGCACGACGCACAATTGATCGATGCGTTGATCAGTTGGCTGCAACGCGAGCGAGTTGACCGCTCACGATTCGAGTTTCAGATGTTGCTAGGCGTCTGCGAACCGCAGCGTGACGCTTTGCTTGCGCAAGGATTTCACGTCCGCGTTTATGTGCCATACGGTCATGACTGGTATGGCTACAGCACCCGGCGAATCAAGGAGAATCCGCGAATCGCCGGATATATCCTGGCTGCGATGATACGTAGCACTCGGGCTCGCTAGCAGTTACAGCAGGACCTGTGGATTGGGGCCGACCAGATCGTTGGTCCCGGTTCGAACGGCTGCTTTCGAGAAATCCGGCCGCAGGTCAGACTGAGTGTGCGCCTGCTTCATCGCACCACGCGCAGCGTTACGCCGACCGAGGCCGGCCAGCGCCTATTGGCGCGGCTCGACCCAGCCTTGCGCGAGGTGGTCGATGCACTGGTGGACGTGACCGCCTTGCAGGCCGAACCGGCCGGCACGCTGCGCCTGAACGTGCCGCGCCCGGCGGCCCGGCTGCTGCTGGCGCCGATGCTGGCCGGCTTCGTGGCGGCGCATCCGCGCGTCCATGTCGAAGTCATGACCGACGACAGTCTGGCCGACATCGTGGGCGATGGTTTTGACGCCGGCGTCCGCTTCGGCGAGAGCCTGGCCGGCGACATGGCGGCGGTGCCGATCGGGCCGCCGCAGCGTTTCGTGTGCGTGGCCGCGCCGTCCTACCTGGTGGCGCATGGCGTGCCGCCGCACCACGCGAACTGCTCGGCCATGCCTGCATCGGCCGGCGCTTTCCGAGCGGCAATCGCTATGCCTGGGAGTTTCAGCCCGACGGCGGGCCGCTGGACATCGAAGTCTCGGGACCGTTGGTGTTCGACGACGATGCGTTGATGGTCCGGGCCGCGCTCGACGATGCGGGCATTGCCTACGTCTACGAGGCGATGGTACGCGAAGACCTGGCCGCAGGCCGGTTGGTCGCTGTGCTGGATGACTGGAGCGCATCGCCGGGCCGGTTCTTCCTCTACTACTCTGGCCGGAGGCAATTGCCGATGGCATTTCGGGCATTTGTCGATTTTATTCGTGCCTGACGGCGCAGAACGCGCCGTCAGGCTCTCGGGGCTGCGCCCCGTGCCGGCGATGCCGTCACGGCCCTTCGGCTTCGATCCTTCACGCCTGCGCACTGCGTTTGCCGGGTATCGTAGCGTCCCGTCGCATGGATGGGGGGCGTGGCGAATTACGCCCTGGCTTGCTGCGGCAGGTTGTGCCAAAGCGTGCCGTCCTCGACGCTGATGGTTCGTTGTCCGCACGTCACGAAGGACGGTTCACCTAGATCGACGGAACGGCCGCCCAGCCTCGCACTATGGATTCCACGCCACGCCTCAAGCTAATTAGGGCATGATTGCATGTTCGTGGCATGCTGCGACTTGAAACTGTTGCAGTCATTGATTAAAATGCAGTCAATGATTGGAGGTGTTATGGCGAGCATGACAATCCGGAACATCGACGAGCAACTGAAGGCTCGTTTGCGCGTTCAGGCGGCATTGCATGGACACTCGATGGAGGATGAGGCGCGCGATATTTTGCGTGCCGCGCTTTCCACGGATTTGGCGATTGCGAATCGGAGCCTGGTAGCTTCGATTCGTAGTCGCATTGAGCCGCTCGGCGGGGTTGAGCTCGAACTGCCGCCCCGCGATGTGATTGTGGAGAGGGTGGATCTCGGTTCATGATTGTCCTGGATACAAACGTGCTGTCCGAGACGTTGCGACCTCGACCCGATGATCGAGTCATGGCTTGGCTCGCATCCCAGTCGCGCGCGGGACTCTTTACGACGGCGATCACGCGAGCCGAGATTTTCTATGGCGTCGGTCTCCTGCCGGACGGTTCCCGCAGGCGCGAACTGCGAACAGCGGTTGAAGCGATCTTTGATGAGGATTTTGCCGGCAGGGTATTGGGATTTGACAGCGATGCCGCAGATGTTTACGCGACAATTGCCGTGGCGCGAAGGAACGCTGGCAGGCCGATGAGCCAGTTCGACGCGATGATAGCCGCCTGTGCGCGATCAAGAGGGGCGGCGCTGGCGACGCGCAACGTCAAGGACTTCACCGACTGCGAGATAGCCATCATCGATCCCTGGGCTGTTTGAGCGGGATTCGAACCGTCTCTCGGCCGGGTGAAACTGGGAATCGGACCGTCCCAGGCAGTGAAAAAGCCGGTCCTTTTTCGTATGGGTAGAAGTATGGGTAGGGAAGGGACGTTTTCTCGAAGCCTTGCCAGTAAAGGCTTTCAGGGCGATTCTGGATCCCTCCGTCTCCGCCAGAGTATTTGTGTATATGGCGGCGAAACCCCGCAAGTTCACGGACTTGCGGGGTTTTTGTTTTTTCGGCCCGCAAGCTGGCAGTCGCACGGCGGACGACATTGCAATACGCTCAGGACTCCCTGGCGATGAACGGTTTATGTCCGGATCGCGCAGCGGTGCCGCCTGCTTTGAAGTCGCCGTTCGTGACGCGCCTTTCGCGCGAACGCTGCAACACTCGGCACCCGAGCCGCGCTGTCGATGCTATGCTGCGGAGCGCTGTCGTAGTCGGCCGCGTGCCGGGCTGCTGCGACGATGCTCCGTGTAACGAGACGTAACCAGGGTGCGCTCGAAGCGGGTTTGTGCATCAGTTATTACAATCGTGAAATATCCTGTGCGCAAGCCTACGCTATATTGCATGCAACAAAATCATTCGCAAAAAGGTGAGTCCATGAAGTTTGCTCGTGTTCTTGCAATGCTCGTCGGGGGCCTGGCCATTGGCGCATCGAGCGCCGCCATGGCGGGCGTGAGCGTTGGCGTCAACATCGGCATTCCTGCCCCGGTTTATGTCGCGCCGGCGCCTGTCTATGCACCGCCGCCTCCGCCGGTGGTTTATCAGCCGGCTCCGGTTTACGCCGCACCGGCGATCTACATCGGCTGGCACGACGATCGCTACTGGGACGGTCGTCGTTACTGGAACCGTGGTGACTGGAACCGCTATCACGGCGGCGGTGGCGGCCGTGGATGGAATCACGGCGGTGGCCACTGGCACTAAGCCAGCGCCGTCTGACGCCGCTGCAAAAGCAAAGCCGCCCTTGGGGCGGCTTTTTCATGTCTGCCGTTGCGCGCGCAACGAGGTGCGCGAACGGTGAGGGGGCGTTATTCGCCGATGCCGGCCATGCCGCCGACCACGGCGCTAAAGCCCGAATCGACGTGCACGATCTCGGCCGTCACGCCGCCGGAGAGATCGGAAAGCAGGAACGCGGCCGTGTTGCCGACCTGCTCGATCGTCACGTTACGATGCAGCGGCGCGTTCTGCTCGACGAAGTCGAGGATCTTGCCGAAGCTCTTGATGCCGCTTGCCGCGAGCGTCTTGATCGGGCCGGCCGAGATGCCGTTCACGCGTACGCCCTTGCCGCCGAGCGAGACCGCGAGGTAACGCACGCTCGCTTCGAGCGAAGCCTTCGCGAGACCCATCGTGTTGTAGTTCGGAATTGCGCGTTCGGCGCCGAGATAGGTGAGGGTGAGCAGCGACGCGTTGTCGGCCAGCATCGGCTGGGCGGCCTTGGCGAGCGCCGGGAAGCTGTAGGCCGAGATGTCGTGCGCGATGCGGAAGTTTTCGCGCGTCATGCCTTCGAGGAAGTCGCCGGCGATGGCTTCGCGCGGCGCGAAGCCGATCGAGTGGACGAGGCCGTCTAGCGTGTCCCAATGCTGCTTGAGATCCGCGAAGAGCGCTTCGATTTGCGCGTCGTCGGCGACGTCGCAGGGGAACACGAGCTTGCTGTCGAATTCGGTGGCGAATTCGGTGATGCGGTCCTTGAACCGCTCGCCGACATACGTGAATGCCAGTTCCGCGCCTTCGCGTTTGCAGGCCTGCGCAATGCCATATGCGATCGAACGGTTAGACAGCAGCCCGGTCAGCAGGATGCGTTTGCCAGCGAGGAAGCCCATGAATTCTCCTAATCAGATCAGTGCGTCGCGCGCGCCGCAAGGCGGCGCTGCGCGGTTTGGGTAGAATTCTCTCACACTTGATATGGCTCACCGGACAAATCCCTTTCCATGACGACAGGCACGCCTGGCAGGGCAACGCGCGCGGGGCGCGGACACACGGTTGCAGCGCGGCGCCTGGCATGGGCACGCGCCTGGGTGCGGGCGGGTGTGAGATGCGGCGTGGCGTGCGTGCTGACGCTGGCGGCGACGCCGTCCGTGTACGCCGCCTACGCGATCGCGCAATACGGCGAGCCGAAATATCCCGCGAACTTCACGCATTTCGACTACGTGAATCCGGATGCGCCGAAGGGCGGTGCGCTGGTGTTGGCCAATCCGAGCCGCCTGACGAGCTTCGACAAATTCAACCCGTTCACGATGCGCGGCAACCCGGCGCCCGGCGTCGAGATGCTCTTCGAGAGCCTGACGACGGGCAGCATGGACGAGGTGGCGTCGGCCTATGGACTGCTCGCCGACGACATCCGCATCGCGCCCGACGGCCTTTCGGTGACGTTCCATCTGAATCCGCATGCGCGCTTTTCGAACGGCGACCCCGTGACCGCCGCCGACGTCAAGTTTTCGCTCGACACGCTCAAGAGTCCGCAGGCCGCGCCGTCGATGCAGGCCTACTTCACCGACATCACGCGTGCGGTGGTGATCGATCCCGCGACGATCCGCTTCGAGTTCCGCAGCCACAGCCGCGAGCTGCCGTTCATCGCGGGCGGCATGCCGGTGTTCTCGCACAAGTGGGGATTGCGCCCGGACGGCAGCCGCATTCCATTCGATCAGCTCGCGTTCGAACAGCCGATCGGCAGCGGGCCCTACGTGATCGAGCGTTATTCGAACGGCCGCACGATCACGTACAAGCTCGACCCGAACTACTGGGGCAAGGATCTGCCGGTGCGCGTCGGCACGAACAACTTCGAGCGCATCACCTACAAGCTCTATTCCGATGACGTCGCGCGTCTTGAGGCGTTCAAGGCGGGAGAATACGACGCGCTCGTCGAAATGGTCGCGCGCAACTGGGTGCGGCGCGACGTGGGCAAGCGCTTCGACAACGGCGAGCTGATCAAGCGCGAGTTTCCGCAGCACAACGGCACGGGCATGCAGGGCTTCGTCCTGAACGTCCGCAAGCCGATGTTCCAGGATGTGCGCGTGCGCGAGGCGCTCGACCTCGCGCTCGATTTTCAGTGGCTCAACCGGATGCTGTTCTACAGCCAGTACACGCGGCTCGACAGTTGGTTCGCGAATACGGACTTCCAGGCGAAGGGCTTGCCGTCGCCGGGCGAGCTTGCGCTGCTCGATCCGTGGCGCAAGGAGCTCGACCCCGCGGTGTTCGGCCCACCGCCGCTGCAGCCGAATACGGATCCCCCCAGCTCGCTCCGCGCCAACCTGCTCGCGGCACGCACGCTGCTGGCGCAAGCCGGCTGGACCTACCGCAACGGCGCGCTGCGCAACGCGCAGGGCCAGCCCTTCGTCTTCGAAGTGCTCGACGACACGAGCGCCTCCGCGCAGTGGGCGCCGATCATGGCACAGTACACGCACGCGCTCGCGCGGCTCGGGATCCAGGTGAACTACCGGGCGGTCGATTTCGCGCTCTATCAGAAGCGTCTCGATGCCTTCGACTTCGACGTGACGACGATCCGCTTTCCCGACGTACAGGTGCCGGGCACGGAAGAAATCGATCGCTTCGGCAGCAAGGCGGCCGACGAACCGGGCTCGGGCAACCTGATCGGCGTGAAGTCGCCGGCCGTCGACGCGATCCTGACATCGCTGACGCAAGCGCAGACGCTGCAGCAACTGCTCGACGCCACGCACGCGCTCGACCGGGTGTTGATGCACGGCTACTATGTGGTGCCGCAGTGGTACAGCTCGACACACCGCGTCGCGTACCGCAGCACGCTGGCTTATCCGGCGAAGCTGCCGCTGTACTATGGCGCGATCGACTGGATCCTCTCGACGTGGTGGTTCAAGCCGCAACCTGGCGCGCAGCATTGAGGCGCGCCGGCGGGATATTGCCACGCAGTCCCAACTTACGGACTTCAAGACCATGTGGAGCTACATCGTCAAACGCCTGCTGTTGATGATCCCGACGCTCTTCGGCGTGCTCACGCTGACCTTCGTCGTGATCCAGTTCGTGCCGGGCGGCCCCGTCGAGCAGGCCGTGCGCGAGTTGCGTCGCGGCGCGGAGCAGGGCATGCCCTTCGGCATGCGCGCGCATACGGGCGTGGACGCGCAGCAGATCGCGCAACTGAAAGCGCTCTACGGCTTCGACAAGCCGCCGCTGCAGCGCTACGTCCTCATGCTGAGCCGCTTCGCGCGCTTCGACCTTGGAGAGAGCTATTTCCATCACCAAAGCGTGTGGTCGCTGATCGTCTCCAAGCTGCCCGTGTCGATCAGCATCGGCCTCTGGACCTTCTTTCTCACCTACCTGATATCGGTGCCGTTGGGCATCGCCAAAGCGGTGCGCAACGGCTCGCGTTTCGACCTCGTGACGAGCCTGATCGTCCTGATCGGCTATGCGATTCCGGGCTTCGTGCTGGGCGTGCTGCTGCTCGTGCTGTTCGGCGGCGGCACCTTCCTGCAGATTTTCCCGCTGCGTAACCTCACGTCCGACGACTGGGACACGTTCTCCTGGGGCCACAAGATTCTCGATTATCTGTGGCATATCACGCTGCCTGTCACGGCCTCCGTGGTGGGCAGCTTCGCCGTGACGACCATGCTCACGAAGAACGCGTTTCTCGACGAGATCCGCAAGCAGTACGTGCTGACCGCGCGCGCGAAGGGCCTTTCCGAGCGCACCGTGCTCTGGAAGCATGTGTTTCGCAACGCGCTGCTGCCGCTCGTGGTGGGCTTTCCCGCGGCCTTCATCGGCGCCTTCTTCACGGGCAGCCTGCTGATCGAAACGCTCTTTTCGCTCGACGGTCTCGGGCTGCTCTCGTACGAGTCGGTCGTGCGGCGCGATTATCCGGTCGTGCTCGGTACGCTCTATCTCTTCACATTGATCGGACTGCTGACAAAGCTCATTTCCGACCTGTGCTACGTGTGGGTCGATCCCCGCATCCAATTCGAACAACTGGAGCGCTGATTTGAACCGAGCCCGTGCCGGCGCCGAGCCCGAACTGCGCACCGAATCCGTTGCGGCTTTCAGATCGCCCACGCCTGCGCGGCGAGTGTGGGCGCGCTTTCGACAGCAGCGGCTCGGCTACTGGAGCCTGGTCGTATTTGTCGTCGTGTTCGCCGCGAGCCTCGCGGCTCCACTCTGGTGCAACGACAAACCGCTCGTCGTACGTTACGACGGACATCTGTATTTCCCGCTTTTCAAGGCGTATCCGGAGACAACCTTCGGCGGCGATTTCCCGACGCCGGCCGACTACCTCGATCCGTACATCCGCCATCGCTTCGACGCGCCGGGCAACTTCGCGATCTATCCGCCGAACCCGTACTATTACGACACGCTCAACTATTTTTCGAAGGTGCCGAACCCGGCGCCGCCGTCGCGGCAGAACTGGCTCGGCACCGACCAGAGCGGCCGCGACCTGTTCGCGCGCCTGCTTTACGGCTTTCGCGTGTCGGTGGAATTCGCGCTCGTGCTGACCGCGATCGGCACGATATTCGGCGTGCTGGCGGGCGCGGTGCAGGGCTACTTCGGCGGCAAGACCGACATCATAGGGCAGCGGCTCATCGAGATATGGAGCGCGATGCCGGAGCTCTATTTGCTCATCATCTTCGCCTCGATCTTCGAGCCGGGTTTCATTCTCCTGATCGTGCTGCTCTCGCTGTTCGGCTGGATAGGCCTGTCCGACTACGTGCGCGCCGAGTTCCTGCGCAATCGCAATCAGGATTACGTGCTCGCCGCGCGCGCGATGGGCCTCTCGAACTGGCAGATCATCTGGCGCCACGTTCTGCCCAACAGCCTTACGCCCGTCATTACCTTCCTGCCGTTCCGCATGAGCGGGGCGATACTCGCGCTCACGAGCCTCGACTTTCTGGGGCTGGGCGTGCCGCCGCCCACGCCGAGCCTTGGCGAACTGCTGTCGGAGGGCAAAGGCAATCTCGACGCGTGGTGGATTGCCATTTCGACTTTCGGCGTGCTCGTGGTGACGCTGCTGCTGCTCACGTTCATGGGCGACGCGCTGCGCAACGCGCTCGATACGCGCATCTCCGACGCCATGAAGGCGGGAGGCAACCAATGAGCGCGCCAACGGACAATGTCGCGGCGCCGTTGCTGGCTGTCGAGCGCCTTGCCGTGCGCTTCGGCGAGACGCTCGCCGTGGACGACGTGACGCTCGCGATCGCGCGCGGCGAGCGCGTCGCGCTGGTGGGCGAGTCGGGCTCGGGCAAGACCGTGACGGCGCTCGCGATCCTGCGCTTGCTGAGCGACGCGCAGGTGTCGGGCGCGATCCGCTTCGACGGCGAGGATCTGCTCGCGAAGGGCGAGCGCGCGATGCGCGGCTTGCGTGGCAACGACATCGCGATGATCTTCCAGGAGCCGATGACGGCGCTCAATCCGCTCTACACGATAGGCGAGCAGATTGCCGAAACGATCCAGATGCACGATGGCGTGTCGAAGAAGGAGGCGTACGAGCGCGCGGTCGGGCTGCTCGAACGCACGGGCATCACCGAGCCGCGCCGGCGTATCGGCAGTTATCCGCATCAGCTCTCGGGCGGCCAGCGCCAGCGCGTGATGATTGCAATGGCGCTCGCGTGCCGGCCGCGCCTCCTGCTTGCCGACGAGCCCACCACGGCGCTCGACGTGACGATCCGCGGCCAGATCGTCGAACTGCTGCTCGAACTGCAGCGTGAAGAGACGGGACAGAAGACCGGCCGCGGCATGTCGGTCCTGCTCATCACGCACGACCTGAATCTCGTGCGCCGCTTTGCCCAGCGAGTCGCGGTCATGGAGAAGGGCCGGCTCGTGGAGAGCGGGACCGTCGAGCAGATCTTCGAGGCGCCGCAGCACCCCTATACGCAACGGCTGATCGCGAGTCGTCCCGAGCGCAACGTGCTGCCGGTGCTGCCACTCGCGCCGGTGCTGCTGGAGGCGAAGGACGTCGCCGTCGATTTCGCGACGAAGCTGCCGGGATTTCGGGGCTGGTGGGGCAAGGGGCGGTTTCGCGCCGTCGATGACGCGAGCGTTTCGGTGCGGCAGGGCGAGACGCTTGGCATCGTCGGTGAATCGGGATCGGGAAAATCGACGCTCGCGCTGGCCATGTTGGGTCTGCAACGAACGAGAAGCGGGCAGGTCGAGTTCCAGGGCAGGCCGCTCGCGAGTTATCAGGGGCGCGACAAGCTCGCGTTGCGCTCGCACCTGCAGGTGGTCTTTCAGGATCCGTTCAGTTCGCTTTCGCCGCGGCAGACCATCGAGCGCATCGTCGGCGAGGGGCTCGCGCTGCACCGGCCGGACCTTGGCAGCGAGGCGCGCAGAAAACGCATTGTTGCCACCCTGCGCGAAGTCGGGCTCGACCGCACGGCGCTGCAGCGGTATCCGCACGAGTTTTCGGGCGGGCAGCGCCAGCGTATCGCCATTGCCCGCACGCTCGTGCTGGAGCCGCGCGTGATTGTCCTCGACGAACCGACCAGCGCGCTCGACGTTTCGATCCAGCAACAGGTGTTGCGGCTATTGACGGAACTGCAACGCAAGTACAACCTGGCCTATGTGTTCATCAGCCACGATCTCGAGGTGATCGGCGCGATGGCGCACCGCGTGGCGGTGATGCAGAGCGGCGCCATCGTCGAGGCTGGAGATGTCGCCAAAGTCTTCGACGACCCTGTGCATCCTTACACGCGTAAGCTTTTGAAAGCCGCGCTGGCTCGATGACAGTCATCTGACATTCACCAATGATGTGCGTATCGCGATTGTATTTTTCTATTTGTTTTGACACACAAATACTTACTGGCTAGTATCGTCCAAACTTTTCACTAACCCCCTGATTCGCGGGCAATTTCTACCGACCAATGCAGCACCGATACTTGACCCAGGCTTGCACGCGCGTCGTCGCCGGGATGTTCATCGGCGTACTGATGGCCGCGGCTCCCGGCGCGTTCGCCGACGAAGTAAGCAGCTTTAACCAGAATGCCTCATTTTCGCCGGGTTCTTCCCCGAACAACACGGCGAACTCCCCGGCTCCGCAAGCGCTCTCCGCGACTGCTCAAGCCGACGCCCAAAGCGCAGTACAAACCACTACGCAGACCACGTCTCAGGCGACCCCGGCTGCGGCCGACGGCGGCGCCAAGTCGTTCCTTTCCGGCATGGCCGGCAAGGCAGGGGACGTTGTTGTGGGCGCCCTCAACATGATAGGCGTGCGCTATCGCTGGGGCGGCAACACGCCGGATTCCGGCCTCGACTGCAGCGGCTTCGTGCGCTACGTCTTCCAGGACACGCTGGGCCTTTCGCTGCCGCGCCGCGCCGAGGAAATGAGTCGCGTGGGCGAGAAGGTTAGCCTCAGCAACCTCAAGCCGGGCGATCTCGTGTTCTTCAATACGATGCGCCGCACGTTCTCGCATGTCGGCATCTATATCGGCGACAACAAGTTCGTGCATTCGCCGTCCACAGGCAGCACGATCCGTGTCGACGACCTCGACGACGGCTACTGGGAAAAGCGCTTCACGGGCGCCCGCCGTGTGGAAACGTCGTTTACGCCGCAACAGCAGCAGGACCTCAAGCAGCGCGTGAGCGTGCAGTTCGACGGCAGCAACTGACCGCTAACTGGCGACCGGTTGCTCTACCTGGTCGTGACAGAAAGCCTGCTTCGTTCGAAGCAGGCTTTTTTCGTTGCGAAGGTTGCGTGGGGCGCGGCGGGCCGACCGCGCCCGCGTAATCGCTCAGGCCGTCGCGGCGCGCGCGGCGGCCAGCTTGCGCTCCAGCTCCGGCATCATCTTCGCGACGGCCTCCTCGCCCGCGAGGATCGCCGCATTGCGCTGACCGAAGTCGCTACCCGACATCGCATTCAGGTTCGGTCGGATCACGACGTCGGCGTACTTGTCGAGTTCATAGGTCTTGATCGACTGACCCATGATCGTGAAGGTCTGCATCAGCACGTCGAACTGGGTCACTGTCGGAGCGCTCTCCGGGCGGGCCGAGATGTCCACGGCAATCACGAAGTCGGCGCCCATTTTGCGCGCGAAGGCCGCCGGCACGGGGCTCACGAGCCCGCCGTCCACGTACTCGTGGCCCGCGATTTTCACCGGATCGAAGATCGACGGCAGGCTGCACGATGCGCGTACGGCGATGCCGGTATTGCCGCGCTGAAACAGGATTGGCTGGCCGCTGTGCAAGTCGGTGGCGACGATGCCGAGCGGCCTCGCCATCTTCTCGATCGGCCGGCCGCGCAGCGTGGTGTTCAGATAATTCTGCAGCGCCACGCCGTGCAGGAAGCCCCGCGTGGCGAAGGGCATGGCCCAGTCGCTGATCGATGCTTCGTCCATCGTGAGCGCGAGCTTGTTGATGTCGAAACCGTTCATACCCGACGCGTAGAGCGCCGCCACGACCGAGCCGGCGCTCGTTCCCGAGACGAGGTCGACCTGAATGTTGCGGGCTTCCAGCGCCTTGATCACGCCGATGTGTGCGAAGCCGCGCGCCGCGCCGCCGCCGAGGGCGAGGCCGACGCGAACGGTGCGCTGGGGTTTCGCGACGGATGCCGGCGGGGTGGGGTTCTCCGTAGCGGGCGGGCTGACCTTCGCGGTCTCCGTGCCTGCGGTCGTGCAGGCGGCGAGGAGGGTGGAGGCCGCGGCCAGCGAAAAGCTGCGGCGGCCCAAAGAGGGGGTTGACGGGTTCAATGGTGGCTCTAATGGCGGCTTCAAGCGAGGTTCTCCATGCGGCGCCGGGCGACGGATACAGCGCGCCGACATCATAAGGCAAAGCCGTTCGCGGATTGGCAATGCGCTTGTAACGCCGTGTGTCGCTCTCTGTGTCAGCGCCCGCCGGCACTTTTTGCGCTTGTTCGTGGCTGGGGCGCGGTCCGGTCGTGGCGACGCCGATACCGTGCGGACGTCCTCCCGCTCCTGGCCTGCCGGGACCGAACGCGCGTCCGGCGGTTATAATCCCGTTTCTCTTTTCCCGGTTTTCCTGTTCGAGCCGCGTCGCGTTCCGCAGTCGCAATGCTGCGTGCCGCTGCACGCGAGGCCGCGAACCTTCTGCCGCCCGTCGCCAAGCGCGCGTCGCCCGGCGGCATCGCTTTCGAGTAATCGCCCATGACCACGACTGTCGTCCGTACCCGCTTTGCGCCGAGCCCGACTGGCTTCATCCACCTCGGCAACATCCGCTCTGCGCTGTATCCCTGGGCGTTCGCGCGCCGCAACGAAGGGGTGTTCGTGCTGCGGATCGAGGACACCGACGTCGAGCGCTCGACGTCCGAAGCGGTGGACGCCATCCTCGAAGGCATGCAGTGGCTCGGTCTCGATTTCGACGAAGGTCCGTTCTACCAGATGCAGCGCATGGACCGTTACCGCGAAGTGCTCGCGCAAATGAGCGAGCAAGGCCTCGTGTACCCGTGCTACATGTCGACCGAAGAGCTCGACGCATTGCGCGAGCGTCAGCGTGAGGCGGGCGAAAAGCCGCGTTACGACGGCACGTGGCGCCCGGAGCCAGGCAAGGTCCTGCCGACGCCGCCGGCCGGCGTGCAGCCCGTGCTGCGTTTCCGCAATCCGCTGACGGGCGTGGTCGCATGGGACGACGCCGTGAAGGGCCGCGTGGAGATCTCGAACGAAGAGCTCGACGACCTCGTCATCGCGCGCCCGGACGGCACGCCGACGTATAACTTCTGCGTCGTGGTGGACGATCTCGACATGAAGATCACGCACGTGATTCGCGGCGACGACCACGTGAACAACACGCCGCGCCAGATCAACATCCTGCGCGCGCTGGGCGGCGAGCCGCCCGTGTACGCACACCTGCCGACCGTGCTGAACGAGCAGGGCGAAAAGATGAGCAAGCGCCATGGCGCGACGAGCGTGATGGGCTATCGCGACGCAGGCTATCTGCCGGAAGCGGTGCTGAACTATCTCGCGCGTCTTGGCTGGTCGCACGGCGATGCCGAAGTGTTCTCGCGCGAGCAGTTCGTCGAGTGGTTCGATCTGGAGCATCTCGGCAAGTCGCCGGCGCAGTACGACCAGGCCAGGCTCGACTGGCTCAACAACCACTATCTGAAGGAAGCGGACAACGCACGTCTTGCGTCGCTCGCGAAGCCGTTTTTCGCCGCGCTCGGCGTCGACGACGCAGCGCTCGCGAAGGGTCCGTCGCTCGACGGCGTGATCGCGCTCTACAAGGATCGCGCGAATACGATCAAGGAGATTGCCGAAAGCGCGCAGATCTTCTATCGCGAGCCGCAGCCCGAAGCCGCCGCGCTCGCACAGCACGTGACCGAAGCCGTGCGCCCCGCGCTTGCCGAACTTGCCACCGCATTCAAGGGTGCGGAGTGGTCGAAGGAAGGTATCTCGGCCGCGCTCAAGGCGACGCTCGCGGCGCACAAGCTGAAGATGCCGCAGCTTGCCATGCCGGTGCGCCTCTTCGTGGCGGGCACGACGCACACGCCGGCTATCGACGCGGTACTCGCGCTGTTCGGCCGCGACGTGGTCGTGAATCGCATCGAGCAGGGCCTCGCGAAGGCGGTGTGATCCCCCTGAAGATTTTTTACCCCGGCACTAGCGCCGGGGTAAGGGATCCGGTAGTATTCGGGCTCCGTTGAAAACGGTGCGCGAGAAAGCGGTAACGCTCACGCAGGAGCCGATGGATCCGGCAACGAAATTTCATGTGGTTTAACGTAGCGTGAAATAAGGTTGCAGAAAACGATCCAGGGGCTCTTTACAAAGGCGAGTTTGCTGTTTATAATCTCGCTTCTGTTCTGCAAGGGGGTATAGCTCAGCTGGGAGAGCGCTTGCATGGCATGCAAGAGGTCAGCGGTTCGATCCCGCTTACCTCCACCAACAGAGCAGATAGAAGTTTCTTCGCGAAAGCGACAGTGAAGAAGAAAATAATTCTTCACAAAAGGCAGTAAAGAAGTTAAAATCTTGTTTTTCGCAATTGAGTGAGCGCGGTTTAGTAGAATTAACGGCGAAACAAGCAAGAAGCGAAAACAAGAATCGCAGTAAAGTGTAGCAAGGCATTATCTGAAAAGATTATGTCCCCTTCGTCTAGAGGCCTAGGACATCACCCTTTCACGGTGAGTACAGGGGTTCGAATCCCCTAGGGGACGCCAGACATGAGCGTCGTCAATGAGATTGGCGAGGCAGCAGTTGGGAATCAGCCGACGCCCATCTGTCTATGTCGAACTGGAGCGGTAGTTCAGTCGGTTAGAATACCGGCCTGTCACGCCGGGGGTCGCGGGTTCGAGTCCCGTCCGCTCCGCCAGATGAAGCCCGTTCAGGCTATAACTTGAGCGGGCTTTTTAGTTAAAGTAGTTAAGGCGTAAGCCTGTGTGTCCCCTTCGTCTAGAGGCCTAGGACATCACCCTTTCACGGTGAGTACAGGGGTTCGAATCCCCTAGGGGACGCCAAAGACAACCGCGGCGCCAAAGCAGTGTGGCGACGCCGCCAGCGGGAATCGACCGACGCCCGCCGGTGCAAGCAGGACTGGAGCGGTAGTTCAGTCGGTTAGAATACCGGCCTGTCACGCCGGGGGTCGCGGGTTCGAGTCCCGTCCGCTCCGCCAGATGAACGAAGCCCGCTGGAATTTCCAGCGGGCTTTTTTCTTGTCTGCTCTTTGGCTTCGCGAGGCCTCTCGGGCCTTCGCCATACGGACAAACTGCCATTGCCGCTACGCTCGCGCTATCGTAGCGTAGTCGGGACTTCCGCTCGTGCGCCAGCCGCCCCCCATGTTCGCTCCGAACGACATTCCATCGCGCTTCCAGTTGCGTCATGCGTCCATGGAGGACTTCGAGTTCGCCGAGGCCCTCACGCGCAACAACATGGGCGGCTATTATCAGCGTCATCATCTGGTCTGGCGCGGCGATCTTTTTCTCGCCAGTTACCGCGAGTCGGAGAATTTCATTCTCGAACTCGACGGCCATGCGATCGGCGTGCTGCGCGTGACCGAAGAGGGCGATTCGCTGCATATCCGCGACGTGCAGATCGCCGAGGGCTATCGCGGCCACGGCGCCGGGACTTTCCTGCTCGACATGTCCCATCGCTGGGCGCGCGAGCGCGGCCTGCGCGAATTGCAACTGCGCGTATTCGTCGATAACCCCGCGGCGCGGCTCTACTTGCGCATGGGTTATCGCGTAGCCGGGCCGAGGCTGGCGAGACTGGGATCGATACGGCACATGACGCGCTCCGTGTAAGGCCGCCGGCCTTGCACGCACTCTGTCACATCACCTTACTTCGGCAAATCCTGGGCGCTTTCGCGTAGCGCCTCGTTCACTTCGCTCAATGCAGACTCTTCGCTCGGGCCGCTTTCGCGATCATCTGCACCGCGCCCGATGAACGCGCGCGGACTCTCGCCGAAAGCGCGTCGGAACATGGCCGAAAATGCGCTCTGACTTTGATAGCCGAGTTCCTGTGCGACGACCGCCATCGGCCGCCCCTGATTGAGCAGCGGAATCGCGCGCGCGAGTATCGCCTGCTGACGCCATTGCGAAAAGCTCACGCCCAGTTCCTGCCGGAAGAGCCGCGCGATTGTGCGCGTGCTGGCGCCAACGTGCTCGGCCCAGTATTCGAGCGAACCGGGATTTGCGGGATCGGCCAGTAGCGCCTCGCAGAGCGAGCGCAGGCGCTTCTCGTCGGGCATGGGCACCGCAAGCGGCAGCGGTGCCGAGCGTGTGATTTCGTCGAGCGCGAGCGAAGCGAGGAGGCGCTCGCGGGCGCCGCCGATGCCGCGTTCATCGAGCGCGGCGATCGTTTCGCGCAGCAGGCCCGATACCTCGACCACGCGGCAGTCGCCGAGCCCCGGCGGGATCACCGACTGGTCCACGTAGAGCGTGCGCAGGAACGCGTCTTCGACGATCGCCACTTCATGCGTCACATAGGGAGGAATCCAGATCGCCCGCGAGGGCGGCACCATCCACGTAGTGCCAGGCGTCGTCATGCGCAGCACGCCTCGCGACGCGTACGCGAGCTGCGCCCAGGCATGCGTGTGCAGGGCGATGCGCACGCCGGCCGCCATGGGCCGCGAGCGCACACGGACGGGATGCCCGGACGTGGGCTCGAACTCGGGCGGGATATCGGCGAATTCCGCGGGCGGCAGCAGGGCGAGAGGCATGGAGGATCGCGGCGTTGACGGCTCGCGGTCATTGTAGGCGCAACCCGGCGCGGTTGCTGCGCGGTCTCGGGGCGGAAGGGGCGACGCGCGCGCGTATCGCTTTATGGACAGGCATAATGCTGCCGGTTCGTCAGCGCACGAGGGAGACATCAATCATGACATTCGCCACCGCCGACCTTTGCGACGCGCACGAAGACCGGCTTGCAGCCGGCACGCTGCGCGTCTTCGATCCCGTGTTCCGCTGGTTCGGCCTTGCACCGCACTTCAGCGGCCCGGCGCTCACGCTCAAGGTTTTCGAGGACAACTCGCTCGTGCGCGCCACGCTCGAGACGCCGGGCGAGGGCCGCGTGCTCGTCGTGGACGGTGGCGGCAGCCTGCGCTGCGCCCTCGTGGGCGGCAAGCTCGGCGAGCTGGCGCAGGACAACGGCTGGGCGGGCGTCGTGGTCAACGGCTGCGTGCGCGACACGCTCGAGCTCGATGCGCTGCACGTGGGCATCGTCGCGCTGGCGACGCATCCGCAGCGCAGCTTCCGGCGCGGCGTCGGCGAGCGCGACGTGCCGGTTCGCATGCCGGGCGCGACCGTGCGCACGGGCGAATGGATCTACGCCGATATCGACGGCGTGCTCGTGTCGAGCGAGCCGCTGGCGATCTGAATCGCCGTTCGGCTCGGGACGGAAAGCACGAAGGCCCGATGGACTTGTGTCCACCGGGCCTTCGTCGTTCAAAGCAGCGCTCGTTCAGGCGAGCATCAGATCTCTTCGTAGAGCGGCAGCGTCAGGAAGTCGACGAAGTTCTCCGACGTCGACATCTGTTCGAAGATCTGCGCGGCGCGGTCGTACGGCTTCGTATTGCCGCCCACCACGGCCTTCACCTTGTCGAGCTCCTGCGGGATCAGTTCGCGCACGAGTTCGGTCGTGACCTTGCGGCCGTCATCGAGCTTGCCCTTCGGCGAGCGGATCCACTGCCACACTTGCGAGCGCGAGATTTCGGCGGTCGCGGCGTCCTCCATCAGGTTGTGGATCGGCACGCAGCCGTTGCCGTCGAGCCACGAGCCGAGGTAGTGGATGCCCACGTTGATGTTGTTGCGCAGGCCCGCTTCGGTGATCGGCGCTTCCGGACGGAAGTCGAGCAGATCCTTGCCCGCCACGTTGACGTCGGCGCGCTGCTTGCCGATCTGGTTCGGCTTGTCGCCCAGCACCTTCACGAACTCTTCCATCGCGATCGGCACGAGGCCCGGGTGGGCCACCCAGCCGCCGTCATAGCCGTCGGTCGCGTCGCGGTGCTTGTCCGAACGCACGCCGCCCATGGCCTTGTCGTTTGCGGCCGCATCGTTCTTGATCGGGATGAGCGCGCTCATGCCGCCGATCGCCGGCGCGTTGCGGCGGTGGCAGGTCTTGAGGAGCTGGAGCGCGTAGGCGCGCATGAACGGCACCGTCATCGTGATCTGCGAGCGGTCCGCGAGGCAGAAGTCCTTGTCGTTCTTGAACTTCTTGATCGCCGAAAAGATGTAGTCCCAGCGGCCCGCGTTCAGGCCCGAGCTGTGCTCGCGCAGTTCATAGAGGATCTCGTCCATTTCGAACGCCGCGAGGATCGTCTCGATCAGCACCGTCGCGCGGATCGTACCGCGCGGAATGCCCACGGCCTCCTGGGCCACGACGAAGATGTCGTTCCACAGGCGCGCTTCGAGATGGCTCTCCATCTTCGGCAGATAGAAGTAGGGGCCGCTGCCGCGCGCGATCAGTTCCTTCGCGTTGTGGAAGAGATAGAGCGCGAGGTCGAAGATGCCGCCGGAGACGCGCTGGCCGTCCACGGTCACGTGCTTTTCGTCGAGGTGCCAGCCGCGCGGACGCACGATCAGCGTGGCGACCTTGTCATTGAGCTGGTAGCGCTTGCCGTTCTGTTCGAGCGAAATCGTGCGGCGCACCGCGTCCTTGAGGTTGATCTGGCCGGTGATCTGGTTGTCCCAGCTCGGCGCGTTCGAATCCTCGAAGTCGGTCATGTAGGAGTCCGCACCGGAATTGAGCGCATTGATGATCATCTTGCGCTCGACCGGGCCCGTGATTTCCACGCGGCGGCATTCGAGGTCCTTCGGCAGCGCCGCGATCTTCCAGTCGCCTTCGCGGATCGACTTCGTTTGCTCGAGGAAGTCGGGGCGTTCGCCGGCGTCGAGACGCTTCGTGCGCTCGGCGCGCGCCTTCAGCAACTCCTGACGGCGCGGCTCGAATGCGCGGTGCAGCTTCGCGACGAGTTCGAGCGCTTCGGGGGTGAGGATCGTTTCGAAGCCCGGCTTGATTTCCGCCGGGATCTGCATGCCTTGCGGCAGTTGCAACGTGTTCGCCATGATTGCTCCTTGGTCGGTCAGTTCGTGTAGGTGTGGGGAATGCAGCGTCTGCCGGGGTCGTTACGCGCCTGGGCTTGGGCGGGTTCGGGCCGGGGTCCGTTCAGGCGGCGCTGCGGTTTCGAGAAAAGCGGCAAGTTCTGCCATGCCGCCGCCGGTTCCAGCGGGCGCGATGCCGAGTTCTTCTGCGGGCAGGCGCTGGCGGTTGATCCAGAAAGTCGTGCAGCCGAACCAGCCGGCGCCCGCGACGTCCCAGCCGTTCGACGAGACGAACACGATGTCGCGCGGCACCGCGCCGAATGCGGCCGTGCCGAGCGCGTAGGCCGCGGCGGCGGGCTTGTACGCGCGCACCGCATCGACGGAGAGGACGTGATCGAAGAGGCCGTTCATGCCCGCGCTCTTCACGGCGATGTCGAGCATCTGCGGATTGCCGTTCGAGAGGATGGCGAGGCCGGGGCGCGCGCCGTCGTCGCGCCCTTCGTGCATCTTGCGCAGACGCCGCAATACGGGCAGCGCGTCGGGAAACGCGGAGAGGCACGCGTACTCGTCCATCAGGCGCTTCTCGGCCGCGCCCGTCAACGCGAGATTCAGGCGCCGCGCCGCGTAGCGCAGCGCGTCGAGCGTGATGTCCCAGAACGGGCGGTAGCGCGCGCCGGCCGGGTCGGAGAGGGTGCGCAGTTGCGTGTATTCGATCTGCTTGAGGCGCCAGAGCTGCGAGAGCGCATCGCCGTGGCCGGGGAACATCTGCTCCGCGGCGGCGACGACCGAATGCACGTCGAACAACGTGCCGTACGCGTCGAATATCACTGCCTTGGGAAATCTCGCGGCGCCTTGTGTTGCGCCTTGTGCCGCGTTTTGTGCCGCGCTTTGTGCCGTTGTGGCCGACATCGCCTTGCACTCCATCTTCAGAGGTCGGGATGAATTGTATTCGTGAGTTACATCACTGAAAAAGGAGGCATTGATCACTTGATCTTTTACTTTTACCCACCTAATCTGACGATCTACGTGATCTTTGCCCACGATTTTTGCAGTCATTTCTCCACGTTCTTCTGCATGGACCGCTTCAAACAGATCGAGACCTTCGTCGCCGTGGCGGCCAAAGGCAGTCTTTCCTCCGCCGCCCAGGCCGAGGGGGTCGCACCCGCCATCATCGGGCGCCGCATTGACGCGCTCGAAGAGCGACTTGGCGTGAAGCTCTTTGTGCGCACCACGCGTCGCATCACGCTCACCTTCGAAGGCTCGGCGTTCCTCGAGGACTGCCAGCGGATCATCCATGATATGCAGAATGCGGAAGCGAGCGTGTCGGCGGGCGGGGTGAAGGCGAGCGGGCATCTGCGCGTGTCGGCGCCGGCGGGCTTCGGGCGCCGGCATGTCGCGCAGCTCGTGCCGGCGTTTACGGTCGCGCATCCAGACGTTTCGATCACGCTCGATCTTTCCGATCGTCTCGTCGATCTCGTCAACGAAGGCTTCGACTGCGCCGTGCGTCTGGGCGAGCTGCCCGACTCGTCGCTCGTCTCGCTCAAGCTCGGCGAGAACCGCCGCGTGTGCGTGGCGGCGCCCGAATACCTTTCGCGCCGGGGCGCGCCCGAAACGCTCGCCGATCTCACGCGCCACAACTGCCTCGCGCTCGGCGCGAGCAGCGCGAACCAGCAGCGCGGCTGGACCTTCCAGCAGGACGACAAGGTGGTGTCGATCCGCGTGGCGGGCACGATGGAATGCTCGGACGGCGCCGTGCTGCACGAATGGTGTCTCGACGGACACGGGCTGGCGTGGCGCTCCTGGTGGGAAGTCGGCGAGGACATTGCGGCAGGCCGGCTCGTCAGCGTGCTCGACGCGTTCGCGGCGCCGCCCATCGGTATTCATGCGGTATTTCCGCAGCGCCGCCATCTGCCGTTGCGCGTGCGTCTCTTTCTCGACTTTCTCAAGCATACGTACGGTCATCCGGGGTACTGGGGCCAGGACTGACGGCATCGCCGCGAGGCGCGTCTGCATATACGTCGGAAGCCCGAACCGCAGTCGGCGCATGAGCATGCACGGCGGATGCCCATGCGCCTTCCGTGGCTGGCTAAGTTGTCGTCGGCTTGTCGCCTTCTTCGGTAGCGAGACCGCTCGCTCCGGCGGGTGGCCGGATAACGGAGCGGGCCGGATCGTGTCCGGCCGCGCGCGGCCTCTTGCCTCTTCTCCCGATGGATTGCACGTTGCGCAGCGCCGACCGGCGCGTGCCGGTCTGGCAGATGTGCGTCACCGTGGTGGGCAACTGCGGCAGGCAACCGTGGACAACTGCAATGGCAACCCCACAGGCGCCGGCGGCCGGCGAGCCCCGCCAGGGACGCGCATGCCGGCCGCGGCGCTGCTGCTGCGGGTGGTCTTACGCCACCTTCTTGTCGAAGAACTGCTCGTCTTCCGTCGAACCGTGCAGGGCGGTCGTCGAGGCTTCGCGTTCGACCGTCTGCGTGACGGCGTCGAAGTAGCCCGTGCCCACTTCGCGCTGGTGCTTGACGGCGGTGAAGCCCTTTTCGGCCGCGGCGAACTCGGCCTGCTGCAGTTCGACGAATGCGCTCATGTTCTGGCGCGCATAGCCGTGCGCGAGGTTGAACATCGAGTAGTTCAGCGAGTGGAAGCCCGCGAGCGTGATGAACTGGAACTTGTAGCCCATCGAGCCCAGCTCGCGCTGGAACTTGGCGATCGTCGCATCGTCGAGGTTCTTCTTCCAGTTGAACGACGGCGAGCAGTTGTACGAGAGCAGCTTGCCCGGGAACTGCTTGTGGATCGCTTCCGCGAACTTCTTCGCGAACTCGAGATCGGGCTTGCCGGTTTCGCACCAGATCATGTCGGCGTACGGCGCATAGGCGAGACCGCGCGAGATCGACTGCTCGAGGCCATTGCGCGTGCGGAAGAAGCCTTCCACCGTGCGCTCGCCCGTGAGGAACGGCTTGTCGTTGTCGTCGATGTCGGACGTGACGAGGTCGGCGGCCTCCGCGTCGGTGCGGGCGAGCAGCACGGTCGGCACGCCGCAGACGTCGGCGGCGAGGCGCGCGGCCGTCAGTTTGGCGATGTTCTCGCGCGTCGGCACGAGCACCTTGCCGCCCATATGGCCGCACTTCTTCACCGAAGCGAGCTGGTCTTCGAAGTGCACGCCCGCGGCGCCTGCTTCGATCATCGCCTTCATCAGTTCGAACGCGTTCAGCACGCCGCCGAAGCCCGCTTCAGCGTCGGCCACGATCGGCTGGAAGAAGTCGGTGTAGCCTTCGTCGCCCGGGTTCTTGCCTTCCGACCACTGGATCTGGTCGGCGCGCGTGAGCGTGTTGTTGATGCGCTTGACCACTTGCGGCACCGAGTTGGCCGGGTAGAGCGACTGGTCCGGGTACATTTCGCCCGCGAGGTTGGCGTCGCCCGCGACTTGCCAGCCCGAGAGATAGATGGCCTTGAGGCCGGCCTTGACCTGCTGCATGGCCTGGTTGCCCGTGAGCGCGCCGAGCGCGTTGATGAACGGCTCGGTGTTCACGCCTTTCCAGAGCTTCTCCGCGCCGTTCTTTGCGAGCGTGTGCTCGGGCTGGATCGAGCCGCGCAGGCGCACCACGTCTTCAGCCGTGTAGTTGCGCTTGATGCCGTTCCAGCGCGGATCGGTTTCCCATTGCTGTTGAAGTTGCTTTGCTTGTTCCTGACGGGTCGACATGATGAACTCCTTCGTTTGCCTGATTGGTAGAACCGCTGAAAGTCGGCGACTTCTTCGGGGCGAGCGCCTGAGGTGGTTTCGGGCGCTTCGTTTCGTGAAGTCTTATATAAGAGTCTAGGCAAATCGGTCCCGCTGGGACAGGCGCTCAAGCAGCTTTTTCCGTGTTTTTTATTTCAATAAAATCAATTTCTTATGCTTTGTGTTTCACGATGAAAAACGCGGTTTTCCATATTGCAATGCGTGTTGTTGTGCCACGCAGCACGATTTTTTACGACGCAAAAAATTTTTCCGCATTATGAAATCTGTGCGGAGGCAAAAAAAGACCGGTGACGAAGCACCGGCCTTTTGTAGATCACTATCCAGGTGCGCCGAGGCGGCACCTGCGGATCAGGCGGAAATCAGCTATCGCGACGGGCGCCACGCGGACCGTCGTTGCGGCGCGCGCCATAGCCTTCGCGCGAGCGGCCGTAGCCGTCGCCACGCGGCTGGCCGTAGCCGCCGCGGTTGCCGCCTTCGCCGCGCGAGGCGCCCTGGCCGTCACGCGCACCATAGCCGCCGTCCCGCGACTGGCCGCCATAGCCGCCACGCGAGCCTTCGGACTTGCCTTGCCAGCCACCGCCGTTGCCGCCCTGGCCACCGTTGCCGCGGCTGCCATAGCCGCCGCCCGGCTTGCCGCCGTTGCCGAAGCGCCGGCCGTTACCGCCGCCGTTGCCGCCCGGACGGCCACGGCCGCCAAAGCCGCGATTGGCCGGCGGCGCCTTGCGCGGCTCGAACCCTTCGATCACGTTGACGGGCAGCGGCGAACGCACGAAGCGTTCGATGCGCTTGAGCGCGCCTTGCTCGGCATGATGCACGAGGCTCACTGCCACGCCCGAACGGCCCGCGCGGCCCGTACGGCCGATACGGTGCACGTAGTCTTCGGCGAACTTCGGCAGGTCGTAGTTGAAGACGTGCGTGATGCCGGGGATGTCGATGCCGCGCGCCGCGACGTCGGTTGCCACGAGCACGCGCACGCGGCGCTCGCGCAGCGCACGGATCGTGCGGTTACGCGCGCCTTGCGGCAGGTCGCCGTGCAGCGCGGCGGTTTCGAAGCCCGCGTCGGCGAGTTTGCCGGCCAGTTGGTCGGCGTCCATCTTGGTCGCTGTGAACACGATAGCCTGGTCCAGGCCCTCGGCGCGCAGCAGATGGTCGAGCAGGCGATCCTTGTGGTCGCGGTCGTCGACGTAATGCACGGTCTGCGCGATGTTCGAATTCGCTTCGACCTTGCGCACGATCTCGATACGCTCCGGATCCTTCAGCAGACGGCCCGTGATCGAGGCGATCTTGCCGTCGAGCGTGGCCGAGAACAGCATGGTCTGGCGCGACGCGGGCGTGGCGGCGACGATGGTCTCGATGTCGTCGATGAAGCCCATGTCCAGCATGCGGTCGGCTTCGTCGAGGACGAGCATCTTCAGTTCCGAGAGGTCGATGCGGCCGCGCTCGAGGTGATCGAGCAGACGGCCGGGCGTCGCGACGAGGATCTCGGGGTTCTTGGCGAGCAGCATGAGCTGCTGGCCGTAGGCCACGCCGCCGAGAATGCTCACGGTGCGCAGGCGGCGCAGATGCTTGCCGTAGGTCGAGGCGGCCGTGGTCACCTGCATGGCGAGTTCACGCGTCGGCGTGAGGACGAGGAGACCGGGGCGCGCGACCGGTTGCGGACGGCGCTGGCGGCGATCGCCTTCGCCTTGTTGACCTTGCGGGCGCGGCTCGCGCGGCTGGGCGGCCTGGGCCTTCTGGATCTGCGCAAAGCGCTCGATCGCGGGCAGCATGAAGGCGGCGGTCTTGCCCGAACCGGTCGGGCTCGAAACCAGCAGATCGCGGCCGGCGATGGCCGCGGGGATGGCGCGTTGCTGCACCGGCGTCGGCGCTTTGTAGCCCGCCGCCGTCAGCGCGGAGACGATCTCCGGCGACAGGCCGAGCGACGCGAACGTCGGGCCCTCGGGGGTGTCGGCGGCTTGCGCGGGCGCGTCAGCGGCGTCGAGACCGAGTGCTTCGTTGGCGATTGCGTCGAGAGGGCTTTGGGTAATGCTCGAAGTCATGAAAATCCTTGGTGAAACAGGAAATAGAACGTCGGCGCCAATCGGCATACCCAAGTCGTCGGATTTTGCGAACAAATCGAAAAACGGGGGCAATCCACCACTGCGGCGGATTTTCGTTAGAAGCTGTTTCGAATGCGGCGCACCGAAATTGGTTTGCCGCCAGCCTGATACATGACGACCTCTATATGGAAGAGGCCAAGGCAGGAGGGGACAGGTTCTAAACTGGATTGGAGCTTAACGCTACGAGGCGCTTTGTTGGCCTGCCTCAGCGGGGCTGAGGGGCGCAAAACACAGCGCAGCGCGCATTATAGCGGATTTTGTTGCGCTGCGCCAGAGCCGTATACGCGAGGGGGCTTGCGCGCACCGATGAACGGTGGCAAGCGGCTCGCCGGCCGTGGCGCGCTGCCTCTCGCGGTTCTTAGCTCGCCGTGCCGTTCTTGAGGGATTCGACGAGTTCGGCGTACTGCGCTTTCGCGACGTCCTGTGCCGTGCCTTGCAGCGCGGCCCAGGCTTCGTATTTGTATTTGCCGACGATGTCGGTGAAGCCGGGCTTGTCGCCGTGGACATCGCCGTCGGTCGCCTGCTTGAAAAGCGCATAGAGACGCAGCAGCGTCAGATTGCCGGGGCGTTCCGGCAGTTGCTGCACGTCGGTCTGGGCCTGCTCGAAACGGGCGCCTACGTCCGTCATGTCGCTCATTGTTTTTTCCTCCACTGATTTTTTAACGGGAACCGCGCGCCGATGGTAGCAGTGCATACTGGCAGGCGGCTGGAGCGATTCCTCCAGAGATCGGCAGGAACTGCGGTCGAGGCCTCGCGATCGCCGGCGGCGGGTCGCACTTCGTTCGCACGGATCGTGCCCGGCCTGGGAGAGCCGGGGGCGCGGCATTACAATAGCGGTCATGACCGACATCGTGCTGCTTGCCCTCGATACCTCGACCGAATTCTGCTCGGTCGCGCTGTTGCACGCCGTGGCCCCTGGCGACGGCAACCGCCTTTCCGATCCTTGCGCCGAAGTGGCCGTGTGGGTGCGCCACGAGGCCACAGGCGCCGTGTCCAGTACGCGCCTTTTGCCGGCGATCGGCGAAGTGCTGGCCGAAGCCGGACTCACGCTCGCGGACTGCGATGCGATCGCCTTCGGCTCGGGCCCCGGCTCGTTCACGGGGCTGCGCACGGCGACGGGCGTCGCGCAGGGGCTCGCATTCGGGCTCGACATTCCCGTGGTGCCCGTGGGTACGCTGCTTGTCTGCGCCGAGCGCGCGCGGCTGCACGATCCCGCGGCAACGCGCGTGCTCGCCGTGCTCGACGCGCGCATGGACGAGGCCTACTGGGCCGAATACGAGTGGGACGCGGCGGCGAGCGACTGGCGTATGCTGCAGCCCGCGTCGCTCGACGCACCGGAGCGCATCGCCACGCCCGCCGCGCCGTTCACGCTGGCGGGCAACGCCGCGGCGGCGTTCGGTACGCGCCTTCCGGCCGCCGCCGCGGCCCGCTCGATCGACGCCGAGGCGCTGCCCCACGCGCTGCCGCTCGCGCACGCCGCGCTGCGCGCGTTTCGCGCGGGCCGCACGCTGCGCGCCGACGAAGCGGCGCCTGAATACGTCCGCAACAAGGTCGCGCAGACCACGGCCGAGCGGCTCGCCGCCAAGGCGTCGGGCGAGGGCAGTCGATGAGCGGTGTGCTGATGACCGACCGCTACCTGTCGCCGATGACCGAGAGCGATCTCGACGAGGTCGCCGTCATCGAAAAGTCCGCTTACGAGTTTCCGTGGTCGCGCGGCAACTTCGAAGATTCCCTGCGCAACGGCTATTTCGGCGTGTGCATGCGCCACGTGACTGGCACGCTGATCGGCTATTGCGTCCTGATGCCGGTGGTGGACGAGATGCATCTGCTGAATCTGTGTGTTGCGCCCGCCGCGCAGGGAGCCGGTGCCGGGCTCACGCTCCTGCGCGAGGCCGTGCGGATGGCGCATGCGGAACGGCTGGAAGGGCTGCTGCTCGAAGTGCGGCCTTCGAACTATCGGGCGATACGCCTCTACGAGCAATTCGGCTTCGTGACCATCGGGCGCCGCAAGAACTACTATCCGGCGCGGCATCACACCCGCGAGGACGCGATCGTGATGCGTTTTTCTTTTGCAGAGGAGGGCGCGGATGGCGCTCGATGAGTTCGCGCTGGCAGAGTTGGGATTGTCGCCGCGCTGGGTGAGCAAAGGGGCGCGGACGACGCCCGGCGAGACGGCGCCGGCCAGCGGCGAAACGCCGTTGTCTCAGGTCACCGGGACGGCTGTCGTGCCTGCGCAGCCGGAAACGGCGCCCGAACCGCTCGCCGCGGTGGAGTCGGACGTCGCTGCGCCCGCACGGCCCGAAGTCCGCATACCGGATCCCGTGTCGCCGCGGGATTCCGCTGTCGAGGCTCGCGAACCGGCCGCGCAGTCCGCCGACACACACGCCGCGCGAGCCGCACAGGCGCCCGACGAGCCGCCGCCGCTCACCGAGGACGACTTCGCCTGGTTCGACGCCGCGCCCGTATCGGCCGAGCCGTCTGCCCGGCCACCCGCACCTGGCAATGACGTGGCGACGCTGGACTGGGACAGCCTGGCCGAGCGCGTCGCCGGCTGCACGCGCTGCCGGCTGTGCGAGAAGCGCACGAACACGGTGTTCGGCGTCGGCAATCGCGAAGCGGACTGGATGGTGATCGGCGAAGCGCCGGGCGAGAACGAGGACCGTCAGGGCGAGCCGTTCGTGGGGCAGGCGGGCAAGCTGCTCGACAACATGCTGCGCGCGCTTGCGCTCTCGCGCGTCGAGAACGTCTATATCGCGAACGTGCTCAAGTGCCGCCCGCCCGGCAACCGCAATCCGGAACCGGACGAAGTCGCGCGCTGCGAGCCTTACCTCAAGCGTCAGGTCGCGCTCGTCAAGCCGAAGATCATCATCGCCATGGGCCGCTTCGCCGCGCAGAGCCTGCTGAAGTCCGAGGGCAGTATCGCTTCGATGCGCGGGCGCGTGCACGAGTACGAAGGCGTGCCCGTGATCGTGACCTACCACCCCGCGTATCTGCTGCGCAGCCTGCAGGACAAGTCGAAGGCGTGGGCCGATCTCTGCCTCGCGCGCGACACCTGGCGCGCGGCCGGCGGCGGCCAGTGAACGTTTCGCCGCTCGCGGACGACCCCGGCAGCATCGTCGCCGGCCGTCTCGACGGGCTGACCGATCCAGCAGTGCGCGATCTTGCGTGGCTGCTCTTTAGTCCCGGTTTACTGCGCGAACAGCTTCCGCTCGCACCGCTTGCCACGCCGTGGGCGCATGCCGACGAGGCGCTCGCGGCGGCGCGCTGGCTCTCCCGGCTCGACCGCGATCCGGCGCCGTTGCGCGATGCGCTCGAGCGCGCCCATCTCACGCGTCTTGGCCGCTATGCCGAGGCCTTGCTCGGCTGGTTCCTGGCATTCGGCCCGGCGGCGCGGCTCGTTGCGGCAAGCGTGCCGCTGCGACAAGCGGGGCGCACGCTCGGCGAGTGCGACTTTCTCCTCGAGAGTTCGGAGGGAAGGCGGCTGCACTGGGAACTGGCGGTCAAGTGCTACCTGCACGCAGGCGGCCCCGATGCCATGCTTGCGGATTTCGTCGGCCCCAATCTGCGCGATCGCTTCGACCGCAAACGCGCGCACCTCGTGAACCGTCAGATGCGGCTTAGCGCCAGCGAGGAATTCGCGTCGCTCGGCTACGCGGGGCCCTGGCTAGCGCAGATGTTCGTGAAGGGCTGGCTCTTCTACCGTGAAGGTGCGGGCGCGCAGGTCGTGCAGGGCGAACCGCCCGAACTCGCGCCGGACCATGCGCGCGGCTGGTGGGTCACGCGTTCGGACTGGCCGGCATTCGCAGCACAACAGCGCGCCGCCGGCTGGAGCGAGTTGCCGCGCCTCGCGTGGCTTGCGCCAAGGCGGCTCGATGTGCGGCGGGCAGGGGCGGTAGAAGGGGCTGGCGAGACGCCGGTAGAGGGTACGGCGGCTGGCGGTCCGAGTGGTCCGGGCGCCGTTGCGCCGCCTGTCGATCCCGACGTCCTGTTCGATCACGTACTCCGTCGCGACGAACCAGTGATGGTCGTTGCATTTGCCGCCAACGGTGCGGCCGGCTATGCCGAGCAGTCGCGCGGTTTCATCGTCCCCGACGACTGGCCGGCGCGCGCGCAAGCCTTCGCGCGCGATTGACGATTGACGGGCGGCGCATCGCGCGCCGC
This sequence comes from Paraburkholderia yinzeri, assembly GCF_046581065.1. NCBI lineage: Bacteria > Pseudomonadati > Pseudomonadota > Betaproteobacteria > Burkholderiales > Burkholderiaceae > Paraburkholderia > Paraburkholderia yinzeri. The sequence goes on along the minus strand of NZ_JBFOCJ010000001.1, from coordinate 2,810,415 downwards.
CGCTCACCACCAGCGATGGAAGTGATGCACGGGCCCGACGCCATGCCCGACGTCGAGGCGTTCGCTCGCTTCGAGCGCGCCTGTGAGGTATTGCTTGGCGTCCGCGACGGCCTCGGCGAGGCTCGCGCGCTGCGGCCACAAGGCCGCGATTGCGGAAGACAGCGTGCAGCCGGTGCCGTGCGTATTGGTCACCGGCACGCGCCGGCCGGCCAGGCGCAGCGTGCCGTTTTCCTCGATGAGCCAGTCGGGGCTGTCCGCGCCGCCCAGATGGCCGCCCTTCATGAGCACCGCTTGCGCGCCGAGCGCGCGCAGGGCCTCGCCTTGCTCGACCATCGCGGTCTCGTCGGCGGCCGGTGCGGTGCCGAGCAGCGCCGCGGCTTCGGGCAGGTTCGGCGTGACGACGCCCGCGAGCGGCAGCAATGCCTCGCGCAGTGCCGCCACGGCTTCGGGCGCTAGCAGTGCATGGTTGCTCTTCGAGATCATGACCGTGTCGAGCACGACGCGCTCCGGCCGATGGCGGCGCAGCGCGTCGGCCACGGCGCGCACGATGGGCGCGTTGGCCAGCATGCCGATCTTCACGGCGTCGATGCGGATGTCCTCGAAGACGGCGTCGAGTTGCGCCGTGACGAATGCCGGATCGGGCGCGTGGATGGCCGTGACGCCGCGCGTGTTCTGCGCGGTGAGCGCGGTGATGACGCTTGCGCCATACGCGCCGAGCGCCGAGAACGCCTTGAGGTCGGCCTGGATGCCTGCGCCGCCGCCCGAATCGGAGCCGGCGATCGTGAGGACGTTGGGAATCGATGAGGTCATGGCAGCGTGAAAGACGGGCACGGCGCGCGCCGCGTGGCGCACGCACGGAATGGATGAATCAGGGCAGTCAGTGCCCGTGATTTTCGCCGATCAGCGCGACCGAGTCGAACGCGCGCTGATTGGCCTGGTGGCGGCGCATCACGAGCCACATCATGAGACAGACGAAGGTGCCGAACAGCACGATCACGATGGTCACTGGCACGTCGAGCCAGACGAGCACGGCATAGAGGCAGAGCATGACGAGCACCGAAAGGTTCTCGTTGAAATTCTGCACGGCGATGGAGTGACCCGCGGAAAGCAGGACGTGGCCGCGGTGCTGCAGGAGCGCATTCATCGGTACGACGAAATAGCCCGAGAGGCCGCCGACGACCATCAGGAAGAGATAGGCGAACAGCAGGTAGCCGGAGACGTGCAGATGGCCGAGACGCAGGCCCCAGTGCGGCGGAAACAGGTTGCGCGTGTAGAAGGCCATGAGCATGACGGCGATGCCCATGATGATGCCGACGGGCAGCACGGAAAGCGACTTCTTGAGCGGCACGCGCGCGGCGGCGATCACCGCTCCCACGGCGACGCCCGCGGCGACGACCGCCTGCAGGATCGCGCCTTCCGAGAGCGACATGCCGAGCGATACCTCGGCCCACTTGAGCACGATGAACTGGAGCGTGGCGCCCGCGCCCCAAAAGAGCGTCGTGACGGCGAGAGAGATCTGTCCGAGCTTGTCGCGCCAGAGGATCTGGAAGCAGTCGGCGAAATCGGTGATGAGACGGATGGGGCCGTGTTCCTGGCGCGGATAGCGGGCGCCGGTGTCGGGAATGCGCAGATTGAAGAGGGCGGCGATGACATAGATGGCCATGATCACAAGCATCGCGGCTTCGGCGGGGGTATTGACCCAGGCGGGCGTATGTTTGATGACGTGCGAGGCGATGTGAGGACTGATGAGCGCGCCGCCCAAAACCGTGCCGAGGATGATCGAGCCGACTGTCGTGCCCTCGATCCAGCCATTTGCAGCGACCAGCCGCTCCGGCGGAAGTAATTCAGTCAAGATTCCGTACTTGGCCGGCGAATAGGCCGCAGCGCCAAAGCCGACCACGCCGTAAGCGAATAGCGGATGCGTACCGGCCAGCATCGTGGCGCAGCCGATTACCTTGATCGTGTTCGTGATGAACATCACGCGGCCCTTGGGGCGCGAATCGGCGAAGGCGCCGACGAAAGCGGCCAGAACAACGTAGGAAAGGACAAAGAACAGCTTGAGCAGCGGCGTCATCCAGTTCGGGGCCTGGAGATCTTTCAGCAGTGCAATTGCAGCGATCAGGAGCGCATTGTCGGCCAACGACGAAAAAAACTGCGCGGCCATGATGGTGTAAAAGCCTTTTTTCATCTGATGCGATGCTGTCCTCGCTGCGGTCCGTCCGCCCCGGACGGGTGGGAGGCATCCGGGCTTATTACGTTCGAAATGGGTTGTGCGCAGGGCTTTATATCATGAAAATAGCTGGGTTCGGACTAGCAGATTCCTTGACGGCCCGGCGCGCCCGGCCTTCCAGGTGCTGAAAACGCACTGTAAGCTCCTGATTCGAAAGCGTCTTTACGAAAATCTCCCATGCCTCGCCCCCTTTCCGCCACGATTCACACCGCCGCACTCGCCAACAATCTCGCCGTCGTCCGCCGATACGCCCCCAAGTCGAAAATCTGGGCCGTGGTCAAGGCCAATGCCTACGGGCACGGGCTCGCCCGTGCATTCCCGGGCCTGCGCGCCACGGACGGCTTCGGCCTGCTGGATCTGGAAGAAGCGGCGAAGCTGCGCGAGCTGGGCTGGGCGGGGCCGATCCTGCTGCTGGAAGGCTTTTTCCGGCCTACCGACATCGACGTGATCGACCGTTACAGCCTCACCACGGTCGTGCATTCCGACGAGCAGATGCGCATGCTCGAAATGGCGCGGCTGTCCAAGCCGGTCAACGTGCAGCTCAAGATGAACAGCGGCATGAACCGGCTCGGCTATACGCCGGAGAAATACCGCGCGGCATGGGAGCGGGCGCGCGCCTGTCCCGGCATCGGCCAGATCACGCTGATGACGCATTTCGCCGACGCCGATACGCCGTGCGGCATCGGCGAGCAGATGGAGGCGTTCGAGCGCGGGGCCCAAGGCATTGCCGGTGCGCGCAGCCTCGCGAACTCGGCAGCGACGCTCTGGCATCCGGCCGCCCATTTCGACTGGGTGCGGCCCGGCATCGTTCTTTATGGAGCTTCGCCTTCGGGCGCGGCTTCGGCCATCGACGGCATTGGCCTGCAGCCCGCCATGACGCTTGCCTCCGAGCTGATCGGCACGCAAAACATCGCCGAGGGCCAGACTGTCGGGTACGGCTCGATTTTCACGGCGCGCAAGCCGATGCGCATCGGGATCGTGGCGTGCGGCTACGCCGACGGCTATCCGCGCATCGCGCCCGAAGGCACGCCCGTGATCGTCGAAGGCGTGCGCACGCGGGTGGTCGGGCGTATCTCGATGGACATGCTCACCGTCGACCTGACGCCGGTGCCGAACGCGGGCGTTGGTGCGCGCGTGGAACTCTGGGGAACGAACCTGCCGATCGACGACGTCGCGCAGGCCTGCGGCACGGTTGGCTACGAGCTGATGTGCGCGGTCGCGCCGCGCGTGCCGGTGCGGGCGGAATAAGCGTGGCGACCCGAAGCATGGCGAAGGTCAAGACACTGTATACGTGTACCGAGTGTGGCGGGCAAGCGCCGAAATGGCAGGGGCAATGCCCCGCGTGCGGGGCCTGGAACACGCTCGTGGAGAGCATTGCCGAACCGGCGGGCGGCCATCGCTTCCAGTCGCTCGCGAAGAGCGCGCCGGTGCGCCGTCTCGCCGACATCGAGGCGTCCGACGTACCGCGTTTCACCACCGGCGTCGGAGAGTTCGACCGCGTGCTGGGCGGGGGGCTCGTCGCGGGCGGCGTCGTGCTGATCGGCGGGGACCCCGGCATCGGCAAATCGACGCTGCTGCTGCAATCGCTGGCGCAGATCGCGGCAGAACGCCGCGCGCTCTATGTGAGCGGCGAAGAATCGGCGGCGCAGATTGCGCTGCGAGCACAACGGCTCGCGCTGCTCGATCCCGGTTCGAAGGCGAGCGAGCTGCAACTGCTCGCCGAAATCCAGCTGGAAAAAATCCAGGCGACCATCGAGGCCGAGAAGCCCGACGTCGCGGTGATCGACTCGATCCAGACCATCTACTCCGAGGCGCTGACTTCGGCGCCCGGCTCCGTCGCGCAGGTGCGCGAGTGCGCGGCGCAGCTCACGCGCATCGCGAAGCAGTCGGGTACGGCCATCATCATGGTCGGGCACGTCACGAAGGAGGGCAACCTCGCCGGGCCGCGCGTTCTCGAGCACATTGTCGACACCGTGTTGTACTTCGAGGGCGATACGCACTCGTCGTTTCGCCTCGTGCGCGCGTTCAAGAACCGCTTCGGCGCGGTCAACGAGCTCGGCGTGTTCGCCATGACCGAGCGCGGCCTGCGTGGTGTCGCGAATCCTTCGGCGCTATTTCTTTCGCAGCACGAACAGAGCGTGCCGGGGTCGTGCGTGCTCGTGACCCAGGAGGGCTCGCGGCCGCTGCTGGTCGAAGTGCAGGCGCTCGTGGATACCGCCCACGTGCCCAATCCGCGGCGTCTTGCGGTCGGACTCGAGCAGAACCGGCTCGCGTTGCTGCTCGCCGTGCTGCATCGGCATGCGGGCATTGCCTGCTTCGATCAGGATGTGTTCCTCAATGCGGTGGGCGGCGTCAAGATTACCGAACCGGCTGCCGACCTCGCCGTGCTGCTCGCGATTCACTCGTCGATGCGTAACAAGCCGTTGCCGAAGGGCCTGATCGTTTTTGGCGAAGTCGGCCTCGCGGGCGAGATCCGGCCCTCGCCGCGCGGACAGGACCGTCTGAAGGAAGCGGCGAAGCTCGGATTCTCGTGTGCGCTGATTCCGCGCGCCAATGCACCGAAGCAGCCGATCGATGGTTTACAGGTGGTTGCCGTCGAGCGCATCGAAGAGGCGATCGACAAGGTCCGCACGCTGGAATGAACCGGGGGCGCGGCACGGCCAGGAAAAGGCATTTTCCGTGAACTGGCGCGTAATGATTAGTAACAACCCTGGTACACACTGTAACCTGGTCGATTTCCTATTTGCCTATCCTTGGCCGCATGTTCAACCCGCGTCCATGCGGAAAGGATGGCGTCTTGAAACAGACTGAGATGTCCGCCGGCGATCATTCGATCGTCGTACGCGGCTGCCGGGTTTCCGAGCCGCTCATGCAACCTTGGGGCAGCACTTGCCGCATCGTCGAGTGGATCGACAGCGACGGGCGCATTTCGCGCCGCGTGGTGGCCGGGAACGTCACTGCTGCACAGGTGCGCAGCACCATTGCGCATCACGTGGAAGGCCGCAAGCACGTACTCTACGACGACGAACGCGCGCCGCGGCAAACGCTGCCGCGACGCTAGCCGAAAAATGGGCGCCTTGTGCGCCCATTTCGTTTTTGTTGGCCAGTCCGGCGCCTAGCCCCAGGGACCATAGGTGAACGGCTTGTTGCCGCCAGGGCTTCCCGCGCCTGCGCCCGACGATTCTACTGCGGCGCCCGTCGCTCTCTGGCCGATAGCGCCTTGCTGCGGCTTCGGCACGCCTGAAGCGAGCACGGCGTTCGCTGCCAGGGCCTGTTGCAGCACCTCGGGATTGAAGAGCGGATGCCTGGCCGCTTCGCCTGGCGTGAGAACCGGCGTGGTGCAGCAGTCGATTGGTTCGAGCCGGTCGATCCAGACCTGCAACGGCTCCGCTTCAATGATCGCGGCGAGCTCACGCGTGAGTGCCGCCGCGTCCGTGCCGCCAATCGCCTGCCCCAGACTCCAGTGCCGTTCGAGCCAGTCCTCGCGGTCGAGCGCCTTGCAGAGCGCCTGCCAGAATTTCAGTTCCAGCGCGCCAACCGCGAGCCAGCGGCCGTCCCGGGTACGGTAGAGGTTGTAGCAGGGCACGCCGCCATTGAGCAGGCCGCCGCCGGGCTGAAGGGCGGCCGCGTCGTCGTTGGCGAGCGCGACCTGGGCGACCACGTTGTACGCGTAGCTGGCGTGTGCCATCGAGACGTCGATGAAGCGGCCGGTACCGCCTCGCGCGACCTGCCAGAGCGCCGCGAGAATCTGGGTGACCGCGCTGAGCGCGCCGCCCAGCAGGTCGGCGATCTGGAAGTTCGGCAGCGCGGGCGCGCCGTCGCGTCCTGCCAACTGGTCGAGCACGCCCGCATAACCGATGTAGTTCAGGTCGTGTCCGGCTCGGTCCGCAAACGGACTCCCGGCGCCATAGCCGCTGATCGCGCAGTAGACGAGCTTCGGGTTGATGGCGTTGAGCGCTTCGTAACCGACACCCAGCCGCGTCATCACGCCGGGCCGGAAGCTCTCGACGAGCACGTCGGCGTCACGCGCGAGCGCGAGCAGCACCGCGCGCCCGGCTTCGGACTTCAGGTCGAGCCGCGTTTCGCGCTTGCCGCGATTGACGAGGCGGTAGAACGCACCGGGGCGCGCGGCCACTTCGTCGGCGGCGCTCTGCATCATCACGCGGGCGGCGTCGCCGGCACCGGGCGGCTCGATCTTCAGCACGTCCGCGCCCATCTCGGCGAGCCGCAACGTGGCGACCGGGCCGGGCAGCAGCATGGTCAGATCAAGGACGCGTAGGCCCTGCAATGCGGCGGGTGACGACACTCATCTCTCCTTGGCGGGGCGGCATGCGCGCCGCGGCTAACCGATCTGCTCCAGCTCTTCGTGTGCGTCGAGCCATTCGGCTTCCAGCGTGTCGAGTCGCGACTGGACTTCGGCCTGACGGCGGATCGCGTCGGTCAGGCGCGTCTTCTGGTTGGGCTCGTAACTGGCGGGGTCGGCGACGAAGGCGTCCAGCGTACCCTTTTCCGTGTTGAGCACGTCCATTTCCTTTTCGATCTTGCCGATCTTCGCCTGCAACGGCTTCTTCAGATGCGCGAGCTTCTGACGCGTTTCCGCCTCCTGGCGGCGTTGTTCTTTGCGGTTGACGCCAGCATCCGCCGCGCCTTCGCCCGCTGCGTCCTTGAGCGCCGCGCGTTGTTCGGCGGCATGCTGGAGCAGCCAGTCGCGGTAGTCGTCGAGATCGCCGTCGAAGGGTTGCAGACGGTGTTTCGCGACCAGCATGAACTGGTCCGTGGTGGCGCGCAACAGATGCCGGTCGTGCGAGACGAGGATCAGCGTGCCTTCGAACTGCGCGAGCGCCATCGTCAGCGCGTGGCGCGTTTCGAGGTCGAGGTGGTTGGTCGGTTCGTCGAGCAGCAGCAGGTTCGGCTTCTGCCAGATGATCAACGCGAGCGCGAGGCGCGCTTTTTCGCCGCCCGAGAACGGCGCGATAGGTGCCGTCGCCATCTCGCCCGGGAAGTTGAAGCCGCCGAGAAAGTCGCGCAGTTCCTGCTCGCGCGTGTCGGGCGCGAGGCGCGCGAGATGCTGGAGCGGGGAGTCGTCCGGGCGCAGCGTTTCAAGCTGGTGCTGCGCGAAATAGCCGATCTGCAGACCCTTGCCCGTGCGCAACTCGCCCGAAAGCGATGCGAGCGTGCCCGCGAGCGTCTTGATGAGCGTGGACTTGCCCTGGCCGTTGGCGCCGAGGAGGCCGATGCGCTGGCCGCTCTGGATCGACAGCGAGACCTGCTCGACGATGGGCGTCTCGCCGCCGTCTTCGGCGCGGTAGCCGCAGCGCACGTCTTCCATCACGAGCATCGGGTTCGGCGCGGAGTCGGGCGTGCGGAACTCGAAGGTGAACGGCGAACTCGCGTGCGCCGGCGCGATCAGCTCCATCTTCTCCAGCGCCTTGACGCGGCTTTGCGCCTGGCGCGCCTTGGTGGCCTTCGCCTTGAAGCGGTCGATGAAGCTCTGCAGATGTGCGACGGTTCTCTGCTGCTTTTCGTAGGCGTTCTGCTGGAGCGCGAGCTGCTGTGCGCGCAGGATTTCGAATTGCGAGTAGTTGCCGCCGTAACGCTTGATCTGCTGGTTCTCCAGATGGAGCGTCACGTTGCAGATCGAATCGAGAAATTCGCGGTCGTGCGAGATCACGACGAGCGTGCCCGGATAGCGATGCAGCCAGTCTTCCAGCCAGACGATCGCGTCGAGGTCGAGGTGGTTCGTGGGTTCGTCGAGCAGCAGCAGGTCGGAGCGGCACATCAGCGCCTGGGCGAGGTTCAGGCGCATGCGCCAGCCGCCCGAGAAGCTCGCGACCGGCGCGCGCGTTTGTTCCAGCGTGAAGCCGAGGCCGAGCAGCAGGGCTTCGGCTCGTGCCGGGGCGGTATAGCCGTCGGCGTCGGCGAACGCGGCGTGCGCTTCGGCTTCGGCCGCGCCGTCGTGCGCGGCCGCGGCCGAAGCGATGTGCGCTTCGATCTCGCGCAGCGCCGCGTCGCCGTCGAGCGTGTAGTCGAGCGCGCTGCGATCGACAGCAGGCGTTTCCTGCGCCACGTGCGCGATGCGCCAGGACGGCGGCAGCGCGAAGTCGCCGGCGTCGGCGTGCAGCTCGCCGCGCAGCACGGCGAAAAGGGTCGATTTGCCCGCACCGTTCGCGCCGACGAGACCGGCCTTTTCGCCGGGATTCAGCGTGAACGAGGTTTGCTCGAAAAGCGGCTTGGTGCCGCGGGCAAGACTGAATTGATTGAAGCGGATCACAGCGGCGCCAGCATGGGAAAAACGCTATTTTAGACTGCATGGCCCGTGCGCCGGCATCGGCTGTCAGGCCAGGGTGTGTCGCGCTTTGTTTCTCACGTAGACTGGCGCTTTGCTATGGGAGACCACAGATGCCTTCGATCTATTCGTTTTCGGCCCAGGCGCTGGGTGGCGGCGCGCCGGTGAGCCTCGAAAGCTACGCAGGCAAGGTGCTGCTCATCGTCAACACGGCGAGCGACTGCGGGTTCACGCCGCAATATACGGGGCTGCAGAAGCTTTACGACGACTACGCCACGCGCGGGCTCGCGGTGCTGGGCTTTCCCTGCAACCAGTTCGGCAAGCAGGAGCCGGGCGATTCGGCGCAGATCGGCAGCTTTTGCGAGAAGAACTACGGCGTCACGTTTCCGATGTTCGACAAGATCGACGTGAACGGGGCGAACGCGCATCCGCTCTATCGTTGGCTCACGGGCGAAGCGCCGGGCCTGCTCGGACTCGAAGCGATCAAGTGGAACTTCACGAAATTCCTCGTGGACCGCAACGGCAAGGTGGTGAAGCGCTACGCGCCGGTCACGAAGCCCGAGGCGATCGCGGCCGACATCGAGAAACTGCTGTAGAGCGCGGCTTGACCCGCCGCGGCTAGAGAATCGGCGCGAACAGGCGCGCGAGATGCATCGCGATCTTGCGCCACCAGGGCGCGTTGCGGTACTCGCTGCGGTCGATCTCGACCGTCTCCGCGAAGTCGCGCAGGAGCATCGCTTCGACCTCGGCGGCAAACCCGCGGTGGACCGTGAGCACCATGATCTCGAAGTTCAGGCGGAACGATCGGTTGTCCAGATTCGCGCTGCCGATCGCCGCGGCCATGTCGTCGATCAGCACGACCTTCTGGTGCAGGAAACCCGGCTGGTAGCGGAAGATGCGGATGCCCGCGCGGATCGCATCGAAGGCGTAGAGCGTCGAAGCCTCGAACACCACATAGTGATCGCGCCGGCTCGGGATCATGATGCGCACGTCCACGCCACGCAGCGCGGCGAGCCGCAGCGCGGAGAGCACGGCTTCGTCGGGCACGAGGTAGGGCGTAGTGATCCAGAGGCGCCGTTGCGCGGCGTTGATCGCCTCGACGAAAAAGAGCGAGCAGGTTTCCTGGCGGTCGGCCGGGCCGGTCGGCATGACGAGGCAAGGCATGTTGTCGTCCAGCGCCGCGACGCCGGGCGGCTCGCACCCCGGCAACTCCTGGGTGGCCCAGTACCAGTCTTCGGTGAAGACGAACTGGATGTTGGCCACGGCCGGACCGCGCACTTCGATGTGCGTGTCGCGCCACGGCGAGAGCGGCGGCTTTGCGCCCAGATACTCGACGCCCACGTTGTGCCCGCCCACGAACGCGCGTTCGCCGTCCACCACGACGATCTTGCGGTGATTGCGGAAGTTGAGCTGGAAACGGTTGACGAAGTGGCGCTTCGTGGAGAACGGGTGCACGACCACGCCGGCCGCGCGCAGCTCGTGCACGTAGCTGGCGGGCAGATCGAAGCTGCCGATGCTGTCGTAGAGGAAGAAGGCGCGCACGCCGCGCGCCGTGCACTGGAGGAGCGTGTCCTTCAGCATGTTGCCGAGCGCGTCGTCGCGCACGATGAAGAACTGTACGATGACGTAGTGCTTTGCCTGCTCGATGGCGTCGAAGATCGCGCCGAACGTGGCCTCGCCGTTGACCAGCGTGCGCACCGAATTGCCGGGCGCGAGCGGCAGGCCGCCCAGGTGCGCCATCGTGCGTATCATGCGCGCACCGGGCTCGTGATCGGGCGAGGCGCCGTCATGGCGCGGCTTGTCCCGCTCCGGGGCGTGCGCGCGCTCGCGCAGGTTCTCGTTGCGCAGCCGCCGCGCGTCGACGTAACCCTCGAACTTGCTGCGCCCGAGAAACAGATACGGGATCAGCGTCAGATACGGCATGGTCGCGAGCGAGACCGCCCACGCGATCGCACCCTGCGAGGTGCGCGTATTCATGATGGCGTGGCAAGCCGCGGCGAGTCCAAGCAGGTGGATGACCGCGAGCAGGGGGCCGAGTTGTGACCAGTCGAATCGCATAGGAACGCGCGCGTGCCGTTAATCCGCGACAGTCAGACCGGCAGATCGGCCGCCTGGATCAGGAATACCTGATCGTCGCCCGCGCTGGTCGAGAGCCAGACGAGGTCGAGGCCGCCGAACACCGCCTCGACGTTCGCCCGTTCGTTGCCGATCTCGACCACGAGCACGCCTTCGTCGGTCAGCCAGTTGCGCGCCTGTCCGATGATGCGACGCACGATGTCCATGCCGTCCGCACCGCCGGCCAGCGCCATTTCCGGCTCGTGGCGGTATTCGGGCGGCAGCGCCTGCATCGATTCGGCGTTCACGTACGGCGGGTTCGTAATGATCACGTCGTAACGGCGCTCGGGCAGCGGCGCGAAGAGGTCGCCTTCGAAGAGCGCGATCTGATCGTCGAGGCCATGCTCCTGCACGTTGCGCCGCGCCACTTCGAGCGCCGGCGCCGAGAGATCGACGGCGTCGATGTCGGCGTTCGGGAACGCATGCGCGGCGAGGATCGCGAGGCTGGCCGACCCCGTGCACAGTTCGAGCACCGCGCCCACCTGTTCGGGATCTTCGACATAGGGCTGCAGGCCGTCTTCGAGCAGTTCGCCGATGAACGAACGCGGCACGATCACGCGCTCGTCCACGTAGAAGCGCAGGCCGTGCATCCAGGCTTCCTTCGTGAGGTAGGCGGCCGGCACGCGTTCGGTGGCGCGGCGCTCGATCACGGCGAGCACCGTATCGACTTCTTCGCTCGTGAGCCGGGCGTCGAGGAACGGGTCCAGCAGGTCGAGCGGCAGATGCAGCGTGTGCAGGATCAGGTAGGCGGCTTCGTCGTAGGCGTTGGTCGAGCCGTGGCCGAAGGCCAACTGGGCGCTCGTGAAACGCGTGACGGCGTAGCGCAGCAGGTCGCGCACGGTCGAGAAGGTGGTCGTCAGCGGATGGGGCATGGTGGAAGACTCCGGCGGGCGGTTTCAGGCGATCAGTTGTTCGAGCACGCGGCGGTACACGTTCTTGAGCGGTTCGACGAACTTCACTTCGATATGCTCATCGATCTTGTGGATAGTGCCGTTGGGCGGTCCGAATTCCACGACTTGCGGGCAGATGCGCGCGATGAAGCGGCCGTCGGAGGTGCCACCCGTGGTCGAGAGCTCGGTCGTGACGCCGGTCTCGTCGAGGATCGCCTTTTCGAGCGCGTTCGAGAGGCCGCCGCGCGGGGTGAGGAACGGCAGGCCGCTCACGCTCCAGTGCAGGTCGTAGTCGAGACCGTGCTTGTCGAGGATCGCGTGCACGCGCTGCTGCAGGCCTTCCACCGTGCTCGCGGTCGAGAAGCGGAAGTTGAACTGCACGTCGGCGTGGCCCGGAATCACGTTGCTCGCGCCGGTGCCGCTGTGCAGGTTCGACACCTGCCACGTGGTGGGCGGGAAGTATTCATTGCCGTCGTCCCACTTTTCGGCGACGAGTTCGGCCAGCGCCGGCGCCAGCAGGTGCACCGGGTTCTTCGCGAGATGCGGATACGCGATGTGCCCCTGCACGCCTTTGACGATCAGCTTGCCCGACATCGAGCCGCGGCGGCCGTTCTTCACGCAGTCGCCGAGCACGTGCGTCGAGGTCGGTTCGCCGACGATGCAGTAGTCGAGCTTCTCGCCGCGTTGCTGCAGCGCCTCGACGACTTTCACGGTGCCGTCGGTGGCGGGGCCTTCCTCGTCGCTCGTGATCAGGAACGCGATCGCGCCGCGATGCTGCGGGTGGGCCGCGACGAACTCTTCCGTGGCCACGACGAACGCGGCGAGCGACGTCTTCATGTCGGCGGCGCCGCGCCCGTAGAGCTTGCCGTCACGATGGGTCGGCTCGAACGGCGGCGACTGCCATTGTTCGAGCGGGCCGGTCGGCACGACGTCGGTGTGGCCCGCGAACGCGAGCAGCGGACCGTCGGTGCCGGCGGCGCCGCGCTTGACGGCCCACAGGTTCGTGACGCCGTGCGATTCGATCGTCTCGCACGTGAAGCCGAGCGGCGCGAGGCGCTCGGTCATGATGCGCTGGCAGTGCTGGTCGTCGGGCGTTACGGACGCGCGGGCAATCAGGGCTTCGGTAAGGGCGAGGGTACCGGACATGGTTGGGCCACTTTCAATAAAAATGCCGGCGCCGCTGACGAATCAGGGGCCGGCAACAGCTTGTGATGCCAGTTTGCGCCCGATCCGCGGCAAGCGTTTTTCGGGCGCGCGCGGCGTTCAGGCAAATAGCCTCAGGCAAACAGCATTTCGTACTGGTCGGCGGAAAAGCCGAGCGTCTTCACACGGCCATTCACCACGACGACGGGGCGCTTGATGATCGACGGCTTGTGGATCATCAGCGCGATCGCGCCGGCGGTCGTGTCGGCTTCGGCCTTGTGCACGTCGGACAGGCCGCGCCACGTCGTGCCGCGCTTGTTGATGAGCTGGTCGAGCGGCACGTCCTTCAGCCAGTCCTGGACCAGCGCATTCGACACGCCTGCCTTCTTGAAGTCGTGGAACTCGAACTCGACGCCATGCTCTTCGAGCCACACGCGGGCCTTTTTCACGGTGTCGCAGTTCGGAATGCCGTAAACGACGGTCTTCGCGGCCCTCGCCATCAGTCGCCTCGCAGCAGCTCGTTCAGGCCGACCTTCGCGCGCGTCTTCGCATCGACCTTCTTGACGATCACGGCGCAGTAGAGGCTGTGCGAGCCGTCCTTCGAGGGCAGATTGCCGGCGACTACGACCGAGCCTGCCGGAATGCGGCCGTACGAGACTTCGCCGGTTTCGCGGTCGTAAATCTTGGTGCTCTGGCCGAGATACACGCCCATCGAGATGACCGAGTTCTCTTCGACGATCACGCCTTCCACGACTTCCGAGCGCGCGCCGATGAAGCAGTTGTCTTCGATGATGACGGGGTTGGCCTGCAGCGGCTCCAGCACGCCGCCGATGCCCACGCCGCCCGAGAGGTGCACGTTCTTGCCGATCTGCGCGCACGAGCCGACGGTCGCCCACGTGTCGACCATCGTGCCTTCGTCGACGTAGGCGCCGATGTTGGTGTACGACGGCATCAGCACGACGTTTTTCGCGATGAACGAGCCGCGGCGCGCGATGGCCGGCGGCACCACGCGGAAGCCGCCCGCGGCGAAGTCTTCGGCCGTGTAGCCGGCGAACTTCGAGGGCACCTTGTCGTAGAACTGGCTATAGCCGCCGGCCGCCATCGGCACGTTGTCTTCGAGGCGGAACGACAGCAGCACGGCCTTCTTGACCCACTGGTTGACGACCCAGTCGCCGTCCTTCTTCTCGGCGCAGCGCAGGGCGCCACGGTCCAGTTCCGCGATCACGTGGGCGACGGCTTCGCGCACGTCGTTCGGGGCGGACTTCGGCGAAAAGTCGGCCCGGTTTTCCCAGGCGGTGTCGATGATCTGCTGAAGTTGCTGTGACATGGTGAGGGTTTCGTGTGAGTTCGGTAGAGGGTAGCGGCAGCACGCGCGATGCGCATGCTGCGATGGTCTGGCTTACTGCTTGAGCGAGTGGCAGAAATCGACGATGCGTTGTGCGCCCTCGATGCACTCCTCGACGTCGGCGACGAGCGCCATGCGGATGAAATCCTTGCCCGGATTCGCGCCGTGCGCGGTGCGGGCCAGATACGAACCCGGCAGAACCGTCACATTATAGTCGGCGTGGAGGCGCTGGGCGAACGCGGTATCCGTGAGGCCGGTGCGCGCGACGTTGGCCCAGAGGTAGAACGCGGCGTCGGGCAGGCGCACGTCGAGCACTTCGGTGAGCATGGGCGTGACTGTTGCAAACTTCTGCACGTACTTTGCGCGGTTCTCGCGCACGTGGATCTCGTCGTTCCATGCGGCGATGCTCGCGGCCTGCCAGACCGGTGACAGCGCCGAGCCGTGGTAGGTTCGGTAGAGCAGGAATTGCTTGAGGATCGCGGCGTCGCCCGCGACGAAGCCCGAGCGCATGCCCGGTGCGTTCGAGCGCTTCGAGAGGCTCGAGAGCATGACAAGGCGCGTAAAGTCGCGGCCGAGCTGGTGCGCCGCTTCAAGGCCGCCGAGCGGTGGCTTCGCTTCGTCGAAATAGATTTCGGAGTAGCACTCGTCGGACGCAATCACGAAGCCGTAGCGGTCGGAGAGCGCGAAGAGTTCGCGCCAGTCTTCGAGCGTGAGCACGGCACCCGTCGGATTGCCGGGCGAGCACACGTAGAGCAACTGCGTGCGCGCCCAGACGTCCTCGGGCACTTGCGAGTAATCGCACGCGTAGTTGCGTGCCGGATCGCTGTTCACGAAGTAGGGCTCGGCGCCCGCGAGCAGCGCGGCCCCTTCGTAGATCTGGTAGAACGGGTTCGGGCAGAGTACGATCGCCCGTCTGGCCGGGTCTTTCACGCCGGCGGCCGGGTCGAGCACCGCCTGCGCGAGCGCGAAGAGCGCCTCGCGCGAGCCGCAGACCGGCAGCACCTCGGTGTTCGCGTCGACGGCGGGCAGGCCGTAACGCGCCTTCACCCAGTTCGCGATCGATTCGCGCAGCGCCGGGTTGCCGGCCGTCGCGGGATAGACCGAGAGCCCGTCGAGCGAAGCCACGATCGCGTCGCGGATCAGCGCGGGCGTCGGGTGTTTCGGCTCGCCTATCCCGAAGCTGATGGGGCGCAGGCCGGCTTTCGGCTTGACGTCCTTGAACAGGGCGCGGAGCTTTTCGAAGGGGTAGGGCTGGAGGGTATCGAGTAACGGATTCACTTGGCGTCGGACGGGCGTGGACGAAGGACGGGCGGGCAGCGCGCGGGCGACGTAGGGTTCGCGCCGGAGGCGATCCGCCCGGCATGAGTACCGCGGCGCCCACGGCGGGCCTGCTGCAAGCGTTTGATTATAACGTGGCGATGTCCGCGCGGTGCCGAGGGGCGCGGCGGACATTGCGAGGCCGCCGGGCTTAAAAAATAGCGAGATTGAGAGATGACGAATTCGACGTGTCCGGCGAGATGCCGGGCCAGGCAGCCGGCATGCCGGAGGTCCGGCACATGATCCGGAGTCTGGAGAGTCTGCAAAAGGGCGGTCCGACGCTCGCGATCATGATTGGCGCGTCGGTCTGGGGCTTCGTCTGGTATCCGCTGCGCATGCTCGCAGCGCTAGGCGTGACGGGGACGGCCGCGAGCGCGGCGACGAGCGCCGCCGGTTGCGCCTTCGTCCTGCTCCTGCGCTGGCGCTCCATTGCGACGGTGCGCTGGCACTGAGTGCTGCCGATGCTCGGTCTCGCAGCCGGCGTAACGAACCTGGGCTTCGTCTGGGGCTCGATCCACGGCGAAGTGATGCGGGTGCTGTTGCTCTTCTATCTGACCCCGGCGTGGACCGCGCTCTTCGCCCACTTCATTCTGGGCGAGCGGCTGACCTGGCCGGGCGCGGCGCTTGCCGCGCTTTCACTGGTGGGCGCGATGCTGATGCTGTGGTCGCCCGCGCTCGGCGTGCCGCTGCCGGGCAATGCGGCCGAATGGGCTGGACTTGCGGGGGGAATGGGGTTCGCGATGAGCAACGTGCTCGTGCTCAAGACGAGCCGTGTGCTGCCCGACATGAAGCCTGAAATGCGCACGGCCGTGATCTTCGGCGGCGCAGCCTTGTTCGGCGCGGCGGCGACGTTTTTCGAGCCGATGACGGCCGTGCCCGCGGGCGGCCTGCTGGTTCGTGCGGTGCTGCTTGCCCTGGTGCTGGGTCTCGTGCTCGCATCGAACAACATGCTCGTGCAGTACGGCCTTGCCCGCGTGCCGGCCAACCGGGCATCGATCGTCATGTTGTTCGAGATCGTCGTGACCGCCCTGAGTTCCTGGGCGCTCGCGGGCGAGACGCCGGGGCCCCGCGAATGGGCCGGCGGCGGCTGCATCGTGCTGGCTTCGCTCCTGTCGAGCTGGATGCACCGCTCGCGCGGCAAGCAGGATGCCGCCCGGCGGAATGCCGCCCGCGCGATGGTATGATTGCCGCTGATTCTCGCCCCACGGCGCACACGGAGAGTGTCGTGTGGCGAGCCGTGGCGGCTGCCTCGTGTGCCCCGCTGCCGTGCCGCACCGTGCGATGAAGCCGGTGCGCGGCATGCGCCACGGGCGGTCCCGTTCACTCTCCCTATTCCAACAGCGATATCGCCGTGCGTCTGACCTCGATTAAACTCGCTGGCTTCAAATCCTTCGTCGATCCCACGCATTTCCAGGTTCCGGGCCAGCTGGTTGGGGTGGTCGGGCCGAATGGCTGTGGCAAATCCAACATCATCGATGCAGTGCGCTGGGTGCTCGGCGAGTCCCGTGCCTCCGAGCTGCGCGGCGAGTCGATGCAGGACGTCATCTTCAACGGCTCGACTGCGCGCAAGCCGGGCAGCCGCGCGAGCGTCGAGCTGGTGTTCGACAATGCGGACGGCCGGGCGGCCGGGCAGTGGGGCCAGTATGCCGAGATCGCTGTCAAGCGCGTGCTGACGCGCGACGGCACGTCGAGCTACTACATCAACAACCTGCCGGCGCGCCGCCGCGACATCCAGGACATCTTCCTCGGCACGGGCCTTGGGCCGCGCGCCTACGCGATCATCGGCCAGGGCATGATCGCGCGCATCATCGAAGCGAAGCCCGAAGAGCTGCGCGTGTTCCTCGAAGAGGCGGCTGGTGTTTCGAAGTACAAGGAGCGCCGCCGCGAGACCGAGAACCGCCTGCACGACACGCGTGAGAATCTCACGCGCGTGGAGGACATCGTGCGCGAGCTCTCGACGAACCTCGAGAAGCTCGAAGGCCAGGCCATCGTCGCAACGAAGTTCCGCGAGCTGCAAAGCGAAGGCGAAGAGAAGCAGCGCCTTTTGTGGCTGTTGCGCAAGAACGAGGCGAGGAGCGAACAGGAGCGCCAGCAGCGCGCCATCGAGCAGGCCCAGATCGATCTCGAACGCCACACCGCGCAACTGCGCGAAGTGGAGGCGCAGCTCGAAACACTGCGCGTCGCGCACTATTCGGCAAGCGACGCGATGCAGGGTGCGCAGGGCGCACTCTACGAAGCGAATGCCGAAGTGAGCCGTCTCGAAGCCGAGATCAAGTTCATCGTCGAGTCGCGCAACCGGGTGCAGGCGCAGATCGCCGCGCTCACCGCGCAGCGCGAGCAGTGGCAGTCGCAGGCGCAGAAGGCCCAGGGCGACCTCGAAGAAGCCGAAGAGCAACTGGCCATCGCCGAGGAAAAGGCGGCCGTGGCCGAGGAAGAGGCGGCGGCGAAGCAGGAAGCGCTGCCGGCACTGGAGACGCGCTGGCGCGACGCGCAAGGTCAGCTCAACGAAGAACGCGCGGGCATTGCCCGCACCGAGCAGGCGTTGAAGCTCGAGGCCGCGCATCAGCGCAACGCCGATCAGATGCTCCAGCAGCTCCAGCAGCGTGAGGAGCGCCTGAAAGCCGAAAAGGGCGGACTCGACGCCCCGGACGAAGCGCAGCTCGAAGAGCAGCGCATGCAGCTCGCGGAACAGGAGGAAGTCCTGCGCGACGCGCAGGATCGTCTCGCCGAGGCCCAGGAGGCGCTGCCTCGTCTCGATGGCGAACGCCGCGCCGCGCAGGAGCGCGTGCAGGCCGAGAGCGCGCAGATTCACCAGTTCGAGGCGCGTCTCGCGGCGCTCAAGCAACTGCAGGAGAACGTTCAGACCGAAGGCAAGATCCAGCCATGGCTCGACAAGCACGAACTCGGCGCACTGCCGCGTCTGTGGAAGAAGCTGCATGTCGAGGCCGGCTGGGAAACGGCGCTCGAAGCCCTGCTGCGCGAGCGTCTCGCCGCGCTCGAAGTGTCGAACCTCGACTGGGTGAAGGCATTCGCGAGCGACGCACCCCCGGCCAAGCTGGCGTTCTACGCGCCGCCGGCCGTAGGCCAGACGGCGCCGGTACCGGCGGGCTTTACGTCGCTGCTGTCGCTCGTGCGCATCGACGACGCCGGTCTGCGCGCCGTGCTGACCGAGTGGCTCGGTTCGACCTTCATCGCAACGGATCTGGCCGAGGCACTGGCGCAGCGCGCGCAATTGCCGTCGGGCGGCGTCTTCGTCGTCAAATCCGGCCATATGGTGACGCGCGTAGGCGTTCAGCTCTATGCCGCCGATTCCGAACAGGCCGGCATGCTGGCGCGTCAGCAGGAGATCGAGAACCTCGCGCGCCAGGTGCGTGCGCAGGCGCTGCTCGCCGACGAAGCGCGCACCGCCGCGATTCGCGCGGAAGCAGCGCATACGCAGGCGGCGCAGGCGCTCACGGAAGTGCGTCAACAGGCCGAGCGCGCCACGCAACGCGTGCACGCGTTGCAGATGGAGGTGCTGAAGCTCACGCAGGCGCACGAGCGCTACACGGCGCGCAACACGCAGATTCGCGAGGAACTCGAAGAGATCGCCGCACAGATCGACGAGCAGCGTGCGCTGCGTGCGGATTCCGAAGCGAACTTCGAGCGCCAAGACGTCGAGCTGGCCGAACTGCAGGCGTGCTTCGAGGACAACCAGTTGGCGTTCGAATCGCTCGACGAGGCGCTGGCTGCGGCGCGCAATGAAGCGCGCGACCTCGAGCGTGCCGCGGGCGACGCGCGCTTTGCCGCGCGCAACATGGCGAACCGGATCGAAGAGCTGCGCCGCAATATCCAGGTGGCGCACGATCAAAGCGAGCGCGTGGCGGCATCGCTCGAAGACGCGCGCGCGGAACTCGAAACCATCAACGAGCAGACGGCCCACACGGGGCTGCAGGATGCGCTGGAAGTGCGTGCGGAGAAGGAAGCGCTGCTGCGCGCGGCGCGCGCCGAACTGGACGACCTGAGCGCGAAGCTGCGCCAGGCGGACGAAATGCGCCTTACCGCCGAGCGCGCGCTGCAGCCGCTGCGCGACCGTATTACGGAACTGCAGTTGAAGGAGCAGGCCGCGCGCATCAACGGCGAGCAGTTCGTCGAACAACTGCAGGCGGCGGGCGTCGACGAAGCGGAACTGCAGGCCAGGCTCACGGCGGACATGAAGCCGGCTTATCTGCAGGGGGAAGTTACGCGCATCAACAACGCGATCGCGGCGCTCGGCCCGGTGAACATGGCTGCGCTCGACGAGCTGGCCGCGGCGAAGGAGCGCAAGACCTTCCTCGATGCGCAGTCCGCCGACCTCACGAGCGCCATCGAGACGCTCGAAGACGCGATCCGCAAGATCGATCAGGAAACGCGCACGCTGCTCCAGGGCACGTTCGACGAGGTGAACCGCCACTTCGGCGAGCTTTTCCCGCGTCTGTTCGGCGGCGGCCAGGCGAAGCTCATCATGACCGGCGACGAGATTCTCGACGCCGGCGTGCAGGTCATGGCGCAGCCTCCCGGCAAGAAGAACTCGACGATTCACCTGCTCTCGGGCGGCGAGAAAGCGCTTACGGCGACCGCGCTGGTGTTTGCGATGTTCCAACTGAATCCTGCGCCGTTCTGTCTGCTCGACGAGGTGGATGCGCCGCTCGACGACGCGAATACGGAACGCTTCGCGAACCTCGTGCGCGCGATGTCGGACAAGACGCAGTTCCTGTTCATTTCGCACAACAAGATTGCGATGGAAATGGCCCAGCAACTGATCGGCGTGACGATGCAGGAGCAGGGCGTCTCGCGTATCGTCGCAGTCGACATGGAAACGGCCGCGGGATTCGCACAGAATACGGCTTGAACGAGGGCGCGCGACGCGCGGCCGGGGGCGCCGGAAAACAGGGCAGCCGCGGCGCGTGTGGCGAATGCAACGCATGCGGCGCACGTTTGTCTCGCGCGCCGCTGAACAAGAATTGCTGATGGAGCATGCATGGACGAGTTGACTCTCGGGTTGATCGGCGCGGGCGCCGTGGTGGTCGGGGGCGTGGTGGTCTACAACGCGTGGCAGGGTGCGAGGGTGCGCCGGCGCATGCCGCGCCCGATGCCCGAGGAAACGGCCGATCTGTCGCCGCGCGACGACCTCGAAGAGCCGAGCCCGTTCATCGAACCGGCCCGCGCACCGTCGCGGCGCGAACCCTCGCTCGCGGGCGGGGTGGCGGAGGAGCGCGTCGAACCGGGTTTCGGCACGGCCGCACCGCTCGATACCCCGGCCGACATCCAGGCCGAAACCACGACGCCGAACGGTTTTCCTGAAGATCAGCCGCAATCCGGGGCTGAGTCCCCGGAGCCTGCTGCCGAGACCGCGGCGGCCGGTCGGACCGACGAGGCCGAACGCGTCGAGCCCGTGCTGCCCGCCGCAACGACGATCTCCGCGGCGCCGCCCGCCGTGGTCGATCGCCGTATCGACTGCATCGTGCCCATCCGGCTTGGCGCGCCGCTGGCCGGCGAGCGCGTTATACCCCACGCGCAGCGCCTGCGCCGTGCGGGCAGCAAGCCTGTGCATATCGAAGGCAAGCCCGAAAACGGCGACGGCTGGGAACTGCTGCAAAACGGCGTGCGCTACGAAGAACTGCGCGCAGCGGCGCAACTCGCGAATCGCAACGGCCCGCTTAACGAACTGGAGTTCTCGGAGTTCGTGACGGGCGTGCAACAGTTCGCCGACGCGATCGACGCCGCGCCCGAGTTCCCGGACATGATGGAGACCGTCGCAATGGCGCGCGAACTCGACGGCTTCGCCGCGCAATGCGACGCGCAACTCTCGATCAACGTGATGTCGGACGGTGCGCCGTGGTCGGCGAACTACGTACAGGCCGTGGCGGCGCAGGACGGCCTGCTGCTTTCGCGCGACGGCACGCGCTTCGTGAAGCTCGACGCGAAGCAGAGCCCGGTGTTCATGCTGCAGTTCGGCGACACCAACTTCCTGCGCGACGACCTCACGTACAAGGGCGGTCAGATGATCACGCTCGTTCTCGACGTGCCGGTGGCCGACGAGGACATCCTGCCGTTCCGGCTCATGTGCGACTACGCGAAATCGCTGGCCGAGCGCATTGGCGGGCGCGTGGTGGACGATCAGCGCCGGCCGCTGCCGGAAGCGGTGCTGCAGTCCATCGACAAGCAGCTCATGACGCTTTACGCGAAACTCGAAGAGGCCGGCATTCCGGCGGGCTCCCCGGCCACGCGCCGGCTCTTCAGCCAGTAACGCGCGAGCGTGCCGCGCTGCGCCGCAAGGGCGTTGCGCGCAAGATACGGCGGTGGAACCGGCGCTTCGGCCGGTTTCAGTTCGGACTGGAAAATGCATGGTGGGAATGCTTCGTGCGCAATTGGGACGCGTTCACGGTCGCATGCCCGCCGGCGTACCGTCAACGCCGCGGGGCCAACGTTGGCCGTTCAGCCAGGATCTCCCGGCAGGCCGTGCGGCGGCGTACGAAGCTGGCCGTTCGGCCGATGTCACGCGCTGTGCTTCCTGCGATAATCTGACTCCGAATATTCCCGGATCCACCCCAGCATGGCCCGAACGCCCGCCCGACATTCCGATGAATCGCCAGCGTCGCAACGCGCGGCGTGGTTGCGCGCCGAACTCGAACGCGCGAATCACGCCTACTACGTGCTCGACCAGCCGGAGCTGCCCGACGCGGAGTACGACCGGTTGTTCAAGGAGCTGCAGCAGCTCGAAGCCGATCATCCGGAACTCGTCATCTCCGACTCGCCCACGCAGCGCGTAGGCGGCGAGGTCGCGACCGGGTTCGAGCCAGTCGTGCACGACGTGCCGATGCTTTCGCTGAACAACGGCTTCGAGGAGGAAGACATCGTCGCGTTCGACAAGCGTGTGTCCGAAGCGCTCGGCAAGACGGACGTCGAATACGCGTGCGAACTCAAGTTCGACGGGCTCGCCATTTCGCTGCGCTACGTCGACGGCGCGTTCGTCCAGGCTTCCACGCGCGGCGACGGCACGACCGGCGAGAACGTCACGGAAAACGTCCGCACGATCCGCTCGCTGCCGATGCGTCTGAAGGGCCCGCGCGTGCCGAAGGTGCTGGACGTGCGCGGCGAGGTGCTGATGTTTCGCCGCGACTTCGAACGTATGAACGAGCGCCAGCGCGAAGCGGGGCAGAAGGAGTTCGCCAACCCGCGCAACGCCGCGGCCGGCAGCCTGCGTCAACTCGATTCCAGAATCACCGCCCAGCGGCCGCTCTCGTTCTTCGCTTACGGCATCGGCGTGCTGGAAGGCGAGCCGATGCCGGCCACGCATGGCGAGCTGCTCGACTGGTATGCCGAACTCGGGCTGCCCGTGAACAACGAGCGTGCTGTCGTGACCGGGGCGCAAGGTCTGCTCGCGTTTTTCCGCGCCGTGGGCGAGAAGCGTGACAACCTCCCGTACGACATCGACGGTGTGGTCTACAAGGTCAATCGGCGCGACGAGCAGGACGTGCTGGGCTTCGTCTCGCGCGCACCGCGATTTGCGCTCGCCCACAAGTTTCCGGCTCAGGAGGCGCTCACGAAGCTGCTCGCGATCGAGGTTCAGGTTGGGCGCACCGGGGCCATCACGCCGGTCGCGCGTCTCGAACCCGTGTTCGTCGGCGGGGCTACCGTGACGAACGCCACGCTGCACAATGAGGACGAGGTCCGGCGCAAGGACATCCGTATCGGCGACACCGTGATCGTGCGTCGCGCGGGCGACGTGATCCCGGAAGTAGTGGGCGCGCTGCTCGAGCGCCGCCCCGCGGACGCGCGCGAATTCGTGATGCCGACACAATGTCCGGTTTGCGGCTCGCGCATCGAGCGCCTGCCCGACGAAGCCATTGCGCGCTGTACCGGGGGGCTATTCTGCCCCGCGCAGCGCAAGCAGGCGCTCTGGCACTTCGCTCAGCGCCGCGCGCTCGATATCGACGGTCTCGGCGAAAAGATCATCGACCAGCTCGTCGACCAGAACCTTGTGCGCACGCCCGCAGACCTCTTCAATCTTGGCTTCGGCACGCTGGCCGCGCTGGACCGCATGGCCGACAAGTCGGCGCAGAACCTGCTCGATTCGCTCGAAAAGGCCAAATCGACCACGTTCGCGCGCTTCATCTATGCGCTGGGTATCCGCCATGTCGGCGAATCCACCGCGAAGGATCTCGCGAAGCACTTCGGTTCGCTCGACGCGCTGCTGGGCGCGTCACAGGAGGAACTGCTCGATGTGAACGACGTCGGCCCGATCGTGGCCGAATCCATTCATCAGTTCTTTGCTGAAGAACATAACCGTACCGTGATCGAGCAACTGCGCGCCGCGGGCAAGGTCAGATGGCCCGAGGGGCCTCCCGCGCCGAAGGCGCCGCAGGGCGTGCTGGCCGGCAAGACGGTAGTGCTTACCGGCACGCTGCCCACGCTCACGCGCGACGAGGCGAAGGAGCGGCTCGAGGCGGCCGGCGCGAAGGTTGCCGGTTCGGTGTCGAAGAAGACCGATTACGTGGTGGCGGGTGCCGAAGCGGGCAGCAAACTCGCGAAAGCCGAGGAACTCGGCGTGCCGGTACTCGACGAAGATGGAATGCTCAAGCTCCTGGAGGGCCACACGACATGATTCGCGAAATTCTCAGGATGGGCGATCCCCGGCTGCTTGGCATCGCCAGGCCGGTCGATCACTTCGATACGCCCGAATTGCACGAACTGATCGCCGACATGTTCGACACGATGCATGCGGCGAACGGCGCCGGCCTTGCCGCGCCGCAGATCGGTGTGGATCTGCAGGTCGTCATTTTCGGCTTCGAGCACAACGCGCGTTATCCCGAAGCGCCCGAGGTGCCGCAGACGGTGCTTATCAATCCGGTCATCCATCCGCTCTCGCACGATATGGAAGAGGGCTGGGAGGGCTGTCTTTCGGTGCCGGGCATGCGCGGCGCCGTCAGCCGCTATTCGATGATCCGCTATAACGGCTTCGACCAGTACGGCACGCCCGTCGAGCGTGTTGCCGAGGGCTTCCATGCGCGCGTGGTCCAGCACGAATGCGATCACCTGATCGGCAAGCTCTATCCGATGCGGATTACCGATTTCTCGAAATTCGGCTTTACCGAAGTCCTGTTCCCGGAGCTCGATCCAGGCAGCGACGAGTGAGACGGGACGAAACCAGAAGCGAAAAACGGGAGCCAGCGGCTCCCGTTTTTCCTTGACGCGATGCGGCGGCGCAAGCGCACCGCCGTGCGTGACGAGAACCGCGATCAGAACGATTCGTCGGGCGTCAGATAGCGCCATTGGCCCTGCGGGAGTGCCCCCAGCAGCACGTGGCCCATGCGTACGCGCTTCAGGCCCACCACCTTCAGGCCGACCAGTTCGCACATGCGGCGGATCTGCCGCTTCTTGCCTTCACGCAGCACGAAGCGCAACTGCTCGCCGTTCTGCCAGCTCACCATCGCGGGCTTGAGCGGTACGTCGTCGAGCGACAAGCCATGGCGCAGCTTCGCGAGGAGCTCGGCGGGGAAGTGCTGATCGATCTCGGCTTCGTGGTCGCCGTACGTCACGCGCACGAGGTATTCCTTGTCGACGTCCGATTGCTCGCCGATCAACTGCTTCGCCACGCGGCCGTCCTGGGTCAGCACGAGGAGGCCAGTCGAGTCGATGTCGAGGCGGCCCGCCGGCGCGAGCGTGCGCAGGTGCAGCGGCGAGAAGCGGACGCCCGAGCGGTCGCCTTCCCAGTGATTCTCCGCCGTGACCAGCGTGGCCGCCGGCGCATAGCCGTCCTCGGCCTGGCCCGATACGTAGCCCACGGGCTTGTGCAGGAGGATCGTCACCTGGCGGGCCTGCGCGGCGCGCGCGGCCGGGTCGATCTCGATGTGCTGGTCGGGTGTGACCTTCGAGCCGAGCGTATCGATGCGCTCGCCATCGACGAACACCCAGCCCTTCTCGATCCACTCGTCGGCCTCGCGGCGCGAGCACAGGCCCAGCTCCGACATGCGTTTCGAGAGGCGCAGCGAGCCGGCGGCGTCTTCGCCCTCGTGCGCGGCGCGGCGCGGCGCCGGTTCCGCGTGGGCAGTGTTCTGCTTCACGCGCGTCGCGATCTTGCGCACCGGTGCGTCTTCGCCGCTGCGGCGCGGTCGCGGCGTCTCACCCGTGCGATCGCCCGGGGTCCGGCGCTGGGGGGCAGCGGCGTCGCGCTCGCCGTGGGATGCTTTCGCCGGCCGAGCGTAGCCGCGCTCTTCTGGCGCTCGACGTGGGCCTTGCGGCGCGCCACGGTCGTCGCGCGGGCGGCGGCCCTCGGCATTGCCGAATTCGCGGCGCGGGGCCGCACCGGCTGGCTTGCGGTCGGCGAACGGGCGCTTGCGGTCGTCTGCGCCTTCACTACGCGGGCGCGCCGGGCGGCGTTCTTCGCCATAACCCTCTGCGCGGGCCCGTGCGGGTCGGCGTTCATCGCTGTAACCCTCTGCGCGGGCCCGTGCGGGTCGGCGTTCATCGCTGTAACCCTCTGCGCGGGCTCGGGCGGGTCGGCGTTCATCGCCATAACCTTCCGCACGAGTCCGTGCCGGGCGGCGTTCGCCGTCGGGGCTTGCGGAGCGCTCGCGCGGCGGGCGGCGCTCATCCCCGTAGCCTTCGCTGCGCGCGCGGGCCGGACGGTCTTCCGTACGGCCGCCGCTTGCGCCGCGCGAGCGCACCGGGCGTCGCTCGTCTTCAGCGCCCGCGCTGCGAGCACGAGCCGGGCGGCGCTCCGCGTCGTAACCTTCGCGACGCGCGCGGGCAGGCCGGTCGTCATCGCGCGCCCACGCACGCGTCTGTCGCGGCGCGTCGCCGTCGCGTGCCGGAGCGGGCCGGCGGCGCTCGCCCGTCTGGCGGTCCATCTCGGCGCGCGGCGCCCGGGCGCCTGCCGGCTTGCCCGACACGCTGCTACGGCGCTCGCCGTAGGCCGGCGCGGAGGATCGCGCCGGACGCTCACCTTGCGCGGCCCGCGGCGGGCGGTCCGACGCGCCGCGTTCCCGAGGCGCCGCGGCCTTCGCGCCCGTGCTGCGAGGCGGGCGCGTTGCGCCCTGCGCGCCGGCGGGCTTGCCCGTTTTCGCCGCAGCGGGGGGCGCGGCCGGCTTGGCGGGCTTGCGCGCGGTCGTGCTGCCGCGTCGGACCGGGGCGCGCTCGGGCGTGGCCGTTCGCGGATGCTTGGCTGTGAGTTTGGCTCGGGTAGACATGGTTATTTCACACTGCTATTGCGCGCAGCAATTCGGTCTCGACGCGGATCTGCAGCCGGTTATCGGACAAACCGGTGCCGTCGAGCAGGAAGACGTCCTCGACGCGCTCGCCGAGCGTATTGATCCGCGCCGCGTGGACGCCGACCCGGTGCTCGGCCAGCACGCGCGCGATGGAATAAAGAAGGCCTGGCCGGTCGTTGGCCGACACGGACAGGATGTAGTATTGCCCGCGCTCGTCGGCCCGCAGGTCGACGCGCGGCGTCACGGGGAAGGTGCGCGAAAGGCGCGACAGACGGCCCTTTGCCGGTTCGGGCAACGGGCTGTCGGTGGCGGTGAGGCGTGCCGCGAGCTCCTGTTCGACGAGGTTCGCGATGTCGCGGTAATGCACGTCGCCCTCGGTGTGGGCGACGATGAAGTTGTCGAGCGCGTAGCCGTGGCGCGTCGTGCTCACGCGCGCGTCGAGCACCGAAAGGCCGCTGCGGTCGAAGTAGGCGCACATCGTCGCGAAAAGATCGGGGCGGTCCTTCGCGTAGACGAGCACCTGCAGCGCCTCGCCGATCGGCGAGGGGCGTGCGCGCACGACGGGTGTCGGGGTTTGCACGTGCCGGTAGAGCACGCGTGTCTGCCAGGCGATGTCGGCGGCGTCGTGACGCAGGAAATAGCCGACGTCGAGCTGCTCCCAGAGCGGGCCGTGCACGTGCTCGGGCACCGTTTCGAGACGCAGCAGCGCGAGCGCTTCTTCCTGGCGCGTCTTCAGTTCGGAATGCGTGTCGGGCCGCGCACCGCCTAGTACGGCCAGCGTCGAGCGATAGAGGTCCTCCAGCAGCTTGCCCTTCCAGTTGTTCCAGACCTTCGGGCTCGTGCCGCGGATATCGGCGACCGTCAGCAGATAAAGCGCGGTCAGGCGCCGCTCGGAGCCGACCAGGTCGGCAAAGCGCTTGATGACTTCGGGGTCGCTCGTGTCCTGTTTCTGGGCGACCTGACTCATTGTCAGATGGTGTTGCACGAGCCAGACGACCAGCGCCGCATCGTCGCCTTCAATGCCGTGCTCGCGGCAAAAGCGCCGCGCGTCGGCCATGCCGAGTTCCGAGTGATCGCCGCCGCGGCCCTTGGCGATGTCGTGGAACAGCGCCGCGACGTAGAGCACCCACGGGCGCTCGAAGTTGGCGATCAGTTGGCTGCAGAACGGGTACTCGTGCGCGTGCTCGGCG
Organism: Paraburkholderia yinzeri; assembly: GCF_046581065.1. Lineage (NCBI taxonomy): Bacteria > Pseudomonadati > Pseudomonadota > Betaproteobacteria > Burkholderiales > Burkholderiaceae > Paraburkholderia > Paraburkholderia yinzeri. The sequence goes on along the minus strand of NZ_JBFOCJ010000001.1, from coordinate 2,782,668 downwards.
ACGGCGAAGCGGCGCAGGTTGCGCAGCACCATCAGGATGTGCTGGTCGACCGTGTAGACGTGATAGAGGTCGTGCTGCATCTGCCCGACGATGCGCCGGAAGTTCAGCAGGTAGCGCCCGAGCACGCTGGTCTGGTTCATGAGACGCAGCGCATGCGTGATGCCGGCCGGCTGCTTCAGGATTTCCATGAAGAGACGCCGGTTCTCGGGATCGCGCCGCCAGTGCAGATCCATTTTTTCGCGGACGTTGTAGAGCGCGCGCAGCGTGCGTGCCGAGAGACCTTTCACGCCCTGGACCTGCTCATAGAGCAGGAAGGCTTCCAGAATCGCGTGCGGTTCGCGCTCGAACACGTCGTCGCTCGCAATCTCGATCATGCCCTGTTTCTCGACGAAATGATCGGAGAGCACGCGCGTCACACCGCTTGTACTCGGGAACAGTTGGGCTTCGATGTTCTGGATCAGGATCGTCGCGAGCTGCGTGACCGCCTTCGCCGCCCAGTAGTAGCGGCGCATGAGCTGCTCGCTCGCCCGGCGCGCGGCGCTCGCCGCGTAGCCGAAGCTCTCGGCTACGGCCGTTTGCAGATCGAACACGAGAATGTCCTGGCGCCGTCCCGCAATCACGTGCAGGCGGGCACGCAGCGCCTTGAGGAACGCTTCGTTGCGGCGCAGCTCGCGCGCTTCGCGGCCCGTGATCAGCCCGCGCTGCTCGAGCTCGCGCCAACTGCTGCCGAATGCGGCGGCTTCGGTAATCCAGAGGATCAACTGCAGATCGCGCAGGCCGCCCGGGCTTTCCTTCACGTTCGGTTCGAGCGAGTACGGCGTGTCCTGGAACTTCGCGTGGCGCTGGCGCATTTCCAGCACCTTCGCCTGGAAGAAGGCGCGCGGATCCATGGCGTCGCGATAGCGCTGCGTGAAGTCGCCGAAGAGCGTCGTGCTGCCCGTGATGCGGCGTGCTTCGAGCAGCGACGTGCACACGGTGACGTCGTTCGCCGACTCCTCCAGGCACTGCGAGACGCTGCGCACGCTGCTGCCGATCTCGAGCCCAAGGTCCCACGCAAGCCCGATGAAACGCTCGATGCGCGCTTCGAGCGGCGCGAGCGGCTCGTCGTCGGGGAGCAGCACGAGGATGTCGACGTCGGAGTATGGTGCGAGCTCGCCGCGGCCGAAGCCGCCCACGGCGACGAGCGCGAGCGAGGCCGGCAGCTCGCAGGCGTGCCAGGCGCGGCGCAGCGTGTCGTCGGTGATGCGGGCCAGCGCCCGCATCAGCGTATCGACGTTGGCGGCGCTGCGAAAGCGCTCGAGCAGCTGGACTTTGGCGGCCTTGTAGTCGGACTTCAGCGACGACGTATCGGGAACGGCAACGGCGGTCACGCTCATGGGCTCGGGTTATCCGTGCGCGGGTTGGAAACTGGCCGGCCGGGACGGCATCCGGGCCGGATCTGGGGCGAGGCGCCCCTTGCGGGCGTCGGCACTGCCGCGTGCCCCCGCGGAGCCCCCGGCGGGCGCCGGTTAAGCCGCCGTGCCTGCCGCTTGAGCAACGATGGCGGGCCTGGCCGGCGTACCCGCGGAGACGGTCAGCACGTCATAGCCGGTTTCGGTGACGAGCACCGTATGCTCCCATTGCGCCGAAAGGCTGCGGTCCTTGGTCTTGACGGTCCACTGATCCGGCATCGTGCGGATCTCGCGGCGGCCGGCGTTGATCATCGGCTCGACCGTGAAGATCATGCCGGGCACGAGCTCGATGCCCGTGCCGGGGCGGCCGTAGTGCAGCACCTGCGGGTCTTCGTGGAACACGGTGCCGATACCGTGGCCGCAGTATTCGCGCACGACGCTGTAGCCCTGCGCCTCGGCATAGCGCTGGATCGCGTGGCCGATGTCGCCTAGATGCGCGCCCGGGCGCACCTGGTCGATGCCGAGCCACATGCACTCGTAGGTCGTCTGGACGAGGCGCTTCACGAGGATCGAGCCTTCGCCGACCACGAACATGCGGCTCGTGTCGCCGAAATAGCCGTTCTTGATGACGGTGATGTCGATATTGAGCGCGTCGCCGTTCTTGAGCGTCTTTTCGCCGGGAATGCCGTGGCAGATCACGTCGTTGACCGAGATGCAGGTGGCCTTCGGGTACGGCGGGTAGCCGGGCGGCTGGTAGTTCAACGGGGCGGGAACCGTGCCCTGCACGTTCGTCATGTATTCGTGGCACAGGCGGTCGAGCTCGCCGGTCGTCACGCCGGCGGCGACAAACGGCGTGATGTAGTCGAGCACTTCGCTCGCCAGCCGGCAGGCGACGCGCATTTGCGCGACGTCTTCTTCGTTCTTGATCGAGATGGCCATGGTGTGCGCCTGAAAATGCAGTCGAATACGAAATTATCGCACCTAATCCAGGCCGTCGCTGGCTTTTGAAAGGGGCGAGGCACTGTTAGTCTTACCCAGGCAGTCATTCCCAAGGGTAATAGCTGGCTTGAGCAAGCTGCCGCCCGCATGCTATACTCATCGGCTAAGTCGATCCCTGTATTCTTTCAAAACGTGGAGGAATCGGGCGTTGGCTCACCAGTTCGTCGCTGTCGCGGGCTTGGTTGGTGGCAGGAAGGTAGCAAACGAAGGCAGCAAACGTAGCAAATCCGCGAGCCGGTGCATCCAGGGTGTCGTTCGCGCCAGAGTCCTTTCGCCAGAAAGGACGAAAGAGGGCGCAATCGATACGGCAGCCGGCTTCAGACCCAAACCCTCATGGAGAATTACATGGCAGTCACCATGCGTCAAATGCTGGAAGCCGGTGTCCACTTCGGTCACCAAACGCGCTTCTGGAACCCCAAGATGGCCCCCTTCATCTTCGGTCATCGCAACAAGATTCACATTATCAATCTCGAAAAGACGCTGCCGATGTACAACGACGCGCTGAAGTACGTGCGTCAACTGGCAGCGAACCGCGGCACGATCCTGTTCGTCGGCACGAAGCGTCAATCGCGCGACACGATCGCCGAAGAGGCGCAACGCGCCGGCATGCCGTTCGTCAACGCGCGCTGGCTCGGCGGCATGCTGACCAACTTCAAGACGCTGAAGGTTTCGATCAAGCGCCTGAAGGACATGGAAGCGGCCGTTGAAGCGGGCGAGCTCGAAAAGATGAGCAAGAAGGAAGCGCTCCTGTTCGAACGCGAAATCGCCAAGCTGCAAAAGTCGATCGGCGGCGTGAAGGACATGGGCGGCATTCCGGACGCGATCTTCGTGGTCGACGTCGGCTACCACAAGATCGCCGTGACGGAAGCCAACAAGCTGGGCATCCCCGTCATCGCCGTGGTCGATACGAACCACTCGCCGGAAGGCATCGACTACGTCATCCCGGGTAACGACGACGCCAGCAAGGCCGTCGCGCTGTACACGCAAGGCGTGGCTGACGCGATCCTCGAAGGCCGTGCGAACGCGGTCAACGAAGTGGTCGTGGCCGCACGCGGCAACGACGGCGACGACGAGTTCGTCGAGGTCAATTCGGAGGCGTAAGCTGCCCCGTGTCGCGGCAACAAAAGGGGGCTTTCCATAGGCCCCTTTTTTTTAAGCTGCGGCTTTCGCTGCTGCGCCGTACGATTCGTGGCATTCGCGTCATACGGGCAGCATGGCGAGACTGTAAAAAAGCATGTCTCGCGGAAACGAATTCCTGCTGGCCGCATCGAAAGGCGGTCGGCGTGTACCAGACAGACTCAAGGAGCGAATGATGGCGGCAATTACCGCAAGCATGGTGGCAGAACTGCGCGCGAAGACCGACGCGCCGATGATGGAATGCAAGAAGGCGCTGACGGAAGCCGACGGCGACATGGCGCGCGCCGAAGAGCTCCTGCGCGTGAAGCTCGGCAACAAGGCGAGCAAGGCGGCATCGCGCGTCACGGCCGAAGGCGTGATCGCTTCGTTCATCGCCGGCAACGCGGGCGCCGTGGTCGAGCTGAACTGCGAAACCGACTTCGTCGCGAAGAACGACGATTTCCTCGCCTTCGCGAAGACGGTCGCCGAGCTGATTGCCACGCAGAACCCGGCTGACGTCGCGGCCCTGTCGGCGCTGCCGCTGGACGGTTCGACCGTCGACGCCGTGCGCCTCGCGCTCGTCGGCAAGATCGGTGAAAACCTGTCCATTCGCCGCTTCTCGCGTTTCGAAACCTCGAACAAGCTGGCTGCGTACCTGCACGGCACGCGCATCGGCGTGCTCGTCGAGTACACGGGCGCCGAAGAGCAGGTCGGCAAGGACGTGGCGATGCACATCGCCGCCATGAAGCCGGTCTCGCTGTCGTCGGACGACGTGCCGGCCGACCTGATTGCCAAGGAGCGCAGCATTGCCGAGCAGAAGGCTGCCGAATCGGGCAAGCCGGCCGAGATCGTCGCGAAGATGGTCGAAGGCTCGGTCCAGAAGTACCTGAAGGAAGTCTCGCTGCTGAACCAGACGTTCGTGAAGAACGACAAGCAGACGATCGAGCAGATGCTGAAGGCCGCCGGTTCATCGGTCCAGAAGTTCACCCTGTTCGTGGTCGGCGAAGGCATCGAGAAGCGCCAGGACGACTTCGCCGCCGAAGTGGCCGCGCAAGTCGCTGCTGCAAAGCAGCAATAAGGTCCGCGCGCAGCACAGTAAGGACAGCAGCACCGTAGTATCAGCAGCATTGCAGTAGCCGCGGCGGAGCTTTTCCGCCGCGGCGGGCAGCGCAGCGACGCCTGAGCGCGAGCCAGCCCGCCCCGCGCGAGGTGGCGCTCTGTCGCCGCCATTTCTGGTGGCGCTTGCCCGAAGCCGTATTTCACCCCTACAGTTTCAAGTTATTGCCTTTCCGCGCGATCTGGATACCCCATGCCCACACCCGCCTATAAACGTGTCCTGCTCAAACTCTCCGGTGAAGCCCTGATGGGCGACGATGCCTTTGGCATCAATCGCGCCACGATCGAACGAATGGTCGCGGATGTGGCCGAGGTGGTGAGGCTCGGCACGCAGCTCGCGGTGGTGATCGGTGGCGGCAATATCTTCCGCGGCGTCGCGGGCGGCGCGGCCGGCATGGACCGCGCGACCGCCGACTACATGGGTATGCTCGCCACGATGATGAACGCGCTCGCCCTGCAGGACGCCATGCGCCATGCGGGCATCGAGGCGCGCGTGCAGTCGGCGCTGCGCATGGACCAGGTGGTCGAGCCGTACATCCGCCCCCGCGCGATCCGTCAGCTCGAAGAGGGCAAGGTCGTGATCTTCGCGGCCGGCACGGGCAACCCGTTCTTCACGACCGATACGGCCGCTGCGCTGCGCGGCTCGGAAGTGGGCGCGGAGGTCGTGCTGAAGGCGACCAAGGTCGACGGCGTCTACTCGGCGGACCCGAAGAAGGACCCGACGGCCACGCGCTACTCGACGATCAGCTTCGATGAGGCGATTGGCCGCAATCTGCAGGTGATGGACGCGACGGCATTCGCATTGTGCCGCGACCAGAAGCTGCCGATCCGCGTGTTTTCGATCAACAAGCCGGGCGCGCTCAAGCGCATCGTTCAGGGCGAAGACGAGGGTACGCTCGTCCACGTGTAAACTCTCGTTCTACGAGAGGCTCGATTGCGGGCCGCTCCCGGAGTATGCCGGGGCTTGAGCGGACCCGTACCGTCAGGAAGTTTCGGAGGTTTCAAAATGGCTGTGGCTGACATCAAGAAGGGCGCCGAGCAGAAGATGCAGCGCTCGATCGAAGCGTTCAAGAGTGATCTGGCGAAGATCCGCACGGGCCGGGCGCACACCGGTCTGCTCGATCACATCCAGGTCGACTACTACGGCTCGCCCGTGCCCATCTCGCAGGTGGCCAACCTGACGCTCGTCGATGCACGCACCATCGGCGTCCAGCCGTGGGAAAAGAAGATGGTCCAGATCATCGAAAAGGCGATCCGCGAGTCGGATCTGGGCCTGAACCCGGCCACGCACGGCGACCTCATCCGCGTGCCGATGCCTGCGCTGACCGAAGAGCGCCGCAAGGAGCTCACGAAGGTCGTCAAGAACGAAGGCGAGACGGCGAAAGTCGCGGTGCGCAACCTGCGCCGCGACGCCAACGAGCAGCTCAAGAAGCTCGTGAAGGACAAGGAAATCTCGGAAGACGACGAGCGCCGCGGCGGCGACGACGTCCAGAAGCTGACCGACCGCTTCGTGGCCGAGATCGACAAGCTCGTCCAGACCAAGGAAGCCGAAATCATGACGGTCTGAGGCCGCGAGGCCTTCAGTCCCGCCAGGGTTTCTCCTTCCTAATCGTAGTTTGAGTCCGACGGCCATGACCTATACCAGCTCAACCGTTCGCGTGCCTGACGTGGCGGCCGTGCCGCGCCACATCGCGATCATCATGGACGGCAATGGCCGTTGGGCGACCCAGCGCCGCTTGCCGCGCGTCGCGGGGCATACGCGCGGCGTCGACGCCGTGCGTTCGTGCGTCGAGGCGTGCGTCGAGCGGGGCGTCGAGTACCTGACGCTGTTCGCGTTCAGTTCCGAAAACTGGCGCCGCCCGACCGACGAAGTGTCGTTCCTGATGCGGCTTTTCGTCACCGCGCTCGAGCGCGAGGTAGGGCGTCTGCATGCAAACGGCATTCGCCTGCGTGTCGTCGGTGACGTGTCGATGTTCAACGAGCGCATTCAGGACCTGATCCGCCGCGCCGAGACCAAAACGGCGCGCAACACGCGCCTTACCCTGACGATTGCCGCGAATTACGGCGGCCGCTGGGACATCCTGCAGGCCACGCGCAAGCTGGTGGAGGAGAGCGCCCGTAGCGGCGAGCCCGTGTCGGTGACCGAGGACACGCTCGGCCAGCACCTCGCCATGGCCTACGCGCCGGAGCCCGATCTCTTCATTCGCACCGGCGGCGAGCAGCGCGTCAGCAATTTCCTCCTGTGGCAGCTCGCCTACGCCGAATTCTATTTCACCGACACCTGGTGGCCCGACTTCGATGCCGCCGCTCTCGGCCGAGCGATCGATTCGTATGCCGAGCGCGAACGCCGTTTTGGCCGTACGAGCGCGCAGCTCGAGCCTCGAACCCAGAACCAGAACGCCGACTCGCTTTCATGCTAAAGACCCGTGTCATCACGGCGATCGTCCTGCTGGCCGTCTTCCTGCCGGTCACGCTGTTCGCGCCGGTGGCGGCGTTCGGCGCGCTGATCGGCGTCGTGGTCGTTTTCGGCGCCTGGGAATGGGCGAGGCTGCTCAAGGCCGGCACCGCGGGATCGATCGTCTATGCGGTCATCGCCGCATTCGCCGTGGCGGCGAGCACCCGGCTCGACGCGCCGCGCCCGCTCTTTCAGGCGGCCGGCGTGTTCTGGATCGTTGTCGGGCCGTACGTGCTGCTGCGCAAGCCGGTGCTCGCCGCGGGCGCCTGGCGCGTGTTCCTGCTCGCCGCGGGCCTCGTGACCTTCGCCGCATGCTGGCATGCGCTCGTGGCGGCGCGCGCGGCGGGCGTGGCCTTCGTGCTCTCGCTCCTGCTCGTCGTCTGGCTTGCCGATATCGGCGCATACTTTGCGGGAAAGGCATTTGGGCGCCACAAGCTCGCCAGCGCCATCAGCCCGGGCAAGACCTGGGAGGGGGCGGTGGGCGGCTGGGCGGCCGTGATGGTGGTGTCGGCGGCGGCGATCGCCCTGCACGCGTTCGAGCCGACGCTGTATTCCGCGCTGGCGCTCGAAGCTGGCACGGGCCGCGCGCTCTTCATGCTTACCGTGCTGGTTGCGTTCAGCGTGGTCGGCGACCTGTTCGAGTCGATGCTGAAACGCCAGGCCGGCGTGAAGGATTCGAGCGGCCTGTTGCCGGGCCACGGCGGAGTGCTCGACCGCATCGACGCGCTGCTGCCGGTGCTGCCGCTGGCGATGCTGCTGCTCGCCTAGAGAATTGAATATGCAAAAAAGACTGACATTACTCGGGTCGACGGGCTCGATCGGAGACAGCACGCTCGACGTCGTCGCGCGTCATCCGGAACGCTTCTCGGTGTACGCGCTCACCGCGCACCGCAACGGCGACAAACTCGTCGAACAATGCCTGCGCTTCGAGCCTGAGGTGGCCGTGGTCGGCGACGCCGACAGCGCCGCGCGCGTCGAAAGGAAGCTGCGTGAAGCCGGCTGCCGTACCGTTGTCGCGTATGGGCCGCAGGCGCTCGTCGACGTCTCGAAGAGCGACGGCTGCGACACCGTGGTGGCGGCGATCGTCGGCGCGGCGGGCCTCGCGCCCACGCTTGCGGCGGCGCAGGCCGGCAAGCGCATCCTGCTCGCGAACAAGGAAGCGCTCGTGATGTCGGGCGACATCTTCATGAACGCGGTGCACGACAACGGCGCGATCCTGCTGCCGGTGGACAGTGAGCACAATGCCATTTTCCAGTGCCTGCCGCGCGAAGCGTCGCCGCACGGCGGCGTCTCGAAGATCATCCTCACGGCCTCGGGCGGACCGTTTCGCACGCGCGAGCCGGCTACGCTCGTCGACGTGACGCCGGAGGAAGCCTGCAAGCATCCGAACTGGTCGATGGGGCGCAAGATCTCCGTCGATTCGGCCACGATGATGAACAAGGGCCTCGAAGTGATCGAGGCACACTATCTGTTCGATCTGCCGGGCGAGCGCATCGACGTGCTGATCCATCCGCAGAGCGTGATCCATTCGATGGTTTCGTACGCCGATGGTTCGGTGCTCGCGCAACTGGGCAATCCCGACATGCGCACGCCGATCGCGCACGCGTTGGCGTTCCCGGATCGCGTCGGCTCGGGCGTCGCACAGCTCGACCTCACGCAGGTCGCGACGCTCACGTTCGAGAAGCCCGATTACCAGCGCTTCCCGTGCCTCGCGCTCGCCATGAAGGCGCTCGCGGAAGGCGGCGTTGCGAGTGCGACGCTCAACGCAGCGAATGAAGTCGCGGTGGAAGCGTTCCTGAACCGCCGCATCGGTTTCACGGCGATCGCGCAAACGGTGGACGCGGTGCTGAGCGCGCTCGACAACACGGGTGCGTCGAACCTCGAGGTCGTGATGGCAGCCGACGCTGCGGCGCGCCGCGCGGCGCACGCCGTCATAGACAGCCTGCCGGTGCCGGCCTGAGGTTGCTTCAAGGCCGCGCCCGCACTCGCACTGGACCACGCAGGAGGCGCATATGAACCTGCTCACCGAACTGGTGGCTTTCATCGTCGCGATCGGCGTGCTGGTCGTCGCGCATGAGTACGGGCATTACAGCGTCGCGCGTTTGTGCGGCGTGAAGGTTCTGCGCTTTTCGATCGGCTTCGGCAGACCACTCCTGCAGTGGGTCAGCAAGAAGAGCGGCACCGAGTGGACGATCGCGGCATTGCCGCTCGGCGGCTACGTCAAGATGCTCGACGAGCGCGAATCGCCCGACAGCGTAGCCGCAAGCGACCTCCCGCACGCCTTCAACCGGCAGTCGGTCGGCAAGCGCATTGCGATCGTGGCCGCCGGGCCCATTGCGAATTTCGTGCTGGCCGTGGCGCTCCTGTCGCTGGTCTTTGCGACCGGCGTGAACGAGCCGACGGCGATCGTCGCCGCGCCGCCTGCGCAATCGGCGGCCGCCAAAGCCGGCTTCCAGGGCGGCGAGAAGATCGTTTCGGTCAGCGATGCAAACGGCAACGACACCGAGCCCGTGCGTTCCTGGTCGGATCTGCGCTGGAAGCTGCTGAGCGCGGCATTCGATCATGGCCGCGTCGTGCTGGCCGCGCACGACGGCAACAGCACTTACGATTTCCCGCTCGATCTTTCGCAGCTTTCCGGCAAGGATCTCGACGACGACTTCATGTCGCGCCTCGGCCTCGAGCCGGGTGGCGGCGCATTGCAGGTCGGCGGTGTCGAGCCGGGCAGCGCGGCGGAGCAGGCCGGGCTCCTGAAGGGCGATCGGCTGCTCGCCATCGACGGCCGCCCGGTGGACAGCGCGAATACGTTCATCACGTACGTGAAGTCGCACGCGGGCAAGCCGTTGCGGCTCGAAGTGCAGCGCGGCGAGGCGAACCAGGGTCTGGGGCAGGCGGTCACGCTGACGGTGGTGCCGCAGCCCCAGCGCGACGACGAGACGGGCGACGAGGTGGGACGTATCGGCGCGGCGCTCGAAGTGCAGGCGCCTTCGGTGGACGTGCGTTACGGGCCGCTCGAGAGCTTGCAATTGGGCGCCTGGCGCACGTGGGACATCGCGACGTACTCGCTGCGCATGTTCGGCCGCATGATTACGGGCGAAGCCTCGCTCAAGAATCTGTCGGGTCCGGTAACGATTGCCGACTATGCGGGCAAGAGCGCGCGTCTCGGACCGTCGGCCTTTCTGTCCTTCCTCGCCCTTGTCAGCATTAGCCTGGGCGTACTCAACCTGCTCCCAATTCCGGTATTGGATGGGGGGCATCTGTTATATTATCTGGTTGAAGCCGTAACGGGCAAAGCCGTATCGGACCGCTGGCAGCTCGTGCTGCAGCGTGCAGGGCTTGCCTGCATCGTCGCGCTGTCGGCGATTGCGTTGTTCAACGATCTGGCTCGGTTAATCCATTTTTAAAGTGTCGGGCGGCGTCCGGGGGCGAGTTGCCCGGCCCGATGCAGCGATGTCTGAAGACTGGTTGCTCACGCAGCGACCATGCCATTCGCGGCTCGGGAGATACCGCGCAGACGCGCGAGTTGTGTTGAGCGGCGGTGTTGAACAGCGGTGTAGAACAGCAGGTGCGGTGAACAGCAGGTAGTGGGTTGTACAGAAACGGGTTTCCATAGAAACGAGAGGATGACTTTGCTAACGGGTATGTTTTCAAGACGGGTGATCGGGGCCATGGCGCTGTCGCTGGCGGTGTTCGCTTTTGGCGCGGGCGCGGCCCAGGCGCAGGAAGCGAGAATCGCGGCGGTCAACTCCGACCGCATCCTGCGCGAATCTGCCCCGGCGAAGGCCGCGCAGACCAAGCTCGAAGCCGAATTCGCCAAGCGCGACAAGGATCTGCAAGACATGGCGCAACGCCTGAAGGCGATGTCCGACGCGCTCGACAAGAACGGTCCGACAATGTCGCCGAACGACCGCGCACAGAAGCAGCGCGATCTGTCGCAGCTCGATAGCGACTTCCAGCGCAAGCAGCGCGAATTCCGCGAAGATCTGAACCAGCGCCGCAACGAGGAACTTGCGGCGGTGCTGGACAAGGCGAACAAGGTGATCAAGCAGATCGCCGAACAGCAGCACTACGACCTGATCGTGCAGGAAGCGGTCTATGTCAGTCCGCGCATCGACATCACCGACCAGGTGCTGAAGGCGCTCGCGTCGGCGACCCCTCTTACGGCGACGCCGGCCGCAGCGGCGTCGGGTGCAAGCGCGAACTGACGCAAGAAAAACAAGGCAGGAGCAGCACAAGCATGGCTTTTACGCTTGAGGAACTCGCCGGGCGTTTCGGCGGTGAAGTGATGGGCGATCCGGCGCAGCGCGTCGGCTCGCTCGCGCCGCTCGACCAGGCCGGTCCGCAGCAACTGGCGTTCCTCGCTAATCCCAAATATCTCGCGCAGGTCGAGACGACGCGTGCCGGGGCCGTGCTCATCAGCCCCGACGATCTCGGCAAGCTCGCTTCGCGCGACGTCCCTGGGCATGGCGAACGCAACTTCATCGTCACACCCAACCCGTATGCTTATTTCGCGCGCGTAGCGCAGGCGTTCATCGACCTCGCCGCGCCGAAGCTTCAGCCCGGCGTGCATGCCCGTGCGAGTGTCGACCCCACGGCGAAAGTGGCCGCGACTGCCGTGATCGGTCCGAATGCGACCGTCGAGGCTGGCGCCACGATCGGCGAGAACGTGCGGCTCGACGCGAATGTATTCGTCGGACGTGGCACGCAGATCGGCGCGGGCTCGCATCTCTATCCGGGTGTGGCCGTCTATCATGGCTGCCGTATCGGCGAGCGGGCGATCGTGCACGCGGGCGCCGTGATCGGTTCCGACGGGTTCGGGTTTGCCCCCGATTTCCAGGGCGACGGCGAGGCGCGCACGGGTAGCTGGGTCAAGATTCCGCAGGTTGGCGGTGTCGAGATTGGCGACGACGTGGAGATTGGCGCGAACACGACCATCGACCGCGGCGCGATGGCCGATACGGTCATCGAAACGTGCGTGAAGATCGATAATCTCGTGCAGATCGGGCATAACTGCCGGATCGGCGCGTACACCGTGATCGCCGGTTGCGCCGGTATCGCGGGCAGCACCACGATCGGCAAGCATTGCATGATTGGCGGCGCCGTGGGCATTGCCGGCCACGTGACGCTCGCCGACTATGTGATCGTCACGGCGAAATCGGGCGTCTCGAAGTCGCTGACGAAGGCAGGCATCTACACGAGCGCGTTCCCGGCCGTCGATCATGCCGACTGGAACAAGAGCGCTGCGCTCCTGCGCAATATCGACAAGCTGCGCGACCGCATCCGGGCGCTCGAGGCCGCGCTCGCCGAAAAGCCGCAAGGCACGTAAAAGAACAGGGACAACAGGACCCCTCCGGGGCGTCGGTGCGCACTGGCAGCCGCGCGCCCCGGGCAGATCCGCATGCCCGATTTCGTGTGCGTGGCGCATACTGCGCGTCAATGCGCGCCGTCGGCGTCGGTACTTGCAGTCATCTTCGCGCTATTCCTGCGTGAGCAGAAACACCATGAACATCGAAAAACTCAACTTCGACATCCACAAGATCCTCACGTTGCTGCCGCATCGCTACCCGTTCCTGATGGTCGACCGGGTCCTCGAACTGGAGCCGCACAAGAGCATCAAGGCGTTGAAGAACGTGACCGTCAACGAGCCCTTTTTCACGGGCCATTTCCCCACGCGCCCGGTGATGCCTGGCGTGATGATCCTCGAGGCGCTCGCACAGACCGCCGCGCTTCTCACGTTCTCGGAAGAGCAGCAGGACTTCACGAATACGCTCTACTACTTCGTCGGCATCGACGGGGCGCGCTTCAAGCGCGTGGTGGAGCCGGGCGACCAGCTGATCCTGAACGCCACGTTCGAGCGCTACATGCGCGGCATCTGGAAGTTCAAGGCGCATGCGGAAGTGGACGGCGTCGTCGCCTGCGAAGCAGAGCTGATGTGCACCGTGAAGAAGAACGACTCGGCCGCGTAATCACGCGCGGCGCGTAGTGCGGGCGCGCCACGCGGCGCGAGCGCACACAACTGAATTCGAAGCGAGGGCGAATGAGCAGGATTCATCCCACTGCGATCGTCGAGCCGGGCGCGCAAATCGACGAGACGGCCGAGATCGGGCCGTATGCCATCGTCGGCGCGCATGTGAGCGTCGGCGCGCGCACCGTCGTCGGCTCGCACAGCGTGCTCGAAGGGCACACGACGATTGGCGTTGACAATCGTATCGGCCATTACGCGTCGGTCGGCGGCCGTCCGCAGGACATGAAGTACAAGGACGAGCCCACGCGGCTCGTGATCGGCGATCGCAACATGATCCGCGAGTTCACGACGCTGCATACGGGCACGGTGCAGGACACCGGTGTCACGATCATCGGCGACGACAACTGGATCATGGCTTATGTGCACGTCGGCCACGACTGCCGTCTTGGCAACAACGTGATCATGTCGAGCAATGCGCAGCTTGCGGGCCATGTGATCGTCGAGGACTACGCGATCGTCGGCGGCATGACGGGCGTACACCAGTACGTGCGCATCGGCGCGCATGCGATGGTGGGCGGCGCCTCGGCGCTCGTTCAGGACGTGCCGCCGTTCGTGATCGCGGCCGGCAACAAGGCCGTGCCGCACGGTATCAACGTCGAAGGCTTGCGCCGCCGCGGCTTTTCGGCCGACGCCATTTCGGCGCTGCGCGCGGCCTACCGCACGCTCTACAAGAACGGGCTCTCGCTCGAAGAGGCGAAGGTCCAGCTCGCGGAACTGGCGGGTGCGGGCGGCGACGGTGACGTCCACGTGCAGGCGCTGATCGACTTCGTCGAGCAGTCGCAACGCGGCATCATCCGCTAACCGATGGCGATCTCGACCCGTCCCTTGCGGCTGGCGATGGTGGCCGGCGAGCCATCCGGCGATCTGCTGGCGGCCTCGCTGCTCAACGGCCTCACGGGCCGCCTGCCCGATACTACGCAGTACTATGGAATCGGCGGCCCGCGCATGGCGGCAGCCGGTTTCGACGCGCACTGGCCGATGGACAAGCTCACGGTGCGCGGCTATGTCGAGGCATTGAGGCACATTCCCGAGATCCTGCGCATTCGCGGCGAACTCAAGCATCAACTGCTCGCGGATCCGCCCGACGCGTTCATCGGCGTCGATGCGCCGGACTTCAATTTCGGCCTCGAACATTCGTTGCGCACGGCCGGTATCCCGACGATCCATTTCGTCTGCCCGTCGATCTGGGCTTGGCGCGGCGGGCGCATCAAGAAGATCCAGAAGTCGGTGGATCACATGCTCTGCGTCTTCCCGTTCGAGACTGCGATCCTCGAGAAGGCCGGCGTGGCGTCGTCGTATGTCGGCCATCCGCTTGCCGACGAGATTCCGCTCGAACCCGATGTACCGGGCGCGCGCCGCGCACTGGGCCTGCCCGAGAGCGGGCCGGTCATTGCGGTGCTGCCCGGCAGCCGCCGCTCCGAGATCAACCTGATCGGGCCGACGTTCTTCGACGCGATGCAACTCATGCAGCAGCGCGAGCCGGGCGTGCGCTTCGTGATGCCGGCGGCGACGCCCGCGATCCATGCGCAATTGCAGGAGCTGGCGAACGCGCATCAAGGGCTCGCACTGACCATCATCGACGGCCAGTCGCAACGGGCGATGACGGCCGCCGACGCCATTCTCGTGAAGAGCGGCACCGTGACGCTCGAAGCGGCGCTGCTCAAGAAGCCGATGGTCATCTCGTACAAGGTGCCCTGGCTCACGGGCCAGATCATGCGGCGCCAGGGTTATCTGCCGTACGTGGGGCTGCCGAACATTCTCGCGGGCCGCTTCGTCGTTCCCGAGATCCTGCAGCACTTCGCGACGCCGTCGGCGCTCGCCGATGCCACGCTCACGCAGTTGCGCGACGAGGCGAACCGGCGCACGCTGAAGGAAGTCTTCACCGAGATGCATGTGGCGCTGCGCCAGAACACGTCGCAGCGTGCGGCGGAGGTGGTGGCGGGTGTCGTGGAAAGCCGCAGAGGGCGGGCATGACCGGAGCGTCGATCAAGCGCCGAGCGGCAGTGCCGAAGACCGGAGGGGCGGGCAAGGCTGCCGCCGGGGCGCCGTCGAAAGCGGCCGAGAAGCGTGCGGCGCGCTATGCGCTCGCGCAACAAGCTGGCTTGCTGTTCGAGTCGCCCGAGGATGTCGTTTGCGGCGTGGACGAGGCCGGACGCGGCCCGCTGGCCGGGCCTGTCGTGGCGGCCGCCGTGATCCTCGATCCGGCGCGCCCCATCGCGGGGCTCGACGATTCGAAGGTGCTCACGGCGAAGGCGCGCGACGCGCTCTACGATCTCATCGTCGAACGTTCGCTGGCGTGGAGTGTGGCGGCGGCGTCGGTCGAGGAGATCGACACGCTCAATATCCTGCATGCCACGATGCTGGCGATGCGGCGCGCCGTCGAAGGTCTCGCCGTGACGCCGACACTTGCGAAGATCGACGGCAACCGCTGCCCGGTTCTGTCGGTGCGCAGCGAGGCCGTGATTGGCGGCGATGCGCTGGTGCCGAGTATTTCGGCTGCCTCCATCATCGCGAAGGTCACGCGCGACCGCATGCTGCTGGAACTGCACGACGCTTTTCCGGCGTATGGTTTCGATGCGCACGCCGGCTACGGCACGCCGCAGCACCTGAGCGCACTGCGCGAGCATGGTCCCTGCGAGCATCATCGGCGTTCGTTCGCGCCGGTGCGCGAGGCGTACGCGCTGCATGGCATCGTTCTCGCGGACCTCAATCGCGAGGTGTGACCATGAAAGCCATTACCTCGCGCGACAATCCGCTCTACAAGCGCCTGAAGGCGCTGGCCGGCTCGACGCATCAACAGCGCAAGAGCGGCCAGGCGCTGCTCGAAGGCTTCCATCTCGCGAGTGCCTGGCTCGACGGCGGCGGCCAGCCCGAATACTGCATCGTCACCGACGGCGCGCTCGCGCACGAGGAGGCGCAGGCGATCGTCGCCCGCGTCGAAGAACGCCGCGTTCTGAGCTTGCCCGACGCGCTCTTCGGCCAGCTCTCGAACGTCGTGCACGGGGTGGGCATGCTGCTGCTCGTCGCGACGCCGGAGGCCGCGCTGCCGCGCCGTGTGCAATCCACCTGCCTCGTGCTCGACGGCGTTCAGGACGCGGGCAATGTGGGCTCGATTCTGCGCAGCGCGGCCGCCGCGGGCATCGACAAGGTGTTCTGCACGCCGGGCACGGCTTATGTCTGGTCGTCGAAGGTGCTGCGCTCGGCGATGGGCGCGCATTTCCTGCTGGAGGTGTTCGAGAACGTCGAGCCGGACACGTTGGCGGAGCTGCTCGCCGTGCCGGTCGTCATCACCGATTCGCACGGCGCACAGGCGATCGACGAATGCGACTTGACCGGACCGGTCGCGTGGATCTTCGGCAATGAAGGGGCAGGGGTGTCGCAGGTCTGGCGCGATAGCGCCGCGCATCGTGTGACGATTCCGCAGCCGGGCGGCATGGAATCGCTCAATGTCGCCGCAGCGGCGGCAGTGTGCCTGTTCGAACAGTGTCGCCAGCAGCGCCGCGCGCATTGACCGCGCATTGACTCATTCCCCTTCGCATAACGAAAAACGCCTGCTCGATGCAGGCGTTTTTGCTTTGCGGCCGTGCCTCCAGTCCTGCCTCAATAGGAGGGCTTGTCGATGCGGATTTCCTGCAGGATCGTCGTGGCAATTTCCTCGATCGACTTGTGCGTCGACGACAGCCACTTGATGCCTTCGCGGCGCATCATCGCTTCCGCCTCGTTGACCTCGTAGCGGCAGTTTTCCAGCGCCGCGTACTTGCTGCCGGGGCGCCGCTCGTTGCGGATTTCTGTGAGACGCTGCGGATCGATCGAGAGGCCGAAGATCTTCGAGCGGTGCGGCAGCAGCGAATTGGGCAGCTTGCTGCGCTCGAAATCGTCGGGGATCAGCGGATAGTTCGCTGCCTTCACGCCGTACTGCATCGCGAGATACAGGCTGGTGGGCGTCTTGCCGCTGCGCGAGACGCCCACGAGGATCACGTCGGCGTCGGCGAGATTGCGGTCCGACTGGCCGTCGTCGTGCGCAAGCGAGAAGTTGATCGCTTCGATGCGGTTCTTGTATTCGTCGGTGTCGGCGTTCTGGTGGCCGCGGCCCATCGCGTGGCTCGACTTGAGCTCCAGCTCCTGTTCGAGCGGTTCGACGAAGGTCTGGAACATGTCCAGCACGAGCGCATTCGCCCGCTTGACGATCTCGTTCGAGTTGCTGTCCACGAGCGTCGTGAAGACAATCGGGCGGCGGCCTTCGTGCACGGCGGCTTCGTTGATCTTTTCGGCCGTGGCATAGGCCTTGTCCGTCGAATCGATGAACGGCACGCGCACGAGGCGGAATTTCTGGTCGAACTGGGAGAGGATCGAATGCGCGAAGGTTTCGGCAGTGATCCCGGTACCGTCGGAGACGATGAATACGGTGGGCGGCATCGATTGAAGCTGGGTACGTGCGCTGCTACAGGCGCTTGAAGACAGGCCGGGCGCCCGGCGCCTCCGTGTGGGGCTCGGGCAAACCAGGCGGGAACGCGATTCCTGCCGACTAACGCGGGCTGGCACATTTTCCGGAGTCGGCACGGTAGAATAGCGGCAACCTGTTGGATAAGCAATTGCAGTGCAACCGCGTCAAACCGCAGCCTATCGTGGCTCGTTCTGGCGTCAACCTGCAGCGATTCCGTCTAATTTCACGTAATCGCGCGCATCTTCGTGCTTTTCCTTTCAACGGATGCAAGCTTCGAAGCCCTTGGCGATTGCTTCTCCAACAGGTTGCGCAAGACGCGAGGCCGTTTCCAATGAACGGTCCGCGTTCGAGCCCACTTGCGCAATCGTGAATTTTTTTCACACTTAGGGGCTTGTATGACTAACACCGTTGCCAAGGATCAGGCGTATGTAGTGCCTTTCGAGCAGTTGCGGATGACCGATGTCGAGATCGTGGGCGGCAAGAACGCCTCGCTCGGCGAAATGATCAGCCAACTGGCTGAGGCAGGCGTGCGAGTGCCCACGGGCTTCGCCACGACCGCGCTCGCTTTCCGCGACTTCCTGAAACACAACAACCTGACCGAGCGGATCGCCGCCCGTCTGGAAACGCTCGACGTCGACGACGTCAAGGCGCTGGCCGAAGCGGGCAAGGAGATCCGTCAATGGATCGTCGACGCGCCGCTGCAGCCGCAACTGGAAGCGGATATCCGCAAGGGCTTCGAAACGCTCCAGAACGGTTCGCCGGCTGAGCTCTCGTTCGCCGTGCGTTCGTCGGCCACGGCGGAAGACCTGCCCGACGCCTCGTTCGCCGGCCAGCAGGAAAGCTACCTGAACGTGGTGGGCGTCGAGGATGTGCTCGACCGCCTCAAGCACGTGTTCGCGTCGCTCTACAACGACCGCGCCATCTCGTATCGGGTCCACAAGGGCTTCACGCACGCCGAAGTCGCGCTGTCGGCCGGTGTGCAGCGCATGGTCCGTTCGGACTGCGGCGCCGCGGGCGTGATGTTCACGCTGGATACCGAATCGGGTTTCAAGGACGCCGTGTTCATCACGTCGAGCTATGGTCTCGGCGAGACCGTGGTGCAGGGCGCGGTGAATCCGGACGAGTTCTACGTTTTCAAGACCACGCTCGCCCAGGGCAAGGCCCCGATCATCCGCCGCTCGATCGGCTCGAAGCTCATCAAGATGGAATTCACGCAGCCGGGCGAGCCGGGCCGCGTGAAAACGGTCGACGTGACGCATGAGCAGCGCAACCGCTTCTCGATTACCGACGAAGACGTGATCGAGCTCGCGAAGTACGCGGTCATCATCGAAAAGCACTACCAGCGTCCGATGGACATCGAGTGGGGCAAGGACGGCCGCGACGGCAAGATCTTCATTCTCCAGGCGCGTCCGGAGACGGTGAAGAGCCAGGCGCACGGCAAGGTCGAGCAGCGGTTCAAGCTCAAGGGCCAGTCGCAGGTGCTCGCCACCGGTCGTGCGATCGGCCAGAAGATCGGCGCGGGCCGCGTGAAGGTGATTCACGATCCGTCCGAAATGGAGCGCGTGCAGCCGGGCGACGTGCTGGTGGCCGACATGACCGACCCGAACTGGGAGCCGGTGATGAAGCGCGCCTCGGCCATCGTCACGAACCGTGGCGGCCGTACCTGCCACGCGGCGATCATCGCGCGCGAACTGGGCGTGCCGGCCGTGGTGGGCTGCGGCGACGCGACCGACGTGCTGAAGGACGGCGCGCTCGTGACCGTGTCGTGCGCGGAAGGCGACGAAGGGCGCATCTATGACGGTCTGCTCGAAACCGAAGTCAGCGAAGTCCAGCGTGGCGAGTTGCCGCCGGTGCCGGTCAAGATCATGATGAACGTCGGCAATCCGCAGCTCGCGTTCGACTTCTCGCAGTTGCCGAACGCCGGCGTGGGCCTTGCGCGTCTCGAGTTCATCATCAACAACAACATCGGCGTGCACCCGAAGGCGATTCTCGAGTACCCGAACGTCGACGCCGACCTGAAGAAGGCCGTCGAGAGCGTCGCGCGCGGGCATGCTTCGCCGCGCGCGTTCTATGTCGACAAGCTGACCGAAGGTATCGCCACAATCGCGGCGGCGTTCTATCCGAAGCCTGTCATTGTGCGTCTCTCGGACTTCAAGTCGAACGAGTACAAGAAGCTGATCGGCGGTTCGCGTTACGAGCCGGATGAAGAAAACCCGATGCTCGGCTTCCGCGGTGCATCGCGTTACATCGCCGAGGACTTCGCGCAGGCCTTCGAGATGGAGTGTCTCGCGCTCAAGCGCGTGCGCGAGGACATGGGTCTCGCGAACGTGGAGATCATGGTGCCGTTCGTGCGCACGCTGAAGCAGGCCGAACGCGTGGTGGGCCTGCTGGAGAAGTTCGGCCTGAAGCGCGGCGTGAACGATCTGCGCCTCATCATGATGTGCGAAGTGCCGTCGAACGCGATCCTCGCCGAAGAGTTCCTGCAGTTCTTCGACGGCTTCTCGATCGGCTCGAACGACCTGACGCAGCTCACGCTGGGCCTCGACCGCGACTCGGGCATGGAGCTCCTCGCCGTCGATTTCGACGAGCGCGATCCGGCCGTGAAGTTCATGCTCAAGCGCGCGATCGACACCTGCCGCCGCCTGAACAAGTACGTCGGCATCTGCGGCCAGGGCCCGTCCGATCATCCGGACTTCGCCCAGTGGCTTGCAGAAGAGGGCATCGCCTCGATCTCGCTGAACCCGGACACGGTCATCGAAACGTGGCAGGCGCTGGCGCAGTCGCAGGCGAAATAAGCATGGTGCATCGCTGCCTCGACGGAATGGGAGGCAGCACCCGCGGCCGCCTGCAACCTTGAGGCGCCGCACGGAAAAGAGTGTCAGCTTCGTGCTATAACACCCCGGTCAAGCCGGGGTGTTTTGTTTTGGGAGACTGACGTGGGTCCACATGGTTTGTTCTGGTGGGTCGGCGCGGGCGTGCTGATCGTCGCCGAACTGATGACGGGCACGTTCTACCTGCTGATGATCGCGCTCGGCTTTCTTGCGGGGGCGCTCGCCTGGGAGTTCGGCGTGCCGCTCGACTTCCAGCTGGCCATTGCCGCCGTTGTCGGGCTGGTTGCCGTGATCGCGCTGCGGCGCTCGCGTTTCGGGCGCCGCCGGCGCGGCACCGATCCCTCGCGCGATCCCGGCGTGAATCTCGACATCGGCGAATCGCTCAGCGTCGCCTCCTGGCATGACCGCCGCGCACGCGCGATGTACCGCGGGGCCGAATGGGACGTCGAACTGGCGCCCGGCGAGCCCGAGGATGCGCGGCTCTACGAAATCAAGGCTGTTCGCGGCAGTTGCCTCATCGGCGGCGCGCACCGCGACGCGGCGCCCGACGGGGCGCGTCATGCCTGAGTTCTTCCGCGCAACGAGGCACGTTGCCGTGGCCTCTACGCGCGAGTTCTGCATCGAATACACCCGAGAGAAAGGAGGCCATCCATGCAAGTTCCAGTCGTGGGCGTGATTCTGTTTGTGATCGCTGTCGTGCTGATCGCCCAGACGATCAAGATCGTGCCGCAACAGCACGCGTGGGTTCTCGAGCGGCTCGGCCGCTATCACGCCACGCTGACGCCGGGGCTCTCGATCGTCCTGCCGTTCGTGGACCGCGTGGCGTACAGGCACGTGCTCAAGGAGATTCCGCTCGACGTGCCGAGCCAGGTCTGCATCACGCGCGACAACACGCAGCTACAGGTGGACGGCGTGCTGTATTTCCAGGTCACCGATCCGATGAAGGCGTCGTACGGGTCGAGCAATTACGTCTTCGCCATCACGCAGCTTTCGCAGACTACGCTGCGCTCGGTGATCGGCAAGCTCGAACTCGACAAGACTTTCGAGGAGCGCGATTTCATCAATCACAGCATCGTCTCGTCGCTCGACGAAGCTGCCTCGAACTGGGGCGTCAAGGTGCTGCGCTACGAGATCAAGGATCTTACGCCGCCCAAGGAAATCCTCCACGCCATGCAGGCGCAGATCACCGCGGAGCGCGAGAAGCGCGCGCTGATTGCCGCTTCGGAAGGCCGCAAGCAGGAGCAGATCAATCTCGCCTCGGGCGCGCGCGAGGCGGCGATCCAGAAGTCGGAGGGCGAGAAGCAGGCCGCGATCAATCAGGCGCAGGGTCAGGCAGCGGCGATTCTCGCGGTGGCCGAGGCCAACGCTCAGGCGATCCAGAAGATCGGTTCGTCGATCCAGACCCAGGGCGGCATGGACGCCGTCAACCTGAAGGTCGCGGAACAGTACGTCAACGCGTTCGCGAATCTCGCGAAGCAGGGCAATACGCTGATCGTGCCGGGCGACATGGGCGACCTCTCCACGATGATCGCTTCGGCGCTGACCATCGTGAATCGCAGCGGCATGCGCGAGCAGCAGGTGAAGGGTGGCTGACTCAGGTGGGCGTGCGCATCAGCCGCGCCTTTTCGCGCTCCCAGTCGCGTTTCTTTTCGGTCTCGCGCTTGTCGTGCTGCTTCTTGCCCTTCGCGAGGCCGATTTCGCACTTCACCCGGCCGTCCTTGTAATGGAAGTTCAGCGGCACGAGCGTATAGCCGCGCTGCTCGACCTTGCCGATCAGCTTGTCGATCTGGTCGCGGTGCAGGAGCAGCTTGCGCGTGCGGACCGGGTCGGGATGGATGTGCGTCGATGCCTCGGGCAGCGGGCTGATGTGCGTGCCGATCAGGAACAGCTCGCCTTCCTTGATCACGACGTAGCCTTCCTTGATCTGGCCGCGTCCCGCGCGCAGGGCCTTGACCTCCCATCCCTCGAGCACGAGCCCTGCCTCGTGGCGCTCTTCGATGAAGTAGTCGAAGAACGCTTTTCTGTTGTCGATGATGCTCATAGGAAAATGGAAAAGGCCCAACTCGTTTAAAATTGCAATTTTAGCAAAGCGGGCCCGCGAATCAGCAAAGCCGGCCAGCGAACGCTATTCCCACCTTTGCCACGCGTTGCCACCCTATGGCGGATGTCCAGAAAACCGTGTTGATTCGCCATTCGGCGGAGCAGATGTTCGACCTCGTCACGGACGTGGCCGACTACCCCAACTTCCTGCCGTGGTGCGGTGGCGTCGAGGTCCGCCGCCAGGACGAAAACGGCATGGAGGCGAAGATCGACATCCACTTCAAGGGCATCAAGCAGCACTTCGCCACGCGTAACACGCAAAAGCGCCCGGAGCGCATCGACATGGAGTTCGCCGACGGGCCGTTTCGCAAGTTCACGGGCTACTGGCGCTTCACGCCGCTGCGCGCGGATGCCTGCAAGATCGAGTTCGCGTTGCACTACGAGTTCACAAACATTATTCTGGAAAAGCTCATCGGGCCGGTGTTCCACCATATCGCGAACACTTTCGTCGATTCGTTCGTGAAGCGCGCGGACCAGCGCTACGGCAAGGCATGATGGCCGCGAAGCTCTCTATCGACGTCTGCTACGCGCTGCCCGACGCACAGACGCTCGTTTCCGTCGAACTGGCGCCGGGCGCGACGGTCCAGCAGGCCATCGACGCCAGCGGGATCCTCGAACGGCACCCGGAAATCGACTTCTCGAAGCTCAAGGTCGGCATTTACGGCAAGATCAAGCCGCTCGACGCGGTGCTGGCCGATCACGACCGCGTGGAGATTTATCGGCCGCTGATCGTGGATCCGAAGGCCGCGCGCCAGCGGCGCGTGGACAAGACCCGCAAGTCGGGGTCGATCGAAGGGCGCAAGTGGCTGCCCAAGGACTCGCGCTGACCCTTCGCTACCCCTTTATTGCGCCGCGGTCTTGCGACGCTCGTTGCGGCCATGGCTTGGTCCCTCGCTGCCGATGCCCGGCAGGTCGCCTTCCGGCACGATGCCGTCACCGTGCGCCGTGTCTTCCGGGTCGCCCGAATGCTGGCGTACCGACCAACTGACGCCGGCCACGAGCAGCACGATGGCCGCGATTTCGAGCACGCGCGGCAGCCGGTGATCGTAGATGAAGCCATAGAGCAGGGCGAACAGCGTCTCGAACACGATCATCTGGCCCGAGAGCGTGAGCGGCAGGCGTTTCGCCGCCGCGTTCCAGAGCCCGTTGCCGAGCCACGACGCGCCGATCGCGAGCACGAGGTTCAGTTGCCAGAACGTCGTCCAGCGCGTTGCCGTGACGCTCTCCTGGACCATGCCGGCCGGCAGCGCGAGGATCGCGAGCCACAGTACGCCGCCGAGCGCGCCCGTCACGACGCCCCACAGGACCGACCATTCGTTGCCGCTGAAATGCGCGTTGCGATGCAGGTAGCGGGCATTTTCGACGGCGAACCACGTCCAGCAGACGAGTGCGCCCACGGCGCAGCCAATGCCCGCGATTTTCGTGAGCGTGCCGGCGCTGCCGCTGCTCGCGGCCGTGAAAACGTCAACGTTGATGCAGACGATGCCGGCCGCGATCATCGCGAGCGGCCAGACGAGGCGCGCGAGCGGTACGGCGCCGTGATCGCGCCGGCCAAGCAGCGTGACCGTCACGGGCAGCACGCCGACGATCAGCGAGGCGGGCGCGATGCCGACGAGATGGATCGCCGTGGCGAGAAAGAGGTAGTAGAGCAGGTTGCCCATCAGCGCGAGCTTCACGAGCGCGACGAGGTCGGCGCGCGTGATGCGCGGCCACACGCGGCGCAGCATCGGCAGCAGCGCGGCCAGCGAGACGAGGCCATACATCACGTAGCGCCCCGCGCTCAGGAGCAGCGGCGAGAATTCCGGCAGTTGGCGGGGCACCACGAAGACGGTTCCCCATAACGCACCGGCGAGCACGCCGTACAACACACCACGCTGCATGTTCAAAAGCTCCGCTTCGATCTGACTGGCCGCGAGCTTAACCGGTACGGCGCCCCGATGTCTTGTTCAATCCTGCAGCAGGACCCGTTCGCCATCGGCGGAATGCGGATGCCGACGCGAGTCGGCCGGGTCGCGCAGAAGGTTAAAGGGGCGGATCGATCGACGCCGGAATCCCGTCCTGCGAGCCCGGTCGATTTTGCTGAAATCGGCGCTAACCTACTGTTGATACTGATGATTTCCAGGGCGCTATCCCGTATAATCTGCTTTTGCGCCTATAGGATTTGCCATGCGTCTGATCCAGAAAGCACTCACGTTCGATGACGTGCTCCTCGTCCCCGCCTTTTCCGACGTTCTCCCGCGCGATACCAGCCTGAAGACCCGGCTGACCCGCAATATCTCCCTGAACATTCCGCTCGTTTCGGCCGCCATGGATACGGTCACGGAAGGTCGTCTCGCGATCGCGATGGCGCAGCAGGGCGGCGTCGGCATCATCCACAAAAATCTCACGCCGGCCGAGCAGGCGCGCGAAGTGGCGAAGGTGAAGCGTTTCGAGTCGGGCGTGGTGCGCGATCCGATCACGATTCCGCCGCAGATGAAGGTGCGCGACGTGATCGCGCTGTCGCAGCAGCATGGCATCTCCGGCTTCCCCGTGGTGGAAGGCGCGCAACTGATCGGCATCGTCACGAACCGCGACCTGCGTTTCGAAACGCGTCTGGACGAGCCGGTGCGCTCGATCATGACGCCGCGCGAGCGCCTCGTCACCGTCAAGGAAGGCACCCCGCTCACCGAGGCCAAGGCGCTCATGCACAGCCACCGCCTCGAGCGCGTGCTCGTCGTCAACGACGCGTTCGAACTGCGCGGCCTGATGACCGTGAAGGACATTACCAAGCAGACCGAGCACCCGGCCGCCTGCAAGGACGAGCACGGCAAGCTGCGCGCGGGCGCGGCCGTCGGCGTCGGTCCGGACAACGAAGAGCGCGTCGAACTGCTGGTGCAGGCCGGCGTGGATGTGATCGTCGTCGATACCGCGCACGGCCACAGCAAGGGCGTGCTCGAGCGCGTTCGCTGGGTCAAGAAGAACTTCCCGCACGTCGAGGTGATCGGCGGCAACATCGCCACGGCCGATGCGGCGCGCGCGCTCGTCGAGTACGGCGCGGACGGCGTGAAGGTCGGCATCGGTCCCGGCTCGATCTGCACGACGCGTATCGTGGCGGGCGTGGGCGTGCCGCAGATCAGCGCGATTTCCAACGTCTCGGAGGCGCTCAAGGGCACTGGCGTGCCGTGCATCGCCGACGGCGGCGTGCGCTACTCGGGCGACGTCTCGAAGGCGCTGGCAGCCGGCGCGAACGCCGTGATGATGGGCAGCATGTTCGCGGGCACCGAAGAGTCGCCGGGCGACGTGTTCCTCTTCCAGGGCCGCCAGTACAAGTCGTACCGCGGCATGGGCTCGGTCGGCGCGATGAAGGACGGCGCTGCGGACCGCTACTTCCAGGACAACTCGGCGAATATCGACAAGCTGGTGCCGGAAGGCATCGAAGGCCGCGTCGCCTACAAGGGTCCTATCAACGCCATCCTGTTCCAGTTGATCGGTGGCGTGCGCGCTTCGATGGGCTACTGCGGCTGCCGCACGATCGACGAACTGCATACGAAGGCGGAATTCGTGCAGATCACCGGCGCCGGCCTGCACGAATCTCACGTGCATGACGTGCAGATCACCAAGGAAGCCCCCAACTACCACGTGGACTGATCGCCGATGAAGCCATTGCTGCGTGTTGTCCTGATTGTCGATGCGTTGATGCTGCTGGGCTTTGGAGTGCTGTTCCTGCTGACTCCGTGGGCCTCGCTGTACGACGCGCTGCAACTGGTGCAGCCGCAGCCGGCGCTCGTCGGGCAGGTGTTCGGCGTGGTGCTGCTGGGTTTCGCGTGGCTCGTGGCGCGCGCGGCGTTCGACGGCGCAATGACCGCGCCGGTCGGCCGGGCGGCGGGCCACGTCAACTGGATCGCCGGCGTGCTGATGCTGGTCTGGCTGATCGGGCTGCATACGCCGCGGCTCACGGGCTTCGGTCAACTGGTGGCCGGTGGCGTGGGTGTCTGGCTGATCCTGATCGGTTTCAGTGTCGCGCGGCTTGCCGGCGCGGTCCGGCGGCGCGACAGGGCGCTGGCGACCGAGGCTGCCGTGGCGCAGCGCGAAGCGCGCAATGCGGCGAAACGCGAGCCGCATCCGGAGCCGGCAACCTACGCGGAGCCGGTGTTCGCCGCGGGCGCGACGTCGGCGGCGGTCCCCACCGCCGCCGAGCGGGTACCGCGCGAACCGGCGGCGCAGGCGCACTACGCTGAGCCGCCTGCCGCGGCCGATCCCGACCAGGCGCGTCTCGCCGCCCGCGACGAAGCTGCCGCCGCGCCGAGGCCGCCGCTCCATGGTTGAACGGCGCGAGGCGTTCAACCAGCCGGTCGTCCCAGCCGCCTTGCGTTTGAAATCAATTCATGCCGCGCGTGAAAAACGCGTGGCTTTTCGTATCCGTTCTTTTTAGGTCTCGTCCGCTGCCATGCACGACAAAATCCTGATCCTCGACTTCGGTTCGCAAGTCACCCAGCTCATCGCGCGCCGCGTGCGCGAAGCCCACGTCTATTCGGAAGTGCATCCGTACGACGTCGACGCCGCCTTCATTCGCGAATTCGCGCCAAAGGGCGTCATTCTCTCGGGTGGCCCGAACTCGGTCACCACCTCGGACACGCCGCGCGCGCCGCAAGCCGTGTTCGAACTGGGCGTACCGGTGCTCGGCATTTGCTACGGCATGCAGACGATGGCCGAGCAACTGGGCGGCAAGGTCGACAACGGCCACCTGCGCGAATTCGGCTATGCCGAAGTGCGTGCCCGCAATCACACGAGCCTGCTGGAAGGCATCCAGGACTTTCAGACGCCGGAAGGCCACGGCATGCTCAAGGTCTGGATGAGCCACGGCGACAAGGTCACCGAAATGCCGGAAGGCTTCAAGCTGATGGCCTCGACCGAATCGTGCCCGATCGCGGCGATGGCCGACGAGGCGCGTCATTTCTACGGCCTGCAATGGCACCCCGAAGTCACGCACACGGTGCAGGGCCGCGCCATGCTCGAGCGCTTCGTGCTTGGCATCTGCGGCGCGAAGGCCGATTGGGAGATGGGCCACTACATCGACGAAGCCGTCGAGACGATCCGCAAGCAGGTTGGCAACGAACACGTCATCCTGGGTCTCTCGGGCGGTGTCGATTCATCGGTGGCGGCGGCGCTGCTGCACCGTGCGATCGGCGACCAGTTGACCTGCGTGTTCGTCGATCACGGCTTGCTGCGCCTGAATGAGGCCGAGCAGGTGATGTCGATGTTCGCGGGCAATCTGGGCGTCAAGGTGATCCACGTCGATGCAAGCGAAGCATTCCTTTCGAAGCTCGCGGGCGTGACCGATCCGGAAGCGAAGCGCAAGATCATCGGTGCGGAATTTGTGGAGGTTTTCCAGGCCGAAGCGGGCAAGCTCACCGACGCCAGGTGGCTCGCTCAGGGCACGATCTATCCGGACGTGATCGAATCGGCGGGCAAGGGCAAGAACGCGGCGCACACGATCAAGAGCCACCACAACGTGGGCGGCCTGCCGGAGACGTTGAACCTCAAGCTGCTCGAGCCGCTGCGCGAGCTGTTCAAGGACGAAGTCCGCGAACTGGGTGTGAAGCTCGGCTTGCCGCACGAGATGGTGTATCGCCACCCGTTCCCGGGCCCGGGCCTCGGCGTGCGGATTCTTGGCGAAGTGAAGCGCGAGTTCGCCGATCTGCTGCGCCGCGCCGATGCGATCTTCATCGAGACGCTGCGCAATACCGTCGATAAGGAAACGGGCAAGTCGTGGTACGAACTGACGAGCCAGGCGTTCGCGGTGTTTCTGCCGGTGAAGAGCGTGGGCGTGATGGGCGATGGACGTACTTACGAGTACGTTGTTGCGTTGCGCGCCGTGCAGACGCTGGACTTCATGACCGCGCACTGGGCGCATCTGCCGCATGAACTGCTGGGGCATGTGTCGAACCGCATCATCAATGAGGTGCGCGGGATCAATCGGGTGGTGTACGACATTTCGGGGAAGCCGCCGGCGACGATTGAGTGGGAGTGAATTTACGTCCTTCGAGGACTATCGCCAGCTATCGAAAAACTGACGTAACGTATTGATTTAGAAATAAATACGTCACAGCAGCTATCGGTGGCTATCGCCGGCCAGCAGAAAAAGTTGGCGGTAGAGCTGACGGTAAAAATCGAGGCCGGATTAAGACGCTCTCGTTCACTATTCAGACTTTTACCGTCTTTGACGGTAAAAGCCTTCTCGGGAATGCTTGTTTTATGCGGCTTTCCGGGCATCAGCGGGTCTCCAGGTCCTTGACGGTAAAACCTGACGGTAAAGCCGTCACAAGCCGGAGGAAACCTCGATGCTTACTGACGCTGCACTACGAAATCTGAAGCCTAAGTCCAAGATTTATAAGGCTTCTGACCGGGACGGAATGTACGTGACGGTATCGCCTGGCGGCACTGTCACCTTCCGCTACGACTATCGCCTCAACGGCCGCCGCGAGACGCTGACGCTCGGGCGCTACGGCCCCGGCGGCATCTCGCTGGCGATGGCGCGCGAACTGCTCTTGGACGCGCGCAAAGCCGTGCTCAAGGGCACCTCGCCTGCGCTCGAAAAGCAGCGCGAGAAGCGCCGGGTAGTCGCCATCAAGACCTTCGGCACGGCGATGGACACCTGGCTGGCCAACGCAAGGTTGGCCGATAGCACGCGCGCCATGCGCAAGCACATCATCGACCGGGACATCCTGCCGGTCTTCCAGAATCGCCTGCTGACCGAGATCCAGGCCGAAGACCTGCGAGCCTTGTGCAACAAGGTCAAGGAACGCGGGGCGCCCGCCACCGCGGTCCAGATTCGGGACATCGTGAAGCAGGTCTATGTCTACGCCATCGCCCACGGCGAAAAGGTGGACAACCCCGCCAACAGCGTGGGCGCGGCGTCGATCGCCACCTTCGTCCCGAAGGACCGCGCCTTGTCGCCGCTGGAAATCCGACTGTTCGTGCAACAGATGGAGTCGGTGGCAACTTATCCAACCATCAAGCTCGCGCTGCGCCTGATCCTGCTGACGCTGGTGCGAAAGAGCGAACTGATCCAAGCCACTTGGGATGAGGTCGATTTCGAGAGCAAGACCTGGACGATCCCGAAGCAGCGGATGAAGGGGCGCAACCCGCACGTGGTCTATCTGTCGCGCCAGGCGCTCGACATCTTCGTGACGCTGCACACCTGCGCGGCCGGCTCAAGGTTCGTTTTTCCCTCTCGTTACGACGCCGAGCGGTTCATGTCCAATGCGACCTTGAATCGGGTCACGCAACTCATCGCGGAGGCGGCAAAGACCAAGGGGCTGCCGCTGCAACCGTTCACCGTCCACGACCTGCGCCGTACCGGCTCGACGCTGTTGAACGAAATCGGCTTCAACCGCGACTGGATCGAGAAGTGCCTGGCGCACGAGGACGGCCGTTCCTCGCGCTCGGTCTACAACAAGGCTGAGTACGCCGAGCAGCGGCGTCACATGCTGCAAGAGTGGGCCAACCTCGTCGATGCCTGGGGCGGCGGGCAGACCTACGTGCCAACGCTGTTGCCGAAGAACGTGGTGGTGCCGGCATTGAGCGCGGTAGCCTAAAAACGGCGGCAAGGTTGTCACTTGACAACCTTGCCGATCATCCTCATACTGGAGACCGCTCGTTCCCCTCATCCGAAAAAAGAGGTCGTCGAGGAAGCTCTCAGGCACGCCGAAGGGCAGGGCTGGCATGTCGAAGTCGGCGGCAGCCACGCCTGGGGGCGGATTTATTGCCCGTACAACGACGAGGAATGCCGCTGCGGCGAGTTCTGCATCACCAGCGTATGGAGCACGCCGAAGAACCCCGGCAACCACGCACGTGCCTTGCGGCGCGTCGTGGACAACTGCACGACGCACCGCAAGCAGCGCGAGGCTGACGGCGATGCCAAGGAGTAGCGCGATGGAATACACCTTCACCCTGAAGTACCAGCTCGCCGACGACGACCGCGACGCGGATGCGCTGGTCGGGCGCCTGGGCGAAGCCGGCTGCGACGATGCCTTGGTCGGCATCGGGCAGCCGGGGCGCTTGGCGCTGGAGTTCACCCGCGAAGCGGCCGACGCCGGCGCCGCCGTGCGCAGCGCATTGGCGGACGTGCGCCGTGCGGCGCCGTCGGCCAAGCTCATCGAGGTGGCGCCGGATTTGGTTGGCCTGACCGACGTGGCCGAGATCGTGGGCGTGTCGCGGCAGAACATGCGCAAGCTGATGCTGGCCCATCCAGGCAGCTTCCCAGCGCCGTTGCATGAGGGCAGCGCCTCGATCTGGCACTTGGCGGACGTGCTGACCTGGTTGCAGGCCAAGGGCAGCTACGCGCTGGCCAAGGACGTGCTGGACGTGGCGCGGGTGGCTTTGCAGGTCAACGTGGCGAAGGAAGGCCAGCGATTGCCGCGCTCGGCGTCCAAGGAACTGCAAGCCTTGGTTGGATGAGCGCCGTTGCCCGGCGTCATTCCTCACTCGAACCCGCCCGAACAGGGCGGGTTTTTCGTTGATAGACATCCGGCTTGGAGACACGGCCGCGAGGCGCTTGCTTGCGCTGCTCGATCCACGTTTCCACTTCGGCCAAGTCCCACACGACGCAGCGCGGCGTCAGGTTGAAGCGACGCGGGAACTCGCCGCGGCGCTCCATTTCATAGATCGTCGTTTCAGCCAGGGGGACGATCAGCCGCAGTTCTTGCCGGCGGATGGTGCGCCGGAAAGGAAGGGGGCTCTTCGGAAACTGTGGCAGCGCCTCGTAGGCTTCCGTCCCTGGCAGTGGCAGGGGGCGGCTGGCATCGAGGGCAGGCGGGGGCAGGGTTTCCACGACGGGCTCCATGAGTACCTTGTGCATGGAGGCATGGTGAGGTTCGGCACCTATCGGGACAACTCGCTGTGGCGTAGAGCAGCGAATGACAGGGCGCGGGGGGGCGAAACATGAGCTAAGTTATTGACTCGAATCGTCTTCCCGCCAAGTTCTCTAATTTTCTCTGATTTTCTCCATGCATGGCTCGGGATAGGGTATAGTCCCAACCATGTCGGAAAATATTCTCACGATTCGGGAGGTGGCTGACCTCCTGAAAATCAACGAAAAGACGGTGTACAAGCTCGTCGCCGCCGCGAAGATTCCCGGCATGAAGGTCGGCGGCTCGTGGCGGTTCGACCGCGCCACGATTACGCTCTGGCTCAAGAACCAGAGCGCCACCGACATCGCCGCCAATGACGGCGCGGACGTAGCGCCGGAGCCGTCCGCCGAGACCACGCTCCCCAACGCGCACTACTCCCCACAACAGGGCACGTTCTTCGCCCACCGCATCACGCTGGAAGGCACGGGGGAGGATGCGCTGGCGCAATCCCTCTCGACCGCCCGCGTGGACATGAACCCGCATCAGGTGGACGCCGCGCTCTTCGCGCTGGCGTCGCCTCTGTCCAAGGGCGTCTTGCTCGCCGACGAAGTCGGCCTCGGCAAGACCATCGAGGCGAGCCTTGTCATTGCCCAGCGCTGGGCCGAGCGCAAGCGCCGCATCCTGCTTGTCGTGCCCGCCTCCTTGCGCAAGCAGTGGAGCCAGGAGCTTTACGACAAGTTCTCTCTCCCCTCCGTCATCGTCGAGCGCAAGAGCTACAACGACCTGCGCAAGAAGGGCATCGCCAAACCCTTCGCACATCCCGACCACGTCGTCATCACGTCCTACGAATTCGCGGCACTCAAGGACAACGAGATTCGCTCCGGTCAGTGGGATCTCGTCGTGTTCGACGAGGCCCACCGCCTGCGCAATGTCTACCGGAAGGATGGGGCCGCGCGCGCCAAGAAACTCCGCGACGCCACGCGCCCGTTCTTCAAGATTCTGCTGACGGCGACGCCGTTGCAGAACTCGCTGATGGAACTCTACGGCCTCGTCTCCGTGCTCGACGAGCACCACTTCGGCGACGAGGACTCGTTCCGCAGCCAGTACGTCGTGGGCGCGGGGGCGCGCAACGGGCACATCTTCCTGCGCAAGCGGTTGGAACCGATTTGCAAGCGCACCCTCCGCCGTCAGGTGCAACAGGCGGGCCTCATCCGCTACACCGAGCGCAGTCCGCTCACGATGGAATACGCGCCCTCGCAAGACGAATTGAAGCTCTACGCTGACGTGTCGGCCTATCTGCAACGGAAGGACACCATTGCCTTCGGCAACAAGCCGAACCAGCTTGTCACGATGGTCGTGCGCAAGATTTTGGGTTCGTCCACCTTCGCCATTGCCGACACGCTCAAGAAAATCATCGACCGTCTCAAGCAGATGGAGACGCCGACCGTCGAGACCGTCGCGGACTACGATGTCATCGACGAAGAGGCCGAAGAGTTCGACGACAACGGCAACGGCGAGGCACAGGAAGCGCCCCCGATTGACCCCGAGAAGCTGAAAGCGGAAATCGCCGAGCTTGAGAGCTACCGCAAGCTGGCGCTCTCCATCGGGCAGAACGAGAAGGGCAATGCGCTCATCAAGGCGCTCCCGCAAGTCCTCGCCGAAATCGTGAAGAAAGGCGGACAGCGCAAGGCCGTCATCTTCACCGAATCCGTGCGGACGCAGACCTATCTTGTGGCGCTTCTCGCCGAGAAGGGCTATGCCGACGACATCGTGCTTCTGAACGGCTCGAACGCCGACCCGCAGAGCAAGTCCATCTATCAGAACTGGCTCGCGCAGAACAAAGGCACCGACGCCGTCTCCGGCTCCAAGACGGCAGACATGAAGGCCGCCATCGTCGAAGCCTTCCGCGACTGCAAGACCATCCTGATTGCCACGGAATCCGGCGCGGAGGGTATCAACCTTCAATTTTGCTCTCTCCTGGTCAACTTCGACCTGCCTTGGAATCCGCAACGGGTGGAACAGCGCATCGGGCGCTGTCACCGCTACGGGCAGAAGATTGACGTCACCGTTGTCAACTTCCTCAACCTCAAGAACCACGCCGAACAGCGCATCCACCAGCTTCTCGACCAGAAGTTCAATTTGTTCAAGGGCGTCTTCGGCGCGAGCGACGAAGTGCTGGGCGTCATCGAGCGCGGCGTGGACATCGAGCGCCGCATCTTCCAAATCGTGCAGAGCGCGCGCACCGAAACCGAAATCGACGCCGCCTTCGACAAGTTGCAAGACGACCTGAAAGCGCAAATCGACGAGCAGATACTCGACGCGCGCAAGCGGCTTTTGGAATCCGTGGACGAGAGGGTCATCGACCGTCTCAAGACCCGCAAGGACGAAATCCGCAACCAGCTTTCCGACTTCGAGAAGCAGCTTCTCTACGTCGCGCGGGCGGAGATTCCCGAGGCGCGCTTCCACGCGAACGACGAGCGCCGCTTCGACTATCGCGGCGAAACCTATACGACCGAATGGCCACTCGCCGACGAAAAGGGCTGGCGGTTCTTCCGCCTGATGGAAGGCACCTTGGCGACCGACGTGGTGAAGAAGGCGAAGGAGCGCCGCTTCGACGCGGCCTCGTGCCTGCGTTTCGACCTTTCAAGCTATCGCGGCGGTCGCCTGACCGATGTGGAGCCTCTGCGCGGCAAGGCCGGATGGGCGCGCATCGGCAAGTTCAGCATCGTGACCAAGGCCATCACGCGCGAGCATCTGGTCATGGCTGCCGTCACCGACGACGGCGAGGCCGTCCACCCCGAAACCTTCGAGCGCCTGTTCCGCGTACCCGCGCAGAACGAGCCGCCCGTCGGCACCCCGCCCGAGGACGCCTTGCAGGGCTGTGAAGCCGTACGCCGCAAGGAGCTTCTGGACGAGGCGGAAAAGCAGAACGCCGAATGGCTCGACGTGGAAAGCGAAAACCTCGACCACTACGCCGAAGACTTGGAACGCGCCTTCGAGACGGAAATCAAGACCGTCGAAGCGGAAGTCAAGGAAGCCAAGAAGGCCATGCGCGGCTCGATCCTGCCTATGGCGGAAAAGCTCGCCGAGAAGAAGCGCATCAACGGGCTTGAAGCCAAGCGCGACAAGCTGAAACGCGAGTTCTTCGACCGCCGCGAGAAAATCCGCGAGGAAGTCGAAGCCATGCTCGACAAGATTCAGGCGAGCCTGCTGCTCGACCCGTCTCTCGCGCCGCTGTTCACCATCCGGTGGGAGGTGACATGAGCAGGGAGTTCATCAGTAAGGCGACGCGCAATGAGTTCCGCGAAGTGCTCGTCGGCTCCACCTTGCGCGAGATAGATATGTTCTTCGAGGCGGGCGGCCTGTCACCTAAGGCCGGCTACGAACCGTCGGTCGGGGGCCAGCGCCGAAGCTCGGTCGAGACCTATTACGCCAACATCGACTTCTCGTCGCCCGCCGACACGCGCAAGCTCCTCGTCACCTACGAAGAAATTATCGAGGACTTACGACGCGCCCAGGATGCCGCGCCGAACGACAAGCTGCGAGCGACCGTCAACAGCCTGTTGCGCCGCATGGAGCGCGACGGCTTCCGCTACGAGAACGGGCACTTCACGTCCGACTCGCTCACCGCCGCAATCGTCCATGCCCCGACGCTTGTTCGCCTCACGGAAGAATCCATACAGGAGCACGTCGAGAAGGCGCGACACAAAATCGCCAACGGCGACGCGGCGGGCGCGATCGCCAACGCCTATACGCTCGTCGAAGAGTTCCTGAAACAGCTTTTGCGCAAGACCGCCATCGCCTTCAACGAAAGCGAGGGCGATATCCGCGCCCTCTACAAAGCCGTCGCTGCGCCCTTGCACCTCGACCCCAAGGGCGACTCCCTTGAGAACTACATCAAGACAATTCTGGAGGGTCTCCAACGGCAAGTTGCCGGATTGTTCGAGGTTGCCAACAAGGCCAGCGACCGCCACGCTCGCCGCTACAACCCGGCCCCCCACCACGCGAAGCTCGCGGTCAATGCGGCTTTCACCCTCTGCGAATTCCTTTTGGAATCGTTTGAATATCAACAGAAGAAGAATCAGCGACCCGCATCATGAGCAACCGAAAGCAACGTCTGGAACTGACATGGATTGGCAAGGACGAGCGTCTGCGCCTTGAGCCGCGCATCCTTCTGGAAGACGCGGAGAAGTCTCATCACGCCAAGGTGCTCTTCACTGACCACGACATCTTCGACAACGTCCTCATCCAAGGCGACAACCTGCTCGCGCTCAAGGCGCTTGAGCAGGAGTACACGGGGAAGGTGAAGTGCGTATTCATCGACCCGCCGTATAACACCGGAAGCGCCTTCCAGCACTACGACGACGGCGTCGAACATTCGATCTGGCTGTCGCTCATGCGTGACCGACTCGAAATTCTCGCCAAGCTTCTCACCGAAGACGGCTCGCTCTGGATAACCATTGACGACAATGAAGCGCATTACCTCAAGGTGCTGCTAGATGAGATTCTAGGCCGCGGCTCTTTCATCGCATCCAATGTTTGGCAGAAACGCTACTCAAGGGAGAATCGCGAGGCGATTGGCGACGCCCATGACTACGTCCTCGTGTATGCCAAAAATCCCAATCTGTTCAAGGCCGTCCGCAATCTTGTGCCAATCACCGAAGAGCAGGCAAAGGTCTACAAGAACGTAAATGATGACAAGCGCGGTCGTTGGCGGCCCATTCCGATGACCGCGCAGGGGTATCGGCCGAATCAGATGTACAAGATTGTCGCCCCTGGCGGCGCGGTTCACGAGCCGCCTGAAGGCCGATGCTGGTCAATGATTGAGCCGGAATTTCTTAAGCTCCGAGCCGAAGGCCGTATCTATTTCGGCAAAGACAACAACAGCCAGCCCAATGTCATCCGTTATCTCGATGAGGTCGAAGGGTTCGTGCCGTGGACATGGTGGCCTCATGATGAAGTCGGTCATACGGACGAAGCCAAGAAGGAAATGCACTACCTCTTCGGGAAGGATGATCCTTTCCCTACGCCGAAGCCCGAACGGTTGCTTCGTCGAATCATTCACATTGCAACCGACCCTGGCGACCTCGTTCTCGACTCCTTTGCCGGTTCCGGCACAACAGGAGCCGTTGCGCACAAGATGGGGCGGCGGTGGGTCATGGTGGAACTCGGAGAGCACTGCGGAACGCACATTGCTCCCCGTTTGAAAAAGGTCATCGACGGCACGGACGCCGGCGGCGTCACAGAGGCCGTCGAATGGAAAGGCGGCGGTGGGTTCCGTTACTACCGCCTGGCACCCTCGCTCCTTGAGAAAGACTCGTGGGGGAATTGGGTAATCTCCAAGGAGTTCGACGCGGCGAAGCTCTCGCAGGCCGTGTGCAAGCTGATGGGCTTTGTCTATCAGCCCGACGAGACGCACTATTGGATGCAGGGCCGGTCTTCGGAGACGGACTTTATCTACGTCACCACGCAGAGCCTAACGCACGACCAGCTTTCAGCGATTTCCGAGGCCGTCGGCGACGAGCGCACCTTGCTGGTGTGCTGTAAGGCATTCCGCGCCAATGCGGACTCCTTTCCAAATCTCACTATCAGGAAAATCCCCCAAGCCGTGCTTCGCAAGTGCGAGTGGGGTCACGACGATTACAGCCTCAACGTGGCTAACCTGCCCGAAGCCCCGCGCGAAGCGCAGGGAGCCGACGACCCCGCCCAACCTCCCAAGACGCGCAAGAAGCGCAATGGCACTTCGCAGGATGACCTGTTCAGCCAGGAGGGCGGGAAGTGACTGACCGTACCGTCCGCACCATCAGCCAGCGGCTTTCGCTTCGCAAGCCGCAGGTGGACTCGCTGGAAATCCTCGCCGACGTTGCCAGCAGGATTGCGCTCGAAAAGGGTGGCGACCCCGCCGCCGCGCTCGCCGCCATCCGCGACCTCTATCCCTCCGTCACGGACTTCGAGCACGAGTTTCCGTCGCTCTGCTTCGCCCTTGCGACGGGCGTGGGCAAGACCCGCCTCATGGGCGCGTTCATTTCCTATCTGTACCTCACGGGCAAGAGCCGCCATTTCTTCGTGCTCGCGCCGAACACGACCATCTACGAAAAGCTGATTGCCGACTTCTCGCCCGACAGCCCGAAGTACGTCTTCAAGGGCATTGCCGAATTCGCGGCGAATCTGCCGCTCATCATCACCGGCGACAACTATGAAAGCGGCGTCGGCGTGCGGTACGAGACCGGACGCTCGACCGACATCTTCGGCTCCGACGTTCATATCAACATCTTCAACGTCGATAAAATCAACAAGGAAGAAAGCCCGCGCGGCAAGCCGAAGATGAAGCGGCTTCAAGAGACGATCGGCGAGAGCTATTACGCCTACCTCTCCAAGCTCGACGACCTCGTCTTGCTGATGGATGAAGCGCACCGCTACCGCGCGAGCGCGGGTGCCGCCGCCATCGACGGCCTCAAGCCCATTCTCGGTCTGGAACTGACGGCGACGCCGAAGACCGTGGGCGCGCGGCCCGTGCCGTTCAAGAACGTCATCTACAGCTACACGCTCGGGCAGGCTATGGCGGACGGCTTCGTCAAGGAACCCGCCGTCGCTACCCGCAAGGACTTCGACCCGAAATCCGTGGGCGACAAGGAACTTGAGCGCATCAAGCTCGAAGACGCCGTCCACCACCACGACCACGTCGCCGTGGAACTCGACCGCTATCACCGCACGACCGGAGCGCCCAAGGTGCATCCATTCATCCTCGTCGTTGCGGCGGATACGACCGAAGCCAAGCGCTTGCGCGACTTCATCGAATCCGAGGACTTCTTCAAGGGCCGCTTCAAGGACAAGGTGGCGGAAGTGCATTCCGCCCTCCGCGGCGAAGAGAGCGAAGACGCGACCGCGCGTCTGGTGGCGCTCGAAAAGGACGCACGTACGGACGTCGTCATCCACGTCAACAAGCTCAAGGAAGGCTGGGACGTGACGAACCTCTATACCATCGTTCCGCTCCGCGCCTCCGCGTCCGAAATCCTGACCGAGCAGACCCTGGGGCGCGGCCTCCGTCTGCCCTTCGGAAAGCGCGTGTCCAAGGGCGGCAACGAGGAGTTTGCCGCCGTTGACCGGCTCACCGTCATCGCCCACGAGCGTTTCGACGACATCATCGCCAAGGCCCGCGAGCCCGGCTCCATCGTCATGAAGACTGTCGAAATCGGGGAAGGCGGGGATATTTCCGTAACGGGCGCGACCCTTGTGACAGCGCCTTCCGTCGTCGAAATGATTGTGACGGGTGTGCAACCGGAAATCCCCGGCTTTGCCAAGGAAGAGTGCGACGCCTTCGTATTCAAGTCGCCGACGGAGGCGAAGGCCGCCGAAATCACGCTCGAAGTCATCAAACGCTACGAGCGCAAACTCGGAAGCGCCGAGGCGTTGCGCGGCGCGGAGGTGCAGAAGCAGATTGCCGACGAAGTGCGCGAGTTGGTTCGACCCGTTCAGGGCACGCTCGAAGGCATCATCGAAGCGCCGCGCATCGACCAAATCGTGCAGACCGTCGCCGTCACTGTTGCCGACCGCACCATTTCCATCCCGCAAATCGTCGTCCTGCCCAAGAAGCAGGTGACGTTCACCTTCGAGGACTTTGACCTCGACAACCTCGCGTCCGTCAATCTGCGCCCGATTGAGGACGGCATTGTCATCGAAGACCTGCGCACCCAGGCGCGGGTCTATCTCGCCCGCGCCATCGACGATCCGCGCGAGGGCCGCGCGGAAGACTATCTCTTGCGCTACCTCATCGAGCGCAACGAGATTGACTACGACGCCCACGCTGGCTTGCTCTACAAGCTGGCGGGGCAAGTCGTCGCGCGCGTGAAGTCCTATCTCGCGAACGACGCCGAGGTGGAAAACGTCCTGCTCCGGCACGGACGCCACCTTGCGGATTTCATCTTTGCGCAAATGATGAACCACTATCGCGAGACGCCGCTTGGCGAGGACGACTACGAAGTCACCGTCACGCGGGGTTTCATGCTTCTCCAAGCCCAGCCGATGAACGTGCCCGCCGGACAGCGCGTCCGCGACTTCAAGCAGGCCGTAGCACCGCTCTCCGACACCCGCAAGCACGTCTTCGGCGGCTTCTCGAAGTGTTGTTACACGCTTCAAAAGTTCGATACCGACCCCGAACGCCGCCTTGCCGTCGTCGTCGAGGCCGACCCGAGCACGGAGAAGTGGATAAAGCCGGGGCGTAACCAGTTCCGCATCGACTATCGCTCGGGCGAAGCCTACGAGCCGGACTTCGTCGTCGAGACCAAGACGAACATGCTCATCTGCGAAGTGAAGGCGCAGAACGAACTCGACGACGCGACCGTCAAGGCCAAAGCCGCCGCCGCGACCAAGTGGTGCAAGACCGCGACGGAACACGCGCCTGGCGGCGGCACGAAGCCTTGGGTCTACCTCCTCATTCCCGACGACCAGATACGCGCCAATTCCACGCTCGACGGACTCGTGGCCAAGTACGCCACTTCATGAGGGAGGCCCACGATGACGGGTGGACAAAAGCACAGCGCAGACTTTCAGCGACTGATTGAGCGCCGCCGCAAGTTCATCGACGGCCTCGACGCCAATCGCGGGGAAATCAACCTCGATATCTTCGAGGACTTCTATCCCGACCGCGCGCACTTCGTCTACGAGCTTCTGCAAAACGCCGAGGACGCGGGCGCTACGGAAGTGTCCTTCACGCTTACGCCCGACCGCCTCGTCTGCGAGCATGACGGGCGCGTGTTCACGCTTGAGGACGTGAAGTCGATTACCGGCCTCCACGACAGCACGAAGGCGCAGGCCCAGGACAAAATCGGCAAGTTCGGCGTCGGCTTCAAGTCCGTCTTCGTCTATACGGCAGCCCCGTCGATTTACTCCGGCGACTTCGCCTTCCGCATCGTCCAGTTGATTCTTCCCGAGCCGATTGCTCCCGCCGCGTCGCTTGCTCAACGGACGCGGTTCGAGTTTCCTTTCGACAATGCCAAGAAGCCGAAGGCTGACGCCCATGCGGAAATCGCCGCCGGTTTGAAGGAACTGGACGAGAAGACTCTTCTCTTCCTGTCCAGCCTCCAATCGGTCAACTGGCGCATCGACGCGGAGACGACGGGCGCGGTGCGCCGTTACAAGCATTCGGACTTTCACTTTGAAGTCCTGAAAGAGCTTGGCGGCAAGACCGCCGCCAGTTCACACTTCCTCAAGTTCGACGAGGCCGTTCTCGGCCTTGAGAAGCAGCGCGTCGCCGTCGCTTTTCCTTTGGACTTCCTTCCTGGCGTTCCACGCTTCCAGCAGGGAAGGCCGCTTGCCGGACAAGTGAAGATTATTCCCGCCGAGCCGGGGAGCGTCGCCGTGTTCTTTCCGGCTGTGAAGGAATCATCCGGCTTGCGCTTTCATCTGCATGGGCCTTTCGTGCCCGAGTTGAGCCGTGCCAGCATCAAGGAGACGAAGGCCAATCTTCCGCTCTTCGAGCAACTTGCCGCGCTTGCCGGTCAATCCCTGCACCGTATCAAGGAGCTTGGCCTCCTGACGCCGGACTTCCTTTCGGTGCTCCCGAATCCGCAAGACCAGATTCCACCGCGCTATCAGGGCATCCGCGCCGCCATCGTGGACGAAATGAAGGCGCATCCGCTGACACCGACCCACGCGCGCGGACACGCGCCCGCGAACCGTCTCATTCAGGCAAGAGCTTCCCTCAAGTCCTTGCTCTCGGAAGAGGACATCGAATTCCTTGTGGACTACGACGACGATCCGCCGCTTTGGGCGGTCGGCGCGACGCAGAGAAGCAGCCGCATCGACAATTTCCTCTCGGGGCTGGGCATCCGCGAGTGGGGCCTCGAAGAATTCGTTGAAGCCCTTTGCGACAAGGTGAACGAAGATGCCTTCTTCCGTACCGAGCCGGACGAGGGATTCTTGTCGTGGTTGCAGGAAAAGCCGCCTCTCTGGATGCAGGAGTTTTACGCCTTGCTTCACGCCGAGGCGAAAGACGAAGCCCATCGGCTCAAGTCTCTTCGCATCGTGCGCCTTGCCGACGGGACGCTTAGCAAGGGCAACCGTGCCTTCTTCTCCGGCGACGGCGCCGGCAAGAGTGTCGCTGTTGCCGATAAGGCCGTCTACACGTCGGGCACCAGCAAGAACCAGCAGGAGAACGCGAAGAATCTTCTGACGCTCGTCGGCGTTCGTGAAATCGGCGAGGCCGAGGAAGTCGAAATCATCCTCAAGAGCCGTTACACCAAGGAAGCGGAACTGCCGGACGATGCCACCTACGCGGAAGACCTCAAGCGCTTCGTGGCGCTTGTCGAGAAGCAACCTGATAAGGCAAAGCTGTTCGGCGCGTTCTACATCTTCCAAGGCGAGGACGAGAAGTGGTATCGGCCTGAGGACATCTACCTCGACCAGCCGTATGCGGATACCAACCTGTCCTCGTACTACGGGGCGCTTTCGCCGGAGGTGCGCCTGGAAGCCCTCCACGGCAGCTACCGCAACTGCGGTGTGGAAGTGGAGCGGCTTGGAAAATTCGCGCGCGCCGCAGGTGCCAGGGGCGTACTGCGGGTGAACGAGACCACCTGCGAGAAGAATCCCGAATGGAATTACCTCTTGATGGTCGCCGGAAGCCGCGCCTCGACCTACATCAATCGGGATTACTTCATTCCGCACCTCGTGGAATTGTTGAAGACGCCGTCGCTCGGTCTTTCGCGCCTCGTCTGGCGGACGCTGACGAACTTCCCGTCCTATCCCAGCTATCTGCAAGCGACCTATCAGATGAACAAGTCGAACGGTGCCCGCGCCGCCGCATCTCGTCTCGTCCATGCGCTTCGCGCGGCAAGCTGGATTCCGCAGGGCGACGGCGTTTTTGTTCGCCCAGCCGACGCCTCGCGCGAATTGCTTCCGAAGGGCTTCCCCTTCGATTCCGGCTATGCGTGGCTCAAGGCCGTCCAGTTCGGCGAAACGGCGATACGGGCGTCGGCCCAGGCGCTTCAAAAGGAAGCCGCCGCAAAGAGCCTCGGATTCAGCGACGCCGCCGCTGCCGAACGCGCCAAGCGCTTCAATGAATTGCCCGAGTCCGAGCAGGAGAGGATTCTTGCCGCGCTCGACGCCAGCAATAAGGCTCCCATCCCCGACCGCCCGCTCGCCAATCCCGAGCGGCGCTCGAAGAACGTGCGCGAACAGGCATTGAAGGCCCCCGACAAGGAATCCGAAGTCCGCGAGCGTTCGGTTTCCATCGACAAGGAGGAAGTCAAGGAACAGGCCGACACGTATCTGCGCGAGCACTACCGCAATGCCGACGGCGAAATGACCTGCCAGATATGCAAAGGGCCTTTGCCTTTCAAGCTCGACGACGGGCGCGAATACTTCGAGGTCGTGGAATTCCTGCCGGAGCTACGCAAACGTCACCCCCAGAACTATCTGGCGCTCTGCCCGAACCATTCCGCCATGTATCGGTTCGTGAACGGCTCGAAAGAGACGACGCGAGACGAATTTCAGGCCATCGAGGGGAACGAGTTGCCCGTGGTTCTGGCAGAGAAGGACGTGACTGTGTATTTCAGCAAGACGCACATCGTAGACCTCAAGGCCGTGCTGGAAGCGGAAGAAAGTCTTCCGCCCGCACCCGAAGGGGCCGTAAACGGCGCGCTGGCGCAGGGCGTCCGATAGCGGACGGCAAGACTCCGGGAGCTACAGAAGAACAATGGCAAACGTCCTTCAAGAGATTCAAACATGGTCGGCAGACCGTCCGACATGGCAACGCGACGCGCTCCGCCGTCTTGTCATGAACGGCGATCTGGGCGCAGAGGACATCGACGCCCTGACGGCGATTTGCAAGGGCGAACATGGGTTGACGGAGAAGGTTGCGGCGCAACCGCTTGCCAAGGAACACGTGCCGGAGCGCGGGGGAGCGGCGCAGGCGGTTTCGCTGG
The DNA here is from genome assembly GCF_046581065.1 of Paraburkholderia yinzeri. Classification (NCBI taxonomy): domain Bacteria; kingdom Pseudomonadati; phylum Pseudomonadota; class Betaproteobacteria; order Burkholderiales; family Burkholderiaceae; genus Paraburkholderia; species Paraburkholderia yinzeri. The sequence goes on along the minus strand of NZ_JBFOCJ010000001.1, from coordinate 2,739,442 downwards.
ACTCCATCTTCCATCACAAGGGCGTCAACGCCCTTGCCGAGAACCAGACCCTCAAGTTCGCCTCCGGCCTCACCATCGTCTACGGCGATAATGGTGCGGGAAAGACCGGATACATTCGCATCCTCAAGCAAGCCTGCCGCGCGCGCGGGCAGGAGACGATTCTCGGCAACGTCGTGATAACCGGCGCGGCTCCGCCCAAACCGACTGTCGCCATCAAATACAAGGTCGGAACCGATATCGCCGCCCGCGAGTGGACGGGCGGCGACGCGGATGAGTTCGTCTCCCGCGTGAGCATCTTCGACACGCAATGCGCCGCCGTTTATTTGAATGAGCGGACGGACGTGGCCTTTCTGCCCTTCGGCCTCGACCTTTTCGATAAGCTCGTCCGCGCCTGCAAGGCCGTTCGCGCAAAACTGGAAACCGAGCAACGCGCGTTGAACACCAATGCCCTGGCGGGCGCCATCGCGCAGATTCCGCAGGGAACGGCGGCGGCGAAGCTGGTGAACGGCATCACCCTGTTTACCAAGCCGGAGGACGTGCAGACCATTGCGCGCCTCAAGCCCGAGGAACAGGAGCGGCTTGCCTTTCTGGAAAAGGCCCTCCAAGACCTGCAAGCCAACGATCCGCAGAAGCTCGTCGCGCAACTGACCCTCCGCGCGAACCGCGTCCGCGCGCTTGCCGACCATCTGCGCGGGGTGGAAACGGCGCTGGCGGACGCGGAAGTGACCGCAGTGTTCGACACGCGGAAGGAAGGACGCCGCAAAAGCGAGGAAGCGAAGCGGTTGCGCGAAGCGACGTTTCCGCAAGGTTTGCTTGCCGGAACCGGCGGCGAGCAGTGGAAGGCCATGTGGGAGGCGGCGCGGCTGTTCTCGGAGCAACAGGCGTATCAGGGTCAAGGCTTTCCCGTCACGGAGGGTGGCGCGAAATGCGTCCTTTGCCAGCAAGACCTCGACCATGCCGCCGCCCACCGGCTCAAGCACTTCGAGGAATTCGTGGTCTCGACGACGGAGAAGGAGCTTCGGCAGATACGCGACGAATTCACGCGCAGGCGCAACGCTTTTGCCAATCTCAAGACGTCCACGGATGCGGTCGAAGAAACCCTCAAGGAACTGCGCCTGGAGCATGAGGCCAAGGCCGAAGCCATCAGCGCCGCCATATCCCAGAGCGAGAAGCGCCGCGCCGCTATCGTTGCGGCGCTCGCCGAGAACAAAGACCTCGGCGAAGACTTTCAAGCGCTCGCGGCATCTTCGACCCAAGCCAAATCCATCGGCGATGAAATCGACGCTCGCCTCAAGTCGCTGCGCGAGGCCGGAGCCGCCGACGCCAAGAAAAAGATGACCGACGAGGCGCAGGAATTGCGCGCGCGGGTCTTGCTCGGCAAGCACGAGAAGACGCTTCTTGATGAAATTGAGAACAAGAAGAAAATCGCCGCCTACGCCCAATGCATCGACGAGACCAAGCCGAACGCCATCACGCAGAAAAGCTCCGCCGTGACGAAGGCGGTCGTCTCAGAAAGCCTCAAGAAGAGCTTCAAGGACGAGTTGAAGGCATTGGAATTCAACCACGTCGAAGTCGAGCTAAAAGAGCAAGGCGGCGTGGAAGGCGTATTCTATCACAAGCTCGTCCTCACCAGAAACCCGACCATCGACGTTCCCAAGGTCGTGAGCGAGGGGGAACAGCGGTGCATTTCCATAGCGGCTTTCTTCGCCGAACTTAGCACCGCCGACGACCCCTCCGGCATCGTGTTCGACGACCCCGTGTCTTCGCTCGACTTCCAGTGGCGGAGCGCCGTCGCGCGACGGCTGGTGGAGGAATCAAAGCGAAGACAGGTCATCGTCTTTACGCACGATGTCGTCTTCCTGCTGGCACTCAAGCAATTTGCCGCGCAGACGGACGTTCAGCCTCTCGACCAGCACGTCCGCAGACAGGTCAACGGCGCAGGCGTGTGCCGCGAGGAATTGCCTTGGCTTGCGATGCGCGTGAAGGACAAGATTGGGTTCCTCAAGTGTTCCGTCGCGATCTAAACGGTATTCTGTAGTGCGAGATATTTGGCGTTGAGACAGTGGCGGATGTCTCGCGCTCAGCGAGAATGAATGAACCGCAGTCGAACGCGAGACGTAGATCGACACCCGGCGCAATGTTGTCGCGCGCTGCAAGAGCAACGGCCCCGGGATGCTCGCCCGGGGCCGTCGCTCAGAACGGATCGTCGATGTGATGCCGCACCGGGGCGGACCATGGTTGCCTGCTGCGCTGGATCTGCTCTGCGTATGCGCTGCTGAACCACAGCAGCCAGTCGCACAACAGTTGCTGGATCTGGGCCGCCGCCTCGTCGGTGAGCGCGGGTAGCGGCGGCGGTCGTGGCCCGATACGCGTGGACGGTGTGCGTGACTGACCTGGCTGCTGAGGGCGGCGGCTCATCGCATTTCCCCAATCGCCTGCTGCAACAGCTCGTCGGGCAGATGGTTCAGCCCTTTGGGCACAGCCAGCTGCATGGCGGTGCGCAGGATACGCCCGGCATTGCGCGGCAATCCGCGCGAAGCCTGGCGCAGCAGTTCGAGCCCGGTTTCGGAGATCAGCGTGTGGTTGCAGCCGGCGGCCTTGAGCGCGTGGGCGATGAGCTGTGCGAAGCGGGCGTGCTCGGTGACGGGCTGCAGTTGCACGCGGGTCTGGATGCGGCTGTAGAGCGCGGCGTAAGCGTTGCGCTCGAGCATCGGGGCCAGCTCCGGATGGCCGGCAAGCCACACGGTGATGAGACTGCGGGCGTCGAAGGCGAAGTTCAGGAACGAGGGGAAGTCGCGGAAGAACTCCGGCGGCAGGTTCTGCGCCTCATCGATGATCCACACCGGCAGGACCTGCTTGCCGTTGGCCAGCTCGGTGATGCGCTGCTTGATGTCGCGCCACAGGTCCGCGCGCCGGTAGCTGGGTTCGAGCCCGAGTTCGCGGGCCAGCGAGCGGTACAGGTCGATGCGCCCGAACTCGGTCTCGGACAGATAGATGGTCTGGTAGCGGTGCGGATTGAGGTTGCGCGTGAGGTGGCGCAGCATGGCGGTCTTGCCCACGCCGGGCTCCCCGGTGAGCAGGCCGATGCCGGGGCTGTCGAGCAGCCACTGGAAGCGTTCGGACAGGCGCGCGAGCGCGCCATCGTCCCACAGATCGGTGCCGTCGGTGTCCAGCGGCGCGCAACGCAGGCCGAAGTGTTGGCGGTACATGTGTCAGTCCTCGCGACGGTAATGATGTTGATGGACGAGTTCGATGAGGTTGGCTGTGGCAGCGGGCGCTGCAGTCGCGGCAACGGCGGGCGTCCTGCTGCGCCGGCGCCGGCTGTTGGCCAGCGCATCAAGCGCGGTGGCCGCGCCCAGTGGAGCGCCCTGCCTGCTCTGGACACGCACGACCGTACCGGCGTGCGGATCGACGACGAGCACGACGTAGTGGCCGCTGAGTTCATAGGGCACCTCGAAGACGGCGCCTTCGTACGAGACGGTGCCGTCGCGGCGCACGCGTCGCTCGACGCGGTGCAGGAACAGCTCATCGAGCCTGGGGGCAAGCGAGCCGAGCGCGCGGATGCGCGGCAGGTCCTGCCGGTAGCGCGAGAGCGGCGTCACGTTCTCGCCCAGCGCGCTGTGTGGCTCGCAGTGGTAGACCTGTTCGAGCCACGCCCACAGCCGCGCGTTCAGGTCAGTCAGCTCGCGGATGTGTGTGGTGTCCAGTTCGGAGAGGAACTGCTCGCGTACGGTACGGTGCCAGCGTTCGAGCTTGCCCTTGCTTGTGGGCTGGTAAGGCTGGCAATGCACGAGACGCACGCCCAGGTCTGCGCAGATGGTCTGCAGGCTCGCGGCGCGATAGGCCGCGCCGTTATCGACGACGAGCATCTTTGGAATTCCGCGACGCAAGAGCGCCTGCTTGAGCACGCCCTCGATCTCGAGGGCCGTCTCGGACAGACAGAAGGCGCTGTGTGCAACGAGGCGCGAGGCATCGTCCATGAGCGAGACGAGATAGGTCTTGCGGCGCGCCCCGCCAAACGAGAACGTCGGGCCGTGCATGACGTCACCGTACCAGATGGAGCCAGCGTACTCGGCCACGAAGCTGCGCTTCTCCTGGGCAACGACTGTAGGGCTGGCGATACGCGAGAGGTCGTGAGACTTGAGCAGGCGGTGCACGGCGCAGCGTGAGAGTGTGCCGCGCGCCACGATGCCGGTGGCCTCCAGCAACAGCCGGATCTGGCGCACCGAGCGGCTGGGGTTCTCGCGTTTGGCGGCGAGCACCGCAGCCTGCACGACCTCGGGCAGCTTCGAGCGACCCGTGTCGGTGCGCGGCCGGATGGCGAGCCCTGCGATGCCTTCGCGTCGCCAGGCGTAGTACCACGTCTGCAACGTGCGCTCGCTGATGTGACGCCGGCGCGAGCCCGGGATCGCGTACTCCTTGAGGGCGAGCTGACGCAACAGCTGTAGCAGCTCGCCGCGTTCGAGTCGCTCGCGGCTCACGATGGGGCCGAGCACGGACAGCCGGAACAGCGCCACGGGGTCGATGTCGTTCATGAAGTCTCCGTTGAAGTGGAAGAGACCTCATGAAACGCCTGATGCCGTGCAGGCGGCAGTGGGCAGACCCTGTGGGTTGCCCGTTACCGCGTCCGGCAGTGCGTCTCGTGTGGAATTGCGTTCAGCCGATCACGGGACATCGAGGCCATCCAGATCAAGCCAGGCCATCGCACGCGACAGCGACATGAGCGCGAAGCAGGGGCGCCAGAAGGTCGCCGTGTCGGCTGCGCGGCCCAGTTCGGGCAAGCGGCTTCGCAGGGCGAAGGCAAAGTCCTCACTGCAGCGCATGAGCCATCGCCACCAGCGGCGCACGGTGTGGCGATCGATGCCGACCAGGGCTGCGATGCGGCGCAGCGACAGGCCAGAGAGGATCAGGCAGAGCACGAGTTGCTGCAACGCCCAGCCGTACCAGCGCAGCGGGCAGATGCACAGCGGCAGGCGCGAACAGGTACGTCGGCAGGCGGCACAGCAATAGCGTGGCACGGGCACCGGATTGAGCGCGCCGGTGACGCTTCGGTCGGCCTTGCGTTCATAGAAGCCGTGCGCCCACAGGCACGTGCGGCCGCAGTGCGGGCAGCGGCCGGGATGATAGGACTGGGGCGTGGTGACGATGGAGCGAAGATGCTGTTCGAGCGTGAGAAAGGAATGTACGATCCGAAGCATAGGCCGGGCTGTTCTGCGTTCGTGGGCTGGTGTGAGAGCCGTCTCACGATAACAGAGGAGTACCGGCCTATCTCATGTCCACCGCATCGCACGATGCTCACGCTGAAATTCAGGAAATCGCCCTGGACGAACGCGAGACAAATACCCCCCGCCCAAACTCAAATAGCCCGAGCCGTAACACTCAAGAACGCGTGGCAAGCCGTAGAGAAGAAGCACCGTAACGGCGAACAGGACGCCTACGAACGGGAAGCCAAGGAACTCTACGGCCTCCTGCGCGAGGCGTGGGAGCGTGCGGTAGAGGAGGTTCTGTTGGGCGGCATCGTCGAGCGGTTCAGACCCAGCGTCGAAACCCAACGGCTCGCCCCTCTCTCCGACATCACCGACGAGGACTGCAAGACCGTCAAGGAAGGGATGACCAAGTCCTCGGCATGGCTCACCGGACACGACCACGCGGCGGCGGCGCGGGCACCCGTGCCTGCACCCGACGAGTTGAAGAAGGACATTGAGGCGTTGGAGACGTGGGTGAAGGGCATCAACGTCCGCCGGAGCAAGAAGTAGCCACCCAAGATATCGGCGATGAACCTCGCGCTCGCCCAGGAAGGCCACTCTGTGGCTCCTAAGGCGTTCCTCGAAGACGGCTCCCTACGCTTCGACCTCATCGCATCGGCAGTGCGTCCCGGCGTTCCGCCGTCGGGCTCGCGGGCTGCGCCCCGCGCCTCGTGCCGAGTCGCGGCCATCCGGCTTTGATCCCTGACGCCTTCGGCCCTCGCGGGCCTGCGCGCTCCGCTTGCCAAGGGGCAGGGCAGTGGGGCGGTCTTGCTGTTCCCTTCACCGTGCCACGGCGTTCTCGCCGTCAAGGGCTGCGCGCCATTGGCGCTTGCGTCCTCGCGGCCGAAGAACAAGGCGGCGATGCTGGTCAAAGGCGCCGTGCCGAAGCCGGTCGATGCTTCCCAAGAAGCGCAAGCGATAGCCGGTCGGCCCAGCATCGGTCAGATCGCGGCCTGACTGACGCGCCGGCTCAACGCCTCGGCGCTTTCCTTGCGCTCGTTGTACCGATCCACCAGATACGGGGCCGCGCCGCGCGTCAGCAGCGTGAACTTCATCAGTTCTTCCATCACGTCCACCACGCGGTCGTAGTAGGCCGAGGGCTTCATGTGTCCGGCCTCGTCGAACTCCTGATATGCCTTGGCGACCGAGGACTGGTTCGGGATGGTCAGCATCCGCATCCAGCGGCCCAGCACGCGCATCTGGTTCACCGCGTTGAAGGATTGCGAGCCACCCGACACCTGCATCACCGCCAGCGTCTTGCCTTGGGTCGGGCGCACCGCGCCGACCGACAGCGGAATCCAGTCGATTTGTGTCTTCATCAGGCCGGTCATCGCGCCGTGGCGTTCCGGTGAACTCCACACCATGCCTTCGGCCCATTGCGCCAGCTCGCGCAGTTCCTTGACCTTCGGGTGATCCTCGCTGGCGTCGTCCACCAGCGGCAGACCCGACGGGTTGAACAGCCGTGTCTCGCCACCCAGCGCCCGCAGGATGCGGGCGGCTTCCTCAGCGACCAGCCGGCTATACGAGCGGTCGCGCAGCGAGCCGTAGAGCAGCAGGAAGCGCGGCGCGTGCATGGCCCGCTCGACAGCCAGCAGCCGTTCTATGTCGGGCGCCTGGAACATGGCGGCGTCGATGTTCGGCAGATCGAGGCGGGATTCAGACACGGTGGCCTTCCGCATCCACGACCGGCTCGCCGTCTTCCTTGTTGAACGCGCCGCGCTGCGGTTGCGGCAGCAGGTCAAGCACTGCTTCCGATGGCCGGCACAGGCGCGTGACCAGCGGCGTGACGACGATGGGGCGATTCATCAGGATGGGGTGTTGCCCGATGAAATCGAGCAACTGGTCATCCGACCATTTCGGGTCGGCAAGGCCCAGCTCCGCGTAGGGTGTACCTTTTTCGCGCAGCACGTCGCGCACGCTCAGGCCGGCGTCGGCCAGCAGCTTGACCAGCGTTTCCCGCGCGGGCGGTGTCTTGAGGTATTCGATGATCGTGGGTTCCTCGCCGCTATTGCGGATCAGGCCCAGCACGTTACGCGAGGTGCCGCAGGCGGGGTTGTGGTAGATCGTGATGGTGCTCATGGATGCCCTGTGAAGATTACGAAGTGGTCGTGCGGCGCTCGTACCAGCCGCGCGAGCGGTTCACCACGCGCACCACCAGCAGCATGACCGGCACTTCAATCAGCACGCCAACCACCGTAGCCAAGGCAGCGCCGGAATGGAAACCGAACAAGCTGATGGCCGCGGCCACCGCTAACTCGAAGAAGTTGCTCGCGCCGATCAGTGCCGAGGGACAGGCGATGTTGTGCTGTTCGCCGGCGCGGCGGTTGAGCCAGTAGGCCAAGCCGGAATTGAAGAACACTTGAATCAGGATCGGTACGGCCAGCAGGACGATGACCAGCGGCTGTTGCAGGATGGCTTGGCCCTGGAAGGCGAACAGCAGCACCAGCGTCAGCAGCAGCGCCGCGATCGACAGCGGGCCGATACGCGCCAGCGCGGCCTCGAACGTGGCCTGGCCTCGGCGCAGCAGCGCGCGGCGCCAGAGCTGCGCGACGATGACCGGGATGACGATGTAGAGCACCACCGAGGTTAGCAGTGTGGCCCACGGCACCGTGATCGACGACAAGCCCAGCAGCAGGCCAACGATGGGCGCGAAGGCGAACACCATGATGGTGTCGTTCAAGGCCACCTGCGACAGCGTGAAGATCGGATCGCCGCCAGTCAGCCGGCTCCAGACGAACACCATTGCCGTACAGGGCGCAGCGGCCAGCAGGATCAGGCCGGCCACATAGCTGTCCAGTTGTTCGGCCGGCAGCCATCCCGCGAAGATGTGGCGAATGAAGACCCAAGCCAGCAGCGCCATCGAGAACGGTTTGACCGCCCAATTCACGAACAGGGTCACGCCAATGCCGCGCCAGTGCTGGCGCACCTGGCCGAGCGCGCCGAAATCCACCTTGAGGAGCATCGGGATTACCATGACCCAAATCAGCGCGCCGACCGGCAGGTTGACCTGGGCCACTTCCATGCGGCCGACGGCCTGGAACACGCCCGGCGCAAGCTGACCCAGCGCGATGCCGGCGACGATGCACAACAACACCCAAACCGTCAGGTATCGCTCGAAGGTGCTCATCGCGCCCGCCGGCGCGACGGTTTCCGCCTGTGCGGCCATGCGCGCCCTCACTGCTGACCGATGGCGCGCAGCTCGCGCTGCAAGGACATGGCATCGAGGCGCGGGAGCGGCAACGACAGGAACAGCTCGATGCGCCGGCGCAGCGTCACGGCGGCGTCCATGAACGCCTTGCGCTGCTGTTCCTCGCTGCCTTCGACGGCCGCCGGATCGGGCACGCCCCAATGGGCCGACACCGGCTTGCCGGGCCAGAACGGGCAGGCTTCGCCGGCGGCGTTGTCGCAGACGGTAAAGATGAAGTCGAACACCGGCGCGTCCGGCGTCACGAACTCATCCCAGCTCTTGCTGCGGTAGCCCGTTGTCGGCAAGTGCAGGCGCTCCAGCGTGGCGAGTGCCAGCGGATGCACCTCGCCCTTCGGGTGGCTACCCGCCGAATAGGCGTGGAAGCGGCCTTGGCCCAAGTGGTTGAGGATGCCTTCGGCGAGGATCGAACGGGCCGAATTGCCCGTACAGATGAACAGCGCGTTATAGGTGGTTTCGGTGGTCACGGGAGGCTCGCGTCAGCAGCAGGAACGGGATGCAGGCGCGCAGCAGGCCGTGGCCAGCGGCGTCGCTTCGTGGAAAACGGGAATGTCGCCGAGCGTGTGGAAGTGCTCCCAGGCCACGCCCTGCGGGTCGGTGATCCAGTGCTTCTCGCTGCGCGCGTAGCAGCAGGTCGTGGTGCCTTCGTCGAGCAGCGTCATGTCGGCCGCCTGCGCCCGCGCCTTCAAGGCGGCCAGCTCGTCGGCGTCGTCGGTTTGGATGCCCAGGTGGTCGATGCCGGGCTGGCTGCCGCGCGTGGAGATGGCGAAGTTCACCGGCGGGTCTTCGAGCATCCACTTCGCGTAGTCGCTCTCGATGCGCGTCGGCTGCGCGGCGAACATTTGCGAATAGAAGCCGATGCTGCGGTTCAGGTCATCGACGTGCAGGTGGACGTGAAAACGCTTCATGGGAGGTTCCTTTCAGCAGGTGGTGCAGGCGCGGGGCGAGGCGTTGACCTCGCACACCCCGCCTTGGCAGCAGTGCTCGGTCAGGTAGCCGATCAGGCCATTCATGTGGGCGTACTCGGCGCGATAGATCAGGTTGCGGCCCTGCTGTTCGACCGTGACGAGGCCGGCGTGGGCCAGTTCCTTCAAGTGGAAGGACAAGGCGTTGCGGGCCACGTCGAGTTGGTCGGCCATGACGCTTGGCATCAGTCCACCCGGGCCGGCGACGACCAAGGCGCGGAACACGCGCAGCCGCTGGGTGTGGGCTAAGGCGCTCAGGGCGGAAACAGCTTGATCTTCGTTCATGGTTCAATAATACAACAATTATTGAACCAATGCGCAAGGAAGCGACGAAAACGACCGTTGGGCGTCCCGGCGTACCGCCGGCGGGCTCGCGGGCTGCGCCCCGCGCCTCGTGTCGAGTCGCGGCCATCCGGCTTTGATCCCTGACGCCTCCGGCCCTGGCGGGCCTGCGCGCTCCGCTTGCCTGTCCGTGCCCACGTTGGAGAGGGATGGGCGGTCTTGCTGTTCCCTTCACCGTATCACGGCGTTCTCGCCGTCAAGGGCGGCGCGCCGGTGGCGCTGGCGTCCTGGCGGCCGGCTTCGCCCCCTGACTGCTGTGCTGCGCCGTGCTGGCAACGGTTTCGGGCAATTCCGCCCGTGCTACCGGAGATCGCCATGAGCGCACTCATCACCGACGAACACCGCTTCCTGCTGCTGGCCAACGGCCGCGAATCACTCCAGAACCAAGACTTTGATCCGGCCCCCGTGGTCAAGCTGTTCACGCCGGACGCCGGCGCGACCTGGCTGTTGACCGAAATCGACCCGGACGATCATGACCACGCCTTTGGTCTGTGCGACTTGGGCCTGGGGATGCCCGAACTCGGCTGGGTCAGCTTGCAGGAGTTGGCGACGGTCCGAGGCAAGCTCGGCCTGCCGATCGAGCGCGACTTGCACTTTCGCGCGGAGAAACGCTTGAGCGCCTACGCGCGCGAAGCGCGGCACGCCGGACGGATCGTCGTGTGACCTCACCAGCGCGTCGCCCTTCGGGGCGACGCGCTTTTTTTCTGCTGCGTCCGCTGCCGATGCCTTCGCGCCTGCGGCGCTGCGCGCTACCGCTTGCACTCCAGGGGAAAGCCCTGCGGGCTATCCCCGCCGCGCTGCGCTTGGCGCCCCTGCAAGCCCGCCGCCCCGGCTGCGCCGGCGCGGCCTTCGGCCCGGCTCCGAGATCCGGGCCTGCGCGCTTCGCTTGCGTGGGGTCTGCGCCAACGCAGCGGCCGTTGCCTGTCGATCCGCCTTTCCTGACTTCATCACCTTGTCCGCGACTGTAGCCCGCGGCCGTGTGCCGTCAAGGCGCGCAGGGCCGTGTCCTCGGCTGCGCCTGCGGGCCGCACCAACCCTGCGCTTGTCTCCTTGACGGTCCCCGTCCGCGCGCTCCTGACCGTCGCGGGCGATGAACTCAGGAAAGACGGTGGCAACGAGGCCGGCCCAGGTCTCCGCGCCGACCCCACCGGAGAAGCCGAAAGGCGGGCTCCGAATCTAGGAATCCGGTGGTGGCTTTTTCGACAGCAACCCTTGTCAGGAGAACGACCATGCAACTTGCTTCCCGCTTCGCATCCCGCTCCCCGGTGCTGCGCTCGGAACATCCCTTGTCGGATGACCAGATTCGCGCCGTAGCGCCTTCCATCTTCGCGGATGCCCCGCACGAAAGCCGCTCGGAACGGTACAGCTACATCCCCACCGCGACCGTGCTGCGCGAACTCCGCAGCGAAGGCTTCGAGCCTTTCATGGTGACGCAGACCCGCGTGCGGCAGGACGACCGCCGCGACTACACCAAGCACATGATCCGGCTGCGCCACGCCAGCCAGATCAACGGCCGCGAGGCCAACGAAATCATCCTGCTGAACTCCCATGACGGGACGAGCAGCTATCAGATGCTCGCCGGCATGTTCCGGTTCGTTTGCAAGAACGGATTGGTATGCGGTGACACCGTGGCCGACGTGCGCGTGCCGCACAAGGGCGACGTGGCCGGACACGTCATCGAAGGCGCCTACGAAGTCTTGCACGGCTTCGACCGGGCGCAGGAATCCCGCGATGCCATGCAGGCCGTGACGCTGGACAGCGGCGAGGCCGAGGTGTTCGCCCGCGCCGCGCTGGCGTTGAAGTACGACGCCCCCGACAAGCCTGCACCCGTCACCGAAACGCAGGTGCTCGCGCCGCGCCGTCTCGACGACGACCGCCGCGACCTGTGGAGCGTGTTCAACCGCACGCAGGAAAACCTCTTGCACGGCGGCTTGCACGGTCGCAGCGCCAACGGTCGCCGCCAGACCACCCGCCCCGTGCAGGGCATCGACCAAGACCTGCGCCTGAACCGCGCCCTGTGGCTGCTGGCCGATGGCCTGCGCCAGTTGAAAGCCTGAACCCCACGGCGGCAGGGGCAGGCAGCAGCCCTTGCCGCTTTTCTCCGCGCTGCATCCCTCAACTGATTGGAGTTATCACCATGAACGCCGTTACCAAAGCCGAAATCCATGCCATCGAAACCGCCGCGCCGCTGGAAGCCGCCGACCCGACCAAGAACCTGATCTTGGTTGCGCTCTCGCAGTTGCAGCCGCGCCGCTCCAAGCGCAATGCCCGCACGACGCCGCGCCTGTCCATCCCCGAACTGGCCGCGAGCATTTCCCGTGTCGGCCTGCTGCAAAACCTCATCGTGATTGCCGCCGCCGATGGTGAGCAGTACGAAGTCGTTGCCGGCGACCGCCGCCTGACCGCGATGAAGCTGCTGGCGAAGAAGAAGCGCATCCCCGCCGACTACGAAGTGCCGTGCCTGCTGGTGCCCGATGCCTCGGCACGTACTGTCAGCCTCGCGGAAAACCTGCTGCGCGAGCAGATGCACCCCGCCGACCAGTTCGAGGCGTTCGCCGCGCTGGTGAAGGAAGGCCGCCCCATCGAGGACATTGCCGCCGACTTCGGCGTGTCCCCGCTGGTGGTGCAGCGCCGCTTGAAGCTCGCCAACGTCTCGCCGCGCCTGCTGGCCGACTACCGCGCCGGTGGCGTGACGCTGGAGCAGTTGATGGCTTTGACCATCACCGACGACCACGACGCGCAGGAAGCCGCGTTCTACGCTGCGCCGGAATGGCAACGGGGCGCGTCCGCGCTGCGTGAGCGCCTGACCGAGCGCGAAATCAGCGCCAGTCATCCGCTGGTGCGTTTCGTCGGGCTGGACGCCTACACCGAAGCAGGCGGCGGCATCCGCCGCGACCTGTTCGCGGAAGGCGATGCCGGAACCTACCTGACCGACGCCGCACTGCTGGAAACGCTGGTGCGCGGCAAGCTGGATGCGCAGGCCGAGGAAGTGCGCGCCGAGGGTTGGGCGTGGGTCGAAGCCGTGCCGCAGATGAGCCATGCCGACCGGCAGGCGTTCCAGAATGCGCCGCGCCGGCGCCGCGAGCCGAGCGCACGCGAAGCCCGCCGCATCGCTTCGCTGCAAGGCCGTCTCGACAAGATCGACACGACGCTGGAAGAAGCCTACGACGCCGAGGACGAGGACAAGGTGGCGATGCTGGAAGAACGGCGCGAACAGGTGGCCGGGGAACTGCAAGCCATCGAGGACGCCTTGCAGGACTATGCGCCGGACGTGCGCGCGGTGGCCGGTGCCGTCGTCACCATCGACCGCGAAGGCGAAACCGTGATCTATCGCGGGCTGCTGCGCGAGGCCGAGGCGAAGGCGCTGCGCACGCTGCACCGGCTGCGGCAGGGTTTCGCGGAAGGCGGAGCCACGAACGAGGACGAAGGCGATGCCGACGAAGCGCCCAAGGCCGCGAATGTCTCAGACCGGCTGGCGCAGCGGTTGAGCGCCCACCGCACGGCGGCGCTGCAAATCGAAGTCGCGCAGCATCCGCACGTCGCGCTGGCCGCGCTGGTGCATGGCATGGTGCAGACCGTCTTGCAGCCCAACGCCTATCGCAACGGCCTGCCGCTCGGCGTGCGCCTGACCGTGAAAGACCGGCTGGAAAGCCTCGCCCCGGACGTGTCGGAATCGTCTGCCGCCGTGGCGCTGCGCACCTTGCAGGAAGTCACGGGCGAAGCCTTGCCGGAGGACAGCGCCGAACTGTTCGCCGTGCTGCTGGCCAAGTCGCAAGACGAGCTGGTGCGACTGCTGGCCGTCTGCGTCGCGGCCACGGTGGACGTGGTGACACCGCGCACCACGCAGCGCCAGCCCGGCGCGGAACTGGCGCAAGCCGTGGGGCTGGACATGGCCGCATGGTGGAAGCCGACCGCCGAGGGCTATTTCCAGCACGTACCGAAAGCCGCGATTCTGGAAGCGGTCGGCCAGTACGCCCCGGATCACGTCACCCGCCTGTCGAAGCTCAAGAAGGGCGACATTGCCAGCGAAGCCGAACGGCTGGCCGAGGGAAGCGGCTGGATGCCTGCCGTGTTCCAGCCCGGGCACCACACGGAGCCGGAAGGCGTACCGGATGCGGCGAGCGATGACGACGCGCTGGAAGATGCCGCCGACGAGGTGGAGGCCCACGCGCTGGCCGCGTGATTCCGCAGCATGGCCCCGACGCGTTGCGCCGGGGCTTTTCCCGAACCGGGCGCGGCAGGTCTGCCGCGCCCGGTTTCAGCGTCCACAGCAAAATCGCCCCGTCGCCGCCTTCGGCCAAGCGGCGACGAGGCGAACGTACAAAGTGCTTTGCTCGCGGCACGGAAAAACCGGCTCCAGCTCCAAGGATTGCAGTCGTAAGATTGCATGTCTTCGTTGCCGCACCGAAACGCATGAAATACTCAAAATCTCTTGCTCTATACAATTTCGATCATGGCTTCGACAGGCCGGGAACGATTCGCTTCGGCTTGTTTGAGATAAAAATATCTCAAACGAATATCCTATCTGCGTCCAAATTATCACGTCGCGCCACTACTGGTTTTACGTGGAGCCCGCAGGGCAATCCCATCGTCTCAAAAACCTCGGCTAAAGTTGGGAAAATATCAAAGACGGCAACCGTCCGACGAGTTTATTCGACAAGCGATACCGTTCCGCAATCCAGTAGTTCTATTGATCCCTCTGAGGTTGGTGATCTTTGCCTGCTGTTGTCGTTCTTAACAGGTCGCCGAGTTTTTCAAAATACGGAATTGAGTGGTCTTGAAGGGGGTTGGTACGGCGAGCCGGTTGTTGGTCGAAATTACTTTCTCACCCTTGGCTCTAGTTCGCCTGATATGGGTTCGCTTCAGCGAGAAGACTTGTTTCCTATTCTATGGGCAATGGTTAATTCCAACTCGACAAACGACATGATTGGGAAAATATGCTACGCAAGTGCTTCGCTAGATTCCATTTCAACCAGGTGGTTCAAGAGCGAAGGGCAGGGCTATAGCAAAGACGAGCGTGCGGCCATTGATGGAGTGCGAAAAAAAGTTGAAGCAGTCATTCGCAGTGATCTTGGGGATTCGCCAATTGCAGGCGATGCCTTGCCAAGAGTTTCTGGAATTTTCACGCCATCAGCATTGATGAAGCTTCGGTGTTTTCTGACTGCCCAAGGGTTCCTGTCGAGCGAACCATGTAAGGATGAAATGGATCGACTAAGGCTTTTGAACTCAATACGAAACCGTGTGGTTCATTCGGCAGATATTCCATCGGATATACACAAAGACTTCAATCGCCGAGGCGAAATTGCCGCGAGCGTACTCGCGATTATTGGTGAGATATGCTCAGTCTATATCTCTAAAGTTGCTGGGATTGGTGATTTTCAGATCAATAAATCAAAAGAAGATATTTTGGCGTTCTTTAAGTCTGGGATCTTTAGAGGGCACAAGGTTTTTGATGAGGATTACGAAACCTTTTCCGCCAGACTTGAAGCAAGTTGGTTGAATGGAAACGGCATCTAGCCTGACATCTTTCCATCCGGGGGCGTGACGGCGTTAC
Organism: Paraburkholderia yinzeri; assembly: GCF_046581065.1. Taxonomy (NCBI): domain Bacteria; kingdom Pseudomonadati; phylum Pseudomonadota; class Betaproteobacteria; order Burkholderiales; family Burkholderiaceae; genus Paraburkholderia; species Paraburkholderia yinzeri. The sequence goes on along the minus strand of NZ_JBFOCJ010000001.1, from coordinate 2,724,130 downwards.
CGCCGTCGGGCTTTCGGGCTACGCCCCGTGCCGTCTTCGTCGTCACGGCCATTCGGCTTTAATCCCTCACGCCTGCGGCGCTTCGCTTGCCATGAAGGCTCAGACCAACTACCACCGGCGCAATAGGCGGGGCTTGTGGGGCTACGCCCCGGCTTGCTGCGACAGGTTGTGCGAAAACGTGCCGTCCTCGACGCTGGCGGTTCGCCTGTTCGTCACGAAGGACGGTTCACCGACACGCCGTTCGGCCTTGCCTATGGAGCTTCCACGCCGCGCTTCACGCACGAGGCCGCCTGCGGCGGCAGGGGCATTCTCGTCTTTGTCGTTGGTGTTGGCCTTGCCCGCGTCAGGGCACGAGCCAGTGCAGCCGTCATGCGCGGATGCCGAGGTCGGCCATATCTCCTTTCGGGAGCGGGCGGCCACTGCGTCCTTGGCTTGTCGTGAATCCTGGCGAGGGCACGGCTGCGCCTTGGGCTTCATGGCCGCAACCTTCCAGCGAAAACAATTTCCCCGCCGCTACGCGGCTTCCTCTCGGGACAAATTCTTTTCGCTTCCAGGTTCTCCACTGCGTTTCGACCGCAAGCGGTGCGACCCGCCCATCCCCCGTCGGCCGGTTCACAACAAGGACGCACTGGCGCGACCTTGTTCAACCCGAAAGGAGAAAACATCATGGCTAACATCGGCACCTTCACCGCAGAGAAAGACGGCTTCACCGGCACGCTCCGCACCCTGACGCTCAATGTCAAGGTCAAGCTGGTTCCCAACGACAAGGGCGACAAGGAGAACGCCCCCGACTTCCGCCTTCAGGCGGCCGGCCACGACATCGGCGCGGCGTGGAAGAAGACCAGCGAGGCCGGGCGGGATTACCTGTCCGTGACCCTCGACGATCCTTCGTTCCCGGCAACGGTCTATGCCCGCCTGATCGAAAGCGAGAACGGCACGCACGACCTGATCTGGTCGCGCAGCAAGCCACAGGCGGCCTGACGGCCGCCCACGGCGCCCCGCTCATTGCGACGGGGCGCCGTGCTGCTGACGCAGCACGTCACGCAGCGTTGCTGCCTTCAACCTCTTTTAGACATTTGTCGGCTAAAGCTGACTACGAAATATCGACGGCAAGAACGCAAACGGATATTCGCTTGTCAGGGAATCCATACTTGCCAGCCGGATAGTCTGTATTAATCAAGGCAGTCGATCTCAACGACATTTCTGCGCCGGCGGCAAACACGGCTTCCTTTTCATGGCCGAGATTTGTGCCTTTCCGCTTGTAAGCGAAGACCTTGGTACTCGGGGTGGTCGCTCTTAACACGAGCAAGTCAATCCGTCCCGCGTCATATCCTTTGCCCCTGTGGTCTGCGTTGCGCAAAGCAACTTGGGGACAAAATGAGGTGGAAAGTGGACGATCTGCAACCACACGATTACCACCGGGCCACAACCCTGCGTGGAAAAGGCATTGGCCTTCGCTGAGCACATGGCCGACCGCTTCTATCTCTGCGGAAACCTGCTCGAAATCGCAGTGCGGGTAAGACTTCTGATACTTGGAAAGTTCGCTGGGTGTCTTGGATGGCATAGCTTGCCCCCAAGATTTGTATGCGGCGTTGTTGTCCAAAACACCGTCGATATAGTTTTCAAGACCATTGTCAGCGCCGACCTTTGCCATGTAAGTGGCAGCGTCGTAAGCATTAGCGATGGATGCTATCAACCCAACTTTGACACGCAGGTGGAAATTTCCTGCTGCCTGGATTTCTTCAAGCGTGGCATCTCTCGTTTCCCAAGCTTCGTAGGGAGGGGAAAACGTATCTACAAGGGGTAGGCTCATCAACAGTGTTTTTTCAACGGTTCTTCTGACGAGGTTGTACGCCACTTTGCGCGATGACTTCTAGCTCCTGTCGCACCTGCGACAGAAGTTCGTCAGTCTTGCGAGCGCTGTCGCCGGCGTAGGCTAATGTCAGCAGCGTGAGCGGATGCACTTCCATGACCTCGCACAGCTCGGTTAGCTTGTGCATGGTCGGGCTTTTCTGGTCGCGCTCCAGCGAACTCATGTAGGTGCGGCTGGACACGTCGGAGAACGCTTCCTGGCTCAAGCCGCGCGCTTTCCTGACCGTCCTGATCGCCTTTGCCAATGAGTGCTTAGCCGCCACCGATGGTTTCCCTGAGAAAACCAAGATGACAGCCGATTGCGCCCTATAGGACTACAATCTATAGTGTTCATTTGGCGATGTTGATTTCCGTATTCGTGTCTTTACGGAAATCCGCATCGGCAGATTCCGACAGAATCGGGGAACCGCATCCGTGTCTTTCCTGACCCGCACAATGCCGCTTCTGCGTTTCCGTGCTTGTACGGATTCGACAGCTTGCGCCTTCGTGCTTCCGCACGAAAACACGCATCCGCTTCGACGCTTCCGCGTCTTGTCGGCAAAGCGCATCCGTGCATCGTCGGTTTCGTGGGATTTCCGGCCATGACCCAGCCGCTCGTCACCGTCGAACAGCGCGCGCAACTGCTCGCCGTCGGCGAGGCACGCGCGGCCGGTCAAGGCATCGACCCGTTGCCGGTCGTGCGATTGTTCACCCCGGACGCGCACGCGGCCTGGCTGCTGGCCGCGCTTGACCCCGCGGATGGCGATACCGCTTGGGGGCTGATCGACATCGGCATCGGAATGCCGGCGCTGGGGACGGTCAAGCTGTCCGACCTGGCCGGCATCGTCGGGCCGCAGCACCAGCCCATCCAGCGCGACGTGTATTTCCACGCCGCGCGGCCGCTATCGGAATACGTGCTACTCGCGCAGCGCGATGGTTCCATTCCCGACTAATTGGGGCGCATTGTGTCGTTCTCGATCTGGCACAAGACGGCGACGGTCTTAATCGGAACTCTTGCACCAAGCGGGTGCGGGCATGACCGAAAAAGACATGATGCACGACGCGACTTGCGGCAGGGTACCCGATGCTGCGCGCCATTCTCGTGCTGCGCAGTCGTCGCACTCGGACGACTTATGCAAGGCTTCGGAGCTATTCGGTCTTGACACCCCTCATTACAGTTTGAGTCTACGTCTACTTTGATGGCGCTTTGATGTTGCTGATGCCATAGCTCCCGTTTTCAACGCCCGTGGCGACGTTCCTGTTGAACAGGAGGCCGCGTCATGGCTGATCGAAGCACCGACACTTGGTATCCCACCGCCGCGTACCTGTACGTGCTGCATCTCGATGGCCCTGCGCTGGCCTGGGAGTACCTGCGCCGGCATCCCGACTACCGGCGCGACTGGCTGCACCGTCGCCGACAGCCAGAGGCGGCGCAGGCTTGGGGCCTGCGCCTGCTGGAAGACCCGGTGCTGGATGCGCGCGACGCACATCCGGCCTGGTTCCCCGATCACGACGGCGTGCTCCAACTCTACCCGGATGCCGACCCGCCGCCGGAGGCCAATGCCTTCGAGTTTTGGCGCATCCCCGGCCGCAAGCACCTGATCCACGATGGCAAGCGCCTCGTGCTGACCGCACACTGGCCCGGCTGCTGCGTGCGGCTCGCCCTCGCGCCGGGCCTGGCCGATGGCATGGCCTACCTCTACGCCGTCCGCGCGTGCGCCGCGGCTTGCGCGAGCTACCGCACGATCACGGCTGAACTGGACAAGCTGGCGATGGTGGACGCGGCCGTGCCTGCGGCAGCGGCCCGCTCGCGGCCCACACCCGCCGCGCTGCTGGAACTGCACACCTTGCAGGCGCTCGACGCGACCCTCGCGGGTGCGTCCTTGCGCGAAACCGCCGAAGGGCTGTTCGGCACCGAAGCCGTGGCCGCCGGCTGGTATGCAGACGGCGGCCTGCGCTCGCGCGTGCGCCGCCTCGTGCGTCGCGGCCGATCGCTGATGCGCGGCGGCTACCGCCGCCTTGCACAGATCGAATGACGTGGAGAGGGTCGCTTTGCCTTCGCTGCAAAACGACCCTCTGCGCAACGCATCGCTATCTTGAGACTGCCTCCATCCGGCTGCGCTGGTGCCGCCGGCGCTTCTCACCGATGGAGGTTCACTCGATGCGACCCGCACCCTTGCGGCCTGCTGCCGCTGCCGTCACCACGCCCGCACAACCCCAACGCTACCTCACCAACGACGAAGCCGCCGAGTACCTGCGGCTGTCGCCGCGCACGCTCGAAAAACAGCGCGTGATCGGCGGCGGGCCGAAGTTCCGCAAGTTCGGCCGCCGCGTCATGTACGCGGTGGCCGACCTCGATACCTGGGCCGACCAGCACAGTTTCGAGGCCACGTCCGACCCCGAATATGCCGAGCATCACTCGGCCGACAGCCGTGCGCGCTGATCGGTGGCTCGCCGGTGGCCGTCGTCACGTCCAGCCCATCGCGGGAGCGGGAACAGCTCGACCTGTTCCGCGCGCTGCCGGGCGACGGCTTGGCGCCGCGCGACAGCCAGGACTTGATGGCCTTTCCGTTCTTCTCGCTGGCGAAGTCGCGGCGCACGGCGCCGATCGACTTCCGCAGCGGGAACGTCACGATCCGCGTAGAGGGCACGCAGGAACACGGCATCGCCACGATTTGGGATGCGGACGTGCTGATATGGGCGGCTTCGCAGATCGTGGAAGCGCGCGACGCGGGCCTGCGGCCGTCGCGCCTGATGCACGCCACGCCCTACGAGATCCTGCGCTTCATCGGGCGCGGCGTGTCGCTGCGCGACTACCAGCGCCTCAAGGCGGCGCTCGACCGGCTGCAATCGACGACCGTGGCGACTTCCATCCGCGAAACGACCGGGCGGCGTCTGCATCGCTTCTCGTGGATCAACGAGTGGAAGGAACTGGCCGACGCCCGCGGCACGCCGCTGGGCATCGAGCTGATCCTGCCGGACTGGTTCTATGCCGGCGTGCTCGACGCCGCGCTGGTGCTGACCATCGACCCGGCGTACTTCCGTCTCACCGGCGGCATCGAGCGGTGGCTGTACCGGCTGGTGCGCAAGCACGGCGGCAAGCAGCCCGGCGGCTGGCAATTCGACTTCCGGCACCTGCACCGCAAGTCGGGCAGCACGGCGAAGCCCTACGACTTCGCCTGCGACTTGCGCGCGCTGGTCGCGCGGCAATCGTTGCCCGGCTACGTGCTCGGCATCGAGCGGATGCCGGGCAGCAACGCCGAACTGCTGACCTTCCGGCCCGTGCTGCACACGGCACGGGGACAACTGCGGGACAAGCTGTGAATGGCCTCGTGCTATCAGGCGTGCCCGGACTCGTGCTATCGGGCGTGTTCCTATCGTGCTATCAGGCGTGCGAAATCGCCGCAAAGCCAATAGCGGCGCGGGTTTCGGCAGTCTCTAACTCTCCTAACTCAAGAAACCTAACTCTTGGTAAGAGCGCGCCGTTTCGGTGGACAACCACGAAACGGCACGCTCCGGCCGGCCTTCCAACCGCGAGGGCCGCGCCATGATCGTTGCGCTGCTCAACCAGAAAGGCGGCGTCGGCAAGACCACGCTCGCCACGCACGTCGCCGGCGAACTGGCGATGCGCGGGCAGTCGGTCATCCTGCTGGATGCCGACCCGCAAGGCTCGGCGCTGGACTGGACGCAGCGCAGAAGCCAGCAAGGCTTGCCACGGCTGTTCAGCGCCGTGGGCCTCGCCCGCGAGACGCTGCACCAGGAGGCGCCGGAGCTGGCCCGCCGCGCCGATCACGTCGTCATCGACGGCCCGCCGCGCATCGCCGCTTTGGCGCGCTCCGCGCTGCTGGCGGCAGAGCGCGTGCTGATTCCCGTGCAGCCCAGCCCCTACGACTTGTGGGCGTCGTCGGAGATGGTCGCGCTGATCCGCGAGGCGCAGGTGTTCCGGCCTGCGCTGCGCGCGGCGTTCGTCGTCAACCGGCGCATCAGCACCACCATCATCGGCCGCGAGGCACGCGGCGCGCTCGCCGAGCAACCGCTGCCGGTGCTGCGCTCGGAAGTGCATCAGCGCATCGTGTTCGCTGACAGCGTGGCCGCTGGCCGGCTCGCACGCGAGACGGCACCGGACAGCGCCGCCGCGCGCGAGATCACCGCACTCACCGACGAGCTGCTGCGGTGGCCGACATGAGCCAGCGCAACGGCAAACGCATCGGCATCGGCGCACGTCCGCCGGCGAATCCGCACGCCGAAGCGTGGATTCGCCAGGGCGACGCCGATGCGCTCAACAAGGGCGACCGCTACACCGCGCGCCTGACCCTCGACATCACGCCCGCGATGCGGGCGCGCATCAAGGTGTCTGCGTTCACGCAGGGCGTGACGGTGGCCGAACTGCTACGCGCACTGCTCGAACGCGAGTTCCCGGAGAAAACCCCATGAACGCATCCGCTCTGGCGGCCACGGCTGCGCCGCCGCCATCGCTTGCGGTGTTCGCCGGCCAAGCCGGCATCGCACCGCTGACGCGCGTCTCGCTCGCCTATATCGAGCAGCGCATCGACGTGTATCTGCGCTTCGGCGAGCCGGCGCGCATCATCCTGCTCGACCGCTGGCGGCGCGTCGCCGTGTTCCTGCCGGGCGCCATGTTCTGCCGCATCCGCTGGCACGCCAACGATTACGGCACGATCCGCTGGCAGCTCATGGTGATGCAGGCTTGCACGCCACTGGACGCGGCGCAGCGCATCCCCGGCGTACTGCCGTGCGCGCGCCTGCTGTTGCACGCCGAAGGCGAACCCGCCGTGCGCGCCGTGCTGGCGCAACTCGACGCCATCGAGGCGCAAGGCATCGCGCCCGCCGATGCGTCGCCCGCGTACTGGCGCACGCTCGGCAACCGGCTCGCTGCGCGCTTGCCGTTGCCGCCGTACACCGCCGAGCGGCACGCCGCTTGGTTGGCCGGGAAGGCGCTGCCATGAGGACCATTCCCGCACCTGTCGTCCCGCCGCGTCCTCGCTCGCGCGGGCGCGCTCGCATCGTCGTGGCGACACTGGCGGCCATCGGCTTCGCTGCGCTGGCCTGGGCGTCCTTCGTGTCGCCGCTGCCGCGCCTGACCTACAACCCGTCCGACAGCGTAGCGGTCGGCTGGTATCGCATCGACCCGTTCGATCCGCGTACCACCTCGCTGCCACGTCCGTTGTCCGTGGACAGCATCGTGCTGGTGCCGCTGCCAGCCGAAGCCGGTACGCTCGCAGCGCAACGCGGCTACCTGCCGGTGCGCGTACCGCTGCTCAAGCGCGTGGGTGCGATTGCGCCGCAGGAGGTGTGCATCGCGGGCGGCATCGTCCGCATCGACGGCGTGCCTTCGGCCGCCGTGCTGCGTACCGACCGGCTGGGCCGGCCGCTGCCATCCTGGCAACAGTGCCGCCGCCTCGAAGCGGGCGAACTGTTCCTGTTGAGCGTGACCAATCCGGCGTCGTTCGACAGTCGCTATTTCGGCCCGGTCAACGCATCCACCGTGATCGGTGTCGCGCATCCGGTCTGGCTGGAGACACGCCGATGATGGCCGCCGATTCGCTGCGCTTCATCGTGCCATCCGGCGTGTCGTCCTGCTTGCCGTCGCCGTGTCGTCGCGCGTGTCGTGCAAGCGCATCCGCGTTGCACGTCGCGCAACATCCGGCGACGCTTTCCCCCGTGCAGGCATCTTGCCTTGAACGCGCCCGGCTGATGGCCGTGGCGGCGTTCCCCGGCGCGCAGGCTGCAAGCAGCACTGCGCCGCCGGGCCGCCGATGCCTGAAGCGTCAGCGTAGGGCAAAGGCGGAAGGCAAGATAAAAGCTCGCGGCACATGGCCGCTCGAAAACCTTGTCTGCACATGGGGGGAGCGCGGCACGCGCCACGGGGCGGCAGCGTGCCGCGAAGGTGCGCAACGCCGCATCGGCGTTGACGAAAGCGCGTGCTTCGTCCGCTGGACTGCGCTGGTCTTGGATGGAGCCACGCCATGAGCCAGCGTGACGACGACCGTTTCCGCGTTCGACCTGGTGCGCCCAAGCAGCGTGGCGATGCCTTCGTCAACAAGGTGCTGCGCCAAGCCAACAAGGCCGGCGCCAAGCTCGGCAAGGCGGCGGGCAAGGTCGGCCAGCGCCCCGGTTCCCGGTTGGGCCGCGGCCACGTTGCCGCGCGCTTCGCGGGCCGAGGACTTGGGGCCAACGCCCGGCGCGTCATGATCAAGGCAAGGCTGGTCAATCTGGCGCAGGCGGGGCCGCGCTCGACCGCCGCGCACTTGCGCTACATCGAGCGCGAAGGCGTCGATCGCCAAGGCGGGCCGGGCCATGCCTACGGGCCGATGACCGATGATGCCGACCTCGAAGCGTTCAAGGAGCGCGGCGAAGGCGACCGGCATCAGTTCCGGTTCATCGTCTCGCCGGAGGATGCCGAACAGCTCGACGACCTGCGCACCTACACCCGGCACCTGATGGCGCGCATGGAGGCCGACTTGGGCACGCGGTTGGAATGGGTTGCGGTCGATCACTGGAACACCGACAACCCGCACACACATGTCGTCCTACGCGGTAAGGATGACACCGGCAAAGACCTCATCATTTCCCGCGACTACATCGCCGAGGGGATGCGACGCCGGGCGTCGGAACTGGCTACGGAATGGATGGGGCCACGTACCGAGCTGGAGATGCAGCGCGCCATGCAGCGCGAAGTCGATCAAGAGCGGTGGACGGGTCTGGATCGCACCTTGCAGCGCGAGGCCGGCGACGATGGCCTGGTGCGCGTCGAACGCTTCGTCGAACCCCGGCTGCAACGTCAGCGGCAGGCGCTGATCGGCCGCCTGCAACGCTTGCAGCGTATGGGCCTGGCGACCGAGCAGCAGGCCGGCACATGGGCTATCCATGCCGAGGCTGAGCCGACGCTGCAGGCGATGGGCGAGCGCGGCGACATCATCCGCACCATGCAACGTGCCATGAGCGGCAAGCAGCGCGAACTGGCCGTGTTCCAGCCCGGCGAGGATGGCCGTGCCATCGTCGGCCGCGTCGCCGGCAAGGGGCTGGCTGACGAGCTGTACGACAAAGGCTATCTGATCGTCGATGGCACAGACGGCAAGGCGCACTACATCACGTTGCCGCCGCGCGCCGAGCTGGAGCAGTACCCGACCGGCGCCGTGGTGGAAGTCAAAGGTGCGGCCGACGTGCGCGCTGCCGACCGCAACATCGCCACGCTGGCCGTCGATGGCGTGTACCGCACCGATCATCACTTGGCCGTGGCGCAAGGACAGGCCATGCCCGGCCGCGACCCGCACGAGGTCGTGGCCGGGCACGTGCGGCGGCTCGAAGCCCTGCGCCGCGCCGGCATCGTGGAGCGCGAGGCCGAAGGCGTCTGGCGCGTCCCCGGCGACCTGGCCGAACGAGGCCGCCAATACGACGCGCAGCGGCTCGGCGGCGGCGTGGCGGTGGAACTGAAATCTCACCTGCCCATCGAGCGGCAGGCGCGTGTAGTCGGTGCCACCTGGCTCGACCAGCAGTTGATCGGCGGCAAGGGATTGGGCGACCTGGGCTTTGGGGCCGAGGTCAAGGATGCGCTACGCCAACGCGCGGACTTCTTGGCCGAACAGGGGCTGGCCGAGCATCGCGGGCAGCGTGTCGTTCTCGCGCGAAACCTGCTGGCGACGCTGCGCGGGCGCGAGCTGGTGAAGGCCGCACAGGACATAGCCGCCGAAACCAGCCTGGAGCATCGGCCCGTAGCCGACGGGCAGCGCGTGGCCGGCATCTACCGGCGCTCCGTCATGCTCGCCAGCGGGTGCTACGCCATGCTCGATGACGGGATGGGCTTCTCGCTGGTGCCTTGGAGGCCGGTAATCGAACAGCGGCTGGGGCAGCAGCTCGCCGCGACGGTCCGCGGCGGAGGCGTGTCTTGGGAGATTGGGCGACAACGTGGGCCACAGCTCTAGCTCGATCTCCCATCCGCCAAAAATGGGACGATTGCGCAAATAAAAGGTACTTATAAGCATTAAGTGTTCGGCGGCTTCGATGTACCTTAGCTGAAGTTTCATAGGAGGGCTTCCCTTGGCTTCAGCGCAAAAACCTCTTGGCTCCGGCTTCGGCCCCGCCTCAACCGCAGACGATGTTCTGCGTGGGATCAACCTTGCCGGTAAGACCGCTATTGTCACCGGTGGCTATTCCGGCATTGGACTGCCGACGGCCGAAGCACTTGCCACGGCGGGCGCGACTGTCATCGTTCCCGCTCGTGACATAGGCAAAGCGATGGCGGCTTTGCGCCATGTATCAGGGGTTTCAGTCGAACCGATGGATCTGCAAGATCCGGCTTCGATTGACGCTTTTGCCAAGAGAGTGCTTTCGCGTAATTCCGCAGTGCATATTCTGGTCAACAGCGCGGGCATCATGGCGAACCCGTTGACGCGGGATTCTCGCGGGTATGAGTCACAGTTCAGTACGAACCACTTGGGGCATTACCAACTGGCCTGTCGTTTGTGGCCGGCGCTCGTCAAAGCGCAAGGTGCGCGCGTGGTTGCTGTCTCCTCGCAAGGCCACCACTTTTCATCAGTTGATCTAAACGATCCGAATTTCGAGCATCTGAAATACGATCCTTGGGTTGCTTATGGGCAATCCAAAACGGCCAACGTCTTATTCGCCGTTGAACTTGATCGCAGAGGAGCGCATCAGGGTGTACGAGCCTTTGCGGTTCATCCTGGTCGGATTCTGACCGACATCGCGCGCTTTATGTCCGCAGAGGAAATTATCGCATCTGGCATCGCTGACGCGGAAGGTAATGCCATTGTCGATCCTGCTCAAGGAATGAAGAACCCGCAACAAGGTGCAGCAACCAGTGTCTGGTGTGCAACCAGTCCGCAACTTGACGGCATGGGTGGCTTGTATTGCGAGGATTGCGATGTGGCCGAGCCGCGAGTAGGTCACCCAATCGTTGCAGGTGTGAACCCTTGGGCTATCGACCACGATACGGCCCGAAAGCTGTGGGCATTAAGCGAGCAGCTAACCGCAGTCAGCCTTGAAGATGCCGAGAACAACTTATAAGGATCGAGCATTCGGCACGTTGCCAGTTGCTGCATAAACAAACGGCAACCTATATGCCGCAAATTCGATGGCTGTTCTGGTTGTTAACGGCTCCTATCAGAACAACTCCATTCGTGCTGCGTGTTGAATGATCTTTATCGAATAGCTGGTGTCGGTCACTTTCACACCATAGAAGGAAATACGTTATGACGAGACTTTTTGAGGGCAAGACGATTTTTGTCACAGGCGGCGGCACCGGCATCGGCCAGGCTACTGCTTTTGCCTTCGCGGCCGAGGGCGCCACTGTTACGATCGCGGGCCGTAGCGAAAACACGCTGCGCGATACCGTCTCGGAGATCGTAGCCCAAGGGGGAAAAGCGCGCTATGCCATTTGCGATGTCACCAATGAAGCGGCAGTGCAAGCCGCGGTGGCTGTCGCCATCGGCGAGAGCGGCCGACTAGACGTAGCCGTGAACAGCGCAGGCATCGACGGTGGCAACCAGACCTACCCGACGGCCGAATACCCGAACGAGATTTTCGAGGACATGCTCGCGGTCAACGTGCGAGGCATGTTCTATTCGATGAAGCACGAACTGGTGCAGATGGTTCGGCAAGGCTTCGGTTCGATCATCAACATTTCCTCTGGTGCGGGTCTTATCGGCCAGCCCGGCTACGTGGGCTATTCCACCTCCAAGACTGCGGAACTCGGGCTTACGCGCAGCGCGGCCCTTGACTATGCCTCGAAAGGCATTCGCATCAACGTGGTGTGCCCGGCGCTGGTCAATACCCCGCTTATCGCAAAGATGACCGAGGAAAATCCCGAACTGCGCAAGGTGCTGGTTGCCGCACACCCCATCGGCCGAATCGCCGAGCCGTCGGAGATCGCCGATGCCGTGCTGTGGCTCGGATCGGACAAATCGAGCTTCGTCACCGGCATCGCACTGCCTGTCGATGGCGGCTACACGGCTCAGTGATACGGCAGACCCACCCGAAATCCTCGCACACTAATGAGAGTGGATCACAAGATGTTCTATACACGTCATGCAGGGCGTTACCTTCTGTCAAAGGCCGTGCTCGTACTGCTTGTCTGGAGCGCGGCGGCGGCACCGTCGTTTGCCGGGCCGACTGACGATTCCGGCTTTCAAGCCTCTTTGCAAGGAAATGCCATGAGCAAGACAACTCTTACCGGCGAGGCAGCCGATCGCCTGGCTATCCGCGAACTGATTGACGCGTGGGCACATGACGCCGATCGCAAATTGCCGGCTGCACAGGCGGCGCTGTTCACGGATGACGGTGTGGTCGAAGTCTATATGTCGGAACCCGGCAAAGACAGCAAGCCGGCGCAGGTGCTGCACGGTCGAAAGGAGATCGAAACCGGCATTGGCGACGCGCTGAAGAAATATGCCGTGACCATGCACGTCAACGGCCAGAGCACGGTTCAGATCAATGGTGACCATGCAACCAACGAGAGCTATACGCTCGCGCACCACTTCTGGACCGAGAACGGAAAGCGAATGTTGTTGGTGATGGGCATTCGTTACTACGACACCATCGTTCGCAAGGATGGTCATTGGCTATTCGCCGAACGCAAGCTCATCATCGACTGGACGGATAGCCGCCCGTCCACGCCCTGATTTATAGAAAATCACGGTACGCTCAACACCGTTGCCGCCCCAACAGCCTAGTTCGCTTGCCGCTGTTGTGCAGCGGCTTCTTTGATCGCCTGGGAGCGATAGCGTTTGGGGGCAATCCCAACGATACGCTTGAAAGCATTGCTGAATGCACTCTCTGACGTATAGCCCAGCGACAGAGCCAGATCCGAAAGTGGATCGTCTTTTTCGATCAGGGCACGCACGGCGAGACGCATACGCCATTGGGCAAGATAAGTCAGTGGGGCGACACCGACCAGTTCCTTGAAGCGAAGCGCGAAGTTAGTTCTCGACATGGCTGCTGCTTTTGCGAGGTCTTCCAGTACCCACGGATGAGACGGGTCGCCGTGCATAAGTCGGAGTACGGTTGTAATGCGCTTATCTCGTAGTGCCTGTAACCAACCCGGAGGCGTTGCGCCTTCGGCGTCGAGATGGCCGCGAAGGATGTGCACCAGCATCAGTTGGGCGAGTTGGGAGGAAGCCAGCATGGTGCCGGGGCGCTCCGTGGTCATCTCGCCAATCAGTTGATGGAGCATCCATTGCAGTGCCGATGCCCCGGTGGCATTCGCATGCAAATGAATCAGCGGCGGCAGGGCGTCGAGCAACAGATTCGCGCAGGTATCGTCCAGTTCGAGGTGCCCACCGATGTTGTAGAACTCGTCGGCCCCGTTCCACTTCGCGATGCCATCGGCTTCCACGTCGGCAAACACGGTCTCCGAGGGCGTGGGTTCGATGTCCAACTCGCTGGACATGATCAATGCATGGCGTCCATTCAACAGAATGACGTCGCCCGTCTCCAGGCGCACGGGGGGCAAGTCCAGCCCTTCCAGTCTCAGCCAGCAGGCGCCTTCCACGATTGCAGCGAACTTCGCAGCATCCGGCACCGGGAAGCGGATTGCCCACGCCCCACCGGCCCAAAAGTCGCCTGACAAGATGTGTCTGGCCCGAACCAGCGTGAGGATTTCAGATAAAGGATCGACTCGCATTTTGGGATTATTGCGCAGATTTTTGGCACTAACAAGTATTAATGATTCTAGATTTGGCTCGTAGACTGTTTAAGTCTTGGTAGGCCGATGGGTCTTTGATGCCACTCCGGGATGTCGTGAAGGCGCAGCCGGGGGAACACGACATTCCGTTGGATTCCTCTGCGATCGGCCAACTTTGCACGGGCGCAACACCACCTGATTTGATGACTGGAGTTCAAGATGAAAATGCGAGCACTTGGCCGTAGCGGCCTGACCGTTTCCGAAATCGGCCTCGGTTGCATGGGGATGAATTCGGTTTATGGCGAAGCGAAAGACAAGGGCGAGATGATTGCGCTCATTCGCTACGCCGTGGAGCGTGGCGTGACGTTGTTCGACACCGCCGAGGTCTATGGCCCGAAGATCAACGAAGAATTAGTCGGTGAAGCACTGGAACCCGTGCGGGATCAGGTGACGATCGCCACCAAGTTCGGGTTTGACCTCGACCCCAACGGAGGGCCAGTTCCGCTTGGCCTGAATAGTCGTCCCGATCACATCAAAGCGACTGCGGATGCTGCGCTCAAGCGCCTGCGCACGGACCACATCGACCTTTTCTATCAGCACCGAGTCGATCCCTCCGTTCCCATCGAAGATGTTGCTGGTGCTGTGGGTGATCTGGTCAAGGCAGGTAAGGTTCGATATTTCGGTCTGTCCGAGGCGGGTATCGATACGATCCGTCGCGCACATGCAGTTCATCCGGTGGCGGCGCTGGAAACGGAATATTCGCTGTGGGCACGCGAGCCGGAACATGAACTGTTATCGGTGCTGGAAGAGCTGGGTATCGGTTTCGTCGCCTACAGCCCCTTGGGGCGTGGTTTCCTGACGGGTTCGATGACGCCGGATAGCAAGTTCGACAGCAACGACTTCCGCAGCGCGCTGCCGCGGTTCCAGCCCGACGCGATGCGCAAGAACATGGCGCTGGTGGAAACGCTGAAACAGATCGCGGCTGGCAAGGGCGTCACGCCCGCGCAACTGGCGGTGGCATGGGTGCTCACGCAACGGCCGTGGATTGTTCCGATCCCCGGAACCACCAAGCAATCACGCCTGGACGAAAACATTCAGGCAGCGGCAATTTCCCTCGGAACAGACGAACTCAAGGCCATCGAATCCGTTGCGTCGTCGCAGATTGAAGGCGACCGCTACTTCGCTGCGGAAATGACGAATCTGAATCGATAAATACACTTCCGGACAATTACCTACACCAAGGAGGCATCGTGATGGAGCTACGTCATCTACGCTGCTTCCTTGCGGTCGCCGAAGAATTGCATTTCGCGCGAGCCGCGGAGCGACTGCACATTGAACAGTCGCCGCTATCGCGCGCGATCAAGGAGCTGGAAGAAGACCTTGGCGTCCAGCTCTTTGTGCGCACCACGCGCAGTACTCGCCTGACTCGTGCAGGTACCTTATTCCTGGAGCATGTGCCGCGCGTGTTCACCGTGTTGCAGCAGGCGCGCGACAGTGTGAGGGCTGCCGCCAACGGCTTTCATGGTCAGTTGCGTGTTGCGCTTTCGGACGGCATCCCGCCGTCGCGCTTCTCGACTTTCCTGGCGTTGTGCCGCCAAGAGGAGCCGGAGATCGAGATACGCCTGTCCGAAGTTCCATTAGCACAGCAGATCAAGGGATTGCACGAAGACTTGTACGACGTAGGGTTCGCACGGTCGGATGAAGTCGGCGATGGCATCATTGCCGAATCCGTCTGGACCGATCCCCTGGTGGTGGCGGTTCCTGCTCGTCATCCTCTGCTGAAATACAAGCGTATCCCTCTGGAGGAACTGCTGCGTTATCCGTTGGTTCTTGGAGATCCGCAAATGTGCGAAGGCTATGTGCGCCAGATAGAGCGCGTGCTGCGGAAGGCCGACCAAGAGCCGTTGATCGCCGAACGAGTGGTTTCCACCGATCTGATGATGGCTCTGGTTGCCGCTGGCTTCGCTTTGGGATTGGCTGGCGCCTCGCAAATCGCCAACAGCCGCGAACCAGGCGTGGTAGCTCGGCCTCTAGCTGGCCGAATGCCAATATTGACCACGTATCTGCTGCGCTTGGACAACGAGCCAACCGAGGCACTGGCTCGCTTTGTCGAAAGGATAAGCGCCATTGAGTTGCCTCTTGCGAAGAAGCCTGCTGCACTACCTGACCTCGATGCTTCGGAGGAAATCGAATCGTGAACAGGATCACATTGTTTACGCTCGCCGTGGCGCTGACCGCCTGCGGCAAGGCTCCCCCAACCGAGACGGTGGAGGCTCTTGCAGCCAATCCAGCACGGTTGAAAGAGTTGCGCGAGCAGTGCAAGACGGATCGCGCCAAGCTGGGCGACGAACTCTGCAATCGCGTCGCCGAGGCGACGAATCGGCGCTTCTTCGGTGACGGTAAGACGCCGTACACCCCGCCGAAGGAACAGCCGAAGTTCTGAATCGTTACCGATTCGCACGAAACTTCGATTTCCTAACTCAATACGCCGTAGTGCGCCGCCGCTCGCGGCGTTTTCCCATCGTTCGCCCCTGCGCGAAATCTTGCTTTTTCCGCGATATTTCTTCCGATAACGGTCTTTGACCGACCCTCGACCTGACTCCGATCCTCGTGTGTACGGCACGCCCTTGTGCCGCGTGTCGCACAGGAGAGATCGGAGGCCGAGATGCAAGGTCAAGGAGTGCTGTTCGGGCAGATCGCCGTGGTATTCGGCATCGTGTTCGCCGGCGTGTGGGCAGCCACACAATGGACAGCAGCCGCCCTGGGCTACCAGCTACGCCTTGGCTCGCCCTGGTTCGATTGCTTCGGAATGCCGGTCTATCACCCTTGGCAACTGTTCCCGTGGTGGTTCGCCTACGATGCCTACGCGCCTCGCATTTTCAACATCGGTGGTGCGATAGCTGGCGGTAGCGGACTCGTGGCCGTGGCGGTTGCCATCGTCCTATCGGTGTGGCGCTCGCGGCAATCGAAGCTGGTCACGACCTACGGCTCGGCACGTTGGGCCATAGCCGCTGACATTCGCAAGGCCGGCCTCGACAGGCCGGCCGGCGTGTTCCTTGGACTGCACCGCGGCCAATATCTGCGGCACGAAGGCCCGGAACACGTCCTGACCTTCGCCCCCACGCGCTCCGGCAAGGGCGTCGGCCTGGTGGTGCCGACATTGTTGAGCTGGCCGGCGTCCACCGTCGTCCACGACATCAAAGGCGAGAACTGGCAGATCACCGCCGGCTGGCGTTCGCGCTTCTCGCACTGCCTGCTGTTCAACCCGACCGATGCAAAGTCGGCGGCATACAACCCGCTGCTGGAGGTGCGGCGCGGCGTGCATGAAGTGCGCGACGTACAGAACATCGCGGACATTCTGGTCGATCCAGAAGGTGCGCTCGAACGCCGCAATCATTGGGAGAAGACTTCGCACGCGCTGCTGGTCGGCGCCATCTTGCATGTGCTGTACGCGGGCGAGGACAAGACACTGCGCGGCGTCGCCAATTTCCTCAGTGATCCCGCGTGCCCGTTCGAGCTGACGCTGCACCGGATGATGACGACGCGCCACCTGGACGACGTGCCGCATCCCGTCGTCGCGTCAGCGGCGCGCGAGGTGTTGAACAAGTCGGACAACGAGCGGTCGGGCGTGCTGTCCACCGCCATGTCGTTCCTCGGCCTGTACCGCGATCCCACGGTGGCTGAAGTCACGTCGCGTTGCGACTGGCGCATCGCCGACCTGATCGCGTCCGAGCATCCCGTCTCGCTGTACCTGGTCGTGCCGCCGTCGGACATCAGCCGCACGAAGCCGCTGGTGCGCCTGATCCTCAACCAGATCGGCCGACGCCTGGCCGAATCGCTCGACGGCAGCGACGGCATCGCACGCCGTCACAAGCTGCTGTTGATGCTCGACGAGTTCCCCGCCTTGGGTCGGCTCGACTTCTTCGAGACGGCGCTGGCGTTCATGGCCGGCTACGGCATCCGCAGTTTCCTCATCGCGCAGTCGCTCAACCAGATCGACAAAGCCTACGGCCAGAACCACTCCATCCTTGACAACTGCCATGTGCGCGTGACGTTCGCCACCAACGACGAACGCACTGCCAAGCGCATCTCCGAAACGCTCGGCACCGCGACCGAGCTGCGCGCGCAGCGCAACTACGCCGGCCACCGGCTCGCGCCGTGGCTGGGCCACCTGATGGTGTCGCGCCAGGAAACCGCGCGTCCGCTGCTGACGCCGGGCGAAGTGATGCAGCTTCCGCCGGACGACGCCGTGGTGATGGTGTCCAGCGTGGCACCGATCCGCGCGAAGAAACTGCGCTACTACGCCGACGCCAATTTCAAGCGCCGCGTGTTGCCGCCACCGGCGCTTGCCGCCGGGCGCTATGCCGACGCACCGCCCCTGCGGCCGGACGACTGGAGCGGGCTGGCTATTCCTGCCGTTCCAGCCGTGCCCGCGACCGTGGGCCTTGCTGCCATCGACACGGGCAACACGGATGACGGCGGCCCGCGCCGGCAGCCGGAGCTATCCGAAGTCGCCGCCTACGACCCCGAACAAGAGCCCGCCGACAACGACCTGGCGCTGCTCGATGACGACGACCTGCCGTTGCCGCTTCCTCGCCAACTCGATCCGGCCATGCAACGCACGGCTCGGCTGGCGTCCCTCGACCAACAGGACGGGATCGAGCTATGAGCCAGTACCGCCTCAACCTGTTCATTCCGCACGAGCACGCCAAGCGCCTCGACGAACTGGCCGCGAAGAAAGGCGTATCGAAGTCGTCCATCGTCGCGGCGGCGCTTTCATCGTGGCTGTCACCCGATGCGGGCGACCAGCGCGAGGCCGCCATCGCCAAGCGGCTCGACCGGCTGACGCGCCAGTTCGAGAAGCTGGAGCGTGACCAGAACATCGAAATCGAGACGCTGGCGCTATTCGTCCGCTACTTCCTGACGGTCAGCACGCCGGTTCCCGAAGCCCACCAGGACGCGGCACGCGCGCAGGGCAAGGCGCGCTTCGAGCAGTTCGTCGAACAACTCGGCCGCCACCTGATGCGGGGGCGCAGTCTTGTGCGCGACGTGGTGGAGGAACTAAGCCCCGACACCGCGCGACTGGACGACGCGGCGGCGCTGGCCGAAGCGCAGGAGCGTGCCACATGAGCGCGCAGCCGCAATCCTTCGCCACCACCTCGCTCGACCGGCGCATCCGCATGTTGCGCACGGCGATGGGGCCGCTGATCGCCGCCGCGCTCGACGACCCCGACGTGGTGGAAATCATGCTCAACCCCGACCGCACGCTTTGGGTCGATCGCCTGTCGTCGGGGCGCGCCCCGATGGGCGCAGAGCTGTCCGAGGAAGATGGCGAACGCATCATCCGCTTGGTCGCTGCGCACGTCGGCGCGGAAGTGCATCGCGGTCAGCCGCTCTTGACCGCCGAGCTGCCGGAAACCGGCGAACGCTTCGAGGGCATCCTGCCGCCGGCCGCACCAGGGCCGGCCTTCGCGCTGCGCAAGCGCGCTGTTGGCGTCATTCCGCTGGATCGCTACGTCACCGATGGAATGATGAGCGTCGAGCAGGCCGCGTTCCTGCGCGACGCAATACGCGAGCGTCAGAACATCCTCATCGCCGGCGGCACCAGCACCGGCAAGACCACGCTCGCCAATGCTTTGCTCGCCGAGATCGCCGCCACTGGCGATCGCGTGCTCGTGCTCGAAGACACCATCGAACTGCAATGCACGGCACGCGACCACGTTCCGCTGCGCACGCGCGCCGGCGTCGTGTCGATGACCGAGCTGGTACGCGCCACGATGCGCCTGCGTCCCGACCGCGTGATCGTCGGCGAGGTACGCGGCGGCGAGGCGCTGGATCTCATCAAGGTGTGGGGCACCGGCCATCCCGGCGGCATCGCCACGATCCACGCCGGTTCCGCACCGGGCGCGCTGCTGCGCCTGGAGCAACTGATCCTTGAAGTCGCGGTGAACCCGCCGCGGGCGCTGGTCGCCGAAGCGGTCAACGTCGTCATCCACATCGCCGGCCGCGGCCGGCGCCGTCGCATCGAAAGCATCGCCCGCGTCCTCGGCTTCGACGGCGTGGGCTACCGCCTCGCGGACGCGCTGGAGCCATCGCCGCATCCGGAGCTGCCGCTGTCTTTCCCGTCCCCCAACCACCTTGGAGAACTGCCATGACGCAGATGCACGCCACTGCTTTCCGCTTTTCCGTAAATCCGGCTTCGTTCCTTGCGCGCCTGCGCCGCTTGGCCGGGCCGGCGCACCACGGCCTGCTGTCTGCGGCCGTCATGCTGATGACGGCCGGCACGGCAAGGGCAGCCGGTTCCTCCATGCCCTGGGAAGGCCCGCTCGAATCCATCCTGGAGTCGATCCAAGGGCCGGTCGCGCGCATCGTCGCCGTCATCATCATCATCGCCACCGGCCTCGCGCTGGCGTTCGGCGACACGTCGGGCGGCTTCCGCAAGCTCATCCAGATCGTGTTCGGTCTGTCCATCGCGTTCGCGGCGTCGAGCTTCTTCCTTTCGTTCTTCAGCTTCTCCGGCGGTGCCGTCGTATGAGCACCGACCTGCCGGGCTTCGAGGTGCCGCTGCATCGCTCGCTCACCGAGCCGATCCTGCTGGGCGGCGCGCCGCGCACGGTGGCGATTGCCAACGGCACGCTGGCCGCCGCCGTCGGCTTGGGCCTGCAACTCTGGATTCCCGGCGTCGTGCTCTGGATCGTGGGCCATTCGCTGGCGGTGTGGGGTGCGCGCGTCGATCCGCAGTTCATGCAGGTGTTCGCCAAGCACCTCAAGCACAAGCCGCTGCTGGACGTGTGACGGGAGGACACCGCGATGCTCAACCTCGCCGAATACCGCCAGCGTCCGGCCTTGCTCGCCGATTGGCTGCCGTGGGCCGGCCTGGTCGCGCCCGGCGTCGTGCTGAACAAGGATGGTTCGTTCCAGCGCACGGCGCAGTTCCGCGGCCCCGATCTCGACAGCGCGACGCAAGGCGAGCTGATCGCCACCACCGCGCGCCTGAACAACGCGCTGCGCCGGCTCGGCGCCGGTTGGGCGCTGTTCGTCGAAGCCGAGCGCCGGCCGGCCGCGGACTATCCGCATTCGGCGTTTCCCGAGCCGCTGTCGTGGCTGGTGGACGAAGAACGCCGCGCCACCTTCGAGGAATCGGGCAACCACTTCGAGAGCGGCTACCACCTGACGCTGCAATACCTGCCGCCGGAGGAATCCCGCGCCCGCGCGGCCAAGCTGCTGTACGAGAACACGCCGACCGTTGGTGTGGACTGGCACGAACGCCTGACCGCATTCGTCGCGGAAACCGGCCGCATCTTCGACTTGCTCGACGGCGTGATGCCGGAAATCGACTGGCTCGATGACGCCGAAACGCTGACCTATCTGCACGCAACCGTCTCGACGCGGCGCTATCGCGTCGGCGTGCCGGCCGTGCCGTTCCACCTCGACGCGCTGCTGGCCGACATGCCGCTGATCGGCGGCCTCGCGCCAATGCTGGGCGACGCACACCTGCGCGTCGTGACCGTGCGCGGATTCCCGACTACGACCTGGCCGGGCATTCTGGACGACCTCAACCGGCTGGGTTTCGCCTACCGCTGGAGCACGCGCTTTCTCTGCATGGACAAGGCCGAAGCCGAAAAGGAACTCGGCCGCCTGCGCCGCCAGTGGTTCGCCAAGCGCAAGAACGTCCTGGCCCTGCTGCGCGAAACGATCTTCCAGCAGGAATCGCCGCTCGTCGATACCGACGCCAGCAACAAGGCGGCCGACGCCGACGCCGCGATGCAGGAGCTGGGCAGCGATCAAGTTGCCTTCGGCTTCGTCACCGCGACCGTGACGGTGCTCGATGCCGACGCCGACACGGCCGACGAGAAGCTGCGCATGGTGGAGCGCGCGATTCAGGGCCGGGGCTTCGTGACCGTCCCTGAAACCCTCAACTCCGTGGAGGCGTGGCTGTCGTCGATTCCCGGCAACGCCTACGCCAACGTGCGTCAGCCCATCGTTTCCACGCTGAACCTGGCGCATCTGATGCCGGTGTCGGCGGTGTGGGCCGGGCCGGAGAAGAACGACCACCTCGACGGCCCGCCGTTGATCGTCACGCGCACCGAAGGCGCCACGCCGTTCCGGCTGGTGACGCACATCGGCGACGTGGGGCACACGCTGATCGCCGGCCCGACCGGCATGGGCAAGTCCGTCCTGCTCGCCACACTGGCGATGCAGTTCCGGCGTTACCCCGGCTCGCGCATCTTTGCGTTCGACATGGGCCGCTCGATGCGCGCGACGGCGCTGGGCCTGCGCGGCGAACACTACGACCTCGGCGCCGATGGCGCGATCGCGTTCCAGCCGCTCGCGCGCATCGACCACGAGGGTTATCGCACCTGGGCAGCGGAATGGGTCGAAGGCCGCTTGTCGCACGAAGGCGTCGCCATCGGCCCCGACGAGAAGGCGGCCGTGTGGTCGGCGCTTGGCAGCCTCGCCGGCGCGCCGCTCGAACAGCGCACGCTCACGGGCCTGTCTGTGCTGCTGCAATCGAACGCGCTGCGCCAGGCGCTCGCGCCTTACGTGCTCGGTGGCGCACACGGCAAGCTGCTCGATGCCGACCGCGATCGGCTCGGCTCGGCCAATGTGCAGTGCTTCGAGATGGAGGAGCTGATGCACAGCAAGGCCGCGGTGCTGGCCGTGCTGGGCTATCTGTTCGCGCGCTTCGATGAGCGGTTCGACGGCGCGCCGACGCTGCTGATCCTCGACGAATCCTGGCTGTTCCTCGATGACCCGGTGTTCGCGGCGCGCATTCGCCAGTGGCTCAAGACGCTGCGCAAGAAGAACGTCAGCGTCATCTTCGCCACGCAGTCGCTCGCCGACATCAAGGATTCGACCATCGCGCCGGCGATCATCGAGAGCTGCGCCAGCCGCATCTTCCTGCCGAACCCGCAGGCGACCGAACCGCAGATTCGCGTGATTTACGAAGGCTTCGGCCTCAACAGCCGGCAAATCGAGATCGTCGCCACCGCGCAGCCCAAGCGCGACTACTACTACCAATCCCGCGCGGGCAATCGCCTGTTCGACCTCGACCTGGGGCCGGTCGCGCTCGCGTTCGCGGGTGCCTCGACGCCCCAAGACCAGCGCGCCATCGACGACGTGCTGACCGACGCCGGAGCGCCGGCCTTCGCCGGCGCCTGGCTGCGCCACCGCGGCCTCGATTGGGCGGCCGATTTGCTGCCGTCCGCGCCATCAGCCGCGTCCTTCCTCGCTCCCCAAACACAGGAGATTTCGCCATGAGGATTCGCCTTCTCGCCCTCGCTGTTGCTGCACTCATCGGCGTCATGCCCACCGCGCACGCGCAATGGGCCGTCATCGATGCGACCAACCTCGTGCAGAACACGCTGACTGCGGTTCGCACGCTGGAGCAGATCAACAACCAGGTCCGGCAACTCCAGAACCAAGCGCAGTCGCTGATAAATCAGGCGCGCAACCTGGAGAGTCTGCCGTTCAACGTCGTCAACCAGTTGCGCACGAACCTGGCGACCACCCAGCAGCTCATCGCACAGGCGCAAGGGCTGGCGTTCCAGGTGCAGAGCATGGACCAGCAATTCGCACGCCTGTACCCGGAGCAGTACGCCGCGACCGTCAGCGGCAATCAGATGTACCAGGATGCGCACCAGCGTTGGCAGAACACGCTCGAAGGCTTGCAGACCGCGATGCGGATGCAGGCGCAGGTGTCGCAGAACGTGACCCAAGACGAGAGCGTGCTGACCGATCTGGTCGGCCAGAGCCAGTCGGCCACGGGCGCCTTGCAGGCCATGCAGGCGACGAATCAGCTTCTCGCCTTACAAGCCAAGCAGTCCATCCAGACGCAGCAGCTCCAGCTCACGCAGGGGCGCGCGGTATCGCTGGAGCTGGCGCGGCAGGCAGCCGCCGTCGAGCGCGGCCGCGAAGTCACGCGGCGCTTCCTCGGCACCGGCACGGCGTACACGCCGCAGCCGGTGAACTTCTACGGCAACTGACGGGCACGGCCATGAAACGCGCGCCCGTCCTGTTCGCCTTCGCGTGCCTGCTGGCCGGCTGCGACCGGCCGCAGGCTTCGTCGGTCGATGCGCTGGCCGCCGACCCGACGCGGCTGCACGCGCTGCGTGCGCAGTGCCGGCGAGGCGAACGTGACGGCGCGTTCTGCGCGCAGGTCGGCCAAGCCGACCTGCGGCGCTTCCTCTCAGGGCAGGCCGGCCCGGACGAATACCAGACGCTCGCCGATCTGCCGCCGATCCCGGCCAGTTTCGACGGCCCCGACACGACGATGGAGCAGCGGCCATGAACGACGTTTCGATCATCGACCATTTCCTCAACGTCTTTTCCGCCTACATCGACTCCGGTTTCGGCCTGCTGCGCGGCGAAGTCGGATTCCTGACCGCAACGCTGGTGGCGATCGACATGACACTGGCCGGCCTGTATTGGGCGCTCGGCCACGCCACCGGCCAGGGCGAAGACGTGATGGCGAAGCTCATTCGCAAGGTGCTCTACGTCGGCGCCTTCGCCTACATCATCGGCAACTTCAACATGCTGGCCGGCATCGTGTTCCGGTCGTTCGCCGGCCTGGGCCTGACGGCCACCGGTTCGGCCGTGAGCATGGAGACGTTCCTGCAGCCGGGGCATCTCGCCAAGACCGGCATCGACGCCGGTATGCCGATCCTCGAACAGATCAGCGACATGGCGGGCTTTCCCGAGGTGTTCATCAACATCACGCCCATCGTCGTGATGTTCCTCGCCTGGCTGACCGTCATCGTCTGTTTCTTCGTGCTCGCGGTACAGCTTTTCATCACGTTGATCGAGTTCAAGCTGACCACGCTGGCCGGCTTTGTGCTGGTGCCGTTCGCGCTCTGGAACAAGACCGCGTTCCTCGCCGAAAAGGTGCTTGGCAATGTGGTGTCGTCCGGCATCAAGGTACTGGTGCTGGCCGTCATCGTCGGCATCGGCACGGGCCTGTTCGCGGAGTTCCCGACGATGCCCGCCGAGCCGTCCATCGACCATGCGCTGGTCGTGATGCTGGCTTCGCTCGCCATGCTCGCGCTCGGCATCTACGGGCCGGGCATTGCCACCGGCCTCGTGTCCGGCGCGCCGCAGCTCGGCGCTGGCGCGATGGCCGGCGCGGCATTGGGCGCCGCCGGAACCGCCGTCGCTATCGGCGCTGCGGCAACCGGCGTGGGCGGTGCCGTGGCTGCTGGCGCGCGCATGGCGCCGGCTGCGGCCAGTGCCATCGGCAGCGGCGCACGGGCTGCCGCTTCGACGGCCGGCAGCGCCCGGTCGGCGTTCCAAGCCGGTTCCGCTGCGGCGGGCGGCGGCTTCAAGGATGCCGCCGCAGGCGTGGGCAACGTCGCACGGGCGGGCGCGCAAGCCGCCGGGCAGAGAGTCGCCGCCGGCGCGCGTGCATTCGGCGAGCGGGTGGCCGGTGCATTCCGTGGCGAGAGTGGCGCGGCGGCCGGCGCGTCCACCCAAGCGGGCGCATCCAGCACCGGCTCGGCCTCGGCCGCCGCCGATCAAGAGCAACCCGCCTGGGCCAAGCGCCTGCATCGTCGCCAGCAGATCGCCCACGCGGCGACCACGACCGCGCACACGCTGCGCGGCGGGGACGGCGGCGGCTCTGCACAAGGCCCAAGCCTGGGCGATTCCGATTCTTGAGGAGAACGAGTCATGCGATTCAAGCGACCGCAGGTGCGCTACGCCGACACGCCGCAGCCTGCCACTCCGTATCAAGCCGCTGCGCAAGCGTGGGACGAGCGCATCGGCTCGGCCCGCGTGCAGGCGAAGAACTGGCGCTTCATGGCCTTCGGCTGTCTCGCGCTCGCGCTGCTGATGGCCGGCGGCTTGGTGTGGCGCTCGGCGCAGTCTTTCGTCACGCCCTACGTGGTGGAGGTGGACAAGACCGGCGAAGTGCGCGCGGTCGGCGAAGCCGCCACGCCGTACCGGCCGGCCGATGCGCAGATCGCTTTCCACCTCGCGCACTTCATCACGCTGGTTCGCTCGCTTTCCATCGACCCGATCGTGGTGCGGCAGAACTGGCTCGACGCCTACGACTACACCACGGACAAGGGCGCCGTCGTGCTCAACGACTACGCCAGCAAGAACGATCCCTTCGCTCGTGTCGGCAGGGAATCGGTGACGGTGCAGATCACCAGCGTCGTCCGCGCCAGCGATTCGTCGTTCAACGTGCGCTGGACGGAGCAGCGGTTCGTCAACGGCGCACCCACCGGCACCGAGCGCTGGAACGCCGTGGTGTCCATCGTCCTGCAAACCCCGCGCACCGAGCAGCGGCTGCGCAAGAACCCGCTGGGCATCTACGTCAACGGCCTGTCGTGGAGCCGCGAACTCGATGCGTCCGAAGGAGCCAAGCCATGAACCCGTCTTTCCGCTTTTACGCATTCGCGCTGACCGTGGCGGCCCTGTCGGGCTGCGCCTCGCAGGGCAAGCCGCCGCCGCGCATCTCGCTCGATGAGCCGGTGCAGGCACAGCCACTACCGGAGCCGCCCAAGCCCGTCGAAGTGGTGGAGGTGCCGAAGGTGCTGCCGATGCCGGCGCAGATGAAGCCTCTGCCGGAGATGGACGAAGCCAGGCCCGCGCCGGAACCCGCCGACGAAACCGTGCGCGTGTCGCGTGCCAACGCCGAGGCACGCATCGCGCCCACGCGTGAGGGCTACGTCAACGCGATCCAGGTCTGGCCCTTCACCGATGGCGCGCTGTATCAGGTCTATGCCGCACCGGGGCGCGTGACCGTGATTTCGCTCCAGCCCGGCGAGGAACTGGTGACGGTCGCCGCCGGCGACACGGTGCGCTGGATCGTCGGCGACACGTCCAGCGGCGCTGGCGACGCGCTGCGCGTAAACGTGCTGGTGAAGCCGATCCGTTCGGGCCTCAAGACGAACCTGGTCATCACCACCAGCCGGCGCACCTACCTGATCGAGCTGACCTCGACGGACAAGGCATGGATGGCGTCGGTGTCGTGGGAGTATCCGAAGGATCAGATGCTTGCTTTGCAGCGTCAGGATCGGGCGGCGCAAGCCGCCGCGCCGATCGACGCCGGCCTGTCGTTG
Source organism: Paraburkholderia yinzeri (assembly GCF_046581065.1). Taxonomy (NCBI): domain Bacteria; kingdom Pseudomonadati; phylum Pseudomonadota; class Betaproteobacteria; order Burkholderiales; family Burkholderiaceae; genus Paraburkholderia; species Paraburkholderia yinzeri. The sequence goes on along the minus strand of NZ_JBFOCJ010000001.1, from coordinate 2,697,562 downwards.
GAGAAGATCCGTTTCCGCTACGCGGTCAGCGGCAGCAGTCCACCGTGGAAGCCGCTGCGCGCCTTCGACGACGGCGAGAAGGTCTATATCCAGTTCCCGCCCGGCATCGCCCAAGGCGAACTGCCGCCGCTGTTCGTCATCGGCGCGCAGGGTGACGGCCAGCTCGTCAACTACCGCTTCCGCTCGCCGTACTACATCGTGGATCGGCTGTTCGGCGCGGCCGAACTACGTCTCGGCGGCGACAAGGGCGACGTGGTGCGCATCGAGCGCACGGATGGCACGCGGGGGAACTGACCATGAGCCAGGACGAAACCCCGGACGTGCCCATTCCCGATGCCGCGCCGAAAGTCGCGCCGGAGAACGTGGCGCTACGTGCGCAGCCGCGCCCGGTGACGCGCCTCAACCGGCGCACGCTGGCGTTGTTGACGGGTGGCCTCGGCATCGCCGTGCTGGGCGCAACCCTGTGGTCGTTGCAGCCGAAGCACCCGCGCGGCAACAACGATGCGACCGAGCTTTACAACGTCGATCGCGTGTCGAAGTCCGAAGAACTCAACCGGCTTCCCGCCGACTACTCCAAGCTGCCGCCGAAGGTGCCGGAGTTGGGGCCGCCGCTGCCGGGCGACCTCGGCCCGGCCATCGTCAAGTCGCAGCCGCCGGTGGTGGCCAGCTACACGCCGCCCGGCCAAGATGCGGCGGCGGCCGAACGCGACGCACTGCGCAAGGAGGCGGAAGCGGCGGCGGGTTCATCTGTGTTCTTCCGTTCCAGCAACCAGCGCGCCGCGGCTGCGCCCGCGCAGACCGCTTCGATCGCACCGGCATCCGGCTTGGTGGGCTTCGACCCGCAGGCCGCCGGGCCGGCCTCGACGGCGGCGCAGCAGCCCGCCGACCCGACCACCGTGCAGAACCGGCAAGACCAGAAAGAGGCGTTCCAGAAAGCCGGAACCACGGAAACCCGTAATTCCGGCAACCTGCAAATGCCGACCTCGCCGTATCAGGTGATGGCTGGCACGGTGATCGCGGCGGCGCTGGTAACGGGCATCAAGTCCGACCTGCCGGGCGACGTGATCGGCACGGTGACGGAGCCGGTGTACGACACGGCGACGGGCCGCTATCTGCTGATCCCGCAGGGGTCGCGCATCTTCGGCAAATACAACAGCCAGGTCGCCTACGGGCAGAGCCGCGTGCAGGTGGTGTGGAACCGCATCATCCTGCCGGACACTTCTTCGCTCACGCTCGACAACCTGGCCGGCACCGACCCGGCCGGCTACGCCGGCCTGGAGGATGGCGTCGATTGGCATTGGGATCGCATCTTTGCCGGCGCGGCGCTGACGACGCTGCTGGGCATCGGTGCCGAGTTGGCCGCGCCGGAGAACCGCAATGGCGATCGCGTCATCGTCGCCGGCCGCGACAGCTTGCAGGACAGCGTAAATCAGGTCGGGCAGGAGATGACCCGGCGCAACCTCAACATCCAGCCGACGCTGACCGAGCGGCCCGGTCTGCCGGTGCGCATCATCGTCAACCGCGACCTGGTGCTGCGGCCATACCAGCCGCTGTTCTTCAACCGGGGGACTTCACGATGAGCACGGCGCGCAGGCTGCGGCTGGGGCCGCTGCCGAAAACCGAGAACGTGAAGCTGACGTTCGCGTGTCCGGCCACGCTCAAGGCCGACCTCGACCGCTACGCGGCCATGCACGCGCAAACCTACGGCGAAGCGGTCGATGCGACGACGCTGATCCCGCACATGCTGGAGGCGTTCATCGCGGGGGATCGGGGGTTCAGGCGGGGCAGGGGAGACGACACTCGACCGGCTTCCCGCGCGGCTGTTCCCAAGGCGTGAGCCTTTGGATATGTTGTCATTGTCGTATCTAGGCTACGACTGGAGACATCATCCCAAATTGACTTGCGCTTGGAAAAGTTGTAAAAGTCGTAGCATGGCTACGACTAATCCAAGTAAGCTAAATGCCCTCTACACCCGGCTGGCACCGGGAACGCCGCTGACCTCGGAGGACTTGGCGGCGCTGGGCATCTCTGCCGACCTGGCCGTCCACTACGTCCGGGCAGGCTGGCTCACGCGCCTGGCCCGCGGGGTGTACGGCCGCCCGAACGACACTCTGGCGCTCCACCCGAGTCTGTTGCTGTTGCAGCGCCGGTTCGAGGGGCTGCACGTCGGCGGCAAGTCGGCGCTGGACTGGTACGGCGTGCGCCAGTACGTGTCGCAACAGCCCGTGCTGCATCTGTATGGCTGGACGGCGGCCCGTCTGCCGGAATGGTTCACCGAACGCTTCCCGGCCGAGTACCACCGCAAGCGCCTGTTCGACGAGCAGCCGGTCGCCTTGCTGCATGTTGGCCCGTTCGAGAAGCGCAGCGGAGCGCCGCAGGTGTCGGCGCCGGAGCGCGCCTTGTTGGAACTGTTGAGCGAAGTCGGCGTGCGTCAGCCTTTGCAGGAAGCCCGCGAACTCGTCGAAAGCGCGTACAGCCTGCGCGCCGACGTGCTGCGTGAGCTGTTGCAGCACTGCACGAACGTCAAGACCGTGCGGCTATGTCTGCAACTCGGCCGCGAGGCGTCGTTGCCTTGGGCGGCGAAGCTCGATCCGGCCACGCTGCCGACGGGCAGCGATCGGCCTTGGGTGTCCCGATCGGCCGATGGCTTGTTGGTGCTCAAGCCATGAACCAGACCTATCTCGATACCGCGCGCCTGCTGACGCAGGTGGCGCCGCTGGTGTTCGTGGACGACACGTTCGCATTGAAGGGCGGCACCGCGATCAATCTGTTCGTGCGCGACATGCCGCGTTTGTCGGTGGACCTCGATCTGGTCTTTCCCAATCACACGCTGCCGCGCGACGAGGCGCTGACGCGCATCAACGAGGCTGTCAGGCAAGCCGCCGAGCGGTTGAAGAAGCGAGGGTTCCAGACGCACGCGCCAGCGGCCGCGGCAGGGGAGACGAAGCTGCTGGTGCGCAACGGTTCGATCCAGGTCAAGGTCGAAGTCAACTTCGTCATGCGCGGCACGGTGCAGCCGGTGCGTCGCGCTTCGCTCACGCCGACCGCACGCGACACTTTGCTGGCCGATCTGGAGATCCCGGTGGTGTCGCTGGAGGACGTGTATGGCGGCAAGCTGGTAGCGGCGTTGGATCGTCAGCACCCGCGCGACCTGTTCGACGTGATGCAACTCTTTGCGCACGAGGGCATCACGCCCGGCATCCGGCGCGCGTTCGTGGTCTATCTGTCCAGCAGCAACCGGCCGATCCATGAGGTGCTGTTCACGCCGCTGCGGGACATTCGGCATGACTACGAGCACAACTTCCAAGGCATGACGGCGGAACCCATACCTCTCGATGCGCTGCTCGCTGCGCGAGAACGCATGATGCGCGAACTCCAGCAAGGCTTGGACGACAACGAGCGACGCTTCCTGCTGTCGCTGGCCGCCGGCGCGCCGGAGTGGTCGCTGCTGGGCATCGCGCACCTCGAACAACTGCCGGGCATCCGCTGGAAGCTGCACAACCTGGCGCAGTTGCAGAAGACCGATGCGAGGAGGTTCGCCGAGCAGGCCGACTTGCTCGCTGCGCGGCTGGCTGCGCTATCCTAGAGCTGGTTGATGATGAGCCGATGCCGCGCAAACCCGCGTCAGCAAAGGACGTGTTTTTCTGACGGTAAAAGCGACGGTAAAGGCCCATGTCGATCAAAGCCAATTCCTTTAATCACGCGGACTTGCGTGACTCGTTGATGATCGAGTGGGAGTGATCTAACCCGTTCCCAAGTCGTTCCAATAGTGCGCTCCCCCTGTTTTTCCGTTAAAAAACGGGGGGTATTGTTCGGTATGGTCTGCTGTGATCCAGGCAGCGCCTGGAGGAAACGTCGGCATCGTGCACAGTATTGACGTTTCCCCCTCGGACGGTCTTGTCCGGTACCGTCACGCCGGTTCAACGGTATCGGCTGACGGTATACGTTTGAGGAATCCTTAACTTAATCACTCCCGCTTCACACCACGCCAAGCAGCTCTTTCAACTGCGCCGCCCGCGACCGGCTCACCGGCACGACGCTGCGCTCGCCATCGTTCATCACGAGGTTCACGCTGTCCTCGGCTTTCACGAGCTCGACCGCGTAGGGCAAGCTCACGATGTGGCTCCGGTGCACGCGCAGGAAGGTGCTGCTGTCGAGACGCAGCTCCAGATCCGCGAGCGACAGGTTCGAGAGATAGCGGTCGTCTTTCGTGACGATCGTCGTGTAATGGCCGTCGCCCTGGAAGCGCACGATGTCCTTCAGGTCGATCAGGATAACGCGGTTCTTGCGGTACACCGGAATCTTGAAGAGCCGCCGCGGCGGCGTCGGCGTGCCGGCGAGCGTTTCGGCCGACGGCTCGGTCGTGATGTCGGTCAGGTCGTAGAAGATCATGCAGGTGCCGCACGCGCCGTTCATGTCCGACATGCTCGACACCTTGATCATCAGAATCCGGTCAGGAATGTTGATCATCATCGCCACCGGCGGCGGCGACTTCACCGGGCAGCCGCCCGCGTCGCGCGACTGGAGCAGGAAACGCAGCTTGTCGCGGCTTTTCGCGGGGTGCAACTGGACGACGTCAATACCGAACAGCCTGTCCTGAGCCACGCCGAGCGACTGCTCGCCGGCCGGCCCGAGAATCTGCAGCGCGACATCGTTGAACGCGCTGACGCGCCCGTTCGCGTCCAGCCAGACCACGCCCGGATTGAACTGCTCCAGCCGGTGCTGGAAGGTTTCGGCGCGGCGTGCGTCGGTGGCCGGCGTGACGTGCTCGAACGGTTTCATCCAGGGTTCTCCCTGAGGCGCTCGCGGCGTTTGCGCGGCGTACGCGACGCCGGTGCGGTGCCTCTGTTTTAAGTCCTTTCCCCGTTTCACGCAAGTTTTCCGGCGGCCGGCGCAGTCTGGCCGCCGTTGGCGAAATCGCGTTGAATTGCTGCATTGCATTGTGAAATGCTAATTAACCGGAGGACGAAAACAAGGAGACTGGCGTGATTCCCCGACCCTTCGAATACCACGCGCCGCAGACGCTGCCCGAGGCGGTTGCGCTGCTCGGCGAGTACGGCGAGACGGCGAAAGTCCTCGCGGGCGGCCACAGCCTGCTGCCGATGATGAAGCTGCGCTTCGCGCAGCCCGATCACCTGATCGACCTGGGCAAGCTGGCCGAGCTCAAGGGCATCCGCGAGGAAAGCGGCACGCTGTGGATCGGCGCGATGACGACCGAAAACGAACTGATCTGGTCCACCGTGCTGCAGACCCGCTGCCCGTTGCTCGTCGAGGGGGCGCGGCAGATCGCCGATCCGCAGGTGCGCTATCGCGGCACGCTGGGCGGCGATCTTTCGCACGGCGACCCCGGCAACGATCATCCGGCGCTGATGATCGCGCTCGACGCGGCGTTCGTGCTGCAGGGCGCAGCCGGCGAGCGCACGGTGCCGGCCGACGGCTTTTTCGTCGGCACCTACGAGACGTTGCTCGCGCCCGGCGAGATCATGACCGCGATCCGCATTCCGGTGCCTTCGCCCGCCACCGGCTATTGCTATGCGAAGCTCAAGCGCAAGACGGGCGACTTTGCGACGGCGGCGGCGGCCGTCACGATGCGGCTGGCGGGCGGCAACGTCGAGCACGTGCGCATTGCTCTGACGAATGTCGGCGACACCGTGATCCGTGCAAGGGATGCCGAGCAGGCGCTGCTCGGCAAGCGGTTCGACCCGCGCGCCCTGGACGAAGCGGCGCGGCTTGCCATGGCGGCATGCAATCCGGTGCCGGACCTGCGCGGCGACGCCGACTACAAACGGGCGATGGCGGGCGAGATGACGCGCAGGGCACTCAATATGGCATACGAACGGGCGACCGGCCCGGCTCGTCCTTAAAGCCTGGGAGAACACGACATGGCCAAAAAAACGATGGTGTCGTTCAGCCTCAACGGCAGCGAAGTGGATGTCGTCGTCGAGCCGCGCGAGCTGCTGATTCATACGCTGCGCGAAAAATGCCAGCACACCGGGCCGCATATTGGCTGCGAGACCTCGCATTGCGGCGCCTGCACGGTCGACTTCAACGGCATGTCCGTGAAGTCGTGCACGCTGCTGACGGTGCAGGCGCAGGGCGCGGCGGTCCGCACGGTCGAAGGGCTCGCCGAGGGCGGCACGTTGCACGCGCTGCAGGAAGGTTTCATGCAGGAGCATGGCCTGCAGTGCGGATTCTGCACGCCGGGCATGCTGATGCGCGCGTATCGCCTGCTCCAGGAGAACCCCGATCCCACGGAAGCGGAGATCCGCTACTGGATGGCGGGGAATCTGTGCCGCTGCACGGGATACCAGAACATCGTGAAGGCCGTGCAATACGCCGCGCGCAAGCTGCGCGGCGAAGCGGCCGAAACGTCGCATCCGCTCATCGAGGCGGACGCGGCGCACGCGCACTGAGCACAGGGAGAAACGTCATGGGCAATTTCGACGCCAATCTCGAACGTCTCGCCGCGCTCGAAGGCATGGGCTGTTCGCGCAAGCGCCGCGAGGATCCGCGCTTCATCCAGGGCAAGGGCACCTATGTCGACGACATCAAGATGCCGGGCATGCTGTTCGGCGTCATGGTGCGAAGTCCCTATGCGCACGCGCGCGTGAAGCACATCGACAAGTCGCGCGCGCTCGCGCATCCCGGCGTGCACGCCGTGCTCACCGCCGACGATCTCAAGCCGCTCAAGCTGCACTGGATGCCGACACTCGCGGGCGACGTGCAGGCCGTGCTCGCCGACGAAAAGGTCTGCTTCCAGAACCAGGAGGTCGCGTTCGTCGTGGCCGACGACCGCTACGTCGCCGCCGACGCGGCCGAGCTCGTGGACGTGGAGTACGAGGAGTTGCCCGCGCTCGTCGATCCGCTGAAGGCGCTCGAACCCGATGCGCCCGTGATTCGCGAGGACATTCGCGACAAGGATACCGGCGCGCATGGAGCGCGCAGGCATCCTAACCACATCTTCACGTGGACGATGGGCGACCGGGACAGGACCGACCGCATGTTCGAGAATGCCGAGGTCACGGTGAAGCAGGATCTCCTGTATCCGCGCGTGCATCCGTGTCCGCTCGAAACCTGCGGGTGCGTCGCCTCGTTCGACAAGGTGCGCGGCGATCTCACCGTCTACATCACGTCGCAGGCGCCGCACGTTGTGCGCACCGTGGTCGGGCTGCTTTCCTCGATCCCGGAATCGAAGATCCGCATCATTTCTCCCGATATCGGCGGCGGGTTCGGCAACAAGGTGGGCGTGTATCCGGGCTACGTGACGTCGATCGTCGCATCGATCGTGCTTGGGCGCCCCGTGAAGTGGATCGAATCGCGCAACGAGAACCTCTCCAGCACGGCGTTCGCGCGCGACTATCACATGACGGGCGAGCTCGCGGCCGACAAGGACGGCCGCATCAAGGCGCTGCGCGTGAACGTGGTGGCCGATCACGGCGCGTTCGACGCGTGCGCCGACCCGACGAAGTGGCCCGCCGGCATGTTCCACGTCTGCACGGGTTCGTACGCGATTCCGAATGCGTTCGTTTCGGTCGACGGCGTGTATACAAACAAGTTCCCGGGCGGCGTGGCGTATCGCTGCTCGTTTCGCGTGACCGAGGCGGTGTACCTGATCGAGCGGATGGTAGACGTGCTCGCGCAGAAGCTTGGCATCGACAAGGCCGAGATCCGTCTGCGCAACTTCATCCGCAAGGACCAGTTTCCGTACACCACGCCGCTCGGCCTCGAATACGATTCGGGCGACTACGATACGGCGCTCAGAAAGGTGCTCGCCGCCGTCGATTACGACGCGCTGCGCGCGGAGCAGGCGCAGCGCCGGGCCGATCCCGACGCCGAATGGCTCATGGGCATCGGCGTCGTGAATTTCACGGAAATCGTCGGGGCCGGGCCGTCGAAGATGTGCGACATTCTCGGCGTGGGCATGTTCGACTCGTGCGAGATTCGCGTGCATCCGGACGGTTCGGCGATCGCGCGGATGGGCACCATCACGCAGGGCCAGGGGCACCAGACCACCTACGCGCAGATCATCGCGTCCGAGGCCGGTATTCCCGCGTCGCAGATCGCCGTGGAGGAGGGCGACACGTCTACCGCGCCGTACGGGCTCGGCACCTACGGCTCGCGCTCCACGCCGGTGGCCGGCGCGGCGGTGGCGCGCGCCTCGCGCAAGATCCGCGAGAAGGCGCGCCGGATCGCGGCGCACCTGCTCGAAGCGAGCCCCGACGACGTGGAATTCGATCTCGACCGCTTCGTGCTGAAGGGGTCGCCGGAACAGTTCAAGACGGTGAAGGAAGTGGCCTGGGCGGCGTATAACAACGTGCCGGAAGGGCTGGAAATGGGCCTCGAAGCCGTCGACTACTACGACCCGCCGAACTTCACGTTTCCGTTCGGCGCGTACGTCTGCGTCCTCGACGTGAACCGCTACACCGGCGAAATCCGCGTGCGGCGTTTCTACGCGCTGGACGATTGCGGCACGCGAATCAACCCGATGATCATCGAGGGGCAGATTCACGGCGGCCTGACCGAAGGCTTCGCGGTCGCGCTCGGCCAGGAACTGCCCTATGACGAGTCGGGCAACCTGCTCGGCGCGACGCTGCTCGACTATTTCGTGCCGACGGCCGTGGAAACGCCCCATTGGGACACCGACTTCACGGTGACGCCTTCGCCGCATCATCCCATCGGGGCGAAGGGCGTAGCCGAATCGCCGCACGTGGGCTCGATTCCATGCTTCACGTCGGCCGTCGTCGATGCGTTCGCGCATCTCGGCGTCACGCATATGAACATGCCGCACAACGCGTACCGCGTGTGGCAGCAAAGCCGCGAGCTTGGCCTGACCCGGGCCTGAGCGTTGCGGAAGGAGCGCGCGATGAAAGTCGTACTCGACAAGGTGTTTCCACTCGCTGCGAACGCGGACAGCGCGTGGCAGCTCATGCAGGACATCGAAGCCGTGGCGGGCTGCATGCCGGGCGCGAAGATCACGGAGCGCGTGGATGCTACGCACTACAAAGGAACGATCACGGTCAAGCTGGGGCCCGCGACGATGGCGTTCAAGGGCGATATCGAAGTGCTCGCGCTCGATGCGGCGGCGCGCAGCCTGCATTTGAGCGGCAAGGGTACGGACTCGACGGGCGGCTCGGCGGCGGCGATGGATCTCGTGGCGGCCGTGCGGGCAAGCGGCGAGGCGAGCGAGCTGACCGGCCGGAGCGAGGTGACGATGAGCGGCAAGGCCGCCGCGATTGGCGGCCGGCTGATGGGACCGGTCTCGGAACAACTGCTCAAGCAGTTCGTGGCGAACTTCGCGGCGCGGCTCGATGCGATGAATGCGCAGGCGGCGCAGGCGGTGCCGCCTGCGTTGGCGGAAGGCGAGGCGAACATGCTCGCGGCCGTGAGCGCTACGGGTGCCACGAGTGCCACGAACCCCACGACTGCCGCGCCTCCTGCCGAGCTCAACGGCATCGCGTTCGTCTGGGCCATGTTCCGCGACTGGCTGCGCGGCCTCTTCTCGCACGAGGCCCACGGCCGCTGAGGCACGTCATGACGCCCACCGATCGCATGCCCGACGTCGTCGCGCTGCAGGCGAAGCTCGCGAGCCATGGCTACATTGCCGAGCGCAGCTTCGCGGCGGCGCTGTTGCTGACGCTGGAAATGCGCCTGCCGCTGCTGCTGGAAGGCGAGGCGGGCGTTGGCAAGACCGAAGTGGCGAAGGCGCTGGCGCGCCTGCTCGCGGTGTCGCTGATCCGGCTGCAATGCTACGAAGGGCTCGATGCGCACACGGCGCTGTACGAGTGGAACTACGCGCATCAACTGCTGGCGATCAAGCTGTTCGAGCAGGACGCGCGACCGCTGCGCGACAAGGAACAGGATGTCTTTTCCGAACGCTACCTGCTCAAGCGCCCGCTGCTCGAAGCCATCACGACCACGCCCGCGCCCGTGCTGCTCATCGACGAGATCGACCGCACCGACGAAGCCTTCGAAGCGTATCTGCTCGAAGTTCTTTCGGACTTCCAGATCTCGATTCCCGAGCTGGGGGTGATTCGCGCGATCGAACGTCCTTACGTCATCCTGACTTCGAACGGCACGCGCGAGATCTCGGATGCGTTGCGCCGCCGCTGCCTCTATCAGTACGTCGACTATCCGTCGTTCCAGCGCGAACTGCTGATCGTGCGGACCCGGGTGCCCGAGGTGCCCGAAGCGCTCGCGCGCCAGGTGGTCGAGTTCGCGCACGCGGTGCGGCAACTGGCGCTGCGCCGCAAGCCCGGCCTCGCGGAGACGCTGGACTGGGCGGCCGCGCTGCTGCGCCTCGGCGTGAGCGCGCTCGACGAGGGCGGCATCGAGCGCGTCATGGATTCGCTCGCGGCGCTCGTAAAGACGCGCGAGGATCAGGCCGCGCTCACGAGACCGGTCGTCGAAAAACTGGTGGCGTCATGTTGACCGGAACCGAACGCGCCGCCGCGCCGACCGACGCTCCCGATCTTGCCGACAGGCTCGTCGCGCGCTATGCCGGTTTCGCGGGCTGGCTGCGCGCGAACGCGTTCTGCGTGACGAGCGCGGACGTGGCGGCGTCGATGGAGATCGCGAATCGCATGGGCCAGTTCGACAGCGATCTGCTGCGCTGGAGCCTGCGCGCGCTGCTGTGCTCGCGTGCGGAAGACTGGCGGCGCTTCGACGATCTGTTCGACGCCTGGTTCAGGACACCGAACCGGCGCAAGCTGGTCGAAACACGGGCAGGGGGCGCGGGGCCGCTCGCGCGCGACGAGGCGGGCGAGGGACTGCCGGACGCGAGCGAGGGCACGCCCCTGTCGCTCGCGGGTCGCGGCGCCGGCGCGCCGGGCGAGGGCGCCACGGCCGATGAGGGAGCCACCGAAGCCGAATCGCTTGCCGGCGCGGATTTCCGCCACCTCAACGATCACGCTGAACTCTTTGCCATCGATGCCGCGATTCGCCGCTTCGCGCAGCGCCTGCGCGGAATCGAAACGCGCCGCGAGCAGCGCGCGAACCAGGGGCGGGCCATCGACCTGCGCTGGACCTTGCGCCGCAGCGTGTCGCGCGGCGGCCTGCCGGCGGAGCTCGGCTGGCGGCGCTTGCGGCGGCAGCGCCCGCGCATCGTGCTGATGCTCGACGTGAGCCGCTCGATGAACCTCTACAGTTTCTTCCTGCTGCGTCTCGCGCGCGTGCTGAGCGGTCGTCTGCGCGACGTGCGCAGCTTCATTTTCCACACGCGGCTCGTCTGCATCGACGAGGCGCTGCGCGATCCCGATCCGCGGCGCGCGCAGGAGCGCCTGCATCTGATCTCCGAGGGCTGGGCCGGCGGCACGCGCATCGGCGAGAGCCTTGCCGGATTCAACCGCTACTACGCTTCGAGCCTCCTGCATTCGCGCACGGCGGTGGTGATCGTCAGCGACGGCTACGACGCGGGCGATCCGGCGCAACTGGGCGACGCGCTGGCCGCGATCCGGCGCCGCTGTCATTCGCTCGTGTGGCTCAATCCGCTCGCCGGGCGGCCGGGATTCGAGCCGGTCAGCGCGGGCATGCAGGCCGCGCTGCCGCACCTCGATCTGTTCGCGGGGGCGCGCGATCTCGCGAGCCTCGAACGCCTGTTTCCGCAAATTCTCGGTGCGTTGCAATGAATGCCGAAACCGTCGATACCGTCCCGGCCGCAGTCAGCCTGCTGCAGCTCGAACAACAATTGACCGATGCGGGGGTGCCGTTTGCCGTCGCAACCGTGATCCGCGTGGCGCCGCCGGCCTCGACCCAGGTGGGCGCGCAGGCGCTCGTGGAAAGCGACGGCACGCTGCATGGCTGGATCGGCGGCGGGTGCTCGCAGGCGATCGTGATCGAGGCCGCGCGGCAGGCGATCCGCTTCGGTCAGCCGCGGCGGGTCCGCATCAGCAACGAGCCCACGCCACCCGATCCCGAAGTCGAGGCCCACGCCATGCCGTGCGCGAGCAACGGCGCGATGGAACTCTTCATCCAGCCGACCGTGCCGGCGCCGCTCGTGATCGTGTTCGGCACAACGCCGACGGCGCACGAAGCCTGCGTGCTGGCGCGGCGCATGGGCTTGCGCGCGTCGCTGGCGACCGATGCCGCGCGCGCGGGCGGTCCGCGTTTCGACGCCGCGGCCCTCGACCGCGCCGGCGCGTCGTTCGCGCTGATCGCGACGCAAGGCGACGGCGACGAGGACGCGCTCGAAGCCGCGCTGCGCAGCGGCGCCGGGGCCGTGCTCCTGATCGCGAGCCGCCGCAAGGCCGAGCGGCTGCGCGAAGCGATGTGCGCGCGCGGCGTCGACGAAGGCCGGCTCGCGGCGTTGCACGCGCCGGCTGGACCGGCGATCCACGCGCATACGCCGCAGGAAATCGCACTGGGGGCCGTGGCGGGACTCGTTGCTTTGCGGCACGAACGGGAAGACGCGGTGGCGGCCGCGCAAGCGGCCGTTCCGCAGGCCACCGTCGCCACGGAGGCCGTGCCGCCGCTGCCGCCGTGCGAGATTCCTGAGGCGCCGGCGGCCGAGGCGGGACGCTATGTGAATCCGGTGTGCGGCATGAGCGTCGAGATCGCGACGGCGAAACACGTCGTCGTTTATGGTGGCCGCAAGGTGTATTTCTGCTGCGACTGCTGCAAGGCCGAATTCGAGCGCGCGCCGGCGCGCTATCTGGCCGCTGCGCCAGAGCACGAGGCAAACCCCGGCGATCGGCCCGCGGAGGGATGATGAATACAGTGAAGTTTTCGGCCGTCGTGCTCGCGGCGGGCCTGTCCACGCGTATGGAGGGGCGCCACAAGCTGCTCTTGCCGGTGGGAGGCGAGCCCGCTGTGCGGCGCGTGGTGCGCGCCGTCGTTGCCGCGCAGCCGCAGGAGGTGGTCGTGGTGACGGGATTCCATGGGCGCGCCGTATTCGAAGCGCTTGACGGCCTCGACGTGCGCTTTCAGAGCAACCCGCGCTACCAGGAAGGGCAGATGACCTCGGTCGCGTCCGGCGTCGCTGCTTTGCAGGCGCCGTGCGACGCCGTGATGATTTGTCTCGCCGACCAGGTGTTGCTGGAGGCCGCCGATTATCGCGAACTGGTCGGCGCTTACGCGTCGATGCCGCGCGGATCGATTCTGGTGCCGATGTTCAAGGGCGCGCGCGGCAATCCGGTTCTGTTTGCAGCGAGTTATGCCCCCGAGGTCGTGAGCGGCCACGTGAATCCGGGTTGCCGCAAGCTGATCGCCGAGCACGGCGACGAGGTCTTTCTTCACGAGGCGGCGCACGACCGCTTTTGCATCGACATGGATACGCCCGCCGATTATTCGAGCATTGTCGCGCGAGTGGAAACCCCGATTACGGTCACGGTCAAACGGGCGTGTTCACAGGCATCATGACGTCGTTCTGAGCGTCAGCGATGCCGCTCGCGCGACAGCGTTCGAGTGGCGGCCAACGGCGGCGACTATTGACGGAGACGATGCTCAATCAGGGGAAACCGGGTCATCGCGCCGGCTTCGCAGTGCCGCCAGAATGCCTCTCAAGAGATCGACGGGCGGCGGCGGGCAGCCGGGAATGTGGACATCGACGGGAAGCAGCTCCGAAAGCGGCCCGCAGACCGCATAGCTGTCCTTGAAGATACCGCCCGTGCATGCGCACTCTCCGGCGGCAACCACCAGCTTTGGCTCGGGCGTTGCCTCGTACGCCAGCCGTACCGCCTCGCGCATGTTCACAACAAGAGGACCCGTCACGAGGAGCATGTCGGCATGCCGGGGACTCGCGACGAAGCGGATCCCCAACCCCTCGATGTTGTAGTACGGGTTGTTGAGCGCGTGAATTTCGAGCTCGCAGCCGTTGCATGATCCCGCATCGATCTGCCGGATGCACAGTGCGCGGCCGAGCACGTCGAGAATCTGCTGATGCAGCCGTTGAGACTCCGTGCGCCAGTCGTCACCGCCCGGAGGAATGAGTTCGGCAGGCGCGCGCGTACCGGCGATCCGCTTGAGAAGTTGCCACGTCACAGGTCGTGCCCCGCGTAACAGAGATTGAACGACTTATTGATCAGCGGGAAATCCGCGACGATATTGCCGATGATCGCGACTTCGAGAGCCGGCCAGTTCTGCCAGGACGGATCGTGGCAATGACAGCGCGCGAGCATGCCGTCCTCGCCGGTTTCGAGCGCAACGAGCACGTCGCCGCGCCAGCCTTCGATCCATCCCGTTCCATACGACGGCGGGCGGCGGATATCGGGTTGCACGGCGATGCCGCCGCGCGGCACGCTGGTGAGGATCGCGCGGATCTGGCGTAACGATTCGTCGATCTCGCGAAAGCGCAGCGCCACGCGGGCCGCCACGTCGCCGCGCTCGTCGCCGAGGTGGCGCGCACCGATTTCGCGGTAGGGAACTTGCGCGTGATCGACCCGCAGGTCCATCGCGCCGCCGCTCGCGCGCGCGGCGAAACCGCGTACGCCGAGTTGAGCGGCCATCGCCGGCGTGAGAATGCCGGTCTTCGCGAAGCGGTCCTGCATGCCGGCGTGATCGTCGTAAATGCGCCGCATCGAGCGGACCTCGCGCTCGATGCGGTCGCACTGCGCGAGGATCGCGCCCGCCTGTTCGTGGTCGAGATCGCGCGCGAGGCCGCCGGGCTCGATCGCGTCGAAGAGGTAGCGGTGGCCGAAGGTACGCTCGTTCAGGCGCAGCCAGTCTTCCTTCATCCGCGAAAACTGCGCGAGCCCGAATGCGAAGCCCGCATCGTTGCCGAGCGCGCCAAGATCGCCGAGATGGTTGGCGACGCGCTCGCGCTCCAGCAGCAGCGCGCGCAGCCATTGCGCGCGCGGCGGAATCGTCGTGTCGAGCGCGCGTTCGAGCGCCATGCAATACGCCCACGCAAATGCGACGCTGCTGTCGCCGGCGATCCGGCTTGCCAGGCGATGGCCAGCGAGCGCCGGCGTACACTCGAACAGGCGCTCGATGCCGCGATGCGTATAGCCGAGCCGCTCTTCGAGCCGCAGCACTTTTTCGCCGACCACGGAGAAGCGGAAGTGTCCGGGCTCGATGATGCCGGCGTGAATCGGTCCTACCGCGATTTCATGCACGCCGTCGCCGGCGACCCGCGTGAACGCGTAGTCGGCTTCCTGCGACGCGAAGCGCTCCGTGCCGGTTGCGGACTTGCGCAACGGGAAGTAATCGGCGGGCCAGTTGCCGTGGTTCAGCCAGGGGCGCACGTCGCCGGCGCCGCACGCGCGCAGGCCGGTCAGATCGTAGACGGCGCGCTGCATGCGGGCCGCGTACGGAAAGAGGGCGGAGAGGTCCGGGTACTCGCAGGCCCAGGACGGCGTCTTGCCGAGCGGTAGCCGGACCCACAGCAGGCCGTCGTCCACGGCATAGGCGGCGCATACGATGAAGGTGCCGCCGGGGTCTTCGGCGCCCCACAGCGTGATCAGGCGCCCCCCGCCTTCGTCGACCGCGGCGGCAACGCGGACCCAGGCCGCGACATCCACGTGCGCAACGAGCGTGGCCGGCGCCTCCCCGAACGTGGCAAGGCGGGTGAGGCCGGGTAAGGAGTGGAATGCGTCGATCCCCATGAATCATCCTGCAAGCACGGCCCCGGCTGCGCGATACCATGCGGCGAGCCAGGGGGGAAGGTAGAGACCGAGCATGAGCCCGATGGCCAGATGAACGAATACCGGCAGCAGTGCCGGCCGGTGTTCGAGCCGGCGCGCCGTGGCGTCGCCGAACACCATGCCTTGCGCGTGCCTGAAAATGACGGCGAACGCGACGGCCAGCGCCAGCATCAGAAGCGGCGCGGCCCACGGCAGCGCATGCATTGCCGTGGTGAGAATCAGGAATTCGCTCGCGAAGACGCCGAATGGCGGCATGCCGAGAATCGCGAGCGTGCCGAGCATCAGGCCCCAGCCCACCAGGGGACTCACGCGCACGAGCCCGCGAATGCCGTCGATGGCCTGGGTGCCGGCTTTCTGCGCGGCATGCCCCACGGTGAAGAAAATCGCCGATTTGACGAGCGCGTGAACCGTCATGTGCAGGAGGCCCGCGAACGTGGCGATGGGGCCGCCCAGCCCGAAAGCGAAGGTCATCATGCCCATGTGCTCGATCGAGGAGAACGAGAAAAGGCGCTTCGCATCCGTCTGCCGGAACAGCGAGAACGTCGCGACGAGCACCGAGACGAGCCCGAAGCCCACGAGCAGATGTCCCGGCAGGCCGTTCTGCAGCGCGCCGTCGGCGAGCACCTTGCAGCGCAGCACCGCGTAGAGCGCCACGTTGAGCAGCAGGCCGGACAGGACGGCGGAAATCGGCGTCGGGCCTTCGGCGTGGGCGTCGGGCAGCCAACTGTGCATCGGCACGAGGCCGGCCTTCGTGCCGTAGCCGATCAGCAGAAACACGAACGCGAGCGAGACGATGGTGGGATCGAGGCTCGCCTTCGCGGCGTTCAGGCTGGTCAGCAGCAACGCGTTGCCGCCGCCCAGCACGCGGCTGGCGGCCAGATACAGGAGGATCGTGCCGAACAGCGCCTGCGCGATGCCGACACCGCAGAGAATGAAGTACTTCCACGCCGCATCGTAGCTGGCCGCCGTGCGATAGACCGACACCAGCAGCACGGTCGCGAGCGTTGCGGCCTCCATCGCCACCCAGAGGACGCCCATGTTGTTCGTCAGCAGCGCGAGCAGCATCGCGAACACGAACAACTGGTACATGGCGTGGTAGAGCCTCATGCGGTTCGCGCTCATGCGGCCGCGGTCGCGCTCGACGCGCATATACGGCTTCGAGAAGAGCGCTGTCGTCCAGCCGATGAATGCGGTCAGCGTAACCAGAAAAACGTTGAACGGGTCGACGAAAAACGCCTGGCCGAACACGAAGGCGGCGCCGTGCGCCATCGTGCGCTGGACGAGCAGGAGCGCGGCGGCCAGCGTCAGGAGGCTGAAGGCGGTGTTCAGGTCCGGCGCGGCGCGGCGCGCGCCCGCAAACGCGAGGCTCGCGCTCGCGGCGAGCGGCAGGCCGAGCACCGCCGCGAGAATCCAGGCACTACTCATCATGACGCTCTACGAGGTGATGGATGTCCAGGCTGTCGAATCGCTCCCGGATCTGGAACATGAACACGCCCAGGATCAGCATGCCCACGAGCACGTCGAGCCCGACGCCGAGCTCGACGATCATCGGCATACCGTTGGTGGCGGCGGCCGCCGCGAAGAAAAGCGCGTTTTCCATCGAAAGGAAGGCGATCACCTGGGGAATCGCCGTCGCGCGCGTGATCATCATCATGAACGACAGCAGCACGCAGGCGAGGGCGATGCCGAGCGTGCCGCGCGCGACCGACGAAGCGAACTGCGTCACCGGCAACGCCACGTTGAATGCGACGACCACGAGCACGATGCCCGTGAGCAGGGTGGCGGGAATGTTGAGCAGCGATTCGACGTCGCCCGTGATTTTCAGGCGCTGCACGAGGCGATAGAGGATCCAGGGAATCAGCCCCACCTTGAGCACGAGCGTGAGCGCCGCGGAAACGTAGAGGTGCGTGTCGGCGGTGACGAAGCCGAGCACGAGGTTGGCGAGGACGAGCGTGAAGCCCTGCAGCGTATAGAGATGGATCAGCGCGAGAATCCGGCGCTGGCTCAGCATCGCGAACGAGATGAGCAGCAGGATTGCGGCGAGGAAGTTGACGATCTGCGTGGCGAGCCCGTGCATTCATGCCCCCAGCAGGAAATGGACGAGCATGCCGATCACGGCGAGCAGGTACGCCGTCGCGAGGAACTCCGGCACGCGGAAGAGCCGCATTTTCGCGTTGAGCGTCTCGACGAGCGCGAGCAGCGCGCCGCCCGCGAACAGCTTTGCGAACAGTGCGGGCACGGCGAGCAGCAGCGCGGACGGATTGCCCGCTTCGGCAATACCCCACGGCACGAACAGCGCGAGGCCGATGCACGAGTAGGCGAACAGCTTCAGGCTCGACGCCCATTCGATCAGCGCGAGATGGCGGCCGGAGTATTCGAGGATCAGCGTTTCGTGGATCATCGTCAGCTCGAGGTGCGTGGCGGGGTTGTCGACGGGCAGGCGCGCGTTTTCCGCCAGCGACACCATCGCGAACGCAATGCCCGCGAAAGCGAGGCTCGGGTAGAGGGCGAGCTCGCCGTGGCTGAGCGTGTCGACGATGTGCGTGAGTCCGGTGGACTGCGTGATCAGCGAGGCGGAGAACAGCACCATGAGCAACGCGGGCTCGGCGAGGAAGCCCACCAGCATCTCGCGCCGCGCGCCGAGCGAGCCGAATGCGGTGCCGGTATCCATGGCGGCTAGCGAAATCGTGACGCGCGCCAGCGCGAACAGACCCACGAGCGCGATGGCATCGGCTGCCGGCGAGAGCGGCAGGTCGGTCGAGAGCGTGGGCACGATCGCGCAGGCCAGCGTCATGCAGCCCCAGACGACATAAGGCGCGAGACGCGTGAGCGGGCTCGCGTGCACGGCGACGACCGACTCCTTGTTGAAGAGCTTGTGCAGCGTGCGGTACGGCTGCCAGAGGCTGGGCCCGCGCCTGCCCTGGAGCCGCGCACGGCAGATCCCGACCCAGCCGGACAACAGCGGCGCGGCGGCGAGCGCCACCAGAATTTCGAGCCCCTGCGAGAGCGCTCCGGACAGCGTGATCATCGGCGCACCAGGACGAGCAGGACGATCAGCGTGAGAAAGCTGTACGTCAGGTAGACGGCAATGGGGCCGGCCTGCAGCCGCCCTACGAGCGCGCCGAGCGCCTTGACGGCGCGCGTGAGCGGCTCGTAGATCCAGGCCCGCGTGCGGTCGGCGATGGCTACGCGGTAAGTCGGCTGGCTGTCGAACGGAGACGGCACGTGCCGCTCGATCCTGAAGAACGGCGAGAAGATCTCGCGGATCGGCTGCCCGAAACCTTCGGCCGTGTCCTGCATGCGCGCGTTCACGAACGGATTGCCGCAGGCCCAGGGTGCCGCGCGGCGCAGCCGCCCGTGATAGAAGCGGCGCACGAGTACGAACGCGAGCCCGCAGCAACCCACGAAGAAGGCAAGGAAGACGACGGGCATATAGCTCGCGCGATCGATGCCGGTGGGGGCGAGCAGCAGCCAGCCGCTCGCGATGGCCGCGCCGAGGTCGGCGCCGGCCAGTTGCCGCACGACCGGGGTCAGCGCGCGGACGATCGGGACCGGCAGCAGGCCGAGCAGCACGGTGACCGCCACGAACCAGACGAACGCCGCGCGTTCCCAGACGCCGGCGTCGCGGGCGCGGGCCAGCGTGGCTTCGCGCGGCTGGCCGAGAAAGACGATGCCGAAGAACTTGACCATGGTGTAGCCCGCCAGCGCCGCGACGAGCGCGATCAACGCGGCGATGAGCGGGATGGCCATGTTGAGGAACGTGTTCGGCAGGCCGGGAGTGAAGAGGAAGCTCTGCAGCAGCAGCCATTCGGAGACGAAGCCCGAGAGCGGCGGCAATCCGGCGCTGGCCAGCGCACCGGCGAGCATCGTCCAGGCGGTCCACGGCATCCGGTGAATCAGGCCGCCGAGGCGGCCGAGATTGCGCTCGCCCGTGGCGTGCAGCACCGCGCCCGTGCCGACGAACAGGAGGCTCTTGAATGCCGCGTGGCTCGCGATCTGATAGAGCAGGGCGGTCATCGCCAGCGCGGCGAGGCCGTTCATGCCGAAGGCGCGGAACAGAACGGCGAGCCCGAGGCTCACGAACATCAGGCCGATATTGTCGATCGACGAATACGCGAGCAACCGCTTCATATCCGACTGGATCGCGCTGAACACCACGCCGAAGAGCGCCGTGAAAAGACCGAGCGCGAGCAGCAGCACGCCCCACCAGGCAATCTGCAGATGCAGCAGGTCGAAGACCGTGCGCAGCATGCCGTAGAGGCCGGCCTTCAGGACGAAGCCGCTCATGAGCGCCGATACGGGCGAGGGCGCGGCGGGATGGGCTTCGGGCAGCCAGACGTGCAAGGGAAAAATGCCGGCCTTCGCGCCGAAACCGGCCAGCGCGAGCAGAAAGGCGACCGACGCCTGGAGGGGGGCGAGATGCTGCGCGCGCATGGCGGCAAACGTATAGTCGCCGGTATGACCCTGTAGCAGTCCGAACGACAGCAGCAGCGCCAATGCGCCGACATGCGAGATCAGGAAGTAGAGAAACGCCGCGCCGCGAATTTCCGCGATGCGGTGGTTGCTCATGACGAGGAACGTGGCGGAGATCGTCAGCGTTTCCCAGGCGACGAGGAAGCCGTAGGCGTCGTCGGCGAGGAGAACGAGGGCGAGGCTTGCGAGGCAGACGTGATATTCGAAGCAAAGCAGGCCGGGCGGCGTGCCCTCGCCCTTGCGGAAATAGCCGGCCGAAAACGCGCTCAAGCCGGCGCTCACCATCCCGAGTACGGCGAGAAAGTAAGCCGAGAGCGCGTCGATCCGCAGATGGACCGGCAAACCCGGCAAGCCGACCGGCAGGATAAGCGCTTGCGTCGGCGCGCACATGCCGAAGAGGCCGAGTCCGAACAGCAGCCCGCCGAGCAGAGCGCCCGCGGGGAAGAGGCCATGTGCCACCACCCGTGTGCGGCGCAGATACACGAGTCCTACGACGCCAATCGCCAGCCAGCCGGCAACGACGTACAGCACGAGCTGGATCACGAGGCGAGGTTCCATCGGGCCGGATCTCCCGCGGTCTCAGTCGTGCGCCGCGGACACCGGGTCCACGGTCGCGGGTGAGTCGGGGGTCGCAGCGCCGCGATGGTTCCGCTCCATGTTTTTCGCGTGCGTGCCGAGGTCGAGTTCGCCCGACAGGACGAGGTCGCGTGCCCGGGCGTGCAGCGTCGGCCAGTCCGGGGGCGGCGCGTGCTTTGTCGCGATGGCGATCGGGTTTCCGTCGCGCCGCGCGTGTGTCCAGAGCGGCCGTGCCGCGAAAGTGCGGCCGATCCGCTCGAGACAGGCCGTCGCATATGCACCGCGTTCGAGGAGGTTGGCGACCAGCACGCCCTGGTCGCGCAAGGCGGCGTGGCAGTCGTCGTAGAAGCGCTCGCTCGACAGGCTGGCCGGCAGGCCGAAAGCGTCGAAGCCGTCCAGCAGGATGGCATCGGCGGCGTTGCGCAGGCCGGCGAGATGCACGGTGGCGTCGGCGTGGACGACGCGGAACCGCTCTGAATCGTCGGGAATCTGGAACTGGTCGCGCAGCGCGATGACGCGCTCGTCGATCTCGATGGTCGTGACGAGGGCCTCGGGAAACCTGCGATGGCAGTACTTGGAGAGCGACCCGCCGCCCAGGCCCACGATGACAATATGCGCCGGATCCGGCTGGAACAACTGAAACGCCATCATGGCCCGCGTATAGGGCAGATGCAGCGCGAACGGATCGCTTTTACGCATGGCAGTCTGCACCCCGAACAGGCCGAAGCACAGCGAGCGCGTGCGCGGCCCCTCGTGCACGACGGGCGTCCCCGGATGGCGGCCGAGCAATTCCGCAAAGAGCAGGCTCAAGTGGCTCTGTTCGGATGGCAACTCAGGAATCTCCCCACTATGCACGAATTACTGCAAACGCTTGGTGTCACGCTCCTGGCCGGAACGCATATGGTTAACACTACATGTTAACGACATTAACATGCTATCAGAACTGTTCCGGCGTTTCCAGATGCGACCGATGCGCAAACACAGGCACCTCGGAGCGCCTCGCACGACCTTTCCGGCGTTTACATGCAACGCACATACGATTAACATTAAATAAGATTTTCGGGGCGGCCGCGGGAACGTGGCCTTGGGTGGACGAGGTAGCGGGGAAGGGTTTCTGATGATCGACTTCGATGTTCCGTTGCTGACGCACGAGAGCAGGCCGTTGCGGCTGCGCGACGCGGCTGGCGAGCGAGGTCTCGTGGCCGTAGGCGTTGGCCGGGCAGGCGGGCGCGGATTCCAGATGCTCCACCGTTTTGCCGCGCCCGGCGACTGGCTGGGGGCCGCCGGCGTCAACGTCGTGTTCGTCTATCCGGCCGAGTCGGCTCGTCACGTTCAGGACGCGCTTTCGGTCATGGCCGCGCGCTACCGGGGCAAACCCTGCCTGCTGCTCGACGAGGCCGGCCTGTTCTTTGGCCGCGCTTTGCCGGTTCAGCGGCTACGCGCCATGCGTTTCGATCGGCAATTTGCCTGTATCGAAACTGCGATGATTTCCGTGCGGGATGCCAACTGGGATTCGCAACTGTGCGACTTCCTCGTCAGGGCAGGCGAGGATGCGGCATAACGGGCGCGGACGGAGATGCGCTGAAGATTTCCGGAGTCGACGGGGCACGAGCGCGAGGAACGCTGCGGCCGGAGCGCACAACCGGGGAACGTTCGACAGGCCGCTGATCGTCGAGAACGACCAGGTCGTCTCCCTGTTTTTCGATGCCGCCGCTGTCCAGAGCACGATGCTGCGCCGCGATCCCTGCGCGCTCGCGCTGGGTTATACGCGCACGATGATGGGCTTTCTGCTGTTCCAGCCGTCGCCGCGCCGTATTTCGATGATCGGCCTCGGCGGCGGGTCGCTTGTCAGGTACTGCTATCGCTATCTGCCCGCGACCGTCATTGCCGCCGTCGAAATCAATCCGGAGGTGATCGCGTTGCGCGACGTATTCCGGCTGCCGCCGGACGACGGGCGTTTCAGCGTGGTGTGCGCGGACGGCGCCGATTATGTCGGCGAGCCGGGGCACCGGCCAGACGTGCTGCTGGTCGACGGCTTCACGGCCGAAGGCATGCCCGCGAGCCTCGGCACGGACGAATTTTACGAGGACTGCCGGCGACGCCTGAGCGACGACGGCGTCATGGTGATGAATCTGGTGACGGACGAGCCCGGCTTTCATGACTACCTGCGCGCGCTCAGGCGCGTGTTCGGCCGTTCGCTGGCCTTGGCTCCGGCGCAGGGCAGCGATTACAACGTGGTCGTCTTCGCGTGGAAGGGCGTACGGGAATGGCCGTCCGGAAGGGATCTGCTGCAGCGCGCGGGTACGCTGGCGCCGCTTCATCAGGTGGACATGCTCGCGGTGATTGCCGCGCTCGAGCGCGGCAGACCATTCGACTGGGGACGGTATGATATGCTCCCGCCGGCGCCGAATTCCCGGTTCCGATAGCGCGCGCCGGGCCCAGGACTGCGACCTCTGCGCTGGGCCGTATGCAGCCCAGCGACTCGCAAACTACCCGCCTTCGGTTTCGATTATAATTTGATTAACATATCTGGACGGCAAGCACTCGCGTGATGGAAACCAAAAGCGCACGACTGACGATTCTGATCGATCCCGCCAAAAAGGCCGCATTCGAAGAACTGTGTGCGGCTCAGGATCTGACACCTTCACAGGTCGTTCGTCAGTTGATCCGCGAATATCTCGCGCAGCACGGCGTGACCTACAAGACGAAGAGTTCCGTCGGCACGCGCCTGCGCCGGTAAATCGCGTAACGGGCCGGCCACCTTGGGCGGCCTCGCCCCCGAAGCTCCGGGCGGGCGCCCGCCTGCTCCGATAGTCCAATTCCTCGCTCCAACATCAAGCTACCGTTCCCCGGTGTAACCGCACCAGGGCGCCCGGAATCGCGCGCGTGCAGGACGACGTCGTTCGTCCCCTGACCATTCGGCGCGTCCGCGGCAGCGCAAATGGCATTGGCGCTGCCGCCTCGCTGAGATACCTGACTCAGGCAACTTTTTTCCTGGAAAGTTGCACCGATCAAAATCCTATGTTGTCCTATCTATTTAATTATGCCCGATGCCCGATGCATGAAGGGATAAACCCGGGTCGGGCTAAAGAACATTCAATCAAGGACGATATACAGGAACGGGATCGTTGCGGGGACATCATTTCTGTTCTCTGAGGCTTTCAGCGCAGATCGCCAATGCGTTACGCATCTAACTTTTCGGGGGGAAGGTCATGCGCAACAATCAACCCGTCACACATCGCGAGTTCGAGATTCCGGACAATGCGACGTTGATGTCGACGACGGACACGCAGAGCTACGTCAACTACGCGAACGCCGCATTCATTCACGCGAGCGGCTTCTCTCAGGACGAAATTCAGGGCCAGCCCCATAACATCGTCCGGCACCCGGACATGCCACAGGAGGCGTTCGCCGACATGTGGGCCACGCTCAAGGGCGGAGAGCCGTGGACGGCCCTCGTCAAGAACCGCCGCAAGAACGGCGATCATTACTGGGTGCGGGCCAATGCCATTCCTGTCGTTCGCAACGGTCAGACGTCCGGCTACATGTCCGTGCGGACCAAGCCGTCACGCGACGAAATCGACGCAGCGGAGAAGCTTTACGGCCAGTTCCGCGAGCACAAGGCGGGCAAACGGGGCTTCCACAAAGGCCTGATTGTTCGTACCGGCCTGCTGGGATGGACTTCGATGCTCAAGACGCTGCCGGTGCGCTGGCGCATCCGGTCTGCACTGCTGGTGGCGCTACCGATCGTCGTGGCCGCGGCAGCGTTTGCCGGGCTGAGGGGCATGTCGCTCGCAGCTTTCGCGGGGAGCGTCTCGTTCGGCTGCTTTCTGGTCTCGTTGTGGCTCGAGAGACAGATTTCCCGGCCGCTGGAGCAGGTGCTTGCTCAGGCCTTGCGGGTAGCATCGGGCGAAAGCCAGAAAGCCGTGCATATCGACCGCGTCGACGAGATCGGCATGACCCTGCGCACGATCAGCCAGCTCGGCTTGATGTTTCGCTGGCTTATCGACGACGTGAGCGAACAGGTCATCACGGTTCAGCGCGCCATCAACGAGATCGCGCAAGGCAACAACGACCTCAGCAGGCGTACGGAGCAGGCCGCTTCGAACGTCCAGCAGACGGCGTCGTCCATGGCACAGATGACGGCGACGGTGAAAAGCAATGCGGAAACCGCGCTTCAGGCGAATACGCTGGCCGGCTCGGCGAGCGACGCGGCGGCGAGGGGCGGGCAGGCCGTATCGGAAATCGTTAGCACGATGAACGAAATCACCGCGAGTTCGCACAAGATTGCGGACATCATCGGCGTGATCGACGGCATCGCGTTTCAGACCAACATCCTGGCCTTGAATGCCGCCGTCGAGGCGGCCCGCGCAGGGGAGCAGGGCAGGGGGTTCGCCGTTGTGGCCGGGGAAGTTCGCGCATTGGCCCAGCGCAGCGCGAATGCGGCCAAGGAGATCAAGCATCTGATTTCCACCAGCGTCGAAAAGGTCGAAACCGGTTCGAGTCTCGTGGACGAAGCCGGCAAGACCATGGACGATATCGTGGCTCAGGTGAAGCGCGTATCCGCGATGATCGCGGAGATCCGTTCGGCAACGGAAGAGCAAAGCAGCGGGGCGACCCAGATCGATCACGCGGTGAGCGATCTCGACACCATCACGCAGCAAAATGCCGCTCTGGTGGAACAAAGCACGGCCGCATCGGACAGCCTCAAGCAGCAGGCGGTGCGGCTCGTCGAAGCGGTGAGCGTCTTCCGGTGACAGTGAGCGCAGCGTGCGTCGCGTCGTTCCGGCCGCGCGCTTTTCGGCGCGTCAAGGAGGTCGTTCATCGTGTCGCATACCTGTTATAGTCGGTCGTTAGTATGTCAAACAGGTGTGCTGCAACTCATTTCTTTCAAGGGGGAAACAATGCGTTCAAAGTTCGTCGCTTCGCTGTTGATGGTTTCCATGCTGGCCGCGTCCGGTGCGGTGTTTGCCGAACCGCAGCACCATGACGGCGGTGCCTCGCATGGGCCGCGCCAGCCCATGCGCGATGCCTCTGTCGACCGCCCGGGCGGCCCGATTCCTCATCAGGACTGGCACAAGGGCGAGCGCGTTCCGGCTGAATACCGCGATCGCAACTACGAGGTGGACGACTGGCGCGAGCATGGTCTCTCCGCTCCGCCGCGCGGCTACCACTGGGTCGGCGTGAATGGCGACTACGTGCTGGCCGCCGTGGCGACCGGCGTGATCGCCAGTGTCCTCGCGTCGCATTGAGCGGGACTGAGCTTCAACGGTGAGGCCGGGGCGCAACGGCCGTGACCCTACCGGCCGTGCCCCTGTGCTGCCGTGACCCAGCTTTCTCTACCTGGACTCGAAGCACTCCCGCCGACGCCGGCGCATCGCCTGTTCTTTGCCGTAATGCCCGATCCGGACACCGCTGCATGCATTGCCGAGCGGGCCGGACGGTGGCGGTCCGAGATGCATGTCGAGGCGGGGCTGCTGCACACCGGACGCCTGCACGTCTCGCTGCACCATCTGGGCGACTTTGCGCATATGCCGGAGGTTATCGTTGCGCGGGCATGCATCGCGGCGACAAGTCTCGAAGTGCCGCCATTCGACGTGACGTTTGACCGGATTTCCAGTTTCAACGGGCGGCCGGGCCATCAGCCTTTGGTGCTGACGGGGAGCGCCGGGCTGGACGAATTGATCGATTTTCAGCAAAAACTTGGAGACGCTCTCAGAAGGGCGGCTTTGCGTGTTTCGCGCGCGCGTTTCACGCCCCACCTCACGTTGCTGTACGACAAAGACAGGTACGGTCTGCGCACGGTCGAACCGATCACGTGGACCGTGCGCGAATTTGTCCTGATCCATAGCTGGCTTGGCAAGACGCGTTACGACATAATAGGGCGCTGGCCGCTGAAGGCCTGATGCGTTACCCGCATCTGTCGGGTAGGCAGGACCGCGATGCGTCGATATTGCGGTCTTTGGGCTCAAACTGTACGATTAAACCTTGGTCTTTCGGGAGGTAGTCGTGCGTTCGAAGTAGCAGTTCGGTATTACTCCTCCAGCGGCATCGCACTTGTCCCCTTGAGTTCGTCCAGGCACACGATCGACTGCACGCTGTTCACGCCCGGCGCGCGCATCAGCGTATCGAGCAGGAATTCGGACAGCGCCTTGAGATTGCGCGCCACCACCTTCAGCACGTAGTCGATGTCACCGGTCACGGAGTAGCACTCCTGCACCTGCGGCAGCTTCGCCACGAGCTCCTTGAACTTGACCAGCTCGCGCATATGGCCGCGTTCCATCGTCACCTGAATGAACGCCACCACGCCGAAGCCCAGGCTCTCGGCGTCGAGGCGCGTCTCGTAGCGGCGAATTACGCCGAGTTCTTCGAGCCGCCGGTGCCGCCGCAAAGTCTGGGCGGGAGAGAGCTTGATGGCCTGCGCAAGGTCGAGGTTCGAGGCGCGGCCGTTTTCCTGCAGCGCGGCGAGCAGACGCAGATCGATGGGGTCCAGAGCGGGGCTGTGCACTTTTCTTGCCTGATCGGTGGTCGTCGGGAGAGGAAATTGTACCAATCAGGGTTTGCCAGCGTGCCAGATGCAATCCTATTTTTCGAGACCGGCTATACACTGGGCGCACCTGATGAGTCCGTCAGGCCCGGCGTGTATAGCGGCCGGTTGTTTGGCGCCGTTCGTTGCACGCGCAATTTTATTTCGCGGGAAGGGCCGGTTTCATGAGATCGCCTCGCGGCAAAAAGTAGACAGGAAGAGACATGGTTTCAAACGACAAGAGCGGCCAGCTAAGGCGCGGCCTCAAGAATCGCCACATCCAGCTAATCGCGCTGGGCGGGGCGATCGGCACGGGCCTGTTCCTCGGCATCGCGCAGACGATCCAGACGGCCGGCCCCTCAGTGCTGCTCGGCTATGGCATCGCCGGCATCATCGCGTTCTTCATCATGCGCCAGCTCGGCGAGATGGTCGTGGACGAACCCGTCGCCGGTTCGTTCAGCTACTTCGCCGACAAGTACTTTGGCCCCTTCGCCGGCTTTCTCTCGGGCTGGAACTACTGGGTGCTCTACATCCTCGTGAGCATGGCGGAGCTCTCCGCCGTCGGCATCTACATGCATTACTGGTGGCCGAATTTGCCTACCTGGGTTTCGGCGCTCGCGTTCTTCGTCATCATCAACGGCATCAATCTCTCTAGCGTCAAGTCGTACGGCGAGCTCGAATTCTGGTTCGCCATCGTCAAGGTGCTCGCGATCGTCGGCATGATCGTGTTCGGCGGCTGGCTGCTCGTGTCTGGCCACGCGGGTCCCGAGGCCGGCATCGCCAACCTCTGGCAGCACGGCGGCTTCTTCCCGCACGGCGTGAGCGGCCTCGTGATGTCGATGGCCGTCGTGATGTTCTCGTTCGGCGGTCTCGAACTGGTCGGCATCACCGCCGCCGAAGCCGACGATCCCTCGCACACCATTCCGCGCGCGACCAATCAGGTGATCTACCGGATCCTGATTTTCTACGTGGGCGCGCTCGGGGTGCTGCTCTCGCTCTACCCGTGGCAGAAGGTGGTGACCGGCGGCAGCCCGTTCGTGCTGATCTTCCACGCGATGAACAGCGATATCGTCGCCAACGTGCTCAACCTCGTCGTGCTCACGGCCGCACTGTCGGTCTACAACAGCGGCGTGTACTGCAACAGCCGCATGCTCTACGGCCTCGCGCAGCAGGGCAATGCGCCGAAGTCGCTGCTCAAGGTGAACCGGCGCGGCATTCCGCTCGTGGCGCTCGGCGTTTCGGCGGTGTCGACGCTCGTTTGTGTGGCGGTCAACTATTTCATGCCGGGCAAGGCGTTCGAGCTGTTGATGGGGCTCGTGGTGTCGGCGCTCATCATCAACTGGGCCATGATCAGCCTCATTCACCTGAAGTTTCGCCGCGAGAAGGCGCGCGCGCATCAGACCACGTCGTTCAAAAGCCTCGGCTATCCGCTTACGAATTATGTGTGTCTCGCGTTCCTCGCAGGCGTTCTCGTTGTAATGTATCTGATCCCGGATCTGCGTCTTTCGGTGTACCTGATTCCGGTGTGGCTGGTCGTGCTCGGCGTGGCCTATCGCCTGTGGAAGCGCAATGCGGCGCCGGCGCTGCAAGGCGGCATCACGGCGCGCTGAGGACATCCGGCCCAATTTTTCGTCCAGAACCGCCCTTTACAGCCTCTCGCAAACATCATGTTCGAACACATCGACGCCTATCCCGGCGACCCGATCCTCTCGCTCAACGAGAACTTCCAGAAGGATCCGCGCCAGAACAAGGTCAATCTGAGCATCGGCATCTACTTCGACGACGAGGGGCGCCTGCCGGTGATGCAGGCCGTCCA
Source organism: Paraburkholderia yinzeri (assembly GCF_046581065.1). NCBI lineage: Bacteria > Pseudomonadati > Pseudomonadota > Betaproteobacteria > Burkholderiales > Burkholderiaceae > Paraburkholderia > Paraburkholderia yinzeri. Next base: position 2,668,596 of record NZ_JBFOCJ010000001.1, on the reverse strand, counting down.
CGCGGCCGAGGCCGCGCTTCTCGAAGAGCCGGGTCCGAAGCCGTATCTGCCGATGGCGGGCTTCGCGCAGTACCGCGACGCGGTGCAGGCGCTGGTGTTCGGCGCGCAGTGCCCGTCGCGCGCGGCCGGCCGGATCGCGACGGTGCAGACGCTGGGCGGTTCGGGCGCGCTCAAGGTGGGCGCGGACTTCATCAAGCGCTATTTCCCGACCAGCCACGTCTGGGTGAGCGATCCCACGTGGGAAAACCATCGCTTCATCTTCGAGCGCGCGGGTTTCACGGTGAACACCTACCCGTACTACGACGAGGCGACGGGCGGCCTGAAGTTCGAGGCCATGCTGTCGGCCATCGACGCGCTGCCGCCGAAGAGCGTGGTGCTGCTGCACGCGTGCTGCCATAACCCGACGGGCGTCGACCTCGACGAGGCCCAGTGGACGCAACTGATCGACGTGCTGCAAAAGCGCGATCTGCTGCCGTTCCTCGACATGGCGTATCAGGGCTTCGGCGCGGGCCTGGACGCGGACGCGTTCGCCGTGCGCGAGATTGCGCGCCGCGGCGTGCCTGCGCTGGTGGCGAACTCGTTCTCGAAGAACTTCTCGCTCTACGGCGAGCGCTGCGGTGGTCTGCACGTGATCTGCGAAGACGCGGCGGCGGCCGATCGCGTGCTCGGTCAACTGACGGGCGCGGTGCGTTCGAACTACAGCAATCCGCCGACCCACGGCGCGAAGATCGTCACGCGCGTGCTGACCACGCCCGCGCTGAAGGCATCGTGGGAGACCGAGCTGGCGGCGATGTGCGAGCGCATCGCCCGCATGCGCGTCGCGATCCACGACGGCCTGCGCGCGCATGTGAGCGGCGAGGCGCTCGAACGCTACGTCCGCCAGCGCGGCATGTTCACGTACACGGGGCTTTCCGCGGAGCAGGTCGATCGGCTGCGTGAGGAACTCGGTGTCTACATCCTGCGTTCCGGTCGCATGTGCGTGGCAGGTCTGAACGAGAAAAACGTGGGGATCGTGGTGGACGCGATCGCAAAGGTCCTCGCGCACTGAGTGGGACGATTCCGGGTTTCGGCGATTCATCCAGCATTGATTCGGGCGCTTGTCAAGCCGTTGGGCACCGATGACGGCCACGACAGAAGCGGACGGTCTTCCAGGTCTTACCCTGATAGAATGCGTGAGCCGCAACGTAGTGGATTGCCGATGAAATTGCTTGATGCCCTCGTCGAACAACGGATTGCCGCCGCCGCAAAGCGCGGCGACTTCGCCGATCTGCCGGGCTCGGGGTCGCCCCTGGAACTCGACGACGACCTGCTCGTGCCCGAGGAAGTTCGGGTTGCGAACCGCATCCTGAAGAACGCCGGGTTCGTGCCGCCGGCGGTGGAACAACTGCGCGCGCTGCGCGATCTCGAGGCGGAACTCGCCAGGGTGAGCGACAAGGCGGCGCAATGCCGCCTGCGGGCGCGCCTGCTCGCGCTCGACATGGCGCTCGAATCGCTGCGCGGCGGCCCGATGGTCGTGCCGCACGAATACCGCCGCCGCATTGCCGAACGGCTCTCCGAACGCGCGGCGGTCGACGAGGCCGCCGCCAGCGCGCAGTGAGCACACCGTGAGCGCGTTTCCCGGCCTGTCTGGCGACGCGACCGGCGCGGCCGCCGGCACGCCCGAATCCGGCGACACCGCAGCGGCGGCCGCCGCGGCCCATCTAGATCCCGTCACCGACCGCGACCGCCGTTTCATGCGGCTCGCGCAGTCCGCCGCCGAAGCGGCCCGCGCGGCCGGCGAAGTCCCGGTCGGCGCCGTACTGGTGCGCGGCGACGAGGTGATCGCGACAGGATTCAACCACCCGATCGGTGCGCACGATCCCTCGGCGCACGCCGAAATGGCCGTGCTGCGCGCCGGGGCCGGCGCGTTGGGAAATTACCGATTGCCGGGCTGCGAGCTCTATGTGACCCTGGAACCGTGCCTGATGTGCGCCGGCGCGATCATGCACGCGCGGATCGCGCGCGTGGTGTACGGCGCCCATGACCCGAAGACGGGCGCGTGCGGCAGTGTCGTCGACGCATTTGCGAACCCGCAGCTCAACCACCATACGAGCGTGGTGGGTGGCGTGCTCGAAACCGAATGCGCCGACGCGCTGCGTTCTTTCTTCGCGGAGCGCCGCCGGGCGAGCCGGGCAAGGCGCGCGGCGGCGGCAGGCGAGGCTCAGCCGACGCAAGACCCGGCCGGCTGCGAAGACGACACCTCATCACGATCCCTATGACCACGCATCGCACCATCGAACTGATTGCACCGTCGGGCTATCCGCAGGATCCCGCGGCGGTTCACCGGGCGCTGGCGCGCCTGCACGCCGAAGGACACCGCGTGGAGGGTATCCAGGCGACCGAGCGGCGCTACCAGCGCTTCGCGGGCACCGACGGCCAGCGTGCCGCCGAGCTCAATCGCTTCGCCGATCCGTCGCGCGCGTTGCCGGACATCGCGCTTGCGGTGCGCGGCGGCTACGGCGCCGTGCGGATTCTGCACGGGCTCGACTACGACGGCCTGCAGCGGCGCCTCGCCGGGCAGCCGATCGCATTTTGCGGACATAGCGACTTCACGGCGATCCAGCTCGCGCTGCTTGCGCGCGCGGGGTTGACCACTTTCGGCGGCCCGATGCTGGTGAGCGATTTCGGTGCCGACGAGCTGAGCGCCTTTACGATGCGCCACTTCTGGGACGCACTCTCGCAGCCCGAATTCACGCTCAAGGTGAACGCTCCGCAGGCGCACACCGCGGACGTCTCGGGCACGCTCTGGGGCGGCAATCTGGCGGTGCTGACTTCGCTGATCGGCACGCCGTATCTGCCGCCGGTGGACGGGGGCATCCTGTTCATCGAGGATGTCAATGAACAGCCTTTCCGCATCGAGCGAATGATTTACCAACTGCACCTTTCGGGCATCCTCGCGCGGCAGCAGGCGCTGGTGCTAGGCGAATTTTCGGCCGGCAAGCCGTTCGACTACGACAACGGCTACGACCTGAAGGAGATGGTCGAGCAGGTGCGCTCCGTGGTCGGCATTCCGGTGATCTCCGGTCTGCCGTTCGGGCACGTTCCGGATATGGTGACGCTGCCAGTCGGTGCGCAAGCGGATCTGCACGTGACTGCGCACGGTTTCGAGCTGGCCGTGAGCGGGTATCCGCATCTTGGCTGAAACGAAAGCACGACAGGCGCCTCCGGGCGCTTTTTTTACGGACAAACATGCAACTAACGGTCGTTCTAAATCCGTGCTCACGGATGTTCATGAGACTCTGAAGACTCTAAATTGTTGACAATAAATTGAGCCGATGAAGGGGATGAGATCACTATGTATGTGCATAATTCCCAATATTGATGCGGGAATCACCGGAAATGGGCAAGCCGGAGTAGGTGGCGCCTGGGTAATTTCCCGAGGTTCGTCGATAAAATTGTTGACAATCTTTATGTCCAAACTAGGATAGCAACCATAAAGGCGAGAGACATGCGAAAGAGCGATATGGACGCCGAGACGACTGGCACCAAACCCGAGGCGATCGCCGCGCGCATCCGCGCCGCGATTCTGGAACACCGCCTCCCGCCCGGCGCCAAGTTGACAGAAGCTCAGTTATGCGAAGTATTCGGCGTGAAGCGAGGGCCGATACGCCAGGCGCTGGCGCTCCTCGCCACCGACCATCTCGTGGACCTGGAACCCAATCGCGGTGCGTTCGTCGCGAGTCCGTCGCTTCAGGAGGTCCACGAGGTGTTCGAAATGCGGCGGATCATCGAGTTGGCCGTCGTCGAGCGCATCTGCACCGCGCAGCACGGCAACCGTCGGCTGAAGAGCATCGGCGAGTCGATCCGGCGCGAGCGCAAGGCGTTCGAAGCGCGCGACTTCCCGACCTGGATTCGTCTTTCCGGCGAATTCCATACGGAGCTCGCCACGCTCACCGGCAACACGGTGCTGTGCGACTGCCTGAACGGACTGGTGGCGCGTTCGACGCTCATTTCGGCGCTCTACGAGTCGCCCGGGCGCAGCCCGTGTTCGTTCGACGACCACGAGGAGATCGTCGCGGCGCTGGAAAGCGGACAGGCCAAAGAGGCCGCCGAGTTGATGACGCGCCACCTGCAGGGTGTCGAGTTGCGCATGCTCGACCGGCCAGCCGGCGTGGCGGTGGACCTGCAGGACGTATTCGGCGCGCGCGAGGCGCCGGCTTTGGGACGTTGAGGCGGGACGGGATTGCAGTGACGTGCGGCGAGCGCGCAAGACGCCTCGCCGCACGGGATCAGGGATGAAGGTGGCGGCGCGCGCCTATGCGCGGGCGCCGGGATGGCAGGGTGGCACAGGTGAAAGAGGGCGCGCAATCGCGGCGACCGCCACCGTGCGTGGACCCGGCGGACCCGGCAGGCCATCCGGCAGCGGGCGCGACGCTCCTGCCGTGCGTGTTCGAGCAGATTTTCCGTCGGCGTATTCATCCCCAGGAGCGAGTCATGGCTCAGTTCAGTGCATCACCCGGTAGTTCCGCAATGCCCACCTACGACCAGAGCGAGAGCAGCGAGACGGACACGGCCCGTCTGCCGGACGGCTACAGCGAGAGGCTCTACAACGAAGACCTCGCGCCGCTGCGCGAGCAGACCTGGGGCGCCTACAACATCTTCGCGTTCTGGATGTCCGACGTGCACAGCGTCGGCGGCTACGTGTTCGCGGGCAGTCTCTTCGCGCTCGGTCTGACGAGCTGGCAGGTGCTGGTCGTGCTCATCATCGGCATCTCGATCGTCAATGTGCTCTGCAACCTGATCTCGCGTCCCAGCCAGCGCCACGGCGTGCCTTATCCGGTCGCGTGCCGCGCAACCTTCGGTGTGCTGGGCGCGAATATTCCCGCCGTCATCCGCGGCCTGATCGCGGTGGCATGGTACGGAATCCAGACTTATCTGGCGTCGAGCGCGCTCGTGATCGTCGTACTCAAGTTCTTTCCCCAGCTTTTACCCTATGCCGACGTGCACAAGCACGGCATGTTCGGTCTTTCGTCCATGGGCTGGGCCGGCTTCATGACGCTCTGGGTGCTGCAGGCCCTCGTGTTCTGGAACGGCATGGAGACCATCAAGAAGTTCATCGACTTCGCGGGGCCGGCCGTCTATGTCGTGATGTTCGCGCTGGCGGGCTACATGGTGTATCGCGCGGGCTGGCACAATATCGGCCTGAATCTCGGTGGCGTGAAGTATCACGGCGCCGAAGTCGTGCCCGTGATGATCACGGCGATCTCGCTCGTGGTCTCGTACTTCTCCGGGCCGATGCTGAATTTCGGCGATTTCTCGCGCTATGGCAAATCGCTCAGGAGCGTGCACCGCGGCAACTTCTGGGGGCTGCCCGTCAACTTCCTTGCGTTCTCGCTCGTGACGGTCATCACGACCTCCGCCACGCTGCCCGTATTCGGACAACTGATTACCGATCCGGTCGAAACGGTCGGCCGCATCGATCATCCGACTGCCGTGATTCTCGGCGCGCTCACGTTCACGATCGCCACCATCGGCATCAACATCGTCGCGAACTTCGTTTCGCCCGCGTTCGACTTCTCCAACGTTGCGCCGCGCCTGATCAGCTGGCGCGCGGGCGGCATGCTGGCGGCCGTAGCGTCGATTTTCATCACGCCGTGGAATCTGTTCAACAACCCGGCCGTGATTCACTACACGCTCGATGTACTCGGCGCCTTCATCGGACCTTTGTATGGTGTCCTGATGGTTGATTTCTATCTGGTGAAGCGCGGCCGTCTGGCCGTCGACGAGCTCTATACCGTTTCGCCGTCGGGCGCCTACTGGTATCGCAACGGCGTGAACCGCCGTGCCGTGATGGCGCTGCTGCCCGCGGCGCTGATCGCGATCCTTTGCGTCATGGTGCCGACCCTCGGCGGCGCGGCGAACTTCTCGTGGTTCATCGGCGCAGCCCTCGGCGCGTTGTTTTATCGTGCGCTCACGCTCGGTGCGCGTGCACGTGGTTGACCCCAGAACATGGCAAGAGCAGGAGGCGACATGCGTATCAAACTGATCAACCCGAACACGACCGAGCGGATGACCGCTGCAATGGGCGAGTGCGCCCGCGCCGTGGTCGCGGCAGGGACGGAGGTGGTGGCGGTGAGCCCGACGATGGGCCCGCCGTCGATCGAAGGCTATTACGACGAGGCGCTCGCGACGCCGGGTCTGCTCGCCGAAGTGGAGGCGGGCGAGCGCGAGGGCTTCGACGGTTACGTGATCGCATGCTTCGGCGATCCCGGCCTGTACGCGGCGCGCGAGCTCGCACGCGGGCCCGTAGTAGGCATCGCCGAGGCTGCCATGCACGCGGCGAGCGTGCTGGCGCCGGGCTTTTCGGTCGTGACCACGCTCTCGCGCACCCGCGCGATGGCCTGGCATCTCGCCGAACGCTACGGCATGACGCGTTTCTGCCGCAACGTGCGGGCGATCGACGTGGCCGTGCTCGAACTCGACGAGCCGGGCTCGGCGGCGCGGCGCGCGATTGTCGACGAGTGCCGCCGCGCGCTCGACGAAGACGGCGCCGATGCGATCGTGCTCGGCTGCGCGGGCATGACGAGCCTCTGCGCGCAAGTGGAGGACGCGCTGGCCGTGCCGGTGGTGGACGGCGTGACGGCGGCCGTGAAATGGGTCGAGGCGCTCGTCGCGCTGCGCCTTGCGACGGCCAAGCGCGGCGACTTCGCGCGACCGCTTGCGAAGCGCTACGACGGCGACTTTGCGCGGTTTAGTCCGGGCGCCGGGGCGTCGGGCGATGCGGGCTCCCCGCCGCCCGCGCGGCCGCTGCGCTACGGGTAAACGCGCAACGAGCCCAGAGGCAGGGCAAGCGGGGGGCGGCGCCAGTCATACACCTCGCTTGACCCGTACTATCTGAACGTGCGTATGGGCGCGCCGGGATGATTTGGATACACTGGGCCGATCCTGAAAGCGGGCCGCAACGGCGTCCCGCCGCACCCGTGCACCGCGTTCGCGGCACGTTCGATGCCCCCGCTTTCCGTCGACGCTTTTTGCCGCTTCAGGTTTCGTCGGACAAGCTCATCCACCACCTTTCGATTGATTCGTCCAGCATGGCACTCGATCCCCAATATCCTCGCGATCTGATCGGCTATGGCCGGCACCCGGTTCAGGCCAACTGGCCGGGCAAAGCCCGCGTCGCGGTGCAGTTCGTGCTCAACTATGAAGAGGGCGGCGAAAACTGCGTTCTGCACGGTGACCGTGCGTCCGAGCAGTTCCTCTCCGAGATCGTCGGCGCCGCCGCGTATCCGGCGCGCCATATGAGCATGGAGTCGATCTACGAGTACGGCTCGCGCGCCGGCGTCTGGCGCATCCTGCGCGAGTTCGAGAAGCGCGGCTTGCCGCTTACGGTGTTCGGCGTCGGCATGGCGATCGAACGCCACCCGGAGGCCGCCCGCGCGTTCGTCGAACTCGGCCATGAGATCGCGTGCCATGGCTATCGCTGGATCCACTACCAGGACGTTTCGCCCGAACTGGAAGCCGAGCACATGAAGCTCGGCATGGAAGCGATCGAGCGCGTAACGGGCGAGCGTCCGCTCGGCTGGTACACGGGCCGCGACAGCCCGAACACGCACCGCCTCGTCGCGGAGTACGGCGGTTTCCTCTACGATTCGGACTACTACGGCGACGACCTGCCGTTCTGGATGGACGTGGAAGTCACGGGCGGCAAGACCGCGCCGCAACTGATCGTGCCGTACACGCTCGACACGAACGACATGCGCTTCGCCTCGCCGCAAGGCTTCAACACGGCGGATCACTTCTTCACGTACTTGCGCGACGCGTTCGACGTGCTCTACGAAGAAGGCGCCGAAGCGCCGAAGATGTTGTCGATCGGCATGCATTGCCGGCTGCTCGGCCGCCCGGGGCGATTCCGTGCGCTGCAGCGCTTCCTCGATCACATCGAAAAGCACGATCGCGTGTGGGTCAGCCGCCGTGTCGACATCGCGCGCCACTGGCGCGAACACCATCCCTATCAACCGCAGCACAACGATCACCGCGGGGCCGCCGCATGAAGGCAATGCACTACACCCTCGACCAGTTGAACAACGCCTCGACCGAAGCCTTCGTGGCTGCGCTTTCCGGCATCTTCGAACATTCGCCCTGGGTGGCCGAGGTAGCCGCGGGCCAGCGCCCGTATGCGAGCATCGAGGTGTTGCATCGTACGATGTCGGGTGCGGTGGAGACCGCGGGCGAAGCGAAGCAGCTTGCGCTTATCACCGCTCACCCGGAGCTCGCGGGCAAGGCGGCGGTGCGCGGCGAGCTCACCGCCGAATCGACGCGCGAGCAAAGCGGCGCCGGACTGAATCAGTGCACGCAGGAAGAGTTCGACAAGCTGCAGTCGCTTAACCGCGCGTATCGCGAGAAGTTCGGATTCCCGTTCATCCTGGCGGTGCGCGGCTACGACCGCCACGGCATCATCGCGAACTTCGAATCGCGCGTGAGCAACAGCCGCGCGGACGAACTGCGCGCGAGCCTCGACCAGATCTACCGCATTGCGCGTTTCAGGCTCGACGAGCTGATCGACGCATGAACACCGCGCGCGCCCGTCGACCCGTTCGACGGGTGCAGCGCCTTTTCCGTATCACAGAATAGACACGAAGGAAGACAAAGATGGCACTCCCGACTCTCGACCCGAACGCGCCGGAATTCACGCGCCGCTATGTGAACCTCGCGGACCCGCGTCTGGGCGCGCAGGCGCTCGAGGCGAGCGATGACTTCTTCGCACCGAAGGAGCGCATGCTCAATCCGGAGCCGGCCGTCTTCATCCCCGGCAAGTACGACGACCACGGCAAGTGGATGGACGGCTGGGAAACGCGCCGCAAGCGCACGACGGGTTACGACTGGTGCGTCGTCAAGCTCGCGCGCCCGGGCGTGATCAAGGGCCTCGACCTCGACACCAGCCACTTCACGGGCAATTATCCGCCTGCGGCTTCGGTGGAAGGCGCCTACGTGCCGGAAGGTGCGCCGGGCGCTGCCACGCAGTGGACCGAGATCGTGCCGTCCACGTCGCTCAACGGCAACAGCCACCACTACGTCGAAGTCGCGAGCGACAAGCCGTACACGCACCTGCGCGTGAACATCTATCCCGACGGCGGCATCGCGCGCCTGCGCGTCTACGGCCAGCCCCAAATGGACTGGAACGGCGCGAGCCGCACCGAGCTCTTCGACCTCGCAGCGATGGAGAACGGCGCGTACGTGGTCGCGGCGAACAACCAGCACTTCGGCGTCGCTTCAAACATCCTGATGCCGGGCCGCGGCGTGAACATGGGCGACGGCTGGGAAACGCGCCGCCGCCGCGAGCCGGGCAACGACTGGGCGATCATCGCGCTCGCGCAGCCGGGCATCATCAAGAAGATCGAAGTCGATACGTGCCACTTCAAGGGCAACTATCCGGACCGCTGCTCGATCCAGGCCGCGCGCGTGACGGGCGGCACGGACAGCTCGCTCGTCACCCAGGCCATGTTCTGGCCGGTGCTGCTCGGCGAGCAGAAGCTGCAGATGGATAACCAGCATTACTTCGAAAGCGAACTGGCTGCGATTGGCCCGGTCACGCACGTGCGCCTGAACATCATCCCCGACGGCGGCGTGTCGCGCCTGCGTTTGTGGGGCACGCTGGCTTGAACGCCGGCAGCGAGGCCATCATGAGCGACACCAGAACGACGCTGGCCATCGAGCCGCTCACGCGCGAAACGTTCGCACCGTTTGGCGATGTGATCGAACTCGAAGGCGCGAAACAGATTCCGATCAACCTCGGTACGACGATCCGCTATCACGATCTGGCGGAGGTGGACGTGACGGACGAGGGTGGGCGCACGCTCGTCAATCTGTTCCGGGGGCAGCCGCGCGTGCTGCCGTTCGAAGTGAAGATGCTGGAACGCCATCCGCTTGGCAGCCAGGCGTTCGTGCCGCTCAACGACCGGCCGTATCTCGTGGTCGTGGCGCCGGCGGGCGACCTCGATGTCTCGAAGATTCGCGCGTTCGTTTCGCACGGCTGGCAGGGCGTGAATTACGCGAAGGGCGTCTGGCACCATCCGCTGATCGCACTCGACGAGGTGAGCGACTTTATCGTCGTCGATCGCGGCGGCGATGGGCTCAATCTCAACGAGCAGGATCTGCCGGAGTCGCTCTGGCTGACTGAAGAGGCGATGCGCGCCGCACAGGGCTGAAGTCCGCGTGTTGCGCGAAGAGCGCAATGAAAAATCAAGCCACGGCTCACCAGGCCGTGGCTTTTTTGCATTTGAGGCGTGTACTTCCCGCTTCTTAACCGCGATTCGTAGCAGTGCGCGGCGGATACTCTTTATTCGAACCGTCGCGCTCTGACTCAGGCGCGTTACGAAACCGTGCTTGCCCCGCTCAGATTGCAAGCCGATGTAGTGAGCCTGACCTGTGCGAAACCGGGCTCATCAATATGCCGTGCTATGTGCCGCGTAATGAGATAGCGTCAACAGCACGGGTGCCGACCAGAATACGGCGGCCGACGCAACACCGGTACGTGGATCGGGCAAAGCGGTCGAGGCCGACACAACAAAAAAGCCCGAAGCGCGATGCGCTTCGGGCCTTCGATTTCCGCACGGCGCGCGAGGGACATCTCACGTGCCGCGTACGGTCTTTACTTCTGCGCACCACCGTCAAACCACGCAGCAAGCTTCTGCCGCTCGTCATCGGTCATATGCGTGACATTGCCCAGCGGCATCGCCTTCATCTGCACGGCTTGCTGGTAAATGCGCTGGGCGTTCTGCGAAATCTCGTCCGGCGTATCGAACATCACGCCTGCGGGCGCCGCGCCCATCAACGTCGGGTGTGCCGAGTGGCACGCCGCGCAGCGGGCCTGCAGGATCGGCTGGATGTCGCCGACCTTCAGCGTCGGGGCGTTCGCGGCTTCGGCCTGCGGCACGACCGGGCGCGGCAGCGTCCAGACGAGCGCGACGAACATCAGCGCGACGCCGCCGAGCGGCAGATACCAGAGCACGTGGCCGCGGTGGCGCATCACGAAGAACTGGCGGATCAGCGCGCCGGCCAGCATGATCACGACGAGAATGGCCCAGTTGTACTCGTGCGCATAGGTCATCGCGTAGTGGTTCGACAGCATCGCGAATACCACCGGCAGCGTGAAGTAGGTGTTGTGCACCGAACGCTGCTTGCCGCGCTTGCCGTAGATCGGGTTCGGTTCCTGGCCCTTGAGCATCGCGTCGACCATCTTGCGCTGGCCGGGGATGATGACGAAGAACACGTTCGCCGACATGATCGTGGCGAGCATCGCACCCATGATCAGATACGCGGCGCGGCCCGAGAAGATGTGGCAGGCGAGGTACGCGGCGATCACCACGTAGATGCCCACGCACACGCCGAGCAGCTTGTCTTTCGTGCCGAGCAGGCGGCACAGCGAGTCGTAGACGATCCAGCCCGCGGCGAGGAAGCCAAGCGCCGAGAAGACCGCGACGACCGGGCCCATGTCGAGCACGGTCTTGTCGATCAGATAGGTGTTCGGCGCGAACAGGTAGAGCACCGTGAAGAGCGACGCGCCGGAGAGCCACGTCGTGTACGACGGCCACTTCGACCAGTGCAGGTCGTCGGGCATTTCGGGCGGCGCGACAGTGTACTTCTGCATGTTGTAGAAGCCGCCGCCGTGCACGTGCCACAGCTCGCCAAACACGCCGCGACGGCGCTGGTTCGGGTCCGTAGGCGGTTTGAGGCTGTTGTCGAGCGCGACGAAGTAGAACGATTCGCCGATCCATGCGATCGCGGCGATGACGTGGAACCAGCGCAATGCGAGGTTCAGCCAGTCGGTGATAAAGCCTTCCATGAAACTCCTCCACTCCTGAATCGTTGCGCGCGTAAGCCCCAGGGCGCTACGCGCGGACTGCGGGGTCCGGCGCCTTTACCCAGGCGCCGCCGGTCCTTGATGTCCGGGAATTATTGTTGGGTTTGCGGGCGTCGCCGGGCTTCAGCTGCCGCGGTACGTGCTGTACGACCACGGCGAGACGAGCAGCGGCACGTGGTAGTGGGCGGCCGTGTCGGCAATGCCGAAGCGCAGCACCACGCGGTCGACGAAGCGCGGCTCCGGCACCTTCGTGCCGAGCGAGGCGAAGTAGTCGCCCGCGTGGAACACGAGTTCGTATTCGCCCGTGGCGAGCGAGGCACCTTCGAGCAGCGGCTCGTCGCAACGGCCGTCATGGTTCGTCGTGACGGTTTTCAGCGCGCGGCGCGTATCGCCCGAGAGCGCAAAGAGTTCGACCTTGATGCCCGAGCCGGGACGGCCGTTGGCCGTGTCGAGCACATGGGTAGTGAGCTTGCCCATTCGCAGTTTCCTTGTGTCTTGCTTGTGATAAATGCGCGAAATTTCAGCGGTAGCCCGATCCGATCCCATCCCATGCAGCATGGCGGCGGATCGAGGCTCCACATCAGCAGTGGCTACATACCCGTCGGCGGATCGAAGCGAGCGCCGTGACCGCATTTTAAGAACGATCGAGGCTTCAGCGCATGACCGATAAGAAAGATAATGCCCGCAGCATGAGAGCCGCGCCGCAGCAGCGTTTCCGGCCGGCACCGGGGGAGGGTTCGCCCTGGTTTTGCGGCGCAAAAAACCGCTCCCGGTCATCGTACCGGCGCCAAAATTCGACCTTTATATGGCTGCGCTGAATCCGGGTATCGCGCCTGCGTGAATTGTCAGCGAAATTTTGGCCAGGGAAGGTAGCGGACATGCGCAGCGCGTGCTGCGCGTCCCGAAGACGGCGATGATGCCGGGTAACCGGGCCAGCGGCGTCCATGTTCGGGACGCGTCGGCACCCGGGCACCCGGAATCGCTGGCGTGTGCGGCACGGACGTCTGATTCACATGCCGCGGGCAGAACTTGCACCGCGGCACGGATACGTACGAATGACGGAGCGAACAGACACGATGGAACGCACACTCGAGAAAAGCCGCGGCAGGACGCTGCTGGTCAGGAACGCCGATGTGCTGGTGACGATGGATGGCGCGCGGCGCGAGATCCGCGGCGGCGGCCTCTACGTGGAGGACAACCGGATCGTCGCGGTCGGCGCGGCGGACGAACTGCCCGCCACCGCCGACGAAGTGCTCGACCTGAGCGGGCATCTCGTGATGCCGGGACTCGTCAACACGCACCACCACATGTACCAGAGCCTCACGCGCGCCGTGCCCGCCGCGCAGGACGCCGAGCTTTTCGGCTGGCTCACGAATCTCTACAAGGTCTGGGCGAACCTCACGCCCGAGATGATCGAGGTCTCGACGCTCACGGCCATGGCCGAACTACTGCTTTCGGGCTGCACGACTTCGAGCGATCACCTCTACATCTATCCGAACGGCAGCCGTCTCGACGACAGCATCCGCGCCGCGCAGCAGATCGGCATGCGTTTTCACGCGAGCCGCGGCAGCATGAGCGTCGGCCAGAAGGACGGCGGCCTGCCGCCCGATTCGGTCGTCGAGACCGAGGACGCGATTCTGGCCGACACCCAGCGCCTCATCGAGACGTATCACGACGAGGGCCGCTACGCGATGCTGCGCGTCGTGGTGGCGCCGTGCTCGCCGTTCTCGGTGAGCCGCGACCTGATGCGCGAATCGGCGACGCTGGCGCGCCACTACGGCGTTTCCCTGCACACGCATCTCGCGGAGAACGTCAACGACATTGCCTACAGCCGCGAGAAGTTCGGCATGACACCGGCCGAGTATGCCGAGGATTTGGGCTGGGTGGGCCGCGACGTCTGGCACGCGCACTGCGTGCAGCTCGACGAGCACGGCATCGGCCTCTTCGGGCGCACCGGCACGGGCGTCGCGCATTGCCCGTGCTCGAACATGCGGCTCGCTTCGGGCATCGCGCCCGTCAGGAAGATGCGGCTCGCCGGCGTGCCGGTGGGGCTCGGCGTGGACGGCTCGGCGTCGAACGACGGCGCGCAGATGATGGCGGAGGCCCGCCAGGCGATGCTGCTCGCGCGCGTGGGCTTCGGGCCCGATGCGATGACGGCGCGCGAAGCGCTCGAAATCGCGACGCTAGGCGGCGCCCAGGTGCTCGGCCGCGACGATATCGGCGCGCTGGCACCGGGCATGGCGGCGGACTTTGTCGCGTTCGACCTGCGCCAGCCGCAGTTCGCCGGCGCGCTGCACGATCCCGTGGCGGCGCTCGTGTTCTGCGCGCCGTCGCAGGTCGCGCTTTCGGTGATCGGCGGGCGGGTCGTCGTGAAGGAGGGCATGCTGCAGACGGTCGAACTCGGACCCGTCATCGAGCGGCACAACTGGCTCGCGGCGCAGCTCGTTCAGTCGGCACGGTAGGCCTAAAGCCGGGCCGCACAGCCGGGCCGCAAAAAAGCAGGCGGCGGGCGGCGTGGCTGCCCGGCCGCGCGAAGGTCAGGGTTTGTCGATCAGCGTCTTCGTCGCTTCGGCGACGAGGCTGCGCAACCAGCGTACTTCGTCGGAGTAATGACAGCGTTCGTGCCACAACTGGTAGTACTGCATCGGCGGGAAATCGAGCGGCGCGGGGACGACCGTGAGCGGCAGGAAGCGCGCGTAGTGATCGGCGAAGAGGCGCGTGGTCGTGAACACGAGGTCCGACTTGACGAGCACGTAGGGCGCCAGATTGAAGTACGGCAGCGTGACGACCACGTGGCGCTTGAGGCGCTCGCGCGCGAGATGGACGTCGATGGCGCCGCGCTGGCCGACCGAGTAGGGCGTGGGCGCCAGGTGCGGCGCGTTCAGGTACTGGTCGAGCGTGAGCCCGCCGCGCTTGGCGAACGGGTGCGTGCTGTTCATCAGGCAGACGATCTGGTCGACGAACAGGTTCGAGAGGTGCAACTGCTCGGGCGGCTCGGGCCAGTTGCCGATGACGATGTCGAGCTTGCCTTCTTCGAGCGCGAGTTCATAGTCGAAGGCGGGGCCGAGCGAGTGGAATTCGAGCGTCGCGTTGGGCGCGGCCTGGCGGAAGCGCTCCACCACGGTCGGCACGAACAGGACGTTCAGGTAGTCGGGGCAGCCGATGCGGTAGCAGCGGATCGACGTCGCGGGATCGAAATTGTGCTGCTGGAAGCGGATGCGCTCGATTTCGCGCAGCGCGTTCTGCACCGGTTCGAGCAGGCGCAGCCCGTATTCGGTGGGCACCATGCCGGACTTGCCGCGCACCAGCAGCGGGTCGCCGGTGATGTCGCGCAGGCGGCGCAGCGCCGCGCTGATCGCGGGCTGCGACTGATTGAGCTTGACGGCTGCGCGCGTGACGCTGCGCTCCATCAAGAGGGTGTGCAAGACGCGCAATAGATACGTGTCGATCGCCTCGCGTTGCTGACTCATGAACTCTCCGGATTATATGTTCTGGCTGATCGTCGGGCTTTGTGGGTATATGGTTTTTAATATGAACTGAGGGGGCCGTCAAGGGAGGCTTTCCCGAGAAGCGCCGTGTGGCGCGGCTCAGACGGATTTTTGGCGGCTCGACTCACGCGCGGCTTACGGGTTATCGTCACCCCGCGCAGTGCCGCTGATGCGGTGCAACAAGGCAGGTCCGCAGTGCCTGGCACGAATGCGGAACACGTAACACCCATAACGTACTACGACGGAACCTCGATGGGCGAATCTTCTACTGGGCAAACTGCGCGGCACAGCACGGGGCAAACGGCGGGCGCGGGCACGCCGGTGCCGCGTCTCGCGCTCTCGGGCATCACGAAGCAGTACCCGGCCGTGCGCGCCAACGACGACGTCACGCTCACGGTCGCGCCCGGCGAGATTCACGCGCTGCTTGGCGAGAATGGCGCGGGCAAGAGCACGCTCATGAAGATCGTCTACGGCGCGGTGCGCCCGGACGCCGGCGAGATCCGCTGGGAAGGGCAACTCGTCGAGATCGCGAGCCCGGCGGCCGCGCGCAAGCTCGGCATCGGCATGGTGTTCCAGCACTTCTCGCTCTTCGAGACGCTGACGGTCGGCGAAAACATCGCGCTCTCGCTCGACGAGCCGTTCGACCTGAAGACGCTCGGCAAGCGCATCCGCGAGGTCTCGGCGCAATACGGACTCGACGTCGACCCGCAGCGTCACGTCCACAGCCTCACGGTGGGCGAACGCCAGCGCGTGGAGATCGTGCGCTGCCTGCTGCAGAACCCGCGCCTCCTGATCATGGACGAGCCGACCTCGGTGCTCACGCCGCAGGCCGTGCGCAAGCTGTTCGGCACGCTGCGCCGGCTCGCGGCGGAGGGTTGCAGCATTCTGTACATCAGCCACAAGCTCGACGAAATCCAGGAGCTCTGCGACACGGCCACGGTGTTGCGCGGTGGCAAGGTGACGGGCAATGTGACGCCGCGCGAAGAGACCCATGCGTCGCTTGCGCGACTGATGGTGGGACACGAGTTGCCCGACTACACGCGCCGCACGCATCAGCCGGGCGAAGTGCTGCTGGACGTGAAGCATCTCTCGATGCCGAGCGACGATCCGTTCGGCACCTCGCTGACCGATGTGTCGTTCGGCGTGCATGCGGGCGAGATCTTCGGCATTGCGGGCGTGTCGGGCAACGGCCAGGCGGAGCTGCTCGCCGCGCTCTCGGGCGAGGCGCAGACCGCGCGCCACGGCGTGGCCGCCGACGCCGTGACGATTTGCGGCAAGCCCGCGGGCCGGCTCTCCGCAGCCGCGCGGCGTGCGCTCGGCTTCGCGTTCGTGCCCGAGGAGCGTCTGGGGCGCGGCGCGGTGCCGGCCATGTCGCTCTCGGAGAACGCCTTGCTCACTGCGTATCGCGAGGGCATGGTGCGTTCCGGGTGGCTCAAGACGGGCGCGATGCGAGCGTTCGCCGAGCGCTGCATCGGCGCGTTCGACGTGCGCTGCGGCGGTCCCGACGCGCTTGCCCAAAGCCTCTCGGGCGGGAATCTGCAGAAGTTCATCGTCGGCCGCGAGATCCTGCAGGCGCCGAAGCTGCTCGTGGTCGCTCAGCCCACATGGGGCGTGGACGTCGGCGCGGCTGCCTTCATCCGGCAGCAGCTCCTCGATCTTTCGGCGCGCGGCGTGGCGATCCTCGTGATCTCCGAGGAACTGGAAGAACTCTTCGACATCTGCGACCGCATCGCGGTGCTCGCGGGCGGGCGGCTCTCGCCCGCGCGGCTCACCGGCGAGACCAATGCCGAGGAGATCGGGCGCTGGATGGCGGGGCTCTTCGGCGAACGCGCGGCTCAAGCAGGCGGCGGCGGGCCGCCGCCCGAGGCCGCGCCAGGACCCGCGGCCCACGCCTGACGCGCGCGGCTCGTCGCATATCGGCAACCCCGAACCACGCTACCCGGATCGACCCCACCATCATGATTTTTCCGTACCGACTCGAAGCCCGAACGGCGCCGTCCCGCACGGTGCGCATTGCCGTGCCGCTGATCGCCGCGCTGCTCACGCTCGCGATCGGCTTCCTGATCTTCGGCCTCGTCGGGCGCGATCCCGTGCAGGCCATGGTCGCCTTCTTCATCGAGCCGCTGTCGAGCGTCAACGGCTGGTCCGAACTGCTGCTCAAGGCCTCGCCGCTGTGCCTCATTGCGCTCGGCCTCGCGGCCGGCTACCGCGCGAACATCTGGAACATCGGCGCGGAAGGGCAGATGGTGCTGGGCGGCATTGCGGCGAGCGGCGTGGCGATCTACTTCGACCAGTCCACGGGCTGGTGGATCCTGTTCCTCATGATGCTCGCCGGCGTGCTGGGCGGCATGGCCTGGGCCGCGATTCCCGCCTGGCTCAAGAGCCGCTTCAACACGAATGAAATCCTCACGAGCCTGATGCTCACCTACGTCGCCACGCAGCTCCTGATCTGGCTCGTGAGCGGCCCGTGGCGCGATCCGAACGGCATGAACTTTCCGCTTTCGGAGATGTTCAGCGGCGACGCGCTCTATCCGACCTTCGGCGGCGACTGGCGCATCCACTGGCTGCGCGGCACGCGCCTGAACGCGTCGATCTTCCTCACGCTCGTGGCCATTCCGCTCGTCTGGCTCTTCATGCGCCGCAGCTTCGCGGGCTACCGCATGAACGTGGGCGGGCTCGCGCCGCTCGCCGCACGCTATGCCGGCTTCTCGGAGAAGAAGACGATCTGGATCTCGCTCCTGCTCTCCGGCGGTCTCGCGGGACTGGCTGGCATGGGCGAGATCGCGGGCCCGATCGGCCAGCTCCAGGCAACGTGGTCGCCGGGCTACGGCTTCACGGCCATCATCGTGGCGTTCGTCGGGCGCCTGCATCCGCTGGGTATCGCGCTGGCCAGCCTCCTGATGGCGCTGCTCTATCTCGGCGGCGAGGCGGTGCAGACTTCGTTGCAGTTGCCGCAGGCGCTTTCGGGCGTGTTCCAGGGGCTGCTGCTGTTCTGCCTGCTCGGCGCCGATCTCTTCGTGAACTACCGCGTGCGCCGCCGTCATGCGGTCGCGGCGGGCCACTGACTCCCGATTTCCGGATTCAAGCAAAACAACATGGATATCCAGCAAGCCAGTTCGCTCGCATCGAGCGCCGTCACCGCCGCCATCCCGCTCATGTTCGCGGGCGTGGGCGAACTCGTCACCGAAAAGTCGGGTGTGCTCAACCTCGGCGTAGAGGGGATGATGCTGATGGGCGCCGTTTCCGGCTACGCCGTTACGACGATCACGGGCAATCCGTGGCTCGGTCTTATCGCCGGGATCGCGGCGGGCATGGCGATGGCGCTGCTCTTCGGCTTTCTCACGCTGACGATGCTCGCGAACCAGGTCGCCACCGGGCTCTCGCTCACGATCTTCGGCGTCGGGCTCTCGGCGTATGTCGGCAAACCTTATAGTTCGGCCGCCAATGCGGCGACCATCGCCGCATGGCCGATTCCCGGGCTCTCGCATCTGCCCGTGCTCGGTCCCGCGCTCTTCAGCAACACGCCCGTCGATTACCTCGCATTCCTCATGTTTGCCGTCGTCGGCTGGTTCCTCTATCGCACGCGCGCGGGGCTCGTGCTGCGCTCGGTCGGCGAGTCGCCGCAGGTCGCCCACTCGGTGGGTTTTCCGGTGATCGGCGTGCGCTACGGCGCGACGCTCTTCGGCGGCGCCATGTCGGGGCTCGCCGGCGGCTACTACTCGATCGTGCAACTGCACCTCTGGCAAGAGCAGATCACGGCCGGCCGCGGCTGGATCGCACTCGCGCTCGTCGTGTTCGCGACGTGGCGGCCGGGACGCCTGCTGATCGGCGCGCTGCTGTTCGGCGCGGTCACGGGCCTGCAGTTCTATGCGCAGGCCGTGGGCGTGCCGGTGCCGACGCAGTTTCTCGCGATGCTGCCGTACGTGGCGACCATCGTCGTGCTCGTGCTTATTTCTCGCAATCCGAACACGATCCGGCTCAATGCGCCGGCTTCGCTCGGCAAGCCGTTCTTCGGGGCCGCCTAGGCGGGGCCGCATAACCCTAGTTTTCCCATCCACGACAGGAGATCCACGATGCAAAAAACCATCCTGACCGCCTTTGCCGTCGCCGCCGCGTGCGCCACGGCGACGCTCGTCGCGCCGGCGCAGGCCGCCGACGTGCCGGGCGTCGCGTTCGTCTATCTCGGCAATCCGGGCGATGCCGGCTGGACCTACGCGCACGATCAGGGCTCCAAGATGGCCGAGGCGAAGTTCGGCGACAAGATCAAGATCACGCGTATCGAGAACGTGCCCGAGTCGGCCGACTCCGAGCGCGTGTTCCGCGATCTGGCGAGCAAGGGCAACAAGATCATCTTCGGTTCGAGCTTCGGCTATCAGGACTTCGAGCTGAAGGTGGCGAAGGACTTCCCCGACACCGTGTTCCTGCACGCGACGGGCTACAAGAAGGCGCCGAACTTCGGCACCTATGACGTGCGTATGTACCAGGGCGCCTATCTCGCGGGCGTCGCGGCCGGCTATGCGACGAAGACGAACACGCTCGGCTTCGTGGCTTCGGTGCCGATTCCCGAGGTGGTGCGCAACATCAACGCGTATACGCTCGGCGCGCGCTCGGTGAATCCGAAGGTCCACACGAAGGTCATCTGGATCAACAGTTGGTTCGATCCGGGCAAGGAGAAGCAGGCGGCCGAGACGCTGATCGGCCAGGGCGCCGACGTGCTGCTGCAGAACACCGATTCGAGCGCGACGCTCGCGACGGCTGAAGAGAAGCACGTCCACGCGTTCGGCTGGGACTCGAACATGGCGAAATTCGGTCCGCATGCGCATCTGGGCTCGGTGGAGGGCAACTGGGGCGTGTACTACGTGGCCGCGATCCAGCAGGTGCTGGACGGCAAGTGGAAGAACGACCCGGTGTGGTGGGGCATTCCGCAGAAGGCTGTCGATCTGGGCGATGTGAACACGACCGAACTCTCCGCCGACGCCGTGAAGGCCGTCGCCGCGAAGCGCGAGGCGATCGCAAGCGGCAAGTGGGATGTCTTCACGGGCCCGATCAAGGACCAGACGGGCGCCGTCAAGGTGCCGGCCGGCAAGGCGCTGACCGACCCGGAATTGCAACGCCTGAACTGGTACGTGGAAGGCGTGGACGGTTCGCTGCCGAAGTAAGTTCTGCGGACGTCGGCAGGCACCGCGCGGCCGCGCAAAGCCTTCGGGCTTGCGCGGCCGCTTTGTCTGTATCGGGCGGATGTCTGTCGTGCGAGGGCAGCCGGGCGCGACGTGCATCAATCGTCGATGCGCAGCCCCACCTTGATCGTGACCTGCCAGCGCGTGATCTTGTCGTCCTCGATGAGGCCGCGCGTCTCCGTCACCTCGAACCAGTGCAGGTGGCGCAGCGTCTTCGAGGCGCGCGCGATCGCGCAACGAACGGCGTCGTCGCTCGATTCCGTGGACGATCCGGTGAGTTCGATCTGCTTGTAGACGTGGTCGTTCATCGCGGTGTCTCCTCGCGGCGGGTTAAGGTGGGTATCAGTCGAGTATAGGCAATCGCGGGCCGGTATCATGGCGCTCCGGCGCGCAGGCAAGCGGCCAGCGAAGCAGAGGAGACAGCGAAACGATGGACAGGCAGGAACTGGGATTTTGCGGACCGGGGCTGATGGGCGCGCCGATGATCCGCCATCTGCTGCGCGCGGGCCACGCGGTGCGGGTCTGGAACCGGACGCCCGCGAAGGCCGAGGCGCTGGCTGCCGACGGCGCGCGGGTCGCGGCCACGCCGCGCGAGATGGCGCAGGTCGCCGACGTCGTGCTGCTGTGCGTGGCCGACGCCGCGGCGGTCGAATCCGTGGTGTTCGGCCCGGGCGGGCTGCTCGACGAGCGCGCTGGCCCGGCCGGGCGCCCGCGTGTGCGCCGCATCGTCGATCATTCGAGCATTCCGCCGGAGGCCACGCGCGCGCTTGCGGCGCGGGCGGCGGCGCTCGGCGTGGGCTGGGTCGACGCGCCGGTTTCCGGCGGCGTGGGCGGTGCCCAGGCCGGCACCCTCGCGATCATGGCGGGCGGCGCGGAGGCCGACGTCGCGGCCGTGGCGCCGATCCTCGCCGCCTACGCGGCGCGCGTGACCCACATGGGCGCCGTGGGCACGGGCCAGACGACCAAGCTTTGCAATCAGGCGATCGTCACGGCGACGGTGGCCGCCATTGCCGAGGCCGTGAGCCTCGCGCGGCGCAGCGGCATCGACGCCGCGAAGCTGCCCGAGGCGCTCGCGGGCGGCTGGGCCGACTCGGTCCTGCTGCGTACCTTCGTGCCGCGCATGACGCAGGACGGGCTCGCACCGATCGGCGCGCTGAAGACGTTCCAGAAGGACGTGGATACGGTGGCCGCCGCTGCCCAGCAAACCGGCACACCGATGCCGGTTTCCGGCACGGTCCAGCAACTCCTGCGGCTCAGCGCGGCAATGGGGCTCGGGGAGGCCGACTTCTCGGGTTTCATCGACGTGTTGCAGACGCCACGTGTCGGCCAGCCTTAGCGCTTTAGCGCTTAGGCTGGCCCCACCCCCGAAGGGGGCAGCATGCCGCAGTGACGGGCGAGGGGCACGAGCGGCCGGACGCGATCCGACCCCGGGCCACGCTCCGAGCCGCCGCCGGCCGTGCTCCCGCGCCGGCTGGCACTCGCCCGCGAACTGACATAACCTGATAAAATTACAGGTTTTTCTCGCTCTACTTTCCGGGACGCGCTGTGCTCTCTACCGCCAACATCACCATGCAATTCGGGCCGAAGCCCTTGTTCGAGAACATCTCGGTCAAATTCGGCGAAGGCAACCGCTATGGCCTGATCGGCGCGAACGGTTGCGGCAAGTCCACGTTCATGAAGATCCTGGGCAGCGACCTCGAGCAGAGCTCGGGCAACGTCATCCTGGAGCCGAACGTGCGTCTGGGCAAGCTGCGCCAGGACCAGTTCGCGTATGAAGACGTGCGCGTGCTCGACGTCGTCATGATGGGCCACACCGAAATGTGGGCCGCGATGACCGAACGCGACGCGATCTACGCGAACCCCGAGGCGACCGACGACGACTACATGCATGCCGCCGAGCTGGAGACGAAGTTCGCCGAGTACGACGGCTATACGGCCGAGGCGCGGGCGGGCGAGCTGCTGCTCGGCATCGGCATCGGCACGGAATTCCATCAAGGCTCGATGAGCGCCGTGGCGCCGGGCTGGAAGCTGCGCGTGCTGCTCGCGCAGGCGCTATTCTCGAAGCCGGACGTGCTGCTGCTCGACGAGCCGACCAACAACCTCGACATCAACTCGATCCGCTGGCTGGAAGATGTTCTGAACGAGTACAACTCGACCATGATCATCATTTCCCACGATCGACACTTCCTGAACCAGGTCTGCACGCACATGGCGGACATGGACTACGGCACGCTGAAGGTCTACCCGGGCAACTACGACGACTACATGCTCGCTTCGGCGCAGGCGCGCGAGCGCCAGGCCGCGGCGAACGCGAAGGCGAAGGAGCGCGTGGCCGACCTGCAGGACTTCGTGCGCCGCTTCTCGGCGAACAAGTCGAAGGCGCGCCAGGCCACCAGCCGTCTGAAGATGATCGACAAGATCAAGATCGAGGAATTCAAGCCCTCGTCGCGCCAGAACCCGTTCATCCGTTTCGAGTTCGAGAAGAAGCTGCACAACATCGTCGTGGTGGCGGAAGAGATCACGAAAACGTACGAGCGCCGCATCTTCAACAAGTTCAGCCTCAGCGTGCAGCCGGGCGAGCGCATCGCGATCATCGGCGAGAACGGCGCGGGCAAGACGACGCTGCTGCGCTCGCTGCTCGGCAACCTCGCGGTCGATAACGGCACGGTGAAGTGGGCAGAAAACGCGAACATCGGCTACATGCCGCAGGATACGTACGAAGAGTTTCCGGCCGACGTCACGCTGATGGACTGGATCGACCAGTACCGTCAGGAAGGCGACGACGAACAGTCCGTGCGCGGCACGCTGGGCCGTCTGCTCTTCAATGCCGACGACATCAAGAAATCGGTGAAGGTGCTTTCGGGGGGCGAGAAGGGCCGCATGATCTGGGGCAAGCTGATGCTGGGCCGCCACAACGTGCTGCTGATGGACGAGCCGACCAACCACATGGACATGGAATCGATCGAGTCGCTGCAGATCGCGCTCGAAAAATTCGAAGGCACGCTGGTTTTCGTGTCGCACGACCGCGAGTTCGTGAACGGCCTGGCCAATCGCATCATCGAGGTCAAGACCGACGGCAAGATCAACGATTACAGCGGCAACTACGAGGACTTCCTTGCGAGCCAGGGGCTGCATTGAGTTCCGATCTCTGATCGAAGCGTGAAATGAAAACGGGGCGACGCATCAAGCGTCGCCCGTTTTTTTTGGAGCGCGGCGCGGGACGTTCAGTCGGTGTACTGCATGTCCTTGGGCAGGTCGTATTTGCCATTGCGGTACTCCAGCGTGAAGCTCGTGCGTTTTGCCGCCTTCGTGTCGTCCTTGCAATCGCCGTTGCGGACCGTGTTGACGGTATCGGAGGACTTCTCCGTGCCCTTCAGCGCCGC
Organism: Paraburkholderia yinzeri; assembly: GCF_046581065.1. Classification (NCBI taxonomy): domain Bacteria; kingdom Pseudomonadati; phylum Pseudomonadota; class Betaproteobacteria; order Burkholderiales; family Burkholderiaceae; genus Paraburkholderia; species Paraburkholderia yinzeri. The sequence continues at coordinate 2,644,709 of NZ_JBFOCJ010000001.1, read as the reverse complement.
GTAGCCTTCTTTGCCTGCGGGACCGAGGTCGAGTGTGCGCGTCGTATTGTTGAACGTGCCGGCGCAGTTGCCGTCCCAATCGCCGCCCGAGTTTTCCACGATCAGACGATCGAGGACCGTACGCAGGCTTTGACCGTCGACCACGTACAGACTCAGTGCCGTTTGCTCGAACGGAGCGATGCGCGATGGGCCTTCGTGCGTCACGCGCACACCGAATGCGCGGTTCTGCGGCGTAAGTTGATAGCGCGCCGTGTCGAGCGCCAGACCGGAAAATCGAACGGCGTCATAGGAAATTGCCGACTGCTGGAACTGATGCGCGACGATCGCGCCTGTTGCCGTGTCGGCGACCAGGACTTCGAGGTCGTCGGTGCCTTCGTCGTCGCTGTTGTCTTTCTGCGGCAACGGCAATGCTGCGATCGTCAGCGCCTCATTGGCGGGCCAGACCTTGCACGCTGCGTGATCCGCATCGAGCGTGCGGCCCGGATGCAGTTGCGCGGTCCACTTCTGGAGGTTGTTCTCGCAGCCGGCGTGGGCGAACAGCGGCGCAAGGCCAGCAACGAGGCAGAACAGGGTGCGTTTCATGAAGCTCGAAAGTGGGTGACTGAGGGCGTCAGTATAAGGGTGCGACCAGAACGGGCATTCGAATCTGCGCAATACCTTCCGTATGCGTCAACCACGCTAGAATGTGGGACCGCCGCGTCCGGGTCGCAAGTCGCGAAGATTGACGCCAGGACGCCCCGACACGGAGCGTTGCATGAGACGGCAGTAAGCGCCAAAGCGCAAGCCGCCGTCGACAGACAGGAGACACACGCATGAACCAGTTCGACCAGCTCTATATCAACGGCCAATGGGTCGCGCCGCACGGCAAGGGCACGATCGACGTTTACGATTCGGGCACCGAGGCCGTCATGGGCCGCATTCCCGAAGGCGACGAAGCCGATGCCGAAGCCGCCATCGCGGCCGCGCGCGCCGCCTTCGACGGCTGGGCCGCAACGCCCGCCGTGGAGCGCGGCGCGATTCTGCAAAAGATCGCCGACAACCTCAAAGCCCGCACCGACCAGCTCGCGCAACTCATCGCAGGCGAAGTGGGCATGCCGCTCAAGCTCGCGCGTGCGATCCAGGTGGGCGGCCCCGTCTATAACTGGGGTGCTTACGCGAAGCTCGCAAGCGAGTTCCAGTACGAGGAGCGCGTGGGCAACTCGCTCGTCGTGCGCGAGCCGGTGGGCGTGGTCGCGGCCATCACGCCGTGGAACTATCCGCTCAACCAGATCACGCTCAAGGTCGCGGCCGCGCTCGCCGCTGGCTGCACCGTCGTGCTCAAGCCGTCCGAGATCGCGCCGCTCAATGCTTTCGTGCTTGCCGAAGCGATCGACGAAGCGGGCCTGCCCGCCGGGGTGTTCAACCTCGTGACCGGCTACGGCCCGGTGGTCGGCGAGCTGATGGCGCGCCACCCGCAGGTCGACATGGTTTCGTTCACGGGCTCGACGCGCGCGGGCAAGCGCGTCTCCGAGGTGGCTTCTGCGACGGTCAAGCGCGTGGCGCTCGAATTGGGCGGCAAGTCGGCCTCGGTCGTGCTCGACGACGCCGACCTCGCGGCGGCGGTGAAGGGTACCGTGGGCGCGTGCTTCCTGAATTCGGGGCAAACCTGCTCGGCGCACACGCGCATGATCGTGCCCGAGTCGCGCTACGAGGAAGCGCGCGCGCTTGCGAAAGAAGCCGTCGAGGCCTACACCGTGGGCGATCCGCGCGACGAGAAGGCGAAGCTCGGCCCGCTCGCCTCGAAGGTCCAGCAGGAGCGCGTGCAGCACTACATCGAGCGCGGCATCGACGACGGCGCCGACCTCGTAACGGGCGGCACGGGCTTGCCCGATGGAGTGACGAAGGGCTTCTTCGTGAAGCCCACCGTGTTCGGTCGCGTGCCGCGCGACGCGGCCATCGCGCAGGAGGAAATTTTCGGACCGGTGCTTACGATCCTCACGGCAAAGAACGAAGACGACGCCGTGGCCATCGCCAACGATTCGCTCTACGGACTCGGCGGCGCGGTCTGGGCGGGCAGCGACGAGCGCGCCATGCGCGTGGCGCGGCGCATTCGCACCGGTCAGATCGACATCAACGGCGGCACGTGGAACATGGCGGCGCCGTTTGGCGGCTTCAAGCAGTCGGGACACGGCCGCGAAAATGGCGTGTACGGGCTCGAAGAATATCTCGAATACAAGTCGATGCAGTTCAAGGCACTGAAAGCCTGAGTCCAGCAGATTTTGGCGGCGCCGCAAATAGTTTCGCGCGGTGCGTTGATTGATGTCATGAATGCGGTCACCTTGGCGGATGACCGCATTTTTTATTGATATGGCGCAAGCTCGTCTGTCGGCGGCGCGCGACTATTGATGGTTTGTAACCAACAACGCAGGTCACCATGTTTCCAGCTCATTCGTTCGCGCCACTCACGATTCGAGGCCGCCGGCTTTTGCCTGTCGTACAGGGCGGCATGGGGGTCGGCATCTCGGCGCATCGCCTTGCGGGCAGCGTCGCCCGCGAAGGCGCGCTCGGCACCATCGCCAGCATCGATCTGCGCCACCATCACGCCGATCTGATCGAAGCCTGCCGGGCCCATCCCGACCACGATACGCTCGCGCGCGCGAACCTCACCGCGCTGGCCCGCGAGATCGCCGCGGCGCGCAAGCTGAGCGGCGGTAACGGCATGATTGCGGTCAATGTCATGAAAGCGGTCAGCGCCCACGCGGACTACGTCCGCGTCGCCTGCGAGCAGGGCGCCGATGCGATCGTGATGGGCGCCGGCCTGCCTCTCGATCTGCCGGACCTCACGCAGGGCGTCGATATCGCGCTGGTCCCGATCCTGTCCGACGCGCGCGGCGTCGCGCTCGTGCTCAAGAAGTGGATGAAGAAAGGCCGCCTGCCCGATGCCATCGTCATCGAGCATCCGGCGCATGCGGGCGGCCACCTGGGGGTGACCGACATCGGCGACATGGGCAGCGAGCGCTTTTCGTTCGAGGCTATCTTCGCCGAACTCGAAGGCGTGTACGCGTCGCTCGGCATCGGCCGGGCAGACGTGCCGCTGATCGTGGCGGGCGGCGTGAATAGCCACGAGGCCGTGCGCAGGTGGCTCGAGGCCGGCGCGAACGGTGTCCAGGTGGGCACGCCGTTCGCCGTGACGGAAGAGGGCGACGCGCATCCCGACTTCAAGCGCGTGCTCGCGGATGCGAAACCCGAGGACATCGTCGAATTCGTGAGCGTAACGGGCTTGCCCGCGCGCGCGGTGACGACACCGTGGCTCCAGCGCTACCTGCGCAACGAGTCGCGCGTGCGCGCGAAGATCGGCTCGCTCAAGCTGGCATGCCCCACGGGGCTCGAATGCTTGTCCGTGTGCGGCTTGCGCGACGGCATCGAAAAATTCGGGCACTTCTGTATCGATACGCGTCTTGCCGCGGCTTTGCGCGGCGATATTGCGAATGGGCTCTTCTTTCGCGGCCGTGAAGCGTTACCGTTTGGGAACGCGATCCGCAGCGTAAGGGATCTTCTGGAACTGCTTCTGACCGGCGTGGCGCGGCCGGCGGTTGCGCACCGGGCGGCTTTTGCCCTGAGTTGACGGGCAGCAACGTCGCGATGGAACGCCGGATCGGCAATTCGCCGGTCTGATAAACAGTGGTTTGAGTTGTAGGGTCAATCCGGAAGACGCCGGTTCGTCGCGAGCCGGCGTTCTTCTTTATGGCGCAAGGAAATCAGGCCCGGTCCGGGTCCTTGTGGAAGCGCATGGCGGTGCCTTCGCGCTCGATGCGCGTCCAGACCGCGCGCTTTTCCTCGTCGGTCAGGAAGACCCAGTTGGAGACTTCCATGGCCGTGCGTCCGCAGCCTTTGCAGACTTCGTCGAAGAGGGTCGAGCACACACCGATGCACGGGCTGTCGGGGAGGTCGTGGAGATTGGATGCCATCGATGGAGCCTTGGGGCGCGAGCGGCAGCCAATCGCGCCGTCCGCGGATAAAAAACCTCGCTATGTTATCCCATCCGACAGCCCATCCCGTCGTTCCGACAGACCTCCGCAGACGTTGTAAGGTTTTGTCAGGGAAAACGATCCGGCGCGCATCGATCCGGCGCCCGGACACTCGCCCCGGCCGCCCGGCGGCGGCTTGTGGCGGCAGGCGTCGCACGGAAACAGCACGCACGGTTTTTTTGGTAGACACGCGCGCAGAACCGGCTAAAATTGCGCGCGATTTGTCATCGGACAACATCGGCCCGGCCTGTCCCGTTTGTGCGACAGGCTGGCGTTTTTTTTGTCGTCCGACATGATTGGTGGTAGGTTTCGGGAAGCTTAGGGGAGCCGCCCCACGTGCGGCATGACACGAAGCAGGCGGCCGGCAGGGACCGGCGAGGACGGAGAACGGAATGAAGAAAAAGGTGGTGGCACGACTGGCCGCGCTGGTGCTTTGCGCGGCGCCGTGGGTGGCGTCGGTGGCGAAAGACACGCAACTGAACGTCTACAACTGGTCCGATTACATCGCCTCCGACACGATTCCGAACTTCACGAAGCAGACCGGCATCAAGGTCAAGTACGACAACTACGACAGCGACGACACGCTGCAGGCCAAGCTCCTCGCGGGCAACTCGGGCTACGACATCGTCGTGCCGACCAGCAACTATGCGGGCAAGCAGATTGCCGCCGGCATCTTCGCGCCGCTCGACAAGTCGAAGCTCCCCAACCTCAAATATCTCGATCCGCAACTGATGTCGCTGATCGCCGGCGCGGATCCGGGCAACAAGTTCGTGGTGCCCTGGGCGTACGGCACGACCGGCCTCGCGTACAACGTGACGAAGGCGCAGCAACTGCTCGGCAAGAACGTGCCGCTCGACAACTGGGACATCCTCTTCAAGCCCGAGTACCTCTCGAAGCTGAAAACCTGCGGCGTCTCGGTGCTCGACGCGCCGGACCAGATGTTCGCGGCCGCGCTGCACTATATCGGCAAGGATCCGATGTCGACGAACCCGGACGACTATCGCGCCGCGCTCGCGATGATGAAGAAGATCCGTCCGTACATCACGCAGTTCAACTCGTCGGGCTATATCAACGACCTCGCGGGCGGCGACATCTGCTTCGCCTACGGCTGGTCGGGCGACGTCGTGATCGCCAAGCACCGCGCGATGGACGCGAAGAAGCCGTACCAGATCGAGTACTACATTCCGAAGGGCGGCGCGCCGATCTGGTTCGACGTGATGGCGATCCCGAAGGACGCGCCGGACAAGGAAGCGGCCCTCGAGTGGATCAACTACATCGAAACGCCGCAGGTACACGCGGCGATCACGAATGCCGTCTATTACCCGAGTGCCAATGCGGAAGCGCGCAAATACGTGAGCAAGGACATCGCGAACGACCCGGCGGTCTATCCGCCGCCCGAGGTCCTGAAGACGCTGTTCCTGCTCAAGCCGCTGCCGCCTGAGATTCAGCGCCTGCAGACGCGCCTGTGGACCGAGTTCAAGTCGGGCCGCTAAAGCAGGCGGCGCAGGACTGATGCGTTACCCCGAGCCCTCGGCAGGTTGCCGGGGGCTTTGTTCGTCAACCCCGTCCATCGACCAGGCAGGGCAGAGAGAATCATGAGTGACCAGTCGAGCGCACCGGCAACCACCGGCGTGCCGCCTTCGGGCTTTTCCGCGTCGACCGCCGCCGCAGACAACTTCGTGCAGGTGATCGACGTCGTCAAGAAGTTCGGCGAAACGGCGGCCGTCAAGGGCGTCAACCTGTCGGTCAAGAAGGGCGAGCTGTTCGCGCTGCTCGGCAGCTCGGGCTGCGGCAAGTCCACGCTGCTGCGCATGCTGGCCGGCCTCGAAACCGTCACGTCGGGCAAGATCCTGATCGATGGCGAGGACCTCGCCGCGTTGCCGCCGTATCGCCGGCCGGTCAACATGATGTTCCAGTCCTACGCGCTGTTCCCGCACATGACGGTCGAGTCGAACGTCGGCTTCGGGCTGCGCCAGGAAGGCGTGAAGAAGGCCGAACTGCAGGAGCGCGTGGCCACGGCGCTCGAACTCGTGCAGATGTCGCGCTATGCGAAGCGCAAGCCGCATCAGCTCTCGGGCGGCCAGCAGCAGCGGGTCGCGCTCGCGCGCTCGCTCGTCAAGCGCCCGAAGCTGCTCCTGCTCGACGAACCGATGTCGGCGCTCGACAAGCAGATTCGCCAGCGCACGCAGATCGAACTCGTCAACATTCTCGACAAGGTCGGCGTCACCTGCATCATGGTCACGCACGACCAGGAAGAGGCGATGACGATGGCGGGGCGACTCGCCGTGATGAGCGAGGGCGAGATCATCCAGCTCGGCACGCCGAACGAGGTGTACGAGTATCCGAACACGCGCTTCTCGGCGGAGTTCATCGGCTCGACCAATCTGTTCGACGGCAACGTCGTCGAGGACGAACCGGATCACGTCTATGTCGAGTCGTCGGACCTCTCCACGCGTCTCTACGTGAGCCATGGCATCAGCGGGCCGCTCGGCATGCCCGTCACGATTTCGGTGCGGCCCGAGCGCATCGCGCTCACGCGCAAGCCGCCCGAGGGCGCGTTCAACTGGGGCCACGGCGTGATCATGAACGTCGCGTACATGGGCGGCTACTCGCTCTATCACGTCAAGCTCGACTCGGGCAAGACCGTGGTCGCGAACGTATCGAGCCTCGCGATCTCCGAAATCGAGTCGCCGGGGTGGGGCGACGAAGTGTATGTGCGCTGGAGCGCGTCGGCCGGCGTGGTGCTGACGTCATGAACGCGGCGCTCAGGAAAATTGCGAGCTGGCCGGTCAGGCGCTTCAATCTGACCGGCAGCACAGCCGTCGTGGCGGGGCCGTTCTTCTGGCTCGTGCTGTTCTTCCTCGTGCCGTTCATCTTGGTCGTGAAGATCAGCTTCGCGGACCAGCAGCTCGGCATTCCGCCCTATACGGAACTCACGTCGTTTGCCGACGGCGTGCTGCACGTCGCGCTCGACCTGTCGCACTACGCGTTCCTGTTCCAGGACAGCCTGTACTTCGCGACCTATGTGAACTCGGTGGTCGTGGCGGCGATTTCGACGCTGCTGTGCCTGCTGATCGGCTATCCGATGGCGTATTACATCGCGCGCTCGAATCCGGCCACGCGCAACATCCTCATGATGGGCGTGATGCTGCCGTTCTGGACCTCGTTCCTGATTCGCGTGTACGCCTGGATCGGCATTCTCAAGAACAACGGACTGCTCAATAATTTCCTGATGTCGGTCGGGCTCATCCATACGCCCATCGAGCTCTATCACACGAACACGGCCGTTTATATCGGCATGGTCTATTCGTATCTGCCGTTCCTCGTGATGCCGCTCTATGCGCACCTCGTGAAGATGGACCTGACGCTGCTCGAAGCCGCCTACGACCTCGGCGCGAAACCGTGGCGCGCGTTCCTCGAGATCACGCTGCCGCTTTCGAAGAACGGCGTGATCGCGGGCTGTCTGCTCGTGTTCATCCCGGCGGTGGGCGAGTACGTGATTCCGGAATTGCTGGGCGGCGCGAACACGCTGATGATCGGCCGCGTCATGTGGAACGAGTTCTTCGACAACGCCGACTGGCCGATGGCCTCTGCCGTGACCTGTGCGATGGTGCTGCTGCTGCTCGTGCCGATGGCGCTGTTCCAGCACTACCAGGCCAAGGAACTGGAGGGCCGCGGCCGATGAAACCCAATCGCATTCTGCAGTGCATCGCGCTGGGGATCGGCTTTGCGTTCCTCTACATCCCGATCATCAGCCTGGTCGTCTACTCGTTCAACGAGTCGCAGCTCGTGACGGTCTGGACGCGCTTCTCGACGAAGTGGTATCAGGCGCTGCTGTCCGACGACGAGCTCATCACGGCCGCGTGGCTCTCGCTCAAGATCGGTTTGATGACGGCGTTCGCCTCGGTCGCGATCGGCACGTGGGCGGGCTATGTGCTCGCGCGCATGGGGCGCTTTCGCGGTTTCACGCTGTACACGGGCATGATCAACGCGCCGCTCGTGATTCCCGAGGTGATCCAGGGCATCTCGCTCCTGCTGCTCTTCGTGGAAATGGGCAAGCTTCTCGGCTGGCCGGCCGGACGCGGCGTGTTCACGATCTGGATCGGCCACGTGATGTTGTGTATCTCGTACGTCGCGATCATCGTGCAGTCGCGCGTGAAGGATCTCAATCCCTCGCTCGAAGAGGCTGCGCTCGATCTCGGCGCGACGCCGCTCAAGGTGTTCTTCGCCATCACGCTGCCGCTGATCTCGCAGGCGCTCGCCGCCGGCTGGCTGCTCTCGTTCACGCTCTCGATCGACGACCTCGTGCTCTCGGCCTTCCTCTCGGGCCCCGGCTCGACGACGCTGCCGCTCGTGGTGTTCTCGCGCGTGCGGCTTGGCCTGAATCCGGAGATGAACGCCCTCGCCACGCTGTTCATCGCGGTCGTGACGATCGGTGTGATTTTCGGCAACTACTTCATGCAGCGCGCCGAGCGCAAGCGCATGGCGATGGCCGTCTGAGCATCGGCGCTTCTCCGGTGCCGCGAAACGGCGCGCGGGCAGGTTCTGCCGCGCGCCGTTTTCTTTCGTTGCCGCGAAAAACGCCCCGCATCCGCCTCAGAGCCGATAGCCCATGCGGAAGCCGCCCCAATGCCGGCCGTTGACGAAGATCGGGGCGGAGGCGTCCTTCATCAGCGCAAACTGGCCGCCGCCCATGTCGCGGCGGTAGGTTTGCAAGAGAAACGGCTTGGTATGCGAGCCGGCGCCCACCCCGGCGCGGTCGCTGAAAATACGCCGGTTGCGGCAATGGGCGGCGTTCCAGACGGGGTCGTTGCCCTGCGGCTGGGAGAACTTGCGGTTGTGCGTCGGGATGTAGCCGCGTGGATCGATCGCCACGCAAAACGCCACGCGCTCGTCGAAGGCGAGCAACGGCTCGATGAGCGCCGGCAGTACGCGGTCGGTGAAGGCCGCAAAGCGCGTGACGTGCTGCTGCGGGCTGGTATTCGGCACGGGCACATAGGTGCTGTCGAAGAGGTCGGCTTCGCCGATGTCGCCGCGCGCGAGGGCCGACTCGAACAGCTTGCCGACCTGCGAGGCCGCACGCTGCACGGCCGTGATGAAGCGCGTGTCTTCGGTCTCGACGCCGGTTTCGGCGCTCAGCTCGATCAGCGTTTCCGAGACGTCGAGCAGGCGCCCCAACTGATCCTTCGCCTGGGCGAAATTGCGGCTCGAATCTTCCACGCCGTCCGCCATCTGTTGCACCTGCGCCTCGAGTCCGTCGCATTTCGCCTCGATCTCGCCGGTCAACTGGGCGATCTGACCGGCGTGGTCGTCGAGCTGCGTGATCGCTGCGCCAGTGCTTCGCACGGCTTCACCGATCGTGTGCGTACCTGAACGTACGCGATGCGCGCGCTCGGTGTTCGCTGCGCCTTCGACGATGAGCCGCTCGGTTTGCTGCGTGAGCTGCGCTAGCGTCTGTTCGATCTGTCCGGTGGCTTGCGCCGTTTTCGCGGAGAGATTTTTCACTTCGGAAGCCACGACAGCGAAGCTCTTGCCCGATTCTCCCGCGCGCGCAGCCTCGATGGCGGCATTCAGGGCGAGCAGTTGGGTCTGGCGCGCGATCAGCGAGATTTCTTCCGAAACCTTCGAGACGTGCGCGAGGGCAGTCTTGAGCGCGCCGATCTGGCTCTCGATGATGGTGACGCCCTCCACGAGACCGTGGATGTCGGCAAGCGACGCGTCGATGGTCTGCTGGGAAGACTGCACGGTGGCCGCCGTGCCGGTGCTGACCTCGCGCATCGCGCGGGCCGCGGCGGCGATCTGGTGATTGCCGGCCAGCGTATGCGCGGCCGACTCGCGCAGCGCGTGGCAGACGGCCGCCTGATGCTGGACGCGGGCTGCGACTTCGTCGACGTGGCCGGACACGTCGCAGATTTCCATGCCGAGGCGGCCTGCATGCGCCGCGATATCGCCGATGATACCGGCTGACTTGCCCGCCCGGTTTGCACCGCGCAGACGAAACCGCAAACGTGACATCGAATGTCTCCTTTCGATCACCCTGATCGCTCGGGCCCGGTCTGCTGTGCGAACGCCGGGCTCTCCGTGATGATTAACGGCCAGTAATGTTTGGACTTGAGCGCGTGCCGGTGACGGACGCTATGATCGAGGAACGCGGGCCGCCCGAGGCCCGCCGTGGGAGTCTGATGATCGAACGCATGCTGGGCGAGGGCGCCGTCGCGTCGCTCTGGCAGCAACTGGTGCTGCTGTGGGAACTGATTTTGATGGTGTGCCGGTTTTTATGGGGGCTGTTGAGGCTGCTTGGGGGCGGATAGTGATGGGGATGCCTGACTGCAGCGCGCGGCTCAGGCAAAGGAAATAACGAGCTTCTTCCCGCATGCAGCCGCGTACTTTCTCAGCGTCGACAACGACGGCGAGTGCCTTTCGCTCGATAGCGATGCTTCGAGCCGCGAAATTGCCGAAGCCGTGGTGCCCATGCGCTCGGCGATCTGGGCCTGCGTAAGCCCCGCCTCCCTGCGAGCGGTGAGCAAGGCGTCAAGCGCAGTGAATTCTTCTTCGAGCGCTTCGTATGCTGCCTTCACGCCGGGTTTTGCCACTAGCCGGTCGCGGAATGCCTTGTCGTGGGGAACGGGGTGATAGCGATCTTCGGCTGCCGGTACCGGTCGAGTTTTAGCCATGGTTTCGTACCTCCATCATACGTTTGCGGGCGACGCGCAGTTCGCCGGCAGGCGTTTCCTGCGTCTTCTTGACGAAGGAGTGCAGCACCACGATCTGCTTGCCCACCTGGGTGCAATAGAAGACTCGTCCGATACCCTCCGGTCCACGCGGTCGCAGTTCGAACAGGCCTTCACCCATAGATCGAGAGTGCGGCATGCGCAGGTTCGCGCCGTGGACTTCCATTGTCTCTAGAAGGCGCAGATAGCTGGCGAGGATACCAGCAGGGAGGTCTGCAACTTCATCCCGCACCCGGGCTGAATAATAGGTGATCGTCCAAAACATAATATTAGCAAATTTGCTATGTTTCGGGCGGCTCATCGCCTGCGGCTTGGGCGAGTACGCGGCCCAAGGCAGGCTTACGTTACCAGGGGCTAATGGTCCCATTTCGCGTGAAGTGCGGGCGGGATGCCTTACCTTCTACCGTGGGCAGATCAAGAAATCTTCTGCCGAGGTGCGCATCCTCGGATGCATAGCGGCTAGCGCAGTAGCCGACCTACACGCTCCCCCCAAACTCATAATCGCTTTCGCGCACACGCCGCGTCCTGCGCCGGAAATCGAAGGTGAAGCCCGGCCATAGCGACGTGTTCTTGCCACGCCGCGTTTGATACCAACTGTGGCAACCCGATTGCCAGACGGTGCGCGTGAGCATCCGCTGCAGCGTGTCGTTGAACGCGCGCTGGACTTCGGGCCGCACGCTCATCGTTCGCGCGCCGCGGCGTTGCAGCGCGCGGATGCAGTCGGCGATATAGCGCACCTGCGACTCGATCATGTAGATCATCGAGTTGTGTCCAAGTCCGGTATTGGGACCGACGATCAGAAAGAGATTGGGAAAGCCCGCGACGGTCGCGCCAAGGTAGGCCTCCGGCCCGTCGCGCCGCCACGCTTCGCCGAGATCCGCGCCGTCCGCGCCGGTCACGCGAAAGGGCGCATCGACGTCGTTGACCTGAAAGCCGGTGCCGCAGATGATCGCGTCGAACGGGCGGTGCGTGCCGTCCGCCGTGACGATGCCGTCGGCGACCACTTCGCGGATCGCGTCGGTGACGAGCTCGACGTTGGGCTGCGCAATTGCCGGATAGTAGTCGGACGAGAGCAGCACGCGCTTGCAGCCGAGCAGATAGTCCGGTGCGAGCTTCGCGCGCAGGGCGGAGTCTTCGATCTTGCGCGCGAGATAGCCGCGCGCGAACTTCATGGGTGCTTCGAGCAGCCGCAGATTGACAATGAAGCCGAGCGCCCGCGTTTCGTGCTGGCAGTACACGGCGGCACGCGCCACGCGCTGCGCGAACGGCACGCGGCGGTAGAGCGCGCGCTTGCGCTCGCCGATCGCGTGATCGCGCCGCGGCATGATCCACGGCGCGGTGCGCTGGAACACCGCGAGCTGCGCCACATGAGGCTGGATATGCGGTACGAACTGGATCGTGCTTGCGCCGGTGCCGATCACGCCTACGCGCTTGCCTTCGAGGTCGTAGCCGTGGTCCCAGCGCGCCGAATGAAAGAGCGTGCCCTCGAAACGTTCGAGTCCGGCGAGATCGGGCAGCGCAGGGCGCGAAAGCGCGCCATTCGCAGCAATCAGCAGATCCGCCACGATGGTGTGCGTCGAGCCGTGCTGGTCGATCTCGATGTTCCACACGCCATCCGTTTCGTCGAAGCGCGCGGCCCTCACGTGCGAACGATATTCGATGAATCGCTCGACGTCGTATTTGCGAGCACAGTGGCGCAGATAATCGAGAATTTCCCGCTGGGGTGCGAACGCACGCGTCCAGTTGGGATTGGGCTCGAAAGAAAATGAGTAGAGGTGCGAAGGAATATCGCAGGCGACGCCCGGGTACGCGTTATCGCGCCAGGTGCCGCCGAGGTCCGCGGCCGCTTCGTAGATCGTGAACGAGTCGAGGCCCATGCGCCGCAGGCGGATCGCCATGCCGATTCCGGCAAAGCCGCTGCCGACGATGGCGATACGCGGCGCCGTGTCAGCCTGAGTTGCCATGTGCGGCTTCCTTGCGAGGGCGGTGTGCAATGCGCGCCGCGCTTCGATGAAAAACGGGCCCCGCGAGGAGCCCGTTGTTGTGAACTCTGTCGTGCGCTTTTAGACGGAGTGGGTGCATCCAGCGCTCAAGAGTTGCCCCAGTCATCCGAGTCATTGCTGCCGAGGTCGACGCCGCCGCCGGAACCGTCGTCCCAGTCATTGGAACCCTGACCGAGGTCCACGCCGTTGCCGCCGCCGTTTCCGCTGTCATCGCGCGGGATTCTGCGGCCATCGTCGTCCACGTAGACGTCGCGCTCGATCACGCGGTCACGGCCCTGGTTCAACGCTTCGCCCAGCAGCACGCCGGTCAGCAACCCGCCCATGCCGCCCATCCCGCCGCCGCCCTGCTGCACGATGACTTGCGGCGGTTGTTGAGGCGGATACGGCATCTGCGGCTGACGGCCGAAGGCGGCATCGGCTTCGCGCGCATAGGGCGAGTCGCTCCCATAGCCGTAGGGCGAGGCAGCGGCAGGCTGGGCGTTCGGGTCGGGTCGGCCTTCGGCGCGCGCCTTGAGGCTTTCGAACTGGCGTCCGAGATCCTCGACCTGATATGGCGCTACCGGAGTGGTGCTGTTCGAGAGCGTTTCGACGAGGCCGCGCAACTGCGTTTCGAGTCCTTCGACTTCTTTTTCGAGCAAGTCATGGCCCGGCGCCGTCGAGAGCCGTACGTCGAGCTTCAGCGAGCGCACCGCGTTGAGCAGGTCGGTTGCGCGCTTGAGTTGATCGCGGCGATCGCCGCCGGCTTTCGCGTCTTCGTTCGACTTCGCGCGCCGCAACGTCCAGCGCAGCACGAGCGCGATGCCGACCAGCAAGATAGCAATGCCGATCCACGCGCCCATGCCCGGACCATGACGCTGCGGCACCGGCGCGACCGCCTGGGCCGGCTGCGCGAAAGCATTGTCGGCGCGGCTGCTCGTGGTCGTGCTGGCACGCGCGGCATCGGCGCGGATCTTCGCTTCGACCTGGGCGTAGTGCTGCGGCGTGGTGAAACGCAACTGCGGGTCGAGCGACTTCGCCTGCTCGACCTGGGTGAGCGCGTCGGCGTAGCGGCCTTCGCGGTCGAGCACCTGCGCATAGAGGTAATGCGCATGTGCGTTGTTCGGGTGCGCCTGCAGGACCTCGACGAGGCCCGCATCCGCGCGTTGCCAGTCGCCCTGCGAGATGGCGGAATCGATCTGCTGGGCGCTCGGCACCGCGAAGGCGGCGCCGCTCACGAGCGCAAGCGAGGCGAGGGCAGCGACGAAATACTTTTTCATGTTGCAAGCCGGGCGGATTGGACGCCCGTCTCCATGACGATCGGAACGAGGATGCGGCGCGCGCGTGAGTTGCACGAGCATGACGCGCGGCCGCTTCCGGCCACGCTGGCGCGTTATTGCGCCGGCGTGTTCAACTGCTTTTTCAGCGCTTCGAGGCGCTCGTCCACCGAAGGACCCTTGTTCAGCGCCGCGAGCTTGTCCTCGAGCGCCTTGCCGCTTGCGGTGTCGGCCGAGTTCAGGCGCGCGTCGGAGCGGGCGTTGGAGAGCGAGACCTTGTCCTCGAGCTTGTCGAAGTCGGCGGAGAGATTCTTCCCGCCGATGCCGCCAAGCGCCGTGGCGGCGACGTCCTTCGCCTGGGCGATCTGCTGCTTCGCCTGCAGGATGTTCGAGCGCGCGTTCAGGTCGTTGCGGCGCTGGCGCATGTCGTCGATCTGCTGCTTCAGTTGATCGACCGACGGTTCGAGCTTCGCGAGTTCCGCGGCGAGCGCGTCGCGCTCCGCTTCGGCCGTGCTCTGGGCGCCGAGCGCCTCGCGTGCAAGCGCTTCGTCGCCCGACTGCAGCGCGCGCTTCGCGCCGTCTTCGTATTTCTTCGCCTTGTCGGCGGCCACGTCGCGCTTGCTTTGCTGCGTCGCGACCTGTGCCTGGATCTCGACGAGCGCGTTCTCCGCTTTCGCGATGCTGTCGTCGAGTTCGCGCACGATCTGGCGGGCGTCGCGCGACGGGTCTTGCACCGAATCGGCGGCGTCGTTCAAGAGGCCCTTGAGCGTGCGCGAAATGGAGTCAAAAAGCGACATGAATTACCTCCGTGAATTGAGATCGGCCGCGATGGGCCGAGATGCACGCATGCGCGTTTTGCGTCGAGCGGCGTGGGGCCGATTCGCAGTCGCCTGCGGTCGTGGTCCGTGCTGCTTCCAGTGCCTGTTTCAGCGCTGTTTCCAGCTTACGCCGCTTTGCGCACACCGGGCATGCAGCGCGCAAATCGGGGCGCCTTTGCCGATTGCAAGTGGGCAATCGAAACGGGCGAAGTCATTGCCTGTACTCCCGCAAGCGCCGCCCGGCGCCATCGCTCGCGGATATTACACCAGGGGTCGCTTAAAAGGGACTTAAAGGGCCGGCGGCTCCGCGCAGGCTCAGGCCGGAGCGGGACGCTTTGTTGCGCTCGTTGCGTTCGTCACGCGAGGTCACGCAAACTTGCCGTCTTCGGGTGCGCCGCCGTTTTGTCCGTCGTGGCGAGCGTCGGCGTCGCCGTGCGGATGGGTCGTGCGCGCGAACGGCGACGGGCCGCCCAGCGATTGCATCGGTTCGACCTCTTCGAGGCCGGCGGCGCCGGCAAGCGGTGCTTCGGCATCCTCCGCTTCGGCGGCGAGGCGCGCGATGGCCTGGCCAATTTCGCGCGCGGCGTTGCCGATCTGGGCGTCCGCGGCTGCTACAGCGGAGGCTTCCACGAATTCCTCGGGCGAGGCGCCATTCGCAGCATGGCGCAGCGCGCCGGCATCGTGCGCCGCGTCGTCCTGCGCAGCGGCTTCCGTGTCTTCGCGTATGGCAAGCGCCTCGGCATCGGCCGCCGTCGGAGCGGGAGCGAGGCGCAGAGGGCTGCCGCGGCTCTGGCGCTGCGGCTTCGCCGCCCGGCGCAGCACTTGCGCAAGCGCATCGGGTTCGCGCGGTGCGTTCAGGCGATCCACGATGCTCGCGGCCTTCACCTGGTCGCTGGTGGCGCTGAAAGCGATCACGGCCCGGCGCATCAGTTCGCTGACGCTGATGCCGAGTTCGTCGGCCGTGGCCGCGATGGCGCGCTTTTGCGCGGGCGTGACGAAGACGACGATGCGTTCGCTGGGCTTGTTCATGATCGGCTGGCTGTAGGGGTCGGCAACGGTTGACCTCGGGTCCCGTCCGGGCGGCGGCCATCCGGCCGCTCGCGCGTGACTATTCGATGACGGCCGCGTATCGCGTATCGGGGCGTATCGGGCCGGGCGGGGCGTGCAGCAGTTCATCCATCATACGGCCAAGCGGCGGATGCGCAACGACTGCATGCGCACGCGGCAGCGCGGCGCCGCGCAAGAATATTCCGGTCGCGTCGCGCTCGTTTCCGCTTTCTGACGTGCCTTGCCGCGCCGACGCGACAACTTCTGCGAAGGACGTTGCAATTGGCGCAAAGAGCCGTCTTTTGTGCGGGAAAGCGGGGTAGGCCGCGTAGGGAAAGCCGTTCGAAAGCGTCCTTTGAGAATTTTTTACAAAAAATCCCCGTCCGGGCGTGCGCGGAATTCTTTAGAATGCGCTGTTACCCTGCGCGATGGTGCGCTGCACCGCGCGTCGCGCGACCGGACGGGGGCGTTGCCGGTCGCGTTGCGACGGCCGGCGTGAGCCGGTCCTGCCGCATGCCGAATTGGCGCCATGACGCCATGATCACGATCCTTGCGCGCGCAAGCCGCGCGCAGCCGGGTGCGCGGCAGACGCGCCAATCATTCCAGTCATGCCTATCATTAAACGACCGTCTTCCCCGCATTTCCCGAGCGACGATCGGGAACCTTCCTTCAACAACGGATCCCCGCCGCGCGGGCCGGACCAGCCGGACCGCCGCGACGCGCCGCGCGACGGCGGCCGGCGGCGCCGCTCGATCTTGGGCTCGATCGTGCTGGGGTTCTTCGGCCTGATCGCGACGCTGCTCGTCGTCGGCGCGCTGATCGTCGGCTACGGGCTCGTCGTGATGGAGCCGCAACTGCCGTCGCTCGATGCGCTCACGAACTATCAGCCGAAGGTGCCGCTGCGCATCTATACGGCCGACCACGTGCTGATCGGCGAGTTCGGCGAGGAGCGCCGGCAACTCGTGCGCTTCCAGGACATCCCCGACATACAGAAGAAAGCCGTTCTCGCAATCGAGGACTACCGCTTCTACGAGCACGGCGGCGTGGACTTCATCGGCATCCTGCGCGCGGGTTTTGCCGACCTGATGCATGGCGGCGCCTCGCAGGGCGCGAGCACGATCACGATGCAGGTGGCGCGCAACTTCTTCCTCTCCAGCGAGAAGACCTATACGCGCAAGATCTACGAAATGCTGCTTGCGTACAAGATCGAGCGGGCGCTCACGAAGGATCAGATCCTCGAGCTGTATATGAACCAGATCTATCTGGGCGAGCGCGCCTACGGCTTTTCCGCGGCGGCGCGCGTGTACTTCGGCAAGAACCTGAAGGACATCACGGTTGCCGAAGCGGCGATGCTCGCAGGCCTGCCGAAGGCGCCGTCGGCGTATAACCCGATCGTCAATCCGCACCGCGCGAAGATCCGCCAGGAATACATCCTCAAGCGCATGCTCGATCTTGGCTACATCACCCAGGATCAGTACGACGAAGCGATCAAGGAACCGCTGCGCACGAGGACGGCCGGCAACGAGTACAGCGTGCACGCCGAGTACATCGCCGAAATGGTGCGCCAGATGATGTACGCGCAGTACAAGGACGAGACCTATACGCGCGGCCTCACGGTGACGACCACGATCGATTCGGCAGACCAGGAAGCGGCCTACGACGCGGTGCGCAAGGGCGTGATGGCCTACGAGCGCCGCCACGGCTATCGCGGGCCGGAGGGTTTCGTGCAACTGCCGCCCGAAGGCGACGACCGCGACCAGGCCATCGAGGACGCGCTCACCGACCACCCCGACAACGGCGAGATCGTCGCCGCGGTCGTGACCGAAGCGAACCCGAAGGCCGTCAAGGCCCAGTTGCTCGACGGCACCACGGTCACGGTGAGCGGCGACGGCTTGCGCTTCGTGGCGGCCGCGCTGTCGCCGCGCGCGTCGCAGGCGCTGCGCATCCGCGAGGGTTCGATCGTGCGCGTGGTCGCGAACGCGAAGGGCGACTGGGAGATTACGCAACTGCCGCAGGTGGAAGGCGCGCTCGTTTCGCTCACGCCGCAGGACGGCGCCATCCGCGCGCTGATCGGCGGGTTCGACTTCAACAAGAACAAGTTCAACCACGTGACGCAGGCGTGGCGCCAGCCCGGTTCGAGCTTCAAGCCGTTCATCTATTCGGCTTCGCTGGAGAAGGGTCTCGGACCGGCGACCATCATCAACGATGCGCCGCTCTACTTCCCGCCGAGCACGCCGGGCGGCGACGCGTGGGAGCCGAAGGACGACGATCAGCCCGACGGTCCGATGCCGATGCGTCTCGCGCTCGAAAAGTCGAAGAATCTCGTGTCGATCCGCATTCTGTCGTACATCGGCACGAAGTACGCACAGGACTACGTGACGCAGCGTTTCGGTTTCGACGCGGACAAGACGCCGCCGTATCTGCCGATGGCGCTTGGCGCGGGTCTCGTCACGCCGCTGCAGTCGGCGAGCGCCTATAGCGTGTTCGCCAACGGCGGCTATCGCATCAACCCGTATCTGATCGCCGAAGTCGACGACGCGCGCGGCCAGCCGATCCTGCGCGCGCAGCCGCTCGTCGCGGGCCAGAACGCCCCGCAGACGATCCCGGCGCGCAACGCGTACGTCATGAACAGCCTGCTGCATTCGGTGGCGACGTCGGGCACGGGCGCGGGCACCAACGTCCTGCATCGCGACGACCTGCAGGGCAAGACCGGTACGACCAACGACGCGAAGGACGGCTGGTTCGCGGGCTATCAGCGCTCGCTCGTGGCCGTGGCGTGGATGGGCTACGACCAGCCGAAGAGTCTCGGCAGCCGCGAATTCGGCGCGCAGCTTGCGCTGCCGATCTGGGTGGACTACATGGGCCGGGCGCTGCAAGGCGTGCCGCAGCAGGAGCCGTCGATGCCCGAGGGCCTGACGACGATCGGCGACGAGCTGTACTACAGCGACATGACGCCGGGCAGCGGTTTCGTGGCGAGCATCGGCCTCGATTCGGCCGGCGCGCCGGGCGGTGCGAGCAACGCGAGCGATGCCGTGGGCGGCGTGGGCGCGGGCGGGATGACGCCGCCCGATGTGAGCTCGAGCGAGAAGCAGCAGATCATGAATCTGTTCGAGTCGAACAAGTAGTGATATTGCGGTTCGGCGGTTGACGGCACGGCGCGCCCCGATGGGCGCGCCGTGTTGCTTTGGGCGGCACGTCATGTCGCGCCGCCGGCCGGCCTTAATCCTCTGGAGGCGTGGGCGGCGGCGCGTCCGACTTCGCGGCCGGCTGCGTGGAAGCCCGCGTGGCGGTGGCCGTATTCGCCGCGGTCGCTGTCGGCGGATTGCCCATCGCCTGGAACAGTGCCGCCGTATCCGAAAGCCGCTGCCCGCGATAGCGGATCTCGTCGAGGCGCGCATTGCGCCATTGCTGTTCGCTCTGCCGCACGGCGTAGTAAGGTACCGCGCCAAGGCGGTAGCGCGCGTTCGTTTCGTCGTACACACCCTCCGAGGCGTGCGCGGAAGCGCTGGCCGAGTCGAGCGCTTGCGCATCGTGTTCGAGCGAGGCCAACTGATCGGCGACGTTCTGGAATGCCGCGAGCACCGTCTGGCGGTACGAGGCGTTGGCGGCGTCGTACGTCTGCAGCGCCGCGCGCCGCTGCGCGACGAGCTCGCCGCCATGGAAGATCGGCTGCGTGAGCGAGGCGCCGATGGCCCACAGCGCGCCGACGCCCGACGTCGCCATGGGCCACGAGAACCCCGCCTGGCCGAGGCCTGCCGAAAGCGTGATGCTCGGGAACATCTGCGCGGTCGCGGCGCCCACGTCAGCGGCGGCGGCCCTGAGCGTCGCGTCGGCGGCCTCGATGTCGGGGCGCGACTTCAGCAGATCGGACGGCACCAGTACCGGCACCTGCGCGGGCAGCGTGAGGCTCGCGAGGTCGAGGTCGGGCGGTGCCGCGTCGGGCGTGCGGCCGAGCAGGACAGCGAGCGCGTGGCGGGTCGTGCTCAGTTGCTGGCGCAGCACCGGCAGGTTGGTCGCGATCGAGGCTGCGCTTTGCTGCGCGTTCAGCAGGTCGGTATGCGAGACCGCGCCGAGCGCGTAACGCTTCGCCGTATCGTCGGCTTGCGCATTGGCGAGCGCGACCAGTTGTTCGGTCGTGTCGATTTCGGCGTGCAGCATAGCCGCGCCGAGCGCCGCCGCGACAATGTTCGCGGCGAGCGCGCGTTGCGCCGCTTCGAACTGGAATGCCTGCACGTTCACGCGCGAGGCCTGCGCGGCGTTGCTTAGCCGCGTCGCGCCGAACAGGTCGAACGAATAGCGCACCTCGACGACGCCCGCGAAGATGTCGTACTGAAGCTTGTCGATGCCGAGCGGCGGGATGCCGGGCACGCGCTGGCGCTGCGCCGTGCCGAGCGCGTCGACGGTGGGCAGCATCGAACTGCCGATCTGGCCGCGCAGTTGCTCCCGTGCGGCCTGCAGGCTGTGGTCGGCGGCGGCAAGGTTCGGGCTGTTGCGCAGTCCTTCCTCGACGAGGGCATCCAGCGCGTCGGAGCGGTACAGCGTCCACCATTGCGGCACCGACTGCGCGCCCTCGACGAACTGTTGCGCCACGCCTTGCGCGGCAACCGTCTGCGCCGGCTGGGGATCCGCACCGTAGTGGGCGGGTTGCGGCATCGCGGGCGCCGCGCCGCTCGGCCCCCATGCGCAGCCGGCCAGACTCAGTGCGGCGAGCGCGGTCATTCCTACGCCGGCACGCAGTGCCGGGCGCCGCTTGCGCGACTCAGGATGCGGTGCCGCGTTGCAATCGATTGGCATGACTAACGGGTTCGGGGCACTCATGATGCATTCTCCACGTCGGAGCCCGCTTCACCGGTCTCGCTGCTGCGCACGCGGAACGCGGCGGCATAAAGCGCCGGGAGATAGAACAGGGTGAGCACGGTCGCGCTTGTGATCCCGCCCATCAGTGCGCTGGCCATCGGCCCGAAGAAGTTCGAGCTCAACAGCGGGATCAGCGCGAGCACGGCGGCCGCTGCCGTCAGCGTGATGGGCCGGAACCGCCGCACCGTCGCGCCGACGATGGCGTCGAAGCGCTTGTGTCCTTCGCGGATGTCCTGCTCGATCTGATCCACGAGGATCACCGAGTTGCGCATGATGATGCCGAACATCGCAATCACGCCGAGCATCGCGACGAAGCCGAACGGTTCGTGAAACAGCAGCAGCGTGAGCACGACGCCGATCAGTCCGAGCGGCGCGGTCAGCACGACCATCATCACGCGCGAGAGGCTCTGCAACTGGATCATCAACAGCGTGAGCACGGCGATGGCGAGGATAGGCAACTGCACGAAGATCGACGCCTGGCCTTTTGCGCTTTCCTCCACGGAGCCGCCTACCTCGATGCGATAGCCCGTGGGCAGCGAAGCGCGGATCGGCGCGAGCTGCTTCTCGACCTCGTGCGTCACGTCGATGCCTTGCGCACCGGCCTTCACGTCGGACTGCACGGTGATGGTGGGCTGCCGGTCGCGCGACCAGATCACGCCGTATTCGAGGTCGTTCGCGAGATGACCGAGCGAGCCGAGCGGCACCGGTCCGTTGGGCGTCGGCATGGCGAGCGTCAGCAGGTGGGCGGGATCGACGCGCTCGGCCGTGGGCGCGCGCAGATCGACGCTGATGAGCTTGTCGCGCTCGCGGTACTGCGTGACGGTGTAGCCCGAGAGCGTCATCTGCAGGAAGTTGGCGACGTCTTCCGACGAGACGTTCAGCGCGCGCGCCTTTTGCTGGTCGATCTCGAAATGCAGCGACCGTTCGGCGGGCTCGTCCCAGTCGAAGTTGACGTTGTCGGTGCGCGCATCGTCGCGCATCGTCGCGGCGACGCGCTCCGCGATAGCGCGCACCGTGGCGATGTCGTCGCCGCTCACGCGGAACTGCACGGGATAGCCCACGGGCGGTCCGTTCTCCAGGCGCGAAAGGCGCGTGCGCACGGCGGGGAAGTCGTTGCGCAGCTTCGTTTCGAGCCACGTGGCGAGCTTTTCGCGGTCCTTGATCGACTTCGCCGTGATGACGAACTGCGCGAAGTTCGGCTGCTGCAACTGCTGGTCGAGCGGCAGATAGAAGCGCGGTGCGCCGGTGCCGACGAAGTCGATCGCATGATCGATTTCGGCGCGGCCCTTGAGCGCGGCTTCGAGGCGGCGGGTTTCGCGCAGCGTGGCGTCGAACGAGGCGCCCTCGGGCAGGCGCACATCCATGAGCAGTTCGGGCCGGTCGGAGCTCGGGAAGAACTGCTGCGGCACGAGCGTGAAGCCGAGGAGGGCGACCAGGAACAGCGCGATCGTGAGCGCGAGCACGACGAAGCGATACTGGATGCACCAGCCGATCCAGCGCCGCAGCCGGTGATAGAAACGCGTGTCGTAAATATCGTGTTCGTGCCCGTCGGGCTCGTGGGCTGCGCGCTCGCGCTCGGGCAGCAGCCGGTAGCCGAGCAGCGGGATCAGCACGACGGCCGCGAACCACGAGGCGATCAGCGCGATCGCGGAGACCTGGAAGATCGAGCGCGTATATTCGCCGGTGCTCGACTTCGCGAGCACGATGGGCAAAAAACCCGCGACGGTGACGAGCGTGCCCGTGAGCATCGGGAAAGCGGTGCTCGTGTACGCGAAGGCGGCGGCGCGCGTGCGGCTCCAGCCTTGGGCGAGCTTCACGGCCATCATTTCGACCGAGATGATGGCGTCGTCCACGAGCAGGCCGAGCGCGAGCACGAGCGTGCCGAGCGAGACCTTGTGCAGGCCGATGTCGAAGAGATACATCACGAGCGCAGTCACGGCGAGCACGATGGGGATCGTGATGACGACCACCATGCCGGTGCGCACGCCCAGCGAGACGAGGCTCACGAGCAGCACGATGCCGACGGCTTCGGCGACCGCCTCGACGAAGTCGTCCACCGAATGCGAGACCGCGTGCGGCATGCTCGACACCTCGACAAGCCTCAGGCCCGCAGGCAGCCCGGCGCGCAGTTGCGCGACGCGCGCGTCGAGCGCCTTGCCGAGGCGGATCACGTCGCCGCCGGGCTGCATCGTGAGACCGATGCCGAGCACGGCGTTGCCTTCGAAGCGCATCTGCGTGGCGGGCGGGTCGTCGTAGCCGCGCCGGATCGTGGCGATGTCGCCCAGGCGGAAGCTATGGCCGTTCACGCGGATCAGCGTATCGGCCAGCGCCTGCAAGTTCTCGTACTGCCCGCTCGGGCGCACGAAGACGCGGTCGTCGGCCGTGGTCAGCGTGCCCGCGGGCGAGACGCTGTTCTGCGCGCCGATGATCTGACCGAGCTGCGTGGGCGAAATGCCGAGGCGCGTGAGTTGCGTGTTCGGGATCTCGATGTAAATGCGCTGATTCGGGTCGCCGAAGTAATCGACCTTGCCGACGTCGGGCACACGCAGCAGCTCTTCGCGCAGCTTGTCGGCGTAGTCGTGCAACTGCGCCGGGGAGAAGCCGTCGCCTTCGAGCGCGTAGATGTTCGTGTAGACGTCGCCGAACTCGTCGTTGAAGAATGGTCCCTGCACGCCGGGCGGCAGCGTCGCGGCGATGTCGCCCACTTTCTTGCGCACCTGGTACCAGGTGGGCTGTACCTCGCTCACGGGCGCCGAGTCCTTCATCGTGAAGAACACGAGCGACTCGCCGGGACGCGAATAGCTGCGCAGGAAGTCGATATAAGGCGTTTCCTGCAGCTTGCGGCCGATGCGCGTGGTCACCTGGTCCTCGACCTGGCGTGCGGTCGCGCCGGGCCAGAAGGTCTGGATCACCATCACGCGGAACGTGAACGGCGGATCTTCGGACTGCGAAAGATGTGTGTAGGAGAGGGCGCCGAAGATCGTCGCGAGCGCGATGACGAAAATCACCAGGGCCTGATGCCGCAACGCCCACGCCGACAGGTTGAAGCGTCCCTCCTCGTGATCGGAGGCTGGAACCCGGCTCATGACGCGAAATCCTCGGGATGGAGCGGCGGCACCGGGTGCACTTTCTCGCCCGAGGTGACGGTGTGGACGCCTTGCAGCACGATCCGGTCGCCATCGGCGAGGCCGCTCGTCACGGTAATCGTGCGGGCGTCGTAGCGCGAGACCGCCACGCGGTGCAGTTGCAGCACGTTGTCGGGCTGATGGACGATCCAGAGCGCCGGTGCGTCGCCGTCGTGAAAGAGCGCGGTGGCCGGTATCGTGAAGGTGCCGCCCGTGGCCGCCCGGCTTGCCGCGATCGCGACGTTGGCCGTCATGCCGAGGCGCACGGAAGCGTCCGGATTGGCCAGTGTGAGTTTCACGCGCCAGGTGCGGCTCTGCGGATCGGCAGCGGCGGCGATCTCGCGGATCTGCGCCGTGTACGGCCGGTCGGGCAGCGCCGGCAGGCTCACCTGGGCGTTCTCGCCGACGGCGAGGCCGGCGACGGCGGTTTCGGGCAGATCGCAAACCACGTCTACGTCACCCGACCACGCGAGCTGATAGACGGCCTGGCCGGATTGCACGTTCTGGCCCGTGTCGGCGTTTTCGGCGGTAATGACACCCGCGTGATCGGCGACGAGCTGCGCGTAGCGGCGCTGGTCCTCGGCGAGCGCGAGCTGCTGTTGCGCCTGATCGCGCTGCGCCACAGCCGAGGCGTAAGCGTTCTGCGTCTGCTCGAACTGCGCGCGGGCAATGAGATTGGCGGCGGCCTGGGCCGTATCGCGATCGAGCTGCTGCTTCGCGTAGGCGTAGTTGTGCTGGGCGGCCGCGAGTTGCGCGGCGGCGCTGGCCGCGTTTTTCTCGAAGTCGGACGGATCGAGGCGCGCGACGACCTGGCCCGGTTTGACGGTGTCGCCGAGACGCACGCTGCGCTCGACGATCTTGCCGGCCACGCGGAAGGAGAGCGGCGTCGAATAGCGGGCTTCGATATCGCCGGGATAGCTGGCCTGTGGGCCGGCTCCATCGGGATGGACGGTCATGGAGACGACGGGGCGCGGCGCCTCGGGCGGCGGGGCTTCCTTGCCGCAGGCCGCGAGCGCGGCGGCGCCGCATAGCGAGAGGAGACCGGCGAGGCGACGCCAGCGCCCGGATGACCCACTGGACTGCATGCGCATCCTGCCCGATGCGCCACGACCGCGACGATTCACATGGACCTCGATTTGCCAGGGGCGCGGGCGAGATACGGGACTGGCGCGGCGCACCGCATGATGCGGGCGAGGCCGGACCCGCTTCGCGCTCGCGCACACGGGATTCAGTTACAGCATGCGTGCCAGATATCGACTGCAGATGACGAACTGGATTCTAATACAGTAATGTATCTGAATCCAAAGTTGAATTGGAGGAATGTTTCAGTGCTAGACTCCCGCCATGAACCGCATCCGACTGACCCGCGAACAAAGCCGTGACCAGACGCGCGAGCGCCTGCTCGACGCGGCGCACGCCATCTTCACGAAAAAAGGCTTCGTGGGCGCGAGCGTGGAAGACATCGCGTTGGCGGCCGGTTATACGCGCGGGGCGTTCTATTCGAACTTCGGAAGCAAGGCCGAGCTGCTCGTGGAACTGCTGCGGCGCGATCACGAGGCGATGCAGGCCGACCTGCGCGCGATCTTCGAAACCGAGACCTCGCGCGAAGAGATGGAGGCGAGCGTGACGGCCTACTACAGCCGCATGGCGCAGGAGAACAAGACGTTTCTGCTGTGGGTGGAGGCGAAGCTGCTGGCTGCGCGCGACGCCCGCTTTCGTGCCCGCTTTACGGCGTTCCTGAAGGAAAAGCGCGACCATCTCGCCGAATACATCAAGGAATTTTCGGCTCGCGCCGGCACGCCGATGCCGCTCGAGCCCGATCTGCTCGTGATCGGTCTGATCGGGCTGTGCGACGGCGTGCAGTTTCTCTCCACGGCCGATCCGCAACACGTCACACCGTGCGTGGTCGAGGCGGTGTTGAGCCAATTCTTTGCGCGCGTGGTGTTCGGACGCGACGCCTGAGCCACGCCGCACGGCGGGCGTCAGTTGCCGAGCCCCGGGCTGTAGTTGCTGCCGATCAGCCGCGTGACCGAATCGACGTCGTGGTAGTCCTGTTCCGGCATGCCGTCGAGAATCGCGAGCACTTCGTTGCTCGCGCCCGCGTCGCGCGCGGCGTCCACGAGGTTGTCCTTGTTGGCTGGCCAGCGAACCTCGCGCAGCACATCGGTCAATTGCAGATCGATCGGTTCTTCGGGAATGGGAGTGGCAGGCATGCAGTGCGTCCTTTGCGCCGCGGCCGGCGCGGGTCCGGAGTGACAGGCGGACGGCCGGCAAAGCAGCTAGATCGGTTACGACAGGGGCACGGCACGACAGCGCGCCGCGACGCCAGCATAGCCAATTCTTCGCGCAGGCTCCCGCTGCGTGTCCGCCAGATCCAGGTTCAGGCCTAGGTCTGGAGATGCAGTTCCGGCGTGAGCGTTTTGTCGAGCTGTCGCGACTTCGGCAGCGTGATGTATTGCCAGTGCTGCGCGTCGCTCACCGTGGGGACGGGCACATCGGGGGCAGGCGGGGCGACCGGGGCGTC
The DNA here is from genome assembly GCF_046581065.1 of Paraburkholderia yinzeri. NCBI lineage: Bacteria > Pseudomonadati > Pseudomonadota > Betaproteobacteria > Burkholderiales > Burkholderiaceae > Paraburkholderia > Paraburkholderia yinzeri. The sequence continues at coordinate 2,618,344 of NZ_JBFOCJ010000001.1, read as the reverse complement.
GTTGAGGCGCAGTTGGGGTGCGGCGCCGCCGTAATCGGCCAAGGTTTCCCGTGCTGTATGCGCCGGTGCGGCGAAGCAGGACGCCGAGAGCATCACGGTGGCCATCACTGTCGAGGTTTTCATCGCTCGACCTCCTCTCTCATGCGGCCGGGGGGCCGCAGCAAGCGCCGTGCCGCGCCCGGACGGGCGCTGCGCGGCAGCCGCGCCGCTCACGCTGGAACGGCGCGCCGCATCGGCTTCGCGCGGGTGCGGCGGCTGCTGCCGTGCGGCTGCGCGGGAAGGCATGCGATATATCCATAATGGCAGGAAATAGGCCTATGCGTCTCGAACGCGCGTGCTATTTTTTCTGCGCGTTTTCAGGGCAGCGGCACACGCTCCGGCAGCGCCGCTTCAGCCGCCCGCGCGCAGCCCGTCGAAGCGGGTCCACGGGCCAGGAGGGGCGGTCCTGCATATAGCCATTGAGCCAGTTGTTCGCGCCCCACGGATTGAACGGTCCCTGATCGGAGCTGCGCGTCAGCGATCGGGCGAGAGCCGCTGATAGGCGTCGAGAAGCGAGGTCTTGTAGACGACGCCGGCAAGCGTGGGCTGCTGCGCGCTCTCGATCACCGGCAGCCGCTCGCCGCGAAAGGCCATGAAGTGCTGCAGACCGGCCGCGAGCGACATGTCGGGCGTGAGCGCATGGAAGGGCATTTGCACGTAGTCGGCCGCGCATTTGTTCGCGGTGTCGCGCTTTTGCAGCAGGTCCGACGTGATGTCGGCAAGCGCCACGGCGCCGAGGAAACGTCCCGCGTCGTCGGTGACATAAAGGTATTTCACCGGATATTCGAGGAACACGCGCGTCATCTCGGGCACGGTGGCGTTGACGCCCACGACCGTGTTGGCGGGCTGGATCAGCGAGCGCATTTGCGTTGCACGCAGCCGCATGCGTTCCTCTTCTTCACGGTTGCGATGCAGCGTGATCTCGTACATCGACGCCTTGCCCGTCGCGCGTGCGACGAAGTACGCCACCACGCACGAGAGCATGAGCGGCAGCACGACCTCGTAGCTGAGCGTCATCTCGAAGATCATGAGAATCGCCATCAGCGGGGCCTGGGTCGCGCCCGTGAGGAACGCGCCCATCCCCACCATCGCGTAGGCGAACGGCGCCGACGTGCCGTGCGGCCACAGCGCATGCATGCCCTGGCCGAAGAGACAGCCGAGCACGGCGCCCATGAAGAGCGTCGGCGTGAACACGCCGCCTACCGCGCCCGAGCCGACGGTCGCGGCCGTCGCGATGAGCTTGAAGACGAGCACGGTGGCGAGCGCCGTCCAGGTCCACGGCGAATGGAGGACCGAGTTGACGACGCTGTAGCCGTTGCCCCAGACCTCGGGCGTCCAGACCGAAAGGATGCCGCAGACGAGCCCGCCCAGCGCGAGCTTCACCGGCAGCGGCACCTTCAGGCGCGCGAAGCCCGACTTCGTGACATCGAGCAGGCCCAGGAACTGCGGCGCGAGCAGGCCGCACAGCAGGCCGAGCGCAACGAAGAGCAGGACTTCGAGGCCCGTCACGGGCGGAAACACGGGCATTTCGTACGGCGGCCGGTAGCCCGCGAATTCGCGCATGGTGATGTTCGCCACGACGGAGGAGACGACGAGCGGCCCGAAGCTCTCCATGGCGATCGACCCGAGCACGATTTCGGTGACGAAGAAGGCGCCGGCGATCGGCGCGTTGTACGCGGAGGTGATACCGGCTGCCGCGCCGCATGCGACGAGGAGGCGCAGGCGTTGCGGATCGAAGTGGACCCAGCGGCCGATCAGCGAGGCCGCGAGCGCGGCGAGTTGCACCATCGGGCCTTCACGGCCGATCGAGCCGCCGCTCGCGATCGTGAAGAGCGAGGAGAGGCTGCGCCAGAGGCTTTTGCCGACCGGCATCACGCCGCTGCCGATCGCGACGGCCTCGACGTAGTCGGTGTGGATGGGATGGTTGCCGTCGCCGGGCGTCTTGCGCCTCGCGACGAGCAGCAGGCAGCCAGCGACGAAGCCGCCCGCGGCCGGCAGCCAGAGGCGCGTATGCCAGGGCAGATTCCGGGCCATCTCCACGAGGCTGCCGTGGCTGCCGGAAAACACGATCTGCAACAGGGCGATGCCTTTGCGGAACAAGACGGTCGCACACGCGCCCGCCATGCCGACGATGACCGCCCACACGAGCATCGTGTGAGCGTCTGACAGACGGAAGAGATCGCGGGCGCGGGTGCGCAGTTTCAGCAGGAATGACAGCACAGCGGGCAGGTCGTTGTTAGGGGGAGCGTCGCCGTGCGCAAGCATAGCATTGCGCGCGGCGAGAAAAAGCGGCGCTGCGGGTGGGGCAGCGGGGGGGAGCGGGATGCGCGCCGGGTGTCCGGCGTGCTCGCGGGTCAGCGCGCGGCGTGGTCGAGTTCCGGGTAATGCCGGAAGATGCCGGTTTCGTTGAGCGCGAGGCGGCGCGGCGAGTCGAGATAGGCCGCGATGTTCGGGCGCACGGCCACCGCGTCGTGCAACGCCACGACATGCGGGAAGTGGCCGCCCAGATGCTTCGTTGCCTTGGGAAACGCGTAGCGCAGCCCCTCGACGATCTGGAAGATCGAGAGATCGACGTAGGTGAGCGTTTTGCCGACCAGATGCTTCGGCCCGGCCGGATTCTGCGCGAGCACGCGCTCGAAGTAGCCGAGAAATTTCGGCATGCGGTGTGCGAGGAAGTCGGCGGTGCGCCGCTTCGCTTCGGCCTTCTGATCCTCGTAGTAGAGGCCGCTTGCGATCGGGTGATGCGTGTCGTGCACCTCGGTCACGAGATCGGCGATCGTGAGCTGCAGGCCGTTCGCGACGTATCGCAGTCCTTCGTCTCGCGGCGCGAGCCCGAGCTTCGGCCCGAGATAGAACAGGATGTTCGCCGTTTGCGGCACGATCAGGTCGCCGTCCTTCAGAAACGGCGGCGCGAACGGCGGATACGGCACCGTGCGGCTATCGAGCGTCGCCATCATCGCGCCGATGCCGTACCCTTCCGCTTTCGTGCCGCGTGCCACATCCACGTATTCGACCTGCGCCTCTTCCAGCGCGAGCCGCACGAATTCGCCCCGGCCCTGCAGGCCGTCCCAGTAATACAGTTCGTATGCCATCGGTTGCCCCTTTGCCATGACGCGCCCGGCCCGCGGACCGGGCCGCGCTCGACAGTATCGCTCGCATGGCGCGCGCCCGTGCGAGACGTGCCAGGACGTACTTCCGGGATCAAGCAAAGAGGCGTTCCACCCCCCAGGTGATCGCAAGGCCGCCGCCAATCAGCCAGACATAAAGAATGAATCCGGTGGTCAGGGCGCGCGGCCCGGCCTGGCGGATCTGCGAAACGCGCGTCTCGATGCCGAGCGCCGTCATCGCCATGGTCAGCGCGAAGGTGTCGAGCCCGTTGACCGTGTGCGTGACCGCAGCCGGCAGCATGTGCAGCGAATTCGCGACCACGCACGCGAGAAAGCCGAGTGCGAACCACGGCACCGCCAGCTTGCGGGCGCCTTCGCCATGGTGCGCGCCATGCGCGCCGCGCGCCGACCGGTTGACCCACAGGCCGATCACGAGCAGCACCGGCACGAGCAGCATCACGCGGGTCATCTTGACGATGGTGGCGATGTGCGTGGCTTCGGGGCTCACGTTGCTCGCCGCGCCCACGACCTGCGCGACCTCGTGGATCGTGCCGCCGAAGAAGAGACCGGCCCCGAGGGTGTCGAGATGGAGCCAGCCCGCGCGATAGAGCACCGGGTAGAGGAACATCGAGAGCGTGCCGAACAGCACGACGCTGCCCACGGCCATGGCGCTCTTGTGCGGCTTCGACTGCAGCGCCGACTCGAAGGCGAGCACGGCGGCCGCGCCGCAGATCGCACTGCCGGCGGCGGTGAGGAGTGCCGTGTCGCGGTCGAGCTTCATGATCTTCATGCCGGCCCAGGTGCCGACGACGAGCGTGCTGACGACGATCACGACCGACTCGACGAGTCCCGGCAAGCCCACCTGGGCGATCTCCTGCAGGCTCACGCGCAGGCCGAAGAACGCGACGGCGATGCGCAGCAGCTTGCGCGCCGAGAAGTTGACGCCGGCGGCCCAGCTTTCGGGCATGCCATCGCGCAATGCGTTGCCGTAGATCGCGCCGCCGACGATGCCGACGATCAGCGGGCTCAGGCCCAGATTGGCAATGGCGGGCAGGGCGGCCAGCCGCGTGACGGCGGCGGCGAACAACGCGACGAACAGCACGCCGTTGAGCTGGCCGCGAGTGGACAAAGGCCGATGCGCAAGGGTCGTTGACGATGTGGCAGGCATGATCGGCTCTGTATCGGGTAGCGAACGGGTAACGAACGAGTGCGCCAATCCTAATTTAGATATATCGATATGAAAAATCGTGATTTGCGAAGTAAAATATAAGCCAATCCGATATTTAATCGCCATGACCCCGGAGCAACTGATAACTTTTGCCGCCGTTGCCGATCACCGCAACATCAGCCGGGCGGCCGAGACGCTGCATCTCTCGCAACCCGCGGTATCGGGCCAGTTGCGTCTGTTGCAAGAGGAGTTCGGCGAGGCGCTTTATCAGCGCGACGGCCGCGGCGTGCGCCTCACGCCGACGGGCGAGCAACTCGCCGCCTATGCCGCACGCCTGCGCGACACCTGGCGCGAAGCCTACGCGTTTCGCGACGCGCTGCGCGGCCTGGAGCGCGGCACGCTGCGCATCGGCGCGAGCACGACGCCCGCGAGCTATCTGTTGCCGTATCTGATGGCGGCGTTTCATCGGCGCTATCCCGATGTCAGGATCGAAACCGCGAGCGGCAACACGTCCGATGTCGTCGGCATGCTGGGCGCGTTCGACATCGCGTTGATCGAAGGGCCGGTCGGCGAGCCATTGCCGGCCGACACCGTCGTCAAGCCGTGGCACGAGGACGAGATCGTGGCGATCGCGCCGCGCACGCATCCGCTCGTCCGGCGGATGCTCGACCGGGCCGCCGGGCAGGACGGGGGGCGCATCGCGCTTGCCGCACTGGGCGAATACCCGCTCGTCCTGCGCGAAGAGGGTTCGGGCGTGCGCCAGATCGTCGAGCGCGCGTTCGCGCGCGCGGCCGTGCCAATGCGCATCGCGCTCGAGATCGCCGGGGTCGAGGGAGTAAAGGAGGCCGTGCGCGCGGGCATGGGCATCGGCTTCGTTTCCGCCATGTCGATGCGACACGAAGACGGCGCGCTATGCCAGATCCCGCTTGGGCCGGAGCCGCTCGCGCGGCGCTTTTCGATTCTCGTTCCTCATGCCGGGGCCGCTTCGCGCGTGGCGCAACGTTTTCTCGACGAGTGTTTTGCCGGGCCGCCCGGCGAGCAGGACGCGTGATGGACTGCAGGCCCAGGGCTAACCAGAATGGCGTGGCGGTGCCGGGCGGCGCACTATGCTCAGACTAATAGGGCGCGCAGGCGCTTTTTTTGAGGCCGGAAATGGAACCGGTTCCAAAAGAAAGGCGCCTCGTTTTCATCCCGCATCAAGATCAGGAAAACCTTTCATGGCCGATTCTCTCGACGTCGTCACCTACGGCGAAGCGATGGCGATGTTCGTTGCCGCCGAGGCAGGCCCGCTCGCGCAGGTCTCGCACTTCACGAAGCGCGCAGCGGGCGCGGAACTGAACGTCGCAACCGGTCTCGCGCGGCTCGGCTTCAGGGTGGGCTGGGTGAGCCGCGTGGGGGCCGATTCGTTTGGCCAGTTCGTGCGCGACGTTCTCGAAGAAGAGGGCATTAACGCACGCTGTGTGAGCGTCGATACGCGTTTTCCCACCGGCTTTCAACTGAAGTCGAAGAACGACGACGGCAGCGATCCGGCTGTCGAGTATTTCCGCCGCGGGTCGGCCGCGAGCCGGCTTTCGCCTTACGATTTCCAGCGTGACTACGTGCTGGGCGCACGGCATCTGCACCTGAGCGGCGTGGCGCCCGCGATCTCGTCGACGTCGCGCGAGCTGGCATTCAAGCTCGCCCGCGAGATGCGCGCGGCCGGCCGCACGATCACCTTCGATCCGAATCTGCGTCCCACGCTCTGGAACACGCGCGAGGAAATGACGAGCACGCTCAACGAGCTGGCGGCCTACGCGGATTGGGTACTGCCGGGCGTGAGCGAGGGGCGCGTGCTGACGGGTTCCGACGATCCGGACACCATCGCGCGCTTCTACCTGGCGCGCGGGGCGCGTGGCGTGGTCGTGAAGCTCGGCGCGCAGGGCGCCTGGTACCGCACGTCGGAAGGCGCGCACGGCCTCGTGAAGGCCCAGCCGGTGGCGCGCGTGGTGGACACGGTGGGTGCCGGCGACGGCTTCGCGGTGGGAGTGATCAGCGCGCTGCTGGAGGGCCGCCCGCTGGCGCAGGCTGTCGCGCGCGGCAACCGTATTGGCGCGCTCGCCGTGCAGGTGATCGGCGATTCGGAAGGGCTGCCGCGACGCGCGCAACTCGACGCGCTCGAAGCGCAGGACGCATCGGCCGCCATCGCGTCCGCAGGCGCGGCGTGAAGCAAAAGCGATAGGGAAATGACCAACATGACACCGACTATTGTTGCCTACAAGACTTTGCCTGCCGACGTGACCGACTATCTGCGCGAGCACGCGCAGGTCGTCTTCGTGGATTCCGATACACCGGGCGCTCTCGTCAAAGCGCTCGCCGATGCCGACGGCGCGATCGGCGCAAGCGTGAAGATCACGCCGGCGATGCTCGAAGGCTCGCGCGTGCGTGCGCTCTCGACGATCTCGGTCGGCTATGACCAGTTCGACGTGGCCGATCTCACGCGGCGCGGCATCGTGCTCGCGCATACGCCCGACGTGCTGACCGAATCGACGGCCGACACCGTATTCGCGCTCATACTCGCGAGCGCGCGCCGCGTCGTGGAGCTGGCCGACTGGGTCAAGGCGGGCCAGTGGAAATCGAGCGTCGGCCCCGCGCAATACGGCGTGGAAGTGCAGGGCAAGACGCTCGGCATCGTGGGGCTCGGGCGCATTGGCGGCGCGGTGGCGCGGCGTGCGGCGCTCGGCTTCGACATGAAGGTGCTGTACACGAACCGTAGCCCGAATCCGGCGGCGGAACGCGACTATGGCGCGCGCCGTGTCGGGCTCGACGAACTGCTCGGGGCCTCGGACTTCGTCTGCCTGCAGGTGCCGCTCACGCCCGAGACGCGTCGCCTGATCGGCGCGGCGCAACTCGCGAAGATGAAGCCCGGCGCGATTTTCATCAACGCTTCGCGCGGCGCGACCGTGGACGAAGCGGCGCTCATCGCCGCGCTCGAAGCGGGCACGATCCACGGTGCGGGTCTCGACGTATTCGAGCAGGAGCCGCTCGACCCGGCGTCGCCGCTTTTGCGCATACCCAACGTCGTGGCGCTGCCGCACATCGGCTCGGCCACGCACGAGACGCGTCACGCCATGGCGCGCTGCGCCGCCGAGAACCTCGTCGCCGCGCTCGCGGGCACGCTCGATCGCAACATCGTCAACCGCGAGGTGCTGACGCGATGAGCGGCCCGGATACGGCCGCGCGGCGCGCGACCATCAGCGACGTCGCTCGCGAAGCGGGTACCGGCAAGACCAGCATTTCGCGCTATCTGAACGGCGAGCACGCGGTGCTCTCGCCGGATCTGCGCGCGCGCATCGAGGCTGCGATCGAACGGCTCGACTACCGGCCGAACCAGATGGCGCGCGGTCTCAAGCGCGGGCGCAATCGCCTGATCGGCCTGTTGCTCGCCGATCTCGCGAATCCGTATTCGGTCGAGGTGCTGCAAGGCGTGGAAGCGGCGTGTCATGCGCTCGGCTACATGCCGCTCATCTGCCACGCGGCGAACGAAGCGGACATGGAGCAGCGCTATCTGCAGCTCCTTACGACGTATCGCGTGGAGGGCGTGATCGTCAACGCGCTCGGCGTGCGCGAGGCGATGCTCAAGCCCGTGGGCAACGGCGGCATTCCGGCGGTCCTGATCGACCGGACCGTGGACGGGCTCGATGCCGACGTGGTCGGGCTCGACAACGCGGCGGCGGCGCGTCTTGGCGTCGGGCATCTGCTCGAACAGGGTTACGACGAGATCGTGTTCGTCGTGCAGCCGTTCGAGCACGTGAGCTCGCGGCGCGAGCGCGTGGCGGCGTTTCGCGAGGCGGTGGGCAGTTCGGTCGGTGGTGCGCAAGGGGTGCGCGGTACGACCCGCGTGCTCGATCTTCACGATGCCGCCGGCGCCGACGCGGCTCTCGCCGCGCTTGACGCTGACCTCGACGAAGCCGCCCGGCGCGGGGCGCGTTGCGCGCTCTTCGCGGCAAATGCGCCCGTGGCATTGCGTGTCGCGCTGCATCTGAAGGCACGGCTCGGCCCGCAATGGCAGCAGCACGTCGCGCTCGTCGCGATCGACGATCCCGACTGGGCCGAACTCGCCGGCATCACGACGATCCGTCAACCCACGCGCGAGATCGGCTATCGCGCCGTGGAGTTCCTGCACGAGCGCATCGAGGGCACGGCGGCCGCGACGCGTGCCGCCGTGTTCGAAGGCGAGCTCGTGGTGCGCGAGTCCACGCGCGGCATGAGGGCGTAGCGGCAAGACTCCCGGCGGGATCGTTTGCGTCGCGCCCGCCGCGCGAGGCTACGCGCCCCTACCGTTATCTGCGATCATTCGGGCTGCGGCGTGCGAGTGGCGCGCGCCGGACGTCATCAGGATCTCCATGACCGTAGCCCCGATCACCTTGCTGTGCCTCGCGCTGGCGACGCTCTTCGTCGCCGCCTTGCCCGTGCTGCTTTATCGGCGGCTCTCCCGGCCGTACGCGCTCGACTGGCGCGACACGATCTCGGGCATTGCGGTGTTCGCGCTGTTCGCAACGGTGATCGAGCGCGGGCTCAACGGCTATGTGCTGCACGACAATCCCGCGACCGCGCAGTGGCTGGCCGATCCGGTCGTCTTCGTCGTGTACGGGGCGTTCGTGGCGGGCGTCTGCGAGGAGGTGGGGCGCTACATCGCGATGCGGATGCTCGCGCGCCGCACGAACCGCGCGGCCACGGCGCCGGCGGACAGCACGGGCCTTGCTTATGGCATCGGTCATGGCGGTGCGGAGGCCTGGCTCGTCGGCGTGCTCGTGCAACTGCAGTGGATCGTTTTCGCGGTGCTGGCCAATCGCGGCGAGCTCGACGAGCATCTCGGCAATCTCACGATGGACGCCGTGCTGCGCGTGCACCTGATCCTCGCGAATCTTTCTCCGATGTTCGCGGGCGTGTTCGCCGTCGAACGCACGGCGGCGTTCGTGTTCCAGATCGGTTTTTCCGTACTCATGTGGCGCGGCGTGCGGGCCGGGTGGCGGGGTATCCTGCCGTTGACCATCGTGGTTCACGCGCTGATCGATATGCCGGCTGCGATGTATCAGGCACGCATGCTTGCGCTGCTGGTGGTGGACGGCACTTATGCGGTGCTCGCGATCGCTGTCGCCATCGTGTTGTGGCGCGTGTGCCGTTCGAAGCGCGTGGCGGCGTCCATGGCGTAAGCCGGATTCGGCTTACGCGTTTTTATCCTGCTTTTTCCCGTTCTTTTACTGGCATCGATGGAAGCCTATCTGTTCGAATGCGCGAGCCCCGACTTCGAGGAACTCGCCCGTGTGATCGCCGACCTGTTCCCCGAGCAGACGCGCTTTGCCGAGCAGGCCGCCGACCATGGCGCGCCGCTCTTGACCGTGCACTGGGTAGCGATGCGTTTCGCTTCGGTGGCCCGCCGCATGACCCTCACGATTGCGATCGCGCCCGCGGCGCTCGCGCGCTATCGCGCCTTGCCTGCGCGCCAGCGCGCGCGCAGCTTTGCGGTACTGAGGGCTTATGTGGAGGCGACGATAGGCTCGCTCGAAGAGCAGCATGCCAAAGGCGAGAGCGTGTCGCGCGAAGTGACGCTGGAGCTGGACGAAGAGTTTGCCTGAAACGCTGGCGGTACCCGGGCGCTTCCCCAGGGCGCATCCAACGGCCACCCTCAAGCGGCCTTCAGTCGGTAAAGCGATAGACCTTGGCGAAACGCTCGGCTTTCACGACGCCGTAGTCGCCGGGCGCGTACTGCATGACCCAGTCGCCGGCCGCGCCGGCAAGACGGTCGCCGCCGTCCGAGCGCCGGATCGTGAATGGCTCGTTCATGTGTTTTGCCAGCACGACGGCAGGGCGGTTGCGGTAGTCGCCGGGCTCGCCGTGCACCAGAGCGGCGTTAGCGGGGAAGTACTTCGCGTCGAAGCGCTCGCGCGAGACCACCCAGCGCTCGCCGGTTGCGCCGGTGACGATCGCGTCGCCGCGCGCATAGCGGTTGGGACCTTCGAGGCTCATGAGTTCGCCGGGTTCTGCGGCAAACGCGACGGCGACGGTTTCGTCCTTGACGACGCGCCGGGCGGCGGCGTCGCCGCTCAGGTCGAGTTGGGTCAGTTCAATCATGGGCTCTTTCGTGAATCGGGTTGCGCAAGCAACGACGGCCGGGCAAGGGTGCCCGGCCGTCGCGCGGTCGAAGAGCGTACCTCGATTCTAGCCGCGATGCACGCCTTAGTTTGCTGCCGGCGCGCTGGCCGCTGCGGCGTCGCTGGCCGGCGCGGCCTTCGGCTTGCTCTTGTGCTTCGGATGGACCGGGCCCTTGCCGCCGGCCGGTGCGCCGTGGCGGAAGGTCTTGTCGGCAAGCGTCTTCTGGTCGGCCGAGAAGCTGTTGTAGAGCGGCTCGAATGCCGTCACGAGCTTCTGCATGTCGTCCGCGTGGGCTTGCGTGATCTGTGCGTACTGCTTCATGTCGTCGAGCGCGTTACGCGTGTTTTCGCCTTCCACGCGCTGCTTGTAGAGATCGGCCATGGTCGAGCCGTTAGCGCGCATCTGGTCGGCGAAGGTCTTCCACAGCGGCTCCTGCTCGGGCGTGATTTTCAGCGCCGAGTGCAGGTAGTCGATGCGGTCCTCGATGCGTTGCTCGTGCTGCGCGGCGCGCGCCTCGACGGCTGCCGAGGACGGTGTGGCCGACGAGGCGGCGGTTTGCGCGAAGGCGCCGCTCATCGAGAGCGCGGCAGCAAGGACGACGAAAGCTTTCTTCATTGTTGCTCCTTGGATCGTTTCGTAGCGAGTAGGGCGCAGTGCCGTATCGGTTGCAGCCGATATTAGTACCACGTTAACGCTGCATTGCGGCTGTTGTGCGACAACTGCTTACAAGTGAAACGCGCCGAAACCGTCCGGAATACGCCGAAACAAACGGCGCGGTACGGCGTTCGCTGCGCGTTGCACGTCTCGTTACGGATGCCGGCGGGGTCCCGCCGCGGGCGATAATCATGCCATTGTTCGAACACGAGAGACATTTCATCGATGAGACCCCCGCGCCTCGACCAACTCGACGACCTCGACCGCAACCTCGTCGCGCTGCTGCAGGAGAATGCGCGCGAGAGCGTCGCGAACCTCGCGCGCCGGCTGGGCGTGGCGCGCACGACGGTGCTCGCGCGCATCGCGCGGCTCGAGCGCTCGCAGGTGATTGCCGGGTATGGCGTGCGGCTTGGCCAGGACGTGCTCGACGCGAGCCTGCAGGCGTGGGTAGGCCTCATCATCGCTCCCCGGCATGGTCCCGACGTGCAAAAACGCCTTGGCCGCATGCCGGAGGTGCAGCTCCTCTGCGCGGTGAGCGGCGAGTACGACTACGTCGCATGGGTACGCGCCGAAACGCCCGATCGTCTCAATGACCTGCTCGACCAGATCGGCGGCATGCCGGGCGTAGAGCGCACCACGACCTCCATTGTTCTCGCTCGCAAGATCGACCGCGGTTCGGTCATGGGATAGGGCATTGGGTCAGAGCCGTCGCCACGCACGATGGGCGCGCCGGGAGCCGGTTTCGACGAAATGACGAACCAGATCGTCGAATCGTCGAAATTGATGGTCGGAACGCAGCATTTTGTGTCTATCAACCGTTTTTGCACCCCCCTAGACTTTATGCAAAGGGCGCCGCCGGCCCTCCGGACCATAAGATCAAGGAGATGCAAGATGAAAGTCGCGATTGCAGGCGCCGGCCTGATCGGCCACACCATTGCTCACATGCTGCGCGAGACCGGGGATTACGAGGTGGTCGCGTTCGACCGCGATGCCCGGGCGCTCGAAAAGCTCGCCGCCAACGGCATTCCCGTCGAGCGCGTGGACTCGGCGGACGCCGCCGCGCTGCGCGGTGCGCTGTCCGGCTTCGACGTGCTCGTCAATGCGCTGCCGTACTACCTTGCGGTGAATGTCGCGTCGGCGGCGAAGGGCGCGGGCGTGCATTATTTCGACCTTACCGAGGACGTGCGCGCCACCCACGCCATCCGCACGCTCGCTGAGGGCGCCGACCACGTCTTCATGCCGCAATGCGGCCTCGCTCCCGGCTTCATCGGCATTGTCGCGCATGCGCTTGCGAGCCGCTTCAGCGAGATCCGCGAGGTCAAGATGCGCGTGGGCGCGCTGCCGCAGTTCCCCACCAATGCGCTCAAGTACAACCTCACGTGGAGCGTGGACGGGCTCATCAACGAGTATTGCCAGCCCTGCGAAGCGATCCGCGACGGGCGCGCGCAATGGGTCCAGCCGCTCGAGGGTCTAGAGCATTTTTCGCTCGACGGCGTGGAGTACGAGGCGTTCAATACGTCGGGCGGTCTGGGCACGCTGTGCGAAACGCTCGCGGGCCGGGTCGAGTCGCTCGATTACAAGTCGGTGCGCTATCCGGGCCATCGCGAACTCGTGCAGTTCCTGCTGGAAGACCTGCGCCTCGCCACCGACCGCGACACGCTCAAGTCCATCCTGCGCCGCGCCGTGCCGGCCACCGAGCAGGATGTCGTGCTGATCTTCATGACCGTGACCGGCATGCGCGACGGCCAGCTCGTGCAGGAGGTGTTCACGCGCAAGATCTTCGCGAAGACCGTGTGTGGCGTGCCGATGAGCGCGATCCAGATCACCACGGCGGGCGCGATGTGCGCGGTGCTCGACATGTTCCGCGAAAAGCAGTTGCCGCAAAAGGGCTTCGTGCGCCAGGAGCAGGTGTCGCTGGAGCAGTTCCTCTCCAACCGTTTCGGGCAGGTGTACGAGGGCGCGGCGCTCGATGCGCGCACGCTTGCGCAGGCCGCCGCGGCCTGATGTCGCCTGATGCAGCCGGGCGGCGAACCCGCCAGGAAAACACGAGATAAACGAAGAGGGCCGTGCGCGCCGTCGGTGTCAGGCCGGCGGCGTTTCTTTTGCCAGGTGCTGGAGCAAGGCGTCGAAGTCGGCTTCGGCGGGGGCGGTGTTGTCGAACACGACGACACCTTCGAGCTGCGCAGCCGATGGCACGAAACGGCGCTGCCGGTAGTCGTCCCAATGCGCGAGCTTGTAGGCGTCGCCCGGATGCGCGCGTGCGACGATGCGGCGCCTCGCCGTTTCCTCTCCGATTTGCACCCAGATTACCGTCAGCGCCACGTCAGGCGCGATACCTAGCCACGCGCGGTCGAACAGACGCCGTTCGCGGATCTCGCGCGAAAGCGGGCCCACGGCGAGCACGCTTACGCCGAGTTCGAGGTTTTCACGCGCGGTATCGACGAGCCCCAGGTACTCCGGGTCGCGCAGATGCTGCAGGAAAAGAGGGCTGTCGCGGTCGTTGGGGTTGCCGGTGAGCGCCGTCATGGCGGCAGCGCCGGTGCGGCCGTACAACGTGTCCTTGTCGAGCAGGCAGAATGGCTCGCCAGTGGCGTGGCGAAGCGGACCGATCAGGCGTTTCGCGAGCGTGGTTTTGCCGGTGCCCGCGTGCCCGCAGAAGAAGGCGAGCCGTGTCACGTGCCGCGGATCGGGGCCTCGCCGGCCGCTGCGTCGTCATGGGGGCCGTTTTTGAGTTCGCTCGTAAGCTTGCTGTTGGCGTCGAGCCACATCGCATTGATGATGCCGAAACCAAGCGCCACGCCGATGCCGAGGATCCACGAGAAGTACCACATCGTTTTCGTCTCCTGTTGGCGAGAGCAAAACCGTCATGAGGAACCGCGGACGGCTGCCATCAGCCACTCGAAGCATATACCATGCATGAAAGCGGCGGCATGGGCGAGGTCGCTGCAATGCAGCATGCATTGAAGACGTAGCGAATCAAAGCCAGGTCAAGCCAAAGCCACAACGACACAAACAGGGGAAGCTTCCATGCCGTCGCGTGCGTTCCATGCCTGGTCCAGAGTGCCCGCGCTTGCCGCCGGTGTCACGCTTGTTTTCGCGGCGCTCGGCGGCTGCGCCGAAACACCCGAGCCGCCCATGCCGTTCAAGGCCGTTCCCGTCGAGCGCATCCTGCTGCCGGCGTACACGCAGCCTGGCGTCGGGCTCGTGGCGGTGGACGTGCGGCGCGAGCGCACCAGCAACGTGATCGTCCGGTTCCGCGACGCGCCCGTCTACGTCGACGGCCAGCGTGTCACGGACCTGATGAACGGCGAGCATGTGGTGTTCTACCTGAGTCCTGGGGTTCACCGGATCGGCGTGAGCACCCAGTTCGATCCCCTGGTGGAGATTCGCTTCGCGGTCGATCCCCGCTACACGAACCGCGCGAGTGTCGCGTTTGGCAAGGATCACCGCATTCTGATCCGCCGGGTGGCACAGTAGCACCTGCGCGCTTTGCGGCATGCCGTGTGCGGGGGAACCCCGGCGGTCGCCCAGAGGTCAATCCGGCGCAGGAGCGTGGCGCCTGAGCGCCGCGCCACAACGAACGCCGCCGTCAGGACGAATACGACATGCTGATCAACTGCGCCGCCTACGAGGGCGGCAGAAAACTGGGCGATATCCCGCTGAAAGACGTCAGCGACTATCTCGTCCGCACCGAATGCTTCGTCTGGGTTGCCCTCAAGGATCCCGACGCCGGCGAGATGGACGCGATGAAGGAGGAGTTCGACCTGCACGCGCTCGCGATCGAAGACGTCATGAACGGCAACCAGCGGCCCAAGATCGAGGAGTATGGCGACACGCTGTTCGCCGTGTTCCACACCATCGAGGCAGGCGAGGACGGCGAGCTGGTCATGGGCCAGGTCAACGTGTTCGCCGGGCAGAATTTCGTGCTTTCGGTCCGCCATCGCACGCAGCAAGGCTTCCAGGACGTGCGCGCACGCTGCGAGCGCGAGCCGGAACTGCTCAGGGAGGGCGCGGGTTTCGTGGTCTATGCGCTCATCGACAGCGTGGTGGACCGCTACATGCCGGTGCTGGACGCGCTCTCGGGCGAGATCGAGGAACTGGAGGACCGCATCTTCGAGAAGAACGGTGTCGCCGCCTCGCGCAGCATTATCGAGGATCTCTACTCGCTCAAGCGCCGTCTCGTGATCCTCCAGCATCACGTTTCGCCGCTCGTGGAAGCCGTGGGCAAGCTCGTGGGCGGGCGTATTCCGCCGATCTGCGCGGGCATGCAGGCGTACTACCGCGACGTCTACGACCATCTCGTGCGCGTCTCCAACCTCGTCGACGCGCGCCGCGAAATGATCGTCACCGCGATCCAGGTGAATCTCGGCATGATCTCGCTCGCGGAAAGCGAGGTGACCAAGCGCCTCGGCTCGTTCGCCGCGCTCTTCGCCGTGCCGACGATGATTGCGGGTATCTACGGAATGAATTTCCAGGAGATTCCGGAGCTACATTACCGCTACGGCTACCCGGTCTGCCTCGGCGTCATGGCGGCCATCGACGTGATGCTGTATTTCCTGTTCCGCCGCGCGGGCTGGCTCTGAGCACGCGGTGGGCGCAGCGCCGCCGGCACGGCGGGAAGCTCGCCCGGGCGCGCAATGAAGCAGGCGCTCAAGAAACGCGCCGGACGGCCGTTATTCGTAAGGTGATGGCAGCGAATCGACCCGCCGGGCGGGTGAGGCCTGGCCCTGCGATTTCGTTGCGCCACACGGACGCCGCGCATGCCGGCGGCGCGGTCCCGGCAGACAGCGGGCGCCGCGCCGCCTGCCGGACCTTGCCACGCGCGGCGAGGCTCGCGACTACAGGATCGTGATGGATGCAAGTGCCCCCGACGTGATTCCCGCCGCCCACGAGGTGTTCGCGGTGACGGGCGTCGGCAAAACCTATGAGCAGCCGGTGCTCGCCGACGTCAGCCTCGCCCTCCATGCGGGCGAGGTATTGGCGCTGACGGGCGAGAACGGCGCGGGCAAGAGCACGCTTTCGAAGATCATTGGCGGCCTCACGTCCCCGAGTACGGGCAGCATGACCCTGCCGGGCCGTCCCTATGCCCCCGCGAGCCGCCGCGAGGCCGAGGCGCTGGGCGTGCGCATGGTGATGCAGGCGCTGAACCTGCTGCCCACGCTTTCGGTAACACCATGACGAATCGACCGTTGCGCGGGCAACCGGGCGGCGAATCCGCGGCTCGACACGTACCGCAGCCGCAAAAGCAGGCGCAGGACATAACAATGAATTGAGAGGAAGCGGTCCGCTCGGGGGCGGGCCGCCGAGGGTCTTAGCCGCATTGCGGCGCTCGTCGCCGCAACACGGGCGCAGGAACGCAAAGCGGCTGCAACTAGCTGTGAACCAGGCAGGAGCAACAGAAAAAATGGCGACGATCAAGGATGTGGCCGCCGTGGCGGGGGTGTCGTTCACGACGGTGTCGCATGTAGTCAACAATTCGCGGCCTGTGTCGGCCGACGTGCGGGCCAAGGTGGAGCGCGCGATCCGCGAACTGGACTACGTGCCTTCGGCCGTGGCGCGTTCGCTCAAGGCGCGCGCGACGGCGACCGTCGGGCTGCTCGTGCCAAACGGCACGAACCCGTATTTCGCGGAGCTCGCGCGCGGGGTCGAGGACGGTTGCGCGAAGAAGGGCTATTGCGTGTTCTTCTGCAATTCGGACGACGACCCGGACAAGCAACGCAACTACCTGCGCGTGCTGCAGGAAAAGCGCATCGACGGGCTGATCGTTGCTTCGGCGGGCGACGACGCCGTGCTTGCCAGCACGCTCGCCCATGCGCGCGAGCCGCTCGTGGTGGTGGACCGCAATATCGAGGGGCTTACCGCCGATCTCGTGCAGATCGATCACGAGCGCGGGGCGTGGCTCGCAACGCGCCACCTGATCGAGCTTGGGCATTCGCGCATCGGCTGCATTACGGGCCCGGTGACGACGGCCGTGAGCGCGATGCGCGTGCACGGCTTTTTGCGCGCGATGGCCGAGCGGGGCATCGAGGTCTCGCCGGGCGCGATCGTCGAGAGCGACTTCTCGGGCACCGGCGGCTATCGCGCGGCGGCCCGTCTGCTCGACGGTGCGCGGCCGACGGCGATCTTCGCGTGCAACGACATGATGGGCATCGGGGCATTGCGCGCCGCCGCCGAGCGCGGCCTTTCGGTACCCGGCGACTGCTCGATCATCGGTTTCGACGACATTCAGTTCGGCCACTTCACCTGGCCCACGCTCTCGACCGTCGGCCAGTCGGTGCGGGCGCTGGGCGAGCTCGCCGCGCTTACGCTGATCGAGCGGATCGCCGGCGGGGCGCTGGCGCAGCCGGGCCCGGGACGCCGCCGCGTCATGGCGCCACGGCTGATTGCCCGCGAGTCCACTGCGCCACCGAGCGGCACGGCGACCGTGCCGTCGCTGGCGGCCTGAAGCCGTTCGCCCCGGGGCCCCGGCAGTCGGATGCCCTCGATGCCGGAGTCCCCTGCGTCGGCATTTTGTAATTTTTCCTCGCGAGCCAGGGCGTTATCCTCAGACCATTTACTTTTTTCAAGTCCCCTCAAACGTTTGCCGTAAACGATATCTAGAGCATGGGCTCGAATATTGGCGATCAAGCATCCGCCATCACGGTATGCACGGGGAGGGTCATGAACAAGGGCATCAGTATCAAGGCGCGCATCGGTCTGACGATGATATTTCTGGCGACGCTCGTCGCCGTCATCAGCGTACTGGGGCTGCTGGGCCTCAGACGGGCCAACGAAGCGTACCTCGACACCTACGCCAATCAGATGCCGAGCGCCCGTGCCATCAACATGGCCGAGCTTTACGCCGCGCGCGAGCGACTCGTGCTCGACCGCGCGGGCTTCGAGATCGGCACGCCCGAAGTCGCCCCTACGCTGGAGCGCGCGCGCATGATGCGCGGTATTTCCGACGACTGGTGGAAAAAGTATCTCGCCCTCCCGCGCGACGCGGAGGAAGACCGGCTCGCGCAGGAGGTGAGCGCGCGGCGCGACACGCTGCACCAGGCCGCGGATGCGTTCGCGGCGATCATCTCGGGCGGCGACCCGGGCAAACTCGTCGCGGGCGCGAAAGGCCTTCAGGCCGCCTACGACGACCTTGCCAGGGCCGACGAGGAGCTCGACAAGCTGCAGAGCACGCAGGCGCAGCAGGGCTACGAGGACGCCCATGCGGCGCATCAGGAACTGCGCATCGCGAGCGTCGTGGCGCTGATCGTGGGCATTGGCGCGGCGGCGTTCTCGTTCTTCGCGCTGCGCCGTGCGATTGGCGAGCCGCTGGCCGAGGCGCTCGGCCATTTCGAGGCGATTGCCGGCGGCGACCTGCGGCGCTCCGTGACCGTGGGCCGGCGCGACGAAATGGGCGATCTGCTGGGCGGCGTCTCGAAGATGCAGCGTAGCCTGATCGACACGGTGCGCAGCGTGCGCGAGGGCACCGAATCGATCGCCACCGCGACGCGCCAGATCGCGGCAGGCAACATCGACCTCTCGTCGCGGACCGAGGAACAGGCTTCGGCGCTGCAGGAGACCGCCTCGAGCATGGAGCAGCTCACGGGCACCGTGAAACAGAACGCCGACAACGCCCGCCAGGCCAGCGCGCTCGCGGCCAACGCCTCCGAAATCGCCAACAAGGGCAATAGCGTCGTGAGCCAGGTGGTGGGCACGATGGGCGACATCAACCAGAGCTCGGCGAAGATCGCCGAAATCATCACGATCATCGAAGGCATTGCTTTCCAGACCAACATCCTCGCGCTGAACGCGGCCGTGGAAGCGGCGCGCGCGGGCGAGGAGGGGCGCGGCTTCGCCGTGGTCGCGGGCGAGGTGCGCAGCCTCGCGCAGCGCTCGTCGGCGGCGGCCAAGGAGATCAAGGCACTCATCGACACCTCGGTCGAGCGCGTGCAGACCGGCTCGGCGCTCGTGGACGAGGCCGGCCGCACGATGGGCGAGATCATCGCGGCCGTGCAGCGCGTGACCGACATCATGGGCGAGATCGCGGCCGCCTCGCAGGAGCAGTCGAGCGGCATCGACCAGGTGGCGCGCGCCGTGACCCAGATGGACGAGGTGACGCAGCAGAACGCCGCGCTCGTCGAGGAGGCCGCGGCCGCCGCGCAGTCGCTCGAAGACCAGGCGAGCCGGCTGCGCGCGGCCGTCGCCGTGTTCAGTCTCGACGAAGCGGGCCACGGCGCCGGCTTCGGCGCGCCGGCGAAGCCGGCTGCGGCCCGCAGCGCGGCACCTGCGGCGACGGCCGTGCGGAGACCGGCTGTCCAGATCGTAGCCGCCGCGCCGGCGCGCCCGACGCTTCCCGCGGCTTCCGCCGTATCGAAACCCGCGGCGCGCCTGGCTGAACGGCCCGTGCGGCCCGCGGTGCGCGCCGCCTCGGCCGCCGTGGCGCCGGCGGCGACGGGAACGCCGGTCACTGCCGGCAGCGACGGCGATTGGGAGACTTTCTAGAAACCCGGAGCGCCAGGGCGGCAACCGGGCTCGACTTGTGAAATGCTACTGCACGCCGCTGCGCCCGCAGCGGCGTTTTTCGTTCCATAAGGGGTGACGCACACGGTGCGCGCTTGCGGTTACGGTAAATTGATGGACGGTGTCACGAACGCGGCGAGTGCGCCGGGGTACACTGCGCGCTTGTGCGTCGGCAGGCGAAATCTTTTCCGGCGCGCGCCATGCCCGAGTTCGCCGGCGCTTTCGACGCGCGGTCCCGTAGAGAGCCCGTACGCAAAACGACCTGGAACCCCCAACGATCCGCAACGACCGTCCGCCGCGCCGGCACCCCGGCCTCGCGAGACAGCGCAAGAGGACCCAGACATGACGCATGACGATCTCGCGCAGCGCCTCGTGAATGCGCGCCGCCAGCATCAAATGATCGAAACGGTGGCGCCCGAGCGCCTGCCGCCCGACGCGGCCACGGCCTATGCGATCCAGCAGGCCGTGATCGCGGGCCTCGGCACCGTGACGGGCGGCTGGAAGATCGGCGCGAAGGCGCCCGGCGCTCCCGCTTCGGGCGCACCGATCCCGGCTCCGCTCGTGTACGCCTCGCCCGTGCGCCTCGAACGCCAGGCGTTTTTCCGCGTGCTGGTGGAACTGGAGATCGCGTTCCGTTTTGCCGAGCCGATCGCGCCGCGCGGCGAAGCCTACGCGCGCGACGAGGTGCTCGCGCGGGTCGGACAGATCCTGCCGGCCATCGAGGTCGTCGACAGCCGCTACGCCGAGTGGCCCAACGTCGCGCCGCTCGCGCAACTCGCCGACGCGCAGAACAACGGCGCGCTCGTGACCGGTCATGCCCAACCCTATGCCACGCTCGCTCGCGCATTGGACTTCGTTGCACCCGAGCTCGAACTGTCGTTCGACGGCGAGTCGCTCGTGCCCGAAGCGCCCGGCAATCCGGCCGGCGATCCGCGCGAACTGCTCGTGTGGTTCGTCAACCATTGCGCGGCCATGGGCATTACGATCGAACCCGCATGGACCGTGACCACGGGCACCTATGTCGGCGCACATCGCATCGACCGGCCCGGCCTGCTGCATGGCCACATCGACGGGATTGGCGAAGTGGAGATCGAGTTCGTCTGAGAACGCGAAGACCGCGATGTTGAACCTGAAGCCGTCGGCGCTCTGCGCGGCGGCTTTTTTTCATGCGCGCGGGATGCTTGGCCTGCTGACGCGAGCTGTCATTTTTGCCAGCTCGCGCAGGGCGAAGCCACTACTGCCGGGAGGGGCGCGCAAGGTCGCCACGACTTGTCACGCAATGCGTGGCACCGTGCTAACGCCGGCAGGTTCGACACGCAAGAATGGAAAAAAATAGAGGGTGATGTGCACGGACAACAGTCCGGAGAGCAGGGCATTGCGCGCCTGCTGCCGGTCTCGCTGACCGGACGCGTTGCCGGTCCGGATTTTGCAAAGGTCGGGAAGATCATTGTAAGACGGACCTGACCGGGCTCCAAGCCGGAATTCGCCGCCCCGCATCTGGTGCGATTTCTGTGTGAAAAAAAAACCAAAAGGGTTTAGGATGAATTCGAGCGATGTCGTTTCCGATGAGCGCGCCGCGCACGACATCGGTCGCAGATCTAGCGAGGAGGTAGCATGGATATCTACAGCAGCTTCGCGAACCGCTTCGAAAAAACGCGAGAGGAAGAATTCTCGCTTGAGGAGTATCTCGCGCTCTGCAAGGAAGATCCCAGTGCGTATGCCACGGCTGGCGAACGCATGCTGGCTGCAATCGGCGAACCCGAACAGATCGATACAAGAAACGACCCGCGCCTGTCGCGTATCTTCGCGAACAAGGTCATCAAGGTATATCCCGCATTTCGCGAATTCTATGGCATGGAGGACGTGATCGAGCAGGTGGTCGCGTACTTCCGCCATGCGGCGCAGGGGCTTGAAGAAAAGAAGCAGATTCTCTACCTGCTCGGACCGGTGGGCGGCGGCAAGTCCTCCATCGCCGAACGTCTGAAGCAGCTCATGGAGCGCGTGCCGTTCTATGCGATCAAGGGATCGCCCGTGAACGAATCGCCGCTCGGCCTCTTCGACTACGACGAAGACGGCCCGATTCTCGAAGAGCAATATGGCATTCCGCGCCGCTACCTGCGCAGCATCCTGAGCCCGTGGGCCGTCAAGCGCCTGCACGAATACAACGGCGACATCCGGAAGTTCCGCGTGGTGCGCCGCTATCCTTCGATCCTGCGTCAGATCGGCATCGCGAAGACCGAGCCTGGCGACGAGAACAATCAGGACATCTCGTCGCTCGTCGGCAAGGTCGATATCCGCAAGCTCGAACAGTACGCGCAGGACGACGCCGACGCCTACAGCTATTCCGGCGGCCTGTGCCTCGCGAACCAGGGCCTGCTCGAATTCGTCGAAATGTTCAAGGCGCCGATCAAGGTGCTGCACCCGCTGCTCACGGCGACCCAGGAAGGCAATTTCAAGGGCACCGAAGGATTCGGCGCGATCCCGTTCAACGGCATCATCCTCGCGCACTCGAACGAGTCGGAGTGGAAGGCGTTCCGCAACAACCGCAACAACGAGGCGCTGCTCGACCGGATTTTCGTGGTGAAGGTGCCTTACTGCCTGCGCTATTCGGAAGAGATGAAGATCTACGAGAAGCTGCTGCGCAACTCGTCGCTGGCCGACGCCGTGTGCGCGCCCGGCACGCTCAAGATGATGGCGCAGATGTCCGTGCTCACGCGCCTGCAGGAGCCGGAGAATTCGAGCCTCTTTTCGAAGATGCAGGTCTACGACGGCGAGAATCTCAAGGACACCGATCCGAAGGCGAAGTCGTATCAGGAGTACCGTGATTTCGCCGGCGTCGACGAAGGCATGAACGGGGTCTCCACGCGCTTCGCGTTCAAGATTCTCTCGCGCGTGTTCAACTTCGATTCGACCGAAGTAGCCGCGAACCCGGTGCACCTGATGTACGTGCTCGAACAACAGATCGAGCGCGAGCAGTTCCCGCCGGAAACCGAGCAGAAGTATCTGTCCTTCGTGAAGGACGTTCTCGCGTCGCGTTATGCCGAGTTCATCGGCAAGGAGATTCAGACCGCTTACCTCGAATCCTATTCGGAGTATGGGCAGAACATTTTCGACCGCTACGTCACGTACGCCGACTTCTGGATTCAGGACCAGGAGTTCCGCGACCACGATACGGGCGAAAGCTTCGATCGCGCGGCGCTCAACGCCGAGCTGGAGAAGATCGAGAAGCCCGCGGGCATCAGCAACCCCAAGGACTTCCGCAACGAGATCGTCAATTTCGTGCTGCGCGCACGCGCGGCCAACGCCGGCAAGAACCCGGCGTGGATCAGCTACGAGAAACTGCGCGTGGTGATCGAAAAGAAGATGTTCTCGAATACGGAAGAACTTTTGCCGGTCATCTCGTTCAATGCGAAAGGGTCGGCGGAAGAACAGCGCAAGCACGAAGACTTCGTCAACCGCATGGTCGCGAAGGGCTACACGCCGAAGCAGGTGCGTTTGCTGTGCGACTGGTACCTGCGCGTGCGCAAGTCGTCATGATCGACGAGGCGTTACCGTCCGCTCGCGCCGCCGCTCCCGCAGCAAGGCGGCGGCGCGCACGGACTCCCGGTGGGGCGCGGACCGCATGGCCGTAAGCGCGAAGAAGACGGCCGGCGCCGCTAACATGGCCGCATAGCAGCGCGGCCAGGCGCCTCGCCCATTCGAAACTGGAGCGGGAGACTGGATGTGCTTCATCAAATCATCGACCGCAGGCTAGCCGGAAAGAACAAGAGCATTGCAAACCGCGAGCGCTTCTTGCGCCGCGTGAAAAACTATATTCGTCACGCCGTTTCGGAAGCGGTGCGTGACCGCAGCATCAAGGATATACAGAAGAACCAGAGCATCACGATTCCGCGCAAGGACATTGCCGAGCCGTCGTTCCGCCACGGCCCGGGCGGCCGGCGCGAGATGGTCCACCCGGGCAATGAGGACTACATCCGCGGCGACCGCATTCCGCGCCCGCAGGGTGGCGGCGGTGGCGGCGGCAGCCAGGCGAGCAACGAGGGCGAAGGTCAGGACGACTTCGTGTTCGAGCTGTCGCGCGAAGAGTTCATGCAGTACTTCTTCGACGACCTCGAACTGCCGCGTCTCGTGAAAACCCACCTCATGGCCGTGCCGACGTGGAAGAGCATCCGCGCCGGCTGGGCCGCCGAGGGCACGCCCAACAACATCGACGTCGTACGGTCGCTGCGCAGCGCGCTAGGGCGCCGCATCGCGCTCGGCGCGCCGCTCGTCAACGAGCTGCACGAGCTCGAAGAGCAACTGGAGGCGCTCAAGGCGGACCCGGCCGACCGGCGCGAAGAGATCCGCGTGCTGGAGGAGGAAATCCATCATCTGAAGGGCCGCATCTGGCGCATTCCCTTCATCGACCCGTTCGACCTGCGTTACGTGAACCGCGTGAAGCAGCCGCAGCCGTCGAGCCAGGCGGTCATGTTTTGTCTGATGGATGTATCGGGCTCCATGGACGAGCAGCGCAAGGATCTTTCCAAGCGCTTCTTCATCCTGCTGTACCTGTTCCTCAAGCGCAATTATGAGAAGATCGAGGTGGTGTTCATCCGCCATCACACGCGTGCCGAGGAGGTGGACGAGGACACCTTCTTCCACTCCACGGAAAGCGGCGGCACGGTGGTGTCGAGCGCGCTGGAGCTGATGAAGCAGGTGATCGAGGACCGTTATTCGCCCACCGACTGGAACATCTATGGCGCCCAGGCCTCGGACGGCGACAACTGGACCGACGACTCGCCGAAGTGCCGCAAGCTTCTTGCGGATGACATCCTGCCCAAGGTGCGCTATTTTGCGTATATCCAGGTGACGCCGGAGGAGCAGAACCTCTGGCTCGAATATGCGCAACTGGCGCTCACCGAGCCGCAGCTTGCGATGAAGAAAGTCGACACCGCGGCAGATATCTACCCGGTATTCCGGGAGCTTTTCGAAAAGCAGGTGGAGCAATCATGACCACACGCCATCTGCACAACGAGGCGCGCGGCTATCAGCCGGAGCGCCGGAAGACGGGCGGTCACCATAAAGGGCACCACGGCGTGCAGCAGGACGCCGCGAAGCCCGCCGCCAAAGAACGGGGTCATGTTGCCGAGCCGGGTCACGAGACCGGGCCCGGTCTCCGCAAGCCTTGGGAAGCGCCTATGAACGTAGCCGACAGACGGCCTCTGCCGTGCCCATCCGACTGGACCTTCGAGCTGATCGAGGAGTACGACACCCACATTTCCCATGTTGCGGAGCAATATGAACTGGATGTCTATCCGATCCAGCTCGAACTGATCAGCGCCGAGCAGATGATGGACGCCTATGCGTCTGTCGGCATGCCGGTGAACTATCGCCACTGGTCGTTCGGCAAGCATTTTCTCTCCACCGAGAAAAGCTATCGCCGGGGCCAGATGGGACTGGCGTACGAGATCGTCATCAACTCGAATCCCTGCATCGCGTACCTCATGGAAGAGAACACGATGACGATGCAGGCGCTCGTCATCGCGCATGCGGCTTACGGGCACAACTCGTTCTTCAAGGGCAACTACCTGTTCCGCCTCTGGACCGATGCGCACGCAATCATCGACTACCTCGTCTACGCGAAGAACTACATCGCCGAATGCGAGGAGCGCTATGGGCTCGATCGCGTGGAGGAGCTGCTCGACTCGTGCCATGCGCTCATGAACTACGGCGTGGACCGCTACAAGCGGCCGCAGAAGCTCTCGCTCGAGCGCGAGGCGGCGCTGCGCCGCGAGCGCGAGGCGTATCTGCAATCACAGGTCAACGAGCTGTGGCGCACACTGCCTGCGAGGCACGAGCCGCTTGCAGAGGAAGTGGAGGAGCGCTTCCCGCCCGAGCCGCAGGAAAACCTGCTGTACTTCGCCGAGAAGAACGCACCGCTGCTCGCCCCATGGGAGCGCGAGGTGATCCGCATCGTGCGCAAGATCGGTCAGTACTTCTATCCGCAACGGCAGACCCAGGTGATGAACGAGGGTTGGGCCACCTTCTGGCATTACACGCTGCTCAACACGCTCTACACGCAGGGCAAGCTGGAAGATGGCTTCATGATGGAGTTCCTGCACTCGCACAGCAACGTGGTCTATCAGCCGCCGGTGACGAAACCGTATTACAGCGGCATCAATCCGTACGCTCTGGGCTTTTCGATGATGAGCGACATACGGCGCATCTGCGAGAACCCCACCGACGAAGACCGCAAGTGGTTCCCGGAACTCGCCGGCAGCCCCTGGCTCAAGGCGCTGCACTATGCGATGCGCAACTTCAAGGACGAGAGCTTCGTCGCGCAGTATCTCTCGCCGCATCTGATCCGCGAAATGCGGCTCTTCTCGGTGCTCGACGACGACATGCGCGATGCGCTCGAAGTGTCGGCGATCCACGACGACAGCGGCTATCAATACGTACGCCAGGCGCTCTCGCGGCAGTACGACATGCATCATCGCGAGCCGAACATCCAGGTGTGGTCGGTCAACACGCGCGGCGACCGCAGCCTCACGCTGCGGCACTTCATGAGCGACAACCGCCATCTGTCGGGCGACACGGACGAAGTGCTGCGCCACATGGCGCGGCTCTGGCAGTTCGACGTGTATCTGGAAAGCGTCGACGAGAACGGCACCGTGCGCAAGCGCTACGAGTGCCGTTATATGCCGCCTCCGGTGAGGGTATAGGCGGGCGCGCCGTTTCGCGTCCTTGATCGCTTGTCATGCAGTTCGAGGCCAGCCTGCGGGCTGGCCTTTTTCATTGCGCGTGCAGCGGTTTCGGCGCCCGACTGCGTGCGCGCGCTACCATACGCGGTTATACCTATCAACGAAGGAGCTTAAGCGGATGCGGGCATCGAAAGGAAGACGTCATGGCATTTGAACCGTTCAAGGCCGTGCGGCCGGTCACGCGCGCCTCGGCACTGCGCGATTCTCTGGCGGGCGTGCAGCTCGCCTCGATGAACATTCCCCAACTGTTGGGCTACGCGCGCATCGCGGGCATGCCGGCCGTCACCGGCCTCTATACGGGTTTTCTGCCGCTCGTCGCGTTCGCGTTGTTCGGCTCGTCGCGCCACCTGGTCGTGGCTGCCGATTCGGCCACGGCCACGATCTTTTCGAGCCGCCTCGCGACGATGGCCACGCCGTCCAGCGCCGAATACGTTGCGCTCGCAGGCATGACGGCCTTGCTCACCGCACTGATGCTGCTGATCGCACGCGTGTTCCGCCTCGGCTTCCTTGCCGACTTTCTCTCCCGCACGGTGCTCGTGGGCTTTCTCACGGGCGTGGGCGTACAGGTGGGCATCGCCATGCTCGGCGACATGCTGGGCATTGCGGTGACCTCGCGGCGCACCGTGCAGCAGGTAGGGCAGATCGCAACGCAGCTCACCCACATCAACTGGCCGACGCTCGGCCTCGCGGTGCTCGTCGTCGCGGTCATCCTCGTATTCAAGCGTCTGCGGCCACGCTGGCCCGTACCGCTCGTCGCCGTGGTCGCGAGCATTGCGTGCAGCGCCGCGCTGAACTTCGCCGCTCACGGCATCTCCATCATGGGGCCGGTGGCGGCGGGGCTGCCGCCGTTCCACTTTCCCGCCGTCGGCTGGTTCCAGATGGTTGACCTGCTGCAGATCTCGGCCTCGTGCTTCGTCATCATCGTTGCGCAGAGTGCCGCCACGAGCCGCGCATTCGCCACGAAATACGGCGAGACCGCCGACGAGGACGCGAACCTGCTCGGCCTCGCCGCCGCAAACGTGACCGCCGGCCTCTCTGGTGCCTTCGTCGTGAACGGCAGCCCCACGCAGACCGCCATGGGCGATTCGGCGGGCGCGCGCAGCCAGTTCGCGCAGCTCGTGTTCGCGCTCGTCGTGCTGCTCGTGCTGCTGTTCGCGAGCCGCTGGCTCCAGTACCTGCCGCACTGCGTGCTCGCCGCGATCGTCTTCACGATCGCGGTGGGGCTCGTGCACGTAGGTCAGTTGTTCGACATTCGCCGCGAGAGTCCCGGAGAATTCCGGCTCGCTGTCACGACGGCGCTCGCCGTAGTGGTGATCGGCGTGGAGAACGGCATCCTGATCGCGATCGGGCTCTCGCTGCTGCGGCACGTGCGCCACAGCTACCGTCCGCACACAATGGTGCTCGCCTCCAGCAACGGCGGCCGCTGGCAACCCGAGCCGTCGCAGCCCGGCATGCAGACCGCGCCCGGATTGATCGTCTATCGCTTCGGCGCCGATCTCTTCTATGCGAACGACCATCTGTTCGTCGACGAAGTGGAGCACCTCGTCGACAGCGCGCCGGCGCCCGTGCACTGCGTCGTTGTGGATGCGGGGGCGATCACCGATCTCGACTACTCGGCAGGGCGCTCGGTCAACACGCTGTGCACGACCCTCGCACAGCGTGGCGTCAAGGTCGTGTTCGGGCGCGTGAACCGTTATTTGCGTGCCGACATGGACCGGCACGGCATCACGCCTGTCGTGGGGGCGCAGAACCTCTATCCGACACTGCACGAGGCGCTGGCTGCCGTGCGCCCGGATCTCGGGATTCATACGGAGACCTGAGCAGCCAGCGAGGCGGAAAACCTCGCGCCCTGTGCGAAGCGGGCGGTGCAAGGCCGTCCGCCTCTCCCGACTCGCCGCGCATAGCCTTCCTCTGGCTTGCGCGGAGCGCTCCAGACAAACCCTGATTGTCCTGCCGATTTCGCGGCTGCTATCGTGCGCCAGAAGCGTGTGGAAGCGCTTCCACTCCGCTTCCGCCCACTGCCTGTCATTCCCGTTCCGGCCGCCGCGCGCGCCCGGCCGACCCTTACGCGCAGGAGCTTTCGTGACCTACGACACCGCCGCTTCGCCGCCATCCGCCCTCGCGGCCACGCTGGACGACGATCCCTTTACCCCCCCGGCCGACTCGGCGCTCTGGCGCCGCGACTTCCTGCTCGGCGCGGCGACCGCGTCGTACCAGATCGAAGGTGCCGCCAGCGAAGACGGCCGCCTGCCGTCGATCTGGGACACCTTCAGCGCCACGCCGGGCAAGGTGCTCGCGGGCGACACGGGCGCGGTGGCCTGCGATCATTACCATCGCTGGGAAGAGGATTTCGATCTGCTGTCGAAGCTCAACTTCGAGGCCTATCGTTTTTCGATCGCCTGGCCGCGCGTGATGGATGCTGCAGGCCACCCGAACGCCAAAGGCATCGCGTTCTACAAAAAGCTGCTGGAGCGCCTGAAGAAGAAGGGCATCCGCACCTTCGCGACGCTTTACCACTGGGATCTGCCGCAGCATCTGGAGGATCGCGGCGGCTGGCTCAACCGCGACACCGCGTTCCGCTTCGCCGATTACGCCGACCTCATGAGCCGCGAACTCAAGGGCCTCGTCGACGGCTGGATGACGCTCAACGAACCGTGGTGCTCCGCGTATCTGGGCTACGGCAACGGCCATCACGCGCCGGGCCTCGCGAACGGCCGCTACGCCACTCAGGCCATGCATCATCTGCTGCTCGGGCATGGCCTTGCGATTCCCGTGCTGCGCGCGAACGATCCGGGCTCGGCGAAGGGCATCGTCGCCAACGTGGGCCGCGGCACGCCCGATTCGCTTGCTGCCGCCGACGTGCGCGCCGCCCATCTGTTCGAGGTGCAGCACAACGCGTGGATTCTCGACCCGCTCCTCAAGGGCGCTTATCCGCAGGACCTGTTCGAACTGTGGCCGGGCACCGAGCCGCTCGTGCTCGAAGGCGACATGCGCACGATCGCGGCGCCGCTCGACTTCCTCGGCATCAACTATTATTTCCGCACCAACGTGAAGAGCGACGGCGCGCACGGTTTCGTCGAAGTGCCGCTCGAAGGCGTCGAGCGCACGCAGATGGGCTGGGAGGTGCACCCGGATGGGCTGCGCGACCTCTTGATCGGCTTTGATCGCGACTACGAGGGCCTGCCGCCCATCTACATCACCGAGAACGGCATGGCGTCAAACGACTGCGTGATCGACGGCCAGGTCGAGGATCCGCAGCGCATTGCCTTCCTGAAGCGGCACCTCGCCGCCGTCGATGCGGCGATCAAGGCCGGCGTGGACGTGCGCGGCTACTTCGTCTGGTCGCTGCTCGACAACTTCGAATGGGCGTTCGGCTACGAGCGGCGCTTTGGCGTCGTGCATGTGGACTACGACACGCAAAAGCGCACGCCCAAGCGCAGCGCCGAACTGATCGCACGCTTCATCGAGGCTCGACGTTCGCGCGGCACCGATTAGCGCGCCGGGGCGAGGCGTGCAATGCGCCTCGCCGTGGCAATGCGGCAACGGAGTCATCGCTTAGGCAGATCAACCCGGCAAAATAACCCGGAACGACCGGAGGAGACACAATGAAGCACAACGTACCTGTCCTGCGCGGCATAGTGGCTGCACTGACGCTGGCCGGGGCCCTCGCGGCCCATGCCGCCGAACCGCTCAAGGCCAACGTGATTCACTGGTGGACCTCGGGCGGCGAGTCGGCCGCTATCAAACAGTTCGCGCTCGCCTACGACCAGGCGGGCGGCCAGTGGGTCGACAACGCCATTGCCGGCGCCGACCAGGCGCGCTCCACGGCGATCAACCGCATCGTCGGCGGCGATCCGCCCACGGCCGCGCAGTTCAACACGTCCAAGCAGTTCCACGACCTCATCGACCAGGGACTCCTTAACAACGTCGATACGGTCGCGGCCAAGGAGAACTGGAACGCGATCTTCCCGCCGTCCATTCTCAACGCGATCAAGGTGAACGGGCACTTCTACGCGGCGCCGGTCGACATTCACATGCAGGACTGGTTCTTCTACTCGAAGCCGGCCTTCGCCAAGGCCGGCATCCAGGGCGAGCCGCAGAACTTCGACCAGCTTTTCGCCGACCTCGACAAGCTGAAGGCGGCAGGCCTCATCCCGCTCGCACTGGGCGGCCAGGCGTGGCAGGAGAAGATCACCTTCGACGCGATCTTCGCCGACATGAACCGCGATCTGTACCTGAAGGTTTATCGCGACCGCGACGTCAACGCCGTCAACTCGCCCGAGTTCCGCAACGTGCTTGCCACGTTCAAGCGGCTGCACAACTATGTCGACCCGGGCTCGCCCAACCGCAACTGGAACGATGCGACGGCGCTCGTGATTTCGGGCAAGGCGGGCATGCAGATCATGGGCGACTGGGCGAAGGGCGAGTTCTCCGCGGCGAAGCAGGTGGCCGGCAAGGACTTCGGCTGCTTCCCGGGCTTCGGGCCGAAGTCGCCCTATATGGTGGCGGGCGACGTGTTCGTGTTCCCGAAGACGGACAACCCGGAGCAGATCCAGGCACAGCAACTGCTGGCGACGGTCATGACCTCGCCGCCCGCGCAGGCGGCCTTCAACCAGCGTAAGGGTGCGATTCCGATCCGCCCGGACGTCGACGAATCGGGCTTCGATATCTGCGCGAAGGAGGGCATGGCGATCATGAAGGACAAGTCGCGGCAACTGCCGAACCCGGAAATGCTGATCTCGCCCGACGTGCAAGGCGCGCTGCAGGACGTCATCACGAACTTCTGGAACAAGAACCAGTCGGCCGAGGACGCGCAGAAGGCTTTCGCCACGGCGATCAAGAGCTAGACCGGCTCATGTACGCGCTCAAGCTCACCCATGCGCGCCGCCAGGCGAAGTCACACTCGCTCGCGCGGCGGCGCCTGTCGCTCGCCGCATGGATCGCGCTCGTGCCCATGGCCGCGACGGTCGTGTTCGCGTATCTGGGCACGATCCTCTGGACCGCGCGTGTTTCGATGAGCTATTCGCGCTCGCTGCCCACGAACACGTTCGCGGGCGCGACGCAGTACGTGCGCCTCTTCGAAAACGACCGCTGGATCGTCTCGCTGCAGAACCTCGCGATCTACGGGGTGTGCTTCGTCGCCGCGTGCCTCGCGATCGGGCTTCTGCTGGCGATCTTCATCGATCAGCGCGTCGTGGCCGAAGGCGCGTTGCGCACGGTGTTCCTGTATCCGTACGCGATGTCGTTCGTGGCGACGGGGCTCGTCTGGCAGTGGATCCTCAATCCCGAACTCGGCGTGCAAGCCGTCCTTCATCACCTGGGCTTCGTGCACGCGCAGTTCGACTGGATCGTTTCGCAGCGCTTTGCGATCTACACGCTCGTGATCGCGACGGTGTGGCAGGCGTCCGGTCTCGTGATGGCGCTTATGCTGGCCGGTCTGCGCGGCATCGACGACGAGATCTGGAAAGCCGCGCGCCTCGACGGCATTCCGCGCTGGAGAGTCTATGCGAGCATCGTCGTGCCCATGCTCAAGGCGTCGCTCTCGACGGCGTTCGTGCTGCTCTTCGTGATGGTCGTGAAGCTCTACGACGCAGTCGTTGCAATGACCCAGGGCGGGCCCGGCACGGCGAGCGAAGTGCCGGCCAAGTTCATCATGGACTATCTGTTCAATCGCGCCAACATCGGCCTCGCTTCGGCGGCGTCGATCGTTCTGCTGGCTACGGTGCTGGCGATCCTCGCGCCGGTCTTCTATGCGCGCAGCCGCTTCGCCCTGAGGGAGGCACGCCGATGAGCACGCTATCGGGCCATACGCTGACTCCGCCCAAGCCAGCGAAGCGTAATCCCAAACGGCGCTCGCGCTTCACGCCGGCGCGCGTGGGCATCTATGCGTTTCTTTTCACGGCCGCGTTGTTTTTCCTGTTGCCGCTCTACGTGATGCTCGTGACGTCGGTGAAGCCGATGGACGAGATTCGCCTCGGCAACCTGATCGCGCTGCCCGTGCATTTCACGCTCGCCCCCTGGCGCGACGCCTGGGCCACGGCGTGCACGGGGCTCGACTGCGGCGGCATCCGCGTGGGCTTCTGGAACTCGGTGCGCATCGTCGTGCCCAGCACGATCCTTTCGATCGCCGTGGGCGCGGTGAACGGCTACGCGCTCTCGTTCTGGAAGCCGCGCGGCGCGGGCCTGCTGTTCGGCATCCTGCTCGCGGGCGCGTTCATCCCCGTGCAGGTGATGGTCTATCCGCTCGTGCGCGTGCTGGCCTTCGTGCATCTGTTCAGCTCGCTTCCCGGCATTGTCGTGATCCATACGATTTTCGGCATGCCCGTCATGACGCTGCTGTTCCGCAACTACTACGCGTCGCTGCCGCAGGAGTTGTTCAAGGCGGCGCGTATCGACGGCGGCGGCTTCTGGCGTATTTTCGTTCAACTGATGTTGCCGATGTCGGTGCCGATCATCGTCGTCGCGATCATCATGCAGGTCACGGGTATCTGGAACGACTTCATTCTCGGCCTCGTGTTCGCGGGCGAGAAGAACCTGCCGATGACCGTGCAACTGAACAACATCATCAACACGACCACCGGCGAGCGCCTCTACAACGTGAACATGGCGGCGACCATTCTCACGTCGCTCGTGCCGCTCGCGATCTACTTCGTGTCGGGACGCTGGTTCGTGCGCGGCATCGCGTCAGGTGCCGTAAAGGGGTAAGAGGGGACAGGCAATGGCGAATCTGGCTAACGTAGCGGTGCGCAACCTGCGCATCGATCTGGGCGCGAACACGGTGATCGACGACCTCGATCTTGACGTGCGCGCCGGTGAATTCGTGGTACTGCTCGGCCCCTCGGGTTGCGGCAAGTCCACGCTGCTGCACAGCATCGCGGGGCTGATCGAGGTGGCCGACGGCAGTATCGAGATCGGCGGCGAGGACATGACGTGGGCCGACCCGAAGGACCGTGGCGTGGCACTCGTGTTTCAGTCGTACGCGCTCTATCCGACCATGAACGTGGAGCGCAATCTTTCATTCGCATTGCGAATCAACGGCACACCGAAGGACGAGATCGAGCGCCGCGTGAAGCGTGCGGCCGACATGCTGCAGCTCGGACCTTTGCTCACGCGCAAGCCCGCGCAGCTTTCGGGAGGTCAGCGCCAGCGCGTGGCGATCGGCCGGGCGCTCGTGCGCGAGGCCGACGTATTCCTCTTCGACGAACCGCTCTCGAACCTCGACGCCAAGCTGCGCACGGAACTGCGCCGCGAGCTCAAGCAACTGCACCAGCAATTGGGCGCGACAATGATCTACGTGACGCACGACCAGGTGGAAGCGATGACGCTCGCCACCCGCATGGCCGTCATGAAAGGCGGCGTGATCCAGCAGTTCGGCACGCCCGCCGAGGTCTACGCGCGGCCCGACAATCTGTTCGTGGCGACCTTCCTCGGCACGCCGCCCATGAATCTCCTGCAGGGCACGCTGGAGGCCGGCGAGGGCAAGCTGTGGTTCCGCACGCCGCATCTCGCGCTGGACGTGACGCACTATGCGTTCCGCGGCGCGCCCGATTTCGGCCGTGCCTGCGTGCTGGGTGTGCGGCCCGAGGACGTACGCGCGGCGGGCGCCGTGCGGGCGGGCGAAACCGCCTCGGAAGGGCGTCTCACGCTGGTCGAGCCGATGGGCAATCACCGCGTTCTCTGGCTCGATTATCATGGCATCCAGATCGCGTCGATCGATCAGGACAAGACGCCGCTCGTGAGCGGCACCGCGGTACCGTTCAGCCTGGATGGCGCGCACGTGTCGCTGTTCGACGAGGAGACGGGTGCGAGGCTCTGAGCGGACGCAAAAAAATACTGAGGGGACAAGACGTGGCGACCTTGAAAGACGTGGCGGCACTGGCGGGCGTGGGCCTTTCTACGGCGTCGCGGGCCATATCGGGCAAGGGTCCGGTGTCGGCCGACGCGGCGGCGCGCGTGCAGGCCGCGATCGATCAGCTCGGCTTTCGGCCCTCGTCGATAGGCCGCGCGATGGCCACGCAGTCGCTCGGCATCATCGGCATTTTCGTGCCGACGTTCTTCGGCTCGTATTACGGCACGATCCTCAAAGAGACCGATACGGAGCTGCGCGCCGTGCGCCGCCACGTGGTGGTGGCGACCGGATGCGGAGAGGCGTCGCCGCGCGAGCAGGCGATCGAAGCGGTGCGCTTTCTGATTGGCCGCGATTGCGACGGCGTGGTCGTGATCAGCCACGACCTGCACGACGAGGACCTCGCGATGCTGCATGGCCTGCATCCGCGCATGGCGTTCCTGAATCGAGCCTTCGAACAGATGCCCGAGGCGTCGTTCTGTGCCGATCACATGAGGGGCGGCGCGCTTGCGGCCCGCACGCTCGTCGAGCACGGGCACCGCGACATTGCCGTGATCGGCGGGCCCGCGTCTTCGTCGGACAACGTGGCGCGTCTCGCCGGCTTTTTTGCCGAGCTCGAACGGCATGGCATTGCGCGCGAAACGGTCACGCATATCGAATCGGACTTCTCGCCCGAGGGCGGTTATGTCGCCGCCCAGACCTTGCTCGACACGAAGCGGCGCTTCACGGCGCTCTTCTGCGCGAACGACACGATGGCCATGAGCGCGCTCGCGCGGCTGCAGCAGGCGGGGCTGGCCGTGCCGCGCGACGTTTCGGTGATCGGCTATGACGACGACTATTCGGCGGCCTATATGGCGCCCGCGCTTACTTCGGTGCACATTCCCACCGCCGAGCTCACGCGCAATGCGGTGCGCTGGCTCATCAACCAGTGCTACGGCGCGGACTGGCTGATCGAGCGGACGTTCCCGGTGACCGTCACGATGCGCGCGTCGGTGGCGCGCGCGGCCTGATACGTGGAGATATGACTCGTATGGCAGCGACGATCCGTGGGCCGGCGCGAAAAAAATCGAAATGACGCCGGCCAGCAAGCCTCCGTGCGAGGAGGCCGAATGATGAAGCGTACTCGACGGGCGATTGCGCTCGGACTGATCGTATCGCTGGTGCTGGCCTCGCCTGCGGCGCTCGCGTTCAGGGGCATGGCCCGCACGAGCGTGACGTACGAGCAGTGCGGCCCGACGTGGTATCAGCCGCAGTACGTCGGCACGCAGGTTCGGTACGTAGTGGTTGCGCCGCCCGGATAACGGCGCGGCAAAGCGGACCGGCGTCGCCGGCCCGTTTCACTACGGTCGTCGAAGCGTGCAGATCCCGCAACGGGCCCATGTTCATGATAAGAAAATCTTTCGTCAGAGGACAATTATCGTTGCTTGTCAGGTGAACGTAAAGTCGGGATATTGCTGCCTCGCTGGCCGGCGGCTTCGCATTCCTTCGCATTCCATCCACCTCGAGACGCACGACATGACCTACTCTTCGCAACGTCGATCCCTGTTGCTGGCTGCCGTCGCGTGCGCCGATCGTGCTGGTCGTCTACTACACGCAGACTCGCGCCGACGCGAGGGCGAAGGACGATGTGATCGCGTCGGCCGCGCGTATCGCGGTGGCGGCATTCGGTTGAGCGCGGCGTTGCGTGCGCGTGCGGCGTGCGTGCCCCGTATCGCCGATGTTGCATGGCGCGAAGCCGTACCACCGTCCTGATTCCTGTCCTCCTGTAACAATCCGTAAAGACACGAACACGCGCCGTAATGCGCCTGTTGGCTTATTGAAGCCGATGCTTCGTAGAATCGGCCTGTACAGTTCAACGACTTCCAGAACGGCGGCAAGGGCATATGGAGCGGGGTGCGCGTCAGGCTATACGATGGCTGACATTCGCGGGGCTGCTGATCGGCAGTTGCTGCGCGTCGTTCGCGCACGCCGCGTGCAGGTCGACTGGCGAGGATGGCACGCTCGAACTGTTGTTATCGCCGGTGCGTATTGCCGTGCCGAAGGGGACGCCGGACGGGGTGCTGCTGGGCTCGGCTCAGGCGGCGGCCGTGCGCGACCTGCCATTTACATGTACCGGCACGGACAACCAGCGCGAACTGCGTGTGCTTGCTCCGCTCGACGTGACCTCGGGCCTTGGCGACGTCTATGCCACCAACCTCGCGGGCATCGGCTTTCGCATCGTGACGCGAGGCGGCAGCTTCGCCGGTATCGACGACGGGCCACGCAGCGGGGCGTACAAGGTGACGCTGCCTCCCGATGCGAGTCGCTTGACTGGCTTCGAGGTTCGCGTCGACTTCGTGAAGATCGGCGACGGGCAGGGCGGCACCCTCGCGCCCGGCAAGCTCGCAAGCATGACCGTCGGCGGGGCGACGCTGGTGGACGTGGTGGTACCCGATGGCGGTGTTGACTTCGACGCCCAGCAATGCGCTCCGCTCACGGTGGGAGGCGAAGTCTCGGCCGGAGGCGGGACGATGGGCGCGTTTTCGCAGGAGGCCGTGGTAATCCAGACCGGATGCAGTTCGGGGGTGAATGTGGCGCTCGGCCTGGAGTCGACCTACGTGTATGGCGAGAGATCGGCGCTGGTTGTCGATCCGCCGCCTCCGCCGGTGAAACATGCGGCTAGCGACATCCCACCCAAGGCGCGCTTTATCGTGCAGCGCAAGAGCAACGGCAATGGCATCTGGCCGCCGCGGCCGGGCGACCCGAAGCGCGATACCGATGAGCGCAGTAATACCCAGTCTTCGACGGGGGGCACCGGGTCCGGCAGCGGCGCCGGCTACGGAGTGGCGGGCAACGCGTCGAATGGCTTCGGTCCGCGACGCTAGTTCATTTCGCGTCGCGGACCGGCAGGGGACAAGACCGGGCGTAACGGCGTCGCTTCAATGTCCGGAAGCAGCGCCCGGTGCTCCGATGCTTGCATCCGCAACGTGCTGGAGCGGCGCGGAGAAAGTACGGCCATCGACGTCCGTCAAGGTCACGCGTACCGCCTTTGCCACGTCGGCGGCGTTTCCGGCGTTTGCGGCCGGCAGCATCATCGTGATGTACGAGGCCGCACCCATGGGCGCACGCAGACCGAAGGGGCCAGGACCGAAGCGGTTGTACGCGTAGTCGTTCTCGAAAGCGGACTTCGGCAGGTGCGAAAGCGCTTCGGCATCCCACTGCACGATCGGCGCATTGTTCGCGTCGAGCAGCGCGGCGCGCACGATGTGAAGCGGCGCCTCGGGCGTACCGGCATCGAGCGTGGCGTGGAAATGCAGCTTGCCTTCGGCGTCGAGCGTCGCATCGCTGAGCGTCACGTGATGCGCGGTGGGGCTCACGGGGCCGCTATGGAATGGCGAGAACACCGAACCGCGATAGTAGTTATAGGTGCCGACGTCGAACACCACCACGAAGGCCAGCACGATGAGCGCGAGCTTGCGGAAACTGATGTCGGTCAGTGGCAAGGGCAGGGAGCCCGAGGCCCAGCGGAAGAGGCCGCTATTCGCGCGCTGCGGCTTGTTGCGCAGCAGGACATTGTCGAGCGCGTAGGCGCCGCCCCCGCCGAGAAACAGCGTCGCGCCCATGGCGAGGTTGCAGGCGGCCATGGTCCATTCGTCGATGCAGGTCGCTCCCTGCCAGCCGAACATCAGCATCAGCAGCACGGAAAATCCCATCGAGGCCAGCGCGGCGGCCCGCGTGTAGAACCCCGTGATCAGCATCAGGCCGACAATCAGCTCGGCCGCGCTGAACAGGATCACCCCGGCGTAAAGCAGTACGAAGTGATGCAGCATATAGCTGATCACGTGGCTCATGCCGAGTATCGCGCCGGGCATGGCCGTCTGGAACTTGTTGGCCATCCAGTGCGTGGCATTCGGGTTCAGCTTGCTCGGCGCATAGATGAAGCGGCGCGAGCCGCCGCCCCAGTAGATGAACCCCTGGATCACGCGAACCGAAATCAGTGCGAGTCCGGCAGCGCGCGCCGCGTACTCGTTTAGCCCCGGCTCAGCATGGCTTGCCGGTCCGGTCTTTCCGGAGGCTCTTTCATAGGCAATGGAATTCATGGCGATATCCGTGAGGCAGTAACGCGGGTTATGAAGGTATTCCCCTTAGTCAGGGGCGTCGGCCCTTGCTCGAGCCGGTAACGACAGCATATCGGCCGGGGGCGAAGCATAAAAATATCTTGATGGCATGCTCGGGATGCCTTTTTGGTATCCGGTCCCATATTCTTACGATTAGCCTGCCATGCGTGGAAGTCATGGCCAGGATGCCATCATTGTATTTTTCGGGGCGCCATCGGTTCCCTACACTGCGGTTCATGCGGTCACACGACCTTTCGCCACCCAGTGCAAGGAATCCCACGATCATGAGCAACGTCGAACAACAAACCGTCCTCTCCGTGAAGCATTGGACCGATACGCTTTTCAGCTTTACCTGCACGCGCAACACGGCGTTTCGTTTTGAAAATGGCCAGTT
The DNA here is from genome assembly GCF_046581065.1 of Paraburkholderia yinzeri. Taxonomy (NCBI): domain Bacteria; kingdom Pseudomonadati; phylum Pseudomonadota; class Betaproteobacteria; order Burkholderiales; family Burkholderiaceae; genus Paraburkholderia; species Paraburkholderia yinzeri. Next base: position 2,579,671 of record NZ_JBFOCJ010000001.1, on the reverse strand, counting down.
CACGATGGTCGGTATGGAAGTCGAGGGCCGGCCGCTCATGCGGGCGTACAGCATCGCCAGCGCCAATTACGAAGAGGATCTCGAGTTCTTCAGCATCAAGGTGCCGAACGGCCCGTTGACCTCGCGCCTGCAGCATCTGAAGGAAGGCGACCCGATCCTCATCGGCAAGCGCCCGAGCGGCACGCTGATCGTCGACAACCTGCTGCCCGGCAAGACGCTGTGGATGCTTTCGACGGGTACGGGCCTCGCCCCCTTCCTGAGCGTGATTCGCGACCCGTCGGTCTACGAGCGCTTCGAGCGCATCGTGCTGACGCATACGTGCCGTTACGTCCGCGAACTCGCGTATCGCGAGCACATTACCGAGGCGCTGCCGCAGCACGAGTTCCTCGGCGAATCTGTGCGCGACAAGCTCATCTACTACCCGAGCGTCACGCGCGAGGATTTTCGGAACCGCGGGCGCATCACCGACCTGATCGCGTCGGGCAAGCTGTTCGACGATCTCGGCGTCGCGCCGTTTTCGCCGGAAAGCGACCGGCTGATGCTGTGCGGTAGTGCGCAGATGCTGAAGGACACGCGGGCGTTGCTCGAAGCACGCGGGTTCGAAGAAGGCAGCCAGGCCTCGCCGGGGCATTTTGTCGTCGAGCGCGCGTTTGCATCCTGATCTGTACCCTGAGTTGCGTTCTGAACTGCGCAGTCACTCTTACCAGCTTCAATCAACGGGATTCGCCATGAAAATCATCCAGTCACTCGCCGCCGCCACGCTGATCGCCGCCACGGCGATGTCGTTCCAGGCGCATGCACAACAGGCCGAACCGCAAGGTTTCTGGACCACGCCCACGATTCAGGGCTACGGCCCGATCCATTTCCTTCCCGATTCGGCATTCAAGCCGGAGGCGGACCACACCTACAAGATCGTGTTCTCGCTCACGCAGGGTTCGAAGTCGCCGGATACCGTCAATCCGGCGCTGGACCGCGTGGCGAGGACCGTCAATCTCTATGCGGCTGCCGGCGTGCCGCTCTCGCATCTGAAGTTCGTGGCGGTCGCATCCGGCGCCGCGACGCCGCTCGTGCTCGACGACGCGCATTACCGCGCGGCATACGGCATCGCGAATCCGAACCTGCCGCTGATCGCGGAACTGAAGAAGGCCGGCGTGACGGTGGCCGTGTGCGGACAGGCCGTTGCCGAGCATCACTTCAGCTACGACTCGATCGCGTCCGACGTCACGCTCGCGCTCTCCGCGCTGACGACGGTCACGACGCTCGAGTCCCAGGGTTACGCCCTGATGCCGCTTTGACCTTCGACGTTACGGATGCCGATCATGCTTTCAATCAATACGATCCTCCGCGCGGCTGTCGTCGCCGCGCTCGGTGCAGTCGGGACATTCGGCGCACCGCTGGCCCATGCTGCCGATACCGGCGCGCCGGCCACGTCCGTGAGCGTGTCGCCGCCGTGGCAACACGGTGAAAACGACGACGCGACCCAGCGCGGCCTGGCGTTCACCGAGCCCGACGCCGACAATCTCGCCGACTTCCATGGCGATCCGCTGCATCCCGCGCTGGCGCTCTTCGTCGGCGGCAACTACTTCTTCGCGATGGCGCCGCTCGTGCACGCGTTCGAAGAGAAGTATCCCGAGTATCGCGGCCAAGTGTACTGGGAAACGATTCCGCCGGGCCTGCTCGTGAAGCAGATGGAGAACGGCGGCACGGTGACGGTCGGCAACATGACGTGGACCGTGAAACCCGACGTGTATCTCGCTGGCCTGAAAGCAGTGCAGAAGCAAATCGACGCGGGCAACGTCAAGGCGCCAGCGGTGCCCTATGTCACCAACACGCTGACGATCATGGTGCCGAAGGACAACCCGGCGCACATCACGGGCCTCGCCGATCTGGGCAAGCCGGACGTGCGGCTCGCGATGCCGAACCCCGAGTTCGAAGGCATCGCACGGCAGATCAAGGCTTCGCTCGCGAAGGCCGGCGGCGATGCGCTGGTGACCAGCGTCTACACGACGAAGGTGAGCGACGGCACGACGCTTCTTACGCATATCCATCACCGGCAGACGCCGCTGTGGATCATGCAGGGCAAGGTGCAGGCGGGCGTGACCTGGCAATCCGAAGCAATGTTCCAGGAGCAGGCCGGCCATGCGATTACGCACGTCGACATTCCGGATGCGCAGAACACGACGGCGATCTATGCGGGCGGCGTGGCGACCCATGCACCGCATCCGCAGGCGGCGCAGCGATGGCTGGCGTTCATCCGGTCGCCGCAGGGGCTGAAGATTTTCGAGCAATACGGCTTCAAGTCCTATACGGGCGGCGCAGATCAGGCGCGTGCCGGAACACAGGCACCGGAGTAAGGAAAGACCGTGTCGCGCACTCGTGCGCGACACGGCATTGATGGAGCGAACGATGTACCAATACGATCAGTACGACCAGACCATCGTCGACGAACGCGTCGCGCAGTACCGCGACCAGGTTCGCCGGCGCCTCTCGGGCGAATTGAGCGAAGAAGAGTTCCGCCCGCTGCGCCTGCAGAACGGCCTGTACATGCAGCGCCACGCGTACATGCACCGCATCGCGATTCCGTACGGCAATCTGCGCAGCGACCAGTTGCGCATGCTCGGCCGCATCGCGCGCGAGCACGACCGCGGCTACGGCCACTTCTCCACGCGCTCGAACATCCAGTACAACTGGATCCAGCTCGAGGAGACGCCCGAAATCCTCGCCAAACTCGCTTCGGTGCAGATGCACGGCATCCAGACCTCGGGCAACTGCATCCGTAACATCACCGCCGACCAGTTCGCGGGCGTGGCGCCCGACGAGGTCGTCGATCCGCGCCCCTGGGCCGAGATCCTGCGCCAGTGGTCGACGTTCCACCCCGAATTCGCCTGGCTGCCGCGCAAGTTCAAGATCGCCGTCTCGGGCTCGAAGGAAGACCGCGCGGCCGTGCAGATCCACGACCTGGGCGTCTACCTGGAGCGTAACGTCGACGGCGAAATTGTCGCGAGCATCCTCGCGGGCGGCGGCCTCGGCCGCACGCCCATCGTCGGTGCGATCATCAAGCGCGACCTGCCGTGGCAGCACCTGCTGACCTACTGCGAAGCCGTGCTGCGCGTGTACAACCGCTACGGCCGCCGCGACAACCTCTACAAGGCGCGCATCAAGATTCTCGTGAAGGCGCTCTCGCCGGCGAAATTCGCCGAGCAGGTGGAAGAGGAGTGGCAGCACCTGAAGGACGGCCCCTCGACGCTCACGCAGGCCGAAGTGGAGCGCGTGTCGCAGCACTTCGTGCCGCCCGCCTACGAAAAGCTGCCCGATACCGATACGTCGTACGAAAAGCATCTGCTCGAAACCCGCGCGTTCGCGCGCTGGGTGGAGCGCAACGTGCGTCCGCACCGCGTGCCGGGCTATGCCTCGGTGACGCTCTCGCTCAAGCCGCGCGACATCGCGCCGGGCGATGCCACCGACGCACAGATGGAAGCCGTGGCCGACTGGGCCGACGCGTATTCGTTCGGCCAGATCCGCGTCTCGCACGAGCAGAACCTGATTCTCGCGGACGTGAAGAAGCGCGACCTCTATGCGCTGTGGGAAAAGGCGAAGGCGCAGGGCTTCGCGACGGCGAACATCGGCCTTCTGACCGACATCATCGCGTGCCCGGGCGGCGACTTCTGCTCGCTCGCGAACGCGAAGTCGATCCCCATTGCGCTGGCGATCCAGGCGCGTTTCGATAATCTCGACTTCGTCCACGACCTGGGCGACCTGTCGTTCAATATCTCGGGCTGCATGAACTCGTGCGGGCACCATCACGTCGGCAACATCGGCGTGCTGGGCGTGGACAAGGACGGTGCGGAGTGGTATCAGGTGTCGCTGGGCGGCGAGCAGGGCAATGGCGCCAATGGCGCGCGCCTGGGCCGTGTGATCGGGCCGTCGTTTTCGGCCGAAGAGATGCCGGACGTCGTGCAGAAGGTGATCGATACGTTCGTCGAGCACCGGCTCGAAGGCGAGCGCTTTATCGACACGTACGACCGCATCGGCATCGCACCGTTCAAGGAACGCGTGTACGCCTCGCGCCAGCCGGCGCACGCCTGAACCCGCACGCAACGAGAGACGAGAGTTAAGCAAATGGCTTTGATCATCAGGAATCGCGAGATCGTTGAAGACGGCTGGCAGGTCGTGCGCGCGGCCGAAGACGGCGCACTGCCCGAAGTGGCGGCGCTGCCTGCGGGCCAGATCATCGTGCCGCTCGCGCTGTGGCAGGCGCAGCGCGACGCGCTGGTGGCCTCGCGCAGCCGGGACGAGCTCGGCGTGTGGCTTGCGCCGGAGAGCGAACCGGCCGATATCGCGGGCGATTTCGACGAGGTGGCTCTGATCGCAGTGGATTTCCCGGTGTTCCGTGACGGCCGCGGTTATTCGACGGCGCGTCTGCTGCGCGAACGCTATGGCTACCAGGGCGAGCTGCGCGCGATTGGCGATGTGCTGCGCGACCAGTTGCGCTTCTACGAGCGCTGCGGCTTCGATGCGTATGCGCTGCGCGCCGACAAGGACCTCCACGACGCGCTCAAGGCGTTCACGGAGTTCACGGTGCAGTATCAGGGCGCGTTCGACGAGCCTTCGCCGCTGTTCCGCAGACGGCATCCACAATAGCCAGTGAAAGGAAACGGGAGCGCGCGCAAGAAAGGCGCGCTGCTAGACCTTGTCGCTACGCGGGGCAAACGCCCTGCCGATCATCAGCAGCGAGGGTTGCGTCCGATCGAACCATGCGCTTGCCGCACCTTCCGCGAGACCGGCTAGCGTGAGCGTCAGCATGCGCTCGCGCGGCGTGCTGCAAGCCTCGACGACAGCCACCGGCGTATCGCCGCTGCGACCTTCGGCTATCAATTGGCGGGCGATATCGGCCGCGCTGTTGCGGCCCATGTAGAACACCAGCGAATCGGCTTTGACAGATTGGGGGAATTCGGCGGAATCCGCCGCGCGGCTGCAGGTGGCAAGCGCCACGCTGCGCACTACGCCACGCAGCGTCAGCGGACGACGCAACGCGGCGGCGCCCGCAAGCGCCGCCGTGATGCCTGGCACAACTTCGTATTCGATGCCTGCTGCTTCGAGAGCGCGCATCTCTTCGTCGGCGCGGCCGAACAGCATCGGGTCCCCGCCTTTGAGACGCACGACCACGTCGTGCTCACGCGCCGCGTCGACGATCAACCGGTCGATTTCGGCCTGGGCGGTCGAATGCTGGCCGCAACGTTTGCCGACAGCCATCCGCTTCGTTTGCAGACCTGCATGATCGAGCATGGCCGGCTCGACTAGCGCGTCGTGCAGCACGACATCAGCCACGGCCAGCAGGCGTGCGCCTCGCACCGTGATGAGGTCGGCCGCCCCTGGCCCCGCGCCGATCAGATAGACCTTGCCCATCAGTTGCCGGCGAAGACGTTGCAGAAGCTGACCGGGCCGACGCAGGCCGTCCGCGTGTGCTTTGCCGGTGCGCCAGCCGCCGACGTTCCCGACATCGAGACGCCGCCCACCGCGCTTTGCGCATCCTGTGCGGCGATCCTGGCTTCCACGGTCTGCACGTCCTGCGGGTAGTTGTCGCCGTTGGTATTCGGGTTGTAGCCGGCCTTTTCCATGCGAACGAGTTCCGCGCGCACTTCGGCGCGCGTCACGGGCTCGGCGCTTTGGGCGAACGTCAGCAGTGGGGTGGAGAGGGCGCAGAGGGCAATCGTCAACTTGGCAAGCGTCTTCATGATGGGCTCCTTGTCGGTCAATGGGCGGAAACAGCGAAAGAGGCGTTTCCGTCGGCTCGCTTCGCATTTCGCAGATCGTGTAGAGCGTTGAAGTGCGGAGCCGATGTACAAAGAGTAATCAGGAAGGCTGGGCGCGAAAAATACCAACTTGCGATGCGCGCCATGTTGCCAGGTTATGGCAAAGCGGAGCGCGTCCGGGCGCCCATTCCGCCGGTCATTGCTCAGCCGTGCAGAGGATTTCGGTTGCCGATGCGGCGCACGGATGCGCTCAGGTCGCTTCCTGGCCGGACTTCATCGCCGCCGTTTTGCCGGTGCGGGTCCGCTTCGGCGTCTGCGCTTCCGGTTTGGGCTTCGCGCCCGGCTGGCTTTGAGTCGTCGTCTCGACGACGAGATCGAACAGCGCCTGATTGCTTGGCGAAAGCGAGCGTCCCTTGTTCCAGACCATATGGAGCGGCCGTTCGATGCGCAGATCCTCGACCTCGATGATCGTCAGTTCGCCGCGGCGCAGCTCGTTGCTGATGCTCAGAACCGATACATAGGCGAGCGCATGCTGGGCAAGCAGCATGCGCTTGATGGCCTCCGTGTCGCTTACCGACATGAGCGGCTCGATGCGCAGCCCCGCGCGGGCATACGCTTCCTCGACGATTGCCCGCGTTCCCGAACCGGGCTCCCGCATGAGGACCACCTGATCGACCAGTTCGTTGGCGGTGAGGCGCGCACCCGCGCGAGGATGCCCGGCGGCCGCCACGACCGCGATTTCGTCGGAGCCGATGCGCCGGGCGTGCAGGAGCGTGTCGTCAAACGGCCCTTCGACGAACCCGAGCGTAAACGTGAGGTCGCGCAGCCCGGCTTCGACGCGCTCCGTGTTCGTTACCGTGAGGTCGATCGCCACGCGCGGCCAGGCCGCATTGAAGCGTGCGAGGACATCGGGCACGAAGTACACGCCTAGCGTCGCGCTCGCACCGATCTTCATGTGGCCGGCGCCGAGCCCCGCCAGTTCTCGCAACTGGCTTTCCGCGCCGTCGGCAAGCGTAAAGATGCGATCGGCGTAATCGAACAGCGTCTTGCCGGCTTCGGTCAGGGCGACGCCGCGCGGCAGGCGATCGAACAGGATCAGGCCGACGCGGTCTTCCAGCTCGCGTATCTCGCGCGTCACGGCCGGCTGACTCACGTGCAGCCGTTCGGCGCCGGCGCTGATGCTGCCGACGCGGGCGACTTCGTAGAACGCAAGGAGGTGGGTGAAGTTCATGTCAGGGTTCGCTCAGGATCTGCCCAGGCGCTCAGCCCGCCCGCTTCGCGCGCTTGCGCGGGGCGGCGGGGCGTCGGCGCTCGACGCGCATCCGGTATTGGAAGTTGCCGCCGCGGAAATACAGGTATTCGAAATCGAGCGGCTTACCGTCGCTGTCTTGCGTTAGCCGCTCGATGCGTAGCAGCGGCGCGTTTGTTTTGATTTCCAGCGCGCGAGCGATCGCGCTCTCGGCTGCAACGGCATCGATGCTCAAGTCCGCGCCGCCCAGCGCAATGCCGCAGTCGTTTTCCAGAATCAGAAAAATGTCGCGGCTCGCGAGATCGGCGCGTTGCAGGCGTTTGCCGATGGCTTCCGGGACAAACGTGATTTCATAGGAGACAGGCCGGCGTTCGAGCAGCCGCACGCGATGGATTTCCGCCACGGGAGTCTGTGCCTCCAGGCCAAGTTTCTCCGCCACATGGGCCGACGCCGGCACAAAGCGGAATTGCACGACGCGATTGATGATCTCCTGGCCGGTGACGGACATCGCTTCGGCAAATCCCTGCAGCGACGTGACGTCCTGAAACGCCTTCGGTTGCGAGACGAACGAACCTTTGCCGTGGACCTTGAAGATCAGTCCTTCTCTTTGCAGGTCGCCCAGCGCCTGGCGGATAGTGATGCGGCTGACTTCGAACATCGCCTGCAGCTCGCTCTCCGAGGGCATGCGGCTCATCGGCAGATAGTCGCCGTCGAGTATGCCCGTGCGCAGTGCGTTCTTGACCTGTACGTAGAGCGGAACCGGCGAATCGATTTCGAAGGCGGGGGAGCTGGACGTCATGGTCGGGGAGAGCAAGGCAGCGATCGATGGCTTGTGCGGGCGTGGGGCAGGGCGATTATACGCCGTGGCTCCGCTGGCGTTCCCGGCGGTCTGTCCGGACCCCGACTCGGGGTTTGCCTGGGGCTGGTTTTGGGGTCGGCAGGTTGACTCGATTAACTTGTTATGACATGATATGACATGTATTGCATGGCACGGTGTTTCCCTTCGGCAAAGAGCAGCGCGCCGTTTTCCAGCTCGTCACTTCCTGCGGTAGAACACCATCGAATTCACCTTCTGGCTCTTTGCCGTCGCGTTAGGCTCCAGCGCGCTGGGCGGCATGCTCGGCATGGCAAGCGGCCTCTTCATCGTGCCGGCGTTGACCGTGTTCGGCCATATGGACATGCACGCGGCAGTGGGCGCTAGCCTCGTCTCCGTGATTGCCTGTTCGAGCGGAAGCGCGGCGTCGTATCTGCGCGCCCGCCTGACCAACGTGCGTCTCGCCGTGTTGCTGGAAAGCGGCACGACGCTCGGCGCATTGACCGGCGTGCTGCTCGCCGACGTGGTGCCGGTGAGGGCGCTCGACTTTCTGTTCGCGGGCATCATGCTGATCTCCGCGTGGCAGATGTTCGCGAAGCGGGTCGAGCGGAGCACGGCTCCGACCGATCTGGCTGAGCACATCGCGTCCGCCCACCCGGCGCTCGACGGCAGCTATCCCGACCCGCTAACAGGACGCGAGATTCGCTATGCCGTTGGACGCGTGCCGTGGGCGCTCTCGCTGATGGTCGTGGCGGGCCTCGTTTCCGCGCTGCTGGGCATCGGCAGCGGCGTCCTGAAGATTCCTGCGATGGATGTGGCATTGCGCTTGCCTATCAAGGTGTCCACGGCAACGTCCAACTTCATGATTGGCGTGACCGCCGCCGCAAGCGCGTGCGCGTATTTTCTGCGCGGCGAAATTGTTTCGTCGGTCGCCGCGCCGATTGCGCTGGGGTCCGTTGCGGGCGCAGTGCTCGGCGCACGTGTGCTGATGAAAATATCGAGCCAGCGTTTGCGGCACTTTTTCGTCGCGGTGCTCGTTCTGGTCGCTCTTCAGATGTTCTTGCAGGGCTGCCACCTCCACCTATTCTGAAATTCGCGCAATGATCCAGGTTCGCCCGAAAAACGAAGTGCTGGCCGGCGGCGTCAGGCTCGAGCGGCTGCTGGCCGCGCTGCTTCAATACGGAACGTGGGCAGGTTCGTTCGTGATGGCGATGGGTATCGCGCTGCGCGCCTCGGGATTGGAACCCGCCATGCGAGCGGGCAGCGCCGCCATGACGGCGGGCGTCTGCATCGTCATTCTGCTGCCCGTTGCGAGGCTCGTGCTGATGCTCGCCGTTTATCTGGCCGGGCGCGAATATCGTTTCGCGTGGATTGCCGCGCTGGTGCTGCTCATCGTGGCCGCGGGCTGCGTTGCGGGTGTCAGGCTCGGGCCGCTCGCGGGGTAGGGCCTTCGGCTGCGAGTGCAGCGGGCACGGCAGCCATCACTTGAAAATCCCGGTGCGCTGCGTCGCTTCCGGGAGCTGTCGCGTCTCGCGCACCGAAAGGGGATGCCACAAGCGCGCGCCGCCTTCTATGCCTCTTTCGTTCGGCACGACGGCCACATTCGGCGGCAAGTCGAACGTGAGGCGTGCCGCGTTGCCGCCGCCTATCCACAGCTTGTCGTAGTGCACGAGCGAGTCGAGTATGCCGACGATCTTCTCCACGCGGCGGTTCCAGCGCTTGTTGCCGGCCTTGCGGCGCGCGGCATCGCCGATGTACTCGTCGTACGCGTGATTCTTGCTGACCGGATGATGCGCCAGTTCGAGATGCGGCATCAGTTCGCCGTCCCGAAACATGGCCGTGCCGGCTCCCGTGCCTAGCGTCAGCACGAATTCGAGGCCATGCCCTTCGATCGCGGCGAGGCCCTGCATTTCCGCGTCGTTGATCATGCGCACGGACGGATTGCCAAGACGCTTGCCGAGCATCTGCGCAAGCGGCACGTCGCTCCAGCCTTCCGTGCCCAGATGCGGGGCCGTTAGCACGTGATTGTTGCGCACGAAACCAGGAAAGCCGATCGATACGTGAGTCGGGGAATATTGCTTGACCAACGGCTCGACCAGCGTGCAGAGCGTGTCGACGAGCTGGGCCGGCGTGCAGGGATGGGGCGTTGCCACGCGCACGCGCGCGCTGCGCATGGCGCCCTGCGCGTCGATGATGGCCGCTTTCAGTCCGGTTCCACCTACGTCGATAGAGAGTATGTTTTCGATGTCCGTCGAGCGCGACACCTTGCCGGTCGGGCGCTTTTTCGTATTGCTCGTCTCGCTGCGGGTCCTGGCCACGGGGTCCTCCGTTGTTGGTTTTTGCACCGCAAAGCCCTTTATCTGGTTCGTTATCCTGACTTCGTGTCTGGTTCGGCCGGGGTCGGCGCACGCCATGCACGACCGTCGCGCGCCAGCAGCGCATCCGCTTCGGCGGGGCCCGCGCTCCCCGCGGCGTAACCGTGCAAGGGAATCGCGCTGCCATGCTTCGGATGCAGCACGTCGTCCACGGCGGCCCACGTTGCTTCGATGCTGTCGGCGCGCTGAAAGAGCGTCTCGTCGCCCAGCATGCAGTCGTACAGGAGCGTTTCGTAACCGACGTTGGCAGGCTCGCGAAAGAAATCGTCGTAGTCGAACGACGATCGCACTGCACCGATCTGCATGACCGGCCCCGGGGTCTTGACGTTGAAATCGAAGCTCGTGCCGTGCGACGGATCGATACGCAGCGTCATGACATTGGGCGTCAGGGCGTCCACAGGCGTATCGCGGAAGAGCCGGAACGGCACGCTCTTCAACTGCACCGAAATCTCCGTGCGCCGCACGTCCAGCCGCTTGCCGGTACGCAGATAAAACGGTACCCCTGCCCAGCGCCAGTTGTCGATCTGCACGCGGGCGGCGGCATAGGTTTCGGTCCGGCTGTCCTTCGCGACGTTGGGCTCGTTGCGATAGCCCACGCCCGCGGGCCCTTTTTCGTATTGCCCGAAGACCACGTCTTCCGGTGCGAGCGGCTTGAGCGCGTCGAAGATTTCTGCCTTCTTGTCGCGCACGGCTTCGGCCGAGAATGAATTGGGCGGCTCCATTGCCACCATGCCAAGCAACTGGAACAGATGATTCGGCACCATGTCGCGGAACGCACCCGTTTGCTCGTAAAAGCTGCCGCGCCCCTCCACGCCGATCACTTCCGCTGCCGTGATCTGCACGCTGTCGATGTACTCGCGCCGCCAGACCGGCTCGAACAGCGCGTTGGCGAAGCGCACGGCCAGAATGCTCTGCACGGTATCCTTGCCGAGAAAGTGGTCGATGCGATAGATCTGCGATTCCTTCGCAAAGCTCAGGAGATGTTCGTTCAGATCGCGCGCCGAAGCGAGGTCGGTGCCGAACGGCTTTTCGATCACGACGCGGCGGAACGGACCGTCTCCGCCATTGTCTTCCTTCAGCAAACCGGCCTTGCCGAGGCGTTCGACGATCGGCTTGAAGAAGCGCGCGCCCACCGCGAGGTAGAACACGACGTTGCCTTGCGCCGTGCTTTGCCCCTTGCCTTGCCCCTCGCCGCTGTGCTGTTGTCCGATCTGCTGGGCAAGCCGCTGGTACGCGCCGTCGTCCTCGAAATCGCCTGCCATGTAGGTTAGACGCTGTGCGACCCAGTTCCACGCGTTGTCGTCGAGCTTGCCGGCGTGAAAGGTGCTGGCCTTGTCGGCGGCAAACTTTTGCAGCGCACCATGCAGATCCTCGCACCATGCTTGCGTCGAGCGGTCGCCGTGATTGACGCCAATGATCTGCATGCCGTCGTCGAGCAGACCATCCACGGCGAGGTTGTACAGCGCCGGCATGAGCAGGCGCTGGGTCAGATCGCCGCCTGCGCCGAAGATCACGAGCGTGCAGGGCGGCGCCGGATGCTTGCCGGCCGGCGAGGCGGGCAAGCCTTGGGGATGCGAGGCCACTTTGGTGCTGGCCGGCGGCGGGGAGGAATCGCGGGGGGGCAGGTTGGGCGGCATGATGGCTCTGCAGTTAACCGAAATGTTCCCAGGTAGCAAGCGCTGTGCCGCGACGCAGTGGGTCCGCAGTGTTGTCATTAGCTGCGCCGCGTCGCAAGCCGTGAAGCACAAGTAATTTACGCTACCAGAACCACCTTTGCTCCGTCGAGCGATTCAGGGCAGGTCCTGTGGCCGGGTTCCCGGCCGTGACGATGACACCTTGATGGCCCGCTTCGGCGATTTCTCTGAGACTAGAAATGTTATAACATAACATTTTAGACGATGCGGTACGGCACCCGGCGCGACACAAGCCATGGCCGCTATCGACACCCCCTGATACGCGAGGAGTCATTCCATGGATGCACGACTGCCGGTGACGGTCCTTTCCGGTTTTCTGGGCGCGGGCAAGACCACGCTGCTGAACCACATCCTGAACAACCGGGAAGGGCGGCGTGTTGCGGTCATCGTCAACGACATGAGCGAGGTGAACATCGACGCCGCGCTGGTCCGCGACGGCGGCGCGCAACTGTCGCGCACCGACGAGAAGCTCGTCGAGATGAGCAACGGCTGCATTTGCTGCACGCTGCGCGAGGATTTGCTGCTCGAGGTCAATCGTCTCGCGAAGGAGGGGCGTTTCGATCAGCTCGTGATCGAGTCGACGGGCATTTCGGAGCCGCTACCCGTGGCCGAGACATTCACGTTCGCCGACGAAAGCGGCCAGAGTCTCTCCGAGGTCGCGCGGCTCGACACGATGGTCACGGTAGTCGACGGGTTCAACTTCCTGCGCGACTACAGCTCGCAGGACAGCCTGCACGCGCGCGGCGAATCGCTCGGCGACGAGGACCACCGCACGGTCGTCGACTTGCTGATCGAGCAGATCGAATTCTGCGACGTAATTGTCCTGAACAAGATCGACCTGATCGACGAGACCGGCCGCGACCGGTTGATGGCCATCCTGCACGGTCTCAACCCGCGTGCGCGCATCGAGATTTCGGCATTCGGCCAGGTGCCGCTGCATCGCGTGCTCGACACGAAGCTGTTCGACTTCGAAGAAGCCTCGAAGTCGCCCGGGTGGCTCAGGGAATTGCGCGGCGAACATACGCCGGAGACCGAACAATACGGTATCCGTAGCTTTGTGTGGCGCGCGCGGCGCCCGATGCATCCGCGGCGGTTCTGGGATCTCGTGAACAGCGAATGGCCGGGCGTGGTGCGCTCGAAGGGCTTTTTCTGGCTCGCGAGCCGGCCGGCTCACGCGGGTTCGTGGTCGCAGGCGGGGGCGGTCTGCCGCCACGGCATGGCCGGACTATGGTGGGCGGCGGTGCCGAAATCGCACTGGCCGGCCGATCCCGAGTCGCTTGCCTTCATCGAGGGCAACTGGGATCCGAATGTCGGCGACGCGCGCCAGGAACTGGTACTGATCGGCGTCGAGATGGACGAGCGCGCGATGCGTCAGCGTCTGGACGCATGCCTGCTCACCGATGCCGAGATGGCCGAAGGGCCGCAGGCGTGGGGCGGTTTTGCCGATCCCTTCCCGGCATGGGGCGCACGTATGCCGGAGGAGGCGGGGGCGGCGTGAGCCAACTGGCGGGTGCAATTATCGCCCGCATGCCGCCGGTTACTTTCCCGTGGAATCCCGCTGAACGAGGGCCGCGCGCAGGATGCCAGGCGGCAAGGTCCGCGGGCTCTCTCCGTCGATCAAGGCGATGAGCCGGTGCGCGGCGGCGCGCCCAAGCGCGTCGCCAGGCAGCGCCACGCTGGTGAGGGTAGGCGAGGTCACGGACGAGGCGGGGAGATCGTCGAAGCCTGCCACCGCGAGATCGTCGGGCACGCGGATCCCTTCCTGGGCGCATGCGGCCAGCACGCCGTGCGCGAGCGTGTCGGCACAGGCGACGACGGCGGTGACTCCCGCGGCGCGCCACCCGGGCAGCGCACGGCGAAACGCGAGCGCTGCGGCGCGAAGGTCGGGACCGCTGCGCGTGTCTTCGCCGCCGGCCACGGTCATGCCTTTCTGTTCGGCCGCTTCCTGCAACCGCTTCCGGCGTAGAACGTAAGTGGTGGAGGGCGTGGTGCTGTCGAGATAGCCAATCTTCCTGTGGCCGCGCGCCGCCAGGTGGCTGACGAGTTCCTCGATGCCGGGACCAATGTCGTAGTTCACCGTGACTGCGCGCTTCTCCATGCCCGGCGCATCGAGGAGCACCACAGGCGTTCCCGCGGGAAACCGGTCCATGAACCTGGGCGCCGGCGCGTAAGCCAGCAGGCCGGCCGGCCGCAATGCGGAGAGCCGCAGGATGTCCTCGCTGGTGGGCAACGCGCCGCGCGACGCGGCGGAAAGCAGGAGCTGAAAGCGATCTCCCAACTCCTCCTGAATGCCCTGGATCACCTGGCCGAAGAACGGATTGCACAGATCGGGCGCGAGCATCGCAACGATGTTGCTGGTCCCGCGCGCCAGTGCGCTGGCCGTGCCGTCGACTACATAGCCAAGCTCCCGCACCGCTTCCAGGACACGCGCAGCGTTCTCGTCCGAGACCCGTCCTTGCGCCTTGCCGTTGATCACGAGCGAGACCGTGGCGACGCTCGTTCCCGCCCGGCGGGCGACCATGGCGGCGGTCACACGCCGGGCACTATCCGCCAAGGCTGGCGTGGGCGGTTTGCGCACTGCCGCGCCGCGCGAGCCTGGCGCATCGGGCTGACGTTTCATGAGATCGTTAGCGAAAAAGCAGGGGGTTGAGGCTGAGGTTCGGCCCTCCGCAAGAGCCATTCGAACGTGTGAGACATGGGCTAATCATAACCGATTGGGGTTTGCGAGTGTTTCACGTCAAGCGCTTTACGTCTACGATGTCAAGCGCTTGACGTACATCGGCACACGGTACATCGAAAAGGAAACGACATGGCTGAGACGATTATCCTCGACTGCGATCCGGGGCATGACGACGCGATCGCCATCATGCTGGCTCATGGCAACCCGAGCATCCATCTGGCGGCGGTCACGACCGTCGCCGGCAATCAGACGCTGGAGAAGGTGACGCGCAATGCTCTCGGCGTGGCGCGCATGGCGGGCATCGTGGGCGTGCCGTTTGCCGCCGGCGCCGACCGGCCGCTGGTGCGCGAGGTGGAAACGGCGCCCAGCATCCACGGGGAGACGGGCATGGACGGCCCGCAACTGCCCGCGCCGGCTTTTGCGCTCGATCCGCGCCACGCGGTGGACCTGATCGTGGAGACGGTGATGGCGAGCGAGCCCGGCACGATCACCCTCGTCCCGACCGGGGCGCTCACCAACATCGCTCTCGCGGTGCGCAAGGAGCCGCGCATCGTCGAGCGGGTGAAGCAGGTGGTGCTGATGGGCGGCGCGGTGCACGCCGGCAACTGGAGCCCGGTTGCGGAGTTCAACGTCTTCATCGACCCGGAGGCGGCCGACATCGTCTTTCGCGCCGGCTGGAAGGTGGTCATGGTCGGACTCGACGCCACCCATCAGGCGCTGGCCACGCCGGCCGTCGCGCAGCGCATCGCGGCGATCGGCACGACGCCGGCGCGCTTCGTGGGCGAGCTGCTCGAATACTTCGGGCAAACCTATTCGGACGTGATGGGGTTCGACAGCCCGCCGGTGCACGATCCCTGCGCGGTCGCGCACGTGATCGACCCGACCATCGTGCGTGCCGTGCGCGTGCCGATCGCCATCGAACTGCGGGGGGAGTTCACGACCGGCATGACGGTCGCCGACTTCCGGCGCGCCGCTCCTGAGGACTGCAAAACGTGGGCGGCGATGGAACTGGATAGCGACCGTTTCTGGGGGCTCGTGATCGACGCGCTGGAGCGCATCGGCGAGCCCGAAGGAGCCGCGGCATGAACACCCGGCCCTCTTCGAGCGTAGCGGCTGGCCGCCCGGCGCGCATTGCCGGACTGACGGCGGCCCTGCTGGCTGCGTGCATCGCATTCCAGCTCAACGCGAGCATGCTCAGTCCCGTCCTCGTGACCATGGCGCATGAGTTGCGGACCGACGAAGCAACGATCGGTCTTTCGCAGACGCTGTTCTTCGCCGTTGCGGCGCTCTTCTCGTTGTTTCTGCCCCGGCTCAGCGACATCGTCGGACGCAAGCGCGTCCTGCTGGGCATGCTGCTCGTGATGCTGGTGGGCAGCATTGTCGCGGCACTGGCGACGAACGTGGAGACGCTTTTTGCCGGCCGCATCATCCAGGGCGTCACGGGGCCGGTGGTGCCCATCTGCCTGCTGATGCTGCGCGCCGAGATCGACGACCCGCGCAAATACGGCGTGGCGATGGGCGTCCTCACGGCCGTGAACGGCGGCATCGCCGGCGTCGACGCGATCGCCGGGGGCTGGCTTGCCGGCGCCTTCGGTTTTCGATCTGTATTCCTGACTATTGCGGTCGTCACGGTCATTGCGGTGCTCATGCTCATGGCGTGGGGCGTGGAGTCGCGGCCATCGCAAGGGGTGCGAATGGACTGGAAGGGCGTCTTCCCGCTGGTGATCACCCTGGCTGCGCTGCTGCTCGGGCTCAACGAAGCGGGCAAGCTCGCGTCGGCGAACTGGCTTCTGGTCGGCCTCTCTTTCTGTGTTGCCATCGCCGCGTTCGCCGTCTTCTGGAGTGTCGAGAACCGCGTGGCCGAACCGCTCATTCCGACGCCGCTGCTGCGACGCCGGGAGACGTGGGCGCTTCTGCTGACGACGCTGCTGACGATGACCGGCGTATTCGCGGTGGCAAACGGGCTGGTGCCCTCGATCGCGCAGAATGCCAACGCAGGCTTTGGCATGGCGCCGGCCGTGACGTCGCTCGCGTTTCTCGTCCCGTACGCGCTGGTCGGATGGGCCATGGGGCCGCTTGCGGGGCGGTTTGCGCCGACCTTGGGCTATCGCCGGATACTGCGGCTCGGGCTGGCCGGGAGCGTCGTAGCGCTGGTCGTGATGGCGTTCGCCGGCGTGCACTCCCTTGCGGTGTTGATCGCGATGACCGTGCTGCTCGGGATCATGTACGCCGGCACGGCCAACATCATGCTCAATGGATTGGGCATCGTTCTCTCGCCGCCGCAAAACCCCGGCTTCCTGCCGGGACTCAACGCAGGCGCTTTCAATCTTGGCGCCGGCTTGAGTTTTGCGGCGCTGCCGGCCATTCAGGTGGCAGTCAACGCACCTGCTACCTCGACGGCGGGCTATTCTTCGGGCATGCTGCTTGGCGCCGCGATCACGGGCGCAGCCCTGGTAGCTTCGTTCGCCATTCCGCGTCCGCTTTCCGGCGAGATCGAGCAAAATGCCGTCTAGTGCGCGAGCCGGGGTGGGGTGAGGCGCTCTCTGAAGCGCGCTGCCGACCCGTCTCGCCAGTACCCGCGCCGACGAATGCCGCCGTCGCCACGATGTTTTCATTCGTTGCGAGCCGGTGCGCGGCAACCTGGCATCTTGAAAACGTATTATTCAGGCGCTAGTGTTATAGGACGCCGAGCGGTGCCGGCTGTATGACGTTGCGCGCATGGCGATGACGCACATCGCGAGCGCCCACTCCGACGACAGACTGCGACAATAAACCGAACGAGGACGCCGGTGACACATCGCATTGCCTGGTTCATTGCCGTGTTGCTTGCGCTTGGCCTACCGCTTTGCAGCCCGTTCGGCTGCGCGGCATGGGCCGCCGATGCTGCCGGGGCCACCGGGGCGGCGCCCGATACGATGCAGGCTCGCGTGATGGGTTGCGCAGCCTGTCATGGCGCGCACGGCGAGGGTACCGACAACGACTATTTCCCCCGCCTGGCCGGCAAGCCGGCAGGCTACCTCTACAACCAGCTGATCGCATTCCGTGACGGGCGGCGCAAGTATCCGCCCATGAACTATCTGCTGGCGTATCTGCCCGACGCCTATCTCCACCAGATCGCCGACTATTTCGCGAGCGAGCATCCCCCGTATCCGCAGCCGGCCACGGCCAAGGTGGACGCAGCGATGCTCGAACGCGGCAAGGCGCTTGCGGCCGGCGGCGAAGCGGCGCACGGCGTGCCCGCCTGCACGAGCTGCCACGGTGCGGCGTTGACGGGCCGGGAGCCCGCGATACCGGGCTTGCTGGGCCTGCACGCCGATTACATCAGTGCGCAACTGGGCGCGTTCCGCTATGGCACGCGCAGCACGGCGAGCCCCGATTGCATGCACGAGATCGCCACGCGCCTGTCCGACCGCGACATCACGGCGATCGCCGCGTGGCTCGCCTCGCAGCCCGCGCCCACGAATCCGACGCCCGCTCCGGCAGGCTCCTCGACGCTACCGCTCGCGTGCGGCAGCGTCCCCGAATGAGCGAGGTCCAACCATGTGCCTCGCAACCCTCAATCGCATCGAGCTTTCCCTCCGCAAGGCGTGCGGCGCGCTGGTTGTGCTCTGCGGTGTCCTGATGCTGTCCGGCATGCCGCGCGCCGAAGCCCAGGCCCAGACGCCCGCGCCGGCGAGCAACGACACCCAGGTGACTGCGCGCGGCGAGTACCTCGCCCGCGCGGGCGACTGCATCGCCTGCCACACGATCCCCGGCGGCAAGCTCTTTGGCGGCGGCCGCGCCATGGCCACGCCTTTCGGCACGCTCTATTCGCCCAACATTTCCTCCGACAAGGCAGACGGCATCGGCGCGTGGACCGCCGACGAGTTCTACCGCATGCTGCACGAAGGCAAATCGCGCGACGGCTCGCTGCTTTACCCGGCGATGCCTTATACGGCCTACACGCGGGTCACGCGCGCCGACTCGGATGCGATCTACGCCTACCTGCAATCCACACCGCCGATCCATCAACCGAACCGTCCGCACGAACTGCGCTTTCCGTTCAACCAGCGGCAGTTGCTGCTGGGCTGGCGCACGCTGTTCTTCAGGGCGGGCGAGTACCGTCCGGACCCGACGCAATCGGTCGAATGGAATCGCGGTGCCTATCTGGTCCAGGGCCTCGGCCACTGCACGATGTGCCACACCGAAATCAACGCGCTCGGCGGCAATATGAAGTCCAAGGAGTTCCAGGGCGGCCTGATTCCGATGCAGGACTGGTATGCGCCGTCGCTCACGTCGAACAAGGAAGCGGGCCTTGGCGACTGGAGCATCGACGACATCGTCGGCCTGCTGCACGCCGGCGTGTCGAATCGCGGCGCGGTCTACGGACCGATGGCCGAAGTTGTCTACGACAGCTTCCAGTACCTCACGGAAGAGGACGTGCGGGCGGTGGCCGTCTACCTCAAGGCGCTGCCGGCCCATTCCGGCGAAGTCGACACGGCGCAGCCGAGCGCGACCACCACCGAGGCGAAAAACAGTCTCGCGCCGCTGGGTCAAAAAATCTATGGCGCGCAATGCGCGGTGTGCCACGCGGACAACGGGCGGGGCAAGCCGCCGAATTTCCCGCCGCTCGCGAACAACCAGTCGATCCAGATGACTTCGTCGGTCAACCCGATCCGGATGGTGCTCAACGGCGGCTACGCGCCGGGCACGATGAAGAACCCGACGCCGTACGGCATGCCGCCGTTTGCGCAGTCGCTTTCAGACGTCGAGGTCGCCGCCGTGGTTACGTATATCCGCACCGCCTGGGGCAATCACGGTACGCCGGTCACCGTGCAGGAAGTCAACACCCTGCGCTCGGCGCCGCTCTTCTGAGGCCACGATGATCAATTCCCCCGTCCCTGAAGATCCGAACGATCCGGCACGGCGCGGCGAACCGGAGCGCGTGGACGATATCGTGCGGCAGGGACCGCGCGGCGCGATTGCGGTGGCCGGCATCGCCACCGCAATCGTGATCGGGCTCTGGTACGCGTTCTACTTCCTCGTATTCCTGCCGCGCGGCGTCATCCAATAACCGAGGCATACGGCTCCATGTCGAACTCCACCGTTCCCGATCCGCACGGTTCCGAAGAAGTCGCCGCCACCGTCGAACGGCGCTGGGCGCTGGTTGCGTCGCTGCTGATCGCGAGCACGGTCGCGGTGGTGATCTTCACGGGACTGCACTGGTCGATGATGCCGCCTTCGCGCGTGGAGACGATCCAGCCGGAAACGCTCAACGTATCGGGCGAATTCATCGAGAGCAATCTCGGCAGCGCGGTGGAGCCCGACGGATCGGTGACGGTGCGCATCGTCGCGCAGCAGTACTCGTTCACGCCGCAATGCCTGCTCGTGCCCGCCGGCGTGCCGATCACGTTTCGCGCGACGAGCGCCGACGTGGTGCATGGTTTTCTCGTCACGCAGACCAATATCAATTCGATGGTGGAGCCCGGCTATATCTCCACCTTCCGCACCACCTTCGCGTCGCCCGGCGACCACCTGATGCCGTGCCACGAGTACTGCGGCACCGGGCACCAGGGGATGTGGGCGCACGTGAAGGTCATCGACAGGGACGCGTTCATGCAGATGGCGGCCACCTCGCGGAGACTTAGCTGTGTTAAATAACAAGCGACTCGTGCTCTCGCACTTCTGGCTGGCATTTGCCGTATTCGGGGTGGCCCTGTTGCTCGGTGCCTGGCAGATGTACGTGCGCAGCCCGCTGCATCCGTGGCTGCGCGATCCCGAGATCTACTATCGCTCGGTGACCGAGCACGGCACCGTGATGGGCTACGTGTTTCCGACGCTCATCGCGATGGGTTTCGGCTACGCCGTGACCGAGCTCTCGCTCAAGCGCGCGCTGGTTGGCGCGAACTGGGCCTGGGCGGGCTTCGTGCTCGTGGCGGCGGGGGCGGTGATGGCCTCGGTCACGGTGGCGCTGGGACTCGCTTCGGTGCTCTACACGTTCTATCCGCCGATGGTCGGCAACGTGTTCTATTACCTCGGCGTCGTGCTCGTGGTGGTGGGCTCGTGGATCTGGGTGGCGCTGATGTCGGTGAATCTGGCCGCCTGGAAGCGCGACAATCCCGGCAAGCCCGTGCCGCTGCCGATGTTCGCGAGCGTCGCGGGTTCGCTGCTGTGGGGCTGGACGGCGGTGGGCGCCGCCATCGAAATCCTGTTCCAGATCCTGCCCGCCGCCTTCGGCTGGCGCACGACGATCGACGCGGGCCTCGCGCGCGTGTTCTTCTCGTGGACGCTGCACGCCATCGTCTACTTCTGGCTGATGCCAGCCTATATCGCGTACTACACGATCGTGCCGCGCGCGATCGGCGGACGGCTCTACAGCGACGCGATGGCGCGCATCTCGTTCATCCTCTTTCTCGTCGTGGCGATGCCGATCGGCATGCACCACCTCTTTGCCGATCCGCAGGTGGGCTCGGGCTTCAAGTTCCTGCAGTCCGTGTTCACAGCGCTCGTGGCGGTGCCCACGCTGCTCACGGTGTTCACGATCTGCGCCTCCGTGGAAATCGCCGCGCGCCTGCGCGGTGGCAAGGGCGCCTTCGGCTGGCTCGGCGCGCTGCCCTGGGACAATCCGCAGATGCTGGCGCTCGCGCTGTCGTTCGTGATGCTCGGCTTCGGCGGTGCGGGCGGCCTCATCAACATGAGCTATCAGCTCGACGAGACCGTCCACAACACGCAGTGGATCACCGGGCACTTCCACCTGATTTACGCGGGTGCGATCGTCATCATGTACTTCGCCATTGCCTACGACCTGTGGCCGCAGATCACGGGCCGCGCGATGAAGAACTGGAAGCTCATGCGGCTGCAGCTATGGCTGTGGTTCGTCGGCATGATCGTGCTGACGTTTCCGTGGCATTGGGTCGGCATTCTCGGCATGCCGCGGCGCATGGCCTATTACGACTACACGGATCCGGCCATCGCCGCGCAAGCGTTCCCGGTCGTCTTGTCGGCAATCGGTGGTTTCATCCTGGTGGCCTCCGCCATCGTGTTCTTCGTTATCCTGATCCAGGGGCATCGCGGCGAGCCGGCGGCGCCCGAGGAATACCGCTTCAGCACGGCGGTGCACGAGCCGCACACCTTGCCGGTGGCGCTGAACAGCTTCGCGCTGTGGCTCACGCTGATGGTCGCGCTCACGGTGCTCAATTACGGCTATCCCATCGCCCAACTGATCGCGAGAGGCAACGATGTGCCCGTGATTCCGATAGGAGCGCGGCCATGAACGAGGAACGCCTGTTCTCCTGGCGCAATCCGTGGTTCCGGGCGAGTGTCGGAGGCACGGCCGCGGTGTTCGTGTTCTCGGTGGCGGTCGGCTTCGTCTGGCTTCCCTCGGCGCAGCCTGACGCGCAGTTTCAGGGCATCTGGAACGCGATCTGCAGCGCCGCGGGGGTGCCGCAGAGCTGGCTCGCCGGCGGCACGCCGGTCGCGCCCAAGGTGCAGTTGAGCAAGGTGGCCGTCACGCCGCAGATGCTCGATGGGGCGACGCCGCTTTCGATCGGCCGCGGCGCGACGCTCGCTTTGCGCTGCACGATGTGTCATGGCGAGCGCGGCGTGAGCGGGGCGAACACGCCGAATCTCGCAGGCCAGAACGCGCTCGTGATCTACAAGCAGTTGCAGGACTTCCAGAGCGGAGCCCGCCAGAATGCCGTGATGTCGCCCATGGCGGCGAACCTGAGCGACCAGGACATGCGCGATCTCGCGGCCTACTATGCGTCGTTGCCGGGGCCACGGCTTCCCCATGGGCCGGATCTGGGGGACGCGCCCGGGATCGTCGCGCAGGGCGCGCCGCTGCGCAACATCCCTGCATGCGCCGTGTGCCATGGCGGGATCGACACCAAGGCGGGCAGCCCGCGGCTGGACGGCTTGCCGTCGGTCTATACGCAGGCGCAACTGCAAGCGTTTGCCTCGGGCGCGCGGCATAACGATATCTCCGGCCAGATGCGCAACATCGCGCAGAACATGACGCCCGAGGAGATGGCCGAGGCGGCGTCATGGTACGCAGGCCTCACGCACTGATTCCATGGACAAGGGATCCGAAGACGACCTTCACGTCAAGATCTCGCCGGGTATTGCCGTTGCCGAAATTGCCAGGGTCCTTTGGCATCTGCGCAGCCTTCTGGTCATTCTGCTGCTGATCTTCGGCTCGTTGTCGAGCGCGATGTATTACGTCGGCGGCGCCGTCAACACGATCACGCGTACGCCGTCGCCACCGGGAGAAACGCTCTATTTCTGCGCGGTCACGGCGCTGACGATCGGCTACGGGGATGTCGTGCCGACCACTACCGCCGGCCGTATCATCGCGGTCTTGCTGGGGATGCTGGGCGTCCTGACGACGGGCGTCATCGCCGGCTCGACCGTGTATGGCATTCAGGTCGCAGCGCAACGCGCCGGCCTGTTGTCGCGCTGAAGTACGGGACGTCTGCCGTTCGGCGTGCGTGCCGGCGCAGGACTGCCCGGATACTCGCGGTTTTCGGATTACCCGTGACGCGTGGCGGCAGGGCAGCGGCGCGGGCACGCAGTCAGTCATCCCGATTGCCGTTACAAAAATAGTGCGCCCGGTTGTAACCGGAAAGCGGCTCGCCACGAATTAACAGGTGTCTCGCCCGGATCGCACCGCTCGTGCCGGGTGC
Organism: Paraburkholderia yinzeri; assembly: GCF_046581065.1. Lineage (NCBI taxonomy): Bacteria > Pseudomonadati > Pseudomonadota > Betaproteobacteria > Burkholderiales > Burkholderiaceae > Paraburkholderia > Paraburkholderia yinzeri. The sequence goes on along the minus strand of NZ_JBFOCJ010000001.1, from coordinate 2,556,446 downwards.
CTATCCTGTCCGCAGCCTGCGGCCCGCACTATGGGAGTCGCGCTTGAAAACGATCCCTTCGATCGTCCGTCTGGTCGATCCGTTGTACCTCGCGTCCCGATTCCAGCGGTTTTCTCCTTTGCCGATACGAGTCTTGACCGGCTACGGTTTCATGGCGCACGGCTACGCGAAGATCGTGAAGCATCCTGATCACTTCGCAACGATCCTGCATGCGCTCGGCGTGCCGGCTCCGCACTTCATGGCGTGGGCAACCATTGTCATCGAACTGTTCGGAGGACTGATGATGCTGGCCGGCTTTGCCGTTCCGCTGGTGGCGGTGCCGATGCTCGTGGTGCTGCTGGTTGCGACGCTCACCGTCCATTTGCCGTACGGGTTCACGTCGATCAAGCTGATGGACGTGATCAACGGAGTGCCGAGCTTTGGACCGCCCGGCTACGAAACGGATCTGCTTTACGCCGCAGCATTGCTCACGCTCGTATTGGGCGGTTCGGGGCCGCTGGCCGTCGATACGCTGCTACGTCCGTGGTATGCGCGGACGATCAGAGCGACGCTGTCTCGATCGTGACTTCGCTGCGCGACAGAAAGCTGGCGAGCGGCGGCGAATCGGCCGGGACGTCGGTAATGAGCGTCCAGTCGCGCTCCAGCGGCGTCCAGTGCTGCTGGCTGGCGTGGTCCAGCTTGTTCGACGTGACCAGCACGAACAGTTGCGCAGCTTGTCGAACGATGCATTCCTTCAGGTAAGCCTGCTCCGTGCTGGCTTCGCATAGCCCGCGGCCCGCCACCACGCCGTCGGCGCCCAGAAATGCCTTGTCGACCGTCACGCGGCTCAGTGCGAGCTGCGCCAGCGGCCCGAGCGTGCTCATGCTGCTGGCGCGCAGGTCGCCGCCGATCAGCGTGAGCGGCACGTCACTCGCCGCGAGAAGACTGACGGCCAGCAGATTGTTGGTCACCACGTGAATGTCGCGGCGGCCGGCAAGGAGGCGCGCCATCGCGGCGGTCGTCGTGCCGCCGTCGAGAAAAATCGTGTCGCCCTCCGAAACGTGGCGGGCCGCGCGTCGCGCGATCGCCGCCTTTTCCTCGCGGAAGCTCTCGCTGCGGCTGTTCAGGGACTCCTCGGGCTCGTGCAGGCCTATTGCCGCGGCGGCGCCGCCGTAGGTCCGCACGATGCGGCGTTCCTGCGCGAGGGCGCGGAGATCGCGGCGCACGGTGGCTTCCGACATCCCGAAGTGTTCGCACAGCGCGCCCACATCGGTCATGCCGGAGAGAACGGCCTTGAGCATCGCTTCGCGGCGGTGGGTGACTTTCATGGGTGGTGACTTGACGGTTGGCCGGACGGCGCGCTGCGGCGCGCCAACGCGCGTAAGTGTAACCAAAGCGGCCGATCGGGCAATCGCAATCGCCGGCACGCGGAAAAATTGACCGAATCGGTCAAACTGATCGCCACGATGGCTGCCGGTCCGGGCGGAGGATTTCAGCCTGAATCGATGAAAGGTAGCGAGGGATTGCTCGGGCCTGCGGAGATGTCGTACACTGCGAATGATCGATTCGATCAAAATAATGAATATATCGATCATTTACAATCAGGAGACATCATGGCTCAACTACCGATCAAACGCAGCATTGAACGCATACCCGGCGGGATGATGATCGTTCCGCTACTGCTTGGCGCCGCGATTGCCACCTTCGTGCCGGGCATGCCGAAGTTCTTCGGCTCCTTCACCAATGCGTTGTTTACGGGCGCGCTGCCGATCCTCGCCGTGTTCTACGTGTGCATGGGCGCTGCGATCGACGTCAAGGCCACGCCCTATCTGCTCAAGAAAGGCGGCGCGTTGTTCGCCGCGAAGGTCGGCTCGGCCATTGTGGTGGGGGTCGTGCTGGGGCATTTTCTCGGCGAACAGCCGGTTTCGTCGGGACTCTTCGCCGGTCTTTCGACGCTCGCGGTGGTCGCCGCGATGAACGACACAAACGGCGGTCTGTACATGGCCTTGATGGGGCAATATGGCAAATCCGAAGACGTCGGCGCCTACACGATCATGTCGCTCGAATCCGGCCCGTTTCTGACCATGGTGACGCTGGGCGTGGCCGGCCTCTCGGCGTTTCCGTGGCAAACGCTCGTCGGCAGCATCCTGCCGCTCGCGGCCGGCATGCTGCTCGGCAATCTGGACCGCGAGATGCGTGCCTTTCTCGGCCGCGCGGTGCCGGTGATGATTCCGTTCTTCGCGCTGGCGCTGGGCGCCGGCCTCGATCTGCACAAGGTCTGGCAGGCGGGGCTGCTGGGCATCGGGCTAGGCGTTGCCGTGGTGATCGTGACCGGCATTCCGCTGTTTATCGTGGACCGACTGACGGGCGGCACGGGTGTCGCCGGCGTGGCCGCGGCCAATACGGCGGGTAATGGCGCCGCCGTGCCCGCGCTGATCGCGGCAGCCAATCCGGCTTATGCGGAAGCCGCCAAAAGCGCGACGCTGCTGGTTGCCGCGTGCGTGGTCGTCACGGCCATCCTGTCGCCCATACTGACGGCGGCGGTTGCGAAGCGCATCGCACAGCGCGAGGCCGGTGAACGGGTTGCATCGGGGGTGGCGCGGTGAGTTTGTCAGGCCTGCTGATCATTGCCGACGATCTGTCGGGCGCCGCCGATTGCGCAATCGCCTTTGCGAGCGCCGGGCGAGCTACCTCGGTCGTGCTGAATGCCGCGTGCGGCAGCAGCGCAGCGGAAGTGATGGCCATCGACACCGACACGCGCCGCCTGCCGCCGGATGACGCGGCGCGTTGCACGAGCGCGGCGTGGCAGGCACAGCGCGGCAGCGGCCGGCGCCTCTACAAGAAAATCGATTCGACCTTGCGCGGCAACTGGGCCGCCGAGGTTGCCGCATTGCAGGCACTCGCGGGGCTCGCGATCGTCGCGCCCGCGTTCCCGGCAACCGGGCGCACGGTACGCGACGGACGCGTTTTCGTGCGGGACGTGCCGCTCGAAAACACGGAAACCTGGCAACTCGAACATGTCGGGCGCCCGGCCGACCTTCGTGCGCTGCTGGCTGAGGCGGGGCTGCGCGCGGAAACGCTCGGCGTCGAAATCCTGCGCGGCGATCCACGCGCGCTAAGCGAGGCGCTTTCTGCCGCGGCGCGCAGCGGCGCCCAGGCGCTGATCGTCGATGCGCACACCGACGCGGATCTTCGCGCGCTCGCCGAGGCCACCGTCGCCAGCGACGACGCGCTGTTCTGGGTTGGCTCTGGCGGCCTCGCGCGTGAGCTCGCAGCGGTAAGCGGGCTGTTCGGCGAGGCAGGGCGGAAACACCCGGAACGGAAACCGGCGGCGTACCGCGAAGGTGCCGTGCTGGTCCTGGTCGGCAGCCTGGCGACGGTTTCGGCCCGTCAATGCGCGCTGCTGCGCGAGCATACCGGGATCGGCGAAGTGGTTGTGCCGCCTGCCGTGCTGCGCGCGGGCGCGCGGCATCCGCATTGGACGCAGTGGCAGGCGCGCATTGGCGCACACCTCGCCGGGCGTGCCGATCTGCTGCTGCGCATCGGTCGCGACGAGGCATTCGACCCGGCCGAAGGCGCGCAACTGTCGATGGCGCTGGCCGCGCTCGCGCATCCGTTCTTCGCGCATCTCGGCGGACTGATTGCAACCGGTGGGGAGACCGCGCGCGCGATGCTCGCCACTGCGGGCATCGACAGCCTGCAACTGCTGGGCGAGATCGAGCCCGGCGTCGCGGTCGCGCGGCCGCACGCCCATGCGCACCTCACGGTCGTGACCAAGGCCGGCGCATTCGGCAGCGAGCATGCGTTGTACGGTGCCTACCGGCATTTGCGCGGTCAGGAAAATAATACGGATACCGAAATTTTTTTATCTCCCTCACCGGCTCGCGCAGCGAGCCATCCGAAACCGGACGAGACTTTATGAGCAACTACCTTCCCGTGATCGGCATCACAATGGGCGACGCCGCCGGCGTGGGCCCCGAGATCGTCGTCAAGAGCCTGATGCACGAGTCCGTGTATCTACAGTGCCGCCCGCTGGTGATCGGCGACGCGCGGCGCCTCGACGCGGCCAACCGTCTGGTGGGCGGCCAGGCGCGCGTGCGGCGCATCGAAAGTCCGGCGCAGGCGCGTTACGAGTTCGGCACGATCGACTGCGTCGATCTTGGCCTGATTCCGGACGACCTGCCGTTCGGCGCGCTGTCGCCCGTCGCGGGCGATGCGGCGTATCGCTTCATCGCGCGTGCCGTCGAACTGGCGAAGTCGGGCGAGATCGACGCGATCTGCACGGCCCCGCTCAACAAGGAGGCGCTGCACGCCGGCGGCCACAAGTATCCGGGCCATACGGAAATGCTGGCGCACCTGACCGGTATCGAAGAAGTGTCGATGATGCTGGTCGCGCCGAAGCTGCGCGTGATTCACGTGACGACGCATATCGGCATTATCGACGCGATCCGCAAGATCGAACTGGGTCTCGTCCAGCGCACCATCGAACGTGGCCATGCGACGCTGCAGAAGGCCGGGATTGCGAATCCCCGTATTGCGGTGTGCGGTATCAACCCGCACGCCGGTGAAAACGGTCTGTTCGGCTATGGCGAAGAGGAGGAGAAGATCGTTCCCGCCGTGCAGTTGCTGCGCGAACGCGGCTGGGACATCGAAGGCCCGCTGCCGGCCGACACGCTGTTCTATCGCGCCGGGCGCGGCGATTTCGATCTCGTCGTGGCGATGTACCACGATCAGGGGCATGGCCCGGTCAAGGTGCTGGGCCTCGAAGCGGGCGTCAACGTGACCGTGGGCCTCGACGTCGTGCGGACTTCGGTCGATCACGGCACGGCGTTCGACATTGCCGGCAAGGGTGTTGCCGACGAACGCAGTCTGCTCGAAGCGCTGCGTCAAGGCGCCGAACTGGCGACGCGGCGCGGTTGACGCGTGGAGAGCCAGATGCCTGGGACTGCCGAAATAACAAGGCAGTCTTTATGCCAGCCCGGGAAGCAGATTCCGAACTTCCCGGAGCAGATCGGGAACGGCGTTGGGCTCTTTCGATACGTGAGCCAGAAGGTGCTTCTGAAACAGACCGTCGAGCAGGGCATAGGCGGCCCCGCGCGTAATTGACGGTTCCCGGCCGCCCAGCTCGGCATAGCGGCTCACCACACGCCACACCATCGCCTCCAGACTCGCGTCGATTTCATGCACGACGTCGCGGAACGCCTCTTCGAACAGCGCCTGCGCGCGCAGGTCGTACCAGAGGCAGTGCATTTTCGGCTCGTCGCGAATGGTTTCCTCTAGCTTGTCGAGGAAGCCGTTCATCAGTTCCTCCTGCGAGCGCGCCGAAGCCGTCACGACGTCGTAGCGCGTCGCGCATTGCGCCTTGAAGTGCCGGATGCTGCAGCGAATCAGATCGAGCTTGTCCTCGAAGTAGTAGTGCAGCACCGCGTGCGTGAACTCGGACTTCTGCGCAATTTCGCGCAGACTGGTCTTCGCATAGCCCAGCTCGGCGAGCGTCTGTAGCGCGGCCTCCGCGAGTTCAATGCGGCGGGCCTCGTACTTGTCGACCGGATCGCGCCTCGGGCGCGCGGCGCGCGGCCTCGCGGCGGGCGTCGCTGTGTCGTGATGCCTCGTCATCCTGCTGTTTTCCCCTTCGATCGTTCGCCCGGCGCGGTACGCCACATTGCGCGCAGCCCTTGCCGGCAGGCAAACCCATTGTGCGAAGCAGCGAAACGGCTGTCAAGAAAAAATTGGGCAATCGTCCAGAAAAATCTTGACAAGTGGATAAAGAAATCCAACCATGCGTTAAAAATAATCTTTACAAGTGGTTAGATGTTGCCGGTGGCCGGCAGATCGCGAGGTTTGTCCGGCGCAACTTTGACGCGTGGAGGAGACATGGCGAATGGCAGGCTGGACGGGCGTAAGGCCCTGGTGACGGGCGGCGCGCGCGGTATCGGCGCGGCGGTGGCGCAGGCGCTGGCGAAAGCGGGCGCCGCCGTGATGATCGGCGATGTGCTCACCGATCTCGCGGCGCGAACGGCGAGCGAACTCGCACAGACGGGCGCGCGCGCCGGCTCGGTGGCGCTCGACGTGCGCGACGACGCGCAGTGGGAGCGCGCGGTGGGCGCGGTGGTCGGCGAGCTGGGTGGTTTCGACATCCTGATCAATAACGCGGGCATCGAGATCACCTCGCTGATCGCGGATCTGCAGGCCGAGGACCTGCGCCGGATGTGCGACATCAATGTCGTGGGCGTCGGCCTTGGGCTCAAGCATGCGTTCCGCGCCATGCGCCCGGGTGGGGCGGCGGGGCGCGGCGGCGCCATCGTCAATGTGTCGTCGGTGGCCGCCACGATTGCTTATCCCGCCATCGCCGGCTATTCCGCGACCAAGTCCGCGGTCGACCGGATGACCCGCGTTGCGGCGATGGAGGCGGGCAAGCTGGGCTATGGCATTCGCGTCAATTGCGTCTATCCGGGCCTCACGCCGACCGAAATGGGCATGAAGCTCGCGACCGACATCGTCGCCAACGGACTCGCGCCCGACATCGACGCGGCGGTCGGCGCCGTGGTCGGCCAAACGCCGCTCAATCGCCTCGCCACCGTCGACGAAATCAGCGACGCGATCGTGTTCCTCTGTACCGAAGAAGCCCGCTTCATCACCGGCGCCGGCTTGCCGGTCGACGGCGGCATGGGTATGTGAGCGCCGCCGCACGCGGCCGTCCAGTTTCCAGAGAGGGAGTCAGTTCATGGGTGCGAAGAAGCCAGTGGTGGTGTACGGCGTGTCGGGCTATACCGGCCGCCTCGTGTGCGAATACCTGCGCGAATACAACGTGCCGTTCATCGCGGCCGGGCGCGACAAGAAGCGCGTGGAGGACGTGGTCGCGCGCATTCCCGGTATCGAGACCGCGAATTACGAGGTTGTCGAGGTGGAGCATTCGGTTGGCGCGCTAACGGAACTGTTCAAGGGTGCGAAGTTCGTCAGCAACATGGTGGGGCCGTTCATCAAGTATGGATCGGAAGTGGTCGAGGCCTGCCTCGCGGCCGGCTGCCACTATTCGGACACGACGGGCGAGCAGGACTGGGTGCTGCACGCGAAGGAGCGCTGGGGTGAGGCATTCGCAAAGAAGGAGCTGCTGCTCGCGCCGAACATCGCGCAGATGTATACGACGGGGGAAATCGCAGCCAATCTCTGCCTGGAGACCCCTGGACTCGATACGCTCGACATTCTGGTGCTGTGGAAGGGTTTCCCCACCTACGCATCGACCCAGACGATCTTCACGATCCTGAAAGCCACCTGGTATTACCTCGAACAGAACCAATACGTCGCCTGGGAGCCGACCGCGCATCTCGAAGTGCAGGTGCCGGGGCAGCACGACACGGCAATCGCCGTGCCGTGGGGCGGCACCGCGCATCCGGTGTGGTTCAAGGACGATCCGCGCGTGTCGAACTGCCGCGCGGTGGGCGGCGTGATGGCGCGCGCGGTGATGGAAGGCGTGCGGCAAACGCAGCAGATGTTCGAGGAGAAGATTCGTCCGCTGCCGCCGGATCAGCAGGAGGTCGCGCTGGCCGAGATTGCGAGCAGCATGCAGGCGAACATGCCGCCGCGCGAGAACCCACGCCTGAACACAACGATCGATTCGGTGTACGCCTCGGGGCCGCTCGGCCGCGCGCACTGTGTGATCCACGGCATCTGCAACTACAAGCAGACGGGGCTGCTGCAGGCGTATGCGGCGTTCTCGCTGCTGCAAGCGCCGCCGCAGCGGGTGGGATTCGCTTCGGGATGCCAGGCATTCGGACATCGCACGCTGCTCGGCCAGTTGCGCAGCTTCGGGCTGGTGATGAAACCTGTCCTCACCGTTCACGACTGACGCTCCGCGTTCGCTTTACGCCTGTTCTTGTCCATTGCGCAGGGAGCCGTCATGCGTTTGACCCAGTATCTCGACAAGGGCGCGTCGCTTGGCGCCGACCGACCCTGCCTCGTTGCGGACGACGAGACGCTCACCTACGCGCAGGTGCAGCGTCTCAGCTGGCGTCTCGCGCAAAGGCTCGCCCTTGCCGGCGTCTCCACCGGCGAGAAGGTGGCGATTCTGTCCAGCAACGATCCCGTCGCGTTTGCGTGCGTGTTCGGCATTTCCCGCGCGGGCAACGTCTGGTGCCCGATCAATCCGCGTAACGAGGTCGCCGAGAACCGCTTCCTGCTCGCTGCCTTCGATTGCCGCGTGCTGATATTCCATAGCGCGTATGCGGAGATGGTGCGCAAGATGCTGCCCGATCTGCCGGCGCTAAGCGTCGTGGTTTGCCTCGACGTGGCGCAGCCGTTCGCGCCGCGTCTTGCCGACTGGCTCACGGGCGTGCCGGATACGTTCTTCGAGCGCGAGCCGGTGGACGATCTCGTGATGCTGCCCGGCACCGGGGGCACGACCGGCGTGCCGAAAGGCGTGATGCTGTCCGGCCGCAACCTGGAGGCGATGACGGCGCTCACGCTGATGAGCTATCCGTTCGAGGGGCGCCCCGTCTATCTCGCGTTCGCCCCGCTTACGCATGCGGCCGGCGTGCTGTGCCTGCCGATCATGACGCTCGGCGGCCGGATCGTCGTGATGCGGCACGCCGATGTCGGGGCCTTTCTCGCCGCGATCGAGCGGGAGCACGTCACGCATACCTTCCTGCCGCCAACCGTCATTTACATGCTGCTCGATCACCCGCGGTTGCCGGAAACGGATCTCGCTTCGCTGCAATGCTTCTGGTACGGGGCGGCGCCGATCTCGGTCGAGCGGCTGGCCGAGGCACTCGTGAAAATCGGTCCGATGGCGCAACTCTTCGGCCAGACGGAGGCGCCGATGATGGTGTCGACGCTCGCGCCCAAAGACCATTACCGGCCGGACGGATCGATCGCGGTCGAGCGCCTGTCGTCGGCGGGGCGGCCGACGCCGCTCGTCGAAGTGGGCATCATGGATGGCGAAGGACGCCTGCTCGCCGCCGGCGAGCGCGGCGAGATCGTCGTGCGCGGCTCGCTCGTGATGGCCGGCTATTACCGCAACCCGGACGCGACGGCGGCAGCCTCCGCGTTCGGCTGGCACCATACGGGCGACATCGGCTATCTCGACGAGGACAACTTTCTGTACATCGTCGACCGCGCGAAAGACATGATCATCACGGGCGGATTCAACGTCTATTCGATCGAAGTCGAACAGGCGCTGCTGGCGCATGCCGACGTACGCGATTGCGCGGTGATCGGCGTGCCCGACGAGAAGTGGGGCGAGCGCGTCGTGGCGGTCGTGCAGCCGCGCGAAGGCAGGCGCGTCGACGTCGCGGCGTTGACGGCGTTCGTGAAGCAGCGTATCGGTAGCGTCAAGACGCCCAAGCAGATCGAGGTGTGGCCGGACCTGCCGCGCTCGAAGGTCGGCAAGGTGTCGAAGCCGGACGTGAAAGAACGATTGCGCGACGCTGTAGTGCGCGATGAAGCGGGTCAACTCCGAGGGAGGGAAGCATGAATCGTCGCGTCAATGTCATGGGTGTCGGCATGACCCCGTTCACGAAGCCGGGCGCGAGTCCGCAGTATTACCAGATGGCGGCCAACGTCGCGCGCGTGGCGCTGGACGATGCCGGCATCCCCTATGAAGCCGTCGAGCAGGTGTACGCGGGATACGTCTACGGCGATTCGACCTGCGGGCAGCGCGCCGTCTACGAGATCGGCATGACGGGTGTGCCGGTCGTCAACGTCAACAACAATTGCTCGACGGGATCGACCGCGCTCTGGCTGGCCCGGCAGGCGATCGAGAGCGGCGCGGCCGAGTGCGTGCTGGCGCTGGGTTTCGAGCAGATGGCGAAGGGCGCGCTCACGACCCGGTTCGACGATCGTGCCTCCCCGCTCGGGCTGCACGTCGGCGTTGCCGACGCATTGATGGGCGAGTCGCCCGCGCCGCTCGCGGCGCGCATGTTCGGCGGCGCGGGCCGCGAATATATTGAACGTTACGGCGCGAAGAAGGAGACGTTCGGCATGATCTCGGTGAAGGCGCGCGAGCATGCGGCGCACAATCCGTTTGCGCTGTTTCGCGATCCGCTGGATCTCGCGCAGGTGATGGGCTCGGACGCAGTGTTCGATCCGCTGACGCGCCTCCAGTGCTGTCCGCCGACCTGCGGCGCAGGCGCTGCCGTGCTGTGTTCGGATGAATTCGCGAAGCGCCATGGCAAGTCCGACGCCGTCTACATTGCCGCGCAGGCGATGACGACCGATTATCCGGGCAGTTTCGCGCCGGCTTCGATGATGCGCATGGTCGGCTACGACATGTCGGCGGCGGCGGCCCGGCAGGTCTACGAGTCGGCCGGTATCGGGCCGGAAGATCTCGACCTCGTCGAGCTGCACGATTGTTTCACGAGCAACGAACTGATCAGCTACGAGGCGCTCGGACTGTGCCCGGAAGGAGGCGCGGAGCGATTCGTGCGCGAGCGCGACAACACGTACGGCGGCAGGGTCGTCACCAATCCATCGGGAGGACTGCTATCGAAAGGGCACCCGCTCGGCGCCACCGGACTCGCCCAGTGCGCCGAACTGGTCTGGCAGTTGCGCGGAACGGCGGGGCCGAGGCAGGTCGATGGCGCACGCGTGGGGCTTCAGCACAATATCGGGCTGGGCGGCGCGTGCGTCGTGACGCTTTATCGGCGAGGCTGAGGACGGGACTGAGCGTTGAGGGAACGCCGCCTCAAACCGCGCGGCGCACCATCAGTTCCTTGATCTTGCCGATCGCCTTGGTGGGGTTCAAACCCTTCGGGCAGACATCGACGCAGTTCATGATCGTGTGGCAGCGGAACAGGCGGTACGGATCTTCCAGGTTGTCCAGACGATCGCCCGTGGCCTCGTCGCGGCTGTCCGCGATGAAGCGGTAGGCCTGCAGCAGGCCCGCCGGGCCCACGAACTTGTCCGGGTTCCACCAGAAGCTCGGGCACGACGTCGAGCAGCTCGCACACAGAATACACTCGTACAGGCCGTCCAGTTCATCGCGCTGCTCGGGCGACTGCAGGCGCTCCTTCTCCGGCGGCGGCGTGTCGTTGATCAGGTACGGCTTGATCGAGTGGTACTGGTTGAAGAACTGCGTGAAGTCGCAGATCAGGTCGCGCACCACCGGCAGCCCCGGCAGCGGACGCAGCACGATCTTCGCCGGCAGGTCGTTCAGGTTCGTCAGGCATGCCAGACCGTTCTTGCCGTTGATGTTCATCGCGTCCGAGCCGCACACGCCTTCGCGGCACGAGCGGCGGAACGACAGCGTCTCGTCCACTTCCTTGAGCTTGACCAGCGCGTCGAGCAGCATGCGCTCGTGCGTGAGCTCCAGCTCGTACGTCTGCATGCGCGGCGCCGCGTCCTTGTCCGGATCGTAGCGGTAGACTTCAAAAATTCGTTTGGCCATTTCCGATTCCTTTTGACTGGCTTGCCGGTTAGGGCGTGGTTTGGGTTTGTCTGTTTTTTTGTCTGTCGCTAGTTCTGTTTTGGCGATTTTGGCGGTTCCTTGATTTCGTGTCGGTATGCAGGCGTTGCCCCTGTGCGGGGCGGCACCTACTTTTCTTTGCAGCGGCAAAGAAAAGTAGGCAAAAGAAAGCCGCTCACACCGCTAATGTCAGCCACCATTCACCTCGCACCACCACAGCCAGTGGCTCCGGAGCGTCTGTCGCCACTCGCCGCCAACCAGAGTGACAAAGGACTCATTCATCCGGTGGCGCTACGCGCCCCGAAGGGCATAACAAAAACCTTCTGGCGCACGCGTATTCACGGCTCCATGCAGCAGCCGGTTTCCCTTGCAGACCCTTCCGCAGAGCGCATAGCGCGAAGCGGGAGGTATGAGCCCTTTGTCACTCAGTTTGAAGGTGCGAGGTAACAGACGCTCCGGAGCCACTGGCAATTACTGCGAGAGGTGAATGGTGGCAGGCATTAGCGGTGTGAGCGGCTTTCTTTTGCCTACTTTTCTTTGCCGCTGCAAAGAAAAGTAGGTGCCGCCCCGCACAGGGGCAACGCCTGCATACCGACACGAAAACAAGGAAACACCAAAACACCAAATCACCAGAACACAAGACAAAAAAACTTAGAACGTCCGCGCCTTCGGCGGCACAGACTCGACGGTCAGCGGTTGCATGTGCACCGGCTTGTAATCGAGCCGGTCGCCTTCACTGAACCACAGCGTATGGCGCAGCCAGTTCTCGTCGTCACGATGTTCGTAGTCGCTCTGCGCATGCGCACCGCGGCTTTCCTTGCGCGCCTCGGCCGACACCATCGTTGCGCGCGCAACCTCGATCAGGTTCGCCACTTCGAGCGCTTCCACGCGCGCCGTGTTGAACACCTTCGACTTGTCCTTCAGGTGGATGTGCTTCGCGCGCTCCGCAATCTGCGCGATGTCCTTCACGCCTTCTTCCAGCAGCGCCGAGGTGCGGAACACGCCCGCATGCTTCTGCATCGAGCCGCGGATGTCGTTCGCCACGCTCTGCGCATACTCGCCCGAGCTCGAACTGTCGAGCGCGGCCAGACGCGCCAGCGAGAACTCGCCCGCGTCCGCCGGCAGCGGCTTGTGATCGCGCTGCTCCTTCACGTGTTTGACGATGTGGTTGCCCGCCGCGCGGCCGAACACCACGAGGTCCAGCAGCGAGTTCGTGCCCAGGCGGTTCGCGCCGTGCACCGAGACGCACGAGCATTCGCCCACCGCGTAGAAGCCGTTGATGGGGTCTTCGTGACCCTTCGCGGTGCCCACGACCTGGCCGTGGATGTTCGTCGGGATGCCGCCCATCTGGTAGTGGATGGTCGGCACGACCGGGATCGGCTCCTTGATGCAGTCCACGTTCGCGAACTTCAGCGCGATCTCGCGGATCGACGGCAGACGCTTCATGATCGTCTCGGCGCCGATGTGCGAGAGGTCCAGCAGCACGTGGTCCTTGTGCGGACCCACGCCACGGCCTTCCTTGATTTCCTGGTCCATCGAGCGCGAGACGAAGTCGCGCGGTGCCAGGTCCTTGAGCGTGGGCGCGTAGCGCTCCATGAAGCGCTCGCCGTTCGCGTTGCGCAGGATGCCGCCTTCGCCGCGCACGCCTTCGGTGATCAGCACGCCCGCGCCGGCCACGCCGGTGGGGTGGAACTGCCAGAATTCCATGTCCTGCAGCGCGATGCCTGAGCGCGCCGCCATGCCCAGACCGTCGCCGGTATTGATGAACGCGTTCGTCGAGGCCGCGAAGATCCGGCCCGCGCCGCCCGTGGCGAAGAGGGTGGTCTTGCCTTCGAGGATGTAGACGTCGCCCGTTTCCATTTCCAGCGCGGTCACGCCCAGCACGTCGCCTTCGGCGTCGCGGATCAGATCGAGCGCCATCCATTCGACGAAGAACGTGGTCTTCGCCGCGACGTTCTGCTGGTACAGCGTGTGCAGCAGCGCGTGGCCGGTCCGGTCAGCCGCCGCGCAGGCGCGCTGCACCGGCTTCTCGCCGTAGTTGGCCGTGTGGCCGCCGAACGGGCGCTGGTAGATCGTGCCGTCCGCGTTGCGGTCGAACGGCATGCCCATGTGCTCCAGTTCGTACACGGCGTTCGGCGCTTCGCGGCACATGAACTCGATCGCGTCCTGGTCGCCGAGCCAGTCGGAGCCCTTGATCGTGTCGTAGAAGTGGTAGTGCCAGTTGTCCTCGCTCATGTTGCCCAGCGACGCGCCGATGCCGCCCTGCGCGGCCACCGTGTGCGAGCGCGTGGGGAACACCTTCGAGAGCACGCAGACCGAGAGGCCCGCGCGCGCGAGTTGCAGCGAGGCGCGCATCCCCGAGCCGCCCGCGCCGACAATCACCACGTCGAACTTGCGACGCGGCAGGGAGTTCTTGATTGCAGCCATTCTTTTACACTCTCCAGAGAATCTGAGCGGCGTAGCCGAGGCTGCCCAGCAGCCAGGCGATCGTCAGCACGTCCAGCACGATGCGCAGGCCGACCGGCTTGATGTAGTCCATCCAGATGTCGCGCACGCCCACCCAGGCGTGATAGAACAGCGCGAGCAGCGTGACGAAGGTGGCGAGCTTCATCCACTGTGCGGAGAAGATCGAGGCCCAGCCGTCGTACGAAAAGTCGTGCGCGCCGAAGAAGAGGGCGAGCAGCACGACGGTGTAGAGCGCCATGATGACGGCGGTGGCGCGCTGGGCGATCCAGTCGCGCAGGCCGTAGTGAGCGCCGACGACGAGGCGCTTCGGACCGATTCCGTTGTTGGCAGACATGTTTCAGAAGGCTCCGAAGAGTTTGGCCGCGAAGGCGATCGTGAGGACCGAGGAGACGATCACGACGACGAGGGAAGTCGACTTCGCTTTCTGCTTGCTGGCCAGATCATGGCTGAAGTCCATGAACAGGTGCCGCACGCCGGCGCAGAAGTGGAACAGGAAGGCCCAGCCGAGCACCAGCACGACGAGCTTGACGATGAGGTTGGAGAGGAAAGCCTGGAAGACCGCGAAGCTCAGTTCGGAGGTGAGGCTCTGGTCGAACAGGTACAACAGGAAGGGCAGGAAGACGAACAACAAGGCCCCGCTCACGCGGTGGCCGATCGATACGCGCCCTGCCAGCGGCAGGCGGTAGGCGAACAAGATCTGCCCAAGCCCGATGTTCCGGTATTCCGGCCTCGGTTTTTTTGCGGCTTCTGCCATCCCAGTCTCCCTCTCCCGTGAAATCGACATCCTGATGGATCTCTACAGGGCACATTGTCGCGCCTGCTTGATATTCTGTCCAATATCTGTTACGTCTATCTGATATACGTATTGGAGAACATCGCGTGGAGCTCCGCCACCTTCGATATTTCCTCGCCGTTGCGGAAGAGCGCAACGTGACACGGGCTGCCGACAAGCTCGGCATCGGCCAGCCGCCGCTCAGCCAGCAACTGCATGCGCTCGAACGCGAGCTCGGGGTCCAGCTCTTTCGGCGCACGGGACACGGCGTGGCGTTGACCGAGGCCGGGGCCGCATTCGCCGACGACGCGAAGCGCCTCCTGGGCGATGTGCAGGGCGCCGTTCGCAACGCGCAGCGCGCCGGGCGCGGCGAGATAGGACACCTGAACATCGGATTCACCGGCTCGGCCGCCTTCAATCCGATGGTGCCCCGGCTCATACGGCTCTTTCGCCAGTCGTTCCCCAACGTCCAGCTCACGCTGGCCGAAGGGAACACGGCTAACCTGCTCTCGCTGCTCGACGAGGGCCGGCTCGATGTGGCCTTCGTGAGGCCTGGAGGAAGCCCGCCGACCGGAATCGAGTTCCATCCGCTTGCGATCGAGCCGATGAAACTCGTCCTGCCGGCGACGCACGCCTTGTCGCGAAAGCGCAAGCTACCCCTCGCGGCGCTCGCGGCTGAGCTGTTCGTGCTGATACCGCGCGAAGCCAGTCCAAGCCTGTATGACCGGATCGTCGGCGCGTGCCGCGAAGCGGGCTTCGAGCCTTTGCTCGGACAGCAGGCTCCGCAGCTTGCTTCCGTGATCAATTTCGTGGCGGCCGAATTCGGCGTTTCGATGGTGCCCGCCGCCGTCACGCAGATCCAGGTGGAAGGCGTGGTCTATGTCGACATCGATGGAAACGTCCCCGATATCGGCCTGAAGGTGGCGTGCCGAACCCATGTGCCCAATGCGAAAGTCGCCAATTTTCTGGAGTTGGCAGGCGAGGGCGGGCACGGCTGATCGATCGATACTCCGGCTGCAACCGGCACGACCGGTTCGGGCCGGCGGAGTCTGCGCGGGAGGCGATGGGAATCTGGCGGAAGCGCCGGTGTCCCGGCGCTTCCGAGCCGCATGAAGGGCTCGATGCCCCGGGCTCAAAGTCGGCGCTTGACGGTGACCCTGGTCGGATAACAGTAAGTGCTAATCAAGCAGGAAGAGAAAACCGCTTATTACGCTCACGATGCACAATGAGCCGATCAGAAATACGCTGAACAGGATACCGAGGCTGTAATCGCGTTCGATGGACGGCGTGGGCAAGTGCTCTCGACCCAAAACAATCTCTTTCCGCGCTGGCGCAATTCCGGATTTTCGCAGACGCGCGAATATTGAGGGCAAGTTAAGACTCACGAATATCCTCCATAACAACCTTGCATAAAGCAGGCGACAAGGAAACGCTTCGATTTCATCGACCGCGCGCCAGCGCGCCGCGGTTAGCCAGGAATTACCGGCTGCCACACGCAACGAAATAGCCGATCAGAAACGGCAGGAAAAGCAGCGTGCCCGTGACAAGTCCCTTGAGCTGGACTGCGCGTTCATCATGTTGTTCGACGGCCTTGTCGGTCACGGCATGCTCGTATGCAGCCTTCGCTTCTACGTCGGGGGCAAACGAGTACAGCGTAGAAACACGGCCAAGCAGGCGGGAATGATCGATCAGAAGCGAAAGCGGGCTCATGGCTGTTCTCCGGCAAATGATTAATGAGACAGATGCCAGAATAGGCGCGCGGCCGCGGGCTTGATGCAGGACAAGTTCGAAACAAATTTTGGCGCGGCATCTCGCCGCATATCCCGTCTCGCGTCGAGCCGTGGCGCGGCAGAACGGGCACCGGCTCATCTGCACGAAGGGACAAGAACGCTTGCACGAATCCGGGTTCGTGGAAACAAGCCCGACACACCCGGGCATTCAAATTGAGGCCGGCGAAGCGGGGCCCAGCCGTGGGCCGCTTCGCCGATGAAAGCGCCAAGGGCTTAATTTCCCTTGACTTCGACTGGCGGCGAATACGGGCTCGCGGTCACTTCGGCATGCTGGCCCGCCTGCGACGAGCCTGTCGTGCCGGTGCCGTACGCCGTCTTGTCGTGATGCGCGGCGATGCGCGCCTGGGCTGCCTGGAGGTTCTCCGGGTAGTGCAACCAGTCGTTCGGGTTGTAGCCGGCCTGCTCCGCGCGTACCAGGTCCGCGCCCACTTCGCTGCGCGAGAGCGGCTGCGCTGTCTGCGCGAACGAGGCGAGCGGAGCGGTTAGCGCGGCCATCAGCGCCGCGGCCTTGAAAAGCGATTTCATGATCATGGACTCCATGTCACGGTAAGCAATCCTTACCATGATGAAATAAGACAAAGCGAGATGTTCGAGCGTTATTGCGCCGTCACATAGCGAGCCGCCGGGCTGTTGCTCGACAGATGCGGCGCCATCGTTCGCCTCGCGCCTTCGTACACCTCCCATTCTTCGCCCGCATGCAAGGAGGGGATCGTCACGGTTTCATGGCGGTCGAAGCCCGTCAAGGCGGCATCCACCATGGCTTCGGCCGACATGACGATGGCCGCGGGCAAGTGTTCGATCGGCAGGCCGCCGGTCTGCCAGAAGTCGGTGGCGGTGGCGCCGGGCAGCACGGCCTGCACCCGAATGCCCCGGGCGGCCAGTTCGTGGTGAAGCGACTGGCTGAACGCGAGCACGAAAGCCTTGCTGCCGCCGTAGACACCGTTGAGCGTTTCCGGCGAGATGGCCACGATGGACGAGATGTTGATCACGGCGCCCGCGCCGCGCGCGACGAAGCCGGGGACCGCGGCATACGTGAGGCGGGTGAGGGCGGTGACATTCAGGTCGATCAGTCGCGTCATCGCTTCCACGTCGCTGTCGAGAAGCGGCTTGTGGGTGCCCACGCCGGCGTTGTTGACCAGCAGCGTAATGCTCGCGTCCTGCTTCAGCTTGGTTTCGACGGCGGCCAGCGCCGCGCGGTCGTTCAGATCCGCGTCGATGATCTCGACGCTCCGCTGCGTTTCGTTCGTGATGCGTTCCGCGAGGGCGGCCAGCCGCTCGCGATTGCGCGCCACGAGGATCAGGTCGTAGCCGCGCCGCGCGAGCCGGTCGGCGTAGACCGCGCCGATACCCGAAGACGCGCCGGTAATGAGGGCGGTACCGCGATACGTATGAGCCATGATGTCACTCCATTCGACAAGTCGTTGATGAAACGGTGAGCCCATTCTGGCCGGGTTTCGTCGCGACAGAAATGACATATAAGGTTATGATTCAGGACATCGCCTGACGGGAAACGGACATGCACCGGATCGGCTTTTTACTGAGTGACGGCTTCCAGATCATGACGCTCGCGCCGCAGTCGGTGTTCGAGTACGCGAACGTCGTGGCGCGCGAGCCGTTCTACGCGGTGGACAATTTTTCCCTCGACGGCGGCGAGGTGCGCTCGTCGCTTGGCTTCGGCGTGGGTACGCGGCCTTTGCGCGGAGCCGCCGCGGTGGATACGTGGATGGTCGCCGGCGTCAACAACCCGCTCAGGTCGCCGGCGCCCGAGCGTGTGCTGGCGTTCCTGCGCAAGGCGAGCTTGCGCGCGAGGCGCATTGCGGGTATTTGCACGGGCGGATTCGTTCTTGCCGAAGCGGGCCTGCTCGCGCAGCGGCGCGCGACGACGCACTGGGCGTTTGGGCGCGAAATGCAGCGCCGGTTCCCGGAGGTGCGCGTGGAGGAGGACCGGATCTATATCGTCGACGGCCCGGTGTGGACGTCCGCCGGCATGACGGCGGGACTCGATCTGGCGCTGGCGATGGTGGAGAAGGACCTGGGCGCCGAGGCGGCGCGCTCGGTGGCGCACAAGCTCGTGATGCATCAGCGACGAGCGGGCGGCCAGTCGCAGCATTCGGAAATGCTGGAACTTGCGCCGAAAACGGATCGCATCCAGAACGCGCTGACCTATGCGCGGCAGAACCTGAATCGCGCGTTGACCGTGGAGGAACTGGCCGACACCGTGCATATGAGCGCGCGCCAGTTCAGCCGCGTATTTACGCTCGAAACGGGACAGTCGCCGGCGAAGGCGGTCGAGCGACTGCGACTGGAGGCGGCGCGGCTCATGATCGAGCAGAGCCGCCACCCGCTCGAAGTTATCGCGAAAGAAACCGGCTTCCGCGATCGGCGCCATATGCGCGAGGTGTTCATGCGCGGCTTTGGCCTGCCGCCGCAGGCGGTGCGGCGCGACGCTCGCGCGGGAGGCGGAGATCCCGCATAGCGGCATCTCCCGGAGGTCGAGGCGAATTGCGGGTCGGCTTAAATGTGAATACCGCCCGCCACTTCGATGCGCTGGGCGTTGACCCAACCGAACGCATCGGACAGCAAACCTGCGATGACGGGGCCTACATCCTCGGGCAAGCCGGCACGGCCGAGTGCGGTGTGCGAGGCCACGGCCTTGTTCACCTCCGGGTTGTCGCGCACCATGCCGCCGCTGAAGTCGGTTGCGATGGCGCCGGGCGCGACAACGTTGACCGCGATGCGGCGCGGCCCGAGTTCCAGCGCCATGTAGCGGGTCAACGCTTCGACCGCCGCCTTCATCGGGCCGTAGATGGCACGACCGGGAAAGGCGAATCGGGCGAGACCCGACGAGACGTTGACGATCCGCCCGCCGTTGTTGATGAGGGGGAGGAGCTTCTGTGTCAGCAGGAACGGTCCTTTGAAGTGGACGGCAAACTGCGCGTCGAGTTCGGCTTCGCTTCCCTCCACAAAACTGGCCGCGGACGAGGCGCCGGCGTTGTTCACGAGATAATCGAAGCGTTCGGCGCCCATTCCCGCCAGCGCTTCCCGCACCGCCTCGACGAAGGCGCCGAAGCTGCCGGCATTGCCCATATCGAGCTGAAGGGCAGCGGCCGGCGCGCCGGCCGCTGCGGCAAGCGCCGCGACCTTTTCGGCTTCCGCACGGTTCGAGCGATAGGTGAGTATCGTGCGAACGCCGCGCGCGGCGAGCCGCAGCACGGTATCGCGCCCGATACCTCGACTGCCGCCGGTGACGATGGCAATTCTCGCGGGGACGGGTTGATTGACGGTTGACGACATGTCGCGCTCCTTTCGGCGTTGGGATCGACCCGATCATACGGTCGCAGGGGTGCGGATTCGAATGCCGAAACTCGCCTCGTTCTTGCCTGATCCTGCTGTGGCAAACTATCCTGACCGGGTTGAATGCATGGCATGAATGCCATACGAAAGGGCGATCGAACATGTTGAAATCGTTATCGGAAGCAATCTTGCGCTATACGGAGCGCCAGCCCGGCACGAGCCCTTATATGACGGCGATCGACGGGGTCTGCATTCTTCGCACCGATCATCCCAGGCCGCCCGTCCATCGGGTTGCGCAGCCCGCCCTGTGTATCGTTGCCCAAGGGGCCAAATGGGCGAGCTTCGGCGGACAGCAACTCGAATACCGGGCGGGTCAGGCGCTCGTGGTCGGCGTGGAGACGCCTTCGCTCGGCCGGGTGTTCGAAGCCAGCCCGGACAAGCCTTGCCTCGTGCTCATGATCGAACTCGATCTGGCGATGATCCGCACCGTTGCCGAGGAGATGGAAACCGTGCCCAGGGCCGTCGGCGAGACGCCGCGCGGGGTGTTCGTGACGGACTTCGACGGGCCGCTTGCCGATTGCGCGCTGCGCATGGTCCGCTTGCTGGACACGCCCAAGGCGATTCCCACGCTCGCGCCCATGGTCATGCGCGAGATCGGCTATTGGCTGTTGTCCGGTCCGCATGGCGGCGAAGTTGCGAAGATGGCCCTGGCGGACAGCCCGTCGCAGCGCGTCATGCGCGCCATGCATTTCTTGCGCGAGCGTTTCGCGCAGCCGGTTCGCATCGAAGAACTCGCGGCGCTGGCCCGACTGAGCGCATCGGCCTTTCATCGCCAGTTCAAGGCGTTGACCTCGCTGACGCCGCTGCAGTATCAAAAGCAGCTTCGTCTTCTCGAAGCCCGCAGGCTGCTGCTATCCCGTTCCGCCAGTGTCGAGGCGGCGGCGTTCGAGGTGGGTTACGAGAGCGCTTCCCAATTCAGCCGGGAATATGCGCGCATGTTCGGCACGCCGCCCAAACGGGACTCGAAGCGCCTGAAGGCGATGCTCGACGCGGCATAACGGTCGTCGAGAGTGCCTGGACGCCATTCCGCGACGTCTTGATATCATTCTGTTTTAACCTGGCGGAATTGCCCCCATGCAAGTGCTGGTCGATGCCGACGCTTCTCCCGTGGTCATCAAGGAAATGTTGTTCCGGGCCGCGCGACGGGCGGAAGTGCGGGTGACGCTGGTCGCGAACCAGTATTTGCGCACGCCGCCGTCTCCCTTCATCACGTCCATTCAGGTGCCGGCCGGTTTCGACGCGGCAGACGCCCGTATCGTCGAACTGGCCGCATCGGGCGACCTGGTGATCACAGCCGACATCCCGCTTGCCGCCGCGGTGCTCGACAAGGGGGCGCACGCACTCGACCCGCGCGGCAACTGGTTCACGCGCGAAAATATTCAGGAACGCTTGACGGTGCGTGACATGATGGATCAACTGCGCAGCACCGGCATCGATACGGGGGGGCCAGCCCCCTTCAGTACGCGCGACAGCAAGGCATTTGCGGGCCAGCTCGACCGATTCCTTGCGCGTTACGGCAAGCCGCCTCGCGGTAACGATTGATCGTCCCGGCCATTCCGGTCACGACGCTCGCGGCGGCAGCGCGCCGCTCAATAGATGGAACACCCAGAAATGTCAGAAAAAAACCTTGACCGCTCCTTTAGCGAGCTTCCGCTTGCCCCCGCCATGCTCGCCAATCTGGCCCAGCTCGGCTATACGGCCATGACGCCGATCCAGGCGGCAAGCCTGCCCGTGGCGCTGGAAGGGCACGACCTGATTGCCCAGGCGAAGACCGGCAGCGGCAAGACAGCGGCGTTTTCTCTCGCGTTGCTCGCACGCCTCGATGTGCAGCGTTTCGCCGTTCAGACGCTGGTGCTCTGTCCCACGCGAGAACTGGCCGATCAGGCGGCGCAGGAAATTCGCCGCCTCGCGCGCGCGGAGCAGAACATCAAGGTGCTGACGCTGTGCGGCGGCACGCCCATGGCCCCTCAAACCGCGAGCCTCGAGCACGGCGCCCATGTCGTCGTCGGCACACCGGGCCGTATCATGGACCACCTGGCGCGCGGCAACCTCGACGTCGGCGCACTGAATACGCTCGTGCTCGACGAAGCGGACCGAATGCTCGACATGGGCTTCTTCGACGATATCGCCACGGTCGTGGATCAATGCCCCAAGGAGCGCCAGACCTTGCTGTTCTCGGCCACCTACCCGGAGGGAATCGCGCGGCTGAGCCGGCAATTCCTGCGCAATCCGAAGGAAATCAAGCTCGAAGAGCGTCACGACAGCAGCAAGATCCGGCAGCGCTTTTACGAAGTGGCCGAGGACGAGCGGCTGCACGCAGTGGGCATGCTGCTGAATCACTATCGTCCGGTGAGCACGCTGGCGTTCTGCAATACGAAGCAGCAGTGCCGCGATCTGCTCGACGTGTTGCGCGCGCAGGGTTTTCACGCGCTGGCGCTGCATGGCGAACTGGAGCAGCGCGCGCGCGATCAGGTGCTGATCCGGTTCGCGAACCGTAGCTGCTCGGTCCTCGTTGCGACCGACGTGGCCGCCCGGGGCCTCGACATCGCGCAACTCGAAGCCGTGATCAACGTCGACGTGACGCCCGATCCGGATGTGCATGTGCACCGCATCGGACGCACGGGCCGCGCGGATCAGGACGGCTGGGCGTTGAGCCTCGCCAGCATGGACGAGATGGGGCGGGTCGGCAGCATCGAGCAGGCGCAGAAACAGGACGTCGAATGGCACAAGCTGGCCGATCTGACGGCCGCCAGCCACGCGCCCCTGTTGCCGCCGATGGAAACGCTGCAGATTCTCGGCGGACGCAAGGAAAAAATTCGCCCAGGCGACGTGCTGGGGGCGCTGACGGGCGACGCGGGCTTCAGCGCTTCACAGATCGGCAAGATCAACGTGACCGACTTTTCGACTTACGTGGCTGTTGATCGCGGCATTGCGCACGAGGCGTTGCGCAGGCTCGGCGCGGGGAAGGTCAAGGGCAAGAAGGTCAAGGTCCGGATGATGGACGAATAGCCGGCATTCATGATGCCGCGACGTGGGGTTGAATCGCGCTGAGCCAGCAGGCCACGGCGACAGCCCCGCCGTCGGGTGAGCCCATCGCGCGATCGCCCAGATAGCTCGCGCGGCCCGCCCGCGGTTTCATCGTGGAGGTCGCTTCGGCGCCGCGCTTTGCGGACGAGACAGCCCTTGAAAAGGCGACGGCCGCGGGGTTGCCCGATCGCAGTTCCTGCGCGAACGTATCGGCAGCGGGAATGAGCGCGTCCAGCATCGTTCTGTCGCCTGCCTTTGCACCGCCGAGTTCGCCGATGGCCGCAACGGCAGCACTGAAGGCTTCCGCCCAGTCGTGGGCGGTCGGCTCGGACATGCCCGCAAGGCGCCGTGACGCGCGGAGCAGCGCCGTGGCGTAGAAAGGACCGGAGCTGCCTGCGATGGCTCGGCGTAGCGCCCCGCCCAAAGCAGCGAGCGCGCCCGCCGGGTTGGCGAACGCCTGGTCGGGGAGGGCAAGGAGGGCGTCCGCGGCGCGCTTCATGCTGATGCCCAGATCGCCGTCGCCGGCCAGTGAATCCAGTTCGGTGAGTCGCGGTTCGTCGGCAATCAAGGCGTGAGCGACGGCGGTCAGGGCCGGCTTGAGGCGGGGGATCCATGCCTGGGCGTTCTCGTCGAGGAGCGGCGAAGTTTCGCCAGCGCTCGCGACTGGCGAGTCCATCCGGATGTGGGCGTTGACGGCGCCCCCTCGCGGCCACGCGCGGGCCCGCGTCGGCGCGTCCAGCAACGCGAGACGGTCGTTATCGACGCGCAGGACGGAAACGGAGCAACCGGGCATGTTCAGCGCCGAGAGCAGGGTGCCCGACCATGCGCGCTCGACGGCGATACCCTTGCCGGTCAGCGCTTCCCAGGCGGCGCGCAGGACGATGTCCAGTTCCATCTGCGGCGTTGCGCCGAGACCGTTCACGAGTAGTGCTACACGTTCTCCTGCCGCGAGCGCCATATCCTCCAGAATATTCGAGAGCAGGATCCGGGTAAGTTCGTCGGCCGGCCGGGGCGCGGTTCGCTCGACGCCTTTTTCTCCGTGAATGCCGAGACCCAGCTCGATTTCGTCATCGGCCAGCGTGAAGCTGGATTTTTCCACGCCGGGCATCGTGCAGCCGTCCAGCGCCACGCCCATCGACCCGAGGTTGGCCGCAGCGGCGCGCGCGGCAGACGCTACCTGATCGAGCGAGCGCCCCTGTTCCGCGGCAGCGCCGGCCACTTTGTGCACGAGTACCGTTCCCGCGATTCCGCGACGGCGATCGCGCGCGGTGTGTCGACGCAGCGAAACGTCGTCGGCCACGATCACCACTTCGACGGGAATCCCTTCGGCGCGTGCGAGTTCGGCGGCCAGGCCGAAGTTGAGCCGGTCCCCCGTATAGTTCTTGACGATCAGGAGGGCGCCGGCCGGGCCCGCGGTCGCGAGGATGGCGGCGAGAACTTCGTCGGTGGACGGCGAGGTGAAAACCTGGCCGCACACCGCGGCGCTCAGCATGCCGGCCCCGACATATCCCGCGTGCGCGGGTTCGTGGCCGCTGCCGCCGCCCGAGATGACAGCGACAGGTCGACTGGAGACCTGGGGCAGATCCCGACGAACGAGGACATTTTCGTCACCCAGGATAGCGGTGTCCGGGGCCTGCCTGGCAATGCCCTCGAGCATTTCCCGAACGACGTTCGACGGATTGTTGACGAGTTTCTTCATGGGGGGCGTTACCGGCGGTTGGGTACGAGGTGAGTGTAATCGCTTGCTGAACTTCGAGGCCCGGGTGCCGCTCGATTGCTAGTCAGGTGTTTGCGGCGCAGAAGATGTCGCGCCGCAAGACGCATCGATTGAGGTGCCAGGTTTTCGGCTATCCAGTTTTCTTTATTTTACATAATACAAATTATCGAAATTTCTCTTGCCACAGCTTGTTACGCACCGGCGGCCTTCAGGCGCAACATTGTTCGCGGATGAACATTGAACTGGTTGGCTACCTCTGCCGCAGACTGGTGGCGAAGCAGTTCCAGCGCCTGCGATCGCTGCTCCGGCGAAAGCGCCCGCCGTCTCCCAAGCTTGCTGCCTCTTGCGCGGGCGGCCGCTATGCCTGCGCGGGTTCGCTCGCTGATCAGGTTCCTCTCAAACTCGGCGAGCGCGGCCATCATGCGGAAGATGAGTACGCCGCCGGACGAACTCGTATTAATGGATTCGTTCAACGATACGAACTCGATACCTCGCCGCTCAAGATAGGTAATGAGATCGACCAGCTTGCTCAGAGACCTCCCGAGTCTGTCCAGCCGCCACACGACAAGCGTGTCGCCCTCTTTGGCCTCGGACAGTGCGGCGTCCAGCCCGGGGCGGCAGAACTCCGCGCCTGATACGCCGTGATCCGTGAAGAACTTGTTGCACCCCGCCGCACGCAATGCATCGAGCTGTAGTGCAAGGCTTTGTTCGTGCGTGGAAACGCGTGCATAACCAATTTTCATGTGTTTTCCGGGAAAAGAAGGGGCCCTCTGCCTGACTGTTGGTGAATGAAGCGGCAATGTTGTATTGCTTTCCCGGCAATGCCAGCACCAATCAGTTGACAAAAACGGTCCTTTCTGTCTCCCGGCAACTTCCATGGCTCAGGTCTTGGCCTTCGGCCGCCCCGCCATGATCCCCTATTCGTCTAACGATATTGGCAAAAAGGACCAATTTTGTGCCACGGAGTCTGGCTGGCACCTGAAAGGAATTGTAAAAAGCTGTTTGCAACGCAGCGAGCGACCGTGTGCTTTTGCCGTCCGTCGGGGCCGAGATGTCAGTGATCAAAAGTGAGACTGTGGGGGGCGTGAGCCATACCGGGCCTGCTGTGGCGCCCGGCTGCAAGGCACTAACGCCCGAGTCCCCCGATTGGAAAATGGCCCGCGAGGTTTGCCGCGCCATCTCGGACGATCGGCTGTTTTTCCGCCATGAGGTCATTTGCGCAGTCGACGCCCCGACAGAGGTCCTGTATCGCGAGGCGCTGGTGCGGATGAAGGTCGCCGACGCGGTTCTTCTGCCCGGCAGATTCATTCCCGCTCTGGAAAGGCTTTCGCTGATGCGGCAGTTCGATTGTTACGTCGTGCGCCACACGCTTGAGGCGATCAAGGCCACACCCGGCGCAAGGCTCGGCTGTAACATTTCGGCGCAAAGTACGCAGGACGATCACTGGTGGCAGGAGGTTTTCCTTGAACTGGAAAACAACCCCGAGGCCGCAGCTCGCCTGGTGGTGGAAATCACTGAATCGGCGCCGATCCTGCCGATTGATGGGTGCACGTTTGTCCGGCGTTTGAGAAGACTGGGCGTTCGTGTTGCGATTGACGACTTTGGCGTGGGCTTTTCTGCCGTGTCCGCGGCCGCGTGTGCGACCGACATCGTCAAGGTAGACCGTTCATTGCTCCGGCGTGTGCGCCAGGGCACCCTTGGCATCGCCGGGTTCAACCGTCTGATCGTGATGGCCCGAGGTATCGCCCCGCTTCTCGTCGTCGAAGGCGTCGAAACACCCGACGATATTCGAATCGTCCGGGATGCCGGTGTACGCTGGATTCAAGGCTATTACGTCAATGATCCCGATACTCCAGGATCGATATGAAACCTGGAGCAAGGCGTCTCGTCGCAGGTCTTCTTTGCTGTCTATGTGCCATCTGTTATGCCGATGACGAAGCGGCGTTCTCCTCCCTGGTGCCTTCGGGGACGAGAATCGCGAGTTCGGAAGTCCCGGAGTCGGCCGCTTTCCCCGGCCATGGATGTACCGAAGCGGGCGCCTTCCTGTTGCCAGCACGATTCGGCGATGCCGGAATGAATGAGTTTGTGCACGTAGACGGTCCACGCGAGACTTGTGCGTTCCACACCAGGAGCCTGGATACCTCCAGAGCGGCGCTCGCCGATACACGCGAAGAACAGCGTGCCGCGGGAACAGCCCAGACACAGGGGGATGAGCCCGAGGAGAACAGATCGTCCGCCCCATTGGCCACAACCAATCCCTTGCCGCACGACGCGGCCCGGCGAACAGCGAATATCGTCGCCGCTCCGAAGCCGGCGGAACCGCTATCCGTAATGTCTGCGGCCTGCTACCGGTGGATTCTTGGCGTACTTCTCCTGGTTCTCGTGCTGGCTCTGCTGGCACTAGTCGGCGCCGCCACCGCACTTCTTTACGTTCGCTGGTTCAGCGAACGTGCGATTCTCGCTCGCGCGGTCAACCGCGGATTGAAACGCGACGAGTTCCGCCTGGAGCATCAGCCGGTCTTCTACACGAGGACTCGCAAATGCATAGGACTGGAAGCGGTGCTGCGGTGGAAAAACGTTGCGTATGGCCTTCGGGGCGAAGCGTGGTTTATGAACGAACTTGCTGATCGCCGCGCTGCAACGAAAATCGTCGCGTTCATGCTCTCGACTGCCGAGAGGGAACTGAGCCTTCTCGCCGAAGGCCGCAACTTGTATCTGATGGTCAATGTGTGGGCATCATGTCTCGGAAACGAAGAATGCCTCTCCCTGATCGCAACCAGGGCCAGGTCCTTCACATCCAGTCGGCTGGTGTTCCAGATCAAAGCTGAAGACCTGCCCGCAAGGCTCGGCAGCGTGATGCGTTTGCGCCGGGACAAAGTTCGCACTGCCCTCTCCGGTGTCCGGACGCCGACTGCCATAATCGGCTCCGCACTGCCCGCCGGCTTCGAGTTCATCAAAGTAGACCGGGACATTATGGCGCTGGACGAATCAGCTCGTCTCCAGACGCTTCAGGCAATAGCCGCTGTGGGCCGGCAGCACGACGTTGCTGTTATTGCGGACGGCGTAGAAGGAATCGGTCAGAACCATGACCTGGGCCGCGCAGGAATCGAGCTGGCGCAAGGATTTTTCTTCGGCAAAGCGATCTCCGCAGATCAACTGCCGAGGTTTTTCGAGAAGCTGGATTGGTGGCAGGGAAAACACGCCCCCGCGGCTAGCACGGCCCATCCCACGTAATAGATTCGCAAACGTCGAAGAACCGGAAAGTACTCAATTCGCCCGCCCCCGGCGCTCGATCCGCCTCCCGTTAAAAAACGCACTCCCTCCACGCTGGAGGGAATGCGTCTGGAGACGGATACCGCAGCGAACTGCCGCGATTCAGAACAACTGCCGCAGACGCAGCATGCCCGCCTGGGCCACGTAGCCCGAGCCTGCCTGGAGCTCGTAGCGCGCGGTCATGCTGAGGTTGTTCGCCCGCAACAGGGTCATGCCCAAACTCATCACCACGGAGTCCTCCACCGGGCTTGCGCCAAGCGACGTGAAACTGGTCTCGCCCGGCGGAGCGGCCGCGTAGCTGGCCTGGGTCGTCACCCGGGTGTTGTCGTACTCGTGGCGCCACGCCAGTTGCAGCTCCGGCACGAGTACCCCGTACGAGGTCGACAGTTCGCGCGAAATCTTCGCACCGATATCGCTCGTCACCGAGGGTGCGGCATCGATGATGCTGGAAGGTAAAAGTCCGGCAAATTCAGGCAAACTCCGCGCTCGCCTGCATGGTCAGACAGCCTTCGCGATCCTTGGCCCAGAGCTCGACCGTCCTGCCGTCTTCGTCCCGCCGTCCGCAAACGGAAAATGCCTGGCCTACGAAAGTCGGCCGCACGGCGCGAAACGAGAAATGCGCGGGTACGGCGCCACCGAGTTCGGTCACGGCCAGGTCCAGCAGCAGTGTGGCGATCAACGGCCCGTGCACGACCAGACCGGGATACCCCTCTTCGCGGGTCGCATAGGGCTGATCGTAGTGGATGCGATGCCCATTGAAAGTCAGGGCGGAATAGCGGAACAGCAGGACAGGATCGGTTTCGATCGTGCGGCGCCAGTGTTCGCCGTCGGGTGCCGGGATGGGCTTTGGAGCGGGAGCGCCGGGCGCGGGCGCCTCGCGATAGACGATGTCCTGCTCCTCTTCGATGCACAGCTCGCCCGCCATCGAAATGCAATGCTGGACGGTGACGAACACGAGCCGGCCGCTGCGGCCTGTCTTGTCCTCGATAGCGGCAATCGTCGACTCGCGCACCGCGCGCTCGCCGATCTTCACGGGCGCAAGGAAGCGCAGACGGCCACCGGCCCACATGCGGCGCGGCAGCGGAACGGGAGGCAGAAAGCCGCCGCGGCGCGGATGCCCGTCGGGGCCTTGCTGCGAACGCGGCGCGGCTTGCAGAAAATGAAACCAGTGCCAAAGCGGCGGCAGGACCGCCTGCGGCGCGGGGCGATCGAGCATGGCGGCAAACGCCGCGGCCGGGAATGGTGCCACCCGTTCCTCGACCGTTTCGGTACGGCCAAGCCAGTCTTGAATCGTGCCTGAGTCTTGCATCGTGCGGGGTCCGTTCGGTTTGACTGGACCCTACTATGCGCCTCGGCGAGGATTTCGCGAAGTCCGCATTTGCGAACGCAACCTTCGGCTTTGCTTAATGCCGCCGGGCGGCCGCTTCGTGTAAAGCACCGGTGCCATCGGCACGCACGAAACGGGCGTATCCGGAATAGCCGGGGTCAAGCCCGAAGCGCGCTTTTCTTGCGCGCCTGCCGCTCATCCTGGGGTTGCCGGGATGGCTTTGAGGGCTTTGCTGCGGGCTTGCGGCGCGACGCTTCCGTCCTGTTCCGAAAGGCGATCATGCGAGCCTCGCCGAGCGCGATCAGGGCGCTCGTGAGTTGCTCCATGTGCAGGGTCATCGACCTCTTGTCGCCCGACTGCAGGGAAACGAAAGCGCCGTCGAACCCAAGCATTCCGAAGTAAGCGAGGTCTTCGGCAACGGCCTTCGCGACGTCCTCCCCTTCTCCGCTGAACGCGTTGCGGATCATCTCCCGCATGTAGGCACGCCCTTCGTTGCGTACCTCGATAACCGTTTGCATGGCCTCGGGCTCGGCGGACTCATTGCTCATGACCATGACGAGCAGCAGGCGCAGGAAATTCTCGCGGTGCTCGAACACCTCGCCGGTCTTTTTCAGGTACCAGCCCAAACGTTCCCGCGGAGTGCCGTCTGCCGGCGGACTCCGGTGAGCCTCTCGCATGGCCGCGAAAAAACCGCGGGCGCCTCCGGCCATCACCTCCGCGAGCAGCCCGGCTTTGGAGCCGAAGTGATGGTAGATCGCGCTCTTGGGAATGCCGGTCGCCTCCACCAGCGCGGACATCGAAGTGCCGGCGTAGCCATAGGCCGACATCACACGGGAAGCGGCGTCGAGAATTTCCTGGCGAGATCGTTGGCCGCGCCGATTGCCGATTTGCGGTTCATTTTCCATCCCGTGAGTATAAGCCCGGCCTGTATTGGACCAATCGGTACATTACACGTTTCCCCCAGGTAGCCAGTTTTGGACCAATCGGTACACTTCCGGACTATGGGCTCGGCCACGATACCCGGGGCGGAATCCCGGACCGCCGGTCATCGGAATCGCGAAATCAGGAGAAGAGAATGCAAAGCGTCTCAACGCTGGGATATATGGTCCTGGGGGTCACCGACCTGGCAGCATGGGAAAGGTTTGCCGTCGACGTGCTGGGCCTGCAGGCCGGAACGCGAGTTCCCGGCGAATCGCTCGGCTTGCGCATGGACGACTACGAGCAGCGCATCCTGTTGCTCAAGAGCGATCTCGACGACTTTCTGGCCGCCGGCTGGGAATTCGAATCCGACGCGGAACTCGATGCCTTCGTGGATCAGGCGCGCGGCCGGGGCATCGACCTCGCCGAGGCGGACCCGAAAGTCGCCGAACAGCGCCGCGTGGCGCGCGTTTTCGTCTGTCACGATCCCGACGGCATTCGCCACGAGTTTTACAGCACCGCCTACCGGGCTCGTACCCGCAACACGTTTCGTTCGTCGGTGCTGCGCGGGGCATTCAGTACGGGGCGTCTGGGCGCCGGGCATTTCGTCACGGTGCCCAAACAGAGCGCCGAGGCCAAGGCGTTCTGCGAGCGTGTACTGGGCCTGAAGCTCAGCGACACCATCCGTGGCGACGCCGCGCCGGGCCTTCAGCTCGACGTGACCTTCTTCCACGCCCGTACCGGCCGTCATCATTCTCTGGCGGTCGCCGACGTGCCGTTCCCGGTCCACAAGCGTATCCATCACATCATGGTCGAGTGCACCGACCCCAACGACGTCGGCCTCGCCTACGATCGCTGCAAACTGGCGGGGGTGCCCATTCTGATGGAACTGGGCCATCACCCCAACGACCAGATGTTCTCGTTCTACATGATCTCGCCTTCCGGCTTCGCGATCGAGTTCGGCGCCGGCGGCGTTGTCGTCGACGACGACACATGGGAAGTCAAGCGCTACACCGAGCTCAGCGACTGGGGGCACAAGCTGAATCCGCCGCCGGATGCGCCGGCCCCGCAAGCGCACTGAACCTCGCCCGATCGCGCCCGGTCGAGCCCATCAAGCCGACAACTCACCCGCCACCCGTCACAGGAGCGACAGCATGACCCCGACTGAATCCGGCACCAGCAAGTTCGTGACGATCAACGAACCTGGTCTCGAGCATTTCACCATTCATTTCAACGACGCCGGCAGCGGCCCCGCGATCGCCATGCTGCATGGCGGCGGCCCCGGCGCCAGCGGCTGGAGCAACTACTATCGGAACATCGACGCGCTGGTGAACGCCGGATTTCGCGTGCTGCTGCTCGATAGCCCGGGTTTCAACAAGTCCGGCGAGATCGTCACCGACGTACCGCGCAACCTGTTGAACGCCCGCGCCACCAAGGGCGTGCTGGACGCTCTCGGCATCGGGAAAGTGCATCTGGTCGGCAACTCGATGGGCGGCGCCTCTGCCCTGAGCTTCGCGCTGGAGTTCCCGGACCGGATGGATCGCATGGTGCTCATGGGGCCGGGCGCGCAAGGTCCAAGCATCATCCAGCCGCAGCCTGGCGAGGGTATCAAGCGCATGTTCAAGCTGTATGCGCAACCCACCTACGAGAACTTCGAGGCCATGCTCGAAGTGTTCGTTTATGACCCGCAAGCCATTACCGAGGAGTTGCGTCAGGGACGCTGGAGCAATATCGAATCGAACCTGAATCATCTGAAGAATTTCGTCGAGAGTTCGAAGCGTTGCCCGGTCACGACGTGGGATCTCTCGGCCCGTTTCCCGCAAATCTTCCACAAGACCCTGATTACCTGGGGACGTGACGACCGTTTCGTGCCGCTCGACCATGGCTTACGCATGATCAACACCTTGCAGGACGCGCGGCTCCATATCCTGCCGAAGTGCGGCCACTGGGCTCAGTGGGAGCACGCCGACGAGTTCAATCAGTTGGTCATCGACTTCCTGAAGGACTGGTAAGGGCCGCCGCGCGCCGCCGGACTGGAATGCAACCGGCGAACAGCGGAAAGAATCGACGCAATCTCGTCATATGTTACGTAGTCCAAAATGAGTGCGTTGCGGAAGGCCTGCAGACACTGAATGGAGTCCCCATGAAAGACCATTACGATGCCGACGTCGCCATCGTCGGCTATGGCCCGAGCGGCGTCATTGCCGCGCTTACCCTCGCGAAATACGGCATCTCCACCGTGGTATTCGAGCGATACCGCGACATTTACCCGCGCGCTCGCGCCGTGACCGTCAACGACTGGACGATGCGGATATTCCAGAACCTGGGTGTCGACGAACCCGTTCTGAAATGCATCGATCCCCAGCGCGCGCTGCGCTGGATGCGCTACGACGGCACGGAGATCCTGCGCATCGAGCACCCGCCTTCGACGCTGGGCATCAAGCCGCGCTTCTTCAACATTTACCAGCCGACCATGGAAGCCACGTTGCGCGAATGCGCAACCGGACACGCGGAGATCGACGTGCGCTTTGGCCTGGAGGTGGTCTCGCTGGAGCAGGACGAAACCTGCGTCACGGTCAGGGCCCAAGATCCCGCAACGGGCGCTACGGAAAGCGCGCGCGTGCGCTATGCGATCGGCTGCGACGGCGGGAGCAGCGCCACTCGCGGCGCCCTCGGCGTGAAGTTGCTGGGGGATACGCTCGACGTGCTCTGGATCGTGATTGACTGCCGCGTGAAGCGCTGGTGGCCCGACCGGAATCTGCTGACCTTCTGGTCCGACAAGGAACGGCCGGTGGTGGACATCGCGCTGTCGGGAGGCAACCACCGCTGGGAACTGCCGCTCAAGCCAGGCGAGACCGAGGCCGACTTCGCGACCCGCGAACAAGTGTGGCCGCTGCTCGAGGCGCTGGGCGTGAGCGAAGACGATGTCGAAATTCACCAGCATGCGTTTTATCGCCACCATACCCGGATGGCGGACAAGTGGCGTGTCGGACGCGTATTCCTGGCCGGTGACGCCGCGCATCTGATGCCGCCGTGGGCCGGCGCCGGCATGCAGACCGGCATGCGGGACGCGTTCGATCTGGGCTGGAAGCTCGCGGGCGTAATCAACGGAACCTTGCCCGAATCTTTCCTCGATACCTACGAAACGGAACGCCGGCCCAACGCTGTGTTTTACACGCAGCTCGCCGTCGAGCTTGGCCGGATCATCAAGCAGGAGCTTTCGGAAGAAGAACAGGCCGCGCTCAATGCGCCGCCTCCGGCGGACGCACCGGAGCCGCCGCTGATCGCACCGCCGGTGCTTGCGACCGGATGGCTGCGCGGCCCCGTCGCCGAAGGCAGCATCGTCGGTCGTATGGTGCCGCAGCCCGTTGTCGGCGACACGCGCGGGGTGATGGCACGCCTCGACGATCTCCTTGGCAATCGCTTCGTACTGCTTGGAGATGACGTCGATCCTGCTACGCTGCTCACAACCGCGGATAAGGAAGCGTGGGACAAGCTAGGGGCCCGGTACATCGCCGTGCGTCAGCAGGACCAGCATACCCAGGGTTCCGACGAATTGATCGACCTCGATGGCGTATTGCTCCCCTGGTTGCGCAAGTATGGTGCGCGCGCGGTGGCACTGCGTCCCGACCGCTTCGTTGCGGCGGCCGATGTAAGCGGCCTTTCGGTGCCGGCTTGAGGAATTCGCCCATGCCCGATATCACCGTAGTGAATGCGCTTGCCACCCGCCTGCGCGAAGCCGAAGCCACGCACACGACGATCGCCCCCGTACGCGGCGAAATCGCAACGGACGACCTCGCCACGGCCTACGCCGTGCAGCAGGCCAACGTGAATTGGCGCGTGGCGAACGGCGAGCGCGTCGTGGGCCGCAAGATCGGCCTCACCTCGCTCGCCGTGCAAGCGCAGCTTGGTGTCGATCAACCCGATTTCGGTGCGCTGTTCGCCTCGATGGCCTGCGGCGACGGCGAGCCGATCCCGCTCTCGCAACTGATCCAGCCCAAGGTGGAGGCCGAAATCGCACTGGTGCTGGAGCACGACCTCACGCTCGGGAAGCACACCTTCGTCGATATCCTGCGCGCCAGCGCCTACGCCCTTGCCGCGATCGAAGTGGTGGACAGCCGCGTCCAGAACTGGGATATCCGCTTCGTCGACACGGTCGCCGACAACGCTTCCAGCGCACGCTTCGTGGTGGGCAGCCGCCCCGTGCCGCTGGCGCAGCTCGATCTGGCCGGGTGTGCGATGGCGCTCTCGCGCGACGGTGAAATTCTCTCGCGCGGCAATGGCGCCGCCTGCCTCGGCAATCCGCTGAACGCCGCCGTGTGGCTTGCCGATCGCATGGCGCAGCTCGGCACGCCGCTGCGCGCGGGCGACGTGGTGCTCACAGGCGCGCTCGGGCCGATGGTGGCCGTGAAGGAACCCGGCACTTATACCGCGCAGATCGAGGGCCTGGGCAGCGTTCGCGCCACTTTCTCCGCCTGAACAAGGAATAGCTATGACTTCGGAAGCTTCGGAAAAACTCAAGGCCGCCATCATCGGCTCGGGCAACATCGGCACGGACCTGATGATCAAGATCCTGCGCAACAGCCGGCATCTGGAAATGGCGGCGATGGTGGGCATCGATCCGAACTCGGACGGCCTCGCGCGCGCCGCGCGCCTGGGCGTGGCGACCACGCACGAAGGCGTGGAGGGTCTCACGCGCCTGCCCGTGTTCGAGGACATCGATTTCGTGTTCGATGCGACCTCGGCTGGCGCGCACGTGAAGAACGATGCGCTGCTGCGCAGCCTCAAGCCGTCGATCCGCGTGATCGACCTCACGCCCGCCGCCATCGGCCCGTACTGCGTGCCGGTGGCGAACCTCGACGCGCATATCGACGCGCCCAACGTGAACATGGTCACCTGCGGCGGTCAGGCGACGATCCCCATCGTCGCGGCCGTTTCGCGCGTGGCAAGGGTGCATTACGCGGAAATCGTCGCGTCGATCAGCAGCCAATCGGCGGGGCCCGGCACGCGCGCGAACATCGACGAGTTCACCGAAACGACCTCGAAGGCGATCGAAGCGGTGGGCGGTGCGGCCAGGGGTAAGGCGATCATCGTGCTGAACCCGGCCAAACCGCCCGTCATGATGCGCGACACCGTCTACACGCTCTCGGACCTCGCGGATCGCGAGCAGGTCGAGGCGTCGATCGAGGAAACGGTCGCGAAGGTGAATGCCTACGTGCCGGGCTATCGCCTCAAGCAGAAGGTCCAGTTCGACGAGATTCCGGTCAGCGCGCCCCTGAATATCCCGGGCCTCGGAAAGTTCGGCGGCCTGAAGACCTCGGTGTTCCTCGAAGTGGAAGGCGCCGCACACTATCTGCCCGCCTATGCCGGCAATCTCGACATCATGACGTCCGCCGCGCTCGCCACCGCCGAGCGTATGGCGCAGACGCTGCTGGACACGCAAGGAGCCTGAAGCCATGAGCCGCAAACTCTACATCTCCGACGTGACGCTGCGCGACGGCAGCCACGCCATCCGCCACCAGTATTCCATCCAGAACGTGCAGGACATTGCCCGCGCGCTGGACCGCGCGAAAGTGGACAGCATCGAGGTCGCGCACGGAGACGGCCTGCAGGGCTCGAGCTTCAACTACGGGTTCGGTGCGCACAGCGACCTCGAATGGATCGAGGCGGTGGCGGACGTGGTGCGGCACGCGAAGATCGCCACGCTGCTGTTGCCGGGCATCGGCACGATCCACGACCTGAAGGCGGCCTATGACGCGGGCGCACGCATCGTACGTGTGGCCACGCACTGCACGGAAGCCGACATCTCGAAGCAGCACATCGGCTACGCGCGCGAGCTGGGCATGGATACGGTGGGCTTCTTGATGATGAGCCACATGACCACGCCAGAGAACCTCGCCGTCGAGGCGAAGAAGATGGAGAGCTACGGCGCGACCTGCATCTACGTGGTGGACTCGGGCGGCGCGCTGACGATGAATGACGTGCGCGAGCGCTTTCGCGCCGTAAAGGCCCTGCTGAAGCCCGAAACGCAGACGGGCATGCACGCGCACCACAACCTCTCGCTGGGCGTGGCGAACTCGATCGTGGCGGTGGAGGAAGGTTGCGACCGCATCGATGCGTCGCTGGCGGGCATGGGAGCCGGCGCGGGCAATGCGCCGCTGGAGGTGTTCATTGCGGCGGCCGAGCGCATGGGCTGGAACCACGGCACCGATCTGTACACGCTGATGGACGCGGCCGACGACATCGTGCGCCCGCTGCAGGACCGCCCGGTGCGCGTGGACCGCGAGACGCTGGCGCTGGGCTATGCGGGGGTGTATTCGAGCTTCCTGCGCCACTCGGAAGTGGCTGCGAAGAAGTACGGACTGAAGACGGTGGATATCCTCGTCGAACTGGGCCGGCGCCGCATGGTGGGCGGCCAGGAGGACATGATCGTGGACGTGGCGCTGGACATCCGGAAAGAGCACGACATCCGGGGAGCGGGTTCGTCAGGCGCGGACAATTTCCGCACCGCGTCGCTTGCGAAAACCGGCGCCCCCCTGTCTACCACCTAGTGTGAAGCGATGACGCTGGCGATTACCCCGGTCGCCACCGCGGCCAGCACATAGTCGCCGTTCACACCGACCCAATGGTAGCCGCGCGGCGGCGCCGAGAGGCCATGCTCGTGCCAATCGTCCACCTCGTAGTTGCGATCGCGGTATTCAGCCGGGACACGCTCGCCCTTGTGCCAGTCCTGATGCGGAATCGGACCACCCGGGCGGTCCACCGACGCATCGTGTACCGGCTGACGCGGCCCATGCGCGGCGCCATGGTGCTGCGGCTCGGCCAACACTGCGCCGGACGCAACCAGCATGGAAACCATCAGAAGCGAGGCGACGATTTTTGAACGCATTGCTTTCCCCTTGAGAACCATGAATTGCGGCGCGGAGCACCACGAGCCTGCCATATTGACTGACGACGATAACAAGTATGCGACAGATTCCGGCTAACGGGCCGGGCGGATTGGCAATCACGCAACAAATTGCCTTATTTGACCTTTACAAACTACCTGCACGAACCGCCGCATCGGTGCCCGCCTCTTGTGCCCCGCGAGCATTGGGCCGCATGGCGCAAATCAGCACCGCCGCGGCGAGTCCGCTTGCCGCGATCGCATACAACCCCGCAGCCGGCGAGTGAAATGAGGCCTCCACGGCATTTTTCACGTTGGGCGCGAAGAATCCGCCCAGATTGCCGATGGCATTGATCACCGCGAATCCGCCGGCCGCCGCGGCGCCGCCCAGGTAGGCCGCGGGGAACGTCCAGAAAATGGGCTGCACCGTCATGATGCCCATCGTCACGAAGCAAAGCGCCGCGATCGCGGTAACAGGCGCCGTATGCGCGGAAACGACGAGCCCGGCCGTGATGGAGAGCGCCGAAAGCGTCGCGAAGAACTTCCGGTGACCGCTACGCACCGCGAAACCCGGATAGCATGCACCGGCCCCGATCGCGCATGCCCAGGGAATCGCCGCCACGAGACCGACATGCAGGCCGATCTTGACGTGCAGCAGTGCGCTCACCTGCGTCGGCAGATAGAACGCCACGCCGTAGCCGGCAATCTGGATGCAGAAGTAAAGCACTGCGAAATGCAGTAGACGCGGGTCGGCAAGCGCCGCCCGAAAGCTCGTCTTGCCGTGCACGATTTTTTGTTGCTCCTCGGCGGCTAGCACCCGGCCCAATGCCTGCGCCTCGTCGCGCGGCAGCCAGCGTGCCTCGGCCGGCCGGTCGCACAGATAGAAGAAGGCTCCGATACCGACGATGGCCGCGAGCCCCCTTCCACGAGAAACATCAGTTGCCAGCCCTGCAGGCCGAACAGTCCGTCCTGTTCCAGCAGATAACCCGACAAAGGCCCGCCCAGCATTAGCGCGAGCGGCGAACCGAAGTAGAAGATACCCATGATCTGGCCGCGCGAGCGGGCCGGAAACCAGTAGGTCAGATACAGCACGGCGCCCGGAAACAGCCCGGCTTCGGCGGCGCCGAGAAAAAGCATGGTGTCTCCTTGTCGGTTCCCTGCGATGGATCGCGGGACCGGTCTGGCGCCGGCCTCCTTGATCGGGCATATAACTGCGCAGGCGTCGAACTTGCGGGTGCTACACGACCTTTCCCGGGTTGAGCAGGTGTTGCGGATCCAGGGCGCTCTTGAGCCGGCGCATCAGGGCAAGCTCGGCTTCGCTGCGCGTGCTGGGCAACCAGGCCTTCTTCGTGATGCCGATGCCGTGCTCCGCCGAAATCGTGCCGCCGAAGCGCTGGACGAGCGTATACACCGTCTCGGCGATCGCCTCCTTCGGCTGAGGGGAGATGCCCGGCATGCAGGCAACGATATGCAGGTTGCCGTCGCCGATATGGCCGTAAAAGAGCGCGACGATGCCGGGCAGGCGCGTCTGCAACGCGTCGCGGCAAGCGCTCACGTATTCGTCCATGGAGGCCACCGGCAGGCCGATGTCGAACGACTCGTGCGGCCCCAGCACCTGGGGGAATTCCGCACAGGCGTCGCGCAGTCCCCAGAATGCGTGCACGTCGGCAAGCGACTGCGCCAGCGCGGCATCGGCAATCACGCCCTGCTCCATCTGCATGCCGAGCCAATGTTCGAAGCGCGGTGCATCGAGCGCCTCGTCCATGCCCTGCGCCTCGATCAGCGCGTAGCAAGCGTGCTCGCCGCCCAGCGGATCGCGCACGCCGGGCACCTGTTGCGTCACCGTTCGCCAATAGTCCGGCCACATCACTTCGAACGCGGACAACAGCGGCCCGAGGCCTCGTCTCGCCGCGCCGAGCAACGCGACGAGTTGCGCATAGCTATCGAGCGCGCACAGCGCCGCCATCGTGCAGCCGGGCTTGGGCGAGAGCCGCAGCACGGCACGCGTGATGATGCCGAGCGTGCCCTCGCTGCCGATGAACAGGTGCTTCAGATCGTAGCCCGCGTTGTTCTTCAACATCTTGTTCAGGTTGGTCACGACCGTGCCATCGGCCAGCACGACCTCGATCCCCAGCACCATTTCGCGCGCCATGCCGTAGCGGATCACGCGATTGCCGCCGGCATTGGTCGACAGGTTGCCGCCAATCGCACACGAGCCGCGCGAGCCGAGATCGAGGGGAATGAAAAATCCGGCTTCGTCGGCGGCCTGCTGCACGACTTGCAGCGGTGTGCCCGCTTTCACGGTGAGCGTGGCAGACGCCGCGTCGATCTCTTCGATGCCGACCAGCCGTTCCAGCGACAAGGCCACCGCTCCCTCCACAGGACGCGCACCGCCGCAAAGACCGGTCAGGCCGCCTTGCGGCACGACGGGCACATGATGTTGCGCGCACAAGCGCATCGCCGTCGCGACGCCTTCCGTATCCGCCGGCCGCACGACCGCCACCGGCCGCAACGGTCCGAGCGTGCTCCAGTCGTGCTCGTTGCGCGCCGGGATGTCGGCGCCGCTCAGCACTGCAGCAAGGCCTAACGCATCGCACAACGTCCTGAGCAGTCCTTGGTGTTGCGCAGCGGCAAGATCCTCTGCGTCCGGTTCGTGGTCCATGTCGTCCTCCCTCCGTATCCGTGGCGTTTTCCTTCAGTTCGCGGCAAGATCGGGGCAAGCGTCGCGCAATGCCGGGGGCAGAGCCTTCAGCGCGTCAGGCCCCGCCTCGACGAGCGGCCGGCGCACGCGGCGCCAACTGTCGTCGCACTGGCGAACCGCGAGCAGCGCCTTCAACCATGGCGTGAACGGCTGACTGCCCACGCTCGCCAGCAAGGTATCGACGATTTCGCGGCTCTCGCCGCTTTTCCCACTCTCGCCGGCGAAGCTCGCGAGGATCGTGTTCGGCACCACGTTTGCCAGGCCGCAGATCGTGCCCGCCCCACCCGCGGCACGCGTTCTTGCAATCGTGTTCTCGGCGCCCACGTACACCTTCAGGCCGCGATGCCGCTCGATCAATCCCAGGGAGTGCTCAAGATTTCCACTGCTGTCCTTGATCCCCTCGACGACGGCGCCATAGCGCTCACGCAATGTTGCGATGGCCCCATGATCGATGGCGATGCCCGAAACCTGGGGGATGTGATAGAGAATGATGCGCAAGCGCGGATCGTCCTGCGCCTCGACCACGGCACCCACCGCATCGGCCACGCCGGCGCTGCTCACGTCCTTGAAGAAAAACGGCGGCAACAGCAGCACGCGATTGCAGCCTCGCGCGAGCGCATGCCGCGTGAGCTCGATCGCGTCGCCCAGCGCCGCCGCGCCGGTTGCAACGATCACCTGGTGATTCGCCACGCCCGCTTCGAGCAGCGCGTCGAGCGCCGCACGCCGTTCGTCCACCGTGAACGAAGGGCCCTCGCCCGTCGTGCCGAACAGCGTGATGCCATGCAGTCCGCGCCGGATCAGGTCGAGCGAGTGACGCGCCAGCAACGGCACGTTGACACGGCCGGCCGCATCGAGCGGCGTCGCGACCGCTGCGAACACCCCTTCCCCACTACTGCCTTGCAAAGCCATGATTGACGTTCTCCTCTCGGGTATCGCCGCGCCGGCTTGATTACCAGCCAAACACCGACCAAACTGTGACTGACATGTTAGTGCGTTGGCAATGACGCGTCAAAACGAATCGATGCGAACCGGCACCAGGGTTTATCAGGACCGTGCCGTCACGGTCCTGAATTGCGGCCCTGAATCACGAGCCGGATAGCAGTTTACAGACCGAAATCTCCCAACGAACGCTTTCGCGCATTCTCGATATGGGTTTCGAGCAGCGCGACCGCCGTATCGGTGTCGCGAGCCTTCAGCGCAGCGATCAGTTCGAGGTGTTCCCGCATCGTCGGCAGCACGACCTCCGGGGTCAGCACGACGTGTTCGAGGCGAATCAGGCGGATCCGCAGGCTGTTGACGCGGTAAATGTTCGAAATGATCTCGTTGCCCATCGCATCGATCATCCTGTCGTGAAGGCCCCAATCGATGGTCTGCGCATCGGCGACAACACGCTCGTCGATCTTCTTCGACGACGCGCGCTTGACGATGTCTTTATGGGCGCGTTCGAGGCGATCCAGTTCCGCGTCGGTCGCGTTCTGCACGAAATTGACGATCGCTTCCCGCTCAAGTACGAGGCGTAGCTGGAAAGCGTTGCGGATCAGCCGCAGGTCGACATGACACACCTGCAGGCCGCGGTTCGGCACGGTGCGCAACAGACCTTCCGCCTCGAGACGCGGGACCATCTCGCGAATCGCACCGAGCGGCATGCCGGTCAGCGACATCAATTGGCGCTGCGAAACGAACTGCCCCGGGCGGATGTTGGCGTCGAGGATCTGCTGCGTGAAATTTTCGTAGGCGACGAGCCGGAGCGACTTGCCCTCCTGCTCGTCCTTGACGGTGGGAATAGAGTTCATTGCCGGTTCTGCATGCGGGTTGACTGCCAACTGACATGTTAGCACGCACACGGGAGCGCTTCGGCCTGCTCCCCCGGCACCGCACGACGAAACTCAGGCCCCGGTCTCGGTGATCGCGCTATAGACCATCGTGCGCAATTGACGGCGCACCGGGTGAGCGCTCGACGGCAGCAACTGCGTGAGAAACAGCACGATCAGGTCCTCGCGCGGATCGACCCAGAAGAAGGTGCTGGCCGCGCCGCCCCAGAAGAAGTCGCCCGCGCTGCCAGGAATCAGCGTGGCCGCAGGCGTCATGGTCGTCGCGAAGCCCAGGCCGAAGCCCACCCCTTCGTAGGCGGCCTCGCTGAACATCGAGCGCGAGAGACGTGGCAGGTCGAGGCCGCCCGGCAGATGATTGGCGGTCATCAGCGCCAGGGTCTTCGGTCCCAGCAAGCGCACGCCGTCCAGTTCGCCGCCTTGCAGCAGCATGCGGGCGAACCGCATGTAGTCGGCGGCCGTCGATACGAGGCCGCCACCGCCGGAGATGAAGCCGGGCGGCTTGAGATACGGGCTGCTCCGGGGATCGTCCTGCAGCGTCGGCCCTCTCTCCGAGACGACCTTCGAGCCGAGCGAACCAATGGCGTAGCAGGCGCAGAAACGCGACACCTTCTCCTCCGGCACGTAAAAGGCCGTGTCGACCATGCCCAGGGGGTCGAAGATCCGTTCCTTGAGAAACGTCTCGAACGGCATTCCGCTGACCTTGCCGACGATATAGCCCAGCACGTCCGTGGAAACGGAGTAATTCCACGCTTCGCCCGGGGAGAATTCGAGCGGCAGCGTAGCCAGCTTCTCGATCATCTCATCGAGCGTGCCCTCCAGCCCGATGTCGCCCACCTTCAGCTTGCGATAGGCAGCGTCGACATTGGTGTTCTGCTGAAAACCGTAAGTCAGGCCCGAGGTGTGGCGCAGCAGATCGACCACGAGCATCGGGCGCGCGGGCGGACGCGTCTGGAAGCTGTCCATGAAGCCGCCGACGTGAACGCCAAGCTTTTCCCAGGCCGGAATGTACTTGCTGACGGGATCGTCCAGCGCGATCTTGCACTCCTCCAGCAGCATCATGACCGCCACCGACGTGATGGGCTTGGTCATCGAATAGATACGGAAGATCGAATCCTCGGCCAGCGGCACCTGCCGTTCGCGGTCGGCGAGGCCCTGCACCGAGTTCAGGGCGAGTGCACCGCGCCGCCACACCTGGGTCACGGCGCCTGCCAGCTTGCCCGTAGCAATGTAGTTGTCGTTCATGAAGCGCTCTATCCGCGCGAGGCGTTCGCACGACATCCCCTGCTTTTCCTTGCTTCCCATCCCCATGTTCTCTCCTTTGCTGAGCATTGCGGCTAGCCGGATCGCATCTGGCCGAGTTCCGCCACAGTATCGGCGATTCGGGAACTTTCGGCAAAGGAGCCCGCATGGGATTTTCGCGGGCCTTGGCGCGGCGAACGTGGATCCTCCCGCAGGAAGTCCTCGACCAGCGCGTTGAACGCCGCGCCATGCTCGATCTGTGTCCAGTGCCCGCACTGGCCGAAAACATGGAATTGTGCGGGGCCGATCAGTTCGAGCAGCTTCAACGAGTTCGCCAGCGGAATTACCTGGTGATGAAAAGACCTTGCCGAGGCCACGCGGCTTTCACGTCACCACTGCGTCGTGCCGGTTGC
This sequence comes from Paraburkholderia yinzeri, assembly GCF_046581065.1. Classification (NCBI taxonomy): domain Bacteria; kingdom Pseudomonadati; phylum Pseudomonadota; class Betaproteobacteria; order Burkholderiales; family Burkholderiaceae; genus Paraburkholderia; species Paraburkholderia yinzeri. Next base: position 2,513,354 of record NZ_JBFOCJ010000001.1, on the reverse strand, counting down.
CTCGCGAGGCGCGGTCTGCTCGCCTGGCGCGTGCGGCAGGCAGTCTCGCCGATACAGCACGCGCAGGCGCTGCTCGGCTGTTTGAATGTCGTCCGGATAGTTGTAGTCGTCGCCAATGGCCGGGACATAGCCCACGGACTCCAGTTCGCCCAGTTCATTCTGGAGTTCGCGATGCGTGACTGGATGATCGGTCTTCACGAAGGGGTAATCGTTGCACTGCTCAGGCGTGAGTCTCGCTCCGGCCAACGAAGGAAGCGAGAAAATGCTCAGCAAAACTAACAAGGCACTACGGGATAGCGTGTTCATGACGAATGCCTCCGTCCAGGGCGTCGAACACTGCCAGCGTACTTCGCCGCGCCCGGTAAAGCATGTGCATCGAGGTTAAACCTTCTTCATCATGAAACGCGGCAGCCCCGATCGCACGGACTGGCGCCGGCGCCTACCCGTGCGGTATCGCAGCAAACTAAACTTCTCTTCATTTTCGTGTAATGGACCGGAAGGTTTTTGTCAGCTATCGTGACCGACATGAGCACACGGTTCACGCGAAGGAACATCATGAAGACCCTCATCCGATTCTGTCTCGCCGCGAGTGTGGCATGCGCCGCCTCGGCACACGCCCAGACCGCGACGCAAAGCGCGCAGCCCGCGAACGCTGCTACGGCAGCGGCAACCGCAAATAGCGCCGTGATGCCCGCCTACGGCCAGCCGGTACATGAAAAAACACGCGCCGAGGTCTATCAGGAGTTGGTTCGGGCCGAGCAGGACGGGCAGCTCAAGTACCTGAATTCGACGCTCTATGCCCATCACTAACGGCTTTCACGCAACGATGCCAGTCTGACACCCTGAAGAGCCGCTGCCTGTCCGCCTCGCAATCGCCATGTTGTAAACCGGTGCGCGCGCAACTTTTCACGCGCCCCCGGGAATCGCCACCAGGCGTCCCTGGCAGCCCGCGTCAAGCCGGGCTGAATCATAAAAAGCTGTAAGCATCCCGCCTTTCGGCTGCAACACGCCGGCCTCACCATCTCGCCTTCCGCCTCGAATTTCATCGACGTGGGGGCAATCGTCCGCCGGCTCCTCGGCTTCGGCTCCCGCCACGCTTCTTAACTTCGTAAGACAGGCATCACGGCCGATTAATTCCTTGTCTCTACGATTGCCGCGTCTCTCAACCAGATCGTCAATCGAAAACAAGGACACCTACGGATGACACAGCATCAGACGCGGTTCCGCAGAAAGCCGCTGGCACAACTTCTTCTGGCCTCGCTCTGCACTACGGGCGCTCCGCTTGCCTTCGCGCAGTCGAGCGGCGATCTCGGCGCCGTGCAAAGCACCGCTTCGTCGGGCTCGGCGACGAGCGACACGGGCAACCCGAACAATCCGCAGTCGGCCCCGGCACAGGCGCCGACCCAAGGCTCGCTCACGGCTTCCGAGCCGAAGTCGATCATCAACAAGAACTACATCCAGAACAGCACGCCGCCCACGGCCAACTACAGCGACATCATCCAGATCGCGCCGAGCGTGTCGGGCATTACCCCGAACGGTCCCGGCCTCATGGAAACGCAAAGCCTGACGATCCGCGGCTTTCAGGACGGCCAGTACAACGTGACGTTCGACGGCATTCCGTTCGGCGACACCAACGACTTCACGCACCATTCGACGTCGTTCTTCAACTCGCAGAACATCGGTAGCATCGCCGTGGATCGCGGTCCGGGCGACGCTTCGCAGATCGGCTTCGCGACCTTCGGGGGCACGGTGTCCATCGCCTCGATCGAGCCCTCGCTAACGCCGGCGTTCACCGTGCTCGGCTCCTACGGTAGCTGGAACACGTGGCTCGCGGGCGGCCAGTTCAACACGGGCGACCTGCAGCAGTGGGGCGACGCGCGCGCGGTAGTGGGCTACGACCACTCGGACAGCGACGGCTATCTGAACGACGTCGGGCAGCGGCGCGACAACTTCTACTTCAAGCTCGACAAGCCGATCGGCAACGACACGCTGCTGACGTTCTACGCCGACTACAACCGCATCTACCAGAACACCTCGCTCGGCGCGACGGCCGCACAGATCGCCCAGTACGGCCCGAACTTCGGCCTGAACGGCAATCCGGCTAGCCAGGCGTTCTACGGCTACAACTTCGACCGCATCAACACCGACTTCGAATATATCGGCCTGCAAACGGTGCTGGGAAGCTGGAAGCTCGACAACAAGGTCTACACCTACGGCTATTACCACGACGGCTTCAACGGCCTCGACCCCAACGGCGAGACGCCGAACGGCACCACGTTCGGCGCGGACAACGTGCCGGGCACGCAGATGGCCAACAACTATCGCGCATGGGGCGACGTCCTGGACGCGCAGCGGGATCTGGGTCCGGGCAAGCTGACGCTGGGCGGGTGGCTCGCGTACCAGACGAACTACCGCGACAACATGAACGTGGACGACACGCTGAACTTTGCGCTGGAGCAACTGAACTTCACGATGCACGACACGATGCTCACGTTCCAGCCGTACATCCAGTACGCGTGGAAGCTGCCGTACGGGCTCACGCTCACGCCGGGCGTCAAGTACGTGTCGTTCGAGCGCAGTATCGATTCGCCGCAAAACCAGAGCACGGGCGCCCCCGTCGACTTCAGCCACACGTGGACCAAGGTCCTGCCCTCGGTCACGCTGCATGAGGACTTCAACAAGAACTGGAGCGCGTACGTGCAGTACGCCCAGGGTTTCCTCGCGCCGAACCTGAACGTCTTCTACGTGCCGAATCCCTCGCTGTCCGGCCAACCGGCTCCCGAGCAGACCGACAACTACCAGATCGGCACCACGTACAAGTCAAACCGCCTGACGGTCGCGGCCGACGTCTACTACATCAACTTCCGCAATGCCGTGACGAGCACCACGGTCGGCGGCGAAACGTACTTCTCGAACGCGGGCGGCGCCGTCTACAAGGGCGTCGAAACCGAGGCAACGTATTACGTCGGCTACGGCGTGAGTCTCTACGGCAACCTCACGTTCAACTCGGCCAAGCAGAAGAGCACCGGCGCGTGGATGCAGAATGCGCCGCAGCAGACCGCCGCGTTCGGCGCGATCTACGACCGCGGTCCGCTGCACGCCTCGTTGATCTCGAAGTTCATCGGCCACCAGTACGGCGATACGGGCGACACGCAGCCGATCGGCGGCTTCCTCGTCACGAACCTGGCCGGCGCTTACACGATCAAGTCGCCGACCACGTGGATGCGCAACACGCGCATCGGCCTCGAGATCGACAACCTCTTCAACCGGACGAGCATAGACGGCCTCGCCGGCTACACCGCCGCGGACAACACGCCGCTCTACTGGACGATCCCCGGCCGCTCGGTCATCGCGACCGTCTCGACCGACTTTTAACCTCTGACTGGAGTTCCATGCCATGACTGCCGACACCCTGATGCATCTCGCGAGCGATTCGGGCGGCGTACTGTACGTCATCGCGGCCATGCTGTTCGTCGCGCTGACCGTCATCGTCGAGCGTACCTGGTTCCTGCAGCGCGTCGCCGCGAGCGGCCGTGCGGCGCTGGACCAGCTCGACCGCCTCGACCGCGTCGATGCCGCGGCGCTCTCGACGCTCGCGGCCCGCTATCGCGATCTGCCGGTCGGCCGGGTCATATCGCTCGCCGCGCGCATGGCGGGCGAGCGCAGCCGCGAGAAACTCACGGCGTCGCTCGACGAAACCATCATGCGCGAGGCGCCGCGCATCGACCGCTTCCTCTGGGTGCTCGACACGGCCGTGACGCTCGCCCCGCTGCTCGGCCTCTTCGGCACGATCGTCGGCATGTTCCACGCGTTCCAGGTGCTCTCGAACCCCGGCAATGCGCCGACCCAGGTGACGGGCGGCGTGGCCGAGGCACTCGTTGCGACCGCATCGGGTCTGTTCGTCGCGATGATCGGCCTGCTGTTCTTCAACGGGCTGCACAACCGCGTGCGGATCGTCGTGCATCAGCTCGAAACGGTGAAGATGTCGCTCGTCAACCGCATGTCGGGCATCGCGTACGAGCCGCTGACCGAGGTGCAGGAAAGCCGGCGCGACGTGGCGGCAAGACTGGCCTCGCAGGGAGCGTGACGATGAAGTACTTCGAAGCACGCAAGGCCCGCATCGAGATCATCCCGATGATCGACATCATGTTCTTCCTGCTGGTGTTCTTCATCATGATCACGCTGCACATGATCCCGAACGCGGGCCTCGCCACGCGGCTGCCGTCGAGCTCCACCGCGCAGCCGCTGCCGCCGCCGAAGATCACGGTCACGCTCACCGACGACGGCACGCTCTCGGTCGACTCGCGCACGCTCACGCCCGCCCAGCTCACGGCGCTGCTTGGCCGCGAAGCCGATCCGGCGCATACGGTCGTGACGATCGCCGGCGCAAGCGGCGCGCGCCTGCAGTACCTCGTGGCCGCGATGGATGCGTGCCGCGCGGCCGGCGTGACCCAGGTCGCCCTCGCGGCCCAGCCGGCGGCGAAGTGACATGGCCACCCTCTCCACCGCATCCGTCGTGTCCGAAGAGCGGCGCCTGTATACGGCGGCGGGCGTCGCGCTCGTCGTGGAGCTGGTGTTGCTGGGGCTCGGCTGGGCGATGCTCGCGCACAAGAGCGCCGCGCCGCCGCCCGAGCGGCCGCCCACCCTGCTTTCGTTGACGAGCGCGCCGGCACCGCACCCTGCGGCGCCGACGCCAGCACCGCCGACGCCCAAGCCGCCTCCGCCGGTGCCGCAACCGCACCGGACCGAGCCGGTTCATCGCGCCGCGCATGCGGCGCCGCCCCGGCCCGTCACCGAACCGCCGCGGCCCACGCCGGCGCCGTCCGCGGCTCCGCTGCCCGCGCCCTCCCCGGCAACGGCACCGACCGACGCGGCGCCGCCGCCCGCGCCCGCCCCGGCGCCTGCACCCACACCCGCGCCGGCCGGTCCGAGCCCGGACTTCGCCAGCAAGGTGCGCGCGGCGATCCAGGCTGCGCTGCACTACCCGGAATCGGCGCGCATGGCCGGCATTTCGGGGCGCACGCGCGTCGCGTTCCAGTACCGCGACGGGGCCGTGTCGGGCGAAACCGTGGTCGTGTCCAGCGGCGTTGCGCTGCTCGACCGCGCGGCGCTCGCCGCCGTGCGCGACGCGGACTATCCCAGGCCGGAACCCGCCTTTGCGGGCAAAACCCTTACCGAACAACTATGGGTCAACTTCAATCTAGACGATCACGAATGAAACTGATTCTGCCCGTACTCTCCGCTTGCTTCGCTTTCCTTATTAATGACGCGGCGACTGCCGCCACGCTGCCCGCCAACGCGCCTGTGCACCACGTGCTGCTGGTGAGCGTGGACGGGCTCCACGCGAGCGACCTCGCCCGCTACGTTTCGGCTCATCCCGATAGCACGCTCGCGCAGCTCGCAGCCCAAGGCATCGACTACACGAACGCCCAGGCGGTCGTGCCGGCCGACTCGTTTCCCGGCCTGCTCGCGCTTGTGACGGGCGGCACGCCCGCGGCGACCGGCGTGTATTACGACGACTCGTACGACCGCGCCCTCGCGCCCCCCGGCAGCGACTGCAGCCGCACGGGCACGCGCGTGCGCTACGACGAATCGCTCGACAAGGACGACGGCCACGGCCACGACGAAATCGACGCCGCCAAGCTGCCGCTCGATCCGCGGCATGGCTGCGCACCGGTCTACCCGCATGCCTACCTGCGCGTAAACACCATTTTCGAAGCCGTGCGCGACGCGGGCGGCTACACGGCGTGGATCGACAAGCACCCGACCTACGAACTCGTCGAGGGGCCTTCGGGCCATGGCGTCGACGATCTGTTCCTGCCGGAGATCGGCGCCAACTACGAGGGGCTCACCGACGCGAAGGCGCGCGAAATCACCGGCTCGCTCGCGAAAACCGAGGCCTACGACGACATGAAGGCCCGCGCGCTCGTCAACGAGATCGACGGCCTGACCCACGACGGGCGCGCCTCGGCAACCGTGCCGAACGTGTTCGGCCTGAACCTGCAGGCCGTCAACGTGGCGCAGAAGATCTACGGCTACCGCGACGCGGACGGCGATCCCACGCCGGGCCTGGAAAGCGCGATCGCGCATGTCGACACCCTGCTGCATGCGTTCGTGACCGAACTCGACCGCCACCACCTGCGCGAGGACACGCTCGTGATCGTGACGGCCAAGCACGGCAACGGCCCGATCGACCGCACGCGGCTCGACAAGATCGACGAGGCCCAGCTCGCGAAGGTGATCGATGCGGCCGCGCCGGGCGCCCTCGCGCAACTGACGACCGACCACGGCGCGCTCGTGTGGCTGCGCAACCCCGCCGCGGCCCCGGCCATCACGGCGGCGCTGCGCGCGCATGCAGAGGCGCTCGGCATCGCGGACGTGATCAGCGGCGAGCGTCTCGCGCTGCGCTTCCCGGCCCCAGCCGCCGACAGCCGCACGCCCGACATCGTGGTCGTGTCGCGCAACGGTGTCATATTCACGCCACCGCACGATGGTAAGCTCGCCGAGCACGGCGGGTTTCACGGCGACGACACGCGCGTCGCGCTGCTCGTGTCGAGCCCGCGGCTCGCCGCGACGGGCGCGAGCGTCACGTGGCCCGTCTCGACGACCCAGGTCGCGCCGACGATACTTGCGGCGCTCGGCCTGCCGCCGAAAGCACTGCAAGCCGTCGCGCTGGAAGGCACACCGGTCTTGCCGGGCACGGCCTGGGCCACGACGGATCCGCTCGCGCATGACGAAACGCTAACGCCGGCCTCCGGCCATTAAGTTGCCACCAGGTTGCCACTGAACTGCCGATGAACAGCCCGCTCGCAAGCCGCCCCACCGTGCTGGTCGTCGAAGACGACGCCGGCGCGGGGCTGGAAGTCACCGCCGCTCTCGAAGACTACGGGTTCGAGGTGGAGTGCGTGCCGACCGGCTTTCAGGGGCTGCTGCGGGCGACCAACGGCAAATTCGACGCCATCGTGCTCGATCGCATGCTGCCCGACCTGGACGGCCTCTCGATCCTCACCACGCTGCGCAACATCGGCAAAGAGACGCCCGTGCTGATCCTGAGCGCGCTCGACGCGGTGGACGAGCGCGTGCGCGGATTGCGGGCCGGCGGTGACGACTACGTCGTCAAGCCCTTCGATGGGCTGGAGCTGACGGCGCGCCTGAACGCGCTGCTGCGCCGCCGCCATGCCACGCTGGCCGGCTCGGCCGACGCATCGGTACTGCAGATCGACGATCTCACGCTCGACACCGAAACGCACGTCGTCCAGCGTTCGGGAGAACTGATCGATCTGAAGCCGCGCGAATACAACCTGCTCGAATTCCTGATGCGCCACGCGGGCGAAGTGGTGACGCGCGCGATGCTGCTCGAGTCGGTATGGAATTATCACTTCGGCACGCAGACCAACGTGATCGACATGCATATCAGCAACCTGCGCCGCAAGCTCAGTTGCAACGGGCGGCTTTCGGCCATGATCGTGACGGTGCGCAATGCCGGCTATATCATCCATGCCGCGGGCTGACGCCCGCCGCCGCGCGCGCCTCTCCGGCGGCGTCGGCTGGCTGCTGGCCGTGTTCGTCGGCTCGGCCATCGCCCTCTTCGCGCTGCTTTACTGGCTCACGGCCAGCTATCTGCTGCACGAGGTCGACGAGCGGCTGCGCGGCGAGTTCGCCGAGTTTCATGCGATCGACCGCACTCAGGCGATCGCGACGATCGCGGCGCTGAGCCGCCGCGACATCGCGACTTCGCGGCCCTATGGCCTGTTCGACGCCGCGGGCGTACGCCTTGCGGGCAATATCTCGGCCCTGCCGCCCGAAAAGGACCGCAAGCCGTTCAATTACACGGAAACGATCCGCGACGGCGACCGCACGAAGACCGCGCACTATCGCGGCGTCATCATTCCGACCACGAGCGGCCTGCGCATCGTCGTGGGCCATTCGATCGACGAAGTCCGCCGTTTCGACCGCACCCTGCTGAAAACGCTGTGCGCCGGCGTCGCGCTGACGAGTCTGCTGGCGCTCGCCTGCGGCGCGGCGCTCAACCATATTTCGAACCGCAGGATCGCGGCGATCAGCGAGACCGCCGGCGAGATCATGGCCGGCAAGCTCAACCGGCGCCTGCCGCTGCGCGGCACGACCGACGACCTCGACCGCCTCGCCGCCATCGTCAACACGATGCTCGACGAAATCGAGCGCCTCGTCGGTGAGGTTCGCGGCGTGTGCGCGGGCATCGCCCACGACCTGCGCACGCCGATGACCTCGCTGCGCGCGGGGCTGGAACGCACCCGGCGGCGCACCGGGTCCCCCGAGGCGCTCGGCCACGCCATCGACGTCGCCATCGGCCAGTCGGACGTGGTGCTCAATCGCTTCACCGCCCTGCTGCGGATCGCGGAAGTCGAGTCGGGCAGCCGCCGCGCGAGCTTCCGCACGGTCGCGCTCGACACCGTGCTGCGCGACGTCGCCGAACTCTACGAGCCGCTGGCGGAGAATCGCCGGCTCTCGCTGACGCTCGATACCGGCGTGCCCGTGGAAGTCAACGGCGACTTCGATCTGCTGTTCGGCGCGATCGAGAACCTCGTCGACAACGCGCTCAAGTTCACCCCGGAGGGCGGCGCGGTCGAACTGGGCGTGCGGTTCGACGGCGGACAACCGCTGCTCGTGGTGGCCGACACCGGCCCCGGCATCGCGCCGGCCGAGCGCGGCGCCGTGCTGCACACCTTTTATCGGGCTCACAGGTTCGAGCATTCGACACCCGGCCACGGTCTCGGTCTCAGTCTGGTCGCGGCGATTGCGCGCGTGCACGACGCCGCCATCGAAATCCTCGACAACGAGCCAGGCTGCCGGATGCAACTGAGATTCCCCAAACCCGCGACCGCCTGACCGGACCGCGCGCCCGACCGACGGCACGCTGATCGCGATGGCCAAGTCCGGTTTCGTGTTCTTCGACTACGAAGCCAGGAAAGTCGTGCCGATGCCGGAGGCATTCCGCGCCCAATTTCAGAACGTCAACACGGTCGGCTGATACGCTCTCTCTTGTGGCTGGCGGCTAGCGCGGCTGGAATGCGATCAGCGCCATGCCGATCAGCGTGAATGCCATGCCGGCCCAGTCCCACGCGCTGGGCCGGATCGCCTCGACGGCCCAAAGCCAAACCATCGCCACACAAACGTAGACGCCGCCATAGGCCGCATACGTGCGGCCGGCCGCGCTCGGGTGCAGCGTGAGCAACCCTGCGAACAGCGCGAGCGAGGCGGCGGCGGGCACGAGCCACCACGCGCTCGCGCCTTCGCGCAGCCATCGGTACGGCAGGTAGCAGCCAACGATTTCGGCCAGCGCGGTCAGCACGAATAGCAGGAATGTCGTCATCGTAAAGCGGTGTCGCAATTTGGGGCGCTCATGGTACCGCGGCAAGCCCCTGCCGGCACAGCGCCGCGAGCGACGAGAAACCGCAGGTATTTCCCGAAAACATAAATTCCTCGCGTTTCAGGTCTTCGAACGAATATTCCGATAATTTCAATTCTCGTCAAAGAATGCTTGAATAAATCGACCTACCGCTTCTCTTTTCGAAATAATCTCACCTGAATGGCGTCGTCGAATTCCCAATACGCATCCTCAACGCTTTCTCGCTCGCAAAAAAACGCTCGACGCCTTATAAATTGCGCACACTCAATTAAACTTTCCGAAAATTCGCCAATAATGATTTCTCGCATCGGCAGTTTCCAATAAACCGATTTTCCAAAGCCGGAGGAAATCAAACATGCAGAACGCCATTCGACAAAAATCGCCGGCCAGCCGGCGCGCCTGGAACGGCTTTGTCGCCGCCGCGCTGATCATTGCCGCCGCGGCTTTCCAGGCGCCATCCGCGCACGCGCAGGACAGCGGCCAGGGCAACCTGCCGCGCGTCGCCGTGCTCGCCACGGGCGGCACCATCGCCGGCCAGGCCGATACACGTGCCGCGAATGCGTATAACGCCGGTGCCGTCGGCGCGCAGCAGCTCGTGCAGGCCGTGCCCGGCATCGAGAAGCTGGCCCACCTTTCCACCGAACAGGTCGCCTCGATCGGTTCGCAGGACATGAACGACAAGGTCTGGTTTACGCTCGCGCGCCGCATCCAGGAGATCTTCGACAAAAACGAGGCCGACGCCGTCGTGATCACGCACGGCACCGACACCCTCGAAGAAACCGCGTTCTTCCTCGACAACGTGCTGCATACCGACAAGCCCGTCGTGCTGGTCGGCTCGATGCGTCCGTCCACGGCAACGAGCGCGGACGGCCCGAGCAATCTGTACGAAGCCGTCGAGGTCGCGGCCAGTCCGTCCGCGCGCGGGCGCGGCGTCCTCGTGGTGCTGAACGACCAGATCCAGTCGGCGCGCTGGACCACGAAGACCAACACGACGAGCGTGCAGACCTTCGTGTCGCCCGACACCGGCCCGATCGGTTATGTCGATCCGGCGAGCGTGCGCTTCGTCGCGCCTGCCTACCAGCCCGACAGCCACAAGTACGCGCTGCCCTCGGGCGACGCGCTGCCGCGCGTCGAGATCGTGTACTCGCACGCGAACATGGACGCAATGGAGATCGACAGTGCGATCGCGGACAAGGCGAAGGGCATCGTGCTCGCCGGCGTCGGCGACGGCAACACCTCGAAAACGGCCCTCGATGCGTTGCAGCGCGCCGCGAAGCAAGGAATCGTGGTGGTGCGCGCGTCGCGTGTGGGCTCGGGCTTCGTGAACCGCAACGTCGAGGTCAACGACGACACCAGCGGCTTTGCCGTCTCGCTCGACCTCAATCCTCAGAAGGCGCGCATTCTCACGCAGATCCTGATCGCGAACGGCATCACGCAGACGGCGCAGGTGCAGAAGGCATTCGCGGCTACCTGGTAAGCCGCGGGCCTGGTATCGCTAGCGCCGGAAGACAGGCAAAAAGAGGCGCGCCTCGCGATCAACGCGAAGGCGCGCCCGAGGAGCTCCGCTGAACTGCTCCACCGCTCAGGGATTTTTACTACACTCAGGGACGCTCGCCGCGTGCCAGCCGGTTTTCGATCTCGCTCACCACGGGCAGCAGGTCGGCCACGCTGTCGATCACATAGTGGGCGCCCGCGGCGCGCAGGCGCTCCACGGCTGCCTCGCGGCGACGCGCGAATTCGTCGAGCGGGAGCGCGCGCACCTCTTCCTCGGTCATGCCGAACGCGTTGCCGCTTACGGCCACGCCCACGGCCCACGTGCCGCCGTTGATACCCTCCTCGATGCCGACCTCGGTGTCGTCCACCTTGATCGCATCGCGCGCGAGCCACACGCCGAGCTGCGGCAGCGTGCGATAGATCATGTACGGCGACGGACGGCCTTCGGGCGTATCGCCGGTGCAGACGATGCTGTCGGGCTGAAAGCCCTGCGCGGCCGCACCCGGCACGATCTGGTCGATGATCTCGCGCGTGTAGCCCGTGGTCGAGCCGATGCGCACGCCTTCGGCGCGCAGCGCGGCGGTCACGGCGGGCACGCCCGGGATCACGTCGCTGTATTGCGCGGCAACCGCGACGTTCTTCGGCACGAACACGTCGTACACGACGTCGATGTCCGCGTCGCCCGGCGCATGGCCGTGGCGCGCCTCCCAGGCTTGCGCGACGCGCGGCAGCGCCATCAGCGCCGCGATGTGCGGACGTTTGGCCATGCCCATCGGGCCGCGCGCCTCGTCGATCGTGATCGGCACGCCGAACGCCTCGAAGGTTTCGACGAATGCCCCCATCGGCGCGCGCGAACCATAGTCCACCACCGTGCCGGCCCAGTCGAAGATCACTGCCTTAACGTGTTTCATTGCCTTAAGTCCTGCGAAATGCCTGCGTAGAGAGTTCTTGCGTGATATGGCGGCCGCAGCGGCCGTTCATGCCGCGAGCGCCTCGCGCGCGCCGAGCGCGGCGAGATCCGGTGCGCCGCTCGTCACGCCGAGCGTGCGCAGCGCCGAACCGCATGCGGTCACGACGCGCCGCATCACCGTGTCGTCCAGCGCGCCGATGCAGCCGATGCGGAAGCTCTCGACGGCGGTCAGTTTGCCCGGATAGATGATGAAACCCCGCGCCTTCATCAGCTCGTAGAAACGCTCGAAATGGAACGCCGGATCGGCGGGCGAAAAAAACGTCACGATGATGGGCGAACGCCACGCCTCGGTCAGGAGCGGCTCGAAGCCGAGCGAGCACATACCCGCGACCAGCACGTCGCGGTTGCGCGCATAGCGCTCGAGACGCCCGGGCTGGCCGCCTTCGAGGGCATGGAGGCGCAGCGCCTCGACGAACGCGGCGACGGTATGCGTGGGCGGCGTGAAGCGCCACTGGCCCGTGCGGTTCATCACATCCCATTGATCGTGGATGTCGAGCGAGAGCGAATGGCTGTTGCCCTTTGCCTCGCGCAGCACGTCCTGCTTCGCGATCACGAAGCCGAAGCCCGGCACGCCTTCAATGCACTTGTTTGCGGAAGAAACGAACGCGTCGCACGGCAGCTTGCACACGTCGAGCGGCACCGCGCCGAACGCGCTCATCGAGTCGATCAAAAGACGGCGGCCCTGGCGCGCCGTCACGGCGGCGATCTCCTCGATCGGGTTCAGGATGCCGGAGCTGGTCTCGCAGTGGACCACCACGACATGCGTGATGTCGGTGTTGGCGACGAGAAGGCGTTCGACGTCGGCCGCGCGCGGCGGCAGATAGTCGCCGGTATCGTGCAGGGTGTGGCGGCGGCCCAGATAGCGCAGCGTCGTCGCAATGCGCTTGCCGTAGGCGCCATTTGCGAGCACGAGCGCGTGGCCGTCGCGCGGCACGAAGCTGCCGAGCATCGCCTCCACGCAATAGCTGCCGCTGCCCTGCAGCGGCACGCAGTCCCAGGCGCCCTCGGGGCCGCCGGCGATCGCCAGCAGGCTGCTGCGCAACCGGGCCGTCATGGCCCGGAACTCGCCGTCCCACGAGCCCCAGTCGCGCAGCATGGCTTCCTTCGTGGAAGCAGCCGTGGTGAGCGGCCCGGGGGTCAGCAGGTAAGGTTCGGCGGGGGTGGTCATGCGGCGACTCCGGTCGGGGTTCAGCATCGAATGCCGACACAGTACCGGAACGTCATACATCGGTAAAATCGATATAATCGATGCTTACATAAGCTAAACTTATCGGAACCGGATCGCCATGCAGTACGCCCAGTTACGCGCTTTTCACGCCGTCGCCGAACATGGCGGCTTCTCGCGCGCCGCGCAGGCGCTCTCGCTCACGCAGCCGGCCATCTCGGACCACGTGAGGAGGCTGGAGCAGGATTTCGGAGTCAAGCTTTTCGAGCGCGCGCCGCGCGGCGTCGAGCTGACCGACCTCGGGCGGCGCCTTTTCGCAGTGACGCGGCAGATGGTGGGCTGCGAGCGCGACGCCCGCCGGCTGCTGGAGGCCGCGGGCGCGCTGGAGTCGGGCGAGCTTTCGCTGATCGCCGATGCCCCCGACCTCGCGATCAAGCTCATCGGCGTATTCCGGCGCCGTTATCCCGGCGTGGTGGTGAAGCTGTCGATCGCGAACGCGACCGAATGCCTGCGCCGCGTGCTCGCCAGCGAGGTGGACGCGGCGATCACGGCGGCGCGTCAGGTGCATAGCCGCCTGCAAACGCGCGTGCTGCGCGAAGAACCGCTCGTCGCGGTCGTCCCCGCCGACAGCCCCGCCGCGAAGAAACGGCGCATGAGCTACGAGGAGCTCGTGCGCGAGCCGATGGTCTTTCGCGAGGCGCAGTCGGTGACGCAGCAACTGCTCGAAGCCGAACTCGTGCGCAAAGGCCTGCAGGTGCAGCCCGTGCTCTACGTGGACGGCCGCGAGGCCTTGCAGACGGCCATCGCGCAGGGCGTGGGCGTGGGGGTGATCGCGCATGCGGAGTTCGGCGAGTCGCGCCGCATCCGCATGGTGCCGCTCGTGGATTGCCAGGTGCGCATGGTCGAATCGCTCACGAGGCTCGCCGATCAGCCGTCTTCGAACCTGCTCGACGCCCTCTTCGCAATCGATCCAGACTGAGCGCGGCCGGCTCGGGTGCGCCGGTTCGGGTAACGACTCAGCTCACGATGATATTCGTGCCGATGGCGTTGAGCAGGTCGCGCAGCGTCTCCGCCTGCTCCATGCGCGCGCCGCTGCGCAAATGAATGCGCACGGCACGGCCGGCAATGCCGTCCACGGGCCGCGACAGCCATAACTCCACCGCCAGACCCAAACCCTCGGGGCAATCCGCGGCGGCCGACTCGATGACGCGCGGCTTGAAACAAGCGGATTCGGACATGGTCGGGACCTCGTCGTGGGTGGGCGGTCCTTCCATCGTAACGACGGGGAGGCACGCGACCAAACGACGAATACGCGTTAGCAAATGACAATCGTGCGGCGAAGGCGGCAATGTTCTGCATCCCTCTTCATTTCCCTTACGAGACCGGGCACAGCGTGGCAAACTGGTCGGGTTGTTTCGCCCCGGAGCCCGTCATGGAGCGTCCGTTCACCGATCGCCACGAAGCGGGCCGCCTGCTCGCTCAGCAACTTTCCCCGTACGCTTCACGACGCGACGTCGTTGTGCTCGCGCTGCCGCGCGGCGGCGTGCCGGTTGCCTTCGAGGTCGCGGCCGCGCTGGGCGCGCCGCTCGATGTCCTGCCCGTCTGCAAGCTCGGTACGCCGTGGCATGCGGAGCTCGCCATGGGTGCGCTCTCGTCGAACGGCGCGCAGTTCGTGGACGAAGCGCTCGTGCGCGAAGCCGGCGTGAGCGCGGCACAACTGCAAAGCGCGCTGGCCACGGCGCGCATCGAACTGGGGCGCCGCGAAGCGCGCTATCGCGGCGAGCGGCCGCCGGTGGCCGTAGCCGGACGCGTGGCGCTCGTCATCGACGACGGGATGGCGACGGGCGCGTCGCTTCAGGCTGCCGCGCGGGCCCTCGCGACACTCGGTCCGGCCCGTATCGTCGCCGCGGTCCCCGTTGCGCCCGCACTGGCGCGCAACCGTCTGGGCAACGCTGTGGACGAACTCGTCAGCGTGCTCGCGCCCCAGCACTTCTACAGCGTCGGGCAGTTCTACCTCGACTTCGATCAGGTTGGCGACGATACCGTGCGCGAGCTGCTCGACGAAGCGGCCCGCGGCCCGGATCTGTCCTGAGGGCCCACTGGTGCTCGCCGGTGCCCCTCGGCTCAGCGCACAGGATTGGCCGCGCGCTCTCCCACCACGGTCTGCCAGGGCCGCACGCGCCAGCTTCGGACCAGTTCCGCCGTGACATAGGGATCGGCGCGCGCGAAAGCTTCGGCCGCGGCGGATGTCTCGCCCTCGAATAGCAGGAGCGCGCTGTCTACCGGATCGGCCACCGCGCCTGCGAGCAGCAGTGCGCCCCGTTGCGCTGCCGCCCAGGCAAGCGCGAGATGGGCGTTGCGGTGCTCGGCGCGGCGTTCGAGATAGTCTTCGGCGAGTTCGTACATCAAGAGCCAATGCATCGTGCCCTCCTTAAGGCGTTCACGTAACTACGGGGTGTAAATCGCATTGTGCGGTATGCCGTCAACCGCGGACATTGCTGCCCCGTTTTTAAGAAGGCTTTGCCATAATGGTCGCCGCGAAAATGGACCGCCAAGGCCCGCTCGCACGACTACCGACAACGTCGAAATCCCAAGGGAGTGACCCATGAAAATGCAATCCGTTATTGCTGCAATCGTGCTGGGCGGCGTGCTGGCCGCACCGGCGTTCGCCCAGACCCCCGCTTCTGCAGCCGCGCCGAACAGCCAGCAACAGAAGATGAAGGCATGTAATACGCAGGCCGGCGACAAGAAGGGTGACGACCGCAAGGCCTTCATGAAGCAATGTCTTTCGGCCAGCGGCGCACCGGCGCCGACAATGTCGCAGCAGGAACGGATGAAGGCGTGCAACACGCAGGCCGGCGACAAGAAAGGCGACGACCGCAAGGCCTTCATGAAGCAGTGCCTCTCGACGAAGAGCTGACCGCCACACCGGTTGCGGGCGCGCGGCGGTTACGACAGCCGCGCGTTTTTTTCGCGCGCCTGCGCCTCAACCGGCTCAACCCGCTCCGCCCACCCGACTCCTCGCACTTTCCCCTCCGCCCAGGCGCCGCCTTCGTACACGCCGTTTTTCTCCTATGATGGCTCCAACGGCGGTCCCATCCCGAACGACATAACGCCTACGCCATCGGGCCGCCGGTTGACGTTGATGCCAATGGCATCGAACGGAGGCACGGATGGCATGGAGACACAAGAACCGCTGGTTTCGCCGCTGGCTGCTGGTGATCGTATTCTGGCTGGTGCCGGTGATGATCGTCGCCGTGCGCGAGGTTCAGGAAGAGATGGCCTACAACCGCGAGGATCTCCAGCGAGCGCTGGCCACGTGGACGTTCACCGACGCCGAACGCAGCGCCGGCCTGCCGCAGCGCTGCCAGGGCAGCGCCGACACGGCCCGCGCCGCCGGCTGCCCGGCCGAAGTCCTGGCGCGGAACGCCGCGCGCTGGCAGGAAGCGCAAGACGAATACGCACTGCGCCGCAGCACGCTCTTCGGCTATCTCTGGCATGCGTTCGTCGGCTACTGGATCGTGCCGGCGGCCACGCTGCTCGCCCTCGGCGTGCTGATCGGCGGCGTTCGCCGCGCGCTTCGGCGCCCGCCTGCGAAGCCGCCCGCGAAAGCCGTACCGGAGCAATGACGCCACTGCGGCAAATAGTTGCGGTGTCCGCTGTCGTTATCACCCATCGCGCATGGCAGCCCTTTGCCGTGCGCCGCTTCGACGCCGCACCGCGGCCCATTCCGGATGCTTGCGGGATGGGCTCGCTCAAACAGCCCCCAGAAATATCTGTGCTATAACCGCTTCAGCCCGCATAGTCGGCCTTCCTGGCCATTAGCGGTGCGGTATCCGGCCACCAAAACGGAGAAGAAAATGCAAAAGTACGGCTTCCTTCTGAAGGCTTCGATCGCCATTGCGCTCGCCAGCGTCACGCTCGCAGGCTGCAGCACCACCGGCGATCAACCTCCCACCGCCGCCTCGAACGATGCACGCAAACAGGCGATCGATGCGAGCGTGGACGGTACGCTCTCGCGCCTGTTCCAGACCGTGCCGGGCTCACGTGAACTGGTCAGCAAGGCACGCGGCATCCTGGTGTTCCCGAAGGTCACTCAGGCAGGTATCGGCATCGGCGGCGAGCACGGCGACGGCGCGCTGCGCATAGGCGGCAGCACGGCCGGTTACTACAGCACGACGTCGGTGTCGGTGGGCGCCACGCTCGGCATGCAGACGAAGTCGGTCGTCTATCTCTTCATGACGCAGGATGCGCTGGAGCGGCTGCACACCTCGGAAGGCTGGTCGGTGGGCGGCGACGCTTCGGTCGCGCTCGTGAAGGTCGGCGCGAACGGCAGCATCGACACGACCACCGCCGTGAAACCGGTCGAAGTGTTCGTGATGACCGACAGCGGCCTGATCGGCGACCTGTCGCTCAACAGCACGAAGATCTCGCGTCTCGACCTCTAAGGAAGAAACGTGCGCTGCATTCCGCGAGCCGTTCAGCTCGCGGACGTATCGATCACCTTGAAGCGCGAGCGCCGGCTCGCGCGGATCACCGCCTGATACGCCTCCACGTACTGCTGCGCCATGCGGCGCGACGTGAAGCGCTCCTCGAAGCGGCGCCGCACGCCGGCGCGCGGCACGCGCGCGAGGCGGTTCACGGCGGCCACCGCGCCGATTTCGTCTTCCACGATATAGCCCGTCACCCCCTCGTCCACGACTTCCGGCACCGCGCCGCGGTTGAACGCGATCACGGGCGTGCCGCAAGCCATTGCCTCGATCATCACGAGGCCGAACGGCTCCGGCCAGTCGATCGGAAACAGCAGCGCGTGGGCACCCGAAAGGAATTCGGCCTTTTGCGAGTCGGAAATTTCGCCGATGAACTCGACGCCTGGCAGTGCCAACAGTGGTTTGATCGTGCGCTCGAAGTATTCGCGGTCGGCCTCGTCCACCTTCGCCGCGATGCGAATGGGCAGCCCGCAGCGGCGCGCGATGCCGATCGCCGTGTCCACGCGCTTTTCCGGCGAGATGCGGCCGAGGAAGGCCAGATAGCGCTGCTCGACCGGCTGCGGCACATAGAGGTGCTCGGGCAGCCCGTGATAGACCGTGCTGAGCCACTTGGCCTGAGGCAAAGGCTGGCGTTGCGCGTTCGAGATCGAAATGACCGGCGCCGTGTTGAAGGTATCGAATACGGGCTGCTGCTCGGGCAGATCGAGGCGGCCGTGCAAGGTCGTCACGAACGGCGTGTCCTGGCGCTTGAACACCGAGAACGAGTAGTAGTCCATATGGAAGTGCAGCACGTCGAATTGATCGGCCTGGCGGCGCACCATTTCCATGAGCAGCATGTGCGGCGCGATGCGGTCGCGGATGGAGGGATCGAGGCGCAGCGCGCGCGGCCAGACTGGCTCGAGCCTGGCACGCGTGACCGAGTCGCCGCTCGCGAACAGCGTGACTTCATGGCCAAGGTCCACGAGCGCTTCGGTGATGTACGACACGGCGCGTTCCGTGCCGCCGTAGAGCTTGGGCGGAACCGATTCGGTGAGCGGGGCGATCTGGGCGATTCTCATCGGGAGTCTCCGTCAATCCGGTGCGCGGGCGCGATCGGGCAGCGCCGCGGCTTCTGATCTCATGACGCATTGTAAGGCAAGGCGAACGCGAACCGGCACGGCAGCGGGCGACAGGCCGGCCGCCGCCCCGGGGACGCCTTCCGCATAAAGCCCCGTTGCCGTGCAAGCCGCGTACCCGCGCCCGAATTCTTTCCCGTGCGCCCGCCTTCAGCGCGACGGCCATTTCCAGGGCGGCAGGTCGAGCGCCTCGGCGTCGGCCAGCGCGGTCGCACCGAGCTTGCGTTCCAGCACGATCGACCGGCTGCCCTCCTCGCGCTCCAGCGCCGCGACGAGGCGCGCCGCATGCGACACCACAAGCACCTGCGAATGCCGTGACGCCCGCGCGATGAGGCGCGCCAGCGAAGCCAGCAGGTCGGGATGGAGGCTCGTTTCCGGTTCGTCGAGCACGAGGAGTGCCGGCGGCCTGGGACTCAGCAAGGCCGCCGCGAGCAGCAGGTAGCGCAAGGTGCCGTCCGAAAGCTCGGCCGCGCGCAACGGCCGCAGCAGCCCTTGCTGGCGCAGCGCCAGTTCGAAGCGGCCTTCGTGGTTGACGATCTCGACCCGCGCACCGGGAAAGGCGTCAGCGACGGCCGTGTCGAGCGCTTCGCTGTCGCCGATCTCGCGTATCGTCTGCAACGCCGCGGCGAGATTCGCGCCGTCGTCGGAAAGCACCGGCGAATGCGTGCCGATCTGTACCTGTCGCGCGGGGGCCAGCTCATCGGTACGGAAGTGATCGTAAAAGCGCCACGAGCGAATCTGCTCGCGCACCGCGATCATCTCCGGCGCGCTGCGCGGGTCTGCAAACTCCGACATCATGCTGTCGAAGCTCGCGACGGGCTGCGCCAGCGTGGTCCAGTCCCCCGCTTCGTCGCGGATGCGGATCGCCGGACCCTGGCGGTCGACCAGCAACGCCGAAGGGCGCAGCAGCGGCCCGCTCCAGATGCATTCGCGCTTGATGACCGGGTCGAGCGCGAACTGCGACGTCGACGCCGTCGGCAACCCGAGATCGATCACATAGCCGAACGCGTCGCCCGCGAAGCCGAGACGCAAACTCACGACGTCCTTGCGCACGGTGCCCTGAACCGGGACGGCGCCCTCAAGCACTGCGCGGGAGAAGCGCTCGGGGCCGGCCCAGAGCGTCGATTGCAGTCCGCCCTCGCGCGCGAGCGAGGGAATCACGCCGCCTCGCGCAGTGAGCGCGAGCAGACGCAATGCACGGTAGAGATTCGACTTGCCGCTGCCGTTCGGTCCGGTAACGACGTTGAGCGGCCCGAGCGGCACGATCAGTTCGCGCAGCGAGCGGTAGTTGGCAATGGCGAGCGTGGTCAGCATGAGACAGTGTGGCGGAAGCGATCGCGGGATCATACGCAATCGCGCGCGACGCCGGCCCGAGGCTGCGCCTCGCGCAACGTCCAGCCAAGCCTCGTGCGCGGTCGAGACCGGACGTCACCGGGACGATCAGCGCAGCCGGGGCACGTTGGCCAGATCGCTCAGGAAGGTGTCGCGCCAGACGCCGAGATCGTTGCGCCGCAGCGCCGCCATGTTGGTCTCGTAGCGCGACTGGCGCTCCGCAAGCGGCATCGACAACGCCCGCTGCAGCGCCTCCGCCATGCCGGTCGCATCGTGCGGATTGACGAGCAGCGCGCCCGAGAGTTCGGCGGCGGCGCCCGCGAAGACCGAAAGCACGAGCACGCCGGGGTCGGCGGGGTTCTGCGCCGCGACATACTCCTTCGCCACGAGATTCATGCCGTCGTGCAGCGGCGTGACATAGCCCACCTGCGACTCGCGAAACAGCGACATCAGCTTCCAGCGGTCGTACTGCTGGCTCAGATAGCGGATCGGCGTGTAGTCGAGCCCCGAGTAGCGGCCGTTGATGCGCCCGGCCTCGCGTTCGAGTTCCTCGCGGATCAGCCGGTAGCTGGCGACGTCCGAGCGCGTGGGCGGCGCGATCTGCACGAGCGTGACCTTGCCGCGCCACTCCGGGGCGTCTTCCAGCAGTTGCTCGAACGCGTGGAAACGCTCGACGAGCCCTTTCGAATAATCGAGCCGGTCCACGCTCATGATGAGCTTGCGCCCTTCCAGGCTCTGCTTGAGGTCGAGCACATGCTGGCGGCTCTCGTAGCGGGCCGCCTGTTCGGCGATCTCGTCCGGGAACACGCCGATGCGATAGACGCCCGTGCGCAACCTGCGGCCGTACGCTTCCACCTGGGCCTTGTCGCCCTGCTCGCTCACCTTGCCGCGCGCCTCGCGCACGATGTAGTCGTGAAACGCCTGCTGGTCATTGCGCGTCTGAAAGCCCAGCAGGTCGTAGCAGCACAGCGATCTCACGAGTTCATCGTGCGGCGGAATCGTCTGCAGCACCTGCGGCGAGGGAAACGGAATATGCAGAAAAAAACCGGTCCGGTTCGTGACGCCCTCGGAACGCAGGGCTTCGGCAAACGGAATCAGATGGTAGTCGTGCACCCAGATGTTGTCGTCGGGGTCGACCAGTTTGATGAGCTTGTGGGCAAGCCACGCGTTCACGCGGCGATATCCCGCGTACTCGTCGCGCTCGTAGCGCGCGAGGTCGTTGCGGTAGTGAAAGACGGGCCAGAGCGTGGCGTTCGAAAAGCCGCGGTAGTACTGATCGTAGTCCTTGCGCGTGAGACCGACGGTCGCGAACGTGACGGGCTCTTCGTCGACAAGGACCGGCCCCGCGTTCGCCACGCTTTCGCTGACGACGTCGCCGCTCCAGCCGAACCAGACGCCGCCCGCGTCCTTGAGCGCGCCGAACACGCCCACGGCCAGCCCGCCTGCGGAGCCCTTGGTCTCCGTTGGCGTTGCCACGCGATTCGACACGACGATCAATCTACCCATTCCGGCTTCCTCCGCACGTCTTGCCTCGACTCCGGGCGCCGGGTGGGTGCTCCTGGAGCCACAGGCCGCCGAGGCCGGCCCGGCTATCGTGCTCACCGGCCAGCACGAAGCGTGCCGCGTGCGGATCGGCCTGACCCGCGCCGCCCCGCCGACGTGGAAAACCGGCCCGGCGGCCGGCGGATCAGCCTGCGCTCAACCTCCGCTGCCCGGCGCGCAAGGGAATGCCTTGCCAAGGCCGAGCGAAATGGCCGTGCTGGCGTTGTAGCCCGCCACGTTCGGGTTGTCGGCGATGTACTTGCGCACCGCGTCGGTCAGTTGCGCCGAGCGTGCGTCCGGCGGCAGGCAGAAGTACTGGCCCACGCGCGGCCCGGTCGTGCCGCCGATCGCATCGATCGTGTTGAAGATCCCGTCGGCGGCGCCTTCGATATAGGCCGCGCACGCGCTACGCGAGGCTACATCGGTCTTGGTGCAGAGCCGGTTCAGATCGCTGGCCGTGAAGGCGAATGCCGACACCGGCAGAGCGAGCGCACCGGCGCAAATCAGAGCCCGCAGCATGGTTCTCCTTGATTCGTAACTGTGGGGTGCGGCGCCCGCCTGGGAGCGCCGCCTGGCCGCCGGTCGGTCCGGTCCTGCGGCAATCCCGTTATTTTGCACCGTTTTGCGGCGCCGCCGTGTCAGTGGGCTGAGCGCCTTGCTGCGCCATGCGGGCGGAGAGGCCCTTGATCGCGTCCGGCGACTTGTACTGCTTGGCGAAGTCGAGCGCATTCATGCCGATCTGGTTCTTCGCGTTGAGGTCCGCGCCGTTGTCGAGCAGCAGCTTGAGCGTCGAGATATGGTCGCCGCGCGCGGCCATCATGAGGGGCGTGGTGCCATTGGGCGACGGCGCGTCCACATAGGCCGAATAGCCGAGCAGCAGCTTCGCGA
Source organism: Paraburkholderia yinzeri (assembly GCF_046581065.1). Taxonomy (NCBI): domain Bacteria; kingdom Pseudomonadati; phylum Pseudomonadota; class Betaproteobacteria; order Burkholderiales; family Burkholderiaceae; genus Paraburkholderia; species Paraburkholderia yinzeri. The sequence goes on along the minus strand of NZ_JBFOCJ010000001.1, from coordinate 2,490,970 downwards.
TGTCGTCGTGGCCATTGGCCGCCGCGTAATGCAGCGCGGTCCAGCCCTTCTTGTTGACTTCCGCGCCCTTCGTGATGAGGAGCTTCACGAGGTCGGTGTCGCCGTTGAGCGAGGCCATCATCAGCGCGTTCTCGCCGGCGCCGTCTTCGATCTCGATCTTCGTTTGCGGATTGTCGAGCAGCACGGCCACCACCTTGTCGGACTTCTCGCGCGCGGCCAGCACCAGGAGCGGCATGCCGTGGTCGTCCGTTGCGTTCGGGTCCATGCCCTTGGCGAGATCCTCCGAAACGGCCTTGTCGTCGTCGAACTTGACGGCCTTCACGAGCGAGTCGATCGGCGCGGCGTGCGCGGGCGCGGCGGCCAGCAGCGCGGCACTCATACCGAAGGCGAGCGCGGCGGCCACGCGGCGCACGGACGCGGCACGGACGGGAAAGACGGCGGGCGAAAGCGGATTAAAGTTCATGTGAGACCTTAATATTTTTCGATATCTTGTTGATAATAAACGGCATTGACAGCTCACGGTCACGCACTCAAACCGCTGCCGGGATCTTGAAGAGCCGGAAGAAGTTCTGCGTGGTGGCCGCGCCCAGTTCGGCATCGGAGATCCCCCGCTGCTGCGCAATGAATCTTCCGACATGGCTCACGTACGCAGGTTCATTGGGCTTGCCGCGAAAAGGCACCGGCGCGAGGTACGGCGAGTCCGTTTCGATCAGCAACCGGTCGATCGGCACGCGCCGCGCCACGTCCTGCACGTCGGTGGCGCTCTTGAACGTGACGATGCCCGAGAGCGAGATATGGAAGTTCTGCGCGAGCGCCGGCTCGGCGACGGACCACGGCTCCGTGAAGCAGTGCATGACGCCGCCCGGCACGCCCGCGCGCTCCTCTTCCATCAGGCGCAGCGTGTCCTCGGAAGCGGCGCGCGTATGGATAATCAAGGGCTTGTTCGTCGCGTGCGCCGCGCGGATATGGGTGCGGAAGCGCTCGCGCTGCCACTCCATGTCGGCGATCGTGCGCTCGCCGAGGCGGTAGTAATCGAGCCCCGTTTCGCCGATCGCGACCACCTTCGGATGCGCGGCCAGTTCCACGAGTTCGGCGACGGTCGGCTCCCGCACATCCTCGTGATCTGGATGCACCCCCACCGAGGCGTAGACGTTCTCGAAGCGGCTGGCGATGTCGAGCACCGAGGGCAGCGTCTCCAGATCGACCGAAACGCACAACGCGTGCGTCACGGCGTTCGAGCGCATGTTCTCCAGAACCTGCGGCAGACGGTCGGCCAGACCCTCGAAATTGATGTGGCAATGCGAATCGACGAACATGGGCGGTCCTGCGCGGGTTCAGGCGGCGGGCGCGGTGTCGAGCCGCTTGCCGAGGATGATCAGATCGCGCTCGATGCCGTCGAGCACGGCGACACGCGGGAGCGTGCCCCACGCCCCGAAACCGAAGCCCTGGAAGAGCCGCATGCTCGGCTCGTTGTGGCCGAACACGAAGCCCAGCACCGTGTGGATATCGAGACCCGGCGCAGCTTCGAGGGCGGCGGTCAGGAGCTTGCGCCCGAGGCCCTTGCCGCGCGCGGCTTCGTCGAGATAGATGCTGACCTCGGACGTGTGGCGGTAGGCCGGGCGTCCGTAGAAGTCGGAGAAGCTGAGCCACGCGATCACGCGGCCACCCTCTTCGACCACCCACAATGGCCGCGTGGTGGGCCCGTGCGCGTGGAACCACGGCAGGCGGCTTTCCACGTTGACCGGCTCCAGATCGGCCGTGACCTGCCGCGAGGGCACGGTCGAGTTGTAGATGGCGACGATGGCGGGCAGATCGTCGAGGGTGGCATCCCGGTAGACAAGACTCATGGTGCTTTATTTCGGCTGGGGCTCGCGTTGCCTGGCGTTCGGCGCGGCGGGCCGGGTCGGTGGATCAGTCAGATTGGCGCTTTGCGCGAATGATCGGTCGAGCATCAGTCGAACAATTCACGATAGCCGAGAAACAGTTCTTCGAATACGAGACGCGCGTTCAGCGGATGGTTCTCGACCGCGCGCTGACGCGTGACGGTTTTCAGGTAGTGTGCGAGCGCCGGTGCGTCGAGCTTCGCGGCACAGCGCGCGAGCGCCGCGGCGGCCTGCGGGAAATAGCGCGGCCGGCCGGCGGTGCGCTCGGCGAGCAGGTCGTACGCCCAGCGCTGGAGCCAGCCCAGCACGAGCGGCACGGGCAGCTTTTGCAGCGTCTCGCCGCAGGCGAAGGCGTCGCAGGCCGGCCCCGCCGAGAGTTGCGCGAGGGTCCAGTCGCGCAGCGTGCGGTTCTCGTCGCGGGTGAGCGCGAGCGCCGCGAGCGGCGCGCCGCCCGCCTCGGCCAGCAGGGCCTTTGCGTCGGCCACGCCCTGCGCCGCGAGCCACGCTTCGGCGGTCTCGGGTGCAGGCGTGGAGAGCGGCCACTGACGGCAGCGGCTGATGATGGTGGGCAGCAGGCGATCGACTCGCGCCGAAACGAGCAGAAACACGACGCCCGAGGGCGGTTCCTCCAGCGTCTTCAGGAGAGCATTGGCGGCGGCCACGTTCAGCGCCTCGGCCGGGTACAGCACGACGACGCGCAAGCCGCCGCGATGCGACCCCACTGCCGTGAAGTCCAGCAGCGCGCGCACCTGCTCGATGCGGATTTCCTTGCTGGGCGTGCGGGTCTTCTTGCTCTCTTCCCCTTCGCCCTTCTCACTCTTGTCGGCCGCTTTGTCGCCGTCGTCCGCGCCCACCGGGCCTACCTCGGCTGCCAGCGCTTCGGGCACGATGACGCGGTAGTCCGGGTGATTGCCCTGGACGAACCAGTTGCAGGCCGGGCACGAACCGCAGGGCTCGCCATTGGGCTGCGGCGACTCGCACAGGAGCCCTTTGGCCAGATGCTGGGCGAAGTGCAGCTTGCCGATCCCGGCCTGGCCGTGCAGCAGCAGTGCGTGCGGCCAGTGGCTGCGCAGTTGCTGGAGGCGCTCCCAGTCGCCGGTCTGCCACGGATAGATCATTTTGGAATCAACCAGTTAGCCGAGAATATCAAAGCGCCGCGATCACATGCCCGAGCTGGGCGCGGATCGTTTCGATACTCTGCGTCGAATCGACGATCACGAAGCGGTACGGCGCTTCCTCCGCCCGGCGCAGGTATTCGGCGCGCGTGCGCACGAAAAACGTGTCGGTCTCGCTCTCGAAGCGATCCGGCTCGCGCGCCGCGCCGCGGCGTTCGCTCGCCGTGGCCGGCAGAACATCGAACAGCACCGTCAGGTCGGGCTGGAAACCGCCCTGCACCCAGCGCTCCAGCGTCTCCAGCTTGTCGCGCGGCAACCCGCGTCCGCCGCCCTGGTAGGCGAAGGTCGCGTCGGTAAAACGGTCGGAGAGCACCCAATCGCCGCGCGCGAGCGCCGGCTCGATCACCTGGGCCAGATGCTCGCGGCGCGCCCCAAACATCAGCAGCGCCTCGGTTTCGAGGTCCATCGGCTGGTGCAGCAGGATTTCGCGCAGCGTTTCGCCAAGCGGCGTGCCGCCCGGCTCGCGCGTCATCACGACCTGGCGCCCGGCGCCGGCCAGCTTGTCCGCAAGCCGGTCGCGAAACCAGGCGAGATGCGTGGTCTTGCCCGCACCGTCGATGCCCTCGAACGTGATGAATCGGCCCCGCGCCATTTACTGCCCCCGAATGTATTTGTCGACAGCCTTGTTATGGTCGACCAGATTGTCCGAAAAAACGCTGCTGCCATCGCCCCGCGCCACGAAATACAGCGCGGCCGTCGATGCCGGATTCAGCGCCGCCTGCAGCGACGCCGCACCCGGCAGCGCAATGGGTGTCGGCGGCAAACCAAGGTGCAGATACGTATTGTAAAGAGTGTCGGTCTGCAGATCCTGCCTGTGCAGGCGGCCCTGGTAACTTTCGCCGAGCCCGTAGATCACGGCGGGGTCGGTCTGCAGCGGCATGCCCGAGCGCAGCCGGTTGGCGAACACCGCGGCCACGAGCGCCCGGTCGCCGGCCTTGCCCGTTTCCTTCTCGATCAGCGAGGCGAGCGTGAGCGCCTCGTAGGGCGACGTGAGCGGCAGCCCCGGCGAGCGCGCGGACCAGGCCTCGGCAAGCCGCGTCTGCATCAGCCGGTAGGCGCGGCGATAGACGTCGAGGTCGCTCGTGTCCTTGTCGAACAAATAGGTGTCGGGGAAGAACAGGCCTTCGGCATTGCCCATAGGCGCAGCCGGCGCGCCGATCGCGGCGAGCAGTTGCGCGTCGCTCATGCCGGCGCTGTCGTGGTGCAGCGCCGGGTTGGCGTCGAGCTCCGCGCGCATGCGCTTGAAAGTCCAGCCTTCGATGATCGTCGCGACGTACTCGTTAACGTCGCCGAGCGCCATCTTTTGCAGCACCTCGTAGGGCGTAATGCCGAGCTTGAATTCGTAGTTGCCGGACTTGAGCGTGCTTTGCAGACCGAGCACGCGTGTCATCAGCACGAACAGGTCGGTCTGGACCGGCACGCCGCCGCGGCGCAGTTGCGCGGTGACGCTGCGTACCGAGCTGTGCGGCTTGATGGTCACATCGAGCTGAGGGGTGGCAAGCTGGACAGGGGAATTGGCCCAGTGCCAGATGCCGCCCGCGGCGGCCGCGCCAAGCACGGCGAGCGTGGCGCCGGCAACAAGGCATTTCTTGAAGAGGGACATGAAAACACGGCTCGGAACGAGCCTCCTATAATAACCGCTTGCCCTCGCTAAAGTCAGGATTGACTGTTCCCCGAATCCATGAATTCCCCGCACGATTCCGCCGCCACGCTTCCCGTCACCGCCGCCGAGCCGCCCGCCGCGCATGATTTCGAGGCCGTCCTCGAAGGCGGCGCATACGCGATCCTGCCGCAGTTCGGCGTGATCGACGCCAGCGGCGACGACGCCGCAAGCTTCCTGCACAGCCAGCTCACGAACGACATCCAGCATCTGGACGTCGCCGGTGCGCGCCTCGCGGGCTACTGTTCGCCTAAGGGGCGCCTTCTCGCCTCATTTCTCGTCTGGAAGAGCGGCGAGGCAATCCGTCTCCTGATCGCGAAGGACGTGCAGGCGAGCGTGCAGAAGCGGCTCTCGATGTTCGTGCTGCGCGCGAAGGCGAAGCTCGTGGACGACAGCGAGAAGCTGCTCGTGGTGGGGCTCGCCGGCGACGTGCGCGGCGCGCTCGCGGCGGAGTTCGACGCCCTGCCCGACGGTGTGCACGTGAAAGTGGACGATCCGGCCGGCACGTTGATCCGTCTGCCCGATGCGGCCGGCCGCCTGCGCTATCTGTGGGTCGGCCCGAAGGAAGCCGTCGAGGCGCGCCTCGCGGCGCTCGCGGGCAAGCTCACGCGCGTGCCGCCCGCCGTCTGGGACTGGCTCGACATCCGCGCGGGCGAGCCGCGCATCACCCACGCGGTTTCGGAGCAGTTCGTGCCGCAGATGGTGAACTACGACGTGCTCGGCGGCGTGAATTTCAAGAAAGGCTGCTATCCGGGCCAGGAGATCGTGGCGCGCAGCCAGTATCGCGGCACGATCAAGCGCCGCACCGCGCTAGCGAGCGTCGCTGCGGGGCTCGATGCCGCGCGCGCGGGTGTCGAACTCTTTCACGCCGACGACCCCGGCCAGCCGTGCGGCATGATCGTCAACGCGGCCAGCGCGCCCGGGGGCGGTGTCGATCTGCTCGCAGAGATCAAGCTTGCCGCGCTCGAATCGGGCACCGTGCATCTGGGCGCCGCCGACGGCCCCGCCCTGCGCTTCCTGCCGCTGCCGTACGCACTGCCCGCCGAGGTCTGACGCGTTGGCCCCGCACCCGCGCGTCGCACGCCGCGCCCCGAACGCATTCGTCGCACCTGGCGCGGCGGCCCATGCCGGGGAGCCTGCGCCATGTGTCTGATCGTCTTCGACTGGCGCCCCGAGGCCACGGCAGGCGCGATTTTCACGCTCGCCGCGAACCGCGACGAGTTCCTGCGCCGCACGGCCGATCCGCTCCACTGGTGGGACGATGCACCCCGCACACCCCACGTGCTCGCGGGCCGCGACCTCGTGGGAGGCGGAACATGGCTTGGCATGACGCGCGGCGGCCGCTTCGCCGCGCTCACGAACTACCGCGCGCCGCATGAAATGCGGCCCGACGCGCCCACGCGCGGCACGCTCGTTTCGGCCTGGCTCACCGGCGGCGACGGCTTGCCCGATACACCGCTCGGCTATCTGGCCGAGGTGGCGCACAACGGCCGCCTCTATAACGGCTTCAATCTGGTGGTGGGCGACTGGACGCGGCGCGAGCTGGCCTGGTACTGCAATCGCGGCGATCTTGCTCCCGCGCTCCTGCCGTCGGGCACGCACGGCATTTCGAATGCCGTGCTCGATACGCCCTGGCCGAAGCTCGTGCATAAGCGCGCGGAGCTCGCCGAGCTGGCCGGCAATGGAGCGCCTGCCCCGCTCGACCGGCTCGTGGCGATGATGCGCGACCCGCGGATCGCCCGCGACGACGAATTGCCGGCCACCGGCATCCCGCTCGAACGCGAGCGCGCGCTTTCGGCGGCCTTCATCGAAACGCCCGATTACGGCACGCGGGGCACCACGGCGCTGCGCGTCGACGCAGACGGCGCGCGGATCGAGGTCGAGGTCGTCGAGCGCAGCGACGACAACGGCTCGCATCGCATCGTGCGGCCCGGCAATTTCGAGCGCCGCGAGCGGTTCGCCGTCGAGACGCGCTGAGCGGACGCGGCGGCCCTGGCCGCCGCACGCGCGCGGCGCGAAACGCCAGTCGCCATGGTTGGCGGCAACATCGTGCCGTTCAGTCCGCCCGCTTCACTTCCGGCTTCAACGAAAGCGGATCGATGGGGTTGCGCAATGTTTCGATATCCTCATGACGCAGTTTCACCGAAGGGAGAATCTGCGGATGCGTGAGGATGTAGAAGCGGTTTTCGCGGACCGCGTCGAAGGTTTGCGTGGCGACGTCTTCCGGCGTGAGGCGGCCCGAGCGCACCGCGCGCTGCAGTTGCAGGTCGGCGGCTTGCTGCGAACGCGTGGGCGGCGCATCGTTGCGCAGGTCATCGGGCCGGCTACGCTCCGCGTTGGCGATGCCGGTGGACACGAACGCCGGGCACAGCACCGAGCAGCCGACCGTTGCGCCGACGCTCTTGAGGTCGTGATAAAGCGTTTCGGTGAGCGACACGACCGCGTGCTTCGACGCGTTATAGACGCCCATCGCCGAAGGCGACAGCAAACCTGCCACGGAAGCCGTGTTGACGATATGCGCGGGCTCGCCCTGGGCCAGCATGATGGGCGTGAAGGCGCGCACGCCGTTCGCGACCCCCATCACGTTCACGCTGAACACCCACTCCCAGTCCTTCGCGCTGCTTTCCCACACGAAGCCGCCGGTGCCCACGCCCGCGTTGTTGAAGAGCAGATGCACTTTGCCATACGTGTCGACGGCGGCCTTCGCGAGCGCGTCGACCGCGGCCGGGTCGCGTACGTCGGTCCGCACGCCAGTCGCTTCGGCGCCGGCGGCACGCAACGCCGCCACCGTCTCGTCGAGCAGCTTTTGATCGACGTCGGCGAGCACGAGCTTCATGCCGAGCGCGGCAGCCTTGTGGGCGAACGCGCGGCCAAAGCCGCTCGCCGCGCCCGTGATGACGGCCACACGGCCGTCGAACTGGAACGGATCAGCCATTGCTATCCCTGGTTGGATTCGCTGCGGTGAAATCGCTGCGTTGGAATCAATGAGAAAGCCGGCGCTCCCGCGCCGGCCCGGCGCGAGGCATCAGACCAGCTTGACGAGCTGCTTGCCGAAGTTCTGCCCCTTGAGCATGCCAAGGAACGCGGACGGCGCGTTCCCGAGACCCTCGGCCACGGTTTCGCGGTACGCCAGTTGCTTCTGCGCGACGAGCGTGCCGAGCTCCTTCAGCGCCTGCGGCCACACGTCCATGTGCTCGCTCACGATGAAGCCCTGCACGAGCAGCCGTTGCGTGAGCAGGAGGCCCGGATACCGGAGCGGCTGCGGATTGCCGTCGTAGCCCGCGATCATGCCGCACAGCGCGATGCGCCCGAACGCGTTCATGCGCGCGAGCGTGGCGTCGAGCACCTCGCCGCCGACGTTCTCGAAGTAGCCGTCCACGCCATCGGGCGTCGCGGCCTTGAGGTCCTGGTACAAGTTGCCGGCCTTGTAGTCGACGCAGGCGTCGAAGCCTAGCGTCTCCACGACGTAGCGGCACTTGTCCGCGCCACCGGCGATGCCGACCGACCGGCAGCCCGCGCGCTTCGCGAGCTGGCCCACCACGCTGCCCACCGCGCCGCTCGCGGCGCTCACGACGACGGTCTCGCCCGCCTTCGGCGCAATGATGCGGTTCAGGCCGTACCAGGCGGTAACGCCCGGCATGCCTACCGGTCCGAGGTAAGCGGAAAGCGGCACGTGGGTCGTATCGACGGGTTGCATGCCCGTGCCGTCCGAGGTGCCGAACTCCTGCCAGCCGAACATCGCCACCACTTTGTCGCCGGCCTTGTACTTCGGATTGCGCGATTCGACCACCTCGCCCACCGTCCCCCCGATCATCACCTCATCGAGCGGCTGCGGCGCCGCATAGGACTTGCTCTCGTTCATGCGGCCGCGCATGTACGGATCGAGCGAAAGGTAGTGATTGCGCACGCGCACCTGCCCCTCCTGCAGCGGCACAAGCGGCGTCTCGACGAGGCGGAAATTGTCGACGCTCGCGGCACCTTCCGGGCGTGACGCGAGCAGGATCTGGCGATTCGTTTGGGTCATGGCGTTCGCTCTGCGGCGCGTGGCCGCGTGGGTAAATGACGATGCAAGGAGGGCGCGCGGAAATGCTCAGCCGTCGCTCGGTCCCGGCTTCGCCGTTGGATCGCTGCGCAGCCGCTGGCGCGCGACGTCGCGCCCCACGGCAAGCCTGCGCATGTATTTGAAGGTGCCGAGCGCTTTCGCGACGAAATGGCCTTCGCTATCGCGCACTTCGCCTTCGCAATAGGCCATCGTGGTCGTGCGCGTGAGCACGCGCCCATAGGCGCGCAACTCGCCGCGGCCCGGCTGCATGAAGTTGACTTTCATTTCGACGGTGACGACGCCCACGCCGTCGCCGGCCACGCTGCGCGCAGCCATGGCGAGCGCGATGTCGGCCAGCGTCATCGTCACGCCGCCGTGCGCGATGTCCCACGTGTTCAGATGCCGTTCGGCGAGCAACAGCGCGACTTCGCTCGCGCCGTCGCGCGCGCTCACGAGCTGCGCGCCGAGATGGTCGACGAACGGGCTTTCGATGTTCATCTGCGAAGTCTGTGCAGCGCTGCCGCCTGCCCTGTCCTGGTCACTCATGGTGCTCAACCGGCGCTCAATCAGATCACGTAATCGACGCACTGGCGGCCTTCCGTCACGGCCTTCGCGAACTGCTTCACGACGACGTGATCGGGGTGGTCCTGATAGGCGTCGAGGGCGGCCTTGTCGGCGAAGTCGGAGACGAGCGCGATGTCGAACGTCGACGCGAGGCCCGGTTCCGCCAGGCCGACTTCCAGATGCAGCGTACCGGGCACGAGATTGCGACAGCCTTCCAGAAGAGCCTTGAACTTCACGAGGTTTTCCTCGCGCGTTGCACCTTCCGCCGACGCCTTGAGCTGCCACATGACGATATGACGAATCAACGTATTCACCTTTTCAGTCTGCGTTGAAGAGGCGCGGCACGAGGCACGCGCCAGAAGACGTCATGATACCCGCGCGACCTGCCGCGCGAGGGAAGCCCCTGCAAGCCCATGCCTGCCGCAAAGCCGCCTTCGGCCCTCGGGCGCCGGCGTCAGACGACTTCGAACAGACCCGCTGCGCCCTGCCCGCCGCCGATGCACATCGTCACCACGACGAGCTTCGCGCCGCGCCGCTTGCCTTCGATGAGCGCATGGCCCGTGAGGCGTGCGCCCGAAACGCCGTAGGGATGGCCAACCGCAATCGCGCCGCCGTTCACGTTCAGTCGATCGGCCGGAATGCCGAGCTTGTCGCGGCAATAGAGCACCTGCACGGCGAACGCCTCGTTCAGCTCCCACAGATCGATGTCCTCGACCTTGAGACCCGCCTGCTTGAGGAGTTTGGGCACCGCGAACACCGGGCCGATACCCATTTCGTCGGGCTCGCAGCCTGCCACGGCGAAGCCGCGGAAGATGCCGAGCGGCGCGAGGCCTTCGCGCTCCGCGACCTTCGCGTTCATCACCACGCACGCGCTCGCGCCGTCCGAGAACTGGCTCGCGTTGCCCGCGGTGATGACGCCGCCCGGCAGCGCCGTGCGGATCTTCGCAACGCCTTCGAGCGTCGTATCACCACGAATGCCTTCGTCGGCGGCGACCGTCACTTCCTTCGTCACCAGTTGGCCGGTCGCCTTGTCGGCGACGCCCGCGAGCACCGTCATCGGCACGATTTCCGCGTTGAACAGGCCCGCGGCCTGCGCGGCGGCGGCGCGCTGCTGCGATTGCACGCCGTATTCGTCCTGGCGCTCCTTCGAGATTTCATAGCGCTTCGCGACGTTTTCCGCCGTCTGCAGCATGCTCCAGTAAATCTCGGGCTTGTTCTGCTTGAGCCAGCCCTCGTACGCCAGATGGCGGTTCATCTCGTTCTGCACGCACGAGATCGACTCCACGCCGCCCGCGACGAACACCTCGCCCTCGCCCGCGATCACGCGTTGCGCGGCGAGCGCAATGGTTTGCAGTCCGGATGAACAGAAGCGGTTGACCGTCATGCCCGGCACGGAAACCGGCAGGCCCGCGCGCAACGCGATCTGGCGCGCGATGTTGCCGCCCGTCGCGCCTTCGGGATTGGCGCAGCCCATGATCACGTCCTCGACGCGCGAGGGGTCGATGTTGGCGCGCTCGACGGCGGCCTTCGTCACGTGTCCGCCCAGGGTCGCGCCGTGGGTCATGTTGAACGAGCCCTTCCAGGATTTGGCGAGGCCCGTACGTGCGGTCGATACGATTACGGCGTCAGTCATGTGTGTCTCCTGCTACAAATAAGTTGATCCTGCGACGGGATGTTCGGGATGGGACGGACCGTTCATTCATGAAAGACGCTCAGGCGGCGCGACTCAGCACCTCTGCCGATTGCACGCGCGCCACGCCTGCGGCGAGCAGTTGTTCCCAGGCGGCGGCGAGCGAACCGTTCAGATCGATGGCACGCGAGGCGTCCTCGATCAGCACCGCCTCGAACCCGGCGGCACGCGCATCGAGCGCGGACCACGCAACGCAGTAGTCAGTCGCGAGGCCGCAGCAGTACACGCGCTTCGCACCCGCTTCGCGCAGATAGCCCGCGAGGCCTGTGGGCGTCTTGCGGTCGGCTTCGAGAAAGGCCGAGTAACTGTCGACGTCCGCGTGATGACCTTTGCGGATGATCGCGCGAGCGTGCGGCACCTCGAGCCCGCGGTGCAGCGCGGCGCCTTCGCTGTCCTGCACGCAATGCGTGGGCCACAGCACCTGCTCGCCATACGGCAATGCCATCGTCTCGAACGGTTGACAGCCTGCGTGGTTCGCGGCGAACGAAACGTGCTGCGCCGGGTGCCAGTCCTGCGTGAGCACGACGTGGGCAAAACCCTGCGCCAGCCGGTTCACGACCGGCACGACTTCGTCGCCGTGCGCGACGGCAAGCGCCCCGCCCGGCATGAAGTCGTATTGCAGGTCGATCAGCAACAGCACGTCGTCCGCGCTTCTCATGATGTCCGTCCGGTGAACGACTCAGTTGAAGGTGCCGCCTTTCTCGGCGAGGTCGGCCAGCGACGGCGCGATCTGCCATGCGTCGCCGTTGGGCTGCCCGGCGTAGCGGCGAATCGCGCGCGCCACGTTGTACAGACCCGCGGTATCGGCATAGAGCATCGGGCCGCCGCGCCACAGCGGGAAACCGTAGCCGGTCAGATAGACCATGTCGATGTCCGACGCCTTCGAGGCGATGCCCTCTTCGAGGATCTTCGCGCCTTCGTTCGCGAGCGCGTACACGAGACGCTCGACGATTTCCTGGTCGCCGATCTTGCGGCGCGCGATGCCTGCTTCCTTCGAGTACGCGACGATCATGTCGTCCACGAGAGCCGAAGGCAACGCGTTGCGCTCGCCCGCCTTGTAGTCGTACCAGCCGGCGCCGGTCTTCTGGCCGAAACGCCCGCCTTCGCAAAGGCGATCAGCGATCTTCGAGTACTTGAGGTCCGGCTTCTCCTGATAGCGGCGCTTGCGGATCGCCCAGCCGATATCGTTGCCGGCGAGGTCGCTCATGCGGAACGGACCCATCGCGAAGCCGAACTTCTCGATTGCGCGGTCCACTTGCGCAGGCAGCGCGCCTTCTTCGAGCAGGTAGAGCGCCTGGCGCACATACTGCTCGATCATGCGGTTGCCGATGAAGCCGTCGCACACGCCCGACACCACGGCTGTCTTGCGGATCTTCTTCGCGAGCTGCATGACCGTTGCGAGCACATCCTTCGCCGTCTCCTTGCCGCGCACGACTTCGAGCAACTTCATGACGTTGGCCGGGCTGAAGAAGTGCATGCCCACCACGTCCTGCGGACGCTTCGTGAAGGCGGCGATCTTGTCGACGTCGAGCGTCGAGGTGTTCGAGGCGAGGATTGCGCCGGGCTTCGCGACTTCGTCGAGGCGCTTGAACACCGTTTCCTTCACGCCCAATTCTTCGAACACGGCTTCGATGATGAGGTCGGCCTGCTTGAGGTCGTCGTAGGTGAGCGTCGGGCGGATCAGCGCCATGCGCGCTTCGAGCTTTTCGGCCGAGAGCTTGCCCTTCTTGACCTGCGCCTCGTAGTTCTTGCGGATCGTCGCGATGCCGCGGTCGAGCGCCTCCTGCTTCATTTCGAGCAGCGTGACGGGCACGCCCGCATTGAGGAAGTTCATGGTGATGCCGCCGCCCATCGTGCCCGCGCCGATCACCGCGACCTGCTGGATGTCGCGCGTGGGCGTGTTCGAGGGCACGTCGGGGATCTTGCTCGCGGCGCGCTCGCCGAAGAACGCGTGGCGCAGCGCGCGGCTTTCCGGCGTCTGCACGAGTTCGACAAAGCATTCGCGTTCGAACGCGAGGCCCTTCACGAAACCGTCCTTCGCCCCCGCGGCAATGGCGTCGACGCACTTCACGGGCGCCGGATAGTTCTTCGCCATCGCGGCCACCGTATTGCGCGCGAACTGCAGGAAGCCCTCGGCATTCGGATGCTCGATCTTGCGGTTGCGCACGAGCGGATGCGGGCCGGCCTGGTCGGCGGCCTTGCGTGCGAACGCGACGGCCTCGTCGAGCAGATCGCCTTGCGCGACGGCGTCGAAGAGGCCCGTGCCGGCGAGCTTTTCGGACAGCACCGGCGTGCCGGTCACGATCATGTTGAGCGCGGGTTCAAGGCCGAGCGCGCGCGGCAGGCGCTGCGTGCCGCCGGCGCCAGGCAGAATGCCGAGCTTTACTTCGGGCAGCGCGATCTGCGCGCCGGGCGCGGCGATGCGATAGTGCGCGCCGAGCGCGAGTTCGAGGCCGCCGCCCATCGCGACGCTGTGAATCGCCGCGACGACGGGCTTGGCGCTCTTTTCGACTTCGTCGATGACGGTGTGGAGCGTGGGCTCCTGGGTCGCCTTCGGCGTGTTGAATTCGGTGATGTCCGCGCCACCCGAGAACGCCTTGCCGGCGCCGGTGATCACGATGGCGGCGACGGCCGGATCGCCGTTGGCGCGCGCGATGCCCTCGACGATGCCGGCCCGGGTGGAATGCCCGAGGCCGTTGACGGGCGGGTTGTTGAGCGTGATGACGGCGACGCCGTCGCGAGTCGTATAGTCCACTGCCATTTGCCTGCCTCCATGCTTGCGGGCCGCGTTGTGCGTCGCCGGCTTCATTGTCCGACATTCCCGGTCAGCAAGCAGGATACACAAAAAAGAACGTTCGTTCAATTTTTGTCGAAAAACCGCAGCCGGCGTGTTCGTGGAAGGCTGCGGTTTTCTTGCGGCAGACGGCGCAAACGGGCCCAATCAGGCCGGATCGTGGCCCGCTGGCGCGTTCATGGGACAGGACGCCTCGGCGGCGAGCGCCGTTGGCAGGACGTAATCGTGGAACTGCTCGCGCAGCTTGAGCTTTTGCAGCTTGCCGGTGGCCGTATGCGGCAACGACTCGACGAACGCGACGTCGTCGGGCTGCCACCATTTCGCGACCTTGCCGACGTAAAAGGCCAGCAGTTCCTCGCGCGTGACCTCGGCGCCGGGCTTCTTCACGGCGACGATCAAGGGACGTTCGGTCCAGCGAGGATGCGCGCAGGCAATGCAGGCGGCCTCGGCGATAGCCGGGTGGGCGACCGCGATGTTCTCCAGATCGATCGAGCTGATCCACTCCCCGCCCGACTTGATCACGTCCTTGCTGCGGTCGGTGATATGGAGGAAGCCGTCGGGATCGATGGTCGCCACGTCGCCGGTCGGAAACCAGCCGTCGACAGTCGGCGTGCCCTCCTGGCGGAAATAGCGGTCGATGACCCACGGTCCGCGCACGTGCAGATCGCCGAAGGCCACGCCGTCCCAGGGCAGTTCGCGCCCGTCCTCGCCGACGATCTTCATGTCGACGCCGAAAATCACGCGCCCCTGCTTCTCCAGCAGTGCGCGCTGTGCATCCAGCGGCCGCTGCGACTGCTCCCAGTTCAGCTTCGCGAGCGTGCCGAGCGGCGACATCTCGGTCATGCCCCAGGCGTGGATCACCTGCACGCCGTAGACGTCCTCGTAGGTACGCAGCATGGCCGGCGGACACGCCGAACCGCCGATCACCGTGCGCTGGAGCGTGGAAAACTTCACGCCCGCCTCGCGCATATAGGTGAGCAGCCCGAGCCAGACGGTCGGCACGCCGGCCGAGCAGGTCACGCCCTCCGCTTCCATCAGTTCGTAGAGCGACTTGCCGTCCAGATCCTTGCCCGGCAGCACGAGCTTCGCACCGTTCAGCGGCGCCGCGTGCGGAATGCCCCACGCGTTCACATGGAACATCGGCACCACGGGCAGGATCGCGTCGCGCGAGGAAAGCGCCATCGCGTCGGGCAGCGAAGCGCCATAGGCATGCAGCACCTGCGAGCGGTGCGTGTAGAGCGCCCCCTTCGGATTGCCGGTCGTGCCGGACGTGTAGCAGAGGTTCGACGCGCAGCGCTCGTCGAGCGCCGGCCAGTCATAGCGACCGTCCTGTTCGTCGAGCAGCGTCTCGTAGCAGAGCACCGGGGTCCGCATGTCCGGCCGGTGCGATTGCGCGGCCAGCGCAATCCAGCCGCGCACGTTCGGGCATTGCGGCGCGAGCGTGTCCACGAGCGGCGCGAACGTGGTGTCGAAGAGGATGTAGCGGTCGTCCGCGTGGTTGATGATCCAGGCGATCTGCTCGGGAAAGAGCCGCGGATTGATCGTATGGCAAACGGCGCCGAAACCCGTCACGCCGAAGTACGCCTCCAGATGCCGATAACCGTTCCAGGCGAGCGTGCCAACGCGCTCTCCAGGCGCCACGCCGAGCGCGACGAGCGCCTGCGCGAGCCGCTTCGAGCGCGTCTCGCACTCGCGGTACGTGTAGCGATGCACGTCGCCTTCGATACGGCGCGACACGATCTGCGTGTCGCCGTGATGCCGTGCCGCGTGCACGAGCAGCGACGACAGGTTGAGCGGCACGTCCATCATCTGTCCCAGCAGCGGCGCAGTCGTCGCAGTCATCGTTGTTGGTCTCCTCGCCCTCTTTGTCTGTTGTCGATCGTTCTCACGGCCGCCGCAGCCCGCCCCGGGGGGCTCCGAGCGGCCGGCCAGCACGCCGGCTGGCGCGGATTTACAATATCGGCTATTCAACAGGCGCTCAACATGTCGTTTTCACCAGGCCTTTCCCATTCAGAGGCAGGCCCCGCCGCCTCGCCCGAAGCCCAGTCCGACGTCCAGCCGGGCCCGCTCGCGGCGCTCGAACGCGAGCTCGCCACGCCGCGTGCCGACGCGTTTTCCTCACTGGGTCCGGCATTCCTCACACGGCTGCCGGCCGCACCGCTGCCCGAGCCCTACCTCGTCGGCTTTTCGGCCGGCACGGCCGCGTTGCTCGGGCTCGATCCCGCGCTCGCCGCCGATCCCGCACGTCCTGCGTTCGCCGCGCTCTTTGCGGGCAACACCACGCGCGAACGCGCGGGCGAGGCGATGTCGTATGCCTCGGTCTATTCCGGGCACCAGTTCGGTGTGTGGGCCGGCCAGCTCGGCGACGGCCGCGCGCTCGGCATCGGCGAACTCGAACATGCCGGGCGGCGCTTCGAGCTCCAGCTCAAGGGCGGGGGGCGCACGCCCTACTCGCGCATGGGCGACGGCCGCGCGGTGCTGCGCTCGTCGATCCGCGAATTCCTGTGCTCGGAGGCCATGCATCATCTGGGCATTCCCACGACGCGCGCGCTCACGGTGATCGGCTCCGACCTGCCGGTGCGGCGCGAGGAACGCGAAACGGCTGCCGTCGTCACGCGCGTCTCGCCGAGCTTCGTGCGCTTCGGCCACTTCGAGCACTTCTACTCGAACGACAACGTCGTCGCGCTACAGGCGCTCGCCGATCACGTGATCGCGCGCTTCTACCCGCAGTTGCGCGAAGCCGACGATCCCTATCTCGCGCTGCTCGACGAGGCCGTGCGCAGCACGGCGGCCCTCATGGTCGAATGGCAGGCCGTGGGCTTCTGCCACGGCGTGATGAATACCGACAACATGTCGATCCTCGGCCTCACGATCGACTACGGTCCGTTCGGCTTCATCGACGGCTTCGACGCGAACCACATCTGCAATCATTCGGATTCGCAGGGGCGCTACGCCTACCGTATGCAGCCGCAGATCGCGTACTGGAATCTCTTCTGCCTCGCTCAGGCGCTGCTGCCGCTCTTCGGGCTGCAACGCGACGCCGCGGACGAAAGCGCCGACGAAAAAACGCGCGGCGAACGCGCGGTGGCCGACGCCCAGGCCGTGCTCGAACGCTTCAAGACCTATTTCTCGCCGGCGCTGGAAGCGCGCATGCGCGCCAAGCTCGGCCTCGAAACCGCACGCGAGGGCGACGACGCGCTCTCGAACCGGCTCTTCGAGATCATGCACGCGAACCGTGCCGACTTCACGCTGACCTTCCGCCATCTTGCCGGTGTCTCGAAGCACGGCGCGAAGGAGGGGGAACGCCGCGACGCCCCCGTGCGCGACCTGTTCCTCGATCGCCCGGCCTTCGACGCCTGGGCAAACGATTACCGCGCCCGGCTTCAGGAGGAACCACGCGGCGACGAAGCGCGCGCCGAGGCGATGAACCGTGTGAATCCGAAGTTCGTGCTGCGCAACCATCTCGCGCAAACGGCGATCGAGCGCGCGCAACAAAAGGATTTCAGCGAAGTGGAACGGCTCGCGCGGGTGCTCTCGCGCCCATTCGACGAACAGCCCGAACACGAGGCTTACGCGGCGCTGCCGCCCGATTGGGCCGGCACGCTTTCGGTGAGCTGCTCTTCGTGAGCCGCCGCGCCCGCCCCACGTTTTCAGCGTTGTCTTTCACCAGACAGGACCCCCGACATGAGCCATGACGATCACAATTCCCCCGCCTATCCCGGCCACAAGGACGACGAAGCGTGGCGCAAACAGCTCTCGGGCACGGACTACCAGGTGACGCGCCATGCGGCCACCGAGCGCCCGTTCACGGGCCGCTACTGGGATCACTGGGACCGCGGCGTCTACGATTGCGTGTGCTGCGGTACGCCGCTCTTCGAATCGGATACGAAGTTCGACGCCGGCTGCGGCTGGCCGAGCTACTTCCGCCCGATCAACGGCGAGGTGATCGAGGAGCGCACGGACCGTTCGCACGGCATGCTGCGCATCGAGGTGCGCTGCAAGCACTGCGGCGCGCATCTGGGCCACGTGTTCGAGGACGGTCCCGCCCCGACCGGCCTCCGGTATTGCATCAATTCGGCTGCGCTACAATTCGAGCCCAAGTGACCGCGGCGCCCTGGGCGTCCCGCCCTCTTTTTACGGCGCATTTCGCCAACCTCCGGGCCGATAATGAAATTTCTGTTTGATCTGTTTCCGATCATCCTCTTCTTCGTTGCCTTCAAGCTGTGGGGCATCTTCACGGCAACGGCCGTGGCCATCGTCGCCACGCTCGTGCAGATCGCCTGGGTAGCCTTCCGCCACCGCAAGGTCGATCCCATGCTGTGGGTGTCGCTCGCCATCGTCGTGGTGTTCGGCGGCGCGACGCTCGTGCTGCACGACGAAACCTTCATCAAGTGGAAGCCCACCGTGCTTTACTGGGCCTTCTCGGTCGCGTTGCTGGGCGCGCAACTGGGCTTCGGCAAGAACATCATCGAGGCGATGATGGGCAAGCAGATCACCCTGCCGCATCGCGTCTGGACGCAGCTCAATCTGATCTGGGCGGTCTTCTTCGTGCTGCTCGGCCTCGTGAACCTCTTCGTCGCGTTCCACTTCTCCACCGACGCGTGGGTCGACTTCAAGCTCTTCGGCGCGACCGGCATCCTCGTGGTGTTCATCGTCGGACAGAGTCTGTGGCTTTCGCGTTACATCAAGGAAGAGGAATGAGCGACGTCTTCCTGAACGCAAGCCCGGCCGAACGCATGGCGCTGATCGAGTCGCGCCTCGCGACGGCGCTTGCGCCCATCGCCTCGATCTCGGTGCGCGACGACAGCGCACAGCACGCGGGCCATGCCGGCGCCGCGGCCGGCGGCCATTACAGCGTAACGATCGTGGCCGCCGCATTCGCGGGGAAAGCCCGCGTGGCAAGGCATCGCATGGTGTATGATGCGCTGGCCGAGGCGATGCAGCGCGGCATTCACGCCCTCGCGATCACGGCGCTCACGCCCGAAGAAGCTGCAGCGCTGCCACGGTAGCCCTGCTTTCCCGTTAGCCTTTTGGTTTCCCTTTGGTTGCCCATTCGTTCCCGTTTAGTTGCCCTTTGGGTTCGCCCTGTTAGGACTTTCCGATGACCTTGAAGAAAACCCGTCTCTGGGTGTTGCTGGCTGCTTGCGCGGCGGCTCCCGCTTTCGCGCAGAACATCGCCGTCGTGAACGGCACGCCGATTCCCAAAGCACGCGCCGATGCGCTCGTCGAACAGCTCGTCCACCAAGGCCAGCAGGACTCCCCGCAGTTGCAGGCGGCCGTGCGTGAAGAACTCGTGAACCGCGAGATCCTGATGCAGGAAGCGATTCGCGAAGGCATTCCGAACCAGCCGGACGTGAAGGCGCAGATCGCCGTGGCCCAGCAGACGGTCGTGCTGCGCGCGCTGATCGAAAACTTCGTGAAGAACAACCCGCCGACCGACGCCGAAGTCAAGGCGCGCTATGACCAACTGGTCAAGGACGCGGGCGGCAGCGAGTATCACCTGCACCACATTCTCGTGGACAACGAGCAGGAAGCGAAGGACCTGATCGCGAAGATCAAGGCCGGCGCGAGCTTCGAAGACCTCGCGAAGCAGTATTCGAAGGATCCGGGCTCGGCGAAGAATGGCGGCGACCTCGACTGGTCGGATCCGAAGGCCTACGTGCCCGAATTCGCCGCAGCGGCAACGCATCTGCAGAAAGGTCAGATGACCGATACGCCGGTGCACACGCAGTTCGGCTGGCACATCATCCGCGTGGACGACATCCGCGCGATCACGCCGCCCCCGCTCGACCAGGTGCGCCCGCAGATCGTGCAGCAACTGCAGCAGGAGAAGCTGCAGGCGTTCGAAGAGAATCTGCGCAAGCAGGCGAAGATCCAGTAACGCACACGGTGCGTCGCTGCGACGAAAAACCCGCGACCTTGATGGCGCGGGTTTTTTGTTGGCCCTCCCTTTTGCCTGTTGCTGCACGCGCTGGCCGCGATCACGCAGCTATCCGGGAAGCTCGCTCAGCTCGTAGCTCGTGCTCCGGCCACCGCCCTCCGTCTTCCGCAACACCCCACGCGTCAGCAAATCGTTGATGTCGCGCAAGGCCGTATCGGAAGAACATTTGGCAATGGCCGCCCATTTGCCGCTCGTGAGCTTGCCGTCGAAACCATCGAGCAGTTTGTTGAGCAGCTTCACCTGGCGTTCGTTGAATGGCGACGTTGCCCACTCGCGCCAGAAGCGCGCTTTGGTCAGCACCGCGTCGAGCGTGAACTGCGCCTGGTCGACCGCACGATGTAGCGCGTCGAAGAACCAGAGCAGCCACTCCGTCACGTCCAGGCCCCGCTTCTGCGTGCGCTCCAGAATGTCGTAGTATCCCGCTCGCTCTCGCTGAATCTGCGCCGACAGACTGTAGAACCGTTGCAGGCTGCCGTCGGCACGGGCGAGCAGCAAATCGCCGATCGCTCTTGCGATCCGGCCGTTGCCGTCGTCGAACGGGTGCAGTGTCACGAACCACAAATGACCGAGGGCGGCCCTGATCAGCGGCGGCTCTTTGGCGGGACCATTGATCCAGTCGAGGAAGCGGCCGGTTTCGGCCTCCAGCCGGTTTGCGGGCGGTGCTTCGAAATGCACGCGCTGGCGGCCGATCGGACCCGACACCACCTGCATAGGGCCGCTGGCGTCGTCGCGCCAGACGCCAACGTTGATCCGGGAAAGGCCTGCATAGCCCGTGGGGAACAACGCGGCGTGCCAGCCAAACAGGCGTTCCCTTGTGACCGGAGACTGGCTGTGGGTCGTGGCGTCGAGCACCATCTCGATCACGCCTTCCACATGACGGTCCACCGGCGCGAGCGCACCGACGTCCACACCCAGACGGCGGGCAATGGACGAGCGCACCGATTGAACGTCGAGCCGTTCGCCCTCGATCTCGCTGGTCTTGACCACGTCCTCGGTGAGCGCGGCAAGGCTGGCCTGGTCGCGCAACGCCAGGCCGACATCGGCCAGCCGCCCCGTCAACACGCCTTGGGCGCGACTGACCTCGGCCATGGGCGCTGCCAGTTTCGCCAGGTCGAAACGCCAGTTCGGCCAGTCGCCGGCTTGCCAGATGTAGGTGTAATCGCCGCTATTCATGCGGTGATTATGGCCGCTATTCGCCGCAAGGGCAAGTTAATCGCCGCATTTTATGCGGTGATTAAAGGCCCTATTCGCCGCAATCTGGCTCAGTCCGTATCGATCAGACCAGGATAATGGTGTCGCTATATCGCGCAATTTGCCGGTCATGCGTGATCAGGCGCAGCGGTTCGGTCAGCGCCTGGGCCACGAGGAGCCGGTCGAACGGGTCCTGATGGTGCGACGGCAGTGTTTCGACGGCCGCTGCATGTTCGGCTTCGATTGGCAGGATGCGATACCCCGCTTCCCGGAAGTAATCCAATGCGGCTTTTCCGGAGACCGGCATATCGCCGCGTTGCAAAGAATGCTTGATGCCGATTTCCCAGAGGCTCGCAACACTCACGAAGACAGTACTGGTTTGCGCCAGAATCAGATCCCGCGCTGTCGAGGACAATTTCGGGCTATCCGTGATGGCCCAAAGCGCGATATGCGTGTCGAGCAGAAGATTCACGCGCCGCTTCCATGGAAGAGATTCGCCACCTCTTCATTATGAGCGTCGATGTCGTCGGGAACCTCGAAGCGCCCTTTGGCCACGCCAATACGCCGTTCTACGGGCGCGACCGGAGCCAGCGGCACGAGTCGCGCGACCGGCCGGCCGCCACGGGCAATGATGATTTCCGCTTCGCGCCCCAATTCGACATCCTCCACCAGGCGCGACAGGGACGACTTGGCTTCGAGCA
This sequence comes from Paraburkholderia yinzeri, assembly GCF_046581065.1. Taxonomy (NCBI): domain Bacteria; kingdom Pseudomonadati; phylum Pseudomonadota; class Betaproteobacteria; order Burkholderiales; family Burkholderiaceae; genus Paraburkholderia; species Paraburkholderia yinzeri. The sequence goes on along the minus strand of NZ_JBFOCJ010000001.1, from coordinate 2,469,329 downwards.
TATTGACGTAGTTCATGGGCGCTCCCGTTTAATATGCTTAGTCTAGTCTGGCTAATCTCGCGAATCAAGCCGACACCGAATCGATACTGAATGCCACGCAACAAAAAGCCGACCTCGCGGGTCGGCTTTTCGTCGTCAAGGCAAGGCCAACGCTGTCTTAGCCCACCCACTTGCGCGCATTGCGGAACGCGCGCATCCACGGGCTCGCCTCGCCCCACGCTTGCGGATGCCAGCTCATCGTCACCGTGCGCTGCACGCGCTCCGTGTGCGGCATCAGCACCGTGAAGCGGCCGTCGGGCGTCGTCACCGAGGTGATGCCCTGCGGCGAGCCGTTCGGGTTGAACGGATAACCCTCGGTAGCCTGTCCGCGGTGATCGACGTAGCGCATCGCCACCGCCACCTTCGCAAGGTCGCCCTGCTGCGAAAAGTCCGCGTAGCCTTCGCCGTGCGCCACCGCCACCGGAATGCGCGAACCTTCCATGCCTGCGAAGAAGATCGACGGCGAACTCTGCACTTCCACGAGCGAGAAGCGCGCTTCGAACTGCTCCGACTTGTTGCGCGTGAACTTCGGCCACGCATCCGCGCCGGGGATCATCGAGGCGAGACTCGACAACATCTGGCAGCCGTTGCAGATACCGAGCGCGAACGTGTCCGGACGCGCGAAGAAGGCGGCGAACATGTCCGCGAGCCTGGCGTTGAAGCGGATCGTCTTCGCCCAGCCCTCGCCCGCGCCCAGCACGTCGCCATACGAGAAGCCACCGCACGCCACGGCGCCCGCGAAATCGGCGAGCGTCGCGCGGCCTTCCAGCAGGTCGCTCATATGGACGTCGTGCGCGTCGAAGCCCGCGCGGTCGAACGCATAGGCGGTCTCGAGATGCGAGTTCACACCCTGCTCGCGCAGGATCGCGACACGCGGGCGCGCCCCGGTCGCGACGAACGGAGCGGCGATATCGTCGGCCGCATCGAACGTAAGATGCGGCTGCATGCCCGGATCGGCCGCGTCGAGCAACGCGTCGTATTCGGCATCGGCGCAGGCCGGATTGTCGCGCAGGCGCGCGATGCGCCAGCTCACTTCGCTCCATGCGCGCTGCAGTTCGGCGCGCGGTGCTTCGTAAATACGCTTCGCGTCGCGATAGATCTCGATCGCGTCACGGTCGTTCAACTGGCCGACCACGTGCGAGCAAGCCGAAAGACCATGCTGACGCAGCACGGCGAACACGGCGTCGCGCTGTTGTACCGGCACCTGAATCACGGCGCCGAGCTCCTCGGAGAAGAGCGCGCGCAGCGTGCGGTCCTCGCGGCGGCCGCTCGTCTGCTTCGCCCAGTCCTTTGCGTCGCCGTAGTCGGATTCGTGGTCGGAGTCGAGCGCCAGCATGTCCACGTTCAGCGACACACCGGTGTGGCCCGCGAACGCCATTTCGCAGACGGTGGCCCAGAGGCCGCCGTCCGAGCGGTCGTGGTACGCGAGCAGTTGCTCGTTCGCGTTCAGTTGCTGGATGGCCGTGAAGAACTGCTTGAGGTCTTCCGCACTGTCCACGTCGGGCACCGCGTCCCCCACCTGCTGCGTGACCTGCGCGAAGATGCTGCCGCCGAGGCGGTTCTTGCCGCGGCCCAGATCGATCGCGATCAGCACGGAATCGACGCTGCGGCCCGCTTCGTCGGTACGGCGCAGTTGCGGCGTGAGATGGCGGCGCACGTCCTCGACCGGCGCGAACGCCGAGATGATGAGCGACACCGGTGCGACCACTTCCTTCGCGACACCCTCGTCGTTCCACTTCGTACGCATCGAGAGCGAATCCTTGCCCACCGGAATGCCGATGCCGAGCGCCGGGCACAGTTCCATGCCGATCGCCTTCACGGTGTCGTAGAGCGCGGCGTCCTCGCCCGGCGCGCCGCATGCGGCCATCCAGTTCGCCGAGAGCTTGAGCTTGTCGAGCGAGGCGATGGGCGCGGACGCGATGTTCGTGATCGCCTCGCCCACGGCCATGCGGCCCGATGCGGGCGCATCGATCACGGCGAGCGGCGTGCGCTCGGCCATCGTCATCGCCTCGCCCTTGTAGCCGGCGTAGTCGAGCGCGGTGATCGCGCAGTCGGCCACCGGCACCTGCCACGGGCCGACCATCTGGTCGCGCACGCTCGTGCCGCCCACCGAGCGGTCGCCGATGGTGATGAGGAAGGACTTGCTGCCGACGGTCGGATGGCGCAGCACGCTTTTCGCGACTTCGTCGAAGGCGATGCCGGTCACGTCCACGGGCACGAGCGGCGTGCTCGCGTGCGCGACGTCGCGATGCATGCGCGGCGGCTTGCCGAGCAGGATGTCCATCGGCATGTCGACGGGCTGGTGGCCGCCGTTCGCGGCAAGCGCCGCTTCGTCGGTGTCGATCAGCTTGAGTTCGCGCGCTTCGGTCGCGACGCCCACGACCGCGAAAGGGCAGCGCTCGCGCACGCAGATCGCTTCGAAGGCCGGCAGGTCGGCGGGCGAAATCGCGAGGACATAGCGCTCCTGCGATTCGTTCGACCAGATTTCGCGCGGCGAGAGGCCGGATTCTTCCAGTTGCACCTTGCGCAGTTCGAAGCGCGCACCCTTGTCGGCGCCGTCCACGAGCTCGGGGAACGCGTTCGAGAGACCGCCCGCGCCCACGTCGTGGATCGAGAGAATCGGGTTGCCTTCGCCCAGTTGCCAGCACGAGTTGATGACTTCCTGCGCGCGGCGCTCGATTTCCGGATTGCCGCGCTGCACGGAGTCGAAGTCGAGTTCGGCCGTGTTGGTGCCGGTCGCCATCGAACTGGCCGCGCCGCCGCCCATGCCGATGCGCATGCCGGGGCCGCCGATCTGGATCAGCAGCGTGCCCGCCGGCAGGTCATGCTTGTGCGTGTGCTGCGCGCTGATATTGCCGATGCCGCCCGCGATCATGATCGGCTTGTGGTAGCCGCGCACGGTGCCCGCAACATTCTGCTCGTAGACGCGGAAATAGCCGCCCAGGTTCGGGCGGCCGAATTCGTTGTTGAAGGCGGCACCGCCGAGCGGCCCGTCGATCATGATCTGCAGCGGCGAGGCAATGCGGTCCGGACGGCCATAGGCCTGCGCCTCATCGGCCGGATTGCGGTGCGCGGGCGGCGTGGCCGCGTCGCGCGCGTTTTCCCACGTTTCGCGTGCTTCGGGCAAATCAAGGTTCGAGACCGTGAAGCCCGTGAGACCGGCCTTCGGACGGGCGCCGCGGCCCGTCGCGCCTTCGTCGCGGATTTCGCCGCCCGAGCCCGTTGCCGCGCCCGCGAACGGCGAGATCGCCGTGGGGTGGTTGTGCGTCTCCACCTTCATCAGCGTGTGCGTGAGTTCGGTGTGGCGGCCGTACTGCTCGCCCGGTGTGCCGTCCGCTCCGTTCTTGCGCGGGAACCAGCGCTCGGCCACGGCGCCTTCCATGATCGACGAGTTGTCCGAGTACGCGACGATCGTGCCTTGCGGGCTCATCTTCTCGGTGTTGCGGATCATCGCGAAGAGCGAGAGCTCCTGCTCCTGGCCGTCGATCGTCCAGGTCGCGTTGAAGATCTTGTGGCGGCAGTGTTCGCTGTTGGCCTGCGCGAACATCATCAGCTCGACGTCGGTGGGATTGCGCTCGAGCTTCGTGAACGCGTTGACGAGATAGTCGATTTCGTCGTCGGCGAGCGCGAGGCCCAGTTCGCCGTTCGCCGTCTCCAGCGCCTTGCGGCCGTGGCCCAGCACGTCAACGGTCTGCATCGGCTTCGCGGGCAGTTCGTCGAAGAGTTGCTGCGCCGTGTCGCGCGAGGCCGCCACGCTTTCGGTCATGCGGTCGTGCAGCGCCGCCGCGACCGCTTCGCGCGCTTCGTCGGAAAGCGTCTTCTTGCCGCCGAGGAGCCCCGACTTCAGCACGACCGTATATTCGACGCCGCGCTCGATGCGGCGTACCTGTTCGAGACCGCAGTGATGCGCGATGTCCGTGGCCTTGCTCGCCCACGGCGACACCGTGCCGAAGCGGGGCACGACGAGGAACGTCACGGCGCCGCCGCGCTCCTGCGGTGCCGCGAACGGCGCGCCGTAGTGCATGAGCGCGTCGATCTTCGCGCTGTCCTCGGCGCTGAGCGGCGCAGCCGCATTGACGAAGTGCAGATACTGACCGTGCACGCCGACGATGTTGGCGTCGATACGCTGGAGCGTTTCGAGAAGGCGGGTTTGACGGAAGTCGGAGAGGGCCGAAGCGCCGGGGAAACACGAGAAGTGGGCCATGGACTGGGGCGTTGCGTCGAAGTTACGTCGCGGGTTGGTGTCGCGAATCTGCGTCACGAATTTGCGTCATGAAGCCGGGGCGCAAATTTCGCCTCGCGCGGCGGCCATCGCAAAAATGGCGATGCGTCGCGCGCGAGGGGCGACATCAGGCAAAAGGGAGATCGCGATTATAACCCGGAAGGCCCGCTCCAGCCGACCCGCCGGGAAGCTTTCCAGCACGCCGCACATGGCGAGCCGCCCCGTTTGGCTGCTATCATTGCGCGTTTCACCCGATCGGCGCGCGAACCCGTCAATCTGCGGAAGCTCGCGCCGCACGCCCTACCCCGGCACGGCACGACCTGACCGTCATCACAGCGGTCATCGGCGCGCCATCTGCCTGCAGATCGTATCGTCATGGATGTCATCGTCATTGGCGGCGGAATCGCCGGCGTCGCTACCGCCTACCAACTGCGCGCGGCGGGCCATCGCGTCTGCGTGGTCGAACGCCACGCCACGGTCGCGCAAGGCGCCACCTACGGCCACAGCGGCATCGCGTTGCCCACGCCGATCGACGTGTGGTTCGGTCCCACGTTCCTGCGCGACGGCCGGCAGTCCACGGGCGGCGTGATCTGCAAGACGGGCTTTACCGGCCAGGCGCGCGCGTTCGTCAAGCGACTGGGCGCCCTCCACGGCTCCGAGCCCTTCGAGGCGCGCTACGCGCTGCTGCGTCCGCTGATCGACGCGGCGGAAGCCGTCCTGGCCGACGCCGAAGGCCGCTTCCAGCTCGAGTACGAACAGCGCGAGGGCCTCGTCTACCTCGTGCGCGGCAGCGACGAATGGGCGCTGACGCAGCCCGCGCTGGAACTGCTGCGCCGCTTCGAGGTGCCGCACCATGCGCTCAGCGCCGCCGAATGCCTTGCGTTCGAACCCAATCTCCCCGCCGACCCGCCGTTCGCGGGCGGCGTGCACTTCGAGAACGGCCGGGTGGCGAACTGTCCGCTCTTCGTGAAGCAGCTCAAGCAGGTGCTCGATATGCAGGGCGGCGTGCAGTTCCAGACGGGCCGCGCGGTCAGCGCGATCCGGCTGGAAAGCGGCCGCGCGGCCGTGGAGCTCGCGCCGCGCCAGCCCGACGAGGCTCGCTCGCGCGACGTCGAAGTGATTTCCGCCGACGCCGTGGTGGTTGCCGCGGGCGCGCAGACGCCCCGCCTGCTCGCGCCGCTCGGGATCAAGCTGCCGCTCTATCCGTTGCGCGTGCACACGCTGAACGCCCCGGTGGCGCACGAGGAGTGCGTGCCGCACCACACGATCGTCGACGCGGCGCGGCGTATCGCGATCACACGCGTGAACCACCGCCTGCGCATCTCGGGCGGCGCGGTGCTGCTGCACGCCCGCCAGATCGACGAGCCGCTGCCCGAGGCGCTGACCGAAGACGCGCTCGCCCTGCTCGGCGAGGCTTCGCGCGACTGGGCACCCGGCGCGGCGCGCATTTCCGCAGCCCTCGCGTGGGAAGGCATGAAGCTGCTTTCGGCCGACGGCCTGCCCGCGGTCGGCAACGCGGGGCATCCGCGACTCTTCGTGAACGCCGGTCACGGGCCCGCGGGCTGGGCGCTCGCGCTGGGCTCGGCGCAGCTTGTCGCGCAACAGGTGTCGGGCATCGCGCCCGGGTTGCCGGCAGAAACCGTCGCCGCGCTGCGGCCCGAGCGCGGCTAAAACCCGTTCGCGCCGACGGCTGCCGCCCGACCTGCGCGGCAGCCCGGCCGGCGGCGGAGCGTGACCGCCCTCGCCCGGCCGGGGTCGCTCAGGTATCGTTGCATTGTCGATACCCTCCGCTTCGCCGACGCCATGCCCGATTCGCCGCTTTCCCATCGCTCCGGCTCTGCCGTCCCCACCCTGGTTACGCCACACGACGAGGCCGTGCCGCTCCTTACCGTCGCGGAACTGCGCGTCGCCGAGACCGCGGCACAGGCCGAACTGCCCGCGCATGCGCTGATGGCGCGCGCCGGGGCCGCCGCCGCCCGCTTCCTGCGCGAGCACATCGCCCATGCGCCCTCGCCGGCCGCAGGACGGCCCGTCTGGCTCGTTGCCGGGCCAGGCAACAACGGCGGCGACGCCCTGGTCGTCGCAACTGAACTGCACCGCGCGGGCGTGCCCGTGGAGGTCTGCATGCCCGTCGAGGTCAAGCCGGACGACGCCTGCTGGGCGTTGGCCGAAGCCCGCGCGGCTGGCGTGCCCATCGGCGCCGTGCCGCCCGATGCGTTCGACGCCTACGGCTGGCTCGTCGACGGCATGTTCGGCATCGGGCTCGCGCGCGGCCTCGAAGGCGTCTTCGCCGGTCTCGCCGCGCGCCTCTCGGCCAGGGCGCGCAGTGACGGCCACGTGCTCGCGCTGGATGTGCCGAGCGGCCTCGACAGTGACACCGGCAACGTGGTCGGCACCGGCCCCGCCGTGCGCGCAACGCACACGGTCACCTTCATCGCGGCCAAGCCCGGCCTCTACACCGGCGAGGGCCGCGATTACGCGGGTGCCGTGACTGTCGCGCCGATCGGTGTCACAGCGGGCATTGATGCACCGAATGCCCCAGGCCCGGCACGCCTGAACGCCCCGTCGCTCTTCGCCCCCTCGCTGCCCGCCCGGGACTACTCGACGCACAAAGGCACGTACGGCACGCTCGCCGTGATCGGCGGCGACACCGGCATGTGCGGCGCGCCCATCCTCGCCGCGCGCGCCGCGCTGCTGACGGGTGCGGGCAAGGTGCACGTGGGCTTCATCGGCAGCGACGCGCCACCCTACGATCCGCCGCATCCCGAACTGATGCTGCATGCCGCAGGCAAGCTCGCGCTCGGCACGCTCGACGCCGTCGCCGCGGGCTGCGGCATGGGCGGCAGCGCCTCGGCCCGCAGTCTCGTCGACCAGATCCTGCAGCTCGACGCCCCCGTTCTGCTCGATGCCGACGCACTCAACCTCGTGGCCCGCGACGAAGCCCTCGCGGCGCGCGCCGCCGCCCGCACCCTACCGTGCGTGATCACGCCGCATCCGCTTGAGGCAGCGCGCCTGCTGGCCACCGAAACGGCCTCGGTCCAGCGCGACCGCCTCGCCGCCGCACGCGCGCTGGCGGCCCGCCTCGCCGCCGTGGCCGTGCTCAAGGGCAGCGGCACGGTCATTGCGGCGCCGGACGGCCGCGTTGCCGTCAACCCCACCGGCAATGCGGGGCTTGCGACAGGCGGCACGGGCGACGTGCTCGGCGGCCTGATCGGCGCCCTGCTCGCGCAGCGCCTGCCACCGTTCGAAGCGGCGCTCGCGGGCGTCTGGCTGCACGGGCTCGCCGCCGACACGCTCAGCGCCGAAGGCACCGGCCCCGCGGGTCTCACGGCAGGCGAACTGGCGCCGGCGGTGCGGCGGCTGATGAACCGGCTGTTCTACTCGTCGCGTGGCTGACGTTCGCGGCTGTTGCCTGCAAAACGCACGACCGTGCGCGGGACACGCTTCGCGCAGGCACGCGCGGGACCGCTATACTGATTCACCGCGTAGCCCAAAATCCATTGGACGCGGGCTCGCATCCCTGCGGCGCGTACAGCCTTCGCCTGCCTCACCGGCGACCTCGCGCCCGCGCGTTCTCCATTCGTTCTTCCCCGCCAGACGAACATGACGAATCCCCTCCCTGCATGGTCCGCGCTTCAGGCGCACTACGAACAGATCCGCAACGAACGCCTGCGTGACTGGTTCGCGCCCGCCAACGACCCCGCGCCCACCCGCGCCGAACGCTACACGTACGCGGGCGGCGGCCTCGCGGCCGACTTCTCGAAAAACCGCATCACCGACGCCACGCTGAAGCTGCTGGTGCAGCTCGCCCGCGAGGCCGGCGTCGAGGCGCGCCGCGACGCCATGTTCGCGGGTGAGATCGTCAACCCGACGGAAGGCCGCGCGGCACTGCACACGGCCTTGCGCGCGACCGAGCCCGACGCGCCCTTCCATACGCAGATCCTCGCCGAGCGCGCAAAAATGGCGAAATTCGCCGACGCCGTGCGCAGCGGCGCCTGGACCGGCTATACGGGCAAGCGCATCCGTCACGTCGTGAACATCGGCATCGGCGGGTCGGACCTCGGGCCGAAGATGGTCGTGCACGCGCTCCAGCACCTCGAATTGCCCGAGATCACGTCGCACTTCGTCTCCAACGTCGACGGCGCGGACCTGTGGCGCGTCATCGAAAACATCGATCCGGAAGAGACGCTGGCCATCATCGTCTCGAAGACCTTCACGACGCTCGAAACCATGACGAACGCGCGTTCGATGCGCGACTGGTTCGTCAAGCACGGCTGCCCCGAAAGCGCGCTCGCGAAGCACTTCGTCGGCGTCTCGGCCAATCCGGCCGAGGTCGTGAAGTTCGGCATCGCAAAGGACAACGTGTTCGAGATGTGGGACTGGGTGGGCGGCCGCTACTCGCTGTGGTCGGCCGTGGGCCTCTCGATCATGATCGCGATCGGGCCGCAGCAGTTCGACGAGCTGCTCGCGGGCGCGCACGACATGGACAAGCACTTCCGCGAGACCCCGCTCGAAAAGAACCTGCCGGTGCTGCTCGGCATGATCGGCATCTGGTATCGCAACTTCTTCGGTTCGCAGAGTTATCTCGTCGCGCCGTACTCCGAGGCGCTGCACTATCTGCCTTCGTACCTGCAGCAGCTCGAAATGGAGAGCAACGGCAAGCAGGCGCGCCTCGACGGCAAGTTCGTCGATTACGCGACCTCGGCGATTACGTGGGGGGAGCCTGGCACGAACGGCCAGCACGCGTTCTTCCAGATGCTTCACCAGGGCACGACGATCGTGCCGATCGACTTCATTGCCGTGCTCACGCCCGAGCATCCGCTTGCCGATCATCACCCGAAGCTGCTCGCGAACTGCTTCGCGCAAAGCGAGGCGATGATGCTCGGCCGCACCGAGGAAGAAGCCAGGAAGATCGCCGGCCCGGACAAGCCCGAACTCGTGCCGCACATCATGTTCCCCGGCAACCGCCCGACCACGACGCTGCTCGTGGACGCGCTCACGGCCCGCTCGCTCGGCGCGCTGATCGCGCTCTACGAGCACAAGGTGCTCGTGCAGGCGACGGTGTGGGATATCAACCCGTTCGACCAGTGGGGCGTCGAGCTCGGCAAGATTCTGGGCAAGGTGGTGGAGGCCGACCTCACGGCCGCGCCGGGCGACGTGAAGGCGCACGATTCGTCGACGGCCGCGCTGATCGCACGGGCACGCGCCGCGCTCAAGCGCTGAGAACGGAACTGAGGCACAAGGGCGCGCCCTGTGCCTCGTTTCCTAGCGGCCCGCCTCGACCTGGCCGGACGTGCGCGCACCGGCATCCAGCGCCCCAGGCATCACGCGCCGGCCTGCCTCGATCGTCACCGTGCTATCGCAGCGGCGCGCAAGATCGATGTCATGCGTGACCAGAACGAGCGTCGCACCGTTCGCGCGATTCATCTCGAACATCAGGTCGATGACGGCATGGCCCGTGGCGGCGTCGAGACTGCCCGTCGGTTCGTCGGCAAAGAGCACGGACGGGTGGGTGACGAACGCGCGAGCGAGCGCCACGCGCTGCTGCTCGCCGCCGGAAAGCAGCTTTGGATAGTGCGCGGTGCGCTGGCCGAGGCCGACACGTTCGAGCAGCGCGCGGGCGCGCAGATAGGCCTCGCGCGAGGCCATGCCGCCCTGCAGTTCCAGCGGCAGCGCAACGTTCTCGAGTGCCGTGAGATGCGGCATCAACTGGAACGACTGGAACACGAAACCCACCGAGCCGTTGCGCAGCGCCGCACGCTGATCCTCGGCCATCCCGGTCAGCTCCTGGCCCAGCAGCCGAACGGAGCCCGCGCTCGCACTGTCCAACCCCGCTAGCAGGCCGAGCAGCGTAGACTTGCCCGAGCCCGACGCGCCGATGATCGCCACGCTGCTGCCGGCGGCAACGGTGAGGTCGATGCCCTCGAGGATCGTCAGCTCACCGGTGGCATCGGTGACCCGCTTGCACAACCCCCGCACTTCGATGACTGGATCGCTATTCATTCGCACATGATCAAGCACAGGTTAGCCGTCAAGGCGCTTCGCAGCGCATTTTCCTCCGCACGCACCCAACTCGCCGGATGCTTCGCCGCGCTTCTTTCCACATCGCTCTCCGCATTTCTCGCCGCCGGACTCGCCGCAAGCGGTCTTGCCCTCGCCGCCCAGGCGGCCTGCGCGGCTACGGCACCGACTGCGGCGCCAACCGCGGTCAACGCCGCGAAGCCCATGATCGTCGTGCTCGGCGATAGTCTCTCCGCCGAATACGGACTACCTCGCGACACCGGGTGGGTCGCGCTGATGCGCGAGCGGCTGGCCAGCGACCGAATCGATTATAGCGTCGCGAACGCGAGCATCAGCGGCGACACCACGAGCGGCGGCCTCGCGCGTCTGCCGCTCGTGATGCAACGCCTCAAGCCCGCCATCGTGATCGTCGAGCTGGGCGCCAACGACGCGCTGCGCGGCGTACCGCTCTCCACCACCGACAGCAACCTGCGCGCCATCATCGCCGAAGTCCGCAAGGGCAACGCGAAGCCGATGCTCGTGGGCATGTACGTGCCGCCCAATTACGGCCCCGACTACACTCAGAAATTCCATGGCCTGTATGGCCAGTTGTCGAAGGAACTGAACGTGCCGCTGGTCCCGTTCCTGCTTGCCGGGCTCGCCGACAAACCCGACCTCTTCCAGTCCGACCAGATCCACCCCACCCAGCAGGCACAGTCATTGCTTCTCGATAACGTGTGGCCGACGCTGAAGCCGCTGCTGGAGAGCGGTGCCCGGCGCTAGCCGGAGCAGGACGTCAAGCGGCGTCTTGCGGCTCCGGGCCCCGGCGAATCGGTCATGGAACCTTTGCCGGACGAGCGGCATGCGTCCGATTCCGATCGACCCTGACTGGAGGGAGTCAAGCGTGAAATATTTACCTCTTATTGTCATAACGGCAGCACTCGGTGCCTGCGCGAACCAGCCGATCCCAAGCGGCACGCAGTCCGTGGGCACGAGCCAGCAGCCGCCGGGGGCCGTGGCGCAATGCATCGCGCAGAAGTGGGCCGACCGCTCGCAGCAACAGGTCGTGACGCAAACGGTCGTCGCAAACGACCAGGCCGCCGACGTCTACATGCCGGGCCAGCAGCCGCCAAACGGCGGCGCCGCGATCGTTCGCCCCGCCTGGTCCTCGAGCGGCAAGACCTGGGTGGGCCTGCGCGCGGGCGCCGGCGCGGACAGCGGCGCCACGGGCGACATCAGCGCCTGCCTCTGACGACCGTTGCACCGCCTCTTTCACCTCTCGCAACGACCGCAAAAAACAAAGCCCCGCAGTTCGACTGCGGGGCTTTGTTCATGCATGCCAGCCCGGGACGGCTTAGAGGTTGCTTACTGCCCGTCGCCCGCCTGACCGGAGGCGCCGAGCGACCCGTAGTACTTGACCTTCGAGCGGTCGCGCACCGCGTCGAGATAAGCCTGGCCCTGCGACTGCCCGATCATCTGGGCGAGCTGCTGCTGCGCGGCGGCAAGGCGCGGACCTTCCACTGCGGGGCCCTGCGCGATCGAGTTCACGCGGTAGATCGCATAACCGTCGGCACCGAGATCCACGCCGACGTAGGCCGGCAATTTCTGCGAATCGGCCTTGAAGACGGCGGAGAGCGCGGCGGGGGGCAGCCCCTGCGCATCGTTGCGCGAGACCTTCACCGCCGACGAGAACCCGTCAGTCGCCTTCGACTTCTGCAGATCGGCGAGCTTCGCTTCGCCATCCTTGCGCGCAAGTTCGGCCGCCTGCTCCGCCACCACCTTCTGGCGCACGGCGTCCTTGACTGCGGCGAATGCGGGCGTGGCCGCAGGCTGGAAGCTCGTCACGTGCGCCGAGATCAGCGTGCTGTTGCCGACGTCGATTGCCTGCGTGTTGTTGTGCTGGTTCACCGAATCGTTCCCGAACACGGCGTCGAGGAATTTCTGGTTGTTCAGCGGGCTGTCCGGCGGCAGCGCGGGGTTCGGCTTCGGCGTAACCGTGGCCGTCTGGAGCGTCAGCTTGTACTTGTCGGCAGCCGGCTGCAAGCTCTTCGACTGTTCGTAGACCAGCGAGCTGAAGCCATCGGAGTCGTCGACGAGAAGCTTGCCGGCCTGCTGCGCCTTGACGTCGTTGACGATCGACGCCTTCACGTCGCCGAACGGCTTGGTCGTGGCGGGTTTGATATCCGTAACCTTGACGATGTGATAGCCGAAGTCCGACTGGATCACGTCGCTGATCTCGTCCTTCTTGAGCTTGAACACGGCATCGTCGAAAGCCTGTCCGCCCGCGATCATGCCGCGCCCGAAGTAGCCGAGGTCGCCGCCCTTCGCCGCCGAACCCGGGTCCTGCGATTCCTTCTGTGCGATCTGCGCGAACTGGTCGGGATGCGCCTTCACTTCAGCCAGGATCGACTCGGCCTTCTGTTTGGCCGCATTGCGGTCGGCCGCGCTGGCATCCTTCGGCACCGCGATCAGGATATGACTCGCGCGCACCTCTTCGTCCGTGCGGTAATGCGCGATGTTGTCGTTGTAGTACTGCTGAAGATCGGCATCGCTCGGTTGCACGTTCGCCGCCACCGTGGCCGCCGAAAGCACCAGGTACTGGATCTGCGCCGTGGCGGGCGTTGCGAAGTCGCTCTTGTGCGCGTCGTAGTAAGCCTGCAGTTGCGCGTCGGTGGGCTGAACCTTGGCAGCATAGTCGCTGGCGTGGAACGCGAGACCCTGCACTTCGCGCTGCTGCTCCGAGAGCGCCATCAGATGCTGGGCGAGCGACTTCGGCGTGAACGCACTGTCGATCACCGCACCGGGCAACTGCTGCATCGCGATGCCATAGCGTACGCGCTCGTCGTACTGCTCGGGCGTCATGCCCTGCATCGCGAGCAGTTGCTTGTAGCGGTCGAGGTCCATCGAACCGTCGGGCTTGCGCAGCGAAGCGATCACCGGATCGGCGAGCAGCGTGCGGCGCACGGCGTCGTCGGACGCCGTGAGATGCAGACGCTGCGTCTCATCCGCGAGTACGCGCTGCTGGATCAGGCCGTCCAGAATATCCTTGCGATGCTCCGGCGTATCGAAGAGGCTCGCGTCGAAGTTCGCGCCCATGACCTGGCGCGCCTGATCGAGCTGCTGGCGCGCCGCGCTGTCGTACTCGGCGCGGGTGATCTTGTGACCATTCACGCTGGCGACGTTCGCGCTTTCGTCGAAGAAGCCGCGGAAACCTTGAATGCCGACGAAGCCGAGCCCTGGCAGGACCACCAGGATCAGCATGAACATCATCAGCCGTTTGTGATTGCGGAAAAAGTCGAGCATGCGTGAAGGAGCAAAAAGAGCGCCAAAAACAGAACGCCCGATATTACCTCAGAGGACAATAAAAAAGGCGAACCGCAGTTTGCCTTCGGTTCGCCTTCTACTGATCTGGCGGAGCGGACGGGGCTCGAACCCGCGACCCCCGGCGTGACAGGCCGGTATTCTGACCAACTGAACTACCGCTCCGTGCGGTACTACCTGCACGCGCGGTTGACTTCACGTGCCTGACAGGAAAACCGTGGAAACTGGTGGTGCCGAGGGGTTCCAGGCCCCCCTTGCCTGCCTTGCTGGCCAAGGCTTTTCACTAGTTCGATTGCCCAGATACAACGACGCAAGATTTTGCCTCAAATGCCGCGACCTTGCAACGGGAATCTGACCGCGCCGGCTTACCGGGGAGCAACGTGCGCCTGGAGTCAGGACATCTTGAAAGCGGGGTCGCGCCGCAATGGATCGTCTTCGCAGTCTGCGTGTCTACCCAGAGCGGCCGCCGCTCGTCGAAGTTGACCGACGACGCCATATGGACAAGCTGACGGCAGAAATACCTCACGTCACGGCCTCCATCCGTGCCTTACGTGCAGTGATCCGTCAGCATGTTGGACACGCTCGACAAGACAAGGCAAACGCATTCCTCAAGGACGTAGAAAAAGCAGTCAATTACGGCAAAACCTGGTCTGCCCCCTCTTTCTGGGCAACGCGTTGACTGGCTAGCGTTCGGCATGAGCCGAGGTGGTACTGCGTGATATGATCCAGGAGTAAAAATTAGTGCCATGTCTTTTCATAGCGAACCAAGAACATCGATGGACCACTACCGGATCCGACGCATAAAAGGGGATATCGTAGAAGCTGTCTGTAAGAATCATTTTGCAGCGATGGGCTTCCAAATCGAGAACGCGGGCGTTGAACACTTCGCGACTCAATTCGCCAATCGGTCTTCACGCTTCCGAGGCCAGTCCGGCGGCAGCAACGTGAACAAGATCCAGAACTACATCGGGAGATTGCCCGACCTGCTGATCGGTCACGAGAAGCACGACCACCATTTTGTGGAAGCCAAATTCCGTGACGCCATTTCAATATATGACTTCGCCCAAGAGTTACTATGGGACTACCGAAAGCAGATTTTCGGCCGCGAATTCGATCACGACATCTTCAGTAACCTGACGAAGACCCAATGGACCGATGAGACTTCAGCTTACGACCTTTCCAGGGAAAATCGTGCTCATCTGGATGCGTTCATGAAGTCGGTCACGCAGGGAGGAATTGAGCCGGATCAGATTCAGGTTCCGATGATGTTTTACGTTCTCATCAAGAACGGAAAGATCTTTTCTCTGTTTCTGATCCGCTTCGACACTGAGAGTGGAAATTTTCAAATCCATCAGGCCGGAAAATCCAGAGAAATCGCCTCGACGGACATTGCGACCCGGGATTTTTTGAGCGACTTCGACAAGTATTACTCCGAGGTCGTAGCGCCTATTTTACGAGAAGTGTTTTCAGCCGATGTCGAGGTCGCCGAGCCACCGCCATCGGAAGCCCAAAGGACCATACTCCAAGGGTCCATTCTCGACGTCTGTATGGCTGCCGCACTGAAATTGAAGCGGCAGGGACGCAACGGGGTCTACTTCGGTGAATTACTCAAAGAAGACTCCGTGGTGTCTTGGCTAAAAAATGCTCAACTTTCCGCCAACAGAGAGAACCTGAAAATTGAACTCGAAAAATGCGGAGTTAGCGGCGCAGCAGCCACCACCTTTACCTTGGACGACGGCAGCGAAATCGACTTGCGCATCAAGATCTACACCGGGGATTTTGACTTCTACATGAAGTGACATCGATCTTCAAGATCCCAGCGGAAACTCGGCATCGTAAAGGGCGTACGTCCTTCCCGGCCGACGGACACATCCGTTCTCACCGCTCGCCGCTCTCTTAAGCTCACATTGTCGCCCCAGACGTAAGCCTTCAGAGTCGAATAGACAGCCGGAGCCCAGCCGCTGTGTCGCCCCGTGGCGGCATCCAGGCCATCCTCAGGAGAGGCTGCCGAAAGGGACAATTGCGCGTTGAAACGCCCGATCAGATGGTCGGCGTGACTTTCGAGGTTCGTCCGGGTCCTCGCTATCAGCGATATTGCACTGAGCGACAACGAAGGGTTGCCTGATACCAGCCATCGAGCGAGCACCGGTTCTGATTCGTCCGACTCGGCCCACACGCGCAGCGTGCTCGAATATTCAGTGCCGGCTTCTGCAAGGCTCTCGGCTTGCTTTAACCTGGCCTGCCATTCGGTTTCGCTGATCCTCGTCACCTGTATTCCCTCTATACGTTTTCCTGTGTCAACCAGCCTGCGTTTCGGCGTCGCCCATCAACGCACGCAAATCGCGCTCAAGCTCTGCCATGGTTGAGGCAACTTCCGTCGAGACGCGCAGCTCGATTTCTATCCACTTTTCGGTCCTATTTTGCTGTCGCGATATCACCAGGTTAAACAGGTTTGCGCTACTCGCTAGCGACTGCCGAATCTGGTCGATCCGTTCGGATGCGCTCTGCGTCAGGAAAATCCGCTGCGGGAGATACGCAGCATCGAACGCTTCAAAGGCGTCAGCGATGCACAGCCCGGCTTACTTCAGAAACTGGAAGTCGCAGCCTTCATCAGCCTGGAGAATCTCGCGCTCATACAGCTTCGCGTAGCCGCGCTTGACCGTCGACTCGGGACGCGGCGGCTGTTCGGCGCGCCGACGATCGAGTTCCCTGTCCGAAACGAGCAGTTCCAGCGAGCGATTTGCGACGCTCAGGCGAATCCGGTCGCCGTTGCGGACCAGTCCGAGCGGGCCGCCCGAAGCGGAGTCCGGCGTGATGTGCAGAACAATCGTTCCGTATGCGGTACCGCTCATGCGAGCATCCGACATGCGGACCATGTCCTTGACGCCGGCGCGCGCCAGCTTGCCAGGAATGGGGAGGTAACCTGCTTCCGGCATGGCGGCATCGCTCGTTGGGCCGGCGTTCTGCAGGATAAGGAAGTCGTCGGCCGTCACATCGAGTTCATCACTGTCTATGCGATCAGCGACATCCTGCAGCGATGTGAACACCACTGCACGCCCCTCCTTTTCAAACAGCTTCGGATCAGCAGCCGAGCGCTTGAGGATCGCACCGCGCGGTGCGAGGTTGCCAAACAGCGCAACGAGACCGCCGGTCTCGCGCACCGGCTCGGAGGAGGGTTTGACCACGGCATGATCGACCCAGCCGACGTCGTTCAATCGGTCACCCAGCGTCTCGCCCGTGATCGTGCGGCAGTCCAGATGCAACAGCGGCTTGATCTCGCGGAGGATGGCAGGCACGCCGCCCGCTGCGTACAGGTCCTCCATGTAGTACTGGCCGGTCGGCTTCAAGTCGACGAGCACGGGCGTCGTATCGCTCAACTGATTCAATCGATTCAGGTCTACCTTGATGCCGAGACGGCCAGCGATCGCCGTGAGGTGAATTACGGCATTGGTCGAGCCACCGATTGCGAGCAGCACGCGAAGCGCGTTCTCCACCGACTTCTCGGTGACGATCTCACTCGGGCGGATCGGGTTTGCGATGAGGTTGAAAGCCACACGCCCGGTTTCCTCTGCGATGCGCAGACGGTCGGCGTCTACCGCTGGGCATGCCGCGCTGTTCGCCGGCATCATCCCGAGCGTCTCGGCGATGATCGCCATCGTGCTGGCCGTGCCCATTACCGCGCAGGTGCCTGCCGTGGACGCGAGACGTCGCTCGACCGTGTTGATCTCATTCGCGTCAATTTCGGTGGCGCGGAACCTGGCCCAGAATCGACGACAGTCTGTGCAGGCGCCAAGACGTTCGCCACGGTGACGGCTGGTCGACATCGGACCCGCCACGAGCTGGATGGCCGGGATATTCGCCGATGCTGCTCCCATCAACTGCGCTGGAACAGTCTTGTCACATCCGCCAAGCAGGACCACAGAATCCATCGGCTGCGCCCGGGTCATTTCCTCAACGTCCATCGACATGAGATTGCGGAATTTCAGGCTCGTGGGCGTAAGGAACGTCTCACCGAGCGAGATCGTCGGAAACTCGATGGGCAGGCCGCCCGCTGCGAGGACGCCGCGCTTCACCGCCTCGATCATCTCGGGAAAGTGACGATGGCAGTTGTTGAAGCCGCTGGCCGAATGCGCGATGCCGACGATGGGACGGTCCAGCATCTCGCGGCTGTAGCCCATCGAACTTGCAAACGTGCGACGCAGATAGACGCTGAATTCGCGGTCACCGTAGTTAGTCAGGCCGCGGGCGAAACCCACCGGCTGGACAGAATCCTTCTTGCTGTTTTGCTCGCTCATCGCCAACTCACTGAATACGAAGCTTGATGTACTTGGGTTCCAGGTAGTCGCGCATGCCCAGTTGACCGCCTTCACGACCCATGCCACTTTCTTTCACACCGCCGAACGGAACCTCGGCCGACGCAAGCAGCATGTCATTCACACCGACCATGCCTGCCTCGAGCGCTTCGCTCGCTCGCGTTGCCGTGCCGAGCGAACTGGTGAACACATAGGCGGCGAGACCGAAGGGCACGTTGTTGGCGCGCTCGATCACTTCGTCGAACGTCTTGAAGCTCGCAACCGGTGCGACCGGCGCGAACGGCTCGGCCGTCATGATTTCCGCGTGTTCCGGCACATCGCCCAGAACCGTCGGTTCAAAGAAGAAGCCGCCGCTCGGGAAGCTCGTGGGGATCGAGCCGCCGGCCTGCAAGGTTGCGCCCCTGGACACCGCATCGCTGACCATGCTGACCGCGCGTTCGCGACCGCGCGCATTGGCCATCGGACCGAATTCCGTGGACGCGTCGAGACCATTGCCCAGACGCAGCGACTTCGCGACATCGGCCATTGCCTTTTCGAACGATGCCTTGATGCTCTCATGAACATAGAAGCGGCTAGGCGAAATGCAGACCTGACCCGCGTTGCGAAACTTCGTGCGCGCACAGAGCGTGCCAGTTTCAACGGGATCAACGTCATCAAATACCAGCACCGGGGCGTGACCGCCAAGCTCCATGCTCACGCGCTTCATGCCGTCCGCGCACAACTTCAAAAGAATCTTGCCGACAGGCACCGAGCCGGTGAGGCTGACCTTGCGGACGATTGGCGAAGCGATCAGGTGCGCCGAGATGTCGGTCGACTTGCCGGTAACCACATTGAGCACACCCTTTGGGAGACCGGCGGCACGCACTGCCTCGACCATGATGTACGTTGAAAACGGGGCCTCTTCCGACGGCTTGACGATAATCGAGCAGCCCGCTGCGAGTGCAGGTGCGATCTTGCGCGCGGGCAGCAATCCCGGAAAATTCCATGCCGTGAATGCTGCCACGGGGCCGACCGGATCGAAGCGCACGTGAAGACGCGTGTTCGCATCGCGCCCGTCAAGAGTATGACCGAAAACGCGGCATGCTTCGCCGGAATACCAGTCGAATTGCTCGGCCATGGCGTTGAACTCACCGCGGGCTTCCGCGAGCGGCTTGCCCGTTTCGAGCGTCATCATGCGAGCGCCTTCATCAGCGCGAGCACGGATTTCCGCTGCCACGCGGCTCAGCAACGCCGCACGCTCCCAGCCACTCACGGCCCGCCATGTGCGGAAGCCGCTCTGAGACGAATTCAACGCATCGTCGAGATCACGTGCGTCGGCGCAGGGAATCTCGCCGAGCGCACTTCCGTCGAACGGATTCAGCACCGGCTCCGTATTTCCAGACGAAGCCTGACGCCATTCACCGTCGATAAACAGTCCATATCGTTGATACACGGTTGCCTTCTCAATGTCTGATCTAGATTGTCTGCTGGGCGTAGAGCTTTTCGACATCGTCGACCCACGGCCCGACGTTCCAGCGACCGTATGCGCCCATGCCTCCTTCGTCCTGGTGGCCCCAGTACACCGGCACATGCACCACCGACAGGCCGTCGTGACGATAAGCCTCCTCCAGCGCCGCATCCAGCTCGCCGAGCGTGTAGCCGCCGAAGATACCCTTCACGCCTTTGACCGAGTTGGCCATCGCGACGAAGTCCACCTGCACCGGGTCATTCGTGCCGAAGTCCGGGCCGTACTGCGAAGCCTGCAGCGACGAGATCGCTCCCATGCGCCGGTTGTCGAAGATCACCAGCATCCCCTTCGTGCCGTGCACCACCGCGTCGATCAGGATCTGCGGATTCATCATGAATGAGCCGTCGCCCGTGAAGCCGACCATGTAGCGGGGCTGCTCCGCGAGCGCGCCGGCCAGCATGCCGCTCGACGCAAAGCCCATGTACGAGGCACCCGTTTCCGTGTACGTCTGGTCCGCGCGGTCGTCTTCCACCAACTGGAAGCCATTGGCCTGCACATCGCCCGCGTCGAACAGCTTGATCGCCCCCACGCGGTTCGCAAACGACGACACCGCGTGCACCGCGCTCGGCTGCGTGAGCACCTTGCGCCCCCACACCTCGTCCTGCAGCGTCACGCCCGCCACGCGCTCGCGCTTCAGTGCGTTCCACTCGGCCTTCTTCGCCTGGCATGCCTCGACCCAGGCGTTCGAGACAGGCTTCGATACGTTGCGGCGCCTGAGCGCTGCGACCAGTCCGTCGATGACCGCACCCACGTCCCCCGTCAGTCCGACCGTGTGGTTGTAGTGATTGGCGTCGTCGACGTCGCCATTGATGTTGATGACCGCCCCGACCTGCGGATAACCCGTGCCCGAGCAGTCGGCCTGGCACACCGCGCGCGAGCCCACCGCGATCAGCAGCGTGGCGCTCTCCATGGAGTGGTTGCCCGAGATCGAGCCCTTGCTGCCGCCCACGTGCATGTTGCGCGGATGCGCGTCGGGCAGCACGCCCACCGAGCCCGGCGAGAGCACCACCGCGCCGTTCACTGCGTCCGCGAGCCGTGCCATCTGCTCGCCATGGCGACGCGAGCCGCCGCCTGCCTTGATCACGATGCGCTCGTGCTGCGCGATCAGATCGCAGGCCGAATCGTAGGCAGCGTCTTCCGCAGGCGCGACCACCGGCATCTCGATACGCTCGGGCAGCGCATCGAGGCGCAACTGCATGCGTTTGGGCTGCACGTTGATCGGCAGCATCAGGAAGAACGGCCCCGCGAAGTACGGACGGTGTACCGTCTCCGTGCCGCGGCGCATTGCCTCGCGCAGCGCCTCGGGCGTGTGCAGCGTGTACGCGCCGCTCATCGTCTCGGCAATGCGCAGAAACTGGCTCTGGCGGCGCGTGGGGATCTGCTGCATGTTGTAGCCTTCGCCGTGCGTCGTCTCGTCGCCGTAGATGTGGTACACGCCGACCCCGTTGGAGGCGGCCGCGAGCGAGCCCGCGAACGCCTGCAGCGCGCCCGGGCCGATCGACGTGACCACCGCGGGCGTCTCACCGAATGCCCAGGCCAGCGCCGTGGCCGCGTGTGCCATCGCGACCTCGTTACGGCACTGGAAAAAGCGCGTGACGCCCTCTTCGGTGTACGCGCGCAGGATCTCGCCCAGGTCGGTCGTGCCGTGCCCCAGGATGCCCAGATACTTGGACACACCCTGGCGCAGCAGCGCGAGCACGAGTGCTTCCGACACGGTGACGTCGAGCGATCCCGCCAGGGCTCCTGACTCCAGTGCCTCCTTCAGCCCGCCCGCCCTGGCGATCGCGCGTGCACGCGCCCTCGCCTGCCGCGTTACGTCGTTGTCCAGCGCGTGCGGCTCCTGCTGCTGTGTCAGAGTCGAAGCTTCCGGAAACGTCATGATTGCTTCCCTCGCCCGGACATGATCATCTCGACGATCTCGGTCTGGTTTGTCTTCGAGGTCAGGAGTTCGCCTGCCTTCTGACCGCGGTACATCACTGCGATGCGATCCGTGACCTCGAGAACATCGAGCATATTGTGCGTGATGTACACAACGGCAACGCCTTCATCCGCGAGCTTGCGGGTCAGTTCAAGCACCTTGCGCTGCTCGGGCACCGCGAGCGCCGCTGTCGGCTCGTCGAGAATAACCAGATTCGCCTTCCATCGGATCGCTCTCGCGATTGCCACTGCCTGGCGCTGGCCGCCGGAGAGACTATCAACCGAGACCTTGAGCGACGGGATGTGGATATGAAGACGATCAAGCGTCGCGCGGGCATCGGCGTGCATTGCCTTATTGCGAAGCACCTTGATCAGTTTTGGAACGATGGTTGTCGTAATCTCGCGACCGATATAAAAATTGTCGGTCACGCCGAGATTCGGCACCATCGCGAGGTCCTGGAACACCGTCTCGATTCCGAGTGCGTGCGCTGCCTTCGGCCCTGAAATATTCACTTCCTCTCCCCGGCACAAGATCTGCCCGGAGGAAAGTTGATGCACGCCCGAAAGCACCTTGACGAGGGTCGTCTTTCCAGCCCCATTGTCACCAAGCAGGCCGAGCACTTCACCCGCGCGAATATCGAGGTCCACGTTACGCAGCGCTTCGACGCCCCCGAATCGCTTGCCCACGCCGCGCATCTGGAGGAAAGGCTGAACTTGAGCTGAACTCATTTTGATATCCGTCCTGTAGAGCGAATCAAACGCTCAGGTTGGAGAGGAATGCCCGGCTCTCGTCCAGGATTTGTTCGTCCGTGCGTGTAAAGCCGTAGACCTGCGCTTCGTATTCAATCGAGAGCGCGCCGTCGTAACCGGCATCGCGAAGCCGATCGACAAGCGCCTTGAAGTCGATCTCGCCTTCGCCGAGTGGAGGGAAGGCGAAATCGGGAAATCGACCGGATCCGTCTTTCATGTGAACGTGTGCGATCCTGTCGGCGAAGCGGTCGACAATTTCGAAAGGACTCGCGCCCTGAACGACGATCTGGCTCGGATCGAAGTTGATCTTGAACGGAACCCCGGGCAGGTCCGACGCCAGTCTTGCGTAGTCCTTAGCGCTGTGGAAAATGTGGCCGGCAATCGCTTCGATTCCCAGTTGCACGTCGCGCTCCGACGCATGCTCGACAAGTTCCCCAATCGCATCTGCGAACCATCCCCATGCGATCTCGCGGCTCGTGTTGGCGGCAAGCGGGCCAGAGAGAACATGGACGTAACTCGAACCCATTTCCACGGCGAGATCGTTGCAGCCTTTCATGAAGTCGATTGCCTGTCGGCGTAGAGCTTCTTCAGGATGCAACATCGGGATGTGCGCACCGATAGCCGGCACCTTGAGCTTTGCGGACGCGATGGCGCGACGGATGTCTTCGCGCTCCTCCTTCGGGGTAGCCGGCGTGATGTGCGCTTCTGCCCAGGGCAGCGTTTCCGCGTTCAGTTCAATGCCCGCATAGCCTGCGTCCTTCACTGCCTTGATCACGTCTTTCAACGACCGCCTGGGGAGACCGACCGTATGGAACGATGCGTACATATGGATTTCCTCAAGACGGCACACGCGTGCCGCCTCGTCATGGTGAAATTAGCTGTTAATCAGTAGCTGGGCAGCTTGAACGGCGCGTCGGCCGGCAGCGGAAGATCGACCCAGCGGCCCCCGTCATTTGCCGAGATGTAGGCGCCCTGAACCACTTCCTGCGCCCGCAAGCCGTCCATACCGGAAGCAATAACCGGCGCGCCTTCCGTAATGCTTTTGCAGAAAGCCGCGAACTGGCCTGCATAGGCACTTTTGCGCGGCGGAAAGATCTTGATCCAGCCGCCCTCAAAGGTGTTCCACCAGGCCTCGGGGTAGTGCGCCTCGCGCAATACGTCCGGCAGATCGTTCGCCTTGTTTTCGGTGTACACCGCGAGCGGCGCGGCGTGGAAGGGATTCAGCGTCTCGCTGGCGATGTGGATCGTGCCCTTCGTCCCGTAGATGTCGGTGCCGTCGCCAATTGCCGGGGAATAGCGATCGGAGGAGAGGCAGCCCCGCGCCCCGTTCTTGAAGCGCCCAAGCAACCACACGTTGTCATCCGCCTTCTCCGGCAGCACATGGTGCGACAGCTCGGCGAAAATCGCGGCGAAATCGCCCACGAGATACCGTGCGAGATCGATACGGTGAATCGTCAGGTCGATGATCGTGGCCCCACCGGACTGCGCCAGATCGTAACGATATCGGGACGCCGCCGGATACGCGGTGGACTTCTCCGAGTAGACGGACCGGAACGCATGAACGTCGCCGATGAATCCCGAATCAATGAGCGTCCTGGCGATCTGTACCTGGCTCCAGAATCGCTGGTTGAAGCCGACCTGCAGCACGACGCCAGCCTGCCGGGCGGCTTCTACCATGCGCGCACATTGCTGAACTTCGATGGCGAGAGGCTTCTCGCACAGAATGTGCTTCCCGGCCCTGGCCGCTGCGACGGCTGCCTCTTCGTGCCGGTTGTTCGGCGTCGCGATGATGACGGCGTCGATCTCGCTGCTGTCGAGCATGGCGTCCAGGGTGTCGAAGCGGCGTCCGGCGCCAAACTCGGCGATCAAGCCATCGACGCGGGTCGGGTCTGCGTCATAGATTCCGACCAGGCGCGCAAGGCCGGACTTGAGCACCGTCGGGATGTGACTCAACCGCATGATGGTACCGGCGCCAATCAGTCCGATTCCCAACTGCCTTTCATTGCTCATTTTGGATTCCTTTTAATCCGGATTGGAAATAGCTCGTATTGCCGATGGCCGAAGCCTTATTTGATTATGCGAATCTTTCCGCGGCGGATAGAGACAAGAACGGACGCCACCAGCACAGCTCCAGTCAGCACCGTTTGCACGTTTGTCGACACACCGACGATGACAAGGCCGTTGGCAAGCGTGGTCATGACGAGACTACCGACAACCGTCCCTACGATCGAACCCATGCCTCCGGTCAGTGGCGTGCCGCCAATCACCACAGCGGAAATAGCAAGCAGTTCGAAGCCAATCCCGGTTGTAGGACTTCCCGAGCCGATCTGGGCGGTGAGGATGCCGCCGCCCACACCCGCCATGACGCCGCATAGAACGAACATTGCGAACTTCACGCCCCTGTTCGGGACTCCAAGAATGCGGGTCTTTTCCTCGTCTCCCCCGATCGCGAACACGTAACGGCCGAACGTCGTGAACTTCAGCAACAGGCCGGTTACGACTGCCGCGATCGCCATGATGATCAGCGGTACCGGCGGATTGCCGAGATCGTTATACGGGCTCGCGAGATCGACAGAGACCGGTGTGCCCTGCGTCAGGATAACGGTGAGACCCCGTGCCATGGAGAGCATGCCGAGCGTGACGACGAACGACGGGATGCGCCCGACGACGAACAGCGCACCGTTGACCGCACCCACCACGCCGCCGACCGCCATTGCAACGACGAACGCCCAGACCCCGAGTTGCGGACTTGCCCATGCTGCGAAAATGCCCGCGAGTGCCATTGAAGACCCGACGCTCAGATCGATGCTGCCGCCGATGATCACAAACGTCAGCCCGATCGCGACCACGCACAGGACCGCACAGTTCTGAAACACGGTACCCAGGTTCGACCACGTCAGGAACCGGTCGGGGGCAAGGACACCGAAGATCAGCACAACGAGAAATAACGCGAGGTACGCAATGTAGTGAGCGACAAAATCGCTGTACACGAAACGCTTCCTCGGAGTGGGCACTGCAGGAATGGACGGGTTCGTCGTAGACATCGCTTTACTCTTTAATCTTCAGAGGGAAGGTCTGGCTGGTCGCCTTCGGATTGAACGTCAGTGAGTAGTCCTTGACGTTATAAGGCGGTTGCGAATCGATGAATTGTTGCTTGAACTTTGCGAACGAACCCGAATCGACGTCGAGCAAGCTCAAACGAATGTTCGTATTGAGCGGGTCGTGACCATTCACCTTGTCGAAGGCGATCAGCACGGCGAAACCGAGCTGCAACCAATGGCCGCCGGTCGAAAAGATGTAGTTCGTATTTTTGGAGATCAGATCGACAGCCTGCGGCACGAGGTCCATGCCGGCGAGCTTGATTTCGTCCTGGCGGCCAGCCTGCCGGACCGCGCGGAACGCACCGAGGCACAACGCGTCGTTGTAACACCATACGCCATCGATCTGCCCTTTACCGTGAGCAGCAAGCAGGTCCTGCATTGCCTTGTAGCCCGAGTCTTCCGATTCGCCTGGACCTACGTACTGCACAAGCGTTACGTCTGGATGCGCCTTGATCGCTTCCTCCAGCCCCGACTTGCGGCCCTCTGCAACCGACGAGCCGGGCAAGCCACCGATGGCCACAATCTTCTTCGCGCCGGCGGCGATGAGGTGGTTCGCTATCGAGCGGCCGGCGTAGACATCATCGGGGCCGATGAAACCGAGGTACGGCGCCTGCGCGTTGTCCGCGGCAAAGCCAGGGTAGCGATCGACAATCATGATCGGCAGATGAGCACGATTCGCAATGCGGATCAGACCTGGGGCACTCGCAGTCGACTGCGGCGTTACGACAAGCGCCTGCACGCCACGCGACACCAACGACTGTACGTCGCTGATCTGTTTGTCTTCGCGGTTTTGCGCGCCAACGATAACTAACTTCGCCCCCAGTTGCTGGGCGACGTATTGCGCGAAATTGACGGCTCGAACCCAGAATGGGTTGTCGAGTGTCGGAATCGAGACTCCGATGGTGATGTCTTTCGTCTGCGCCGAGGCCGGAACGACCCACGAGGCTGCGCATGCCAACAGTGCTGCCCCAAATACGCGCCGAAGCGCGCCTCTCCGCGATGCCATGATCATGAATGTCTCCTTAGCTGGGTTCTCCACCCTTGTTCGTCGCCCTTACACCGTCCGATGGAACGGATGGACTGAATATAGTCGCCGCGTTTCACAATCGTCAACATCGTTGCGTGAAAAATGATGCGGGGATTACCCTGGCTTCTGCGCTATACGGTGCTTACAGTCGAAAACAATCGCCTCAGGTGCCGAAAAATCTTTCTTTCGTTGTGCAATAATCAACGCCTTATTATATTTTTAGCGAATCGAGCGAATAATTGGTTGCACGATAAGGCAAGGTGTATCATCAGCAGCAACATATTTGCGTCACAGCGCGCTCGTGAGGAAAAAATGGAAGTTCGATCTGTGTCGAAAGCGCTTCGTTTGATGGAAGCGCTCGCCGATGTTGACGGCCCGGTCGGGGTCAGTGAATTGGGTCGGCAACTGGATATGGACAAGGCTTCGGTGTCGCGGATGTTGCGCACGCTTGAAATATCGGGCTTTGTTACGCAGGATCCGGTGACCAAGAGTTATATGCTGGGTCTGACGCTCGTGCATCTTGGTCAGAAGGTTCTGCGCCGAATTAACTTGCGCAACGCCGCACGAGGGTCGCTCGAGTCTCTTGCCGCCCGCTCCGGCGAGTGCGCGCACATTGCAGTTCTGGTTGGCGGTCGCGCCCTTTACATCGATCAAGCGGCACCCTCGCGAGGAGTCAGCATCGATGCCCCAATCGGCACGCTTGCACCGCTGCACTGCACCGCGCTTGGAAAGATCTTGCTCGCATTCCAGCCGGAGGCCGCACGGCAGTCACTCCTTGGAACCCTGCATCTGGAATCGTTCACGCGCCGCACACTCACCGACGCGAGGGCAGTAGGAAGGGATCTGGAGCAGATCGCGTCCCACCGGGTCGCCTACGACGATGAAGAATTCAGCGTAGGCGTGCGTTGTTTGGCCGTTCCGATCTTCAAGCACGATGGGTCAGTCGCGGCGGCAATTGGACTGTCCGGACCGAGCCCGCGTGTCACCGACGAACGCCTGCAAGAGTGGGCAGTCATGTTGCAGGAAGAAGCGCTCTCGATTTCCATACAGCTAGGTTGGGAGGCGCCCAAGGAATTGCGCAAGCGAGTCGAACTGACCGCCGGGGAATAGCTGCGCGACACTTCGCGTGGTTGGGGGTGCTCGTTCCGCATGACGGCAAGGACGTGAGCGTCGGTAAGTTGCTCTGTCCGGCCCTCATCCTCCTCTCGCCGCCAGCACAAACTGCCGAACCTTGTCCTCATCGACAGGATTCCACCACACGCCTCCCACCTTCAGCGAACTCGCGACGATCACCGCATCGACCACCGATAAAATCTCCGCCACGTTGTGCTCCGTGCAACCGCTGCCCACCAGCAACGGCAAACGGGTCGCCGCACGAATCTGCCGCAGATACTCGACGCTGGCCGCATCCCCCGTACGCTGGCCAGTGGCGATAATCGCATCCGCATCGAAAAACTCGACATCGCGCACAAGCTCCTCGAGCGCCCGGTCCGCGACGATCGCATGCGCACCATGCTTCACGTGGGCATCCGCGAACACGCGGATCCCGTCGGCCCGAAGCTGCGCGCGATAGCGCAGCGCCCGCGCCGCCTCCCCCTCGATCAAGCCTTCGTTGGCCACGTACGCATTCGCCCACTGATTGACCCGCACGAATGCCGCGCCGCTGGCAGCCGCAATCGCGAGGGCCGGTATCGACGCATTCGCAAGCACGTTGATGCCGACGGGCAGACCGGTTTCGCGCCCGATCCGGTCCGCCGCCACGGCCATGAACGCGGAGGTCTCGTGGCCGATGTCGTCGGGCTTCGAGAACGGCACGTCGCCGTGATTCTCAACGATGAGGCCGTCTACGCCGCCCTGCGCATAGGCGCGCGCGTCGGCAAGCGCCGCTTCGTAAAGCACCTCGCTCGCTCGCCCGTCGTAGCGCGGCGCGCCAGGAAAGGCAGGGCAATGAATGACGCCGATCACCACGCCGCGCGAGCGCCCGAAAATCCGTTCGAGACTGTCGGTGCGGCCTCGCCCCACTACCTGCTGCGTGCTCATGGAAATTCCCTCTCAACGGGTTCGAATAAACGTGGCCAGCTCGCTCATGAGCTCGCGGCCCGGGAAACTGGCTTGCGTGCCGCGGCGGCTCACCACGTACGCGGCTACGGCCATCGCATCGGGCAGCGCATCGCCGACCGAAAGGCCGCGTGCGAGCGCCGCGGCAAGCATGCCGCACAGCGCATCTCCGGCACCCACTGTGTCGACCGCCGCCACCGCCCGGAGCGTCGGCACATCGACCGGCTCACCGTCGCCATGGCACCAGATGATGCCCTCGGCCCCCAGGGTGACGAGCACGTTTGCCGCGCCGGCGCGCCGCAGCGCCTGCGCCGCGCGATGCGAATCGGTCAGCCCGGACAGCGCCGCCGCTTCGACGCGGTTGACCACCAGCACATCGACGTCGGGTAGCAGCGCACGGCAGTCGTACTGCGCAGGACCGGGGTTCAGCAGTGTCCTGCGCCCGCCCCGCCGGGCGTGCCGCAGGAGCGCGGCGGTCACGGCACGCGACAGATTGCCCTGCAGCACGATCCAGTCGCCCACGCGGCTCGAAGCATCGAGAGCGTCCTCGTCGGGCGCGTAGCGGTTCGCGGCGTCGCTGCGGGTCACGATGGTGTTTTCGCCGCACGCATCGACGGTGACCACCGAAAGGTCGGTCGCGCAGTCGAGCTGCACGACGTAGCGCGTGTCGACGTGTTCGCGCTCGAGCATCGCGATGATCCGCGCGCCCTCCGCGTCGCAGCCGACGGCGGCCAGCAGCGTAACCGCCGCGCCGGCGCGTGCCGCGATCACCGCCTGGTTCGCGCCCTTGCCGCCGAAGTCGAGCGTGCTGTCGAGCGCGAGCGAGGTCTCGCCCGGCTGCGGCAGCGCGGCGACGCGCAACGTCATGTCGATCGCCGCGTTGCCGATCACGCAGACCCCCGCGCCGCCGCGCGCTCCAGTGCCGTTCGTCATGGGCCGCGCGCCGCCCAGTCGTCGAGGATGACGCGGTACAGATCGACCGCGGCATGGATGCGGTCGATGCGGCAGTACTCGTCGGTCTTGTGCGCGAGCTCCGGCTCGCCCGGACCCAGCAGAACGGTGGGCGGCCATGCCGTGGCGGGCTTCAGCACGGCCGCGTCGGTGAAATAGCGCGCCGTGCGCGGGGCGGCCGGCATCTCGTCGAACGGCCGGGCGAGTTCGAGCACGCGCGCGATCCAGTTGTCCGACGGTTCGGAATAGACCGGCGGCAGATCGATGACCGGCGACAGTTCGACCGGCGCGAGGCGACCGTGCAACTCCCTCGCGAGGCAGGCGTGATCGATGCCGGGCACGGTCCGCATATCGATCGTGAACTCGGTGCGGTCGGGAACGGAGTTCACGTTGAGGCCGCCGTGGATCGTGCCGACGTTCAGCGTGGGCGCCCCCATCGCTTCGTGCGCGGGGCCCACGCTGAAATCCCAGAGCTTCGCGAGCGCCTCGGCGGCGACGCGGATCGCGTTGACGCCGCGCTCGGGCATCGCGCCGTGCGCGGTCACGCCGTGCGCCACGCCTCTGAGCCACAGCGCGCCCTTGTGTCCCAGCAGAACGCGGTTGGCGGTTGGCTCGCCGACGATCAGCGCGCCGAGCGGCGGCAGCCACCCGGCGCCCTCGGCACGCAGCGCCTCGGCGCCGTCGCAGCCAGTCTCCTCGCCTCCCGTGAGGATCAGGTGCACGCCCGTCCCGCGCCGCAGCGTATCGAGCGAGCCCGCACACGCGGCGACGAAGGCGGCAATGCCCGCCTTCATGTCGCTCGTGCCGCGCCCGTACAGCCGTCCGCCCGCGATTTCGCCCGCGAACGGATCGTGCTCCCACGCCGCCGCGCCCAGCGGGACCACGTCGAGATGTCCGGTGAAGCCGAGCGGCAGCCCTTCGGCGTCGCCCGCCAGCCGCGCCACCAGGTTCAGGCGCCGGGCGCCGAACGCATGCAGGCTCACGTCGAACCCCAGCCCCCGCAGTACGCCGGCCAGATGGCGGGCGCAGGCTTCCTCGTCGCCGGGCGGATTGACCGACTCGAACGCGACGAGCTCCCGCGTCAGCACGACGGGATCAATGGCGGTCATGAGCGAATCTCGCGTGCCGTGACCGGCTCATTGCGCCGCCTTGTTGCGAGAGCCCGCGGTGTCCGGCGTCAGCCAGTCGAGGCAGTTGCGCCACAGCCGCGCATAGCCTTCCCATGCGGAAAACTCGGGCGGCAGCCAGTGCACGGACATGTCGCTCGTCCAGGCGAGCGTGCGTCCCGCGCCGTACTGACCCGCGGCGAGCAGCGGATGGCCGGTCTCCGGCACCGTCGCGATCAGCGTGGCATCGGGCTTGATTTCCACTTCGTTGTAGCCGAGCAGATGCGGCCAGTGGGCGCCGAGCCCTTCGATCACGGGGTGCTGCGCCACGATCTCGGGCGTGAAGCCTTCGGGCACCTCGACGCGGTCGTCCCACGGCAGACAGCGCACGGGCAGCACCGCTTCGACAGGGGTATTGCGAAACCGCGCGCTGCCGTTGATGCCCTGGAAACTCAGGTAGCCGCCGATCATCATGAGCCCGCCGCCGGCCTGCACGTAGTCGCGCAGGAGCTTCAGGCGGTTCGGCGTGCGCCGGCTCTGCGCCCACGTGTCCGGATGCAGCAGCAGCGTGTTCGCGCCGATATCGGACAGGATGATCGCGTCATAGGCCTGCAGTCCTTCGAGTGTCGACGGAAACAGCGTCTGCGCGTCGTGGCTCGGCATATGCGTGACCGCGTAGCCGGAATCCTCGAAGAGTGCGAGGAACTGCTGCGAGCCCGTGTGATACGTCACTGAGGCGAACTGATCGAAGCCTTTGACGTGAGTTGCCGTGCTGGTCCAGGATTCGCCGGCGAGCAGGACGGTTTTCTTCATTCGCATCTCCTTTGGACGCAGGCCCGCGGCGCGTTTGCCGTCGGCACCTGCGTGATTGCATCTCGATGAATGGCGCGGGTGCGCCGTCAACCCCGGCGTCGCGTCAACCTGGACGGTCGCGCGAAAACACCCGGGCGGGATTCGTCACGAGCAGCGTTTCGATCTGCGCGTCGGTTACGCCGTGGCGCCGCAGCCGTGGCACGAAGTGCTCGAGGAGGTAGCCATAGCCGTAGCCGCCGTAGCGCGTGAGCATCATCTTGAGGAACACGTCCTGCGACAGCAGCAGGCGGCCGATGAAGCCGGCGTCGATCAGCGCGCGGATGGCGCGCGCGTTCTCTTCGTCGGAAGGCGACTGCGCATCTTCGTCCGCGTAGTAGTAGTCCATGCCGATCATGTCGTACTCGAGCCATGCCCCGCGCCGCGCTAGCGCGTGCTGATAGGCCACGTCCGCATGGCTCGGGTTCATGTGGCACAGCACCGTATGCGAGAGGTCGGCGCCTTCCCGCTCCACGATGTCGAGCACACGGTGCCCGTGCCGCACCCAGCCCGGCAGATGCACGGACAACGGCACCCGCGTCGCCGCGCTCGCGCGCGCGGCCGCGCGCAGCGACTTCTCCTCCTCGGCCGTGAACGCCGCCGAAACGCCGATCTCGCCGATCAGCCCGGCGATCACCTCGGGCTTCTGCCCGGCCCCGCCCACTTCGTAGATCAATTGCTCCGCAAGCGCGTCGGCGTCCCGCTCGCGCACCCAGGCCGGATGCGACGGCTCCAGATAGAAGCCGGTCGACATTACGATGTTCAGGCCCGTGCGGCGCGCGATGCGCTGCAGCGCGAGCGGATCGCGGCCGATGCCGAGATTGGTGGGATCGACCACCGTCTGCCCGCCCAGATCGCGGAATTTCATCAACTCCTCGGCGGCGAGGTCGGCGTCGAACAACTGGCAGTTGTCGCGGTTCATCAGCGGATTCATGCGCAACGCGCCGAGAATCCCGATATGCACCTTCTGCTCGCCGATATGCCGCTGGCTGCAGCACGCGGGCGCGACCCACTTGCCCGAGGCGTCGATCAGGATGTGCTCGTGCATCAGCGTGACGCCCATCTGCGCGACGGGAATGGGGCCCAGCACCGTCATCACCTGGCCGCTGTCGACACCCACCGGCAGCGGATCGACGTGCCCGAACGAAAGTTTCGATCGCGTCATCGCTCAGCCCTTGCGCCGGCGCTGCGGCGAGAAAATGCGCGTGTTCATCCAGATCGCGAACAGCATGATCGCCCCCTGGATGATCTGCGTGTAGAACGGCGAAACGTGCACGAGAATCAACCCGTTGCCGAGCACGGCGATCGTGAGCGCGCCGAGCAGCGTGCCGAGTATGGTGCCGCGCCCGCCGAACAGGTTCGTACTCCCCAGCACGACCGCCGCGATCACCGCGAGCTCGAAGCCCACGCCCTGGTTCGACGACCCGCTGCCAAGGCGTGCCGTCGTGATGAGGCCGGCCAGCCCCGCCGAGGCGCCGCTCAATACGTACACTTTGACGATCACGCGGCGCACGTCCACCCCCGCGCGGCGCACGCCTTCCGCGTTGGTGCCGATGCCGGTGATGTAGCGCCCGAAGCGCGTGTGACGCAGCACGGCCCAGCCGGCCACCAGCGTCGCGACCGCAATCACCGCGGGCAGCGGGAGGCCCAGCAGCCATTCGCGGCCCAGATCGACGAACCAGCCGTTGCTGTCCACGGGCACCGAATAGCCTTGGGTGATCAGCAGCGCCGCGCCGCGCACGATCGACAGCGTGCCGAGCGTCACGATGAACGCGGGCATGCCGGCGATCGCGATGAAGTAGCCGTTGACGAGGCCGATCAGCCCGCCGAGCACGAGGCCGCCGATCAGCACGAGCGTATCGGGCACGCCGGCATGCAGCGCGATCGCCGCGAGCGCGCCGACGAAGGCGAGCGTCGAACCGACCGACAGATCGATGCCGGCCGTCGTGATCACGAGCGTCATCGTGGTCGCGACGATCAGGAGCGGCGCGCTCTGGCGCAGCACGTTCAGCAGGTTGCCCGCCGTGAGAAAGGTGTCGGTCGACAGCGTGAACGCGACGAGGCAGACGAGGAAGAAGGCCGCGATGCTGGCGACGCCCGCATGCCGGCCCAACTGGCGCGCGAGCCGGGACTGCCGCGGCGCGGCCGGCGTGGGAGAAGAGTGGGACACGGTGATACCCATGGTCAGTGCTCCGCCAGAGGGCGCGCGGAGCGCGCGGTGAACTTGTGGCCGACGATCAGATCGACGATTTCCTGCAGGTTCGTTTCGCCGATCGGGCGGTCCGCGACGGCCTCGCCCTCGTACATCACCGCAATGCGGTCGCACACGAGAAACAGGTCCTGCAGCCGGTGGCTGATCAGGATCACGCTGACGCCGCGCGCGCTGACCGTGCGCACGAGATCGAGCACGGCCTCGACTTCGGCAACGGCCAGTGCGGCGGTCGGCTCGTCCATGATGAGCACCTTCGGATCGAACGACACGGCGCGCGAGATCGCGATCGCCTGGCGCTGGCCGCCCGAGAGGTTCTCCACATCGAGCCGGGTGTCGGGAATACGGATGCCGAGACCGTCGAGCATTTCGCGCGCGTCGCGATGCATCTTCGCGTGATCGAGCACCGGAACGCCGCAGATGCGGCGCATCGGTTCGCGGCCGAGGAACAGGTTGCCGGCCACGTCGACGGTGTCGCACAGCGAGAGATCCTGATAGACCATCTCGATGCGATGGGCGCGCGCGTCGCCCGGATCGTTGAAGTGGACCGCCTGGCCGTCGATCTCGATCGAGCCGCTGTCCGGAACCACGGCGCCCGAGAGCACCTTGGAGAGCGTGGACTTGCCGGCGCCGTTGTCGCCGACGAGCCCCAGCACCTCGCCGGGCGCGACGTCCAGATTGACGCCGCGCAGCGACTGGATCGCTCCGTACTGCTTGGCAATATTGCGCATGCGGACGCGCTGCGGCGCCGCCGTGCCTGCATCGTTCATCTCGCTTCCTCCACGCCACGCGCCCCGCAACGGGGCGCCTCGTCCGGTTACTTGAACACGCTGCGGTACTTGTCGACATTGGCCTTCGTGACGATCGTCACCGGTACCGAAATGGTCTTCTCCACCGGTTGCTTCGCAATCAGCTTCAGCGCCGCATTGACGGCTGCCTTGCCCTCGCCTTCGGGGTCCTGCTGGACGACCGCGGTGACGAAGCCCTGATCGATGCCCTTGATCGCCTGGGCGCTCAGATCCCAGCCGACGATCTTCACATGGTCGGCCACGCCCTGGGCCGACACCGCCGCAACCAGACCGATCAGCGCGGGTTC
Organism: Paraburkholderia yinzeri; assembly: GCF_046581065.1. Lineage (NCBI taxonomy): Bacteria > Pseudomonadati > Pseudomonadota > Betaproteobacteria > Burkholderiales > Burkholderiaceae > Paraburkholderia > Paraburkholderia yinzeri. Next base: position 2,434,863 of record NZ_JBFOCJ010000001.1, on the reverse strand, counting down.
GCCGGTCGCGTAGAGAATCTGGACGCCGGGGTTGCCGGAGATCAGGTTCTCGGCCGCGGTCTGCGCCTGGTCCTGCACGTTCTGGCCGTCGACGGTGGCAACGATCTTCGCATCGGGAGCGGCGGCGAGACCCGCCTTGAAGCCGTCTAGACGCACGTTCTGGATGTACGAATTCAGCGCACCCACCACGCCTACCTGGGCCTTGCCGCCGAGCGACTTCTTGATGAGGTTCGCGGTGTAGGTGCCGATGTCGATACCCACCTTGCGGTTGTCCACGCCCACCTGCACATCGTTGTCGCCGTTGACGATCGCGTCGATCGTCACGACCGGGATGCCGGCTTTCTTCGCCTCCGTGATCGCGGGCTTGATGCCGTTCACGTCGATCGCGACGACGAGAATCGCGTCCACCTTCTGCTGGATGTACGTTTCGATCGCGTTGTTCTGCGCGTTCGGATCGTTGTTGGAGTTGAAGATCGCGAGGTCGGCGCCGGCCGCCTTCGCCGCCTTCTGCGCGCCATCGTCCATCTGCGTGAAGAACAGCGCCTCCTGGTTGATCTGGACGAGGGCGATCTTTTTCTTGCCGGCCGCGTGCGCGGCGCCCGTTGCCCCCAGCAGCGAGACGGCGCTCGCGAGAACGACGGTAGTGAGGATCCGGCTAAACTTCCTGGCTGTGCTCATCAACTTCCCCTTCATGGCAGGCCGAAGGCGCGGAACCGCCGCCCCTGCGGCCGTCCCGGCTTCAGTTGGTGAAACTTCAGCAGGCGCAGTCGATCGCGCGCCCGAGGCTGGCAAATGACGCCGTCAAACCGGATGCTTGTAAACCGGTTTACTGAACACTACTGCCGACAGCCGGACGCTGTCAACCGCATCAAAAATAAATTTTTGGCGATCCGCTCAGCGCTCGCGCGGCGGCGCGACGGAAGCGCGTTCGATCAGCCGCACGGGGAGCCGCTCGACGGTGGCGGGGGTGTCGCCCGCGAGGCGGGCAACCAGCATGCCGACCGCCTTGCGCCCGAGATCGCGGGCGGACTGGCGCAGGGTGGAGATTGGCGGCATCAGGAGGCTCGCGAACTCCATGTCGTCGAAGCCGACGATCGACATATCGGCAGGCACGCCGATCGCGCGCTCGCGCAAGGTTTCGAGCATGCCGACGACGAGGTAGTCGCTCGCCGCGAAGACCGCCGTAGGCGGCGAAGGCAGTTCGAGCAGCCCAGCCAGCGCCGAGGCCCCGAACTGCCGGTCGTACGAGCCGAAGCGCACGAGTGCCTCGTCGAACGGGACGCCGGCCTCCGCCAGCGCGCGCCGGTAGCCCTCGCAGCGTTCCTGCACCGTGAAAAGCCCGCGTGGGCCGCTCACGTGGCCGATGCGCCGATGCCCTGCGTCCAGCAGATGTTGCGTCGCGAGATAGCCGCCCTGGACGTTGTCGACGAAAACCTTCGGCACGTCGGCGCCGGCGATGTCTTCGTCGATGATGACGATATTGCCGCGCGTGCCGATCAGGTTGCGCAGCGAGCCGTCGTCGGGACGGTTGGAGACGAGGATCAGGCCGTCGAGATGCTGCGTGTCGAGCCAGCCGACATACAGCGACTCGCGCTCCAGTTGATTGCGCGTGATGCACAGCGAAAGCCCGTAGCCGCATTCCGACGCGGCCAGCTCCACTTCGTCCGCGATTTCAGCGAAGAACGGGTTGGCGACATCGGGCATCGCGAGCCCGATCGTTTCGCTGCTGCCAAGGCTCAGGCGCCGCGCGAGGCTGTTCTGGCGGTAGTTGAGCGCGACGATCGCCGCGTCGATGCGTTCGGCGGTCTCGGGCGGAAGGGTAAGACTGCCGTTCAGATAGCGGGAAACGGTGGCTTTCGACACCTTCGCGTGTTCGGCGACATCGCGGATCGTGGACACTTTGGGCACTGCAGGATTCCGGAGCGGAAAACGCCAGTGTAGCGCGGGTGTCTCGTGATCTCCGGGCGTACGCGGTTCTGACCGGTATCGCCGAAGGCGTCGCCGGATGTCATGGCTAGTCCTGCATCCTTATGCGGGAAAGGTATGCTCGGGCGCAGGGAATGCGCCGCTCTTCACTTCGTCGACGTAAGAAGCGATCGCTTCGTCGATCGAATTGCGCGCTTCCATGAAATTCTTGACGAACTTCGCCTTGCGCCCCGGAAACACGCCAATCGCATCGTATAACACCAGTACCTGCCCGGAACAGCCCGGCCCCGCGCCAATGCCGATAGTGGGAATCGCAACGCGTTGCGTCACGTCGTCAGCAAGCGCAGCGGGAATCGCTTCCATCACGAGCAGCGCGCAACCCGCGGCTTCCAACGCCAACGCGTCCTCGATAAGTTGCCGCGCCGCACCGTCCGTCTTTCCCTGCACGCGAAATCCGCCGAGCGCATGGACGGACTGCGGCGTGAGACCGATATGCGCGCAGACGGGAATACCGCGCTCGACCAGAAAAGCGACCGTCGGCGCGAGCCATGCCCCGCCCTCCAGCTTCACCATATGCGCGCCGGCCTGCATCAGCCGGGCCGCGTTGCGAAATGCGTCGTCGGGGGTTGCGTAGGACGAGAACGGCAGATCCGCAACGACGAACGTACTGCGAATGCCGCGCGCCACGCATTCCGTGTGGTAAATCATCTGCTCCACCGTCACCGGCAGCGTGGTGGCGTGGCCCTGGCAGACATTGCCGAGCGAATCGCCGACCAGTATCGCGTCAACGTTGCAGCGGTCCAGCATCGCGGCGAAACTCGCGTCGTAGCACGTCAGCATCGCAATTTTTTCGCCGTTTTCCCGCATGCTTTGCAGCACGGAAATCGTCATGCGCTTGCGAACGGGTTCTTGAAGATAAGTCATATAGATCGTGCCGAAAGTCATGAAAGAAAGCGTCGATGTCAGCGCTGCCAAACCGGCGAGCGCTTCTCGGCAAACGCCGCGATGCCCTCCTTCGCGTCATGGCTTGCCCATAGCGAATCAACCGCCGGGTGCTGCCATAACGAAGGATCGGCCGTACCTGCGCGCTTCATGCCGTCCATAACCACGCGTTTGGTCGTTTCGACGGCGAGCGGCGAATTTTTCAGCATGGCTCGCGCGTAGTTCAACGCGGCGTCCATCAGACCTTCGCGCGGAACGACCTCGTTGACGAGGCCAAAGCGCAACGCCGTGGCGGCGTCGATCGATTCGCCCGTGAGCAGCATCTGCATCGCGAATTTGTAAGGAATATGCTGCGCGAGGCGTTGTATGCCGCCTTCGATCGCAGCCAGCCCGACGCGCGGCTCGGGCAGCGCGAATCGCGCCGACTCCACCGCCACGGCGATGTCGCACGCAAGCAGTATCTCGACGCCACCGCCGAGCGCCAAGCCGTTGACCGCCGCGATAACAGGCTTCTGTAACGAGAAGCGGCGGCTCAATCCCGCGAAGCCGGTGACCGGTTTGCTCGCCGGATCGAGATCGTCCTTGATATCGCTGCCCGCGCAGAATGCCTGCGTGCCGCTGCCCGTGACGATCGCGACGCGCAAAGCGCCGTCTGCCTCGAAGCGGTCGAATTCGGCCGCAAGCGCGTGATGCGTTTCGACGTCGAGCGCATTGCGAACGGCGGGCCGGTGGATCGTCAGGATCAGTACCTGGCCTTGTATGTCGCGCTGAATGGAAGAATGCGTCATGTATTCGAAAATGCGGGTTCGTAGACAAACAGGCCGCTATCCATGACGATTACGCCGCGCTCCGGTGCGCGCACGCGAAAGCGCGCGTCGCCTTCGCCTTCGCGCCACACGTCGACACACAGCCGTTCGCCCGGAAAGACGGGCGACGTCAAGCGGGTCTTGATACGCCGAACGGTCCCCGTATCGTCGGGAAACAGGCAGCGCATCAGCGCATAGGTCGCCATGCCGAAGGTGCACAAACCGTGCAGGATCGGCCGATCCAATCCAACCGAGCGCGCCACCGCTGCATCGACATGCAAAGGGTTGTCGTCGCCGCACAGGCGGTAGATCAGTGCTGCGCGCTCGTCCACGTGCAGCGTCAATTCGTCGTCCGGGCTGCGTGACGGCATCGTATCGAGTTGGCGCGGAAGCGGCGGCGGGCCGCCGAAACCGCCTTCGCCACGGCAAAACTCCGTACACCGAAGGGAAGCGATCGGCGCGTCGCTATCGGCATCGACGAGCTCTCGGCACGTGATCATCACCGCACCGCGCCCCGGCCCGCGATCGTAGACCTCCTCCACGCGATTCCGCCCGATCACCGTTCCGCTACTCGCCAACGGCCGATGCAGCACGACATCCTGCTCGACATGCAGAACCGCGCGCCAATCGATGCCGCTTGCCGGATCCCGCAGCCAGAAGCCGGGGTAGCCAAGCACGACAGCCATGGCGGGGATCGCGCGCAGCGCTTCCTCATACACGTAGCGCAAGGCGGCCGAATCCGGCGCATCGCAACCCCGCCCCGCGCCCACGCCGAGCGCGTACAGAATCGTGTCGCGCGGAGTGTAGTGCTGACGGACGTCCGTGAACGGCCATGCTTTCAGCGTCGCATAATCGATCGGCATGTCGAATGTGTCTTTTAGCGGTTGACGTGAACCGGCGCATGCGCCGGCAGAGCGGCATCCTCGTCTTCGTTGTGCTGAACGTGGCCATCCACTCTCTCAATCGAATCCTTGTATGTTTCGCGCGCCGACGCGACGGCGATCACCGACAGCACGCCGCCCGCCATGATGTACAGCGAGAGCGGCCACGATGCGCCCGCCCAGGCGAACAGGCCCGCCGCGATAAACGGCACCGGCCCGCTCGACGTCAGGCCACCCACCTGATAGCCGAACGCCGAGCCGGTATAGCGCAGGCGCGTTTCGAACTGCTCGGGCATGAAGCTCGCAATCGGGCTATAGGTGCTGGCATGGAGGATCGGCAGCGCCAGCATCAATGCGAGAAACACGCACGCGGTATTGCCGGTATCGAGCAACCAGAAAAACGGGAACGCCCCCAGCACGATGCCAATGGAACCGGCAAGCAGCACCGGGCGACGCCCGAAGCGGTCCGCGCACATCGCAAACATCGGGATCGTGAAAATCTGCACGAAAGACGCTGCACAGATCGCGCCGAGCAGCACTTCACGCTTGATGCCCACGCTTTGCGTGCCGTAGCTCAGGATAAACACCGTCGCGAGATAGAACAGAATGTTCGGCGCGGCGATGGCGAAGACCGTCTTCAGCACGGCGGGAAACGCCTTCGTCAGCACTTCGCCGGCGGGAAAGCGTGCTTCCTGCTTGCGCTCCTTCACCTGCTCGAAGGCCGGTGTTTCCTGGATCTTCAAACGAATCCACAAGCCCAGCAACACCAGAATCGCGCTGCCCACGAACGGCGCACGCCAGCCCCAGCTCATCATCTGATCGGGCGGCAGCTTCTGCACGAGATAGAACGACGCGGTCGCGAGCACCAGTCCGGCTGGAATGCCGCACTGCGGCCAACTGCCGTAGAAGGCGCGCTTGCCCGACGGCGCGTGCTCGACGGCCATCAACACCGCGCCGCTCCATTCGCCGCCGATCGCAATGCCCTGCATCAGACGGAAGAACACCAGCAGGCACGGCGCCCACAACCCCACTTGCGCATAAGTCGGCAAAAGACCGACCGCCGCCGTGGAGACGCCCACGATCGAAAGGCTCAACACCAACATGGTCTTGCGCCCGATGCGATCGCCGAAGTGACCGAACACCATGCCGCCGAGCGGCCGTGCAACGAACGCCGCGCCGAACGCCGCGAACGACGCGAGCGTACCCGTTACCGGCGTCAGGTTCGGAAAGAAGATCTTGTTGAATACGAGCGCCGCCGCCGTGCCGAATAGAAAGAAGTCGAAATACTCGATGAGTGTGCCGATAAAGCTGGCGCCCGCGACCTTCATCATGCCGGCGCGCCCCAAAAGCTTGCGTGTCTGGTCCATCTCTGTCTCCGTTTTATGTTGCGAACGGCACACGCGTAGCCGCGTGCCGGGCGCCCTTGTCAACCTGTCATATCGAGCTTGAACAGCTTCGCTTGCATCTACTTGACCAGCAGCCCGCCATCGACAACGATGGCCGCACCGTGGATGAATTCCGCGCCCGGTCCGCTCAGAAAGAGCGACACGTACGCGATGTCCGCGGCACGGCCAAGCCGGCCCGCCGGGACGCGTTTCAAGGTCTTGACGAGCGCCGAGTCCTCGTCTTCGAGCACGTTGCGCGTCATCGCCGTTTCGATCATGCCGGGGCACACCGCGTTGGCGCGAATGCCGCGCCGTCCGTAGTCGGCGGCAAGCTGGCGCGTATAGCCAATCACCGCGTGCTTGCTCGACGTGTAGGCGGCTCCGCCACCGCCCGCCTTGAAGGCCGCGACCGAGGCCATGTTCACGACGATTCCCGCGCCGCGTTCCAGCATGCCGGGCAGCAACGCGTTGGTGAGCCGCATCATGCCTTTCACGTTGATGTCGAACACGCGGTCCCATAGCGCTTCGGGCGTATCGAGCGTGCGCGCCCAACCGTCGAGACAACCGGCCGTGTTGCACAGAATGTCGATCGCGCCGAATGCGTTGAGACCTTGCGCGACGGCGTGCGTAATCTGCTGCGTATCGGTAAGGTCGGTGCGCACGCATAGCAGCGCATCGCGCGCGGGGCACGCTTCCTTTAGGCTGCCGAGGCCGTCGGCGTCGATATCCACGGCGACCACGCGCGCCCCCGCCGCGACGAACAACTCGACCTGCGCACGACCAATGCCCGATGCTGCACCGCTCACGAGCGCCACCTTGCCGCGCATGTCGACGAGCGAGGCAGGCGATTGACGGAACGAGCCGCTCATGCCGGCGACTCCGCGCGCCGTCCGGTCCAGCGCACCGGCTGCACGGCGAGCCGCCCTTCGCGCACTTGCACGGACAATTCGCGCTTGAGGATCTTGCCGCTCGCCGTCATCGGAAATTGCTCGACGCTGACAAAGTATTCCGGCATGTCGTACTTCGAAAGGCCTGCGTCGAACAGATGTTCCAGCATCTCGTAAGCATCCACCGTCGCGCCCGGCACGCCGATGATGCCGAGACATACTTTTTCGCCAAGGCGTTCGTCGACGACCGGAAACGCGGCAACCTTCACCACCATTTCATGCGTCAGCGCGAGACCTTCTATTTCGGCCGGATAGATATTGTGGCCGCCACGAATAATCAGATCCTTCGAACGTCCTGCGATCTGCAGATTGCCTTGTTCGTTGAAGCGCCCCAGGTCGCCGCTCATGAACCACCCCTGCGCATTGAACGACGCCTGGGTGGCCGCATGGTTACCGAAGTAGCCGAGCATCAGCGACGCGCCGCGTCCGCCTATCTCGCCGATTTCGCCAGGCGCGGCTTCGACGTCGCGGTCGTCGGTACGGAATACGCGCAGCTCGTAGCAAGGATTGCCGCGTCCGCACGTCTGGCCGACCGTCTCGATCATCGTATCGAGATCGTCGGTGGGCAACGTCGTGGTATGCGAGCCGTTTTCGGTCATGCCGTAGGTATTCTGTGGCGTGATCCCGCGCTCCACGAGCCGGCGCGCCAGTTCGGCAGGGATCGCCGCGCCGGACATATAGAACGTCTTCACGTTGCCGAGTTTGTCGAGTTTGCGCGATTCCATTTCTCGCAGGATGTCGATCGCATGCGTAGGCACGCCCATCACATAATCGGCTTCGCACGCGACGATGCGATCGAACGGCTTCTCGCCTTTCGAAAGATCGTTGACGACCAGCTCGCAGCCCGTCACCAGCGTTTGTTCGAGGCCGATGGTCGCGAGATGGTGGCTCAACGGCCCCAGGCAATAGATGACGAGGTCGCGCGTATGCGTCCAATCGTCAACCATCGCGCGGCCGTTGGCGAGCAGCGTGTTGTCGCTGTGCATCAATGCTTTCGGCGCACCGGTAGTGCCCGAGGTGAATGCGAGATACGTCACCTTGTCCGGGTTGTCATTGATCGGGCGTGCGGAGAAATCGGGCGGCAGTGCCGGAAATGCATGGCTATCCCGCGCTTGCGCTTGATTCGCCAACGCGTACACGCGCTTCATGCTCGCAAGCGACCCGAGCAGAGCGAAAATGTTCTTCACGTCCGAGTCCGAGCCATAACCGGGCAAGCCGACGAATGCCGATACCGCGCACCGTTCGAGCAGCGTCATGACTTCATCGACAGTATGGTTCTGATGCAGCGATAGCGTGCACACAAAGCCTTCGCGCGAGCAAGCCAGCAGCAGTACCGCGGATTCCACACGATTCGGCAGCCATGCGGCGACGCGATCGCCGGTACGCAGGCCCGCGTCGTGCAGTTCGGCGCCAAGCGCGTCGGCCCAGCACACCAGGTCCTTCCAGGTCAGGCGGAGATGCGCATCGCGCAACGCGAAGCGGCCAGGATAATCGCGCGCATGGCGGCGCGCAATCGTATACAACGTGTCGTCGCGCCATTGCCCGTTTGCGTAAAATTCACGCGCGAGCGCTGGATCATGCAAGGTCAGCAAATTGGAACGCATTCATGTCTCCGTGTTCTGGTTCGTTCGTCGCGTATCGACACTTAGCGGTCCATTTTCACCACGACCTTGCCGCGCACCAGCCCGTCGCGCACCAGACGCATGGCCTCCGCCGCTTCATCGAAGGCGAACGCGCGCATCACCACCGGCCGCACGTGACCTTCGCGCCACAGCCGAAACAGATCTTCCTGCGCGGCCTTCACTTTCTCCGGCGTGCGATCGCGGTAGTCGCTCCATTGCAGCCCTGCTACGGCGATGTTCTTCAGCAGCAGATAATTCACCTTCTGCGAGGGAATCTCGCCCGCCGCAAAACCAATCACGACGACGCGCCCGCACCACGCCGTGGTGCGTAATGCGCCCGCAAAGAAGTCGCCGCCGAGCGGATCGAGCACGACGTCCGCGCCGTGGCCGCCCGTCACCGCGTGAACCTGCTCGCGCACGCTTTCGCGCAGATTGCCGCCGGACAGATCGATCACGTAACGCGCGCCCGATTCGCGCACCACCTTCGCTTCCGCGTCGTTGCGCACGGCGGCGATCACGGTCGCGCCGTGGCCCACCGCGATCTGCACGGCGGCCAGACCCACGCCGCCCGAGGCTCCGCCGATCAGCACAGTTTCGCCCGGCTTGTACTGTCCGCGCTCCATCAGCGCGAACCACGCGGTCTGATACACGAGCCCCATTGCGGCGGCTTCCTCGAAACTCATTCCGTCCGGAATCCGAAACGATTGCGACGGCGTGGTGATGGCTTCGTGTGCGAGCGCGCCGTACTCGATCTGCGACATGATGCGATCGCCGGGCGCATACCCAGTCACGCCCTCGCCCACTTCGCGCACCACGCCGGCGAAATCCTTGCCCGGCGTGAAAGGCCGCGCAGGCAACAGTTGATACGCGCCCGACACGACGAGCACATCCGGAAAGTTGATGCCGGCGGCATGAACATCGACAGCTATCTGCCCCGCTTCCGGCTTCACGCCGGGAATATCCTCGATCAGCATCGAAGACGGATCGCCATGCTCATGCACTCGATAGCTACGCATATCTGTTTGGCCTTTTACATCCATAAAATAAGCATTCCGAAACATAAAGAATTGAAGCGCAGCGATTTACCCATCGACGTTCTGCTCGAACCGTCTTCATAAGGCAATAGCCATGCCAACATGAAGGCGGCCCGCCATCTCCGCCGATCCCGCTACCGCGCTTCGTCCCCGTTATATCCGATCTCGCGAGTGTCTTCGGTACGGACTGACTGTCCGTTGAACACACACGGTATGTTCAGTCGTCTTTAAGCGCCGCACGCGCGGCGGCGTTCGTCGCACGGCGCGCGGGCGCATAGGCCGGATCGCCGAGGGATTCGTACAGCGCTTTCGTAACGCCGTAGTGGTGCGCTAGCCCGCTGCGCTCGAGCAGCGCGATCGGCCCTTCCGGATACCCGAGGCCGAGGCATAGCGTTTTGTCGAGATCCGCCGCACTAGCCAGCTTTTCGTCGAGACGGCGCAGCGCGGCGTTGTAGTACGGTCGGGCAAGCCGGTCGACAATGCGGCCCGGGAAATCCCCGCATACGGCGACCACCAGGCCCGCCGACGCGAATGCGTCCTTCGCGGCCGCAAGCGCTTCGTCGCCGGTGCCGGCGGGCCGCACGAGTTCGATCAGATTGCTCGGCGCGGCATGGCCGAGACGAAATCGCGCAAAGCCGAAGACGTTGGCGGCTTCGCCTTCGTCCAGATACGCGCCGAGGCATTCGGTGCCGAGCTCGACCAGCACGAACGGCACACCGGCCAACGAAGCCTTGTCATGCGCGAAACGACGGCCTGCGCCTGCCCCCACGTAGACGCACGCGCTCGCGTCGCTCGACGCCCGATCGACGAACGTATGGCCTTCCGCGAACGAACGGCTTTCGCCCGTAACGATGATCTTGTAGGACTGTGCCATTGTCATGCTCCGTACATCTTGTTGTCGTCGTACTGATGGAAGCCGATCCCGCTCTTCTTGCCTAGTCGCCCCGCCGCGATCATGCGGCGCACGAGCGGAGGACACGCAGCGCGAGGCTCGTGAGTTAAGCCGTGCATGGCTTCGCACAGCAGCCGCTGCGTGTCCATGCCGATCAAATCCAGCAGTTCGAGCGGTCCCATCGGATAACCGAGCGCGGTCTTGATGGCGAGATCGATGTTTTTTGCGTCCGCCACACCCTGCTCGACGAGGCGGATCGCGTCGTTGTTAAACGGGATCAGGAAATAGTTGAGGATGAAACCCGGCGTGTCTTGCGTCTTCACCGGCTTCTGGCCGAGCGCGAGCGCGAAGTCCCATGCTTTTTTGAAGGTCGCCTCGCTCGTATTCATGCCGGGCGACATCTCGATCAACTTCATCAACTGCGCTGGCAGACAGAAATGCATGCCGACTACGCGATCGTCGCGACCCGAGCCGCCTGCGATTTCCGTGATGGAAATCGTCGACGTATTCGAGGCGAACAGCGCGTCCTTGCCGCAGATCTCGTTGAGTTTGCCGAACAGATCGTGCTTCACGCCGAGGTCTTCGAACACCGCTTCGATCACGATGTCGCAGTCGGCCATATCATCGAGCTTCGTCGTGCCTTCCCAGCGCGACATGATGCCGGACACCGCATCCGCCGGAATCTTGCCGCGCTGCGCGGATTTGTTCAGGAAACCCTCGGTCTGCTTGCGCGCGCGATCCAGCGCGTCCTGACGCGTATCGAACACCTTCGTTCTGAAACCCGCGCGCGCCGCTACGATAGCGATGCCGCTGCCCATCGTGCCCGCGCCCGCCACGCCGACCGTTTTAATTTCGCTCACATCCGTCTCCTGTTATTTCTGAATGAAGCTCCGCCCGATCAACTGGCGGTGCACCTGATTCGTTCCTTCCCAGATCTGCGTGATCTTCGCGTCGCGCATCAGGCGCTCCACGCGGTAGTCCGAGCAATAGCCGTAACCGCCGAACAGTTGCACCGCATCGGTGGTGATGCGCATGGCCGCGTCCGACGCGCGCAGCTTGAGCATCGACGCTTCAATGCCGAAGTCCGGATCGCCCGCGTCGACCATTTCCGCCACGCGCCATAGCCACGCGTCGCACAAGGCGAGTTCGGCAGCCATATCGGCGAGCATGAACTGGATACCCTGAAACTCGATGATCTTCTTGCCCGACTGCTTGCGTTCGTTGATGTACGCCACGGCATCGTCGAACGCGGCGCGCGCGATGCCGAGCGCATGTGCAGCGACGCTGGGACGCGAGCGGTTCAACGAGCCAAGCAGAATCTTGAGCCCTGCCCCCGCTTCTCCCATCAGATTGCCGCGCGGCACCCGGCAGTTTTCGAACGCGAGCGTGGCCGTGCCGGATGCCCGCGTACCCATCTTGTGCTCCGTGCCGACGACGGAGAGACCAGGCGTGCCTTTCTCCAGCACGAGTACCGAGATGGCTTTCTTCGGATCGTCGATACCCGCCCATTTGCCGAACAGCAGATAGATATCCGCGACGTCGCCGTTGGTAATGAAAGTCTTCGAGCCGTTGATGACGATGTGATCACCGTCTTCCCTGAAAGCGGTTTGCATGCCGGTGGCGTCCGATCCGGCATTCGGCTCGGTGATCGCAAGCGCGACGAGCGCGCCCTGCGCCACGCGCGGCAAAAACGTCTCTTTAAGATCGTTCCCGCCGTACGCGACGATCGGCTTTGCCGCATGAAAATTGGTCGCCCAAATAATGCCGGTCGATGCGCACGCTTTTGTAATTTCCTTCACGCATGCGGCATAACACGTAAATGACATCGGCACGCCGCCGTACTCCTCGGGCACGAACATCGCATTGAGGCCGAGTTCGTTGATGGCCTTCACGTTATCCCAGGGGAACTCGCCCGTGCGATCGTAATCGGCCGCGCGCGGCATGATCTGTTCGGCGCAAAGCTTCTTCACGCTGTCCAGCACCATGCGTTCTTCGTCGTTCAGCTTGATGCGCGCTTCGATTCGTTCGAGTACATTCATCTTCGTGTCCTTACTTTTTTTCGGCGCTCCGTTAGAGCGCCATACCCTGACCGCCGTCCACGTACAGCGTTTCGCCCGTCATGAAAGCGCCCGCCGGCCCGAACATCGACGCCACCACGTGCGCCACGTCTTGCGCCTCGCCCGGCGCGCGTAACGGAATGCGCTTTTCGAGGAACGCGCGCAGCGCATCGCCGTTCATCTCTTCGCGATTGAGGTCGGTAACGATGTAACCCGGCGCGACGTTTATCACGCGAATTCCGTGCCTCGCCCATTCGGCCGCAAGACAACGCGTAATGGCGCCCACCGCCGCTTTCGACGCGCAATAGGCGACGTTGCGCTTCACGCCTAGCTTGTCGAAGAACGAACCGATATTGACGACGACGCTTTTGCCCGCCTCGCGCAGATACGGAAACGCTGCCTGGCTCGCGGCCAGCAGCGCGGTCGCGTTGGTGGACATCACGCGATCGAAATCCTGCAGCGCGAATTTTTCAGACGGCCCTTCCAGATGAATGCCCGCGTTGTTCACGAGGCCGACGAGCGGCGCCCTGGCTTCCCGCGTCAACGTTTCGAACGCTACGGCGAGCGCCGCTGCGTCGTTGATGTCGCATCGGATCGGCATCCAGCGCGCGCGCACCTCGTCTGATACGTTCTCGCGCTGCGGCGCGCCGCCGGTTCGCGACAGACAGCCTACCGAATAGCCGCTCACCGCGAGTTCTTCGGCGATCGCCGCGCCGATGCCGCGGCTCGCGCCGGTCACCATCACACATCCGCGAATCTTGCTTTCCTGCGTCATATCAAGCGTCCTTGAATTGGGGCGCACGCTTTTCGACGAACGCGCGCATACCTTCGGCGGCATCCTGCGTGCGATACGCGAGCGTCGACAAATCGGCTTCGATTTGCAGGCCTTCCTGCAAGCTCACGCCGTGCGCCCGCTGCACGGCCTCACGCGCGAACGTCGACGCACAACGCGAGTACCGCGTGAACTGGCTGACGAACGCTTCGCCGATGGCTTTCGGTTCGCCGCCCTCCACTACGCGATTCACGAGCCCGATGCGCGCCGCTTCTTCGGCATCCACCGTGCGGCCCGACATGACGAGTTCGAGCGCCCGCGCCTCGCCGATCAGACGCGGCAAACGTTGCGTGCCTCCGTAGCCGGGAATCAGGCCAAGCTTGATTTCGGGTAGCCCCATTTTCGCGTTCGGCGTCGCGACACGAAACAGGCAGGCCATCGCCAGTTCGAGACCGCCGCCGAACGCGTAGCCGTGAATCACCGCAACGGAGGGAATCGACAGACGATCCAGTTTCGCGCACACGGCTTGTCCAAACGCCGCGCCGTCACGTTCTTCCATCAGGCTGCGGCCCGTGAGTTCCTTGATGTCGGCACCCGCGCAAAACGCTTTCCCGCCGGCGCCGGTGAATACCAGCGCTCGCGCGGACGAACGCGCCACCTCGTCGATCGCCGATGCGATCTCGCGCAGCACCGCGAAACTGAGTGCGTTCAATGCTTCGGGACGATCGAGCGTAATGTGCGCGATATCGCCGGAGAATGCGAGTTGCAGGCTCATGCTGCGCCTCCCGTTACCGTTTCGGCCGCTTCGGCAACCTGCTTCGGTGCGACGTAGCGCACCGCCACCGGCACGAGTTCGCCCGCGCGCGTGCTGTCGATCAACTGGCGCTTGAGAATCTTGCCGCTCGCCGTCATCGGGAACATCGGAAGCTGGAGGAAAAACTCCGGCATGTCGTATTTCGAGAGACCCACTTCCGCGAGATATCGCAGCAGCGCGTCCGGATCGACGGATTTGCCCGCTTTCGCGATAACGGCGAGACAGACTTTCTCGCCGAGGCGGTCGTCCTGTACCGGATAAGCGGCCGCACGTTCCAGATCGTGATGGCGCATCGCCAGTTCCTCGATTCGCGACGGATGGATATTGTGGCCGCCGCGAATGATGAGATCCTTGGCGCGCCCAACAATCTGCAGGCAACCGTCCGGCGTCATCACACCAAGGTCGCCGCTCATGAACCAGCCGTGACGATTGAATGACCGTTCCGTAGCGCTTTGATTGCTGAAATAGCCGAGCATCAGAAGGCCGCCGCGTCCGCCAATCTCGCCTACTTCGCCGGGCTGCACTTCGGTGTCGGGATCGTCCTGACGCCACAGCTTCACTTCGTAGCCCTTGCACGCGCGGCCGCAGGTCGACACGATGGAGTCCGGCGTATCGGTCGGAATGGTGTACTGGTGCGAACCGTTCTCCGTCATGCCATAGATGTTCTGCGGCGTGACGCCCAGGTTCACGAATTTTTGCGCGACTTCACGCGGAATCGCCGCGCCGGCCATATAGAAGGTCTTCACCTTGCCAATCGCGTTCAACCCGCGTGCGGAGACTTCGCCCAGAATGTCCATCGCGTGCGTCGGGACGCCCAGCACGTAGGTCGCGCCGGTTTCGAGCACCCACTCGAGGCCCTTCTTGCCGCGGATCGGATCGGTCATCACGAATTCGAGCCCCGCCACCATCATCTGCTCGATGCCGACGGTGGCGATGTGATGGCTCATCGGCGAGAGCGACAACATCACGGTATCGGTCGTATGCCCCCAGTCGTAGACAAGTGCGCGGCCGTTCGCGAGCAATGTGTTGTCGCTATGCATCACGCCCTTCGGCATACCGGTCGTGCCCGACGTGAACGCGAGGTAGGTGATCTTGTCGGGATTCAGATCGCAGGCGCGCGTGACGGCGGGCGGTACGCGCTCGGGAAACGGCGAGGCCTGTTCCTCGGGACGCAGTGAGTGCGCATGGCGCTCGAGCGCGTAGACGGCGCTCAGATTCGGCAGCGACGCCGCGCGCGCGAAGATCGAATGGCGATCGCTATCCGCGCCATAGCCGGGCGCGGCGAACAGCGCCTTCGCATCGACGCGTTCGAGCAGCACGGCGATTTCGTCCACCGTGTAATTCTGGTGCAGCGAAGGACAGCACACGTACCCGTTGCGCGAGCACGCCAGCAGAATCACGACGGTCTCGACCACGTTCGGCAGCCAGACGCCCACGCGGTCGCCCGAACGCAGCCCGGCGCGATGCAGTTCCTCGCCGACGCTGTCTGCCCAGTTCACCAGCTCGCGCCACGTGAGGCGCAACTCGGCGTCACGCAGCGCGCAGGCGGTGGAGCGCTCGCGCGCATGACGGCGCGCGAGCGTGTAGAGCGTGTCCTGCTGCCACACGCCTTCGAGATAGTATTCGCGCGCGCGCTGCGGATCGTGCAGGGTGAGAATGTTTTGCATATGCGTCGCTCAGTGGCCGAATTTGGAAGCATCCGGCTCGCGGCGCTCTGCAAACGCGGTGGCCAGTTCGTCGTGCTCCTGCGAATCCAGATAGCCGCGCAGCAGCAAGTCGTGGCTCATGCGCGACAGGCCGCTCACGCCGCCGTGACGCGCATTGAATGCAGCCTTCAGCGAAGCCAGCGCGAATGCGCCGCGCTGCGCGATTTCCAGCGCGTACTGGCGCGTCGC
This sequence comes from Paraburkholderia yinzeri, assembly GCF_046581065.1. Lineage (NCBI taxonomy): Bacteria > Pseudomonadati > Pseudomonadota > Betaproteobacteria > Burkholderiales > Burkholderiaceae > Paraburkholderia > Paraburkholderia yinzeri. Next base: position 2,418,890 of record NZ_JBFOCJ010000001.1, on the reverse strand, counting down.
CTCCCTCAGTTCGGCGTCGGGCACGACCTTGTTGATCATTCCCCACTCCAGCGCCTCTTTCGCCGAGATTTTCGGATTGCGGAACCAGATATCCTTCGCGCGCTTCTTGCCGACGAGATCTTCCAGATACCACGTGCCATAGCCCGCGTCGAAGCTGCCGACCATCGGCCCGACCTGGCGGAAAATCGCGCTTTCCTTCGCAATGGTCAGATCGCACACGACTTGCAGCACGTTGCCGCCCCCACCGCATAGCCGTTTACCGACGCGATCACGGGTTTCTGCAAACGATCGATGCTTTCATACATTTCAAGCGTGGGCAGCACGCCGGCGTAGAGCGTGGAATTCTGCATGCCATCCTTGCGGCCGCCCGTGCAGAAGAATTTGTCGCCCGCGCCGGTGATGACGATGACGCGCGTGCGCGTTTCGCGGCGGATCGCGTTGATGCAGTCGCGGATCTCGTGACACATTCTTTCGGTGAACATGTTGCCGTCGTCGGGGCGGTTCAGCGTGATCGTGCCAATGGGACCGTCTTCGTGATAAAGGATTTCTTCGTAAGCCATTTTGGTTTTCGTCTCCTTCGAATTCGAATTCAAATGATTCCGTCGTGTTTAAGCTGCTCGACGCGTGCGTCCGACAGGCCGAGCCGCTCCCGTAATACGTCTTCCGTGTCCTGCCCCAGCGCCGGGGGCGCGCGGCGATGAATATCGCTGCGTCCGTCGAACTTGATGCCAAGCCCCACTTGCGGAACAAGGCCTGATTCGCCCTGCGCCGCATAGAACAAGCCTTCGTCGAGCAACTGCGAGTCCTGCACGAGCTGATCGATACGATTGATCGGACCGGCGGGAATGCGATGCGCGGCAAAGAGCGCCAGCCAATGCGCGCTCGATCTGGCTTTCAGGCGACAGGCAATCGCGTCGACGATTTCCTCTCGCGCCTCGCGCCGTTGCGCGTTACTGCGAAAACGCGGCTCTTCGGCGTATTGAGGCTCGCCGAGCGCGTTCCAGAAGCGTGTCCAAATCGCGTCGTTGCCGAGGCCGAGCGTGATCGGATCGTCCGCAGTATCGAATACCTGATAAACCGCAATCACCGAATCGCGGCCGCCCGATCGCGTGACCGACTCGCCCGAGCCGAGGTACGGCACGATGCGGGGCGCCATGAAGCGCACCATGCTTGACACCATCGACACGTCAATGCGTTTGCCCACGCCCGTGCGAATCCGTTCGACCACGGCAGCGAGCGTCGCAAGCGCGACGTCCTGCCCCGCGAGCAGATCGGCGGCGGGCGTACCGACTTTCTGCGGACCGTCCTCCGGCTCGCCGGTGAGATCCATCACGCCGGAGTACCCTTCCGCGATGAGGTCGTAGCAGGGCAAACCCGAACGCGGGCCGTCGGGCCCGAAGCCCGTCAGCGAGACGTGAACAAGACGCGGATATTTTTCGTGCAGCCGCGCGTAATCGACGCCAAGCTTGGCTTGTACGGCCGGCACCATATTAAGCACAAGCACGTCGCTCTGCTCGATCAACGCATCGAGAATAGCGCGACCTTCCGCATGCTGCACGTCGAGCGTGATGCTCGCCTTGTTGCGATTCACGCTCAGAAACCACAGCGATTCGCCGTTTTCGGTAAACGGCGGCCCCCAGGCGCGCGTATCGTCGCCTGCGCCCGTGCGTTCGACCTTCGTAACTTCGGCGCCCAGGTCCGCGAGCAATTGCGTTCCGTAGGGTCCCGCGACCGAAGTAGTCAGGTCGAGCACGCGTAGGCCCGCCAACATGCCGAGTCCGGCTGTCTCCATTTTTTTGGGAAGTCTGTCGAGCTGCCTCATTGTGTCCTCAGATCGAACGAGTGACAGCATTAGGGCAAGGTTCATGCCAATTTTCGCGAGAGAGACGCGTGAAATCATGAAGCGTTATAAACACGCTCGATGCCGCGGCTTTCTCGGGGTTTTCAAGTAAGCGCCGTGTTTCGTCTTTAACGAGCCGGGCGTTCTGGAATACAATCGTTCGCGTGCCGAGTGTTGTCGGTGCGGTCACTTTCCGCACGCATGTGTACACGGGCCACAAGACGCGAATCATCCGGCGAGAACCCAAGAGGGAGACATGTCGAGACAGGAATGCGGAGTGCTGGTGTTGGACGACACCGGTTCAGTCCGCCTATCCGCTGGGCTTTGCGAAGATACATCGCTCATCGCGGAGCTATCGGCTTTATGGCGCAATCGGGCCGACAACCGTCTGAAGCAGGTTTTTCCGTTGATCAACAAGGAACGGCCGCTGATGGTGTCGGCATTCAAGGCCGCCCAAGCCGTGTGCTTTCTCGTGTCGGTCAACGACACGAACGAGGCGCTGTCCGAGTTCATCTCCAGCGTCGATTTCTCCGACGACATTCTTCGCCACTTCGTTACCAATCCCTACGAAGCGATCACCGTCGTCGATCAAGCCGGCAAGCTGCTCTACATGAGCCCCGTGCATGAAAAATTCTTCGGACTCCGGCACGGCGAGGCGGTAGGTCAGCCCGTGACCGAAGTCATCGAAAACACCCGCCTACAGGAAGTTGCCGTGAGCGGCCGCGCGCAGATCGGCCGCGTGCAGGAAATGAACGGCGTCGCCCGGGTGGTAAACCGCGTGCCCATTTTCGACAAAGGCAAGCGTTGCGTCGGCGCAATTGGCCAGGTGATGTTCAAAGGCGTGGAAGCGCTCGAGGAAATGCGCGGCGAGCTCACACGCGTGCGTCAGGAACTCGACTTCTACAAGCGCGAACTCTCCGGCATTCGCAACCGCTCGTACGGTCTTCAGCAGATCGTCGGCAACAGCGATGCGATCAAACGGCTGAAGGAAGACATTTTGCGCATTGCGCCGCTCGACGTGCCGGTGCTCATCGTCGGCGAAAGCGGCACGGGCAAGGAACTGGTGGCGCACGCCATTCACATGCTGAGCCCCCGCAGCGCCAATCCGCTCGTGCTGGTGAACGCGGCGGCCATGCCAAGCACGCTGGTCGAGGCCGAGCTGTTCGGTTACGAAGGGGGCGCCTATACGGGCGCGGACCGCAAGGGACGTAAAGGCAAATTCGAGCAGGCGGATACGGGCACGCTGTTTCTCGACGAAATCGGCGACATGCCGCTCGACGTGCAGGTCAAGCTGTTGCGCACGCTGCAAGACGGCAGCTTCGAACGCGTGGGCGGCGAACGCCGCAGGCATTCGGATTTTCGCCTTATCACCGCGAGCAATCGCGACTTCGATTCGATGATCGAGGAAAGCACGTTCCGGCTCGATCTGTTCTATCGGATCGCGGCGATCACGCTGCGTCTTCCGCCGCTGCGCGAGCGGCTGGACGATATCGGGCTGCTGGCCGACGTGTTCCTGCAAGGCTTTGCCGACCGTCACGGCGTGCCGAAGAAAAGGCTCGGCCCCGAAGTCGTGCGCTTTCTGCAATCGCGGCCGTGGCCAGGCAATATTCGCCAGCTTCAGCATGCGGTCGAGCGCGCGGCGATTTTCAGCGATTCGGACACGATTTCCGTCGTCGATTTCGGCCTCTCGTTCGATCCCGCGAAGGAAACGCCACCGGCCAGCTATGCGGTGCTTTCCGCACAGCGCGATAACGCGCCCAACGACGTATGGGCTGCAAAGGATCGCCTGGAATCCGAGTTGATCGTGGAAACGATGCAGCGGCTCAAGGGGAACAAGAAGCGCGTGGCGGAAGAACTCGGCGTGTCGCGCTCGTATCTGTACAAGCGCTTGAGCGAGCTTTCGATCAACTGATGCACGCGTGGTGACGCGGCTTGGCGCCGTACCACGATCGGATTCGCGATAACGGCACCGTCGCGTGATCGGGTCACGCCGCGTACGAGCGGCGATTCCCGTTCTGGTCAGTCGTGGCCGATGAAGCGCATCTCATCGCCCGCCCGGCGCGAGCAATGTCGCGTTCGAATCGCCCAGCGCAGGCGCGTTCCGGCGCGCGGGCGGTGCGCGAAACACCGGCGCGACGGGAACCGGCAGCGCAGGCAGCGTCGTCTCGCCGAAACCGATGCGGTGTTCGAACAAACCGCGCGCCTTGACGTGTGGATCGTTCACCGCTTCTTCGAGCGTCGCGACGATCGAACAGCACACATCCTGGCCGTCGAACAGCGCTTTCCATTCGGACGCGGTGCGCGTTGCGATGCGCTTGCCCACTTCGGAGATGGCTGCGGCAGGGTCGGCCGCCGGATCCCGGAACGCTTCCGGCAATTCGATGATGCGTATAAACGCCGCCCAGAACTTTTCCTCGATCGGCGCAGCGGCGACATAGCGCCCGTCAGCGGTCGCATAGATCTGATAGCGCGGCGAGCCGCCTGTGACGAGCTCGCGGCCCGGCTTCGGCCAGCCCTGCCCCGACAAGCCACTGCCCACGCCCCAGTAATTGAATGCGAGCAGGTTGTCGGCCATCGAGATGTCGAGATACGCACCCTCGCCCGTGCGATCGCGCTGACGCAGCGCGAACATGATGTTCATCACCGCCGGCATCGCGCCGCCCGCGATATCCGCCGCGAGCACGGGCGGCAGCACGGGCTTGCCGCTGTCGTCCGCACCCAGGCCGAGCACGCCCGTTTCGGCAATGTAGTTCAGGTCGTGCGCCGCGATATGGGCTTTCGGGCCCGTTTGCCCCCAGCCGGTGATCGAGCAGTAGACAATACGCGGATTCATCTCGCGAACCTGTTCGTAGCCGAGACCGAGCCGCGCCATCACGCCGGGGCGAAACTGCTCGATTAACACGTCCGCCTTGTCGATCAGCGGGCGCAGGCGCGCGATGGCGTCGGGCGCCTTCAGATCGACAGCGAGGCTGTGCTTGCCTCGATTGAGCATCACGAAGTTCACGCTGTCGTCGCCGATGCGGGGGTGATACGAGCGCATTTCGTCGCCCGAACCCGGCCGCTCGACCTTGATGATGGTGGCGCCGGCCTCCGCCATGATGAGACCGGCGAGCGGTCCCGGCAGCAGCGTCGAAAAATCCAGAACATTCAAGCCTTCCAAGGCGGACATGAAAAATCCTCGCGTATTTCGTTCGGTGTGTATGGGATGGATGAATGGGAACAGTGCGCTCAGTTGGCCCGGCGTCCCGATACATGGCGCGTGCGCGCGGCGCGGATCGCGGCGTCGAAATCCGTTTCCGTCGCCAGATGTGCGTTTGTTTTCGAAAATCGTAGTAAGCGACTTTCATGCCAGTCGGGCCAGGGATACGCGAGCCATGCACGGAGGCGCCCTTCATGATGGACATAAACCGCCATGTCATTCGTTTCGCGCGGGCGAAACCACGGGCGAAAAACACGCGATGATGTCCTCGAACGCGACGCCCGCGCACTAACTGTCTTTCGCGCGTACACAAGTGTTCGGCGCTGTCGCGACCGACGGCATGGTGAGCGCGTGGCCGGAAGCCAACCGGCCGCATTGCGCAGCGTGTACCTACACGCGCAGCAGCACGCGGTTCGGATCGATGACCGAGCGGATCAGCCGCAGATGCTCGTCGTCCGGTTCGGGCGTCGTGAGCACGACGTCCGGAACCATGGGTCTAAAGGACATCAGATCGAATACCTCTTCCTTCGTCACCCCCGGGTGCAGCAACGCGAGGCGCATCTGTTTCGTCTCCGGCTCGAAGTCGAAAATCGCCTTGTCGGTGATGACGAGTTCAGGGCCGCCGGGTGGCAGACCGACTTCTTCGCGCGAACGACCGCCCTGGTAGTGCCCCACGCTCGTGATGAAGTCGACACGATCGACGAACACCCGCCTGTCGAGATCGACGACCACGAGAGGCCGAGGCACGAATGCGAGATGCTCCGGCTGCGCGAGACAGCCCACCAGCCGCACCGACGGCTTGCGGTAGTCGCCGATGGCCGTGATGTTGAGATTGCCGAACCGGTCGATCTGCGCGGCCGAATCGAAACACACGTCGAAGGCTTGACGCGCCAGCATGTCGCACTTGATGCCCGTATCGGAGGGGCACGACGAGGCGGGCCAGCGGGTGAATGTGTCCTGTTTGATGTCAGATGAGACCCTGCTGAGATCAGGTTCCAGCAGGTTGCCCCAGTAGACCGCCGCTGAGGGCGCATGGAGCATCTGCGCGAGCCGCACTGCAGTGAGTGGAATACCTACGGCAAGCGTGAACGCGCGGCCGTTGGTTCCCACGCCCACGAACACGAGGTCGCCATCGCGAATCTGCTTCGCGATCGCGCACGTCACGAGTTCGTTCATCGAATACGGCTGATCGGCCTCCCGGGCAAGCCTGCTCATACGTTACCTCCGTGACCCGTGACATTGAGCGCCCCCAGCGCGGCGAGACCGCCAACCTTCTCGATATAGGCGGCGTGCGAAGCAGGCGCGTGGACATACTCGTCGAGCCACTCCCGCGCACCTTCAGCCGTGCGGCTGCGCGTCAGATACTCGGCCAGCCGCGCTTCGTCCTCGTTGTAGTGCGCGTCGCATGCCCCGGGATGTGCGCCATACGGAGCCTCGACAATCGCTTCCACCCAATGCCCCGGAATGTAGGTCAACGTCGGCCGGCGGACAATCTCCTCGTGCGGGATGATCTTTTCGACGGTGACGATGAGCCGCTTTGCCGAACTCGCGATCATCTGGTCGATGTCATCGGTGTCGCGGACAATCGGCCACTGTACGTTGCCATAGCGGTCGCCGACGTAGCCATGAATGACGGTGAAATCAGCTTTCGCGGCCGCCACCGCGTGCAACGACGCACCCGAGAAAGGGCAGCGCATTTCGCGAAACTGCTCGGGGTTGAGGCGCGCGATATCCGAACCGAGCAATGTCTTGAGCGGCATGAATTCCAGCCCGGCCGAAGCTGCCCGAAACCGCGCGACCATCGCCGTCTCGGAGAAATCGCGCACCTCGATTTCGCCCGCCTCCACCCCGCGCCTGAAATTCGGTGCGAGGCCATGGCTGAACATGCCTACGTAGATGCCTTCATAACGGCGCAACGCGCCCGCCGCCGCAAGCATGTCGACCGCGGTGGTTGCCGCCCAGGTCTGTACGGTCAGGTCGCGCACACCATTGCGGATCAACTCGCGCACGGCGGCATTCGGCTGCCGGCGCAGCAGACTGCCGCCGAGCGCGACCGTGCTGCCCGAACTGACTGCTCGCAAGGCAGCGCCGAGTTCAACGAGCTTATCGTTCATCGATTCGTTATCCTCCGTAATTTTCAGCAATGGCAACGGTGCGCGGCCACGGCCGATGCAGCACGTGTCCGCCCCACCGCCATCACCCGTTGCGACGACGCCTGGGGTTACCCCGGACACATGGAAGCTTGCGCGAAAATAAAAACGTTTCGATAATTCTGTCTGATTGCACGAACGAATGCAACCAGAATTGGACGAACAATTCGGAATCTGCGCGTTCACCTCACTCATCAAGGCCGCGCCGTGACATCGACGCGGTCGTTGCGAGTCGTCACGAAAGCGATCCTCGCCACGCCAGGAGACAGGATGCAAACCGATCACGAACCCGAATGCCTTTCGACCGACATCAGCCGTCGCAGCATGCTGAAGCTCGGCGCCGCGAGCCTGCTTGGCGGCACGCTGCTCGCACTCGGCGCGAAGCCGGTGCGTGCCGCAGACAAGTTGACGATCGGCGCGATCATCTACGCGCGGGACTCGCAGTACTGGCAGCAGATCGAGAAGGGCATGCGCGATGCTGCGAAAGACAACAACGTGAATCTGCTGGTCGGCATGAACCAGCGTCAGCTACCGGTGGAAAGCCAGCTCGTCGACGACTACATGACGCGCGACGTGGACGCGCTGGTCATTCCTCCGCTAGACGCGCAAAGTTCGATTGCGGCGGCAAAGCGTGCGAAGAGCAAAGGCATTCTTGTGATCGAATACGACACCCAACTCGCGGACAAGTCGATCGCGAACCACTCGGTCGGCGTCGACAGCTTTGCACTCGCATCGGCGCTGGGCGAAGATATGCATCAGTACATCGCGTCCCGGCTCGGCGGCGCGGCCACGATCGGCCTGATCTCGCTGCCGCCGATGAACGCGAACAGCGGCCCACGCCGCTCGGGCGTGCTGAAGGGGCTGGAAGGCGTCAAGATCGATGTGGTGGCCGAGGTGTCGGGCAGCACGCCGGAACAGGGAGCAAATGGCTTCGAGAACATCATGCAGCGTAATCCGCATACGCAGCTCGTGTGGGCATCGAACGCAGGAACGCTTGCGGGCGCAGCGGTTGCTGCAACGCATTCGAAGTCGCCGGCGAAACTGTACGGCATCGACATGAGCCAGGAACTTGCGAACATGCTGCTCGATCCAGCCAACAATCTCACTGCGGTCGCCGACCAGCAGCCGTACCGCATTGGTCGTCTGACCGTGGAAACCGCCGTTCAGGCGAAACAGGGCAAGAGCGAACCGCGCTACGTGCTGGTGCCGCCCAAGCTCTACAGAAAGAGCGAGCCTGACGAGGTAAAGCAGTACCTCGCACTGGTGAAGTCGCTCGCGTCGTAATGAAGCAGTACAAGGAAGCAGCATAAGGAAGCAGGCTGGAATCCAACCACGAGGTTCACGTGTTGAAGAACAAATGTATTTCCCTTGAAGACGCGGTCTCGCTGGTCCCAGACGGCGCGCGTCTGGCACTCGGCGGCTTCGCCGTCTATCAAAAGCCGATGGCGTTCGTGCGCGCGCTCGCGCGAGCGCGGCGGCGCAATCTGACGATCGTCGGATCCGCGCACAGCTACGACGTGGATCTGCTCGCCGCGGCGGGCTGTCTCGCAACCGTCGAAACATCGTACGTCGGGCTCGAAAAACACGGCCTCGCGCGCAATTTCCGCCGTCGGGCCGAGGACGGCTCGCTGCGCGTCGTCGACTACCCGGAGATGGGCAGCTGGGACCGCTTTCGCGCAAACCAGGAAGGCCTCGCGTTCTGGCCGGTCGGTTTTCTCGGCGGGAACGACGTGCTCACGCACAACCCGGACATTCGCCCGTTCACCTGTCCGGTCACCGGCCGCCCGATGCAGGCGCTGCCTGCCGCGAACCCTCAGGTGGTGGTCATTCATGCCGTGGCGGCGGATGAGCAGGGCAACGTCGTGTTCCCCGCGCGCCGGCTGTTGCCGCAAAACGGCGACGTGCTGATGGCCCGCTCCTGCGACACGGTGATCGTCACCGCGGAAAGGATCGTGTCGAAGGCGTTCATCCGTCGCCACGCAAGACTCGTCGAGGTGCCGGCCTACCGGACCACGGCTGTCGTCGAAGTACCGTGGGGCGCACATCCCACGCCGCTGCTGTCGCGCTATCTTGCCGACGAGGAACACATGGCGGAATACGCGCAGGCCGCCGAGAGCGCTGCGACGTTTGACGACTATCTGCAACGCTACGTCTTCGAACCCGCTTCGCACGACGACTATCTGCAACGCGTCGGTGCCGCCCGCATCGCACGCCTGTCCGACATCGACTCCCTGCTATGAACCAGGCACCTACCCTTCACGAAACACTCGCCGTCGTTCTGTCGCGCACGTTCGTCGACGGCGAAGTCGGCTTCACCGGTCTGCTGACCGGCGCCGCGGCCGCGATCTACGGCACCTCGATTCCGCTCGCTGCAATGGAGCTGGCGCGACGCTCGCACGCCCCCAATCTGACGATCCTGCTGGCCGGCTGCTATCACAACCCTGTTCTGGACGAACTCGATCGGCTGCCCGATTCCGAGCACGATGCGCAACTGCGCGATCTCGCCTGCGAAGCGCAGACCATCGACTATCCGGGCCAGTGGGCACTCAAGCGCGGCGACGTCCGCTTTGGCTTCAGCAGCGCGGTCCAGGTCGACGTGGTGGGCAACATCAACAGTGTCTGCGTGGGTCCTTACGAACACCCGAAAGTCAGACTCGTCGGGCCGATCCTGCAGCCGGAACACATGACCCTGTTCGGCCGCGAATACGTGATGATGCCGCACCACGAGCGCCGCAATTTCGTCGAGAAAGTCGACTACGTATCAGGCGTCGGCTATCCAGGGGGAGAGGCGGGACGGCGCGCGCTCGGGCTCGACAGCGGCGGCCCCTGCTTCGTTATCACCCCGCGCTGCGTCTTCGACTTCGACCGCGAGGCGGGCCGGATTCGCGTGCACTCCATCCATGCCGGCGTATCGGCCGACGAACTGCGGGCAGCAACCGGGTTCGACCTTGGTGATCTTTCCGCCGTGCCAGTGACCGAAGCGCCCAGCACCGAAGAGCTGCGGCTGCTGCGCGAGTCTGTCGATCCGCGCAACATCCTGCGGTTGCGCGCGGACTGACGTCGGGGTCCGCACGCCGGCCCGCCCGGTGTGCGAGCCTCGCGCGCGCCATGCGGTCGCATCGCTACGCACGCAAGCGCCGCGCGCGACGCGGCTCACGCCTTCGCGTAGAGCTGCGTGGCAAGCGCCAGCAGACGACGGGCTCCGATACGCTGGAGGCACGCATCGTGATCCGGCTCGCCTAACGCGCTTTCTCGCAGCCAGCCCGCGAAGCTGTCTTCGCAACGTGCGGCGCGGGAGAACTCGTCGCACATCGCGTCGTCGCTGCGGTAACGCGCTCCGAATCCGTATGGCCACGCGCCGTACGGGGCTTCGACCACGCAGGACACTTTCGCCGCATCGAGAAGCGGTTGGCTTGCGAGCGCCGCAATCGTCTCGCGGCTGACGATCTGTTCGACAGAGACGATGACGGTCGTAGCGGCGCGCGCCAGCAGCAGGTCGACGTCGTCGCCCATGTGCGTCGGTGCGAGACGCGCGTTGCCGTCGCGATCTGCCAGTTGTGCATGGATGATCGCGAGATTGGGGCGCACGGCGGCAACTGAGGCCGCGACAACGCCGGAAAAAGGGCAGGTGCACGGTTTCAGCCAGGCATCTTCCCCGGCGACGGTCGCTTCGGCCAAAGGCTGGAACGAAGTGCCACCGGCGCCGGCGCCCAACGCGGCACGCATGACCACTGCGTCGTGTCGTTCGAGTATCGGCGCTGTCGACGTTCGTCGGATACCTTCGCAAAGGCCAGACGCGTCCTCGTCAGCGGCACAGTCGATCCGCTCCACGGCACCGGCGTCGACGAGCAGCCGCGCGTCGATGCCAATCCCGAAACACAGCAGATGCAGTGCCCGTCTGCGCTGCCGCGCAAGTTCCCGGGCCAATGCCACCGGGCGCCCGACGAGCCCACTGCCGCCAAGCGCGACCGTGGCGCCATCGGGTATCCCGGCTACTGCATCGCGCAACGACCGTACCTTCGATTGCGTCCTCGAGTTCTGCGTCATGGTCCGCTACCTCGTTCGATTGCATGCCCGTAATACGGTCTATCGGCCGACATACACGTGGCCAGGGTCGATCACTTCGCGCAGCAACTGCAGTTGTCGGGTGTCCGGCGCCGCAAGCCGCATGACCTGCGGTGCGAGTCCGAGTTCGAAGCTGCAACGCGCCTGCACGTCGACCGCCTCGACGCCCGGATACAGGGCCTCGATACGCATCCGCTTCGTGTCGGGATCGAAGCCGAGCACTGCGAGATCCGTGATCACGCGGGCCGGACCGCCTCCCGGCAAGCCGGCGTTCTCGCGCGCGCCCGGGCCGTTCAGGAATCCGGGCGTCGTCAGGTATTGCAGCTTCTCCACGAACCGTTTGCGCTCGAGCCGGCAGATCACGACAAACCGGCCCGCCATGCTGGCGATGTCATTGGCGCCGCCACTGCCGGGCAGGCGCACCTTCGGCCGGTGATACGGTCCGATCACGGTGGAATTGAGGTTGCCGTAGGGGTCGATCTCCGCAGTGCCGAGAAAACCCAGATCGATCACACCACCCTGCAGCAGGCTCAGTGCGTAAGCTGTACCGGCGACCATCGGCGCGCCATGCGCGAGACGGTAGTCGCCCACGCCAGTCGCCAGTTCGCGCGGCCGCGGGTCAACGATGCCGGATTCGAACACGAGCTTCACGTCCGGCGCGTGCGTGACTTTCGCCAGATACGCGGCGACCATCGGCAAGCCCGTCCCGATGAATGCGACGTCGCTGCTGCGGATTTCGGCGGCCGCCGAGACGGCCATGAGTTCATCTGGACTCGCGTTACTCATGTGCGTGCTCCGCGGGAACGTAGCCGAGCGCCGGATCGACGCGCAGTTTCAGCAGCCGCGCGACGCCGATCCGGTCGAGATAGGCCCAGTGATCCGTCACGCCATCTATCCATTCGCTCAACCACGCGTGTGTCGTATCGGCAGACTGCGAGGCCGTGTAATAGGCGTCGAGAAACGCGTGATCGTGCTGGTAGTAGCCGAAGTTGCCGAGTGGATGCGCGCCGAACGGCGCCAGCACGACAGCATCGACGAGCATTGCCGGCAGGATCGTGAATTCCGGGTGCTGCCGGATGATCGCCGTGTCCACGATCTCTTCGACGGAGACGATCACATGCGCCGCGGCCCGTGCCTGTTCGACGATCACGGAGGTCGGTCCGAAGAGCTGCACGTTACCTTCTTCGTCGGCACGCGCCGCATGGATGATGGCAACGTCGGGCCTGAGAGGCGACACCGCCAGCACCCGGCCGTTGCCGAACGGCGACTCGATCAGCCGGCTCTTGCCCGATGCCGGCTCGAATCCCGGCACGTTGAGCATGTCGGTGCCGGACATCGCTCTCATCGGCATGAACGGCAGGCCCATCGCCGCGGCGTTCAGCCGGTTGACCATCCCGAAGTGACTGTGATCCTCGACTTCGATCTCGCCGCTCTCCACGCCCGCGGAAAAGCGCCGACAACGCCCGAATCCTTCGAACATGAAGTTCGAGAAGTAGAAGCGGCTGAGCGCGCCGGCCGCGGCCATCCACTCGGCGACCCAGCACTCGGCCACGCCCATCAGCGTGAGGTCGCGCGGACATCGTCGCAGCAACCCGCGCAGCAGCGCCATCGGCTGATGCGAATGGGCGAAGCCGCCCGCGGTCACGGACATGCCGTCGCGGATCGCATCGAGCGCCTGATCGATCGATACCACTCTGCTTTGGCTCACGCTCGCCTCCGCATTCAACCCGCTACCGCGCGCCCGAACTCGCGCGGCTCTTCGATCCATCGCTCGGTGCCGCCGGTGATCAGCGACACGACGGCATCCGCATCGAGCTTCGACGTCGGCACGTCGCCCACTTTTTCGCCGCGACGCATGACAACCACCCGGTCGCTCATCTCCATCACCATCGGCATGCTGTGTGTGATCAACACCACCGCTGTGCCTTCGGCGCGGATCTGGCGCACGCTGTCCATCGCGCGTTTGGTCTCCTGCACGCCGAGTGCCGCGGTCGGTTCGTCGAGCAGGATCATCGAGCGCTCCCACAAACGTGCGCGCGCCAACGCGACCGCCTGCCGCTGACCGCCGCTCAGGCCCGCGACATTGGCCCACGTGCTCGGCACGTTGATCGACAGATCCTTCAGCACGTGCGCGGCGCGGCGATGCATCTCGCGCTTCGCAAGCCAGCGGAACGGCGTCACGCCGCGTTCCAGCTCGCGTCCGAGATAGATGTTCTCGGCAACGCTCAGGTTGGCGCACAGACCGAGATCCTGGTAGACGGTCTCGATGCCGAGATCGCGCGCCGCATCGGTGCTGTCGAGCGCGACCTCGCGTCCGTCGAAGGTGATCGTCCCGGCCGTCGGGCGGATCGCACCGGACAGCAACTTCACGAGTGTGCTCTTGCCCGCGCCGTTATCGCCGACGAGCGCGACCGTCTCGCCGCGCGAGATGTGGAAGTCGACGCCGCGCAGTGCCTCCACGGCGCCATACGTCTTGCGGACCCCGCGTGCCCGCAGCAGAAAGTGATCGTCCATGCCCGCTACTCCGAACGCCAGCCGCCGCGGCGGAGCATGCTCCACCAGACAGCAAGAATAATGACGAAGCCCTGCGCGATCATGAACAGGACCGGATCGACGCCCATCAGCACCATGCCGTTGCGCAGCGTCGCGACGAACAGCACGCCCAGCACGGTGCCGGCCATGCGCCCCGCGCCTCCCCCCAGCGTGGTGCCGCCGACGATCACCGCAGCGATCACATCGAGCTCGAGCAAATCGCCAACCGACGCGCTGCCGCTGTTCAGACGTGCTGTGAAGAGGACGCCGCCGAGCGCCGCAAGGCACTGCACGATCACCAGCACGTAGAGCCGCATCCGGTTCACGCGAATGCCGTAGCGTGCAGCCGTCACCGGATTGCCCCCGAGTGCGTACAGGTGACGGCCGAAACGGGTGTGCGACAAGGTCAGCCACCCCAGCGCCACAACCACGACCGTGATGAGAACCGGCACGGGCAGACCGAGTGCGCTGCCGAACCACAAGGACGCGAGCGCATCGGGCATCGGCCCGATATTGGTGCTGTCGCTGAGCAGGAAGGCAATGCCGCGCAGCGCCGATAGCAGACCGATCGTCGTGATAAAGGAAGGAATGCCCCACAGCACGCGCAACCCACCAATGAAGAGGCCGATCACCGCTGCGACCGCCAACACGCACAGAACGGCCAGCGGCATTGGCACGCCCTCCTTGACGACCAGCAGCGCGAACACGGTGCCGGACAATCCCACGCTCGCGCCAACGGACAGATCGATCTCGCCCGCGATGATCACCATTGTCATGCCGACCGCTATGATTGCCGTCACCGACACCTGGGTCAGGATCGACACGACGTTGTCGATGCTCGCGAAGTGCGGCGCGACAAAGCTGAACAGCACGAAGAGCGCGACCAGCCCGAGCCCGACGCCGAGCTCCGTGCGCCACGTATTCAGGATGGCTCGCGACGGTGCGACGCGACTGGCCACCGCCGCCGCCTCGACAGTCGAATGGGTCGCAGTCAATTGGCTTCTCCCACGACACACGACGCCCACCCGACCGTAGTCAGACGCTCGTCCGATGCGCGGCGAACCCAGACCTCGAGCTCGGCGCGCCGGCGGCCGTCCGCATCACGCACGAGACCGGTGACGACACCCGCGATCGTAATCGGGTCGAACACTTCGAGCGGTGCGACGAACTTGAGCTTGAACCAGCCCGCGCTGAACCATGCGGCACCGAACGCGTGCACCATCGCTTCGCCGACGAGCCCCGCCTGCTGCTGGCCCTGCACGATGAGCGTCGGCAACTCGCCCGCCCGCGCGATACGCAGATCGTTGTGGATGTTGTGAACGTACTCGCCGATGCGCGAGAACACCGCAGCCTGCTCCGCCGTCACGACCTTCGGCAGCGGCCGCAGCACGTCCCCCACGCGCGCGTCCCCGGTCACCGCGTCTATCACGCGGGCATCGCGCGGCACCTCGCCGGTCACGCGCTTTTCGGGCGCCGTCTCGCTGCCTCGTCCGCCGATCGCGCCCGGCACCGTGCGCAGGATCTCAACGCCGCGATGCCGCACAATGCTGCGCCCGTCCTCGCCGCGCGCCTGCGCCTCCATCACGACATAGCCCTGCCCGCGCCGTTCGTAGGCTTCGACGTAGCTGCCGGACATCGTCACTTTCTCGCCGAGCTTCAGCGGACTGTCGAACCACATCTGCTCCTCGGTATGGAAGCCGACGGTCCTGCTCGCGCGGTAGCGCGTCGTGAAGAGCTGCACCAGGTCGTTGCCGAGCAGACATGGCTGACCGATCCGCGCACCCCCGAACGGACTCGCGCCGTCGGTCAGATACCACGGATGATAGTCGTCCTGAGTGAACGAGAAACGCTTGATCTTGTGATCGTCGACGGTGATGGTGACAGGACCGAGTGCTTCGGGAATCTCCAGATTCTCGAAGACGGGCTCCTTGAGCCCCGCTTCCAGGTCCTCCACACCAACGGCGCGGCGCGGATCGGTCAGGTCGCGCCAGGGCGACAGCGGTTGCATGGTATTCATTCGCTCTACCTCGCGGTTACAGTTGCGGCTACGGTGCGACTTCGGTTGCTTCAGGCAGTCAGACCCATCGCATCCAGACGCGAAGGCGCGAGCTTCGCCTTGCCCGTCGCGGGATCGTAGTACTCCAGAACGTTTTCGCGCGAAATCATCGGCGCCTTGAAGGCGATGGTGTTCGGCGTCGGCTTCTTTTCGAGCACGCGTGCGGCAGCCTCGACGCCTTCCACCCCGAACGGGTGGTAGGACATGACCATCGCCAGTTCGCCGTCGTAGATCGCCTTCAGCGTTTCCGCGGCAACGCCGTCGTAACCCGTCACGAACATTTCCTTCTGCCGCCCGGCTTCGCGGATCGCCTGGATCGCGCCGAGCGCCATGTCTTCCGAATGCGCGTAGACGGCATCGATCTTCGGATGCGCCTGCAGCATGTCTTCCATGCCCTTCAGCGCCTTCGCGCGGTCGTAGTTGGCCATCACGCGGCCCACCACCTTGATGCCCGGCTGTTTGTCCACGACCTCGTGCCATCCCTGGCCGCGCGCCTGGTTGACGGTCGAACCGGGCGAACCGTCGATCTCGATCACGGTGCCCTGCCCTTTCAACCGGTCGACGAAATACTGGCCAGCGGCGCGCGCCGAGGCGAGCGTATCGACGCTCAGATACACACTCCATTTCGCACCGCCCACCAGCCCCGAACTCAATACGATCACAGGGATGCCCGCGCGATTGATTTCGAGTACCGCAGGGGTGATGGCCTCCGAGAAGTACGTGCTGATCAGTATCGCGTCGACACCTCGCGTGACGAGATCCTCGAGATCGCTGACCTGCTTCGCGGGGCTGTTGGCCGCGTCGAGCACGACGGTCTTCAGACCGAGTTTCGTGGCGGTATCCACCACGCCTTCACGCTGTTCGCGGATCCACTCGGTGGTCACGTACGACTGCGAGAAGCCGATGGTTTTGCCCGCCACGGGCGACTGCGCGTGCGCGAGCGTCGCGAGCCACGGCGAGAGCGCCACGCCGCCAAAGCTCATCGCGCCGAGTTTGAGAAGCTGCCGCCGGTTGAGGGCGAACGTCGGTTTGTTTGTGGACATGCTTGACTCCGATATCTAGCGTTTGCGAATGACGCTGACGATGACCGCCACGATGATGATCACGCCCTTGAGGAGCATCTGCGAGTAAGGCGAGATGCCGATGAGGTTCAGGATGTTCGAGAGGAACGCGAGAATCAGCACGCCGATCACGGTACCGCGCACGGAGCCGACGCCGCCGTCGAACGTCGTACCGCCGATCAGGCAAGCTGCGATCGCGTCGAGCTCGTAGAGCTGCCCCGAATTCGGATCGCCGACCCCGAGGCGCCCGGTCAGCACCAGTCCGCCCAGGCCCGCGAGCAGACCGCTGACCGCGTACACCCAGATCTGCACCGTGCGGGTACGGATGCCGGACAGCCGTGCCGCCTCCTCGTTCGCGCCGACCGCGTAGATCTCGCGGCCAAAGACGGTATGGCGCAGCACGACGTGGCCGATTACCGCGCACAGCGCGAACACGATCACCGGGACCGGCACGGGACCGATGTACCCCGAACCGAGAAACGCCACCGCGGCGGGCATCTGCGACACGACGACCGGGCTGCCGTCGGAATACGTGTAGACGAGACCGCGCGCGAAAATCATCATGCCGAGCGTCGCGATAAAGGGCTGCAGGCGCATCGTCGTGATCAGCACGCCGTTCACGACGCCGAGCGCAGCCGTGGCGAGCAGCGGAACGACTGCCCAGCCGAGCGCGCCTTTCGACACGAGCCCCGCCATCAGCACACCCGACACGCCGACGAGCGAGCCGACCGAGAGGTCGAGCCCGCGGTTGAGAATCACGAAGGTCATGCCGATGCTGACGATCCCTACCATGCTGGAGCCGCGCAGCACGTTGAAGATGTTGACGATGCTGAGGAAATGCGGCGAGAGAATGCCGCCGATCACGAGCAGCGCGGCCAGCGCGATCAGGTTGCTCCAGGTGACGCTGTGCGCAAGCATCCTGCGCAGCCATCCCGGCTGAGCTGCCGGCGCATGTTGCGACAGGGCCGCGACGTTCGATTCGGGTTCGAGCTCAGACATGACGGGTTTCGCTCCGACTGTTCGGGACCGCGAGCTGGATCACGGCGTCTTCCGTGGCCTCGGCGGCGATCAGTTCGCCGCGCATGCGGCCTTCGCACATCACCAGAATGCGATCGCTGATGCTGATGACCTCGGGCAGCTCGGACGAGATCATCAGAATCGCGTAGCCCTGGTCCGCCAGCTCGTGGATGAGGGTATAAATCTCGCGCTTCGCACCGACGTCGATACCGCGTGTGGGTTCGTCGAAGATCAGCACGCGCGAGCCCTGCATCAGCCAGCGGGCGATCACGCATTTCTGCTGGTTGCCGCCGCTCAACTGGCCGGCAGGCTGCTCGACCGAGGTCGTCCGGATCCGCAGCTTGCCGACATACGATTGCGCTTCGCGACGCTCGCCGGCTGCATCGATGAAACCCGCGCGCGCCACCGATCGGCGCGCGGCGAGCGTGATGTTCTGCTGGATCGACAGCGGGCGCAGCACGGAATCGCGACGGTCTTCGGCCAGGTAGGCAATGCCGCGCGCGACGGCCTGCGCCGGGTTCCGGAAGGTCACTGCCTGCCCGTCGAGCAGCAGGTCGCCGTGGGTCGCGCGCTCGGCGCCGCACAGCACGCGAGCGAGTTCGGTGCGCCCCGCGCCGACGAGTCCGGCCATACCGACGATCTCGCCGCGCCGCAGACACAACGACACGTCCGAGAAACCGGGCCCGCTCAGGCTTCTTGTCTCGAGCACGGGTTCGCCGGGATGCGCTACGCGGCGCGGTGGAAAGTGCGAACCGAGGTCGCGGCCGACCATCAGGCAGATCAGTTCGTCTCTCGTCGTGTCGGGCACTGCCTTCGTGACGACGTTGCGTCCGTCCCGCAGCACGGTCACGCGCTGGGCGATGTCGAAGATCTCGTCGAGGTGGTGGGAGATGTAGATGAACGCGACGCCGCGCGCGCTCAGCCGCCGCATTACCGAAAACAGCACGCGGGTTTCGACCGGCGTGAGGCTTGCGGTCGGTTCGTCGAGCACGATGACGCGCGCGTTCTGCGTGATCGCCTTCGCGAGCTGGACCAGTTGCCGCTGCGCAACGCTGAGCCGGCCCACCGTTTCCGCCGCGCCGAAGGACGCACCCACGTCCTGCAACGCCGCCTCGACCCGCGCGCGCATCGACGCCGCGTCGAGCCATCCGCCGCGCCGCGCAGGCAGGCGTCCCATCAGCACGTTCTCCGCCACGCTCAGCGCTTCGGCGACCTTCGGCTCCTGGTGCATCATCGCGATGCCGACACTGAGCGCTTCGCCCGGATCGCGAAAACGCTGCGCGCGGCCGTCGACGTGAATCTCTCCCGCGCTCGGCGGCAACGCGCCGCTCAGGATGTTCATCAAGGTCGATTTGCCTGCGCCGTTCTCGCCGATCAACGCATGCACCTCGCCGGACTTGACGTCGAGCGACACCTCGCTCAGCACCGTGTTGTTCGCGAAGCGCTTCGTAATCGAGCGCGCGGACAGCAGCTCTACCGCCTCCGTCATACCTCCTCCTGGTTTGCCTGCCGCTTTGCGCGGTCAGTTCACACGCGTTTCGGCCTACACCACGCCTGCTTCGCGCAGCGCAGAGATTTCGTCCGGCGACAGGCCGAGCCAGCCGGACAGCACTTCGTCGACATGCTGCCCAAGCAGCGGCGGCGGCGCGAATGCGGGCGGGTGGTCGCCCACCCGTACCGCCTGCCCGTGCATCGGCACCGGGCCCGCTTTCGGATGCTCGACATCCACGATGTAGGCGGCCTCCCGCATCAGCGGGTCCGCCACAATGTCCGCGATGCTCGCGACTCTGGCGGCAGGCAGCTCCGCAGCATTCAGGCGGCGCGCCGCTTCCTCCGCGGGCAGGCTCGCAACCCATTCGGCAGCAATCGCCTCGACGGCTTCGACATTCGCGCGGCGCGCGGCAAGCGTCGAGAAGCGTGAATCGCCGAGTAGATCGGGGCGGCCGATCAATGCCGCGAAGCGTTTGAACATCGGCTCGCCGCCCGCGATCACGTGCACCCATTTGCCATCCGCCGCACGGAAGGTGTTCGAAGGCGCCGTATAGCGATCCCGGTTGCCCGTGCGCGTGAGCAGCGTGCCCTTGACCACATACTCGGGAATCGCGGTCATCAGCAGCGACGTGGCCGCGCCCATCAGGCTCGCGTCGACGAGTTGTCCTTCACCGGTCCGCCGCCGCTCTTCGATCGCAGCGAGAATGCCGACGCATGCATAGAGCGCAGTGCTGTAGTCCACCACGAAGGTACCCGCCATGGTCGGCGGTCCGTCGGGCGAACCGGTCAGGTCCATCAACCCGGAATTCGCCTGCGCGATGCCGTCGAAACACGGTTCGCCAGCGCGCGGACCGGATTGTCCATAGCCCGAGATGCGGGCCATCACGAGACGCGGATTGAGCGCATGCAGGTCGTCCCACCCACACCCCATCTTCTCCATCGTGCCGGGGCGAAAGTTTTCGATCAGCACATCGGCTTCGCACGCCAGACGTCGAAGCAGGTCCTGTGCAGCCGGGTTCCGAAAGTCCAGGGTAATGCCCCGCTTGTTGCGATTGAACATCAGGAAATAAACGCTCTCGCCCTCGATATTCGGCTCGAGCGCACGGCTGTCGTCTCCTTGTCGCGGACGCTCGACCTTCACCACGTCCGCGCCCAGATCGCCCAGCACACTGGCGCAATGCGGCCCGGCGATAAAGCGCGAAAGATCGAGCACCTTGAGTTCCGAGAGCGGTTGCGACATGGGTTCTCCGTCCTGTTGGCTGCCCTGCTCCACGCGTGGCAGCGGTCGTTTGCGATAGCCCTGCACGTGCGCGCACGCACGCATGCGGGCTGCTCAGGCGCGCAGCAGCGCGTGCCCGGGATCGATTTGCGAACGTATGACCTCAAGCTGTTCGCTCGATGGCTCAGGCGTCACGGTCAGATCGGAGGACGCCTCCACCTCGAAACCCATCAGCGCGCGAACCTCGTCGCGCGTCACGCCGGGATGCAGCGAGCGCAGCCGCATCGCACCGCCTGCACCCGAGAAATCGAACACTGCCTTGTCGGTAACGCACAACTGCGGACCCGGTCCGGGAAGCGCGTAGTACTTGCGACGCACGCCATTGCGCTGATGTCCGAAACTCGTCACGTAGTCCACCGCTTCGACGAATGTGCGCCGTCCCAGGTCGGCGACGATGATCGGTTTGCGCACGAATGCGAGGTGCTCGGGCTGTGCGAGACAGCCAATCAGCCGTTTGTGCAACGCGCCCGCTTCGTCGTCGATGCGCGTGATATTCAGGTTGCCGAAACGATCGATCTGCGCCGCCGATTCGAACGATACGTCGAAGCGGCCGCGGCCGAGCATGTCGATCTTCTGCGACGTTTCGGTGAGCTGTGCCGCGCAAGGCCAGCGCGTGAACGCGTCCTGCTGCCAGACCGCCGGCATCCTCCCGAGATCGGGACCGAGCAGATTGCCCCAGTAGAGCGACGCATGCGGCGCATGATCGAGCTGTGCAAGACGCGTGGCGGCGACAGGAATGCCGACTGCGAGCGTGAAAGGCCGCCCTGCCGTGCCAACGCCGACGAACACGAGATCGTCGTCACTGATCTCGCGGGCGATCACGCACGCCATCAGTTCGTTGATGGTGAAAGTCGGGCTCATCGCGGCTCCGCGTGCACAGCGAGCCGGCCGGTCAGCGCCTCGACGCCGCCACATTGCGCGAGATAACCGTCATGCGAGTGTGCGCCGAACACATAGCGCTGCAGATAGTCGCGCGCGCCGGCGTCGCCCGAGCACTGGTCGACGTAGTCGCGCAGATGCGCTTCGTCCTCGTCGTGAATCGTGTCGCATGCGAGAGGATGCGCGCCGAAAGGCGTCTCGACTACGGCCTCGACCCATTCGGCCGGGATGTAGGTGAGATTGGGCGTTGCCCGGACGGCGTCATGCGAGACGATGCGCTCGACCGTCACGATCAGGCGGCGCGATCCGCGCGCGATGATCTGGTCGATGTCATCAGCATCACGTGCGACAGGCCATTGCACGTTGCCAAAGCAATCGGCCGCATAGCCGTGAATGATGGTGAAATCCGCGTCGATGGCGCGCACTGCTGCATACGGCTCGCCGGTAAACGGGCACGCGAACTCGGTGACGATCGAGTTGTCCTGACGTGCCATGTCGGTGCCGAGGATCGCTTTCACAGGCATGAAGCTCGTGCCGTGAGCAGCGGCAAGAAAGCGGGCCACGATCGAGGATTCCGGGAAATCGCGGACTTCCACCTCCCCCGACTCCACCGCGCGGCGGAAATTCGGTGCGAGCCCGTGCCAGAACATGCCGACATAGGCGCCCTCGAAGCGCCTGAGCAGACGGGCAGCGGCAAGCATGTCGACAGAGAAACCGGTCGCGAAGGCGTACACCGTGAGCTCGCCGATCCTCTGACGGATCAGTTCGCGCACCGCTGCATTCGGCTGACGACGCATGATGTTGCCGCCCAGCGCAATGCTGCTGCCTCCAGGAATACGGGCGATGGCCTCCGACAGGCGTACCAGTTTGTCTCGCATGCTTGCTCTTGATAAGCCGCTTCTTTCCGCGCATCGAAAAAATCCTCGAATGCGTCTTTTCCTGCGAAAGAAACGTTTTTATTAACGTTGAAGCCGACTATAGAAACGTTTTTATTTTGTGTCAAGAAAGGGTTTGCGCGCAGGGCCGTGGATCCTTATCCAATCGGCTGCACGGGTGTGCATGCCCTGTTCGAGGCGCGCCGATCTCGCACGACGGCTTCGATTCGTTTTGGCGAAAGCTCGCGTGAAAGACGCGCGCGACGACGCACCCATCGTTCGACGGATCGTTACGCCGGGAGAAAATGGAGGATTGGGACTGGCGGCTGTTGCCGCGAGCGCAGCGTGTCAGCCCGCCTTGACCCGGGTGCGTTTTTTGAGCGCCGGCCCGGTCGAGCCGCGTACGACGAGGCGCATCGGGAACAGCACCTGTTTGGCCTTCTTGCGGTTGTTCTTGATCCGGTCCATCAGCAGTGTGGCGGCCGCCGCGCCCATTTCGCGCCGCTGCAGCGCGATGGTCGTGAGATTGATCGGCGCGTACGAGGCCAGTTCGATATCGTCGAGGCCGATGATGGACAGTTGTTCTGGAATGGCGATCCTGGCTTCGTGCGCTGCATTCATCACGCCGATCGCACTCATGTCGTTCGCGGCGAGAATGGCGGTGGGCGGATTGCGCAGGGCGAAAAATTCTTTCGCGGCGCGATACCCGCCCTCCACGTGATAGTTGCCCTGCACGATGAGGCTCGGATCGTCGTCGATGTGCAACCGCTCGACCGACTGCTGGAACGCGACCATCCGCTCGTCGGCCGTGCTCGACTCTGAAGGACCGCGTATCAGACCGATACGCGTGTGACCGAGCTTGACGAGGTGCTCGACAGCGGCGGAAATGCCCTCGTTGTTGTCGGCTCCCACATAGTCGTCCTGATGCTTGCGCGAGCGGCGCTGCAGGAACACGAACGGCGTGCCGGAATCCAGCAGTTCGCGAACGAGAGGCGGTTCGCTGTACTGCGAGAGCAGAACGAGACCGTCCACGCGACGATCGAGCAGCACCTTCATCTGCGTGATCTGCTTCTCCAGCACGCCGTCGGTGTTGCACACCAGCAGACTGCACGACTCGCGGTCCGCGACATCTTCTACGCCGCGCAGAAAATCGGGCGATGAAGGATTCGACACGTCCGCGAGCAGCACGCCGAGTGTGAACGTGCGCTGCATCCGCAACGCGCGGGCCACCACCGATACGCGATATCCCATGCGGTCGGCGATCTCCTGGATCCGCACGCGGGTGGATTCCTTGACGATTTCCTTGCCGGCCAGCGCGTTCGATACGGTCGACAACGCGACACCGGCTTCACGCGCGACATCGTGGATCGAAACCTTGGGCTTTGCGGGACTGTTCTTTTTGGTCACGGGACGTTCCGACCTGCCGTGCGACGCACGGTCTCACGGGTAATTGCAGATGCGGCTATTGTACTCAATCGTCCAGCACGAAAAAAACGTTTTCGTTCGGGCGGGAACCGGAGCCCGCGGGTTTGCCCCGCGGTTGCCCTGCGGTTACCTAGTCCCGGCCACGAATGCGCGTGAGGTCCGCGTGGCGTGTCTCCGGTGCGATGAACGCGCACATCCCGCCGACCAGCACACAGGCAATGGTGGTCGCCGCAAGCGGCCACGGGTCGCCATGCGACCACACGAGCAGGCCTGCGGACGCCATCGGCCAGAGACCGATCACGATGCTCGGCACCTGAGCGGCCAGCGAGATTCCCGTGTAGCGGACCCGGGTGCCGAACAGCTCCGAGAAGAAGCTGGGCTCCACCGCATACGTCGCCCCCACGCCCAGCGTATAAGCGAGGAAGTACATCACATACACCATCGGGATGTTGCCGATGCGCAGCGCCCAGAAGAACGGGAAGATGGTGATCACGCCCGCGGCCGTGCCGAGCATGAACGTCCAGCGCCGGCCGATGCGGTCGGACAGCCGTCCGAAGAAGAAGAACGCGTAGATACCGCCCGCCGCCGCCAGCGTGCCCGCCCAGAGGATGTGCACGTCGGGTGTCTTCGTGTAGTGCGTCGCGTAGGCAAGGCCGACGGTAAGCGTCATGTAGCCGAATACGCCTTCGCCGAGTCGCATGCCCATGGCCAGCAGCAGCGGCTTGAAGAAGCGCACGAACACGACGGAAATCGGCAGCTTCGACGCGTCGTCGACGATCTGCGCGGCGGTGCTGCCGTCGTCATGCGCATCCCGCTTCGCTTCGATCTGGCGCCTTGCTGCCTCGAAGGCGGGTGTTTCGGTCAGCCGCATCCGGATGAAGAGACCCACCACCACGAGCGCGATGCTGAGCAGGAACGGCACACGCCAGCCCCACGCCATCAGGTCGTCATGCGACATGCGCGCGACGACGGCGAACACGCCGGTCGCCATGACGAGACCAATCGCGTTGCCAACCTGCGGCACGCTTCCGTAGGTGCCGCGCTTGCCTTCGGGCGCGAACTCGACCGCGACCAGCGACGCGCCGCCCCATTCTCCGCCCACGCCGAAGCCTTGCAGCAGGCGCAGTATCACCAGCAGGATCGGCGCCCAGATGCCGATCGACTGCGTGGTTGGCAGACAGCCGATCAGGAAGGTGGCGATACCCATCATCATGAAAGTGATGACGAGTGCCTTCTTGCGGCCCAGCCGGTCGCCGATATCGCCAAAGACGATGCCGCCAAGCGGACGCACGACGAAGCCGACGCCGAGAATCGCGAACGACTTGATCGCACCCATCATCGGAGAATTGCCCGGGAAAAACAGGCTGCCGAATACCAGCGTCGAAGCCGTGGCGAAGATGAAGTAGTCGTACCACTCGACCGCCGTACCGACCAGACTCGCGAACACGGCGCGCCGCAGCAGTGCCGCGCGCTCCCTCCCGGACATCGACAACGCGCTCGCCTCCCGCGATTGGTCCATCTCGCCGGTCGCGAGACTCATCGACGTACTGCCTGACTTCATCACGTCTTCCTCCTGTTATCCGGGCGGTGGCGGCTCGACATCGCGCATGCCCCGAAGCGCGGCCTGTAACCGGCCAGCCAGAGCGCCGCCACCCATGATCGGCTTCAATATTTCACCAAAGCCAATGTACCAATAAAAACGTTTCTATAGCAGGGTTTTCTCGTCTTCCCTGGGTAAATACCGAGCGCCTCGCATGCCGCTACGCATGCCACAGACGCGCCGACACCCCACCGTCCACCAGCAGCGTGGTGCCGTTCACGAACGAAGCGTCTTCGCTGGCGAGAAACGCAATCGCGCTCGCCACTTCATCGGGCTGACCCAGACGACCGAGCGGCTGAAACGTTCGCATGCGGTCGAGCGCCTGATCGGGATCGGCGACCGTATCGAGCCAGTTCTGCAGCATCGACGTGTGGATCACGCCGGGCGCCACCGCATTCACGCGAATACCGTGCGCGGCGAGCTCGACTGCTGCGCTGCGCGTGAAGCCCGACAAGCCCGCCTTCGAGGTGGCGTAGGCGGTGAAATCGCCGATCGTCGCACCCGCGTGAAACGAGGACACGTTCACGACCGACGGCACGGCGCTCTTCAGCAGATGAGGATGCGCGGCCCTCAGGAACAGCCATGACGAGCGCAGGTTGACCGACTGCACGCGCTCCCACTCGTCGACGGTCATGTCGACGAGTGATCGCAGCAGCGAAATGCCGCCGTTGTTGACGACCGTATCGAGCGAGCCGAAGCGGTCGATGGCCAGTTGCACCGCTGTGGCCGCCGTTGTCTCCTGCGCGATGTCGCCCTGCAGAAACACCGTCTGCTCGCCGAGTTCGTCCGCCAGTGCGCGGCCCGACTGCGCGACATCGACCAGCACCACGCGGTGTCCGTCCCGCACGAAGCGGCGCGCGGTAGCAGCGCCAATGCCGTTCGCCGCGCCCGTCACGATCGCGGTCCTTGCCTTTTCGTTCCTGTTCACGACTCGTCCATCCATTGTCCGGTGAAGTTGGGGCGACGACAGCCGCCGGCTGGCAGCGATCCTGCCGCGGCGACGTTCAGGTTGTCTTGCGGCTGTACGCCAGTACCGCGAGCAGCAGGATCACGCCTTTGACTGCAGGTTGAACGAGCGCCGAGATGCCGACGAGATTCATCGTGTTGTCCACCAGCGCAAGAATCAGCACGCCGATGAAGCCCGCAACCAGGTTGCCCTGGCCTCCTGTCAGGCTGACGCCGCCGACCGAGATCGCGGCGATCGAATCGAGCGGCAGCCACACGCCGGTATGAGGATCGCCGTAGCCTACGCGCATCGCGAACAGCAGCCCCGCCGCCGCGGCGATGGTCGAGCCGGTGGCATAGGCCGCGAGGCTCACCTGCTCGACCGGAATGCCCGCGAGGCGTGCGGCACGGCGGTTGCCGCCGATCGCGAACGTGAAGCTGCCGGTCGCGGTACGCAGATACAGCGAGCCGAGACCGAGCACTGCAAGCGCGGCCCAGAACGCCAGAGGCAGGCCAGCAAGCTTCTCGCTGTAGAAGTCGAGCATGGCGTGGGGAATGTGGCGTCCACCGGCCGACGTGTCGACCGTGCCGCCATGGCTCCACAGCTTGGCGACCGAGTAGCCGATCTGCATCGTGCCGAGCGTTACGACGAACGCAGGTAGGCGCACGAAGGTGACGAGCAGTCCGTTCACGAGACCGAACACGCAGCCCGACAGCAATGCCGCGAAACAGGCGAACACGGGCCCCGCGTCCAGTGCGCTCACGAACACCACGCTCGACAGCGCGATCACCGCGCCGACGCTCAGATCGATGCCCCCGGTCGCGATCACAAAGAACTGCGCGGTGACGAGCACCAGCAGGATCGACTCCTGCTGGACGACGTCGAGCAGGTTGGACGGCCGCAGCAGAATGCCGCCCGACGCGAGCGTGCCGATCAGCACGACGCCGGCGAGAATGCATGCGAGCCGCAGCGTCGCGCCATGCGCGCCGAGCGGTGCGGCCCAGGCGCGCGTCGCGCCTGCGGTGCGACCGGAGCCCGCGCCGGTGTTGGCGTTGGAAGTCGTCATGCGTGCACCCTGCCCTTGAAGCGGAACTGGTTGAACTGGCTCAATGCCAACGCCAGCAGAACGATGGTGCCCTTCACCGCGCCCTGCAGATCCGGCGTGAGGCCCGAGAGATTGATCGCGCTGTCGAGCACGCCGAGCAGCAGCACACCCGCAACGAGCCCCGACACGCGGCCCACGCCGCCGAACAAGCTGGCGCCACCGATGATGACCGCCGAGATGCTGACCAGCTCGTAGCCGGTGCCCGCGAGCGGATGACCCGTACCCATCCGCGACGCCATCAGCACGCCGCCGAGGCCGCCCGCCAGGCCCGACAGGCCGTACACGACCAGCTTCACGCGCACGATGCGCAAACCCGTCAGTCGCGCGTTTTCCTCATGCCCGCCTACGGCGTAGATCGCGCGTCCGAGCGGCCAGCCGGCGAGGAATGCTGCCATGGCCAGCGCACACAGCAGGAAGAACAGGAACGAAACCGGTACGTCGAACAGACGCAGACTCGCCAGCGACATCAGGGTGGCGTCGCCCAATGGCACCGGCTGCGCGCCCGTCACGGTCAACGACAGGCCGCGCGCAAGACTCATGGTGCCGAGCGTGGCCACGAACGGCGGGATGCGCGTGAACGACACGATGAGACCGTTGAGCACGCCCACCGCGATGCCGACCGCCGCGGCAGCCGCGATTCCCGCCGGGTAACCCAGCGATGCGCTGACCATCGCGCACGCCACTGCACCAAGGCCGATCACGGACCCTTGCGACAGGTCGATGCCGCCTGTGACCACCGCGCAGAACTGACCGAGCGCGATCAGTCCGATCACCGAGTACTGGAAAGCAATCGCCGAAAGATTGAAGCGCGACAGAAACGGCGGCTCGAACCAGGCTGCACATGCAACCAGCACGACGAGCGCGATCAGCGTGCCGTGCTCGCCCAGTCCGCGCAGCCTCGCGAGAAAAGATGGCGGGTTCATGCAATGGCTCCCTGTTCCGTTGTCGGCGGACGGCGGCCCTCGGTGGTCTGGAAGGCCAGTGCCATCACCACCTCCTCGGTCGCTTCGTCCGCACTCAATTCGCCGGCGATCCGCCCCTTCGCCATCACATAGATGCGATCCGATTGCGACAGCACTTCGGGCAGGTCCGACGAGATCAGCAGCACGCCGAGCCCGTTCGCCGCCAGTCCGCGAATCATGTCGTAGATCTCGCTGCGCGCCCCGACGTCCACTCCTCGCGTGGGTTCGTCGAGAATCAGGAACCGGACGCCCGCCGCCAGCCAGCGGCCCAGCACGACTTTCTGCTGGTTGCCGCCGCTCAGTCTCGCAACGAGCGCCGCCGGATTGCGCGGCTTGACCGCCGTTGCGGTCATGCTCGCGCTCACCTCGCGTCCCACACGCGACCAGTGCACGAGACCCGCGCGCGCGACCTTGCGCACCAGCGTATAGCCGACGTTCTCGCCGATGCTGCGGGTCAGCACGAGGCCGTCGAGCTTGCGGTCCTCGGGGACCATGCCAATGCCGAGGCGCACCGCGTCGAAGGGCGTGCGCGGTGCGATCTCGCGGCCGGCCAGCCGGATCGTTCCCTGCGTTGCGACGTCAGCCCCGAAGATCAGGCGAGCCACTTCCGTGCGGCCCGCACCGACGAGACCCGCCATGCCGACGATCTCCCCTTCGCGCACCTGAAGCGACACGTCCTTCACGGCCACGCCGTCGCCCAGATGACTCACTTCGAGCAGCACCGGCGCATCGACTTTCGCGACGCCACGTTCGGTGCGGACCACGTCGCGGCCCACCATGTCGCGCACGAGGCGGTCGTGGCTGTAGTCCGCGATCGGCCCGGAGCTCGCGACGATGCCATCGCGCAATACCGTGACCCGGTCTCCGATCTCGAAGATCTCTTCCATGTGATGCGAAATGAAGATGATCGCGATGCCGCGCTCGCGCATGCGCCGTATCAGCTCGAACAGCGCACGCGTCTCGGCCCCGGTGAAGACGGCGGTCGGTTCGTCGAGAATCAGTACCCGGCAATCGTTGGTGAGCGACTTCGCGATCGCGATCATCTGCTGCTGTGCGATCCCGAGTTCCCTGACCGGCCGCTCGAGGTTCGCGCTCACGTGCATCGAATCGAGAATTTCCTGCGCGCGCGCCCGCATCTTTCGACGGTCGATCAACCCGAACCTGCGTTGCGGCGCGCGGCCCAACAGGATGTTCTCCGCGCCGCTCAGGTTCGGAATCAGATCCAGCTCCTGGTAGATCGTCGCGATGCCGAGTTCGCGCGCCGCGGCGGGTGTCAGGCGCGCGAAGTTCGAACCTCGCGCGCGCAGATCGGCCCCGTCGAACACGATCTCGCCCGAATCGGCGTGATGCGCACCCGACAGGATCCGGATCAAGGTCGACTTGCCCGCGCCGTTCTCCCCCATCAGGCAATGCACCTCCCCCGGATTGAAATCGCAGGAGACGCCCTTGAGCACCTTGACCGGCCCATAGGCTTTGCTGACGTCGCGCAACGACAGGACGGGTGTGATCGTATTCATGCCGGACTCAGAACTTCAGGCCCTTCGCCTGGATCGATTTCAGATACGCGAGCGCCTGGTCCTTCTTGTCGGCGTCGAACACCTGGATCTGCAGCCCTTGCTCCGGCTGCACCTTCTGCCCGGCCAGCAGCTTCTTTACGTTGTCGACCACGTCCTGACCGAAGTAAGGCGGCGTCTGCGTCTCGCGTGCGATTTCGCCGCGCGTGACGGCTTCGATCGCCTGGATCTGGCCGCCCTCGCCGACGATGTTGCCCAGCAGTTCGGTACGCCCCGCGGCCTTGATCACCTGGATCGCGCCCATCGTCTCGTCGCTGTAGTCCGACCAGACCACGTCGATCGAGCCCTTCGGATAGCGTTGCAGCAGATCCTGCATCGCCTTGATGCCGCCTTCCTTGGTGAACTGCGCATTCGGCGAAGCAATGACCTTGATGTCCGGATAGTTCTTCATCACCGAATCCCAGCCCGCGCGCGCATCGGCCACGGTCGACGCACCCGGAATGCCTGCGAGACGCACGACGTTGCCCTTCGGCTTGCCATATTTGGCCTTAAGCAGTTCGACCGTCTTTTCGGCGAGCAGCTTGCCGGACGCCGCATGACTCTGCACGATCGCGACCTTGTACTCGCCCGTGCCCGGCGCGACCGACAGCTTCCGGTCGATGACGATCATCGGCACGCCCGCGTCGTTCGCCATCTGCACGGCGGGCGCCAGCGCGACCGATTCGATCGGCGAAACAACGATCACGCTCGGCGACTGCGCGAGCAGATTCTGGATGTCGGACAACTGCTTGGCCGGGTCGTTGTCCGCCGACGTGCTGATCAGCTTCCAGCCCGCGGCCTTCACGTGCTCCTGCATGTCGCGCTGACAGGTCTCCTTCCAGTCGTTGCTCAGGTCCGATAGCGCGAACGCAACCGTTACAGGCTTGTCCGCGAACGCAGGCGCGCTCGCACCGATCATCCAGCACATACCGGCTGCCGACAGCAGCGCCGTTGCCCATCTCCTGCTCGATACCATCTCCGTCTCCGTTTTCGGGGTTATAGGTGTGCCGTCA
Organism: Paraburkholderia yinzeri; assembly: GCF_046581065.1. Classification (NCBI taxonomy): domain Bacteria; kingdom Pseudomonadati; phylum Pseudomonadota; class Betaproteobacteria; order Burkholderiales; family Burkholderiaceae; genus Paraburkholderia; species Paraburkholderia yinzeri. The sequence continues at coordinate 2,387,842 of NZ_JBFOCJ010000001.1, read as the reverse complement.
TCGCCGGTTCCCCGCTGGTTTCCGGCTTGTTTGCATCGGCACACTGCGATGTGGCGAATCTCCGCGGCGTGTGGCGCCGAAGGGACTACGCCGTGGTCAAGCTGCTCTCTCCGTCGCCGAGCGCGATCTCGAATACCCGCAAACCTTCGCGCGTCGTGCGACACGGGAATTTCGTTCCCAGACGGTCTTCATGGACCGGCACGACGCGGCGCGGATCACCGCCCGCGAGCCGCACCATCTGGTCGATCGAAAACAGGATCTCGGTGTGACTGCCGACGGCGAGACCGATCGGCAGGTATTCGGGATCGGACGCATCGCGTCCGACCAGATTCTCGAAGCAGTACACGTTGTCGCCGGCGAAAATCCAGTTGTCGTCGCTGTCGCGCCTGCCGTCGTTTCGCACGCGGACGAACATCGAGCCCCACGTATGGGTGTCGAATGCCGCATGCAGATCGATGCCGGACAGCACGTCCTCCACGTCGCCGTTCACGCATTTCAGCCGGCCCTGGCGGGCGAGATCCACCGCCCGGAGGATGTCGGCCGGATCGGTCGCGCTCATCAGGAAGCGGAAGCGCCGGTCGAGCGCCATCGCCCACACCCATTTCGACAGTTCGCGCTCCTGAATGTAGAACGTGGCGTTCGGGAACGCTTCGATGCCGCCCATATGGTCGTAATGCGCATGCGTGAGGAACACGTGCGTCACGTCCTCGGGCGTGACGCCGCATTCGGCGAGCACGGTTGCGGGCGAGCGCCAGTTGACGATGTCGAACTCCTCGGCAAGCACGGCGCCATAATCCTTGCGATTGAAACCCACGTCGATCATGGCCACCACGCCGGAGCCCTTGATGAGCACATAGGCGAACGGGATCCGTCGCGTGCCCTCGTTGTGCGCCGCGTAGATCTGCACGCTGACTGGAACCGCTTCGATATAGCTGTATTCCAGCACCCAGATCGAATACCTCGACATCGCTCAGTCTCCCTTTGCGAAACGCGCGTGACACGCACAGGATTCGGAAACGGACACGAGTTCGAGACCGGGAAGACACCCCGCCGCGAACCGCAATTCCTGCAGCGTGTTCTGCAGGCGCCCATAGATCTGGGCGAGGTCCTGCGTCGGCTGGGCCACTCGTGCCGAACCCGCGGCGCGGATGGACGACAGCGCTGCCCGCAGCGCTTCGGCCGCATCGGACAGGTGAAGATGTCCGTGCCTGCCCCCAGCCGGCACTGCAAGCTCCGACAGGCGCTCGCGAACTTCGCGCTCGCTCTGTTCCACCACGGCGAGCATCGGATGGGCGGTGGCGCCGGAGCTGCCGCTAGCGACCAGCACCAGGATGGCCGCGGTCTGGGACGCGGCGTCGCGCAGCAGTTCGAAGGTGGACTGGACGCGCAGGAGATACGCGATCAAGGCATCGTTGAGCGTGACATCGTGCTCAGGGGCATAGCTCCCAGCGCAATGCTCTCCATGTGCCTTCGTATTCGCGGCGGCATGACGCTCCAGACCGTCTGGCATCTCCTGGAGAAACGGATGTTCCGCAGACATCATTGGCACTCCACATCGTATGCATGACAACCTTGTCTCTCGAACGAGTCGCAGGCGATCACTGTCTCCGTAGCCGCGCGCTTCGAACCCCGCGTGCGACCTCCTCTTTTCGCGCAATTCCGGTGGCTGTCGATCACGAAAGTGAAAGCGAGCCTCGACCGTCGATGCAATCTAGCATAAAAACGTTATTATAGAAACGTTTTTATTTTCGGGTGTTCCCTGGGAATCAGCCCGTGCCGGGCTGTCCGGCAGGACCTGAGGCCTCGCGTCCCGGATCGATGTCACAGGCGCTCCCGACAACGCCCGACATATCAGTAGTTACCCTGAAATAAAAACGTTTTTATAATAACGTTTTTATGATAGATTGAACTGGTGACCCGTCTGCTGCCGACGCACCGCACGACTGTGCCGATGCGAACGCGTGGCGGGTTAGGGAGCGGGTCTGCAGACGAGCGGACCGGCACCGGTTCAACCTCATCGTGCAAACACGCTTCGCATTGCTGCCGCGCACCGTGCGGGCGCATCTCATGCAGACATCGCGAAGCCATCATGGAGAAAGACTTGATGCAGTCCAATCAGGCGGAAGTCGACGCGCTTCAGAAGAAGACCGTGGCGCAGGTATTTGCTGCGGCGCTCAAGCGTCATGGGGTCGAGGTCATATTCGGCCAGGCCATTCCGGCGGCGTTGTTCCTCGCGACGCCCGAGTACGGGATTCGCCAGGTCGGCTACCGCACCGAAAACGCAGGCTCCTACATGGCGGACGCCTATGCCCGCCTCACCCACAAGGTACCGGTCGTGACCGCGCAGAACGGGCCGGCCGCCACGCTGCTGGTGGCAGGGCTCGCGGAAGCGTACAAGGCGTCCATACCGGTCGTGGCGATCGTGCAGGACGTCCATCGCAAGCAGACCGACAAGAACGCGTTCCAGGAGCTCGATCATCTCGATCTGTTCAAGGGCGCCGCCAAGTGGGTGCGCCGCGTGACCGAAGCCGACCGGGTGGACGACTATGTCGACATGGCCTTCACGGCTGCTGCGTCCGGCCGTCCCGGGCCGGCCGTGCTGATCGTCCCCATCGATCTGTTCGTCGAGCCGGCGCAGGTCACCGCGCGCACGCATGCGAGCAACCTCGGCAGCTTCCCGCTCGATCGCAGCGTGGCCGCGCCCGACATGATCGAAGCCGCCGCGGACCTGCTGGCCAATGCCCGCGCGCCGCTCGTCATCGCGGGCGGCGGCGTGCATACGTCGGATGCCGCGGCGGAACTCGCCCGGCTCCAGGAGACGGCTTCGCTGCCGGTCGCGACGACCGCGATGGGCAAGGGTGCCGTCGACGAAACCCATCCGCTTTCGGTGGGCGTGGTGGGCTACTTCATGGGGACGCGCGGCCGTACGCGTCACCTGCGCCCGCTGGTCGAAGACGCGGACGTCATCGTGCTGGTGGGCAACCGCACCAACCAGAACGGCACCGATAGCTGGAGCCTGTATCCGGCCAACGCGCGCTACATCCACATCGATATCGACGGTCAGGAAATTGGTCGCAACTACGACGCGTTGCGGCTCGTCGGCGATGCACGGCTGTGTCTCGCCGCATTGACGGACGCGCTGGCACGGCGCGATCTCGCGAAACGCACGGAGCAGCGCGACGCGCTCGCCAGCACGATCGCCGACGGGCACGCGAAATGGCAGGCTGACATGCGCACGGCGGTCGATCTCGACGCGACGCCGGTTCGCCCGGAGCGGCTGATGGCCGATCTCGACAGCATCCTGACGCCAGAGACCGTCGTCGTGGCCGATGCGAGCTACTCGTCGATCTGGGTCGCGAATTTCCTGACCGCGCGCGGCGTGGGCACGCGCTTCGTCACGCCTCGCGGCCTCGCCGGCCTCGGCTGGGGCCTGCCGTTCGCGCTCGGCGCGAAGATGGCGCGCCCGGGTTCCCCGGTGTTCGCGCTGGTCGGCGACGGCGGCTTCGCTCACGTGTGGTCGGAACTGGAAACGGCGAAGCGTTCCGGACTCAATCTCGTGCTGGTGGTGCTGAACAACCAGATTCTCGGCTACGAAAAGCACGCCGAGAAAGTCTTCTTCAACGACTACTCGAACGCCTGCGATTTCGAACCGGTGGATCACGCCGCGATTGCGCGCGCGTGCGGTTGCGAGGGTATACGCGTCGAGCGTCCGGACGAGTTCCTGCCCGCGCTGAAGACCGCGTTCGCCACCAACGGCGTCACGGTGATCGACGTGGTGACCGACCAGACTGCGTATCCGCCGGTCACCGTTTTCGAAGAGCGGGCCGCCCTGCGCTACTGATCAATCGAAGCGTCATGGCGGCAGGCAATGCCGCCGCGACGCGGAGGAGACACTACGTGAAGAAACTCCTGAACCGCCCGGACGCGTATGCGGACGAGGCACTCGCCGGCCTGTGCGCCGCTCACCCCGGCATCTATCGCCAGCTCGGCGAAACGGGGCGTGTGATCGCGCGCGCGAAGCCGACGCGCGCCGGAAAGGTCGGCGTCGTGTCGGGCGGAGGTTCCGGTCATCTGCCCACTTTCACCGGCTACGTCGGCGAGGGGCTGCTCGATGCCTGCTCGGTCGGCAACGTGTTCGCCGGTCCGGCCGTGCACGACTGCATGACCGCCGCCACGGCCGCCAGTGGCGGGAAAGGCGTCCTGTTCCTGTACGGCAACTACGGCGGCGACAAGATGAACTTCAACATGGCCGCCGAGATGCTGGAACTCGAAGGCATCGCCACGAAAACCGTGCTGATCGCGGACGACGTCGGCAGCGCCCCGCGAGCCGAGCGCGAGAAGCGCCGCGGTGTCGCGGGCCTGATCTATCCGTACAAGGTGGCCGGCGCCGCGGCCGAACTCGAGAGCGCCACGCTGGAAAGCGTCGCCGCGATCGCGCAGAAGGCCGCGGACGCAACGGTGACGATCGGCGTGGCGCTGACCCCTTGCACCGTGCCCGAGGCCGGAGAACCGACCTTTTCGATCGGCGACGGCGAAATGGAGCTCGGCATGGGCATTCACGGCGAACCGGGCATCCAGCGCGGACCGATGATGAGCGCGGACGCCGCCGCCGACACGATGCTCGGGCAGCTGCTCGACGACAGCAGCATCGGCAAGGGCGAGCGCGTTTCGGTGCTGGTGAACTCGCTCGGCGCGACGCCGCTCGAGGAGCTCTACATCCTCTATCGCCGCGTCGCCTCGAGGCTGGACGAACGAGGCATCGAAATCGTGCTGCCGCGCGTGGGCCGCTACGCGACTTCGATGGAGATGACCGGCGCTTCCCTCTCGTTGTGCCGGCTCGACAGCGAACTGGAAACGCTGCTGCGCGCGCCAGCCGTCTGTCCTTACTGGAGTGCCGTATGACCCCGATGACCACCGAAGAGATCGCGGCCGCGCTGCTGCGCTGCGCCGACCAGGTGGACAGCTTCGCGCCCGAACTGAACCGCCTCGACGCCCAGCTCGGCGATGGCGATCTCGGCGCGACGCTGCAGAAGTGCGCGGTCCAGATCAGGTCCGCGCTGGCGACGCCCGCCGGCTCGCCCGACGAACTGTTCCGCCAATGCGCGCTTGCCTGTACCCGCGCCTCGGGTTCGAGCTTTGGTACATTGCTGGGTGTCGCGTTCATTGCGTGTGCGAAGCAGACCGCCGGTCAGACGGCGCTCGCGCCCAATGCGCTGCCCGCGCTCCTCAAGAGCGTGCTCGACGCGTTGATCGCGCGCGGCGGCGCGGCGCTCGGCGACAAGACCGTGCTCGATCCGCTCGCCGCCGTCCAGACCGCGATCACGGGCCACGCCGATCGGGCCAGCCAGTACCGGGCCGCGGTCGACGCGGTCGACGCGACACTGGCAACCTATCGCGGCAAGCCCAACCGGATCGGACGTGCGCGGATGTTCGCCGAGCGCTCGATCGGACTCGACGATCCGGGCATGGTGGCATTCCGATGCCTGTTGCACGCGATCGCATAGACAAAATCAACTATCCCGGAGACATCAGGAATGGCAGGCGCGCTGGAAGGCATCAAGGTACTCGATCTCTCGCGTTACATCGCTGGTCCCATGTGCGCGATGCAGCTGGCGGACATGGGCGCCGACGTGATCAAGGTGGAACGCACGGGCAAAGGCGAAGACACGCGGCAAAATCTGCCGCAGATAAATGGCGAGAGTCTCTATTTCATGACGTTCAACCGCAACAAGCGGAGCGTCGCGCTGGACTTTCGCAATCCCAAAGATCAGGAAACGCTGCGCCAGCTCGCGAGCAAAGCCGATGTGCTGATCGAAAATTTTCGGCCCGGTACCATGGAAAAGATGGGATGCGGCTGGGACACGCTGCAAGCGCTGAACCCACGGCTCGTGATGGTGCGGATCTCCGGATTCGGACAGACTGGTCCGCTCGCCAGGCGTGCCTGCTTCGACGCAATCGCGCAGGCCATGAGCGGGCTGATGAGCATGACAGGTCAGTCGGATGGACCGCCTACGCTGGCGGGTACGTTCATGGTGGACTACACCTCCGCGCTCTATGCGACCATCGGTACGCTTAGCGCCCTGCACAGCCGCCAGACTTCCGGAAAGGGACAACTCGTCGAGGCCACGCTGCTCGAAAGTGCAGCGAGCCTGCTGCTTACCGCGATCCCGCAGCAGAAGCAGCTCGATAACACGATGTCCCGTTGCGGCAACCTCGATCGCTACACCGCTCCGGTCAACAGCTACCAGACGTCGGACGGCCGATGGGTGTATCTCGCGGCCGGCACCGATGCGCTTTTTCCGCGACTGGTGAGCGCAATGAAGCAGCCGGGGCTGCTCGACGACGAGCGCTTTGCCACGGCGCATGCACGGCTCGCCAACGGCCTTGCCATCGACGCGGTGGTGGCCGAATGGGTCAAGGGCAGGACTGCCGATGCGGTGGTCGAAGCCATGGACGCGGCGGCCGTGCCGTGCGCCAAGGTCGCAACGATCGACGAAGTCGTCCAGAATCCGCAGTTGCAGGCGCGCGGCCAGATCGTCGACATCGATCACCCTGTCGCCGGGCGCTATACGACGCACGGCGTGACGGTGAAGCTTTCCGACACGCCGGGTTCGGTACGGCGACCACCACCGACCGTTGGGCAGCACAATGAAGAAGTGCTGCGCGAATGGGGCGTGAATTGAGTGCCCTGGTTTGGGCGACGTGTCTCTGACAGCGGGAAAGCGGGGGATGATTGGACGTTTCTGGACCGTCCGCGAAAAACAAAAAAACCGCAAAGCCAATGGCCGTGCGGGTTTCAGGGACTACAACCTACTTTTTCAGACTGCGCTGGACAACTGCAGATCACGAAACTGGTGGGTGCTGAGAGGCTCGAACTCCCGACCTACGCCTTGTAAGGGCGCCGCTCTACCAACTGAGCTAAGCACCCGTTTCCCTTATGAAACGGGCTTCCGCCGCATTTTTGCGCTCCGTCTCTGCGTCCGTAGGACTCGACGAAGGACGCAATCATGCCAACGATCAGCAAACGTGTCAACCAAGCTGGCGAAGTCTCGTATCAAGCGAAGTGCCGCCGCAAAGGCTTCCCCATCCTATCGAAAACGTTTTTGGACAAGAAAGAGGCTATCAAGTGGGCACGCGGCATCGAGCGCTCATGGGATACAGGCGAAGGTCTCGCCGCAGCCAAGCAGGAGTCGGTGAACGAATCGACCGTGGCCGACATACTAATAATGTACGACACGCGCTGCGTACCGGCGCACCGGAGCGCGGATGACGAACACCGGCGCATCGCCGCCCTGCTCAAGCACCCGTTCAGCCGCGTGCGGGCGGCGGACCTGACGCCCGATGTCCTCGCGAACTACCGGGACGAGCGGCTAAGGGCGGTCAAGCCGGGAACGGTCCTCAAGGAACTGAACATTATCCGGGCGGCGCTCAACCGGGCGCGTCTCGAATTCGGGATCAGCGTGCCGGACGTTCGCATCACCCGCCCGCGAGCGCCTGCCGCGCGTGATCGGGTACTCAAGCCGGAAGAAGAGATTTTGCTGCTGGCGGCGGCACACGACTCCGGCAACATATATCTGGCAGCGGCAATCGAGTTCGCGCTGGCGACCGCGATGCGACAAGGCGAAATTCTGGCCCTTTGCCGCAAGGATATTGACTGGGATCGGCGCGTGGCACGGTTGCACATGACGAAGAACGGAGCGCCGCGCGATGTGCCACTGTCCTCGAAGGCTATATGTATATTGCGCGCGCTGCCGGAAGGGACGGAGCGCATGTTCGCGTTGGGCGACATCACGCACAACTTCATCCGGGCCGTCCGCCGCGCCAAGATACCGCACATCACGTTTCACGACCTGCGACATACAGCTTGCACGCGATTGGCTCGCGACGGGCTGACTACGGCACAACTGCGCGTCGTATCCGGTCACAAGACGCTCGCCATGCTGCAACGCTATGTCAACCTGTCTGCGGACGATCTTGTGGCGGTGCTTGGGTAATTTCTCGCACAACCCGCGCCTCTGAACGGCGTTCGCCCTGTTGATGGGCGCGGGTGAGACTTGAGAAGGGACGCGGGCGGGACTCAGTTGTGCCCCGCTCCCATCGAAACGAGCTTGAGGAAGAACGCCATGCCGCGCCATGCCCGCTCGTCCTGCTCCTTGGCCTTCTTCGCGCGGGCTGCTTCACGCTTGGCGACGGCTTCCGGGTGCGATGATCGTTCGGCGCGGTGCGTGCTGAAAAGGTCGCGCGGATCGTCGCTCAACAGCGGTGCGTGATTGAGGCGCTTACCGCCTTCGATCTTGCCGCGCGATGTGGGTCGTTCCTGTGCGGGCGCTTCCGTCACTTCCGGTTCGCTGGTGATGATTTCTGCGTCGCGCCACTTGCGCTGGTCGATTCCGGTGGTGCTGCTGCCCGATGACTCGAAACCGTCCCAGAACGTGGCTGCGGGCTTCTCGCTGACTTGTTCGGTATCCTTGGTTTCTGGCGCTTTCGATGGGCGCTTGGATCGTAGGCTCATTTCTTTGGCTCCTGTTTAGGCGTGGCGGATTCCTTCCCACGCAGCTTTGACCGAAACGCCATGGCTTCGGGCGTGCCGGGATCGGGCCATAGCTTCGGCGCTTGCTCTTCGCCGCGTGACCACGAGAAGGCCCATGCGAACACTTCTCCGATGACGGATATGTCGTCTTCGCTCAGGCTCGCGGACCATGCAGCCCAGCCGCGCCACTCCGGGAACCACGCGCAGAATGTCGCGCCATCCGCTCCGAAGGGGCCGATGGCACTGCTGTCTTCGACCGTGACGAACTCGCCTTGATCGTCTGCGATGCTGTCGAAGACTTCGATGGACTGGCCGCAGATAAGACTCTTGTACAGAAATGCGATGACCCAATCGCCCCAAAACTCGCGCGCTTTGACTAGCTGATCGAGCCATTCCGCGCTCGCGCCTTTCGTGCTGATATAGATGATGCTGTGCTCTTCGTATGGGTGGTTTTCGTAGAGCCGAGTCCAGCCCATCGGATCGAACTGGCGAAGCACTCCTGTTCGGCAACGCTCGTTCTCCGGTAGCTTTCGCTCGTCGCCATAGCACGCATAGAATGAAGTCCAATCACGCTGCTCTGGCGACTGCTCCGCGACGAACGCGCGATTGGCGACGCGCCGACCGTGCGTGTCGAGCAGCCGTTGATAGGTCGCGCGGTCGATCATTAGTGGACCTTCGACGCTGCGCCCGGTGCGGACGGCGTCATCCTGAGCACGTCTTCGACCGTCAGACCGCCGCGACGCGTGTTGCCGTCCTTATCGACAGTCACGATGCCGAGCAGGACGTTCAAGCGGTCGATGGCGCCGAGCTTGACGTTGCCTTTCTCACTGGGATTTTCGACCAAGCGGAGAAGGTGAACGATGGCCGCGTTCGCGCTCCACGCTTTCTGAGGGTCCAGCTTCGCGGTCTCTTGCTCGATCAGGTGAAGCACATACGGGTCGGTTTCTGCGTTTCGAATCCACTGCTCAACCTGATCGGGATCGACGCCCACGCGTAACGCCGCTTCTTGCTTGGTGCAGCCGCGCCACACGATTTGCTCGATGTACGTGCTGTAGATGCGTCGCAATTCGGCGCTGATGTTGTCTTTGATCGGATCGTAGATCATGGCGTTGGCTAGGCATTCGATGTCCTGCTCGCGATTCTCCGTGTGTCTGGTGTCGATGGCTACGTGTTCTGGTGTCGTGGGCGTAGAGGCGTAGAGGCGTTCGAACTTGCTTCGGGTAGGTCGATGTGGGCCGGGTCGCTCGACGGGCGTAGGACACGGATTTAGGCCGGATGCACCCGTTTAACGGTCGGGTATCGGGTCGGCGTTTGCGTCCGGTCGCCTTCGATTTCGCCGCGCCAGTCCCGGATGCGTCCCCGCCCTTCATCACACCTTGTTCCGCTTGTGGGAGAACGCCGAATAAAGGCGTCGTGCGTTTGAGCGTCCGCTGGCGCGCCTTCGGCGCTGGACTTCGCCGCGCCATGCAAGTGGGAAAAAGACTAACAGATTAACGCCTAAATTTACGGTAAATCTGGCATAGGGCCGCGCCCTGCTTGGACTCTAGGTGTTTAGGATTAACAGATTAACAAAATCTAAACTTATCTCGGCTGCATATTTTTCTCTTACCGGATATGCAATTTTGTTAATCTGTTTATCCGGCCGACCGAAAAACGCCTATAACACGTTGATTTCAAACAACTTATCACTAGATTAAGACCTAATCCTGTTTTCTTAATCTAGATCGCCAAAACACACAAAAACAGGTCGAAATACAGCATTTTTGCCGAATTTCGACCCGTTAACATCAAACCTACAACAATCGTCAGCAGGTTCAAAACTTCTTCGGCGCAACTCCGATAGCAGAAACGCCCTCCGTCGAGCACCACCACGCCTCCAGCTCCCTCACGAACTTCTCACCAAGCGCCCGCTTTTCCTTCATCGTCAGATCATTGCCGAAGCGCTCAGGCAAGTAGTACAAGGCAGTCTGCACACGAATCGCGCCCTTCGACTGATCGGCAATCTTCGGAGCCTTTCCGACCCATTGCGCCTTCCCATCGGGCGGCATCAGCTTTTGATAGCCAGCATTCGACATGAGCCGTTCCATGTATCCGTTCTTCCGCTTCGATACATGGATGCGCTCGCCCTCGCCATCATCATCGTAGGACGCTTGCGTATTCAAAATCTGCTGCCCCGCCACGATAGCCGGCCAATCCGCACGACTTACCACGGACGGGTCGCAAGGGTACTTCTCATCGTTAAACTCGACATGCTGCGGCCAATCACGATCAGCAGTCGGATCGAAGTCAGGCATAAAGCCCATCAAATCCATCCCGCGCTCCTTCATCCACCGCCACCGACCAAACGTGACCGTGATTTCACTCAAGGCTGACTCAAGCGCGTGCGGCATCTCGTGCCCCTTCCGATACTCGTCATACTCCGCCATCAGCGCGGCAGGCAAGTTATGCGGATCGAACTTGGAGATATCCCGTTCCAACAGGAAGTGCGTGAAGCCGTCCCCATACCCTTCCTTACGCAACTCTTCGAACTCGACCGTATCGAAATCTCGCCCAAGCACATCGGCAAAGACGCCGCGCATATACTCTTTCACCTGCTCTTTCGTCACGTGCGACGAGCAAATAAAGAATCGGCGGTCGTCTGGGTCGCGCGGAATCTGCTGCTCATAGTTCGTCGCGATCAAGATGCGGTGAATATTCGCCACCTGCGCCAGATTCCGGTTCTTCGCATTCACGCTCAACGAGCGGTCCCCCGCGATCCACGATTTCAGGTTGTTCTTAATCTCCATGTAGTTCTTGTCGGACCGCTCAACGTGGAACTCATCAATGAAGACAATAGGCTTCAGCAAGAATTCATTGAACGGACCGCAAGCGGTGCCAGTATTGATGCTCGAAACCTTGTCCTGCCGCGCGAAGGTGTACTTGAAGAAGTCGATGATTGCGCCTTTGCCGATGCCTTGGCCGCCGCCGAACACGATGCAGGTCTTCGGCTTCACGAGGGGCTGCTGATACGCGTGCGCCATCCAATCGAGAATATGCGCGGCGCGGCCCGGATAGATGAACTCTAGCCACTTCTCCACGACTTCGCCAATCTTCAAATACTCCGCGCCGGGTGACGGCGGTAGGACCAGTTCCTTATATTGATTCAAGCACCGCTCGCCGTTATCGTTCGTGTAAACGCGCGAGCGGTACGGGTCCATCGTCAGATTGTGAATCTCGAAATCCTCGCACGACAGGTGCGAGCGCGAAGGCGGCACGAGCACGGGCTTATTCGATTTCATGACCACAACCCCTCGCCCGTCCCGCTCCTTCTCCCAGTGCCGTTTCGGGATGCGCTCGTCCATGATCTGCGCCTTATACGCGCGGAACGGGTTGTCCTTGTGGAAGTAAACAGCGGTCGTCTGCCCCATGCCAGCCATCCAATACCAATCTTCCGGCAGGCTTTCAATTCGGTTCACGCCAGAGTACGCGCCTGCTGCTTGCTCCTGCTGCTGGCGCTTCGCGATAATGTCCGTGGCCGCGCCTTGTTCGATGACGGAGCGGGCTTGCTTCACGGCCGCATCCAACGCCCAACGCGCCTCTCCTTCCGCCGCGCCGGACATAATCTCGCTTGTATTCGCGTCGAGTTCGGATACGGTCTTGAACCGCTCAACGAACTGCGCGGCGAGCGCATCCTTGGCTACGTGTTTCGTTGCGTACTGTGTTTCGCCAATGGTCAACATAATAATAAGTAATCCGAATCTAATGGACGATTGCGGACGATAAAGGCGCGTATAATTTCTCTTGCCTTCTCTGCGTCCGTCCGGGATACAGAATTTTTCAGACCGCTCAGGTTCGCGCCTCAGCGGTCTTTTTTCTTGCCTGTTCAATTCCGGATCGGAAACCTCCAACCGTCCAACGTGTCAGGCGCGGCAGCGTTCGCATCGTCCAGCTTCGCCACAATCGCCGGGATCACGATGGTGTCCACGAAGTGCGACCACGACGCGCGCCACTTATTCTGTTTGCAAAAATCGTGCGAGCAGTCGTACACGTAGTCGAACTCACCGGACGGAATCTTTCCGCGCATGTACGCGCCGTAGGGATCGCCGTTGCCGTGGTGGTCGGCATTGATACATCGCAGCCGGTACTTTCCCGACATGTTCATCTCGACCGCGCCGCCACGACCTTCGCCCATCTGCGCGGCGCTCAGCACGATCCGCGCAATTTCGAGCCAGCGCGCGTTCGCGTCCGCCCCATCCGCATCCGGGTTGCGCGGTCTCGGCGTGCGGATTTCGATGACGAACCCGAAGGCAGACGCAATTTCGTCCAGCGTGTAGCGCGTGTCGTAATCGGAATACAGCAGGCGGACCCGAAAGCCTTCGGGGTACTTCAACGAGCCATCCGGCAGGCGCTTATTGTTGTACCCGGCAGGAAGCCGACCAACGCGCTGAATATCCTTGATGGTCACGTCCCCGCCGCGATCACGCAGCACGTTCCACACGAACGAATCGAGAAAGCCCTTAAATTTGAATCGGTTATCTTCGGGCGCGCTGAGGAAATACCAGACCTGAAAGTTACCGGGCGAAGACTCAACCACGGCACTGGGCGGCAAGATCGCTTCGATATCGGAGAGGCGCAAGCTGCCCTTCGAGCCAACGCCGCTCCCAACGTCATCAATGAAGAAGCCGAACCCGCGCCCGAAGTTGTCCACGCCGCGCCAGAATCGCCACTCGTCCGTCTTCACGTTGAGCGACTTGATCGAAGACGAGATGGGAACGTAGCAATTCGCATCCACGTCAATCCGCTCTTCGCGATAGATCGATGGGAAGAAGCCATTGTTGCGGCGCTTGCCGTCCACGCCAGTCTGTACCTGCGCGTCTTCCGCGTAGCTCACCATCACGCGCTCGTGCGGCAAGATGCCCCGGAACAGTTCGTGAACGAACTCTTTTACAGCAGCCGTTTCCGCCGCGCGTTGCTGTTTGCTGAGGGTCGCCATTACACGATCCCTCGGAGCATGTTGAATATGATCCGACTGGCTTGTGCAAACGATAGATACACCGTGCCGTACCCGCTTTCAGAACCGATAAGCCACCTCGATTCGATTCCGATTCCGTCCACGCTTTCTTTCAAGGCGTGATGGATCAGCGCATACGGTATGCGTCGCACGAAGTCCGGAATCTGTTCGTTGAATCTTTTGCGAGCAGATTCGATGTTGAAGGCAAACTGATTAGCGCCGTGCCACGATATGATCAAATCATCGGCATTCGTCAGCGCGCGCTTGATGTATCCATATGCCGATATCATAGAGCTTGCATCGTCACCAAACAGATCAACGAAATTGCCACTGGACATCATGTGCGTACCAACATCATCAAGCGTAACTAACGTCACGCCCGACCGACTGAAGTAATCTTCGAGTTCCGCCAGCGTAGCCACGCAGTCAATTTCTTCGGCATACAGGATGTAGCTATCAGCTTGCGCAGTGTTACGCTGGCGGACAGCTTGCCGAAGGATGGCGGCGGGGTCTTCGATGACTTCGCCCTTCACGGTTCTGCGATCGCTAATGATCGGCTTGATTTCGATAGCAAATGAGACGCCTTTACCGCCGCAAAACTCGCGGTCACCAGTGCAGTTCGGCTCGCCGCAGTGCAGGCAATTCGCGCCAACGTACAAGTCCCAACCGAACATCGACTCAGGAACGGCGCGAACGTTCTTTCCATGCGTCAGCCAATTGATCGGCCACCCCTCCTCTTCCGTCACGATGTTCAAGACGGTATCGAGAAACCGACCATCGAGAAAATCCAACTGCGCGCGATTGTGGCGAGGCGTCTTGCTAGCACTCAACCGGCTTTTGGTAGCGGCAACAAGGTAGTTGGCGATGTCGGGGTGCGCCGCGCATCGTTCACGATCTTTGAGAAACCAAAGGGCGACATCGAGCCGGTCCTTGATGACGGTATCAAGGGCTTTTCCGAAGTGCGGGCCTGAGACGGGAAATTTGGTGCGACCGTTTGCGGGTCGGATAGATGAGCTTGAGCCAGCCATGGCGCGGCTTCTCCACAAAACGTTGTCCGGGTTGGTCCGGGTGCCTTATTGATCCCGTGACCGCTCTTTCTCACCCGCCTGACATTCTGCGTAGGTCGGTGCTGCGCTAACTGCTCAACTGTTGCCCGGCTATCTTACGTCCAGTCGCGTGTTCATCGTGTCTATCTCCATCGAGACACCGCGAGCGAACAAAGGCCCGCAGCACGAAGCCGCGAGCGGTCATCGGGATTGCATCAGGCCGACTTATGCAGTCTGGTGCTTCAGCTGGATTACAGGAATCTCCATCCCGTACTCATCCATCGTTTCGACTGCCTTCGATAGCGCCTGAAATAACACAGGAAGTTTCTCAGGATCGCTGTAGGAAACCTCTACACACGCTACCGGATCGCACCAACTGATGTTGGCCACGGCCCAGCCTAATCCGGTAGCGTGGATTGCAGCGTTGATGACCAGTTCTGCCGTCTCGATGTTGCACATGATTTGTCCGTCCTCAGAGATTGAGCGCGCACGAACGCAGTCACGCTGCGTGGGCGCGGCGATAAGTAAAAGGTAAATTTTCCGGCTCGAAACTAATCAGACCGCGTTGCGCGATCAGCCGAGATAGGCGGGGTTGGTTATGCGGGCGTCCTGCCTTTGGGGTGCAGGATAGACCAGATACGACAAACCGGACGAAGGTGGTGCCCGGTGCTCAGAGGCAAGGCGATGATAGATCAACGCCCACCCTCTCTGCAAGCCCTTCGAGCAGCCTATTTTGATCAGCAGAGTATTGACTTGTTTACTGACCCGCAGTAGCGCTCCCGAACGCCTGCCACGGCCCACCCGCCGCCAAATCCGGGCGTATCTAAATGTCCGATTCGTCGGATTCTTCGTCACCGCCAGCGAGCGCCGCCAACTCAGCAGCCGTCTTGAACTTACCGCGCAACATCAGTTCCGCACGCGCCTTATCTGCGGCGATGGATTCCGCCGTCTTGCACGTCCGCAACTCCGCACCGGCACGACGCCCTAGCGCAATCAGCGCGCGCTCCACCGACATGCGCGGCTCCGTAAGCGAGGTAAGCGATGCACTCGTGACCGTGGCGGACGAAGCCACTTTGCCGCCGATGTAGATGCGTGATGTGAACTCGGACATAGCCTTTCCTCTTCCAACGTAATTCGGACGCTCCGAAGTATCGCTGCTTCGATGGCGCGGCCACGTACATAACGAGCGCCGACAATACCTGTAGGCGAACGGTTCGCCCCTCCCGTTCAATAAGGATAACTATCAAAAATGAAATCAAATCACAACCCGCTTCACAAAATCCAGATCGCCTTCGATGAAGAGCGATTTCCGGAAGGCGCGAACACCCTCTATCCCGAAGACTTCGCCAGCCGCCCGGTGATCCGCGCGCTTCTCCCCGTTGAAGACAGGCGCTTGTATGCGCTACTGCGCGCCTACGGCCTGTCCAGCGTCGAATCGTGGTCCGCCGCGTTCGCCAAGCACTTCCACATTCACCCGGACGCCGTGGCGAAGGTCGCAGAAGTGTACGAAGAAACCTCCATCGCCAAGCGCGAACTGATCGAAGTGCTCGATACGACCGACCCGCACACGCTGAAAGTCGAATGGGCGCGGCAAGTCCAGCTTATGTCCGTGGCAGCGGAAGACGCAGCAATTCATATTCGCCGCGAATATCTGGTCGATTACCGGGCGATTGACAAGAGCCGGTACGCGCAGCCTTCCGATCACATTGCCCTCGCGGCCATCCTCAACGAGCGTTCGCGTGAGATCGAAATTGAGGAAGCCATCGAACGCGGTGACGGCCCGAAGATCGACTGGGATCGCAAATTCGAAGGCGAGTAAGGAGCGCAATGTGAATCAGATTCCTCTCTCCGCAGTAGTGGCCAAGGCAGCAGAAACGGCAAAAGGCAGGACGCGCGGCGGCAAGGTGGCCGTTTCGACAGCAGACATCCGCGCCGCTGCGGCAGACCTCGGCGCGTGCCTCGACGGTAATTGCCGTGCATTCGGCAAGGCGATGGCTGACCTTGGTTATAAGCGCGCACCGAACGGCCATGACACGGCCCGATACTACAAGGAGCATTAAATGAGCGATCTGGACAAGTTTGTACTCCAGTACCAAGTGGACCTCAAGGACAGTATCAAGCGCCTAGAGTTGCTACAGGACAGGATGAACAAGGTTGGCGACGGCGCGAAGAGCAGCGCCAACGAACTGAAGTCATTCGCCGCAGACGCGTCCGGCGAACTCGGCAAGCTCGTCCCCGGTCTCAACGCAGTGTCGTCCGCCGTCCGTGCGATGGGTACGGAGTTCGCTGTGGCAACCGGCGCACTCGCCACGCTCGCGGTCGGCGTGAAGATGGTCATGAACCTGCGCGACCAGTACAACGGCCAGCGCACGGAAGGAATGCAGTTGGGCGTATCGTCGCTGCGGCTCGAAAACTATCAACGCGCATTCGTTCGCGCCGGTAGCTCGCGGAACGTCACGCGCGATTCCGCATCGCAAGGCATCACGGCCTTCTCCGACATGGCGAACGCCGCCTATCAAGACCCGTCCCGGCTCGGCAGAGAGGCGCGGGTCATGCGTATGCTCGGCGTTGATGTAGGCGCGCGCGGCGCAACCCCGACCGGCACGAACGAGCGCCTTGTCCAACTCGCCACCGGCCTACAGGGAAAGTCTGCCGGACAGGTGCAAGGCATCGCGAAAGCAACCGGCATGAATCAAGATTGGCTGCTGACACTCCAACAGATCGGGCCGCAGATCGGCAAGATAACCGAACTGACGAGTCAGGAAATCGAAACGCGCGGGCAGGCTGAACAAAGCCTTGCCAAGTTCAACGATCAACTCGGCAAGCTGAAAGAGAACTTCCTTGAAGTCTCCAACGCTCTCGCAGAGCCACTGCTGCCCGCCCTGACGAGCCTTGTCCAGTTGATGGAACGGCTCGCGGCAGCTATCCCGAAGTCCGACAACTCGAAAGAGGCAAAGGCAGTCAAGGACTTCGTTGCCGACAAGCGCAGCGGCCCCGCCATGTTTCTCGATCTGCTCAAGGACAAGTACGGCATCGGCCCTGGCGGCGATGTGGTTGACAACAATTCATTCCTCAAGGGCGGCGGCATTCTCGGCGCGCTTGGCTTTGGCGACGAGCCGAAGAAGAAAACCGCAGACCAACAGCAGGCGAAGCAAGCCGCAAAGAAGGAGCAAGACACTCGCGACGCGGCGGTAAACAAGATGGACGAGTCAAACAAGCAAGGCTTGCAGACCGCGAACACGATGGCACTAGCCGTCAATATGTTCGCGGGCGCTGTCCAGTCGTTCTCTTCGGCAATCAACATTCAGCAGGCGTGGGCCGCATGGGCAGGCGAAATCGGGCGCGCAAACAACCTTCCCGGCTCGACCGGCTCGGGCGCACCTTCGCTGTCGGGTGGTGGTCGCGGAAATTGGGCGGCGAATCAGTACGCGTCAGAAATCCGGGCCGCAGCGGCGAAGTACGGCGTTGACCCGCAGATGGTCTATTCGATCATGATGGCCGAATCGACCGGCCGCAACGGTCAATATAGCTCGACGGGCGCGGGCGGTCTGATGCAGGTCACACGCGGCAATTGGAAGGCTTACGGCAATGGCGCGAGCGTCATGGACCCAGCTAGCAACATCATGGTCGGCACCCGCATCTATGCGGAAAACTTGAAGCGATTTAACGGCGATCAGGCCGCAGCCCTGCGCGCCTATAACGGCAATAGCGATGCCAATTATGTCGCGAAGGTCTCCGGGTTCTATGGCGGCAACGTTCGTGGCATCGGTGAGAGCAAAGAGAAGATCAACATTCGCAACGTTCAGCAGAGTATCGCGGACTGGCTCCACGTTCCCGTTGACCAGATTCAGCGCGGCGGCGTTTCGCGCGGCGACGCATCATGGGCGCGCTCGCAGATCGAAGCGGGCATTCAGAACAACATCTACGGCATCCAGAAGCAGCTATCAGTAGGCGGTCTGCCACAACAGGATTACGCCAAGCTCCAACAAGACCTATACGCGCAGTCGCGCGGTCTCGACCTGATGCGCCAGTACGCGCGCGGCGTTGTGGATCGTCAGCCGCTCGGCGACCGTCAGCGAACAATCGGGGAAATGCAAATTCAGATCAACGTGAACGGTACAACCGACCCGAAGGCTGTCGGCCAAGCTGTGAACGACGCGCTGCGGAAGTCGATGACGGATTTGCTCGTCAACAACGCGACGGGCATCAAGGGCTGATCGAGCGCCGCCCGGTGTGACGGTGATGTTCTGCCGTACACCGGGCCACGAGAGAATTCTATTCAGGCGAACCGTTCGCCTTTAACCCCGTATTCGTCAGGAATACTATTAATCAAAGGAGCCGACATGGCAACCCGAATCGTCCACGACAAAATCCCGCGCAATCCGCGCGTCGTCCGCGCTCGTGGCAAGCGCACGGCACAAGATACCGTCACCCCCAGCACGCGCGGCATCCGCACCATCGCTCCTTCCACCATCGGCATCCAAGATCGCGAATACTTCAGCCGCGTCATGACGGTCGCGCAGGCCGCAGGCGACGCGCTCGCCATCTGCCAGAAGCTCCGCGCCACCGGCGATGCAGCGGCCATGAAGACCGCAGACGCGGCAATCAAGCCAATCGGCAAGCTGCTCAAGTCGCTCGACTCCGTCATGCGCGAGTACGTCGCGAATTCGAACGACGATCCCGAAGACCTCGATCACTCCGGCACGGCCAACGCGCCGACCGAAGGCGACCCGAACGCCATCACTAGCCAGGACGCTGCGCAAGTCGCGCGCATCCGCCACGCCCGATTTTCCACGGCAGCGGAGCAGGCCGCAGCGCTAGGCGCATACAACCCCGCACGCGTCGCGCTCGGCCTGCCGGACGAAGTGCCCGATGACGTTTACGCGTTTATTGGCGACGTGTCGAAGGTCAGCAAGTAACGCGCTCGCCGCGCCCGCCGCGCCCGCATCAGGTGGGCGCGGCTGTCGATATTCATCAGGTTAACCAATATGTCAATCCACAGAGCTATCGCGTCGAAGCTGTTCAAGGCGCAAATGTTCCGGCTCGTCGCTACTGACGGTGCAAACAGGGTGGAACTCGATCACAACGAGTTCTTCATCATCCCGTCAGCCACACGGAATAGCGACCGCGACATCGTGGCGTTTCAAGGCGTGTTTTGCCGAAACGACGGCTTCACAGCCAACGCCTTCGTTCTCTCGTTCACCAAGACGGCAAGAGGCGTGCGCTGCACACCGGCACAGTTCGCGTGCGCCGGTCTCGTCAAATCGGAAACGCGATTACTTGGGCTGGTCAGCGTTCTGGACTTCATGATCGCTGCTGGCTGCTATCTGCCGCCCGACTCTTCGGACCTTAACGGTCACATCAGCTACATGACGCGCGCTGGAAGACTTTCCAGCCGCTCTTCGATCATTGCGGACTACCCGGAGTTCAGGAAGCGCGCCGCAAAGATGCTCGATTACGACGATTCGCTGGTCGTGCTGGAAGCCGCGTGACGGTCAGGCGCGGCGTTGTACTCGCACTTGCAGCAGCGTACTTCGCCGCGCGAATCACCGGAGCAATCTTCGCGACACTAGGCAAGAAGTGAACGTATGACGACACCTATGCAAACGAGAATCTTTCTCATGCCAATTAACTTAGGTATGCATAATGATCGTCACCGAAGAGAACATCAACGCCTTGCGCGGCAAGGCAGGCATCTATCGCTTCGTCAACCCGTCCGGTTATGTGTATGTCGGGAGTGGTGTGGATTTGCACAGGCGGCTGAGGGGTCACGAGCGCGACTGCCACAACTCGCATCTACGCCGCAGCATCGCCAAGCACGGGTTCTTCGCTCACGCGATCACAGTTGTCGAGTTCATCGACATCGAAGGGTTGTCTAAGTACGCAGCGCGCAAGGTCATTCTGGCAGCAGAGCAGCGGTGGATTGATGACGGGTTCGCGCGGCACGGCGACAAGTTGATGATGAACATTTACTCTTCTGCGACGGGAAGCCCTCTTGGATTTAAGTGGAGCGAAGATAGACGTTCGAAGTTGAGTGTGTCGAAACGAAAGCTATATGAAGATCAAGCTGCCCTCTCGAAGTTGAGTGCCGCGCACTTGAAGAGTTACGAAGACCCTACCAGAAGAGCGAATAACATCGCCGGGCAGATAAAGAGCTTTGAAGACCCGGCCAGAAGAGCAAAACACCACGCGGCGATGTTCAGCATAAAGGTCATGATGAACGGCGAGCGCTTCGAGCGCTTGAGCATCGCCTTCGAAAAGGCCGGATTCTTTAGTCTAGGAATGCTATCAGAGCACGTTAAAGCCTTCGTCACCCTGTTGCGACGCGACGGAAAGGTGACGATGAACATTGGCGATGAATCGTTTGAGTTCATCGAAATACGTTGATTGAGGAAGAGATGACCAAAGCCGAATTCGACGCGCTCTGGGACGGCGGCCAGTTCGACAAAATCTGGAGCCGCGACCGGGCGATTGCCGCGCTGGAACGGATGGCGACTTTTCCGAATGGAAACAAGTTCACGCGTGCTGCCGCTCGCCGCGAGTTGCGTGAGCTACTCGCGGTTCCCGCTCAGACACGATAGGCCGTGCCCGGACGGCTCCGCGCCGCCGCCCGAACCCGAACCCCTCAGCCCGCTACGCCGACCGCCTAGCGGGCTTCTTTTCGACCGCTCGCGGCTCCCGTTCGAACACTCTATAGAGCGCCGACCGCTCGCGGCGTGGGCCGTCGCCCGCCCCTCGTCCCTCCTGCGTCCCTTCCGCCGCGCTACGCAGTCCCGTACACAACGCGAACGCCCTATCCGGGCGGTTTCGCAGCCTGTATGCGCGCTGCCGTCATAGCCGTCTGCTGCCCTGCAATCTGGCGGCGCGAATCGGCGTCCGCCGCAAGCTCTCCACGATATTTTTCTACCAAGGTGGACAGGCTAGTCTTGATTTTGTGCGCGGCAATAATCTCGGATTCCAACTGCTTCTCGGACATGGCGGAAAAATCAGTGCCTTCGCGCGGGATCGCCGCAGCGATTTTGGTCACTTCGGCGCGGTCAGCTTCAAGCGTCTGTTCCCAGACGACCATAGCGCCTGATCTGCCAAGCCCCCTTGCAGCCATATTCGCCTTCCGAGACCCATCTGCTTGGGACATCACCTGCCGAAGCGTGCCGATTGACTCGCGAGCTTCGCCCAAATCCTTCCGAAGTGCCAGCCGCAAGTCCAGAGCTTTGATCTGGTTGCTTCGCCGGTAGCCGATATAGCCCATGACTGCGCCGGAGATTCCCGTCGCCATGCCGACCATCCCGGCCACCGCGCCAACGTAGTCTGTCCAACCCAGATTAGCCATTTGGCCCCCGCATGTGCTGTTTTGGCTATCATACGGTGGACCGAAGTACGGAGACCACTATGGCTACAAGTAATAACGACAAGCCCCAAAAATCGCCTTGGCGGAGAAGGATTGTCTGGTTCGCTGCCTTCGTTATCGCATTCGTGGCGGTGAAGTCATACAAACAACACGCGGCGGATAGCGAAGCCATCGCGCAAGGCACGGAAAAAGCAACAGCCTCAATGCAGCAACTCCAGAGTCAGGCGGCCCAGCAGCACCCGGACCAGCCGCTGGGCGTCGCCACAAGCAATGCAGCGGCTGCACAGGGTCAGGCGAGACTCGCATCGGAATCAGGGGCCCAAAAGGCTGACGAAGCTGCCGGCCAATTTCTGGGCTACTACCTCGCCAATGTCCGAGCGCGGTTTGATTACTGCAAGTCGCAAGGCGTGGATATCAGCACGTTTGTTTCTGCATTCAAGCAGCATAACGCGACCCTCTATGAAAAGAGCCGAGTGATCAACGCTCGCGGCCCGTATTCGGCAGATGTGTTGGAAGACACAATGTACAAACAGATGGGCCCGACGATGGAGCAGATGATTCGGAAGAACACAGAGGACTTGGCAACGCGATCAAATACGACTGCGGCCGCTCTTTGCCAAGCACTGGCCGCATCCCCGGTCGAAGCGGTGAACCAACTGGATTTATCGCAGATAAACCCGCCGCTCTATCAGGCCCTCTCGGAAGCGCAATAGTGGTCCGTTCGCACGGTAGACCATAGCTGCCTGCCGCACCACGCCCTTCTGCGTCCCGCAAGGTAAAATAGTGGCTCGCGGATTTGACGCAGGGACGCCCAAGGACTTTTATGGGACTCCGCGAGCGCAGAAATGAAAAAAGGGCTCACGACTGAAAATCGTAAGCCCTTGATTCTATGGAACTTTTGGTGGGTGCTGAGAGGCTCGAACTCCCGACCTACGCCTTGTAAGGGCGCCGCTCTACCAACTGAGCTAAGCACCCAGCTTCGCGATTCCTGTACTGCGGGTGCCACATGGATGCCACGCTTGCGCCACCTTGGCTAACCCGCGCATTCCAACACGACCTCAAATCACCTGAGCGGAAGCGCCGTCAACCAGCTAGCCAATTAGTTTAGCGCATCTTTCAGTGCTTTGCCAGGCCTGAATTTCGGAACCTTCGCGGCCTTGATCTTGATCGCATCGCCCGTGCGCGGATTGCGGCCCGTGCGCGCGGTGCGCTTGCCGACGGCAAAGGTGCCGAAGCCGACCAGCGTGACCGATCCCCCCTTCTTGAGCGTGCCCTTGACGCCGCCGATCACGGCGTCGAGCGCGCGTCCTGCCGCCGCTTTTGAGATATCGGCTTGTTGTGCAATATGGTCGATCAATTCCGTCTTATTCATTCCAGCCCCCGAGAATGTGTTTGACAATCGTTATGGCGCCTGCCACGCCGGATAAAGGAACCAGGCAGGAACAAAAAACTGGAACACACAGCCCGGCAGAACGCCGGGCCCCGCACATTTAACGGAGCCGAAAGCGCGATGTCAAGCGGGGTTCCGCCTGATTCGACGGGACATTCGAGGGAATATTCGATTTCCGCATCCAGGCGCGGATCAGGCGGAGCGGCCATAAAAAACCCGCGGACAAAGCCGCGGGTTCTCGGGACCTTCGCCGCGCCGCGCCCGCACCGGGCGGTGCGGCGGGCACAGGATCAGCCGGTTTCAGTGCTTGACCACTTCGGTCGTAGCACCGGCATCCTTCGATTCGGCCACGGGCGCCTTGGCGTCCTCGGCCTTCACCTCTTCTTCCGGCAGCGGCTGCGGCACCCGCTCGAGCGCGAGTTCGAGCACCTTGTCGATCCAGCGGACCGGCACGATTTCGATCGCGTTCTTCACGTTGTCCGGAATCTCGGCGAGATCCTTGACGTTCTCTTCCGGGATCAGCACGAGCTTGATGCCGCCGCGATGCGCCGCGAGCAGTTTCTCCTTCAGCCCGCCGATCGGCAATACTTCGCCGCGCAGCGTGATTTCGCCCGTCATCGCGACATCGGCGCGCACCGGAATGCCCGTGAGCACCGACACCAGCGCGGTCGTCATGGCGCCGCCGGCGGACGGACCGTCCTTCGGCGTCGCGCCTTCCGGCACGTGGATGTGGATGTCCTGCTTCTCGAACGCCTCGTCCTTGATGCCGAGACGACGCGAACGCGAACGCACCACCGAACGTGCCGCTTCGACCGATTCCTTCATGACGTCGCCAAGCGAACCCGTGCGGATCACGTTGCCCTTGCCGGGCATGACCGCCGCTTCGATCGTCAGCAGGTCGCCGCCCACTTCCGTCCATGCGAGGCCCGTGACCTGACCGATCTGGTTTTCCTTCGCCGCAAGACCAAAGTCGTACTTGCGCACGCCGAGGAAGGTGTCGAGGTTGGCGCTGTCCACCGTGACGGCCTTGTCGGCCTTCTTCAGCAGCAGCATCTTCACGACCTTGCGGCAGATCTTCGACACTTCGCGCTCGAGCGAACGCACGCCCGCTTCACGCGTGTAGTAGCGAATGATGTCGCGGATCGCGCCTTCGGTCACCTCGATCTCACCCGGCTTCAGCCCGTTGTTCTTCTTCTGCTTCGGCAGCAGGTAACGCTGGGCGATGCTGACCTTCTCGTCTTCCGTGTAGCCCGAGAGGCGGATGACTTCCATCCGGTCGAGCAGCGGCGGCGGAATGTTCAGCGAGTTCGACGTGGCGACGAACATCACGTCCGACAGATCGAAATCGACTTCGATGTAGTGGTCGGCAAACGTGTGGTTCTGTTCCGGATCGAGCACTTCGAGCAGCGCCGACGACGGATCGCCGCGGAAATCCATGCCCATCTTGTCGACTTCGTCGAGCAGGAAGAGCGGATTGCGCACACCGACCTTCGCGAGGCTCTGCAGGATCTTGCCCGGCATCGAACCGATATACGTACGGCGGTGGCCACGAATCTCGGCCTCGTCACGCACGCCGCCCAGCGCCATACGCACGAACTTGCGGTTCGTTGCACGCGCAATCGACTGGCCGAGCGAGGTCTTGCCGACGCCGGGGGGCCCGACGAGGCACAGGATCGGCGCCTTGACCTTTTCCACGCGCTGTTGCACCGCGAGATACTCGAGAATGCGTTCCTTGACCTTCTCCAGACCGTAGTGGTCTTCGTCGAGCACGGCTTCGGCATTCGAGAGGTCGTTGTTGACCTTGCTCTTCTTGCGCCACGGCAGGCCGATCAGCGTGTCGATATAGTTGCGCACGACAGTGGCTTCGGCCGACATCGGTGACATCAGCTTGAGCTTCTTGAGCTCGGCGTCGGCCTTCTTCTTGGCTTCCTTCGGCATGCGCGCGGCGGTGATGCGCTTCTCGAGCTCTTCGAGATCGGCGCCCTCTTCGCCTTCGCCCAGTTCCTTCTGGATCGCCTTGACCTGTTCGTTCAGGTAGTACTCGCGCTGGCTCTTCTCCATCTGGCGCTTCACGCGGCCGCGGATGCGCTTTTCCACCTGGAGAATGTCGATTTCGGCTTCGAGCTGGGCGAGCAAATGCTCCAGACGCTCCACGACCGGGAACATTTCGAGGATGTGCTGCTTCTGGTCGAGCTTGAGCGGCAGATGCGCGGCGATGGTGTCGGCAAGACGGCCTGCTTCGTCGATGCCCGACAACGAGGTCAGGATTTCCGGCGGGATCTTCTTGTTGAGCTTCACGTATTGATCGAACTGCGAGACGATCGCACGGCGCAGCGCTTCGGTTTCCGCGCTGTCGGCATGATCGGGCTCGAGCGGTTCGACCTCGCACGAGAACTGCGTTTCCTGTTCTTCGATCGAGAGCGTTTTCGCGCGCTGCAGGCCCTCGACGAGCACTTTCACCGTGCCGTCGGGCAGCTTCAGCATTTGCAGGATGTTTGCGATACATCCCACTTCATACATGTCTTTTTCGGTCGGCTCATCCTTGGCGGCGGTCTTTTGCGCGACGAGCATGATGTGCTTGCCGCCCTCCATCGCCGCTTCGAGGGCCTTGATCGATTTCGGCCGGCCCACGAAGAGGGGAATCACCATATGCGGGAAAACTACGACGTCTCGCAGCGGCAGCAGCGGGAGCGTGGTGCGTTCCGGCGGAAGGAGTTGGGTGCCTGACATTTCATTTCCCCATGAATGGAATCAATTGTTCGGTAAGTGAGGCCTGAAAAACCGATTGCAAGCCTCGCGAGGGTGGGAAAAGTTCAGTGACTCCAAAAAAAGTGCGCCATCGACCACAAGATAAACGAAAAAGCCGTTCATCCGATTGTATGAACGGCTTTTTCCCGGTACTCTTTAGCCGATCATCACCGCCATCAGTTCGACCCTGCAACTTTGGGCGCGTCCTCATAGATCAGGAGCGGCTTGCCGTCGCCATCGATCACGTTGTCGTCGATGACCACCTTGCTCACGCCCTTCATGGCCGGCAGCTCGTACATCACGTCGAGCAACGCCTGTTCCAGGATCGAGCGCAGGCCGCGCGCCCCGGTTTTGCGGCGGATCGCCTTGCGGGCGACGGCCTGCAGCGCGGCCGGACGAATCTCCAGCTCCACGCGCTCCATGTTGAAGAGCTTGTGGTACTGCTTGACGAGCGCGTTCTTCGGCTCGACCAGAATCTTCATGAGCGCGGCTTCGTCGAGCTTGCCGAGCGTGGCGACCACCGGCAGACGGCCGATCAGTTCCGGAATCAGGCCGAACTTGATCAGGTCTTCCGGCTCCGTCTCGCGCAGCACCTCACCCGTGTCGCGCTCCTGCTTGCTCTTCACGCTCGCGCCGAAGCCGATGCCGGTTTTCTCGGTGCGGTCGGTAATCACTTTCTCCAGACCATCGAAGGCGCCGCCGCAAATGAACAGGATATTGGTCGTATCGACCTGGATGAAATCCTGGTTCGGATGCTTGCGGCCGCCCTGCGGCGGCACCGATGCCATCGTGCCCTCGACGAGCTTGAGCAGCGCCTGCTGCACGCCTTCGCCCGAGACGTCGCGCGTGATCGACGGGTTATCCGACTTGCGGCTGATCTTGTCGATTTCGTCGATATAGACGATCCCGCGCTGCGCCTTGTCGACTTCGTAATTGCAGTTCTGCAGCAGCTTCTGGATGATGTTCTCGACGTCCTCGCCCACGTAGCCGGCTTCGGTCAGCGTGGTGGCGTCGGCGATCACGAACGGTACGTTCAGAAGGCGTGCGAGCGTTTGCGCGAGCAGGGTCTTGCCGGAGCCCGTCGGCCCGATCAGCAGGATATTGCTCTTCGAGAGCTCGACGTCGTCTTTCTTGTCGAGGTGCTTGAGGCGCTTGTAGTGGTTGTACACCGCCACCGCGAGGATCTTCTTCGCGCGCTCCTGGCCGATCACGTACTGATCGAGGATGTCGCGGATCTCCTGCGGGCTCGGCAGGTCCGAGCGCGACAGCGCAGCGTCGACGCCGGCGCCCGCGGCTTCGTCGCGAATGATCTCGTTGCACAGGTCGATGCATTCATCGCAGATGAACACCGACGGACCCGCAATCAGCTTCTTCACTTCATGCTGGCTTTTGCCGCAAAACGAGCAATACAACAGCTTTTCGCTGTTAGAACCTTTCTTGTCCGCCATGGATAGAGAGCCTCCGGACACTCTGTTACATAATACGCCGTTTTTCCCCCGGCCACGCCGGGCGGGGGGCGCACGAACCGCTTGCTGTGACGGCGTGCGGGCCGCAGGCTGCGAGCGCGTATGCCGATTATTTCACACGGTCCGCGCGGCGGCGCCAATCCCTTTTTGCACGAGGTCCATGAGGGCCGAACCCTCGCCCCGTGCCTCGGGCAGCGCGCCTGATTAAATAAAACTGCGTAAAACTGCGTAAAACTGCGTAAAACTGCGCGGGCCGGATCAGGGGCGCTTGTGCAGCACCTGGTCCACGAGACCGTACGCCTGCGCGTCGTCGCCGGACATGAAGTTGTCGCGGTCGGTGTCGCGCGCGATGCGCTCGACCGGCTGGCCCGTGTGATGCGCGAGCAACTGGTTCAGGCGCTCCTTCAGGTACAGGATTTCGCGGGCCTGGATTTCGATGTCCGACGCCTGGCCGCGCGCGCCGCCGAGCGGCTGGTGAATCATGACGCGCGAGTTCGGCAGCGCAAAACGCTTGCCCTTCGAGCCCGAAGCCAGCAGGAACGCGCCCATGCTGGCCGCGAGGCCCATACAAAGGGTCGAAACGTCCGGCTTGATGAACTGCATCGTGTCGTAGATCGCCATGCCGGCCGAAACCGAACCGCCCGGGCTGTTGATGTACAGGCTGATGTCCTTGTCCGGGTTCTCGCTTTCCAGGAACAGCAACTGGGCGACGACGAGGTTCGCGGTCTGGTCGTTCACTTCGCCGACCAGGAATACCACGCGCTCCTTCAGAAGACGCGAGTAGATATCGTAGGAACGTTCGCCACGGCCGCTCGTTTCCACGACGATCGGCACGAGCCCGAGCGCCTGCGGCTCAAGATCCCGCGACGCATGGGAGGTCAACGTATCCAGCGATTGAGCGCGAATGGTCATGCGGTGCATCCTTGTCTGGAAAAGTTCTTCTGATTAACCCGAATGGCGACGGACCCTGCAAAAATCAACCACACCGCCAGCGTGGCTAAATTGCGCGGATACAAAAACGGCGTGCTCGCCGTCGGTCGCCCCGACAGCCGGCACGCCGGAGCACAGCAACTTCAAGCCTGCGCCGTTGCGCTTGCCAGTTCCTCGAAGCTCACTTGCTTGTCCGTCACTTTCGCCTTGCCCAGCACGAAGTCCACGACGTTCGATTCGACGACATAGGCTTCCATTTCGGCAAGGCGCTGCTGGTTCGAATAATACCAGCGCACGACTTCCTTCGGGTCTTCGTAGCTTTTCGCGAATTCGTCGACTTCGGCACGGATCTGCTCCGGCTTCGCCTCGAGGCTGTTCGCCTTCACGAGCTCGGCCAGCACGAGGCCCAGCTTCACGCGGCGCTCGGCTTGCTCCTTGAACATCTCGGCCGGGATCGGCGCGTCCTTCGCGTTGGGCACGCCGCGCTGCGCGAGGTCGGCGCGCGCCATTTCGACGAGGCGCTCCTGGTCCTGCGCGACGAGCGCGTTCGGCACGTCGAGATCGGCGATCTTCAGCAGCGCGTCCATGACCTGGTTCTTCACGATGGCCTGGGTGCGGCGCTTCGCTTCACGTTCGAGGTTGTCCTTGATTTCGGCGCGCATCTTCACGAGATCGCCGTCGGCAATACCGAGCGACTTCGCGAATTCCGCGTCGATTTCCGGCAGATGCGGCCACTCGACCTTCTGCATCGTGATCGTGAACTTCGCGGTCTTGCCGGCGACGTCCTTGCCGTGATAGTCCTCGGGGAACTTGAGGTCGAACTCGCGCGACTCGCCAACCTTCAGGCCCGTCGCCGCGGTTTCGAATTCCGGCAGCATGCGGCCTTCGCCCAGCACGAACGCGAAGCCCTCGGCGCTGCCGCCCTGGAATGCGACGTCGTCGATCTTGCCGACGAAGTCCACCGTCACGCGGTCGCCGCTCTTCGCTGCGGCGTCGGCACCGCCGTCACCGTGCTCGCCCGCTTCGCCGCGTGCGTGGAAGTGCACGCGCTGCTTGCGCAGGATGTCGAGCGTGCGATCGATTTCCGCGTCGGTGATGGTTGTGGTCGTGCGCTCGATTTCGGCGCTGCCCACTTCGCCAATCTTGACTTCCGGATAGACCTCGAAGGTCGCATCGAACGCGTAGTCGCTTTCGGCTGCCTCGGCCTTCGGCGCGAAGCTCGGCTGGCCGGCCACGCGCAGGTTCTCGGCGCGGCTGATGTCGAAGAATTCCTTGCCGACCTTGTCGCTCAGCACTTCGGCTTCCACCTGGCCCGAGTACTGCTGGGTGACCATCTTGAGCGGCACCTTGCCCGGGCGGAAACCCGGCATGCGCACGTTCTTCGCAAGTTGGCGGATGCGCGAGTCCACTTCTTTCTGCACGGCATCCTTCGGCAGGGAAATCGTCACGCGGCGTTCGAGCTTGCCGAGGTTTTCTACAACGTTAGCCATGGCTTCAATCGTCCTAAAATTTGTTCGAGCGAATCAGTAATCTTTGCTGTGCCGCGGTCCGCCATCCGTCGGGGTAGCGGACCAGGCGCGCTGCTTTTGTCCCTGCTTCTGTCCCAACGGCGTCACACCTCGTTGCGCCGCTCACGGGAAGCATTCAGGCAGCGTTCGACACGGTTCCGTCAAAAGAGCCAAGTATTTTAGCAAACTATTTTCCCCATAAAACGAATTTACCCTTCGGGGTTGCCCGGAATGCCGGAAAGGCACGTCCGAACCCGTCAAAACCGGCCCAAAACGTCGATTTCCGGAAGGATCGGCGCAGCGCGCCCCGCGCCATGCCGGGCGCCGATCCACGCTATCGCTGGCAGGGTATCCAGCGGACACGGTGAGGCTGTTAAGCTTACGGACGAGCCGGATGCCCCACCGGCCTCAGCCGACGCTTGAGACACGTCAACCCTTGCCAGCAGAGACATCATGCCCAACCCGTCATCCGACGCTCCTGTCGTCGTCATTGCTCCAGATTCTTTCAAAGGCTCGCTGAGTGCGGACGGGGTCGCCGCCGCGATCGCCGAAGGCATCCGCCGCGCCCGTCCGGACGCGCAAATTCACATCTGCCCGATGGCCGACGGCGGCGAAGGCACGCTCGACGCCATGCTGTCGGTCGGCGGCGAGCGCCGCGTCATGACCGTGCGCGGCGCCGCGGGGCCTGAGCGCCAGGCCGCTGCCGGCGTCCTCCACGACGGCAGTGCGATCATCGAAACGGCCGAGATCGTCGGCATCACCGACCCGGTCGGCATGGGCGTGCCCGTGGCCGCCCGCAGCACGGTCGGCATGGGCGAAGCGATCCGCGCGCTGCTCGACGAAGGGGTGCGGCGCGTCTACGTCGCGCTCGGCGGCAGCAGTACCAACGACGGCGGCGCCGGCCTGCTCGCGGGGCTCGGCATGCGGCTTTTCGATGCAAACGGCGAGGCGCTCGCCGCCACGCCCGATGCGCTCGCACACGTTGCGCGCGTGGACGTCTCGGGACTCGACGCGCGTCTTGCCGAAACCTCGTTCGTCGGCATGTCCGACGTCGACAACCCGCTCACCGGCGAGCACGGCGCAACGGCCGTATTCGGTCCGCAAAAGGGCGTGACGGCCGAACAGGTCGCGCCCATCGACGCCGCGCTTGCGCGTTTCGCCGACCTCGTCGAAGCGGCGCTCGGGCGGCGCGTGCGCGACGAATCCGGATCGGGCGCGGCGGGCGGGCTTGGCTTCGCGCTGCGCATGCTGGGCGCGAGCTTCGAACCGGGCGCGGAGGTCGTGGCGCGCCAGATCGGCCTCGACGATGCCCTGCGCGGCGCGAACTGGCTCATCACCGGCGAAGGCCGCTCGGACGTGCAAACGCTGCACGGCAAGGCGCCCTTCATCGCCTGCCGTCATGCGCGCGCAGCGAACGTGCCCGCAACGCTGCTGTCGGGCGCCGTCGACCCGGCCGCGCTGCCACGGCTCGCCGAGCACTTCAGCGGCTGCTTCTCGCCCGCTCCCGGGCCCATCACGCTCGATACGGCGATCCGCGATGCCGCGAAGCTGCTCGCCAACGAAGCCGAGCAACTGACACGCCTCGCCTTCGGTTCGCGCTGATTAGCGACAAAGAAGCGGACGAAGAAGCGGATGAGCAAACGGCAAGCGCTTCGCTTTCCTATTTAAGCGATTAAAAGATGCGCGCGCCACGTTCTTTCGTGGTGCGCGCGATGCGTTACGAATTGACCCGCGCGCCGGTTGCGGCAACAATCACGTCACGCGCGACACGATCGCGCCATCCTCACGCGACCAGGACGACCATGAAGGCAAGCAAAGCCGGACTCGAGCAGTTTCTGACCTATCGGCTCCATGTCCTGAACAAGCTGTCCGAACGGGGCAGCAGCGAACGCTATCAGGCGAAACTCGGGATCACGCTGCCCGAGGCGCGCCTCATCGCGGCGGTAGGCGCATTCGGCCCGTTCTCGGTGATGGAGCTCGCACGTCACGCGAATCTCGACAAGAGCCAGGCAAGCCGCGCCGCCGAGGCGCTGATGCGTCGCGGTCTCATGCGCCGCGACACGAGCGAGGAGGACGGCCGCCTCGTGCTCGTCTCGCTCACGCCGGAAGGGCGCGAACTCTACCGCAAGGTCATGCCCATCGCCCGCAAATGGAATACCGACCTGTTCGCGTGCCTCGACGAGAAGGAGCGTGAAACGTTGCGTCGCGCGCTCGACAAGGTGATCGAGGCGGCACACGCGGAACTGTGAGCATCCGCTCGCGCGTCTTGCGTGAGCCCATGGCCGGATAGATCGGAGGAATCGCAGGACGCGAGCGGCTTGCCCCGCTCGCGCTGCCGCCGGGGTCATACGCGTCATCGCACCAGATCAAAAGAAGTCTGCGCAACGACACCGCCGTTGACGATCAGCTCGATCTCATGCCTGCCCGAATAATGCGTGCGCGTCGTGAAATCGCGAATCGGCTGGCTACGGCCAAGCGTAATGCGCTGGCTTGGCGCCAGCGTCAGGGTCTTCAGCTTGAACACTTTTTTCGTCACGCCGCTCCGCTTGACGTAAGCAATGCGGTAATCGACCACGAGCCGCTGCGCCGCGTCTGCCGTCGAGCGCAGTTCGCACGAAAGCGTGATCGCGCCACCGAGGACGACCGTTTCCGGCGTCACGGAAAACGGCCCGACAGCGATGCCGGGCGTGCTTTGCGCACCCAGCATCGCTAGCGCCCGCGCGTCGCCCCGCTTCACCAGCGTACGTAATGCGTGGGAAACGATCCATCGGGTAGGCGGGTCCTCGATACCCCATCGGGTAGCTTGCTCCAGCACCCACGCGGGATGAACCTTCGTCACGTCGTTCAGATGGTTCGCGACCGACCGGCGCACGTACGGGCTGGGGTCCGCGCGAAGGTTATCGAGAATTCGCCTCGTCAACGCCGGGTCGGTATCCAGTTCACGAAGTCGAAACGACCATGGCAGACGCGGCCGGCTGCCTTCGCTGGCCAGCCGTCGCACGGCATCGTCGGCATCGCGCGACCAAATCTCCATGGTCGCCAGCGCACGAGGCAGGTCATCGCGCAGGAATTCGCGCACCGCGAATTCCGACGAACCGAACCGGGTGAAGTATTTCAATGCGTCCATCGAGCGATCGAAGGCATGCCGGCCGTGCTGCCCGACAAAGTCGGGCGCGACAAGCGCAACGAATCCCCGGTCGAGCCGGGGCGCGGCCTGCGTCAGCAGCGCGAGTACCGCGTCGTAGCCGTCCGGCAACGCGTGCGCCCCGGCATGAATGGCATGGCTGGCGCGGCGTATGCGTGCCATCAGGGACAGCGAGTCCAGGTCGTCGAGTGCGGTCGCGAGAAAAGCATGCGCGTCGAAAGCAGGCTCGATCGATTTCAGCAGGGTCGACAGAGCGCGGAACTGTAGCTCTCCTATCGATTGCTTCAGCGGCACAGCAGCTTGAGTGGTCATGGCAAGGCGGGTAGCCGGTCGCACGGCGGGCCCGTGAGTCGGAGAAGCAGGGAGTGTCGCCGAAGCGGCTGTCAGTTCCTGTCAGCAGCGTGCGGCTCCATGGAAAGCGCAAGATGCTCGTGCAAGCGGCGCATCAATTCGGCGCGACTATCCGGATAGCGTGCACCTTCCGTCGCTGCGAGGATCCGGTCGGTTCGGAACGTGCGAAAGGCTCCGCGGAGTTCGCACCATGCGGCAAGCACTCGCGCGCTGTCCATGAAACCGATCTGCACGGGCCAGACCACGCGTTGCGAACGACGCCCGGCCGCATCGGCATAGACGATTTCCAGACGACGCTGCGCCCGGATCGCGGCACGCAGGCGCGCCAACTCGACCAGGTTGCCGGGAAAGGATGGCGCGGGCGGCCCCGGCATCGCCAGCGGCACGTCGAGTGTCTCGCCCGCCTCCGGCGGCAAGACGGCGGCGATCTTCGCCAGCGCCTTCGCGGCGGCGGTTTTCAGCACGTCGTCGCCGCGCTGGTCGACGTAGCGCAGACCCAGCATGATTGCCTCGATTTCCTCGCGCGCGAACATCAGCGGCGGCAGGACATGACCGGGTTTCAACAGGTAGCCGATGCCGGCGCCGCCTTCGATGGGCACGCCCTGCGCGACCAGCTCGGCCACGTCGCGATAGATCGTCCGCTCTGACACCGCGAGCTCGTCCGCGAGTCGCGCGGCCGTTACGGGCCGCCGCCTCGTGCGCAGTATCTCCATCAGGCCCAGAAGGCGCCCAGAACGTGACATCCGCCGCTCCCGGTTCGACAGGGATCTCGATCCCAAACACATTCCGGAGATTGTAAGCCGTCTGCAGCACAACACCGGAGCAGGCCAAGGCATGCCGTCCTGACAGGAACTGACATTCCCTTCGCTTACGATCGTTGCCAGACCTCTCTGGAGAACCCCATGGAAGACATCACCCACACCCTTCCCGACGTCATTGCCGCTCACATCGCCGCGCACAACCTCGCCGATCCGGCAGCGTTCATTGCAACATTTTCCGCCGATGCATGGCTCAATGACGTCCGGCGAGAATTCATCGGCCATGACGCCATCCGGGCATGGGCCGACAAGGAAATTTTTGGCGACCACGTGACAATGCAGGTCGAAAAAGCCTTCCGGAATCATGCGAATGTCGTGATCCACGCGAAAGTCGATGGGAATTTCGACAAATCGAATTTGCCCACGCCCCTTATCCTCAGCTACTACTTCACGTTAGAGGCGAGAAAGATCACGCAATTGATTATTCTGCGGAACGAGCCCGAACGGTAAGTTTCGATAGTGCGCCCGCGAAGGCCGGATTATCGGGGCCAGAATTGGCGAAAGGCCGTCGGGAAAGCAAAAAAGGCCACGTTCCTTCGAACGCGGCCTTTTCTTTTATGGTGCGTGAGGCCGGACTCGAACCGGCACACCCTTGCGGGCGTCAGGACCTAAACCTGGTGCGTCTACCAATTTCGCCACTCACGCGAATCTTCTCGCCTGGCCGGCAGGACCGCTGCGAAGTCGCGTGCGAGTCAATTTTCTGCGAACCATCGGCGCCGGGCAGGACGTAGGCCGATACGTAACACGTACCAATACCGCCGGCGAGCGCCCGTCAAGCGCGAGCGCGAGATTCTAACCGATTGCCCGACGCTTGTCTGCATGTGCGCGTGCGGCAATTCCGGGCCCAGTGCTAGAATCGCGCGTCTGCCGCAGCGGCCACGGCTACCGCCCGTTCCGGGCTGCGCTGGCGCACTTCCCCACCCCCTCGTTTGCCGCGAACTTCGGCCGTGAACTTCGACGACTACTGCCTGCAAAAGGCGGCTCCGCCCGGATCGAGCACCTACTATGCGCTGCGCCAGGCGAGCGCCGCGCGCCAGCCTCTGCTCGCCGCCCTCTTCGCCCTGCGCCGCGAGCTCGAGGAAACGGCGAGAGAAACGAGCGATCCCACCGTCGGCCGCACCAAGCTTGCGTGGTGGCAGAAGGAGCTTGCCGCGCTCACCGAGGGCAAAGCGGCGCACCCCGTCACCCAGGCGCTCGCAGCACATCTGAAGCAGGACGTGAAGACCGCGTACCCAGCACTTCAGGCGCTGCTCGCCGGCTACGAGATGGATTTCGAGCAGGCACGCTATCTCGACTTCCCGAATCTGAAACGCTATATCGAGGGCGTGGGCGGCACCTTCGCTACGCTGATTGCCCGCGTGAGCGCACGCCATCCGGAAGCGGTCGGGCAATGGGCTGCACCGCTCGGCCATGCGCTCGTGCTTGCGCAGTTCGTGGCGGAGATCGGCAACGACGCGCGCCATGGCCGCATCTACGTGCCGATCGACGAACTGCAGCGCTACAACGTCACCGCCGCGGATCTCATCAACCGCCGCTACAGCGACGACTTCACCGAACTCATGCAGTTCCAGACAGCACGCGCGCGCGAAGCCATCGACACGGCGCTCGCCGCCATTCCGGCCGACGAACGCCGCGGCCAGCGCACCCTGCGCGCACTGGCCGCGCTTTCACTGGCCCTCCTCGCCGAGGTGGAGCGCGAGCAGTTTCAGGTGCTGCATCAGCAGATTGTCCTCACGCCCATTCGCAAGCTCTGGATCGCCTGGCGCGCCTGAGCCCCGGATACCCGCAACGGCCCGCGTCGCGCGTGCATCGCGCGTGCATCGCCTTGGGCGGCACTTCAGGCCCGCAGGAGCGGCAGCGGCTGAAAGTTGCCCTGCAGCACGGTCGGCGCATCGAGCCCCCACCACGGTCCCAGCACCGTCGCATAGATCTGCCGGAAATCGACGCCAACCGGGAGATTGCCGTTGCCGTCCAGACGCGCCAGTTGCGGCGCCTCGCCATAGAGACCACCCGCCACACGGCCGCCCGCCACGAAGTGAGCGGACGCCGTGCCATGGTCGGTGCCGTGGCTCTGGTTCTCGCGCACACGCCGGCCGAATTCCGCATACGTGACGATCATCGTGCGGTCCCAGCGGCCGAGTTCACCGAGCGCATCGCGTAGCGCCACCATGCCCGTCGCGAACTGACGCAGCAAGTCCGCGTGCCGGCCCGGCTGGTTCTCGTGCGTGTCGAAGCCGTTGAGCGTGAGGCGGATCACGGCCACGCCCTTGCCAAGCACCGGTCCGCCCTGCGGCGTGTCGCTAGAGGCAAGCGCCTGCATCGCCGTCTTGATCGACGCGCCGAACGCCCCCTGCGGGAACGCCGTCTTCAGCGCGTACTGCCCCGGCCGCGGACGCAACTGGTCGGCGGCATGCACGATGTCGTTCTCGACATCGAGGATGTGCGCGAGCGCGGGGTTGCGCTCCTTCAACGACACCGGCGTAACGAGCCTCGAGGCGCGCGCGAATTGCGCCGGATTGACGAGCGCAATCGCGCGGGCGCCGTTCGCCATGGGCCCCATCTCGGCGCTGCCGAGCACGAGGCCGTCGGCGACGAAACCCTTCGGCACCGGTGCACTCGCGAAGGCGCGCGTGAGCCAGCCTTCGCGCAGATATTGGTCGGAGCGCGACGCCGTGTCCCAGATTTCGATCGAGCGGAAATGCGAGAGGTTGGGCTGCGGATACGTGACGCCCTGCACGATCGCGAGCTGCCGCGCGCGCCACATCGGCAACAACGGCGCAAGCGCCGGATGCAGCGCCGTGCGCTCGTCGAGCTGGACCGCCTGCTCGCGGCGCACGCCTATGTTCGCGCGATAGCTGTAGTAGAGCGGATCCGCGAACGGCACGACGGTGTTCAAGCCGTCGTTGCCGCCCTTCAGCTCGATGAGGATCAGCAGATTGTCGTAGCCCGCGGCCGCGGCGCCGGGCGCCACGCCGCCCTCCGCGCGCACCGCGTTCGGCAACCACAGCGACGTGCCCGCCGCCGCGGCCGCCGCCAGAAACTCGCGTCGTTTCATGCTCCGCCTCGCTCCTCGTCACGGCGACCCGCGCCGTCCGGTTCGTCGAACCGACTTGTCATGTCTGCTATTTCAACTGGTAGACCGGATCCATCAGCAGTGCTTCGAGATACGCGCCCGCGTTGCTGCCCGCCGCGAGCGCGTCGACCGGCGCGAGCGGCAGCACCGCATGCTGCATTTGCAGTTGCTCGGAAAGACCAGGCGTGTCGTCGGCGCTCACGTGAAAACGTGCAAGCCAGCCATCGAGATCGAAACGCATGCCACCGGGCCCCACGCGTGCCGAACCGGGTCCGGTAGCCATGGAGGAACCCGTCGGCGATAACCTGGGCGGAACCATCGAAGCAGCCGTCTTCGTCACCGCGCCGGCCTTCTTCGGCTGCGCCGTTTCGGTCGCGCGAAAGAGCTGCTCGACGAACTGCTTGCGCGCGAGCAGCGTCGAGCTGTTGATCCACGCCGTGCCGCCCGGCCAGCCCTTCACGTTCGGCGGATAGAACAGGTTCTCGCCAAGCGATGCCGTCGTCCGTGCGAAGGGCATCGCATCGCCGTAAGAGACGTCGAAGCGCCGGATCGTGCCCACGACGAATTCGACGGGCGAGCTCACCAGCGTGCCGCGATTGTCTTCGTCCCAAAAAGCGGACGTGAGCAGTAGCGCGCGCAGCCCCGTGCCGATGTCGTAGCCGCTTGCGCGAAACCGTTGCGCGGCCAGGTCGAGCTGGGCGTCGTCGGGAGCGGGCGAGACGAACTCGCGCCAAAGCTTGGCCGCGACGAACTGGGCCGTCTGCGGTTCTTCAAGCAGGATGTCGAGCACCGCGTCACCGTCGAATGCGCCGCTGCGGCCCAGTACGGTTTTTTCACCGCCGTCGTGCTGCTCCGGCCGCCACACGTAGTGCCAGGTATCCGGATCGACGCCCCAGCCGGTGTACGCGCGAGCCGCCTCCGAGACGTCGCGCTGCGTGTACTGCCCTTCGCCGAGCGTGAACAGCTCCATCACCTCGCGCGCGAAGTTCTCATTGGGCTTGCCCTTGCGATTGCTCGCCCCGTCGAGATAGAGCAGCATCGCGGGATCCTTCGCGACGCCGTGCAGCATCGCGGCGAAACTCCCGAGCGCTTCGCGCCTCAGCAACGCGTTTTGCGAGGCCATCAACTGCGGCTCGGACACCTTGTCCTGGCCGGACGTGAAGTGGTTGTGCCAGAAGAGCGTCATGCGCTCGGTGAGCGGCGAAGGCGTGACCAGCATCTCGCCCAGCCACCAGGCCCGCAACTGGTCGTAGTGCTGGCCACGCCGCTTGTCCGCTTCGCGGCGCTGGTCGGGCGTCCATGCGGCGCGCTCCGCGCGCGTTGGCGGAGCCGCGGCGGTCCAGTCGGGAAACGGCGTGAACGCAACGGTCCGGCCGGTCGCCAGCACGCGGTCGACGGCGTCGCCACGCGAAAGGCCCACGTACGGCGCGACGTCGGCCGCGGACGGCGCGAAACCGGTACGCAGCAAGAGATGGCGCGCGTCGTCCGGGTCGAGCAGCAAGTCTTCGCCCGGCATCGCGGCAAATGGCCGCCGCAAATGCGGCGCCGGCGTCTCGTCTTCGGCGGCCGCCGCGCGCAGCGGCAACGCAGCCGCGAGCAACGCGCCTGACGCCGCGAAACGTGGCGGGTTCATCGGCCTGAGCGGTTCCATATCGCCTCGGACAAGAAGGCGCGCACTCGTGCTTCGGCACGCGCAGATTGAATGTATCGGCTTAACGAGCGATCCGGTACGGATGTTGACGACGCAATTGCTACGGAATTTTTCAGACCTGCACAACGGCAGCGCACGGCCGCGCTGTGCCGCGCCGCGACATCAGCGCTTGTACAGCTCGCGCACGGCGTCTTCGATGTGCTGACGCAGGAGGCGGCGCTCTTCGGGCGTCATGTGGCCGTCGCGGCGGCGCTGATCGAGGTCGGGCGGCACGCCGGACGTACGCATGCTGAGATCGGAAGCGGTAGTGTCGGGAGAATCGCTGCGAAAGCGCCGGGGGGGCGGCTTGCTGCCGGGAGGGTACGAAGGCGGACGGGGAACTTCGAGGCGGTCGGCCGAGGGCTGGGAATGGGCTGCGACCGGGTTCAATGCCACCACGACGCCGCTGGCCAACGCCAGTGCAGTCACGGTGTGGCGCATTGTCGGCCCGACCCCTCCCTTCATTTTCTTCCCTTCGTGACGCGGCAAACGGCTACCTCGAAAACAGACACGGACCCGCCCCGACGCGGGTGGCGATGTAAAAGTCGGTTGAAGTATCTACCGAACGGCCGCATTCAGTAAAGCAGTCTATCTGTCAGTGCTTGCGGTCGTGGCACGTCACCGGTAAATTTTGTAACTGACTGTTACCTGATAATTGGTGCAAACTCGCACCTGTATCCAATCGCGATAAGATGCCACGCATGGAAACCAAAAACCCATCGAAAATTCTCGTAGTCGACGACGACCCGCGCCTCCGCGATCTGCTGCGGCGCTATCTCGGCGAGCAAGGCTTCAACGTGTACGTGGCCGAAAACGCACCCGCCATGAACAAGCTGTGGGTGCGCGAGCGTTTCGATCTGCTCGTGCTGGACCTCATGCTGCCCGGCGAAGACGGCCTGTCGATCTGCCGCCGCCTGCGCGGCAGCAACGACCGCACGCCCATCATCATGCTGACGGCGAAGGGCGAGGACGTGGACCGCATCGTCGGCCTCGAAATGGGCGCCGACGACTATCTCCCAAAGCCGTTCAATCCGCGCGAACTGGTGGCGCGCATTCATGCGGTGCTGCGCCGCCAGGCGCCTTCGGAGCTGCCCGGCGCGCCGTCGGAAACTACCGAGGTGTTCGAATTCGGCGAGTTCGCGCTGAACCTCGCCACACGCACGCTCACGAAGGCGGGCCAGGAAATCCCGCTCACTACAGGTGAATTCTCGGTGCTCAAGGTGTTCGCGCGTCATCCGCGCCAGCCCCTGTCGCGCGAAAAACTCATGGAGCTCGCGCGCGGCCGCGAATACGAAGTGTTCGACCGCAGTCTCGACGTGCAGATTTCGCGTCTGCGCAAGCTGATCGAGCCGGATCCGGGTAGCCCGCGTTTCATCCAGACAGTCTGGGGCCTCGGCTACGTGTTCATTCCGGACGGCGCGGCCTGATCCGGCTGGATGTCTGCAATTCCTCTGTCGACAGGAAGGTTTCATGCGGATTGACCGGCGTGTGCTGACGCTTGCGTTCGGCGACCTGTTCTGGCGCACCTTCCTGTTGATCGCGCTTCTCATCGCGGTCAGCCTCGCCGCGTGGTTCCAGAGCTTTCGCGTGATCGAGCGGGAGCCGCGCGCGCAGCGCGTGGCGCTGCAGCTCGTCGCCATCGTCAAGCTCACGCGTACCGCCCTGCTCTATTCCGATCCCGATCTGCGCCGCGCGCTCCTGCAGGATCTGGAGAGCAACGAGGGCGTGCGCGTCTATCCGCGCGAAACCACCGACAAATACAAGCTCCAGCCCGACGAGTCGCTCAACCGCCTCATCGAGCACGACATCCGCGGGCGGCTTGGCGACGATACCGTGATCGCCCAGTCGGTGAACGACATTCCGGGCGTGTGGATCAGCTTCAAGATCGACGACGACGACTACTGGGTCGCGCTCGACCGCGATCAGCTCGACAACGTCACGGGCCTGCAGTGGGTCGGATGGGGCGTGTCCGCCCTCGCGCTGTCATTGTTCGGCGCGGCGTTCATCACGAGTCTCGTGAACCGGCCGTTCGCGCGGCTCGCGATGTCGGCGCGCATGGTGGGCTCCGGACAATCGCCCGCCACGCTGCCCGAAAGCGGCATGGGCGTTGCCGCCGAAACCAACCGCAGCTTCAACCAGATGGTGCGCGACCTCGAACAGCTCGAGGCCGACCGCGCGCTCATGCTGGCCGGCATCTCGCACGATCTGCGCACGCCGCTCGCACGCCTGCGGCTCGAAACGGAGATGAGTCCGTCCGACCAGACCACCAAGGACGCGATGATCGACGACATCGAGCAGATGGACATGATCATCGGCCGCTTCCTCGATTACGCGCGGCCCGTGCAGCGCAGCCCCGAGCGCGTCGATCTCTCCGTGATCGCGGGCGAGATGGCCGCGCGCATGGCGAGCGAAGACGGCGTGCGGCTCATCACACGGCTCGCGCCGTCGGCCATGATCGAGGCCGACGACACCGACATGCGGCGCGTAGTGGGCAACCTGATCGAGAACGCGCGCAAGTACGGCGTGAGCGAGACGGACGGCATTCCGCACATCATGCTCGAAACGCGCGTATCGCATTCGCGCGTCGAGCTTTCGGTCGTCGACGAAGGCCCCGGCATTCCCGAAGACCAGCTCTCGCTCGTCACACGGCCGTTCTATCGCGTCGACACCGCGCGCACCCAGGCCAACGGCACGGGCCTCGGCATGGCGATCGTGCAGCGGCTCGTGGGCCGCTATCGCGGCGCGCTGCGCCTGCGCAACCGTCAGCCCGGCCCAGGGCTCGAAGTGACGATCGAGTTTCCGCTCGCCAAGGGCGTGTAACCCTACTCTGCCTACTCAGGAGCTGCCGCATGAAAACCGTGGGCGACAAACTCGAAGCCTTCACCGTCAACGCCGCGAAGCCCGGCTTCAACGAGCCCGAGGAGAACGGCGAATCGGCCTTCGTCGAAATCACTGAGCAGACCTTCTCGACCAAGTGGAAAGTCATCTATTTCTACCCGATGGACTTCACGACGGTCTGCCCGACCGAAATCGTCGCTTTCGCGCGCCTGCAAAAGGAGTTCGAGAACCGCGATGCCGTGCTGCTCGGCGGCAGCTGCGACAACGAATACGTGAAGCTGGCATGGCGCCGCGAGAACAAGGATCTCGACCGCCTCAACCACTATTCGTTCGGCGACGTGAAGGGCGAACTGATCGACCAGCTCGGCGTGCGCGACAAGGAGGCCGGTGTCGCGCTGCGCGCCACCTTCATCGTCGATCCCGACAACACGATCCAGCATGTCTCGGTCGACAATCTGGACGTCGGACGCAGCCCCGACGAGGTGCTGCGCGTTCTCGATGCGCTGCAGACAGGCGCGCTGTGTCCGAGCGGGCGCGCGATCGGCGGCGCGACGCTCTGACAGCGGTCAGCCGTCGCTGGCTGCCGGTCCGGAATACCGCCCTGCGGCCCTGTCGGCGCCGGACGGCATGCGCTGCCGGATCGCCGCCTGCAACGGCCCTTTCCAGTCCAGCACGCGCTTTTCGAGCAGTTGCCACGATAGATGCGCGAGCAACAATGCCAACGCGAACTGCACCGCGAGCGGCAGCGCCGCCTCCACGACCGGCGGCAGGCCGAGATGGGCATAGAGTGCCGGGGCCTCGCCCAGTTTCGACGGCACGAGGTTGTGGAAGAGATAGAAGCCGTAGCTGATGGTGCCTAGCCAGGCGAGCGGCCTGAGTTCGAGAATGGCGACGGGAACCGAATCCGGGCGGCGCACAATCCAGAGAAACACCGCGCCCAGCATCAGCGCGAGCCCAATGTCGAAAACGCCGGGGAGCACGGAGGCTTCCGGCGCCACGCCTTGCGCGCAATGCGCTCGCGCCAGCGCGCAAGCTGCAATCCCGCCGATGCCCGCTGCCAGCCACATCGCGCCTGCCATGCCGCGCGGCGGCGACACGCGCCGCCCGACGATGGCCACTACGCCCCCCAGCGCGATAAGCGCGAAATTCCACGGCGAAAACGCGTAAATCAGCGGTTCGCTCGCCTCATGCAGATAGAGCATGCAGTGCGCCAGCGCAGCGGCGACGATGACCGCCGTGCAGAGCGCGAGATGCCGCGAAGCACGCGTAAAGAGCAGCGCAAACGGCGCGACGAGATAGAACTGCTGCTCGACAGCGAGACTCCAGAAATGGGACACCGTACCGGGCCAACTGTCGCGCACGACACCGATCCAGTAATTCGAGAGGAATGCG
The DNA here is from genome assembly GCF_046581065.1 of Paraburkholderia yinzeri. Taxonomy (NCBI): domain Bacteria; kingdom Pseudomonadati; phylum Pseudomonadota; class Betaproteobacteria; order Burkholderiales; family Burkholderiaceae; genus Paraburkholderia; species Paraburkholderia yinzeri. The sequence goes on along the minus strand of NZ_JBFOCJ010000001.1, from coordinate 2,344,579 downwards.
AAATGCCATGCGAGGCCCAGATCGACGTCACGCTGATAAAAGCCTGCGTGCGCGATCGCCAGCGCAATCAGCAAGAGGTAATAAACCGGCCAGATACGCAGCGCGCGCTTGACGAAAAACACGCAAAGCACCGCATCCTTGCGCGCCGTATGCTGCTCGACCCGCAAGCGGTTGCGATGCAATTCGCCAATGATCAGATAGCCGCTGATCAGGAAGAACAGCCACACGCCCAACTGCCCCACGTCCACCGCGTCGACGTGCGCTTTATGCGCAAGAAACACCATCACCACTGCCAGCGCCCGGAGACCGTCGAGACCTTTCACCCGCCTTTCGTCCGCCGCCATCGCTCTCCCCGCTTTACGCCAATGATCAGTATCGGTGCAAAAAAAGCGGAAATAAATCGACAATAAAAACGGCCGACGATCGCATAAGCCTCGTCGGCCGTTTTTGCGGGCTGGAACGCGGCCTGCCTCGCACGCCGACGCTCTGGCAGCACGGCGCAAGGCCCGTGCGCCGCTTACGCGCGTGTCAGGAGCACGGCGGCTTGCGCCTCGATCCCCTCGCCGCGGCCGAGGTAGCCCAGTTTTTCGTTGGTCTTGGCTTTCACGTTCACCCGGTCGAGCGGCAGCCCGAGATCCTCCGCGATATTCGTCCGCATCGCCTCGATGTGCGGCGCGAGCTTCGGCGCCTGCGCGATCACGGTGCTGTCCACGTTGACGAGCGCAAAGCCCGCCGCCTGCACGCGGCGCAGGCACTCGCGCAGCAGCACGCGGCTGTTGGCGCCGTAGAACTCCTTGTCGGTATCGGGAAAGTGGCGGCCGATGTCGCCCAGCGCCGCCGCGCCGAACAGCGCGTCGGTGATCGCGTGCAGCAGCACGTCGGCGTCCGAGTGGCCGAGCAGTCCGCGCTCGTAAGGCACGGTCACGCCGCCGATCACGAGCGGGCGGCCCGGCACGAGGGCGTGCACGTCATAGCCTTGTCCGATTCTGATGTCCATGAGGAAAGTCTTCCGTAGTGAAATGGCGTACGCGGCGCTCAGTTCGCCGTCTGGCGGCCAAGAATGGCCTCGGCGAGTGCGAAATCTTCGGGGTACGTCACCTTGAAATTGCGCAGGCTGCCCTGCACGAGGCTCGGCGCATGGCCGAGCCATTCGATCGCGCTCGCTTCGTCGGTGAGATCGTGGCCGTCCTGTTGCGCGCGCTCGATCGCGGTGCGCAGCATGCCGATGCGGAACATCTGCGGCGTCTGGGCCTGCCAGAGACCGTCGCGCGCCTCGGTGCGGCCAATACGTGCAAGGGGCGCCGCGCCGCCGCCCGGCGCTACGCGCTTGAGCGTGTCCGCCACCGGCAGCGCCATGATGCCGCCCACGGGATCCTCCTTGAGCGCCTCCACGAGCGAGCGGATCAGCGCGGGCGTGATGCCGGGGCGCGCCGCGTCGTGGACGAGCACCCAGTCCTCGTCGCGCGCGCCGAATTCGGCGAGGCCGGCGAGACCGTTGTACACCGAGGCCTGACGCGAAGCGCCGCCGCAGCGGCGCACGGCGAAGCGCAGGCCGCTGAAGCGGCGGGCGTCGAAGTGGGCGTCGTCGGGGGCGATCACCACGAGGGTCTGGGTGAATTCGCTGCAGGCGTCGAAGGCGGCCAGGGTGTAGTGCAGGAGGTCGCGACCGGCGACGGTCCGGTATTGCTTGGGCATGGCCGAGCCCGAGCGGCTGCCGGTTCCGGCGCACGGGATCAGGGCGAAAAGGCGTGGGGTCACGTTGGTGCTAGCCGCATGAGTCAAAGTAAAGGACGGATTTTATAATACGTCCTTTGCCCGGTGCGCCCCGGCCCACCGCATGGACCCGCTGGACTCGCGCCCGCCACCCGTCCCCCGTTTGGGAGACGGGGGTTCGGGAGCGAAACCAGGCCCAAACCAGGCCAAGTCAGGCCAACCTGTAGCCTATGTCCGATATCGCCGCTTCCCAGCAGTCACCGTCTCCGTCCCCCGTCGCCGTCGTCAAGCCGGGGCAGCGCTTCGCGTTCGACGGTACGCACGGCTCGTCCGACGCGCTCCTGATCGCCCGCTACCGCGAGGCGTCGCGCGCGAGCGCGCCGCTCGTCGCCGTGATCTGCGCGAGCGCCGTGGACGCGCAGCGGCTCGCGCAGGAAATCCCGTATTTCGCACCCGAGGCCCGCGTGCGCCTGCTGCCGGACTGGGAAACGCTGCCCTACGACACGTTCTCGCCGCACCAGGATCTCGTTTCCGAACGGCTCGCGACGCTGCACGACCTCGGCGAAGGCCGCTGCGACATCCTGCTCGTGCCCGCCACGACGGCGCTCTACCGCATGCCGCCCGCCTCGTTCCTTGCGGCCTACACGTTCTCGTTCTCGCAGGGCGAGCGGCTCGACGAAGCGAAGCTCAAGGCCCAGCTTACGCTGGCCGGCTACGAGCACGTGAGCCAGGTCGTGCGACCGGGCGAATACTGCGTGCGCGGCTCGCTGATCGACCTGTTCCCGATGGGTTCGCCGCTGCCCTACCGCATCGACCTGTTCGACGACCAGGTCGATTCGATCCGCGCCTTCGACCCGGACAGCCAGCGCAGCCTCTACCCGGTAAAGGACGTGCGCCTCCTGCCCGGCCGCGAATTCCCGTTCGACGAGGCCTCGCGCACCGCATTCCGCAGCCGCTGGCGCGAGGTATTCGAGGGCGACCCGAGCCGCGCGACGATCTACAAGGACATCGGCAGCGGCGTGCCGTCGGCGGGTATCGAGTACTACCTGCCGCTCTTCTTCGAAGAAACCGCCACGCTGTTCCACTACCTGCCCGACAACGCGCAACTGGTGTTCTCGGGCGATCTGGACGTCGCGATCCGCCGTTTCTCCAACGACACGAAGCAGCGCTACAACTTCCTCTCGCACGACCGCGAGCGGCCGATCCTGGAGCCGCAGCGCCTCTTCCTCGCCGAAGACGACTTCTTCACGCTCGCCAAACCCTTCGCACGCCTCGTGCTGCCGGCGGCCAGCGCAGGCGGCTGGGCGAACGCGCTGCCGAACCTCGCGATCGATCGCCACGTGGACGAGCCGCTCGCGGCGCTGCGCGACTACCTGGGCACGACGCAAAACCGCGTGCTGTTCGCGGTGGAATCGGCGGGCCGCCGCGAAACCATCGCGCAACTGTTCGCCGACAACCATCTGCGGCCCGCGTCCGTGGACAGCTACGAAGACTGGCTGACCTCCGACGAACGTTTCGTGCTGGGCGTCGCCCCCCTTTCGAGCGGCTTCGCGCTGCCGGCCGAAGGGCTCGCCATCCTCACCGAAACGGAGCTCTACGGCCCGCTCGCGCGCCGCGCGGGACGCCGCCGCCAGGAGCAGGCGAGCAACGTCGACTCGATGGTGCGCGACCTCTCGGAGCTCAAGGTGGGCGACCCGGTCGTCCACACCCAGCACGGCATTGGCCGCTATCACGGCCTCGTGACGATGGACCTCGGCGAAGGCGACACCGAGTTCCTGCACCTCGAGTACGCGAGCGGCAGCAAGCTCTACGTGCCGGTTTCGCAGCTTCACGTGATCTCGCGCTACAGCGGCGCCGATCCGGACAGCGCTCCGCTGCACGCGCTGGGCTCCGGCCAGTGGGAGAAGGCGCGCCGCAAGGCCGCGCAGCAGATTCGCGACACCGCTGCCGAACTGCTCAACCTCTACGCGCGCCGCGCGGCGCGCGAGGGCCACGCATTCCAGCTCGAACCGCGCGACTACGTGAAGTTCGCGGAGAGCTTCGGCTTCGAGGAAACGCCCGACCAGGCCGCCGCCATCGCGGCCGTGATCGGCGACATGACGAGCGGCAAGCCGATGGACCGGCTCGTGTGCGGCGACGTGGGCTTCGGCAAGACCGAAGTGGCGCTGCGCGCGGCGTTCATCGCCGTGATGGGCGGCAAGCAGGTGGCGATTCTTTCGCCCACCACGCTGCTCGCGGAGCAACACACGCAGACCTTCACGGACCGCTTCGCCGACTGGCCCGTGCGCATCGCCGAACTCTCGCGCTTCAAGTCCGCGAAGGAAGTGAGCGCGGCAATCCAGCAGATCAACGACGGCAGCGTCGACATCGTGATCGGCACGCACAAGCTGCTCTCTTCGGACGTGCAGTTCAAGCGGCTCGGGCTCGTGATCATCGACGAGGAGCACCGCTTCGGCGTGCGCCAGAAGGAGGCGCTCAAGTCGCTGCGCGCCGAGGTGGACGTGCTCACGCTCACCGCGACGCCCATTCCGCGTACGCTCGGCATGGCGCTGGAGGGCTTGCGCGACTTCTCCGTGATCGCGACCGCGCCGCAGAAGCGCCTCGCGATCAAGACCTTCGTGCGCCGCGAGGAAGACAGCGTGATCCGCGAGGCCATGCTGCGCGAACTCAAGCGCGGCGGCCAGGTGTACTTCCTGCACAACGAAGTCGAGACGATCGAGAATCGCCGCGCGATGCTCGAAGCGCTCGTGCCCGAGGCGCGCATCGCCGTCGCGCATGGCCAGATGCACGAGCGCGAGCTCGAAGCGGTGATGCGCGACTTCGTGGCCCAGCGCGCCAACGTGCTGCTCTGTACCACGATCATCGAGACCGGCATCGACGTCCCGACGGCAAACACGATCCTCATCCATCGCTCCGACAAGTTCGGCCTCGCACAACTGCATCAACTGCGCGGCCGCGTCGGGCGCTCGCATCACCAGGCCTACGCCTATCTGCTCGTGCACGATCCGCAGGGGCTCACGAAGCAGGCGCAGCGCCGTCTGGAAGCGATCCAGCAGATGGAGGAACTGGGCTCGGGCTTCTACCTCGCCATGCACGACCTCGAAATCCGCGGTACGGGCGAAGTGCTCGGCGACAAGCAGTCGGGCGAAATCCAGGAAATCGGCTTCCAGCTCTACACGGACATGCTCGCCGACGCCGTGAAAGCGCTCAAGGAAGGCCGCGAGCCGGATCTCAACGCGCCGCTCGCCGCAACGACCGAGATCAATCTGCACGCGCCGGCCATTCTGCCCGCGGACTACTGCGGCGACGTCCGGGAGCGCCTGTCGCTCTACAAACGCCTCGCGAACTGCGAGCACGACGATTCGATCGACGGCATCCAGGAAGAGCTGATCGACCGCTTCGGCAAGATGCCGCCGCAGGCGCATGCGCTGATCGAGACGCACCGGCTGCGCCTCGCCGCGAAGCCGCTCGGCATCACGAAGATCGATGCGGGCGAAGCCGTGATCGGACTGCAGTTCGTGCCGAATCCGCCCGTCGACGCCATGCGCATCATCGAGATGGTGCAGAAGCACAAGCACGTCAAGCTCGCCGGACAGGACAAGCTGCGCATCGAAACACGCAGCCCGGACCTGGCGGTGCGCGTGGCGACGGTCAAGGAAACGCTGCGCGCGCTCGGCGCCCCGGCGCGCACGGCCTCGCGCTGATCCGGCCTGCTCGGGCACGTCCTCTGCTGCGTCGCACAAAGATACCCGCCATGCGGGTATCTTTGTCCTGACTTATCCTTTTTGGGTAAGATGGCTACGACTAGCAAGCTGGAGCCCCCTCATGTCCGTCGCCGCTGAATCAGCGCAACCCTCGCAGTCGCCCGCCGCCGCTTCTTCCGCCTCCGCTGTCCCCGTTTCGCTACCCTGGGTCACCCGGCTCGTGTCGATGGACACGGTCAGCCGCCACCCGAACCTCGGCCTGATCGAGACAGTCCGCGACGACCTGCGCGCACGCGGTATCGAGTCGACGCTCACCTACGGCCGCGGCGGCCGCTGGGCCAACCTGTTCGCGACGCTGCCGGCGCACGATGGCGCGACGAACGGCGGCATCGTGCTCTCGGGTCACACGGACGTCGTGCCCGTGGATGGCCAGAAGTGGGACAGCGATCCCTTCAAGCCCGAGGTCCGCGACGGCCTGCTCTACGGCCGCGGCACCTGCGACATGAAAGGCTTCATCGGCGCGGCGCTTGCCCTCGTGCCCGAGATGCAGCGCGCGCAGCTTGCGAAACCGATCCATCTCGCGCTCTCCTTCGACGAGGAAGTGGGCTGCGCAGGTGCGCCCTTCATGATCGAGGAACTCGTGAAGCGCGGCGTGCAACCCGAAGGCTGCATCGTCGGCGAGCCGACGGGCATGCGCCCCATCGTCGCCCACAAGGGCATCAACGCGTACCAGTGCTGCGTGCGCGGTCACGCGGCGCACTCGTCGCTCACGCCGCGCGGGCTCAATGCCATCGAATACGCGGCGCGCCTCATCTGCCATATCCGCGACCTGGCCGACGAGTTCCGCGCGAAGGGTCCGTTCGACGAGCTCTACGACGTGCCGTTCACGACCTCGCAGACGAGCACGATCGAAGGCGGCAACGCGATCAACACCGTGCCGGCCGAGTGCCGCTTCGTGTTCGAGTTCCGCAACCTGCCGTCGCTCGATCCCGACGCGATCTTCGCGCGCATCGAGCGTTACGCGCGCGAGACGCTGCTGCCGAAGATGCAGCGCGAGCACGCGTCTGCCGCGATCGAGTTCACGAAGATCGCCGCGGCGCCGGGCCTCGACGCCGCGGAACAGGCGGCGATCACGCAGCTCGTGCGCACCCTCACGGCGGACCGGTCGCAGCGCAAGGTGGCCTACGGCACCGAAGCGGGGCTCTTCGCGCGCGCGGGGATTCCGAGCGTGGTGTGCGGCCCCGGCGACATCGAGCAGGCCCACAAGGCCAACGAATTCGTCGCGCTCGAGCAACTGGGTGCGTGCGAAAGCTTTTTGCGCAAGCTGATCCACGGCATGTCGCTGGAAGCGCAACCCCGATAATTACGCACCCACGCCCCGCTACCGCCATGTCCACCGGCACGCCGCTTCCCACCGACCATACGATCGACGGCGAGCCCATCCCCACGCTCGACGGGATCGCCTCGCAGCATTTCGCGCTCGCGCCGTGGGTGCTGCGCACACCGGTGTTCGACCGCAACGACCTGCCCTCGCTCGAAGACACGCTCGTCAACTTCAAGTTCGAACTGCTGCAGGCGAGCGGCAGCTTCAAGGTGCGCGGCGCGTTCACGCATCTGCTCGCCCTCGATGCCGCACAGCGCAGCGCCGGCGTCACCTGCGTCTCGGGCGGCAATCATGCGATCGCCGTATCGTATGCGGCGATGCGGCTCGGTATCAGCGCGAAGGTCGTGCTGTTCGCCACCGCGAGCGCGGCACGCATCGCGCAATGCCGGCGCTTTCACGCCGAGATCGTCATGGCGGGCAACAGCAGCGAAGCCTTCGACATCGTCAGGCGTATCGAGTCGGAGGAAGGCCGCTATTTCGTGCATCCGTTCAATGGCTATCGCACGGTGCTCGGCACGGCGACGCTCGGCTACGAGTGGGCCACCCAGGCGAACGACCTCGACGCCGTGATCCTGCCGATTGGCGGCGGCGGCCTCGCCGCGGGCGTCGCGACGGCGCTGCGGCTCGCGAATCCGCGCGTGCGCGTGTACGGCGTCGAGCCCGCAACCGCCGACGCGATGAGCCGCAGCTTTGCCGCGAACCATACGGTGCGCATCAGCCACATGCATTCGATCGCCGATTCGCTGATGGCCCCGCACACGGAGCAATACAGCTACGAACTGTGCCGCCGCCATCTCGAGCGCATCGTCACGGTCTCGGACGACGAACTGCGCGCCGCGATGCGCCTGTTGTTCGACCAGTTGAAGCTGGCCGTGGAGCCTGCCTGCGCGGCGGCCACCGCGGGCCTCATCGGGCCGCTGCGCGACACCTTGCAGGGCCGGCGCGTCGGCGTCCTGCTGTGTGGGACCAACACCGACCCGGCCAGTCTCGCCGGCCAGCTCGCGCGCACCTCTTAAGTTTCGACCGGTTCGAGCGGCTTGAGCGGCGGTGCAGCGACATCGGCCGCGGGTCAGAAAGTGTCAAATCGCTACCGCATCGCGGACGCGTTCGCTATCATTGCGGCATTCAGTCACAGTCAACCGCCCCTTCCCTCGGAGAGCCCGCCCATGAGCATAATCAAGGAATTCAAGGAATTCGCCGTAAAAGGCAATGTAATGGACCTCGCCGTCGGTGTGATCATCGGCGGGGCCTTTTCCACCATTGTCAACTCGGTGGTGAAAGACCTGATCATGCCGGTCATCGGCGTCGTCACGGGCGGCCTCGACTTCTCGAACCAGTTCATCCGGCTCGGGCACATTCCTGCCAGCTTCAAGGGCAACCCCGATTCGTACAAGGATCTGCAGACGGCGGGCGTGGCCGTGTTCGGCTACGGCTCGTTCATCACGGTGCTGATCAACTTCATCATTCTCGCGTTCATCATTTTCCTGATGGTGAAGTTCATCAACAACCTGCGCAAGCCGGAAGAGGCCGCGCCCGCAGAGCCGGCGCCCACGCCCGAAGACGTGCTCCTGTTGCGCGAAATCCGCGACGAGCTGAAGAACAACCGGAGCTGAGCGACGCCCGCGCGGCCGTCCGCGCAAATACCGACGCAAACGCCCGCACAAGAGCCCGCACAGGCGTGAACGCCGCGCGGGCTTTTTTGCGCGCCCTTCGTCAGCAGGACGGACGATCCGCTACGCGCGTCACCGCGGCCTTCTCGATCAGCCGTTCGAGGTGCTCGAAATTGACCGGCTTCGTGAGGTGCGCCGTAAAGCCCGCTTCGAGGCAGCGGCGCACGTCGTCGTCGGTGCCGAAGCCAGTAAGCGCGATGGCAGGCGCGGCCGAGTGCTTGCGGAACGCGTGAATGAAGTCGATGCCGGTGCCGTCGGGCAAGCCGATATCGCTCAGTACGAGGTCGAAACGATTCCGTGACGCGAGAGCGAGTGCGCTCGCCACGCTGTCGGCCACCGCCACCTCGTGCCCAAGCCCGCGTATCAGTTGCGACATGACCTCGGCCGTGTCCTCGTGATCCTCGATCAGAAGAATGTCGAGCGCGCCCGCCAGGTGCGGGCTGCCGACATCGTCGGGAGCCGTCGCGCCCGGCACCGGCGTAGCCGTGGGCAGCACGATCGAGAAGGTCGCCCCGCAATGCGCGCCAGGACTCTGCGCCGTCACGCTGCCGCCGTGCGCCTCGGTCAGCGCCTTCGTGACCGCGAGCCCCAGACCGAGGCCGCCGAACTGTCGCGTCATGTTGTGGCTGCCCTGCTCGAAGGCATTGAAGAGCTTGCCGATCTGCTCCGGTGCGATGCCGATACCCGTGTCCTCCACTTCGATCAGCATCTGCATACGCTCGTCGCGCGTACGCACGTAAATATGGCCGCCGTCCGGCGTAAACTTCGCGGCATTGCGCACGAGATTCCAGAACATCTGCTGCAGGCGCGCGCGATCGCCGCGCACGTAATGATGCTGCGCACGCAGATCGACGTGCACGTCCTGCTGCTTCACCTGAATCTCGCTGTGAAAGAGTTCGAGCACGGCGTCGATCACCTCGTGCACGTCCACGGTATCGAGCGCGAGGCTGAGCTTGCCGTTGGCCACGCGCGTGAGGTCGAGCAGATCGTCGATCAATCGTGCCTCCAGCTCGATATTGCGGCGGATCATCAGTACGCCCGCGCGCGCCGCCGCCGGCAAGTCGGGAATCTGCTCGATAAGGCGTGTGCCGGCCAGCACCGGTGTGAGCGGCGTGCGCAATTCGTGCGAGAGCATCGCAAGGAAACGGTCCTTCGCGCGGTTGGCCTCTTCCGCCGTCTGGCGCGCGGCCTGCGCGGAAGCGAGCAGACGCTCGCGCTCTTGCGTCGACTCGCGCTGCACATGGATATCGGTGCAGCTGCCGAACCATTTGTTCACGCCGCCGCGCGGATCGCGCATCGCAACGATACGGACATCGAACCAACGGTACGCGCCGTCGTGGCGGCGGATGCGCAGCTCGTGCCGATAGTCGGTCGCGCCGCTCGCCACGGCCTTCAGCCAGCTGCGCCGGATCTCCTCCCGGTCGTCGGGATGCACGGCGTCGAGCCAGGCCAGACCGTGCGAATGACGCGCGTCGAGCCCCGTGTAGTCGAGCCACTGCTTCGACAGGAAATCGCAGTTGCCGTCCGCGCCGCAGGTGAGCACGAGATGCGGGAGCGCCTCCGAGAGCGTCCGGTAGTGCTCTTCGCGATCGCGCAGCAGCAGCGCTTCGTCGGAGGCGCGCTGCAGCGCGACCTGCGAAAGCACCCGCGCAACGGCCTCGGGCAAATAGTCGAGATAGCCGCCCGCTTTCGGCACGACATCCGATACGCCGGCACGCAGCGCCGCGATCACGCGCGATTCGTCCGTGAAGCCGGTCACGAGTATCGCGGGCACGCGCACGTCCTGGGCACGCAGCCGGCGAAAGAGGTCGAGGCCAGTTTCCGCACTGTCCAGCTGATAGTCGAGCACGAGCACGTCGGGCGTGCGGGCGGCCAGCACCGCGAGCGCCTCGCTCACGCTCGCGCAAGTGTCCACCAGCGCGCCGGCTCGGGCGAGCGACTTGCGCGCGAGCCGCAGTATGCCTTCGTCGTCGTCGACGACCAGCACGTGTGCACCCGCCAACAGGTTGACTTCGTCGTTCATGCGCTGGACGTTCCTCCAGGAGTCAAAATTGCGCAAGGGGTGGATCGGCAAGCCGGGCGCCGCTCAAGGCCGCTGCGCGCCGCTAGCGCGCGTAACGATGCCCCGGCGGCAGCTTGACGACCTGCAGGAAGAAGCCGAGCCGCCGCACGGCTTCAATAAACGCGTCATATTCGACCGGTTTCGTGATGTACACGTTGCAGCCCAGTTCGTAGCAGCGTTCGATCTCGCGCGGGTCGTCGGTGGTGGTGAGCACGATCACCGGCACCGATGCCGTGGCCGGATCGGCCTTCAGGCGGCGCAATACCTCGAAGCCGTCCACGCGCGGCATGCGCAGGTCCAGCAGCACGACGACGTTCGCAAGATCTTCGCGTGACGGGACGCCCGGCGCCCCAGCGCCTCCGGCGGCCGCCGACCCGAAGAAATAGTCGAGCGCCTCCTGACCGTCCGAAAAGCGCACGAAACCATTCGAAACCCCCGAGCGCCGCAGGTTGCGCTCGACCAGCGTCGCATGGCCATCGTCGTCTTCGATCAGCACGATGCTGACCCGTTCCTCGTCCGTCATTTCATCTCCCCGATGGGTACGTACCGGCTCGCGGCCGGGCCGCCGCGACGCTACGCATCGTAGCGCTCATGCCGCACGCGCAGGTTGCTCGGGCAGCGCGACGAAGAACGTCGAGCCCACTCCTTCGGCCGACTCCACCCACATCTGCCCCCCATGCCGCTCCGCAATGCGTCGAGCGAGCGCGAGCCCGATGCCCTCGCCACCCGAATCGCCGCCATGCAGACGCTGAAACGCGCGAAAGAGCTTCGGCTGCCAGGCCTCCGGAATGCCCACGCCATTGTCGCGCACATAATACGTTCGCGTACGCGGCGCAGGCACACGGGGTGCCGCGGCGCCAGTGCCATCCCCGTCGGCCTGCGTCTCGAGCGCGCCGATCTCGATGCGTCCCGCCCGTTGCGGATCGAGATGGCGCAGCGCGTTCTCGATCAGGTTGCCGAAAATCTGCTCGATGGCCGCGGGATCGCCCCAGGCGGGCGGCAGATCGCGCACGTCGATACGCGTTGCATCCGACACGACGTCAAGACCGACCAGCACCCGCTCGACGATGCGTCCCATGTTCACGCGCTGCCAGCGATATTCCCGCCGCCCGGCGCGCGAGATTCGCAGCAGCGCGTCGATGATCGCCGCCGCACGCGCCACCGCCTGGCGCAGGAATTGCAGCGATTCGTCGACGTCGCCGTCGAGCAGCCCGGTCACGCGGCGATGCTCGTCGGCAGGCAACCCGGCTGCGTCGATCCGCGCGCGCAGGTCGTCGCAGGAAACCTGCAGCTCCTTCGAAAACCCCTGCAGATTCACGAGCGGCGAGCGCAGATCGTGCGAGACGCTGTAAATGAACATCTCGTTGTCCTGCGTCTCCTGGCGCAGATGTTCGTTGGCGTTCGCGAGGTCGGTAGCACGCCCTTGCAACTGGTGTTTGAGCGCGGCCTGGTCCCGTTCGGAGTCGACGAGACGCGCGCTCGTCTCATGCAGCACCGCGTCGAGCGCGGCGATTTCGTCGTTGCCCGACAGCGCCGGCGCCAGCCTCACCCCGTCGCCCAGCCGGCGGGCATTGTCGCCCAGCGCGGCAAGGCGCCTGCCCACGTTGCGCGCGAATACCGCTGCGGTGACGCCCCACGCCAGCATCGAGCCGAGCACGGCTGCGATCAGCGCGTCCTGCAGGCGCGCACGCGTCATGCTCCAGGACGCATTGCGCCGTGCGTCGAGGCGCGCTTCTTCGGCCATGAACTCGGCCAGCTCGCTGCGCACCGTCTCGATCTCGGGCGGCAGCGTGGCGGCAGCGGTGCGCGCCCACGCGACGCTGCGTCCGGCGCGCAGCGCATCGGCAATGTCGCCGGCCTGGGCGCGCCAGGCATAGGCCGCCGCGCGCATGTGGTCGACGCGCGCGAGCTGGACGGGATTGTCGGCCACCATTTGCGAGAGCAAGGCGATGCGGTCGGCAAACTCGGTCCACACCGCACGACGATCGATGAAAGAGGGATCGTCGAGCGCGATCCCCGTACGCACGCGCGCGGCCTCGCGCAACAGCGGGTCGACGAGGCTCGACGCCTGCCAGAGTATCTGCTTGCTGTTCTGCTCGCCTTGCGCCGCACGCACCGCGGCCTCCTGCGTATCGAACACCACGCCGAGCAGCGCGAGTTCGACGACGCTCGGAATCGCGATCAGCAGCAACCCCTTGGTGAACAGTTTCATGGCGGGTCTGGCGCGTGGGTATCGGCGTGAGTACGGACTGGCGGATCGACGCGGCACGGTGGCCCGCGCAACGCCAACGGGCTGCAGGCACCAGAACCCGAACATTATCGGCGCGAAATATCAGGATGACAACGGATGTGGCCCCTGCCACGGAATCGTGACAAAAGCCCGCTTTTTTACGAATGATGGCCACACCGTGCGCGTCAGCAGGACTATTATTGAGACGGAGACAGAAAGAAGGGAAAAGGAGAGCCGGGATACCTACATCAGAGCGCGGCGAGCGGTCGGGCACGGCGGCTGCGGACACCCGCGAGGGCTCGGACAACCTCGAATCCTCGTGAATCCTGCAGAACCCTATGCTATAAAGGATCGACGTGCGGCGCGCAAAACCGGGAGTGGTCGCATGGAACAGCTGCGTTTTTTGCAATCCTTTTTCAGGCGAGTTTTTATGTCCTTCCCGAAAAAGCGTAAACGCGTCAAGGCGGACGGCGACGAGTCGTTCCTTGCCGTGCTCGACCACTTCAAACCGTTCGGACAGCTCGATACCAAGATTGCGCGAGCCCGCGCCCAGGACGAGCCCGTACTCTACGCCCACATTCTGCCAGGACTCGATGTCCTGCTTTGCAGTGTGCGCGGCGCGCACCCCCCCTATCCGGCCACGAGCGAATTGCGGCGGCGCTGCATCGAATCCATTGCGCATGCGCTCGAGCAGCCCATCGAAGGGCTGGAAAACGGCGGCTACTGGTACGAGGCGGACGGCTTCGGCTTCCTCGTGTTTGCCAGCCGCGCGCGCAGCCGGATCCTGCCCGAATTCGGCGCGGCCCGCCCTGGCCTGACCACGCGACGCGTCACGCGCCGCCAGGGCGCAACGGGCGATACCGTACCGCGTTCACTGCGTTAAGGCCTGTTCGCGCCGCAAGCGCGGCGACAGGCCCGATACGCGAGTGTCCCGCGGGTCCTCCGCGGGTTTGCCATTTTCTAATCGTGGTTCGCCACCGCCGCGGCCCTAGCGGTTAGCGGTGCCTGCCGGTGCGCGCATCTTCTGGCCTGGCGGGGGCGCCACGGGTCGTGTGCGCATTTCGGCAAAGAGATCCTTGCACGCCAGCGGCTTGTTATTGCTCGGCGCAATCAGCGGAATCAGCGCGGCGAACGGATTGATCAGGCCGAGCCCGACCATGGCTCCGGCACGCAGCGCAAGCGCTGTCGCATCCACGCCGACGTGGGGATCCTTGAATGTTCCCTTGGCATAGAGCGGCGAGCGCAGCGAAAACACGCGAAACCCTTTGGTGTGCGGATGGATCTTCAGATCCAGCGATTCGTCGCGCAGATTGATCGGCCCGCTGATGTCGATCACGGCGTCGTCCGTGTCGAGCGCGAACACGCGCGGATCGAGCACGCCGTTGGTCGCGACGAAATCGGTGGCCGCGCAGTTGATCTTGACGTCCTGCGTGCCGAACAGCTTTTCGTACACCACGTTCGCCACGTTCAGGCCGGCCGCCTCCATGAGCAAGCGGCTGATCGTGCCCTGCGTGACCAGCATCTTCACTTCGCCGTTCGAGGTCGCGGCAAGCGCCGCCGGCGAATTGCCGGTGGCCGAAAGCGAGGCATCGCCGTTGACCTCGCCGAGCGCCGACTGCATCGACTTGGCGTTGGGGAACAACTGCTTGAGCTTCAAGTGCCGCGCCTCGGCCGAGACCCGCGCCTTGAGCGGCACGCCGCTGCCGTCCAGCGCGATACGCGTGGCGAGCGTCCCGCCCGCCACGCCGAAGCGCAGCGGGTCGAGCGACAGCACACCGTCCGTCATCACGACGTGCGCATAGAGATCGGAGATCGGCAGGCTGCCCTGCCTGACGATGCGCCGGCCGGTGAACGTGACGTCCGTATCGATCGCGCTCCAGCGGTTGGTGCGGAACGGCTCGACCGGAATGACACGATCGGCGGGCTGCTTCACGGCATCGCCGCGCTTTGCCTTGCTCGCATTGCTGTCGGCGCCGATGATCGGGGCGAGATCGGAGAACTGCAACAGGTTCGACACCAGTTCGCCCTTGAGCAGCGGACGCGGATCGCGCTGCACGTAGGCAAGCGTGCCGTTCAGGTCCGAACCGCCGACGCGCCCTGTGAAATTCTCGTAGCGGAACTCGCTCGCCCCGCGGTGAAACTCGCCCACGAAATGGCCTTCCGTGGCATACGGCGGCGTCTCGGGCAGCGTCACGCCGGTCAGGCTGTACAGATGCGCCATGCTCTCGCCCTGCAGCCACAGGCGCAGGTCGACGGCGGCCAGATGGGCGGGATCCGTGAGCGTGCCAACGAGTGCGATATGCATATCGCCTGCGCGCACGTCGGCCTGAACCGGGAACGGGCGCTTCGCGTCCTGCAGCGCGAGCACACCGCCCAGCTTGCCCGTGCCGGACACGGGCGTCTTGTTGTACGTGCCCTTGAGCGTCCAGCCGATGGCGTAGAACGGCTCGGCCGGCTTCGCGGCGCTCGTCACGTTCGTTGCAGAAGCGGTGGAAGCACCCGACGCAGTGCTCGCCAAAGCCGAAGCGGGCGTCGCAGCCGCGCCGCCGCTGCTCGCTTCGCTTACGGCGCTGGCTGCACTGGCCGCGCTCGCGGCCGCCGCTTCGGATGCCTGCTGGGTCCGCGCCTGCTGCGCGAGCCGACGGGCGCCCGCCGCGCCGATCGCCTGCGCCGACTCGCTACGCGAAGTCGCCTCCTGCTGCGCCATCGCGGCGCCGATCGGAATGCCGTGGCCGAGCAGATCGACGGTGATCCGCAAATCGGTCTTCGTTTGCCGATCGTCGACGGCAATATTGCCCGAGGCGAAGGCGATGTCGTGCAGATCGAGCTTCCACGTGGACGGACCGCTCGACGAAGCCAGCTTGAACGTCCAGTTGTTGCGCCCGTCCGCAAGCCGCTCGACGTCCACGGACGGGTTCACGAGATTGATGGCCGGAATCACGATGTCGTGCGCGAGGAGCGGCAGCACCATGACCTCGAAGTCGATCTCGTCGAGCGTGGCGAAATGCGGCGATTTCGTCCAGTCCGGATTGGCCACCTCGATGCGGGTGGCCGAAAAGCGCGGCCACGGCACCCATGCGCGCCAGCCCGTCTCGCCCACCGGCGCGCGCCAGCCGATCTTCAGATCGCCCTCGATGGCGAACGGCCGGCCGATCGCCTCGCTCACCTTGTCGTTGACCCAGGGCTTCGCGCGATTCCAGTCGAAGGTAAGAAGAACCGCCACGAGTATCCCAACGAGGACGACGACAACGAGCGCAAGCCATGCGAAGATCCTGGCGAACAGGCGGCCGATGCCGCGAGGCTTGGGTTGCGGTGACGTCATTCACTCTCCGTGATTCTGGGTCGTTTTTTTAAGGCAGGAGGCAAGCAGGCGGCGTGCCTGCCGTCGGCCTGCGTTACGTCCCGCTGTATGTCCTGCGGTCCATCCTGTTTCCTGCCCGGTGCGCCATCATGCCGTATCGCAACGGGGCGCGCACTTTTTGTTTGCAATCCTCTCATGACCCGATCCCCCGTTTCCAGCCAGCCAGACGAAAGCGGCGCCGAGAGGCGCGTTGCGCTCGTCGAAGCCCGCCAGATAGCGCGTCACGCCCGGCAGCACGGCGAGTATCTGCTGCATCCCGCCGACTTCGCCTTGCATGCGGGCGAGCGCGCCGTGCTGACGGGGCCGTCCGGCTCGGGCAAGAGCGTGTTCCTGCGCGCCCTCGCGCTGCTCGATCCACTCGACGGCGGCACCGTGCTGTGGCGCGGCAAACCGGTCCCGCGCGCGAGCATCCCGCGCTTTCGCCGGCATATCGCCTACCTGCGGCAACGGCCCGCCCTGCTCGATGGTACCGTCGAGGACAACCTGCGCTACCCCTACACGCTCTCCGTCTATCGGGACGCCGCATTCGACGCCGCGCGCGTGAAGGCGCTTCTCGACGCCGCACGACGCCCGGCTGACTTCCTCGCGCGTCATGCGTCCGAACTCTCGGGCGGCGAAGCCCAGATCGCCGCGCTCGTGCGCGTGCTTCAACTCGATCCGGATGCCCTGCTGCTCGACGAGCCCACGGCCTCGCTCGATCCCGATTCTGCACGCGCAGTCGAAGCGCTGGTTGGCGGCTGGTTCGACGCCCAACGCACCGCGCGTGCCACGGTCTGGGTGTCGCACGACCCGGCTCAGGCCGCCCGCGTCGGCAACCGGCATCTCACGATGACGGCCGGCGTGCTCGACGCGGCCGGCGAACCCGCGCCCGCCCCCGCTCGCACCGAGGGAGCCGCAGGAGCCAGCCGATGAATTCCGTCCTCCAGAACCTCGGCCTCGGCGACGTGGCGATCGCGGCGCTGCTCGTGTTCGTCAACGGCGCGGTATCCGTGCTGCTCAAGCTCGACCTCGAACGCAAGCTCGCCTGGGCCGCCGTGCGCACCGTGGTGCAGTTGCTCGCGATCGGCTACGTGCTTGGGTGGGTATTCGCGTACAACCGCTGGTACGTCGTGCTGCCGCTGATGGCGCTCATGACGCTGATCGCGGGCGTGGCCGGAGCGCAGCGCGGTGCGCGCACCTACGCGGGGCAGCGTGCCGACAGCATCGTTTCGATCTGGGTGAGCGCGTGGCTCGTCGCCGCGGTGGGGCTTTTCGTCGTGATCCGCATCCACCCGTGGTATGAGCCGCAATATGCCATCCCGATCCTCGGCATGATCCTCGGCAACACGCTGACGGGGGTGTCGCTCGGCGTCGAGCGGATGATGCAGGAGCTTACGGCGCGGCGCGACCGCATCGAGACCTCGCTCGCTCTCGGTGCGACGCGCTGGGAAGCGGCCCAGGCCAGCGCGCGCGAAGCCGTGCGCGCCGGCATGATCCCGACGCTGAACCAGATGGCCGTGGTGGGTGTGGTAAGCCTGCCGGGCATGATGACGGGCCAGGTGCTTGCCGGCCAGCCGCCGCTACAGGCCGTACGCTATCAGATCGTGATCATGTTTCTGATCGCCGCCTCGTCGGCGCTCGGCACCGTCGGCGCGGTCCTGCTCGCGTACCGGCGCGTGTTCTCCGCCGAACACCGCTTCCTCACCTCGCGGCTCATGGAGCGAAGCGCAAATGCAAAATAGCGCGCGTCGTTGACGCGCTACGGCCCGCGTTATAGCCCGCTTTACGCTTTACAGCCCGTCAGCGCTGCGCGGAAATCGCGATCTGGGTGCCGTCGCCGAGCTTGACCGTCTTCACCGTGCCATTGGTCGGCATCGAGAAGCGGACGACCTCGCTGTACGACACGACCGCGGGACAGGTCAGCGTCTTGCCCTCGTTTTCGACGCTGCGCGTGCCGTGCGGCGCCTGGGCGCGGAAGCTCGCCTGGACATTGGCCGTGCCGTGCTCGTCGACAATGGGCGCGAGGCGCAACTGCGTCTGCCGCATCATCGCGCCGTTCTCGTCGAGCGGCAGCGAGGCATTGCCGGGACAACCATCGGGAGACGGCACGACGCCGCCCGGAGGCGTGGTGCGCCAGGTGAAGTCGTCGGTGTCGCCCGAGCGCAGCGTGCGCGTCTCGCTGGAGTTGCCGTACTGCTTCGAGGTAACGCGCACGGTGTAGCGGATCGGGCCGTCCGTTGGCGTTTTCGAGGTCACGTTGATTGGCGTGCTCGCCAGCGCGGGCAGCGCGAGCGCGCACGAGGCCGCGAATGCGGCATGGACGAGCGCCGCACGAGCGCGGCGCGAGCGGTGGCAATGCATGCGTCACCTCCTGACGAAAGCCGCCGCGTGCCGCCCGTCGTTACCTGCCTTGTGAACGGCGCACGCCGCATGGCGTAGGGTCCTGCTCCATTTACCTAGTCTAGCTCGCCCCACGCCGCCTTGCGCCGAACGTACTCCCCTCGCCGACCAGGTTTTATCCCGCTTGCCACGCCGGGAATTTTGCAGGCGCAACGAACGGTTCTGCCCGCCGCGGCGGGCGGCTGCACGGGCCGCCGCTTGCCCTCCATTCCCGGCTATTTGCCGCTCTCTTCCAGCCCGATCGTGAGCTCGGCCGTGATCCGCTGCCCGACGCTCGCGTAGCCTGCCCACGGATCCACGCGAGCCAAGGCCGCCAGCCGCTCGTCGATATTGCGCAACGTCCACTGCGCGCCACCGGTGGTGCTCCCGAGTTCCTCCCACGAGATGGGCACCGATATCCCCATTCCGCTGCGCGCCCGCACTCCGTATGCAACCGCCGTGCTCGCACCGCGCGCGTTGCGCAGGTAGTCGACGAAGATCCGCTTTTTGCGATGCTCGGGGCCCATCGTCGCCGTGATCTGCGTCGGCGCCGTCGCGGCCAGATGGTGCGCGACCGCGCGCGCGAATGCCTTCGCATCCTCCCAATCCGCCTGCGGCACGAGCGGCACGACAACGTGCAGGCCCTTGCCGCCGCTCGTCTTGCAGAACGACTCGATTCCGAGATCGCGCAGCAGCGCGCGCGTCATTTCAGCGGCTTCGATCATGCGGTCCCAGCCGAGTGCCGGATCCGGATCGAGGTCGAACACGACGCGGTCGGGCCGCTCGATGTCCGCGGCCAGCGCGTTCCATGTATGCAGTTCGATGACATCCATCTGCGCGGCACCGATGAGCGCCTCGAGCGTGTCGATCGTAATGAGCGGAGGATGGCCCGGGTCGAGGTCTTCGTGCTCGGTCACCCCCGGAATCGGCGGACGTCCATTGTGGCGCTGGAAAAACATGTCCCCGGACAGGCCGCGAGGCGCCCGCACGACCGAAACCGGACGCGCGGCCAGATGAGGCAGCAGCCATGGCGCCGCGCGCGCGTAGTAGCGGACGAGATCGATCTTGTGGGTGCCGCTGACGGGATCGATCACGCGTCGCTCGCTCGTGATCGGAACGCCGGCAATCTCGGTGCCCGCCTCCGTGTGGCGTACCCGGGACGGCGAGCGCGGCGCGGACGTGGTCCGCGAGACTTCAGCGGCGGCGTCCTTGACAGCCGACCGCGTGCGGCGCGACCTCCGGGTGGGCGACGCGTGCTGATGCTTGTGAGCGTCCTGCATACCGGTTCCCCTGGCGCGGATTGGCGCATGTGACGCGCCGCGCGACGCAAGTCGCGGCACGTGCGGTTCACGGCATACGGCGACCGGGCCCGTGTATCGCTGTCGACAGGAGTCAGGGCTTCAGTCCTGACTCCGTCCCATGCGGAGCTGTCGGACCGCCGCGCTAGCTTTCATTTTGCAACGAATAGGCGCCTTCGTCCCGAAAAACTGTGGGGACGGATCGCTTTTCCATGCACCCGGCTTCGGGCATGCTCCCTAAAGCGCGCGGGCACAGGGCGCCAGCCAGATGCCAACTACGAGCAGTTACAATGTCGTGATTTACCGCGCATCAGGACGCGGCACCCTCGCCGCTGCTCACCTACAACCTGCACGACATGAACCTCGTCATCCAGAGCCTTGCCCCGCTGCCCGCCGTCCACCACAAGCCGTTACTCGCGCTCGCGCGCGGCAGCCGGCTCGCGCCGATCGACGAATGCGCCCTGCGCATCGAAAACGCGGTGCCCGGCCAGCGCGCCGATATCGAGGTCTATTGCAGTACGCATCAACTCGACTATGCGTTCGTGGAAAGCGGCCGCGCGCTCGCCGACTTCGGTCTCCTCGCCATGGACATGGACTCGACGCTCATCACGATCGAGTGCATCGACGAAATCGCCGATTTCTGTGGTCTGAAGGCGGAAGTCGCGGCGATTACCGAAGCCTCCATGCGCGGCGAAATCAAGGATTTCAACGAGAGCCTCACGCGCCGCGTTGCACTGCTCAAGGGGCTCGACGCAAGCGCGCTCGAACGCGTCTACGAAGAGCGCCTGCAACTCTCGCCGGGCGCCACGCAGATGCTGGCCGGCGCGAAAGCCGCGGGCCTGAAGACGCTCCTCGTTTCGGGTGGCTTCACGTTCTTCACCGAGCGCCTGAAAGCGCGCCTGAACCTCGACTACACGAATGCCAACACGCTGGAAATCGTGGACGGCAAACTCACGGGCCGCGTGAGCGGCGAGATCGTCAATGCCGAGGTGAAAGCCCGCACGCTCGCGCAAACCTGTGCGCAACTGGGCATCGAGCCGAGCCGGGCCATTGCGATGGGCGACGGCTCGAACGATCTGAAGATGATGGCGGAAGCGGGACTTTCGGTGGCGTTCCGCGCGAAGCCCGTGGTGCGCGAGGCGGCGAGCGTCGCATTCAATTTCGTGGGACTCGACGGCTTGCTGCGGCTTTTCTGATCGGCTCGCAGCCCTTGCATTGCCTCGCGCCGCCGCGCGAATCATGCGCCGCGGCCGTTGTCGTCCGGCCCGTTCGCGCGCTCAGGCGAGCGTCGCGAGCGCCTGCTCGATGTCGGCGCGCAGGTCCGCTTCGTCTTCGAGACCCACGTAGAAACGCACCAGCGTACCGCGATGCGGCCAGCGCGCGGCCGTACGCATCGATTCGACGTGGTAAGGCATGACGAGACTGTGCGCCCCGCCCCAGCTCCAACCGAGCGCAAAGAGGTCGAGCGCTTCGCAGAACGTATCGATCTGCGAAGCGCTGTAGCGCTCGTCGAAGACCACGGAAAACAGCCCCCCGGCGCCCGTGAAGTCGCGCTCGAACGCGGCGTGGCCGGGGCAGTCTTCGAATGCGGGATGCAGCATGGCCGCGATCTCGCAGCGCGTCTTGAGCCAGCCCGCTAGCGCGAACGCGCTGCGGTCGTGCGCCTCGAAGCGCGCCTTCATGCTCGGCAGCCCGCGCAGCACGAGCGAGCAATCGTCCGATGAAACGCCGATGCCAAGACGCATGCGTGCCTGCTTGAGCTTCAGATGCAAGGCACGATCGCGCGTGATCGTCGCGCCCATCAGCACATCGCTGCCGCCCGACTGGTATTTCGTGAGCGCCTGCACCGAGATGTCGACGCCATGTTCGAACGGCTTGAACGCGAGGCCGGCCGAATACGTGTTGTCGATCGCCGTCACCACGTTGCGCGCACGCGCCACGGCCGTGATCGCACGCACGTCGGGCACTTCCATCGTGACCGAGCCCGGCGCCTCGATCCAGATCAGCTTCGTCTCGGGCCGGATCAGTTCCGCGATGCCGGCACCCACCAACGGATCGTAGAAACGCGTCGTGATGCCGAAGTCGCGCTCGAGCCACTCGCCATGTTCACGGTTGGGCGAGTAGACGTTGTCGGGAATCAGCACGTCGTCGCCCATCTTCAGGAGGCCGAAGTATACGTTCGAGATCGCCGAGAGCCCCGAAGGCTGCAGCAGTGCGTGCTCGCCGCCTTCGATGGCCGCGAGCCGCTGGGTCAGCATGGCGGAAGTCGGCGTCGCATGCAGGCCATAGCGCCACTGCGAGTCGTCGCGCCAGTCGAGTCCGCGCACCGTCGCCAGATCGGGGAAGACCACGGTGGAGGCCCGCGTGACGGGCGCGGCGAACGATTCGAAGCCCGGCGTGATCTCGTCTTGCGGATGGATGAGGCGCGTCTGCAATGCGCGGCTGGAGTCGGTTTTCTTCATTTCGGAATCGAAAAAACGATGAAGGCCAGATCGACCGGCGGCAAGCCGGGGGTTATTCGCCGGTGCTCAGATTGCTGACACCGTTGACCTGCTGGGCACCGCCGGGCGCCGGCGCGGATGCGGCCTGCCACTGCTGGGCGTGACTTTGGGCTGCCTCGCGAGAAGCCGAAGCGGGCGGGACCGGCTGCCCGGCCGCGAGCGGCTTCAGCTCGAAATCGACCGGGTTCGAATCGTCCACTTCCATGCGCTCGCCGGACACCGTTCCGTCGGGCGAGAACGTCCCCACCCAATTGCCGGTGATGTGCGTGCCGTCGTTCGATTCCTCGCCCTCGAAGGTCGTGCCTTCGTGATCGCCGGCAATCAGAATGATTTCGCCCGTGTCGGTGAACTGGTACTCGCCGTGCACGCCGCTCGGATCGTCGGTTTTCGGGCCGAGGCGCATCACGATCTGCCGCTTGCCGAGCATGCCCACGTAGCGCGGAAACTGCGCGAACTCGGGGTTGGGCTTGAGCGGCAACTGGATCGCGGGCGGCGCGGCCAACGCCTTCACGGGATCGGCAGTATCCTGCGCAAACCCCATGACGGGCAACGCAAGCGCCGCAACGGCGAGCGCACACGCGCGCGCCGCATGACCCACGCCGCGCGACGCGGCGCCCCATTGTTTCAAGGTCGATACTTCCATCTGACTCCTTCCTTCGAGTACGCCGCGACCGAACGGTTGGGTCGCCGCACGCGGCAGCCTGCGCTCAGCCGGCCAGCAGTTTTTCGACAGCCTCGCGCTGCGGAATCGGCGCAACGGCGCCGTACCCCAGCGTCGAGAGCGCGGCTGCCGCGTTCGCGTAGCGCGCCGCTGCAAACGGATCGTCTCCCGACACGAGACGGGCTACGAACGCCCCGCCAAAGCAGTCTCCCGCCCCCGTCGCATCGACCGCCGCGACGGCACGGCCCGGCACGAGCCGCCGCTCTTCGGCCGTCGCCACGTAGGCGCCTTCCCTGCCGAGCTTCAACGCCACCACGCGCGGCCCGCGCGCGAGCAGCCAGTCGACGATGGCGTCGCGCTCGTCCAGCCCGGTCAGCACCGTCACGTCGTCCCAGCTAGGCAGACAGATGTCGGTGACGCGCAGCACCTCGCTCATCACGGCCCGCGCGCGCGGCAGCGGCCAGAGCTTCAGACGCAGGTTCGTATCGAAGCTCACCCGGCCGCCGTTGGCGTGCACGTGGTCGATGGCCGCGAACGCCGCGTCGCAGGCCGTATTGCTGATCGCCACGCTGATGCCGGACAGATGCAGCACTTGCGCCGCCGCAAGCGCTTCACGCGGCAGATCGCCCGGCGCATAGCGGCTCGCGGCCGACCCGGCGCGCAGATAATCGAAGGCATGGCCATCGGGACCGTGCGAAACGAAGTAGACGCCGGTGGGCGCTGTCGGATCCACGCGCACGGTGGACGTATCGACACCCTCGCGGGCCCACAGGTCGAGCAGCAGACGTCCGAACTGATCGCCGCCGACTGCCGAGACAAAGCCGGTGCGCACACCCTGGCGCGCGGCTGCAATGCAGAAGTTCGACGTATCGCCGCCAAAGCCCTGCAGGTATTCGGGCTTGTCCGGCGACGCCTGGTTGAATTCGACCATCGCCTCGCCGAACGCGAGAACCTGCGGGGCAGCGGCGCTCATGCGGCTCAGACCTCGCCCCAGAGATCGTGGCCGTCTGCGCCCGTGATCTTCACCGAGACGAAGTCGCCGACCTTGTAGCGCTTCGACGCCTTCGTCGATGGCGCGACGTAGACGACGCCGTCGATCTCCGGCGCGTCGGCAGCCGTGCGGCCGATGCCGCCATCGGCGTTGATCTCGTCGATCAGCACCTTGAGCGTCTTGCCGACCTTGCGCTGAATGCGCTTCGCCGACACGGCCTCGGCCACCTCCATGAAGCGCGCGCGACGCTCCTCGCGCACTTCGTCGGGCAGCGCGCCATCGAGCTCATTGGCGCTCGCGCCCTCCACAGGCGAGTACGCGAAGCAGCCCACGCGATCGAGCTCGGCCTCGCGAATGAAGTCGAGCAGCGTTTCGAACTGCGCCTCGGTCTCGCCGGGGAAGCCGGCAATGAACGTGCTACGGATCGTGAGATCCGGGCAG
Organism: Paraburkholderia yinzeri; assembly: GCF_046581065.1. Classification (NCBI taxonomy): domain Bacteria; kingdom Pseudomonadati; phylum Pseudomonadota; class Betaproteobacteria; order Burkholderiales; family Burkholderiaceae; genus Paraburkholderia; species Paraburkholderia yinzeri. The sequence goes on along the minus strand of NZ_JBFOCJ010000001.1, from coordinate 2,320,205 downwards.
ATCTCGCGCCAGGCCTTCACGCGCTCCAGTACCTTCTCCGCATTGGCGGGACGCTTCATGCGCTTGAGCACTTCGGGATGCGCGTGCTGGAACGGCACGTCGAGATACGGCAGGACGTGCCCCTTGAACGGACCCTCGGCCATCATCGGAATGACTTCGTCGACGCTCGGATACGGATAGACGTAGTGCAGGCGCACCCAGGCGCCGTACTGCGCGGCCAGTTCGCCCAATGCACCGACCAGCTCGGTCATGCGGGTCTTCAGCGGCCGGCCGTTCCAGAAGCCGGTGCGGTACTTGACGTCCACGCCGTATGCGCTCGTGTCCTGCGAGATGACGAGCAGTTCCTTCACGCCGGACTTGAAGAGGTTCTCCGCCTCCAGCATCACCTCGGCCACGGGACGGGAAACGAGATCGCCGCGCATCGACGGGATGATGCAGAACGTGCAGCGGTGATTGCAGCCTTCGGAGATCTTCAGATATGCGTAATGGCGCGGCGTGAGCTTCACGCCAGCGGCCGGCACGAGATCGACGAACGGATCGTGCGGCTTGGGCAAATGCGTGTGCACGACCTGCATGACTTCGCCCACGGCATGCGGGCCGGTCACGGCCAGCACCTTCGGGTGGACTTCCTCGATGAGATTCGAGCCGCTCGCGCTCTGCTTCGCGCCGAGGCAGCCCGTCACGATCACCTTGCCGTTCTCGCTGAGCGCCTCGCCGATGGCGTCGAGGCTTTCCTGAACGGCTTCGTCGATAAAGCCGCAGGTGTTGACCACGACCAGATCCGCGCCGTCATAGGTGCCGGAAATCTCGTAACCCTCCGCGCGCAGTTGCGTGATGATCTGCTCGGAGTCGACGAGGGCCTTCGGGCAGCCAAGGGAAACCATCCCGACACGCGGAGCAGGGTTGCGGGAGGTCGTTGATTCAACAGGGTTTTTCACGTGTACGTCCGGATGTGGGCGCAAGGCGAGCGATGCGCCGTGCGAGATCAAGCCAGTCCGTCATTTTACCCGTATGTCATATGGAGCGCCGCTCCTTTGCTGCGTAGCATCGGGAAAGTCGGGCCGCAACAGGATTGCGCTAGGCAAATTTCTTGATCGGCATCACTCACCCAACATACGGCAAAGCCGTATAATCATTTCCGCTTCTTTCTTATGCTCACGATCATCGAAACGGAAACGTTTCAGCGGTACGCGGCCGATATCTGGCGCGATAGCGAACGCGAAGCCTTCATCACATGGCTAGCCGACCACCCGCTGGCGGGCGACGTCATCCCCGGCACCGGCGGCCTGCGCAAGGTTCGCTGGACGCGCTGGGGATTCGGCAAACGCGGCGGCACGCGGGTGATCTATTACAACATGCTCGATCAGGGCTGCATCTGGCTCCTGATCGTCTACGCAAAGGCAAAATTCGACAACCTGCCGGCAGCGTTTCTCAGCCGGCTGCGCGAAGAGGTGGAATGTGGATAAGGAACTGGAACAGTTTCAGGCGGACCTGCTCAAGTCCGTCCATGAAATGAAGAGCGGGCGCGCGGCGCGCACCACGCGCGTCGAGCCCACCGCCGCGGCGCTCGCACGCGCAAAGGTCGGGCTTTCACAAAGCGCCTTCGCCGCGCTGCTCGGCGTCTCCACGCGTACGCTGCAGGATTGGGAGCAAGGCCGGCGCCAGCCCACGGGCGCCGCACAAACGCTGCTGCGCGTCGCAGCGCTCCATCCCGAAGCGCTGCGCGATCTCAAAACGGCTTGAGCGGCCGGCGCCTGCCAGGCCGCCCGCCGCGATCACGTCCTGACGATCACTTCTTGTCGTCGCCCTCGGGCGTTTGTCCAGCCGGTTTGAACGGAAACGTGCCGAACATCGACTTCGCCTGGTTCTGCATCTGCTCCTGCATCTGCACGAACATGTTCTTCGACTGCTCGATGTAGCTCGTCATCATGCCCTGCATCATCGGCGCCTGCATGTTCATGAACTGCGTCCAGACCTCGGGATTCATCGCGTTGCCTTCGTAAAGGCTCTTCGACTGGTCCGCGAGCTTGTTCTGGATGTCGATGAAGGCCTGGATGTTCTTTTCCAGGTAGGTGCCCATCATCCCCTGCATCGCGTGGCCGTAGAAGCGGATGATCTGTGACAGCATCGACGACGAGAACATCGGCAGACCGCCGCTTTCCTCTTCCAGAATGATCTGCAACAGGATGCTGCGCGTCAGATCCTCATTGGTCTTCGCGTCGATGACCTTGAACTCCTCCTGATCCAGCACGAGCTGCTTCACATCCGTCAACGTGATGTAGGTGCTCGTCTCCGTGTCGTACAGCCGACGGTTCGGATACTTCTTGATCAGTCGTTCGGCGGTTTTCTTTGTAGTCGTCATATGTCGCCCTTGTTCGTCCGGCCAACCCTGTGCGCCGGTCTAGCCAGGAGGTTGCGCCTGCCCCGGTGTGCAGCAAGGCGCGCCGCCCGTGTGGATCCTTGCGTAGCCGCCCGCCGGGGAAGGACGTGCGGCGCGGCCGGATCAGCCCATGTGCAACCCGCCGTTCAGCGAGAAGTCCGCACCGGTTGAAAAACCCGACTCGTCGGAGGCGAGCCAGGCGACAATCGACGCGATTTCTTCGGGTGCGCCGAGGCGCCGTACCGGGATCGTCGCGACGATCTTCTCCAGTACGTCGGGACGGATCGACTTCACCATGTCCGTGCCGATATAACCCGGCGAAACGGTGTTGACCGTCACGCCCTTCGTGGCCACTTCCTGCGCAAGCGCCATCGTGAAGCCGTGAATGCCGGCCTTGGCGGTCGAGTAGTTGGTCTGGCCGAACTGGCCCTTCTGGCCGTTCACCGACGAGATATTGATGATGCGGCCCCAGCCGCGCTCGACCATGCCGTCGATCACCTGCTTCGTCACGTTGAAGAGGCTCGTGAGGTTCGTGTCGATCACGGCGGTCCAGTCTTCGCGCGTCATCTTGCGGAACACGACGTCGCGCGTGATGCCCGCATTGTTGACCAGCACGTCGATCTCGCCGACTTCGGCCTTGACCTTCTCGAATGCCTGGCACGTCGAATCCCAATCGCCGACATTGCCTTCCGAGGCGATGAAGTCGAAGCCCAACGCCTTCTGGTCTTCCAGCCACTTCACGCGGCGCGGCGAATTCGGGCCGCAGCCAGCCACCACGGTGAAGCCCTGCTTGGCGAGGCGCTGGCAGATTCCCGTTCCGATTCCGCCCATGCCGCCCGTTACATACGCATTACGCTCTGACATAAACCCAACTCCATTATCGTTTTCCGGGGTGCCGAACGGCTGCCCCGGCCTCGCCCTCTCCTGTGTTCCCGCCCGTGCTGCCGCGCCTCGCCGGAGGCGCCTTGACACGCTTTGTGGCGGCCGGGCGTCCGCCTTTCCCTTACAGCACGCGCCGCTTCTTCCAGCGCCTCTGGCGCCACAGCGGGCTGCGCTGCAGCCCGCTGCGTTCATCACATCACGAACGCTCGAGCGCGAGCGCCACGCCCATGCCGCCGCCGATGCACAGCGACGCCAGGCCCTTCTTCGCATCGCGCTTCTGCATCTCGTACAGCAGCGTGACCAGCACCCGGCACCCCGACGCCCCGATCGGGTGTCCGATCGCAATCGCCCCGCCGTTCACGTTGATCTTCGACGTGTCCCACCCCATCTGCTTGTTCACCGCCAGCGCCTGCGCCGCAAACGCCTCGTTGATCTCCATCAGATCCAGATCCTGCGCCGTCCAGCCCGCGCGCTCCAGGCACCGCTTCGACGCCGGCACCGGACCCATGCCCATGATCTTCGGGTCCAGACCCGCGTTCGAGTACGCCTTGATGCGCGCCAGCGGCTTCAGCCCCAGCTCCCCGGCCTTCTTCGCCGACATCACCACCACCGCCGCCGCCCCGTCGTTCAGCCCCGACGCGTTCGCCGCCGTCACCGTGCCTTCCTTGTTGAACGCCGGCTTCAGGCCCGCGAGCGACTCCGCCGTCACGCCGTGGCGCACGAACTCGTCGGTCCTGAACTGCAGCGGCTCGCCCTTGCGTTGCGGGATCGCCACCGGCACGATTTCGTCGTCGAAACGGCCCGCTTTCTGCGCGGCTTCCGCCTTGTTCTGCGAAAACGCCGCAAACGCGTCCTGCTCCTCGCGCGTGATGCCGTATTCCTTCGCGACGTTCTCCGCCGTCACGCCCATGTGGTACTGGTTGTACACGTCCCACAGGCCGTCCACGATCATGCTGTCCACGAGTTTCGCATCGCCCATGCGGAAGCCGTCGCGCGAGCCCGGCAGCACGTGCGGCGCCGCGCTCATGTTCTCCTGGCCACCCGCCACCACAATCTCGGCCTCGCCCGCGATGATCGCGTTCGCCGCGAGCATCACCGCCCTCAGGCCCGAGCCGCACACCTTGTTGATCGTCATGGCCGGCACCGAGGCAGGCAGCCCCGCCTTGATCGATGCCTGGCGCGCGACGTTCTGGCCCGAACCGGCCGTCAGCACCTGACCCATGATCACTTCGCTCACCTGCTCGGGCTTGATGCCGGCGCGCGCCAGCGCTTCCTTGATCACCACCGCGCCCAGCTCCGGCGCCGGAATCTTCGCCAGCGAGCCGCCAAATTTGCCCACCGCCGTACGGGCGGCCGATACGATCACAATGTCAGTCATTTCCAGTTCCTCCGGTCAGCACAACGTCGCGAAAGACGCTGACCCGTCAAGTTAAAAACCATTGCCGCAGCACGACACATCGCTCCGCATCATTCGCGCTGCTGCACGTAACGCCCCGGTGCCGGCTCGATCTCCGGAAACTCCGCCGACCCGGCCTGCGCGCGCGGCTTCACCTTCTTGCCGCCAAACTGGTCGAGCCATTCGGCCCAGGTCGGCCACCAGCTACCAGGTTTTTCCTGCGCCGCGTCGAACCACTTGTCGGCGGCTTCGGGCAGGTGCTTCGCGTCGGCCTCCATGCTCCAGAAGCTGCGCTTGTTCTTCGAAGCCGGATTGATCACACCCGCGATGTGGCCCGACGCTCCCAACACGAAGCGCAGCGGTCCCGAAAGCAGCGGCACCGACGCGTACGCCGTACGCCACGGCACGATGTGATCGTCGCGCGAGCCATAGATGAACGTGGGCACGTCGATGCGCGAGAGGTCCACCGCCTCGCCGCAAACCGTGAGCGCGCCCGGCTCGCGCAGCTTGTTCTCAAGGTACGTATTGCGCAGATACCACGTGTAGGCCGGGCCGGGGAAACTCGTCGAGTCGCTGTTCCAGAACAGCAGGTCGAACGGAGCCGGCGTGCGGCCCTTGAGGTAGTTGTCGACGACGTAATTCCAGACCAGATCGTTCGGGCGCAGGAAAGAGAATGTGTTGGCAAACTCGACGCCGCGCATGAGACCCGGTTTCGTCCCGTTCTTGCCGCCGATGGCTTGCTCGCGCATCTGCACGTGCGCCTCGTCGACGAACACGTCGAGCACGCCCGTATCCGAGAAGTCGAGCATCGCGGTCAGCAACGTCAGCGACGAAGCCGGATGTTCTCCGCGCGCGGCCGCGACGGCAAGCGCGGTGGCCAGCATCGTACCGCCGATGCAGAAGCCGAGCGTGTTGATCTGCTCGCGGCCGCCGATGCTGCGCACGGTGTCGATGGCCTTGAGCACGCCGTCTTCGATATAGTCGTCCCAGGTCTTCTCGACAATCGACGCGTCGCCGTTGTGCCAGGACACGAGGAACACCTGCTGGCCCTGTTCGAGCGCGTACGCGACGAGCGAATTCTCAGGCTGCAGGTCGAGAATGTAGAACTTGTTGATGCAGGGCGGCACGATGAGCAGCGGCCGCTCGCGTACGGTGGCCGTGCGCGGCTTGTACTGGATCAACTGGAACAGTTCGTTCTCGAACACGACCGAACCCTCGGTCGTTGCGAGATTACGCCCCACCACGAAGCGCGACTCATCGGTTTGCGAGATCTTGCCGCGCGTGAGGTCGGCGAGCAGGTTCATCACACCCTGGCGCAGACTCTCGCCGTGCGTTTCGAGCAGCGTGCTCTGCGCGTCCGGATTGAGCGCGAGGAAGTTGCTGGGCGACGCCGCAGCCGTCCATTGCTGGACCGCGAAGCGGATGCGCTCGCGCGTCTTCGCATCGGTATCGATAGCGTCGACGAGTTCGTGCAGGTAGCGCGCGTTCAGCAGATACCACGCCGCCGTGAACGCATAGGCCGGCGTGCTCTTCCATGCCTCGGAGCTGAAACGACGGTCCTTCAGTTCGGGCGCTTTGGGAGTGGTATCCGAAGCCTGGCGCAGCAGATCGATCGCGTCGCGCGAATACTCGGCCTGGAGTTGCTGAAGGCGTGCGGGTTCGACCACGACACCCGGCAACCGGAACGCGTCGAACGGCGCGGCCATGCCGGCGCCGTTCGCGCCGCTTGCAGCATTCGCCACCGGGGGCCACCAGCCGGTGCCGAACGGCATTTGCCGGGCCGCCGCATCCTGGGCCTGCTGTGCGGCATTCATGGCATTGCGCCACGCTACCGTCCACGCGTCGAGTATCTGCTGCATTCCGGCGGCATCCGGAGTGAATTGCTGCGCACCGCTAGTTGAAGCGCCCGTGCCCGGGGAATTCGTGGAACGTTCAGATGCCGTCATGCCTGCTTTTGACCGGTGTGCCCCGAAGGGCTGGTTGAGAGGCAGGTGGTACGCCGACGGAGCGCGCGTCGCGCCCTGTCGCGTCCTGTCCCGTAGGTGAAGGACATTCTTGCTCCCCACTGCGAAGCGTGTCAATGCTTGTGCCCGATTTTGCCGCACTGCGATATTTTTTTTATTATCGTTTTCCCGATGTAAGCAACGAATAAAACGCGGCAAGTCATACGCAATCCGGCGTGCACATAAAAAACCGCCGTTGGGCCAAGCGGTTGCAATGCCAGGCGACTCGCGCTCACGCAATCGGCATCACATCGCGTGCTGCAATTCGTCGCGTTCCGCCGCTTTTGATGCGACGCAGCAAAACGCGGCTCAAACGCGTGGCAATAGAGTGAAATACGGAGGCAGATACGTCAGGTAGCCAGCCAGACGAGCGCCGCCATGCGACCCGTGACCCGATCCCGCCGATACGAGTAGAAGGACTCGCGTTCCGTCCAGGTGCACCTGTCGCCGCCGCCGACACGCACGACGCCGAGTGCCGCGAGCCGCAAGCGCGCGAGCGCATTGAGATCGGCGAGGTACTTGCCGCTCGCCTCGGGCCTCGCAGCAAACGCGGCCGCCGTCGCCTCGCGTTGTGCGCCGCCGACATCGGCTGCGTGGGTCATGAACGCGTCACGCACGTCTGCGCCCACCTCGAAGGCCGTCGGACCGATGGCCGGTCCGAGCCAGGCGTGCAGATCGTGGGGAGCGCAACCGGCGAGTGCGGCCACGCGAGCGGCCGTCCGCTCGATCACACCCGCTGCCAGTCCGCGCCAGCCCGCATGCGCGGCGCCGATCGCGCGGCCAGCGCCATCGCACAGCAGCACCGGCATGCAGTCGGCGACCATTACCGTGCAGGCGATGCCCGGGCGGTCCGTCACGCTCGCGTCGGCGGCAAGCGGCTCGCCCGCGCGTGCGGCGGCGAGCGCCTCGGCGGCATCGACCACGTCGGCGCCATGCACCTGCCTGAGCCATGCCGCTGGCACGCCCGCATAAGCGAGGAGGCGCGCCCGGTTCGCTTCGACGTGGTCGAGCTCGTCGCCCGACAACCTGCCGAGGTTCAGGCCGCCCGGCAGGTCGCGCCCCGCTCCGCCCGCGGCACCGGCCTGCCACCGGCCGAACGGCGGCGCGCTCACGCCGCCGTTACGGGTCGTCGCCAGCGCGCGCACGTTCGACGGCGCGCTCCAGTCCGGCAGCAGCAAGTCGGCGGAATTCAGTTCATGGGGCCTGCTCATGCGCGGCGGTCCTCGCTGTCGTCGTGCTCGTCGTCTTCGTAGTCGTCTTCGTCGCTACCGATCACGAAACCTTCGTCCGTGTAGGCGCTGTCGAACATCTCCTCGTCGAAGCCGTATTCGTCCTCGTTCGAACCGAAGCCGAGTGCGGCGATCAGTTCGTCCATGTCGTCGGGCACGTCGGCTCGCCACTGCATCGCGCGGCGAGTAACCGGATGGATGAGACCAAGCCGCCACGCATGCAGCGCCTGGCGCGCGAAGTCGCCCGGCAACGCCGCGACCGAGCGCCGCCCGCGCGCGTGCCCATACACGGGATCGCCCAGCAGCGGATGACGAATGTGCGCACAGTGCACGCGGATCTGATGCGTGCGCCCCGTTTCCAGATCGCAGTGAATCGCGCTCACCGGCTGGCCGTGCCACAGGGTCGAATCGACGCGCCGGAAATGCGTGCGCGCGGGCTTGCCCGAGGCGCCCGCGACGACCGCCATGCGCGTGCGTTCGCGCGGATCGCGGCCGATCGGCGCGTCGATGGTGCCCTCGTCCGGCATGGTGCCCCACACGAGCGCCAGATAGCGCCGCTTGACCGTGCGGGCCTGCAACTGGCGCACGAGGTCGGTCTGCGCCTCCAGCGTGCGCGCGACGACCATCAGCCCCGAGGTCTCCTTGTCGAGCCGGTGGACGATGCCCGCGCGCGGCAAGCCAGCGGCCGCCTCGCCGTAGCGATGCAGGAGGCCGTTGAGGATCGTCCCGCTCCAGTTGCCCGCGGCGGGATGAACGACGAGCCCGGCGGGCTTGTTGATGACGACGATGGCGTCGTCCTCGTAGATCACGTCGAGCGGAACGGGCTCGGGCGTGAACGCGAGCTGCTCGGGCAGCAGGTCGGGCACGAGCTCGATCGTCGCGCCGAGCGGCACCGCCTGGCGCACCTTGGCGGGCGCGCCATCCACGCGTACGCGTTGCGCTTCGATCCAGCCCTGCAAACGACTGCGCGAAAATTCGGGAAAGACCTTCGCGAGCACCTTGTCGAGCCGCTCGCCGGCAAGCTCGTCGGGCACCTGGACGCGCCGCGGCGCTTCGCTGCCGCGCCTGTCGCGCTGCGTGGCGCTTTGCCCGGCGCTTTGCCTGGATGAGCCGCCCGCAAGCGCCTCGCCGCCAAGGCCGTCGTCGAGCGACTCACCGGGCGCTGCGTCATCGGGCACTGCGCCCAGGCTATAATTGTCGATGCTGTTTTGGGCGCCGGGGGCGCCGCCTCCCGGAAGAACTGAACGGGTCATTGAGTCTGGGTCACCTGGGACCTGAAGCTGAACTGGAAAATGCGAGCCTTGAACACGATTACGAAACTGGCCCAACATGCTATTGCCCGGAACGCGGCCCTGAACACGGCCGGAAACACGGCGACCGTATCGACGATCCGCAAGATCGGTAACGTCGTTCGCATCGCCGCGTGCGGCGCCGCGCTCGCCGTCGTGGCGGCCTGCCACGGCCTGCCGGAGAAGACCGACGAAACGGCGACGTGGAACAACAACAAATTATATACGGAGGCCCAGGACGCGCTCTCCAGCGGCGACTGGAGCAAGTGCGCGAAGTACTTCGAGTCGCTCGAAGGCCGCGATCCGTTCGGCCACTTCGCGCAACAGGCGCAGATCAACGTGGCGTACTGTAGCTGGAAGGACGGCGAGAACGACGCCGCGGACGAAGCCATCGACCGCTTCATCCGCCTGCACCCGGATCACCCGGACATCGCGTATGCCTATTACCTCAAGGGCATGATCCACTTCAACGACGACCTGGGTCTGTTCGGCCGCTTCTCGGGCCAGGACATGAGCGAGCGCGACCCGAAATCGCTGCGCGAAGCCTATGACGCGTTCAAGCAGGTGGTCGACAAGTATCCGCAGAGCAAGTACGCGCCGGATTCGGCGCAACGCATGCGCTACATCGTCAACGCGCTGGCTTCGCACGAAGTGCACGTGGCCGACTACTACTACCGCCGCGGCGCCTATGTGGCCGCGATCAACCGCGCGCAGCTCACGATCACGCAATACAAGAGCGCGCCGGCCATCGAAGACGCGCTGCACATCATGATCCTCTCGTACCAGAAGCTGGATCGGCCGCAGCTCGCCGACGACACCCGCCGGGTGCTGGCGTCGACGTTCCCGGACAGCCCGTACATCACCGGCCATGCGCGGCCAAGCAAGGACGGCAGCGGCAACAGCAAGCCCTGGTGGCAACTCTGGTAAGACCGCCGCGCCGGGCCTCCGCCTGACTTGCGCCGGAAGAAAAAAACCCGCTTCGGCGGGTTTTTTCATTGATGCGCCGGGCGGCACCCGGAGCAAATCTCCAGCGCTCAATCGAACTCAATCGCGCTCGAACAGCGCGATGGATTCGACGTGCGACGTGTGCGGGAACATGTTCACGACGCCCGCGCCCTTGAGCCGGTAGCCGGCCTCGTGCACGAGAAGGCCCGCATCGCGCGCGAGCGTCGCCGGGCTGCACGACACGTAGACGATGCGCTTCGGCAGCGGGCCTTCGCCGCTTTGCGCGATGTCCGCAAGCGCCCTGGATACCGCAAGCGCCCCTTCGCGCGGTGGATCGACGAGGAACTTGTCGAATGCGCCCAGTGCGCGCATGTCGTCGGCGGTCACTTCGAACAGGTTGCGGCACGCAAAGGACGTATGGCCGTCCACACCGTTCGCGCGCGCGTTCTCGAGCGCGCGCGCCGTCAGCGTATCGCTGCCCTCGATGCCCACTACCTCGCGCGCGAGCCGCGCGAGCGGCAGCGTGAAATTGCCGATGCCGCAGAACAGGTCGAGCACACGATCGCCCGGCCGGGGGGCGAGCAACCGCAGCGCGCGACCAACCAGCACGCGATTGATCTGATGATTGACCTGGGTGAAGTCGGTCGGCTTGAACGGCATCCGGATGTCGAACTCGGGCAGCGTGTAGTCGAGCTGCGCGTCGAGCGGATAGAACGGAAACACCGTATCCGGCCCCTTCGGCTGCAGCCAGAACTGCACGTTGTGCTCGTCCGCGAAAGCGCGCAGGAGCGCTTCGTCGGCGGCCGTGAGCGGCTCCAGGATGCGCAGCACGAGCGCCGTCACGCTCGAGCCCACGGCAAGCTCGATCTGCGGCATGCGATCGCGGATCGAGAGCCCTTCGACGAGCTTGCGCAGCGGCACGAGCATGGCCGACACGTGCGGCGGCAGCACCTCGCAGCTCGTCATGTCAACCACGTAGCTGCTCTTTCTTTCGTGGAAGCCCACCAGCACCCCGCCCTTCTTCGGCACGTTGCGCACGGTCAGGCGCGCGCGGTAGCGATAACCCCACGACGGCCCGTGAATCGGCCGGAACAGCGTTTCGGCGCGGACTTTCGAAAGATGCGCGAGGTTGTCCTCCAGCACGCGCTGCTTGACGGCGATCTGCGCGCGCACGTCCAGATGCTGCATCGAGCATCCGCCGCAGGTGCCGAAAAACGCGCATTGCGGCTTCGTGCGGACCGCGCTTTCGCGCAGCACGTCCACCACTTGCGCCTGCTCGAAACTCGGCTTCTTGCGATAGCTGGAGTAGGTCACGCGTTCGCCGGGCAGCGCGCCTTCGACGAAGATCACCTTGCCGGGCTCCCCGGTTTCGGTCACGGTGCGGCCGACGCCACGCGCTTCCATGTCGAGCGACTCGATCTCGAGAATCGGGGCGTGAAGCACCGATGCATCGGCGGCAGCGCGCCGCTCGGCCCGGCGCTCGCGCTTGCTGCGCTTCGCGGCGGGGGCGGCCGGCGGCGCATCCGGAGCGGGCGCGGCTTCCACAGGTTCGGCTTGAGAATCGGGGACGGCTTGAGACACCAGCGGATTCCTGACAGACGGTGATTGAAAAATGGGCAAAGGCGAGATTGTAGACGAAGTCGGCGCCGCCGCCCCGCACGGCAGAGGCCGCCCCGATCGTGCCGGAGGGCTTCGTTACGCCAATCGTGCCCGCGATCGAGTCCCTCGCACCGCCTGAAGTGGTTCACAGGCAGCGAATCATGCTAATGTTCGGCGGCCTCGCTGCACCCATCGCGCCGATGGGCTTGTTGCCGGCCGTCCACATGTTGCTCGACTGACAGCATGCGCGCCCGTACGGACTGGACGCGCAGCCCTTGCGGGCTGCCGTTTCGGCCTGATCCGATGGATCATACGTGCCTGGCGTATGGATCAATCCCCCTTAGACCCCAGGAATCGACTTGAGCAAACTAATCTACCGCACCTTCGGCCCCATCGCTGCGGCGGCACTCCTGAGCCTCGCCGCATGCGCTTCGTCCGTCAAGCCCGAACAGATCATGACCAGGGTCACGCCCGGCATGTCGCAAACGGAGGTCGTCCAACGCATCGGCCCGCCGGACAGCGAAACCACGAATGCCGGAAACGACTGCTTCCAGTATTCGCTGGGCGACAACGCCGGTACGCCGTTTGCCGTGTATTTCGACGGCCAGCATCGTGTCTCCGGGACAACGCGCGGCGTGTGCTCCGGCATGCTGCACTAAATGCATCCCGCCGAAGGGTGACGCTTCCGCTTGAGACGAAGGGCGAGGGACAAAAGATCTCCCCTTCGCCTACATTGGAGTCATGCCGATCCCCCTGCGGGTAGCCATGAAATTGCTGAGCTGGAACGTACAGTGGGGCCGCGACGCGGCGGGCGTGGTCGATCTGGCGCGCACCGTACGCGAGGCACGGCGGCTCGCCGACTTTGATGTGCTCTGTCTGCAGGAACTCACGCGCGGCTTCGCAGGCCTGCCTGGCGGCCCCGGCGACGATCAGTTTGCCGAACTGGCGAGGCTTCTGCCCGGCTACACCGTGCTCGAGGCCATCGGCGCCGATCTCCCGGCGGCGACTGACACCCCTGGCGCGCGGCGGCGCCAGTTCGGCAACGCCATCGCCACGCGTCTGCCGGTTGCGCAAGTATTCCGCCACACCCTGCCCTGGCCTGCCGATCCCGCCGCACCTTCGATGCAGCGCGTCGCGCTCGAAGCCGTGCTGGAGGCGCCTGGCGCAGCGCTGTGCGTGCTCGTCACGCATCTGGAGTTCTATTCCGTGCGCCAGCGGCTCGCCCAGGTCGACGAGTTGCGGCGGCTCCAGCTGGAAGCGGCGGAGCATGCCGCCTCCCCCGCGCCGGCGGAAAACGAAACCGGCCCATTCGCGCCCACGGGCCGCCCCGTGAGCGCGATCCTGTGCGGCGACTTCAACAGCGCATGGGGCAGTGAAGCGTACGCGCGCATGCTCGAACCGATTGCCGGCAGCCCCGCATTCGTCGACGCATGGACGACGCTGCACCCAGGCGCAACGCCGCCTCCCACTGCGGGCGTCTACGACACCAAACAGTGGTCGTCGGGGCCGGTCGCGTGCGACTTCGTGTTCGTCACGGAGGATCTGCGCGGGCATCTGAAGCGCTGCGAAATCGACAGCGCGACGCAAGCGTCCGACCATCAGCCGATCGTGCTGGAACTGGGCTGACACGCCCCGGCAGGCAACTCAGGGGCAACCCAGACACCGCTCAGGCGCCAAACGCCGCGAGATATTCGGCCCAGTGCGGCGCCGGCTCCACGGCAAGCGCATTTTTGACGTGCGCGATCTCGTCTTCGTATTCACGCTCGGTAAACCCGCCGCGCATCATCTGAAAGCGGCAGTAGAGCAGATACGTGTTGACCACGTCGGTTTCGCAGTAGTTGCGGATCTCTTCGATGCGCCCTTCCCGGAACGCCGTCCACACCTGCCCGCCATCCATGCCGAGCTTGCCCGGAAACCCGCAGAGCTTCGCGAGCGCGTCGAGCGGCGCGTTGGCGCGCGCCTGATACATCGCCAGCACGTCCATCAGGTCGGTGTGACGCGAGTGATAGCGGCTGATGTAGTTGTTCCACTTGAAGTCGCGGTCGTCTTCGCCGAGATCCCAGTAGCGCGACGCGCGTATGCCATGCACGAGCGCCCGGTAGTGCAGCACCGGCAGGTCGAAACCGCCGCCGTTCCACGAGACGAGTTGCGGCGTGTACTTCTCGATCGTGCGGTAGAAGGACTGGATCAGCGCCGCTTCGCCGTCCTCGGGCGTGCCGAGCGAGCGCACGCGAAAACCCTGGCCGTCGCGGAACACGCACGAAATCGCCGCGACGCGCTGCAGGTGATGCGGCAGGAAATCGCTGCCGGTCTTCTCACGCCGCGCGGCGAATGCATGTTCGGCCACTTCGGCGTCGCTGAGCGAGGCCGGCAGATTGTCGAGACGGCGAATGCCGTCGACATCGGGAATCGTCTCGATGTCGAATACGAGTACAGGTGTCATTCAGTCGAACATCCAGTCGAACTGCCGGATTCACAAAACGAAATGCGGCATTTACAGGACGGCGTCCTTGCGCACACCGTTGGAAGCGAAAAAGCGCTTGAGCCGCACGAGCGCTTCCTGCTGGATCTGCCGCACGCGCTCGCGGGTCAGGCCCATTTCGTCGGCCAGCTCCTCGAGCGTCGCGGGCTCGATATGGTTCAGCCCGAAGCGCCGTTCGATGACGTGGCGATGCTTGTCCGACAGGCGCCCAAGCCATGCGCGCGTGAGCGTTTCCAGCTCGCGATGCTGCACCTCGGCGTCGGGCGACTGGCTCTGGTCGTCGGAGAGCAGATCGAGCAGACTGCTCGCCGGGTCGAGATCGAGCGGCGCGTCGAGCGACGCGGTGTGTTCGTTGAGCGCGAGGATGTCGGTGACTTCTTCGCTCGTCTTGCCGGTGAGATAGGCGATGTCGTCGATGCTCGCGTCGCGCCGTTCGGACGCCGAATCGGCATTCAGCGAATTCTTCTCCAGATGGCGCTTCGCGCGCAGCACCTGATTCAGCTCGCGGATCACGTGCACCGGCAGCCGGACCGTACGCGCCTGGTTCATGATCGCGCGCTCGATGCTCTGGCGGATCCACCACGTCGCATAGGTCGAGAAACGGAAGCCGCGCGCGGGATCGAATTTCTCGATGGCGTGCATGAGGCCGAGATTGCCCTCTTCGATCAGATCGAGCAGCGGCACGCCGCGATTCAGATACCCCTTCGCGATGCTGACCACGAGCCGCAGATTGCGCTCGATCATGACCTGGCGCGCCTCGAACTCACCCGCCTTCGCGAGGCGCGAGTAGCGCTGCTCTTCCTCGACGGTGAGAAGCGGCTTCACGCTGATGCGGTTCAGGTAGTGCTGGATGGTGTCGGCCGTCAACTCGGCCTGCAGCATCGCGCGGAAATCGTCCTCCGGCGCCGGTTCGGCCGCCTCCCGGCCGCCGCCCTCTTCTTCCGCGGCTGCCTCGCGCTCGTCGAACTCGCGGCCGTTGTCGAGCTCGGACGGCGCCTCGTCCTCGCCGGACGCAGCGCCGTCTTCGACCGAAACCGGCGCGGCCTGGCTGTCAGACTCGGTTTGCTGCGGACGACGCTTCGGTTTCGGCATGGTCGGCTCGCTATTATTGCGGCGGCAAGTACTTCAGTGGGTCGACGGGTTTGCCCTGACGGCGGACTTCGAAATGCAGCATCACACGATCCGAATCGGTGTTGCCCATTTCGGCGATCTTCTGACCTTTCGTGACCGCATCCCCTTCTTTTACCATCAAAGCGCGGTTGTGTGCATACGCCGTCAAATAGGTGGCGTCATGCTTGATGATAATGAGATTGCCGTATCCGCGCAGCCCGTTTCCGGCATAAACCACGCGGCCATCCCCGGCGGCCTTGACGGGATCGCCTGCCGCCCCGCCAATATCGATGCCCTTGTTCTTCGTGTCGTCGAAACCGTTGAGCACCGGGCCGCGCACCGGCCATGCCAGCGCAATGCTGCTGGCAGGCGCTGCCGTGTCGCCGGCGCTTGCCTGCGGCGGCACAGCCGCGGTTGCGGCGCCGCCGCCCGAGCCGACCATCGGCGGCACGGCCGCCGACGAACCCGGTGGCACGCTCGCCACATTGGCGCCCGGCACCGGCGCGGTGACCACGCCCGGCGTCGACGCGGCCGGATTTGCGCCCGGCGGCACGACGCGCAGCAACTGATCCACCTCGATCTGATTCGGATTGGCGAGATTGTTCCACGTCGCGATGTCGCGGTAACTCTGGCCGTTTTCGAGCGCAATCCTGTAGAGCGTGTCGCCCGGTTTCACCCGATAGTATCCCGGAGGCGGCGGCCCGAGCGGCACGGCCGGCTGCGCGGCAGCGGTGCCGAGCGGCGCGGTGCGGTCGACGACAGGCGCCTGGTCGAGCCTCGTCGCACAGGCCGTCAGCAGGCAGAGCGCGATGACTGAAGCGCCGCGCTGGGCTGCGGTGAGGTCGACATTCAAGCGGTTTCTTTGCATCGCGCGCAACATACTCATCGGTTTCAGATCACTCCGGATTTTAAGGGGACAAAGAAAACGCGATCAAGCCGCGACTCCCGCCACTGCGCCGGCCCCGTACGCTCGACCACGATCAGCACCTGGGCGGCCTGGGACGTATCGCTGCCGGCCGCACCGGCCGATGCGACCGGCGCCACGAGCCGTCCGCCTATGGCGAGTTGCTCGAGCAGCGCCTGCGGCACGTCGAGGCCCGCGGCAGCGATCACGATCGCATCGAATGGCGCCGCCGACGGCAATCCAAGCCTCCCGTCGCCGTAATGCAGCCGGATATTCGGAATGCGCAGCGGACGAAGATTCGTCTTCGCGCGCTCGTACAGCGGCTTGATGCGCTCGATCGAATAAACGTCGCGTGCGATGCGGCTCAACACGGCGGCCTGATAGCCGCAGCCGGTACCGATCTCGAGCACCCGGTCGAGTGCGCGGCCTGCGCCCGCGAGTTCGAGCATGCGGGCTACCACCGAAGGCTTCGAGATGGTCTGCTGATGGCCGATCGGCAGCGCCGCATCTTCGTAGGCCTGAGTCGCGAGACCGGGATCGACGAACATGTGGCGCGGCACCGCCGCAAGCGCCTGCAGCACCCGCGGATCGGCAATGCCGTTCGCACGCAGGCGTTCGACCATGCGTTCGCGAACCCGTTCCGAAGTCAATGCAAACGCGCTGTTCAACGGCACGCCGGGCGCACCGGAAGCTGGAACGGCGCCCGGACGCGGGATAGCAGCGCGCATCGCGCTCGAACGGTTTGCGGATGCGGCAGGCGTCGCGGGCTGCACGGTTCGCGGGGCATCGCTGCGGCGCGCTTCGCCCGCGCGCGCGGTGGGCGATGACTTGACCAGCGGCTTGGCCGGCGGCTTGATCGAAGACTTCACCGACGCTTCGCCGGGGCGCGCTGTGCGCGTTGCACCGGGCTTGCTCGCGCCGATGGCGCCAACCGAAGCACCCGCGCCGCTGGCGCGCGGGGTCTGCACGGCCGCCCCCTTCGCCGCGGCGGGTTTCGCGCCGCTCGCAAGCGACGCGCGCGGCTCGCGCACGAGATCCGCCAGTCCGAGCGGAAAACGCCGGGTGCGCTCGCCGGTCATGAAGCGCTGCCGCCCTGGCGCACCCATGCGTGCGTCTCAGGCAACATCTGCGTGTGGGTCAGATCGAGTTGCAGCGGCGTGATCGACACATGGCCGTGCGACACCGCATGAAAATCCGTGCCCTCGCTCGCGTCCCGCGCGCTGCCCGCCGGGCCGATCCAGTAGATCGGCTCGCCGCGCGGGTTGGTCTGGGCAATTACGGGCTGCGAGGGATGGCGCTTGCCCAGGCGCGTCACGCGCCACTCGCCGAGTTCCTCGTAAGGCAGGTTCGGAATATTGACGTTCAGCAATGGGTGCCCCGGCAACGGTTGGGCGAGGTAGTGCGTCACGATTTCGGCGGCGACGCGCACCGCCGAATCGAGGTGCGCCCAGTCCTTGTCGACGAGCGAGAACGCGATGGCCGGCACGCCGAACATGATGCCTTCCGTGGCTGCCGCCACGGTGCCCGAATAGAGCGTATCTTCGCCCATGTTCTGACCGTTGTTGATACCGGAGACGACGAGATCGGGCTTGTGCTCCAGCATGCCGGTGAGCGCGATGTGGACCGAGTCGGTGGGCGTGCCGTTCACGTAGTAGAAGCCCGTGGTCGCCGAGCGCAGTACCGACAGCGGACGCCACAGCGTCAGCGAGTTCGATGCGCCGCTGCAGTTCTGCTCCGGCGCCATCACGGTGACCTCGCCGAGCGGCTGGAGCGCCTCGTAGAGCGCTGCGAGGCCGGGGGCGAGATAACCGTCGTCGTTGCTGAGTAGTATTCGCATCAGTCGATTGTAACCGAGGAAAGAAGGCAGGCGAACGACAGCCCGGCGCATCGTTCCCGGCGCCACGGGCCGCTCTTGCCGGCCTTGCCGCACGCCCATTTCTGTGCCCTTCGGCGTGGATTTTCCACGCCACTCATTGGCGCCGGCTTGAATCGCACGATCGTTCGCATTTACCCGATTTGCCGTACACTGTCCGCTGATGCCGATTTCATGAACGACGCGACAGAACAGGAGACACGATGCGCGCCATCCGCTGCAACCAGTACGGTCCGCCCGATACGCTCACGCTCGAAGCACTGGCCGACCTCACGCCCGGCCCGGGCCAGGTCGTGATCGACGTGAAGGCCGCCGCCGTCAATTTTCCCGACGTGCTGATCATCGAAAACAAGTATCAAATGAAGCCGCCGCTGCCCTTCACGCCGGGCGCCGAAGTCGCAGGCATCGTGCGTGCGGCAGGCGACGGCGTCAAGCTCGCGCCGGGTACGCGCGTCGTTGCCTACGTGGGCCAGGGCGGTTTCGCCGAGCAGGCGATCGCCAGCGCCGACGCCTGCGTGCCGCTGCCCGAAGGTGCCGACTTCGCGTCGGCCGCCGCCTTCACCCTCGCCTACGGCACCTCGCATCACGCGGTGGTCGATCGCGCAGCGCTGCGGGCGGGCGAAACCATGCTCGTGCTGGGCGCCGCGGGCGGCGTCGGCCTCGCCGCCGTGGAGATCGGCAAGGTGCTGGGCGCGCGCGTGATCGCCGCGGCGTCGAGCGAAGAGAAGCTGGAGATCTGCCGCCGCTACGGCGCCGATGCCACCATCAACTACAGCACCGAAGACCTGCGCGAGCGCATCAAGGCGCTCACCGACGGCAAGGGCCCCGACGTGATCTACGATCCGGTCGGCGGCGAGTACGCCGAGCCGGCGTTTCGCAGCATCGGCTGGCGCGGCCGCTACCTCGTGGTCGGCTTCGCCAACGGCGAGATTCCGAAGCTGCCGCTCAATCTCGCACTGCTCAAGGGTGCGAGTCTCGTCGGCGTATTCTGGGGGGATTTCGCGCGCCGCGAGCCGCAGCACAACGCGGCGGCATTCGCGGAAATGGTTGGCTGGATCGGAGAAGGCAAGCTCAAGCCGTACGTCTCGAAGCGCTACAAGCTCGCCGATACCGCGCAGGCGCTCAAGGATATGGCGTCGCGCAAGGTGACCGGCAAGATCGTCATCGAACCCTGAGCATTTCCGCCCGGTTTCCGCTCACGACTACACGACTACGGCGCGCGCCATGCGCGCCGTTTCTCGTGCCCGGCCTGTCGTCCCTCAGACGATCTGTTGCGCGTGCAACCGTGCTATGGCCTCGCCGTCGTAACCCAGCGCCCGCAGGACTTCGTCCGTATGCTCGCCCAGTTCGGGACCGAGCCAGCGGGTTTCGCCCGGCGTGGTCGAGAGTTTCGGCGTCACGGCGGGCAGCGCCACGTCCACCTTCCCTTGCCAGCGGAACTGCTGGATCATCTGGCGCGCCATGAACTGCGGATCGGTGAACATGTCGGCGACGCTATAAATGCGTCCGACCGGCACGTCGGCCGCGTTGAGCACGTCGAGCGCTTCGTCGATCGTGCGCGTGGAGAGCCACGCGGCGATGGCGCCGTCGATCTCCGCGGTGCGCGGTACGCGACCGTCGTTGTGCGCGAGGCCCGGGTCGTTCGCGAGATCCTCGCGGTCGATGGCCGTCATGAGGCGCTTGAAGATGGGATCGCTGTTGCCGCCGATCACGATGCTGCCGTCGCGGCACGGATAAGTATTGGAGGGCACGATACCCGGCAGCGACGCGCCGGTGCGCTCGCGCACCATGCCGTAGACGCCGTATTCGGGCACGACGCTCTCCATCATGTTGAAGACGGCCTCGTAGAGCGCCACATCGACGATCTGGCCGCTGCCGCCGTTGGCATTGCGATGATGCAGCGCCATCAGCGCGCCGATCACGCCGTGCAGCGCAGCGATCGAGTCGCCAATCGAAATGCCGATGCGCGGCGGCGGCAGATCGGGATAGCCGGTGATGTGCCGCAAGCCACCCATCGATTCGGCGATCGCGCCGAAGCCGGGACGATCGCGATACGGGCCGGTCTGGCCATAACCCGAAAGCCGCACCATCACGAGGCCGGGATTGTCCTTCGACAGCACGTCGTAGCCGAGCCCCAGCTTTTCGAGCAGGCCGGGACGAAAATTCTCGACGACGATATCGGCCTCTCTTGCGAGGCGGCGAACGATTTCCTTGCCCTCCTCGGCCTTCAGGTTCACCGTCACCGACTTCTTGTTGCGCGCCTGAACGGCCCACCAGAGCGAGGTGCCGCCCGCTTCGGGATACAGCTTGCGCCATTTGCGCAGCGGATCGCCGCCCTTCGGGTCTTCGATCTTGATGACCTCGGCGCCGAATTCGCCGAGAAAACGCGCCGCAAACGGGCCGGCGATCAGCGTGCCGAGCTCAAGCACCTTGACGCCGGCCAGCGGGCCGGTCGGACGCTCGCCGGATGCGGATTCGTGAGTAGTGGCTGCGCTCATGCGTCTCCTTTCGTGTCGTTGATGCGCGCCGCGCGGTGCGCTCCCGGTAGCGCGCGCGGCCGGTGCGCGAGCTACATCGAGCGCCGGTCGATCATCGCGCGGGCAATCGTACCGGCATCGACGTATTCGAGCTCGCCGCCCACCGGCACGCCGCGCGCGAGACGCGTGACCGCGAGACCGCGCGCCTTCAGCGCCTGGCCGAGGTAGTGCGCCGTGGCCTCGCCTTCGTTCGTGAAGTTGGTCGCGAGCACGACCTCCTTCACGATGCCGTCCGAGGCGCGCTTCACGAGCCGGTCGAAATGAATTTCCTTCGGCCCGATGCCGTCGAGCGGGCTCAGATGCCCCATCAGCACGAAATAAAGGCCGCGCCAGGTCATGGTCTGCTCGAGCATGATCTGGTCGGCGGGCGTTTCGACCACGCACAGCAGCGAAGGATCGCGCTCCTCGTCGAGACATGTTTCGCAGACCTGAGCTTCGGTGAACGTATTGCACTTCTCGCAGTGCTTCAGGTTTTCGGTGGCGAAGAGCAGCGCGCCGCCGAGTTTCTCGGCGCCTTCGCGGTCGTGCTGCATCAGGTGGTAAGCCATACGCTGCGCCGACTTCGGCCCGACGCCGGGCAACACGCGCAGCGCCTCGACAAGCGCCGCCAGGGCGGAAGGTTGTTTCATGCGGATTCAGCGTGGCAGATCGGTAGGTCTTGTGCGAGGCGTCTTGCACGGGGTGCCGGGCAATCTCGCATGGCAGGCTTTGCGTGCGAAGCACGCCCGGCGGGCCAGCCCAGGGCGGCCCGCCGGCACTGCATCAGAACGGCAGCTTGAAGCCCGGCGGCAGCGGCAGACCCGAGGTCATGCCGCCCATCTTTTCCTGCGACGTGGCCTCGGCCTTGCGCACCGCGTCGTTGAACGCCGCGGCGACGAGGTCTTCCAGCATGTCCTTGTCGTCGGCGAGGAGGCTCGGGTCGATCGAAACGCGACGCACGTCGTTGCGGCACGTCATCGTCACCTTGACGAGACCGGCGCCCGCCTGCCCTTCGACTTCGATCTGGGCAAGCTGCTCCTGCATCTTCTTCATGTTTTCCTGCATCTGCTGAGCTTGTTTCATCAACCCGGCGAGTTGGCCCTTCATCATGGTCGTGACTCCTTCTGGATCGTCTGTATTCGTGGAAAGCGCGCGGCGCCGCGCAAACCCGGGCGCCGCGCGCCGCAAATCAATGAGCGGCCTGGCTGCCGCCCGCCGCGGCTTCGGGCGCGAGCGGCCGGATCGAACCCGGCACGATGCTCGCGCCGAATTCGCGTATCAGTTGCTGGACGAACGGATCGGCGCCGATCTCGCGTTCGGCGTCGCGCTGGCGCTCGGCGCGCGCAGCGGCGTCGAGCGCGGCCGCCGTGCGGCGTGCCGGACCCACTTCCACCGCCACGTCCACCGTCTTGCCGAGGCGTTCGGCCAGCGCCGCCTTCAGCTTCGCGACCTGCGAGGCTTCCGCGTACTGCGGTACCGGGACGCTCAGCTTTAGCAGCGCGCCGTCGAGCGCCGTCAGTTCGCTGTTGAACGCGAGCTGATACGAAATGCCCTTGAGAGGCAGCGTCGCGGCAAGCGCGGGCCAGTCGCCCGCAAAACCGATCGCATCGAGCGCAATGCCGGGAGGCAGCTTGCTCACGTCCACGACGGCCGCCGCAGGCGATGCGGCGGATGCGGCGGGCGCAGCGGCCGGTTCGCTGCCGAAAGCCGGCACGAAGCTGTCGTCGGGCGACGCGAAATATGCGTCGTCGGCGCCGAGCGGCACATAGTCGTCCGGCGGGGTATCCCCCCAGGGCGCGTCCCACGGCGGCGCGGACGAGGCGTCCTGCGTCGGCTGGCCGCGCGCCGGACGGCGCGATTCGGCTTCCTGAGCCGCCGCCGCGCGGCGCGCGGGATCGGGCGTCGGCACCTTCACTTCGGCGCGCGGCGCGGCAGGCTTCGGTGCGGCGGCGGATGCTCCAGCAGGCGCGCCGGCGGTACGGGCGCCGCGGTCGGTCGCGACGCGCATGCCCTTGCTGCGCAGCACGTCGAGCGCTGCGCTCGCTCCGCTGCGCGCACCGGACGCCGCGAACGGATCAGCAGCCTCGTCGACCACCGCTGGGCGCGGCGTTTCGGGCTGCGCCGCGGCCTGTGCGCGGGGTTCGGCGGGTGCGTCAGGCGCCGCTGCGGGCTCATCGGCCGACTCCCACGGCGGCACGACGCCGGATGCGGCGGCGGCAACGCCTGCTGCCATCTCCGGCGCTGGGTCCGCGGCCTTGACCGGCTCCGTCGCGCGAACCTCGGCGCTCGGCGCTGCAACGACTGGCGCCGCGGCCGCGACTGGCTTCGATGCGGCAACCGCCCGCGGCACGTCCGCCACGCTGCTCGCAACAGCCGACGCGACCGCCTGCGCCCCGGCCTGCGTGCCGGCACGCGCCGCGGGCTTCGAAGCCGGCGCGCTGCCCATGCCGCCAGCGCCTGCCGTCGCCGGCTCGAATGCCAGCATGCGCAGCAGTGTCATCGTGACGCCCGCATATTCGTCCGGCGCGAGTCCTAGTTCGCTACGGCCGAGCGTCGCGATCTGATAGAACAATTGCACCTGCTCCGGTGCAAGTTCGGCGGCGAACCGGCGCAGATCGGCGGCTTCCGGCCACTCGTCGAGCACCGAGCCCGGCGCGAACTGCGCCCATGCGATCCGGTGGAAGAGCCCCGCCAGGTCCTGGAGTGCCGTAGAGAACGACAGGCTGCGCAACGCCATCTCGTCGGCGATCGAGAGCACAGCCGAACCGTCGCTCGCGACGAGCGCGTCGATCAGGCGAATCAGATAGCTCTGGTCCAGCGCGCCGAGCATGCCGCGCACGGCCTCCTCGGTCACCTGGTTGGCCGAATACGCGATGGCCTGGTCGGTAAGCGAAAGCGCGTCGCGCATCGAGCCGTCGGCCGCGCGCGCGAGCAGACGCAGCGCCTGCGGCTCGAACTCGACCTTCTCTTCGCCGAGGATGTGCGTGAGATGCTCGACGATATTCGCCGCCGGCATCTGCTTCAGGTTGAACTGGAGGCAGCGCGACAGCACCGTCACCGGAATCTTCTGCGGGTCGGTGGTGGCGAGAATGAACTTGACGTGCGGCGGCGGCTCTTCCAGCGTCTTCAGCATGGCGTTGAAGGCGTGGTTCGTGAGCATGTGCACTTCGTCGATCATATAGACCTTGAAGCGCGCGTCGACCGGCGCGTAGACCGCGCGCTCGAGCAGCGCGGCCATTTCGTCGACACCGCGATTGCTCGCCGCGTCCATTTCGACATAGTCGACGAAGCGACCCTCATCGATCTCGCGGCACGCCCGACAGACGCCGCAGGGCTTCGACGTCACGCCGGTCTCGCAGTTGAGCGCCTTGGCGAAGATACGCGAGAGCGTTGTCTTGCCCACGCCGCGCGTGCCCGTGAAGAGATACGCGTGATGCAGGCGACCGCCGTCGAGTGCATGCGTGAGCGCGCGCACCACGTGCTCCTGTCCGACGAGCGAAGCAAAGTCCTTCGGTCGCCACTTGCGTGCGAGAACTTGATAGGTCATCCGGAAATTGTATCAGCAACGCCCGCGCGCACCGATGAATCGCAGGGCCTTGAAACGCACCTCCCGAGAGGCCCCGCGCGACGCGGAACGGCGCGTGAAACGCCTCCTCGCCAGTGGGATCGCGACACGAAATGGCCGCTTTGCCCGCGCTAGTTTCGAGGCGCGCGACAACTCTGGCGTCAATGCCTGCGAGGAAAAATTCCGGGGAGTATTACGGACTATTGCGGGGGAGTAAAACCGGAAGAAATAGAAGGTGACGAGCCTGACCCTCGGCACTGGCGGAAAACGGCTGTGGCTGCTTCGTTCCCGACCTGACCAGGTTGACCGCCCCTCCATGCGAGGAGGCCCGTCACGTCGCATTCTAACATTGGTTGCGCTGCAATGCGATACCGCCTCCGGAAAAGTCACCCCGGACAGGCTCTTGCAATGGAGCGCTGCGCCTCAACATCGTTGGCGTGAGGCGCAGCAGTGATGAAAAGGCGGGCGCGAAAACAAACGCGGAAATGGACTCAAAAGTACCCGCCCAGTGTGGTCTGAACGACTGAAACCCTGCTGGCGGTATGAGTACTATCACCGTCGGCAGCGCATAGGGATTTAGGCTACACTGGCGTCGGCATCGGGCCTGCGCCAGCGCGGGCCGCCCGGCACAGGGCTTGCGCAAATCAACGAGGCGCCTTGGTAGCCCCGACCGGGTTTTCAGTTTTGGTGTATCGTGGCGAGCAATTCAATCAGCCTCGATTCGAAAGAGGTATTTATACAATGAGCGAACAAATCAAGCACATCAGCGACGCATCGTTCGAACAGGACGTCGTGAAATCCGACAAGCCGGTTCTGCTGGACTTCTGGGCCGAGTGGTGCGGCCCGTGCAAGATGATCGCGCCGATTCTCGATGAAGTCGCAAAAGACTACGGCGACCGTCTGCAGATTGCGAAGATCAATGTGGACGAGCATCAGTCGACGCCGGTCAAGTTCGGCGTGCGCGGCATCCCCACGCTGATTCTTTTCAAGAACGGCGCGGTTGCCGCGCAAAAGGTCGGCGCACTCTCCAAGTCGCAGCTCACCGCGTTCCTGGACAGCCACCTGTAATTTGCGCCGGCCGCCGTGTTGCCTTCCGCGGCGGCACGGCCCGCAAGAGTGCGTGTTGTCCCTGGACAACACGCACCGCAAAAACATGCCGATCGACCGCACTGGCGGTTTTTGGCGTGTGCTATGCTAGAATCCATAAAGCGTCTACCCGGCGCCCTATAACGTTCCAAGCAGAAGTTCCAAGCAGGTCCTAGAGCGATTCCGCTCGCTTCTTTCCCCCAAGACTTCTTTCGTCGCACTCCTCCCCGACGGGTTCTCCGTATGCATCTTTCCGAGCTTAAGTCTCTGCATGTCTCCGAATTGATCGAGATGGCCAACGGCCTCGAGATCGAAAGTGCGAACCGCCTGCGCAAGCAGGAATTGATGTTCGCGATTCTTAAAAAGCGCGCCAAGACGGGCGAAACGATCTTCGGTGACGGCACGCTCGAAGTGCTGCCGGACGGTTTCGGCTTCCTGCGCTCGCCCGAAACCTCGTATCTCGCGAGCACGGACGACATCTACATCAGTCCGTCGCAGATCCGCCGCTTCAACCTGCACACCGGCGACACGATCGAAGGCGAAGTGCGTACGCCGAAGGACGGCGAGCGCTATTTCGCGCTGGTGAAGGTGGACAAGGTCAATGGCCAGCCGCCCGAGGCCTCGAAGCACAAGATCATGTTCGAGAATCTCACGCCGCTGCACCCGAACAAGGTGCTGCTGCTCGAACGTGAGATGCGCGGCGAAGAAAACGTGACGGGCCGCATCATCGACATGATCGCGCCTATCGGCAAGGGCCAGCGCGGCCTGCTGGTCGCCTCGCCGAAGTCGGGCAAGACCGTGATGCTCCAGCACATCGCGCACGCCATCAAGCAGAATCACCCCGACGTGATCCTGTTCGTGCTGCTGATCGACGAGCGTCCGGAAGAAGTGACGGAAATGCAGCGCTCGGTGGCGGGCGAAGTGATCGCCTCGACCTTCGACGAACCGGCCGCGCGTCACGTGCAGGTCGCCGAAATGGTGATCGAGAAGGCCAAGCGCCTTGTCGAAATGAAGCACGACGTCGTGATCCTGCTCGATTCGATCACGCGTCTCGCACGCGCCTACAACACGGTCGTGCCCGCATCGGGCAAGGTGCTGACGGGCGGCGTGGACGCCAACGCGCTGCAGCGTCCGAAGCGCTTCTTCGGCGCCGCGCGCAACATCGAGGAAGGCGGTTCGCTCACCATCATCGGCACGGCGCTGATCGAAACCGGCAGCCGCATGGACGACGTGATCTACGAAGAGTTCAAGGGCACCGGCAACATGGAAGTGCACCTCGAGCGCCGTCTCGCGGAAAAGCGCGTCTACCCGTCCATCAACCTGAACAAGTCGGGCACGCGCCGCGAAGAACTGCTCATCAAACCGGACATCCTCCAGAAGATCTGGGTGCTGCGCAAGTTCATCCACGACATGGACGAAGTCGAAGCCATGGAATTCCTGCTCGACAAGATTCGCCAGACGAAGAACAACTCCGAGTTCTTCGACATGATGCGCCGCGGCGGCTAAGGCCTCCTCCCGCATCGCCACGAACGCCCGCGCAAGCGGGCGTTGTCGTTTCGGAGGTCCGGCCATAACCTGTACGTGAACGTTCACGTTGGACTATAATACGCGGCTGATTCAACCGTTTGCCGTTCCGGCCGGCCGCCGATGCCCAAGAACACCACTGAGGCCCCCACTGCACTGCTCACGGTGCGCGACGCCGCGCAGCGTCTGAACGTCACACCGCGCACGCTCAAGTATTACGAAGAGCGCGGCCTCGTCACCCCCACGCGCAGCGGGGGCCGCTACCGCCTCTACGACGAACAGGATCTCGAGCAGTTCGCGCGCATCCTGAGGCTGCGCTCGCTCGGCTTTTCGCTGCATGGCATCGCCGAAATGCTCAAGCGCCCGCTGGAGTCCGCAGGCGACGGACGCAAACACTACTCGCAGGACTCGCTGCAACACATCGCTCACGCGCTGAGCCAGCAGATCGAAACGCTCGACGCGCGCATCGCCGCCGTGCGCCGCGAATTGAAGGAAGCGCAAACCGTCCGCGCCGAGCTGGCCGACGACCTCGACTATCTGAGCAAGCGCCTCGCGGGCGTCCCCTCCGAAACGCTGATCGACGAGCGGCTCGCGGCCAGGAAGAAGCGCCGCACGGCCTCGAACACGCCGGACGATCGTGGGGCCGGCAACGACGGGGGCTCCCAATCATGAGCACCGCGCCGACCGGTCAACCGCTTTTCAGCGCGGAACGCCTGCGCGGCGATTTCTTCCCGTGGGTGCTCGCGCTCGCCACCGGGCTCGATTACTTCGACAACGCCATCTTCTCGTTCTTCACGAGCTACATCGCGGGCGGCATCAACGCCTCGCCGGACGAACTCGTCTGGTCGTCGAGCGCCTATGCCGTGGCCGCCGTGCTCGGCATCCTGCAGCAGCAGTGGTGGGTCGAGCGGCTGGGCTACCGGCGCTACGTGGGCGGCTGTCTGCTGCTCTATGCGGCCGGATCGGTGGCGGCCGCCCTTTGCGAGTCGTCGATCGAGCTCGCGTTCGCGCGCGGCTTCCAGGGCTATTTCATTGGCCCGATGATGGGCACCTGCCGCATCCTCATCCAGAGCTGCTTCACGCCGCAGCAGCGCCCCGTGGCAACCCGCGCGTTTCTGATCCTGATCGTGCTTTCGAGTGCGCTTGCACCGCTGGCGGGCGGCCTGCTGGTCTCGCATTTCGACTGGCGCGCGCTATTCGCCTGCACGGCGCCGGCCGGCGTGCTGTTCGCCATGCTGGCGCTCGCCGCCCTGCCCGACTCGGGCCATGTGCTCCCCGAGGAACGCGGCGAATCGCATTTCTGGCCCTACATCATCTTCGCCTTCGCCCAGGGGGCGCTGCAGATCGCCATGCAGCAGGTGCGCTTCGAGCTCTTCAGCACCTCGCCCGGGCTGATCGTGCTCACCGTTGCCGGAATCGGCGGGCTCGCCTGGTTCGTCTGGCAGCAGTGGCATCATCCGAAACCGCTCATGCGCCTGCACGCGCTGCGCGAGAAGACCTTTCAGGTCGGCATCGTGCTCTACATGGTTTATTACTACCAGAGCACGGCGCTCAGCTACCTCGTCTCGCGTTTCCTCGAAGGCGGACTCAACTATCCGGTCGAAAACGCCGGCCGGCTCACGGGCATCACGTCGCTGATCTCGGCTTCGGCATTGTTCCTCTATTTCCGCTACGCGAAGTCCGTCACGCGCAAGAAGTGGATCATCGTGCCCGGCTTCGTGCTCGCCGCGTTCGTCTCGCTCTGGATGACGCAGATGCCGCCCGACGTCAGCGAATCGTGGCTCATCGTGCCCCTGCTGGTGCGCGGTCTGCTGCTGCTCTTCATCGTGCTGCCGGTCGCCAACGTAACCTTCAGCATCTTCGCGATCGAGGAATTCACGCACGGCTACCGGCTCAAGAACATCGTGCGCCAGTTGACGATCTCGTTCGCCACGGCCAGCGTCATCATCATCCAGCAGCATCGGCTGGCGCTGCACGAATCGCGTCTCGCCGAGTTCGTGAATCCGTTCAACCCCGTCTTTCAGAACCTGTTTGCGACACTTACGCGCGGCTTCGAGGCGCTCGGCAGCACGCCCGGCGAAGCCCACGGGCTCGCAATCGGACAGATGAGCCGGCTGGTGGCCCAGCAAGCCAGTTTTCTGAGTTCGCTCGACGGTTTCTATTTCCTCATCGGCGTGGCGCTCTGCGGTGGTATCTTTGCGGCCTGGCAGAAGCAGATCAACTGACGACGAAATTCCTTTCACGAAACGATCCGGCGATGCTATCGAAACTATCCCAGTGGTTCGGCACGCGCCGCCGCGAGAAAGCGCTGCGCACCCACGCGATCGACGACGCGCTCTGGCAGGCAACGCTCGACGGCCTGCCCTTCCTCGCCCATCTCGACGCCGCCGGCCTCGCACGTCTGCGCGAACTCACGAGCCTCTTCATCGCGCAGAAAGAATTCTCGACAGCCCACGACCTCGAACTGACCGACCGGATGGTGGTCGCGATCGCCGTCCAGGCATCGCTGCCGGTGCTGAACCTCTCGCTCGACCTGTATCGCGGCTGGGTGGGCGTGATCGTCTATCCGGGCGAATTCGTGATCCGCAAAACCGTGGAGGACGAGGACGGCGTGGTGCACGAAGTCGAGCACGACGCGAGCGGCGAGGCCTGGGAAGGCGGCCCCGTCATTCTCTCGTGGGAAGACGCGCAGATGACCGACGGCAGCGACGCCTACAACGTCGTGATTCACGAGTTCGCGCACAAAATCGACATGATGAACGGCGAGACGGACGGTCATCCGCCCCTTTATCGCCGCTGGCACGCGCCGCTCGACGCGCCCGCCTGGGCGGACGTGTTCGACAACGCCTACGACCAGTTCTGCGCCAAGGTCGATGCCGTACCGGAGCGCCGCTGGGCGCGCTTCGAGCGCGAATCGCTGATCGATCCCTACGCGTCCGACCATCCGTCCGAATTTTTCGCGGTATGCAGCGAGGCGCTGTTCGTGAAGCCGCACGAGTTCGAAGCCGGGTATCCCGAACTCTACCGGCTGCTCGCACGCTACTATCGGCAGGATCCGGCGAAAACCGGCATCCTCGCCAGCCATGGCGAGTGAGTCCCAAAAATTCGCCAACCGGCTGATTTTCTGGCATAATCGCCGTTTTTCGACCTTAGGCAAGTGGCTCGCGCCCGAACAAAGTGCAAAAGCGAATTGCGAAAGCACGGGCAAAAGCGCCCTGCTGCATGGCGCGGCTGGGCACGCGAGTTGGCTACCGTCAGATTTAAGGAAAAACCATGAAAGAAGGCATTCACCCCGATTACCGCGAAGTCCTGTTCATCGACGTTTCGAACGACTTCAAGTTCGTGACCCGCTCGACCATCCAGACGCGCGAAACCGCCGAGTTCAACGGCAAGACCTACCCGCTCGCCAAGATCGAAGTGTCGTCGGAATCGCATCCGTTCTACACGGGCACGCAAAAGATCATGGACACGGCCGGCCGTGTCGAGAAGTTCAACAAGAAGTTCGGCGCACGCGCCTCGGGCAAGGCAGCGAAGTAATGTCTGCGCCGGCCCTCGCGCCGGTCCCGAACCCGCAAAAAGGGCAGCGATCGCTGCCCTTTTTTGTTGCCCGCGCGTTGCCCGTTCCACCAGGCCCGCCGGCACCATCCTGTTTGAGCCGTTATCTTTCGTTTTCGGCCGGCTGTCCGCCGTGACGCACACTCACCGGCCCGGCTAGAATGCCGGATTCGGGACGGCCGAGCACGTGCCGGTCCGGTTACCCGCCTACCTCGTACTGAATGAAGCCAGCCATCCGACTGACCGCCTCTGCCACCAGCGCGCTGCCGCGCTGGCTGCTGCTGACCATGTGTATCGTCTTCGCGTCGTTTGGCCTGTTCGGCCGCGATCCGTGGAAGAACGAGGACGCAGCGGGCTTCGGCGTGATGTGGACGATGGCAGGCGGCACGGCGCACGACTGGCTGCTGCCCAACCTCGTCGGCAAGTACATCACCGAAAACGGCCCGCTCGGCTACTGGCTCGGCGCATTGTGCATCCGCGTCTTCGCGCCGTGGGTCGACGCGAGCAACGCCTCGCGCGTCGCCACCGGCGTGCTGTTCTGCCTCGCCTGTGCCTTCGTCTGGTACAGCGCCTATCTGCTTGGCCGGCGCCCCGAGGTTCAGCCCTTCAAGTACGCGTTCGGCGGCGAACCCGAGCCGCGCGACTACGGCCGCACCCTCGCCGACGGCGCACTGCTGGTCCTGCTCGCCTGCTTCGGCCTGGCGGAACGCGGCCACGAAACCACGCCGCAGCTCATGCAGTTCGTGGGCATCGCGATGCTGCTGTACGGCATCGTGCGCGCCATCGACAAGCCGATCCAGGGTGCGCTCTGGTGGGGCTTCGCGCTCGGCGTCGTGATGCTCTCCAGCGGACCGGTGCAGGTGGGCGCCCTGCTCGTGGGTACGCTCGCGATGCTCGCCATCGCGCCGGAGACGCGCTCGCGCTGGCTGCTCGTCGCGGGGCTGCCGGTGGCGCTCGTGATTTCGGCGTCCTGGCCGTTCCTCGCGCTCCATCTCTATCCCGACGACGCCGTGTGGTTCCTCAACCAGTGGGCCCGTTCTAGCGTCAATGCCTACGCCGGGCCGCCGGGATCGGTGCTGCGCTACGCGGCGAAGAACCTGCCGCTCTTCACGTGGCCCGCGTGGCCGCTCGCGATGTGGGCCTGGTTCAGTTGGGCCGGCCTGCGCCGCGCGCCGCATATCGCTATTCCGCTTTCGGTCATCGTGCCGCTGCTGATCCTCGTGGTCGTGCAAAGCCACGAGACCAACCGCCTCTTCATGCTCGTGCTGCCGGCGCTCTCGGTGCTCGCCGCGTTCGCGCTGCCCACGCTCAAGCGCGGTGCGATCAACGCCATCGACTGGTTCGCGGTCCTGAGCTTCACCATACTCGGCACCTTCGTCTGGCTCGTGTGGCTCGCCGGCATGACCGGCTTTCCCGCGCCGCTCGCGCGCAATCTCGCGCGCCTCGCCCCGGGATTCACGCCGCAGTTCAAGATTCTGTCGTTCGCCTGCGCCGTGGCCGTGACGGTTTGCTGGATCATGCTCGCGCAGTGGCGCATAGCGCGGCATCCGAAGGTGCTCTGGCGCAGCGTCGTGCTCTCGAGCGGGGGCACCACGCTGATGTGGGTGCTGCTCATGACGCTGTGGCTGCCCGTCGTCAACTACAGCCGGACCTACAAGGACGTTGCCCAGCAGATCGCGGTGCACCTGCCCGCCGACTACTCGTGCATCTCGCCGGTGCGTCTTGGCGACGCGCAGATCGCGACCTTCGCCTACTTCGGCAAGATGCACTTCTCGTTCGACGAAGACTGCGACGTGATCCTGCGCCAGGACACCCAGGACTATGGCGAGCCGAGTTCGATGTCGAACTTCGCCTGGAAGCTGGTCTGGGAAGGCCGCCGCGCCGCCGACCGCGACGAGCGCTTCCGCCTGTACGTGCGCATCGACCGTCCGCAGCCGCCCGTGAAGCGCCGCATCTGGCGCCAGCGTCCGAACTGAGGCCGCGGTGAGCGGCACCGTCCTCGGCGACGTCCGCCGCATCGCCGGCCTCGCATGGCCGGTGCTGATCGGCCAGCTCGCGATCATTGCGTTCGGCGTGATCGACACGGCGATGGTCGGGCGCTACTCCGCCCTCGACCTCGCAGCGCTCGGGCTCGGTTCCTCGATCTACATCTCCGTCTATATCAGCCTCACCGGCGTGCTGAGCGCGCTGCAGCCGCTCGCTGCCCAGCTTTATGGCGCCCAGCGCGACGCCGAAATCGGCGAAGAAGTGCGCCAGGCGCTCTGGCTCGCGCTCGTGCTGATGGTGATCGGCGGGGCGATCCTCTATTTTCCGGGTCCGCTGCTCGACCTTGCCCGCGCCCCCGAAGCCCTGCGCGAGCGTACCGTCGACTACCTGCGGCTGCTAGCGTTCGGCCTGCCCGCCGGACTCGCCTTCCGGATCTACAGTTCGCTCGCGAACGCCGTGGGCCGGCCGCGCCTCGTGATGTTTCTCCAGTTGGGCGCGCTTGTGCTGAAGGTGCTGCTCAATCGCTGGCTCATCTTCGGCGGATTCGGCGTGCCGGGGCTCGGCGGCCCCGGCTGCGCGCTCGCGAGCACCGCGATCAACTGGGCCCTCGCCGCCTTCGCGGCGCTCGCCCTCACCCGCCTCGACGTATTCGCGCCGTTCAGCATCTTCCGGCACTTCTGCTGGCCGCACTGGAAGCGCCAGGCGGAACTGCTCAAGCTCGGCATTCCGATGGGGCTCTCGTATCTGATCGAGGTGACCTCGTACACGTTCATGGCGATCTTCATCGCGCGCCTCGGTACGACGACACTTGCCGGCCATCAGATCGCGGGCAACATCGGCGCCGTGCTGTACATGACGCCGCTCTCCATCGGCGTGGCGACCTCGACGCTCGTGGCCCAGGCACTGGGCGGCAATCGTCCCGCCGAGGCGCGCACGCTCGCGCGGCACGGCATCGCGACGGCGGTCAGCCTTGCCTGCTGCTTCGCGCTCGCGGTGTTCGCGCTGCGGCCGCTGATCATTGGCGGCTACACGCCCGACCCGGCTGTGCTGGCGAGGGCGATGCCGCTCGTCGCAATCGTCGCGCTGTATCACGTTTTCGACTCGCTGCAGGTCACCACGGCGTTTGCGTTGCGGGCCTACAAGGTCGCCGTCGTGCCGACCGTGATCTATGCCGTCGCGCTCTGGGGTGTGGGACTCGGCGGCGGCTACGCGCTCGGCTTCGACGTGACGGGCACGCTGCCGCTATGGGCCACCGGCGCGCGCGGCTTCTGGCTCGCCAACATGGCAAGCCTCGCGATTGCGGGCGCCGGCCTCATGCTCTATCTTTCGCGCGTTAGCACGCGGTATCTGCGCGAGCCGGCGTAATCCGCGCCACCTTCGCGGGCGCACTTCGGCTGGCGCTAACCCGCCGCCTGCGCCGCATGATAGGACGAACGCACGAGCGGCCCGGCCACCACCTCCCTGAAGCCCATGGCGAGCCCCGCGCCGCGTAGCGCGACGAAGGCTTCCGGACTCACGTAGCGTCGCACCGGCAAATGGAACCGCGACGGCGCGAGATATTGCCCGATCGTCAGGACTTCTACGCCGTGCGCGCGCAGATCGTGCATTGTCGCGAGCAGCTCGGCATCGGTCTCGCCGAGCCCCACCATCAAACCCGACTTCGTGACGAGCGAAGCGCAAGCCGCCTTCGCCCGCGCCAGCAGATCGAGCGAGCCGCGATAGTCCGCACCCGGGCGCGCCGCACGATAGAGCGACGGCACGGTCTCGACGTTGTGATTGAAGACGTCGGGCCACGCGACCGAAAGCGCGTCGAGCGCACGCGTGACGCGACCGCGAAAGTCCGGGGTCAGCAATTCGACGCCGATGCCCGGCACCCGCTCGCGCACCGCCTCCACGCAACGCGCGAAATGCGCGGCGCCGCCATCGCGCAGGTCGTCGCGGTCGACCGAGGTGATCACGACGTGCCGCAGGCCGAGCGCCGCGGCCGCCGACGCGAGATGGGTCGGCTCGTCGGCATCGAGCGGGTCCGGGCGGCCGTGCGCGACGTCGCAAAACGGGCACCGGCGCGTGCAGAGCCCTCCCATGATCATGAAAGTCGCCGTGCGCTGCGCGAAGCACTCGCCGATATTCGGGCACATCGCCTCTTCGCACACCGAATGAAGCCGATGCTCGCGCAGCACCGCCGCCACCTCCGCGATCGTTGCGCTCATCAGCGGCCTCGCGCGCAACCAGGGCGGCTTCGGCAACGCCGCCTCGGCCTGAACGATCTTCACGGGAATACGTGCGAGCTTTTCGCGGCTGCGCAAACCGTGCTGGCCGAGCGCGGTCGTAGCCTCGCGCGCCGTTTCGAACGTGGCGGAGTCCATGCTCAGGCCTCTTCGTCGAAAAAGGCCTTGAGCAGGCGATTGACTTCGGCGGCGCCCTCCATCTGCACCATGTGGCCCTGGCCCGCGATCACCTGCACCTGCACGCCCTGCGGCAAACCTTCCGCGTGGCGCGCGGGGATGATCTGATCGGCCGTGCCCCAGATCACGAGCACGCGAGGCGCAAGGGCGCCCAGCCGCTCGCGCAGGACATGCCGCTGCACCCCGCCCTCGAACGCCTGCGAGGCGATCTTCCTGAGCGCTTCCTGGACGCCTTCGAGCCGTTTGTACTTCACCAGATCCTCCACGAGCTGCCGCGTGACGAGCGCGGGATCGGCAAAGAGCTTCGTGACCGGCGCCTTCAAGGTGTTGCGGTTCGTGGCCGCGACGAAGCCCTCGATATAGGCGCCGTCGATTTCCTCGCCCAGCCCCGCGCTCGCGATCAGCGCAAGCGATGCGACGCGCGATGGCGCCCGCTGCGCAACCGTCATTGCCACGGCGCCGCCGAGCGAGTGCCCGACCAGATGCACGCGTTCGAGCTTTTGCGCGTCGAGAAAGTCGGTCACGCTCTGCGCAAGTTCGTCGAGACTGCCGGACTCGACGGCCTTGCCCGATTCGCCGTGCCCCGGCAGATCGAGCGCCCAGACCGTACGCCCGGTAGCGAGATCGGCGTGATTGAAGAGCCAGTTGTTCAGATCGCCGCCGAAGCCGTGAATCAGCACGACCGGCACCCCGCCGCCCTCGCCGAGCTTCAGATAACGGACCGTGCGCCCGCCGATCTGGGCCTTTTCCGGCTGCGGCCCCGCATCGCCGTCGGCGGCCGCGGCCGGCACGAAATCGCGCTGGAATTCGGCCACGGCCATATCGATATCGGCGTCGGCCGCCTCGGCGTCCGCCACCACGCCGAGCAGCGCGCCGACCGGCAAGGTTTCGCCCTCCTGCGCGATCTGCCGCCGCAGCACGCCCTCGAACGCGCATTCGACCCCCGAGGCGATCTTGTCGGTCTCGACGTCGAGCAGTTCCTCCCCCTTCGCCACCTTCTCGCCGAGCGACTTCAGCCAGCCATTCACCTGGCCCTGCTCCATCGAAAGCCCCCATTTGGGCATCGTGATCATGTGAATCGGCATGACTTCAGCTCCTGGCTTGGCGTGCGGCTTCGGCGATCTTCTCCGCCGAGGGAATGTACAGGTCTTCGAGCACGCCCGCGAACGGTACGGGCGTATGCGGCGCGGTGACCATGCCGACGGGCGCCTTGAGGTCGTGGAACGCGCGCTGCGCGACGAGCGCCGCGATATCGGTGGCGATCGAGCAGCGCGGATTCGCCTCGTCCACGACCACGACGCGGCCCGTGCGCCGGGCGCTTTCGAGGATCGTCTCCTCGTCGAGCGGCGAAGTCGTGCGCAGGTCGATCACGTCGG
Organism: Paraburkholderia yinzeri; assembly: GCF_046581065.1. Lineage (NCBI taxonomy): Bacteria > Pseudomonadati > Pseudomonadota > Betaproteobacteria > Burkholderiales > Burkholderiaceae > Paraburkholderia > Paraburkholderia yinzeri. Next base: position 2,284,100 of record NZ_JBFOCJ010000001.1, on the reverse strand, counting down.
CTTCGATGCCCTCTTTCGCGAGCTTCTGCGCAGCGTCGAGTGCGTAATGGACCATGCGGCCATACGTGACGATCGTGACATCGTCGCCGTCTCGGGCGATGTTCGCCTCGCCGAAAGGAATCGAATACGACTCCTCGGGCACGTCGCCTTCCATGCCGTAGAGCAGCTTGTGCTCGCAGAAGATGACCGGGTCGTTGTCGCGTATCGCTTCGATCAGCAGGCCCTTCGCGTCGTAGGGCGTGGCCGGGCACACGACCTTGAGGCCGGGAACGTGCGTAAAGAGCGAGGTGAGCATCTGCGAGTGCTGCGCCGCCGCGCGCAGGCCCGCGCCGCACATCGTCCGGATCACGACCGGCGTCACGGCCTTGCCGCCGAACATGTAGCGGAACTTCGCCGCCTGGTTGAAGATCTGGTCGAAACACACGCCCATGAAGTCGATGAACATCAGCTCCGCCACCGGGCGCAGCCCGCAGGCCGCGGCGCCCACTGCCGTGCCGATGAACCCGCCCTCCGAGAGCGGCGTATCGAGCACGCGCCCCGGAAACTTGCCGTACAGTCCCTTCGTCACGCCGAGCACGCCGCCCCACGCGTCCTGCTCGCCGGGCGAACCCGCGCCGCCCGCGTTGTCTTCGCCCATCACGATCACGGTCTCGTCGCGCGCCATTTCCTGCGCCAGAGCCTCGTTGATCGCTTGCGAATAAGTGATTTTCCGTGCCATTTTCGTCTCCTTGATCTGGAATCCTGATGATGTGACGCGTCGGGGGTTCAGGGATACGACACGTATACGTCGGTAAGCAATTCCTCGTCGGCGGGCAACGGTGCGGCCTTGGCCTTCGTCACGGCGTCGTCGATCAACTGCTTCACTTCCTCGTCCACCTTGCGCAGGTCGTCCGCGCGCACCAGCTCGGCACGTACCGCGCGCTCCTCGAAGCGCTTCAGACAATCCTTCTCCTCGCGCAGCTTCTGGACCTCGCCGGGCGCGCGATAGGTCTGCGCGTCGCCTTCGAAGTGGCCGAAATAGCGCGACAGCTTCATCTCCACGAGCGTCGGGCCACCGCCATTGCGTGCCCGCGCAATCGCCTCGCCCATGGCCTCGTGCACGGCGAAGAAGTCGAAGCCGTCCACGATCACCCCGGGCATGCCGAAGCCGTTCGCGCGATCGGCGATGTTGTCGGCCGCGACCGACCACGTCGACGACGTCGCTTCCGCGTAGCCGTTGTTCTCCGCAACGAAGATCACCGGCAGGCGCCATACCGAAGCAAGGTTCATCGACTCGAATATCACGCCCTGATTCGAGGCGCCGTCGCCGAAGAAGCACACGCCCACACCGCCGGTCTTCTTCTGTTTGGCCGCGAGCGCCGCACCGCAGGTTAGCGGCCCGCCCGCCCCGACGATGCCGTTCGCGCCGAGCATGCCCTTCGAGAGATCGGCAATATGCATCGAGCCGCCCTTGCCTCGGCACGAACCCGTGGCTCGGCCGTAGATCTCGGCCATCATCTCGCGCACGTCGACGCCCTTGGCGATGCAGTGCCCGTGGCCGCGGTGCGTGGTCGCCACGTAGTCGGTATCGTTCAGATGGCTCATCGTGCCGACCGCCGACGCCTCCTCGCCGGCATACAGGTGAACGAAGCCCGGGATCTCGCCGGTGGCGAACTCCACGTGCAGCCGCTCTTCGAATTCGCGAATCGTGCGCATCGAGCGATAGGCGCTCAGCAACTGCTCTCGGTTCAACTGGGATGTAACAGACATGGTTGTCTCCTGGGTTGTCTGTCGGGTTGTGAAGCAGGTTAAAAGGTCCTCGCCGCCGCCTCGCGCAGCAATTGATGCGCGGCGGCATAACGCAACGTACGTGCAACGTCGACCGTAAGCGGACCGCCCCAGTCGAGCGACACCTCGTAGCGATCGCCGCGCGCCGGTTCGATTTCCCGTTCGCCGTCGAAGGCGAGCGTGCCGTGCCCCGCGTCGAGCGGCAGCGCCACGCCCGCTTCGAGCCGCTGGCAGGTGCGCAGCGTGAGCCGTTCGATGCGGCCGGGCGCAATGGGGGCGATGAGCGGCACGCCGTCCTGCCCGCCTGCGGGCGCGAAGGTCATGTGCAGGCCGTGCGCGGCATCGCGTCCGACCGGTGCAAAAGCGCCGCCGATGGCGGAAAGTCCGATGCCGTCCGGCATGGCGAAAGCAAGGAAGATCGATTCGATATCCGAACTTTCCGAAATGGCGCGCGCACCGATGAACGGTTGCCGCGCCACGCAGATATCGACGAGGGCAATCTCCTCGCGCCCGCGGCTCGGCCCTTCGATACAGCGTGCGACGAGCCGCTTGTTTCGCGTGAACGCGACGTCCGCCGGCACGGCGCCGGTCGCGACCAGCGCGCCCGCGAGTCCCGCGACTGTCGCCTCGCGCAACTCGGGAAAGGCGTTATTGGTGCCGGTGGAGAGCGCGAGCAACGGCGTATCGCCGCAGTGCGCGGCGACCGCGCGATGGGTGCCGTCGCCGCCCAGCACCGCGATCAGCGACACCTCTTCGCGCACCATGTGCGCGACGCCTGCGTGGGTGTCGGCAACGCTCTCGGTAATCGGCAGAGGGATGAACTCGACTTCGGGCCAGGGCTCGTGCGCGGCGACCGCGGCATGCGTTTCGATGGCGCGCAGCAGCAGCGCGGCGACGCCGGTCTGATCGCGCAGGGTCAGCACGCGAGCGACGCCCAGCGCGCCCAGACCAGCAAGAAGGCGCACGGCCATGTTGGCCTTTTCGGCCGTGGGAAAGACCGAGGCATGCGAGGTAAGACGGCGGATATCGCGCCCCGATGCGGGGTTGACGATCACGCCAACAGTTGCGGGCGTCGGCACGGGCTGTGTCTCCGGTTCGCGCCGGGCGCGGCGCGAACTTGTTGTCGATCTTGTTGCTGAGATGCCGGCACATTCGGCTGCCGGGTCTGTCCGCCAACTCTGCAAGCGTTGTGCCAGAGAGCCGGAGGCGACGGCCATCGTCCGCAAACCGGCTTGCGACGGCCCGCGCCGCGCTTCGCCCGGTTCATCGGCGCGGGCGAAACCGCAGATCGGCCGTCTCACTCACGACGCCGAGCGGCAAACGTGCGAGACGGCCCGGCACGCACGCGCGACCGCGTTCTGCCCGCGGCCCCGCCCGGCAAGGCCTCAGGCCTGTCTCCCGCGCAACCGGCATGACGGGCGACGACCTGAGACGACCGTCTCAGACGTCTCGCATGCTGCAGTGCGGTGTGATTGCGCGGCGCAGATGTGCTACAAAAAAATCCCCGGGCATGCTTCGCCATGCCCGACGCCAGAGCCAGGATCCGCCCATGCCCTACCCCGTTGCGTCCAGCCGGCACGCCGAGCGCGTGCGCGGCGCCGTCGAAGGCCGCCTCCCCGCGCCAGCCGATTCGACGCGGCTCGTCTCGTCGTGGCAACGCTCGTTCGAGCGCTACCAGCTCGACCCAGGTTCCGTGATCGGTCCGCGCGTCCTGAGCGCCGGCGAGCTGCGCGAGATCCGCGAGCGCGAGGAGGCTTTCCTGCGCGCCTCGGGCCAGTGTCTTTCGCGCCTGCACGAGACCATCCGCGACGCCGATTACTGCGTCATGCTGACCGATGCCCACGGCGTCACCATCGACTACCGCATCGACCGCGAGCGGCGCAACGACTTCAAGCACGCGGGGCTCTATATCGGCTCGTGCTGGTCCGAAAGCGAGGAAGGCACCTGCGGGATCGCGAGCGTGCTGACCGATCTCGCGCCCATCACGGTCCACAAGACCGATCACTTCCGCGCCGCCTTCACCACGCTCACCTGCAGCGCCGCGCCGATCTTCGCACCGGGCGGCGAGCTGATCGGCGTGCTCGATGCATCCGCCGTCCAGTCGCCCGACAACCGCGACAGCCAGCGCATCGTCAATCAACTGGTGCGCCAGAGCGCGACGCTCATTGAAGACGGCTACTTTCTCCACCGCACGTCCTCGTGCTGGATCCTCTTCGGGCATCAGAGCCGCAACTACGTCGAGGCCCAGCCCGAGGTGCTGATCGCCTTCGACGAGAACGGCAACGTCGTCGCCGCGAACCGGCGCGCGCGCGAATGCATCGCGGGGCTTGACGGGCCGCGCCACATCGACGAAATCTTCGATTCGTCGCACGTCCAGTTGCGCGATCTCGGCCGCATCGAGGCCATCGCCACACTGCGGCTGCGCGCGACGGGCATGACGCTCCACGCGCGCATACGCGCGCCGCTGGGACGAACTGCGGCACCGGCCGCCGCCGTCCTGCATGGCGCCGTGCCACTGCGCGAGGAGCGCGCCGACGCACGCCTCGACTGCAGCGCGCTCGGGCCTTTTCTGCGCAGCCCGGACGCGTGCGTCGCCGGGAACGCCCGCATCGCCCAGCGTATTGCGGGCAAGCGCCTGCCGATCCTGCTGCTCGGCGAGACCGGCGCGGGCAAGGAAGTATTCGCACGCGCGATCCACGACGCGGGCCCGCGCCGCAACCGTCCCTTCGTCGCCGTGAATTGCGGCGCGCTGCCGGAATCGCTGATCGAGAGCGAACTCTTCGGCTATGCACCGGGCGCTTTCACGGGTGCGCGGCGTCACGGCGCGCGCGGCAAGATCGCCATGGCCGACGGCGGCACGCTCTTTCTGGACGAAATCGGCGACATGCCGCTCGCCCTGCAGACGCGCCTGCTGCGCGTGCTGGCCGAAGGCGAGGTCGTGCCGCTCGGCAGCGAGGCGCCGGTACGCGTCGATCTCGAAGTGATATGCGCGACCCATCGCGATCTCGCGCATATGGCGGCCCAGGGCGACTTTCGCGAGGATCTCTACTACCGGCTCTGCGGCGCCGTGCTCACGCTGCCGCCGTTGCGGGAGCGACGCGATATCGGCACGCTGATCGAAACGGTCTTCGCAGAGGAAGCCCAGGCCGCCGGCCGCCCGCTCGTGCTCGACGGCGCGCTCGCCGTGCGGCTGGCGTCCTGCGCCTGGCCCGGCAATCTGCGGCAACTGCGCAACGCCCTGCGCTACGCCTGCGCCGTCTGCGACACCGTGCGTGTCGAGGCGCGCCATCTGCCCGGCGATCTGGCCGCACAGTTGCCGGGCGCCGTCCATGGACCGGACGAGACGGGCGCCGCTGCCCTTGCCGACGAGCGCGAGCGCATCGTCGCCGCGCTGCGTACCCACCACTGGCGGCCCAATGCCGCCGCACTGGCGCTCGGCATCTCGCGCGCAACGCTGTACCGGCGCATCGCGAAGCTCGGGATCGTCGCTCCGCATCGCGCCTGAGCCTGCATGGCGAAACCGAGGGCCGGGCTTCTTCGTTGCGCCCGCCCCCACTGACCGCGTTGCCATTGCATAGAAGTATTAAAAATTGTGCGACGCGATTTACTTGCCACAATTCGATCGGTATAAATCGAGCGCTTCCCGTTCACGGATACGCCAACTGGCCTATTCTTGTAGCGCAGCACTAACGACTACTGGATGCGTCGTCCGTTCCCGGCTAACTGGACTTGCCCTCAATGGAGTGATTGCCATGCTGAAAAAGCTGCTAATGCTGTTCGTTGCGCTCGGATTGTCCCTGTCCGCACTGACGGCCGCTGCTGTCGAAGTGAACACCGCCGACGAAACCGCGCTGGAAACCGTCAAGGGCATTGGCCCGGCCCACGCAAAAGCGATCATCGACGAGCGGACGAAAAACGGCCCGTTCAAGGACGCCGACGATCTCGTGAGCCGCGTCAAGGGCATCGGCCCGAAGTCGGTGCAGAACCTCGAAGCAGCGGGGCTGACGATCAACGGCTCGTCGGCGCCGCCGGCTGGCAACGGCAAGACCGCCGCATCGAAGAGCAGCAAGACGGCAGCCGCGACCCCGGCCGCTGCGACCGCGTCCAGCCCTGCAACGGCGGCTGCGCCGGCCGCCAATGCGGCCTCGGGAACGACGGCCACCAAGTCGAAGCACAAGAGCAAGAAGGAGAAGGCAGCCGAGGCCGCAAGCGCCGCAGAGGCCGGCCCGGCGGCTTCCGCGCCGGCGGGCGCCTCGGAGACTACGGCGAAGAAGAGCAAGAAGTCGAAGAAAGCCAAGGCCGCTTCGGCCGCGGCAGCTTCCGGCGCCTGATGCCCGCCGTGCGCGGCACAGCGCTGCGCATCAAGACAACAGACCGTGCAATACGGCGCGCAAACCGGCATCCGGATAACGCGCCGCCCATTTTCCGGCCGCACACGTTCCGTGGCGGCCAACTACCAGAGAGATCGACATGAGCCTGCTAGACACCCTCGGTTCCCTGCTCGGCGGATCGTCGCAAGAAGGCGGCGGCCAACAGCAACTCATCGCTACGGCGATGGAATTCGTCAACAACCAGCCCGGCGGCCTGAACGGGCTGATCGAGAAGTTCCAGCAAGGCGGCCTGGGCGACGTGGTGCAGTCCTGGGTCGGCAACGGCGAAAATCAGGCGGTTTCCGGAGACCAGTTGCAGAACGTACTGGGCTCGGATGCCGTCGCGGGCCTCGCGCAGAAGGTCGGTTTGCAGCCCGACCAGGTGAGCGGCCTGCTCGCTCAGGTACTGCCGCACGTCGTGAACGCCGGCACGCCCAACGGCGAAGTCCCTAGCGGCGGCCAGATCAACGGCGAGAGCGTGCTCGGCACGCTGGGCGGCCTCGCGTCGCTGCTCGGCGGAAACAAGCAGGCTTAAGCGCCGGTGGGGTGGCGCGGGGTGTTTCCCGCGCCTGTAAAAAAGGGCAACGGATCGCTCCGCTGCCCTTTTTATTCATAACACGCCGTTCAGTGCACGACGCGTTCGAACACCAGCTTGCCGTCGTACACATCGACCGGAATCACGTCTTTCGGACCGAACTTGCCCGCGAGAATCAGCTTCGCGACCGGATTCTCGATCTCCTGCTGGATCGCGCGCTTGAGCGGCCGAGCACCGAACAGCGGATCGTAGCCAACCTCGGCGATCTTCGCGAGCGCCTCGTCCGACACCACGAGTTCCATTTCGAGCTTCTCCAGACGTTCGCGCAGACGCTGCAACTGGATCTTCGCGATCGACTCGATGTTTTCCTTGCCGAGCGCGTGGAACACGACCACCTCGTCGATCCGGTTCAGGAACTCGGGGCGGAACTGCTGCTTCACTTCGTTCCAGACCGCGTCCTTCACCGCTTCCTGCGGCTCGCCCGCCATCGCCTGGATCAGATGCGAACCCAGGTTCGACGTCATCACGATCACCGTGTTCTTGAAGTCGACAGTGCGGCCCTGGCCATCGGTCATGCGGCCGTCGTCGAGCACCTGCAGCAGCACGTTGAACACGTCCGGGTGCGCTTTCTCGACCTCGTCGAGCAAGATCACGCTATACGGCTTGCGGCGCACGGCCTCGGTCAGATAGCCGCCCTCTTCGTAGCCCACGTAGCCCGGCGGCGCGCCGATCAAACGCGCGACACTGTGCTTCTCCATGAACTCGCTCATGTCGATGCGGATGAGATGTTCCTCCGAATCGAACAGGAAACCTGCCAGCGCCTTGCACAGCTCGGTCTTGCCCACGCCGGTCGGCCCGAGGAACAGGAACGAGCCATACGGCCGGTTCGGGTCCGCAAGACCGGCACGCGAACGGCGGATCGCGTCGGCCACCGCGGTGATCGCCTCGTCCTGGCCCACCACGCGCTCATGCAGCTTGTCTTCGATGAGCAGCAGCTTTTCGCGCTCGCCCTGCATCATGCGCGACACGGGAATACCGGTCGAGCGCGAGACGACTTCCGCGATTTCCTCCGCACCCACCTGCGTACGCAGCAGACGATGGCGCGTCGGGTTGTTCTGCTCGTCGGCCTCGGCCTGGGTGACCTGCTTCAATTGCGCATCGAGTTGCGGCAGTTTGCCGTACTGCAGTTCGGCGACCTTTTCGAGCTTGCCTTCGCGCTGAAATTTCGTAATCTCGGCTCGCACGCGGTCAATCTCTTCCTTGATCTGCGCGCTGCCCTGCACGGCCGCCTTCTCGGCGGTCCAGATTTCTTCGAGATCCTTATATTCGAGGCTCAGGCGGTCGATCTCTTCTTCGATCAGTTGCAGACGCTTCTGCGAGGCTTCGTCCTTTTCCTTCTTGACAGCTTCGCGCTCGATCTTCAACTGGATCAGACGGCGGTCGAGCTTGTCCATCTCTTCGGGCTTCGAATCGATTTCCATCTTGATCTTCGAAGCGGCTTCGTCGATCAGATCGATGGCCTTGTCGGGCAGGAAACGATCCGTGATGTAGCGGTGCGAGAGTTCCGCCGCCGCAACGATCGCCGGGTCGGTGATTTCCACGCCGTGGTGCAGTTCGTACTTCTCCTGCAGCCCGCGCAAGATCGCAATGGTCGCCTCGACCGACGGCTCGTCAACGAGCACCTTCTGGAAGCGGCGCTCCAGCGCGGCATCCTTTTCGATGTACTTGCGATATTCGTCGAGCGTGGTCGCGCCGATACAGTGCAGTTCGCCGCGCGAGAGCGCCGGCTTGAGCATGTTGCCCGCATCCATGGCGCCTTCGGCCTTGCCTGCGCCCACCATCGTGTGAATTTCGTCGATGAATACGATGGTCTGCCCTTCGTCCTTGGCAATGTCGTTCAGCACGGACTTCAGACGCTCCTCGAACTCGCCGCGATACTTCGCACCGGCGAGCAGCGCCGCCATGTCGAGCGACAGCACGCGCTTGCCCTTGAGCGTTTCCGGCACTTCGCCGTTGACGATGCGCTGCGCGAGCCCTTCGACGATCGCCGTCTTGCCCACGCCCGGCTCGCCGATCAGCACCGGATTGTTCTTGGTGCGGCGCTGCAGGATCTGGATCGAGCGGCGGATTTCGTCGTCGCGGCCGATCACGGGATCCAGCTTGCCGGCGCGGGCACGCTCCGTCAGGTCGACGGTGTATTTCTTGAGCGCTTCGCGCTGGCTTTCGGCATCCTGGCTGTTGACCTGCGCGCCGCCGCGCACGGAGACGATCGCCGCTTCGAGTGCTTTACGCGTGAGGCCATGTCGGCGCGCGATCTGACCCGCATCGCCCTTGTCCTCGGAGACGGCGAGCAGGAACATTTCGCTCGCGATGTAGCTATCCCCCAGCTTCTGCGCTTCCTTGTCGGCCTGATTGAGCAACCCCGCCAGTTCGCGGCCGATCTGCACGTTGCCGTCGGTGCCCTGCACCTGCGGCAGACGGTTGATCACGTCGTTGAGCGCGTTCTGCAGCGCCTGCACCTGCACGCCGGCCCGCGACATCAGCGAACGCGCGGAGCCGTCCTGCTGCGCAACCAGCGCGGCAAGCAGGTGAACCGGTTCGATGTACTGGTTATCGTGCCCGACCGCGAGGCTCTGGGCGTCGGAAATTGCTTCCTGGAACTTGGTGGTGAGTTTGTCGATTCTCATTTAAAACGAGACCTCCAGATTTTTAACTGTCACCAAATTTGAGGGGGATTGCGCCAGTTTCAACCTTGTTTATGTCAAATTTTCCGATTCCATGGCTCGGGCGTGCCTTGGAGCCTGTGGCAGGCAACCATGCGGCCGATTGTCATCCTGGCGGGTCGAGAACTCGAATCAGTGTTTGCGCGACGGCGAACGCGGTGCTGCTCCCGCAGTTGTCCCCGCGGTTGTCCCCGCGGTTGCCCCTGTTACCGCCCTTTTCTCAGGCCGCACCAGGACGATCGGCGCGAGTCCGAGCAGGCCCGCCAGTTCCGTCTTCGGTCGCGCGAGTTCGCCTATCGTATGGCGATCGAGTTCGGCGAGAAATGCGTCGCGCGCAGCCGCCAGCGCGTACTTGAGGCGGCAATGGGGTTCGATCGCGCAGTGGCGGCGCTCGCCGTTTTCGTCAGGAAAACAGCCGACCAGTGCGAAGTCGCTCTCGGTCTGCCTCACCACCTCGCCGACCGAAAGCGCGAGCGAATCCGCCGCCAGCCGCAGGCCGCCGTTCCGCCCGCGGATCGTGTCCACCCAGCCCAGTTCGCCAAGGCGCTGGACGACCTTCATCAGATGGTTTTTCGAAATGCCGTACGCGTCCGAAATTTCCTGGATCGTAGTAAGACCGTCGCGGCGCAGCGCGAGGTAGAGCATCACTCGCAGCGAGTAGTCGGTGTAGTCGGTCAGCTTCATGATTCTGGCGGCGCACGATAGAACGTCGAAGCCTGCACAATAACATGCAGGCACGGTGCACATTTTAGCGTGCCTGGGTATGATGCACGTTGGGTTCAAGCCGAACCCAACTCATCCGATTCGCCCGCAGCATGATGACCTCCACCGCCTCCACCCGCACCAGCGCCGCCGACCCGCGGCACGCCGAACCCGCGGAAGACAACATTCGCGAACTCGTTTACGCGTTCTATGACCGCGTGCGCGACGATGCCCTGCTCGGTCCGGTCTTCGACAGCGTGCTCTCGGGGCGCTGGGACGACCATCTGCCGAAAATGTGCCGCTTCTGGACCAGCCTCGTCCTCGGCACCAAAAGCTACCGCGGCAACGTGCAGCAGGTGCATCAACCGCTGCCGGGCATCGAGCCCCGGCATTTCAGCCGCTGGCTCTATCTGTTCCTCGATACGGTCGAGTCGCGCTATCAGCCTGCTGCCGCCGTGCAGTTCATGGAACCGGCCCTGAGAATCGCGCAGAGCCTGCAATTGAGCCGCTTCGGCTGGGATTACACCATTCCCGCCGAGCAGCAGGCGCTGCTCGAGCGCGTCGCTCCGCGCCGCCGGCCGCCGGGTGTCGACGACGATCACGACTTGCCGGTCCGTCCGGCTGGCGAACCGTTTCCGGCGAAAATCGTCGGCCAGGCGATGGATTGATTCGAAGCGCCGCGCGCGGGGTTCGCCGCGCGTGTGGCGTGGTTAGCGCGGAATGGCTGTTAGTTGCGTTTTAGATGCTCGATGTGAATCTTGCATTTCCGCGCCTCGGGCATCAAGACCGCGCCCTACTCTTTCGCCTGCACTCCATTCCCCGAATCCACGCCCCAGCGTGCGAGGGCCGCATCATCGCTCACGCGGGCGTCCACCCACCGGGCGCCCTGCTCCGTCTCCTCCTTCTTCCAGAACGGCGCCTCGGTCTTGAGGTAGTCCATCACGAACTCGCACGACGCGAACGCGTCGCCACGGTGCATCGAGGTCGTCGCCACCAGCACGATCTGGTCGAGCGGCGCGAGCTTGCCCACCCGATGCACGATCAGCACCTCGATATCGGGCCAACGCCGCTGCGCCTCGGCCACGATGCGCTCGAGCGCCTTCTCGGTCATGCCCGGATAGTGCTCCAGCTCCATCGCCGCGACGGTGCTGCCCTCATTCAGATCGCGCACGGTGCCGACGAAGCACGCCACAGCGCCAATCGCCGGATTGCGCGCGCGCAGTTGCGCGACCTCCGTCGTCAGGTCGAAATCTTCGGTTTGCACGCGCACGGGCATGGCCGCTCTCCTCCTCGCGCCTCAGCCGCCCGTCACGGGCGGAAAGAACGCCACCTCGCAGCCTTCGGTGATGCGCGTGCCCGGCTCCGTCATGACGTGATTGCAGGCCATGCGCAACGTGCGGCCTTCCGCCAGCGTCTCGGCCCAGGCGCCCCCTCGCGCGCGCAGCCAGCCGCGCACGTCGCCAACCGTCGCGATGCCGTCGGGCACCGTCACCGATTCCTGCGCCACGCCCAATGCTTCGCGCACGCTCGCAAAAAATCTCAACTGGATCTTCATGAAGTCCGGCTCAATACAGCAATTCAGTAAAAGGGATGAAGCGCACCGTCTCGCCCGCGCTGATCGCGTGATTGGGCGGATTGTCGATCAGGCCGTCGCCCCAGACCGTGGACGTCAACACCGCCGAGCTCTGGTTCGGGAACAGATCGAGCCCGCCCGCCCCGTTCACGCGCGCGCGCAGGAATTCGTTGCGCCGGTCGGCCTTCGCCTGCGTGAAATCGGCGCGCAGCGAAAGCGCGCGCGGATTCACCTGGGTCGCGCCGGCGAGGCGCAGCAGAAACGGCCGCACGAACAGCAGGAAGGTCACGAAGCTCGATACCGGATTGCCCGGCAGGCCGATGAAGAACGCCTCGTCGCCCGACGCGCCCGCCGTCTCGCCGCGCCGCACCGCGCCGAACGCCAGCGGCTTGCCCGGCTTCATGGCGATCTGCCACATCGAGAGCCGCCCTTCGGCTTCCACGGCCGGCTTGACGTGATCTTCCTCGCCCACCGATACGCCGCCGCAGGTCAGAATCAGATCGTGACCGGCGGCCGCCTCGCGCAGGGTCGCGCGCGTCGCATCCAGCCGGTCCGGCACGATGCCGTAGTCCGTTACCTCGCAGCCGAGATTGCGCAGCAGCCCGTTGAGCGTGTAGCGGTTCGAGTTGTAGATCGCGCCGGGGCGCAGCGGCTCGCCGGGCATCGTCAGTTCGTCGCCCGTGAAGAACACTGCGACCTTGACGCGGCGCACGACCGCGAGCGTCGCGCAGCCCACCGATGCCGCGAGGCCGAGCGCCTGCGGCGTGAGCCGCGTGCCGGCGGGCAGGATGACCGAGCCCTTGCGGATATCCGCGCCCTGCACCGTGATCCATTCGCCGGCCTTGGGCGTGTGCAGAAAGGTCACCTCGCCTTCCGCGGCTTCCGTCTGCTCCTGCATGACCACCGCGTCCGCGCCGGGCGGCACGGTCGCCCCCGTGAAAATGCGCGCGGCCGTGCCCGCCGCCAGCGGCTGCGGGGCGTAGCCCGCGGGAATGCGCTGCGACACCGGCATATGCCGGTTGCCCTGCACGAGATCGGCCACGCGCACCGCGTAGCCGTCCATCGCGCTCGTGTGCATCGGCGGCACGTCGAGCGGCGAAACGACGTCGACCGCCAGCACGCGGTTCAGCGCGTCGAGCGTCGGCAGCGTTTCGGTCGCATCGGCGGTGCCGGCGATTGGCCGGGCCGCGCCGAGCAGCGTTGCAAGGGCGTCGGCGGTGGAAAGCATCGGCGCGCGCGGCGCCGGTGCGGAAGTGGGGGAAGTGGACATCGGAGCGGCTGGCAGGCGGCCGCGGGGCCGCCTTCAACGGTTGGTCTGCCGTTATTGTAGCGGCGCGGACGCGGCGTTGCGCCGCGTCCTTCGTATGCCGCGGATTCGGGCCGCGATCGTCCGGGAACGGCCCGGATCAGTCCGCCGTGTGGGCGGCGATGTAGTCCTTCACGCGCTGGACGTCGGCCGGCACGACTTCGAAACGCTGCGGCAGCGATTCGAGCCCGGCGAACGCGGCCGGACGCTCGGCCTCGCGGTCGAGCGCCTCGCGAATCGTCTCGCCGAACTTGATCGGCTGCGCCGTTTCCAGCACGACCATCGGCACGCCGGGCTGCAGATGCTCGCGCGCGACCTTCACGCCGTCAGCCGTATGCGTGTCGATCATCGTGTTGTAGCGCGAAAAAACGTCGCGGATCGTCGCGATGCGGTCAGCGTGGCTGCTGCGGCCCGAAACGAAGCCGAACTGCTGCACGCGCACGAAGTCGCCGCTCGCCGCGAGATCGAAGCCGCCCTTCTCCTCCACGTCGCGAAAGAGTTGCGTGACGCGCGCCGGATCGCGGCCGAGCAGGTCATAGACGAAGCGCTCGAAGTTCGAAGCCTTCGAGATATCCATGCTCGGGCTGCTCGTGTGCCATGTTTCCGCCGAGCCGCGTACGCGGTAGATGCCGGTGCGAAAGAATTCGTCGAGCACGTCGTTTTCGTTGGTCGCCACGACGAGCTTTTCGATGGGCAGGCCCATCATGCGCGCGATATGGCCCGCGCAGACGTTGCCGAAGTTGCCCGAGGGCACCGTAAAAGCGACGCGCTCGTCGTTGCTCTTCGTGGCCGCGAAATAGCCCGCGAAGTAGTAGACGACCTGCGCGACGACGCGCGCCCAGTTGATCGAGTTGACCGTGCCGATCTTTTGCTTCGCTTTGAATGCGTGATCGTTCGAGACGGCCTTGACGATGTCCTGGCAGTCGTCGAACACGCCTTCGACCGCGAGGTTGAAGATATTCGGATCCTGCAGGCTGAACATCTGCGCCGTCTGGAACGCGCTCATTTTCTTGTGCGGCGAGAGCATGAACACGCGCACGCCCTTCTTCCCGCGCATCGCGTACTCGGCGGCGCTGCCCGTGTCGCCCGAAGTCGCGCCCAGAATATTCAGTTGCTGGCCGGCCTTTGCGAGCGTGTACTCGAACAGGTTGCCGAGCAGTTGCATCGCCATGTCCTTGAACGCGAGCGTCGGGCCGTTCGAGAGTTCGAGCAACGAAAGCCGCGCGCCGTTCTCCTCGCCTAGCGTAGTGAGCGGCGTGATCCGGCTGGCGTCCTCGCCGTGGCGCACGTTGCAATAGGTCGCGGCCGTGTAGGTACGGCGCGTGATGTCGCGCAGATCTTCGGCGGGAATGTCGTCGCAGAACTTCGAGAGGATCTCGAACGCGAGATCCGCGTACGAGAGACCGCGCCAGCGCGCGAGCTCATCGGCCGTGACCTGCGGGTACTGCGCCGGCAGATACAGGCCGCCGTCGCGCGCGAGGCCGCCCAGCAGGATGTCCGAGAACGAGTGATGTTCGCCGGCGCCCGCGCCGCGCGTGGATACGTAATTCATTGCCATCGCCTTAAATACGCCTTAGTTCAGTCCTTCCATGCGCAGCTTCGTCACCGACGACTTCACCGTCGCCAGCTTCTCGATCTGCGCGATCGCCGCGTTCACGTTCTTTTCGACCGTGATGTGCGTGATCAGGATGATGTCGGTTTCCGCCTTGCCCTGCGCGTCGATCTGCTCCGATTCCTTCTGCAGCAGCGCGTCGATCGAAATGCCGCTGTCGGCCAGGATGCGGGTGATGTCGGCCATCACGCCCGTCTGGTCGGCCACGCGCAGGCGCAGGTAGTAGCCGCTCGTCACTTCGTCGATCGGCAGGATCGGCGTGTTCGAGAGGCTGTCCGGCTGGAACGCGAGGTGCGGCACGCGATGCTCGGGGTCGGCCGTGTGCAGGCGCGTGACGTCCACGAGATCGGCGACCACGGCGGAGGCCGTCGGCTCCGCGCCCGCGCCCTTGCCGTAGTAAAGCGTCGTGCCCACGGCGTCGCCGTGCACGACCACCGCGTTCATCGCGCCTTCCACGTTCGCGAGCAGGCGCTTGGCGGGAATCAGCGTGGGATGCGTGCGCAGCTCGATGCCCTTTTCCGTGCGGCGCGCGATGCCGAGAAGCTTGATGCGATAGCCTAGTTCTTCGGCGTACTTGATGTCGATGGCGTCGAGCTTGCTGATGCCTTCCACGTAGGCCTTGTCGAACTGCACCGGCACGCCGAACGCGATCGCGCTCATGATCGTGGCCTTGTGCGCGGCGTCCACGCCCTCGATGTCGAAGGTCGGATCGGCCTCGGCATAGCCGAGTTCCTGCGCGGCCTTCAATGCCGTCGCGAAGTCGAGGCCGCGCTCGCGCATCTCCGAAAGAATGTAGTTCGTCGTGCCGTTGATGATGCCCGCGATGTACTGGATGCGGTTCGCCGTCAGGCCTTCGCGCAGCGCCTTGATGATGGGAATGCCGCCCGCCACCGCCGCTTCGAACGCCACCATCACGCCCTTCGCGCGCGCCGCCTGGAAAATCTCGGTGCCATGGACCGCCAGCAGCGCCTTGTTCGCGGTGACGACGTGCTTGCCGTTCGCGATGGCGCGCAGCACAAGGTCCTTCGCGAGCGTCGTGCCGCCGATCATTTCGGCAATGATCGAAATCGACGGATCGTCAGCCACCGCGTTGAAGTCGGTCGTCAATTCGACCGTGCCGGCCTCGCTGCCGAGCGCCGCCGTCGCCTTGGCCGGATTGCGCACGGCAATGCGCGCGATCTCGATGCCGCGGCCCGCGCGGCGTTTGATTTCTTCCTGGTTGCGGCGCAGTACCGTGAAGGTGCCGCTGCCCACCGTGCCGAAGCCCAAGAGACCTACTTTGATCGGTTCCATGCAGCGTGTGTTCGTCTAAGAGTTTGAAAGGGAATCGGGATTCAGTTGCCGTGCTGCTTGCGATAGCCGTCGAGGAAACGCGCGATGCGGTTGATCGAATCGGTCAGGTCGTCCACGTTCGGCAGGAACACCACCCGGAAGTGGTCCGGCTGCTTCCAGTTGAAACCCGTGCCCTGCACGAGCAACACGCGCTCCTGCAGCAGCAGGTCGAGAATGAACTGCTGGTCGTTCTGGATCGGATAAAGCTTCGGGTCGAGGCGCGGGAACATGTAAAGCGCCGCCTCGGGCTTCACGCAGCTCACGCCGGGAATCGCCGTCAGCATCTCATAGGCGAGTTCGCGCTGGCGATAGAGGCGCCCGCCGGGCTGGATCAGCTCGTTGATGCTCTGGTAGCCGCCCAGCGCCGTCTGGATCGCGTACTGGCCCGGCACATTCGCGCACAGGCGCATCGACGCCAGAATGCCGAGGCCTTCCGTGTAGTCCTTCGCGTGGCGGCGGTTCTCGCCCGTCATGCCGGAAAGGAACATCCAGCCCGCGCGGTAGCCGCACGCGCGATAGCTTTTTGACAGGCTGTTGAACGTGACCGTGATCACGTCTTCGGAAAGCGAGCCGAGCGCCGTGTGCGTCTTGCCGTCGTAGACGATCTTGTCGTAGACCTCGTCGGCGAACAGGATCAGGCCGTGCTCGCGTGCGATGGCGACGAGGCCGCGCAGCAGGTCGTCCGAATAGAGCGCGCCGGTCGGGTTGTTCGGGTTGATGACGACGAGCGCCCGCGTGTTCGGCGTGATCTTCGCCCGAATGTCGTCCAGGTCGGGCATCCACGCGTTCGATTCGTCGCAGATGTAATGGACCGGCGTGCCGCCCGACAGACTCACCGCGGCCGTCCACAGCGGATAGTCGGGCGCCGGCAGCAGCACTTCGTCGCCGTCGTTCAGGAGCGCCTGCATGGCCATCACGATCAGTTCGGAGGCGCCGTTGCCGATGTAGATGTCGTCGAGCTCGACCCCCTTGATGTCCTTTTGCTGGGCGTAATGCATGATCGCCTTGCGCGCGGCGAACACCCCCTTCGAATCCGAATAGCCCGACGAACTTGGCAGGTTCAGGATCATGTCCTGAATGACCTCGTCCGGCGCGTCGAAGCCGAACGGGGCGAGATTACCGATATTCAGCTTGATGATGCGGTGGCCTTCTTCTTCGAGGCGCTTCGCATGTTCGAGCACCGGTCCGCGAATGTCGTAGCAGACATTCTGGAGTTTGTTGGATTTCAGGATCGGTTTCAAAGCGGGCAATCCGGTTAATAAAGTGGGCTAGATCGGGCCAGACACCCGTGGGCACCCGCGCGCCACCGGCCAGGCCGGGACATCGACAAGGTTGATCGATGGGGTCAAAACGCGGGCCGCAGCGAAGGACGGTGGCCACGGCTGACGCCGGGCGCACGTCTTGTCCCGTCCTGGGTGGTGTCCCCCGGGGTTGCCTCGTGGTGTATTGCCTCTTGTTGACGGCAGGCCGAGCAGCGGCCGAACAGCTCGTGGCGACGGCGCGCGAAGCGTGGAACGCCGCAGCAGCGGCTAAAAAGTTATAATTTAGCGGATATTGGTCAACTTCCGCAATGCGCAAGACGCCACGGCGTTACCCGAACCGCGACAATCCGGAAACCCGTTTTGAAACTACACCAGGACTCGAGCGGCGCCCTCAACACCGTCACCGGCTACGGCACCGACTACGTCGAAATCAATCTCGAACGCCACGAAAGCAGCATCATCGTCCTGCCCGACGTGCCAGTCGTCCCCTGGCCGGTGAATGCGTTCGATGCCTTGACTCCCGAACTCTTCGAAATGCTGCTGCCGAACGCGCCGGAAGTGGTGCTGTTCGGCAGCGGCTCCCGCCTGCGCTTTCCGCATCCGCGCCTGACGGCCGCGCTTGCGGCGAAGCGCATCGGCGTGGAGGCAATGGACATCCAGGCGGCCTGCCGCACCTACAACATCCTGATGGCCGAGGGCCGCCGGGTCGCCGCCGCGCTCTTGATCGAACCCTGATCCTGTTCGAGCCTCGATCGTGTTGATCGTGCCTTAAGCCCGCATTAAGCCCACGAGCCGCGCGATGACGTACACTTGCGCGCCGCGCCGACGCGCGGCCGGCGCCGCGAGTCGACAACGGTCCGCCATGCTTCACGAACCCCGAACGCCATAATAGTCTGGAACCATGAACGAAACGCTTTCGAGGCCCCCGCTCAACCGCGCTGCGATCCTGCTCCTCATCGTGGCGCTCGCCGTGATCTGGTTCGTGCCGCTCGGCTGGCGCCACCTGCTGCCCAGCGACGAAGGCCGCTACGCCGAAATGGCCCGCGAAATGCTCGCCACCGGCGACTGGATCACGCCGCGCTACAACGGCTACAAGTACTTCGAGAAGCCGCCGCTGCAGACCTGGGCGAACGCGCTCACGTTCGCGTGGTTCGGCCTCGGCGAATGGCAGGCGCGCCTCTACACGGCGCTCGCGGGCTTCGCGGGCGTCCTGCTGATCGGCTTTACGGGCGCGCGCGTGTTCAACGCGGCGACGGGCTTCTTCGCGGCGCTCGTGCTGGCCACGGGGCCGTACTGGTACCTGATGGGCCACTTCAACACGCTCGACATGGGCCTGTCGTTCTGGATGGAGCTCACGCTCTGCGCCCTGCTGCTCGCCCAGCGCCCCGGCCTGCCAAAGAGCCAGGTGCGGCTGTGGATGTGGGTCTGCTGGGCCGCGATGGCCCTCGCCGTGCTCTCGAAGGGCCTGATCGGCCTGATCCTGCCCGGCGCGGTGCTCGTGCTCTACACCTTCGTTTCGCGCGACTGGGCGCTCTGGAAGCGGCTCTACCTCGTGAGCGGGTTGATCATGTTCTTCGCGGTCGTCTCGCCGTGGTTCGTCCTCGTGCAGGAGCGCAACCCCGAATTCTTCAACTTCTTCTTCATCGTCCAGCAGTTCCGCCGCTACCTGACGCCCGAGCAGAACCGCCCCGGCGCATTCTGGTACTTCGTGCCAGTCATGCTGGTGGGCTTTCTGCCGTGGCTTTCCGTGAGCGTGCAGAGCCTGCGCCACGCGCTCGCCACGCCGCGCCAGCCCAACGGCTTCGCCCCCGTCACGCTGATGCTGGTCTGGAGCGCCTTCATCTTCCTCTTCTTCAGCGCCTCGCACTCGAAGCTGATCTCATACACGCTGCCGATCGCCCCGCCGCTCGCGCTCGTGATCGGCCTCTACCTGCCGCTGATGAAGCGGGAACAGTGGCGCCGCCACCTGGCCGGCTACCTGTTCCTCTGCCTGGCGCTGGCCTTTGGCTCGTTCTACCTGACGCGCCTCGGCGATGCGCGCAACCCGAATGCGCTCTACCGCGAGTTCCAGGTCTGGGTGTTCGCGGCGGCCGCGGTCGCGTTCGTGGCGACGGCCGTCGGCTTGTGGCTGAACCGCGCGAAGCGCACGCCGGGCACCGGCGCCGCCGCGCCGGCGCTTGCCCAGGGCGCCGCCTGGCTCCTGCTCGCCACGATTGCCGGCACGGGCCACGATGTCTTCGGCACGCTCAGTTCGGGCGCGCCGCTCGCGCCGGCCGTGCGCGCCGCCATTGCGAAGCTGCCGCCCGATACGCCGTTCTACTCGGTGGGCGTGCTCGATCACACACTGCCGTTCTACGTGCGCCACACCATGACGATGGTCGAGGTCACCGACGAACTCGCCTTCGGCATTTCCGAGGAACCCAATAAATGGATCCCGACCATCGCCGACTGGGAGCAGCGCTGGAAGGCCGACCGCTATGCGCTGGCGCTGATTCCGGCCCAGCGCTACAGCGAACTGGCCGCGCAGGGTCTGCCGATGCAGGTGGTCGCCCGCGACACCCGCCGCGTCATCGTCGAAAAGCCTGACTCGCCCTGACACGGCGGCGGCCGGGTGCGGCGCCTGAGCGATAATCGCGCCCGGGCGCAGCCGGCAAACCGGAAGCCGATGCCGCACCAGCCTCAGAATTTGCCCCCTAAGAGTTTGACCCCTAAGAGTTTGACCCCTAAAAATTTGACCCTATATATAGCCGGACCCGCCCGATGAATCCGATATCCCTCTTCTGCATCCTTGCCGGCGTCGCCCTGAATGCGTGCGCGCAACTGTTGCTCAAGGCCGGTGTCAATGCCGTTGGACACTTCGAATTCAGCCGTGCGAACATCCTGCCCATCGGCCTGAAGCTTGCCACCCAACTGCCGATCATCGGCGGGCTGGGCTGTTATGTGGTGAGCGTAGTTGTCTGGATCGTCGGTCTGTCGCGTGTGGACGTCTCGATCGCCTACCCGATGCTCTCGCTCGGCTACGTGGTCAACGCGTTCGCGGCGTGGTACCTGTTCGGCGAGCCGCTCACCGTCCAGCGGCTTGTCGGCATCGGCATCATTCTGATTGGCGTGGTGGTGCTCGCGCGCAGCTAGTGTGCGCTCCCGCGCGCCAGGAACTTGCAGCCGGCGCATTGCGCCTCAACATTACAATTCAGCAAGGCTTGCCGTCCGCCTTGCGCTTCGTCCCATTTTTTCACGAGCCCTGCACCCATGACCCAGTCCAGCGTTGCGTTCCTGCCGTTCGTCAGGCCCGAGATCGACGAAGAAACCATTCAGGGCGTCGTCGACGTGCTGCGTTCGGGCTGGATCACGACCGGTCCGCAGAACCAGGCGTTCGAGGCCGCCCTCTCGGAATTCTGCGGCGGCCGTCCGGTGCGCACCTTCAACTCGGGCACGGCCACGCTCGAAATCGGCCTGCGCATCGCGGGCGTGGGCCCCGGCGACGAGGTCATCACCACGCCGGCCTCCTGGGTCGCGACGAGCAACGTGATCTATGAAGTGGGCGCCACGCCCGTCTTCGCCGACATCGACCCCGTCACGCGCAACATCGACCTCGACAAGCTCGAAGCTGTCATCACGCCGCGCACCAGGGCCATCATCCCGGTGTTCCTCGCGGGCCTGCCCGTCGACATGGACCGCCTCTACGCCATCGCCCGCCAGCACAAGCTGCGCGTGGTCGAGGACGCGGCCCAGGCGTTCGGCTCAACGTGGAACGGCAAGCGCATCGGCGCGCTCGGCGATATCGTCTCGTTCAGCTTCCACGCGAACAAGAACCTCACGTCCATCGAGGGCGGCGCACTCGTCCTCAATGACGAGGCCGAGGCCGTGCTCGCCCAGAAGTACCGTCTGCAGGGCGTCACGCGCACCGGCTTCGACGGCATGGACTGCGACGTGCTCGGCGGCAAGTACAATCTCACGGATGTCGCGGCCCGCGTCGGCCTCGGCCAGCTTCGCCACCTCGGGCGTTTCATCGAGCAGCGGCGCAAGCTGGCGCGCGCGTACTTCGCGCGCTTCGAAGGCGGCGCGGCCGTGAAGCTCGGCGTCGGCCTGCCGGTGGCGGACTTCGCGAACAGCAACTGGCACATGTTCCAGATCACGCTGCCGCTCGAACGCCTCACCTTGAGCCGCGCGGGATTCATGGAACAGTTGAAGGAACGTGGCATCGGCTCGGGCGTGCACTACCCGGCGATCCACCTCTTCACGCTCTATCGCGAGCGCGGCTTCAAGGCGGGCATGTTCCCGCACGCCGAGCGGTTCGGCACGACCACGGTCACGCTGCCGCTCTTCACGCAGATGACGGAAGACGACGTGGCGCGCGTGTGCCGCGCCGTGAACGAAATTTGCGAGCAGTACAGCCAGGGCTGAAAACCTGGCTTGCCGGCCACAGCAGCACGCGCGTACGGACGCGGGCCGAAGCCTTGACAGGGAAAGGCATCCGTACACGTGACCGATACACCACGCGCAAGCGCTACGAATACATACGGAAAAGACGCACTCATGAGTCAAACGGAACAACGCACCTTGACGAGGCTAGAGCCGGAAGTCTCGGTCATCATTCCGGTCTACAACGAGGAAGCCGGGCTCGCGGCGCTGTTCGCGCGCCTGTACCCGGCGCTCGACAAGCTCGGCGCCGCGTATGAAATCATCTTCATCAACGACGGCAGCCGCGACCGCTCGGCCGCGATGCTCGCGGAGCAGTTCCGAGCGCGTCCCGACACCACGCGCGTGATCCTGCTCAATGGCAACTACGGCCAGCACATGGCGATCCTCGCGGGCTTCGAGCAGGCCCGCGGCCAGATCGTCATCACGCTCGACGCGGACCTGCAGAATCCGCCCGAAGAAATCGGCAAGCTCGTCGAGAAGATGCGCGAAGGCTACGACTACGTCGGCACCATCCGCATGCAGCGCCAGGACAGCCTGTGGCGCCGCAAGGCCTCGCAGATGATGAACCGTCTGCGCGAGCGCATCACGCGCATCAAGATGACCGACCAGGGCTGCATGCTGCGCGCCTACAGCCGCCACATCATCGACACCATCAACCGCTGCGGCGAGATCAACACGTTCATCCCGGCGCTTGCCTACACGTTCGCGCAGAACCCGGTCGAGGTCGAGGTCGCGCACGAAGAGCGCTTCGCGGGCGAATCGAAGTACTCGCTCTACAGCCTCATCCGCCTGAACTTCGACCTCGTCACCGGCTTCTCCGTCGTGCCGCTGCAGTGGCTGTCGTTCATCGGCGTGATCCTCTCGCTCGGCTCGGCCGGCCTCTTCGTCCTCCTGCTGATCCGGCGCTTCATCATCGGCGCGGAAGTGCAAGGCGTGTTCACGCTGTTCGCCATCACGTTCTTCCTGCTCGGCGTGATCATCTTCGCGCTCGGCCTGCTCGGCGAGTACATCGGCCGCATCTACCAGCAGGTGCGGGCGCGTCCGCGCTATCTCGTGCAGACCATCCTCGAAGAGCGCAACGGCGAGGCCATCGCCGCCGCACCGCGCCAGGACCTGGTCCAGCCCGTGCAGTCCGCCGCGCAAGGCATGGGGATGCAGAAATGAAACCGCGCGCCGTCGTTTTCGCTTATCACAACGTCGGCGTACGCTGCCTGCAGGTGCTGCTCGCAGGCGGCGTGGACGTCGCGCTCGTGGTCACTCACGAAGACAGCCCGACCGAAAACATCTGGTTCGGCAGCGTGAAATCGATGGCCGAAGCGCATGGCATCGACGTCGTCACGCCCGCCGACCCGAAAAGCGCCGAGTTGCGCGCAGCCGTTTCCGCGGCGCGCCCGGACTTCATCTTCTCGTTCTACTACCGGCACATGCTGCCGACCGACCTGCTCGCGCTTGCCGCGCGCGGCGCGTACAACATGCACGGCTCGCTGCTGCCGAAGTACCGCGGCCGCGTGCCGACCAACTGGGCGGTGCTCAACGGCGAAACGGAAACCGGCGCGACGCTGCACGAAATGGCGGCGAAGCCCGACGCGGGTGCGATTGTTGCGCAAACGCCGGTGCCGATCCTGCCCGACGACACGGCCGCGCAGGTCTTCGACAAGGTGACGGTGGCCGCCGAGCAAACGCTCTGGCGCGTGCTGCCCGCGCTGGTCGCCGGCGAAGCGCCGCACCTGCCGAACGATCTCTCGCAGGGCAGCTACTTCGGCGGCCGCAAGCCGGAAGACGGCCGCATCGACTTCGGCCAGAGCGCCCAGCAGGTCTACAACCTGATCCGCGCCGTTGCGCCGCCCTATCCGGGCGCGTTCACGGATATCGGCGGCGAGCGCTTCGTGATTGCCCGCGCGCGCCTGGCCCGGCCGGGCGCGACGCCGGCGGCGCTGTCGCAACCGGGCGCACAGTCGGGCAGATTGCCCCCCGGTATCCACGTAAGCGATAATGCGCTTTTCGCCCTCTGCGGCGATGGCCGCGCCATCGCGATCCACGAACTGCGGCACCAGCGAAATGAAAGCGGTGAAGAAACCGTCATCACGCCCGCCGCGTTCGCCGAACTCACTTCATCCGCTTCCCGTCAATGAAAAAAGTCCTGATCCTGGGTGTGAACGGCTTCATCGGCCACCACCTCTCCAAGCGCATCCTCGAAACCACGAACTGGGAAGTGTTCGGCATGGACATGCAAACGGACCGCCTCGGCGATCTCGTCAAGCATGAGCGGATGCACTTCTTCGAAGGCGACATCACGATCAACAAGGAGTGGGTCGAATACCACGTCAAGAAGTGCGACGTGATCCTGCCGCTCGTCGCGATCGCCACGCCCGCCACCTACGTGCAGCAGCCGCTGCGCGTGTTCGAACTCGACTTCGAGGCGAACCTGCCCATCGTGCGTTCGGCCGTGAAGTACCGCAAGCACCTCGTGTTCCCCTCGACCTCCGAGGTCTACGGCATGTGCTCCGACGAGCAGTTCGACCCGGACGCCTCGGCGCTGACCTATGGCCCGATCAACAAGCCGCGCTGGATCTACGCGTGCTCGAAACAGCTCATGGATCGCGTGATCTGGGGCTACGGCATGGAAGGCCTGAACTTCACGCTGTTCCGTCCGTTCAACTGGATCGGCCCGGGCCTCGACTCGATCTACACGCCGAAAGAAGGTTCGTCGCGCGTCGTCACGCAGTTCCTCGGCCACATCGTGCGCGGCGAGAACATCAGCCTCGTCGACGGCGGCGCGCAAAAGCGCGCGTTCACCGACATCGACGACGGCATCGAAGCGCTCATGAAGATCATCGAGAACAAGAACGGCGTGGCCTCGGGCAAGATCTACAACATCGGCAACCCGACCAACAACTTCTCGGTGCGCGAACTCGCGCACAAGATGCTCGCGCTCGCCGCCGAGTTTCCCGAGTACGCGGAAACGGCGAAGAAGGTGCAGCTCGTCGAAACCTCGTCGGGCGCGTACTACGGCGCGGGCTACCAGGACGTGCAGAACCGCGTGCCGAAGATCGACAACACGATGCAGGAGCTCGCCTGGGCGCCGAAGTCGACCTTCGACGAAGCGCTGCGCAAGATCTTCGAGGCGTATCGCGGCCATGTGGCCGAGGCGCGCGCCCTCGTCGAGCAGCAATAACGCCTCACGCGAAGGACCCTGCCACTTGGCCCGCATCGTCCTCAAGATCGACGTCGACACGCTGCGCGGCACGCGCGAAGGCGTGCCGAATCTCGCCCGCATCTTCGACCGCTACAAGGCGCGCGCAACGTTCCTCTTCAGCCTCGGCCCGGACCACACGGGCTGGGCGCTGCGCCGCGTGTTTCGCCCAGGCTTTCTGAAGAAGGTGTCGCGTACGTCCGTGGTCGAGCACTACGGCGTGAAACAGTTGATGTACGGCGTGCTGCTGCCCGGCCCCGACATCGGCGTGCGCGCCGCGGCCGAGATGCGTGCGATCCACGAAGCCGGTTTCGAATGCGGCATCCACACGTGGGACCATGTGTACTGGCAGGACAATGTGCGCAGCCGCGAGCGCGACTGGACCGCGCGCGAGATGCAGAAGAGCCATGAGCGCTTCACGCAGATCTTCGGCGCGCCGCCCGTCACGCACGGCGCGGCCGGCTGGCAGATGAACGAGGCCGCCTTCGAACAGATCGACGCCTGGGGCATGCGCTACGCGTCGGACGGGCGCGGGCACTCGCCGTATCTGCCGGTCGTGGAAGGCCGAGCGCTGAGCCACGTGCAGATGCCGACCACGCTGCCCACGCTCGACGAAGTGCTCGGCGTGGACGGTGTCGACACCGGTAGCGTTGCCGCCTGGATGCTCAAGCTCACGGCAAACAACCCGCACGACCAGGTGTTCACGCTGCATGCGGAACTGGAAGGCCAGAAACTCGCGCCGGTGTTCGAGCAGTTGCTCGCGGGCTGGCGCGCGCAAGGCCACACGTTTGCCACGATGGGCGACTACCATGCGACGCTGGACCGCGACTCGCTGCCATCGTACCCTGTTACCTGGGGCGAGATCACCGGCCGCTCCGGCCAGTTGATCGTCCAGCCCGACTGAATTCGCCGTCCGCACGCGCTTTTCCCGTCTCTCTCGCGTCCTGGACGGCGCCGGTCTGGCGATGCGCCGCGCCGCGCCCGCGCTACGCCCGACAATAACAACCGGAGGACCTCGTGCCCATCGCAGTCGACCAGCCCGTTCCCGACTTCACCGCACCCGCTACCGGCGGCGACTTCACGCTCTCCCGCCTCAAAGGCAGCAAGGTCGTGCTGTATTTCTACCCGAAGGACAACACCCCGGGCTGTACGACCGAGGGCCTGCAGTTCCGCGACCTCAATCCGAAGTTCAAGAAGGCGGGAGCGCAGATCGTCGGCGTGTCGCGCGACAGCGTGCGCTCGCACGATAACTTCAAGGCCAAGCTCGAATTGCCGTTTACCTTGGTATCGGACGGCGATGAAGCGCTCTGCACGCTCTTCAACGTCATCAAAATGAAGAAAATGTATGGCAAAGAAGTACGTGGCATCGAACGCTCCACCTTCCTTATCGACGCCGATGGCGTGTTGCGCCGCGAGTGGCGCGGCATCAAGGTTCCGGGCCATGTCGACGAGGTCCTGGAGGCTGTACAAGCGCTTTGAGGCGCGTTATATTGGGCTGCAATGAGTGCCTGTCCACCCCATTTTTTTTCGCATTGCCGCGGTTTCGCCAACGGTCACAGGATGACCGCTCAAGCCCTGCCGCGCCGCGAAGCAGTCAAGCCGCTTGCCTCGTCAGTCGGGGCGGCGGCTTTTTTGTTTGCTCTCACTCCCTCTACGTCGCACCGGCTTAGCGACCCGGTGCGCGTCAACGCCAAGGAGCCGATCGAAAACCAGGCGAACCGGCATTTCCAGACCTGAGCGCGCACCCAGCGCGGCAGCGGCGGGCGCCCACCCGGCACCCGAGCGCGCCGCCCGAAAGCGCACCGCACGGTTAACACCGCGCCCACTCGACCCGATTTTTTCGAGGGACACCATGCCTTTGCCTACCCCCCCCAGCAAGCTCGGCAATCTGCTGCCGCCCGAGGAATACAAGGCGCGCGCGCGTAACACGCGCAGCACGCGCAAGGCGGCGAGCGAAAACGACGCGCTCGACGTTGCCGAATACGGCGCTGCGAGCGTCGCCGAGCCAATGACGCCGGCCGCCAACGCCGCCACGACGTTGCGCACGGTGCCGCTGCCCGTCGGCAGCGCCGAGCTGGCCGCGCTCGAACCCGTGGCGCCCGCGACCGCCCGCAAACGCAAACAGACCGCGGCGCTCCTGCAGCCGATGGAAGTGGATGCCGATACCGAGGCTCCGGTTGCCCGCAGCGACAAACCCGGCGCAGGCAAAACCTCCGGCGCGACGCCCGCACCGGGCACGCGCGGCACCGCCAGGAAACGCCTGCATCCCGAAGAAGGTGTCGAAGTCCGCAAGCTCTTCGTGCTCGACACGAACGTGCTGATGCACGACCCGACCTGCCTTTTCCGCTTCGAGGAACACGACGTCTATCTGCCGATGATGACGTTGGAGGAGCTCGACAACCACAAGAAGGGCATGTCGGAAGTGGCGCGCAACGCGCGCCAGGTGAGCCGCACGCTCGACCAGCTCGTCGCGAATGCGGGCCCGATCTCCGAAGGCATTTCGCTGGCGCGCCTCGGCAGCCGCGAAGCGCTCGGACGCCTGTATTTCCAGACCACGCTCACGCACATCGATCCGGTGGACGGCCTGCCCGAAGGCAAGGCGGACAACCAGATCCTCGGCGTCGTGCGCGCGCTGCAGCGCGACCGGCCGGACCGGCTCGTCGTGCTGGTGTCGAAAGACATCAACATGCGCATCAAGGCGCATGCGCTCGGCCTGCCCGCGGAAGACTATTTCAACGACCAGGTTCTCGAAGACAAGGACCTGCTCTACTCGGGCATCCGCGCGCTGCCGCAGGACTTCTGGACGAAGCACGCGAAGGGCATGGAATCGTGGCAGGACACGAAGTCCGGCACGACCTACTACCGCGTGACAGGTCCGGAATGCGCGTCGATGCTCGTGAACGAGTTCGTCTACCTGGAGCCGCAAAACGGCGAGCCCGCCTTCCACGCGATCGTGCGCGAACTCAACGGCAAGACGGCGCTCCTGCAGACGCTGCGCGACTACGGCCACCACAAGAACAACGTGTGGGGCATCACGGCGCGCAACCGCGAGCAGAACTTCGCGCTGAACCTGCTGATGAATCCCGACATCGACTTCGTGACGCTGCTCGGCCAGGCCGGCACGGGCAAGACGCTCGTGGCGCTCGCGGCCGGCCTCGCGCAGGTGCTCGACGACAAGCGCTACAACGAGATCATCGTGACACGCGCGACGGTGCCCGTCGGCGAGGACATCGGCTTCCTGCCCGGCACGGAAGAGGAAAAGATGCAGCCGTGGATGGGCGCCTTCGACGACAACCTCGAAGTGCTCCAGAAAACCGACGACGCCGCCGGCGAATGGGGCCGCGCCGCGACGCAGGAGCTGATCCGCTCGCGCCTGAAGGTCAAGAGCATGAACTTCATGCGCGGACGCACGTTCGTCGACAAGTACCTGATCATCGACGAGGCGCAGAACCTCACGCCGAAGCAGATGAAGACGCTCGTCACGCGCGCGGGTCCGGGCACGAAGATCGTGTGTCTCGGCAATATCGCGCAGATCGATACGCCCTATCTGACCGAAGGCAGCTCGGGCCTCACGTACGTCGTCGATCGCTTCAAGGGCTGGGCGCACAGCGGCCACGTCACGCTCGCGCGTGGCGAGCGTTCGCGTCTGGCGGACTACGCGTCAGACATCCTGTAAGCGCGTTTCACGCCCTCTGAGCCTCACCCGAAGGACCGTTCCGGATCGCCGGATACGGTCCTTTTTTCATGGCGCGACGTGCCCGGGAAGCAACATCTTTCGTACGAACTTCAAGTAAATTATCAAGAATTCTTGCGAACGCCCCGCTGGACGGGCTACCATCGGCGCATTACCGGCTACCCCCGGGTGGATATCGTCGCCCGAGCGTTGTTCCATGCGCCGACTCTGGCTTCCGTTACTGATCGTGGTTTTTCTTGCTGCCTGCTCCAGCGCGCCGGAAAGGGTCTCGCGCAGCAGCGGTTCGTCCACGACCGCCGACGCCTGGCGCACCCGGCCGCCGGGCTTCCCCGATTTCGTCGACCACAGCATCGGCCGCGAGGAAATCTCGATCGAGGCCATGGGGCTGGTGGGCATACCCTACCGCTGGGGCGGAAATACGCCCGACAGCGGCTTCGATTGCAGCGGCCTCGTCAAATACGTGCTCGCGCGGGCGGCTTCCGTGGACCTGCCGCGCACCACCGCCGAAATGAGCGAGCGCGGCCAGAGCATCAACCCCGACGAAATCGCGGCCGGCGACCTCGTATTCTTCAACACGACCGGGCGGGCGCATTCGCACGTGGGCATCTATGTCGGCAAGCTGCGTTTCGTGAACGCGCCTTCGACCGGTGGAACCGTGCGGCTCGACTATCTGACCAACCCTTACTGGGCGAAGCGCTTCGACGGCATCCGCCGGATGGCGCCGCCGAGGCAGACACCGGCGCCGTTCGAGACGCCGACGTGGGAGGCGTCCGCGCCGGCGCAGCGTCCGGACGCCGTCACCGCTGTCACGCCTGCGCCCGCACCGGTGGTGGCGGCGGCTGTCGCGGCGCCTCCCGCTGCGCGAACAATGCCTTCCGATCAGAATCGCCTGACGGCTGCCGCAGCGCCGGTTGCGGCTGCGCCGGCGTATGCCCCGGTTGCGGCGCCAGCTCCGGCGACCTCCGCTCAAGCTGACGCGTTCGAGCCGCCGCCCGCAACACTGGGCGCGGCCCAAACACAGGCGCGTCAAGCCGGGGCGCTTACGCCGAACGTGGCGGCACCGGTTGCTGGCGCGGCTGCCAATGACGGCATCGCACTGGCGACTTCGGCCGCCGCAACTCCCGCGGCACTGCCTTCCGCTGGCGCGCAGCCCGACCCGATCGACGCCGCCGCGGACGCCTTCGAGCCGCCGCCACCGGCCGCCGCCACAGCCGAGCGCCAGGCCGCGCGGGCCGGTTCGGTTGCCGTCGCACCGGCCGGAGAACCGGTGCAGATCCTGCGCGCCTCGACGGCGGGCACGCCACAGCGCGCACCCACGCAATCGAGCGACGACCCCATCGCCCGCTTCGCCAACGGCGGCGACTGACACCCTGTGCCTCGCGCAGCGCCACGACCCCTGGCCGGACGGCCAACGCGGTTTGCGCTCCCCGCTGTGTCTGCTATCGTCTTGATACCCCTTTCGTAGCGAGGCAAGCGAGGCAGCGATGGATCTCGGACTCAACAACAAGGTGGTTCTGATCACCGGCGGCAGCAAAGGTATCGGCCTCGCCTGCGCCCGGGCGTTTGCGAGAGAAGGTGCGCGGGTTGCCATCGTCTCGCGCGATCCCGCCAATCTGGCCCGCGCGCGCGAACAACTGGCCAGCGAGGGACTGCATGTGCACCTCACGCGCGCTGACCTGCACGAACCGCACAGCGCCGCGGATGTGGTCGAAGACGTCTCGACGAGCGTCGGCCCGATCGACGTGCTCGTCAACAGCGCGGGCGCCGCCCGCCGCTACGATCCCGAGACGCTCGACGCCGAAGCTTTCAAGGCGACCATGGAAGCCAAGTACTTCCCGTACATCTACCCGCAGCAAGAGGTGCTGCGCCGCATGGTGGAGCGTGTGAAAACCGGCGCGGCCGCCGAGCCCGGCACGATCGTCAACATCATCGGCATGGGCGGCAAGTACGCGAGCGACATCCATATCGCGGGGGGCGCCGCCAATGCGGCGCTGATGCTCGCCACCGTGGGGCTCGCTCACTATCATGCGCGCTACGGCATTCGCATCAACGCAATCAATCCCGGCGCGACGCTCACGGAGCGCCTGCAGGAAGCGTTGATCCTGGAAGCAGGACGGGAAGGAATCGACAAAGATGCGGCGCTCGCGCGCGGCGAGGCCAAGGTGCCGCTCGGGCGATATGCGAAACCCGAGGAAATTGCGGATGTGGCGCTCTTCCTGGCAAGCCGCCGGGCGAGCTATGTGACAGGAGCGCTCATCCCGATGGACGGCGCCTCGGCACCAATTCTCTGAGGTATCCGCGAAAAGCTGCCCGGCGCGGCCTGCCGCCGCGCCGGGCATTGCGTCACATCAGGCGGTGACCCAGCCACCAGCCCGCTGCCGCGAGCGCGGCGGAGGCCGGAATCGTAAGCACCCAGGCCCAGACGATATTGCCGGCCACGCCCCAGCGCACGGCGGAGAGCTTTTGCGTCGCTCCCACGCCGACAATCGCGCCGGTGATGGTATGCGTGGTCGAAACCGGGATACCGAGCCAGGACGCGGTGAAGAGCGTGATCGCCCCGCCCGTCTCGGCGCAGAAACCACCGACCGGCTTGAGCTTGGTGATCTTCTGCCCCATCGTCCGCACGATCCGCCAGCCGCCGAACAACGTGCCGATCCCCATCGACAGATAACAGCCGCCCACCACCCAGATCGGCGGCGCGGCGGCCGTGGCCGAAGCGTAGCCCGTGGCGATCAGCAGCATCCAGATGATGCCGATGGTCTTCTGCGCGTCGTTGCCGCCGTGGCCGAGGCTGTAGAAGCTCGCGGAGATCAGTTGCAGCCGGCGAAAGCGCCGGTCCACCTTGCTCGGCGGCGTGCGGAAATACAGCCACGACACGAGCAGCATGAAGAACGAGCCGAGGATGAAGCCCAGCAGCGGCGAGATGAAGATGAACGCGACGGTCTTCATGAGGCCGTCGAAGTTGAGCGAGTGCCAGCCCGATTTGGCGAGCGCCGCGCCCACGAGTCCGCCGATCAGCGCGTGCGACGAACTCGACGGAATGCCGTAATACCAAGTCAGCACGTTCCAGCCGATCGCCCCCACGAGCGCGCCGAACACGACGTAGTGGTCGACGATATCGGGATCGATGGTGCCCTTGCCCACCGTTTGCGCCACCTTCAGGTGGAACACGAAATAGGCGATGACGTTGAACATGGCCGCGAACGCCACCGCCTGCTGCGGCTTGAGGACGCCCGTCGACACGACCGTGGCGATCGAGTTCGCCGCGTCGTGAAAGCCGTTCATGAAGTCGAAAATCAGCGAGATGGCGACGAGCGACGCGACCACCCAGATGGCGAGTTGTATCGATTGCATCGCGGCGGGCTCAGGCGTTTTCCAGCACGATGCCTTCGATGATGTTCGCGACATCCTCGCACTTGTCGGTGATCGTCTCGAGCAATTCGTAGATTGCTTTCAGCTTGATCAGCGTCTTGACGTTATCTTCCTCGCGGAAGAGCTTGGAGATCGCGGAGCGCAGCAGGCGGTCCGCGTCCGATTCCAGCCGGTCGATGTCTTCGCAGGCCTTCAGGATCTCGCGCGCCTGCTTCATGTCCGAGAGCAGCCCCACGGCGGTCTGGACGCGCTGGGCCGTCATCGTGCAGATATGCGCGAGTTGACTCGCTTCAGCCGTCACCGCCTGTACGTCGTACAACGAAATGGCCGTGGCGACGTCTTCCATCAGGTCGAGCGCGTCGTCCATCGTCGAAATCAGCTTGTGGATCTCGTCGCGGTCCAGCGGCGTAATGAAGGTCTTGTGCAGCAGGTCGATCGCTTCGTGCGTGAGCTTGTCGGCGGCCTTCTCGGCCGTCTGGACGTTCTGCTTGTGCACTTCGGCGTCGGCCAGGTTGTCGATCAGGAGCTCCAGCTCCTGGCTCGCGGAAACCATGCACTTTGCATGAGCGTTGAAAATTTCGAAGAACTTGCCCTCGGTGGGCATGAATCGACCGAACATTGGAATCCTGGAAATGGGTCTCGGTTTGCCGTCATAAAACGGCAAAATAGCCGTCAAATATCCGTCATAAGGCGGCAACATTGTAGCGTCAGGTGCACTGAGACGCACTTGTCGCCGGACACGGAAGCGGCATTTGCACCACGCCGGCGCCCGATGCCGCCCGCGGCGTCTTGACAGGGAGGGTAACGGCGTCAGTCGCCGCCGTAGAAGCTCTGCGCTCCGGCGAAGTTGTCGAACTTCGTGTATTGACCATGAAACGTGAGGCGAACGGGTCCGATCGGACCGTTACGCTGCTTGCCGATGATGACTTCGGCCGTGCCCTTGTCCGGGCTGTCGGGGTTGTAGACTTCGTCGCGGTAGATGAACAGGATCACGTCCGCGTCCTGTTCGATGGCGCCCGATTCGCGCAGGTCCGACATCACGGGACGCTTGTTCGGCCGCTGCTCCAGCCCGCGATTGAGCTGCGAAAGCGCGATCACCGGCACGTCCAGTTCCTTGGCGAGGCTCTTGAGCGAACGCGAGATTTCGGAAATTTCGGTGGCGCGGTTCTCACCCGTCGAAGAACCGCTCATCAGTTGCAGGTAATCGATGATGATGAGGCCCAGCTTGCCGCACTGCCGCGAAAGACGCCGCGCACGCGAGCGCAGTTCCATCGGGTTCAGGCCGCCCGTCTCGTCGATGAAGATCTGCGCCTCGCTCATTTTCTGCACGGCGTGCGTGAGCTTCGGCCAGTCCTCGTCGGTGAGCCGGCCCGTGCGCATGCGGTGCTGATCGAGGCGCCCGACTGAACCGAGCATGCGCATGATGAGCTGCGTGCCCGGCATTTCCATCGAAAACACCGCGACCGGCAGGCCGTATTCCACGGCCACGTATTCGCCGATATTCATCGAGAGCGCCGTCTTGCCCATCGAAGGACGCCCCGCCACGATGATCAGTTCGCCGCCGTGCAT
Organism: Paraburkholderia yinzeri; assembly: GCF_046581065.1. Taxonomy (NCBI): domain Bacteria; kingdom Pseudomonadati; phylum Pseudomonadota; class Betaproteobacteria; order Burkholderiales; family Burkholderiaceae; genus Paraburkholderia; species Paraburkholderia yinzeri. The sequence continues at coordinate 2,250,668 of NZ_JBFOCJ010000001.1, read as the reverse complement.
GCCGGAGGTCATGCGGTCGAGGTCCACGAAGCCTGTCGGCGTGCCGGTCACGTCGCTCGGATTGGCGGTGTGGTACAGCGTGTCGATGCGCTCCACGACCTGCGTGAGCAGCGGTCCGATTTCGAGGAAGCCCTGGGTGCCGCGCGCGCCGTCCTCGGCAATCGAGAACACCTTCGCCTCGGCCTCGTCGAGAAGCTGCCGCACTTCCTTGCCCTGCGGATTGAACGCATCCGCCGAAATTTCGTCGGCGACCGAGACGAGGCGCCGCAGCACGGCGCGGTCGCGCACGATCTCGGCATAGCGGCGGATGTTCGCCGCGCTCGGCGTGTTCTGCGCGAGTGCGTTCAGGTACGCGAGGCCGCCCACCTCTTCGGCCTTGCCGGAGGTGCCGAGCGCCTCGTACACCGTCACCACGTCCGCGGGCCGCGTGGACGAGATCAGCCGGCCGATATGCTCGAAGATGATCCGATGATCGTAACGGTAGAAGTCGCTTTGCGAGAGGAAGTCGGCAATCCGGTCCCAAGCGCTGTTGTCCAGCAACAGGCCGCCGAGCACCGATTGTTCGGCCTCGATCGAATGCGGAGGGACTTTCAGCGACTCGAGCTGGGGATCTTTGGGCGCGTTCATGGAGGGCAATTATCGGACAAGCCGGCTACCTGGAACAAGCTGGAAAGCGAGAAACGCCACGAGGCGTTCGGGCAACAAAAAAAGGCAGAAGCCGTGGGGCTCCTGCCTCTTTCGAACAACGAAGGTCGAGCGGCCCTGACGGGTCGCTCGTATGCCTTAGGCGTGCTCGCCCAGCACCGACACCGTGACGTCGACGAGGACGTCGGTGTGCAGCGAGACTTGCACCGGGTGGTCGCCCACCATCTTCAGCGGGCCTTCCGGCAGACGCACTTGCGCCTTTTCCACTGCGAAGCCTTGCTTCGTGAGCGTTTCGGCGATGTCGGCGTTCGTGACCGAACCGAACAGACGGCCGTCCACGCCAGCCTTCTGGCCGATCTGGACGGTCAGGCCGTTCAGCTTCTCGCCTTCTGCCTGAGCGGCGGCCAGCTTCTCGGCGGCGGCCTTTTCGAGTTCGGCGCGGCGAACTTCGAATTCGGCGATTGCGTCCTTCGTGGCGCGGCGCGCCTTCTTGTTCGGGATCAGGAAGTTACGTGCGTAACCGTCCTTCACCTTGACGATGTCGCCGAGGTTGCCCAGGTTGACGACTTTTTCCAGAAGAATGATCTGCATTCTATTGCTCCTTATCGCGTCGTCTTGTTAGGCCTTGTGCTGGTCGGTGTACGGCATCAGCGCGAGGAAACGCGCGCGCTTGATAGCCGTGTCCAGCTGACGCTGATAGTGGGCCTTCGTACCCGTCAGGCGTGCCGGCGTGATCTTGCCGTTTTCGCCGATGAAGTCCTTCAGCGTGTCGAGATCCTTGTAGTCGATCTGTTCGACGTTGGCTGCCGTGAAGCGGCAGAACTTCTTGCGCTTGAAGAGCGGGTTTTGCTGTTGACGACGCTTGTCGAATTTCTTACCAGTCGGGCGGGGCATGATTAGTCCTTTCCTGTACCTTGCATTTCGGTGATGTGAAACACCAGGGTTCGCGCGTTGCGGTGCTTTTTAGCCAGGAAGCCGGTGAAGAGCGCCTCGACGCCCATCTCGCAACCTTCCAGCTTGCCGCATGCCTCGCCGGCGGCCACCGCGTCCATCGTCAGTTCCACGAGGCGGGCAATGCCAGCCTCGACGACTTCGGTGCGGTGGTGCAACGTGCAGCTTGCGATCGGAACGCCGGCGGGGGTGTACCGCACCGGTTCGCGTTCGACGACGCTGGCCGTGAGTTGCAGCCTGTTCACGTGGCTGATTTACGCAACTGTTAGCAACTGAGCTGAATCCTGATGGCTTGTATCTTTAAGCCTGCGCGTCGGCCGGCTGGGCAGCCGCCTTCTTGGCTTCTTCGCGCTGCACTTCCTTCATCATCGGCGACGGGCCGGTTTCGGCCTTCTTCATCTTGACGATGAGGTGGCGCAGAACGGCGTCGTTGAACTTGAACGCGTGTTCGAGTTCGTCGAGCGTGGTCTGGTCGCATTCGATGTTCATGCAGACGTAGTGAGCCTTCGCGAGTTTCTCGATCATGTAGGCCAGTTGGCGACGGCCCCAGTCTTCGATACGGTGGATCTGGCCACCGTGCGACGTGATCGTGCTCTTGTAGCGCTCGATCATGGCGGGCACTTGCTCGCTTTGATCGGGATGCACGATGAAGACGATTTCGTAATGACGCATGTATCACTCCTTATGCTTACTTGTGGATATAAGCCACCCGGGCGTCGGAACCGGTGCGGCAAGTGAGAAGCCGAAGATTGTAGCGCGAGTGACACGCACGCGCAACTGAAATCGTGATCCAGCACGCTGATTCGGGCGTATTTTCAATGACTTGCGCGGCCCGCAGGCCCTGGAACGCATCCGGCCCCGCATCGGTCCATGCCAGTCAGCCCGCCTCGCCGCTCCAGTACCCCGGCCGCGCATAGACTTCTTTCAGGTAGTCGATGAAATAGCGCACCCTGGCCGGCACGTAACGCTGTTGCGGATACACGGCGAGGATGTCGTAGTCGGGCAACGCATACTCGTCGAGCACCGTTTCGAGTTCGCCGCGCGCCAACTGGGCGTCGATCTCCCAGGTGGACCGCCAGCCGAGCCCCAGGCTCTCGGTCGCCCAGCGATGCAGCAGTTCGCCGTCGTTGCAGTCGAGCGTGCCGCCCACGCGCACCGTCACGAGCTTTCCATTGCGCCGGAAGTACCAGCCGCGGTTCTGGCCGCCCTGCAGGTTGAACGCGAGGCAGTTGTGATTCGGCAGATCTTCCAGCGTCTTCGGCCTGCCGTGCTTGCGGAAGTACTCGGGCGTACCGCACACCACGCGCCGGTTCGAAGCAAGCTTCACCGCGACGAAGTTCGGGTCGACCGCGCCGCCGATGCGGATCGACAGATCGTAACCCTCGCGCACGAGATCGACCACGCGGTCGGTCAGGTTGAAGGAGACCTGGAGTTCGGGTTTGTCGGCGAGAAACGGCGGCGCGAGCGGCGCAACGTGCTTGCGCCCGAAAGCCGCCGGCGCCGAAACGATCAAATGGCCGTTCACGACACGCCGTCCGGCGGAAAGCTCGTTCTCCGCCTGCTCCCACTCGGCAAGCAGGCCCCGGCAACGCTCGAGAAAGGCGCCGCCTTCCTCGCTCACCACGAGCCGCCGCGTGGAACGGTACATCAGCTTTACGCCCAGGCGCTTTTCCAGCGCGTCGATGCGCCGCCCGAGGACCACGGGCGAAACGCCCTCCTCCAGGGCCGCCGCCGCAAGGCTGCCCGCCTCGGCAACGCGCACGAAGGTTTCGATCTGCTTGAAGCGGTCCATTTTGTGTCTCCTGAATGCCGCGCAATACCGCCTGGGGGCCGCCAAGGGCCGTCGCGACAGCATTCAATACTTTTAGTTTCGAAATAAGCGACCCAGACGGATCTTATCAAACCTTTCCGGCGGCTCTACAGTCGCCTCAACCACCTGGTTACTTGTGCAATTTGCGACATTCAGGAGACATTCATGGCCAAGATGAGAGCCGTCGACGCAGCCGTGCTGGTGCTCGAAAAAGAAGGGATCGACACCGCTTTCGGCGTGCCAGGCGCCGCCATCAACCCGTTCTATTCGGCGATGAAGAAGGCCGGCGGCATCACGCACGTGCTGGCGCGCCACGTCGAGGGCGCCTCGCACATGGCAGAAGGCTACACGCGGGCCGAGCCGGGCAACATCGGCGTGTGCATCGGCACATCGGGCCCCGCGGGCACCGACATGATCACGGGCCTCTACTCGGCTTCCGCCGACTCGATTCCGATCCTCGCGATCACGGGTCAGGCGCCGCGCGCCCGTCTCTACAAGGAAGACTTCCAGGCCGTCGATATCGAGTCGATCGCCAAGCCCGTCACCAAGTGGGCCGTGACCGTGCGCGAGCCGGCGCTCGTGCCGCGCGTGTTCCAGCAGGCGTTCCACCTGATGCGCTCGGGCCGTCCGGGTCCGGTGCTGGTCGACCTGCCGATCGACGTGCAGCTCGCCGAAATCGAATTCGACATCGACACTTACGAGCCGCTGCCGGTCTACAAGCCGAAGGCAACGCGCAAGCAGATCGAAGCGGCGCTCACGCTGCTCAACGCCAGCGAGAAGCCGCTGATCGTCTCGGGCGGCGGCGTGCTGAACGCGGCAGCCGAAGATCTGCTCGTCAAGTTCGCCGAAACGGTGGGCGTGCCGGTGATCCCGACGCTCATGTCGTGGGGCGCCATTCCCGACGATCATCCGCTGATGGCCGGCATGGTCGGCCTGCAAACGTCGCACCGCTACGGCAACGCGACGATGCTCGCCTCGGACTTCGTGCTCGGCATCGGCAACCGCTGGGCGAATCGCCACACGGGCAGCGTCGAGGTCTACACGAAGGGCCGCAAGTTCGTGCACGTCGACATCGAGCCCACGCAGATCGGCCGCGTGTTCGGCCCGGACCTCGGCATCGTGTCCGACGCCAAGGCCGCGCTGGAGCTCTTCAACGAAGTCGCGCAGGAATGGAAGGCCGCGGGCAAGCTGAAGGACCGCAAGGCGTGGGTGGCCGAGTGCCAGGAGCGCAAGCGCACGATGCTGCGCAAGACGCACTTCGACAACGCGCCGATCAAGCCGCAGCGCGTCTACGAAGAGATGAACAAGGTATTCGGCCGCGATACCTGCTACGTGAGCACGATCGGCCTCTCGCAGATCGCGGGCGCCCAGTTCCTGCACGTCTACAAGGCGCGCAACTGGATCAACTGCGGCCAGGCAGGCCCGCTCGGCTGGACGATTCCGGCTGCGCTCGGCGTGCGTGCCGCCGATCCGGCCCGTCCGATCGTTGCGCTCTCGGGCGACTACGATTTCCAGTTCATGGTCGAAGAACTGGCCGTGGGCGCGCAGTTCAAGCTGCCGTATGTCCACGTGGTCGTGAACAACTCGTATCTGGGTCTGATCCGCCAGGCGCAGCGCGCGTTCGACATGGACTTCTGCGTGCAGCTCGCGTTCGAGAACATCAACGCGCCGGAAGTGAACGGCTACGGCGTGGATCACGTGACGGTGGCCGAAGGCCTCGGCTGCAAGGCGCTGCGCGTGTTCAAGCCGGAAGAGATCGAGCCGGCGCTGAAGCAGGCACAAGCCCTGGCCGCCGAGCACAGCGTGCCGGTGGTGGTCGAGGTGATCCTCGAGCGCGTGACCAACATTTCGATGGGCGCCGAAATCGACGCGGTCAACGAGTTCGAAGATCTGGCCGACAAGCCGGAGCACGCGCCGACGGCCATCAGCGCCCTGAACGCACTCGACTGAGCTTCACCCGCGCAGGCCGCGCGTGCCGAACTGGCGCGCGGCCTGCCCCGACTTCTTTACTGACCGACCAGCGAGACCCAAGCATCATGCCGAAATTCGCAGCCAACCTGACCATGCTGTTCAACGAAGTTCCGTTCTTCGACCGCTTCGCCGCGGCCGCGAGCGCGGGCTTCGACGCCGTGGAATTCTTGTTCCCGTATCCGTACCAGGCCAACGAACTGGCCGAGCGCCTCGAAGCGAACAAGCTCAAGCTCGTGCTGCACAACCTGCCGGCCGGCAACTGGGAAGCGGGCGAGCGCGGCATTGCCTGCCTGCCCGACCGTAAGGGCGAGTTCCAGGAAGGCGTGGGCCGCGCGATCGAATACGCGAAGGCGCTGAAGGTGCCGCAACTGAACTGCCTCGTCGGCATTCCGACGGCGGGCGTTTCGCGCGATACGGCGCTCGCGACGATCGTGGAGAACCTCGCGTTCGCTGCCGCCGCGCTCAAGCGCGAAGGCATTCGCCTGCTCGTCGAGCCGTGCAACTCATACGACATTCCGGGCTTCGCGCTGAACCGTTCGGCCGAGGCGCTCGACGTAATCGGGAAGACCGGCTCGGACAACGTCTTCCTGCAGTACGACATCTATCACATGCAGCGCATGGAAGGCGAACTCGCGGCGACGATCAGGAAGCATTTCGCGAAGATCGCCCACATCCAGCTTGCCGACAACCCGGGCCGCAACGAGCCGGGCACGGGCGAAATTCACTACCCGTTCCTGTTCGACCTGCTCGATACCCTCGGCTACGCAGGCTACATCGGCTGCGAGTACAAGCCGCGCACGACGACCGTGGAAGGCCTCGGCTGGCTGCGCAGCGCCCGGCAGCGCTCGGCCGCGCACGCTTGAGCACAGCGCAAACGCACCCGCGGCGCACCACGAAGCGGTAACGAACTGAATAGATTTAACGGAGAAACCCAAGATGGCAAAGATTGGTTTTATCGGCCTCGGCATCATGGGCGCGCACATGGCGCGCAACCTTTTGAAGGCTGGTCACACGCTCGCCGTGAACGGCAAATATCCGGTGCCGGACGACCTGCGCACGCAGACCACCGTCGTCGCCGACTCGACCGCCGTGGCCCAGGCCGCCGACATCGTCATCCTGATGGTGCCCGACACGCCTGACGTCGCGAACGTCCTCTTCGCCGACGACGGCGTGGCCAAGGGCCTCACCGCCGGCAAGCTCGTGATCGACATGAGCTCGATCTCGCCGCTGGAAACGCAACAGTTCGCGAAGCAGATCAACGCGCTCGGCTGCGACTACCTCGACGCGCCGGTCTCTGGCGGCGAAGTCGGCGCACGCGAAGCGACGCTCTCGATCATGGTCGGCGGCCCGCAAAAGTCGTTCGACCTCGCGCTGCCGCTGTTCCAGTTGATGGGCAAGAACATCTCGCTCGTCGGCGACAACGGTGCGGGTCAGACCACCAAGGTCGCGAACCAGATCATTGTCGCGCTGAACATCGAGGCTGTGGCAGAAGCCCTGCTCTTCGCGGCACGCTCGGGCGCCGATCCGGAGCGCGTGCGCCGTGCGCTGATGGGCGGCTTCGCTTCGTCGCGCATTCTCGAAGTGCATGGCGAGCGCATGACGAAGCGCACGTTCAATCCGGGCTTTCGCATCGAGCTGCACCAGAAGGATCTGAACCTCGCCCTCGACGGCGCGCGCAAGCTGGGCATCGCGCTGCCGCACACGGCGAGCGCGCAGCAACTCTTCAGCGTGTGCGCGGCGAACGGCGGCAAGGCGTGGGACCACTCGGCGATGATTCGCGCGCTGGAAATCATGGCGAACTTCGAGATCGCCGAAGGCGAAGGCTCCAAGGCGAAGGCTGCCTGAGAGGACTCGTCGGGAAGGCTGCCTGAAGCAGGCAGTTTGATTGGGGCCGGCGCGCGAGTCGCGACGGCCGATCGTGGGGCGCTCCGCGGCGGCGGCAACCGTCGCGGGGCAAATCGGGGCCGCTCTGGGCTGAGGGCGGCCAGTGGGGTCCGCAGCGGCGCCCGGTGACGGCGGGGAAGCCTTGGTCGGTCAGACGTCGTCATCGGGTGTCCGCCTGTCGGATTGTCCTCAACCGCAATAGCCATCGCGTTTCATCCGGCACGATTCCGTGCCGCCACAGCTCTGTGGCGCTTCACACTCCTTGACGCTCCCCTGATAGACCGCGTCCGCCCCCTCGCCCTATGATCGCGCCTTTCATCGGCCTGTCATTCGGCCGGCGCAAGGTGATCGCGACGCGCGATCGACCAGTCAACCCAGCACGTAAGGAGTGTGATCGATGGGCATCATCAACTTCATCAAGGAAGCCGGCGAAAAGCTCTTTGGGGCCGCCACGCCGGAAGCCGCCGCTGCGCAACCCGAAGCCGCACCCGCGGCTAATCTCGCCGAGCTGAACCAGAAGGCGGGCGACGCCGTCGCCGCCTATATCCGCTCGCAGGGCCTCGCCGCCGACAACCTCGGCGTGACCTACGACGGCGCGACGCACGCCGTCACGGTAACGGGCAACGCCGCCGACCAGGCGACGAAGGAAAAGATTCTCGTGGCCGCGGGCAACGTGCAGAACGTGGACAAGGTGGACGACCAGATGACGGTGACGAACCCGGCGCCGGCCGCGGAACATCACACGGTTGTCGCTGGCGACAACCTGTGGAAGATCGCCGAGAAGTATTACGGCAATGGCGCGAAGAACGACGTGATCTTCCAGGCGAACACGCCGATGCTCAAGAGCCCGGACAAGATCTATCCGGGCCAGGTGCTGGTGATTCCGGCACAGCAATAAGCCGCCCGATAAAGCGTGGGATAACCGCGCGTCGAAGCTGAAGCGCCACGCTCTCTGCGTGGCGCTTTGCATTTCCGCGCACCGCGTTCGCGGTCAATGCCCGTCTTCGCTGGTCTTAGTAGGTATCGAAGACCCGCTGCAATGCTCCCCGGTCGACCGCGCCTTGGGCGAGCGCAAGCGCGAGCAGCACGCGCGCCTTGTAGGGATTGAGCGAGCCCGCCGAAACGAAGCCGAGCGCGTCGTCGCTCGCGGCGCCGTTATGCATCACGTGGCCCGAGCCCACGCGCGAGGCGCGCGCGACGGCCACGCCTTTCGCGGCGGCCTCCGACAGTGCCTGTTGCAGCGTAACGTGAATCGAGCCATTACCCGTGCCGGCCACGACGATGCCGCGCACACCCGCCGCCACGAGCGCATCGACCGCAATGCGCGAAACGCCCGCATAGCTCGTCACGACCTCGACGTGCGGCCACGCCTCGACGGCCGAAAATGGCGTAGCGACGGTGTGCGGACGCAGCGCGCCGCGCTGGAACTCCACGCGCCCGTCCTGCACCCAGCCCAGCGCGCCGATCTCGGGCGACTGGAACGCATCAACTGCATAGGTGCTGATCTTGACGACGTCGCGCGCGCAATGAATGCGGTTGTTGAACGCGACGAGCACGCCCTGCCCCGCCGCTGCGCCGCTTGCCGCGAGCGTGACCGCGTTGAGCAGGTTGAGCGGGCCGTCGGCCGAAAGCGCCGAAGCTGGACGCATGGCCGCCGTCAGCACGACGGGCTTCGTGCTCTTCACGGCGAGATGCAGCAGGTAAGCCGTTTCTTCGAGCGTATCGGTGCCGTGCGTGATGACGACGCCATCGACGTCGTTGGCCGCGAGCAGCCTGTTCACGCGCTGGGCGAGCGTGGTCCAGAGCGCGAGCGGCATGTCCTTGCTGTCGATGCTCGCGACCTGCTCAGCCGCGATCTGCGCGACGGCATCGAGACCCGGCACGGCGGCCAGCAGTTGCGCGACGCCGATCACGCCGGCCTGATAGCCGGAGGTGTTGGCCGCATCGGGCGCGGCGCCCGCGATGGTGCCGCCGGTGGCAAGGACGGCAATGCGCGGCAGCGGCTTCGAGGCCGCCGCCGGGGAAGAGGATGGGGTCAGTGGAGTATTCATGGCGGCGATTTTAAGCGATCCGCCGCCGCGCGCCACCTGGCCGGAAGGCCAACGCCCACCGGCCGTGCAACCGGCGTCAACCCACCTCGCGCAACTGGGCCGCGATCTGCTGCTCGTTGAGATGCGGCGCGAACATCTCGATCAGCCGGTACGCGTATTGACGCAGGAACGCGCCTTTGCGCAGACCCACGCGCGTCGTGCTGGCCTCGAAGAGGTTTTGCGTATCGAGCGCGACGAGTTCCGTATCGCGCTTCGGGTCGTAGGCCATCGCCGCCACCACGCCCACCCCCATACCCAGCTCGACATAGGTCTTGATGACGTCCGCGTCGATGGCGGTGAGCACAACGTCGGGCACGGCGCCCACTTTCGCGAACGCCTGGTCGATATGCGAGCGGCCCGTGAAGTCCTGGTCGTAGGTGATGATCGGATACTCGGCGATCTCTTCCAGCGTCAGGTTCTCGCGCCCCACGAGCGGATGGTCCTTCGGCACGACGACCACGTGATGCCACGAATAGCACGGGAACGTCACGATATCCGGGTAGCGGTCGAGCGCTTCGGTCGAGATGCCGATGTCGGCCTCGCCGTTGATGATCGACTGCGCGATCTGCTGCGGATTGCCCTGGCGCAGCGCGAGATGCACTTTCGGAAACACCTCGCGGAACTGATGCACGACCTTTGGCAGTGCGTAGCGCGCCTGCGTGTGGGTCGTCGCGACGACGAGGTGACCGCTGTCCTGGTCGGCGAACTGGCGCGCGACGCGGCGCAGGTTCTCGGCATCGAGCAGCATGCGCTCGATGAGCTGATGCACGGCCTTGCCCGGCTCGGTCAGGCCCGTCAAGCGCTTGCCGCGGCGGATGAAAATATCGACGCCGAGTTCGTCCTCGAGGTCCTTGATCTGCTTCGACACACCCGACTGCGACGTGTACAGCACGTTCGCCACTTCGGTCAGGTTCATGTTCTGGCGCACCGCTTCGCGCACGAATCGCAACTGCTGAAAATTCATCTCTCGTCTCCGGAAACACCGAAGTAATCAGGTTGATTTGATGTAAGTATCACGCCGCCTGCGCCGCGAACACGCGCAGCCCGCGCGGCACCGCGGTAACGTTGTCGCCCACCGAAAGGGAAAGCATGCGCCATGCCTCGCGGTCGAGCTCGGCTTCGAGCGCACTGCCCGCGCCGCTTTCGAGTTCCACGCGCACCGAGCCGCCCACCGGCACCACGCGGCGCACATCGACGACGATGCCCTCGTGATGATCCGCCTGCCGCGGATACAGCGCGAGATCGTGCGGCCGCACGTAGGCAAGCGCGCGGCCCTCGAAACTGGCCTGCACGGCGATCGGCTGCGCCGCGCCGTCGGCCACGAACCCCCGCGCGTCGACATAACCCGAAAGCCGGTTCGCCGCGCCGAGGAACTCGTAGACGAACGCCGTCTGCGGGCGATCGTAGACGTCCTGCGGGCTGCCCACCTGTTCGACGCGGCCGCGATTGAGCACGACGATGCGGTCGGCCACTTCGAGCGCCTCTTCCTGGTCGTGCGTGACGAAGATCGTGGAGATGTGCAGGTCGTCGTGCAGGCGCCGCAGCCAGCCGCGCAGCTCCTTGCGGACCTTGGCGTCGAGTGCGCCAAACGGCTCGTCGAGCAGCAGCACTTTCGGCTCGACGGCAAGCGCCCGCGCAAGCGCGATGCGTTGACGCTGGCCACCCGAAAGCTCGGAGGGATAGCGCTGCGCGAGCCAGTCGAGTTGCACGAGGCTCAGCAACTCATGCACCTTCTGGCGAATCGCGGCTTCGGCAGGACGCTCGCCGCGCGGCTTCACACGCAGCCCGAACGCCACGTTCTCGAATACCGTCATGTGCCTGAACAGCGCGTAGTGCTGGAACACGAAGCCCACCTGGCGCTCGCGCGCGCCCACCGCGCCCACGTCCTGCCCTTGCAGCACGACCTGCCCCGCATCGGCATATTCGAGGCCGGCGATCACGCGCAACAACGTGGTCTTGCCGCAGCCGGACGGCCCGAGCAGCGCAACGAGCTCGCCCGGAGGAAAGTCGAGCGAGACGTCGTCGAGCGCGGCGAAATCGCCGAAGTGCTTTTGCAGATTACGAACGGTGATACCCATGTTTTACAGATCTCCGTGTTCAAACGCGTGCCGGGCAACGCCGGCGCGTACGGCGTCCTGCGTGCCGGGTTGTAGAGGGACGCCGCCGGCCAGGACGGCCGCCTGCGCCGGCACCGCGCTCTCGTCCCTGAGTTCGGCAGAAAGATGACGCTCCGCGAGCAACTTCAGGCCCAGCGTCACCAGCGCGAGCAGCGCAAGCAGCGACGCCACCGCGAACGCCGCGGCGAAGTTGTATTCGTTGTAGAGGATCTCGACGTGCAGCGGCATCGTGTCGGTCTGCCCGCGGATGTGCCCCGAGACCACCGACACCGCGCCGAACTCGCCCATCGCGCGCGCATTGCAGAGGATCACGCCGTACAGCAGGCCCCAGCGGATGTTGGGCAGCGTCACGCGCCGGAACATCTGCCAGCCCGAAGCGCCGAGCACGCGCGCGGCCTCCTCCTCGTCGTTGCCCTGCGCCTGCATCAGCGGGATCAGTTCGCGCGCAACGAACGGGAACGTCACGAAGATCGTCGCGAGCACGATGCCTGGCACAGCGAAGATGATCTGCACGTCATGGTCTTCGAGCCAGGGGCCGAGCCAGCCCTGCGCGCCGAACAGCAGTACGTAAATGAGGCCCGAGATCACAGGCGAAACCGAGAACGGCAGATCGATCAGCGTCGTGAGGAGCGCCTTGCCGCGAAATTCGAACTTTGCGATCGCCCACGAGGCCGCGAGGCCGAACGCGAGATTCAGCGGCACGGCAATCGCGGCGGTAAGGAGCGTAAGCTTGATCGCCGAGACCGCGTCTGGATCGGCAAGCGATTCGAAGTAGAAACCAATGCCCTTCGACAAGGCCTGACTGAACACCGCAACGAGCGGCACCACGAGAAAGAGCGTGAGAAAGGCGAGCGCGATACCGGTGAGGAGCCAGCGCACCCAGGGCGCCTCCGTCACCGGATCGGGCCGGCGCTGCGCACGCGTTGAGGGTACGGGCGTGCTCATTGCGCACCTCCTGTGACGACGACGCGCGCGAGCTCACCAGTCCCTGGGCCCGCCGACACACCGCGGCTCGTGCACCGCTGCAGATACCACTGCAGCGTATTGACGAAAAGCAGCATGACGAACGAGACGCACAGCATCACGACGGCGAGCGCAGTAGCGCCTGCATAGTCGTACTGTTCGAGCTTCGTGATGATCAGAAGCGATGTGATTTCGGACTTCATCGGCACGTTGCCGGCGATGAAGATGACCGAGCCGTACTCGCCCAGCGCACGCGCGAACGCCAGCGCGAATCCCGTCAGCAGCGCGGGAAGCGCGGCGGGCAGCACGACGCGGCGAAACGTGAGCCAACGCGAGGCACCGAGGCAGGCGGCGGCCTCTTCCTGTTCGCGCTCGAAATCCTCCAGCACGGGCTGCACGGTGCGCACGACGAACGGCAGGCCGATGAACGTCAACGCCACGAGCACGCCGAGCGGCGTGAACGCGACCTTGAGGCCGAGCGGCTCGAGAAATTGCCCGATCCAGCCATTGCCCGCATAGACGGCCGCGAGCGAAATGCCCGCCACGGAGGTGGGCAGTGCAAACGGCAGATCGACGAGCGCATCGACGATGCGCTTGAACGGAAATGGATAGCGCACGAGCACCCACGCGAGCAAAAAACCGAACACCGCGTTGATGAGCGCCCCACCCAGCGCCGAGAGGAACGTGAGCCGGTACGACGCGATCACGCGCGGCGACGCCACGGCGCGCACGAACTGCCCCCAGTCGAGCGTCGCGGTCTTGAGGAAAGTGGACGCAAGCGGGATCAGCACCACGAGACTCAGGTAAGCCACCGTAATGCCGAGCGTAAGGCCGAATCCCGGCAGCGCACTCGGCTTGCGTAATCGAAACGTCGTCATGCTCGTGGCTCTTTCAGATTGCTGCGGCGCCATGCGCCAAAAAGCGCGCCTTCGAGGCGTGCTCGTCGATGACCGCAAAATGCGGCCGCGGCGTTTGCATCACGGCCACATCACTGCGGCGCGTAGATCGAATCGAACACGCCGCCGTCCGCGAAATGGGTCTTCTGCGCATTCGCCCAGCCGCCGAAGGTGTCTTCGACCGTGTACAGCTTCAGCTTCGGAAACTTCGCCGTGAGATTCGCCGGCACCTTGTCCGAACGCGGGCGGTAGAAGTTCTTCGCCGCAATTTCCTGGCCCTCCTCCGAATAGAGGAACTGCAGATAGGCCTCGGCCACCTTGCGCGTGCCGTGCTTGTCCACCACCTTGTCGACCACGGCAACGGGCGGCTCGGCCAGAATGCTTGCCGACGGCACCACGATCTCGAACTTGTCGGGCCCGAACTCCTTGAGCGAAAGAAACGCTTCGTTCTCCCATGCAATCAGCACATCGCCAATGCCGCGCTGCACGAAGCTCGTCGTCGCGCCGCGCGCGCCCGAGTCGAGCACGCCCGCATTCTTGTAGAGCTTCGTGACGAACGCCTTCGCCGTCGCCTCATTGCCGCCCGGCTGGTGCAGCGCATACGCCCAGGCGGCGAGATAGTTCCATCGCGCGCCGCCCGAAGTCTTCGGATTCGGCGTAACAATCGAAACACCCGGCTTCACGAGGTCGCCCCAGTCCTTGATGTGCCTGGGATTGCCCTTGCGCACGAGGAACACGATGGTGGAGGTATACGGCGAGGCGTTGTCGGGCAGGCGCTTTTGCCAGTCGGCGGCGACGAGGCCCTTCTTCGCAAGGGCGTCGATGTCGTAAGCGAGCGCGAGCGTGACGACGTCGGCCTGCAGCCCGTCGAGCACCGAGCGCGCCTGCGCGCCGGAGCCGCCGTGCGACTGCCTGATCGTGACCGTCTCGCCGGTCTTCGCCTTCCATTCCTTGATGAAGGCGCTATTGATGTCCTGGTAGAGCTCGCGTGTCGGGTCGTAGGAAACGTTCAGGAGCGAAGTCTCCGCGTGGGCAACCGGCATCAGCATAGCCATGCCGACCAGCGGCACCGCACCGATCAGGAGTCTTGCAGCCAGCGTCCTGAACCAGCCATTTTTTCCCGCGTTCCCCGTATTCCCACTACGCATCCGCTTTCTCCGTGTTGTCGTGCGTGATTGCAGCTAACGATGCAGCGGAGTCTAACAATTTGCTTAAATGAGTAAAAATGATGTTTTCTTATTCTTTCATATCCAATTGTGCTAAGGAAAGCTGACCGGACCTCATAACGCTGCTGTCGTCCTGGCAGATGCGGGATTTGCACGTTCCGGCGCCGGCCGAACGAAGAACTTCAAGTAACACTTGAAAAGCGTCGAATACTGTATAAAAATACAGTCACCTGTCTATCCATACAGTGGCGCCATGACCAAACTCACCGCACGACAGCAGCAGGTTTTCGATCTGATCCGGCGCGCGATCGAGCGCACGGGCTTCCCGCCCACCCGCGCCGAAATCGCGGCCGAACTCGGCTTCAGCTCCGCGAACTCCGCCGAGGAGCATCTGCGCGCGCTGGCGCGCAAGGGCGTGATCGAACTGGCCGCCGGCGCGTCGCGCGGTATCCGTCTCATGCCGGGTCCGGACGACCTCCCGCACCAGTTCACGCTGCCGCACGCCAGCATCATGCAGCTTTCGCTGCCGCTCGTCGGCCGCGTGGCAGCCGGCAGCCCGATCCTCGCGCAGGAGCACATCTCGCAGCACTACGCGTGCGACCCCGCGCTCTTCTCGAGCAAGCCCGACTACCTCCTGAAGGTGCGCGGCCTGTCGATGCGCGACGCCGGCATCCTCGACGGCGACCTGCTCGCGGTGCAAAAGAAAAGCGAAGCGAAAGACGGCCAGATCATCGTGGCGCGCCTTGGCGACGACGTCACCGTCAAACGCCTGAAGCGCCGGCCGAACGGCCTCGAACTGATTGCCGAAAACCCCGACTACGAGAACATCTTCGTCGAGGCCAGCAGCGCCGAATTTGCGCTGGAAGGCATCGCAGTCGGGCTGATCCGCCCCACCGAATTCTGATAATCCGAACACTGTCTGGAGGGAGTTATGGAACGTCTTGCCCGTCTGCTGCCCTTTCGTCAATTTGGCCGCCTGCGCCATCTGCGCGGCCTCGCCGACTGCGCCGCGCGCAATGCGCGCGCAACGGCCGCCGCCTTGTCCGGTTCGCTCTTCGAGGCAGCGGATTATGAGTCCGCCGCCGGTGCGGCCGCGACTCCGGTCGACCTTCCATCGTTGCCATCCGCACAGCCCGCATTCGCGCGCGTTTCGCTCAACAGCGGCCTGAATCACGCCGAGCCGGATCGCCGCGCGCCGGTGCGCGTCTATCACGGCCCCTCGCGGCTGATCATGGTGGGAACCATGGATGCGGTGTGCCGCATGATCGACCGCTGCATCGCCGAACAGGCCGACCCGGCGGCGCTCGCCCGGTAACACAGGGCGCGTGAAGGCGGTGGGGGAAGGTCCGGCAAGAAGCTTCGGGATCGTTTCGGCGCCGGCGCGGTCAACAGGACGTGTCCCATCACTCCCGACCTGAATGATGACCGAATCCGCTTCGAACAAACGCTGGATCAAACCCGTCGCCGTCGTGCTCGTCGCGCTGGCGCTCGTCGCCGCGCTGGGCTACGGCTATGCGTCGCCCTATGTCGCGCTGGATCGGCTGAAGGCCGCCGCCGATGCGCGCGATGCGGCCACGCTCAGCGAATATGTCGACTACCCGGCTTTGCGCGCGAGTTTGAAGCAGCAGGTTGGCAAACTGCTTCAGCGGCGCATCGCGGCGCAGCACAGCAGTAACCCGTTGCTGCTGTTCGGCGCCGTGATTGGCGCGGCCCTCATCGGCCCGCTCGTGGACGCGTATGCGACACCGGACGGCGTCGCCGCGCTGCTCAATGGCATGCCGCCCACCGGAAAGCCGGGCGAGCAGCCGCCCCAGGCAGGCAATCCCGCTGCGGCACCGGCTCCTGCGCCCGCCAATCCGCCCGCCCCGACGCCTCCGGCCGCCCCGGCTGAAAACGCGCAGCCGGCGCCACGGCCTCAGACCACGGCCGGCTACCGCAGCCTCGATGAATTCGTCGTGACCTGGCAGCGCAGCGCGAGCGGCGAGCGTTACGCCGCCGTCCTGCAACGCCATGGCCTGTTTTCGTGGAAGCTCGCGGCGGTCGAATTGAACGACCCGGCCGATACGAACAGCGACCAATAGCGGCGAATCGCACCGCTATTGGCGGCACTCAGGCGGCACTCAAGCCGCCTCCTGCGCCTGCTGCTTTTGCTCCGCAGCCGAAGAACACGCTACGAGGATGCTGCACGACACGCGGTCGAGCAGCAGCGTATTGCCCGCCCCCATCCACCAGCGCGAGAGACCGGTGCGGCAGCGGTGCCCCACCACCACCAGATCGACGTGCAGTTCGTTGGCCAGATTCGCGATCTCGTCGATAGGATGGCCGAAGGCGAAGTGACCCTGCGCATGCACGCCGCGCTCGGTCAGCCACTCCACACCCTCCTGAAGAATCTCGCGCGCCGTCTCTTCGAAGCGGCCGCAGGCCACGTCGGTCAGGAGGCCGGCGCTCTGCGCGATCGTCGAACGCATGTCGACCACCGAAAGCA
The DNA here is from genome assembly GCF_046581065.1 of Paraburkholderia yinzeri. Taxonomy (NCBI): domain Bacteria; kingdom Pseudomonadati; phylum Pseudomonadota; class Betaproteobacteria; order Burkholderiales; family Burkholderiaceae; genus Paraburkholderia; species Paraburkholderia yinzeri. The sequence continues at coordinate 2,233,690 of NZ_JBFOCJ010000001.1, read as the reverse complement.
GATGCGTTTCCGCCCGCAGGTCCAGCGCAAGATCCGCGCCGCAGCGCAGTGCCTTGCGGCCTTCGCGCGAGCCGTCGTAACAAAGCAGAATCTTTTTGTAGCTCGCCATGATGTTTCTCCCCCGCCCACGCGAATCGCAGGCTGTGCAATTTCATGATGGTGCGCCGCAATTCCACATGCAAGGGCTGGAAAACGCCAGGTCCGGCCGTGTTGCGCCCGATCCGGAATCCTGCGGGGCGGACTTACGTCGTTGCTGCGTCAAAGCTTGTCGTGGCAGGTTTTGCCGTCGGCCGGAGGCACAGGATTGCTCTAGAATAGGCCCCCTCATGGTGCATCGCGCGTGCACCGCTTCCGTCGAACTCATCGTTCATTACGGCCTATGTCCGCACCCGCCATCGAATTCGAGCAGGTCATCAAACACTATGGAGACAGGGCGGTCGTCAATGGCCTGTCCTTCGAGGTCCGGCCCGGCGAATGCTTCGGGCTTCTCGGACCCAACGGCGCGGGCAAGACCACGACGCTGCGCATGCTGCTTGGCATCGTCGCACCCGATGCGGGCCGCATCAGCCTTTGCGGCGAGCCGGTGCCCGCGCGGGCGCGCCATGCCCGCGCGCGCGTAGGCGTCGTGCCGCAGTTCGACAATCTCGATCCGGACTTCACGGTCCGCGAGAACCTGCTCGTATTCGGCCGCTATTTCGGCCTGTCCGCCAGCGAGGCGCGTGCGCTCGTCGCGCCTTTGCTCGAATTCGCGCGGCTCGAGAGCAAGGCCGATGCACGCGTGAGCGAGCTCTCGGGCGGCATGCGCCGGCGCCTCACGCTTGCGCGCGCGCTCGTCAACGACCCCGATGTGCTGGTGCTCGACGAACCGACCACCGGGCTCGATCCGCAGGCGCGCCACCTCATCTGGGAGCGGCTGCGCTCGCTGCTTGCGCGCGGCAAGACCATCCTGCTCACCACGCATTTCATGGAGGAGGCCGAACGACTTTGCAAACGCGTATGCGTGATCGAGGAAGGCCGCAAGATCGCGGAGGGTGCGCCGAACGCGCTGATCGAATCCGAGATTGGTTACGACGTGATCGAAGTGTACGGCCCCGACCCAGTCGCGCTGCGCGATGAACTGGCGCCCTTCGCGATACGCACGGAAATCAGCGGCGAAACGCTCTTCTGCTATGTCGACGATCCGCAGCCCGTGCACCAGCATCTGCGCCAGCGCGCCGACCTGCGCTATCTGCACCGGCCCGCGAATCTGGAAGACGTGTTCCTGCGGCTCACGGGCCGCGAGATGCAGGATTAAACCCAGCAGGATTAAACCCGGCAGGATCAAGACTGGCAGGACAGAACGCGCATGAACCGGCACGACGACACCCGCGAGGCCTCATCCCTCCCCCCTATGCAAGCACGCACCGAAGACCGCGCGCCAGCGCACCCCGCCAGCCACCCGCAACGCGAGCCGCGCGCCGCGCTGCCCTCCAGCACGACGCACTGGGTCGCCGTCTGGCGCCGCAACTATCTCGTGTGGCGCAAGCTCGCGCTCGCCTCGATGTTCGGCAATCTCGCCGACCCGATGATCTATCTGTTCGGTCTCGGCTTCGGGCTAGGCCTGATGGTCGGCCACGTGGACGGCGTCTCCTATATCGCCTTCCTCGCGGCGGGCACGGTGTCGTCGTCGGTGATGATGTCGGCAAGCTTCGAGTCGATGTACTCGGGCTTCTCGCGCATGCACGTGCAGCGTACGTGGGAAGCCATCATGCACACGCCGCTCTCGCTCGGCGACATCGTGCTGGGCGAGATCGTCTGGGCCGCGAGCAAGTCGATGCTGTCGGGCGCCGCCATCATGCTCGTGGCGGGCGTGCTCGGCTACGCGAGCTTTCCGTCGATGCTGCTTGCGCTACCCGTGATCGCACTCGCCGGGCTCGCATTCGCGAGCTGCGCGATGATCGTGACAGCGCTTGCGCCGTCGTACGACTTCTTCATGTTCTACCAGACGCTCGTGCTCACGCCCATGCTGCTGCTTTCGGGCGTGTTCTTTCCGATCACGCAGCTGCCGTCGGCCGCGCAACACATCACGCTGATGCTGCCGCTCGCGCATGCCGTCGAACTGATCCGTCCAGCCATGCTGGGGCGCCCCGTTGAGAACGCGGCAACGCATGTGTTCGTGCTGGCCGTGTACGTGCTGGTGCCGTTCGCAATCGCGACCGTGCTGTTCCGCAGGCGGATGATGCGCTGAAAGCGCGCGCGGCCGCGATATGCGCCGCCTCGCGCCGACAAGGCGTGACGACGGATCAATCCTCGTCGTCGCCCCAGGGAATATCGACGTCCGAAATAAAGGCCACCGTCGCGAACGGGCCGCCTTCCTCGCGGCCGAGCTTGCCGTCGGCGCGATGCCATTCAATGCGGAAGGTGGTTGCCGGCGTTTGCGCGAGTAGCCGCACGATGCGGATCTCCTCGGGGTCGGAGTCCTCCACCGGACCGTCGAGCGAGACCAGCAACTGCTGCGGCCATACACCGTCGGCGGGATCGTAGATACGGTCGCCGTCGGGAATCGCGACGTGCGCCTCGACGCCTATCGTCGCCGAGGCCTCCACGACCATTTTTCCGAGCGCGCGCAGCACGGCCGTCGCGCGTGCCGAATTGGCCTGGCGAATGGCGAGGTCGCCGCGTGTGAGCGCCTGTTCGAGTTTCGGATTCGTTTTCTGCTGTGCCATGCTCATTCCCGGGCTGAAGCCCCTTTCTCCTGTCCCACGCAAAACCGTCGAACGGCTTGCCCATGGCTTGCCGCCCGCCCCGCTTATGCATGACATCAATGCCTGATTCCCTTCGCACTCCATCGTAGCATCGCGAACGAGGGCCGCACCAAAGCGCCGTGCGGACGCGCCACCCCCGCCCCGCCACACGCCGCTAGAAGCCGAATGCCACTACGGCAAGACCCGAAACCACACCGAACAACACGACCACCGCAGCCACCAAGGCCAGCGTGCGCGCACGGAACGAGCCCGTCAGCATCGCGAACGACGGCACGCTCACGGGCGGCAGCGTCATGAGAAGCGCGCCGGCCGGGCCAACGCCCATGCCGAGCGCGAGCATCGCCTGGATGATCGGCACCTCGCCGGCCGTCGGGATCACGAACAGCATGCCCGCCACCGCGAACGCGACGATCCAGCCGAGACTGCTCGTCACTTCGGGCCCGATATGCGGAAACAGCCACGCGCGCGCCGCGCCGAGCAGCAGCACGAGCACGACGTACTCGGGAATGAGGCGCACGGCCATGCGCACGAAGAGTGTCAGCCAGCGCACGAACATGCTGCCGCCGTCCGCCTGCTGCTGCGCGAGCTGGGCGAGGCGGTCGTCGGCGGCGTGCGCCTCCTGCGGTGTGACGAGCCGGTTCGCGAGCCAGCCGAGGCCGAAGACCATCAGCACGCCCAGGACCAGACGCAGCGCGCTCCACTGCCAGCCGAGCACGAAGCCCATGAAGACGAGCGTAGCGGGATTGAGCACGGAATTGCCGAGCCAGAACGCAATCGCCCCGCCCGCCGAGGCATTGCGCGCGCGCAGCCCGGCCACCACGGGCGCCGCGCAACAGGTGCACATCATGCCCGGCACGGCGAGAAGACCACCCGCCGCGACGCTGCCGAAGCCGTGGCGCCCGAGCACGCGCGCGACCCACTGGACCGGCAGCAGCGCCTGAACCGCCGACCCCAGCAGCAGGCCGAGAACCATCGCCTGCCAGATCGCCTTGCCATAAGCCCACGCATAATCGAGCGCGGCGGACACCGACGGCGCCGGCGCGCTGGCGTCGGCCCCCATCAGAATGGATTTGCCGATCGAATGCGTTGCCTCGGCCGTAAAGGCACGGTGGTAATACGGGAACCACTTCACGTAGAAAAGACCGGCCACCGCCAGCAGAAAAAAAATGGGCCAGCCATACGAGGGCGTCGGTTGCGCGTCGCGGGCGCTCGTCATCGTGAACGTTCTCCGGGAAAAGGGGGAAGCAGTCGGGGCCGTATCGTGCGATACGGCCCCGACAGCGCAAGCTGGATCGTAGTGTATGGCGCGCGAATCGCCAAACGGCTTTCGCGGCATGTCGAACGCTGTCGGCACTACGCCGCCGCCGGCGCGGCGAGCGCAAGGATACACGCACCTCGCGGGCGGCGGCGCGTGGCGCGGGTCGCGCAACTACCCGGACCTGCCGGGCGCGCGACGCTTCACGGCTTCCGGGCGGCGGTCAGGGTGCGGGGTTGGGCTGCTGTTCGTGGAGCGCGTCGATCTGCGCGAGCACCTCGGGCGAGAGCTTCACGTCGACGCTGGCGATGTTCTCCTTCAACTGCGTCATTGACGTCGCGCCGATCAGATTGCTCGTGACGAACGGCCGGCTGTTGACGAAGGCGAGCGCGAACTGTGCGGGCGTGAAGCCGTGCTCCTTCGCGAGCGCGACGTAACGGGACGTGGCCGCGACGGCTTGCGGCTTGCTGTAGCGCTGGAAGCGCTCGAACTTCGTGATGCGCGCGCCTTCGGGGCGCGCGCCGCCCTCGTACTTGCCGGAGAGCCAGCCGAACGCCATCGGCGAATACGCGAGCAGACCGATGCCCGCGCGATGCGTGAACTCGGAAAGCCCGCTTTCGAAGGTGCGGTTCACGAGGCTATAGGGATTCTGGATGCTGACGATGCGCGGCAGGCCCAGCTTTTCGGACGCGCGCAGGAATTGCGCGACGCCCCACGGCGTCTCGTTCGACACGCCGATGTGACGCACCTTGCCTGCCTTCACGAACTCGGCCAGCACGGACAAGGTCTCCTCGATGGGCACCGTATAGGCGTCGTCGACCCACGGATACACGTTGCGGCCGAACGTCATCGTGCTGCGGTCGGGCCAGTGCAGTTGATAGAGATCGACGTAATCGGTCTGCAGGCGCTTGAGGCTGCCTTCCAGCGCCTCGGTGAGATTCTTGCGGTCGAACTGGTTGCCCTCGCCGCGGATATGGCGCGGATTGTGCGGCTGGCGCGCCGGCCCGGCAATCTTGCTGGCGAGCACGATGCGATCGCGCGCGCTGCGATGCTGGGCGAGCCACGTACCGATATAGCGCTCGGTCAGGCCCTGGGTCTCGGGCCGCGGCGGCACGGGATACATCTCCGCGGCATCGATCAGCGTGACGCCCTGATCGAGTGCGTAGTCGATCTGTTCGTGCGCGTCGCGCTCGGTGTTCTGTTCGCCCCAGGTCATCGTGCCGAGACCGATCAGGCTCACCTTCACGTCCGTGTCGCCGAGTGTGCGGTAGTCCATCGAAGCGTATTCCATCGTGAGTTGGTCAGACGCTGAAACTACCACGCCCGCGCGGATTTTTCAGAGGATCGCCCAGACGAGGCGGCGCCTGCGCGTGCGTAGACGCCAGGTGCGGGCTTGTCCGGTCGAAAATAGGGTCAAGCGATTTTGCCGACAGATTTTTGCTGACAGACGCTGGCAGACCTTCACATCGGGTTTGCGCAGCGCGCAACGCGACATGGCATCTGGGTTAAAATACAAGGTTGATCCTTGCACGCTGCGTTTTCGCGCCTTCTCTCATGTCCGCCAATCCCGTCTCCAGCCCCCGCCGCGTCTCCGTGGCGCCGATGATGGACTGGACTGACCGTCACTGCCGCTCGCTGCACCGCTTCATCTCCCGGCACACGTGGCTCTATACGGAGATGGTGACGACGGGCGCCCTGCTCCACGGCGACGTGCCGCGCCATCTGGCGTTCACGCCGCACGAGGCACCGGTGGCGCTGCAACTGGGCGGCAGCGAACCCGACGACCTCGCGCGTTCGGCGAAGCTCGGCGAACAATGGGGCTACGACGAGATCAACCTGAACTGCGGCTGCCCGTCCGAGCGCGTGCAGCGCGGGGCGTTCGGCGCCTGCCTCATGAACGAACCGCAACTCGTGGCCGACTGCGTGAAAGCCATGCGCGACGTCGTTTCGGTGCCGGTGACGGTCAAGCACCGTATCGGCGTGGATGCGGTCGAGGAATATGCATTCGTGCGCGACTTCGTTGGCACCGTCGCTGACGCGGGCTGCGAGGTGTTTATCGTCCACGCGCGCAACGCGATTCTCAAGGGGCTCAGCCCGAAGGAAAACCGCGAGATTCCGCCGCTGAAGTACGAGTACGCGCATCAGTTGAAGCGCGACTTCCCGCACCTCGAAATCATCATCAACGGCGGCATCAAGACGCTCGACGAGGTGGAGACGCATCTCGAGCACGTGGACGGCGTGATGCTCGGCCGCGAGGCCTACCACAACCCCTACGTGCTGGCCGAGGTTGATGCGCGCTTCTACGGTTCGCAGGAGCGCGCGCCCACGCGCGAGGCAGTGGAGGCAAAGCTCATCGAGTACTGTGCGCAGGAAATCGCGCGCGGCACGCATCTGAGCGCGATCACGCGCCACGCGCTGGGACTCTATCGCGGCGTGGCCGGCGCGCGCGGCTGGCGTCGCGTGCTGTCGGACAACCGCAAGCTTGCGAAAGCCGATCTCGCCATCTTCGAAGAGGCGCGCGAGCCTCTGCGGGCGGCCGCATTCTCCGAGGACGGAGCGGAAACGTCTGCGGAAATATTTCAATGAAGGGCTAGGCAATCGCAATAGAGTGTGTATATAATCTTGCTTCTCGATTGATGGCTGCGTCTGTTGCAGCATGGGTCGAGCAAAGTTGTGCAGTGGTGGCTGTAGCTCAGTTGGTAGAGTCCAGGATTGTGATTCCTGTCGTCGTGGGTTCGAGTCCCATCAGCCACCCCAAAGAATTCAATCAAAAAGCCCAGCCCTAACCGGTTGGGCTTTTTGCTTTGCGGGTCCGCGTAGGCGCTGTGCAGGCAAATCCGGACCGTTGCCTGCGCAACGTCATCTCTCGCCGCAGCGCTTCTGCGGCCCGCACGAGGAATTTTCTCGTCGGATTACCTACCCCATCGCGTTTCCCACAATGCCGTTGGGAGTCGCGATAGATAACCGGGCCAGCGAAGGATGAAAAAAAGAAATACGCCAGCGGAACCCGCAGTTAATCTACCTTTATTGATAACCGGGAGGCACTGGCATGTTCTATAGCCAATCGTGGATGGGTTACGGCATGGTCGGGGGTCTGCAGGCGGGTGCGATTGCGGCTGCAATCGGATTCTTCATGCTGCTGCTGGTGCGCTGGCTGACCCGCAAACAACGCTGGAGCCAGGGCCGCGAGCTCGGAGTGGCTTATCTGCTGTCCCTGCTGCCCAGTTCCAGCGGCGATTTGTGGAATCTGTTCTATTTCAACTACGCCGACCTGCAGTCGCCGGTGTTCCTGAGCGCGGCACTAGCCGACGTACACGATCCGGACAGTATCGGGCTGCGCGTAATGTGCGAGTTCTCGGGCGTGGCGATCGGATTATTGCTAGCCTGGTTATTGCTGTTTTGGCGCGATCGCGCGCGTGCCAGTGGCGCATGACGCAGCACCGGAATGCGCGCCAACCACCGCTTCCCTACCCCTGCCCATCCACCCACGCTCGCGCCGCCTCGAAGCCCGCCTCGGCAGCGGCATGCTCGGTCGACCACAGCCGGTCGATATGGACCAGTTGCCAGTCCTTCACCACCGCATTACCGCGCAGCACGCGAAAATGGGCCTTTACGCCCGTTAGCACCTGCTCGACCGCCACTTCGATGTCGAAGTCCTTGTAGCGCTCCTGATAGTCGCCCATGTCGAGGCCCTTCGGCTCCATGATCGCTTCTCCGTCGTGGCAGACCGGACCATCGTAGCACTTCAGCGCGCGTCAAAGCCTCGCGATCGATACCTCCGTCGACTTCACGAGCGCCACCACTTCCGATCCCACCTTGAGGTCGAGCTCGTCGATCGAACGCGTCGTGATCACCGACGTCACCACGCCGAACGGCGTATCCACGTCGACCTCGGAAACCACCGGCCCGCGGATGATCTCCTTGACCTTGCCGCGAAACTGGTTGCGCACGTTGATAGCGGAAATACCCATAAAATCAGCCTCGAAAATTCGAATGAAATGGTCAAAAGGTCAGCAGCAATTCACGACGCCTGGCATGCCGCGCAGCCTTCACGTCGTGAAGACAGGCTCTCGGGCGTACGGCTCAGCACGCGATCGAGCACGCGCGCTTCGAGCGCCGCAAAGCGCGCGTTGGCGCGCTGGCGCGGACGCCCCAGCGGCACCGGTTCGTCGAGCGCAATATGCCCCGCCTCCACGAGCAGGACGCGTTCGCCCAGCGCCACCGCCTCCTGCACGTCGTGCGTGACGAGCAGCGCCGTGAAACGGTGTTCGCGCCACAGGCGTTCGATCAGCGCGTGCATTTCGATACGCGTCAGCGCGTCGAGCGCACCCAGCGGTTCGTCGAGCAGGAGAAGATTCGGCCGGTGCACGAGCGCGCGCGCGAGTGCCACGCGCTGGCGCTGGCCGCCGGAAAGGCGCGCGGGCCAGTCGTCCGCCCGCCCCAGGAGCCTCACTTCGTCGAGCACGGCACGCGCATCCTCGCGCGCGCCGCGGCCAAGACCCAGCATCACGTTCTGCAGCACCGTCTTCCAGGGCAGAAGGCGCGCGTCCTGGAACATGATGCGCGTCTCGGGCGGTGCGCCCGCCTCGCCGTGCCGGAGCAGTTCCCCCGCATCCGGCGTCTCGAGCCCCGCAATGAGGCGCAGCAGCGTGGACTTGCCGCAGCCGCTACGGCCGACGATCGAAACAAAGCTGCCGCGCTCGATCGACAGATCGAATCCGTCGAGCACCACGCGTTGCCCATAGCGCTTGCCCACGGCGCGCAATTCCACCGCCGGATCCGCGGCCGGCGCGCCACCGCGCAACAGCCCCGGTGCGCCTTCTGCGTCCTGCCGCCTCGACCTCGACGCGTCGCCTTTCGCCCGAGGGGGTGGCTCGACCGCGCCGTGCTCGCGCTGCCGCTGCGCCTCGATTTCGGCCTGCAGATCGCGGCCCGCAATGCCGGCATAGCCCGGCGCCAAAATCGTCGCGCTCATGTACCGCTCCCGGTTTGATACGCGGGGTGCCAGCGCAGCACGGCACGCTCGAGCGACCTGGCCAGCACGTCCGCCAGCTTGCCGAGCAATGCGTAGAGCAATATGCCGACCACCACCACATCGGTTTGCAGGAATTCGCGCGCGTTCATCGTCATGTAGCCGATGCCCGACTGCGCGGAGATCGTTTCGGCGACGATCAGCGTCACCCACATCAGCCCCAGCGCGAAGCGCACGCCGACGAGTATCGATGGCAACGCCCCCGGCAGGATCACATGCCGATAGAGCGCGAATCCCTTGAGGCCATAGCTGCGCGCCATCTCCACGAGGTTGGCGTCGACGCAGCGGATGCCGTGAAAGGTGTTCACGTACATGGGAAAGAACACGCCCAGCGCGACGAGAAAGAGCTTGGCCTCTTCCTCGATGCCGAACCACAGGATCACGAGCGGAATCATCGCGAGCGCCGGGATATTGCGGATCATCTGGATGGTCGAGTCGAGCGCGGTTTCGACGGGTTTGAAGAGCCCCGTCGCGAGGCCGAGCACGAGCCCGAAGCCCCCGCCGATCGCAAAGCCTGCCAGCGCGCGCCAGGTGCTCACGCGCACGTCCTGCCACATCTCCCCGGACTCGATCAGTGCCCAGGCGGCCCTGAGCACTGCGAGCGGCTCGGGCAGCACACGCGAGGACAGCACGCCGCTGCGCGCAGCCAGCTCCCACGCGGCAAGAATCGCGAGCGGCACGATCCAAGGCGCCGCGCTGGCGAACGCGGCGCGCAGCAGGGGTCTTAGCGAACGCCGGTCACGGGGTGCGACCACCGGAGCAACAGCCGTTTGACTCATGAAAACCTCTCCGAACCGGTTAACGATGCCTGGCTGACATCCCGCTGACGTTCAGCTCTGGCTGGCGCGCGGCAAATACTGATTGCCCACCACTTCGCCGAACGGCCCCGAAAGCGGACCGTCCGCGCGCTTCGCCTGACGGCCCGGCAGCAGCGGAAACACGAGTTCGGCGAACCGGTAGGATTCCTCAAGGTGGGGATAGCCGGAAAGAATGAACGTCTCGATGCCGAGATCCGCATACTCCTTCATGCGCGCCGCCACCTGCTCCGGATTGCCGACCAGCGCCGTGCCGGCGCCGCCGCGCACGAGGCCCACGCCGGCCCAGAGATTCGGATAGACCTCGAGTTCCTTGCGCGTGCCGCGCTTGCCGCCGTGCAGCGCGGCCATGCGGCGCTGGCCTTCCGAGTCCATCTTGCCGAACGCGGCCTGTGCGCGGGCAACGGTGTCGTCGTCGAGTCGGCTGATGAGGCGTTCGGCGTCGGCCCAGGCCTCCTCCTCGGTCTCGCGGACGATCACGTGCAAACGAATGCCGAAGCGGATCGTGCGGCCACGTTCGGCCGCGCGCTTGCGGATGTCGGCAATCTTCTTCGCGACCGCCTCGGGCGGTTCGCCCCACGTGAGGTAAGTGTCGATATGCTCGCCCGCAATGGTGTGCGCGGCCGGCGACGAGCCCCCGAACCAGAGCGGCGGATGCGGATGCTGCACCGGCGGATAAAGCGCCTTGCCGCCCTTCGAGACCAGATGCTTGCCGATGAAATCGACCGCTTCGCTGGTGTGCGACGCGGCGAGCAGTTGGCGCCAGATGTGCAGGAATTCGTCGGTGATTTCGTAGCGCGTGTCGTGATCGGCGAAGAAACCGTCGCCTTCGAGTTCGGCCTGGTCGCCGCCCGTCACCACGTTGATAAGCAGACGCCCGTTCGAGAGCCGGTCGAAGGTCGCCGCCATGCGCGCCGAGAGCCCCGGCGAAGACAACCCCGGGCGGATCGCCACCAGGAATTTCAGGCGCCGCGTGACTGCGATCAGGCTCGATGCGACAACCCAGGCGTCTTCGCACGACCGGCCCGTCGGCAACAGCACGCCTTCGTAGCCGAGCGTATCGGCGGCGGTGGCCACTTGCTGGAAGTACGCGAGGTCAGCGGCGCGCGCGCCCTCGGTCGTGCCCAGATAACGGCTGTCGCCATGGGTCGGGATGAACCAGAACACATTCATGCATTGCTCCTGCTGGATACTGGACGAAAATGCGAAACCAAAACGCGAGACGAAAACCGGCGGGCACGGCGTGCGCCCTGCCCGCGCAAGGCGAACCGCCGACGGCCAGGCCGTCGTAGTCATGGGGAATCAGTCTAGGGAGAGGGGTGTGGCTTTTGAACGATTTTTTAAAGCTTAGGTTTTCCGCTTTCGTGCTTTGGCGCGCCGCGCCGATATAATGGCTCACGCCAACAAAAAGCCCGGCAGGCCGCACCCGGCGCCGCCATGCGCGCCCCGCCGCCGGTGCTTCGCACTCTCGCCGTTCACATGCAAAAACTGATTCTGCCGTTCCTGTCCGGCTTTCTCGCCTCGCTCTTCTTTCGCGAGGCCACGCTCGCGCTGTTGCACGCGGCCCAGGTCATCGACGCAGCCGGCTTTTCGACCGCGCCGTTCGTGCCGTTCGGCCTGCCCGAGTTTCTCGTGAACGCGATCTGGAGTGCGGCGTGGGCGGTGCCCATGGCGTGGCTGCTGCGCGTCTCGCCTTCGCGGCCCGCGCCCTGGGTGCAGGCATTCGTGTTCGGCGGCCTCGTGCTCACGGCCGCGATGGTGTTCGTGGTCGACCCGCTCCGCGGCATCTGGCCGAGCGGCAACATGCTGCCGCGTCTCGCACAGGGCTTCGCTTCGAATGCGGTATGGGGATGGGGCGCGCTCGTGTTCATGCGCGCGTTCATGAGCGAAACCGTCGAGGACTGACGTCGCCCCGCGCGGCGGGTTCAGCCCTTCAGGTCGCGCAACGGATGGTCCGCCTCGGACCACGAGCTTTCGAACATGCGCTCGACCTGCGCGCGCGGCACGTCCTCGATGCGCTCGAAACGCCAGTCCGGACGGTTGTCCTTGTCGATGATGCGGGCTCGAATGCCTTCCATCACGTCGCCCTGAGCAAAAGTCGACCGCGTGAGATCGAGATCGCGCCGCAGCACGTCCGCCATTGCCCCTTCCGCGCGCGACACCACTTCCAGCGAAACCGCCATCGATAGCGGCGAGCGCTCGCGCAGCACGCCCGCCGCCTGCTCGGCCCAACCGGACTCGGGCCCCTGCGTTTCGCGCTGCACCGCGTCGAGCGACGCCGCGATGGCCGGCACGTCGGGCAACCCGAAATGCCGGTCGATCCACGCACGTGCCCCGGCAAGCGCGCTGGCGCCGGCCTCGCGCCGAACGTCCTCGCCCACGGCCGCTTCGCGCCGGATCCGCGCGACGATCTCCTCGCCCGTCGCGAACGGTTCCGTTTCGAGCGCATCGATCAACGCGGGCCATGCCGCCTCGTCCAGGTACGCGTCGGCGAGGCCCGCATAAAGCGCCGCCGGCGCGTCGATCGTTTCACCGCTCACCGCCAGGTAACGGCCGAGTGCGCCCGGCGTACGCGCCAGAAACCAGCCCATGCCCACATCCGGAAAGAGGCCGATGCGCGTCTCGGGCATGGCAAGGCGCGTGGACGGCCCCACCACGCGCAGGCCGCCCGTGCGATGCGCACCCTGCGAGATCCCCATTCCACCGCCCATCACCACGCCGTTCATGAACGCGATATAGGGCTTGGGGTAAGTGAAAATCGCGTGATTGAGCCGGTACTCTTCGGTGAAAAAAGTGTCCAACGCGGCCCGGTCGCCGGCCCGATACGACTCGTAGAGAAAGCGGATATCGCCGCCCGCGCAGAACGCGCGCGCGTGGCGGGAGCGCACCACGACGGCTAGTACGCCGACGTCGCCGCGCCAGCGGTCGAGCGCGGCCTGCATGGCGCGAACCATGCCGGTCGAGAGCGCGTTCAGCGCCTCGGGACGTTCGAGTTCGATGAAACCGATGCGGTTCGCCACGCGGGTGACGACCTGTTGGCCGGCGCCGCTCGCGGACGAGGCGGTGGGATCCTGTGACATGGCAATCGAAGTGACCGGAGATTGAGAGGTAGGCGCGATGCAAACGCGCCACGGTTTTCAAAATACATCGAAATGCGCGGGCGGCCCGCATCGAAGGCCTGCATGGAAGCGTCGCGGCTGAGCGGAGGCGCACCGAAATGATCCTCGAGCGCCTCCACGGAAATCGCACACGGCACCCTGGCGCCATCGACGAGCGCCGCGAACACGACCGTCAGATTCGAATCGCGGTAGACCGGCGCATCGGGAAGAAAGCGAATATTCATCTCCAGCCTCGCTGGGCAATTCGTCGGAACAATCGGAGTAGCCGGATCGAGCGGGCGCCGGCAGACGGCGCGTTGATCCATACATGTTACGCTGCGCACTGATTCTCGCTATTCACTTCGGCGCACGCGATGGACTCGAAACTCACCGGCCGCTACTTCGTCAACGAACAGGAAATTCCCGAACCGCAAGCGGCGAATCGCTGGTTCGACTACGCACGGAAGCACGACATCGACATCGCGCGGGCGATCAGCCTGTGGGAGGACGCGGCCTCGCTCGACGGCGAGAAGAGCCGCGCCACGATTCAGGCCGCAGGCATCCGTATCGAGCCGCCCGCGGCGCGCTGAGACCGCCCTCGCGCGCGCGTTGCCGGGCACGCTGCCCGGCGCGTGCCTCGGCGCGGCGTCAGTGCGCCTGCATCTTCGAGAACAGGTTGAGCACGACCACCCCGGCCACGATCAGGCCGAGGCCCAGCATGGCGGGCAGATCGGGCACCTGGCGGTAGAGCGCCATGGCGACGAGCGTGATGAGGACGATGCCCACGCCCGACCACACGGCATAGACAATGCCGACGGGAATGTTGCGCAGCGTAAGCGAGAGCCCGTAAAACGCGAGCCCATAGCCCGCGACGACGATGACCGAGGGCACGAGCCGCGTAAAGCCGTTCGAGGCGCGCAACGCCGAGGTCGCAATCACTTCCGCAATGATGGCGATGACGAGCCAGGTCCAGGGGCCGAAACGCATGGCGTCAGGCCTTCGCCAGCGCAAGCTGGCCGTAATCGGCGCCGAGCAGCGCGCACAGGGCCTCGACGACGAGCTCGTGATCGGCGCGCTGCGGCAGCCCCGACACCGTCACCGAGCCGATCACGCCCGCGCCGGCCACGGCGAGCGGAAACGCGCCGCCGTGCGTGGCGTAGTCGGCAACGGGCAGGCCGTGCTTCTCGGCGAGCGTCGTGCCCGCCTGCTGCATGCGCAGGCCGATCGCGTAGGAACTGCGGCGGAAATGCTCGACTACGCGTGACTTGCGGCGCACCCAGTCGACGTTGTCGGGCGTCGTGCCGTCGAGCGCGCTGAAGAAAAGCGGCTGGCCGAACGTGCGCACGTCGATGACGAGAGCGTGCGTGCGCGAGCGCGCGAGTTCATGCAGGCAGGAGCCGAGCTCCCACGCGCGGGCCGCGTCGAAACGGGGAAAGACCAGCGCCGCTTCCTGCGCGGCAATCGACTGCAGATCGTGTGCGATATCCATGGATACGAACGGGAATGGGTCTTTCGACAGGTCCCCGATTCTAGCCTGGGGCCGCCGGCAAGCGTCCCGCAAACGACTCGAAGGGAATTCGTTAATCTCTGTTGCAATGCAGAAGTAGCCGCGCTATAATCTTTTCTTCGACGGACGCGGGGTGGAGCAGTCTGGCAGCTCGTCGGGCTCATAACCCGAAGGTCGTAGGTTCAAATCCTACCCCCGCAACCAAGCACTCTCCGTCGAACAGCAAGCAAGGGTTACAACGCATTCGCGTGTAACCCTTTTTTGTTTTCCGCGCCTGTCTGGCCAGCGCGGCACCAGCCTGCCACCGCCGCGGCCACCCTCACGGCCACCCGCCCCGCGGTGATACACTCGCATCACTCTTCCCCCAATCGCACCCATGAAATTCTGCTCGACTTGCGGTCAGGCGGTCAGCCTGCTCGTGCCGCCCGGAGACAACCGCGAACGCTACGTCTGCTCGGCCTGCGGCACCGTGCACTATCAGAATCCGCGTAACGTGGTCGGCACTGTCCCCGTTTGGGAGGACAAGGTGTTGCTGTGCCGGCGGGCCATCGAGCCGCGCTACGGTTACTGGACCTTGCCCGCCGGTTTCATGGAGATGGGAGAAACCACCGCCGAGGCCGCGGCGCGCGAAACGCTCGAGGAAGCCGGCGCGCGCGTCGAGGTGCAAAACCTCTTCTCGCTGCTGAACGTGCCGCGCGTGCATCAGGTCCACCTGTTCTATCTCGCGCGCCTGCTCGACATCGATGTCGCGGCCGGCGAGGAGAGCCTCGAAGTGCGCCTTTTCGAAGAGCGCGAAATTCCCTGGGACGACATTGCGTTTCCCACGGTCGGGCAGACGCTGCGCTTTTTCTTCGCCGACCGCCAGTCGGGCAGCTACGGCCTGCACACCGGCGACGTGTTGCGCTCGCTGCGCGACGGCTGACCCCCACTCCCGATGGTTCCCTGGCTCGGGCCCGAAGACCCGTTTCCCAGCGTCGAACGCGCGCTCGGCGCCGGCAGCGGCGCGCCGGGGCTGCTGGCCGCGAGCGCCGACCTGCTGCCCTCGCGCCTCATCGACGCCTATCGGCACGGCATCTTCCCGTGGTATTCGGACGGCCAGCCCGTGCTCTGGTGGAGCCCCGACCCGCGCATGATCCTGCGGCCCGACGCGTTCAAGGTCTCGCCGTCGCTGAAGAAAACGCTCAAGCGCGTGCTGCGCGACGACGCGTGGGAGATTCGCGTCGACGACGACTTCGCCGCCGTGATGCGCGCCTGCGCGAACGCGCCGCGCCACGGCCAGCGCGGCACCTGGATCACGGGCGACGTGATCGACGCCTACTCGGCCCTGCACCGCATCGGCGACGCGCACAGCATCGAGGCCTGGCACGACGGCGAGCGCGTGGGCGGCCTCTATGGCGTGTCGCTCGGCACGATGTTCTTCGGCGAGTCGATGTTCGCCTCGGTCACCGACGCCTCAAAGATCGCGCTCGCCGCCCTCGTCGCGCATCTGCGGCGCCACGGCGTGGCCTTGATCGACTGCCAGCAGAACACCTCGCACCTCGCGTCGCTCGGCGGGCACGAGATTGCGCGCAAGGTTTTCATCGCACACGTGCGCGCAACGGTCGATGCGCCACGCATTCCATGGCGCTTCGACAAGGCGATTCTCGCCGACCACGTAACGCGCCCGGACACTGCCCCGGCGGCTTGAGCAAGACCCGGGCGGGCCGCCCGGCGGGCGCGGCAAGCCTTCCGTCGTGCCGCGCAATTCGATGGATTCCGCTTCGGGCTCGATGTTAGACTGAAGATAGAACATGTCGCGCGCGGCCGCCGCGCCACCAGCGCGCCGTGCGCGCGACGATCCGAACTGCTACGAGAGCCGCCAACGTGACGCATCCCAACGAGCTGCCGCTTTCACCGCTTTCCGCGCTGCAATTCTATGCAACGGCGCCCTACCCCTGCAGCTATCTGGAGGGGCGTATTGCGCGCTCGCAGGTGGCGACACCCAGCCACCTGATCAACTCCGACGTCTACACCGAACTGGTCAAGGCGGGTTTCCGGCGCTCGGGCGTCTTCACCTACCGCCCTTACTGCGACGGCTGCCGCGCGTGCGTGCCGGTGCGCGTGCCGGTCACGCGCTTCGCGCCCAGCCGCACGCAGCGCCGCACCTGGAAGCAGCACGGCGAGCTCGTCGCGACGGTCGCGCCCCTGCACTACGACGAAGCGCACTACGCGCTCTACATGCGCTACCAGTCGGCCCGTCACGCGGGCGGCGGCATGGACCGCGACAGCCGGGACCAGTACGAGCAGTTCCTCCTGCAAAGCCGCATCAATTCGCGCCTCGTCGAATTCCGCGAGCGCGATGCGCAGGACCCCGAAGGCAGCGGCACGCTGCGCATGGTGAGCATGATCGACATCCTCGGCGACGGGCTCTCGTCGGTCTATACCTTCTTCGAGCCCGACGCCCCGCACACGAGCTACGGCACCTACAACATCCTGTGGCAGATCGAGCAGGCGCGCAGCCTGCAACTGCCTTACGTATATCTCGGCTACTGGATCCGCGAAAGCCCGAAGATGGCTTACAAGGCGCACTTCCGGCCGCTGGAGGGCCTTTTCGACGGCGTGTGGGCGCCGCTCGACGAGGCACTCGCCGCCCGCGCATAAAGGGCGCGCCGTCTACCCAAGGTGGCGGCCGGAGCGCGGCGTGACAGGCCGCGCAGGCCGGGGGCGCCCTCGCCGGGGCCCGCAAAGCCGGTAAAATAGCGGGTTCCCATTCTTCCGGCATCCGCGCCCTCCTCCCGTGTTCAGCTCCTTCTATCCGTTTCTGCGCGACCAGCTCTTTCGCTTCGACGCCGAAGACGTCCACCATCTGACGCTGCGCGCCATCGGCGCCGCCGGCCGCACCGGCATGGCGGGCCTGCTGGGCTCGCATACGCCCGACTCGCCGCGCACCGTGATGGGCCTCACGTTTCGCAATCCGGTAGGCCTCGCGGCGGGACTCGACAAGGAAGGCGCCGCCATCGACGGCTTCGCGGCGCTCGGCTTCGGCTTCATCGAAGTGGGCACCGTAACGCCGCGCTCGCAGCCCGGCAATCCGCGTCCGCGCATCTTCCGGCTGCCGCAGGCGGGCGGCATCATCAACCGCATGGGCTTCAACAATCAAGGCGTCGAGCAGTTCGTGAAGAACGTGCGGGCCGCGCACTATCGCGGCATCCTCGGCCTGAACATCGGCAAGAACGCCGATACGCCCATCGAGCGCGCCGCCGACGACTATCTGTTCTGTCTCGAGCGCGTCTACCCGTTCGCGAGCTACGTGACGATCAACATCTCGTCGCCGAACACGAAGAACCTGCGCCAGTTGCAGGGCGCGGGCGAGCTCGATGCGCTGCTCGCGGCGCTCAAGGACAAGCAGCAGCGCCTCGCCGACCTGCACGGCAAGCTCGTGCCGCTCGCGCTGAAGATCGCGCCGGACCTCGACGACGAGCAGATCAAGGAGATCGCCGACACCGTCCTGCGCCACCGGTTCGAAGGCGTGATCGCGACCAACACCACGCTCTCGCGCGCCGCCGTGCAGGGCCAGCCGAACGCGGACGAAACCGGCGGCCTTTCCGGGCGCCCGGTATTCGAGGCGTCGAACGCCGTGATCCGCAAGCTGCGTGCCGAGCTCGGCGCCGACGTGCCGATCATCGGCGTGGGCGGCATCTTCTCGGGAGACGACGCGCGCGCGAAGATCGAGGCAGGCGCCTCGCTCGTGCAGCTCTACACCGGCTTCATCTACCAGGGCCCCGCGCTCGTCGCCGAATGTGCGCGCGCACTGGCCGCGCGCCGCGCCTGACGCTATAGTTTCACGCTAGTCATGGGTCACCCGCGCCATTACAAGATTACAAGAGGAAAACGATGAAACTCGCCCTGCTGAAAAAACTCCTTGCGGCCACGCTGATCGGCGCCGCGTTCGTTTCGGCCAGCGCCCACGCCGACGACCTGCTCGACCAGGTGAAGGCGCGCGGCACGCTGCGCATCGGCCTCGAAGGCACCTTCCCGCCGTTCGATTCGAAGGCGCCCGACGGCCAGCTCGTCGGCTACGACGTGGACATCGCGAAGGCCGTCGCCGCGAAGCTCGGCCTGAAGCCCGAGTTCGTCACGACCGAGTGGAGCGGCATCATTGCGGGCCTGCAGGCCGGCAAGTTCGACGTGATCGTCAACCAGGTGGGCGTGACCGACCAGCGCAAGGCCGTGCTCGACTTCTCGCCGGCGTACACCTACTCGGCCGCGCAGCTCATCCAGCGCAAGGACGACACGCGCGAGTTCAAGTCGCTCGACGACCTCAAGGGCAAGAAGCTCGGCGTCGGTCTCGGCACCAACTACATGGACATGGCGAAGTCGGTGCCCGGCATCGACGTGGTGACCTACCCGGGCGCGCCCGAGTATCTGCGCGATCTCGCCGCCGGCCGCCTCGACGCCGCGCTCAACGACCGCCTGATGCTCGCGTACCTGATGAAGAACTCGCAGTTGCCGCTGCGCACGGGTGCGATCGTCGGCAACGGCAACCCGTCGGCCATCCCGTTCAAGAAGGGCAATCCGAAGTTCGCGAAGGCGATCGACGACGCCATGGCGCAACTCGAAGCCGATGGCACGTTCACGAAGATCTCGGAGAAGTGGTTCGGCATCGACGTGAGCAAGCCGATCGCGCAGTAAGTTCGCCCCGAACTCAACCCGCGCTTCGCCCATGCCCATCACTACGCTCCTCATCCAGTCGCTGCCGGTGCTCGCGCAGGGCGCTGTGCTGACGGTCAAGTTCGCCGTGTTCTCGATGATCTTCGGCCTCATCGGCGGCGCCGTGCTCGCGTTGATGGGCATCAGCACGAATCGTGTCCTGCCGAAGATCGCGCGGGTTTATGTGAGTCTCATGCGCGGCACGCCGCTGCTCGTGCAGATCTTCGTCATCTACTACGGACTCCCGAGCGTCGGCATTTCGCTCGACCCGACGCCGGCCGGCGTGATCGCGTTGTCCGCCAACGTCGCCGCCTATCTGTCCGAAAGCATGCGCGGCGCGATACTCGGCATCGATCGCGGCCAGTGGCTCGCGGCCTACAGTCTTGGGCTCTCGCGGCGTCAGACGCTGCGTTACGTGATCGCGCCGCAGGCGCTGCGCATCGCCGTGCCGAGCCTCTCGAACAGCCTCATCAGCCTCATCAAGGACACCTCGCTCGTCTCGGTCATCACCGTGACGGAGCTGCTGCGCAGCGCGCAGGAAATCATCGCCTCGACCTTTCAGCCGCTGCCGCTCTATCTCGCCGCCGCGGCGGTCTACTGGGTGCTCTGCCAGGTGCTGGAGTGGGTCCAGCACTGGTTCGAAAAGCGTCTCGCGCTGCCCTCGCGACATTAAGCGGCATTGAGCGGCATTAAGCACCACCCGGCGTCACCGGGCCCCGCCGGCCGCCCCGCTCACTCGCAGGCGAAGCGCAGGCCGAGCGCGGCGCGCGCCGCATCGGCCATCGCAATCATGCCGCGCGAGTGCGCATGCGTCATCACCGGGCTCTCCAGCGCGCCCGTACGCAGCAGCTCGCAGAAGTGCGCGGTCTCGTAGTTGAGGCCGCCGCCTTCGAACGGTTCGTCGAGGTCCACCGTGCGGCCGTCGACATAGCGGATCGTCGCGCGTACAGGGTTCCACCAGTTCTCGTGGATCGTCACATGGCCAAGCGGCCCCGCGAGCAGCGCATCACCCTTCCCATGCAGATCGAGACCGCAGAAGAGCTGCGCGATGCCGTGCTCGTGCTGGCAGTTGAGACTCGCGAAGGTGTCCACGCCGGTGGGGCCAAGCCGGCCGAAAGTCTGTACGTCGAGCGGCGCGCCGAGCCAGTCCACCGCGAGAAACATCTCGTACACGCCGATATCGAGCAACGCGCCGCCCGCATGTTCGTAGGAGAACGAAGGATGGTCGGCACTCACGTTCGCCACCGAGCACCCCGCGCGCACGAGCTCCACCGGGCCGATGGGATCGGCGGCGAGGTGAGCGCGCAACGCGCAGTAGAGCGGATAGAAAGGCGGCTTCATCGCCTCCATGAAGAGACGCTGCGCGCCGCGCGCGGCCTCGATCACGCGCGCGAGCTGCGCGGCGTTCACGGTGGCGGGTTTCTCGCAGAGCACCGGCAAGCCGGCCTCCAACGCGGCAATAGCGTAGTCGGCGTGGCTGTCCTGCAGCGTGGCGATATAAACGGCGTCGACGCCGCTCCCAAGGAGCGCTTCAAAGCTCGCGCATGCGCTCGCACCATGCTGTTGCACCAGCGCTGCCGACGGCTCCGCGCGCCTCGACCAGACCGCGCCGATGCGCGCGCCCTCCACGTGCGCCACGCCCTGTGCAAAGCGCCGCGCGATGCGGCCCGCGCCGACAATGCCCCAACGAATCGTTTCCGTCCCGCTCATGTGCTGCATGCTCCGGCTATGCGCCGCGCCGATGGCGCGGCAGACCAAAGACACGCACGATACCCGAAACGCGCAGCGCGCCGCAACGGCGCCGCCGCGCTTCGCACGGACACGCACACCAGGCGTCGACGAAAACCGCGCGAGTCTAGCGCTGCGCAAGCGCCTCGGACGCCTCCGACGCCAGCGCGCGCTGCAGCTCCCCGGCGGTCGATTCGATCATCGCCGCCGCGGCAGCCTGGGCCTCTTGCGGCTGACGCCGCTCGATCGCCTCGACGATGCTGCCGTGCGCGCGCACGATATTCGCCCAGCCGTCCGCGCGCCCGTTGAGAATCGGATTCACGAGCGAAAGCGCACCGCGGATAATCGCCGCCATCTGCTGGTAGAACTGATTGCCGCTCGCCGCGAGTATGCGCGTATGCAAAAGCGCGTCGGCGGCCTGGCAACCATTGTCGCCCGGACTCGTCTCGCGCAGTACCTCGTACGCGTCGCGAATGCCCGCGATGTCGGCTGCCGTGGCGCGCGTCGCCGCAAGACCGCACGCGGCGGGCTCGATCAGCGCGCGAAATTCGATCACGTCTCGCAAAAAAGTCTTGTCCGGCTTCGCGCGAAAACGCCAGCTCACGACGTCTTCATCGATCATGCGCCAGTCGCGCATGGGCCGTATACGTGTGCCGATCTTCGGCCGCACGTCCAGCATATGTCGCGCAAGCAGCATGGAAAGCGCTTCGCGCATCACCGTGCGGCTCACGTCGAATTCCTTCGACAGCACATCCTGCGGCGGCAGCACCGCACCGTAGCGCTCTTCCACAATGCCGGCGATCAGGCCATCCATGACCTTGCTCACCAGCGAGCGTTCCTTGTTCCCGAGTTCCATGACACTCCCCCCCGATTCGGCGTTATCACCCCTCATTGCCAGACACTGCGGGCTCCTCATGCGTCGTAGAACGCCATGTTGTACGTTGCATGCGGATCACATATCCCGCCACCCAGGATATCTCCTGACGTGTTGCGGTCAAGCCGATGTGCAGTCCGCACGAGACGTCATCCTGCGAGCCTCATCCTGGTACCTGGGCCGGCCATTTTTCCTGGTTGTCCTGCGGGCCGGTCAACTGTATGGAATGCCTATTTACCCCTGGCCGGTTTCCACCGGCTGTGCATATGCAGTGCTGCGGCGCCATTGCGCCTATCCCGCGCCGTGCGGCATCACGCCTTCTCCTTGTTTTGCAGCGGTGCGCGACCGTATTGATCGTCGAAACGCACGATGTCGTCTTCGCCCAGATAGCCGCCCGATTGCACCTCGATGATTTCGAGCGGTGTGATTCCTGGGTTCTCCAGACGATGCTTCACGCCCAATGGAATATAGGTGGATTCGTTCTCGGACAGCAAAAATACGTCGTCGCCGCGCGTGACGCGGGCCGTCCCGCGCACAACGACCCAATGTTCCGCGCGATGGTGATGCATCTGCAGCGAAAGCCGCCCGCCTGGCTTCACGACGATCCGCTTGACCTGAAAGCGTTCGCCCCGATCGAGCGAGTCGTAGCAGCCCCACGGCCGCTCCACGCGCCGATGGTGCCGGGCTTCGTCGCCGCTTTGCGCTTTCAGTTTCCCGACGATTGCTTTCACGTCCTGAACGCGATCCTTCGCGGCGACCAGCACCGCATCCGCGGTCTCGACCACCACGACGCCGCGCACGCCGACACAGGCCACGAGACGCCCGTCCGAATGCGCGAAGGTATCGCTCACGTCTTCGAACAGCACGCGCCCGCGCGCGACATTGCCGCTCGCGTCCTTGTGCGAGACCTGCCAGACCGCGTCCCAGGCGCCGACGTCGGACCAGCCCGCAACCAGCGGCACGACGACACCCGCAAGACCTGCTTCGGTGCCGATCGATTCCATGACCGCGTAATCGATCGAATCGGAAGGACACGCGGCCAGCGCGGCCGCATCGAGATGCACGCTGCCATCCGCGTCGCGTTTCGCGCGCTCGAAGGCCTCGGCGCAGCGCAAGGCGATCGCGGGGCGCGCCAGCGCGATAGCGGCAAGCCACACGGAGGCCCGGACGACAAAGATGCCGCTGTTCCACCAGAAGTCGCCGGACGCGATATAACGCGCCGCGAGCTCGGCATCCGGCTTCTCGACAAAACGTTCGATGATGCGCGCACCCTGAGCATCGAGCACCCGGCCCGCGCCGATATAGCCGTAGCCGGTCTCCGCGCGCTGCGGCGGCACGCCGAGCGTCACGATCGCGCCGCGCGCCGCATGCTCGACAGCGCGCTCGAGCGCGCGGGCGAACGCGACGCGGTCGGCGATCAGATGATCGGCCGGCATGGCGACCAGCACGGGATCGGCGGCAGCGGGCACGGTCGGCGGCTGAGCGGCTTTTGCGGCAAGCGCCGCCACCGTCAGCGCAGGCGCCGTATTGCGCGCCACCGGTTCGAGCACCACGCGCGCGGCCATGCCGCTGCGGGCAAGGCGGTCGACCGTCAGGAACTGCAATTCCTCGCTGCTCACGACGAGCGGCGCGGCTTTGCAGACCGCAGCCGGGCCGGCACCGTCGGCCGGTGCGAATACGCCGTCGAAGCGCCGCACGGTTGCCTCGAGCAGCGATTCGCCGTCGAGCAGTTCGATCAGTTGCTTGGGACAATGCTCGCGCGAGAGCGGCCACAGGCGCGTACCCGAGCCGCCCGCCAGCACGACGGGCTGAACGACGAGCACCGGTTCGATTTCGTTCGCCATCGCCGTCAGGCTGGCGTGCGGCACCACCTGGTTCATGCGCCGTCCCCCTGGATGATCATGGCCGGCCGCGCTCCCAAGCCTCGCCGCGCCCGCCCTGATCATGATTGGAACAAACCTCGCGGCGCCGCTCTGTGCGCATACACACACTGATCGCTCGCCGTTTCGGGAAGACGCCGTTTATCCGCGTAACGTGACACGACGTTACGCAACGATGTTTCAGGTCCGAACACTTTCGCGTATGCCGCGCCAATGTGTCAGCCCTGTATCGTTTTCGGCGGCCTCTTTCTGTGTAGCCGGGTGGTGGCGCTCGCCGCGCACGGCGCGTGTTTCAGTCTGGAGTCATTTTTGGAAACACCCGGAGAACCACGAATAATCACACTAAATCAAGGCGTTAGATAAACCAAAATTCATCCGGCAAGAAGTGCGGCGGCGGAATTCATCGTGCAGAAGTGAAACAAAAAGGCCGACTTCTCCGGCACGGCTCGAGGCGCAATGCCCGCGAAGACGCGTGGGGTCGCGATGCATGCCGTTCTGGCACACACCCTGCTAAAGACATGTCGCCACACTAGCGATAAGCGCCGGGATCAGACCGGCGTACGCATACGGGACTATGGGGCTGGCACGACGAACGGATAGCCGAACGGGAAACGGCACACAACTACGGATTCGCGAGCCGGAACGAATAACAACGAGGCAGCGCTTGCTCGCAAGCAGCCTCGCATGAGGACCAATCATGTTGACCCTTCAATCCGACCTGCACGGCAACCACCTGCTTGGCGCCCTGCCGTCGCATGAGTGGCAGGCGCTCGCCCCCCATCTCGAACTCGTTCATCTGCGTACCGAACAATTGCTGTGCGATTCCGGCCAGCGCATCCATCACGTGTACTTTCCGACCACGGCCATCATCTCCATGCTCTCGACCATGGAAGACGGCAGCTCGGTCGAAATCGCGGCAGTCGGCCGCGAAGGCATGACCGGCGTGCCGGTCCTGACGGGCGGCGAAACGATGCCGAACCGCGTGCAGGTGCAATGCGCGGGCTTCGCGTATCGCATGAGCGCACAAAGTCTCAAGCAGCAGTTCGCCCGCTCGGACTTCCTGCGCCGCCTGATGCTGCTCTACATGCACGCCCTGCTCACGCAGGTGGCCCAGACGGCCGCGTGCAATCGCCACCATTCTCTCAGCAAGCAGTTGTGCCGCTGGCTGCTGATCGAAGTGGACCGCGTGGCCTCGAACGACCTCACAGTCACGCAGCAGTTGATCGCCGACATGCTCGGCGTGCGCCGCGAAGGCATCACGGAGGCAGCCGGCAAGCTGCACGACGAAGGCCTGATCCATCACAGCCGCGGCCGCATTCGCGTGCTGGATCGCGAGGGTCTGGAAGCCCGCGCCTGCGAATGCTACGGGCTCGTGCGGCGCGAGTTCGACCGCCTGCTGCCGCGTCTGCGCCAGGCGGAAACGGTGGAGTGAGCGTGAGTGGAGGGACGCCGCGCGGGACAGGCTCCGCGCGGACTTTGTGGCGGGCCGCCCGGCGCGGCCCGCTGCCTTTGCCTCAGCGCTTCGGGTAGTCGATGCGCTCGACGCCCGTTGCGGCACCCAGCAGGCAGAGGTCGGCGCCGCGCGCCGCGAAGAGACCCACGGTCACGACACCGGGCCATGCGTTGACGAGCGCCTCGAATGCGCACGGGTCGCTGATGCTCAGACCCTTCACGTCGAGGATCTCGTTGCCGTTGTCGGTGAGATAAGGCGAGCCGTCCTTCTGCACGCGCAGCACGGGCACGCCGCCCAGCACATTCACGCGGCGGCCGATGGCCGTGCGTGCCATCGGCACCACCTCGATGGGCAGCGGGAACTGGCCAAGCACGTCGACGCGCTTGCTCGCGTCGGCGATGCAAACGAACACCTCGGCCACGGACGCCACGATCTTCTCGCGCGTGAGCGCGCCGCCGCCGCCCTTGATCATCGCGCCCTGCGCGTCGATCTCGTCGGCGCCGTCGACATACACGGGCAGCCCTTCGATGTCGTTAAGGTCGAAGACGCGAAAGCCATGCGATTGCAGGCGCGCCGTGGTTGCCACGGAGCTCGACACCGCGCCGCGGTAGCGGTCCTTGCTGGCGGCCAGCGCGTCGATGAAGCAGTTCGCGGTCGAGCCGGTGCCGACGCCGATCACGGCGCCCTCGGGCACGTTCGCGTTCACGTAGTCGGCGGCGGCCTTGCCGACCAGTTGTTTCAGTTCGTCTTGAGTCATGGGAATACGGCGCGAGAGAGGAAAAAAGCGGGAGGCGCCTAGTTTACCGGAGTTGGCAGGACCAGCCGGCCGATTCCGGTCCCATGCAAGGCTGTCGACCAGAGTTGGCGCTTTAGCGCTTACTCCGGTCCCATGCAAGGCTCAGCTCGCGACGCCGCGCTGCCGGACGGCCTCGAAGAGGCACACGCCGCTCGCCACCGAGACGTTCAGGCTTTCCACCGTGCCCGCCATCGGAATGTGCATGACCTCGTCGCAGGTCTCGCGCGTGAGCCGGCGCATGCCCTCGCCTTCCGCGCCCATCACGAGCGCAACCGGGCCTTCGAGCTTCGTCTGATAAAGGCTCGCGCTCGCGTCGCCGGCCGTGCCCACCACCCACACGCCCGCCTCCTTGAGCTCGCGCAGCGCGCGGGCCAGATTCGTCACGGTGATATAGGGCACCGTGTCGGCCGCGCCGCTCGCCACTTTCGCGGCCGTGGCGTTCAGGCCCACCGCGCGGTCGCGCGGCGCAATGACGGCATGCGCCCCGGCCGCATCGGCCACCCGCAGGCAGGCGCCGAGATTGTGCGGATCGGTCACGCCGTCCAGTACGAGCAGGAGCGGCGCGCCCACAATGCCGTCGAGCAGCTCGGCCAGATTCTGCGCAAGCGGCAGATCGTGCACGCGCGCGACGACACCCTGATGGCGCTCCGTATGCGCGAGCCCCCAGAGCCGCGTTTCGTCGGATGCGATCACGCGCACGCCGGCGTCCTTTGCGGCATGCAGGAAGTCCTGCATGCGGCGGTCGCGCCGCGTCGGATCGTAATAGACATCCTCGACCGTCGACGCGTCGTGCCGCAAACGCGCGGTCACCGCATGAAACCCGTAAAGAACCTTGAGACGTGACATGACTTGAGACAACCCCTGATGAACGGTCCGCCACGCGGCGCGTGCAGGGACTGCACCGCGCGCCTGACGAACGACTGTAACTCTTCCGGCCGCCGGCACGCGCCGGGTATCGCGGCGCCCGCCCCCTCATACGAGCCGGAGGCAAGCGCCGCGCCTGCGGCACTCAGCGCTTCTTGCGCGGTGCCGGCTTCTTCGTCGCGGCCTTGGCGGCGGCGCGCTTCTTTGCGGTCTTCGCCGCGCCGCGGGCGGCGCG
This sequence comes from Paraburkholderia yinzeri, assembly GCF_046581065.1. Taxonomy (NCBI): domain Bacteria; kingdom Pseudomonadati; phylum Pseudomonadota; class Betaproteobacteria; order Burkholderiales; family Burkholderiaceae; genus Paraburkholderia; species Paraburkholderia yinzeri. The sequence continues at coordinate 2,206,720 of NZ_JBFOCJ010000001.1, read as the reverse complement.
CGCTTCCTTCACCGAAGCGCTCGGCGCGCTCGCGGCCTTCTTGCGGCGCGGTGCGTCGCCGTCCTGCAGCGCGCGCACGCGCGGGCCGCCATCGCCCATGCCCATACCCTTGTCCGCCGGTGCCGTACGGCCGGCCGCGGGTTTGACGGGCGTGTCGCGCACGAGACGGAAATCGATCTTGCGCGCGTCGAGATCGACGCGGCTCACCTGCACGCGCACGCGGTCCGAAAGCCGGTAGCGGATACCCGTGCGTTCGCCGCGCAGCTCGTTCTTGATCTCGTCGTACTGGAAGTAGTCCGAACCCAGTTCCGTCACGTGAACGAGACCTTCGATGAAGAGCGAGTCGAGCTGCACGAATATGCCGAACGACGTCACGCCGCTCACCATGCCGCCGTACTCCTCGCCGAGCTTGTCGCGCATGAAGTAGCACTTGAGCCAGGCCTCGACGTCGCGCGACGCTTCGTCGGCGCGGCGCTCGTTGGCCGAGCAGTGCAGGCCGAGCTCTTCCCAGATCGCCGTATTGCCGCCGCGTCCGCGCTTGCCGCGCTTTTCCTCGTCCTCGGCCTGGAGCGCGCGGGCGCGCGGCGACAGCGCCGTATTGAGCTCGACGCCGTGGGGCGCGGCAGGCTGATACTTCTTGCCCTGCAGGATCGCGTAGATCGCGCGGTGCGTGAGCAGATCCGGATAGCGGCGAATCGGGCTCGTGAAGTGCGCATAGGCCTCGTACGCAAGACCGAAGTGACCGATGTTGTCCGGGCTGTAGACGGCCTGCTGCATCGAGCGCAGCAGCATCGTCTGCAGCATCTGCGCGTCGGGCCGGTCGCGGATGTGCGCCATCAGCGCCGCGTAGTCGCTCGCGTGGGGCGTGTCGCCGCCGCCGAGCGAAAGGCCCATGCCGCGCAGGAAGGTGCGCAGGTTCTCGAGCTTCTCGGCGCTCGGGCCCGCGTGCACGCGGTAGAGGCCCGGGTGCTTGTTGCGCTTCATGAAGTCCGCGGCGCAGACGTTGGCCGCGAGCATGCACTCTTCGATCAGCTTGTGCGCGTCGTTGCGCTGACGCGGCACGATCTGCTCGATCTTGCCCTGCGCGTTGCAGACGATATACGTTTCGGTCGTGTCGAAGTCGATGGCGCCGCGTTTCTGGCGCGCGGCGAAGAGCGCCTTGTACACGCCGTAGAGATTCTGCAGTTGCGGCAGCAAGGCCGCGCGCCGCATCGCCTCCGGTCCCTTGGTGTTCTTGAGCACCGCGGCGACTTCGGTATAGGTGAGCCGCGCGGCCGAGTGCATCACGCCCGGATAGAACTGGTAAGCCTTGATCTCGCCGCGCGCGGTAATGACCAGGTCGCACACCAGCACGCAGCGATCCACGTGCGGATTGAGCGAGCAGAGCCCGTTCGAGAGCTTCTCCGGCAGCATCGGAATCACGCGGCGCGGGAAGTACACCGACGTGCTGCGCTCGATCGCGTCGACGTCGAGGCCGCTGCCCGGCAGCACATAGTGCGAGACGTCGGCGATCGCGACGATCAGGCGGAAGCCCTCGCCGCGGCCGACCTGCACCGGTTCGCAATAGACGGCGTCGTCGAAGTCGCGCGCGTCCTCGCCGTCAATCGTCACGAGCGGCACGTCGCGCAGATCCACGCGATAGCGGATGTCCGTGGGACGCACGGCGTCGGGCAGCTTCGCCGCCTCGTCGAGCGCGGGCTTGCTGAATTCGTGCGGCACGCCGTACTTGCGCACGGCGATCTCGATCTCCATGCCGGGATCGTCGATGTCGCCGAGCACCTCGACCACGCGGCCGAGCGGCTGCGAATGGCGGCTCGGAAAATCGGTGAGCTCGACCACCACCACCTGCCCGACCTTCGCCTTCTTCGGATTCTGCGTCACCAGAATGTCGTGGCCGATGCGCTTGTCTTCGGGTGCGACGATCAGCGCGCCGTTCTCGTTCAGCAGCCGCCCGATCACGCGCGTGTTCGCGCGGTCGGTGACCTCGACGATATGCCCCTCGGGGCGGCCGCGCCGGTCATAGCCGACGATGCGCGCGAGCACGCGGTCGTTGTGCATGACCTTCTGCATTTCGCCCTGCGGCAGGAACAGGTCGTCCTGGCCGTCGTCGCGCACGAGAAAGCCGTAGCCGTCGCGATGGCCCTGCACGCGGCCCGCAACGAAGCTGGAAGGATGCGCCAGTTGATAGTGGCCGCGCGAATCGAGCCGGATCTGCCCGTCGCGCTCCATCGCGGCGAGCCGTCTGAAGAACCCTTCGCGCTCCTGGCGCTTGATGGCGAGCGCCTCGGCGATATCGTTCGCGGTGCAGGGCGTTTCGCTGGTCCGCAGCACGCCGAGAATCTCTTCGCGGCTGGGAATCGGATACGGATATTTGCTCAAGGGCTTGTCGATGGTTGTTCTCGTTGCGTCGATGTCGGATCTGTCGCGTCGCCCAAATTTCATTCAACGACGAAACTCGGGCGGCGCCCCGGTCTTCGAGTGCTTCATTCAGCGTGCCGGCCGGCGAGCTTCCGTGGGCCACGCGCCCACCGGCGCCACTGCTGCGAGGCATTCTAACACCCGCATCGTACGCGGCAGACGCCGCGCGGACCGGGCGCGCGAGGGCAACACAGGAGACAAACGCCGTGGCGGCGAGCCGGAAACGCCGCACCGCGCTTTTTTCAGGAAACACTTGACAAGCGCGGCGGGCACGCTAGAATGGCGGTCTTTGCTGCACGACACATCGAACGGCAAACGACACCTTGCCCAGGTGGCGGAATTGGTAGACGCACCAGGTTCAGGTCCTGGCGGTGGCAACACTGTGGAGGTTCGAGTCCTCTCTTGGGCACCAGATTCAAAAAAGGCCAGCTTCCAGCTGGCCTTTTTCATTTCCTGGCCGGAAAATAAAATAGCGCGTGAATGACGCGCTTTTGCGCATCTCTATCCCCAAGGCGGGCGGATTGCGCAACAGGATTTCACGACCGTCGGCCCTTCCGGTGAAATTTTTTCAAACATCCGTTGACAGCTTGCTTCGGGCCGCTATAATTGCGAACTAGCTTGAAGATGTGCCCAGGTGGCGGAATTGGTAGACGCACCAGGTTCAGGTCCTGGCGGTGGCAACACTGTGGAGGTTCGAGTCCTCTCCTGGGCACCAGGAATTTGCGGAAAAGGTCGGCATAGCCGGCCTTTTTTCATTTCTGGTTCAAGAAGCAGCAAAAAGAAGCCGTCAAAAGAAGCACCGGACTGTAAGCACTCCAAACGGGCTTCTCCGGAAACTCACACCCCTCTCTACCAGGCGGGCTCGCCGTCAGGCGTAGTCGTGCCGATCTCCCCCGTGGCGAGCGCGAGCGACGCGGCGGCGGAAAGCGCGGCGCTGTAGCTGTCCGCATAGGCGTTCTGCGCCGCGAGCAACTGATTCTGTGCGAGCAGCGCATCGGTGATCGAGCCTACCCCGTGCCGGTACGCGGAGAACGCCGCGTCGTAAGTCGTCTGCGCGGCGGCGACCAGCGCTTTCGCGGCGGCGTTCGACGCAAGGCTCGTGGAAAGCGCGTTCTGCGCGGCAACGACTTGGCGGACGGCCTCGTCCTTCGTCCGGGTCAACTGCTCTGAGGCGCTATCCGCGTCATTGCGCGCCTGCATCAGCACGGCGGAACGCAACCCGCCGTCGTACAGCGGGATCGTCACGCCGAGGAACACACTGCCGCTGCGGCGGCTGCCGGTCAGGTTGACGGTTGCCGCCTGATCGCCGACTGGCGGGATCGCCGTGATCGCCGTCGAACCAGTGCCGTACGCAGCCGCCGCGGACAAGAACACCTTCGGCATGAAGGAAGCCTCGGCTGCGCGGATCTTCGCCTGGTTCGCCTGTTCGAGCGCGTACGCCCCCTGCACGTCGGGCCGCCGTGCTATCGCGTCGGCAACGATCTGGTCCACCGACTGGTGCAGCGCCGGCGAAAGCGCGCGCGGCGGCAACGGGGCAATCGTCGGTTTCGACAACGGCGAGACGCCGAGCGCGGAGACGAGGCTCAAATAACTGTCGCTCAGGGCGCCGTCCGCCTGCACCTTGACAAGATTCGCCTGGGCCTGGTTCTGCGTGGCCTGCGCCACTTCGACGACCGTGCCCACGCCCCGCCCGTATCGCGCACGAGCGGCGGCGAGGATGCCGTCCGCGTTGTCGAGCGACTGCTGCGCGGTGCTCGCGCGTTCACCCGCGGCTTCGTACATGTAGTACGCAACGCTCACGTCGTGGATCACGTGCTGATGCACGGCGGTGAACGTGACGTTCGCGGCGACCGAGAGTTGCGTGGCCGCATCGACGCGCGCGCGGCGGCCGCCAAAATCGAACAGCAGCCATTGCAGCGCAAGCACCGACACCGTGCCGTGGATGTCCGCATTGGTCGACACGTTGCCAAGCAACGTCGACGATGAACCGCCCGATGCCTGGTAGCCGCCCATCGCCGTCGCGGTGAGCTGCGGCAGATAAGCGGTCTTCGCGATGCCCGCCGCGAGCGCCGCATTGCGCGCGTCGTTCCAGGCGATCCGCGTGAGCGGATTCGTCGATTCCGCGAGATCGATCAGCTCGGGCAGCGTGTACGGATGGCTGGCGTCGAGCGCCGCCGGTTCGATCGACGCCAGCCCGGCGCTGCGCGGTAACGTGTAGCCCTCGCGCGCTGCGTCGATCGAACCGGCGGCACTATGCGGCGGCCCCGGCACGATATTGCCAGCCGTGTCGGTCTGCGGCTGCCACGGACGGTCAGGCGCGGGAGGCGCAAGATCCAGCGAGGACGTCGCGCATCCCGCGAGCCCCGAGACTACCAGGGCGGCGGTCAATGCGCTGGCCAGCGCGGTCAGCCAGGGCGTCGGTTCAAGGGCGCGCATCGATCGTCGTCTCCTTCGGTTGGGCTGCGCACGGCTTCGGCGATCTCGCCGAAGCGCGCGTCGATCACGTTCAGAAGCGCGTTGACGTCGCGGTCGCCGCGGTCGCGACGGCCGACCTCCCGGTTCACATCTCCGCCCTGCTCCATTCGTTCGGCGACCTCGCTCAACCGGGCATCGGCCGCAGCGCCCACGCGGCCGGCCGACAGAAAGAGCGGCCCCTCCAGCGCGCCGAGCTCGGCAAGCGCACGCCGCCGGCTCGCGATCCATTCGGGCGCGGGACGCACCCACGAAGGCTCGTAGTGGATCAAGCCCAGATCCCCGTAGAGTGCGCCGTATTGCGCGAGCGCCCCCGCGGCAAGCGTGCGGCGCGCGCCCGCGTCGACTGTGCGCGCAACCCGGCCCCACTGGGCAACCAGTTCATCCAGCGCCTTGTCGATTCGCTTAGCAATGCCAAGCGGCCATACGCGCGTGAACACGAGATAAGCCACGGCATTACCGATCAGAATGCCGATCGCGCGATCGCGTGCGATGGTCAGGTCGAACGCGGGGGCCGCGCCCTGGATCACGCAGAGGAAAAACGCAAAGGAGACCTGAAAACCGATATACGCGATTCGCGGCGACCCCACCGCAACCCACGCGGACAGCCACGCGCCCACGAACACCAGCGCCATCAGCTCGCCGATCGAAGTCAGTGCCGGCGTCACGAACACGATCGCCGCCGTGCCGGCCACCGCGCCGATGAGGCAGCCGGCAATCCGCAGAGTCAGCTTTTCGACGGATTCGGCCGTCGTGCCGAGCGAGACGATGTAACAGGTGAGGAAGCAGGTATGGATGCCCTGCCAGTCGAGCTGCTGGTACAGCAGGTAGCAGAACATCGCCGCCACCGTGGTCTTCAACGCGTAGCGGACGTGATCGGGATTCGTGAATGCGTCCGCGTCGAAGAAGCTGCCGCGCGCAGGTTCCGGCGCCGGGGCGGGAGCCTCCTTCGAAGCCGGCACCGCGAAGCCCTCCAGCGCCGCACGCAGGTCGGCGAGCACGAGCGCGGCGAGCGGCGGCAACGTGGTCGCCTCGGGCAGGTCTTGCAGATCGACCACGACGTCCACTGGATAACCGCCGGCATCGAGCATCGCGGCCATCTGCTCCATCGTCTGTGCCAGCCGCGCCGCGCAGGCCGCAGGCAACCGCGCGCCGGGTTCGCTTGCGGCAAGATCCGTCGCGAGCAGAATGGCGGTCGTCGCCGCGGCCGCGGCGCGCAACGCCGCAAAGTCGGCTGCGGTGGAGGTACCTTCGAGCTTCGAGAACTTGAGCCACGCCAGGATCTGGTGCTCGCCTTCGCGCAGGCACGCCTCGAATCCGGCACGCTCGGCCTCGGTCGCCGCGCCCGTCAGGCGGCGCGCCGCGAGCCTCAGGCGCTTCGCGAGCTGCGCGCTGGCGAGGCGGCGCGGCGACGGTGCAAACAGCAGGTTCACGACGATGGAAACGCCAATCGGAATCGAGACGAAGAGCCACGCGTACAGCAGGCCGCGCGTGGCGGCCTCGCCGATCGGCGCGAGGCCGAGTTCGTCCAGACCATAGCCGACGATCATGGCGACAGTCGCACCGACCGGCCGCAGCTTGCTCGCCGACGTGACGAACAGCAGTCCGAACGAAAGCACCGTCATGCAGCCGACACGCAGCGCCGGCACGTCGATAGAAAAGATCGCGAAGCCCATCACGATCCCGATGATCACGGTCACGAGCAGGAACAACGCGACCGACGTCACGATGCTCGTCACGCGGTCGGGCTTGTTGAAGAAGAACACGAGATAGGCCGAAAGCGCGGCCTCGGGGGTGCCGTACGCACTCGCGATCAGCGTCGTCAGGGCGCACATCAGGGCCATGCGCGTGACGAACGAAGCGCGCCCCGGAAACGGCGCGAGCAGTCCTGCGATCTCCCGCAGGCCGGGCGTGCCGACGTCACCGGCAAGCTTGGCCATGCCGGACCTCGACGATCGCACTCGCACCGATCCGTACCAGCTTCGCGGCCGGCGCGTCGATCCGCACCCGCACCGGGAAGCGCTGCGAAACTCGTACCCAGTTCACCGACTGCTGCACATAAGGCAAGCTGTGCGGCACGTCCACGCGATCGGTGTCCAGGATCCCCGCGCCGATACCGACGACCTTGCCGCGCATCGGATGCGTGCGGTCGATCATCGAATACACCGTCGCGCAATCGCCCACGTCGATTGCCCCGAGGGCCGTCTCCCGGAAATTCGCCACGGCGAACCATTCGTTCGCATGGATCAGCGTGAAGATGGACTGGTTCGGCGCGACCGTCTCGCCCGCGAGAATCGAAAGCCCCGTCACGTAGCCGTCGAACGGTGCGCGCACAACCGTATCGTCGAGCGCGTGCTGCGCGATCGCCAGCGCCGCCTCGCGCGCGTGCAGCGTGGCGATGGCGTCGGAGTCGTCGCCGATCGTCTGCGCGGACGAACGCTGCTGCTCGCTGGCCTGCGTGAGCGACACGCTCGCGTCCCGCTGCGCAACCACCGCCTGGTCGAACTGCTGGGCCGACACGTAGCCCTGTGCCGCGAGCGGCCGCAGCCGTTCGACGCTGCGTGTGGCGAGATCGTAGTTATGCGTCGCGCGGCGGGTCTGGTCGGCGGCGATCGATGCGTTCGACGTCTCGCCGATCAGCGAGCGGCGGCGCGTGGCCAGTGCCGCGCGTGCCAGCTCGACTTCGGCCCGCGCCTGCGCGACGGCCAGCCGGTACGACACAGGATCGATTTCGAACAGCACGTCGCCCTTCGCGACCCGCTCGTTCTCCTCGACGGCAACCCGCACGATCCGGCCGCCGACGGGCGATGCGACGTGCACCACATCTGCGTCGATGGAAGCGTCATCGGTCGAGGGAAAGCGCGACGACCGATCGTAGGCGTACCAGAGCGCCGCGGCCCCGAGCAGGACGATTGCCGCAGCGATCGCGCGGCCCTTCCATGCGGAGTTTGAATTCGCGCCGGCCATTTTCATATCAGAGTTGCCCCGTTCCCGATAGCCAGACGAGCACCCCGACGACAACGCCAATCGCGGTGCAGACAGAAAGCTGGTAAGGCACTGTGCGGACCCAGCCGGTCGCGACGAATGCGCGATGGGCGACGAGGGCGCCCGCGATGCCGGTCACGGAGCTCAGAAGCCAGAAAGGAAAGTACGCGCCGAACAGCACATAGGACGGTGCGCCGCGGGCGGCACACCCCCCAAGCAGCGTGAGCGCCAGGGGGGAACAGGCGGCGGTGATTCTGGGCCATGTACGTTGTTTCATCGCTTTCGTGACTGGAACAAATACTGGTATCTCACTGCCAGGCACGTCATCATAGCGCGGTTTGCCGCACCCGCGGCGCGTACAGGCCGGCATGCGAGTGTTGCGGCGTAACGTCCCCCCGCCGCAACACGCTGGCGATCTCACTTCGCCGGCTGCCCCGCTGCCTCCAGAATCAGGTTAGCAACCTCCTGCGGATGAGAGATCAATGAAACGTGACTGGAGTCGATCTCGATCGTATGGGCTTTCATCCGGTTAGCCATGAAGCGCTCGAAATCGGGGTTGATGGTGCGGTCTTCGGTCGACACCGCGTACCACGTGGGCTTGTCGTGCCAGGCGGCGACCGTCGTCTTCGCCGACGTGATCGCCTTGCCCATCGGCTGCTGCACCGCATAGTAGGCTTCGGCTTCCGAAACCGGCAGATCGCCCGCGAAGTCCTTCACGAACGCGCTCTCGGAGAGTGCGCCGTAGCCGTCCGAAGACCAGTGCACGCCGGCCGATGCCGGGGCGGCCGGGAACTTGCGGGCCAGCGCGGGATAGTCCTCGCCGGCGTCGGGCGCCCGCGCCGCAATGTACACAAGGCCGGTAACCTTGGGATCGTCGCCGGCCTGGCTGATCACCATGCCGCCATACGAGTGCGCTACCAGCAGCGTGGGGCCATCCTGCTGGGCGAGCGCCCGTTTGACGGCATCGACGTCCGCGTCGAACGACGTCGTCGGATTCTGGACCGCCGTCACATGCAGGCCTTTGGCCTGCAACAGCGGGATCACTTTCCCCCAGCTCGAACCGTCGGCGTACAGGCCATGGACGAGCACGACATTGTGTACCGGAGTGGGCGTCGCCGCCGCGTCGGTTTGGGCCCACGCCGCATGACTTGCCAACGTGAAGGAAAGAGCGGCCAGCGCAGCGCAAGACAGTCGAAAGTTCATTTGAATCTCCTGGAAGGACATAAAAGGTTCGGTTGCATTCCGGCAAACACGAGAGCACCCGGGGTAATCCGCCACGTGCGGGGTAAATCATCTCTATTGATTCGTATAACTAAACATGTGGAAACCTGCAAAGCACGAGTGGCACCTGTCATGAAGCAATCAACCGTGTCTCAGGACCGTGGGAACACAAGCGTAAAGCGCGTCACGCCGTTGCCGCTCGTTGCATGGCACGTCCCGCCGTGCAACGACATGATGCCGCGCACGATCGAGAGTCCAAGCCCGCTCGATTCCGACGACCGCTGCCGCGAGGGATCTGCTCGATAGAAGCGATCGAAGATCCGTTCGAGGTGATGCGGCTCGATCGTCGGGCCATGATTTTCGACGTGGATCGTCGTTCGATCGACGCCCTGCTCCGCCACGGTCGTGATCGCCGTGCCCGGTTCCGCATACCGCAAGGCATTCGCCAGCAGATTTCCCAGCGCGCGACGCAGCATCAGCGGATCCGCCGACACGTACCCGTCGCCGCGCCACTCCAGGCCGACGTTGCGCTCGTCCGCGAGGCCTTCGAAATACTCCTGCATGCGTTCGAACTCGTCGGCGAGCAGCAGGTCGCTGCGCTCGATGGCATTGTCCGCATGCTCGGTCCGCGCGAGAAACAGCATGTTGTCCAGCATCTTCGAAAGCCGCTGCAGTTCCTCGAAGTTCGAGCCGAGCAGCCGCTGGTAATACGCAATGTCACGCGTCTGGCTCAAGCCGACTTCGGTCTGCCCCAGCAGGTTGCCGATAGGCGTGCGCAGGTCGTGCGCCATATCCGCGGACACCTGCTTCAACTGCGTGAACCCGCGTTCGAGGCGATCGAGCATACCGTTGAATGCCGCAATCAGCGCGTCGAGCTCGGGCGGTGCCGAGTGCTGCCCGATACGGGTCGAGAGCGTGTCGATGCCGATTGCTCCCGTTTGCGCCGCGAGAAGGCGCAATGGGTGCAGGTTGCGACGTGCGACAACGAAGGCGAGCAAGGCAACCATGAACGCCACCGTCGAGGCCCATAGCAGAATCTGGTTCCGGTACTCCTGCAACAGCCGCGTGCGTTCGGTCAGCATCCGTCCTGAGATGATCTGCAGGTCGTGGGGCTCGGCGATATCGTGCACGGCGGCGGCCACGTAGATGAACGGCGTTCCGTCCGCCGCGCGCGTATGCTGGACGGCGCCGAGCGTGAGCGGGGCATCCGCCGGCACCGGCGTCGTATCGGGCACCGCCCTGTGGCCCGGATTCACCGTGATGAGCGGTGTCTCGCCCGGCGAACGCACGACCAGCAGCGATTCCGTGTTGCCGAGCATGTTGGCGAACAGGTGCGGCTTGTCGCGAATCAGCTCGCGCACGTCGACGTCGTTCATCAGCGTGCGGATCTGGTCGACTCTCGTCACCAGTGCGCCGTCGTCGCGTACCATCAATTGCTGCTCCAACGCTCGATACAGGAACGCACCGAACAGTTCCATCGCGGCAAACGCGATCAGGGCGTACAGCACTGCAAGCCGCGTCGTGAGCGAGAGGCGCTTCATGCTTCGTGCTCGAACCGGTACCCCACGCCGTGTACCGTGTGGATCAGGCGAACGGGGAAAGGATCGTCGATCTTCTGCCGCAGGCGGCGCACCGCGACATCGACGACGTTGCTGTCGCTGTCGAAATTCATGTCCCACACGCGCGAGGCGATCACGGTACGGGACAGCACCTGTCCCTGATGCTGCACGAAGAACTGCAGCAGGTTGAATTCCTTGTTGGTCAGCGTGACGCGAATACCGCCCCGCTCGACCCGCCGCCTCGGAACATCGACACGCAGATCCCCCACTTCGAAAACCTCTTCCTCCTGCTTCTGGGGCTGGCCGCGACGCAAGATGATGCGCACGCGCGCCAGCAGTTCGGCGAATGAAAAAGGCTTGACGAGGTAATCGTCGGCGCCAAGGTCAAGTCCCTTCAGCCTGTCCTCGAGCGTGCCGCGCGCGCTCAGAAACAGCACCGGCGTATGCGTGCGGTCACCGAGCTTCTTCATGACGGTCCAGCCATCCATTTCCGGCATCATCACGTCGAGCAAGATCAGGTCGTAGCGCATCTCCTGCGCAAGGTGCAGTCCGTCGATGCCGTTCGTGGCCACATCCACCACGTAGCCGGCCTCCGTCAATCCGCTCTGCAGGTATTCGCCCGTTTTGGCTTCGTCTTCGATGACCAGAATTCTCATGTTATCCAATCTCCGAACTTCCCTCTGCATGACGGCGGCCGTCCTGCTGCGCCGCCCCTTCGCTATTTCACGCCTGGAGCCGCGCCTTCCTGCGGATCCGATCGAGCCCTGCGTTAATGATGCGCCTCGATCGGCATCGTGACACGGCGCCTGGGCAGGACGTGATGGCAGTCTAAAAAGAGCGGCCGAACAGGGCCGTTACCCGATCATTACAAAAAAATGACGAGCGAAATGGCAAACAGCACGCCAGTCGCACCGCGACAGCCCGCAGTAGCGGACCAACGGCCGGTCGATCCCGTTCGGGAGGAAAATAACCTTCTTTGCCGGGTCAACGGGAGACCCGCCGCATCGACACAGGAGGCTGCATGATCTCACTGCCGCGCGCGCAATTTGCCGACATCGACGGCCATCGTCTCGCATGGTGGTCGTCCGGGACAGGTACGCCCACGGTGGTGCTGGAGACGGGTCTGGGCGCCGAAAGCGCCGAGTGGCAAGGCGTGCAGTCGCAAATCGAAGACCGCTTTCGCGTGTTCCGCTACGATCGCGTCGGGCGAGGCGCGAGTGGTCCGGCGACCGGGCCCCAGGATGCATCCGTCATGGCCGATCGACTCGCCCGCCTGCTCCGCGCGAGCGGCCTGCCGCCTCCCTGGCTGCTTGTCGGCCACTCGTTCGGCGGATTGCTGATGCGGATTTTCGCGCATCGTTATCGGACGGAGGTGCAGGGTCTCGTACTGGTCGAGGCCATGCACGAGGATCAGTTCGACGTCTTCTCCGACGCCTTTTCCAAACCCACGGAAGCGGATCCGCCCGCATTGACGCAAATGAAGACGCTCTGGCGCGGCGCATGGCGCGATCCGCAATCGACGGTAGAACGAATCGATTTTCCGGCGAGCTTTCGGGAAGTCCGGGCGACGGGATCGCTCGGAGACCTGCCGCTGGTGGTCCTCGTGGCCGGGTCGTATCGGAATTCCCGGCTCTTCCCGCCTGAACGGCGCAACGCGCTGCAGTCCGAGTGGGAGCGGTTGCAGCAAACTTTTCTGCGCCTGTCGTCTCGCGCGACGCTGGTGCGTCTGCCGTCGAGCGAACACTTCGTCCAGCGCGACGACCCCGGTGCGATCGTCTACGCAATCGACGCTATCGCCCGAATGCGGCAGGCCACCGCGTGAATGAAGTGGACGTCAAGCGAACCGCTACTCCTGGGACCCCAGCGCCGGCGCCGCGAATACGCCTTCGGATACGGTGGCCGGCGCTGCCGAACGGAAGATCCAGCGCCGCCGCATCGGCTGCAGGACGAGCTTCGCGCACACGCCCGCCGCCATCGCCACGCAGGCTCCGAACTCGAACACGGCGTTCCAGCCGCCGTGCAGCGCGAGCAAGGTCGCCACGGGCACCAGCAGCGCTGCCGTGCCCTTCGCCGTATAAAGCGTGCCGGCATTGGCGGCCGCGTATCGCGCGCCGAACGTGTCGGCACAGGTTGCGGGGAAGTTCGAGAAGATGTCACCGTAGAACAGGAAAACGAGCCCCGAGAACAGCATGAAGAGCCACGGATCGTGACCGAAGCAGCGCAAGCCGAACAAGGCCAGTCCTTCGCCAATGAACGTCATGAACATGGTATTTTCCCGGCCGATACGGTCCGAAATGAAACCGCACAGCGGCCGCGTGAAGCCGTTGCAGAGATTGTTGATCGACAGCGTCATCGTGAGCAGCGGCAGCGTGACGCTCGCGAACGTGACCGGCATCGCCGCGAAACCGTAGGCCTTCGCGATCGGCCCGATCTGCGCGGTCGCGATGATACCGCCCGACGCCACGCACACGAACATCGCATACATCACCCAGAACAGCGGCGCGCGCACCATCTCTCGCGTCGTATAGTCGGTTTTGGTGGCCACGACACGCTTCTTCCCTGCCGCGTGGGCCGGCGGCTTCGGCCTGACCATCAGGGTTGCGAGCGCCAGGATGCACACCCCCTGAAGGACTCCGAAGAATACGAACGCGCGCTCGTAGCCCGCATGCTGAATCATGTTCGAGATCGGGATCACGGTGAGCGCGGCGCCCGCGCCGAAACCCGCAGCCGTCATGCCCGCCGCGAGACCGCGCCGGTCCGGGAACCATTTGAGCGCCGTCCCCACGCATGTGCCGTAGACGCAGCCCGCTCCGATGCCCGATATCACCGCGGCAACGTAAAGCACGGGCAGCACCGGCGCCCAGGCGTCGAGCACCCAGCCCAGCGCGACGCAGCAAGCGCCGCCCATCACGACGGGACGCGGGCCGAACCGGTCGACGAGCCAGCCCTCCACGGGCACGAGCCACGTTTCGGTAACGATGAATATCGAAAACGCCAGTTGAATCGCCGCCTGGCCCCAATGGTGGCGGGCATCCATCGGGACAACGAAGAGTGTCCACGCGTACTGCAGGTTTGCGACGAGCCCCATGCAGACGATACCCGCAACGAGCTGCACCCAGCGGTTGTGCCGCCGCGCGGTATAACCGGCTGCCATGCGATCAGTATGTGCCACGTTGTCTCTCTCCGTTTCTGTCTCTGCCTCGCCCAATCAGCCCTGCTGCACTTGCGCCTCCAGTTCCGCGAGCCGTTTGCGCAGGCCGCGCTCCTCCTGGAAGCGCGCCGTCTCGTCGCGAATCACGGCGACAACGCCCGTCACCGCGCCGCTGGGTGCACGCAGCAGCGCGACCGTAAAGGCAATCGATAGCGCGCGGCCGGCCTTGTCCACGGCGGGTACCCGGAGCACATCGTTGCCGTAGCGCGTCTGTCCGCTTTTCATCGTCTTGTGATAGCCCTCCCAGTGCCGCCCGCGCAAACGTTCCGGGATGATCAGGTCGAGCGTGCGGCCCATCGCCTCGGCCTCGGTGTAGCCGAACATGCGGGTCGCAGCGCGGTTCCAGTACGTGATGTCGCCAGTTGCGTCGGAAATGACGATGGCGTCGCCGATAGCGTCGGCGAGCTGCGCGAAATCGATGGCAGATTGCATGGCAAAAGTTCGATCGGTGAACGGCATATCGCCGTGTATCGTGGGGACGCCGCCTCTGAGCAGCCGCGGCACGCCGCCCTGCCTGCGGTAGCGCTATCCGCCGGCACGGCGGCGCTTGCTGCCGTGCCGGCTGCCCTCATACCGCGCGAACCTCGTGCAGCGCGGCGATCTGCTGGGGCGTGTAGCCCAGATCCGCCAGCACCTCGTCGGTATGCTCGCCAAGCAGCGGCGACCCCTTGATCTCCGGTTTGAGCCCCGAGAATTTGATCGGACTCCCAACCGTCAGGTAGGTGCCGCGCTCCTTGTGCGGCACTTCGACGATGGTGCCGCTCTCGCGCAACGAGGGATCGTTCGCGATTTCCTTCATGCTCAAAACCGGCGCACAAGGGATGTCGTATTTGCGCAGGATGTCGATGGCCTCGAACTTCGTCTTGTCGGCCAGCCACGCCTCGATCGTATTGAAGATCTCGAAGATGTGCGGTTGACGTGCTTTCGGCGTGCTGTAGCCGGGGTCGTCGATCCACTCCGGCTTGCCGAGTGCGTGACAGATCGGTTCCCACGCATGCCCCTGGATCGTGAAGTAGATGTACGCGTTCGGGTCGGTTTCCCAGCCCTTGCACTTGAGCACCCAACCCGGCTGGCCGCCGCCGCCCGCATTGCCGCCGCGCGGCACGACATCGCTGAAGCTGCCGTGCGGATACTGCGGATACTCTTCGAGGTAGCCCACGCGATCGAGGCGCTGCTGGTCGCGCAATTTCACGCGGCAGAGGTTGATCACGCTGTCCTGCATCGAAACGGCCACCTTCTGCCCCCGGCCCGTCTTGTCGCGGCCAATCAGCGCCGTAAGGATGCCGATGGCGAGATGCATACCCGTGTTGCTGTCGCCCAGCGCGGCGGCGCTCACCGTCGGGGGGCCGTCCCAGAAGCCCGTTGTCGAAGCGGCGCCGCCCGCGCATTGCGCCACGTTCTCGTAGACCTTTAGGTCATCGTAGTGATGCCCCTCGCTGAAACCCTTCACCGAGGCGACGATCATCTTCGGATTGAGTTCCTTGATGCGCTCCCAGGTGAATCCCATGCGATCGAGCGCACCGGGACCGAAGTTCTCCACCATCACGTCCGATTCGCGAATCAGCTTCTCCAGCACCTCCTTGCCTTCGGGCTTCTTGGTGTCGAGCGTCAGCGAACGCTTGTTGCTGTTGAGCATCGTGAAGTACAGCGCATCGACGTCCGGAATGTCGCGCAACTGGCTGCGCGTGACGTCGCCCGCACCCGGACGCTCCACCTTGATCACGTCCGCACCGAACCACGCAAGCATCTGCGTGCAGGCGGGACCCGCCTGCACGTGCGTGAAGTCGATGATCTTGATGCCGTCGAGGGGTTTGCTCATTGCCTTATCTCCTGGTTCCTGGACCGATGCGTTTTGTTCGGTTGAACTCATTGCTTCGCAGCCGCGCTCTGCGGATTCAGATTCGTGAGGCGCCCGCTTTCCGTGCCGGCCGACTCGTCGATGACGGCATTGATGAGCGTCGGCTTACCCGAGGCAATCGCCTCGACAAGCGCTGCCGCAAGCTGCCCGGGCGTGGTGGCGTGGTGGCCCACACCGCCGAACGCTTCCATCATCCGGTCGTAGCGCGCGTTCTTGACGAAGACGGTGGGCGCCACGTCGGGCCCGCCCGTGGGATTGACGTCGGTGCCGCGATAGACGCCGTTGTTGTTGAAGACGATCGTGCAGACCGGCAAGTCGTAGCGGCAGATGGTTTCCAGTTCCATGCCGCTGAAGCCGAATGCGCTGTCGCCCTCGATAGCGACCACTTGAGTGCCGCTCGTCACGGCCGCGCCGATGGCGAAGCCCATGCCGATACCCATGATTCCCCACGTGCCCGAGTCGAAGCGCTTGCGCGGCTGAACCATGTCGATGATGCTGCGCGCGTAGTCGAGCGTGTTCGCGCCTTCGTTGACGACGTTGATTTCGGGCCGCGTCTTCAGCACGTCGCGAATGGCGCGCAGCGCGCTGTGAAAGTTCATCGGCGTCGGATTCTTCGCCAGCGTCGCGGCCATCTTCGCGAGGTTCTGCGTCTTGCGCTGGGCGACGGCGTCGAGCCATTCGGCCGGCGGCTTCGGGAAATCGTGACCGAGACCTTCGAGCAGCGCCTCGACGCATGAGCCGATATCGCCGATCACAGGCGCTTCGATCGCGACGTTGCTGTCGATCTCGGTGGGCGCGATGTCGATCTGGACGAAACGCTTGCGCATGGGCGCGCCCCAGGTCTTGCCCTTGCCGTGCGAAAGCAGCCAGTTCAGGCGCGCGCCAATCAGCAGCACGGCGTCGGACTCGGCAAGCACGAACGAGCGCGCCGCCGAAGCCGACTGTTCATGCGTGTCGGGCAACAGCCCCTTGGCCATCGACATCGGCAGGTACGGAATGCCGGTCTTTTCGATCAGCGCGCGGATCGGCGCGTCGACCTGCGCGTAGGCTGCCCCCTTGCCGAGCAGGATCAACGGACGTTTCGCAGTTCTCAATACATCGAGCGCCCGCTTCACCGTGTCCGGGGCGGGAATCTGGCGAGGCGCGGCATCTACGACCTTCACGAGCGACTGCCTGCCCTTCGTGGCCCCGATGGTCTGCGCCAGTAGTTTGGCAGGCAGATCGAGGTAGACGCCGCCGGGGCGGCCCGACACCGCCGCGCGGATTGCGCGCGCGATGCCAATCCCAATGTCCTCGGCATGTAGCACGCGATAAGCCGCCTTCGCATAGGGCTTCGCGGCATTCAACTGATCCATCTCCTCGTAGTCGCCCTGCTGCAGATCGACGATCTCGCGCTCGCTCGAACCACTGATGAGGATCATCGGAAAGCAATTGGTCGTGGCATTGGCTAGCGCCGTAAGGCCATTGAGGAAGCCGGGCGCGGAGACGGTGAGGCAAACGCCGGGCTTTTTCGTTATATAGCCCGCGACAGCGGCGGCGTTGCCCGCGTTCTGCTCGTGACGAAAGCCGATGAAACGCATGCCCTCGGCCTGGGCGAGACGGGCGAGATCGGTGATGGGAATGCCGACGAGCCCGAAGATCGTGTCGATATCGTTGAGTTTCAGCGCTTCGATGACGAGATGAAAGCCATCGGTCATTTCCTGCGCGGGTGGCACAGCGGCCGTCTGCGCCTCGTTGATGCCTGCTTCTGCCATGACGTCTCCTCTTGGGCGGGGCGTGGGGTGAGCTGTGATATACAATATTTCACACACCACATTAGTCAAGCGGCTTTTTGCCCGTTCAAAGGGGGGCGCGCTGCGAAGAACGCCGGACCCTTGCACCACGGCCCTGCCAGCCCATTACACGGGTGGCGCGACGCCGCATACGTTACGGAGTCCATATCGATTCCTCCGCTTCGGCGCGTTGCGATTCAGACCGGAAACTTATCGACGCACGCGTTTCATGCGATATCGGGCAGAAATCGCGGCCTGCCCGGCCCGGCAGGCTCACCAGTCGATAAGCAAGAGCGAATACAAATCAGAAAAATCTTTAACTGTCGTCTATTCATCGGCGCTCCTACCCTTCCGTTCATGCCAATGAACATTCAGGAAGGAGACTGTCATGAGCCAACCATTCCTCAACCGGCCCGCCGCCGAACACGACACCCAATTGCACGCGCACCTGAGCGCGTTCAATTCCGCGTTTGCCGAACTGGGCCTGCGCTTTCGCTGGGATGCGCAAACGCTCCGCGCGCTTGCGGCAATCGAGGGCGAGCGCGCACGCCTTGCCGCCTATATTGGCGCGCATCATCCCCATCTTCTGCGTGCTTACAGCATCGATTTCCTGAGCGACGCCATCCTCGCGCCCAAGCACGCGCGGGCGCCCGGCGAATGGCTCGCGGGGCGCGTGGTGCTACAGGGCGTGACAAAAGAAACGCCGGCCAAAGAGGCCGGCGCGGAGTATGGCTGGGGCGAGGCGGGCGCAGGCTTGCCTGCGCTGGCCGGCACCTGACTGAGTGGCACCTGAGCGGCGCGCGAAGGATGCCGCCAGGCTAACGCGCCGCGTTCGCCTCGTCCTCCTGCAGCTTGCGCCACAGGATCTTGCCGCTGCCCGACTTGGGCAGCGTCTCGACGAACTGGACGACGCGCGGCGCCTTGTAGGCCGCCATGTTGTCGTGCGCCCAGGCAATGATGTCGTCCGCGCTCACGGCGCCCACCTGCTTCGGGTCGAGCACGACATAAGCCTTGACCGTCTCGCCGCGCCGCTCGTCCTGCGTGCCGATGATGCATACCTCCTTGATCGCGGGATGGCGGTACATCAGCGCCTCGACTTCGGCCGGCCATACCTTGAAACCCGAGGCATTGATCATGCGTTTCAGGCGGTCGGTAATGAAGTAATAGCCCTCCTCGTCGCGGCGCACCAGATCGCCTGTGCGCAGAAAGCGTTTGCCGTCGCGCTCGATGAAGGCCTCGCGCGTCGCCTCCGGATTGCGCCAGTAGCCCTGCATCACCTGCGGCGCGTGCATGATCAGCTCGCCCGACTCGCCGTCCGGCACTTCCTCCAGCGTGATCGGGTCGATCACGCGCGACTCCACGTCGAAGACCGGAATGCCGAGGCATTGCCGCTTCGGGCGCTGCGGCGGATTGATGTGCGTGCCCGCCATGGTTTCGGACATGCCATAGCCTTCGACGAACTCGAGCCCCGTGAGGTCGCGCAGCTTCTTGACAACGGCATCGGGCATCGTCGCGCCGCCGCCGCGCATCCAGGAGAGACTCGACAGATCGTATTCGCCGATGCGCGGGTTCGAAATGAAATCGACCACCATCGTCGAGATCGCCTGCCAGCCGTTGATGCGGTAGTGCTCGATCGCGCGCGCCGCGGCGTCGCGATCCCAGCGCGGCAGAATCACGATCGTCGAACCGTTGTAGATCGGGCTGTTCATGCCGCCCTGCATGCCGGTGACGTGAAAGAACGGCAGCACCGAAAGTTGTACGGCATCCTGATTGCTGCCGAACCAGTTGCAGCCGCCCACGGCCGTGCTCATCACGCTACGATGCGTGTGCATGCACCCCTTGGGCTTGCCGGTCGTGCCCGACGTATAGGGCATCACGCAGAGATCGTCCGCGCCGGCCGTCAGCGGGCCCGGCGCGCAGCGCGCCTCCAGCACATCGGCCCAATGCGTCACGCCGGGCCCCTCGACGTGGCGCGGCGCGCTCACGAACTCGGGCGGCGGCGACGAAGGCTCGCCCTTCACGTAGTCGGAATAGGTCGCGACGATCAGGTGACGCAGCCCCGGCCCGTCGCCCTCGCTCACGTGCGGCGCGATGCGCGCATGGAGTTCCTGCGAGACGAAAGCCGTGGTCGCACCGCTGTCCTCCACGTAATGCGTGAGTTCGTCGGTCAGATTCATCGGATTGACCGGCACGACTACCGCGTTCGCGCGCAGGATGCCGTAGTACGCGAGCACCCACTGCGGGCTGTTCTGCATGTAGAGCAGCACACGGTCGCCCGCCTTCACGCCGCAGCGCTGCTGCAACCAGCCGGCCACGCGCTCGGCCTCGTCCCTGAACTGCGCGAAGGTTACGGGCGTGTCGTAGAAGACGATAAAAGGCTTGTCGGGATAGCGTGCCGCCGAAACCTCGGCGTTATAGAACAGGTTCGTAGCCGGAATCGTCAGATGCGGCGAAAGATGCGGCGGCCAGAACGGCGACGGCAGGTGCGATCCTGCTTGTTGCGGCTCGGCTTGTGCCCGTTCGACGGAAGTCGACGACCGGGATGCGGACTGCGGCGAGGCTGATGAGGACATGGACCATTCCGTCTCGTTGAAGGCGCGCCACGAGCGCGGCGCGCCGATCGTGCAAGCGGTTCGCGCGCGGACCCTCGCGCGCGAACGGGGGAGGAACATCAGACAACGCTGGCGCCGCCGTCGACGGCCAGATACTGTCCCGTGATGTGACGCGCCGCGGCGCTCGCGAGGAACACGACGGCGCCCTTGAGGTCGTCGTCGTCGCCCAGGCGATGCAGCGGCGTGTGATCGATAACGGTCTGGCCAAGTTTGTCGAGCAGTCCTGCCGACATCTTCGAGGGGAAGAAACCTGGGCAGATCGCATTCACGTTGATGCCGTACTTGCCCCACTCGGCGGCCAGTGCGCGCGTGAAGTTGATGGCCGCCGCCTTGGACGTGTTGTACGCGATGGCCTGCA
Source organism: Paraburkholderia yinzeri (assembly GCF_046581065.1). Classification (NCBI taxonomy): domain Bacteria; kingdom Pseudomonadati; phylum Pseudomonadota; class Betaproteobacteria; order Burkholderiales; family Burkholderiaceae; genus Paraburkholderia; species Paraburkholderia yinzeri. Next base: position 2,186,254 of record NZ_JBFOCJ010000001.1, on the reverse strand, counting down.
TGGAGCCGAGCGCGCCCTTGAGCCCCGCGATCGACGCGATGTTGATGATCTTCCCGCTCTTGCGGGGAATCATGCAGCGCTTGCCCACTTCGCGCGCGAGAAAGAATGGCGCGTTGACGTTCAGGTTCATGACCTTGTGCCAGGCCTCGTCGGGATAATCCTCGGCCGGCGCGCCCCAGGTGGCGCCCGCGTTGTTCACGAGAATGTCGATCCTGCCGCAGGCAGCCAGCGCCTCGTCCACGAGCGGCGCGACGCTCGCCGCGTGCTGCAGATCGCTCACCACCGTCGTCACTTCGATCCCAAGCCCCTGCAGGTGCCGCTGCGCCTCGGCCAGCTCGTCGGCCTTGCGCGCGGTGATGACCACGCGGCAGCCCATCTCGCCCAGCGCCTGCGCCATCTGCAACCCGAGGCCGCGCGAGCCGCCGGTGACGAGGGCGACCTGCCCGCCCAGCTCGAACATGTCCCTGACCTGCATGTCTTCGTCTCCTTGATGTTTCCGGGCCGCAAGCACTCCGCCACGCGGCCCTCATGAACTGACGGACGATTCTAGCGAGGCAATCCGGCGCGGTAAATCAGGAAAAGCACGGTCGTTCATTAAAGAATCTATTGCGCGGACCGCAAGAGCGCACGCGCTCTCGTACAGCCGCACCCTCAATCTTTCATTTTTATTACACGCAAGCCATCGACAAAACCATTGGGCAACGATTCATAACGAATGACTCCAGGGATTAGCCCGAGGTTGGCGCCCGCAACCATGCAAATGTTTAATGCCGGGCGTACACTCGCGGCAAGTCCGCCGCCGGGGGGTGTCGCGGACCGCAGGAGACACCGCCGCTGCAGACGGCGCCGTAAAGGCATATCAGGAGAACAATCAATGAGCTGGACGCGGGAACAGAGAAACGTGACGATTGCCGCCTACCTGGGCTGGACACTCGACGCGTTCGATTTCTTTCTGACGGTTTTCGTTCTGAAAGACATTGCCACCGAATTCAACACCAAGATCCCCGCAGTCGCATTCGCGCTCACGCTCACGCTGGCCATGCGCCCGCTCGGCGCGCTGATCTTCGGCCGGCTTGCCGACAAGTTCGGCCGTCGCCCCACGCTGATGATCAATATCGCGTGCTACTCCCTGCTCGAACTGCTCACCGGCTTCTCGCCGAATCTCACCACCTTCCTCGTGCTGCGCGCGCTCTTCGGCATCGCGATGGGCGGCGAATGGGGCGTGGGCTCGGCGCTGACGATGGAAACCATTCCGCCCAAGGCGCGCGGCTGGGTCTCGGGCCTCCTGCAGGCCGGTTATCCGAGCGGCTATCTGCTCGCCTCGGTCGTGTTCGGCGTCCTCTATCAATTCATCGGCTGGCGCGGCATGTTCTTCGTTGGCGTGCTGCCGGCGCTGCTCGTGCTCTACGTGCGCGCCCACGTGCCCGAGTCGCCTGCGTTCCAGGTCATGGAAAAGCGCACTCGCCCGAGCCTGCTCGCCACCCTCAAGCACAACTTCGCGCTGTCGATCTATGCGATCGTGCTGATGACCTGCTTCAACTTCTTCTCGCACGGCACCCAGGATCTCTATCCGACCTTCCTGCGCGAACAGCATCACTTCGATCCGCACACGGTCTCGCTCATCACGATCGTGCTGAACATCGGCGCGATCGTGGGCGGCCTGTTCTTCGGGTCGATCTCCGAGCGGATCGGCCGCCGCAAGGCAATCTGCATCGCCGCGCTGATCGCGCTGCCGGTGCTGCCGCTGTGGGCCTTTTCGAGCGGGCCGCTGCTGCTCGCGCTCGGCGCGTTCCTCATGCAGATTTCCGTGCAGGGCGCATGGGGCGTGATTCCCGTGCACCTGAACGAGATCTCGCCCGACGAAATCCGCGCGACGTTCCCGGGTCTCGTCTACCAGCTCGGCAACCTGCTCGCCTCGGTCAACGCTACGATGCAGGCATCGTTCGCCTCGACCCACGACAACAACTACGGCATGGCGATGGCCGCCGTGGCCGGCACCGTGGCCGTGCTGATCGCCGTGATGATCCTGTTCGGGCGCGAGCGCCGAGGCATCGACATGACGCAGTCGGCCAAAGAGGTGTCGAGCGCCTGACCTTCGTGCGCGGGCGCAGCGTTTCCCCTGCTGCCCGGCAATCCGAAGCCGCGCCGGGTTTGCCCCGCGCGGCTTTTGTTTTTGCGTATCGGCACGCTGCAGGCACACCGAGGGCACGCCGCGCGCTTTCGCGCCGCGCCATGCCGTGGCACGATTCGAGCTGACGACTGGCCCGACGCTCGCGAACAAACATCGAGAACAAGCCGCCAGACCCGCCGCCGCACGATGAGCCGCGCAAGATCGCCGCCGCCGTCTACGCGGCGTGCTTCCACTATGACACGCCGCCCGGAGAGACCTCATGACCGACACGCCCCGCACGCCCACGGCCACCGACGCCACCTCGGCCCCAATCGCCGCGCCGCAGACCAAGGGGCAGACAGGGGCACCCAACGCACCCGACACGGACGGCACCTGGTACGCGTCATATCCGGCCGATGTGCCGCGCGACGTGGACGTGCATCAATACCGCTCGCTCGCGCAGTTCTTCGACCACTGCACGGCGCGCTTCGGCGATCGCGTGGCCTACGTGAGCGCCGGCTCGCCGATGACCTATGCCGCGCTCGCGCGCCGCGCCACCGCATTCGCCTCGTGGCTGCAAGGCCAGGGGGTAAAGCCCGGCGAGCGCGTCGCCATCATGCTGCCCAACACGCTGCAGTACCCGGTGGCGCTCTTCGGCACGCTCAAGGCCGGCGCCGTCGTGGTCAACGTGAACCCGCTCTACACGGCACGCGAACTCGCCCATCAGCTCAAGGACAGCGGTGCCGAAACCATCGTCGTGTTCGAAAACTTCGCCAGGGTTCTCGAAGAGGCGCTGCCCGGCACGCGCGTGAAGCGCATTGTCGTGACGGGACTCGGCGACCTGCTCGGCGAAGGCTTCAACCTCAAGGGCCGCTTCATCAACTTCATGCTGCGGCACGTGAAGAAGATGGTCCCGTCGTATCGTCTGCCGCAGGCCATGCCGCTTCTCGAAGTGCTCGCACAGGGCGCACGCCGCCCTGTGGCGCCCGTGAACGTCGAGTTCGACGATCTTGCCTTCCTGCAATACACGGGGGGCACCACGGGCGTCGCCAAAGGCGCGATGCTCACGCACGGCAACATGATCGCCAACCTGCTGCAGGCCAAAGCGTGGACCGGCGGCCAGTTCGACGCCAGCGCGAACCACCAGGAAACCGTCCTTACACCACTGCCGCTTTATCACATCTATTCGCTCACCGTGAACGCGATGATCTTCATGGCGCTCGGCGGCCGCAACATCCTTATTGCGAATCCGCGCGATATCCAGCGCGTCGTGAAGACGATCCGCCACGAGACCTTCAGTTGCATGTCGGCGGTCAACACGCTTTACAACGCGCTGCTCGACAACGAGGCGTTCCGCCAGCGCGACTTCTCGGGCCTCAAGCTCGCGATGGCGGGCGGCATGGCCACGCAGAAGGCCGTGGCCGAGCGCTTCAAGACCGTGACGGGCAAGCCGATCGTCGAGGGCTACGGCCTGACCGAATGCTCGCCGATCGTGACGATGACTCCCGTCGATATCGAACATATGCAGGACTTCGAAGGACTGGTGGGCCTGCCGGCGCCCTCGACGCTCGTGCGCTTTCGCCGCGACGACGGCAACTGGGCGAACGTCGGCGAAGCCGGCGAGCTGTGCGTAAAGGGTCCGCAGGTGATGCGGGGCTACTGGAACCGTCCCGACGAAACGGCCAAAGTGCTCGACGAGGAGGGTTGGCTCGCCACGGGCGACATCGGTGTGATGGACGTGCAAGGCTACGTGCGTCTCATCGACCGCAAGAAGGACATGATCCTCGTCTCCGGCTTCAACGTGTATCCGAACGAGATCGAAGACGTGCTGGCCGCCCATCCGGGCGTGCGCGAGGTCGCGGCGATCGGCGTGCCCGACCCCGTGCAGGGCGAACGCATCAAGGTGTTCGTCGTGAAGCGCGACCCAGCGCTCACCGAAGAGGCGCTGATCCAGTTCTGCCGCCAGCAACTCACGGGCTACAAGGTGCCGCGCCTCGTCGAGTTCCGCGAAACGCTCCCGCAGTCGAACATCGGCAAGATCCTGCGGCGCGAATTGCGCGACGAAGAAATCAGGAAACAGGCGGCGGGCTCGTCCACCGCCTGAAATCCCGGCTGCCGACGCCGGCCCGTCAGTAGCTGCTGCTCGAACTGCTGCCCGAGCTTCCCGACGAACCGCTGCTCGATCCCATGCCACTGCATGCGGCAAGCCCTGTGGCGGAAATCGTGGCCAGCATCAGCCACGCAAGCAATGTGCACCACCGTCTCATCGTCGCCTCCTTCACGAAACACGCCCGGCCGGTTTGCCTGGGATACCTTGCCATGCCCCTGTGCGGCGAGAGCTCGCCACGTGTGAGCCGGCGCACGGAAGAAATGAGGTACGCAACGCGACAATCGAGTCCGATACAAGTCGCGCGTGCACGGCCGCTTTGCCCTACCCTGTGAGGACGCGCGCGGTAAATGCGGCGTACTGTCACAGCGTACTGCTACAGTGTAGGCGTGAGTGTCGTGCATCGTGAGGCGAGGTTACGGCGCGCGGCGGCCGCCCGCTCGACCACAGGGGACACAACAATGCCCACCCGAAACCGATCTGCGAAGCCGGTTCCAAGCCGGTATAGTGCTGCAGTAATGTATGTTCACTTTCGCGCGTCTCGTCGACACAGGGTAGAATCCCGGCGAGCAAACGTTTCCAACTGAATGCGGCATCGAGCCGCCAGGTCAAAATTCGTCCATGGCTTCCGCAGAATCGCATCCGCAAAACGACTTCATGAACGCCGCGCGCAAGGAACGAAAGCGCGTCGAAATCTATCTGGTCAACGGCATTCGCCTGACCGGCTGCATCGAGTCGTTCGATCAGTATCTGGTGATGCTGCGCACGCCCGTCGGCCTGCAAGGCATTTACAAGCGAGCCATCTCCACGATCCAGCTCGATACGGGCACGCGCCCCGGTCCGCGTCCGGCGCGCCCCGCACACGGCGGCGAACATACGAGCCGCGGCCCGCACGGCAGCCATGGGGGCCACGGCCCGCGTGAATCACGCGAGCCGCGCGAACCCAGAGAGCCGCGCGAACCGCGCGAATCGTGGTCCGCACCCACCCCCGCGGGCGGCGAGCGTGCACCGCAGGACGGCCCGGTCGTCGTTACGCGCCGCCGCCGCCTCTACGGCACCGTCAATAACGGCGGCAACAACAACGGCGGCGACGGCTCGGGCAACACCTGATCCCTTCTGCTCGCGCGGGGCAGGCGTACGCCTGCCCCGCGGCCCCCATCAGGCAGGCATTGCCGTGGCTGGCCGCAACCCGCTCGCGTTCATGGTTTTATCGGTTGCGATATGCTGGTGCGCATGATCCCTCCACGGAGAACGTCATGAGCGCATCGAAGCCGAAAACCCCTGCACCCGCGCCGGAAGATCCGCTCGACGAAGCGCTCGAAGAAACTTTTCCGGCCAGCGATCCTATCGCCGTGGAGCCCGAGCGCGGCAACCGCGAGTCCGGCAAGGACGACGGGGACGGCAAGAAAAAGCACCACAGCGGCGGCCACCACGGCGGCAAGCACTGAGCCCGGACGAAGCGCAAGCATCGCGCGGGCGTGAGGCGTCTGTGCGCCCTTTCGTGCATCCCTTGTGCGTATTTTGGTGACCCTTTCTCCCCTGCCCGCATGAGCGCGACCCGTAACGCCCATTTCCTGCGCGAGCGCGACGGCGCCCATGCCGCCGTGACCTACGTCGAGCTGTTCTTCGACCTCATTTACGCCTTCGCCGTCACACAGCTCTCGCACCGGCTCGTCCACGATCTTTCGGTCGTCGGCGCCGTGCAAACGCTCGTGCTCTGGTTCGCCGTCTGGCTGGGCTGGCAGTACACGTGCTGGGTCACGAACTGGTTCGACCCCGATCGCATCCCGGTGCGGCTGCTGCTCTTCGCGGCGATGCTCGTCGGCATGGTGCTGGCCGCGAGCCTGCCGCTCGCGTTCGGCTCGCGCGGCCTGATGTTCGCCGCAAGCTATGTCGTGCTGCAACTGGGGCGCAGTCTCGTCGTGCTGGTGTTCCTCGGCCCGCGCCATGCGCTCACCGCGAACTTCCGCCGCATCGCGAGCTGGCTCGCCATCTCGGGCTGCCTCTGGATCGCGGGCGGTTTCGCCGACGGCTATGCGCGCCTCGTCTGGTGGAGCGCGGCCGTGCTGTGCGAATACGTCTCGCCGATGTTCGGCTTCCCGCTCCCCCTGCTCGGCCGCTCGACCGGCGCCGACTGGCGCACCGCCGCGGGCGGCCATATCGCCGAGCGCTGCCAGGGCTTCGTGATCCTCGCGCTGGGCGAATCGGTGGTGGTCACGGGCGCCACCTTCTCCGACATCGCGCAATGGAGCGTTCCTGTCGCGATCGCGTTCGCGGTCTGCTTCGCGGGCAGCATCGCCATGTGGTGGGTGTACTTCGACACGAGCAGCCGCGCGGGCAGCCGGGCGATCGAGGAAGCGGAAGAGCCGGGCCTGATGGCTGCGGCGTTCCATTATGTCCACGCCGTGCTGATTGCCGGCATGATCGCAGCCGCCGCCGGCGACGATCTCGTCATACTGCATCCGGCAACGCGCGTCGGCATGACCGAGGCGGCGCTACTGATCGGCGGTCCCGCGCTCTATGTAATCGGCAACGGGTTCTACAAGCGCGTGGTCTACGGCTGGTTCCCGCTCTCGCACTGGATCGGACTCGCACTCTTTGCGTTGGCGGCACCGCTCGCGCTGCACACCGACCTGCTGATGGCCGGCGCGCTGACGACCGGCGTGATGATCGTCGTGGCGATCTGGGAAAGCGTGTCGCGCCGCAGCGGCGCAGAGGAACACCGGCTGAGCGTGCCTTAGACCGCGGCCTGCGCAAAGCCGGAACACCGGCACGAATGAAAACGGCGCCCCGTGGTGGGGCGCCGCATTGAAGACACTGCGCGAGCGAAAGTGCGGAAAGCCGGGATAAGCGGCATACCGGGCCAGCATGCCAGCCCGGATTTTCCGCCCCGCTCCAACATCATGCCGCTTGCGAGGGCGGCATTCTGCTCACTGGACCGGCAAGCCGCCCTCAACCTGACGCTGCAGCTCGCGAACCTGACGCTGCGCGGCCCGCAACTGGTCCTGAGCCGCCGCCTTCTCGACCTGCAGCGCATTCGCCTGGTCGCGCGTCTGCTTCTGCTGGTCGGACACGACCGCCTGTTGCTGACGCGCAATCGCGAGATCCGCCTGGAGACGGTTCGCGTGATCCTGAGTCAGCGCGATCATGCGGTCGGTGAAGGCCTTTTGCGCCGAGAGCCGGATCCGGCGGATCTCCACTTCGGCGAGCTGCTGGGACTTTTGCGCGAAGTCGCGGTAAATGGCCTCGGCGCGCGTCTCGTCACTGGTCTTGATGACGCGCCAGAACGTCTTGTTCTGGAACAGCGCGACGTAGTAGATCATCTCCTTGCCGTAAAACAGCAGACTCGCGCCGTACGTGCCGTTGTAGGTCGTGCGCAGCTCGTTCAGATCCGACCCGCGGATCATCTGCTGCAGCTCGGCCACATTGCCCGCCGCGTTCTGCTGCGCCTCTTCCGGCGTCAGCGCAATCGTTTGGCTTTGGGCCGCCGGTTCAGAAGCGGCCGTTGCCGGCAACGCCTCCGTTGCAGCGGGCGCCGCCTGGACCGCCGGCTGGGTGGTCACCCCAGCGTCTTGCGGCAGCGCCTGCGCGCAACCGGCCTCGGTCCCCCCGAACAGCACCATGACTGCCAGTGCCGCCTGTCGAACTCTCCACTTGTAGTCCATGTAGTCCCTGCTTTGAACAGTTCTAGTTTTGGCAAAACCGGCTAATTATCACTCACTTTCCCGGGTTTCGGGCTCCTCGTCGAAAATTTGGTACTTGCGTATCTTTTCCCACAGCACCTTGCGGCTGATGCCGAGGAACTGGGCCGTATCCTTGCGCCGCCAGCCGTTCTGATCCAGCGCCGCCAGCAACCGGCTGCGCTCGGCCATGTCCCATTTGCTGCGATCGATCACCGGCAGCCCGGCCTCCGCTGCGGCCGGCTGTACCCCAAGCGCGCCCGCCAGCAGCCGGCGCAGGCGCGGCGCGTCCCAACTGCCCGTCTGGCGCACCGTGACCCCAATGCGCTCGGCCAGGTTGCGCAACTCGCGCACGTTGCCCGGAAAGCGCATTGCCGCAACCGAATCGGCAAGCCAGTACGGCAGCTCGGGCAGCGTGGCGAGCCGCTCCTTGCCCACCACGATCGCCACGAACGCCTTGAAGAGCGCGATCTTGTCCACGGCCCCGCGCTCCTCGAGCGACGGCACGATCAGTTCGATCACCGCGAGCCGGTAGTAGAGATCGGCGCGGAACGTGCCCTCCTTCACGAGATTCGGCAACTGCCGGTTGGTGGCCGCGACGAGCCGGAAATCCACCTTCACGGGCGTGGCCGAACCGATGCGCGTGACCGTGCCGTCCTCCAGTACACGCAGCAGCTTGACCTGCTGGTAGAGCGGCAGGTCGCCGATTTCGTCGAGGAAAAGCGTGCCGCCGTCGGCTTGCTCGAAGTAGCCCTTGTGCGCAACCGCCGCGCCGGTAAACGAGCCTTTTGCATGGCCGAAGAAGAGCGATTCGAAAAGACCGTCGGGAATCGCGCCGCAGTTCACGGCGACGAACGGGCCCTGGCCGTAGCGCGCGTTCTTGCGATGCAGCAGCTCGGCCACGCGCTCCTTGCCCGTGCCGGTCTCGCCGTGCACGAGCACGCTCGTCTCGCAGTCGGCGAAGGTCTCGACTTCCTTCATTAGCGCGTGCATCGATTCCGATTCGGCGACGAGCACGTCGGCGCCCGCCGTTTGCGCCGAATGCGCGCGCAACTGGATCACGAGCTTCGAGACGAGCCCGCGAAGCTCGGCGCAGGTGAAGTCGAGCGGCAGGATGTACGAGTACTCCGCCGGGTACATGGCCGGGTCATTGTCGCGCGGCGCCGCGCCCACCCAGATCACGGGCATGCCGTGGGTAGCCTGCCAGTCGCGCAGCACGAGCGCACCGGTGTCGATCACGCTCACGCTGACCACGGCAATGGACGCGCGCGCGGCGAGCCGCTGCGGCGAGATGACCGTGTCGTCGGCGCGGATCACGTCGACGTCGAGACTGGCCATGCAGCGCCCGACGCGCTCGACGATGTCGGCCTTGCCCTCCCAGACGTAGAGATCGAGTTCCTCGATGGGGGTGGTGGTTCGCATCGTGTGGCTCTATTTGACGAGTTGCGCGACGCCGCAGACAGCGGGGCTCGGCGTCACGGTGGCGACCCCCACCTGAACGCCGAGCAGTTGCAGAAGCGGGGCGATCAGCGCGGTGCTGAGCGTGTCGAGCACGGGGGTAAGCAAGGTGGTGAGCACGCTGCCGACGAAGCCGACGAGCGGACCCGCCGGAATGCTCTGGCTGCCGAGCAGCGAGACATTCAACGCGTTGCCCTGCAGCAGCGCCTGGCTCGTGTCCGACAGCGTGGCGGAAAGCAGCGGGCCAAGCTGGTTCGCGTTGGTGCTGTTGCTGCCGAGCGGATTACCGTTGCCGTCGAACGATAACGTGACCGCATCGGCGGCCGGCACCGAGGCCTCAAGCGGCAAGGCAGCCGTTACGGTCGCGACCGGCTGGCCCGCCAGCGCAACGTTCGCAATCGTGGCGGGCGTGCCGCAGCTGAAAGCCTGCGTGGAGTTCAGGCCCGTGGGCGCCTGCCCGATGCAGAGGTTGAGGAGACCGGTCTGGGCGCCGATATTGATGACACTCGCCGCCGCGGTCGGTGCGCACTGGATCGACGTCAGCCATGCCTGGGCGGGAGCCACCGTGAGATAGACCGGCAGTTGAACCGACACATCCACGGCTTGCGTCAGAAAGTTGATGAGCGAGCCGAGGATCGGAATGTTGACGGTCAGGCTCGATGTGCCGAGCCCGACATTGAGCAGTACGAGAATTTGCGCGGTGCTCGCGACGGTGCGCCACGTCGTCGTGCCGGGAATGTAGCCCGGCTGGCCGACCCCGATCGAAGGCGGCTCGACTATCTGCACGGCTAACTGCAGGCTCGCGGGCAGCGTGCCGAGGCCGCCGGTCAGGTTGTTCAGGTTGACGTTCAGGCCGATCGGCGGCTGCCCGGTCTGCGCGATCTCCGCGCCGACGATGAGTGCCTGCAGCGGCGAGATCGTCGCGTCGAGCGCGGCATTCGAATCGGCGAGCCCGAGCGAAAGCAGCCCGGGAGCATTCGGCCGATTGCCAAGCGCAAAGCTGGTGGTGCCGGGAATGTTCGCGGAGAGAATCGTGTTCAGCGCGCCGAGTGCGGCGGACGCATTCGCGTCCGTGACGGCTTGCTTCTGCAGCACATTGGCCATGAGTTGGGCGAGCTGCGCGACCGTGACGTTCGTGTTGAGCAGGCCATCCACGGTACCCGCGTTGGCCTGCGCCACCAGATCGCCGAGGCTGATGGTCGTATTTGCCAGGCCACTCCAGGAGGCCAGCGACAGGTTGACGCTCGTGCCGAGCAGGCCGCTCAGCAACCCGTTGAGCAGATCCGCCTGCACCAGCGTCGTCGAGAGCGAGAAAGAGTCCGTATTCGTGGCCTGGGCGGTCGCTACGGCCGAAACCTCGTGCGCCGGCCCGACAAAGAAGTACGGCACGAGGCGCGTGACCGTCACCTCCGCGCCATTGAGCGGCAACTGGGCCGCAGTGGGCGGATTGGAGGCCTGCGTAAACGCCATACCGCTGCCGCTCGAATCCCACCGTCCGCAGACGGTCGACAGCGTCTGCGTGGACGAAACGGTGAATCCGTTGCTCGCCGCATTCGCCGCTGCCGTGATGGGCGGTTGCTGGCACGCGTCGTCCATCTGCTGCACGGCGGCCAGCGCGGCGAGGTCCGCGACGTTCTGCAGCGAGCGGCGTGCGAGATAGAAGTTGGCGACATCGAGCACCCCGAGCGCCGCCACCGCCACGACGAGCGCGAGGGCCGCGATGCTCGCAATCGAGCCGCGCGCCCGTCTCGCAGGCATACGCGCGCGAGCGCGCCGCCGCAACAGCGGCCGCCTTGCGTCTGCGCCGGCGCGCACCGGCAGGGGCTCGCGCGCATCCATCTCAGTTCGAGCCGCCCGAAGTCGCCGGCGTATTGGCCATATTGGCCTGGCTCTGTCCCGTGTCGACCGAGGAGCCGAACGAGGCCGGAATCTCCGTATCGAACGACTTCAGGTAGCGCCGCCAGGCGAGGCCTGCCTCCGCGCCCAGCATAGGCAGCGCCGGGGCGGCCTGCGCGTTGCTGCGCTGGAGTTCGAGCCACGCGCTCGCCGAATGACCGATCTCGCTGTTCGGCGCGGCGTCAGTTGCCTGCGCATGGGCCTGCGGCGCTAGCAGCGCGCAAAGCGCGAGCGCCGCGAGTTGCCTGCGCGTGCCGCGGTTTCCGCCGCCGTTTCCGCCGCTGCTTCCGCTACGGTTATTCGTCTTCTTCATATCGCTCCCCGTGTTCCGCCTGCCCTGGCGAGTCATTGCACGTCATTGAGCAGAGCGCTCGACGAGCCGCGGCTGCGCCTCCCCGCCCGGCCAGCCCGACTGTGTACTTGCCATTGCCGCCGTCGGCGCGGGCATCGCCGCGCTCGCCAATGCCGCGCGCGCGTGTGCCATCTCGCGCGCGTGCTGAGCCTGCGCGACGTTTTGCGCGTCGCGCTCGATCGCCGCGCGCGCCGCCGGCGCGAGACCCTCCTGCGCCATCAGGGCCTGCGCGCTTGCCGCATCGCCGCTCGCCACGAAATACAGCGCGACATTGGCGACGATCTTCGGGTTATGCGTATCGAGCTCGACGGCCTTCAGCAGCGGCACGCGCGCCGCCGCCACCTCGCCCTCGCGCAGCAGCGCGTAGCCGAGATCGGAGAGCGTCGTGGCATCGGTGGGCTCCAGCCGCGACGCCTCCGCCAGTTCGCTGGCCGCCTTCGAAAAATCGCCGGCCGCGCCCGCGAGCAGACCCAGGCCGCGATGGCCGCGCGCCGCGAACGGCGTCGTCAGCAACTGCATGTAGGCCGTGGCGCTCGCTGCCGACTGCCCCGTCGCGCGCAACGCATCGGCGCGCAGCACGATCGACTCCGGGCTCGCGCCGTATTGATGCTCGTACGCGTCGATATGCGCGAGCGATGCGTAATAGAGCCCCTCGGCCTGCATGCGCTGGATGAGCCCCAGGTACATGCCCGGCGTATCGGGCGCCGGGTCGCGCGTGGCGTCGCGCATCTGCAGTTCGGCCTGGGCCTGCGGCCCCACGCCGTAGCCCTGTTCCTTCGACGCACAGGCAGCGAGTACCACAAGCGCCATGCATGCCGCGGCGGCAAGCGCGCCGCGCGCAGCCGGCGCTCGACGCGTAACGATGTGATTCATGATGTCCTCGTGAGCGAATTTCATGGCCGGCTCTCAACGATGCGAGGCGAGCGCGCGCATCACCGCGATCAAGCCGGGCCCCGCCGTGACGATCAGCAGCGCAGGCAAGAGCGTGAGCACCATCACGCCGGTCATCTTGACGGTGAGCCGGCCGATGCGCTCGCGCAGCGACGCGCGGCGCACTTCGCGCAGGCGCTCGCCGAATTGCCTGAGCGGCTCCTGGACCGCGCCGCCGTGGCGGTCGACCTGAATGATCAAACGGATCACGGCGCGCAAGTCCTCGTTCTCATAGATCGACGCCATGCGATGCAGCGATTGCTCGCGCGTACGACCCGCGACGAACTGGCGCTGCGCGATCTCCATCTCGCCCGCAAGCACGGGCAGCACGCGGCGGAATTCGTTCACCATGACCTGCAGGCTCTGGTCGAGCGAGAGACCCACTCCCTGAAGCAGGCGCAGCAGATCGACGAACATCGGCAGCTCGTTTGCGACGGATTCGATTCGCGCGCGTACGCGCCTTGCCAGCCAGAGCTTGGGCAGCATGAAGCCCGCGACGGCGGCCACGCCCATGAACACGAGCGGATGGCCGGCCGGATTGTGCGACGTGGCAAGCCACGCGCCGACAGCGCCGCCCCCCGCCGCGCAGGCAACGCGTGCGACGAGAAAAAGCCCGCGCGAGCGCGCGTCGACATAGCCGCAGCGATCCAGCACACGCCGGTCTTCTTCGGCCACGATGAGCCGGCCCGCCGGCGTATCGAGCCAGCGCGCGCCCCGTTCGGCGAACGCTTCGACGAAACCCTTGAGCCCGGTTGCGCGCGCCGGCTGCGAGCCTGCCGACCGGCCCGCGGCTTCCGCGGCAGAACCCGCCGCACTTGCCTGGGACACCGCATTAACGCCCGCCCCTATCCCTTGCGTCGCCGCGCCGAAGCCGATCTTTGCGCCGCCCGCAGCGCCGCCTGCGCCACCACCGGCGTCGGCCCGGTTCGACGCCGCCGCGCGCGCATCGGCCACGGCCGCTTCGGCCCCATAGCTCGCGAAGCGCTGCTCGAGCGTGCGCGCGCTGCGCCGCGCAGCGGCAATGCGGCTTAGCGCCTGCCCTGCCAGCAGCGCAAAACCGAGCGCCGCCAGCAGTAGCGCGAGCACGCCGAGCCGTCCTGCGTTCATGGCGAGCTCCTCAGCCGGGTGAGCCGATACAGCAGATACGCGCCCACCGCCTGCAGCACGAGCGCACCATAGACAAGATGACGGCCGCCATCGTCGTACCACATCGCCGCGAAATACTTCGGGTTGACGAGGATGAGAAAGCCGACGATGCCAACGGGCAGCAGTGCCAGTACCCATGCGGACATGCGCGTTTCCGCCGACATCGCCACGAGTTCGCGCTGCGCCTGATCGAGATCGCGCATGAAGGTCGCCATGCGTTCGAGCATGACGTCGGCGCGCCCGCCGTAACGGACCGACAGGCGCAGCACCGCGCCCACCAGATCGAGCTCGTTTGCGTGATAGACCTGGGCGACCTGATGCAGCGCGCGATCGATCTCGACGCCGGTACGCAGCATGCGCGAGACGCGTTCGAGACACTCGCGCAGCGGCATCTCGGTGGTCTGAAGCGCGGCCTGGAACGCGGCCGGCACGCTGTTGCCGAGCACCACGAGACGGACGATACCGTCGAGAAATGAGGGGAGCTGCGCGACCAGCCTCGCACGGCGCCGTTGCATGCGCAACGAAAGTACAAACGCCACGAGCACGCCGATCATTGCCAGCACGGTTAGCGCGGCGAGCGCGCCGCCGAGTAGTCCAGCCCACAGGCACGCCGTCAGCGTTGCGAACGCGATGAGCAATGCGGGCTTGCGTGCGTTGGCGATCCCGGCGCGGCTCATCGCGTGTTCGAAGGCCGTCGCGGCACGTGCACGCCAGCTATCCGGGTCCGCCGCGGCGCGGGTGGGCGTCTGGGCGTTCGATGCGTTCGATGCGTTGGGTCCATTGGGTGCATTCGCCGCGCGCGCACCCGGGCGCGACGGCGCAAATGCCGTCGCCCCTTCCGCGTTCTTCGTGCCGGATCCCGCGTGAACGGGCACGGCGGCGCCATAGCCCGCCGCCGACACCCGGCTTTCGACGAAGCGGGTCACGCGCTCGCGCGCGACCCGCGTCTGCGCGCGGTGCCAGAGCATGAGCCCCGACGCTGCGAACAGCAGCGCAAGCGCGGCGACGACGGCCAGCACGCTAGACATTGAAGCCCCCGTCGCGCCCGCCCATGCCGAAGGCAGCCGCGCTCAAGGTCTGCCGGAAACGCGCAAGCTTGGGCGAATGCGGATGGATGCCGAGCGAGTCCCAGCGGTCGATCTCCTCGCCCTCGGGGGTGGTCACCGGCTCGTAGCGGTACAACTCCTGCGTCGCGATGATGTTGTCGGACAGCCCCGTTACTTCGGTTACCGAAAGAATTCTCCGGCGCCCGTTCGAGAGCCGGCCGATCTGCACGATGAAGTCGACCGCATTCGCGATCTGCCGGCGCAGGCTCGATTCGGTGCCCTGAAAGCCCGCGAACCCCGCAAGCATTTCGAGGCGATACAGGCACTCGCGCGGCGAGCTCGCGTGCACGGTGGCCATCGATCCGTCGTGGCCCGTGTTCATCGCCTGCAGCATTTCCAGCACCTCGCCGCCGCGCACTTCGCCGACGATGATGCGGTCCGGCCGCATGCGCAGCGTGTTGCGCAGCAGATCGCGGATGCTCACCACGCCCGCGCCGTCGAAGCCGCCCGGCCGGCTCTCCAGCCGCACCACATGCGGGTGGTTCAGCGAAAGCTCCGCGGTGTCTTCGATCGTCACCACGCGCTCCACGTCGGGGATGTGAAACGCCAGCGCATTGAGCAGCGACGTCTTGCCCGAACTCGTGCCGCCCGAAACGAGGATGTTGCAGCGAGCCTGCACCGCCGCTTCGAAGAGCGCCCCGATCTCCACCCCAAACGTACCGTTGCCGAGCAGATCGTCGGGCCGCAGCGGATCCTTGCGGAACTTGCGGATCGAGACGATCGGACCCGCCAGCGAAAGCGGCTCGATCACGACATTGATGCGTCCGCCGTCGGGCAGGCGCGCATCGACCATCGGATTCGATTCGTCGAGACGCCGCCCGATCGGCGCGAGGATGCGACGCACGATGCGCAGCAGATGCGCGTTGTCGGAGAAACGCACCGGAATCTTCGCGAGGATGCCGTGACGCGACACGTAGACGTCGCTATAGCCGTTCACGAGGATGTCCTCGACGGCGGGATCCGCAAGCAGATCCTCGATCGGCCCGAAGCCCGCGAGTTCCTTCGTCAACGCCTCGGCGATGATCCGCACCTCGCTTTCGTTGATCGGGATATGACGCAGCCGGACGAAGCTGTCCATCTCCAGGTCGACGAACTGGTTGATCGCGTGGCGCGACCAGCGGCCGAATTCGGCGCCCAGCTCTTCGATGCGTGTGAGCAGATGCTCGTGGGCCGCGTTCTTGACGTCCTGAAACTGCTGGCTCTGCGCGAACAGAGGAGAGTCGTCGGCAAATTCGATGTTATCCGCCATGATCTACGACCGCTTCGAAGAGTGTGGGAGAAAGCGGCGCAGCGCCTCGAGCTTTCTCGCCGCGCGCGGCCGCTGACCATCGAGCTGCGCGGCGAGCGCTTCGAGCGCGCGCACGTAGGGATCGCGCGGCGCCGTTTCGGCGAGCAGCTTGCCGCGATTGGCCGCCTGGCACAGCGCCACGCGTCGCGACGGCAATACCCCCGCAAGTTCAATGCCAAGGCGCGAAGCGATCTGCGCGGCGGAGAGATCGAGCTCCGCTTCGTACTGGTTGAGCACGAGCTGCACGTGAGCGAGGTCCACGCCGCCCTCGCGCAACGCGTCGAGCTGACGCGCCGCCGAAACGATCGAGGCGACGCTCTGGTCGCAGACGAGCCAGGTGTCGTCGGCGGCCTGCACTACGTTCGCGATGAACTCCATATTCGAAAAGCCGCCGAGGTCGACCAGTTGATGGTCGAAGAACGCGCGCAGCCGCGTGAGCAACGCCGCCGAGGACTGATACGAAACCTCGCGCAGCGCGCCGAGATCGGCAGGCAGGGTCGTCAGCGCCAGCCCGCTCTCGTGGCGCGCGAGCGCCGTGTGCACGAAGGTCTGGTCGAAGCGGCGCAGGTTGCGCACGGCGTCGACGAACGAGAAGCCGTTGCCCGCGTTCAGCAGCAACGCGCCGTCGCCGGCCGGCAGACCGAGGTCGAGAAGCGCCGTGTGGCGGTTGATGGCGGCGCCTTTGTGCGCAAGCAGCGCGCCGAGGTTCGCCGCGAGCGTCGTCACGCCCATGCCCGCGCGCGCGCCCAGCAGCACCGTGAGGTGGCCGTGGCGGCTCACCGGCTCGACGCGGTTGTCGAGCACCTGGCGCACGATGCGCAGCGCGTCGCCGCCGTCGGCCGCCATGTCGACGAAATCGCGCACGCCCGCGCGCAATGCCGCGAGCGCGCTCTCGGGTTCGGCGAGCGTGCCCACTGCAATGACCTGCAGCCCCGGAAACGCCGCGTGCGCGGCTGCCGCCACCGCGCTCGCCGCCGCGCCGCGTCCCGCCGAGAAGTCCACGAGCAGAAGCGAGGGCATGTGCATCGCAATGCGCTGCGTCACCTGCGCCGGATCGAGCGCCACGGCTTCCATCTTGCCGGCCGCCCCGATCGAGCGGGCAACCCAGCGTGCGTGCGCTTCGTCCGGCGATGCGAACACGAAGGAATCCGCGACCGTACGGTCAGTCTGCAAGTGCGCTCTCGCGTTCATGACTGCTCTCCCATTTTTTCCGCTGCGCCGTAGGCTGCCTCGGCGCGCTCACGGCGAAAATCCCGGTACCGGATCGCGCGAGGCCGCGCCGCCCAGCAACGCGCGCCAGACCGGTCCATCACGCTGTTCGGACTGCTCACCAGGCGTGGCGGGCAGCATGGCGTTCTTCGCGAGCGGCGAAACCAGATGCGGCGTCACGATGATCACCAGTTCGTTGTCGGTCTGCTGATACTGCAATTGCTTGAAGAACGTGCCGATCACCGGCAAGTCGCCAAGGAGCGGCACCTTGTTGACGTTCGACGACGTCTCGCGATCGATCAGGCCGCCAATCACGAAGCTCTCGCCATCACCCAGCTCGACGGTCGTTTCCGCGCGGCGCGTCGTGATCGCCGGCACCGAAACGCCGCTGATCGTCACGGCGTTCGTGTAGTCGAGCTGGCTCGCCTCGGGCGCGACCTTCAGCGCGATACGCTGCGGCGAGAGCACGGTGGGCGTGAGCGTGAGCCCGATGCCGTACGGCTTGTATTCGATCGATGTCGCACCGAGCGCCTGCGGCACCGGCACGGGAATTTCCCCGCCCGCGAGAAAGCTCGCGTTCTGCCCCGAGAGCGCCACGAGCGTCGGCTCGGCCAGCACGCGCGCGAGGTTGTTCGTCTCCATGAGGCTCAGATCCGAGAACAGCCCATGCGAAGCCGACGAAAACACGAGATTGAACGCCGACGAGATCGGCGTGATGCCCGTGAGCGCGGTGCCCACCGCCGTATTGTTCGCGCCGGACGACAGCGACGAAGGTCCGAACGAGCCGAACGAAAAACCATTGTTCTGGCGGAAGAAGTTGAAGCCGATCTGCTTGAGCACCGACCGGCTGAACTCCACCACGCGCACATCCACCTGAACCACCGCACGCGTCGCGACATTCGACGCGTCGAGCACGCTGTCCGGCTTCGCATCCTTGCCGAGCGCGCCCTCGGCCGCGACCACCGCGCGCTGGTGAGCCTCCATCGTCGCCGCTTCGCCCGTGATGATCGCCGTGCCGTTCAGCGTCTTCACCGCCGGCGTATCCGGACCGAGCAACGCGCGTGCGGCGCTCGTCGTCACGTTGACCGTGATCGTGCTCACCGTATCGCCGCCGTCCCACAGCATCACGTTCGTCGTGCCCGGCGCCTTGCCCACCAGCAGCACGCCGCCACGCCGGTCGCCGCGCACGATCATCACGTCCGCGATCGACGGATCGCCCACGGCGATGCGCCGCAATGCGCCCGAAACCGGCAGCGTGCGCTGCTCGCCCACCGTGAGTTCGACCGCCTGCGGCAGTTCCGCCGATCCCGCCGCCGCTCCCGCTTGCGCACCCGGCGCAGCGCGCGCGGGCACCGTCGCAAGCGCGAGCGTGAGAAGCCCGGCGCACGCGGATGCCGCGAGGGCCACTGCGAGTTTCCTCGTCATCGTCATATTGTTTTGCTTGCCACAAACCCGCCGCGCCTGTGCGGCACATTACCAGGCAACCGTTTCCGCTCGCCCGCCCCGTATTACTTCGATGCCGCCGCGCGCCGCCGGCGCGTTGCGATGTGTTGCTGCCGCTGCCTCGCGCGGCGCACTGCCGCCGGCGAGCTGATCGAGCGCCACGCCCTCCGCCGCGCGCGTCGAGCCTTGCGGCGCGTCGTGCGACACGACCTTGATCACGCCCGGAGACGTTGCGAACGCCGAAGGATCGACTGTGTCGTCGTCGGTCGGATTGCGCAGCGCCAAAATCAGTTGTCCCTGGCTTTGGGCGAGGGCCAGCTTGTCCACCTCGGTCACCGGTACCGCGAGCACGGCGGTACGCGGCGCCATGTTCTGCGTACCGAAGCCGCTCGTGCGTTGCGGATTGCCGCCCGGCGGCGTTGCGTCGGCGGGATTGCCGAAGACCAGCACGCGCGCCTTCGAGACGAGGAGGCGCGCCTGGGTGCGCCCCACTTCGCCACCGCTCACCGCACCATCGCGGCGCAGCGTGAAGAACACATCGACGTAATTGCCGGGCTTCAGCTCGTAGCCCACCGCGTTGACCTCGTCTACACGCACCGCCACCGCGCGCTCGCCAGGCTGGATGCTGGCCGCGAGGCTCGACGACAGTTGCGTGTCGAGCACGGGCGCGTCCGCCGCGATCTCGGTAAGCGGCACGCGGCCGGCGATCAGCGCCTTGTCGTTAAACGCGCCTTCGGGATGAATGGGCAAGGCCTGTACGCGCAGCGCATCGGCGGAAATCGGCTGACCCGCGGGCAGCGTGCGCGTGGCGACGACGACCGGCGTGAGCATCTGGACAGCCGACGAAACGGGCGGTACGACGGGCGCCGGAGGTGCGCGGCGCGCCAGCATGAAAGCAAACGCGCCGAGCACGAGAGCGCCGGCAATCAGCAGGCCCGCGACGATTTTGGTCAGATTCGCCATGAACGGTCACCCTGGCTCCGCTGGAGCGGCGCGATTACGGATAGAGAGGTATGGACGCACATCAGAGCAGGTTCTCCGGGTCGAGCTGCACGGTGGCCTGGCCGGTGAGCGACTGCGGTATAGCGATGCTCAGAAGAGGCAATATCGGCACGAGCGGATTCGCCCCGTATGCATAAGTCAGCGTCACCTGGATGCAGTCCATGGCGGGGTTGTTCGTGCAACCCGACGGCGATGCACTGATCGCATTCGTACAGGTCGCCGTGACGGGTAGCCAGCTCACGACGGTCGTCGCGCGACTGCACGCCTGCGCGGCACGCTCGCTCAGGGCCGTGCCATCGCTCGTCGCGCTCTGCCAGACGAGCGCGGCACGCGCACCCTCTTCCGCTGCTGCTGTCAGGCTCTGCTGCGTGAGGAACACCATGCTGTACGTGATGATCGCGTACAGCACGAGGAAGAACACCGGGAACACGATCGCAAATTCGACTGCGGCGGTACCGCGCTGCATCGCGCGACGCGTGGGCTTGCCCGTGACCCGGCTCATCGGATACCTCCCAGCGCGAACTGCCATGCGAGCCACGCGACGGCCGACACCGTCAGGCAGGCGGCGTATGGTGTACCGCGACGCCCGCCCACCATAAATATCTGCACTCCTTGATAACGCGCAGCGCTACTGCGACGACGAAGCACAAGCAGCGTCGCTGCTGCGTGCACGCCCGCAGCAATGCTCGCTGCGATCCAGAGACCCGGCAACAGATGCAGCCCACACCATGCACCAAGCACGGCGAACACCTTGACGTCGCCCGCCCCCATCACACCGAGCACAAAGAACGGCATGAGCGCGGCGAGGCCGACCACGGCAGCGCCAAGGGCTTGTGCGACGTCGATGCGCGCCGGACCGGCGTGGAGCACCGACGCGGCAAGCGCAGCGCACAGACCGGCCACGACGAGGGCGTTGGGCACGCGGCGCGAGCGGCAATCGCCGATCGCGACCGCCACCGCCCAGACGCCGAACACGAGGTCGCTGAGTAGGGTGAGTGTCATAGCCGGAATTCGCGCACAGCAATCCGCACGCACCACAGGAACGGAGCGAGTGAAAAGCAGAGTTTCTGCTTCGCTACGGACTACTACGAATAGGGCAAAGAGCGACGTCGGCTTAGCCGCCAACGGTCTTCGACAAGCTCGCGTAGATGTTGGTGAACACGGTGTTCAGCTCGGCGCCCAGGTTCGTGACCGCAGTCAGAATCGCCAGCGCGATCACTCCCGCAATCAGCCCATATTCCAGCGCGGTAACCCCGTCTTCCGACTTGATGAATTGTTTGAACAGTTTGTTCATTTCGGCCCTCTCTCTTATTTCGCTTTCACGTTGTCCTGCGCCGGCTTCACAAAGCCTTGCCCGTATCGTGAATAGTCGCCTGCGCATCCGGTCCGGCTGCGCGCGAGCCTTTATTACAGCTCGCTAACGTTGGCCCAAATCGCATACACATCCCTCTTGATGCATGCGTTCAGTGCTCCTTGTGCGGCTTTTATAGCGTAACAAACATCGTTGCGCAATCGCCCTCTCGTATTTTCATTATCGGCATAGGCGTTGTGTTGTTTAGCCCGGACAAACCATGACAACACTATTCAGGACTAGAAAGTCATCGTGTTACGCCCTGTTCCGTAACGCTCCCATGCCGGCGTTACGTGACGTAACGCTTGCCGGCACGAGGTCTCGCGACACCTGCGCAAACGATTCATTCGACGAAAGACACGGCCGGATGCTTGGCACGCCTTGATTTGAAAAACCCCTCTAGCGAGCGGTTTCCTGCACGCCATACCCCTCGTCGCTGCCTGGCACATCTGTTGCAGATAAGGACGCGTAGTCCAGACAAACGACACAAGCAGATACCACACGAGACGAGGGCATCATGAATCAGAACACGATCGGCAACGCCGCACGCTTGACGCTTGTCGCGGCCACCACCGCTGCCATGCTTTCGTTGAGCGCGTGCGGCGGTTCCGGCACGCTCAGCAGCGGCACGGGCACGGGTAGCGGCGGCGGCACGCTGTCCACGAGCGGCTCCAGTGGCTCGGGAGGAAGCGGCGACAGCAGCGGCGCAGGCACCACAACCGGCAGCAACGGCAGCGGTACAGGCAGCGGCGGCGGCGGCACGACCACCGGCGACAGCGGCAGCGGTAGCGGTAGCGGCTCGAACAACGGAGGGGGGACCGGGGGCGGCACCACGACCGGCAGTAACGGCAATGGCAACGGCAACGGTTCGGGAGGCGGCGGCGGTTCGACCGTCGCCGCCAACGCCGTGGGCCAGGTCGCAAACGCCGCCGGCAATGTCGTGAACGCCGCCGGCTCGACGGCGACGGGTCTCGGCACGTTGATCGCCTCGCAGTCGGTGCCGGGTGTCAGCTCCGCGACCACGAGCGCTGCCGGCGGCATCGTGCAGAACGTCGGTTCGGCTGTCTCGACGCTCGGCACGGGCGTCTCGCAAGGCCTCGGCCAGATCGGCGCCAGCAGCAATCCGGTCGACACCACGCTCGCCAGCACAGGCGGCGCCGTGAGCGATGTCGGCAAGGCCGTCACGAACGCCGGTCAACTCGTCACGAGCCTCGGCAGCGGCCCGCTCGCGCCGCTCGCCGCGCTCACGACGCCCGTCGGCGGCGCCGTCGGCACGCTGGGCTCGGCGCTCACCACCGGCGGTCAAACACTCACGTCGGTCCTTTCGCAAGGGCCGGTCCAACAGGTCACGCAGCAGCTCAGCTCGGCCATCACGCCGATCACCTCGGTGCTCGCTGCCACCACGCAAACGCTTGGCAACGCAACGGGCGTCGGCGCGCCGGTCAATGGCCTGCTGCAAGCGATCGGCGGCGGACTCCAGAAGGGCGGCGCCCTCGTCGCGCAGACCGGCGGCGGCACGAATCCGGTCACGACCGGCGTCGGCACGCTCGTCGCCGATACGGGCAAGACGGTCGCCTCGGCGGGCGGACTGCTGACGGGCGGCAGCTCCGGCAGCAATCCGCTTGCCCCGGTCACGAGCCTCCTGGGTGGCGCGACCGGTGGCTCCGGCAGTTCGGGCAGCGGCCCGCTCGCACCCGTAACGAGCCTTCTTGGCGGCATAACCGGCGGTTCCGGCAGCAGCGGCAGCAATCCGCTCGCACCCGTAACGAACCTCGTCTCGACCCTGACCAGCACGGTCACCGGCGCGGCGGGCGGCGTCGGCGTGGGAGTCGGCGTCGGCGCGGTGGCCGGTGCGGGCGCCGGGACCTCGGGATCGCACGGCACGAGCACCGGCAGCACCACACCTGGCCTCTCGCTCGCATCCTCGAGCGGCGGAACGAGCGGCAGCAGCACGACGGGCCCGCTCGCCGGCTTGACCTCGCTCGTTGGCGGCCTGCTCGGCGCCAAAAAGTAAGCGCATTCGAACCACTCTTTCAGACGAGGAGACACCGTCATGTCCACCAGCGCAACGGCGGTTTTCAACGAACAGACCCAGACGCTCGTGCGCGGCCTGCGCCTCACCGCGCTCGCCTGTGCCGTGGCCTGCTCGCTCGCGGCCTGCGGCGGCAGCAGCTATACGCCGCCCAACAACGCGGCCAGCGGGGCGACCGGCACGGGCGGCACCAGCGGCACGGGTGGCGGCACCACGACCGGCTCGACGGGCGGCGGCAGCGGCACGAACTCGGGCGGCGGGGGCTCGACGACATCCAGCGGCACAACCGGGACGAGCGGCGCGCTGACCTCGGTCGCCAAGACCGCCACCGATCTCGGCAACACCATCAGCTCCACGCCCCTACCCGGCGCGAGCGGCGTCACCTCGGGCCTCGGCAGCACGGTCGCGAGCACCGGCGGCGTGGTCAACGCGCTCGCCAACGACCTCGCGGGCGGTGTCGGTCAGACCGGGTCGAGCACGAATCCCGTGGGCGCCACGGTCGCCGGCCTGGGCAGCGTGGTGAGCTCAACGAGCGGTGTCGTCAACGGCCTTTCGTCGACCGTGAGCGGTCTCGGCAGCGGCCCGCTCTCGCCGCTCGCTCCCGTCACGTCGCCGGTGGCGGGCGTACTCGCCACGACGGCGAACACCGTCAACGCGGGCGGCGCGGTCCTTGGCAACGTGCTCTCCTCGGCCCCCGTGCAGCAGGTCACGCAACCCATCAGCACGGCCATCACGCCGATCGTGCTCACCGCCGGTCTCGTCACGCAGCAGGTGGGGACGACCACAGGCCTCGGCGTGCCGCTTTCGGGCGTGCTCGCCAAGCTGGGCGGCGCAGTCTCGACGGCCGGCACGACCCTCGGCAGCGCGGCCAGCGCCGCCACGAACAACCCGCTCGGCGCCGACGTCGGCACGCTCGTCGCCTCGCTCGGCAACACCGTGACGAACGCGGGCGGCCTCGTCAACCCGAACGGGCCTAACGGCGCTGCGCCAATTCCCGGCTTGATCGTGAGCCTGGTCGGCAGCAGCAATTACGCTGTACTAAGCGGTCCACCGACCGGCGCCGCAGCGAGCGGGCCGCTCGGCCCGCTCAAGGCCACGCTCGCCAGCCTCGGCCTCGGCAGTTCGCCGCTCGGCAACCTGCCGGTCGGCTCGCTCACGGGTGTGCTTTCGGGCACGCCGCTCGGAGGCGTGCTGACGAACACGCCGCTCAACAGCATCCTCTCGGCCACCCCGCTCAGCGGCACAATCGCGGGCGTGCCGGTGGTCGGCGCCCTGCTAGCGGGCACGACGACTGGCAGCGCCGGCAGCCCGGCGGCCACGGGCGCGCTCGCCTCGCTCACCTCGCCCACGACCGGTAGCGCCGGCGCCACTGCCCTGCTGCAGCCGGTGACGGCCCTTGTCGGCACGGTCACGGGCACGCTCGGTTCGACGGCGGGCGGCACGTCCGGCACCTCGGGTAGCTCAAGCAGTTCAGGGGGTCTGTTAGGTGGCCTGCTCAAGAAGCTGCCATAGCCGAACGCAAAATCATCGGGCAAGATACGCAACGCGACGACGCGACATTCGGACCGGAAAGTTGCGCGCGCACAGCCTGGCAGGAACGTAGTCGCAAGACCGCAGGAATAAAAACACAGGCGTCAGGGAGCCACAGACCGCCCACGAAGGCGGCACAAAGAGACGGCACGCGTCGGACACAAACAATCAACGACGCGTGCCGCCCGATAAGCTAGAGGGCAGTGAAATGAGAGGCGCAGTTGCAGGATGGGTCATGCTCGCCGCTGCGGGGGCGGCGGCGAGCAGCCTTACGGGGGTTGCAGTCGCGCAGAGCCGGCCGGCGCCGGGCGGAAACCCGCTCGGCGGGAATCCGCTCGACGCGCTGCCGCAGGTCAACGCGCCGCAAAAGGCGCCGAACGTGACCGTGAACGTGCAGCAGCAGACGCCGCAATTGCAGCAGTTGCTCGCCACGCATCTCACGCCCACGACGTTCAAGGTCGAGGGCGTGAAGTCGATCCCGTTCGACGAGGTCGCTCAACGCTTCGCACCCCTTGCGAATCACGACATCACGATCGGCAAGCTGATCGAGACGGCGAACGGCGTGACGAAGCTGTATCAGTCGCGTGGCTATGCGCTCTCGTTCGCGTTCATACCTGCACAGGACTTCGCCAATGGCGTCGTGCGCATCGTGGTCGTGGAGGGCTACGTGGCCGACGTGAAGATCACCGGCAAGCCCGGTGCGCTGGAAGGCAAGATCCGGGCGATCGCGGCGCATATCGTCGATGACCGGCCGCTGCGCACGGCCACGTTCCAGCGCTACATCAACGTGCTCGGCTTGTTGCCCGGCCTCAAGGTCTCGGCCAACGTGCCGCCGCCCAGCAATACCGACGGCGCGACGACGCTCGAACTCGATACGCAGCACAAGTCCGTCGATTTCAGCGCCGGCGTAAACACCAATCAGCCCGGCGTTCAGGGCCTTCTCACCGCCAGCGAAAACGGGCTCACGCCGTTCGGCGAGCAACTGAGCATCTCCGCACTGATGCCAAGGGGTCCTGACCACATCACCTACATTGCGGCACATGCGGCGGTGCCGGTGGGAAGCGACGGCCTCACGGCCAAAGTGGATGCCTCGCACTATCGCGGCAACCCGACCGACAATCCGGGCCTGCCCTCCTATGTCGAACGCACGGTCATCAGCGACAAGCTGACGGGCTCGCTCTCGTATCCGATGCTGCTGAACAACACGCGCAGCCTGATCGGCACGGCGAGCGTCTATGCGACCCACGACGAGGACGACTATCACAACACGATCAACGGCGCCCAGTATGGCGAACGCTCCCAGGTTCGCGTGCTGCAACTGCAGGCCGACTATACCGACGTGCAGCCGGGCCAGGTGCGCAAGGCGAGCTTCAACGTGGCAAAGGCCTTCGACGTGCTCGGCGCGTCGAAGTCGGTAGACACGAACATACCGGGGCTCGTGGTGCAGAACCCCGTCTCGCTGAACTTCGTGCGCACCGACGCCACGGTGTCGCAAACCAACGACTGGCCGCTCGGCTTCGGCACGGCGGTGGCGGCCACGGGCCAATACAGCCCGGTGACGCTGCCCACGTCCGAGGAGATCGCCTTCGGCGCACAGCATTTTGCGCAAGGCTACGAGCCCGGCGAAGCATCGGGCGATTCGGGCTGGGGCTTCTCCTTCGAAGTGAACCATCCGTTCAGGCCCGCCTACATGTGGCTGCAGACGATCACGCCCTATGTCTCGTTCGACATGGCGCGCGTCTATCTGCATGCGGGCACGCCCGCGCCGTCAAGGCTTTCGTCGGCGTCGATCGGCTTCCGGATATCGGACGGCAAGTACTACACGCTCGACCTCTCGGTGGCCAAAGCGCTCGCGGATGCGCCCGTGGAGAGCGCATCGCGCAGTCCGCGCGTCAACGCGACATTCTCGTATCAGTTGAACTGATCTGGACAACCGCGCGCTCGGGCGACTAGAGGCCCTCCTCTCCTACGAACGCCGCGCTTTCGCGTATCCTGCCCTACACCGGCGTGCGCGCTGGCAAGGCGCACGCACGGTCTGCACGATCACGACAATCATCAGTGGAGGACGACACATGAACCGGATCACCGGACGCACCCTTGCATTCGCCGCACGCGCGGCGACCCAGCTCGCGCTGGCGAGCACCCTTTTCGGCGGCGCGATGGCCGCTCATGCACAGAGCGACACACCGGTGGGCGTGTGGCAGACCATCGACGATCACACGGGGCAGCCGAAGGCGCTCGTCCAGATCAGCGACGACGGTAGCGGCGACCTCAGCGGCAAAGTCATCAAGGGGCTCGGTCCGGCTGACAAGCCGGACCGCCGCTGTACCGAATGCACCGACGCACGCAAGGACCAGCTCATTCTCGGCATGACGATTATCGATGGCATGAAAAAGAGCGACGACGGCTGGGACAACGGCCACATTCTCGACCCGGAAAACGGCAAGGTATATCGCTGCAAGATGCATCTGGAAGACGGCGGGCAGAAGCTCGTGGTGCGCGGCTATCTTGGCATCTCGCTGCTGGGCCGCTCGCAGACGTGGGTTCGCCAGCAATGAGCGCCGATCTGGCAGTAGATGGCACTACCAGGCAATTGACCAGGTAATCGGGTGTTTACGGATGTGCGGCTCGAATGTGGGCCAGACAAATGCGAGGGGCGCGGTCCCATCTTGATGGACCGCGCCCCGGCCCATGGACAACATGCTCAGGCCGTCTGGCGATACAGGGCTCGCTGGTAGGAGAAAGGCTGCGCCGCATCGGGCGACGGCGCGAACGGCGAGGTCTTCGGCAGCAACGCGGGCGGCGGGTCGCGACGCGCGAGCTTGTCTGCACGGCTCAGATGCTTGCGCATGCGCATCTCGATCGTGTCGCACAGCGTCACGCCTTCTTCGCCGAACAGTTCCCCCATCACGCGCCTGAGCACGCCGTTATCGTGCCAGGTCTTGAAGCGCCGGTGGCAGGTTTGATACGAAGGGTAGCGGCGCGGCATGGCCGACCACGTAGCGCCGCTGTACATCACCCAGAGCACGCCGTTGAGCACCGCACGCGTGTTGGCCAGCGGCCGCCCGCGCAGCTCGGTGCGCGGGCGCAGTTCAGGCAGCAGCGGCATGACGCGGCGCCATTCTTCCTCGGTAATATCGCGATAGGGGGTCATGGTCCTCTCCTTTGTCCGTAACGTTCCAGACAAACGATAGGGACTTGCCCCAGCGGCGACTATCGGATGAGTCCGAATCTTGAAAAGGCTGCCGCGACGTCTTTTCGCGATGGCGAACGAGACGGAACAGCGCTCAGGTCAGGCTCGTATCGACGATGCGGCGCGGCGTTTCGAGATACTCCTTCGACTGCATCTCGACGATGCGCGAGACCGTGCGCGTAAATTCGTTCGCCATCGGGCCTTCGACATACAACTCTTCGGGTGGCACCGCCGCCGACATCAGCAGCTTCACCTTGTGGTCGTAGAACACGTCGATGAGCCACGTGAAGCGGCGCGCTTCGGACTGCATGCGCGGCGTCATCTGCGGCACGCCGGAAAGGATCACCGCGTGGAAACGGCTCGCCAGCTCCAGATAATCGTTCTGCGAGCGCGGGCCGCCGCACAGCGTCGCGAAATCGAACCAGACCACGCCATCGGCCTTGCGCAAGGCCTTCAGCTCGCGTTTTTCGATATGCAGGATCGGGCTCTCGTCGGGCACCGCCGCGAGCTGCGCGAACGAGTGGCGCAACGCGCGGTCGGCTTCGGCACCGAGCGGCGTGTGATAGACCTCGACCTGGGCGAGCGTGCGCTGCCGGTAGTCGACGCCGGCATCGACGTTCAGGACATCCAATTTTTCCTTGATGAGCTCGATCGCGGGCAGCATGCGGTCGCGGTGCAGGCCGTCGGGGTACAGCAGATCGGGATCGTAGTTGGAAGTCATCACGAACTGCACGCCGTTCTTGAACAACCCATCGAGCAGCCGATAAAGAATCATCGCGTCGGCGATGTCCGAGACATGGAATTCGTCGAAGCAGATCAGGCGATAGCGCTTCGCAATGCGGCGCGCGAGTTCGTCGAGCGGATCGGCCTGACCCTTCAGTTCTTCGAGCTCGCGGTGCACTTCGCGCATGAACTCGTGAAAGTGCAGGCGCGTCTTGCGCTGCAGCGGCACGACCGCATAGAAGCTGTCCATCAGGAAGCTCTTGCCGCGCCCCACGCCGCCCCACATGTAGACGCCGCGCGGCAGGTCCGGGTGAATCAGGAATTTCTTGATCGCATTCGAGCGACGCGACTTGTATTCGACCCATTCGTCGTAGCACCGCTGCAGCCGGTCGATCGCGGCGCGCTGGGCCGTATCGGGCTGGTATCCCCGCTTCTGCAGTTCGTTTTCGTAGTATTCGGTGACGTTCATTTTCTGGGCCGCAAATGAGGAAAGGCGGGGGAGCTAACGCCCACCCGCCTCCGTACGTGATGCTGGTACTGCGAAGCAGGGCAGCCACCAGACAGCGGCCGCCCTGCCCTTGGCGCTTACATGTTCAGCGCGCGCTTGTCGGTGGCGAGCGCGGCTTCGCGCATGACTTCGGACAGCGACGGGTGCGGATGGCAGATGCGGCCGATGTCTTCGGCAGCGGCCTTGAATTCCATCGCCACCACGGCTTCCGCGATCAGGTCCGATGCGTTCGCCGAGATGATGTGCACGCCGAGCAGCTCGTCGGTCTTCGCGTCGGCGATCATCTTCACAAAGCCGTCGGCCTTGTTGATGCCGAGCGCGCGGCCGTTCGCCATGAACGGGAACTGGCCCGTCTTGATGTCGCGGCCTTCGGCCTTGAGCTGCTGTTCCGTCTTGCCGACCCATGCGATTTCCGGCTCGGTGTAGATCACCCACGGAATGCAGTTGTAGTCGATGTGCGGCTTCTGGCCGTCGATGATCTCGGCCACCAGCACGCCTTCGTCTTCGGCCTTGTGCGCGAGCATCGGACCACGCACCACGTCGCCGATCGCGTAGACGTTCGGCAGCGCCGTGCGGCAGTGGTCGTCGATGTCGATGAAGCCGCGCTCGTTGGCCTTCAGACAAATCGCTTCGAGACCGAGGTTGTCGGTGTTCGGCACGCGGCCGACCGAAACGATCAGGCGGTCGGCTTCGAGCACCTGCGCGTTGCCGTCCTTGTCGGTGTAGTTGATGGTGACATTCTTGTCCGTCGCCTTCACTTCACCCACCTTCACGCCAACGTGAATGTCGAGGCCCTGCTTCTTGAAGAGCTTCGCGGCTTCCTTCGACAAAGCCTGGTCGGCGGCGCCGAGGAATTCCGGCAGCGCTTCGAGCACGGTCACTTCCGCGCCCAGACGGCGCCACACCGAGCCCAGTTCCAGACCGATCACGCCGGCGCCGATCACGGCCAGCTTCTTCGGTACCGTGTCGAACGAGAGCGCGCCTTCGTTGTCGGCGACGATCTTGTTGTCGACCGGAATGCCCGGCAGATGGCGCGCCTTCGAGCCCGTCGCGATGATGACGTTCTTCGCCGTCACGACTTCAGTCTCGCCTTCGCCGCTCACTTCGATCTGCACGCCAGCGTCGGTCTTGCCGGTGAACTTGCCGTGGCCCTTGAGCCACGTGATCTTGTTCTTGCGGAACAGGAACTCGATACCCTTCGTCATCTTCTCGACGATGGCTTCCTTGCGGCCCAGCATCTTCGCAACGTCGATGCTCACGTCGCCCACGTTGATGCCGTGGTCGGCCAGGTGGTGCTGCGCGTTCTCGAACTCTTCGGACGAGGCAAGCAGCGCCTTCGACGGAATGCAGCCCACGTTCAGGCAGGTGCCGCCGAGCTTCAGCGTGCCGGCCGGGTTCTTCCACTTCTCGATACACGCAACCGACTTGCCGAGCTGCGCGGCGCGGATCGCCGCGATATAGCCGCCGGGGCCGGCGCCGATCACGACGACGTCAAATTCTTTGGACATGGTCATCCTTTCGATACGTGAGCGCCACGCGCGGACCCCGGCTTCCGGAATCCGCGCGCATGGCACTCAGCGTGAGACTTGATACTTGATGAGATCGGCTTTTACAGGTCGAGCAGCAGACGAGCCGGATCTTCCAGCGCATCCTTCATCGCGACCAGCGACAGGACGGCTTCGCGGCCGTCGATGATGCGGTGGTCGTACGACATCGCGAGGTAGTTCATGGGACGGATCACGATCTGGCCGTTCTCGACCACCGCGCGTTCCTTCGTCGCGTGCACGCCGAGGATCGCCGACTGCGGCGGGTTGATGATCGGGGTCGAGAGCATCGAGCCGAACACGCCGCCGTTCGAGATCGAGAACGTACCGCCCGTCATTTCCTCGATCGAGAGCTTGCCGTCCTTGGCCTTCTGGCCGAATTCGGCGATCTTCTTCTCGATGTCGGCGAGGCTCATCTGGTCGGCGTTGCGCAGGATCGGCACCACCAGACCGCGCGGCGAGCCGACGGCGATACCGATGTCGAAGTAGCCGTGATAGACGATGTCGTTACCGTCGATCGACGCGTTCACGAGCGGGAACTTCTTCAGCGCGTGAACCGCCGCCTTCACGAAGAACGACATGAAGCCGAGCTTCACGCCATGTTCCTTCTCGAACTTGTCCTTGTACTTGTTGCGCAGATCCATGACCGGCGCCATGTTCACTTCGTTGAACGTCGTGAGGATGGCGTTGGTTTGCTGCGACTCCAGCAGACGCTCGGCGATACGCGCACGCAGACGCGACATCGGCACGCGCTGTTCCGGACGGTCGTTCAGCCAGTTCGCGGCCGATGCCGGCGCGTTGACTTGCGGCAGCGAGGGCTTCGCGGCAGCCGGCTTCGCAGCCGCGGGAGCCGCAGCCGGAGCAGCCTTCGGCGCGCCTGCGCCGAGCACGTCCTGCTTCGTGATGCGGCCGTCGCGACCCGTGCCGCCGACATCCGCGCCCGTGAGACCCTTCTCGGCCATCAGCTTCCCGGCGGCGGGCGAAGCAATCGTGCTGCTCGAAGCCGTTGCGGCGACGGCCGGCGCGGCGACGGCAGCAGCGGCAGGTGCCGCAGCCGGCGCGGCGGCGGGCGCGGCGCCAGCCTTGGCTTCCGTATCGATCTTCGCGATCACCTGATCGGCGACGACGGTGTCGCCGTCGTTGGCGACGATCTCGGCCAGCACGCCGGCCGACGGCGCGGGCACTTCGAGAACAACCTTATCCGTTTCCAGTTCGATGAGGATTTCGTCCTGGGCAACAGCCTCGCCCGGCTTCTTCTTCCACTGGAGCATCGTGGCTTCCGAAACCGACTCCGAAAGCTGCGGGACCTTGACTTCAACAATAGCCATGTGATTTTCCTGAATACGTATCTGTAACGAACCGGGGTCGCGCACCTGAGCGCGGGAAAGCGCGCTTTAACGAGGCACGCTTTCCCGGTTCGATTTGCTCTTTGTGCTTACTTCGCGACCTGCGCGCCTTTCAGGCGGCCGAACGCACCCTCGATCAGCGACTTCTGCTGCTCGTAGTGCTTCGCGTAGTAGCCGACGGCCGGCGAGGCGGAAGCGGGACGGCCGCTGTACGCGAGCTTCTGCCCTTCCTTCATGCCTTCCTTCAGGTGGTGCTCGATGTAGAACCACGGGCCCTGATTCTGCGGCTCGTCCTGCACCCAGACCACTTCCGTCGCGTTGTCGTACTTCTTCAGCTCCGCTTCGAACTGCTTGTGCGCGAACGGATAGAGCTGCTCGACACGGACGATCGCGACGTCGTTCGCCTTCGCTTCGCGGCGATGCGCGATCAGGTCGTAGTAGACACGGCCCGAGCAGGCCAGCACGCGCTTGACCTTCTTCGGATCGATCGACTCGTCCACTTCGCCGATCACCGGCTGGAACGAACCCTTCGCGAGCTCCGAGAGATCCGACACGGCTTCCTTGTGACGCAGCAGCGACTTCGGCGTGAAGACGACGAGCGGCTTGCGGAAAAGGCGAATCATCTGGCGGCGCAGCAGATGGAAGATCTGCGCCGGCGTGGTCGGCTGCACGACCTGCATGTTGTGCTCGGCGCACAGTTGCAGGAAGCGCTCGATACGCGCCGACGAGTGCTCCGGACCCTGGCCTTCATAGCCGTGCGGCAGCAGCATCGTGAGACCCGAAACGCGGCCCCACTTCACTTCGCCCGACGAGATGAACTGGTCGATCACAACCTGCGCGCCGTTCACGAAGTCGCCGAACTGGCCTTCCCACGCGACGAGCGTATTCGGCTCGGCGGTCGAGTAGCCGTATTCGAAACCGAGCACGGCTTCTTCGGACAGCACCGAGTCGATCACCGTGAACTTCGCCTGACCTTCGGCGATGTTCTGCAGCGGGATGTACGTGCCGTCGTTCCAGCGCTCGCGGTTCTGGTCGTGCAGCACCGCATGGCGGTGCGTGAACGTGCCGCGGCCCGAATCCTGGCCGGTCAGGCGGACCGAGTAGCCCGAAGCGACCAGCGAAGCGTACGCGAGGTGCTCGCCCATGCCCCAGTCGAGCTTCGCTTCGCCCTTGCCCATCGCGCGGCGGTCGTTGATGACGCGCTCGACGAGCGGGTGAACCTTGAAGTTCTCCGGGATCGTCGTGATGCGCTCGCCGAGGCGCTTGAGTTCCGCGAGCGGCACGGCCGTGTCGGCGGCATCGGTCCACTTGCGGTTCAGGAACGGCACCCAGTCGACCGCGTACTTGCTCTTGTAGTTCGAGAGCACCGGGTCGATGGTGTGGTTGCCTTCGTCCATCGCGGCGCGGTACGCCTTGACGTAGTTGTCGCCGTCTTCCGCCGTGATCACGCCCTGCTGCACGAGCTTCTCGGCGTACAGCGCACGGGTGCCCGGGTGCTGCGCGATCTTCTTGTACATGAGCGGCTGCGTGACCGCCGGCGTGTCCTGCTCGTTGTGGCCCAGCTTGCGGAAGCAGACGATGTCGACCACGACGTCCTTGTGGAACTGCATGCGGAAGTCGATGGCGATCTGCGTGGCGAGCACGACGGCTTCGGGATCGTCGCCGTTCACGTGCAGCACCGGCGCCTCGATCATCTTGACCACGTCGGTACAGTAGAGCGTCGAGCGCGCATCGCGCGGGTCCGACGTCGTGAAGCCGATCTGGTTGTTGATGACGATGTGCAGCGTGCCGTGCGTGCCGTAACCGCGCGTTTGCGCGAGATTCAGCGTTTCCATCACGACGCCCTGGCCCGCGAAGGCCGCGTCGCCGTGGATCTGCACCGGCAGCACCTGCAGGCCGTCTTCGTCGCCGCGGCGGTCCATACGGGCCTTCGCCGAGCCTTCCACGACCGGGTTGACGATTTCGAGGTGCGACGGGTTGAACGCGAGCGAGAGGTGGACCGGGCCGCCTTCGGTGGCCATGTCCGACGAGAAGCCCTTGTGGTACTTCACGTCGCCGGCCGGCAGGTCGTCCACGTGCTTGCCTTCGAATTCGGCGAAGAGGTCGGCCGGCATCTTGCCGAGCGTGTTGACCAGCACGTTCAGGCGGCCGCGGTGGGCCATGCCGATGATGATTTCCTGCACGCCCGCAGCGCCCGCGTGACGGACGACTTCGTCCATCGAGGCGATAAAGCTTTCGCCGCCTTCGAGCGAGAAGCGCTTCTGGCCGACGTACTTGGTGTGCAGGAAGCGCTCGAGGCCTTCGGCGGCCGTCAGGCGCTGCAGGATGTGCTTCTTCTTGTCAGCGGAAAAGTTCGGGGTCGAGCGGATCGATTCGAGCTTTTCCTTCCACCAGCGCTTCTGCTCCGGGTCGCTGAGGTACATGTATTCGGCGCCGATCGTGCCGCAATACGTGTCGCGCAGCGCCTTGACGATCTCGCGCAGCGACGCGCGCTCGAAACCGAAGTACAGGTTCGTCGCGCTGAACGTCTGGTCCATGTCGGCTTCGGTGAAGTCGTAGAACGCAGGCTCGAGTTCGGGGATGGCCGGGCGCTCGCGGCGCTTCAGCGGATCGAGATTGGCCCATTGCGAGCCGAGGAAGCGGTAGGCGCCAATCAGGGACTGAACGTAAACCTGCTTGCGGGCCGTGGCGAGGTCTTCGCCGCCGCCGCGCGGAATGAAGGCGTTGGCCTTGGCGCGCTGGGCAAACGACTCGACGATGGGGCCGTGGGCCACGTCGCTGTCGGCCGTGCCGGTCGACGACGGCACGTTTTGCAGCGCGTCAAAGTATTCGCGCCACGTATCCGGAACGGATGCAGGGTTGTCAAGATATGCTTCGTATAACTCTTCGACATACGGAGCATTGCCGCCGAACAAATAGGAGTTCAGCTGGAATTGCTTCATCGTTTCCGACATTTACGCTCACCTTTCTTCGAGTTTCTCGAGAAATAGCGGGTTACTCAACCTTCCGCGCCACGGCCTGACCGTTTAGCGGATTGCGAATCAAGTCTGCTTGGAAGGACCTAAAACAGCATCCGCGGAGGATATCACAGAACGGATACTCTCCATAGAATGCAATGTGGCACAACACCACACGCAAACCCTTTCTAGACGGGCTTTTGCGGGGTTTGCAACACTCTCTTCCCGCACCGCAGGACAATGGGTCGGCCCCATGGGCCGCCGCATGCAAAAAGGCCGCCCTGACAGCGGCGGCCTTTTTGTTTACCTCAGTGCATTGCGGTGCGCGAAATCTTCGAACGAGACTTATTCGGCAGCGCCTTCACGGCTTGCGCGGCGGCGCTCGTGCTCCTTCAGGTGACGCTTGCGCAGGCGGATCGATTGCGGCGTCACTTCCACGAGCTCGTCGTCGTCGATGAATTCGACGGCGTATTCGAGCGACATCTGGATCGGCGGGACGAGGCGCACGGCTTCGTCGGTGCCCGAGGCGCGCACGTTGGTGAGCTGCTTGCCCTTGATCGGGTTCACGACGAGGTCGTTGTCGCGGCTGTGAATGCCGATGATCATGCCTTCGTACAACGCGTCGCCCGGCTTCACGAACATGCGGCCGCGATCCTGCAGCTTCCACAGCGCGTAGGCAACGGCGGCGCCGTCGTCCTGCGAGATCAGCACGCCGTTGCGGCGCTCGCCGAGCGAGCCTTCGCGGACCGGACCGTATTCGTCGAACACGTGGCTCATGAGGCCCGTGCCGCGCGTGAGCGTCATGAACTCGCCCTGAAAGCCGATCAGGCCGCGCGCCGGAATCTTGTACTCCAGACGCGTGCGGCCGCGGCTGTCCGAGGCCATGTCGAGCATTTCGCCCTTGCGGCGGCCCAGCTCCTCCATCACGCCGCCCTGGTGGGCGTCTTCGACATCCACCGTCAGGAGTTCGTACGGCTCGTGCTTCACGCCGTCGACTTCGTGCAGCACCACGCGCGGACGCGACACGGCCAGCTCGTAGCCTTCGCGGCGCATGTTTTCGATCAGGATCGTGAGGTGCAGCTCGCCGCGGCCCGACACTTCGAACGTGGTTTCGTCGCCGGTGTCCTTCACGCGCAGCGCGACGTTGTGGTTCAGCTCCTTCGTGAGACGGTCGCGAATCTGGCGGCTCGTCACGAACTTGCCTTCGCGGCCGGCGAGCGGCGACGAGTTCACGAGGAAGTTCATCGTGAGCGTGGGCTCGTCCACCGTGATCATCGGCAGCGCTTCGGGGGTGTCGACCGCGCAGATGGTCGCGCCGATGCCGATGTCTTCAATGCCGTTGATCAGCACGATGTCGCCGGCTTCGGCCGATTCGACCTGCACGCGCTCGAGGCCGCTGAACGACAGCACCTGGTTGATCTTGCGGTTCATCACGTCGCCTTCCGGGCCGAAGCGCAGCGCCACCGGCTGACCCGGCTTGATGCGGCCGCGCTTGATGCGGCCCACGCCGATACGGCCGACGTAGGTCGAGTAGTCGAGCGACGTGATCTGGAGCTGGAGCGGACCTTCCGGGTCGGCGTCGCGCACCGGCACGTGTTCGAGGATCGCCTCGAACAGCGGGCGCATGTCGCCTTCGCGCGCATCGGCGGAGAGCGACGCATAGCCGTTCAGGCCCGAGGCGTAGACCACCGGGAAGTCGAGCTGCTCTTCGGTCGCGCCGAGCTTGTCGAACAGGTCGAAGGTCTGGTTGATCACCCAGTCGATACGGGCGCCCGGACGGTCGATCTTGTTGACGACCACGATCGGCTTCAGACCCAGCGCGAGCGCTTTCTTGGTCACGAAGCGCGTTTGCGGCATCGGGCCTTCCACGGCGTCGACGAGCAGCAGCACCGAGTCGACCATCGAGAGCACGCGCTCCACTTCGCCGCCGAAGTCGGCGTGGCCCGGGGTGTCGACGATGTTGATATGGGTGCCTTCGTACTCGACCGCGCAGTTCTTCGCGAGAATCGTGATCCCGCGCTCTTTTTCGATGTCGTTCGAGTCCATGACGCGTTCGGCGACCTGCTGGTTGTCGCGGAAGGTGCCGGACTGGCGCAGCAGTTGGTCGACGAGCGTGGTCTTGCCGTGGTCGACGTGGGCAATGATGGCGATGTTGCGAAGGGCGCGGGACATAGGAACCTGGCTACACAGTTGAGTGCGCGTCTCTCTCGTGTGTTTCCGTGCTCGCCCGCCACCGATAACCGATAACCGATAGCCGGCAGTACAACCGGCGGTGACAGGGCACGTGAGAAAAGCGCACTTTTGGGAACCTGAAATTATAGCACGCGGGAATGACATACCCCCTGGCTGTCTTGCGCAATGTAACCGGAACACGCGGAACACACGTGCGGGCCGGAATTTTCCCACACGGCTGCGCCCGGATTAAGACCCTGGCCAGCAAAGGTTATTCAGCAAACGGAGAATTGACGCTTGCCGCGTCAACTATCTGCGGCCTATAATCCCTGCCTGATCAACCATTGCAGTCGCAGCCGAATCATGACGGACCCGATCCCCGCGCCGCCCGAAGTGCGCAATTACGACTTCGGCGAAAGCGTTGGCTACCTGATCGCCAGAGTGAGATCGACCATGCTGAACATGGTCAACCAGCGCACCGTGGCGGAACTGGGCGTCACGAGCCAGCAGGCGAGCGTGCTGTTCATGGTGGCGAGCGGCAAGTGCGTGCTCGCCGCCGAGCTCGCACGCGAGTACGGCATCGACGCGAGCGCCGTGACCCGGCTAGTGGATCGCCTCGAAAAGCGCGGCCTGCTCGAACGCGTGCGCAGTTCCGAAGACCGGCGCGCCGTGCGGCTCGCCCTCACGCCCGAAGGCCTGGCTATCGCTGTGCGCATGCCGGCGATCTTCACTAGTATCACGGACAAGCTCATGACCGGGCTCTCGCCGGAAGAAGCCGGATTCCTGAAAAGCATGCTGCGGCGGGTACTCGCTAACAGCTGCGATCCGAGCCAGAATCCGCCGGCGAATTCATGACGGGGCAATCAAATTTGAACGCGTCGCACAAGAAAATAGCTGCATCGTCCAGCATCAACACCACTTCTCACGCATCGAGACGAGCAATGAATTCCGAATCCCTCACCCGGGCGGCTCTGATCCGACCGGCGCCGAGCCGGGCCGCCGCGGCCATGGCGGCGGCGCTCGCGGCGCTGGCGCTCGCGGGATGTGCGAACTACGCCGGCATCAAGAGCGACAAGACGCTGGACCAGCCGCAACAGTTCGAGAGTTCGCAGAGCATCCCGGCGCAAGGCGGCCAGTGGCCGACGCTCGACTGGGCGAACCAGTTCGGCGACCCGCAGTTGCCGAAGCTCATCGACGAGGCGCTCGAAGGCAATCCGACCATCGCGCAAGCGCAGGCGCGCATCGCCAAGGCATCGTCGTACATCGAGACTTCGAAGTCCGCGCTCTTCCCGAAGGTCAACGCGAGCTACTCGTGGAACCGCGAGGTCTTCTCGGCCAATTCGCTCTATCCCCCGCCCTACGGCGGTACCTGGTATAGCGAGAACAACGTGCTCGCAAGCGCTTCGTGGGAGCTCGACCTCTGGGGCAAGAACCGCCAGCGCCTCGCCCAGGCGGTGTCCCAGCAGAAGGCCGCCGAGGCCGACATGCAGCAGGCGCGCATCACGCTCGCGGCGTCGGTCGCGCGCACCTACAACCAGCTCGCGCAGCTCTACGCGCAGCGCGACATCGCCGCGCGCGAGATCGGCAACCGCAAGACCATCGGCACGATCACCAACGGGCGCGTGGCGGCGGGCCTCGACACCAACGTCGAGCGCGAGACCGCGAACGGCAACATCGCGACGAGCCAGGCGAATCTCTCGCAGATCGACGGCCAGATCGAAACCGTGCGCTACCAGCTGGGCGCCCTGCTCGGCAAGGGTCCGGACCGCGGCCTGCAGATCGCGCAGCCGGTGCTCAATCCGCTCGCCGACGTCGCGCTGCCCGACAACCTGCCGGCCGACCTCGTCGCGCGCCGTCCGGATATCGTCGCCGCGCGCTGGCAGGTGGAAGCCGAGATGCACGACGTGAAGGAAGCGAAGGCCGAGTTCTACCCCGACGTGAACCTCGCGGCGGGCTTCGGGTTCGATGCGTTCGGCTGGGGCCGATTCCTCAACGTCGCGAGCCGCCAGGCGCAGCTCGGGCCGGCGGTCCATCTGCCGATCTTCGATGCGGGCGCCCTGCGCGCGCAGTTGAAGAGCCGCTACGCCGACTTCGATCTGGACGTGGCCAACTACAACCAGACGCTCATCGGCGCATTCCAGGACGTCGCGACCCAGGTGTCGTCGATCCGCTCGTCGGACCGCCAGCTCGTCGACGCGCAGCACGCGCTCGACGCCTCCACGAAGGCGTACCAGCTCGCCGTGATCCGCTACAAGGCGGGCCTCTCGGAACAGTTGCAGGTGCTCAGCGCCGACCAGAACCGCCTTGTCGCGGAACAGACGGTGACGGACCTGAAGGCGCAGCGGCGCGACGAGCAGATGGCGCTCATCAAGGCGCTCGGCGGCGGCTTCGACGCAACGGACGCGGGCCTGACGCCGCCGGCCGTTGTCGGCAGCGAGGCGAAGGGCCCGAACGGCGCGCCGTGGAGCGGCACGACGGTGCCCGTGCAGCAGCCGGCAACGGCCGCGGCGAGCGCGACGAACTGACCGCACCAAAGGCGCACTGAGCGCAGCAGAACCACACGGCATCGAACGAACAGCAAGAGAGAACCTGGAGATCACTTCCATGAGCACCCCCCAGCAACCGGCGGCCGCCCCGCAGAACTCGAGCAACAGCAAGCGCAAACGCATGATGACGCTGCTCGTCCTCGTGATCGTGATTGCAGCCATTGCCTACGGCCTCTATTACTTCCTCGTCGCGCGCTTCTCCGAGAGCACCGACGACGCCTACGTGAACGGCAACGTCGTGCAGATCACGCCGCAGGTCACCGGCACGGTGATCGCCGTGAACGCGGACGACACCCAGAACGTCAAGATCGGCGACTCGCTCGTCGAACTCGACCCGGCCGACTCGCGCATCGCGCTGCAGCAGGCCGAGGCAAATCTCGCGCAGACGGTACGCCAGGTGCGCGGCCTCTTCGCCGACGACAGCCAGTACGAAGCACAGGTCGCGCAGCGCCAGTCCGACCTCACGCGCGCCCAGCAGGATCTGCGCCGCCGCATGGAAGTCGCGCAGACGGGCGCCGTCTCGCAGGAAGAAATCTCGCACGCCAACGACGCCGTGAAGAGCGCCGAGGCCGCGCTCGAAGCCGCGCAGCAGCAGCTCGCCGCCAACCGCGCGCTCACGGCGAACACGACCGTCTCGTCGCATCCGAACGTGATGGCCGCGGCCGCGAAGGTGCGCGACGCCTACCTCGCGAACGCGCGCAACACACTGCCGGCGCCGGTGACGGGCTATGTGGCCAAGCGTTCGGTGCAGGTGGGCCAGCGCGTCTCGCCGGGCACGCCGCTGATGTCGGTGGTGCCGCTGAACGCCATCTGGGTGGACGCGAACTTCAAGGAAGTGCAGCTCAAGCACATGCGCATCGGCCAGCCGGTCGAGATGACGGCCGACGTGTACGGCTCGTCCGTGGTCTACCACGGCAAGGTGGTGGGCTTCTCGGCGGGCACCGGCTCGGCGTTCTCGCTCCTGCCCGCGCAGAATGCGACGGGCAACTGGATCAAGGTCGTGCAGCGCCTGCCGGTGCGCGTGTCGCTCGATCCGGCCGATCTGCAGAAGCATCCGCTGCGCATTGGTCTTTCCATGCAGGTCGACGTCGACATCAAGGACGATTCGGGTAGCCAGCTCGGCAACGTGCTGAACACCGTCTATCAGACGAATGTGTTCGAAAAGTACGGCGACGAAGCCGATGCCGAGATCGCTCGCATCATCGCGGAAAACGCGGGCAAGAGCGCAGACAACAGTGCAGACAGCGGCAAGGCGACGGTCTCCTCGGCGAACGCACACACGGCAAAGCCGGCCTCGAAGCTGATGTAACGGTCCCCGCACAACAAGAAGTGAATTAATGGCAGAGCAACAAGGCGCAGTCCACCCGCCGCTGCAAGGCGCGCAACTCGTGATCGGCACCATTGCGGTGTCGCTCGCGGTGTTCATGAACGTGCTCGACACCTCGATCGCCAACGTCTCGATCCCGTCGATCTCCGGCGACCTCGGGGTGTCGTCCGACCAGGGCACGTGGGTCATCACGTCGTTCGCCGTGGCCAATGCGATCTCGGTGCCGCTCACGGGCTGGCTCACCGACCGCATCGGCCAGGTGCGCCTCTTCATGGCGTCGATCATCCTCTTCGTGATCTCGTCGTGGATGTGCGGTCTCGCGCCCACGCTGCCCTTCCTGCTCGCCTCGCGCGTGCTGCAGGGCGCCGTGGCCGGCCCGATGATCCCGCTCTCGCAAACGCTCTTGCTCGCGAGCTATCCGCGCGCGAAGGCCCCTATCGCGC
Organism: Paraburkholderia yinzeri; assembly: GCF_046581065.1. Lineage (NCBI taxonomy): Bacteria > Pseudomonadati > Pseudomonadota > Betaproteobacteria > Burkholderiales > Burkholderiaceae > Paraburkholderia > Paraburkholderia yinzeri. The sequence continues at coordinate 2,144,855 of NZ_JBFOCJ010000001.1, read as the reverse complement.
TCTCCATGTGGTCCATGACCACGCTGATCGCGCCGGTGGCGGGCCCCATTCTCGGCGGCTGGATCTCCGACAACATCTCGTGGCCGTGGATCTTCTACGTGAACATCCCGGTGGGGATCGTGGCCGCGTTCGCGACGTGGGCGATCTTCCGCCACCGCGACTCGGTCTTGAAGAAGGCGCCGATCGACGGCGTGGGACTCGCGCTTCTCATCGTCTGGGTGGGCTCGCTGCAGGTCATGCTCGACAAGGGCAAGGACCTCGACTGGTTCTCCTCCACCACGGTCGTCGTGCTCGCGCTCACCGCGATCATCGCGTTCGCGTTCTTCGTGGTGTGGGAGCTGACCGAAAAGCACCCCGTCGTCGATCTCTCGCTCTTCGCGCGGCGCAACTTCACGGGCGGCACGATCGCGCTTTCGATCGGTTACGGCCTCTATTTCGGCAATCTCGTACTGCTGCCGCTGTGGCTGCAGACCGACATCGGCTACACCGCAACCAACGCCGGTCTCGTGATGGCGCCGGTGGGCTTCTTCGCGGTCATGCTCTCGCCGATCACGGGCCGCATCCTGCCGCGCACGGACCCGCGCTACATCGCGACGGCGGCGTTCGTGGTGTTCGCGCTGTGCTTCTGGATGCGCTCGCGCTACACGACGGACGTGGACACCTGGGCGCTCACGGTGCCGACCTTGATCCAGGGCATCGGCATGGCGGGGCTCTTCATTCCGCTCGTTTCGATCACGCTCTCGGGCTTGCCCGGCCACCGGATTCCGGCCGCCTCGGGGCTCTCGAATTTCGTGCGGATCATGTGCGGCGGCATCGGCACGTCGATCTTCGAAACCGCATGGGACCACCGCACGACGTTCCACCATGCGCAGTTGACCGAAGTCGCCACGCCGACCAACCCGATCTTCAACCAGTCGATGCAGCAGATGCAGAACGCGGCTGGGCTCGACACGGCCCAGGCGCACGGGCTCTTCGACCGCCTGCTCTCCCAGCAGGCCGCCCAGCTCGGCGTGAACGACCTCTTCTATATTTCGTCGGTGATCTTCATCGTGCTGATCGCGTTGATCTGGATCACGCGGCCCGAACGCGCAGGCGGCGGGGACGCGGGCGCGGCGGCTTCGGCGGCGCACTGACGGACGTAGCGTGCATTAGTCTGGAAAGTGCGGCGGTGCCGCGGCCGTACGGGCTTAAGCCGCGGCGCCACTCACGACGAGGCGCTCCGGCGCAAGCACCCCATTCGCCGCTTTCGCAACGCCCAGCAGGCGGCCGTCGTCACCGTACACACGCACGCGTGCCGCGTTTTCCCACTGGGTGCGATCTCCCGCGAACTCGTGCAACGGCAAACGCTGGCCATGCGTGAAGCGCCGCGACGCCTCTGCGCACAACGTCACGGCAGGGAAAGTGGAAAGCAGCGCATCGACTGGCTGCAGCCAGGCGTCGCGCGCGGCTTCGTCGGCCGTGGCAAGCGTTTCGAGCGTAACGGCCCGCGCAAGCGTCAGCGCGCCCACACCCGTGCGCCGCAGCATCACGAGATGGGCCCCGCAACCCAGCGCCTCGCCGATATCCTCGGCGAGCGTGCGCACATAAGTGCCTTTGCTGCAGGTCACGCGAAACGTCACGTCAGGCAAGGCACAGGCCGCCATCTCGAGCGCAAGGATCGACACCTGGCGACCCTCGCGCTCGACCACCTGGCCCGCGCGCGCATATTCGTAGAGCGGCTTGCCGTCGCGTTTGAGCGCCGAGTACATGGGCGGCACCTGCACGATGTCGCCGACGAAGCGTGCCATCGCCTCGCGCACGGCCGCCTCGTCGCAACGCACTTCGCGTGTGGCGATCGCTTCGCCCTCGGCGTCGCCCGTCGCCGTCCGAATGCCGAGCCGCATCGTCGCTTCGTAGGTCTTGTCGGCGTCGAGCAAGTCCTGCGAGAACTTGGTGGCTTCGCCGAAGCACAGCGGCAGCAGGCCCGAAGCGAGCGGATCGAGCGTGCCGGTATGGCCCGCCTTCTTCACGCGAAAGAGACGTTTCGCGCGGATCAGCGCGTCGTTGCTGGAAAGACCGAGCGGCTTGTCGAGCAGCAGCACGCCGTCGAGCAGGCGTCGCGGCAGCCTGGGCGCCGCCGCCTTGGGCTGCGCCGGATTGGAGGATGCAGTCATGCGCGGGCGCTTACTCGTCCTTGGCGCGCGTCGAATTGGCCTCGTCGATGAGGCGCGACATTTCGACGGCACGCTCGACCGTCTTGTCGTAATGGAAGTGCAGCGTCGGCACGGTATGGATGTGCAGACGCTTGAAAAGCAGATTGTGCAGATGGCCCGCCGCGTGGTTGAGCGCTTCCTGGGTTGCCTGCGGATCGCCCGTGAGCGTCGTGAAGTACACCTTGGCATGCGCGTAATCCGGCGTCAGCTCGACGCTCTGGATCGTCACGAGTCCGATGCGCGGGTCCTTCACCTCGCGCGACACGAGCTCGGACAGATCGCGCTGGATCTGGTCCGCGATCTGCACGTTGCGATTCGGAGAGGCACGTCTTTTGGTCATGATTTATCCACCCTCTTGCAAAAACAAACGGGCGGGGCTGGCCAGCGCCCGCCCCGCCCGCACTGCGTAGCGCCTGAAAGTTACAGGGTACGCGCGACTTCGGTGATCTCGAACACCTCGAACTGATCGCCTTCGACGATGTCGTTGAAGTTCTTGATCGACATACCGCACTCGAAGCCCTGCTTGACTTCCTTGACGTCGTCCTTGAAGCGCTTGAGCGAATCGAGTTCGCCAGTGTGGATGACCACGTTGTTGCGCAGCACGCGCACCGACGAAGAACGCTTGACGATACCGTCCGTGACCATACAGCCGGCCACCGCGCCAACCTTCGGCACCTTGAATACCTGGCGCACCTCGACCATGCCGGTGATGACTTCGCGCTTTTCCGGCGCGAGCATGCCCGACATCGCCGCCTTCACCTCATCCACGGCGTCGTAGATGATGTTGTAGTAGCGGATATCCACACCGTTGGCCTCGGCCAGCTTGCGCGCCTGCGCATCGGCGCGCGTGTTGAAGCCGATGATGACCGCCTTCGATGCCGTCGCGAGGTTGACGTCGTTTTCGCTGATGCCGCCCACCGCGCCGTGCACGATCTGCACGCGCACTTCGCTGGTCGAGAGCTTGAGGAGCGCGTGAACCAGCGCTTCCTGCGAGCCCTGCACGTCGGCCTTGACGATGAGCGGCAGGTTCTGCACTTCGCCTTCGCCCATCTGCTCGAGCATGTTTTCGAGCTTCGCGGCCTGCTGCTTCGCAAGCTTGACGTCGCGGAACTTGCCTTGACGGAACAGCGCGATTTCGCGCGCCTTGCGTTCGTCGGGCAGCACGATGACTTCTTCGCCCGCCGCCGGCACTTCCGACAGACCCTGGATTTCGACCGGAATCGACGGACCCGCTTCCTTCGTCGGCTTGCCCGTCTCGTCGAGCATCGCACGCACGCGGCCATAGGCGCTGCCCGCGAGCACGACGTCGCCGCGGTTCAGCGTACCCGACTGCACGAGGACGGTTGCGACCGGACCCTTACCCTTGTCGAGCTTCGCTTCGATCACGAGACCCTTCGCAGGGGCCACGATCGGCGCCGTCAGTTCGAGCACTTCAGCCTGGAGCAGCACGTTCTCGAGCAGGTCGTCGATACCCGAACCCGTCTTCGCGGAAACCGGCACGAACGGCGAATCGCCGCCGTACTCTTCCGGCACCACGCCTTCCGCAACGAGCTCCTGCTTCACGCGCTCGAGGTTCGCGTCCGGCTTGTCGATCTTGTTGATCGCCACGACGAGCGGCACGCCGCCCGCCTTCGCGTGGGCAATCGCTTCCTTCGTCTGCGGCATCACGCCGTCGTCGGCCGCGACCACGAGAATCACGATGTCGGTCGCCTTCGCACCGCGCGCACGCATGGCCGTGAAGGCCTCGTGACCCGGCGTGTCGAGGAACGTGATGACGCCACGCGGCGTTTCGACGTGGTAAGCGCCGATGTGCTGCGTAATGCCGCCCGCTTCGCCCGCCGCAACCTTCGCGCGGCGGATGTAGTCGAGGAGCGACGTCTTGCCGTGGTCGACGTGACCCATGACGGTGACGACCGGCGGACGCGGCAGTTGCTCGGCGTCCGTCGCGGCTTCCTGACCTTCGACCAGCAGCGCTTCCGGATCGTCGAGCTTCGCGGCAACCGCATGGTGGCCGAGTTCCTCGACGATGATCATCGCCGTTTCCTGGTCGAGCATCTGGTTGATGGTGACCATCTGGCCCATCTTCATCATCACCTTGATGACTTCCGAAGCCTTCACGGACATCTTGTGCGCGAGATCGGCCACCGTGATAGTTTCCGGCACGTGCACTTCACGCACGATCGGCTCGGTCGGCGCCTGGAAGCTCGATGCGCTGTCCTGGTGCTTGCCGCGGCCCTTCGGACCGCCGCGCCAGCCGCGGTCGACGCCGCCGGACGAATCGCCACGCGTTTTGATGCCGCGACGCTTCGCGGCATCGTCCTGCCAGCCGCCCTTGCCGGCGCCCGGCTTCTTGTTGCGGTCGGCGGCGCCCGGTGCGCCCGCATTCGCGTTCGCAGCCGGAGCACCGGCCGCCGCGGCCGGACGCTTCGCCGCAGCGCCCGCGCCACCTGAGCCCCCCCCAGCCGGACGTGCCGGCGCGCCTTCGGGGCGGGCCGGCTTGTGCAGCGTACCTTTCGCTTCGGCGGGCTTGGGCGGCTCCACGGGCTTGGGCGGCTCGGGTGCCTTCACCTGCGCCTTGCGCGGCGTGTTCATCATCTCGCGAATCGCGCGCGCTTCGGCTTCCGCCGCCGCGCGGCGACGAGCGATTTCTTCCTGTTCCTTCTGAGCCTTCTCGGCAGCTTCGCGCGCGGCAACCTCGGCCTTCTGGGCGGCTTCGCGCTGCGCTGCACGCTCGGCGGCAGCGCGTTGTTCTTCCTGCTCGTCGGGCTGCTTCACCTGTGCCTCGGCAGCAGCGGCGCGCTGCGCCTGAACCGCCTGGTCGGCCAGCTCGCGCGCAGCGGCTTCGGCCACCACCTTCTTCTTCGCGGCTTCTTCCTCGGCGCGGCGGCGGTCGGCTTCGGCGGCCTCTTCGCGTGCGCGGCGCTCGGCCTCTTCACGCGCGAGCCGCTCCTGGCGCTCCTTCAGCTCCTGAGCCTGGCGCTCGAGCAACTCGGCCTCGCGGCGCGCTTCTTCCTCGCGGCGCTGCAGCTCCGCCTCTTCGGCGGCAGCGGCTGCGTCGGCTGCATGATTCGATGTCTCCGCCTGATCGGCGGACTCGTCGCGGCGGACGAAAGTGCGCTTCTTGCGCACCTCGACCTGAATGGTACGAGCCTTACCCGTCGAATCGGACTGCTTGATCTCCGACGTATGCCGTTTCGTCAGCGTGATCTTGCGCTTGTCTGCATCAGTCGAGCCGTGAGACTTGCGCAAGTGGTCGAGCAGACGCGCCTTGTCCGTTTCGGACAAGGAGTCGGCTTCGCTCGCTTTAGTGACGCCCGCCGCCTGGAGTTGCTCCAGCAGCACGCCTGCAGGCATCTTCAGTTCCGCGGCAAATTGGGCTACGTTGTTACTCGCCATTCATTCCTCTTAATGCAAGGAGCGGTTCCTTGCGGTTGACATCGGTTCATGCGGCCCCGGCACGCGCTCGAAGGCGGTGCCGGCCGCGATAGGTTCAGTGGGTCATGGTCGGTTCCTGCTCGTTCGCCACCGGCTTCGCACCTGTTGCCAGGTTACTGAAACCAGTGTTCACGTGCCTTCATGATCAACGCTTTCGCGGTGTCTTCTTCCATCCCCGTCATTTCGGTGAGCTCGTCCACGGCCAGCTCGGCAAGCTCGTCGCGGGTATGAATCTCGTGCTGCGCCAGCTTCGCAAGCAGGTCAGCGTCGATGCCGTCCAGGCTCTTCAAGTCCAGCGCGGCGTTTTCCACCTTCTCTTCGTTGGCGATGGCCTGGGTGAGCAGCGCATCGCGTGCGCGGTTGCGCAGCTCGTGCACGGTGTCCTCGTCGAACGCCTCGATCTCGAGCATTTCGTTGAGCGGCACGTAGGCGATCTCTTCGAGGCTCGTGAAGCCTTCGTCGATGAGGATGTCGGCGACTTCTTCGTCAACGTCGAGACGCGCCATGAACAGGTCGCGCAGCACGGTGCGCTCCTGATTCTGCTTCTGCGCACTTTCGTCCGGCGTCATGATGTTGATCTGCCAGCCGGTGAGTTCGCCGGCGAGACGCACGTTCTGGCCGCTGCGGCCAATGGCGACGGCAAGCTCGCCTTCGTCGACGACAACGTCCATCGCGTGCTTTTCCTCGTCGACGACGATGGACTGCACGGCTGCCGGCGCGAGCGCGCCGATCACGAACTGGGCGGGGTCTTCCGACCATAGCACGATGTCTACGTTTTCGCCACCGAGCTCGTTGCGCACGGCCTGCACGCGCGAACCGCGGATGCCGACGCAGGTGCCGATCGGATCGATGCGCTTGTCGTAGGCCACGACGCCGATCTTGGCGCGCACGCCCGGATCGCGCGCAGCGGCCTTGATCTCGAGAAGGCCCTGCTCGATCTCCGGCACTTCCATTTCGAAGAGCTTCATGAGGAACTCGGGCGCCGTGCGCGAGAGCTCGATCTGCGGGCCGCGCGCGGTGCGGTCGACCTTGCCGATCCAGGCGCGCACGCGGTCGCCCACGCGCAGGTTTTCCTTCGGAATCAGTTGGTCGCGGCGCAGGAGTGCTTCGACACGGCCCGACTCGACGATGAAGTTGCCCTTGTCCATGCGCTTGACCGTGCCGGTCATGATGCTTTCGCCGCGCTCGAGGAAATCGTTGAGGATCTGCTCGCGCTCGGCGTCGCGCACCTTCTGCAGGATCACCTGCTTGGCGGCCTGCGCGCCGATGCGGCCGAACTCGACCGAAGGCACCGGCTGCTCGATGAAGTCGTCGATCTGCGCGTCGGGCTTCTGCTCGCGCGCTTCGAACAGCAGGATCTCCTGATCCGGCTCCTGCAGGCCCGCTTCGTCGGGCACGACGCGCCAGCGGCGGAACGTCTCGTGCTCGCCGCTTTCGCGGTCGATCTGCACGCGGATGTCCGCATCTTCGTCGAAGAGTTTCTTGGAGGCGGACGCCAGCGCCGCTTCAAGGGCGGCAAACACCACGTCCTTGTCGACATTCTTCTCGCGTGCCAGCGCGTCCACCAGCATCAACACTTCGCGACTCATTGTTTGCGGCTCCTAAAGTCAACTTTGGGGATAAGGCGTGCCTTGTCGATGTCCGCGAGCGTGAAATCCAGCATCGCGGGCCCTGCCTTCCCTTCGAATTCCAGACCGATGGTCTCGCCTTCGGGCGCATGCACGATGCCCCGGTACGATTTCCGTCCGTCCAATGGCTTTTTCAACGTGATAACCGCCTCGCTGCCTGCGAAGCGTTCGAAGTCCGCCAGCTTCTTCAGCGGACGGTCGAGACCGGGCGACGAAACCTCGAGCCGCTCGTAGTCGATGTTCTCGACGGTCAGAACGTGCTGCAGCTGACGCGTGACCTTCTCGCAATCCTCGATCGCGATCCCCGCGGGCTGATCGATATAGATCGTCAGCATGCCGCGCCCGGTGCGCTCGAGATCGACCAGCTCGTAACCGAGCCCGGTGACCGTGGTTTCAATCAGTTCCGTCAGTTGCACTATGCCTACTCCAGATATTCGCGCAGCAGGCCAGCAACTTCCCGAGATTCCGCTCGGTCGTCCGGTTTCATTCCGGTTCGCGGGCCGCGCGCCAGGTGAGCGCGCGCTCTTGCACATTGCCTGCTCCCCGGATGACGCACCCTGCATGGCCCGCCGCTTCCCTTTACAACTGCGCACGCCTTTACATTGCTCTTGCGTTCACCGTTGTACCCTCAAGCGGCCGGACCAAAAAAAAATGGGCGAAACGCCCATCTTCTTTTATAGCCAGGTGGTCGGACCTGGAGCGCAAATCAAAGCCGCACGCCCAGCGACTTCGAGATTGTAGCCTTTTTTTGACATCAACGCAAACCGGACGGCGCTAAATGCCTGTCCGGAAAGGGCTTGCGGGATTTGCGCACGCTTTTGCAAAGCTTCGTCAGCCCCTTGCAGGAGGATGCCGACGAACCGCCTTGCCGCGCTTAGTGACCGCGCGTGCGGTTGCGCGGTGCGCCGCGTTGTCCGCCACGGCTGTTGCCGCCCGGAGCGCAGTTGCCGCTGGCATTGGGATTGGCGCTGCGATTGCCATTGCCATTACCGTTGCCGCCCGGACCGCGGCGATTGCCGCTGGCCTGCCCGCCCGCACGCTTGCCGGCGCCCGGAGCCCGGTTGCCGTCGACATCGCGGCCGGGACCGGGACGATTGCCGTTGCGCCCGCCACCCGCTGCGCCGCCAAAACCCGCGCCGAAGCCACCCGTGCCGCCCGACGCCCCGCCGCCGAAGCCACCGGCAGCGCCGCGCCGCCCCTGGCGCGGTTGGGCCATCGCGCCGTGCGAGCTCAGCACCGGTTCGCGGTTGATGAAGCCCATGGAGGTCTGCATCGGGTCCGGCTGACGGCGTTCCTGGGCGTTGCCGCCACGGCCGCCCTTCTCCTCGGCCGGCGCCTTGAGCCCGACCGCGGCCATGAGGCTCCGAACCTGATTGTCGTCGAGCTCCTCCCAGCGGCCGCGCTTGAGGCCCTTCGGCAGCGCGATCGGACCGTGGCGCGTGCGGATCAGGCGGCTCACCATCAGGCCGACCGCCTCGAACATGCGGCGCACTTCGCGGTTGCGGCCTTCGGCCAGCGCGACGTGATACCAGTGATTCGTGCCCTCGCCACCGCCGTCGCGGATGCGCAGGAAGTTCGCCGGGCCGTCGTCGAGCTCGATGCCCTTGAGCAGCTTCTGGCGATTCCCCTCCGTCAGCTCCCCGACCACACGCACGGCGTACTCGCGCTCCACGCTATAGCGCGGGTGCATGAAACGATTGGTCAGATCGCCCGAGGTAGTCAGCATCAGCAGCCCCTCGGTATTGAAGTCGAGACGGCCGACCGCGAGCCATTTCGCCGTCTTCATGGGCGGCAGACGGTCGAACACCGAGGCGCGGCCTTCCGGATCGGCATGGCTCACGATCTCGCCGGTCGGCTTGTGATAGAGCAGCACGCGCGGCGGCTTGTTCGGCAGCTTGCGCTTGATCGGCTTGCCGTTCACGCGGACCTGGTCGGTCGGCAGGATGCGCTGGCCGATGTGCGCCGGCTCGCCGTTCACCGAAACGCGTCCCGCAATGATCAGCTCTTCCATATCGCGGCGCGAGCCCATGCCTGCGTCGGCGAGCACCTTGTGCAGCTTCGGCGCGTCGTCGTCGGGGCTCAACACGCGCTTTTGCTGCACGCGGCCGCGACGCAGCATCGGCGCGCGCACGCCCGAGCCCGCCGCGCCGTTGTCGGCGTCGAAAGCCGGCGACGTCACGTACAGGAACAGATCGTCCTGCGCGCTCTCGCCGGCGGCGGCCGTCGACTGCTGCGCTCGCGGCTGGCCTTTATGACCCTGCCCCTGCTGACCCTGGCCTTGATTCGGGTTCTTCTGGCGCTTGCCGGCGGGCTTCGCCGCCGCGGCTTCGCCCTGGGCGCCGGACGCGCCCGCGTCCTTGCGGCGGCCCGGCTTCTTCGGAGCACCTTCCCGGCGCGGTGCCGGCGCGGCGTTCTCGCCGTCCTGCGTGTCTTCGGCGGCGGCGCCCGGCTCGTCGGTGGCCTTGGCCTTCGCACCCGCGCGGCGGCGCGCGATCAGGCTGCGCGGCCCGCGACGCAAACCGCGGCGCGGACGGTCCTCGCCTTCGCCGCTACCGGGCGCGCCCTCGGGAACGTCGCCGGCTTCGCGGGAACGCGGTTCGTCGGCCTGCGCGGATGCCGCGCGGCGCGAGGATTCGGACGCGTCGGTCGAATCGGTATCGTGGATATCAGTCAAAACAACCTCAAAATGTCAGGTTGCGCGCCCCCTTGCAAGGCGCGTCAGTGTGTTCGTTACGCCAGACGCCGCGGCGAGCGGCTCCGACGTCAGTCCCGCCGTTGGGACGGGGTCGTCCTGTGCCGCGTCGCGGCTGTCGTGTCCGGTTCAGTCGTCGCCTTCGGGCGCAGCGACCGGATACGGCCAATACGCCTTTGGATGAGCGGGCTCGCTCTGCCCGGCGCGAGGTGCTTCCTCGCGTCGTTCGTGTTGGGGTTCGGCGCCTGCGACGTTGGTGTCGCGTGCGTCGTCGTCCTGGGCGGCTGCCGTCCTGTCTGACTCGTTGCCTTCATCGGCCTCGGGTTCGACCGTGGTGGCAGCGGCCTGGGCGGTTTCTTCGGCTTGCGCCGCGTCCTGCTCGCCGGATACGCCCGGTTCAGCGGCCTCCCCGGTTTCCTGCGCCTCATGAACCGCTTCGCGCGGTTCATGCTCCGCCGCATCCGGCGCGCCTGCGTCGAGCGCCGGCTCTAACGATTCCAACGGTTCCGCCGGTTCAATAGCGCCAGTTTCGGTTTCAACGGCCTCGGCCGCGTCCGTGCGGACCGGCTCCGTGGCCTCGTCTCCCGCTTGCGCAGCAAGCAGTTGGGCCACCTCGCTGTCCGGAAACTCGATGGCATGCTGCGCGAGCAACTGCTCGCCCATCTGCGCCGAAGGGTCGTCGAGCGGCGGCAGCTCGTCGAGCGACTTCAGCCCGAGGTCGTCGAGAAACTGCCGCGTCGTCGCATAAAGCGCCGGACGGCCCGGCACGTCGCGATGCCCGATCACCTCGATCCAGCTGCGGTCCTCGAGCTGCTTGACGACCTGCGTATTGACCGTCACGCCGCGAATTTCCTCGATGTCGCCACGCGTGACCGGCTGCCGGTACGCGATGATCGCGAGCGTTTCGAGCACCGCGCGCGAATAGCGCGGCGGCTTTTCGGGATGCAGGCGGTCGAGGTAAGTCCGCATGGCGGGCTTGCTCTGAAAGCGCCAGCCGGACGCGAGGCCCACCAGCTCCACGCCGCGCCCCGACCATTCCTGTTTCAAGTCTTCGAGCAGGTGGCGGACCGTGTCGGCCGAAATGTCATCGGAGAACAGCTTGCGCAGATCGCCGACCTTCAGCGGCTCCTGCGTGCAGATCAATGCAGTCTCGAGGACGATCTTCGCCTCTTGGGTATTCATGCAGCCAGGTCAGACCTTAAGTAAGGTAAATCAGGTTCAAGGAACCGGATCAGACAGACGAAAGACGATATGGAACTGGAGACGCGCTCGCCCGATTCTGATCGGTCATATTGATGGGAGCACGCACCGGGGGGCCGCAATACAGGCAATCGAGCCAGACCCAGCCGGACGGAGCAGCGAAGTTCCCGCAGGGAACCGCTAGACTGAGCGCCATATTACGCAAAAACGGCGGGTGCGTAAAGACGCCTTTCCATCGCTCACCGTCCGCCGATGCGCCGTGCATTACGTGCGTTCAACGCGCCGTCCGCGCCTCCAGATAGCCGGCGAGACGCGCCACGCCCTCGTCGAGCCTCGCCGGATCGCACGCATAGCACCAGCGCACGAAACCTTCGCCTTCGGGGCCGAAGGCGCTGCCGGGCGCGAGCCCGAGACCCGCGTCGCGTACGAGCGCCTTGCACAGATCGAGGCTCGGCTGCGCGCCGGCCAGCCGGAAAAACAGGTACATCGCGCCATGCGGGATCTTCACGTCCACGCCCGGCAGCCGCGCGAGCGCGGCCGCGAGATGATCGCGCGACGCGCGCAGGTCCGCGACCAGAGCGCGCGTGAAAGGCTCGCCGTGCTCGAGCGCGGCGATACCCGCTTGCTGGACGAACGACGGCGCGCACGAGGTGTTGTATTCGACCAGTTTGCCGAGATCGTCCATCAGCCCATGGGGCACGACCATCCAGCCGAGGCGCCAGCCCGTCATGAGCCAGGCCTTGGAGAAAGAATTCACGCAGATCAGACGCTCGTCGCGCGATGCGATATCGAGAAACGAGGGAGCGGTCCGTCCGCCAGCCTCGCCCTCGCTTTCGTAGTACAAACGTTCGTACACTTCGTCGGCGACGATCCAGATGCCGTGACGGCGGCAATGATCGAGCACGGCGCGCTGCTCTTCGCGCGTCATCACCCAGCCCGTCGGATTGTTCGGCGAGTTGATCATCAGGAGCTTCGTGTCCGGCGTGAGCGCGGCGAGCAGGCGGTCGAGATCGAGCACCCAGCCGCGCTCGCCGTAAACGAGCGAAACGGTCTCGACCGAGGCGCCGAGTATCTTCGGGATCTCGACGAGATTGGGCCACAGCGGCGTCACGGCCACGGCGCGCTCGCCCGCTCCCGTCACGAGCTGCGCGGCGAGCATCAGCGCGTTCACCCCCGCGCTGGTTACCGCGATGTTCTCCGCCGGCGTCACGCCGTGCAAGCCGCTCACGTAGCGCGAGAGCGCCTCGCGCAGCGGCGCGATACCGAGGTTATGCGTATAGAACGTATCGCCGCGACCCAGCGCCTCGGCAGCGGCCTCGCGGATGAAAGGCGGCGTCACGCGGTCGGACTCGCCGAACCAGAACGGCAACACGTCCGGCACGCCAAAGCCCGCATTCGCCACCTCGCGGATCTGCGACGAGCGCAACGCACGCACGGCCTCGCGGGCGCTGGCGAGGTCGGGCCGGTTCGGCGTGGGGTGGCTGGACGAAATGGGGGCGGCGTGGCTCATCGCGAATTAGGCAAACGGGTAAAAGACACAGTGTAGCGCGCACGCCACAGACACGATGGCGAGCCCCGCATCCGACACACCGCTCTAGTTATGGCGCTAACCCAGCGTCTCCGGGCGGCCGCCGATCTGCCTGATCAGCGCCCAGACGGCCTCGGCGGCCGGCGAAAGCGAGCGGTCGCGCCGCCGCACGAGCTCGACGGTTCGCTCCGCGCGCGGCACGAGCGCGCGGGCAACGAGCGACGAGCCCGCGGGCACGGGCAGCGCCAGCCACGGCAGCACGCTGATGCCGACGCCCGCCTCGACGAGGCCGAACACGGTCGCCGGATGCCCCAGTTCCTGCACCACCAAGGCGCGCACGCCCTGCTCGCCCATCACGGCATCGATCAGCGGACGGCTGCCCGACGCGTAGTCGAGCATCACGAGCCGTTCGCCGTCGAGCTCGCGCCAGCCGACCCGATCGCGCCCCGCGAGCGCGTGGTCGCCGCGCACGACCACGCAGAACGAATCGGTCGTGAGCTTTTCGGTGTCGAGGTCCTCCGCCGCGAACGGCCCGATGATCACGCCGAAATCGACCTCGCCCGAGCGCACCTTGCGCACCACGTCGCTTTGCACGTCGTCGCGCAGTCCGAGCGTGACATAGGGAAACTGCCGTGAGCATCCGGCGACCACCTCGGGCATCAGGCGGCACGCCACCGTCGGGCTCGCCGCGACCACCACGCGCCCGCGCCGCTGCTCGCCGATCTCGCGAATCTCGCGCAACGCGTCGTCGAGGTCCCCAATAAGACGGGGAATCGTCGCGATCAGATTGGCGCCGACGTCGGTCAACTGCACCTCGCGCGTCGTCCGGTCCACCAGCTTGACGCCGATCTCCGCCTCGAGCTCGCGCACGCAGCGGCTCACCGCCGACTGGGTCAGCCCGATTTCGTCGCCGGCGCGACTGAAGCTCTGCAACCGCGCCACTTCGATAAAGACCCGCAACTGCCGTAGCGTCACATTCATCGGTCCAATTCATCAATCATGGTTTTTCATGCAATTTTATATCAGCGCCTTTGTGCGTGGCCAGATGGGCGCTGCATCGCCGAAACGGGCCGCGGCGATTATTCGCCGCAATGCAGCAATACGGCGCAAACGCACGCCTGGCGAGCCAATTTGCACAAGATTGGTGATTGTCCCGATATCCCCTCTATGCGATTTCGAGTCGAATACGCCCCTGGCAAGCACCCGCGCGGGCCTGATGCCACGCGGCTCCGAGACGAAAGCGTACGAATTGGCACGCTTCTCGCATAAGGGCATGCACAGGATCGACGGACGGACTGGAAACCACAATCATCCAGCCCGCCTCGAGGTCCCGCCTGGTACCCCGCCCTCCGGACGGGCGTACATGAAGAGTGCGCAGCGCGGGGCAGCGCACCGGAGATAGCTTCGCTGAGGTGAATGACATGATGCTGTTCGACGATTTGAGAGATAACGAATGGGCGCTGGTCGAGGCGTTGTTCTGCGCGGAACCCGCGCGGAGCGAACGGCGCGGACGGCCTCGCGTCGAAGCGCGTGCGGTGGTCAACGCGGTACTGTGGGTACTCTCGACAGGCGAAGGCTGGTCCAAGCTGCCGGGCCGCTATCCGTCACCGCCCACTTGCCGCCGCCGTTTCGACGAGTGGCAGGCTGACGGCACCCTCGCCGAGATCGTGAAACGCCTGAGCACGAACGGCCGCGAGATTTCGCTGCGCGGTCGCATTGGCGCGACGGCCACCAAGCCGCCCGCACCGCCGAGCCGCGATCGCCTGCGCGGCGCGTTCTGGACCAATCCGGAGTCGTGGCGCGCACCGGTCACGCCGGTCAAGATGGCCTGAGCGTCGGCTTTCCGCTTTCTCCCGCCGGGCGCCTCGCGCGCCCGGCCACGCCGGACACCTTCGCGAGCGCGCCAGCGCCGCCCGCATGAGCCGGCCTCTTCTTCCCGGATTGGCGATAGCCCAGGCAGGGGAAACATCTCCTTACCAACATTTACACCCTGCTTTCGCGGCCGACGCTAGGGTAGACCCATGTCTACAAACGTCGAGAACCCGTATTGACGGGAAGCCGCCATGAAATCCATGACTCTGCTCGTTCGGGGCAGCATGGGTTCGCTCACCGCCCTCGCCCTGATTGCCGCACTCTCCTGTGGCGTCACCGCCGCTCAGCCGCCGCAACATAACGCCGACGGCGGGAACCTGCCCCACGCTGGCGCCCGGCCGCCCGATCGCGCGCCCCGCCCAGGCGGAGCCAATCCCGCTGTGCCGCGCGGCGATCTACGCGCCGACATCACCGACAACGCCCGCCAGCGCGCCATGCCGCCGCGCGAAGCCATGCCCGCGTCGCCACGCCGTTGAGAGGTCGCAAGCACGCCTGCGCCTCGCGCCCTGGACGTAAACCCTCACGCGCACACCGATGCTTTACGGGAACCCCTGCGCGTCGCGCCGGTCTACCTAATGCCATCAAGCACAGCGTGGCAGCAGTAATTCCGGTAAGCCCGTATCGTCCGATACGGGCTTTTTTTTGATGTCGAGCGACCCGAAGCAGTCCGGAACGGACAGAGGCGCCGAGCCGGCGCCCTGGCCGCGCCGTGAACCTATTGGCGCGCGGGTACGTCCGACTCGGAAACGCTGCCTTGGGCCGCATAGCTGGCGATGCGATGATCGGCCCAGTGGAGCGAGCGCTCGTCGCGCGCGAGACGCGCGAATTCGGCACGCCCGAGGTCGGTGAGCACCGCGATGTCGACGGGCGCGTGAAACCCGGGCGCGGGCGCCACCGTGCGTTGCCGCACCGTCTCCATCAGCCCAAGCCCGCGCAGATATTGAAAAACTTCGGGACGTCGCGCCCAGGGGACCTGCCGATACT
Source organism: Paraburkholderia yinzeri (assembly GCF_046581065.1). NCBI lineage: Bacteria > Pseudomonadati > Pseudomonadota > Betaproteobacteria > Burkholderiales > Burkholderiaceae > Paraburkholderia > Paraburkholderia yinzeri. The sequence goes on along the minus strand of NZ_JBFOCJ010000001.1, from coordinate 2,129,324 downwards.
GCACCCGCCGCAACGCTTCGAGTACTGCTTCGTTGGAATACGTGGCCATCTCACTTCTTTCTTAAAATGCGACCTTCCAGAGAGGCCGCTGCGCTCAGTCACAAAGCGGTAAGCCTGCTTCGGCTAGCCGTCGATGCGCATTCGCTGTCAGTCGGAAGCAGGCAGAAACTGCGAGCTTGTCCGGGCCCCGTGAAGGCGCGATGAGCGCCTTCGGAACGACTGCGCGGCGCCACGCTCGCAACGCATGTGCGCAGATGCTTTATCCCCGAAATCATACGTTACCTCATTCAAATTGATTCTATTCGTTTTCCTCGCGGCTTTTCTTGCGCTGTTCGTCTTATGCTGCCGGGCTCGCGTGATCGTCGCCGCCGGCGCGATCGTCTTTTTCTGGCTGCTCGCCTCCGGCTGGCTGACGGGCCCGCTGCTCGATCTCGCCCAGCCCGCAGCGTATCGCACCCCCTACGATCCGGCGAAGCCCTTGCCCCGGCCCTTCGGGGCGCACACGGCCATTGTCGTGCTTGGCGGCGGCACGCATGTGAACGACGCAGGCGTCCTCGTGCCGCCGCAGGACGTTTACCCGCGGCTCGCGACCGCTGCGTCGCTCTACGCGCGATGCCGCGCGGCGGGCGGCATTTGCCGGGTGATCGTGAGCGGCGGCAACCCCCAGCATCACGCTGCCACCGAAGCCGACACGTATGCGCCGTATCTGTTGCGCGCCGGCGTCGCGCGCAGCGACCTCGTGCTGGAAAACGCCAGTCTGACGACGTGGCAGAACGCGCGCAACGTAACGCGCCTGCTCCAGACCTGGCCCGATGCGGCCGGCACCACGCTGCTGCTCGTGACCTCGGCATATCAGATGCCGCGCGCCCTGCTCGATTTCCGGCGCGACGGCAACGACCCGCTGCCGGTCGTCTCCGGCACGCGCGTTGCGCTCACCGGCTGGCGGCCGCGCCTCGCCAATCTGGAAAGCGCGCAAATAGCCTTGCACGAGTTGATCGGCATCGCACAGTTCCATGTCTATTGCATGATCGGCTGGTTTTGACGTCATCGTTTGCTACGGCGCAGCGTAACAAGATGTAACGCTGCGCATCCTCAACTCCGCAACCTCATCTGGAGCGTATATTTGCTCCTTAGAATGGCATGGCCATTCCGCCTGCGTTTTGCCTTGCCAGGCAACGGCTGGGTCCATAAACCGCTTCCACGGAGGTAATGATGAAAAAAATGTCCCTCGCAGTCCTGATTTCGCTTTCCGCCCTGACGGGTGCTGCCTACGCGCAAGACGAACACGGCGTCACGATGAGCACCGACCCGCAGCGGGCAGCGGATGTCGAACAGCACGCGCAGGAACTGCAATCTCGTCAGGAAGCCGCTCCGGCGCCGATGCACATGAAGGAACACGCGAAGCCGCATCATCACCACAAGGACATGCCGGCTCAGTAATGCGGCGCGCGGCATCGAGCGAGCGCCGCGCCGTCCTCTTTTTGAAAGCTGATGCACGGGTAGCCGGCATCGGCTTTTTGTCGCGCGCGGTATGCTAAAGTCGCGCACCTCGAATTGACCCAGCAACGGTGCGCCCCTCGCGCGGAGAACAGAATGAGCAACATCCAGCTCGATATCGAATGGACGGAAGAGGCATCCCGCAAAATCGAAAAATTGATGCCGCGCGGCAAGCAGGACGCGTTCCTCGCACTGCCGCCGGTCGAATGCCTCCCGATGGAAGGCGACGTGCTGTTCCTCGGCCCCGAGGGCAAGCAGCAGCCGTTCATCGTCGCGGAGCGCCAGTACCATCACGAAGGCGACGCCGACTGGACCATCATCCTGATCCTCGACGTGCCGAACACGGCGCACTGAATTCTGCCGGGGCACGCCCCGGCCGCCGGCGCCGCGCCTCACTCCACTCGCTCAGTCGACCACGCGCCGCCGGCCGGCGCCGCCGGCCGGCCTTCACCTCGCCCTGGCGGGCCTTCCCCTCCAGACGCCTCATCTTCGACGCCCGCGTGGGCCGCGTCGGCACGCGGGCCTTGCGCGTCACGCTCACGCTGTCGATCAGTTCGTCGAGCCGCGCGAGCGCCGCGGCGCGATTCTGCTCCTGCGTCCGGTATTCCTGCGACTTGATGACGACCACGCCTTCGCTCGACACGCGCCGGTCGGAGAGCGCGAGCAGGCGCATCTTGATCACGTCGGGCAACGAAGACGCATGGATATCGAAGCGCAGGTGGATCGCGCTCGATACCTTGTTGACATTCTGGCCGCCCGCGCCTTGCGCACGCACGGCGACCAGTTCGACTTCGTGGGGAGCGACGGGATAGCGGACGGACATATCGGACGGCGAAACAGTTAGAAGAGGCATGCCGGGGTGCGGGGCGGAGCATCTGCGAGTGTCGCACAGGCGGCCGCCAGATGGGCTTCGCGCCGCCGTTTGCCGATCGGTCATCGTTCGGCCATACTGGGTTCATATCAACATGGACACGCGAGGACGCATCGCATGAAGCTGCGCCCGGCATTCGTCGCCGAACTGGCGGTCAATCTGCTCCTCCCCTGGGTCGCGTACCGCCTTGCCCATCCGCACTACGGCGAAGTGGGCGGCCTCGTGGCGTCGGCAATTCCGCCGGTCGCCTGGAGCATCGTCGAGCTTGCGCGCTTTCGGCGCGTTGACGCGCTCGCCGCGATCGTGCTGCTCGGCATTGCGCTCTCGCTCGCCGCCATGGCTTTCGGCGGCGGCCCGCGCGTGCTGCTGATGCGCGAATGCCTCGCCTCGGGCGCCATCGGCGTCACCTTCCTCGCCTCGCTGCTCGCGCGCCGCCCGCTCGTGTACTACCTCGCGCGCGCGACCGTCGCTCGCGAAACGCCCGAGGGCGTCGCACGCTTCGAACAGCTCTGGCAGGAGCGCCGCGAGTTCGTCTCGGCCATGCGCATGCTCACGGCCGTCTGGGGCCTCGGCCTCACCGCCGACGCGGCGTTGCGCGCGTGGCTCGCCGCCACCTGGCCCATCGAGCGCTTCCTCGTCGTCTCGCCGGTGATCGGCTACGGCGTATTTGGCGGCCTGCTCGCCTGGACCTTCTGGTATCGCACACGCATGCGCCGCATCCACGGCACCCGCGGCTTGCTCGGCGATCCGACGGCCTGAGCGCGCCTGCCGCCAGCGCTCGCATCACGCCCGGCCAGCCCCCGCCGGCACGGCCGCTCAACCCCCTGGCGAAATCAGTTAGACTCACCGCCATTCCGCGGTGCACTTCCGCGCCGCCCGCTCTTGAACCACATCGGCAGTCGATGCGCTATTCGGTAGAAATCCGCAAATTCCTCTATAGCCAGTACTTCTATGGCGGCCTTCGCATCGCGGTCGGCATTTCGCTTCCCGCCGTGCTGTGCCTGTTCGTTTTCAACCAGAGCGAGCTCGGCTTCACCCTCTCCACCGGCGCGCTGGGCGCCTGCGTGGTCGACATGCCCGGTCCGCTGAAGTACAAGCGCAACGAGATGCTCGCGTGCAGCGCGATCGGCTTCCTGGCCGCCTACGCAACGGGCCTCGCGACCGTCAACCCGGTCGCGCTCTGGGCCGCCGTCGTGCCGCTCACCTTCGTGCTCTCGCTGATCGTGGTGTACGGCAATCGCTGGCCGCAGATCAGCTTCGCGACGCTGTTCATGATGGTGATGACGCTGGAGGAACACTTCACGCCGCACCAGGCGCTCGTCAACGCGTTATGGATCCTGCTGGGCGGCCTCTGGTACACGGCCTGGTCCACGCTCGTGAGCCAGTTGATGCTCCACCGCATCGAGCAGCAGGCGATCGCCGAGAGCGTGTTCGCCTGCGCCGACTACCTGCTCGCGCGCGCCCAGTTCTTCGACCTCGACAACGATCTCGACGAGTGCTATCGCAACCTCGTCGCCAAACAGATCGCCGCGGTGGAGCGCCAGGACGCGGCGCGCGACATCGTGCTGCGCAGCCTGCCGAAGCTCAGGAGCGGCAAGCTCGACCCGGTGCGCGCCATGCACTTCAACCTGTTCATCAACACGGTCGATCTGCACGAGCTTTTCGTGGGCGCCCACACCGACTATCCGCTCGTGCGCAATACCTTCGGCGGCTCCGACCTGCTCGCGTTCTATCGCGACCTGATCCGCAAGGCCGCCGCCGATCTCGAGGACATTGGTCTTGCCGTGCTGCAGAACGAAGCGCCGCGCGTGAGCGTCAACGCGAAAGCCGAGCTGCGCGCGATCGAATACGAGCTCGAACAGCTCAGGAAGCGCGATCTGCAGAAGACCGACCCGGAGGCCTATGCGGCGGTCTCGGCGTCGTTCCGGCGCATCTGGAGCGCGACGCGCCTGATCGACCGCATGCGCCGCAGCCTCACGAGCGAGGCGCCGACGACCGAAACGGAACTGCGCCTCGACGAAGCCCTGCAGCGTTTCGTCACGAGCCGGCGCGTGCCGTTCCGGCAAATCTTCTCGAACCTCACCATGGCCTCGCCGAGCTTCCGGCATGCGCTGCGCGTGACGATCGCGGTGGCCGTGGGCTTCTGGCTCGGGCGCCTGCTGCCGCTCACCAACGCCTACTGGATCGTGATGACGACCATTATCATCCTGAAGCCCGGCTACTCGCTCACGCGCCAGCGCAATGCGCAGCGTATCGTCGGCACGCTGATCGGCTGCGCGGCAAGCGTGGCCCTGATCCTGCTCGTGAAGCACCCGCTCGTGCTGCTCGTGGCGATGTTCGCGGCCATGGTGATGAGCTACAGCCTGCTGCTCTTTAACTATACGGCGAGCGTCGTCTTCACTTCGGCCTATGTCCTGCTGATGTTCCATCTGCTTGCGCCCGGCAGCATGCGCATCATCGGCGAGCGCGCCATCGACACCATGGTGGGCTGCATGATCGCGATCGCCGCGAGCCATCTGTTCCCGTACTGGGAATACCGGCTGATGGGCAAACTCGTGAACGACATGATCGGCGCGATGCGCCAGTATCTCGAAGCCAGTTGGGGTCGGGGCACGCGCGCGGCGCAGACGCAGGCGGAGCCCGCGCTGGCCGGCGCCGCGCCCCCGGCCGACTTCCGCTACCGCCTCGCGCGCAAGAACGTGCACGTGGCGTTTGCGAATCTGGGCCAGGCCTTCCAGCGCATGATGCTGGAGCCGAAGTCGGCGCAGAAGTACGTCGCCGAACTGAACGACCTCCTGATCCGCAGCCACGTGCTCGCCTCGCAGATCACGGCGGCCGCGCCGCTCTTGCGCGCCTCGGCAAAGCCCGGTCAGACGGCCGCGCCCGATGCGCTCGAACGGGCCCTCTCATGCGTGCACGAAAACCTCGTCGCTGCCGAATCGGGAACGCCGGCCCCCGCCGATCAGATCGACCTCACGAAACGGCTCACGCGCGATCTCGACACCGCGGTGGTCGAGACCGAGCGCGCGCTGGGGCCGTCCTCGGAGTTTGCGCAGGAACTGAAACTGCTCGCGCATCAATGCAAGCAGATGCTGGCCGCGTCCTGGCTCATCCGCAAGGACGCGAGCGTGATCCGGCTGCCCGATGCGTAGCGGAAGAGCGGGTACAAGCGCGGGTACAGCGCTGTAAAGGACCGCGAGGTACGTTACTGCCCCGTGCCGGCCGGCGGCGAGGCATTCGCGCTCGCTGCGGCGCTCGCCGGCTGGCCCGGATTCGCTTCGTCGTATTCGCGCTTGCCGCGAATCGCATTGAACAGCACGGTGCCGATCACGAAGAGCACCACCACCACGATGAGCACGCCAACGCCAAAGGCGGGATTCTTCTTGCGCGGTTCGTTCATGGTTCGCCGGAAAGTGAGGAGCAAAGCGGGCATTCTACGCCGGGGCGCCTTGCAAGCGGCTTGCTTCGCGGCGGCCGCCTTAGCCGGTTCGTACCGGTAAGGCCGTCGAGTACTTGAGTTGCTCCATGGCGAAGCTCGAGCTCACGTCGGAGAGGGGCACGGCGCGAATCAGTTGCTTGTAGACGCGATCATAGTCGTCGATGTCCGACACCACGACGCGCAACAGATAATCGGTCTCGCCACTCATGCGGTAGGCCTCGACAATCTCGGGAATGTCCTGCACCGCGCGCGTGAAGCTCTGCGCCCACGCCTCGGTGTGCTGGTTCGTGCGCACCGCTACGAACACGGTCGTCCCCACGCCCAGCTTCTTCGGATCGCACAGCGCCACCTGGGCGCGAATCACGCCTGTCTCCTTGAGACGCTGAACCCGCTTCCAGCACGGCGTTTGCGAAAGATTGACACGCTGCGCGAGTTCGGCAACCGGCATCGTGGCGTCCTGCTGCAACAACTCGACGAGCTTTCTGTCGATTACATCCATTTCCGCCTTTCCCCTTGCGTAGAAATTTATTCTATCTGGAGCCAGCACAGGGGAATTATATGAAAACTCTCTCCCGACGCAAACCGATATCGCCCTGTTCATCCGCAGCCGAACACCCCTGCACCGATGAACCTCCCCGCCGAACCCGTCCTGTTTGACGCCCAACCCGCCGCGTAGATCGGAACGCACGTCAACGACGTGTTGCCGCTGCTGCCCGCCGCGGCATGAACGATTGAAAAGCAGTCCGAACGACCCGAAAAGGACTAGCCTCGGCTGCCTGCGGTCGGAATCTGCGGCGGCGCGCTGTCGGGGCTGGCCGTGGGCGGTGGCGCCGGGCGTGGTTCGTGCGACGCGTCGCGCACCCCTTCCTTCGAGGCCGCCGCATGCGAAGGCGGCGCAAGATCGTCCTCGTGCAGCGGAACGTCCGCGCCGCGCGGGCTCATGTGCACCTGCATCTGCGGTACCGGCATGTCGATGCCGGCCTCGTCCATGCGGTGCTTGAGCCGCGCATTGAACGCGCGCGCCACGCTCCACTGCTGGAGCGGCCGCGTCTTGATCTGCCCTTTGACGACCATCCAGTTCGGCTCGAAACGGTCGAGCCCCCACACCTCCACGGGCCCGAGGATCTCGCGCCGGTAGCGGAAATCGGCCACCAGCTCCGCGCCCACTTCGCGAATCAGTCGCGTGACGGTATCGAGCTCGACGGAAAACGGCACGCGCACTTCGAAGACCGCATACGCAAAGTCGCGCGAGAGGTTCTTCACGATCTTGATCTGGGAGAACGGAATGGCGTGTATCGCGCCCTGACCGTCGCGCAGGCGCACGGTGCGGATCGACAAATGCTCGACGGTGCCCGCATGGCCGTTGTCGAGATCGATCCAGTCGCCCACCGAAATCGTCTCCTCGATGATGATGAAGAGCCCCGTGATGAGATCGCTCACGAGCGACTGCGCGCCGAAGCCGATCGCGAGACCGATCACGCCGGCGCCCGCGAGCAGCGGCGTCACGTTGATGCCAAGGTTCGCGGCCGTGACGATCCCGGCGATCGTGAGGATCGTCACGAGCAGCGCGTTGCGCACGAGCGGCAGCATGGTGCGCGCGCGTGCGCTGGGCGCGCGGCCCTTGGCGCGCGGACCGCTCGGATTGAGCGCCTCGAGGATCGCGGTATCGAGCACGATCCACGTGAGCCATGCGAAGAACACGGTCACGCCGATTGCGAATAGCGCATGAGCGATGCCTCGCGCGGCGACGCTCGCCTCGATGATGCGCGCTAGCGAGATGTCCCACAGCCGCGCGCACGATTCGAAGTACGCGAGCCAGATGAACACGATGGCGAGCGTGCCCGCAAATCGCAGCAGCCGCCGCAAATAGGGCGAGCGGCGCCGCATGCGCGCGGGATCCGGCCGCGTGAGGCGCCGGACGACCGCCGAAAGGAAGAACGCGAGCACGAGCAGAAGCGCGGTGACGATCGAGATCTGCAGCACGTTCTCGCTGCTGCTGAGCCCCCCCACGGTCGCGACGATCGATGCGGCCGCGAGCAGCAGCATCGGCACGTGCCAGATCGAGGCCAGCAAGTCAAAGATTTCCGTGAGCGCCTTGTGGTCGTGGCGCAGCTGGTAGCTGCGGTTGCGGATCAGATGCGCAACGGGCCGGCTGAAGGTCATGGCGAATACGGCGGTCAGCACGGCCGCCGTCATGTTGGCGAACGTCGAGACAAGCGCGGCCAGGTTGATGCCAATCTGATACGCGACGTCGTAATTCGTGGCCGCGTCGCCGAGCGCGCTGCACACGCCGATCGCGAAGAGCAGCCGGCGCCCGCGCGCGATCAGCACACGCACCGCGGCACGCCGGTGCCCCGACCCGAACAGCGAGAACATGATGAGACAGATGGCCGAAAACACCGCGCCCGCGACAATGGCATAGGCAATGACGAGGCCGATCGTGCGGCCGACGGACTGGGACAACGCGCGTTCGACGACGAGCGCCGCCACGAAGGCGACGATGAACGGTCCGACCCGCTGCAGGGCGAACACGCCGAGCTCGATGGTGGTGGGATTGGGCTGCAGCCCGGTGTCGACGGAAAAACGCCGCAGCACGCGGCGCACGAGCCAGCGCAGCGCGAGCGCGCAGGCGCCCCAGCCCACGAGCATGCCAAGCAGGTGGAGCACGAGACCGCCCGCGCGCTCCTCGTCCTCGCCCGCCGCGAGCGCATACAGCTCGTTGCCGGCCGCCCGGAACCGTCCGGCCCAGTAGTGCACCGGACTGCGGCCGCGGCGCGCATCCGCTTCGACCGACGAGAGCCCTGACGCGATCGCGCCGAGCAGCCCCGACGTGCCCGCCGCGCCCGAAGCCGGCGCGGGCGCGACGTTTTGCGAAGCGTCGCGCAGCTTTTTCAGTTGCGCGACGAGCGCATTGCGCTGCCGGTCGCTGTCGAGCGTCGTGATCACGCTGTCGAGATTGCGGGTGAACTCGGCCTGGCTGGCCGCGCTGGGGGCCGATGCGGCCTCGGCTGCCGACGCGCCCGAGGCAGCCGCCGGCTGGCCCGTGATAAGACTTTTCAGCGCCGGCAGAACAGGCGCGGCGGGCGCAGGCACCACCGCCTGGGCCAACGCGAGCGGCACGCAGGCGCACCAGAGCACGAGACAGGCGAGCAGCGTCAGCCAGCCCTGGCTCAGCGGCGAGCGTGTCGCCTGCGCCGGGTGCCGGTCAAAAACGGGAGCAACCGCGGGCCACCCGGCGCACGCCGGCTGGACCCGTGCGCCGTCCCGTCCGGAGCGTGAATTCATGTCGCAAAGGCAAGAACAGGACGCTCCAGTTTAGCGGCAGTCGAGCCGCCCGCGCGGCACGCCCGCGTAACAGAATGTCAGCGAGAATCCTGGCGAAAAGCGGCGCGGCACGCCGGCGGCGCCTCGCGCGGCCGGCGTGCCTCCCCGCTACGGCATCAATAACCCGCCGTGGCGATCTGGCGAACGAAGCGCCCCTGCTCCAGTTCGTCGACGAATGCCACCGCGTAGTCTTCCGCCGAAATGCGGCTCTCGCCCTTAGTATCGGCGATCAGCGCGGTCGCGCCGGTGCGGAACTGGCCCGTGCGCTCGCCGGGAGCGATCATCGCGGCAGGCGCGAAGAACGTCCAGTCGAGATCGGCGACGGTACGGTAATAGTCGTACGCGTCGCGATGCGCGAGCGCGATCCCCTTCCACGCCGCGGGAAAGCTCTCCGAATCGACGAGCTGCTTGCCGGGTCCGATTTCGAGCGAGCCCGCGCCACCTACCACGACGAGCCGCTTGAGCCCGGCCGCGCGCACGCCATCGACAAGCGCACGGCTCGCGATCAGAACGTCCGCCACGCGATCGTGCGGCGGCGCGTAGGCGCTCGCGACCACGCCGTGACCGCGCACTGCGGCGGCCACGCTACCTGCGTCGAGCACGTCGACCTTCGACGCCACGACATTCGGCCCCGCCGCCACGCGGCCCGGCTCGCGCACGAGGGCGCTCACGCGGTGGCCGCGGCGCGCGGCTTCGGCGGCAATGCGCGAACCGATCATGCCGGTTGCACCAAAGAGAGCGATATTCAGCGACTTGCTCATGTTTGAACTCCTGTCGTACGGTTTTATGTAACCAATGTAGTTACATATAAAGCGTTAAAAAACGGGGCATAGCCCCGGTGAGTGATGCGATGACGTCCATGATCCTCACGCCCTGGCCGCCCCACGCGTACCGCGCGTCCGTTCGAGCCTGCGCTCGCTGCGCTCCACATCGTCGACGACATCGGCGAGCGTGCGCGCCGCGAGCGACGCCTCCATCGCGCACTGTGCGTCGTCGATGACGCCGCGCAGCGTGTGCTGGATATGCCGCCCGACCATGCAGGCCGGATTGGGCTCTTCGCGATGCATGGCGAAAAGCTGCGCGTCGTCCACGGCGCGGTACACGTCCAGCAGCGTGATCGACCCGGGCTCGCGCGCCAGCAGCGCCCCGCCGCCCGCGCCCAACTGCGAACCCGTAAGCCCCGCGTTCGCGAGCATCGTGAGGAGCCGCCGGATCAGCGCGGGATTCGTGTTCACGCTGCCGGCGATGATCTCCGACGAAAGCGGCGCGCCCTGCTGCTGCGCGAGCAGCGCAAGCACGTGGACGGCAAACGCAAAGCGGCTACTCGTGTTCACGCCGAACCTGCCATGAAGCCTGCATCGAAAAGTGTAACCATAGTAATTACATTAATCGCGGACGTCAAGTTCGTGCTCACTGGCTCGCCGCCGGCGACGAGGCCGCCGCGGTGCTGCTGGCCCATTGCTGCAGCGTGCGTCCGGTCAGTTGCAGCCCGGTGCCCGCAGCGGCCGCGGCATGGCCGAGCATGGCCCGGGCGTCGCTCGCCGCATCGCTCAACTGGCCTTGCGCGGCGGAGGCGAGCTGGCCCGTCGACGCGCTCGCGTCCTGCGTTTGCGAAGAAGCGTTGTCGATCTGCTGCTGCGCCCCCGTGCGCGCGGCGTCGACCTGCTGGTTCACATAGCTCGCGGCCTCGTCGAGCTTCTGTTTGGCCTGATCGGCGGCCTGCTGGGCCGCCTGCTGCACCGCCTGCTGCGCGGCGTCGGCGGACTTGCCCGCGAGATCGGGCGCGCTGGCGTCCTGCTTGCTGCAGCCCGCCGCGAGCAGCGCACAGGCCAGAACGGGCACGCAGGCCCGGTGTATCGATACCCTGAAAGACATGGTCATCCTGAACGTTTGGCCGCAAAGAGCGGCTTGGCCATCTGAAAGCGCGGCAATGATACGCCGCCGCGCGACACTACCTGAGGTGAAACCAGCGAAAAGCCGGCTCGCTCGAATACGGGCCGGGCAAGCGCGCTCGCCTGCGCACTCAGTACGTTTGCGCCCTGCCCCCGTGCCACGGCCTCGAGGCGTCCGAGCAGCGCCGAAGCGAGGCCGCGCCGCGCCCAATCCGGCGCGACGTAGAGCATCTCGACGTGATCGGCCGGAAAGAGCTGACCGAACGCCACGCTCGCGCTGGCATGGACCGCGACGAGCGTCGTGCCGCGCGCAAGCCTCGCGTCGAACGCCGCAAGATCGTCGGCGGACGACACCCACGCCGCCCGCTGGGCCGCATCGTAGCGCGCGGCCGCGAGCGTCGTCACCGCCGCGCGAAAGAGCGCCGCGAGCGGCGCGGCGTCGCGCCCGGGTAGGTAGGCGCGCCAGACGATATCGGGCGGCAGGCGGGGCGTAACAGAAGCGTCAATCATGCTGGAGTAGACTGCATTGGGGTCCAATCTGTTCCACCATCCAACACGGGAGGCGTGCAATGGCAGTCAAGAAGATCCTTTTCCTCACCGGCGACTTTGCCGAGGACTATGAAACGATGGTGCCCTTCCAGGCACTGCAGGCCGTGGGCCACCGCGTCGACGCCGTGTGCCCCGGCAAGAAGGCTGGCGAGCGGATCAAGACCGCCATCCACGACTTCGAGGGCGACCAAACCTACACGGAGAAACCGGGCCACCAGTTCACGCTCAACGCAACCTTCGAGGACATCGACCCGGCCGCCTACGACGCGCTCGCCATCGCCGGCGGCCGCGCGCCCGAATATCTGCGGCTCGATCCCAAGGTGATCGAGCTTGTACGCCACTTCGCGGGCGCGAACAAGCCAGTCGCGGCCATCTGTCACGCCGCGCAGCTCCTTGCCGCCGCCGAGGTAATCCGCGGCCGGCGGATTTCGGCCTATCCGGCCTGCGCGCCCGAAGTGCGCCTGGCCGGCGGCGAATACGCCGACATTCCGATCGACAGCGCCGTGACCGACGCGCCCTTCGTCACCGCCCCGGCGTGGCCCGCGCATCCGGAGTGGCTGCGGCAGTTCCTGGTGCTGCTCGGCACCCGCATCGAGCCGTAAGGCGCGCTGGCCGCACCGGCGCACGCCCCGATGAATGACGGGCGTGCCGTTCTTTGAGACATGTCCTATATCGTCCGATGTCACAGATGCCTAAAGTACTTAACTGCTTTAGGAGTAGTTGTGATGGACCTGACGGACTGGATTGTGCTTCTCGCGATCGCCCTGTTGGCGATCGCTTTTTTTTGCTCGCGCACGCATCGTCGTGCGACTTTCGTTGACCGCATGCGCCACCGCGCGGGCACGCGGCTCGTCGTGCAGGCTGCGATCGCCTTCTGGGGCGCCCTGCTCGTGCTCGCGCAAAGCTTCCTCTCGCCGGGCGCCGCGCCGTTCGGCCTGCACCTCGATCCGCGCGCGGTGCTGGGTTTAGCGCTCATGCTGATCGTCGCGGGCAGCGTCTGGTCGATCCGCGGCCGGCGCCTGCTGCGCGCGCGCCGACTCTTCAGGTCGAGCCACGGGCTGTCGCGCTAACCGGCCGCGCGGGTAGCCTCGCCACCCCCGGCGGCCGCCGGCATGACGGCCTCGCCCGGCGCGGGCGGCACCTGCGCCAGCGCGTCGGGCAGCGAAAGATAGAACGTCGTGCCCTCGCCCTCGCGCGATTCCACCCACACGCGCCCGCCGTGACGTTCGACGACGCGCCTAACAAGCGCAAGCCCGATCCCCTCGCCTGGCGCGATATGGCCGTGCATCCGCTGGAATGCCTGAAAAAGACGCGGCAGTGCCACTTCGGGAATGCCGAGCCCGTTATCGCGCACGTAGAAAATCTGCAGCGATTCCACGCCGGGCGGCGCGGGTGCCGTCCCGATCTCGACCTTGCCCTCGCGCGCGGGATCGAGGTAGTTGAGCGCGTTGCCAATCAGGTTCGCGAAAACCTGCTCGAGCGCCGTCGGGTCGCCCCACACCGCGGGCAGCGGTCGCACGCTCACCGTCGCCGCACGGGCGCGGATCGACCCGTGCATGGCGTCCACCACGCGCTGCACGAGCTCCCGCACGTTGACCCGCTGACGGCGGTACTCCACGCGCCCCACGCGGGCGAGGCGCAAGAGCGCGTCGATGATGTGCGAAGCCCGCAGCACGGCCGTCTGCAGATAGCGCAGCGCCTCGCCAATGTCCGCATCGACGATCCGCTCCACCTCGGCGCGCGCCTCGGGCGTCAGCGCCGAGCGCGCAACGAGCGCGCGCAGGTCGTCGCAGGCATGGTTCAGCTCGCGCGAAAAACCCTGCAGGTTCACGAGCGGCGCGCGCAAATCGTGCGAGACGCTGTGAATGAACATCTCGTTTTCCTGGGTCTGCTGGCGCAGGTTCTCGTTGATCTGAGCGAGCTGCTCCGCGCGACGCGCGAGGTCCGCCTGGAAGCCGAGCCGCGCGCGTTCGGCCTCGATGAGGCGCTGGCCGATCTGGTGGAGCGTGAGGTCGAGCCGCGCAATCTCGTCGTTGCCGACGGTAAGCGGCGCCAGCGGCTCGTTGCCCGCGAGACGGTTGGCGTTGTCCGACAGCGCGAGAAGTCGTCCGCGTACGCCGCGCGTAAAGAGCCACACCGCCAGCGCGACGAACGCAATCGAACCGGTCACCGCGGTGATCACGAGCGTCTGCTGCTGCGCGCGCGCCTCCTCGGCAGCCGTGACGCGCAGGACGTCGAGCCGGCGCTCCTCGGTCTGGAACGCCGTGATCTGTGCGCGCACGCGATCGAGCACGTCGGCATCGGTCAGTTCGCGGAAGCGGTCGACGAGTTCGCCGCTGCGCTTCGCGTGCAACAGATCCTGGACCCGTTCCGACCAATGCCGGTAGTTCTGCACCGCCTGGCGGATGCGTACCGCGCGCTCGACCTGGCCGGGATTGTCGGCAACGAGGTCGACGAGCTGGTCGATACGCTCGTCGACCTCCACCCATGTGGACAGCGGCGTCGTGAATGCCGCATCGCCGGCTGCCACGGCGCCGCGCAGCTGCACCGATTCGATCAGCACGGGCTCCAGCACCCGCCCCGCCTGGGCCAGCACCTCCTGGCTGTGCTGGCTCCAGCTTTCGGCGGCCTCGGCATCGCTCTGCGCCCTGACGATGCCGAGCAGCAGCGTCAGTTCGAAAACGGCGGGAATCGCGATCAGCAGCAGCCCTTTGGTCGTTAGTCGCATGCAGTGGCGGGTCGGACGATGGGGTGAATCGATCCAGCCATTATGTCGGCGTTTGCGCGTGGAGGGACATTCCGCGTGTCCCCGGATAAAAACGCGCCGCACGCGGCCGCCGGCGCCGCTCTGTTTCAGCTTGCTGACATCACTCTTGAACAGAAAGCAAAATCAAATAAATCTCCCCGAATTGGCGCTCGCATTCCCCATGTTCGAGCACTAGCACACAAATTGTGCGAGAACGCTGTAAATGAAAGCATCGCACACGCACCGCACTCGCCCCTGCGCCGATGCCTTTCTCCCGACCCGGTGCACGCACGCACCGGCACGAAGCGACTCAATGATCCGCCGCGGAGCCCGATTCACCGCTTTGGCGCGCCGCTGGCCCGCATCTTGCTCATGGATGCGCTCTTTTTGGGCAACCACGACACGTCATCAAGATGGACACTCTCAAGACCGGCACCGACACGCTCTTCCTGTTGCTGGGCGCCGCCATGGTGCTTGCGATGCACGCGGGCTTCGCGTTCCTCGAACTCGGCACGGTGCGCAAGAAGAACCAGGTCAACGCGCTCGTGAAGATTCTCGTGGACTTCTCGGTTTCCACGATCGCGTACTTCTTCATCGGCTACACGATCGCCTACGGCGTGCAGTTCTTCGCCAGCGCCGACGTGCTCGCCCAGCACAACGGCTATGCCCTCGTGCGCTTCTTCTTCCTGCTCACCTTCGCGGCGGCCATTCCCGCGATCGTCTCGGGCGGCATTGCCGAACGCTCGAAGTTCAATCCGCAGCTCTTCGCGACCTTCGTGATCGTCGGCTTCATCTACCCGTTCTTCGAGGGCATTGTCTGGAACGGGCGATTCGGCATCCAGGACGCGCTCACGCACTGGTTCGGCGCGCCATTCCACGACTTCGCGGGGTCGGTGGTCGTGCATGCGTTCGGCGGCTGGGTCGCGCTGCCGGCCGTGGTCCTGCTCGGCGCGCGACACGGGCGCTACACACGCGACGGACGCGTCGCCGCGCATCCGCCCTCGAACATTCCGTTCCTCGCGCTCGGCGCGTGGGTGCTCGCGGTGGGCTGGTTCGGCTTCAACGTGATGAGCGCGCAGAGTATCGACAAGATCAGCGGCCTCGTGGCCGTCAACTCGCTCATGGCGATGGTGGGCGGTACGCTCTCCGCCTGGCTCGCGGGCCGCAACGACCCGGGCTTCACCTATAACGGCCCGCTGGCCGGCCTCGTGGCCGTGTGCGCGGGCTCGGACCTCATGCATCCGCTTGGCGCGCTCGTAACGGGCGCGGTAGCGGGCGTGCTGTTCGTGACGATGTTCACCTGCGTGCAGAACCGCTGGCGCATCGACGACGTGCTCGGCGTCTGGCCTCTGCACGGCCTGTGCGGCGCCTGGGGCGGCATCGCAGCCGGCATCTTCGGCATGCACTGGGCAGGCGGCATGGGCGGCGTGTCCTTCTGGGCGCAAGTGGTCGGGACCGTGGGCGGCATCGTGGTGGCCACGCTCGGCGGGACCATCGTGTACGGCGCGCTCAAACTGACCGTCGGCCTGCGCATCGACCAGGAGGAAGAGTTCAATGGCGCGGATCTGTCGATCCACAAGATCACGGCCACGCCCGAACGGGAAACGGTAGTCTGAGGAGACGGCCTGCCGCGGGGCCTTCGATTCCAGGCCAGAGAAAAGGGCGGAGCCCCTGAAACAACGCTAACGTAAAACGCCATTTCATACCGGCGTGAGCAGCCGCGGCTATTCCTTTCCCTTCACCCTGCCAATATCAAAAAAAAAGCGCCACGTGTGAACGTGACGCTTTAAAAGTTCTAGCCATTCCGAGGGCCGTGCTAGAACCTGAGAGAGGGTATTTCGACTCGCGCCGCCGCCCCGAATCAGACTGCGTTATGCGGAATGCATATGCCGCGGCACATTAAAACCCGCGTGCCGCGGGGTCATGTCGAAATGCGGTTCCATTTTTTACTGAGCTGCTGACTAAGTCAAGCAAAATCTCTCCGGATTACGCCATTCGATAAAGCCCGTATCCCTAAGAATCGGTTGACTATTTAAGCCGGTTTTTAATATCTCTCAGGCGATTTCTGCTGCACCGCGCCGGTGCGTAATAAGTGCGCGATAATGGTCCCGGCCCACTTCCAGGGTCGCGGTACCTGCTGAAATACTGTTTCAAAAAAACGCAAATAGACCTGAGATGACTTCCGCAACCGATCCGCGAGTGCGCACCGAGGCGCTTCGCGACAAAGACGGTGCGGCCGACGAGGTGACGGCGCTCGCGCGCGGTCTCGCCGTCCTGCGCTGCATTGCCGCTGCCGACGCCCCGCTTTCCAACCGCGAGCTGACCGACCTGACCGGCATTCCCAAACCAACGGTCTCGCGCCTGACCGGCACGCTCGTCAGCACCGGCTTTCTCGTGCGCCTGCCGGACAGCGAGCGCTTCGTGCTGACTTCGGCCGTGCTGGATTTGAGCAACGGCTTCCTGCGCAACTCCGATATCCGCACCCGAGCAAGGCCGTATCTCACACGCCTTGCCGAACGCACCGCGCTTTCCGTCCAGTTGACCGTGCGCGACCGGCTGGAAATGGCCGTAATCGACGCGATCCGTCCGCGTTCGGCCGTGCTGGTTTCGCGGCTCGACGTGGGTTCGCGCATCGAAATGAGCCGCACGGCCGTCGGGCGGGCGTGGCTCGCCTCTCTCACGCCACCCGAGCGCGACACGGTCACCGCTGCGCTGCAGGCCGCGGCCGGCAACGACTGGGGCCTTTTCGGCAGCCGCCTCGACGCAGCCGTCGCCGAAACCGCCGGGCGGGGCTACGCCATGACGATAGGCGACTGGCACGACGGCCTGAACGCGATCGCCGGCGCCTTCACGGCACCCGATGGCGAGCGCTATGCGATCAACTGCTGCGGCGCTTCGCAGCAATGCCCGCGCGAATGGCTCGTTACGCATGCCGCGCCACTGCTGCGCGAATGTCTCGTGGGGATCGCGGCCGAAATCGGCGGCATCGTGTGCCTGCCCGGCGGCGGCTGACAAGACCTGGCCGGCCACCGCCATTCACGTCGTTTCCGCCGGCCGCGCAGGCCTCGGGCGGCGCTCGGCCTCGTCTGCCGCGAGGACTGTTACGACGGTAATGCTTTGAAAGAAATGGCGCTGGACGCTATCCGGAGCCCCGACTAGCATCGTGGCCGTTGTGTCATTTTTGGCGGCGCAGCCACGCCAGCCAGCCATCCACGCATCGCCAGCCAGCCACCGCTCGCCGCAGCCTTTCGGCCGCCGCGCCTCCCGCGCGCATCCAGCGTTTGCTAGAGTGGCGTACAGCCTGACAATTTCCTTTCATTGATTGCGCGTAGCGCCGGCAATCCGTACGTCTGCCCGCGGCACCGGCCGCCCAACCTGACAGCCCGAGACGACCTGACCGATGGACCAACAAGAAAAGCCGCTGGAATCGTCCCGCCAAGAAATGCCACATCGGCCACATCGGCCACCCCGGCCGCCCCGCTCGCGCGGCAAGCTGATCGCGCTCGCCGCCGTGCTGGTCGTCGCGGGCATCGTGCTGTTGCGCTGGCAACCGTGGAACAAGGCGCCCGCAAGCGTCGCGACAGAGCCGGCGCGCGGCGGGCACATGCGTCATGGCGGCCCGGGCGCGATGGCGAACCTGCCGCAGCCCGTCACCGTGGCGACCGCCGCGAACGGCGACATGCCCGTCGTCGTCACGGCCCTCGGCACGGTCACGCCGCTTGCCGACATCACGGTGCGCACGCAGCTCTCCGGCACGCTGCAGAGCGTGAACTTCCAGGAAGGCCAGATGGTGAAAGCGGGCGACGTGCTCGCACAGATCGATCCGCGCCCCTGGCAGATCTCGCTGGAGAACGCCGAAGGCCAGCTCGTGCGCGACCAGGCGCTCCTCGCCACGGCGCGGGTCGACCTCAAGCGCTACCAGACACTGCTCGCGCAGGACTCGATCGCGAGCCAGCAGGTGGACACGCAAGCCTCGCTCGTCAAGCAGTACGAAGGGACGGTCAAGTCGGATCAGGCCAATGTCGACACCTACAAGCTCGATCTCATCTACGCGCGCATCACGGCGCCGGTCTCGGGCCGCGTCGGCCTGCGCCAGGTCGATCCGGGCAACTACGTAACGCCGGGCGACACTAACGGCATCGTCGTGCTCACGCAGTTGCAGCCTATCAGCGTGATCTTCACGACCTCGGAAAGCGACCTGCCGGTCATCCTCAAGCAGATGCGCACGGGCGCGAAATTACCGGTCGCCGCGTACGACCGCAGCAACACGACGCCGCTGGAAGACGGCCAGCTCGCGACCATCGACAACCAGATCGACACCACCACGGGCACGGTCAAGCTGCGCGCAAATTTCGCGAACCCGGACCAGATGCTGTTCCCTAACCAGTTCGTCAACGCGCGCCTCACCGTCGACACGATCCACAACGCCGTGATCGTGCCGACCGCCGCCGTGCTCAACGGCTCGCAGGGGCAGTACGTGTACGTGGCGAAGCCCGACAACACCGTCACCGTGCGGCTCGTGAAGGTCGGGCCTGTGGACGGCGAGCGCACGAGCATCGCCTCCGGGCTCGAAGCCGGCGAGCGCGTCGTGACGGACGGCTCGGACCGCCTGCGCGAAGGCGCGAAGATCTCGATCCCCGCCGAACATCCGAAGCATGCCTCGGGCGCAAAGGGAGCCTCTGCCCCATGGGCCGCCTCCGGCGCGCATCGCCATCACCGGCACGCTTCGCAGCCGGAAGGCCAGTAAGCCCGCATGAATCCGTCCCGTGTCTTCATCCTGCGTCCGGTCGGCACCGCGCTGTTCATGGCGGCGATCATGCTGGTCGGCCTCGTCGCGCTGCGTTTCCTGCCGCTCTCCGCCCTGCCCGAAGTCGACTATCCGACCATCCAGGTACAGACCTTCTATCCGGGCGCGAGCCCGGACGTGATGACCTCATCGGTCACCGCACCGCTCGAACGGCAGTTCGGCCAGATGCCGTCGCTCAATCAGATGTCCTCGCAAAGCTCGGCGGGCTCGTCGGTCATCACGCTGCAGTTCAGCCTCGACCTGCCGCTCGACGTGGCGGAGCAGGAGGTGCAGGCCGCCATCAACGCGGCCGGCAACCTGCTGCCCTCCGACCTGCCCGCGCCGCCCATCTACGCCAAGGTCAATCCCGCCGACGCGCCGATCCTCACGCTCGCGATCACCTCGAAGACGCTGCCGCTCACGCAGATCCAGGATCTCGCCGACACTCGCCTCGCCCAGAAAATCTCGCAGGTGGCGGGCGTGGGCCTCGTGAGCATCACGGGCGGCCAGCGGCCGGCCATCCGCATCCAGGCCAACCCGCGCGCGCTCGCCGCCTATGGCCTGAATCTGGACGACCTGCGCACGACCATCTCGAACCTGAACGTCAATACGCCGAAGGGCAACTTCGACGGCCCCACGCGCGCCTACACGATCAACGCGAACGATCAGCTCACCGACGCGAACGCCTACAAAAGCGCCGTGGTGGCCTACCGCAACGGCCGCCCCGTGATGCTCACCGACGTCGCGACCATCGTGGAGGGCGCCGAAAACACGAAGCTCGGCGCGTGGGTGGACGGCGTACCCGCGATCATCCTGAACGTGCAGCGCCAGCCGGGCGCGAACGTGATCCAGGTGGTGGACAGCATCAAGTCGATCCTGCCGCAGTTGCAGGAGTCGCTGCCCCAGGCGCTCGACGTGCAGATCGTCACCGACCGCACCACGACGATCCGCGCCTCGGTACGCGACGTGCAGTTCGAACTGCTGATGTCGGTCGTGCTCGTCGTGCTCGTGATGTACCTGTTCCTCGGCAACCTCTACGCCACGGTAATCCCGAGCCTTTCGGTGCCGCTCTCGCTGATCGGCACGCTCGCGGTGATGTATCTGTGCGGCTTCTCGCTCGACAATCTCTCGCTGATGGCGCTTACCATCGCGACGGGCTTCGTGGTGGACGACGCGATCGTGATGATCGAGAACATCTCGCGCTACGTGGAGGAAGGTCAGACGCCGCTCGAAGCCGCGTTAAAGGGTTCGAAGCAGATCGGCTTCACGATCATCTCGCTCACGGTCTCGCTGATCGCGGTGCTGATCCCGCTTCTCTTCATGGGCGACGTGGTGGGCCGCCTCTTCCACGAATTCGCCATCACGCTCGCGGTGACCATCGTGATCTCGGCCGTGGTCTCGCTCACGCTCGTGCCCATGATGTGCGCGAAGATGCTGCGCTCCATGCCAAACCCGCCGCCCGCCGAAAGCCGCCGTTTCGAGGCGCGCGTGCATGCATTCTTCGACTACGTGATCGGCCGCTATGGGGTCGCGCTCGACTGGGTGCTCGCGCGCCGGCGTCTCACGCTCATCGTGTTCGCCATCACGTTCGTGCTCACCGGCGTGCTCTACGTAGTAGTGCCCAAGGGCTTCTTCCCCGTGCAGGACACGGGTGTCATCCAGGCGATCACACAGGCCCCGCAGTCGGTTTCGTATGCCTCGATGGCCGAGCGCCAGCAGGCACTCGCCGCCGAAATCCTGAAGAACGACAACGTGGAAAGCCTCACCTCGTTCATCGGCGTGGACGGTACGAACATCACGCTCAACAGCGGCCGCATGCTGATCAACCTGAAGCCGCGCGACGACCGCAGCGAGACGGCGAGCGAGATCATCCGCGACTTGCAGAAGAGCGTCGCTCATCTCCCCGGCGCCACGCTCTACATGCAGCCCGTACAGGACCTTACGATCGACTCGACGGTAAGTCCGACCCAGTACCAGTTCCTGCTGACCACGCCGAACATCGAGGACTTCACGACCTGGGTGCCGAAGCTCATGAACCGGCTCGAACAGTTGCCCGAGCTGGCCGACGTCGCAACGGACCTGCAGGACGAAGGCCAGTCGGTATATGTCGAAATCGACCGCGCGAGCGCGTCGCGCTACGGCATCACGCCCGCGACGGTGGATAACGCGCTCTACGACGCGTTCGGCCAGCGCATCATCTCCACCATCTTCACGCAGTCGAACCAGTACCGCGTGATCCTCGAAGCCGAGCCGCAGCTCCAGCACTACACCGACGCGCTTAACGCGATCTACCTGCCCTCCTCGACCTCGACGACGGGCCAGGTGCCGCTCTCGGCCATTGCGAGTTTCCACGAGCGCCCGGCGCCGCTCCTCGTCACGCACCTTTCCCAGTTCCCGGCCACCACGATCTCGTTCAACCTCGCGCCCGGCGCCTCGCTCGGCGCGGCCGTGAAGGCGATCCAGCAGGCCGGGAGCGACATCGGGCTGCCCGGCTCGTTCCAGACGCGCTTCCAGGGCGCGGCGCTTGCATTCCAGGCCTCGCTCTCGAACGAGCTCTTCCTGATCCTCGCCGCCATCGTGACGATGTATATCGTGCTCGGCGTGCTTTACGAGAGCTTCGTGCATCCCGTCACGATTCTTTCGACGCTGCCCTCGGCCGGCATCGGCGCGCTGCTCGCGCTGATCATGACGGGCCACGATCTCGACATCATCGGCATTATCGGCATCGTGCTTTTGATCGGCATCGTGAAGAAGAACGCGATCATGATGATCGACTTCGCGCTGGACGCCGAGCGGCGCGAAGGCAAGACGCCGCGCGAGGCGATCTATCAGGCGTGCCTGCTGCGCTTCCGTCCGATCATGATGACGACCATGGCCGCGCTGCTCGGCGCCGTGCCGCTCATACTGGGCAGCGGCGCGGGCAGCGAACTGCGCCGGCCGCTCGGCATCGCTATCGCGGGCGGCCTGATCGTGAGCCAGGCGCTCACGCTCTTCACCACGCCCGTGATCTATCTCGCGTTCGACTCGCTCGCGCAGCGCATGAGGCAGCGCTTCGGCGGCTCGCCCTCGTCGCCCTCGGCACCGGCCTCGTCCCAGGAGCCGTGACGCGATGAACCTGTCCCGTCCGTTCATCGCCCGCCCCGTCGCTACCACGCTGCTCGCGCTCGGCATCGCGCTCGCCGGCGTGTTCGCCTTCACGAAGCTGCCCGTCGCGCCCCTGCCGCAGGTGGACTTCCCCACCATCTCCGTGCAGGCCACGCTGCCCGGCGCGAGCCCCGAGACCGTGGCGACAAGCGTGGCGAGCCCGCTCGAACGCCACCTCGGCAGCATCGCCGACGTCACCGAGATGACCTCCCAAAGCTCAGTGGGCAGCACGCGCATCACGCTGCAATTCGGCCTGAACCGCGACATCGACGGCGCCGCGCGCGACGTGCAGGCCGCCATCAATGCGGCGCGCGCCGACCTGCCGGCAAGCCTGCGCTCGAACCCCACCTACCACAAGGTCAACCCCGCCGACGCGCCGATCCTGATCCTCGCGCTCACCTCGCCCACGCTCACGGCGGGCCAGCTCTACGATTCCGCGGCGACCGTCCTGCAGCAGTCGCTCTCGCAGGTGGACGGCGTGGGCGAAGTGGACGTGAGCGGCTCGGCCAACCCGGCCGTGCGCATCGAACTCGAACCGCACGCGCTCTTTCACTACGGCATCGGGCTCGAAGACGTGCGCGCGGCGCTTGCCTCGGCCAATGCGAACAGCCCGAAGGGCGACATCGAGTTCGGCCCGCAGCGCTTCCAGCTCTACACCAACGACCAGGCGAGCAAGGCGAGCCAGTACAAGGATCTCGTCATCGCCTACCGCAACGGCGCGGGCGTGAAGCTCTCGGACCTGGGCGAAGTGGTCGATTCGGTGGAGGACCTGCGCAACATCGGCCTCGCCAACGGCAAGCGCTCCGTGCTCGTGATCCTGTACCGCCAGCCCGGCGCGAACATCATCGAGACGGTGGACCGCGTGATCGCGATGCTGCCGCAGTTGAAGGCCTCGCTGCCCGCCAGCGTCGAGGTGATTCCCACCTCCGACCGTTCCGTGACGATCCGCGCCTCGCTCAAGGACACCGAGCGCACGCTCATGATCGCCGTGGCGCTCGTGGTCATGGTGGTGTTCCTGTTCCTGCGCAACTGGCGCGCGACGCTCATTCCGAGCGTCGCGGTGCCGATCTCGATCATCGGCACCTTCGGCGCGATGTACCTGATGGGCTTCTCGCTCGACAACCTCTCGCTGATGGCGCTCACCATCGCGACAGGCTTCGTCGTGGACGACGCCATCGTCGTGCTCGAAAACATCTCGCGCCACATCGAGAACGGCGTGCCGCGCCTGCAGGCGGCGCTGCTGGGCGCGCGCGAAGTGGGCTTCACGGTGCTCTCGATCAGCGTCTCGCTCGTCGCCGTGTTCCTGCCCATTCTGCTGATGGGCGGCATCGTGGGGCGCCTCTTTCGCGAGTTCGCGCTCACGCTCTCGCTCGCCATTGCGGTGTCGCTGCTGGTCTCGCTCACGCTCACGCCGATGATGTGCTCGCGCCTGCTCGACGAGCCGCACGAGAAAGCGGCCGAGGGCCGCTTCGCGCAGTGGCTCGAACGCGGCTTCATGACCCTGCAACGCGGCTACGAGCACACGCTCGGCTGGGCGCTCGCGCATCCACTTTTCGTGCTGCTCACGCTCGTCGCGACGATCGCGCTGAACGTCGCACTCTACGTGGTCGTACCCAAGGGCTTCTTCCCGCAGCAGGACACCGGGCGGCTCACGGGCGGCATCGTCGCCGATCAGGCCACCTCGTTCCAGGCGATGAAGGTCAAGTTCGCGGAAATGATGCGCATCGTGCAGTCCAATCCCGCCGTGGATTCGGTGGCGGGCTTTTCCGGCGGACGGGCGACCAACTCGGGCTTCATGTTCGTCTCGCTCAAGCCGAAAAGCGAGCGCAAGCTCTCCGCCGACGTGGTGATCGCGCAGCTACGCGGGCCGCTTTCGAGCGTGGCGGGCGCGCGCACCTTTCTGCAGGCCGTACAGGACATCCGCGTGGGCGGCCGGCAGTCGAACGCGCAGTACCAGTTCACGCTGCTCGCCGACAACACGACAGACCTCTACAAGTGGGGGCCGAAGCTCACCGAGGCATTGCAATCGCGTCCCGAGCTTGCCGACGTGAACTCGGACCAGCAGCAAGGCGGCCTCGAGTCGATGGTCACGATCGACCGCGCGAGCGCCGCGCGCCTGAATATCACGCCTTCGCAGATCGACAACACGCTCTACGACGCCTTCGGCCAGCGCCAGGTCTCGACGATCTACAACCCGCTCAACCAGTACCACGTCGTGATGGAAGTCGCGCCGCAATACTGGCAAAGCCCGGAGATGCTCGACCAGATCTGGGTGAGCACCTCGGGCGGTCCCGCCAGCGGTTCGCAGAGCACCAACGCGACGGCGGGCACCGTGAGCGCGCCGTCCACGACCGCGGGCGGCGCGGCCGCAGCCACGGCGGCAAGCGCAGCCGCCATCGCAGCCGACTCGGCGCTCAACCTCGCGATCAACTCGCTCGCGGCCAGCGGCAAGTCGAGCGCTTCTTCGGGCGCAGCGGTTTCCACGGCGCAGGAGACGATGATTCCGCTTTCGGCCATCGCCTCGTTCGGGCCCGGCACGACCCCACTCTCGGTCAATCACCAGAGCCAGTTCGTCGCCTCGACGATCTCGTTCAACCTGCCGCCCGGCAAGTCGCTTTCGGACGCCACCGCGGCCATCTACGACACGATGGGCGAGATCGGCATGCCCGCCACGATCCATGGCAGCTTCCAGGGCACGGCGCAGGCGTTCCAGCAGTCGCTCGACAACCAGCCGATCCTGATTCTCGCGGCGCTGGCCGCCGTATATATCGTGCTCGGCATCCTTTACGAGAGCTACATCCATCCGCTCACGATCCTCTCCACGCTGCCTTCGGCCGGTGTGGGCGCGCTGCTTGCGCTGCTGCTCTTCAAGACGGAGTTCAGCATCATCGCCTTGATCGGCGTGATCCTGCTGATCGGCATCGTCAAGAAGAACGCGATCATGATGGTGGACTTCGCCATCGCGGCATCGCGCGAAGGCCTGAGCTCGCGCGACGCGATCCATCAGGCGTGCCTCCTGCGCTTTCGGCCGATCATGATGACGACGTGCGCGGCCCTGCTTGGCGCGCTGCCGCTGGCGTTCGGGACGGGCGAAGGCGCGGAGCTGCGCGCGCCGCTCGGCATTTCGATCGTGGGCGGGCTGATCGTGAGCCAGATGCTCACGCTCTATACGACGCCGGTCGTTTATCTGTATATGGACCGGCTGAGGGTGTGGTGGGAAAGCCGGGGGGTGCGGCCTGCGGAGGCGGGGGCTGAGTGACGGCCGGTAGCGGGGGGCAATTCGAGTGCGACATCTCTTCAAAGCCGCTGCGCCATGGCCAGCGTGAAGATCCGCGTCCAGCGCCTCGCCTCGCGCTCGCTCGCCATCGGCACATTCCAGACAGGGCGCTTCGCATCGGCGACATCGAGCGCTACGCGCCATTGCCCCGCCTCGCGCGCCGGCTGCGCGCCGCGCAGGTGCGCGAAGATATAGGCGCCCTGCGCCGCGCCGAGCGTCAGCTCGCACAGGCGCTTGCCCGCCGCGAGCCGCACCGCGCCCCATTCGCCCGACATGCCGTGGGTCCAGTCGCCGTCGCCGCGCAGGTTCGGCGCCACGTCGCGGCGGCGCTGCCACCACCGGGCGGCAAGCGCCACGAGCACGGCGGCAACGACCACCGCCGCGGCCACCGCGACATCCATGCCGAACCGCTGCGCGAGCGCGTGAAACGACACCACCGCGCCGTAAACGAGCGCGGCGAACGCAAACAGCAGAACGAGAATGGGCATGCGACGAACCGGCGCGGCCAGCGCGGCAACTATTGCTTCGGATGCTGCGCGGCCCACTCCTTCACGGCGCGCAGCGTGTTCTCGACGTGCTGGTCGGGCGAGAGGCTCGTGTACTCGTAGATGATCTTGCCGTCGGGCGCGATCACATAGGACACGCGGTTGGCCATCGACTCGTGCATCGGCATCGCGGCGTCATACGACTTGATGATCTTCGAGTCTTCGTCGGCGGCCACCGGGAACTTGCTGCGGCATTCGCTCACCGAAAACTTCGTCAGCGTATCGATATTGTCGTGCGACACGCCGATCACGGTCGCGCCGTACTTCTTGTACTCGTCCACGGCTTCGGCAAACTCGTGGGCCTCGATCGTACAGCCTTTCGTGAACGCGGCCGGATAGAAGTAGAGCACCACCGGCCCCTTCTTCAGTTCGTCGGCGAGCGTGTACGTGTAGGTCTTGCCGCCAAGCGACGCCTCGGTCGTGAAGTCCGGCGCAGCGTCGCCGGGCTTGAGCGTCGCGTCGGCCGTGAGTGCGTAGAGCGAGAGTCCGGCGCACAGCAACGCCGCGACGCCTGCCGCGATGAATCGGGATTTCATGTCGATGCTCCTCTCGATGGCTCGCCGCGCGCCTCGTCGGCCCGGGCACGGCCGGGCGGCCGCGCGGCGATGGCGTCATTGGACCATACAATCGCGGCGGGCGCAGGCGGGCGCTCTACGCGCCTCCGCCCGGCCTCAGCCGTCGGCGTAAGCGGTGAACCAGGCGCCCGCCCACAGGTTCAGCTCGGCGAGCAGCGGCAAGGTCAGCGAGGCGAACACGCCGCCCGCGGCGGCGGCGATCGACTGCGCCGTCTGATGGTCGCCCCGCTCGGCGCTCATGGCGATGCGCAGCAGCGTGCCCAGCTCGCCGTGATGGCCGTCCACGGCCCGGCTGATCGCCGGCGAGAGCCCGAGGCGTTCGAGCGTATGGGCCGGCGTCGAGCCCACCAGCACGTGCACGAGGGAAAAAATGCCGGCCATGAACGCGGCATCGGCAAAGTCGGAATTGTTCGGATACAGGCTGCGCGCCGCCAGCTCCATGAAGTGCGAGCGCGTGCCGGCCAGTTGTACGAGCGGGTCCGAGCCCCACGGCAGGTCGCGTCCGCTCGCATAGAGCAGCAGTTGCGCCCAGCGCGCGATCTGGCGCGTGCCGGCGGCGAGCACAGCTTCGCGCAGCGAGGCGATGGGCCGCGCGGGCGCATAGGCGCTCGAATTCACGAGCCTCAGCAGTTGCACGACGACGCCCGGATGGTTGCGCAGCTCCCGTTCGAGCTCGGCCACGCCGACGTCGCTCGCCACGAGCGCGAGCAGGCGCACGAGCGCGAGGCGCGACGTGCGCACACGCGGCGCGCGCAGCACCTGCGGGCGCGCGAAGAAATACCCCTGAAACAGCTCGAAGCCGAGCGAGCGCGCCAGCTCGAAGTCCTCGCTCGTCTCGACCTTCTCGGCAATCAGCGTCTTGCCTGTCGCACGAATCGTCGCGGTGATCTCGGGCAGCATGCCGCGCTCGGTCTGTATGAGGTCGACCTTGACGATGTCCGCGCAGGGCAGCCCCTTCAGCAGGTTCTCCGAGATCACGCTCACGTCGTCCAGCGCAATGCGGTAGCCCGCGCGGCGCAGCAATGCAAGACGCTCGATGAGCGCGTCGTCGAAACGCACGTGCTCGAGCACTTCGAGCACGAAGCGGCCGGGCGGCAGCAGATGGATGATGTCGTCGAAGAGCAGCTCGCGGCTCACGTTCACGTAGCCGTAATGGCGCCCGAGCACGGCCGGCACGCCGAGCTGTCCCATCGTGCGCGTCATGACCTGGGCGGTCGCGAGCGCGTCGTCGTCGATGTCCGCGCGGTTGTGCGCGCCGCCGCGGAACAGCAGTTCGTAGGCCGTCAGCGCGCCGCCGCAATCGAGAATCGGCTGGCGGCCCAGATAGACGAACGGTTGCGCGGCCGGCACAGGGCCGCCGCCCGCGCCCCGCGCGGCGGGGATCGCCGCCCTGTCGGACGCTGACGATGAATCGGACATGGCGTATGACTCGAACAGATGGAATGGCCGGCGGCGCGACGTCCCGCAAGACCGGTGCTGCGGCCGGCCGCGCCGTGTCGCTGCGCCCGTTATTCATTGCGCATGACGCAAGCGTGCCGACCCGCGCCACTTTAACCGAATCCGCGTGCCAGCGGAGCGCCAGGACGGTGCCGCGGCGCGCCACGGCGAATTTTCTTTCCAGGCGCTAAAGATTTTCCCCATCCGGTCGATAACTCCCTCTGATGGGCGCCTTCAGCCAGAAGGCGGATGCCGGTTCGCGGCCTCCGCGGCTCGGGCGCCCTGCGAAGACACACGCCACACATGAGCCGTATGGAACAGGGTTGTCAGCGATAGACATGGAAGCGAACAGGATCACGGCGCCCCGCCCGGGCTGGATGCGCACGGTCATCGACCGGATTCGCGCGCTCGCCGGTCGCCCCGACGGCTCCGATGGCCCTGATGGTCGTTCGCGCGCCCCGCTCGCGCCCGTCACCCGCCCTGCGCCCGTCCGTCCTCCGGAGCCAGAACCGCAACCGCAGCGCTCTCACGAAGCGCCGGCCGCGCATGCCTCGTCCGACGCCGCGGACGCGGTCTCGCGCTCGTTCGAGGAAACCGCGAGCCCGGTGGACTTCCTCGTGCATGTCGACCGCAGCCTGCGCTTTCTCTACGTCTCGGACGCGAGCCTGCGCTTCGCGGGCTACCACCGCGAGTTCCTGCTCGGCGCCACGCTGCAGGACATCGTCGCCCCCGATCATCTGCAACGGCTCGACGCCCTCTTCGATCGCGCGGCAACCACCGGCGCGGTCGAGAAAGACACGGTCGATCTCGTGAAGGCGCTCACCTATCCGCTCGCCGTGGAGCTGCGCGTACAGCGCGCATCCTATGCGGGAAGGGACGGCTTCGCCGTGGCGGGCTTCGACGTTTCGGGCTGGCTGCGTGAGCAGCAGCGTCTCACGCACGCCCTGCACCACGATCCGCTGACGGGCCTGCCCAACCAGACGGCGCTCGCGCCCGAGCTCGAACGCGTGCAGGCCGAAGCCGACCTGTACGGCGTGCCGGTCGCGCTGCTGCTGCTCGACCTCGACGACTACCAGCGCGTGAACCGTGCGCTCGGCTACGATGCCGGCGACGAACTGCTGCGCGAAACCGCGCGGCGCCTCACGCATATCGCGCTGCAGGGCGAGCTGATCGCGCGCACGGGCAGCGACGAGTTCGCCATCGTCATTACGCCGCAGCCGCACGGCGATCCGGGCGAAGTGCCGGTCGCGGCCGAAGCGCTGGCGCGGCGCCTGCTCGCCTCGATCCTGCAGCCCTACACGTTTCGCAACCAGCCGGTGCACCTCTCGGCGAGCATCGGCATCGCGTTCCATCCGGCCCAAAGCGCGGCCGACACGGCGCCTCACGCGGACCCGACACCGCTCATCCGGCGCGCCGACCAGGCGCTCCAGCAGGCCAAGGCCGCGGGCGGCAACACGCTGATGCTGCACGTGCCCGACGACGATCCCGCCGACGCGCTGCGCCTGAAGCTCGAGTCGGACCTCTACGACGGCGTGCGCAACGGCGAGTTCTCGCTGCACTTCCAGCCGATCACGAGCAGCGCCACGCGCGGCGTGGTCGGCGTGGAGGCGCTGATCCGCTGGCAGCATCCCGTGCACGGTCTCGTGCCGCCCTCCACATTTATTCCGCTTGCGGAATCCGTCGGCCTGATCAATTATCTCGGCAACTGGGTATTGAAGGCTGCCTGTATGCAATTGACCCAATGGGACGAGCAAGGCATTTCATTGCAGTACGTCGCGGTCAACGTATCGCCGCAGCAGTTCCGCAATCCGCGTTTCAAGGATAGCGTTCAGGAAGCGATCGAGCTCACCGGCGTCGATCCGCGCCGCCTCGTCTTCGAGATCACCGAAAGCCTGCTGATGCAGGACCCGCAGCATGCCAAAACGTTGCTCGAAGAATTGACGGGGCTCGGCATCCGTTTCGCCGTGGACGACTTCGGCACCGGCTACTCCAGTCTTGCTTATCTGCAGCGCTTCCCGCTCTCGAAGCTGAAGATCGACCGCAGCTTCGTCGAGAACCTGCTCACGTCGCGCAACGACCAGGCTATCGTGAACGCCGTGGTGGGCCTCGCGCGCACGCTCGACCTCGAGATCGTCGCCGAAGGCGTGGAAACCGAAGCGCAGCGCGAATTGCTCACGAAGCTGGGCTGCGATCACATTCAGGGTTGGCTCGTGTGCAAGGCGCTCCCGTCCGAGGAGCTGGCGCGGCGGTTCAATGCGCGCTCGCTCTACGTTCATGAGGTACAGTGATGCGCTCAACCGACAAGGCGAGGCGTTCGCGGAATTGACATGGTTCAGATGGTAAAGGCAGTCCTGCTAGACCGGCTATGGGCACGCATGAACGAGCGTGGCGATTTTCCCATGCTGTCGCAGTCGCTGCGCACCACGGTCGCCGCGATGACCAACGACGACTACGATTTCAACGCGCTCGTGCAGGTCGTGCTGTCCGACTTCGCCCTCACGCAGAAGGTATTGCGCCTCGCAAACTCGGCCATGTACATGGCGTTCGGCGGCAATATCACCACCGTCACGCGCGCGCTGATGGTGCTCGGCATGGACGCCGTGGGCCATCTCGTGGTGGGTCTGAAGATCGTCGACCATTTCCATCACAGCGCGCCGCGCCGCATCGACGCGAAGCTCGAACTGAATCGCACCATTCTCTCGGGCTGCGTCGCGCGCAAGCTCACCGAGCGCGGCGACCTGCGCGCGGGCGAGGAAGCCGTGGTCTGCACGCTGATGCGCCAGGTGGGCAAGCTGCTCGTCGTGTTCTATCTCGAAGCCGAGTGGGACCAGATACGGCGCGAGTGCGACGAGGGCGCGGCCGAGGACGAGGCCTGCATCGCCGTGCTCGGCGTGACGTTCGACGAAATCGGCCAGGAAGCCGCGACGCGCTGGCGCATGCCCGGGATGATCCGCGAA
This sequence comes from Paraburkholderia yinzeri, assembly GCF_046581065.1. Lineage (NCBI taxonomy): Bacteria > Pseudomonadati > Pseudomonadota > Betaproteobacteria > Burkholderiales > Burkholderiaceae > Paraburkholderia > Paraburkholderia yinzeri. The sequence continues at coordinate 2,098,285 of NZ_JBFOCJ010000001.1, read as the reverse complement.
GGCATGGGCGAATTCGACCCGCAGGGCAACGAGCCGCGCCAGGTGCAGTGGCTGCGCGCGATCACGAACTACTCCACCGAAGTGGCGCGCGTCCTGACGACGCCCGACCTGACCGACGAGATGCGCGAGGCGCATATCGCGGACCTCGCGAACTACTACGGCCGGGCGCTCGGCACCGATCCGGAAGTGCTCGTGCAGATGAGTCTCGCACTGGCCAACGAGGAGGCCGACGACGGCGTGATGCGCGAGATCGTCGAGCTGCGCGCCAACGCGGACGCCATCGCGCGCGAGGCGCTCGATCCGGAGGCACGCATTGCGGCAGGCGTGGAAGATTTGCGCGCATTGCCGCCCGACAGCCCGTTCGGCGCGGCCCTCACGCTTGCGAACGAGACGGTGCTCGCGGGCCTCGGCTTCGCGCGCACGGTGGTGTTCGTGCGCGAAGGCGCGAACATGTTCGCGGCGCAGCGCGGCTTCGGTCCCGGCGTCGAAGGCAAGCTGCCGAAACTGCATTTCAACGCGGCATTTCAGCCCGACGTGTTCCATCTGGCCATCGCGAACTCGGTCGGCATCTTCATCGAGAACGCGCGCGACGCGAAGATGATCTCGCGCCTGCCCGCGTGGTACCGCTCGAGCTTTGACGACACGCGCGCCTTCGTCCTCCTGCCCGTGGCGGCCGAAGGCGATCAGCCCGTGGCGCTGCTCTACGGCGACTGGTTGCTCGATCAGGAGCCGAGGCGCATCTCGCAGAAGGAAATGAGCGTGCTCAACGATCTCGCCCGCGAACTCGCGCGGTTCTTCTCGGCGAGCTCCGCCAACGTTTGAACGGCCGGAGCCAGGCGGTCTGCTAAAGACAAAGGGGCGGTGCATCGCACCGCCCCTTTGTCTTGATGCCCGTACGTAGCGGCCGCATGGCCGGCCGCCCGCGCTCAGTCGTCGATTCGCTCCAGCCCCGTCGCCTCGGCATTGCGGTCCGCCATGCCCGCCCATTCGCCCGCTGCGAGGGCAAGCGCCGCGACCGCGCTCGCGTCGAGCGGCGCGAGCTGCGTGCAGGCCATGTCGACGACGTCCCAGTCGCCGCGCTCCAGCGCCTGAATCACGTCGAGCAGCCGGCCCAGCACACCCTCGCGACCCACGATCGCCGCCCGAATGGGACGCGCGAGCGTGAGCATGTCGACGGTCGCGGCAAGCGGGCCGCCGAACACGGCATCGACGAACGAGAACACGCCCGCGAGAAACGCCGCATCCTGCTCGTCGCGCCCGGCCTCCGGCAACTGGCTCACCGCGAGTTCCATGAAGCGCGCGCGCGTGGCCGCGAGCTGCAGCAGCGGATCGTCTTCGAGCGAGACCTTGCGGCCGTCCGCGTAGAGCAGCAACTGGGTCCAGCGCGCAATGCGGTTGGTGCCCGTCGCGTTGATTGCCTCGCGCAGCGTGGACACCTTGTGCCCGCTTCCGAAGCTCGGCGAGTTCACGAGCCGCATCAGATGCATCACGAGCACGGGATTCAGCTTCAGCTCGGCTTCGAGCTGCGCGACGGTCGGCTCCGAAGCGAGCAGTTGCAGCAGGTTCAGGAGCGCCTGGCGCGGCGCGCTCGCGCGGCGTCCGCCACCCTGCGGCTTTGCGAAGAAATAGCCCTGGAACCGGTCGAAGCCGAGCGTGTGCGCGCGTTCGAAATCGGCCTGATTCTCCACGCCCATCGCCACCAGAATCTTGCCCGCCGCCTTCAGCACGCTCGCGAACTTCGGCAACAGCACGGGCTCGATGCGGCGCAGATCGATCTTGACCGCTTCCACATACGGCAGCAGCTTCGCGAAGGCTTCGTTCGCCTCGGTAACGTGATCGAGCGCGAACCGGTAGCGGCGCCCGTGCAGTTGCGTGAGCCGCGCCACGAGCGCGGGGTCCGCGCCGATATCGAGCGGCAGTTCGAACATCACTCTGGCGGCCGGCAGGCGCAGCACGGCCTCGTCGAACAACGCGTCGCGCGTCACGTCGAGCCAGCCCGGGTGTTCCACCAGCGCCGCGCGCACCGCCGGCGCCGCGAACGCTGCGATGAGTGCGGAGCCCGCCGCCGCTGGCGCTTCGGGGTCGTCGCCGCGATCGATCACGCGCGGCAGCATCTCATAGCCGCACAACATGCCATCCCGGTCGAGCAAGGGTTGGCGGGCAAAGTCAATGTCGTACCGGTTCGCGGCTGAATCGTCTCCCGCGGCTCCTGGCATGGGTGGCCGATCGGCGGCATTCAAGCTCATGGGGTCCCTCGCGTAGCGCCCTGCTGCACGCTGCTGCATGTGGCGTCTGGTTCTTTCTGGTTCTTGATAAGGTCGATGCAGGGTGCCGTGCCTTGCGCGACACGCCCCGGCAAATCCTTACCGATTCTATCCTGTCCAGTACGACCGGAATACGTCGGCACGCGCCGATTCGGCAATATTTTTGGCCTCGCTGTACGCGAGGCCGGCACCGCTCTCGCTTTGCAGACGACGCTGCGTCCGTCCATACCGTACGAGCAAAGGGGTCAAATCTTGCCACTCATTTCGGAATCCATATCAATCTGCCGAAAAAACAACCGGCCGGATACGCTCCGGCCGATTATTTTGCCTGGGTCGTACCGACTCGAACTTACTTCAGCACGACTTTCACGTCGAAGTATTTCGCGGCCAGGCGGTCGATCGTGCCGTCCGCCTTCAGTTCCTTGATGGCCTCGTTCAACTCGCCTTTCAACTGCGCGTCGCCCTTGCGCACGCCGTAGCCCACGCCCGAGCCCAGCAGCTTCTCGTCGGTCACGGCCGGGCCGGCGAACGCGAATCCGGCGCCTTGCGGACGGTTCAGGAAGCCCTTCGCGGCAGCCTCGCCGTCCTGAAACGCGGCGTCGAGCCGGCCCGAAGCGAGGTCGGCGTAAATCTGGTCCTGGGTCTGGTACGGCACGACGTCGACGCCCGCCGGCGCCCACTTCGCCTTCGCGTAGGCTTCCTGGATCGTGCCCTGCAGCACGCCCACATGCTTGCCCTTGAGCGATTCGGCGGTCGGCAGAAGCGGGCTGCCCTTCTTCGCGATCATCTGGTTCGGGATCGCGTAGATCGGGTCGGTGAAGTCGATGGCCTGACGGCGCTGCTCGGTGATCGTCATGTCCGAGTTGATTGCGTTGAACTTGCGCGCCTCGAGGGCCGGAATCAGCCCGTCGAACGAGTTCTCCACCCACACGCACTTCGCCTTGAGCTTCGCGCAAACCGCGTTGCCCACGTCGATATCGAAGCCTTGCAGTTCGCCCGCGGGCGACTTCGACTCGAACGGCGCATAAGACGCCTCCACGCCGAAGCGGATTTCCTTGATGTCGGCGGCCTGTGCGGCGCCGGCCGCGAGAGTGGCGGCCGTGCAGAATGCGAGAGCGGCCAGCTTGTTCCAGTTCGTTTTCATGTGTCTCTTTCCAGTCAGATATGACGCGCTATGGCGCGCCGGCACAGGATCGCTGCGCCAATATCGCGGCTCAAACGGAGGCCCTCTTTGTGGTGCACCGCAACAACCGCGAGGGCGCAATTGTACAGCGGGTGCACAAGGGGTCGGTCGGCGCACGAGGCTGCGGCGCGCGGGCGAACTTGCAAATGGATGTCGTGGATGCGCAAGCGCGGCTACGGCGCCTGGAACGCCACGCTCGCGCCGCCGCTTCAGGCAAGCGCGCCGAGTGTGGCGGCCGTCGTCTCGACGACGAGCAGGCCCGCGCGCAAGCCTGGCTTGACGGCGGGATTGGGAAAGACGATGCGCTCTTCGTCGTGCGCGACGACGTAGCGATAATCGCCGTCGTTGGCAAGCACCGTGCCGCGCACGAACGGCGTGAAATTCGGCACGTCGGCAGCCACGTGCAGTTCGAATGCGCCGCTTTGCTTCGTGATCTGGCCGATCACCGTAAAGACGCGCGGCAGCGGCGCATGCGCGTCGGGTGCCGCGCCCGCCACGAGGCGGCGCACGGCTGCATCCGCGTTGGCGAAGCGCGCGAGGTCGTTCTGGCCGAAGGGCTGCACCTTGCCGAGTTCGAGCGTGCAGGCCGTGGCGCCGCAGGTTCCGGCCGTGAACGCCGAATAGGTCGTGCCCTTTTCCGTGTGGATCAGCACACAGCCGATGCGTGCGTCGGCGAGCCACGCGAACATCGCACGCGACAGCGCGGCGTTCGTCGCATTGCCGATATACGGCAGCAGTGCGAACTGTTCGAACGCGGAGGCGCGGATCGCCGTGTGCATGTCGAGGTGCCAGCGCGCGTGCGGCGCGTCGGCCGCCGCAGTGAAAAAGCGCTGTGCATGCATTTCGAGCGCAGCGGCGCGCGGCGCTTCTGCGCTCGTCCCTGCCTGTGCATGACGGCCACCGAAGAGGCGGTTCAGATCGTCGTCGAGATAGCGGCGCGCTTCGCGCATGGCACCCACGTTGCCCAGCACCACCAGCAGACGGCACGCAAGCGCCGCGCGCCCCGCCGCGATATCGGCCACATGTTGCGAGAGCAGTTCGATCGGCGCGGTTTCGTCGCCGTGAATCCCGGCCGAAAGCAGCACGCTCCTCGTCGCCGCTTCCACTCGTGACGGCTCGATCTGCAGCACGCCATCGTCGAGCCATTGCCAGCGCGCACCGCTCGCGCTGGTCCCGCGCGCATCGGCGTCGCTCGCGGGGCGTTCGCCCGCGAGCGTGTAGCGCAGAAAATCGGCGAGCGGCATATCAGCGCTGGAAGTCATAAAGCGAGCCGAGTCCGAGGATCTGCGTGAGCTCGTCGAGCGCCGTGCGCGATTCGGCGAGCAGCATCGGATCGGTCAGGTCGTGCGGCGCGAGGCGGTCGCGATAATGCTTTTCGATCCACGTGTCGAGGCGCGCGAACAGCTTGTCGTCGATCCACACGCCCGGCGCCACCGCCGCGCGCTCGGCCTCCGAGAGCGCCACGCGCAGCCGCAGACACGCCGGGCCGCCGCCGTTTTTCATGCTCTCGCGCAGCTCGAACACGAGCACTTCGTCGATCGGACCGCTCGTCACAACGAGTTCGTCGAGGTAGTTCGCCACACGCGGATTCTCGCGGCATTCCTGCGGCACCACGAGGATCTGCGTGCCGTCCGCGCGGCTCAGCAACTGGCTGTTGAACAGATACGACGACACGGCATCCGCCACGCTCACCTGCGCATCCGGCACCTCGATCACGTGGAACGGCGCGCTGTGCGCCGCGAGCTTTCCACGCAGTTCGTCGTACACGGCCTTCTGCTCCACGAACGCCAGCTCGTGGCAGAACAGCGTGCTGCGGTTGCCCACGGCGATCACGTCGTTATGGAACACGCCGGCATCGATCACGTCGGGGTTCTGCTGCGCGAACACGGTCGCATCCTCGGCAAGACCATGGCGCTGCGCGACTGCGCGGCTCGCCTCGAAGGTCTGCCGCGCCGGGAAGCGCTTCGGCTCGGGGCCGCGGCGGTACTCGCTGCGGCCGTAGACGAAGAACTCCACGCCGCGCCCGCCATACTGCGCGCAAAAACGCGTGTGGTTGGCCGCGCCCTCGTCGCCGAGCGCGGGCGTGCCCGGCAACGCGTCGTGCACGACGAAATGCGACGGATCGGCGAAAATCGCGCCGAGCGTGCGGCGCGTGGCCTCGTGCTCGATGGCGCGATGCAGCTTGCTGCACAGGTTCGCGGGCGTGAAATGCACGCGGCGGTCGGGCGTGTCGGCCGAGGGGCTCACGGTGGCCGCGTTTGCCGTCCACATGGCCGACGCGGAACTCGCCGCCGCGAGCAGTTCGGGCGCCTCCTTCGCGGCCTTCGCGATAGCTTCGGCATCCTTGCCGGTGAAGCCGAGCTCGCGCAGGAGGCGGATCGACGGCCGCTCCTGCGGCGGCAGCACGCCCTGGGCAAAGCCGAGGTCGGCGAGCCGCTTCATCTTTCGGAGTCCCTGGCGTGCGGCGGCCTTCGGGTTCGCAACGGACTTCTCGTTGTTCTGCGACGCCACGTTGCCGAACGACAGGCCGGCATAGTTGTGGGTCGGGCCGACGAGTCCGTCGAAGTTGGCTTCAAGGGTTTGCATCGTCGATCCTCTTCAGAAGTGCAGGCCCGGCGAAACGCTCGCGGGCATTTGCAGTTGCGCGCTTTCCACCGACGCCATCGGGTAGGCGCAGTAGTCGGCCGCGTAATACGCGCTCGGGCGCTGGTTGCCGGAGCGGCCCGTGCCGCCGAAGGGCGCGCCGCTCGACGCGCCGTTGGTGGGACGGTTCCAGTTGACGATGCCTGCGCGGATGTCGCGCGCGAACCGGTGCCAGAGCGCTTCGTCGTCGGCGAGCAGGCCCGCCGAGAGACCGTAGGCCGTATCGTTCGCCCGCGCGATCGCCTCGTCGAAATCCGCGTAGCGCGTTACCTGGGCGAGTGGTCCGAAGTGCTCTTCGTCGGGCAGATCGGCCACGCCGGTTACGTCGAGAATCGCGGGGCTCACGAAGCCGAGCGACGGGTCGCGCTGCGCCATCGTCAGCAAGGCGCGCGCGCCGCGCTCGATCAGCATGCCCTGCGTGCTCACGAGCTTCGCGGCCGCGCGCGCCGAGATCACGGCGCCCATGAATGGCTGCGGATCGGCGTCGTATTCGCCCACGGCAATGCGCTCGCTCACCTCGACGAAACGCGCGAGGAAACGATCGCCGAATGCGCCCGTCGGCACGAGAATGCGGCGCGCGCAGGTACAGCGCTGCCCCGCCGAAAGAAACGCCGACTGGATCGCATGGTGCACGGCCGCGTCGATATCCGCCACCGGCGCGACGACGAGCGGGTTGTTGCCGCCCATTTCAAGCGCGAGCACGATCTCGGGCCGGCCGCCGAACTGCCGGTGCAGCAGCGTGCCGGTGTCCGAACTGCCCGTGAAGAAAAGCCCGTCGATCTGGCGATGATTCGCGAGCGCGATGCCCGTGTCGCGCTCGCCCTGCACGAGGTTCAGCACGCCCGCGGGCAGGCCCGCTTCGCGCCAGAGCTCGACTGTCACGCGCGCGACGTCGGGCGCAAGCTCGGACGGCTTGAACACCACGGCGTTACCGGCAATCAGCGCCGGGACGATATGGCCATTGGGCAGGTGCCCCGGGAAGTTGTACGGCCCGAACACGGCGACGACGCCATGCGGACGGTGCCGCAGCACGGCGACGCCGTCGGCCATCGGCGTGCGCTTCTCGCCGGTACGCTCGCCGTAGGCCGTGATCGAGATCGCGACCTTCGCGGCCATGGACGCCGCCTCGGTGCGCGCTTCCCACAGCGGCTTGCCGGTCTCGCGGCCGATGGCCTGCGCGAGCTGCTCCTTGCGTTCGGTGACGAGCGCGGCGAAGCGGCGCACGATCTCGCAGCGCGCTTCGAGCGGCGTCTGCGACCAGGCGCCGAACGCGCGGCGCGCAGCGCTCACGGCACGGTCTACCTCTTCCGCGGTCGCGGCCTGGCCGCTCCACACCGTCTCGCCGGTGCCCGGGTTGCGCGAGGCGAATGCCGGGCCCGAAGCCGCGCACCATTGCCCATCGATGAAAAGCTCGTTCATGAGTATTCCTATAGATGCTTTTGTGCGGGACCGAGCACGCGCACAGGATCGCCCGCCGCCACGTTCAGCGCCGCCGCTTCCTCGGCGTTCAGCGTGAACACGCCGTCGCGTACCGTACCGGGCGCAAAGCCCACGCGGAAGTCGCTGGACGACGTGTTCGAAACGAGTGAGCGCACGCCCTTTATATCCTGTCCATCCTGGACTCCCACCTCAAGCGTGCCGATCTCGACAGGCACCACCACGCTCTCGCGCACCGTGCGCAGGTCGGCGATATGGCATTCGAGCACGGGGCCTGCATCGAAGATGTCGACGTGATTCTCGTAGCGCAGGCCCTCGGCTTCGAGCATGCGGCGCGCGGGAATCGTGTCGGCATGAGTGAGGCCCACTGCGGCTTGTGCCTCGTCGGGCAGCAGCTCGACATAGACCGGATGGCGCGGCATCAACTCGGCGAGGAAGGATTTGCGGCCGTGCGCGCTCAGGTAGTCGGCGGCATTGAAGTCGATCTGATAGAAGTGCGAACCGACTGCGCGCCAGAACGGCGAGGTGCCGTCCGCGTCGAAATGGCCGCGCAGCTCTGCGCAAATGCGTTCCGGGAAGCGGTCGCGGAACTGCGCGATGAACATGAAGCGCGAGCGCGACAGCAAGCTGCCCACGCCGCCCGTGCGGTAGCGCGGCGAGAGGAACAGCGAGCAGACCTCGGCATAGCCCGTGAGGTCGTGCGAGATGTTGAGCGCGCGCATGCGCGTCCAGATGCCGAGATCCTGGCTCGCATGCACGACCGTGCTCACGCGGTAGTTGTAGAACGGCTGCTGCAGGCCCACCGCCGTTTCGATGCCGCAGACACCCGCCACGTCGCCGGTGGCGGTGTCTTCCATCACGAAGAAATAGCCGGCTTCGGCCTGCGCAGCCTCGCTCGCGAGCGTGCGCCGCGTGCGCGCGATGCGCGCGATCAGCGCGTCGCGGTCCGGCTTGAAGGTGGTGAGGCCGGGGCCGGTCTCCTGGGCTAGCGCGACGAGCGCGTCCACATCGCCCGTCTGCACGACGCGAACCACGATCATTGCGACTCTCCCATCGATTGGTCTTCCGTTGCCGATGTCTCGCGCCACAGCGGCACGCAGCAAACGCTATCGCCGTCCTGCACGCCGAGCGCGGCGCGCGCGGCGGCGTCGAGCGGCGCTTCACCGCGCACGGCGTGGCGCGGCGCGCCTCGCGTTCCTTCAGGCAAGGGCGGAAGATTCGCGAGCACGCAGCGGAATTCGCCCGCACGCTGGCTCGCGACCATCCACGACGCGCCTGGCGCGCCCTCCGCTGCCTCGCACACCGTGCGGCTTTCGTTGGCGACCACTGAAGCCGTGCGGTCCACCTGCGCGGTCAACACGGGGCCCGCGTCGAAGATATCGACATAGCGGTCGGGCTCGAAGCCCTCCTCCAGATGAATCTCGTAGGCAAGCAGCGCGCTCGGGTCCGGCTCCCCCAGCACGCGCTGCGCGGCTTCGGGCAGCAGCGGCACGTAGATCGGATACGCCGGCATCACCTCCGCGATGAAGGTGCGGCTGCGCCCGCCGGAGGCCATTTCGATGTCCTTGAAATCGCGCCCGAAGAACTTGCGCCCCACCGCTTCCCAGAACGGCGACACGCCGGCCTCGTCGGTCACGCCGAGCAGCAGCGAGAACACCTCGGGCGTGAAGCGCCGGCGGTTCATCGCCACGTACATCATGCGAGCGCGCGACATGAGATGCGCGGCGGCGTCGCCGCGCAGCGAGGGGTCGATGTAAAAGCCCGCCAGACGGCTCTTGCCGGTGAGTTCGTGCGACATCTGCAGCGCATGGATCTTGCGGTTCACGTGCAGTTCGCGCGAGGCGTGAATCAGCGCATCGTTGCGAAACGCGTAGAACGGCTCCGAATAGCCCGCCGCCGCCACGAGGCTCGACGTGCCGACAAGCCGCCCCGTTGCCGGGTCTTCCAGCACGAAAAGATAGAACTCCTCACCGGGGAAGTCGACGTCGGCGCGAAACGAATCCTCGGAGAGCGCAATGCGCGCCTCGAGCGCCGCGCGGTCATGCGGCAGCGAATGCAGCACCGGCTGCGCAGTACGCGCCATGCGGGCGATCGCGTCGAGGTCGGCAAGCCTTGCGGGGCGAACGAAAAGCATCGTCGGTCCTGTGTCGGTTGAGTGTCGGCGGATCAGCCGCCGATGACGTCCTCGAAGGCCTGCTCGAGACGCACGAAGCCCTCGGCCAGATCCGCTTCGGGAATGATGAGCGACGGCGCGAAGCGCAGCACGTCCGGGCCCGCGATCAGCATCATCACGCCATGGCTGGCCGCCGCCGCGTTGAAGTCTTTCGCCCGGCCCGCGTAGCGCGCGTTCAATTCGGCGCCGATCAGAAGGCCCTTGCCGCGCACCTCGGCAAACACGTCGAAACGCTCGTGCAGCCCGGCGAGCTTCGCGCGGATCGTCTCGCCGCGCGCCCGCACGCCCGCGAGCACGGCCGGTTCGCTCACGATATCGACCACCTTGCCCGCAATCGCCGCGCCGAGCGGGTTGCCGCCGTAAGTCGTGCCGTGCACGCCCACCTTGAAGTGCGCGGCGATCGCTTCGGTCGTCAGCATCGCACCGATCGGGAAGCCGTTGCCGAGCGCCTTGGCCGTCGTCAGGATATCGGGCGTCACGCCCGTGTCTTCGTACGCATAGAAGTGGCCCGTGCGGCCCACGCCGGTCTGCACTTCGTCGAAAATCAGGAGCGCGCCGTGCGCGTCGCAGGCCTCGCGCAACGCGCGCAGGAAAGCCGGATCGGCCGGGATCACGCCGCCCTCGCCCTGCACCGGCTCGACGATCACCGCGCAGGTTTGCGAGCCGATCGCCGCGCGCGCCGCGTCGATGTCGTTGTACGGCAGATGGCGGATGCCGCCCGGCACCGGCCCGAAACCTTCCGAATACTTCGGCTGACCGCCCACGCTCACCGTGAAGAAAGTGCGGCCGTGGAACGATTGCGTGAACGAAACGATTTCAAACTTCTGCTCGCCGAAACGTTCGAACGCGACCCGGCGGGCGAGCTTGAGCGCGGCCTCGTTGGCCTCGGCGCCCGAATTCGCGAAGAATGCGCGGTCGGCGAAAGTCAGCGCTTCGAGCTTGCGGGCAAGGCGCAGCACCGGCTCGTTCGTGTAGCCGTTGCCGATGTGCCAGAGCTTGCTGCCCTGGTCGTTCAGCACGCGCAGCAGTTCCGGGTGCGCGTGGCCGAGGGCCGTCACGGCGATCCCGCCCGCGAAGTCGATGTAGTCGCGGCCTTCGGTATCCCATACGCGCGAGCCGAGGCCGCGGTCGGGCACGAACGGCGCCGGCGAGAAGCACGGCACCATCACGTCGTCGAAGGTCTTGCGGGTCACAGTCTGGTCGTTCATGGCGGATCCTCTCAGTCTCGAGGCAGGCTCAAAGCAAGCCAGGGGTTCGGGCAGCACGCGCCGCGCATGCGGTGCGCGCATCGATAACAGGTGCAGTGTAGGCAAGCGCGCTGCAAACGTCTTGCGTATGCGCGACACGTTCTTTCGAGGCCGACGTGTTCGTGCGCGGCGCCGGCCCTTTCATGCGGGTTCCGGCGGCTCGACGAGCGCGCCGGCGCGCGGCTCGGCCACCGCGCCGCCGTGCTGGCGTTCGATCCAGTTGCGGCGATCCTCGCGCGGCGTCACGCCAAAACGCTCGCGATAGGCATTCGAGAAATGCGCCGCCGACGAAAACCCGCACGCGAGGCTGATCTGCACGACCGACTTGCTCGTGCGCTGCAGTTGCGAGCGCGCTTTCGCGAGGCGCAGGCCCAGGTAGTACTTCGACGGCATCGCACCGAGGTACTGGCGAAAGAGCCGTTCGAGCTGGCGCCGCGACACGCCCACGAGACCGGCGATCTCGTCGGTGGTGAGCGGGTCCTCGATGTTCGCTTCCATGAGCATGAGCGCGTCGTTCAGGCGCGGATGGCGCTCGCCCGGCGCCGTCACGTAAGGAATGCGCTGGCGCTCGTCGCCGCTTCTGAGCGTGCTCGCGCCAAGCGCGTCGGCAATGCGCGCGGCAAGCTCGGGCCCATGGTCGCGGCCGATCATCGCCAGCATGAAGTCGAGCGTTGCCTGACCGCCCGCGCAGGTCGCGCGATCGCGGTCGATTTCGTAGATGTGCTGCGTGACGATGGTGCGCTCGAATTGCTCGGCGAACTGCTGGTACGTTTCCCAGTTCGCGGCCACGCGATAGCCCTGCAGTTGCCCGGCCATCGCGAGCCACCAGATGCCGTGGTGGATGCCCGTGACGAGCGGCGTGCGCTGGCCTACGCGCGCGAGGCTCGCGAGAAAGAGGCGGTAGTCGGCGAACTGCTGGTAGCGCTCGGTCACGACGATCAGCCAGTCGCACGCGAGCGCGTCGCCGAAAGCGCCGTCGGCGGGCCACTGCGCGCCGCCCGAGAGCGGCACGGGCCGCCCGTTCCACGAAAGCATCTGCCAGCGGTAGAGCGCGCGGCCGTCGATCTCGTTGGCAAGGCTCAACGCGTCGACGATGGGTCCCACGCCCGACATCGACACCGGCGGCAGCGCCACGATCGCCACCTGCGTGGTGCGGCCCGCGCGCGCGGGCGCCGCGCCTTGCGGATTGCCGGGCGCGGCGCTGTTGGGTACGGCGTTCGGCGCCGCGGGCGCGCTGGGGCTGGTACGGATCATCGTCGGAATGCAGGCCTCTTTGCGGCGGGCAGCGGGCGGCGGGTCCTGCTTACTTCAGGCTGCCCGAGAGGAACTGGCGCAGCCGTTCGCTCTTCGGGCTGCCGAGCACGTCGGCAGGCGCGCCCTCTTCTTCCGTGCGGCCCTGGTGCAGGAACATCACATGATTCGAGACGTTGCGCGCGAAGCCCATCTCGTGCGTGACGACGATCATGGTGCGGCCTTCCTCCGCGAGCTTCTGCATCACCTTCAGCACTTCGCCCACGAGTTCGGGGTCGAGCGCCGAGGTGGGCTCGTCGAACAGCATGACGTCCGGGCGCATCGCCAGCGCGCGCGCAATCGCCACACGCTGCTGCTGGCCACCCGAAAGATGCGACGGATACTGCTTCTCCACGCGCGGCGCGAGACCCACTTTTTCGAGGTATTCGCGCGCACGCTCCTCGGCCTCGCGGCGCGGCACACCCAGCACATGCACGGGCGCCTCGATCACGTTCTCGATCACGTTCATGTGCGACCAGAGATTGAAATGCTGGAACACCATTGCGAGCTTCGTGCGAATGCGCTGAAGCTGCCTGTGATCGGCCACTTCGAGGTCGCCGCCACGGCCCGCCTTCGTGCGCACGGCCTCGCCGTCCACCACGATCTCGCCGGCGTTCGGCTTCTCGAGGAAATTGATGCAGCGCAGGAACGTGCTCTTGCCCGAGCCGCTCGCGCCGATAATGCTGATCACGTCGCCCTTCTTCGCATCGAGCGAAACGCCCTTGAGCACCTCGTGGTCGCCATAGCGCTTGTGGATGTCGCGCGCGATCAGTTTGCTCGTGCTCGCCTCGGTCGCGGAGCGGGCTGCGTTCTGCACGTTTTGCGCATTTTGCGTCGTCTGGGACAAGATGGGTCTCCTTCTTGATTCCGGTGGGGCTCGGGGCTATGTGGAGCAGCGCGTCAGTGCTTGCGCACGGCGAGATAGCCGAGCCAGCGGCGTTCGGCACGGCGGAACGCGGCCACCAGCACGAACGATACCGCACAGTAGATGAGCGCCGCGAAGCCGAACGACTCGAACGAGCGGTACGTTGCCGAGTTGGCGTCGCGCGCGACCTTCAGGATGTCGGGTACCGTGGCGGTGAAGGCGACGGTCGTGGCATGCAGCATCAGAATCACTTCGTTACTGTACAGCGGCAGCGCGCGGCGCAGCGCCGAGGGCAGCACGACGCGCCAGTACAGCGTGAACGGACTCATGCCGTAGGCACGCGCGGCTTCCACCTCGCCGTGCGAGGTCGCGCGGATCGCGCCGGCGAAAATCTCGGTCGTGTACGCGCAGGTGTTGAGCGCGAACGCGAGGATCGCGCAGTTCAGGCCGCTGCGGAAAAACGCGTCGAGCAGCGGCTCGGCGCGCACGAAGGCGAGACTGTACACGCCCGTATAGATGAGCAGCAACTGCACATAGAGCGGCGTGCCGCGGAATACATAGGTGTAGAAGCGCACGGGCACCGAGAGCCAGCGGCGCTTCGATACGCGCGCCACCGCGAGCGGCACCGAGAACACGAAGCCGAACCCGACGGAAACGACGAGCAGCCACAGCGTCATCGCGAGGCCCGAAACATGTTCGCCGTCCCAGTAGAGAAAGGCCTTGCCGAACTGCTGAATGATCTCGTTCATGAGGCGTGGTCCCCGCTCGTCAGAGTTGCGCGTGACGCACGCCCGCCGAATAGCGGCGTTCGAGCCAGATCAGCGCGAAGTTCGAGACGGTCGTGATCGCCAGGTAGATCGCGGCGGCCACGAGGAGGAAGAAAAACAGATTGAAGGTGCTGCGGCCCGCGTCCTGGGCGGCCTTCACGACGTCGGCGAGGCCGATGATCGAAACGAGCGCCGTCGCCTTCACGAGCACCTGCCAGTTGTTGCCGATGCCCGGCAGCGCGAAGCGCATCATCTGCGGAAACAGGACGCGTGCGAACACGCGCGCACCGCTCATGCCGTAGGCGTAGCCCGCTTCCAGTTGGCCGCGCGGCACGGCGAGGAAGGCGCCCCGGAAGGTTTCGGTGAAATACGCGCCGTAGATGAAGCCGAGCGTCAGCACGCCGGCCACGAACGGGTCGATGTCGATCTGCGCCATGCCGAGCGCGTCGGTGGCCTCGTTCACGCCAATCTGGATGCTGTAGAACAGCAGCAGCATCAGCACGAGGTCCGGCACCGAACGGATCAGCGTGGTATAGGCGGTCGCCGCCGCCGAGAGCGCCCGGTTGGGCGAGAGCTTCGCCGCCGCGCCGATCAGGCCCAGCAGCACGGCCACGCCGAGCGAGAGCAGCGAAAGCTCGACGGTCTGGATCGTGCCGGCGAGGAGAATCGGGCCAAAGCCGTAGAGGAACACGCGCGTCTCCGGGGAAATCGTTGTCGGCTTCCCCCGGCGGCCACGCCGTGCGCGGCGCCGGGAGAATGTGCGCGGATCGTCGCAGGGCAAAAAGGATCGCTCAATCGTCGGCACCTGAAATATTGCAGTGCAGCATCCGCTGCCTCATGCGGGCCGGCGGCCACAGCAGCCCCTGTCTTCGCGGGCGCGATGAAATTGAAAGCCGAAGCGACGCCGCTCCGCCGGGCGGAGCGTTTTCGCAAGTTTGGAGGCGTTTTTTCGATAGGCCGTGCGGCGCACCTCGCGCGCTGGCTGGGCCGTCGCGGACGTTCCGCAGGCAATGTATCAACGCGTTGACACAAGAGTGCCGGCAGAGTACGATCCAGCATGTATCAACGCGTCGATACATCGTATTGGCAGGCCGTTCGGCAGATTGGTGGACAAACCCAAGGAGATGTTAAATGTCTATTCAGACCCTCAAGCGTTGGGGAAATAGCCTTGCGGTGCGAATCCCGGCCAGCGTTGCCGCAAAGCTGGCGTTTGCCGAAGGCCAGGAGATCGAAATGGAAGTCGAAGACGGTGTGCTCACGATTCGCCCTCATACGGCAATCCGGCGCTTTTCGCGCGAGCGGTATCTGCAGCAATTGCGCGAGAAGCGGCTGGCGCAGCATCCGCTCGTCGACTTCGGCGAACCGCAGGGCTCCGAAATCGGTGGTCCCGATGACCCGACGCGTTTTGACCCATGGTGAGAACGCATGAAGAACGGAACACCCGATGCAGGCGATATTGTTTGGCTCAACGTGGGGCCGGGCGCAGGCAATGAGCAGGACGGCTACCGGCCGGCCCTCGTGCTCACGGCCGCCGAATTCAACGAACTGACAAGCCGCTTCATCGGGCTGCCCATTACCAGCACCATTCACGGCTGGGAATCGGAAATCCCGATCAGCGGCCTCAGCAGGCCGTGCGTCGCGATGGCGGATCAAATCACCACGCTGTCCCTGAGGGGACGAATCTGGCGTCACCGGGGCGAGGCGGCGACAGAAGAAGAACTGGAAGCAGCCCGGTTTGCCGTCGCCGGCATTCTAAATCTGTAGCGGCGAGACGCCCGAGGCGCGCCCCAGGCGCCGCGCTTTACTCCATCCCCAACTGCGCGCGTATCGCCGGCAGCATGTACTGCACGGCCGCGCGCCCTTCCGCGATGGCAGGCGCCGCGCGGTGAAAGTCGAAAATGCCCATGCCGCCAAGGCGCGGCTGGATCAGCACGTCGGCGGGCTCGCCCGCGAGACGGCTCCTCGTGATGCGCACCTGCATGATGTCGATGCTCTGCGCAATCGAACTCAGCAACGACGGCACGCGCGCGCTGGGCGGCGGCGCGAGACGCACGTCGTCGCTGCCGGCCGTCGCCGAAGGCTGGAGCCAGCGCGGGAAGGGCTTGCCGTTGCGGCGCAGGACCAACGGCGGGCCAGCCTCTTCTGGCGGTTCCGACTCTTGATCGGCCTCGTGACCCTCCTCCCCCTCGCTCGCTGGCGGCATACCGGCGGCCGCCACAGGAACCTCGCGCGGCACGGTATCGATCATGCCGCCCAGATCGCGGCCGTTCAGGAGGTCGTGATTGAGGTCGACGGCGATCACGCAGTCGGCGCGCATCGCGCGCGCGGCGGAAACCGGGACCGGGTTGCTGAGCCCCCCGTCCACGAGCCATACGCCGTCGTGCCAGATCGGCGTGAAAAGACCGGGAATCGCAATCGAGGCGCGCACCGCCTCGGCTACGGCGCCGTCGCGCAGCCATACCTCGCGGCCGGTATCGAGTTCGGTGGCAATCGCCGTGAACGGCAGCGCCAGTTCCTCGATGCCACACCCGTTGAACTTGTTCGCGAAGACGTCGATCACCTTGCGTCCACCAAGCAGGCCGCCCGAAAAGCGCAGGTCGAGCAGCCGCACCACGGTCTGCCACGTGAGCTTGCCGACCCATTCCTCCAGCCAGTCGAGATCGCCGTTCGCATAAACCGCGCCAACCAGCGCGCCGATCGACGTGCCGCACACGACATCGGGCTTGATGCCGGCTTCCTCGAGCGCGCGGATCGCGCCGATATGCGCCCAGCCGCGTGCTGCGCCGCCGCCTAGCACGAGCCCGATACGAGGAGTACGCCGTCGCTGCATGATTCTGGCCTCCCGCCGCTCAGTGCCCGCGGTTCACGTCCGAGCGCGAGGTCGTCACGACCCGGCCGTCCGGTCCGAAGTGCACATTGAAGAACGCCTCCCGCTCGACTCCGCCTTCGAGCCATTTCCAGCTCCACACGGTCTCTTTCTTGAGGCGGAACGCCGCGATCTGCCCGGGCTTGCCGAGCAGTTGCCGCACCTCGTCCTCGGACATGCCGAGGCGGATCTTCGCGAAGTTCCCGGCCGTGAGGACCTGAGTGATCGCGACGAGCCGTCCGTTCGGTCCGATGTCCACCATGTAGGTGTTCAGGCCCTGCGGGCCACGCGGGTATTCGAGGCGGCGCGAGCCGTTGTCGAAGAGGCGCTCGGTCTCGGGCCTGCCCATCTGGCGGCGCACGTCATCGAGCGTCGAGACGCCCGGGGTGAGGCCCTTGAGCAGCAGCACATCAGGCTTCACCGAATCGAAGAAGGCTTTGAGCGTCTGCCACATGGAATCGGTCTGGCGGTCGTTACAGCCGGTGAGCGCAAGCATCGCCGCCACGGCGAGCGCGGCGAAAGCGAACCGGCTCGCCTGCAAGTTGAGTTTCATGGTCCTGCGAATCGGGATAACGAACGGTCCGCAGGCGCACCGGAGAAAGGCGCGCCTTGTCGGAGGATTTCGCCAATGTACCCTCAATGTACCCTTTAGCGAACCTCTTCGTGCTGCCCGGAACGAACCGTGCCACGCGCCGTGACGTCGTTCGCCTGCTCGAACACTGCGCCACGGCCAGGAAAGCGGCGCGTGCGCACGATCTCCGCGCCCTGCCAGGAAAGCAGCGCAAGGCAGCCAAACACCACTTCGCGCATCCGCTTGACGAGCGCGAGCGAAAACGCCACATCGGGGCCCACGCCGAAGAGTTGCGCGAGCAGCACCACGGCGGCCTCCTGGATACCGAGCCCCGCCGGCACCATGAAGGCCGCGTGGCGCACGGCCTGGGTCAGCGCTTCGATAGCGAGCGCCCCCTCGACCGACACCGGAAAACCCAGAAGCCGCAGCGCCCACCAGGTCTCGAAGGCGCCCAGCATATAGCCGGCCAACTGCCAGCTAAAAGTGCGGAACATCAGGCCCGTGCGAGACATCAGCGCGTCCAGATCGCGGTCGAGCTGCTGGCCGTCGATGCCGATCACGAGCGGATGCCCGGCGCCGAACATGCGGGCGGCCCAGCGCTCGATCTTGTGGAACACGCCGCCGCGCCGCAGCATGAGGACGGCGATCACGGGGAACGGCATCGTGAGCACGAGCGCAAGGCCGATCGTGGTGATGGTGTGGAGCGACCCGCCGTTGCCGGTTGCGGCGACGATCAGCACGAGGCCGAGCGCCGAGAACGCGTACTGCACGGCGATAGTGATGAGTACTTCCACGATCACCGAGGCGGTAACGAAGCTGCCGTCGCGCATGCGCCAGCGCGCCAGCCGTATGCCGACGACCTCGCCACCCACGCCCATCACGGGCAGGAGGCGACTGACGGCCTCGCGCACGGTGGCAATCCACCAGAGGAAACCGAGCGGCAGACGCTTGCCGAGCAGCAAACGCCACGCGTGTGCATCGAGCAAAAGCGGCAGCGCGTGAAACGGTACGAGCCAGAGCAGCGCCGGACCCGCTACGCCGACGGCATGCACGATGTCGTGCGCGCCGTCGTGGATCGCGAGCGCGATCAGAACCGCGATGCCGACGGGCAGGCCCAGCCACTGAAGCCACTTCATGACGGCTGCGGCTCCCGCGCGAGCGCGTGGGCGCCGGCCTGCGCCTCGCCGCCGTAGAACACATCCGTAAAACCGCCATGACGCACGCGGGCCGCCGCGAGCGCCTGCGCAACGCGCGGCGACATCAAGGCCGCCAGTTCGTCGGCGTGGCGATAGGTCTGCATGGAAGGCGTAATGGCGCCCTCGCCCGTTTCAGCCGCGATGGCCGGATGGCAGTAGATTTCGCCCACGCCCGCTTCGGGCAGGTTCGCGATGGCGTCGAGCAGCACCGCCTCGTCCATCGCGCCCGTCTTCGCGATGCCCACCACGAAGTCGTTGTGCGCAATGCCCGCGCGCGCGAGGCGGGCGCGCACGAGCGCGAGCCAGGGCTTGAGCGCGAGGGGCGCGCCGGCCTCCAGCGGCAGGCGCACGGCACGCAGGCCAAACTCGCGGCCGATCGAAAGGATCAGCGAGAGCACGGTGGGATGCAGATGGAAGTGCTTGTGCGTGTTCACGTGATCGAGCGCGAGCCCGGTCGCCGCGAACGCTTCGAACTGCGCGCGAATCTCCTTCGCGAGTTGCGCACGCACGTGCGGCAGGAAGAAAAAGCGCACGCCGTCCAGCGCCATGTTCTGGCCGAAGCGCCCTTCCCGATCGACGAGTGCGGGAATCTGCGTGCGCGGCAGCATCGCCGCTCCGTCGGCCAGCACCAGATGCAGCCCCACGCGCAAGGATGGCAGGCGCCGCGCGCACGCCACGGCGCCGGCGGCCGCGGGCGCGGCCACCATCAGGCTCGCGGCATCGAGCACCCCCTCGCGATGCGCACGCTCGACCGCGACATTGACCCGCTCGTGCAGGCCAAAGTCGTCGGCGGTGAAGATGAGCGCGCGCCGGTCTTGCCCACTGTGGCGGGGCGGCCGGTCCATCATGCCTCGTGGGCGCGCAGGAAGCGGAAGAACTCCACGCCTTCGCGCAGGCGGCGCTTCATCATGTCCCAGCTCGTGAGCATTTCGCGCACGATTTCCCAGATCTTCGACGGGCGGAAATAGAACTGGCGATAGAACTGTTCGAGATGGTGATAGATCTCGTCGCGCGACAGATGCGCATAGCCGATCGCCGCGAGCTGCACGCCTTCCTTGCTCACGAGATTGATGGTCTTGTTCTCTTCCATCCAGCCGTTCTCGACAGCCTGCTTGTAGAGCGTCGTGCCCGGATAGGGCGCGGCGAGCGAGACCTGGATCGTGTGCGGATTGATTTCCTTCGCGTACTCGATCGTCTTCTTGATGGTCTCTTGCGTTTCGCCCGGCAGGCCCAGGATGAAGGTGCCGTGGATCTTGATGCCGAGCTTCTTGCAGTCCGCGCTGAAGCGGCGCGCGAAGTCCGTGCGCACGCCCTTCTTGATGTTCACGAGAATCTGGTCGTCGCCCGACTCGAAACCCACGAGCAGCAGGCGCAGGCCGTTTTCCTTCATGACCTTGAGCGTCTTGTACGGCACGTTGGCCTTGGCGTTGCACGACCACGTCATGCCGAGCTTGCCCAGACCGATCGCGATGGCTTCGGCGCGCGGCAGGTCGTCGGTGAAGGTGTCGTCGTCGAACATCAGTTCCTTGACTTCCGGCATGTTGTCGCGAATCCACTTCGCTTCCGCAAGCACGTTCTCGACCGAACGCGTGCGGTAGCGGTGGCCGCTGACCGTCTGCGGCCACAGGCAGAACGTGCAGCGCGACTTGCAACCGCGACCCGTGTAGATCGAGACGTACGGGAAGTTCAGGTAGCCGATGAAGTAGTTGTCGATCTTCAGGTCGCGCTTGTAGATGGGCGCCACGAACGGCAGTTCGTCCATGTTCTCGAGGATCGGACGCGCTTCGTTGTGCTCGATCGAGCCGTCCTTCGCGCGCCAGCTCAAACCCTTGATCTCGGGGAACGGCTTGCCTTCGGCGATTTCCTTGCACGTGTAGTCGAATTCCTCGCGGCAAACGAAATCGATCGCCTCGCTCGCGGTGAGCGAGTTGTGCGGATCGACCATCACCTTGGCCCCCACCATGCCGACGAGCAGCGACGGCTTGCGCTTCTTCAGGTCCTCGGCGAAGAGCGCGTCGGTCGGGAACGACGGCGTGCTCGTGTGGATGATGATGAGGTCGTAGTCGTCGGCGATCTTGAGCGTTGCTTCGACGGAGAGGCCGTCGGCGGGCGCATCCAGCACGCGGCTGTCGGGCACGAGTGCCGCGGGCTGCGCAAGCCACGTCGGATACCAGAACGAGCGGATCTCGCGCTTTGCCTGGTAGCGCGAACCGGCGCCACCGTCGAAGCCGTCATAGGACGGGGCCTGCAGAAACAGCGTTTTCATGAGATGAGTGCTCCGGCAACCCGGGTTGTATCGGGCAAAAAAGTAATGAACATGAACAAATCGTCGCGCGCGCCGCCCTCGCGGCCCGCGCCATCAATCTCGAACCCAGTCTCGAACTCAGCGGCCATCGGACACCTCCACGGCCGGCCGGCGCGCCGAGGCGCCCACGCCTGGCTCGCCCGCCTCGGGATTGGCCACCGGCACGCGCACGCCGCGCCAGACGACGTGCGAGCCGAATGCCGCCGCAAGCCACTGCAGCGCGAGCAGCCCGTCGCGCAAGGGCACGAGCGGTAAATCGCGCCAGAACACGCGCCAACTGGCGCTGCCCCGCGCATGCAACAGCGCACGCGCGATGATACCGCCTGCGGTGCTCGCGCCGAGCACCGCCAGTATGGCCGCGGAACTGCTGCTGCCCGCGAGCCCCGCGCCGATCGGCAGGCCACCCAAGGCAAGCAGCGCGCACAACACGCCGCCCAGCAGGAGCCACGGCGACGTGAAAGTGATGAGGAGCGAGGCGAAACCCGCCGGATTGACCGAGCGGATCGTGCGCAGCCAGCGCGTTTCGCGCAGCCAGAGCGCACCGAAAGTGGGCTCGACGACGTCGGTTTCGACCACGACCGGCGCGAGCACCGTGGCGAGCCCGTGGTCGCGCGCGTAGCGGGCAAGCATGTAGTCGTCGGCGAGGCAGTCCTTGAGCGCCGCGAAGCCGCCAATGCGCTCGAGCGTGGCGCGCGAGAGCGCGAGCGTCGCGCCGAAACCGAACGCGCGCGAGCCCGTGGTGTGCGCGACGCGCACCGAGGGTGCGAACCACTCGTTGATGAAGAGCGCGCCCACACGCGGCCAGAAGCCGCCGACGCTGCGTGCATGGTAAAGGCAGGTCACGACGCCGACTTTCGGATCGGCGAGCGGCGCCGTGACGATATCCAGATAGTCGGGCTCGACGGCGATGTCGCTGTCCGCGACGATCAGCGCGTCGTAACGCGAGCGCGCCGCAAGGTTCATCAGGTTGCTGACCTTGAGATTGCTGCCGTAGACGCGCGCGTCGATCACGAGTTCGATGTCGCAATGCGGATACGCCGCCTGCAGGCGCTGCACGACGGCGATGGCCGGATCGGCGGGCGACGAGACGCCGAACAGCAGTTGAAAGCGCGGATGACGCTGCTCGCAGAAGGTGGCGAGGTTTTCGTACAGACGGGGTTCGGCGCCGCACAGCGGCTTGAGCACGCTCACGCCGGAAGGCCGGCGCGCGCGCGCGCGCCGCGCCGCCTCGCGCACGAGCGAGGCCGAACCAAGACGCGGCATGGTCAGCGCCGCGCAGACCGCGTAAAACGCGACCACGCAGCACAGCGCGACGACGAACCAGGAGGCCAGCGGGAGCGACGTCGTCATGCCCTCACCTCCGGCGAGGCGCCGCGCCGCGCACGCAACTGCCGGCACGACTGCCGGGCGCCGGCGCCGATCCCTGCGACGGCCTGCCCGGCCGGATCGCCTCGTAACATTTGCACAACCATGAAGTTCGGAAAAATGGCAACCGCGCATCGTAACTGCAGCGCAGATTCCTCGCCAGAAGATCAACCCTGAATGCCACGCGACATGATGCGGCACAAAACCCGGCTGCATCATTTTCGACAATAACTGACGCTCATTCGGTTTCACTGCACAACCGCCTGAACGCGTAAAATTGTAACAGTTCGTTCCTGAAACTGCTTGAACCGAACTGCAACACTGCTTTTCGCCCTCTCCGACAATGCGGGAACCGTCATTATTTCAGGCATTTAGCGGCTTGCCTTCACGATTTACGTTTCGAAATACCCGGTAAGCAAAACGCAATCGCAATTTAATGAAAGCGAATTAAAGGTTTATGTCAGCATTTAGCAGATTAAAAGAATGCATATCGCAATGCATCCCGGTTCCGCCGCTCCGCAAAGGCTTGCCGGCATAGCCCCACGGCCGCCAGGGATTCGGGTTCGCCGCCAGCAGAAAGCCGCGCGCATGGGCACAATGGCCCCACCTTGCACCCGGCTTGCAGCCCATCCGCCCCCTCCAACGCGCCATGATCCCTTTCTCGGTTCTCGATCTTTCCCCCGTTCCGGCCGGTTCCGACGCCGGCGTCGCCCTGCGCAACACGCTCGACCTCGCCCGCCACGCGGAACGCCTCGGCTACCGCCGCTACTGGCTCGCCGAGCATCACAACATGACGGGCATCGCCAGCGCGGCGACCTCGGTCGTGATCGGTCACGTGGCGGGCGGCACGCGAACGATCCGCGTGGGCTCGGGCGGGATCATGCTGCCCAATCACGCGCCGCTCGTGATCGCCGAACAGTTCGGCACGCTGGAATCGTTGTATCCGGGCCGCATCGACCTCGGGCTCGGCCGCGCGCCGGGCACCGACCAGACGACGGCCCGCGCGCTGCGGCGCGACCTTCAGTCGAGCGCCGATGCGTTCCCCGACGACGTCGCCGAGCTGCAGCGCTACTTCGCCGCGCCGGTGGAGGGTCAGCGCGTGCGCGCGGTGCCCGGGGCGGGGCTGAATGTGCCGCTCTACATCCTCGGATCGAGCCTGTTCGGCGCGCAGATGGCGGCGGCCATGGGCCTGCCGTTCGCCTTCGCCTCGCATTTCGCCCCCGATCACCTGCTCACCGCGCTCCGGGTCTACCGCTCGCAGTTCCGTCCCTCGGCCCAATTGGCGCGGCCGCACGCGATCGTGGGCGTCAATGTCTTCGCCGCCGATACCGACGACGAAGCCCGCTTTCTCTTCACGTCGCTCAAGCAGCAGTTCGTGAACCTGCGGCGCGGCACGCCGGGGCAGTTGCCGCCGCCCGTGACGAAGATCCAGGCCACCGAATTCGAACTCGCGGGCGTCGCGCACGCGCTCGCCTGTTCGGCGGTGGGCTCGCCCGAGACCGTGCGAGCCCAGCTCGCCTCGGTCATCGAGCAGACCGCCGCGGACGAGCTCATCGTCACGGCGCAGATGTACGATCACGCGGCGCGGCTGCGCTCGTTCGAGATCGCCGCCGAAGTGCGCGAGGCGCTCTCGGCAGCGCAGTAAGCGCCCGGGGGCGTGCAGCCGCCTCCCCCGGCACGACGTTCAGTGCTGCTCGGGCAACGCGGCGAGCCCTTCGAGCAAGGCCGCATGGAAAGCCTGCGGGTCCTGCATCTGCGGCGCATGGCCCAGATCCGGAAACTCGACCAGCGTGGCATGCGGTATCGCCCGCTGCGCCGCCTTCGCCAGCGCCGGATAGTGGCCGATCTTCGCGCGCACCTCGGGCGGCGCGACGTCCTTGCCGATGGCCGTCGTGTCCTTGTCGCCGATGAGAAGCAGCGTGGGCATGCGCAACTGGCCGAACTCGTAGACCACCGGCTGCGTGTAGATCATGTCGTAGAGCAGCGCCGAATCCCACGCCACCTGCGCCTTGCCCGGACCGCGGTACATGCCCGCCAGCATCTGCACCCAGGGCTCGTACGCGGGGCGCCACTGTCCCGCGTAGTACGTGGCCTGTTCGTAGCGGCGGATGCCTTCGGCGGTAGTCTTCAGCTCGCGGCCGTACCAGTCGTCGACGGAGAGCGCGGGCACGCCCAGCGCCTTCCAGTCTTCGAGGCCGATCGGGTTCACGAGCACGAGCTGCTCGGTCTCCTGCGGGTACATCAGCGCGTAGCGCACCGCCAGCATGCCGCCCGTCGAATGGCCGATGATCGTCGCCCGCCCGACGCCGAGCGAAGCGAGCAACGCATGCGTATTGCGTGCGAGCTGCTGGAAGCTGAACTGGTAGGCGACGGGCTTGCTCGACTTGCAGAAACCGATCTGGTCGGGCGCGATCACGCGGTAGCCGGCGGCCGCGAGCTCGCCGATCGTCTGCTCCCACGTCGCGCCGCAAAAGTTCTTGCCATGCAGCAGCACGACCGTGCGGCCGTTGGGCGTGGCCGGATGCACGTCCATGTAGGCCATGTGCAACGCCTGGCCCTGCGACGTGAACGCGAAGTCCTGCACCGTATACGGGTAGGCAAAGCCCTGCAGCTCCGGCCCGAAGGCCGGCTCGTCGCCGGCCCGCGCGGTTTGGCATAGCGCGGCGGCGCAGCAGGCGATGGCGAAGAGGGAAAGCTTGCGGGTGAGGGTCAAGATCATGAGCGAGGGAGGCAGTCGGTCTTCGAATCGGTCAACACGGCGCGGGCAGGCCAGCACGCCAGCACGCCAGCACGCCAGCACGCCAGCCGCCGATTCTAGCCGCGATGCGGCACGCTCGCCGCCACGCTGCCCCTCCTCCGCACGGCCCATTTGCTGCACCCGCGCACGCGCGGCGATTCGCACCACATTCGCACTGCGCGCGATTCGGTGCTAGAACAGTCTATGCAGGCGAACGAGAACGCCGGCCGCGCAAGCAGTCACAAACCTCATAAACCATGCGCCGGGCCGGCCCTTTCGGGGGGCAAAACAAAGAGACATGGAGACATTCATGGAAACTCCGGCAACCCTCAACGATCTGCAGCGCACCACGCTTGCCATCGTGCTCGCGGGCGGGCGCGGTACGCGGCTCGGCCCGCTCACGAACAAGCGCGTCAAACCGGCCGTCCACTTCGGCGGCAAATACCGCATCATCGACTTCGCCCTCTCCAACTGCCTGAATTCGGGCATACGGCGCATCGCCGTCGTCACTCAGTACAAGGCGCACTCGCTGTTGCGCCATCTGCAGCGCGGCTGGGGTTTCCTGCGCGGCGAGTTCAACGAGTTCCTCGACCTGTGGCCCGCGCAGCAGCGCGTGGAAGGCGCGCACTGGTACCGCGGCACGGCCGACGCCGTCTACCAGAACCTCGACATCATCCGCTCGATCTCGCCGAAGTACGTGGTCGTGCTGGCCGGCGACCACATCTACAAGATGGACTACACGCGCATGGTGGCCGACCACGCGGCAAGCGGCGCCGAGTGCACGGTAGGCTGCATCGAGGTGCCCCGGCTCGACGCGCGCGCGTTCGGCGTGATGGCCGTGGACGAGTCGCGCCGCGTGATCGGCTTCGTCGAGAAACCCGACGATCCGCCCGCCATGCCGGGGCACCCCGACGTCGCCCTCGCCAGCATGGGCATCTATGTGTTCGACACGGCCTACCTCATCAAGCTGCTCGAAGAAAATATCGCCATGTCCGCGACCGACCACGACTTCGGCAAGGACATCATTCCGCGCGTGGTCACGGAAGGGCTCGCGGTCGCCCATCCGTTCAGCCTCTCGTGCGTCACCTCGGACCCGTCCGCCGAGCCCTACTGGCGCGACGTGGGCACGATCGACGCCTACTGGGCCGCCAATCTCGACCTCGCCTCGACCATCCCCGCGCTCGACCTCTACGACCGCAACTGGCCCATCTGGACCTACCAGGAGCAGTTGCCGCCCGCCAAGTTCGTGCGCGACCTCAACGGCCTGCAGGGCTCCGGCACGAATCTCATCGTCTGCGGCGGCAGCGTCATCTCGGGATCGCAGCTTTCGCGCTCGGTGCTCTCCTCGAATGTCGTCGTGAAGTCTTTCTGCAACATTGCCGAGGCAGTCTTGTTGCCGCAGGTCACGGTGGGCACGAGCTGCCGCCTGCGCAAGGTCGTGGTGGACCGCGGCTGCGAGATCCCCGACGGCACCGTGATCGGCGAAGACCCGGTGCGCGACGGCGAGCGCTTCTACCGGACCGAAAACGGCGTCGTGCTCGTCACGCGCGAGGCGCTGGAGCGCGTGCACGGCTGACCAACACCCTGAGGTTCCCCGAGCGATGACCATCCGCGTCCTGCATGTAGCCAGCGAACTCTATCCGCTCCTGAAGACGGGCGGCCTCGCCGACGTGACGGCCGCGCTGCCGGCTGCGCTGATCGAGCAAGGCGCCGATGCGCGCCTCCTCCTGCCAGGCTTCGTGCCGGTCGCGGCGGGCCTCGCCGATCTGCGGCCCGTCGCGCGCCTTGGCCGCACCTTCGGCGCCCGCGAAGCGACACTGGAACTGGGACGCCTGCCGGAGAACGGCCTGCCCGTCTACATGATCCGCGCCGACGACTTCTACTCACGGCCCGGCAACCCGTATCTGGACGGCGAACACGTTCCCTGGGGCGACAACGCCCAGCGTTTCGCGCTGCTCGGCTGGGCGGCCGCGCAGCTCGCGCAGCACGCCGATCCGGACTGGGCGCCGCGTGTCGTGCAGGCGCACGACTGGCATGCGGGCCTCGCGCCGGCCTACCTGCGGGCGGCGGCGCTCGCGCGCGGCCTTGCGCCCGAGGCGGCGCCGGCGCGCTCGGTGTTCACGATTCACAACCTCGCCTATCAAGGCATCTTTCCCGCGCAGCAGTTCGCCAGCCTCGGCCTGCCGGCGGACTTCTTCGACATGCATGGCGTGGAGTTCTACGGCCAGCTCTCGTTCCTGAAGGCGGGGCTCTACTACGCCGACAAGATCACGACCGTGAGCCCCACCTATGCGCGCGAGATCCAGACCGTCGCCCAGGGCGGCGGACTCGAAGCACTCCTGCGCGGCCGGGCGCACGACCTTGTCGGCATCCTCAACGGGGTGGACTATGCCGTCTGGAATCCCGCCAGCGATGCTGCGATCGCGGCACGCTACTCGGCCACGCGCATGAGCGGCAAGCTGCGCTGCAAGGCGGAGCTGCAGGTGCGCATGAAGCTCGCGCAGAAGCACGACGCACCCGTGTTCGGCGTGGTGAGCCGCCTGACCGAGCAAAAAGGCCTCGACCTGCTGCTCGCCGCCCTGCCCGAGATCGTCTCGCGCGGCGGCCAGATCGTGGTGCTCGGCACCGGCGACGCGAGTCTGGAACAAGGCTATACGCGCGCGGCGCGCCAGCACCCCGATGCCGTCGCCGTCGAGCTCGGCTTCGACGAGACGCTCGCGCACGCGATCGTCGCGGGCGCCGACGTGATGGCCGTGCCGTCGCGCTTCGAGCCCTGCGGGCTCACCCAGCTCTACGCGCTCGCCTACGGCGCACTGCCGCTCGTGCATCGCGTGGGCGGCCTCGCGGACACGGTCGTGGACGCCTCGCTCGAAAACCTCGCCGACGGCCTCGCAACCGGCTTCGTGTTCGAGCGCTTCGAGCCCGACGCGCTGGCGGCCGCGATCCGCCGCGCCTTCGCGCTCTATGCGCGAAGCCGCGACTGGCGCGAGACGCGCCGCCGCGGCATGGAGCAGGACTTCGGCTGGGCCGCCTCCGCACAGCGCTACATGGCGCTCTATCGCGAGCTGGCCTGACGGGCCCGCACGCCCCGCAGACTGGCGATTTCGCGCAACACCGCCTACGCGCGGTGATCGACCGGGGGAACCGAATTCGGTTATCGTTGCTGCAGCGCCCTCACGGGCACGTGCGAGCACGCGGAGGCGCGCCCCATGCCCCTGCCCCATGCCCCGCCCCGTATCCCGCCGGACCCAGCCCGACGCCATAAGAAACCGCGGATCGATCCATGAAAAACGTCTTGAGCATCCAGTCCCACGTCGTGTTCGGCCACGCCGGCAACAGCGCGGCCGTGTTCCCGATGCGGCGGCTCGGCGTGAATGTCTGGCCGCTCGACACCGTGCAGTTCTCCAATCACACGCAGTACGGCCACTGGACCGGCAGCGCCATCGCCCCCGGGCAGATGGTCGAACTCGTGGAGGGCATGGGCGCGATCGGCGTGCTGCCGCGCTGCGACGCCGTGCTCTCGGGCTACCTCGGCACGCCGGAGCAGGCCGAGGCCGTGATCGATATCGTGCGCGTCGTGAAAGCCGCCAATCCGCATGCGCGCTACTTCTGCGACCCGGTGATGGGCACGGCCAACGGCTGCCGCGTGGAGCCCGGCATCGAAGAGTTTCTTGTCAAGCACATGCCCGGGGTGGCCGACGCGATGATGCCGAACCACGGCGAGCTGCAGCGGCTTGTGGGCCGCGAGATCGAAACCGTCGAGGAAGCCGTCGCGGCGTGCCGCCAGTTGCTGCGCCGCGGCCCGAAGGTGATCCTCGTCAAGCATCTGCTGGACCGCAACAGCCCCGCCGACCGCTTCAACATGCTCGTCGTGACCGAGCGCGAAGCATGGGTCGCGCAGCGCCCGCTCTACCCGTTCGCGCGCCAGCCCGTGGGCGTGGGCGACGTGACGAGCGCCGTGTTCGTCGCGCGGCAGATGCTGGGCGACACCCTGCGCCCCGCTTTCGAGCACACGCTCGCGGCCGTGAACGCCGTCGTGAAGGCGACGTGGGACGCCGGCCGCTACGAGCTGGAGATCGTCGCCGCGCAGGACCAGATTGCGCGGCCGCGCGAATGGTTCGACGCCTGGGCGGCGGATGCCCCCTGAAATGCCCCGAAAGGACGTCCGGCGCAGCCTATAATGCGGGCCGCGCACGTTGCGCAGATTGATTGAAGAGAATGGCCGATGTCCCATCCGATCCGCAGCGAACAGGAAGAGTATTTCGAACAGCTTTGTCTGGCCGTCGACGCCGGCGAAACGCACGAACAGGAAGCGATCGAGTACTTCGAAACGCAGAGCCACGAGAGCGACTTCGACGCCGCCCAATGGCTCGACATCGCGCTCTATCACGCGCCCGAGGTGGCGCGCGGCATCATCGATTTCGTGGACGAAGAAGACCGCGCCCGCAGCGACATCGCGCAGACGATCGCCGACAACCTCGACATCGCCTATGGCGAGGACGAGTGCGAGCGGTTTGAAGAAACGCTGCGCTTCGCGCTCGCCAACGGCGTGGCGGTCGATCTCGACGTGGTGCTCGACGGCTGCAATCGCGCGCTCGACGACCTCGAAGACTGGGCCGACGCAGCAACGAAGGCGCCGCTCATGCAACTGCGCGAAACGCTGCTGGAGATGCAGGGCGGCCATTGAGCGCCGCGCGGCGTTCGGCCTGCCTGTGCGGGCACACCGCGCCTTCGCGGCGCAAGGAGTCACGATGAGACCGCTGGCCCCGCCGACTCTCGCCGCTACCCTGCTCGCGGCCGTGGTCGCCGGCCTGGTATCGACCGCGGTATCCGTCGCGGTAGGGATCACGGCCCCCGGCGCGATATCCAACGCCCTCGCGGCTACGCCGCTCACCGTACGCATCGGCTTCGTCGCGCCACTGACAGGCGACGATGCGAACTACGGCCACGACCTCGAGAACGGCGTGCAGCTCGCGCTCGACGAGGCGAACGCGCAGGGTATCAAGATCGGCGACCAGACCGCGCACTTCGAACTCGTGCCGCTCGACGACCAGGGCGATCCGCGCCTCGGCATGCAAGCCGCGGCGCAGTTCGTGAACCTGGGCGTTTCGGCCGTGGTCGGCCACTTCAACTCGGGCACGGCGATTCCCGCTTCGCGCATCTACGAGACCGCGGGCATTCCGATGATCGATCCCGCCGCCACCAATCCCACGCTTACCTCGCAGGGCTTTGCGAACGTGTTCATGGTGATCTCGAACGATGCGCAGAACGCGGGCATTGCGGGCGCATGGGCCGTCGACACGATGAAGGTCAAGCGTATCGCCATCATCGACGACCGCAGCGCCTTCGGTCAGGGCGAGGCCGACGTGTTCGAGCGCACCGTGCGCGCGCATGGCGGCAATGTCGTCGCGCGCGAATTCGCGACCAGCAATACCGACGACTTCGCGACGCAGCTCGCAAGGATTCGACGCACCGACGCCGACCTCGTCTACTTCGGCGGCCTCGCGCACCAGGCGGCCGCCATCGTCCGGCAGATGAAAACCCTGGGCATGACGCCGCAGTTCGTGGGCGGCGGCGGCGTGGTCAACTCGGCCTTCATCCAGGACGCGGGCGCCGCGGCCGAAGGCGCGATGTCATGGGAGTACGGCCGGCCGCTCGCGCAGTTACCCGACGGCCCGCGTTTCGCCCAGAAATACCGGAGCCGCTACGGCACCGACGTGCTCGCCTATGCGCCCTTCGGCTACGATGCCGCGTGGGCGGCGATCCATGCCATGGTCCTCGCCAGGTCGGCACAGCCCGACGTGTACCGCAGCGCGCTGAAGATGATCGCCTTCGACGGCGTCACCGGCCATGTCGCCTTCGAGCGCGACGGCTCGCTGCGCAATGGCGCGTCCACGCTTTATCTCGTGAAGAAAGGCGTCTGGGTGCCGGTAACGACCCAGGGCGGTTAGGCCCCCGCCCCGCCGTCCCGCGCGCGCACGACGATCTGCGCATGCGTATCGCGCTCGATGCGCAACAGCGTATCGCGCATCTGCTCGAACTCGGCGACCGAGCACATCTGATGGCCGAAGTGCGCCGAAAGACGGCGCACGACCTGCACCGT
The DNA here is from genome assembly GCF_046581065.1 of Paraburkholderia yinzeri. Taxonomy (NCBI): domain Bacteria; kingdom Pseudomonadati; phylum Pseudomonadota; class Betaproteobacteria; order Burkholderiales; family Burkholderiaceae; genus Paraburkholderia; species Paraburkholderia yinzeri. The sequence continues at coordinate 2,067,273 of NZ_JBFOCJ010000001.1, read as the reverse complement.
GCGCGAACCCGGATCGAACAGGTAATGCGCCGTATAGGCGAGCGGGCCGCCCGTCACGCTCACGTCTTCCGGCACGTCGGTCACGCGCACGGTCGCCGGCAGCACGATCTGCCCCGCTTCGTCGAAATCCCCGCCGACGCAGGCCCAGGGCTGCGTTCTGCGCGGCTGGGCGAGCCAGTAGTCCACCTGGGTGGCGATGCCGCCCGAGAGGCTCGATAGCGCGGGCAGCGCCGTCGTGCCATCGGGCCAGACAACGTGATCGAGGGTGCCCGTGATGGTGGTCGCAAACGGGCCAAACGTCGCGTCGAGCGGTCCGGTCCCGATGCGGGCCGTGCCGGAAAGGCCTGTTGCCCGCAAGCGCTGCGCAGCCAACTGCTGCGCCGTCTGGCGCGTCGAGCGGCGAAACGTGTTGCGCTCGGGCTCCGCCCCCGCGCCTTCGTCCTCGACGTAATAGCGATACCCGGCGTCGCCGTCGCGCCCCACCTCGACGGCGAGCTTCGCGCTGCGCGCGCGCAACTGCGTCGCCGGCGTGCGCACGAGCACGCCGTCGTCCACGAGCAGCGCCGGACGGTCCATCACGCCCGCCGGCAGATAGCCGAACGCGACCCCGCCCGCGGTCGTATCCGCAAAAAGGCCAAGGTCCGGCAACCAGGTAATCACGTGATTGATCGCATCGGCGCCATACCCCGGCACGTCGGGCAGCGAATAGACCGGGCCGAGATTGAGCAGCGCCGCCTCCGAACGTATGCCCGCCGCCGCGAGCAACGCCGTGAAGACCGCGACGTGGTCCTTGCAGTCGCCGTAACGGTTGCGCAGGATGTCCACTACGCGATGCGGCACCGCCTCGGTCTCGCCGAGAAACAGCGCCACGTAGCGGATATTGAAGCGCACCCAGTCGTAGAGGCGCCGCGCCTTCTCGCGTTCGTCGCCCGCGCCCGCCGTCAGCGCAGCGGCCAGCGCCGCGACGGACGGGTCGGTCGCGCTGGGGTCGGCCGCCGCGTCGCGGTAACGCGCGGCGAAGGCCGTGAAGTCCGGCACCGTCGAAACCATCAGGCGATCGCCCCAGTTCACATAGGCGACCGCGCCGGGTTCCAGCGGCGCATAGGCTCCGTGCCGGTAATCGAACGTATAGCGGGTGCGCCCGTTCGACGTGACCGGCGGGAGCGCGACGTAGCCGCGCGCGTCGGCGTAGAGTGGCACGTCGGCCGGCAGGTCGAAGACGAGGCGCTGGAATTCCACGGGCTCGCCCGTCGGCTCGACGAAATACGAGAACGTGCCCGCCTGCAGCGGCCTCGCGCGCCGCTTGCCGAAGACGAGGCGCACGCGCGAGCCCGGCTGCACGCCGGGGAAGATGACCGTGCGCAGCACGCCGTCCTCGAAGGTCGGCGCACCGGCCGAGCGCGACTCCTGCACGTCGCGCATGCCCTCGGGGCCAACCGGATGCGCCGTGCCGTCCGGATCGACGGTTTCGGCCGAAAGCGCGGTAATCGTTTCGATATCCTTATTGAACCAGACGTAGCGCTGCGCCACCTGGTCGACGCCCGCCGTCGTGTTCGCGCGCATCGTCGAGTCGTCCCGCTCGACGACCGAGCCGTCCTTTTGCACGATGAACAAGTGGACGTCGCGCTCGAGCGTGGCGGGCGCGACGTCCGCAGCATCGGCGGCAGGTTCCGCCGACCCGGGCGTGGGAGCGGGCCCGGTGCTGCCCGGCGGCTGGGCATACGCGGCCCCTCCCGCCAGCAGCAGACAGAGCGCAAAGGCCGCGGCGCGCAGGTGCAAGACAACCTCACGGGAACGGTAGCGATGTCTGCCTTTGTAGCACATCGGCAGATCCTCGCCGAACTGCGCGTGGACAGCGTGGACGGCATGGATGGCGTGCGCGCCCAGGACCGCTAGGGCCGGTTGCCTCCCGGATCCTCGCCGAGCCGCACGAGCAAGGCGTAAAGCTTCGTCACGTGACGCAGCAGCAGTTCGCGATGCTTTTCGATCTGTTCGAGACGCCCGGCGAGATCGGCGCGCACGCGCTCGTCGGCCTCGATCACCGCGATCACTTCCTCGATGCGCGCGCGCAGCACGGCCGGCTCGACGGGCGGCGCGCCCAGATAGCGTTCGAGCTTGCGCACGTCCTGCGCGGCCAGATCGCGCATCTTGCGCAGGCCCGCCATGCGTCCGGCCTGCTGCTGGCCGGCGGCCGCGCGCTCGTCGCCCCGCTGCGCCGCCTTCTGGCCGAAGATCGGCTCGGCGCGCAGCACCGGCGGCTTGCGCACGGGATGCGCCGTGCCGCGAAAACGGGCGTGCGGCGTCTCGTTGCCGATAGCCTCGCGGGCGACTTCCGGCACCTCGTCGGCGCCGTGCGGCACGTCCATCCATCCCTCGGGCAAGCCCGTGACGGCTTCGACGCCGCGCACGAACTCGCCGCTGAAATCGCGCTGTCCCGACAGGATCAGCTTCATGTAACTGGCGGAAAACGTCATCATTCGCGCAAGCCGCGTGGCCGCGCCCACTTCACGGGTCAGCAGCGCGAGATTCGCACGCCATATGGGCGTGAGCGTTGCGCCGGTATCTTCCATCGCTCGAATCCTCCCTCTCTCGCACGCGGGCCGTGCGTTCCTTCTCTCGCACGCGAGCCGTGCGCTCCCTCTCTCGCACGCGCGCCGTGCGGCCCGGCGTGACCGGCCGGACCAGTGACTGAAGGTTAGTCGCTCCAGGAGGCCGCGCGCAACCTGCGTGCCCGGGGGGGGCAAAACACGGAAAACGGAGAAAGAGGAAGATGCCACGCTTTATAGGCTGGAAAGCGGGACGGAAAATGCGCAAAGACGGAAAAAACGCCGCGGCGCGACGGCCGGGCTAGAAATGCCCGGTGAACCGGTAGCGGCTGCCGGGATGCCAGAGATCCGCCACCGACGCCACCAGTCCGCGCGACCACGTGCGCCGGTGCAGCACGAGGCAGGGCTCGGACTCGCCCATCGCGAGGCGGGTGCGCGTTTCGCCGTCGGGCACCAGCGCCTCGATGCGGTACTCCACGCGCTGCAGCGGCGCCTCGCGCATGAGGTACTGGTTCGGCGTGATGTGCGTGAAGTCCTGGCCGGCATACTCGGGCGCCGCCGCTGGATTGACCCAGCGCTCCTCCAGTTGCACGGCCACGTCGTTCTCGAAGTGGAGCACGCGCGAGTAGTACAGCCTGTCGTTCATGGCAAGGCCGGTTTCGACCGCGAGCGCCGCGTCGGCGGGCAGCACGCCGATCTCCAGCACCTCGGCGCGATAGCGGTGGCCACGCGCGAGAATTTCGTCCGAGATACTGCGGATGGCCACGAGCGTCGACTCGTATTTCGGCCGTGCGACGAAGGTGCCCGCGCCCTGCACGCGCGTGAGCACCTGCTCGGCAGTCAGCTCGCGCAGCGCGCGGTTCACGGTCATGCGCGCGACCTTGAACTCGCGCGCCAGTTCGTTCTCCGAAGGCACCTGGTCGCCCTCCCTCCACTCGCCCGCATCGATGCGCGTGAGGATGAAGTCCTTGATGCCCTGGTACGCGGGTGCGTTCATCGCTCAGGCACCATGACCCGGCAAGTGCGCGGCGCGTTGCCTCGTCGCCTGCTTCATGGCGGCGACCATCACGCTGCGGCTTCGGACTCGAACGCCAGCGGGCTGTGCGCCGCAATCACGCCGTTCTGCACGAGACGCGTCATGGCCGCGATGTCCGGGGCGAAATAGCGGTCGAGGTCGTAATGCGGCACCTCGCTGCGTACTGTCTGCATCACGTGCGCGAGCGCCGGGCTCGTCTGGTGCGGCGCGCGCAGGTCCACGCCCTGGGCGGCGGCGAGCAACTCGATCGCGAGGATGTTCGCCGTGTTGTCCGCGATGTCGGCAAGCTTGCGCGCGGCGAAGGTCGCCATGGATACGTGGTCCTCCTGGTTCGCCGACGTGGGCAGCGAGTCGACCGAAGCCGGATGCGCGAGCGTCTTGTTTTCCGAGGCGAGCGCGGCCGCCGTCACGTGCGCGATCATGAAGCCCGAGTTCACACCGCCATCCTTCACGAGGAACGGCGGCAGGCCCGAGAGCGTCGCGTCGATCAGCAGTGCGATACGGCGTTCGGCCAGCGCGCCGATTTCAGCGGCGGCAAGCGCCAGGTTGTCGGCGGCGAACGCTACCGGCTCGGCGTGGAAGTTGCCGCCCGAGAGCACTTCGCCGGTGTCCGGGAAGATCAGCGGATTGTCGGAGACGGCGTTCGCTTCCACGAGCAGCACCTGCGCCGCGTGGCGCATCTGGTCGAGGCACGCGCCCATTACCTGCGGCTGGCAGCGCAGCGAATACGGGTCCTGCACCTTGCCGCAGTCGCGGTGCGAAAGGTTGATCGCCGAGCCTTCGAGCAGCGAGCGGTAGGCCGCCGCCGCCTCGATCTGGCCGCGATGTCCGCGCAGTTCGTGAATGCGCGCGTCGAACGGCTTGACCGAGCCCGCCGCCGCGTCCACGCACAGCGCGCCCGAGACGAGCGCCGTGCGGTACAGGTCTTCGATCGCGAAGAGGTTGTAGAGCGCGAGCGCCGCGGAGGCCTGCGTGCCGTTCAGGAGTGCGAGACCTTCCTTGGCCTGCAGCGTGAGCGGTTTGAGGCCGACGGCAGCAAGCCCCGCTTCGGCGCTGGCGCGCTCGCCGCGAATGAACACCTCGCCGATGCCGAGCAGGACGGCCGACATATGCGCGAGCGGCGCGAGGTCGCCCGAGGCGCCCACGGAGCCCTTGACGGGAATCACCGGCAGCACGTCGGCGTTGAAGAGCGCGATGAGCGCATCCATCACCTCGCGGCGGATGCCCGAGTGGCCGCGTCCGAGGCTCGACAGCTTGAGCGCCATCAGGAGGCGTACGACCGGGCGCGCCATCGGCTCGCCCACGCCCACGGCGTGCGAGAGCACGAGATTGCGTTGCAGCAGTTCGAGCTGGTCGGTCGGAATGTGGGTGCTCGCGAGGCGGCCGAAGCCGGTATTGATGCCGTAGGCGGGCTCGCCCTTCGCGGCGATGTCGGCAACAGCTTGCGCGCACGCGTCGATGGCGGCAAAGCTTGCCGGATCGAGTTCGAGTTTCACTGCCTCGCGCGCGATCTGGCGCAATTGGGGCAGGGTCAGGTGGCCGGGCGTGAGTCGCATTGTCGAATCCTGTCTATACAAGTGCACTGAAGTCTAGCCTGGTCAGCTTGTATAGACAACAGATTCCGCATGTCGCCGCCCCGGTACACGCCACGAGGCGGCGCCCCTACAGCTCCAGCCGGCTCCCGATGAATGTGAGAAAGCACTGCACGCGGGCCGCCAGCGCCTCGCTGCGGTAGTAGACGGCGTGGATCGGCTGACGCTCGTCGGCCAGCGCGTCGTCGAGCACGGTCACGAGCCGGTTGTCGCGGCGGTCGGCGGCGGTCATGAAGTCGGCGAGACAGGCAATGCCGGCGCCGGCGAGCGCCAGTTGGCGAATCGTCTCCCCGCTCGACGCCGAAAGCGACGGCTCGATCGGCAGGTATGGCGTTGCGGCATTCTCTCCGCCCTCGTCCGTGCGCGCCCCCCTCAAAGGCCAGCGGTTCAGATGCGCGGGCGCCGTGAAGCCGATCAAACGGCGCTCGCGCAGAGTCTGCGCATCGTGCGGCGTGCCGTGCGCGGCAAGATACGCAGGACTCGCGACGAGCCGCAGCCGGCTCGTACCCAGCGCGCGCGCATGCAGTGTCGAATCCTGCAGCGCGCCGATGCGGATCGCCACATCCACGCGCTGCTCCAGCAGATCGACGATGCGCTCGTTGTTGGTCAGTTCGAGCTGGATCGCGGGATAGCGCGCGGCGAACCCGGCCACGTGCGGCACGATGCAATGGAGCATGAACGGTGTGGCCGCGTCGACGCGCAAACGCCCCGAAGGCGCCTCGCGATGTCGCGCGACGGCCTCCTCCGCGTCCTCCATCGCCGTGAGGATCGCGCGGGCACGCTCGAGAAACAACTCGCCCTCCCCGGTCAGTTGTAGCCGCCGCGTGGTGCGCAGGATCAGCGCGACGCCCAGTTGTTTTTCGAGCCGCGTGAGCGCGCGGCTCACGCCGGAGACGGTCTGCTGGAGCTTCTCGGCGGCGGCGGTGATCGACCCCGCATCGATCACGGTGACGAATACGAGCAGTTCGTCGGTGGACGTCTTCATTGTTGATCCGCAGTCAAGATTCATTTGAGCCTAACACGGTTTGTGCGTGCGGCCGCACGGCGGATACTCGCCGTCATCGACCTCTCATCCACCTCTCAGCAGGAGCAAACCATGAAGATTTTCGTAACGGGCGCGGGTGGTTTTATCGGCGGATCGGTCGCGGCGCATCTCGCGCGTACGGGCCATACGGTACGCGGCCTCGTGCGCCGGCCCGAGCAGTTCGCCGACCTCGAAAAGCTCGACATCGAACCGGTGGCGGGCGATCTCGACGATCGCGACCGGCTGATGACCGAAGCGCGCGCCGCCGACGCCGTCATCAACGCCGCGAGCAGCGATCATCGCGGCGCGGTGGAAGCGCTGCTCGACGCGCTCGAAGATTCGAGCAAAGTGTTGCTGCATACGAGCGGTTCGAGCATCGTCGGCGACGCCTCGGGCGGCGAGCCGACCGAGCGCATCTACCGCGAAGACGCCCTGCCCGAGCCGACCGCCGACAAGGCGCCGCGCGTGGCCATCGATCGTCTGGTGCTGGCGGGCGCGGCACGCGGCATCCGCAGCGCGGTGCTCTGCAATACGCTGATCTACGGCGGGGGCGTCGTGCCGGGCGCGGCCAGCGTGCAGTTGCCGCGCCTCGTCCGCCAGGCCCAAAAGAGCGGTGTCATGCGTCACGTGGGGCGCGGCGCGAACCTCTGGTCGAATGTTCATATCGACGACGTTGCCGAACTCTACCGGCTCGCACTCGAAAAAACGCCTGCAGGCACGTTCTATTTCGTCGAAAGCGGCGAGGCCGCGTTCCGCGACATGACCGCGGCGCTCGCCGAAGTCATGAAGCTCGGCGAACCGCAGGACTGGCCGCTCGAAGCGGCGATCGAGGAATGGGGCTACGAGATGGCCTCGTACAGTCTCGGCTCGAACAGCCGCGTACGCGGCGGACGCGCCCACACATTGCTAGGCTGGCAACCGCGTCGCAGCTCGGTCACGGAGTGGATCCGCACGGAGATGGACATGGCGCAAAAATAAGCGCTGCAGACCACATTGCTGTTGCGTATCCGTAAGGTCGGTTCGCTAGAATCCGGCGAATTGAATTGTCCAATTTGTCAGGACTGCCGCCTCTTCGCCCGCGTTACGGATACGCCGATGTTCCTCGCGCTGAACTTCTACTGGCTGACCAATCTGCTCGCCATCTTGTTCATCGTCGCGTGTCTTTACGATAAGCGCTACGACGAATATGGCACGCTGACGCTCGCCGCCGGCGCCATGGGACTCATCGTCATGGCGATCGAGGTCCTGCTGCGGCCAGCTTTCGACATGGCGCTCTAGGCGCGCCGAGGCGTGAAGGCGTGTTCGTCCGCGAGCAGCGTCTTGCGTGCCGCAAGTCGTTCGTCCTGCGAAACGATCTTGTGCGCATCCATCGTTGTGCCCTCCTTTGCGTTTCGTGAGCAACGCTGCTCGCGCCGGATCAGCGAAACCGCTCCACCAGATGATCGAGCGCGCCGGACCAGCCGCCTTCATGCGCGTCGCGCGCGACTTCGTCGAAGAAGCGCTCGTGTTTGAGCGTGAGCTCCGTCGCGTGACCGTCCTCGCGCAGCATCACGGTCACGCGCGATTCGCGCTCGGGCGTACTGCGCCACACCCACGTGAAAACGAGCCGCGCGTCGGGCACCACCTCCAGATACGTCCCGCTCACGTCGTGCTGCTCGCCATCCGGCGCGCGCATGATGACGCGAAAGCGGCCGCCTTCGCGCACGTCGGCTTCGGCGTGGAGGCAGACGTGGTCGTTCGGATACATCCACTGCATCAGTTGCGACGGCTGCGTCCATGCCGCGTAGACCTTCGCGGGGCTCGCGTTGATACGCCGCCGGAGAGTGAGACCGGGACTGCTGGAGAAACCGGATTCGGGGCTGGCCGGCATGCGTCCTCCTCGACGAACGCCGCGAGGCGATCGAGTTGTTCGTTCCAGAAGCATTGGTAGCGCATCAGCCACTGCATCGCTTCTTCCATCGGCGCGGCCGCAAGGCGGCACGCCACCGTGCGCCCCGTTTTCTCGCGCGTGACGAGACCCGCTTCGACCAGAACGTCGAGATGTTTCATCACGGCGGGCAGCGACATCGCGAACGGCTGCGCCAGGGTGCTTACGGAGAGCTCGCGCTGCTGCGAAAGGCGCGCGAGCAACGCGCGCCGCGTGGGGTCGGAAAGCGCGGCAAAGGTGCGGTTCAACGCGTCGTCTTCATGCTTAACCATGCGGTTAAGCATAGGAAACGAATGAGGGAAGTCAAGCGCGAGCGGCACAAAAAGCCGCACGGCCCGCGCCGCCGTAACGCGACGCGGGCCGTGCAGCCGGCCGGGCGGGCCGCCGGGTCCGCCTGGCCGAAAGGCCGGGCCATTACCGTGTCAGCGCACGGATCAGATGGCCCAGCCGCCCAGGTAGAACGTGGCCAGCACCACCGCGATCGCCACGGTCCCCACGTTCAGCTTGCGATACTCGCCGCTCACGATGCGGCCGATCACGAGCGTGCAGAAGCCCAGCATGATGCCCGTGACGATGTTCGCGGTCAGCACGATGAACACGGCGCAGACGAGGCCCGACATCGCGTCGACCATATCGGCCATGTCGAGGCGCGAGACGCTCGAAAGCATCATGAGGCCCACGTACATCAGTGCCGGAGCCGTCGCATACGAGGGCACGAGGCCCGCGAGCGGCGCGAAGAACATCACCGCGAGGAACAGCACGCCCACCACGGCTGCGGCGAGACCCGTCTTCGCCCCTGCCGAAACGCCCACCGCCGATTCGATGTAGGCCGCCGCCGGCGCGCCGCCGAAGAAGCCCGAAAAGATCGACGAAAGGGAGTCGGCCGTGAGCGCGCGGCCGCCGTTGATGATGCGGCCGTTCTCGTCGAGCTGGCCGGCCTGGCCCGCCACGGCGCGGATCGTGCCGGTGGCGTCGAACACGGCCGTCATCACGAGGGCAAGCACGCTGGGCAGCACGGCGAGCGAGAGCGCGCCCTTGATGTCCATTGCGCCGATCAGCGAGGCATGGCCCGGCGCGGAAAGCGTCGGCCAGGCGAACACGCCGTGGAAGCTCACCTCGGGATCGAGCACGAAACCGAGCGCTGAGATCGCGACGATGACGATCAGGATCGAGCCCGGCACGCGGCGGCGCACGAGACCGAAGATCGCGGCGAGCCCCGCCACCGAGAGAATCGCCGGCAGCGACGTGATGTGGCCGAGAGTGACGGGCAGGCCCGCACCCGGGTTCTTCACGACGAGACCGACGTCGTTCGCGGCGATCAGCAACAGGAAGAGGCCGATGCCGATGCCTGTGCCGTGCGCGATGCCGTGCGGCAGGTTGCGCAGGATCCACGAGCGCACGCCCGTCACCGAGATGCCGGTGAAGACGAGGCCCATGAGGAACACGGCGCCGAGCGCGACTTCGGGCTTCATGCCCTTGCCGAGCACGAGACCGAACGCGGTGAACGCGGTGAGCGAGATCGCGCAGCCGATGGCGATGGGCAGGCGCGCCCACAGGCCCATCAGCAGCGAACCGAACGCCGTGGTCAGACACACGGCGACGAACACCGCGCTCGTGTCGAAGCCCGCCTTGCCGAGCATGCCCGGCACGACGAACACGGAATAGACCATCGCGAGGAAGGTCGTGACGCCCGCAATCCCCTCCTGGCGCAGCGAGCTGCCGCGCGAGGAAATGTCGAAGTAGCGGTCGAGGAAGCCGGTCGTGCCGATCGGCTCGACCTGGGCGCCGGCCGTCTCGGCGAGCGGCGTGGCCTGGGGTTCCATCATGGTGAGTGCCTCCTTTATCAGCGTGCTGAAACGCAGCCCTTGCCGGGTCCGTCGTCAGGTTCGTCTCGATTGGAATAAGTCGTGTCGGCGCGATGCGCGAGCCGCCGGCACACTCGAAGCAAAAATGCCGGTGACGGCTTTGTCTCCGAATCCACCGCGTGTGGGCGCGGCGATTCACATCGTTTTGACATCTTTTTTTGCTGGATCGAAGGTTAGGCGAACACAATCCAGGCTCCCATCGCGGGAATCGCATTCAGGACATGCCACGATCCTTATATTTGAGATGACAGGGTGCTGCGGGCGGGGCGCCCCCGCGTATACACCAGGCCGCACCAGACTCGCGCCGGGTCACCCCGCCCCTCGCTCACCGGCCTGGAAATCCCGCCCGCACCGGGCCGCGTTGCCGGCCGCAATGCTCAATTGCACGGGATGCGGACCCGCGCGGGTTAAACTCTCACGCACCCGACCCGGTTTTCCCCGCCGCGCGCCAAGGGCGCCGGCCGCTTCAAGGAGTTCCCGTTGATGAGAGGCGGTTTCGCACGTCCCGTTGCAGCCCTCCCGTACGCCCTGCCCCTGCTGGTCCTGCTCATGCTCTCGGGCTGCAGTCTGTTCCGCCCCGCCGCGCCGCCCCCCGAGCCTGAAGCCCCCGTTGCGGCAAGCGAGCCCGAAGCGCCCGCGAGCGAACCCGAAGAAGCGTCGGCACCCGAAGCGGCGAGCGTGCCCGAGGAAACCGCCGAGGCGAAACCTACGCAGAGGAAGCCGCACCCCGCGCCGATCCGGCGCCGCCGCCCGGCCCCGCCGCCGCCCGCTCCGGCCAGCGCGCCGGTGGCGAGCGGGCCCGCACCGATCGTCTCCCTGCGCACGATCGAGCGCGGCAGCTTCCGCACGCTGCTCGACAGTGCCGTCCAGAAAACCGACGGCAAGGTGGTCGGCCGCGCGGTCGACCTCGTGACCGGCCCCGACGGCAAGCCCACGGAAGTGGTCGTGAACCTGCAAGGCTTCATGGGCGTGGGCGACCGCAAGGCCGTCTTCCCGTGGAGCGTCGTGCGCGTGAACACGCAGCCGACCTCCCCCGCCATCACGCTCGCGCTGGGACCGGGCCAGCAGCCCGTACCGGAGCGGCCCCGCTCGGGTACCGGGGCCGGCGTCACGCCGCCCGCCGCGGGCGAGCCGAGTCCGACGCGCCTGCCGATGCTCGACGCGACCGTCGAACGCACCAACGGCGCCAAGGTCGGCCGCGTGGTGGACGTGCTCCTCGACGGCAGCGCGGATCCGCTCGCCATCGTGCTCGACGTAAGCGGCACGCTGGAAAAACGTCATACGATCGCGGCCGAATGGTCGGCGCTGCACTTCGTCACGAAGAACAACGAGCTGACCGCCCAGCTCGATATGAGCGACCAGCAGGTGGAAGCCTCGCCCGAATACGAGAACGGCCAGCCCGTGCGCGCGGTGACCCCCGCTGCGCCGCCCGCGCCCGCCGCCGCCTCTGCGGCTTCCGCGCACGGTGCCAAATGACGGGCGGCACGCTGCGCACGATGGCCAGCACGCGAAGTCTGCGAGCGCTCGACTGGCTGAACTTCTTCGTCGCGAACGTGCAGACGGGCTTCGGGCCGTTCATCGCGTCCTATCTTGCATCGCACAAATGGACCCAGGGCGAGATCGGCCTCGCGCTCTCGGTGGGCACGGTCAGCGCAATGGTGAGCCAGGTGCCGGGCGGCGCCGCCGTCGATGCCTTGCGCAACAAGAAGGCCGCGGCCGCCTGGGCGATCGTCGCGATCATCCTTTCGGCAACGCTGCTCGCCGTCAGCCCGACGGTCATTCCGGTGATGGCGGCCGAGGTCTTCCACGGCTTCGCGAGCTGCATGCTCACGCCGGCCATGGCCGCGCTCGCGCTCATGCTGGTGGGCCGCCAGAACCTCGGCGACCGGCTTGGACGCAACGCCCGCTGGGCGTCGATCGGCAGCGCGGTGGCGGCCGGCCTCATGGGCCTGTGCGGCGAGTACGTCTCGCCGCGCGCCGTGTTCTGGCTGACCGCGGCGCTTGCCCTGCCCGCGCTCGTCGCGCTGGCGATGATCGAGTACGACCGTCGGGGCCCCGGCGCGAACCTGGCCGCATCCGGCGCGCGCAAGCCCGCTGCCCCGCCCGCCGGCGAGCCGCGCGAGACCATCCTCGACCTGCTGCGCGACAAGCGCATGCTGGCGTTCGCGGCCTGCGTCGTGCTGTTCCACCTCTCGAACGCCGCGATGCTGAACCTCGCCGCCGGCGAAGTCACGGCCGGCATGGGCGACAACGTCCAGCTCGTGATTGCGGCGTGCATCATCGTGCCGCAAGCCATCGTCGCGCTGATGTCGCCGTGGGTGGGCCGCACCGCCCAGCGCTGGGGCCGCCGGCCGGTGCTGATCCTCGGCTTTTCGGCGCTGCCGGTGCGGGCGCTGCTGTTCGCGGCGGTGGGCAACCCGTACTTCCTCGTGCCGGTGCAGATGCTCGACGGGCTTTCCGCGGCCGTGTTCGGCGTGATGCTGCCGCTCATCGCCGCCGACGTGGCCGGCGGCAAGGGGCGCTACAACCTCTGTATCGGGCTCTTCGGGCTCTCGGCGGGGATCGGCGCGACGCTCTCGACGGCTGTGGCCGGCTTTGTCGCCGATCACTTCGGCAATACGGTGAGCTTCATGGGTCTCGCTGCCGCAGGCGCCCTCGCCGTGCTGCTGGTCTGGCTCGCCATGCCGGAGACGCGCGACGCGATGGAAGAAGAAAAGGCCGGCGACGTGGCCGTCTGAGCGCCGGCGCGCCCCGGACGCCGCGGACATCCACGCAAAAACGGGCACCGGCCCGAACCTCAAGGTTCAGGCCGGTGCCCGTTCTGCATGAAAAACCCTGTTAGACGACCTACGCTGCCAGCGCCTCGTCCAGACGCGCCGCAACCACGCTGCTCGGCAGGTTGTCGATCTTGCTGGCGAGGATCATCGCGTCGGCATTGGCCGGGCGATGGCGGCGATTGGGACTTGGCCGGAACACCGCGTCGCCGCGGCGGATCTTCTCACCGGTCAGCGCGCAAACCGAACTGCGCCTTGCCGTGCACACGCGCCAAAGCTGGTCGGAATAGCGGCCGTAAGTGGCGTCGCTCCAGCAGACCGTAATGCTTTCCGGATCATGACGCCGGATCAAGGTAATGCCCTGCGCATCCCACGAACGCACGGTAGCGCGGCGCCGATTGGCCGCCTCCGAAGCACCGCGTGTGATGGGTACCGGTCTGCAGCTCCTGCTGCTCTCCAGCTCGCCCGCCAGAAGCAAGGGCTCACTAGCCGCGGACAGAAGACTGACGGTTTGTTGCCAGACGCTGCCGGTATCTAATTTCGTCATAATGCACCTCGTGCACGCGGAAACGATTCAAATATGCCGGTCGAATAAGCACTCTGCCACGTCGGGATTATAGCGTGTCCATCTCGTAATCCACAGGAAAAACTCAATTTTCACACGATAATCCGAAACGCAAAACAATGAGACGGCCAAGCTTACAATCCGACTGAGTCGATACACCAATAGTTTCTTTACTTTCCGCAACTTTTTTGCCGATTTGACGATCTTTGTCATTGCCGGCACGGAAAAAATAACCGGCAAATCCGCTTGAAGTCCCGTGGCAGAAGGACTGCCCCATCAGCCAAACAGGTCTGCACCCGCTGCGGCCCGTTGACGCATATCAATACAGCACAGGCATCCGCAGGTACTCCTGCGTCACACGACCTCACCTGCATATTCGCGCCGAATGATGACCGATCAATGAAACGCAATAGTATGCGGGAGCGTCCCGGAGGGCGGATTTCACGTATCAAACATCAGTGGAAACCGCATGCAATTGCCGTGTGGCAGGAAACGCGAAGCTTACAACAAAGCCATTTGAGAGCGCGCTCTATTTCACGAGGGATTAATTCATCGTGAATGATTCTTTTCGCGTTTTACGATGTGCAATTGCGGATCGATTGCACCGAAATGGCGAACCGTCCTTGCCGAAATAGTTCGACGATTGGACGGCTGCATACAAAAATCCGTTTGCCCTTAAGTCTGTACGAAACATTACATCCTGAAGCGGGCACTCGCTCCGGCTTCAGTCGAGGAATTCCGCGGACCGTCGGCGCAGCATGGCGCCAAAGTCGTCGAGCCAGCCAATCGACAGACGCCAGCTCTGCCAGTACAGGTCGACATCGAGCGCGCGTCCGGGCGTGAGCTCGACCATCTCGCCGCGCGCGAGATGCGAGGCAATCATGCGCTCGGGGCACATGCCCCACCCGAGACCGGAGAGGCAGCAGCGCAGAAAGCCGGCAACGTGCGGAATCCAGTGCAGCGGCGCGTCGACCTGAGCGCGCGTGATACGCCGGATGAAGCGCTTTTGCAGTTGATCCTTCGGATTGAACTCGATGCACGGCGCGCGCCTTAGCGACTCGCGCGTCACGCCCTGCGCGAAATAACGCTCGAAAAACGCCGGCGAGCACACGGCAAGATAACGCATGCGCCCAAGGCGCGTCGAACGGCAGCCCTGCACCGGCTCCGCCTGCGTCGTGACCGCGCCTTGCACGCTGCCGTCGCGGATACGCTGCGCGGTATGGTCCTGGTCGTCGATCACGAGGTCGAGCAGAATGTCGCGCTCCACGCAGAACGGCGCAACGGCATCGATGAACCAGGTGCCCACGCTGTCGTCGTTGACGGCGACACGCAGCGTGGGCCTCGCGCTTTCGAGTGCGCCCGTGAAGGTCGGCATCGCGCCGCCCAGCTCCGCCTCGAGCAACTGCACGCGTTCGGTATGGCGGCACAGCAGTGCGCCGGAGGCCGTCGCGACGCACGGCTGCCCGCGCTTCACGAGCACCGTGCCCACGCGCTCCTCCAGCAGCTTCACGCGCTGCGAGACCGCGGAGGGTGTGACATTGAGCGCGCCGGCCGCGCGGTCGAACGAGCCGTGCCGCACCACCGCGGCCAGCGCGTCGAGCAACGCATAGTCGAGCATTAGCGTTCCTTAATCGGGTTTAAGAAAATCAGCTTCTCTTATGTCGCTGACGAACGCAGACTAGCGCCTCTTCCCCTGTCATGCAATCGGTCGCTCGCCGACCTCGGGTCTCAACATGAACTGGCTCGCTTTTTCCCATGGCGCGGCGCTCTGCGCCTCGCTGATCGTCACCATCGGCGCGCAGAACGCCTTCGTACTGCGCCAGGGCATTCTGCGCGCGCACGTCGCCAAGATCGTTGTGCTCTGCACGCTCTCCGACTTCGTCCTGATCGCCGCGGGCGTAGGGGGCGCCTCGGCGCTCGTCGAGCGCTATCCCACCTTCGTCCATTTCGTGCTCTATGCGGGCCTCGCGTGGCTCGTCTGGTTCGGCATCGGCGCGCTGCGGCGCGCGGTGCGCCCCGGGCACGCGGTGCTCGACCCGACGGCGGCCGCGGCCTCGCCCGAGCAACGTGCGTGGCCCATCGTGCTCATGACGCTCGCCTTCACGTGGCTCAATCCGCACGTCTATCTGGACACCTTCTTGCTGATCGGCACCGCAGGCGCCCGCGAGCCCGTGGGCGGACGGCTCGCGTTCGCGCTGGGCGCCATGAGCGTGAGCGCCATCTGGTTCGTCGGGCTCGGCTATGGAGCGCGCGCGCTCGCTCCGCTCTTTCGCCGCGCCGGCGCGTGGCGCGTGCTGGACGG
The DNA here is from genome assembly GCF_046581065.1 of Paraburkholderia yinzeri. NCBI lineage: Bacteria > Pseudomonadati > Pseudomonadota > Betaproteobacteria > Burkholderiales > Burkholderiaceae > Paraburkholderia > Paraburkholderia yinzeri. The sequence continues at coordinate 2,051,642 of NZ_JBFOCJ010000001.1, read as the reverse complement.
CGCCATCGGCGGCATGGTGCTGTTGATCGCTTTTGCCCAGTTGCGTTGATCGTTACGTCAATAGTCGCGTTGATCGTTACGCGAATTGCGCCGATTGCCAGGCTACCGCGCCACGCTTCGGCCGCGCGACGGCGGCGACATGCGCGACACCCTCGCGCTCAACGCGTGGGAGGAGAGCCGCCACAAGGAAGTGCTGTCGCGCATGGTGGCCGCCCACGGCATCGGGCTTGCCAGCGAGCCGCCCTATGTCTGGCCGCGCGATGCGGAGTGGGCGTATCTGGTGACGGGCTACAGCGAGTGCGTCGACAGCTTCTTCGCCTTCGGCCTCTTCGAAGTGGCGCGACGCTCCGGGCTCGTTCCGCCCGAACTGATCGACACGTTCGACCCCGTGATGCAGGAAGAATGCCGGCACATCCTGCTGTTCGCGAACTGGGTGGCGTGGCACCGCGCGCGCCTCTCGTGGTGGCGGCGGATCCACTTCGAACTCAAGGTGGCGGCCGTGTGGGCCTTCCTCGGCTGGGAGCGCATTGGCCTTGCGCGCACCCTGGATGCCGAAGGCAACGTGCAAAGCCAGGACAATAACTTCACCGTGAACGGTGCGCAGTCGATGACCGATGTCAACATCGGTATGCCTGAACTCATGCGCCTGTGCCTGAGCGAGAACGACCGGCGCTTTGCCGGTTACGACGCGCGGCTCTTGCGCCCCGAAACGATGCCGAAGCTAATGCGCTTCGCACTGCGATTCATGCGCGACAAGAAAAAGCAGTAGTCCGAAGTCCGGCGCATTTGGGCGAGCGCGGGTCACTCCACCTGCGGCGTCGCGTTGCCGGCCTCCGGCGTCTCGCGCGCCGCGCCGCGGTTGACGTAGTGAATCGCGACGATGCCCGCGAGCGAGACGCAGGCCGGCACGGCCGCGGCCATGAACAGCGACGCCGACGACCACTGCAGATGCATCAGCGCACCACCCAGCACGGGACCGACCACCGAGCCGATGCGGCCTATGCCAAGGCTCCAGCCAATGCCGGTGGAACGCAGCGAAGTGGGATAGTAGGTCGCGGCGAGCGCGTTGATGGCGGGCTGGCCGCCGACGATCGAAAAACCCGTGAGGAAGATCGCGACGAACATCGCCGCCACCGATACCATCACGGCCGGATTACCGATCGCGGCCGTCGCGACGATGGCAATCACGAAGGTCGTGGCCAGCACGCGCGTAAAGCCCGCGAGGTCGATGATGCGGCCGAGCAGCAAGGTGCCGATCACGCCGCCTCCCCATAGCGCGGTGCCGGCCAGCACGGCGGTCTGCGTGGTGTAACCGGCATCGCGGATCACGGTGGGCAGCCAGTTCGAGAGGAAGTACATGTCGAGCAGGTTCGCGAAGTTCACGATCCAGAGCAGCACGGTCACGCGCGCGCGGCCCTCCTTGAAGAGCTCGACGAACGGCACGCCGCGCGAGCGCGTCTCCGCCGTCGTGAACACGGTGCCGGCCGGCAGCGCCAGCGCAGGCGCCACGCGCGCCAGGTTGCGGCGCACGCGCGTCCCCGTATCGCGGCCCTGGCGGAACAGCAGGAACTGGATCGATTCGGGCAGTGCAAGCCACATGAGCACGCCCATCACCAGCGGAATCGCCCCGCCCACGAAGAACACCGCGCGCCAGCCAAAGGCCGGGATCAGCGCGGCGGTGATGAGCCCGCCCAGCACGCCGCCCAGCGTGAAACCGCACGATACGATCATCATGAGCGTCACGCGCATGCGGCGCGGGCTGTACTCGCCGGCGAGCGCCATGGCGTTGGGCATGATGCAGCCAAGCCCGAGCCCTGCCGCGAAGCGCCACGCAATCAGTTGGGTGATCGAGTGCGCAAAGCCCGTGGCCATCATGCAAGCGGAGAAAAACAGCGTCGCACCGATCAGCACCGGGCGCCGGCCAATCTTGTCGGCGAGCGCGCTGAACGTGAGCGAGCCCACCAGCATGCCGAACAGGCCTGCACCGAACACCGGCGCGAGCGTTTCCTTCGCAATGCCCCATTCGCGGATCACGACGGGCGCGACATAGCCCATCGCCTGGACATCGAAGCCATCCATGACGAGACACATTGCGCACAGCACGACCACCAGCAGTTGATATGGCCCGAACCGGCTTTCGTCGATAACGCCGGTCACCTCCACGGTCTTGCTCATAAGAAAATCTCCACGGTTCTTCCGCTTGCGTACGCGCTTATGTACGTGATTACGCGCTATTGACGTTGCGTTATCAGAGTTCGAGTACCAGACGCTGCCCCTTCGCGCGGGAGCAGCAGGTCATCATGCGCGCATGCGTATCGCGTTCGGCGCGCGTAAGCACGACGTCGCGATGGTCGACCTCCCCCGCCAGCACGCGCACCTCGCACGAGCCGCACAGGCCTTCTTCGCAGTCGCTCTGCACGTCGATGTTCGCGCGGCGCAGCGCGTCGAGCACGGTCTGGTCAGCGGCAACGCCGAGCACGAGCCCCGAGTCCTTCAACTCCACCTCGAACGCATGCTCGTTTGCTGGATCGAGCTTGCCCACGCTCGCCGCGAAATGCTCGACGCGCAGCGCGTCTTCCGGCCAGGTCCCGCTCGCTGCCTGCAGGGCTTCGAGCATGCGCGCCGGACCGCACGCATAGACGCGCGTGTGAGCGTCCACGTCAAGCGCGCCGAAATCGTTGCGCGCGCCCTCTTCCGAGACATGCAGATGCAACCGGTCGCCGTGGAGCTGCACCAGTTCGTCGACGAAAGCCATCCCCGCGCGCGCACGTCCGCTGTAGTGCAATGCGTAGTCCATGCCAAGTTCTTTGGCGCGCCGCGCCATCGCGCTGATGGGCGTAATGCCAATGCCACCCGCGACGAAAATAACCCGGCGTCCTTCCTCGTCCAGACGGAAATGATTGCGTGGCCCGCGGATCTTCAGCCGCATGCCCTCGCGCACGGTATCGTGGATCCACGCTGAGCCGCCGCGGCTTTGCGCTTCGCGCAGCACGGCGATCTCGAACGCATGCGTATCGGCGGAGTTGCCGCACAGCGAATATTGGCGCGAGACGCCGGTGTCGCCGCATTCGACGTCGATGTGCGCGCCCGGCGCCCAGCGCGGCAACGTACCGCCTTCGGGCGCAACGAGGCGCAGCCGCACGATACCGTCCGTGGCGCGGCTCACGCGCTCCACGATCACGGGCCGGGCGAGCGCATGCGCCGAGGGCTCACCTATGCGAACGTTCACCGGCTTTTCGAGCAACGCGGGCTGCGTGCGCTCCGGATTCTGCGCGGGGTCCCACTCCACCCAAAGGTGCTCCGGTCCGCGGAACGAAGTGTTCGGCACGTAAGTGAATGCCTGATCTGCGAGCCTCATGTGCGGCAGACGCCGCGTAAACTCCTCGACAAAGATCTGCATTTCCATGCGCGCGAGATTCTTGCCCATGCATTGGTGCGAACCGTACCCAAACGTGACGTGGTCGCTCGCGTTGTCGCGCCGGATGTCGAACAGATCCGCATCGGCGAAATGGCGCTCGTCGTGGTTCGCCGACGACGTGACGATCAAAAGCTTCGCGCCCGCCGGAATGGCGATGCCGCCAATCTGCACGTCCTTCGTCACCAGACGCCGCCAGGCGGCCACCGAGCCGTTGTGGCGCAGGCACTCTTCGACCGCGCCAGGAATGAGGTCCGGGTCTTCGCAAAGCTCGCGCCACGCGCACGGATGTTGCAGCAGGAGCTTCATCGCATTGGCCGTGGCGTTCGCCGTGGTCTCGTGCGCGGCCACGATGCCGGCCATCATCATCGAATGCAGATAGGAGTCCGTGACGATTTCCGGATGCGCTTTCTGCTTGCGGATGCCGTACTGCATCCAGCCCGGGCCGTCGGGGTTCTGGCGCATCTTGTCGAGCACCTTGCCCGCGAACTGCCAGAAGTTGCCCACCGCGTGCGCCACCTCGACCTGCTCTTCCGGACGCGGCCTGCCCCACGTGTTGACCGTGTGCGCGATCGAATACTTGCGCAGGAGGTCCATGTCTTCCTCCGGCACGCCGAGAAAATGCAGGGCCACCGTGAGCGGCACCTCCCACAGCATCTGGTCGACGAGATCGGCGCGGCCGTCGTCGATGAAACGATCCACGTACTCGCTCGTAAGATGCCGCACCATCGGTTCGTGGTGCTTCAGATGCTCAGGCGTAAACGGCTCCATCAGCACGCGGCGGCGCGGCATGTGCGCGGGCTCGTCCTCGTTCACGAGCGTGCGGTTCATGGCGTAACCGTACGAGGCCAGCACGGCGTTCGCCTCCGGTCCCGTGGGCGTGATCTTTTCGAGCGCGATCGAGGGGCTGAACGTGAGGTTGTCGCGAAAGATCGCCTTGATGTCGTCGTAGCGCGTCACGACCCAATAGTCCAGTTGCGGACTGTAGAACACCGGCTCGTGCTCGCGCGCCCAGCGCACGTATTCGGGCGGGTCCTGCTGGTAGCCGTCGCTGAACGGGTCGAACCCGGCGGCGTTCGCGCTGACCGGGCAAGCGGGCGCGGCGTTCGCGGCGTGATGGGGAAAGGGACAGCCTCCCGCCTGGACTTGAGCCTGCGCCTGGGCCGCAGTCGTATTGCTCATCACATCTCCTACGCGTTGCATTTTGCGTAACTTTAGTACGCATTGCGTAAATTTAAGATAAGGGTTAACCTCCAACGAGGGCGAGCGTCGCCCTATCTGTCCAGCCGCTTAGAATCGCTGCATGAAAACCGCCCCTATTTCCTCCCCCTCGTCCGACGCCGCGAAGACCCGCAAAACCGCGAAGGCGCCCGCCGAGCGCGAGCGCCGCCAGCGCGTGCAGTCGGCACAGACCGGCATGGCCGTGCTCAAGGGACTCGCGCGCCTTGGCGGCCGCGCGAGCCTCACCGGCCTCGCGTCCCATGTGGGCGAAAGTCCCGCGAAGGTGCATCGCTATCTGGTAAGCCTGATCGAGGAAGGGTTCGTCGCGCAGGACACGGGCACGCAGCAATACCTGCTGGGGCCCGAGGCGATGATGATCGGCGTGGCTGCCATGCGCCAGGCCAATCCGGTGCGCGTGGCGGAGCCCGCGCTCGTGCGTCTGTGCGAACAGCTCGAAGTGACGGCGTTCGTCGCTGTAATGGGCAACAAAGGGCCGACGATCATTCGTTTCGAGGAACCGGGGCTGCCCGTGATTGTGAACGCGAGGGTGGGATCGGTGATGCCGCTTTTGTGGTCCGCGACGGGGCGCGTGTTTCTCGGCCTCCTCGACGACAAGCGCGTGCTCGCCCTCGCCGAGGAAGAACTCGCGCAGGCCGATGCTGCGCTGCGCGCGCAGCTCGATGCCCGGGACCCGATTGGCGCGTTGCGGCGCGACGTGCAGGCCATGCGCTGCGCGTCGGTCAGGGATACGAATCTCAAGGGGATCAGCGCCGTGTCCGCGCCGCTCTTCGATCACACGGGCAGGCTCTGCGCCGTGCTCACCGCGCTTGGCGCGACGGGAGGCTTCGACGCCTCGCTCGAAGGTCCCATCGGCACGGCATTGCGCCGCGAGGCCGCCGCGGCGAGCGCCCTGCTCGGGTATCTGCCCGAGGCCGACGCGCCCGTACAGGGCGCGTAAGCGCGGCTGGCGCGCTTACGCCCTCAGCACGCTTTGCTGCGCTCAGCGCGATGCCTGCGCCAGCGGTTTTTTCGCAGGCTGCGCGCCCGGCTGGTAGCCGTCGTTGAGCGTCTTCAGGAACGCGATCACGTCGTCGATGTCGTGCTCGCTCCACACCGGCTTGTCGCCCTGCTTGTAGGTCAGCGGCGCGTCGATGGTGTCCACGTTGTGGCGCAGATCGGGCGGCAGATCGTCGAACTTCACGACATGGCCGCGAGCATCGCGCGAGTACCACTTCTCCGGATTCGTGTCTCGCTCCACATAGAAGCGCAGCGCCTCGCGCAGCGTGTGGAAACGCCCGTTGTGGAAGAACACCTGGCGCGTCGCGACATTGCGCAGCGTCGGCGTCTTGAAGAGGCCGCACATCGTCTTGTCCTTCGCCAGATCGGTACGCAACGGGCCGCATAGGCCTTCGTCGTAGTACGAAGGATCGCGGTTCGCATGCAGCTCGGGATTGCGCGGCACGCCCAGCGCTTCGAACTGGAAGTCCGTAAAAAGCGGATGTGCGCCGTTGACGCCCGGCTGGTCGATATGGCACGACGCGCAATTGCCGCTGTTCGGATCGTCGAAGAGCTTCATGCCGTGCAGCTCGGCCGCGGTGAGCGTGGCCTTGCCGTCCAGGTAGTAGTCGAACTTGCTCGTGTACGGATGAAAGTCCGGTTCCTCGAGTTCGTAACGCTCGACGGCCGACATCGCCTGACGCAACGCCACCTCCGGCGAATCGAACACCGTCTCGCCGAACACCTGCTTGAAGCGCGCCGCGTAGGGGGCGCGCGCGAGCTTCGCGACGACCGAAGCGGCATCGCGATTCGCCATTTCGTCGGGATTGAAGAGCGGGAACGTGGCCTGGTCGTGCAGGTGATTGAAGCGGCCATCCCAGCCGAAGCCGCCCGACGGCGAATTGTCGTCCTCGAAACGCTCGCCGAGGCTCGCCGCCTGCACGTGCGTCCAGATCGGCGTGCGGTTGAGCACATAGCTCAGCGTAGGCACGGCGCGCGTGCCTTGCGAGTGGAGATCGGGGCCGCCCAGTTGGGCGGCGAGTCCGTTGGGAGGACCGTACGAATGCGCGGGGCTATGACAGCTCGCACACGACATGCGCCCCGAGGCCGAGAGCGATTGATCGTAGAACAGTTGCTTGCCGAGGGCCGCCGTGTCGCTGAGGACAAGCGGCTTCGCGGCCTGTGCCGTGGTTGCCGACGCAGGCTGAGCCTGGGCGTACGCGGCGCCCGGAGCGCTAAACGCCGCCACCGCGGCAGCGGTAGCGGCGAGCGCAGCCTTGACGGCGCGGCGCGCCGTCGTGGTTGCGTGAGACATGGACATGGTTACTGGTTCGTGTAGATGTCGTTACCGAAGCTCGCGAGCCCAGCCTGCCCGGCGTAGCCAAGGTGGCCGAGACCGAAGATGTCCTCGATGCTCTTGAGCATCGAATAGTGGTTGTACGGCACCGTCGAAACCGTGCCCGGCTTGATGAACTTCGAGATCATCACGGCGCCGGTCTGGTCGCCGCCGTAGTTCGCCTTCGTCATGACGAGCTGGATCGTGCCGAGCGACGCCGGCAGACCCGGAATCTCGGTCGCCGGGAGCGTACCGTACACCGACGACTGCGGGAACGCCGCCAGATTCGGACCTGGCTGTTCGCTACAGCAGGTGTCGCCCGAGTAGGTGAGCGTCAGCGTCGGCGGGCTGGTGGTCAGGTTCGGCGTTTCGGTCGCGTAGCTGCTCTCGTCGAAGTTGATGATCAGGAGTCCGTCGTTCTTGAACGCCGGCGACGACGTGATGATCGGCACCCACTTCTCGAGAAACGCGTTCGCGCTCGTGAGACCGCCCGGCTGACCGTTCACGCAAGGCGAATCGTGGCCGTCGTCGCAGAGGTTCGGCGTGATGAAGTTGAAGTTGGCCGTCGTCGCGACCGACTGCAGGTCGGTCTGCAGATGGCTCAGGTTCACGACGTTCGTCTGGCAGTCCGGCGAATCGATGATCGAGTGAAAGTACATGAACGGGTCGTGACGCGTTGCGTACTGGTCGCCCAGCGGCACGGCCGCGCTCGGCGCTTCGGCTTCCTGCGTGAGGTCGGTCGTGTTCAGCGTGGGGTGGCCGCAGGTCGCCGCTTCGCGCGACGGGTCGTTGCCCATGTCCTCTTCGTAGCCCTTCCACGTAAAGCCGGCGGCCTTCAACTGGTCGGGCAGCGTCTGGATGCTCGCGGGAAACACGCAGCCCGTGCCGACAGCCTGACCGTCCGACGTCGTGCCGGTCATGGCGTAGTTTTCATAGGCCGTGCAGTCGTTGTCGGTCTGCGGTGTCGGAGCCTGACCGCTGAGCATCGAAATGTAGTTGTCGAGGCTGACGTGGCCCGTGCCGTAGTAGTTCTGCACGAGCGCACCCTGCGAAGCGAGCGTCTGCGCCAGGTACGGCGCCTTCGTGCTGGAGCCGAAGGTGGTGGCGTAGTTTTCGTTTTCGAGCGTGATGACGAACACGTGGCGGATCTGGTGCACGCCGGCCGTGACGTTCGAGGACGACGATCCGCACGCGCTCACGAAGAGTGCGGCGAATAGCACGGCAAGCAATGCGGCGACAGGTGCCCAGATTTTGCCAGGGATGCGTGAGAGCATAAGATTCCTCTTGTGGGTCGAATCGTTATGGGTTGTTCTGTTTTTTTCGCCGCATGCGTGACGGATGAGGCGGCGCAAGATTAGGGAGCCGATGTGACGTGGATGTGAAATCGAGGCCTGGTTCATAGGTGAAACAGGAGAATCGTCAAAACGGACGATCCTTGCGCACACAATCAGTTTGCCGCCAAGCCGGCATGATCATATGCCGCTTATCCGTCTCGCGGCATACCGCTGCGCCGCCCTTGCCGGAGCCGTTTCACGTCCTCCCACTGCGCAGGGGCTATCATGTGGTTTCGTACCGCATAGGGAACAAACGAATCACATGGCCTCTCCCCAGGAAAACGTCAGCATGGCGGTGTTCTGCGACTTCGAGAACGTCGCGCTCGGCGTGCGCGACGCGAAGATCGACCGCTTCGATATCAAGCCCGTGCTCGAGCGGCTCCTGCTCAAGGGCAGCATCGTCGTGAAAAAAGCCTATTGCGACTGGGACCGCTACAAGGGCTTCAAGGCCTCCATGCACGAGGCAAGCTTCGAGTTGATCGAGATTCCCCACGTGCGCCAGTCGGGCAAGAATTCCGCCGATATCCGTCTCGTCGTCGACGCGCTCGACCTCTGTTATACGAAGTCGCACGTGGACACCTTCGTGATCGTGAGCGGCGACTCGGACTTCTCGCCGCTCGTATCCAAACTGCGCGAGAACGCGAAGAAGGTGATCGGCGTGGGCGTGAAGAACTCGACCTCCGACCTGCTCGTCGCCAACTGCGACGAGTTCATCTTCTACGACGATCTCGTGCGCGAGCAGTCGCGCAGCGCCTCGAAGCGCGAGAGCGCCGGCCAGGCCAGGCAGAAAGCCGGCGACGAGCGCCAGCCGAAGGCCGAAAATGACGATCGCGAAGAGCGCAAGTCGGAGGAACGCCGGTCGAGGGCGATCGCCTTCGCCGTCGAAACGCTCGACGCACTCGTGCTGGAGCGCGGCGACAGCGGGAAAGTCTGGGCCTCGGTACTCAAGAGCGCCATCAAGCGGCGCCGGCCCGATTTCAACGAGACGCGCTACGGCTTCCGCGCTTTCGGCAATCTCCTCGACGAAGCCCAGGTGCGCGGCCTGCTGGAAGTGGGCCGCGACGAAAAATCGGGCACCTATGTGTCGCGGACAAACCCGCCGGCAGCGCCCGCCGCAGAGGCCGCCGTGCCCATGGAAAAGCAGGAAGCCCCCACGCGCAGCGAAGAACCCCGTCGCGGCAAGGGCCGCGGCAAAGGAAGGCGCGACGAGCGCGGCGTGCAGGAACGTGCGGCAGGCGCTACCGAAGGCACCGCGGCGCAGACGGCCGAAACGCGGCGCGGCGCGGCCACCGGCACGCGCGACGACGAGGCCGCAGCGCATGCGGAGCAGACGGCCCTGCCCCTCTTTGGCGACGTGGCGCCCGCTTCGTCTCCGTTTGACGAGATGGCCGCGTTCTCCGTCGACGAGGTCGCCCAGGCCGAGCCCGAAAGCGCCGAAGCCTCCCGCCCGGCGCCGCGCCGCGCCCGCAAAACAGCCTCCCGCAAGAGCACGGCCCGCAAGACGACCGCGGCGCCGACCGACGAGCACGCGGCACCGGCTCCCGCCACCGCAGCGGACGGCGTCGTAGAAGCGCCGAAAGCGCCGGCCGCAAAGAAAGCCCCGTCACGCCCGCGCCGTCCGCGCGCCAAACCCGCCAGCGACGCAAGCTGACGGCAACGCGGCACGCGGCACCGACTCGGGTCGGCGCATGCCGCGCCGCCAGCGGGCTCAGGCGTCGCCGAACGGATTAGCGGACCGCTTCGGCGCCGGCGCGGCAGGCTCCTCCGCCGCACCGAACGGATCGGCCTCCCCGGCGGACTTCGCCGCTCCGAACGGGTTCGATGCTTTCGCCGGACCTGCGGCTTCGCCAAACGGATTGGGCTTGTCCGACGACCCCACCGCTTCCCCAAACGGATTCACCTTGCCGGCCCGCGCCGTTTGGCCGAACGGATCGGGCCTCACCTCGCCCTCCTCTTCTTCGCCCTCGGCCGCGAGGTTGTACTCGGCCTGCACTTTCGCGAGCACATCCGCGATACTCGCCTCGAAACCGGCTGCATTGCCGAAGTGCTTCATCGTCCAGTTGCAGTCCGTGCGGTACGCCGGCTGAAGCTGCGGCCGCGGCACGACGAACTTCACGCCATCGTCGATCACTTCCTGAAGCTTGTGCAGGCGTCGGCTCACCTCCTCCTGAAGCCGCGATGCGTTGAGTATCTTGCGCGCCATAAGCCCCTCCGGGTTCCGTGCGATCCGCAGAGCAGCAAGTCTAGCGCAACGGCACGACCACCGGATGCGCGCGCCGCACGGCCATCTTCCACGCCTCGCCGAGCTCGCGCGAAATCGAATCGTAGATCTCCTTCGAAATCGAGCGGTCCTCGTACATCGACGCGATGCGCTCGCGGCCCTCGCGCAGCGCATACAGCAGCAGCATGCGTTGCTCGAGCACGTCCGCCCCGTGCCCGAAGCATTGCCGCACGTCGTCGAGCGCATGCTCGAGAACCGTGATGCGCGCCTTGAGGATCGTCGCGAGCAGTGTGGAAAGGCGCTCGCCCAGCAGCGGCTTGAGGCTTGCGTCATTGAATTCGAATAGCTGATGCAGCACGACGCGCCGACACATGAGGAGTTCGAAGCGATCTGCGAGGGCATCGGCATAGGGCTGCTGGATGTGCAGCCAGCGGCTCACGAAGCGTGCGAGCTTCATTCCTGGCGAATACGCCAGGATCAGGCGCGCCGCACGTTGATAGCCCACGCGGCCATGCAGGCGCGCCTCTTCGATCATCGCTTCGGTATTGCGCGCCATGGCGTCGAGATTGCCGATCGAGATGATCCCGCTGCCATATTGCGGGATCAGGTCGCGCTCCTTCGCTGCCAGCGTGACGAGGCCGATGGCGAGACGCTCACGCTCGGTAAGCGCCGCCTCGATATCGAAAACGGTCGCGCTGAGGTCGATACTGCGCCGATAGGTCTCGCAAGCCGCGTCGGCTTGCTGTGCGCCGATGCGAAACGTCCGGGCCGCCGCACGCACCTGCTCCGAAACCGCGATCGCCGAAAGCTGCACGGCCTGCTGCTGCAGCGCCTCCTCCTGCGGCGAAAGCAGATCGAGCTTCAGCCGCCGGATCAGCAACTTCAGCGACGAGCCGTTCACGATCAGGCTCACCAGCACGAAGCCCGTTGCGATGATGGCGACGAAGCGGCGCGTGTTCTCGGGTAGCGCCATGTTCTGCGCGAGGCCGAGCGCGAGCACGAGCGTCACCGCGCCGCGCAGCCCGCCCCAGGCGATGACGAGCCGATAGGCGGCGCTCACGGGCTCGGTCAGCCGCAGGCGGCTCAGGAGCGGCAGCATGCCGAACACCACCACGAGGCGCGCTGCGAACGCCGCGGCCACGACCACGGCGAGCGCGGCGAGGTCGAGCCAGCGTGCGTCGCGCAGCGTGGCCGGGATCTGCATGGCGGCCAGCAGGAAGATCGCCGCGCCCGCCATGGCCGCGATCTGTTCCCAGATCAGTTGCAGATGCTGCCAGTTCAGCGGCGAAAGACGCGTGCGCCCGAGGCCGCTGATCACGAGCCCGGCCGCCACCACCGCGACGACGCCGGACACATGCAGCGCCTGATCGGCGAACAGATAGAGCGGATACGGCAGCGCGAAGCTGAGCGACACCTCGGCTTTGCCCTCCCCGCCAAGCCACGGCAGCACCCATGCGAAGAGACGCCCGGCGAGCGCCCCCGCGACGAGGCCGCCGCCCAACTGGATGCCGAACGTGCGCAGCGCGGCGCCGGCCGTGGCAGTGGCCGCGTCGCCGGTGATGGCCGCGATCAGCACGCTGGCAATGGCGATTGCGGCGGCATCGTTCAGCAGGCTCTCGCCTTCCACGAGTCGCACGAGCCGCGCCGGCGCCCCCACTTCGCGAAATACGGCCAGCACGGCCGAGGGGTCGGTCGTGGCGATCATCGCCCCCAGCAGGAGCCCGTCGACGAGCGGACCCAGTCCCGTCAAGCGAAGGGCGCCGCCCACCATGCCCGTCGCGACGAACACGGCCACCACGGCAAGCAGCAAGATGGGCGCGGCATCGCCCAGCATTTCGCGCACGTTCACGCTGAGCGCGGCCTGAAAAAGCAGCGGCGGCAGGAAAATCCAGAGATAGGCCTCGGGCGGCAGGCGCGGCGCGAGCGCGGGCGTCACGACGCTCGCGACAAGATGCGGCCACGCTTCCCCGCTCACGAGCCAGGCGCCGCCCAGCGTAAAACCCCACGCGGCGAGCAGCACCGATTCGGAAATGGCCCAGCGCACGCTCGCCGCCTGCACGAAGGCGATGCTCGCCAGCAAAAAGCCGCTCAGGAGAAGGATCGGGATGACCATCGTCTGCCAGTCGTTGCGCCCTGCTTTTACGTCCGCTGCTTTTGCATCGGACTACGGACCGACTTGCGAAGCCCTCGCGCTCACGAAGCCGGCAGCCCCACCACCGTCAGCGATTTCACCCCTTGCGCGCCCTGAATCAGCACGCCTTCGATATCCGCCGTCGCGGAGGGGCCGGTCACGAGCGCCGCGTAGCGCGCGCGGCGAAAATCGTCGCGCCGGTACGCGTCCTGCAAGCCGCCGACGATCTGCGCGAAATCGAGCAGCACGACCAGATGCTGAACGATGTAGCCGAGCGCGTTCACGACGTATTCGCGTTCGCTGAGCCACACCGAGCCCGTCTCCGCCACGCCGAAGCGCGCCCGCACGACGCCCACGTCGACCCTTTCGAGCCAGGTCGGCGGCATCGCGGCGTCGAGCGTGACCGTGCCCGACACTTCCGGCACCGCCGAGGCGATTTCGACGTGAGGGCCGAAGCGTTCGTGGATCAAGGGCAGCACGGCATCGGCCGATGCGGCCTGTACGGCGCGGCCGCCCATCAGTTCGAGCGACGCCACGAAACGCTCGCGCAGGTCACCCGCGGGCGTCCCGAAGAGCGGCACCTCGGGCAGATCGAGCGCGGCCGGCTGCGCAGCGCGTACGCGCGCGATGAACGCTTCACGACTGGCCATGGCCGCTGCCTCCTTGCCGGTTCTTCTTGTACCACGCATGAAAGGTCAGGGGCGGTGCTGGCGGCAGGTCGCGCTGGCGTCCCCAGATATTGAGCGGGTTGTACAGCATGAAGTTGGGCAAGCGCCGCAGCGCGCCTTCGAGCGACGCCACCGCGCCGCGATAGAGTGTCGGGCTCGCGAGCAGACGCCCGGCCATCTTCAGCACCTCCTGCTTGACGAAGGGCACCTCGTGGCGCGCGGCGATCACCTGGCGCCACTGATAAATCTGCTCATGGATGTTGATCTTCACGGGGCATACGTTGGTGCAGCTGCCGTTGAGCGTGGAAGCGAACGGCAGCGCGCTGAAGCGCTTGAGGTCGAAGGTCGGATTGATGATCGCGCCGATCGGCCCCGCATAGGTGCTGCCGTACGAAAGCCCGCCGCTGCGCCGGTAGACGGGGCACGTGTTCATGCACGCGCCGCAGCGGATGCACTTGAGCGAGTACCAGAAGTCGGGCATCGCGAGCCGCTCCGAGCGGCCGTTGTCGACGAGGACGAAGTGCAGCTCCGCCCCCTCGCGCGGCGCGCGGAAATGTGAGGTGTACTGCGTAATCGGCGAACCGAGCGCGCTGCGCGACAGCAGGCGGATAAAGACGCCGAGGTCCGAAATGCGCGGGATCAGCTTCTCGATGCCCATGGAGACGATATGCAGCGGCGACATGTTAGCGGACAGGTCGGCGTTGCCCTCGTTCGTGCACACGACCACGGTGCCCGTTTCGGCCACGGCAAAATTGCAGCCCGTCATGCCAGCCGTCTTCTCGCGCACGAACCAGGGCCGCGTGTTCATGCGCTGGCTCTGTGCGAGGTAGTGGATATCGTCGTTGTGCGGATCCGTGCCGATCGTGCGGCTGAAAACTTGCGCCACGTCGCCGCGCAGCTTGTGCACGGCCGGCACCACGATATGGCTGGGCGGCTGCGAATCGAGCTGCTGGATCCGCTCGCCCAGATCCGTTTCCATCACCGCGATGCCGCGCGACTCCAGATACGGGCGCATCTCGCACTCGTCAGTGAGCATCGACTTGCTCTTCACGAGCCCCGTCATGCCGCGCTCGCTCAGCAGCCGGTACACGGTTTCGTTGTGCTCCTCCGCGTTATCGGCGAAATGCACGTGCACGCCGTTGGCCTCGGCGTTGCTCACGAACTGCTCGAGGTAGTCGGAAAGCCGGGAGAGCGTGTGCCCCTTGATCGCCGAAGCGAGCGTACGCAGCGTCTCCCATTCGGGAATCGCCTGCGCCTGCGCGTCGCGCTTCATGCGCAGATCCCAGAGCCGCTTGTCGTGAAAGCTCACGTGCTCCGGATGGGCAAGAAAGCCGCTCGCCAGCTTCGCATGTTCGACGCGCTTCATTCGCGAACTCCGTTGAGCACCTGGGCAATATGGATGAAGCGGACGTCGGCATTCATGCGCTCGGCACAGCCCTGCTGATGCATGAGGCACGACATGTCGCCCGAAACGATGTACTGCGCGCCCGCGCCCACGTGATCGACCACCTTGTCCTGCCCCATGCGCACGGACACAGCCTCCTCCGTCACGGCAAAGGTGCCGCCGAAGCCGCAGCACTCGTCGGGACGTTTGGGCTGCACGAACTCGATGCCCTTCACGCCTTCGAGCAACGTGCGCGGCTTGGAGAACGCGGGGCCCGCCACCTCCGAAATCGAGGCCTCGTGCAGATGCCGCAGTGCGCTGCAGCTATTGTGCAGGCCGACACGCCACGGAAACTCGGCCCACGGAAACTCGCGCACGCCCAGCACATCGTGAAGGAACTCGACGAGTTCGTAGGTGGACGCCCGCACCTTGCGCACCTCGTCGGTCTGCTCGATGGCGGTGAGGTGGTCGCGCACGTGGTTCACGCAACTGGCCGAGGGGCCGACGATATAGTCGTAGCCGGCGAAAGCGCGCACGAACACGCGCTCCGCGCCCGCGGCCTCGGCCTGCGCGCCGCTGTTGGCCATGGGCTGGCCACAACAGGTTTGCTCGGCGGGATAGTCGACTTCGCAGCCGAACCGCTCCAGCAGTTCGAGTGTCGCGATCCCCACCTCGGGGTAGAACGCGTCGATGAAACACGGGATGAAAAGGGCGACTTTCATGCAGCGACTCGGACCGGACGGGACGCGCCCATTTTACTGCCGATCGCCGCCGGGGTGTCCGGAGCCCGATGCTAAACTCCCGGATCGACGTAATGCCTGCGCTACGCAGGCCTTCCTTGCGCCTACAACCTGTTCACACCATGTATCTGTCCATACTCGCAGTCGGCATTGGCGGCGCGCTCGGTTCGCTTCTGCGCTGGGTACTCGGCCTGCGCCTGAATGCGCTCTTCCCCGAGCTGCCGCTCGGCACGCTGGCCGCCAACGTAATCGCGGGCTATGTGA
Source organism: Paraburkholderia yinzeri (assembly GCF_046581065.1). NCBI lineage: Bacteria > Pseudomonadati > Pseudomonadota > Betaproteobacteria > Burkholderiales > Burkholderiaceae > Paraburkholderia > Paraburkholderia yinzeri. Next base: position 2,035,932 of record NZ_JBFOCJ010000001.1, on the reverse strand, counting down.
TCGGCGTGGCCGTAGCGTTCTTCGCGCGCATGCCCGACGTGCCGGCCGAATGGCGCCTCTTCGTCATCACGGGCCTCATGGGCGGACTTTCCACCTTCTCGACCTTCTCCGCCGAAGTGGTCTCGCACCTGCAGGAGGGCCGCTTCGGCTGGGCGGCCGGCGAAATCGCCATCCACGTGTGCGCTTCGGTGGTGATGACGATCCTCGGCATCGCCACCGTCGCGGTCGTGATGCGTTAAAGCGCGGGACGCTTGTAGCCGCCGGGGAGCCCGTTCTTCGTCAGCACCCACTGCCAGAGCTGGATATCGCGCGCGCGGAACGCACCGGCGCACGAAAGCAGGTAGTAACGCCACATGCGATAGAACCGCTGCCCCATTTCGGCTTCGAAACGCGGCCAGGCCGCTTCGAAGTTCGCGTGCCAGGCCATCAGCGTGCGGTCGTAGTCGGCGCCGAAGTTGTGCAGGTCCTCGGTGACGAACAGGCCGCCCGAGGCATCCGCGATCTGGCCGATGGTGGGCAACTCGCCGTTGGGGAAAATGTATTTGTCGATCCACGCGTCGGGCGTGGTCTCGCGCCGGTTCTTGCCGATCGTGTGCAGCAGGAAAATGCCGTCGTCGGCAAGGCAGCGGTGCGCCACCTCCATATACGTGCGGTAGTTCTTCGGGCCGACGTGCTCGAACATACCCACGCTCGCAACGCGGTCGAAGCGTTCGTCGAGCAGCCGGTAGTCCTGCAGCCGGAACTCGACGGGCAGGCCCCGGCAGCGTTCGGCGCCAAGCGCGGCCTGTTCCTTCGAAATCGTCACGCCGACGCACGACACGCCATAGTACTCGGCGGCGAACTGCATGAGGCTGCCCCAGCCGCAGCCGATATCGAGCAGCCGCATGCCCGGCGCGAGCCCGAGTTTCCGGCAGATCAGATCAAGCTTGGCTTCCTGCGCTTCGTCGAGCGTCTTCGCGCCCCCCGGCCAGTAACCGCAGGTGTACGTCATGCGGCAGTCGAGCATGGTCTCGTAGAACGCGTTGCCGATGTCGTAGTGCTTCTGGCCCACCTTCCAGGCACGCCGCGCGGTCTGGCGGTTCATGAGACGCGCCTTCAGCGCATGGAAAACGAGCCGCGCGGGATCGATCCGCTCGTCGAGATGCGCGCGCAGAACATGCGCGAAGAACTCGTCGAGCCGCTCGCAATCCCACTGGCCATCCATATAGGCCTCGCCAAGGCCCAGATTGCCCAGCGCGAGCACGCGCTCCGGCACCTGGGGGTCGTGGATGCGCATGTCCCACGCGCGCGTGCCGTTGAGCTGCACGTCGGCATGCGCCAGCAGGTCGGCGGCAAACCGCCAGGCCGCGGAACCGGTGGCCTCGCGGGCGGAATGGGCTGCTTCGAGATCGGTCGTAGACATGGCGTGCTCCGTATCAGGACGTTCGTCGTCGCGCTCGTTTGCGAACTCTTATGATGCACCTGGCCGAAAAAACCTGCAGGAAAGCCGACAAGCGCCGCCGCCGTGCGCCATAATCGCCGCTTGACCGTTTCCACGCCTGCATGCAAGCCGCGTGCCACCGGGAGGACCCATGGCTTACGATCCGAACAATATCTTTGCGCGCATCCTGCGCGGCGAACTCCCCTGCATCAAGGTCTGCGAAGACGACAGCACGCTCGCGATCATGGACGTGATGCCTCAGGCCGACGGCCACGTGCTGGTGCTGCCGAAAGCGCCGGCCGAACAGATCTACGAACTCCCGGTCGAAGCCGGCATGGCGGCCATCGCCATGACCCAGAAGGTGGCGATAGCGGTACGCGCGACGCTCGCGCCGGAAGGCCTCCTGATCGCGCAATTCAACGGCGCGGCGGCCGGCCAGACCGTGCCGCACGTCCATTTCCACGTGATCCCGCGCCGCGAAGGCGAAACGTTGCGCCCGCATGCACGTGAAATGGCCGACATGGCAAAGCTGGAAGCAATCGCCCAGCGGATTCGGGCGGCGCTTTAAAAAAGCAGAGGCGGTGGCATTGCACGCTCAGACGCCGTAAAACCGGGCGAATTCGTGAAGCGGCGCACGTGCCGAACGCCACCGGTTGATGGCCGCGGCAGTGTCTTCGTAGCCGATCGCCATGCCGGAAAACAGCATATGAGCGTCCGGCAGCGAGAGAAACTCGCCCACCGTGCGGGCGTAGCGCGCCCAGCATTCCTGCGCGCAGCTATGCAGACCCGCTTCGCGCAGCAGCAACATGACGGTCTGCAGGAACATGCCGAGGTCGGCCCATTGCGGCGGGCCCATCTGCCGGTCGACGCTGCAAAAAAGCGCGAGCGGCGCGTCGAAGAACGCGTAGTTGCGCGCGAACTGGCGCAGCCTGCCGGGACGATCCTCGCGTGCGATGCCGATGCTGCGGTAGAGATCCTCGCCCACCTGATAGCGCCGATCGCGATACGGCGAGGAGAGCTCGCGCGGATAGACGTCGTATTCGGTACGCTCGCCCTCGGGGGCCTGCTCGATGCGCTGCGCCATGACGGCCTTGAGCGTGGCGAGCGACTCACCGCCTACCACGTGCAGGTGCCACGGCTGCAGATTGCCGCCCGACGGTGCGCGCGCCGCGTGTTGCAGCACGGCGCGGATCACGGCGGGGTCCACGGGATCGGGTAGAAACTGGCGTACGGATTTGCGGCTCTCGACCGCTTCACTGACCTTCAAGGACGCTCTCCTCGGTCCATTTATGAAAAGACGCCGGGATGCCCGGTGTTTTTTCATTATGGCCGAAGCGTGGAGCGATTGCCGATGGTCACTGGCGCCTGCCCGTTCGCGACCGGGTTCTTGCTGAGGTCGGTGATCGATGCGGGTGCAACGATTGTTTGCGCGTGGGTGCTGATTGTGTGTTTGTTGGCCTTCCGATAGCCGGGAGCGCCTGGTTGCAGCCCGAATTCGTCCGGTCGTAGTGGGCTGAAGGGCCTTATCTGGTGGGGTTTCCAGGCCTGATGGCCAAGAGGTCCGCTGGCGGAGAGAGGGGGATTCGAACCCCCGATAGGCTATTAACCTATACACGCTTTCCAGGCGTGCGACTTAAACCGCTCATCCATCTCTCCGGCGGGACGCGAATTATAGCAGAGTCCGGGCGGCAGGGGAAACCGGCCGTCGCCTTGCGCGCCGAGATACCAGAATCGCGCGCATGCCACAACGCCCTGCTCACCCGTCGATCCGCGAGCGATCGGTAGTAAACGCAAGCGCAACGAGCGAGAGCACCCCGCATACGATCACGTACCACGCGGGCGAAGTCGGCCGGCCGGTCGCGCCGATCAGCCAGGTCACGATGAATTGCGCAAAGCCGCCGAAGATCGACACGCCCCCCGCATAAGCGAGTGAAAGCGCGGTCGCACGCGTGCTCTTCGGGAACAGTTCGGCCAGCAAAATGCCGGTCGCGCCCGCGTTCAGCGAATGCATGGCGGACAGCACGCCCACCACTGCGCACAGCATCGCGGCCGAGGGCCACGCAATGACCAGCAGGAAGCCCGGCAGGATCGCCACGGTCAGCACGAGGCGTGTCCAGAACGCCATTGCCTTGCGCGAATAGCGGTCGGTCAGGAGCCCGCCGACCGGCGACACGACGAACATCACCGCACCCGCGATGATCCCGCTCCACAGGGCGGTGTCCATCGGCAGATGCAGCGTCCGGATCGCGTACGTCGACATGTAGTAGATCACGATGAAATGCGCGGACGTGCCGCCGATCACGAGACCAAGCGCGGCCAGCACGGCCCCGCCGTCGCGGCGCAGCACCGTGCCGAGCGGCGCCGATTCGCGCGTCTTGCGTTCCGCGCGCTCGCTCGCGCCGAAACGCGAACGCAGATAGAGGCCGATCGGCGCGATCAGCACGCCGCCAAGGAACGGCACGCGCCAGCCCCACGTCTGCAAGGCATCGGCGCTCAAATAGTGCGTAAGCAGGAAGCCGACCAGCGACCCGACGAGCGCTGCGGCCCCCTGGCTCGCAAACTGCCAGCTCGTGTAGTACGCGCGCTGCCCCGCCGGGGCTCGCTCGGCGAGCATGGAGGTCGACACGCCGACCTCGCCGCCCGCCGAGAAACCCTGAAGCAGCCGCGCGAGCACGATCAGTATCGGCGACAGCACGCCGATCTGCGCGTAGGTGGGCATCAAGCCGACCATGCCGGTGCCGATCGCCATCGTCGCGAGCGTAAGGTTCATCGCCGGCACGCGGCCGAAGCGGTCCGCGACGATACCGATCAGCACGCCGCCTATCGGCCGAGCGACGAAGCCAACGCCGAACGTGCCGACCGAAAGCAGCAGTTGCTGCTGCGCGGACACAGAGGGAAAGAACAGCTTGCCTAGCAGCACGGCGAAGAAGCTGTAGACAGTCAGATCGAAAAACTCGAGTCCGTTGCCGATCGTGATCGCAAAGATGAGTTGCCGGTTCGACGGCATGGCGGGCATCGCGGCCGCCCCGTCGTACAGGCCCTCTGCCTGAATGTCTCTCATGTAAGTCAGTCTCCGTAACCGCTTGCGATGCGAATGTCGCCCCGTAAACCGGGTGTCGTTCGCAGCACGCGGGGTGCGCGCCGCACGCGAGAGGCATGCAGCGACACCGGTCCGGACACTGTAGGAAACCAAAAGGAAGGGCCGGCAGCACAAATCGGCAACATGTGGCGAGTCGCGGGAAAACCCGGACGCCGGATGCGTGGTCTGCGCCGAAAATAGACAGGAAAACGAAAGAATTCCGGAGGAAGGAAGCCGGCCGTTTCAGAACTTGCGCTGCGTCTGCGAGGGCAATTCGCCGAACAGGTCGCGGTACTCGCGCGCGAAATAACTCAGATGCGTAAACCCCCAGCGCGCCGCCGCGTCGCCTATCAGCAGTTCTTCGGGGTTCGTCGAGCGCAGCAACCGCCGTACGGCGTTCAGGCGGATCGAGCGCAGGTATTCGACGGGCGTCACGTTCGCGACGCGCTGAAAGCTCGTCTGCAGCGTGCGGCGGCTGCAGCGCAGATGGACGCACAGGTCGAGCACAGTCAGCGGATGGTCGGCCTGCTCCTGCAAGAGACGCTCGGAGCGCCGGACGATATCGCTGTAGGTGCTGTGCGTGAGGTCGCGCGTTCCGCCGGTCGCGCCCTCCAGCAAGCTCAGCAGCAAACTCACGATTTCGTCCTGGAAGGGCTTCGTGCCCGCCGGATCGACGAGGCCGGCGAGACTCTGCTCGGCCGATTCGATCAGGAGTGCGAGACGCGTGCGCTGCTCCGCCCCGCCGTCGCCGGGAATCGGCAGTACGTTCTGGGCAAGCTGACGCACGGCATGCTCGCCGACCGTCAGCCCGACGAGTTCCTCCATTTTGCTGCCCGGCAGGCTCACGCCAACGTAGTGCATCGATTCGGGCGTATAGAGGCGGAATTCCTCGTGCTCGCCCAGCGACATGATCGCGAAGCCGTCAACGAACCGACCCTGAAACGTGCCCTGCATCGGCGCGTGCAGCGGGACCGCCAGCGACCACAGCCCTTCCGGCGACACGCCCGCCTGCACGACCCGGCGGTTGGTCGTTTCGCGGAAGAACTGGAAATCCGCGCCGCTCGCCTGGAACAGCGTGCATTCGAACCGGCCAGGCGTGATTTGCCGATAGGTCTGCTCCCAGCCATCCACCGCGTGCGACAGATCGTGGGTATCGGCAAGGGCAACGACCCGGAACTCCATCTTTCTCTCCTGCGAAACGAAACGCGACGCGCGCGACTCGCCCGAGGCCAATCGTCCGGATTCCGCCAGGCGGGCATCCCGCGCCGGATCAGCATAGCGGGAGCGCCAGCGGCGCGCAATGCACGCCGTTCCAGTACCGTCCGTTACCCTACGTTCACCTTACATTATCGTGTCGAGTCTGCCGGATCGCCCTGCGAGCGCGCCGCTTCAGGCCCCCTCGAAACCCGCGTCAAGCGCCGAAACGATTGCGTCGAGCGGTTCGCGCTCGATCACGAGCGGCGGGGACAGAATGATCTTCGTGCCGACCGGCCGCACGAGCGCACCGTGTGAGCGGGCGATTTCGGCTACGCGGTTCGCGTAGCCGCTGGCCGGATCGATCGGCTCGCGCGTTTTCCTGTCCTGCACGAGATCGAGCGCGACCATCAAGCCCTTGCCGCGCACGTCGCCAACCGCCGCATAGCGCTCGACAAACGGGCGCAACGCGCCAAGCAGATATTCGCCCTGGTGCGCGGCACGGCCCGCGAGATCTTCCTCGACAACGATCTTCAGATTCGCGATCGCGGCCGCGCACGCGACCGGATGCCCGGCATAGGTGTAGCCGTGCATCAGCGCGCCGGAGAAGTCCGCGTTGTTCATGAACGCCTGCTCGATACGCTCGTTGAAGGCCGTCGCGCCGAGCGGCACGTAGCCCGACGTGATTCCCTTTGCGAGGCACATGATGTCCGGCTTCACGCCCCAGCCGCGGCTGCCGAACAGGCTGCCGGAGCGCCCGAAACCGGTGACGATCTCGTCGGCGATCAGCAGTACGCCGTGCCGGTCGCAAACCTCGCGGATCAGCGGCCAGTAGTTTGCCGGCGGCACGATCACCCCGCCCGCGCCCTGCACCGGCTCGGCGATGAACGCGGCAACGGTGTCCGGCCCCTGGAACACGATCTCGCGCTCGAGCAGCTCCGCGCAGATCTGGCCGAGCTTCTCGGGATTGTCGGTGAACGGATTGCGGTAGAGCCACGGCGTTTCGACGTGAAAGCACCCGGGCAGGTTCGGTTCGTAGTTGCGGCGAAACACCGTGTTGCCGTTCACCGATGCCCCGCCGAAATGCGTGCCGTGATAGCCCTGCTTCAGCGAGATGAACTTCGTGCGGTCCGCCTGCCCTACGACCTTCCAGTATTGCCGCGCGAGCTTGAGCGCGGATTCGACGGCGTCCGAGCCGCCCGAGCTGTAGATCACGCGCCGCATGCCTTCGGGTGCGAGCAGTTCGATCAGCAGGCGCGAGAGCTCTTCCGCGCGCGGATGCGAGATGCCGTCGAAAAGCTGGAAGTATTCGAGCTCGTCGAGCTGGCGAACGATTGCGTCCTTCACCTCGCGGCGATTGTGGCCGATGTTCACGTTCCAGAGACCCGCCACGCCGTCCACGAGCCGGTTGCCGTCCTCGTCGAACACGTAGCAGCCGTCGCCGCGCACGATACGGATCGGCTTGCGCTGCTGCATTTCGGCCGGATGGGTCATCGGATGCCAGAAGTTCGAAGTGTCTTGTCGCATGGAGGTCTTCCGTTTCAGGTCGGGGGAAGCGGGATCGATCAGGTCACGATCCACAGGATGACGAAACAATGGCCGTCGCGGCGCGTCGTTACAGAAAGAGCATGCCGATCAGCTCGGTGCGGCTCGACACGCCCAGCTTGCGGTACATCCGCAGCAGGTGCGTCTTCACGGTGGGCTGCGACAGATCGAGCGCGCGGGCGATTGCCTTGTTCGCGTGCCCGTCGCGCACGAGCTGCGCGATCTGCTGCTCGCGGTGCGTGAGGCGCGGCCCGTCGGCCGCCACGTGCAGGAGGCGCTCGTCGCGCACGGCCGGAATCAGCGCGGCCTCGAGCAGCGGCTGCACGGCGCGCGCGCGGCCGAGGTCGTCGACGGTGAACGGCTCCGCGGGCGCCATGCGCAACAGCGAGAACGCAGCAGCCGGGCGAGCGCCGTCCCGCAGCAGCACCTCCATTACGTCGACGACCTGATACGCGTTCAGAAAGCGCTGCCAGTAGATCGAGCCGCCGCGCACGGTCGCCGGCAATTCGCTGTCGAGCGTCAGCACGTTGGCCGGCTGCGCCGCGAAGCGTGACGGATGCATCGGGTCGAGCGGGCAATAGCGCCGGAGCCAGGTGCGATGCATCGCCTCCGCCATGCCGAACAGTTCGAAGCCCGAGGGTTCCTGATCCTCGCCAATCCGGTAGAACACCGTCGCGGAGGGCCGCACGAGCTGCGCGAGCGCGCTGACCCCGGCGTCGAGCGCCGGGGTCAACGCGGCGGCACCGCAGGCGGGCACGCGTACCGCACCGCGAGCGGCGTCGCAAAACGAGGGCAACATGGCGGCCTCACGGGAAACATGCATTCCGCCCGATGCTACCGGCGCGAAAATCCGGCCGGTAGCACGAATCGGCAACCGGTTCGGCAAACCCGGCGCGTTGTCATCCTTTTGTCCGATTCCGCCCGCGGCGGCGGCCGGCCTAGACTGGAAGCCCGCATGTCCCTCGACCAGGAACGAAACGCATGTCCATGTCACGCACCATCCTCATCACCGGCGCCGGCACCGGCATTGGCGAAGCCTGCGCGAAGCGCTACGCGGCAAACGGCGACCGTGTCGTACTGATCGGCCGCCGGCGCGAGCCGATCGAGCGCATCGCCGCGCAAACGGGCGGCCTCGCGTTCGCCGCCGACGCCGCGAACGCCGGCGACTGGGCGCGCATTGCCGGCCAACTCGACGCCGAAGGCCTCGGCATCGACGCACTCGTCGCCTGCGCCGGTGGCCACGGACTCGGCACCGCGACCGAAATGAGCGATACGGACTGGGCCGCCGCGATGCGCGCGAACCTCGACACCGCGTTCGTCAGCGCGCGCGCGTGCCTGCCCGGCCTGATCGCGCGGCGCGGGTCGATCGTGCTCGTCGCCTCCATCGCCTCGCTCGCCGCCGGCCCTGCCGTCTGCGGGTACACGACCGCGAAGCACGCGCTGATCGGCCTGACGCGCTCGCTCGCGCGCGATTACGGCCCGCAAGGCGTGCGCGTCAACGCGGTGTGCCCGGGCTGGGTGCGCACGCCGATGGCGGATGCGGAAATGGAACCGCTGATGAGCCGCTACGAGGAGTCGCTCGATGCCGCTTACGCGCGCGTGTGCGCAGACGTGCCGCTGCGCCGGCCGGCGGAGGCCGACGAAATCGCAGCGGTCTGTGCATTCCTGACCTCGCCTGCGGCGTCGATCGTCACGGGCGCCACGATCGTCGCGGATGGCGGCTCGACGATCGTCGACGTGCCGACCCTCGCGTTCGAACACCTGTAACGGACAAGCGATCGCGGCGTGGCCGGTGCACGCCGGTAGCGCCCTTACCGCGGCCCTTACCCCGGCCCTTACGCCAGCGCGGCGGTCGACTCCGGCAATGTCGCGCCACCGTCGACGACGATCGTCTGCCCGGTCACGTACGAGGCCGCGTCGGACGCGAGGAACAACATCGCCGCCGCGATATCGGCCGGTTCGCCCAGGCGCCCCAGCGGGATCCCGGCCGCAATGCGCGCGTTGTGCGCGGCGTCGCCGAGATTGTCCATGGCGGGCGTGCGGATCATGCCCGGCTCGACGCCGTTGACCGTGACGCGCTCCTTCGCGAGTTCGAGCGCGGCGGCCCGAATGAAGCCGTTGACGCCGGCCTTCGAGGCCGCGTAGTGCGAGAGCCCCGGATACGCGACGCGCGGCCCCGTCACCGACGACGTCGCCAGCAGCCGCCCGCCACCCTGCCTGCGGAACGCGGGCAGCGCGGCCTGCGCGAGCCAGAACAGCGCGGCGAGATTCACGTCGAGCGTGCGGCCGAGAATCTCCGGGGTAATCGCCTCGAAGCGGGTCAGCGGAAAATACGCCGCGTTGTGGATCACGACGTCGAGCCGGCCGAACGCGGATTCCACGCCGGAGACGAGCGCCCCGATCTGTTCGTGCGCGGCAACGTCGACCTGCCACGCGCGTGCGATCGCGCCCGTGGCCGCGATCCGGCTGGCCGCCTCCTCGGCGACGTCGATCCGGAGATCCGCGATCGCGACGGCGGCCCCGCGCGCCGCGAAGGCTTCGGCAATCCCTCGCCCTATCCCCTGCGCGCCCCCGGTGATCAGCACCGTCCTGCCCGCGAAGTCGCGCGCGAGCGGCTCGCGTTGCGCGGCGCGGCTCATTCCGGATACCGCGTCACGTTCAGGATCTGCGCGAAGGCGCCAACCGGGAAATTCGACAGCGCGCCGAAATTGCTGCCCTGATAGCCGAAGATCTTGCCGTCGGTCTTCATTCGCTCCAGATCGATCATCACGACGCCGAGTGTCGGGACGATCTTCTCGCACCAGACAAACAACGTGAGTTTCCTGGCAATCCCGATCATGTAGCAGTGGTCGACGTCGGCAAGCCCGGCCTCGACGCCCGCCAGGCACTGCCACGTATAGAAGTTCTCGTTCAGGTAGATGTGCTCGTAGCGTTCGGTCGGGCTATATGTGTACAGGTTGCGCATTCCGATCAGTTCGGTCGTCGGAGCATGCAGCGGGGCGGATGCGTCGGCGCCTTCCTGCACGATCCGGCCGTGGCGGATCTGCACGGCCACGCCCGTCAGCGGCAGGCCGCGCTCCACGCGCGTAAAGGCGTCGAGGCGCGCCTCGCTTTCGGTCGGCAGGCTGCCCGTCACCGAAGTGCAGAGGCCCTGCCGGACGTCGATCACGATGCTGGTCGTCGAAGGCCGCGTACCGTCGCCGCCGCCAACGTAGTCGATGAAATACATGCCATCGCGTACCGACGTCACGCGGCACGCGAAGGTGGCAACGGAGGTAGCAACAGCGGTGGCAACGGCGGCGCGAACCGTGCCGTCCGCGGCAAAGGCGAGCGTGCTGCGCGTGCCGTCACTGAACGCCAGTTCGAACGTGCGACCGTACAGGTCGTCGACCGGGGCGAGGATGTTGCTCTCGGGAGCGAAACCGTCGGCGAGCGCGCCGACCGGGATGAAAACGGGTTGCGATGACATGGAGGACACTCCGGCAGGTCGTTGAACGGCAGCGCATGCGGCACGCGCCGCGCGTGCCAATGCGGCATGACGACCACTTTACGAAGTGCCGCAATCCGGCGGCATCGACCAGAAGGATGACAACGTAGCGCGCACCGCCGCTCAGGGGTGCCGGATATAGTCCACGAGCGCAACCGTATAAGCGTCCGGCCGCCGGTCCAGCAGACTCACGCCGATCGCCACGAGAAAGCCGGCCGGCACGCCGAACACGCCCGAACTGATGGGATCGATGCCGAACCACCGGCCGCCCTCGAAGCCGGTCAGTTGCGTGAAGAACGGATAGGTCGCGACGATGTAGTAGATGCACACCGCCAGCCCCGCGGTCATTCCCGCAACGGCGCCAAGCCGCGTGGTGCGCTTCCAGAACACGCCGAGCACGAGCACCGGAAAGAGGCTCGACGCCGCCAGCGAGAACGCCGCCCCCACGAGAAACAGGATGTTCCCCGTATTGAGCGACGCCACCCACGAGGCAAAAAGCGCCACGCCGAGCAGCAGGATCTTCGACATCGTCACGCGCCGCTGGCTCGAAGCCTCGGGATCGACCATGTGATAGTAGACGTCGTGCGAGAGGACGTTCGAGATCGTGAGCAGCAGTCCGTCGGCGGTCGAAAGCGCGGCCGCCAGCGCCCCCGAGGCAACGAGCCCCGACATCACATACGGCAGTCCCGCGATCTCGGGCGCGGCCAGCACGACCATATCGGGCTGCATCTGGATGTCGCCCCAGCGCACGATGCCGTCGCCGTTCACGTCGGCAATGCCGATGAGATACGGCTCGATGCGCCGCCACTGCATCACCCAGCGCGGCAGGTCGTCGAAGCGCTGTCCCACCAGATGCGAGAGGATCTCGTACTTGATCAGCACGGCCAATACCGGCACGGTCAGATAGAAGATCGCGACGAAGAACAGCGTCCAGCCCACCGAGCGCCGCGCGGAAGCCACCGTCGTCGTCGTGTTGTAGCGCGTGAGAATATGCGGAAGACTCGCCGTGCCCAGCGAAAGACAGAGCAGGAGCGAAAGGAAGTTGCGTTCGTGCAGACGCCGCGTCGCCTCGTTATCGGCCGGGAATGGCTCGTTCATCGGCACGGGCGTGGCCGCCCGCGCGAGCAGGTCGTCGCGCTGCTGCGTCCAGACCATGCGCGCCGTTTCCGCGTCGCGCGGGAATACCGCCAGGTCGCGCTCGAGCGTATCGATCTGGCGCAGCGGCCCGTTGTGGCGGCGCAGGTCGGCGAGCGAGTCCGCGAGATGGGTCTTCTCTTCCACCCAGGACTGCGGCAGCGTGTCGAGCCGCGTCTGCCACAGTGCCGCGCGCTGCCGGTACGCGTCGCGCACGCTCTGCTCGGCGTTCGCGTCGCGCACCTTGCCCTCCAGGGTTTCCATGCGCTCCATCAGGCGGCCGTAGTCGACCTGCGGCAGCCAGCTCAATCCGTCACGATGCGCGATCAGCGAAACGGGAATCAGGATCGCGGCGATCAGGATGATGTACTGCGCAACCTGCGTCCACGTCACCGCGCGCATGCCGCCGAGAAACGAGCACACGAGTATCCCCGCGAGTCCGCAGAAGATGCCGATGGCGAAGTCCACGCCGATGAAGCGCGTCGCGATCAGCCCCACACCCTGGATCTGCGCGACGAGATAGACGAACGAGCAGATGATGGTCGCGAGCACGGCAAGCGCGCGCACGAGATTGCTCGAAAAGCGCGTGCCGAGGAAGTCGGCGATGGTGTAACGCGCGAGCTTGCGCACGTAAGGCGCCAGCAGGAATGCCACGAGGCAGTAGCCGCCGGTCCAGCCCATCATGTAAGCCAGGCCGTCGTAGCCGGTGGCGTAGAGCGAACCGGCCAGACCGATGAACGAGGCCGCCGAAAGCCAGTCGGCGGCCGTGGCCATGCCGTTGAAGAACGACGGCACGCGGCGCCCCGCCACGTAGTATTCGACAAGGTCGGAGGTGCGCGAGAGCAGCCCGATGACGGCATAGACGGCGATCGGCACGAACAGGAAAACATAGCCGATCCACATGCCGGGGCCGGTGGAGAGCTCGATGCGCCACATCACGAACACGAAGGCGAGAAAGCCGAGCGTGTAGAGCGAGTACGAGCGGATCAGCCGGTGCGCGAGCTTCATCGCGGCGGCGCCTTGCTGGCCTCGCGAATCGCGAGATCGGCTTCGAGCGCGGCCTGCAGCGCGCGGTCGGCGCGCTGCATCAGCACGATATAGAGGGCGACGAGCAGCACATAGACCAGAATCGCGCCTTGCGCGCCGAAATAGAACGGCAACGAGAAACCCGCGAAGCTCACGCCGGCGAGTGCGCGGGCAAAGATCGGGACGACGAACGAGACCGCGAAGCCGATCGTCATGAGCGCCGCGATCAGCGTGAGGTTGAAGCGCCAGTAGCGCCGATGCGCGAGCGCCATCGCCTCGCTGACCGGCGGCGGCTCAGGCAGGGGATTGACGTTGTTCTGGGGTGCGGAGTGTGGCGCGGCCATGCGCCTATGTAGCAAAAACGCGCATGGCCGGAAATCGGGAAAAACCTGGGAACCCCATTTGCGCGAGGCCGGCGCTGGCGCCGGCCCCGGGCTCACAGCGATTCGCCGAGCTGGTCGAGAATCGAGGGATTCTCGAGCGTCGAGACATCCTGCGTGATGGCCTCGCCCTTCGCGAGCGAGCGCAACAGACGGCGCATGATCTTGCCCGAGCGCGTCTTCGGCAGGTTCTCGCCGAAACGGATGTCGCGCGGCTTGGCGATCGGCCCGATCTCCTTGCCCACCCAGGCGCGCAACTCGTTGGCGAGCTTGACCGCCGCTTCGCCCTGCGGGCGCGCGCTCTTGAGGACCACGAACGCCACCACGGCTTCGCCCGTCGTGTCGTCGGGGCGGCCCACCACGGCCGCTTCCGCCACGAGCGGATTGGCCACGAGCGCCGACTCGATCTCCATCGTGCCGAGGCGGTGGCCCGAGACGTTCAGCACGTCGTCGATGCGGCCCATGATCGTGAAGTAGCCCGTATCCTTGTCGCGCACGCTGCCGTCGCCCGCGAGGTAGAGCTTGCCGCCCAGTTCCTCGGGGAAGTAGCCCGACTTGTAGCGCTCGGGCTGACCCCACACGTTGCGGATCATCGAAGGCCACGGACGCTTCACCACGAGAATGCCGCCCTGCCCGTTCGGCACGTCCTGGCCCGTTTCGTCGACGATCGCGGCCATGATGCCCGGCAGCGGCAGCGTGCACGAGCCCGGCACGAGCGGCGTCGCGCCCGGCAGCGGCGTGATCATGTGGCCGCCCGTTTCGGTCTGCCACCAGGTGTCGACGATCGGGCAGCGCGCGCCGCCCACGTTTTCGTAGTACCAGACCCAGGCTTCGGGATTAATCGGCTCGCCCACCGTGCCGAGAATGCGCAGCGACGAGAGGTCATAGCTCTTCGGATGCACCTTCGCATCGGCTTCCGAGACCTTGATCAGCGAACGGATCGCCGTGGGCGCCGTGTAGAACACCGTGACCTTGTGCTTCCCGATCATGTCCCAGAAGCGGCCTGCGTTCGGATACGTGGGCACGCCTTCGAACACCACCTGGGTCGCGCCGATCGAGAGCGGCCCGTAGGCGATGTAGCTGTGGCCCGTAATCCAGCCGATATCGGCCGTGCACCAGAACACGTCCGTGGGCTTCCAGTCGAAGGTCCACTTCATGGTCTGGGCGGCCCACAGCAGATAGCCGCCCGTGCTGTGCTGCACGCCCTTGGGCTTGCCCGTCGAGCCCGAGGTGTAGAGGATGAAGAGCGGATGCTCGGCGCCCACCGGCACCGGCGCGCAGGTGTCGCTCTCGGCGGCCGAAAGCTCGTGCATCCAGCAGTCGCGGCCCTCGTGCCACGCAACCTTGCCGCCCGTGCGCCGGTAGACGATCACGCTTTGCACGGCCTCGCAGCCGCCCATCGCGATCGCTTCGTCGGCGATGTTCTTGAGCGGCAGCGCCTTGCCGCCGCGCATCTGCTCGTCGGCCGTGATGAGCGCCACGGCGCCCACGTCCACCATGCGCTCGTTGAGCGACTTCGAGGAGAACCCGCCGAACACCACCGAATGCGTCGCGCCGATGCGCGCGCAGGCCTGCATCGCGACGATGCCTTCGACCGACATCGGCATGTAGATGACCACGCGGTCGCCCTTCTTCACGCCGCGCTTCTTGAGCGCGTTCGCGAAGCGCGAGACGCGCGCGAGCAGGTCTTTATAGGTGACATTCGTGACGGTGCCGTCGTCGGCTTCGAAGATCACGGCAACGCGCTCGCCGTTGCCCGCTTCGACGTGACGGTCGAGGCTGTTGTACGAGGCGTTGAGTTCGCCGTCCTCGAACCACGTGTAGAAGGGCGCCTTCGACTCGTCGAGCACCTTGGTGAACGGCTTCTGCCACGTCAGGGTCTCGCGCGCGAGGCGCGCCCAGAAGCCCTCGTAATCGCGTTCGGCTTCGGCGACGAGCGCCTTCCAGGCATCCATGCCGGACACCGTGGCATTGGCCACCGCTTGCTCGGAAGGCGCGAAAACGCGGCGCTCGTGAAGAACCGATTCAATCGCAGACATCGACAACCCCTTGGTGAAGATGAAACGTAAAAGCCGTGGACGCGTGCCGCGCTTCAGTCGCGGACCACGCGCCGTCTCCCTGTGCCCCTCGCCCCGGCACGGTCCCGCGTGGGGCCGGCATGGCGAAGGCGCTCTTGTTCCCGCTGCACGCGCCGCGAACCGTGGCGATCCGCGTCGCCCCACTCCGACCCGCGCCGATTTGCACGAGTGGCGATGCGGCAATGCAGCATACATGGACAGCCGGCATGGCCGCCCCGTCCATTTCGCCTAGGTTAAGCGTAGCAACTTACCGGCCACTTACGCACGCAGCATCGCAGCCGCGCAACGCAAATGCCAGACAAGTGTGTGACGCCGTAGTAAGCGGGCATTTAGAATGCTAACTGAACTGTGTGCCCGGATTCCAGCTTGAACCGCTATTCTCTTTTCCTCGTCGCCGCGATGCTCCTCGTGGGCAGCAACGTCGGCATCGGCAAATCGATCGTCGCCTTCATCCCCGTTCCGCTCTTTGCGCTGCTGCGCTTCGTGATCGCCCTTGCGGTGCTCGCGCCATTGTTGCGCGCCGCGAAAATGCAACGCGTGAAACGCGGCGAATGGATCAATCTGTTCCTGCAGGCGCTGTTCGGCACATTCGGGTTTACACTGCTCATGCTCGGCGGCGTCCATCGCACGAGCGCCGTCGCGGCGGGCGTCATCACGAGCACCATTCCGGCCGTGGTCGCCCTCTTCTCGTGGTGCTTCCTGCGCGAGCGGCCCGACGCACGCGCGCTGGCGTCGATCGCGCTCGCCATCGCGGGCATTGCGGTCATCAATCTCGCCCATGCCGACGGCGGCTCGCCGCAATCGCTCGCCGGCAATCTGATGGTGCTGGGCGCAGTCTGCTGCGAATCGCTCTACGTGATCCTCTCGCGCCGCCTCACGCAAACGCTCGAACCCATCGACATCTGCGCGTACACGCACCTGTTCGGCTTTCTGCTGATGCTGCCAGTCGGGCTGCCTTACGCACTGTCGTTCGATTATCCGGCCGTACCCGCCGGCATCTGGGGCCTCGCGCTCTGGTACGGGCTCTCCGCCAGCATCTTCTCGTTCTGGCTCTGGATGAAGGGGATCCGCCACGTACCGGGCAGCATCGCAGGCGTCTTCACGGCCGTCCTGCCCGTCGCCGCCGCGATTTACGGCATGGTGTTCCTCGACGAACGGCCCACGCCCGCGCACGGCGTCGCGCTGGCCTGCGTGATCACCGGTGTCGCACTCGCGAGCGTCAAGACGAAGCGGCTGCCGCCCGTCGCGTCCTGACGCCCCGACGCCCTCGCTCCGGGTCTGCTCCGGGTGTTCCGGGTAGCTGCCGGGCTCGCGGCGGGCCCGCGCGCCGACGCTGTACAATAGCGCGCGCCCGGCCCATGCGGCGCGCATCCGCCGGCGGCGCCCCCGCATCCTGAGCACGACCAGGAACTTGCCGCGCGCCATCCGGCGCCGGCCGATGCCGTTGCCCCCGAATAGCGCGGCGCCTGCGACAAGATTCAATACCCCCCGTCCCCACTGAAGCTAGCCATGACCGTCATCAAACAGGAAGACCTGATCCAGAGCATCGCGGATTCGCTGCAGTACATCAGCTACTACCATCCGCAGGATTACATCGAGGCGCTCGGCCGCGCGTACGAACTCGAAGAGAGTCCGGCCGCGAAAGACGCGATCGCGCAGATCCTCACGAACAGCCGCATGTGCGCCGAAGGCCGCCGCCCGATCTGCCAGGACACCGGCATCGTCACGATCTTCGTGAAGGTCGGCATGGACGTGCGTTGGGACGGCGCCACGATGGGCGTGACCGACATGATCAACGAAGGCGTGCGCCGCGGTTACCTGAACCCGGACAACGTGCTGCGCGCCTCGATCGTGAGCCCGCCCGAAGGCGGCCGCAAGAACACGAAGGACAACACGCCGGCCGTGATCCACTACGAGATCGTGCCGGGCGACAAGGTGGACGTGCAGGTTGCGGCCAAGGGCGGCGGCTCGGAGAACAAGTCGAAGTTCGTGATGCTGAACCCGTCCGACTCGATCGTCGACTGGGTGCTCAAGACCGTGCCGACAATGGGCGCGGGCTGGTGCCCGCCCGGCATGCTCGGCATCGGCATTGGCGGCACCGCCGAGAAGGCAATGCTGATGGCGAAGGAATCGTTGATGGAATCCATCGACATTCAGGACATCATCAAACGCGGTCCGAAGGACTGGATCGAAGAACTGCGCGTGGAACTGCACGAGAAGGTCAATGCGCTCGGTATCGGCGCGCAAGGTCTGGGCGGTCTCGCCACCGTGCTCGACGTGAAGATCATGGCCACGGCCACGCACGCGGCTTCGAAGCCCGTCGCGATGATCCCGAACTGCGCCGCCACGCGCCACGCGCATTTCGTGCTGGACGGCTCGGGCCCGGCAAAGCTTGAAGCGCCGTCGCTCGACGCCTGGCCGAAGGTCAACTGGGAACCGAACACGGAAACCAGCAAGCGCGTGGACCTCAACACGCTCACGCCGGAAGAAGTCGCTTCGTGGAAGCCGGGCCAGACGCTGCTGCTCTCGGGCAAGATGCTCACGGGCCGCGACGCCGCGCACAAGCGCATCGCCGACATGATCGCCAAGGGCGAGAAGCTGCCGGTGGACTTCACGAACCGCGTGATCTACTACGTCGGCCCGGTCGATCCGGTACGCGACGAGGTGGTCGGCCCGGCAGGTCCCACCACGGCCACGCGCATGGACAAGTTCACGGAAATGATGCTCGCGCAAACGGGCCTCATCTCGATGGTGGGCAAGGCCGAGCGCGGCCCGGTCGCGATCGAGGCGATCAAGAAGCACAAGGCCGCTTACCTGATGGCCGTGGGCGGCGCGGCTTACCTCGTTTCGAAGGCGATCCGCGGCTCGAAGGTCCTCGCGTTCGAAGACCTCGGCATGGAAGCCATCTACGAGTTCGACGTGCAGGACATGCCGGTGACGGTTGCGGTCGATTCGTCGGGCACGTCGGTCCACAAGACCGGCCCCGCCGAATGGCAGGCGAAGATCGGCAAGATTCCGGTCGCGACGGCCTGAGCTCGTTAATCGGCTCACGCCGATATGCAAAACCGGGGCTCCGCGCCCCGGTTTTTCATTTGCCTTTTTGATTAACGCGAAAAGGATTGAGATTAATTCTCAGCACAACGCGAATGTCCGATCGGAATGCCGGTTTGGTCTTGGCATTTGCAGGCACAGCGTTTATTGTTCAGAACCAGAACCCACCTCCGCCCTACCAGGTAAGGAATAAATCATGCAAGGCGACAAAAAGGTCATCGAATATCTGAACGCCCAGCTCAAGAACGAGCTCACCGCGATCAATCAATATTTTCTCCACGCGCGCATGTACAAGCACTGGGGCCTCGAAAAGCTCGGCAAGCACGAATACGACGAATCGATCGGGGAAATGAAACATGCCGACTGGCTCATCGAACGCATCTTCATGCTCGACGGCCTACCGAATCTGCAAGACCTGCACAAGCTCCTGATTGGCGAGGAAACCGGGGAAATCCTGGCATGCGATCTGAAGCTCGAGCAGATTTCCCAGTCCACCTGCAAGGAAGCCATTGCGTACTGCGAGTCCGTGCGCGATTTCGTTTCGCGCGAAATCTTCGTGAAGATTCTCGACGACACCGAGGAACACATCGACTGGCTCGAAACGCAGATCGATCTCATCGGCAAGGTCGGCATTCAGAACTACCAGCAGTCGGCCATGGGTTCGGTAGAATCCTGATCACCGTCCTCGCGACACGGCGCATTTTCCCGGGAGGGAAATGCGCTTTTTCCAACCTGCCCCGAAACCCTTGAACCACTCGCCCCTCGCCGGCACCGCGCCCGTCGGCATCTACGATTCCGGCCTTGGCGGCCTTTCCGTGCTGCGCGCGGTGCGCGCCCTGCTGCCCGCCGAACGGATCGTCTATGTCGCCGATTCGCGCTATGCGCCCTATGGCGAGCGCGACGACGACTTCATCGCCGACCGCACGCTCGCCATCGGCGAATGGCTCATCAAGCAGGGGGCGAAAGCGCTGGTGGTGGCCTGCAACACAGCCACCGCTCAATCGATCGAGCTCGTGCGCGGGCAGTTGCCGATTCCGCTCGTGGGCGTGGAGCCGGGCGTGAAGCCGGCCGCGCTGCAGTCTCGCTCGCGCGTGGCGGGCGTCCTCGCCACCCAGGTCACGCTGCGCAGCGCGCGTTTTCAGGCGCTCGTGGAACGCCACGCCGGCGACCTGCGCGTGCTCAGCCAACCCGGCCACGGACTCGTGGAAGCCGTCGAGCGCTGCGACGTCGGCTCGCCCGAGCTGCTCGCGCTGCTGCGCGGCTATCTGCAGCCTATGCTCGACGCCAGCGCCGATACGCTCGTGCTCGGCTGCACGCACTATCCGTTTCTCGATACGGCGATTCGTTCGATCGTCGGCGAGCGTATGACGCTGATCGATACCAGCGTGGCTATCGCGCGGCAGCTCGAGCGGATGCTCGACCAGCACGGCCTGCTGGCGCCGGCGGCCGCCGGCGCGGCAAGCCCGGCCGACGCAGCCCCGGTGCGCTTCTGTTCGACGAGCGACGGCGCGCATTTGCGCACGCTCGCGGCCGCGCTGCTCGGCATCGACGCCAAGGTCGAGACCGTGCAGATTCCGTCGCGACGCACGCTCGCGCTGGAAGCTTCGGCGGCCTGAGGCGCGGCGCCTCCTTCCTTGGGCCATTTCTGGCCCCTTTAACGCCCTGAGCCCTGCCCGTCCGGCCCACGGCGCTCTCCCTTCCGCCCCCGATTCGCCGCTTCGCCACCCACCCGCGCGAACAGCAAAATCCCTGCTAAGAGCCCGGTTTTGTTACAAAAATTCCGCGAAGGCGCTTGCCAAACGCATCAAACAAAATGATAATAATTCGCATTAACCCTTTCTATCGCGCTTCATCATGATTGTCTGCGTCTGCAAGTCCGTTTCCGACCGGACGATCCGTGCCTCGATCGCTGAAGGCATGGACTCTTTCGACGAGCTCCAGTTCGAACTCGGCGTGGCGACCTGCTGCGGCAAGTGCGAAGAATCGGTTCGTGACGTGATGGCCCAAAGCGGCGTCTGCGCGACCCGCTGCGGCGTGGCTCACGCGCATCCGGTGGCGGTGCCTGCCGTGCAACCCCTCACGTTCTACGAGCGCAAGGCCGCTTGACTACCGCGGCGCGCGCCGGGCTCCCCGGCTTCGCGCCACCTTCCTGCCGACAGCAAGCCAGTTTCACGACCAGCCAGCTAGTTCGCGTTCCCCTCTTCAGGAGGTCGGGATGGAATTGCTGATCGGATTCGTGACTACCCTGTGCATCTCGCTGTTGATATTCCGCAAATGAAGCTGTCCGACACGGCGCATCGGCCTGCCGGGGTGCCGTCTTTCCTCCGGCAAACCCGCTAACATGCAGGCTCTCTCCACCACCGCCGGCACGTTGCCGGGCTCCGCCGTCCGCATGAACCGCCGTATCATTACCGCTACCGCGATCGTGGTGGCGCTGCACGCGACGCTCATTGCGTTCGTACTGACCCAACGCGACGCCGCCGCCCCTCTCGCGCTCGAATCGCACACGATCACGGCCGAGCTGATCCAGCCCGAACCCGTGGCCGCCCCCGCCGCGATCCAGTCCACGCCCACGCCACCGCCGCCGAAACCGGTGCCGCACGTGACGCGCGCAAAACCGGTGGTTCAGCCGCGGCCCAAGCCAGTGCCCACGCCGCTGCCGGTCGCCGATGCGCCGTCGCAGCACGCCGTCGAAACGCCCGCGGCCCCGACACCGCCCGCCCCCGCCGCGCCGGCTCCCGCGCCCGCTGCGGCAGCCGCGCCCGAGCCAGGCAAGCCGACCATGGCGCTCAACGCGCCGAAGAACGTTTCGCACCTCGACTGCCGCATCGTGCAGCCCGACTATCCGGCATTGTCGAGACGCCGCGGCGAAACCGGCGTGGCTTACGTGCGCTTCGTGGTGGGACTGAACGGCCAGGTCGAGAGCATCGAACTGAAGAAGAGCAGCGGCTACAGCCGCCTCGACGACGCCGCGCTCGCCGCCATGCACGAAAGCTCGTGCAAGCCTTATCTGGAAGGCGGCCAGCCGGTACGCGCGGCTTACACGCAGCCTTTCGACTTCAGCCTGAGCGACTGAAGCCGCCGACGCCGCATCACTTTCATGAATTGAATAACGAGGACTTGAGAATGCAGAACTACGGTATCGCCCATGTCTGGGCGCAAGGGGATTTCGTGACGCGCGGCATCGCGCTCGCGTTGCTGGTCATGTCGGTGCTGTCCTGGTGCGTGATTCTCGTGAAGGGCTGGAACGTCATGCGTCTGAAGCGCCTCACGAAGAACGCCGAGCAATCGTTCTGGCATTCCGGCGACTTCGACGACGGCGTCAGGAAGCTAGGCAGCGGCACCCGCGACGACAACCCGTTCCTCGCGCTCGCGCTCTCGGGCCAGGAGGCCGCCGACCATCATCACCAGACGCAACCGCACCTGCACGACCGCATGGACGTCTCCGACTGGATCACGCGCTGCCTGAAGGACACGATGGACGAGGCGATCGCCAGGATGCAAAGCGGCCTCGCGATCCTCGCTTCGATCGGCAGCACGGCGCCCTTCGTCGGCCTGTTCGGCACCGTATGGGGCATTTATCACGCACTGCTCACGATCGGCGCGACGGGCCAGACCTCCATCGATGCCGTCGCGGGTCCGGTGGGCGAAGCGCTCATCATGACCGCCTTCGGCCTCTTCGTCGCGATCCCGGCCGTGCTCGCCTACAACGCGCTCACGCGCGCCAACAAGGCAATCGTCACGAAGCTCAACCGCTTCGCGCACGGTCTGCATGCGTTTTTCGTGACCGGCGCACGCGTTGCCTCGACGAAGGGCAATCTGCGCGTCGCCGCGCGCGCGCACTGAAGCGGAGGCGCACCATGGCGACGAGCCCTTTTATGAGCGACGAAGACGACGGCCTGATGAACGAAATCAACATGACGCCGCTCGTCGACGTCATGTTGGTTCTCCTGATCGTTTTCATGGTGACGATTCCGGTAATCCGTCATGCCGTGAAAATCGACCTGCCGCATGCGAGCAGCCAGAAGGAAGACACCAAACCCGCGCAGATCAACGTTGCGATCGAAGCGGACGGCACCGTGCTGTGGGACGGCACGGCCGTGGACGACAAGACGCTGCAGACGAAGATAGCCGCCGCCGCGCAAGCACAGCCGCAACCGGAGCTGCATCTGAACGCGGACCGCAAGGTCGCCTATGAGAAAGTGGCGCAGGTGATGTCGGCGGCGCAGAGCGGCGGTCTCACGAAGCTCGGCTTCGTAACCGATCCCGCACATCGTTGAACGCAACGTCGAGCGCGTCGTCGGGCAGTTAGCGACAGGCGCCGGCCCTGTCCGCGAATTCTCCGCAGTGCAAAGTAAAAGGCCTTCATCGTCGGATGAAGGCCTTTTTTCGAGCGCACGCAGCGCATTCGGGCGGTATCGACGCTCACCGTCGGCCAGTTCGCGTCGACACATGCGACATGCCGTGGGCAACACGGACAGCGCTACCGACCCTGAAGGCTCGCTATGATAGCGGCCATCAATTCCCGCTCAAGACCGGTCTTGGCGAGAGGGATTTCAATATATTCCTCTCGCCTCTCGCATTCAAGACTTCGCCCATTGAAAGTAACGATTGCCGGCGACGCTTAAATGCGAAAAGTCATTAGCGTAATGCGCGGCGGCGAGCATTACGCTTCATGCGGTTTCGATCTTGCTGCGGGATATGGGGCGTGCAATGCCCGCTTCGCTTCGTACCTCGCCTCTTCCCTCGCTTCGTGCTTCACGTCTTTCTTCGTCCCGCGCCTTGCGATGCTGCTCCAGCAGCGGCTCGATTTCGCTGCGTAGCGGGCACTCCTGCTGCAGGTGCTTGTCCGCGTCGAGTACCTCGACGAGGTAATCCACGAACGCGCGCACCGCGGGCACCATCCCCTGCCGCGAGAGAAATACCGCGTAGAGCTGCGGCACCGGCAGCGTCCAGCCCGGCATCACCGGCGAGAGCTTGCCCGAGCGCAGCGCGGCGCCGTACATCATCTCCGGCATCGCCGCGATACCGAGGCCCGCCAGCACCGCCTCGCGGATCGTCGTGAGGTCCGCGGTGATGAGGCGCGGCTCGTGTTCGTGCGCGTGGCGCTTGCCGTCCGGAGCGATCAGATGGAATACATGCCGGCCGTCGCCCGTCGGCGTATCGAGTGTTTCGAAACGTGTGAGGTCGTCGGGCGTGAGCGGCGGCGCGTTCTGCGCGAGGAGGCTCGGCGCGCCCACCAGCATCTGCTCGGTCCGCCACAGCGGCCGTACCACGATGTTCGCGTTCTGCGGCGGCTCGGAACGCACGCGCAGCGCGATGTCCACGGAATCCTCGAACAGATCGATCACGCGGTTGGTGACGCGCATCACCACGCGCACTTCCGGAAAGCGGTGCATGAACTCCGGGATGATCTGCGAAAAGATCGTCTGCGAGAGCGTGACGGGCACGCTCACACGCACCGTGCCGCGCGGCGAAGAACGCAGCGACTGAACGACGTTCACGGCCGCCTGCGCTTCGGAGAGCATCGCACGGCAATGCTGGTAGAAAAGCTCGCCCGCTTCGGTGAGCGCGAGCTTGCGCGTGGAGCGCTGCAGAAGACGCACGCCGAGCGATGCCTCCAGTTCGCTCACCCGTCGCGACAGACGCGACTTCGAGATGCCGAGCACGCGTTCGGCGGCCGAAAAGCCGCCATGCTCGACCACCTGCGAAAAGTACATCAGGTCGTTCAGGTTATGCGAGTCGATCTTCATGTCGTCGTTCCAGCGATGGGACAATCCATTGCGTCAAGGCCGTCGAACTGCCCAAAACGGCTACCTATAATAGCGTTTTGTTTCGCTTATCGCGCAATTCCCATTTTTCCGAGGTGATATCCATGACGACCACCCGCACGATCGAACGCGTGTTTCCCGCCGTTCGCACCACCGAGGGCGCTGGATTCATCGTCCATCGTCCGTTTCCCACGCGAACGCTGATGGACTTCGATCCGTTCCTGCTGCTCGACGAGATGGGCCCGGTCGACTATGCGCCGGGCGCGGCCAAGGGCGCGCCCGATCACCCGCACCGCGGCTTCGAAACGGTCACGTATGCGCTCGAAGGGCGCTTTGGCCACAAGGATTCGGCGGGCCACTCGGGCACGCTCGCCCCCGGCGACGTGCAATGGATGACGGCGGGCGCCGGCGTGATCCACAGCGAGATGCCCGACCCCGAATTCGCGCGCGCCGGCGGCCGCGTGCACGGCCTGCAGCTATGGGTCAACCTGCCGGCGCGCGACAAGATGATCGCGCCGCGCTATCAGGAAATCCCGAGCGCGCGCATTCCGGTGGGCCGTTCGGCGGACGGCAAGGTTTCGGTGAAGGTGATCGCCGGCGAGGCGCTCGGCGCGAAAGCCGTGATCGAGACGCGCACGCCCATCCTCTACCAGCACTTCACGATCGCGCCGGGCGGCCGCGTCGAGCAGCCAGTGCCGCGCGAGTGGCGCGTGTTTGCTTATGCCCTCTCGGGCAGCGGCAACTACGGGCCCGCGGGCGAGCGCATCGAGGCTCAGCAGATGGTGGCCTTCGCCAATGACGGGGATTCGGTCGTCCTTGCCGCGCCGGACGACGCCACGGAGCCGCTCGAGGTGCTGCTGATCGGCGGTGTGCCGCTCAACGAGCCGGTGGTGCGTTATGGCCCGTTCGTGATGAACACCGAAGCCGAGATCCGCCAGGCCGTGCTCGACTACCAGGCCGGGCGCATGGGACGCATCTCGCACTAAAATAGCGGTTCGAGGGGCGCGTCGTGCGCCCCATCCCCTGTCCGCACCGCCCGCGAGGAGCTCATGGCCGAACCCACCGTTACCGCCCAGATCGGCTCGACCGACTACCAGGTTCAATTCGACGACGGCACCCACACCTGGATCGCTGACGAACCCGCCTCGCTCGGCGGCGGCGACCGCGGTCCCTCGCCGTTCTCGCTGCTGCTGTCGAGCCTCGGCGCCTGCACGTCGATCACGCTGAAGATGTACGCGCAGCGCAAGGAATGGCCGCTGGAGGGCGTGCGCGTGAAGCTCTCGATGGAAACCGGCAACGCAGGCACGACCATCGACCGCCAGATCGTGCTGGAAGGCGCGCTCAGCGACGAGCAGCGAGAACGGCTGCTGCAAATCGCGAACGCCTGCCCGGTCCACAAGGTGCTCACGAACACGATCGCGATCCGCACGGGCCTCTCAGCCGTATGAGCGGCGGTGCAGACACCAGGACATAGCCACAGGAAACCGCCGACCTTGAATTTCGAACATCTTGTCCAGATCAACGACCCGTCGAATCCGCTCGTCCAGCCCATGACGCGCGCGCAGCTCTGGGAAGGTCTCGTACTGCGCGCCGAGCAGCCGCAACTGTTCGTGCTCGGCCTCGACAGTTGCACGATCCTCGCGCGCGAAGGCAACACCCTGGAGCGCGAGCTGCACTATGGCCACGCCACGGTGCGCGACCATGTCACGCTCACGCCCGACCGAAGCGTGCGCTACGACATCGCCGCGACCGACACTTACGTGGGCGGCTCGCTCACCATGACCATCGAAGAGCCGGAGGAAACGCAGCTATTCCTGCGCTTCGACTACCGCACCACGCTGCCCACCGCCGATACCGAAGACGACCGGCAGACGTCCGAGATCGTGAAGTCGGCTTATCGCGAATCGGATATCGACACCGTGCGGCTGATCCGCCAATACGTGCTCGGTCTCGACGACCCCGAGGCGCGGCACTGAACGCCCCGTGCGCGGCCTCTCGTGCCGCGCTCCCCTGCCCCCCAAAGACTATCGCCGCGTCAATCCGATCAATTTCTTACAGTTGAAAATAGGAATGGTTATCATTTAGAATCACCTCATCCTATCGAGAAAGACGTCACGACCATGACCGACTTCAACCGCTCACCCACGCTCAGCTTGCGCCACCCAGGTAGTTCTGCCGGCAGCGCGACCAGTGCTTCGGCGCTGACCGCTGCGCGCGGCACGCCAGCCAGAACGGCACCGGCGAACAAGCCGTCCGCACCGGCACGCAGGAACGCGGAGGCGGCCGGCACAGCGCGGGCCGCGAACCCTGAGCGGACGCTCGACAGCACGGCGCTGCTGCAAGGCCGCAGCCACGTGAGCATCATGCATAACGGCGAGACGTATCAGTTGCGGGCCACGCGCCTTGGCAAGCTGATCCTCACCAAGTAGTACGTACCGGGTATTGTGGGGACCGCCTCCCTGAGAGGCGTTGGGGCAGTAGCCAGTCACGACGGCTTGCACGCGAGATCTAGACCCCTTCGTGCAGACATTCTTCAAGGCAGCCGTCGCAGCCAGCCACGCCACTTTTTTGTTCTCATTCGACGCCGATAGCACCGATGCCCGCGCGTGCTACAGCCGCATCCTGATCGGACTTCACGCCCGAGACGCCAATGGCGCCAATCACGTCTCCGTCGACGACGATCGGCACCCCGCCCTCCAGCATCGCCGGCAGCGGTGCGCTGAGGAACGCGGTGCGTCCCTGGCGGATCACTTCCTCGTAGACCTTGCTCTCGCGACGCCCGAGCGCGGCAGTGCGGGCCTTGGACGCCGCGATTTCGGCCGACACGGGCGCTGCGCCGTCGAGTCGGCGCAGCCACAGCAGGTGCGCGCCTTCGTCCACGATGGCAATCGTCACGTTCCACTCGTTGGCCCGCGCGTACGCAACGGCCGCGTCGCCCATTTTCACGATGTCTTCGTCAGTCAGTGCTACCCTGGTACGCATGGTTCGCTCTCCGATCGGTTGAACGTTGAACGGCCGGTCAGCGTGTCCAGCCCCAAAACATGAGCCACCACGCGCTGTCGACCACGGCAAGCGCGGCGACGAAGACCGTCGTCGCCGGAACGCGTTGCCAGAGCGATTGACTGTATCGGCCGCTCACCCGCCACGCAAGCCAGCCACTCCACATATTCGATATGCCGAGAATCGCAAGTCGCACGTCCGATGCCCAGCCGAGCGGGACGTGCTCCGCGCGCAGGAGCGACAGCGTGGTCGCCGAAAGTCCGAGGAATACGCCCGCGCCCGCGAGCGGAATCAGCGCCTGAGCAAAATGGTGCAGCCGGCGCATGTCGAAACGCCCGAAGAGTGCGCTCGCGCCGGCGAGCAGGGCAAACAGCGCGGTGCCGTAGACGAGCCCCGTCGCGACGATATAGCCGACGATCATCGTGCCGTCGAGCCATGAAAACACATCGTTCTGCTCAGGATAATGCGTGAGCAGGAACCACGGCGCGTTCGTGTCGAGCGGCCAGACGATGTTGCGGTCGATGAGCCAGCCCGCAGCGGCCTGCTTGAGACCGATGAACCACGGCGAGGCAGTCCAGTGAAACGCGCCGATGGCGATCCCGAGGAGTCCGTAGAGAATCAGCGCCGTATCCCAGCCGCTCGCCTGCCGGTTGCCGAGCCCGACCACCTCCTCGGCCGGCGAACGCCACGCGAGATCGATGGCGTCGCGGTGACCCGCGCAGCGGCCGCACATATGGCAGGCGGCGGCACCCTTCATGTTGCGCAGCGGCACGAGCGGCGCGCAGTTGATGGGGATGACGCGTTGGCCGCCGTGCTCTCCCGCCGTGTACGAACGGCGCCAGGCGTCCTCGTCGACCTTGTAGTGAAACGGCGCGAGACGCGCCAGTAGCGAGAAAACCCCGTTGACGGGGCACAGGTAGCGACACCAGACGCGCTTTTCGCGTCCGTACAAAAAGCCGATCACCATCGCGCCGAGCGTCGATCCCCCCAGCACCAGCAGCACCGCTTTCGGGTACTGATAGACGCTCACCATCTGCCCATAGATCGTGGTGAGCCCGAAGGCGACGGAGGGCCAGCCGCCCCAGCGCATCCAGCGCGGAATCGCCCCGCCGCGGCCGAACCGGCTCGCGAATTCGGTGAGGGCGCCTTCGGGGCATAGCACGCCGCACCACACGCGCCCGAGCATCACCATCGAAAGCAGGACGAACGGCCACCAGATGCCCCAGAAGACGAACTGCGCGGCGAGCGTGAGATTGTTCCAGAGATGCGCGGTGTCGTCGGGCAGCGGCATTGCCGCGGGCACGAGGATCAGGAACGCATAGATCGCGACGACGACCCATTGCACGGCGCGGATCGCCGCACCGTGCCGCTGCATCCACTGCCCGGCCAGCGCGAGCTTGCCACGCGGCGCGGCCGGCCGGGCCGAACCACAGCTCACGCCGCCTTCCTCTGGCTCGCGGCGGCCCGGCCGCCGGCGCGCCGCACGAGGAACCCCACCATGAACCAGTACGCGGCATACGCAGCCAGGTTCATGAGCGCGGGATGCGCGCGATAGCCGGTGAGCGTTGCGACGAGCGAGCCGACGGTGCCCGAATCATCAAGCAGTGCCGAGGAATTCCACACCTGATCGACGAGCGTCGGCAGGATTTCCTTGTCGATCAGCTTGTCCACACCGGTCTGGAACAGACCCGCGCCGAGGAACAGCAGCATGATTTCGGTGACGCGAAAGAACTGGCGCCACGAGAACACCTTGCCGCCCAACTGCAGCACATAGAACGTGAGGAACGCGAGTGCGAGGCCGATCAGTACGGCGAAGTACTGGCTCGCCGCTACGTGCCCCGACTGCCCGAAGCCGAGGCCATAGAGGAAAATCACCGTTTCGCTGCCCTCGCGCGCGATGGCGAGCGCGACCAGCACGGTCACGCCCCACCAGTTCGCGTCGCGCGCGGTCTTTTCGAGCGACGCCTCCATCTCGCGCTTGAGCGTGCGCCCGTGCTGCTTCATCCACAGCACCATCTGCACGATCAGTACGCAAGCGACGAGCACCATCGCAATCTGGAAGTCGTCCTGCGCATCACCGGAAAGCACTTCGGTGAACCCGACCAGCGCCGCGCCCAGCGCAACCGCCGCGAGGATCCCGAGCGCCACGCCGCCCCACAGATAGGGCAGGCCGCGCCGCGCGTCGGCGTCCCCGTTCTTCAGCCACGCATAGAGGATGCCGACGACGAGCAGCGCCTCGACGCTCTCCCGCCACACGATGAACATCACCTGACCCATTCCACTCTCCTGCAACCGGCGCCGCCGGTCATGCCGCAACGCTCATCGGGCAACGCTCATTTGGCAACGATCACGCCCTGCGCCTGCTGATGAAAGTCGTCGAAGAACTTGTATTCGCCCGGATCGAGCGGTGCGATGACGACGAACGATTCCGCGCCAGGCGCCAGCACCTTTTCCTTGCGCAACTGGACGCTCTCGAACTCCACCGCGCCCTTGCCCGTGTTACGCACCTCGATCTTGACGCGCTTGCCCGCCGGCACGTCGATGCGCGCGGGGTTCAGCTTGCCGTCGGCCATTTCCAGCCTGAACGTCGGCAGATCCTCGGCATGCACGACGCCTGCCAGCGGCGCAACGAGCGCCGCGGCGAATGCGAGCGCCGCCATCTTTCTGATTCCAGTCATCCGTTGTTCCTGCCTGAGTTCCGCGCGATCAGTAGCCGCCCTTCTTGCCGATGCCCGCGAACGGGAAGTCGTATTCGAGCGTGAACGGCTTGAACCACGGGCCCACGCCCGTTTCCTTGTCGACGTGACGGCCGAATGCCATGTGACCGGTCTGCATCGGCGCTTCGACGATCAGCTTCAGGTGGTACTTGCCGGGGCCGGCCAGCTTGACGTTGTCGCCGTAATGCGGCCCGTCGTTCGCGACCATCGGCATGAGATCGCCCTTCTGCACGTAGTTCGAGCCCGGCTTCGAGAGTTCGTAGTGGACCTGCAGATAAGGCATCCAGTCGCCTTCGGCGAAACCGGTCGGGTTGTTCTTGACCGCGTGGATGTCGGCTTCGAGGTGGACGTCCGAGTCGGACGCCTTGCGCATCATGCCTTCGGGTTCCATGGTGATCGGCTGCAGATAGACCGCGCCGATTTCCATGCCGCCCTGGATCTGTTGCTTGCCGATCGGGTATTCGGCCGCGCTGGCCGAGCACGCCGCTGCCGCGGCGGCAATCAGCGCCGTGCCGCGCAAGAGAGAGTGAATCCGCATCGAAACTCCTGTTTTTTTATGAGAGACACCAAGACAGCGCATCAACAACAACGGAAACGTTAATGCGAACAATTCTCAATATTGCAGGAGTGTAGCACCGATAGGGATTCGTAACAATTGAAAGTCGGCGACAGGTCTATTGGGGAAAGGGCTTTGCCCATAAAGGAAAAGGCGCCGGGCGGCGCCTTACATGATGAAGGAAACGTAAGTTGATTCGGTCAGGCCGGATGATCGCCCACGTTCGCCCCGAACACGCGCTGGCGCAGCAGCGCCAGCTGATCGCGCGTCTGCGCAGCCTTTTCGAATTCGAGATTCTTCGCGTGATCCATCATCTGCTTCTCGAGGCGCTTGATCTCCTTCGCGATCTGCTTTTCCGACATGTCCTCGAACTTCGCGCGCTCCTGTTCTTCGCGCAGCTCGGCGCGCGCTTCGTCCACGTTGTAGACGCCGTCGATGATGTCCTTGATGCGCTTGACCACCCCGCGCGGCACGATGCCGTTCGCCTCGTTGAAGGCCATCTGCTTGGCGCGGCGGCGCTCGGTCTCGTCGATCGCGCGACGCATCGAGTCGGTGATGCGGTCGCCATAGAGAATCGCCTTGCCGTTCACGTTGCGCGCGGCGCGGCCGATGGTCTGGATCAGCGAGCGCTCGGCGCGCAGGAAGCCCTCCTTGTCGGCGTCGAGAATCGCCACGAGCGAGACCTCGGGAATGTCGAGCCCCTCGCGCAGCAGGTTGATGCCCACGAGCACGTCGAAAGTGCCAAGTCGCAGGTCGCGAATGATCTCCACGCGCTCGACCGTGTCGATGTCGCTGTGCAGATAGCGCACTTTCACGCCGTGATCGGCGAGAAATTCGGTCAGTTGCTCGGCCATGCGTTTCGTGAGCGTGGTGACAAGCACGCGTTCGCCGGCCGCGACGCGTTCGTTGATCTCCCCTAGCACGTCGTCCACCTGCGTCGAGGCGGGCCGCACCTCGATCACCGGGTCGACGAGACCCGTGGGGCGCACGACCTGCTCGGCAATCTGACCCGTCACCTTCTTCTCGTAGTCGGCGGGCGTGGCCGAGACGAAGATCACCTGGCGCATCTTGTGCTCGAACTCGTTGAACTTGAGCGGCCGGTTATCGAGCGCCGAAGGCAGCCGGAAGCCGTAATCGACGAGATTTTCCTTGCGCGCGCGGTCGCCGTTGTACATGCCGTTGAGCTGGCCGATCAGCACGTGCGATTCGTCGAGGAACATCACGGCGTCGGCCGGCAGGTAGTCGACGAGCGTGGGCGGCGGCTCGCCGGGCAGCGCGCCCGAGAAGTGCCGCGAGTAATTCTCGATGCCCTTGCAGAAGCCAAGCTCCTGCAGCATCTCGAGGTCGAAGCGCGTGCGCTGCTCGAGCCGCTGCGCCTCCACGAGCTTGCCTTCGGTATGGAAGAACTCGAGCCGGTCGCGCAGTTCGGTCTTGATGGTCTCGACGGCGCGCAGCACGGTATCGCGCGGCGTGACGTAGTGCGAGGACGGATAGACGGTGAAGCGCGGAATCTTCTGCCGCACGCGGCCCGTGAGCGGGTCGAAGAGCTGCAGCGTCTCCACTTCGTCGTCGAAGAGTTCGACGCGCACGGCCATCTCCGCGTGTTCGGCCGGAAAGATGTCGATGGTGTCGCCGCGCACGCGGAACGTGCCGCGCTGGAAGTCCTGCTCGTTGCGCGTGTACTGCATCGCGATGAGGCGCGCGATGATGTCGCGCTGGCCGAGTTTGTCGCCGTGCCGCAGCGTGAGGATCATCTGGTGATACTCGGACGGATTGCCGATACCGTAGATGGCCGAGACCGTCGCGACGATCACCACGTCGCGCCGCTCCATCAGGCTCTTGGTCGCGGAGAGCCGCATCTGCTCGATGTGCTCGTTGATCGACGAATCCTTCTCGATGAAGAGGTCGCGCTGCGGAACGTAGGCTTCCGGCTGGTAGTAGTCGTAGTACGAGACGAAGTACTCGACCGCATTGCGCGGAAAGAACTCGCGAAACTCGGAGTAGAGCTGCGCGGCGAGCGTCTTGTTCGGCGCGAACACGATGGCCGGGCGCCCCAGGCGCGCGATCGTGTTCGCCATCGTGTAGGTCTTGCCCGAGCCGGTCACGCCGAGCAGGGTCTGGAACGAGAGGCCGTCGCCCACGCCCTCCACGAGCGTTTCGATGGCTGTGGGCTGGTCGCCGGCCGGCAAGTATGGCTGATAGAGCTGGAACGGCGAACCCTCGTACTGGACGAACTTCGACTCGTCGAGCGCGGGCGCATCGGCCACGATATGGTCGGACATGGGGCGGCATCCTGTGCCTTGAGCAAGCGACTATTCTAGCGTCTTGCGCCCCGGCGAGCCGGGGGTGGTCCTGGCAGGCGAAAACGCCCCCCAGATTCGCTACAATAGCGCGTTGCGTGGCCGGCCGGCTGCGTCGCCTGCGGCAACCGCGCGGCGGCGTTCAAGCCAGCGCACCGGCCAACCGGATTGTCCATCCTTGACTATAGCCGAACCATCATGTCCCTCTTTTCCGCCGTCGAACTCGCCCCTCGCGACCCCATCCTGGGCCTGAACGAAGCCTATAACGCCGATGCGCGCACCTCCAAGGTGAACCTCGGCGTGGGCGTGTACACCAACGAGGAAGGCAAGATCCCGCTGCTGCGCGCGGTGCGCGAGGCGGAAAAGGCCCGCGTCGAAGCCGGTCTGCCGCGCGGCTACCTGCCGATCGAAGGCCTCGCCGCCTACGACGCCGCCGTGCAGAAGCTGCTGCTCGGCGACGACTCGCCGCTGATCGCGGCAGGCCGCGTGGTGACGGCCCAGGCATTGGGCGGCACGGGTGCGCTCAAGATCGGCGCCGATTTCCTCAAGCGCGTGAACCCGACCGCGAAGGTCGCGATCAGCGACCCGAGCTGGGAAAACCACCGCGCCCTCTTCGAGAGCGCCGGCTTCGAAGTGGCGGCCTATCCGTACTACGACGCGCAAACCAACGGCGTGAACTTCGAAGGCATGCTGGCCGCGCTGAACAGCTACGCCGCGGGCACGGTCGTCGTGCTGCACGCGTGCTGCCACAACCCGACCGGCGTCGATCTCACGATCGACCAGTGGAAGCAGGTCGTCGAAGTCGTGAAGGCGCGCAACCTCGTGCCGTTCCTCGACATCGCCTATCAAGGTTTCGGCGACGGCATCGCGGAAGACGGCGAAGTCGTGCGCCTGTTCGCCGCTTCGGAACTCAACGTGTTCGTTTCGTCGTCGTTCTCGAAGTCGTTCTCGCTCTACGGCGAGCGCGTGGGCGCGCTGTCGGTCATCACGAACAGCAAGGAAGAATCGGCCCGCGTGCTCTCGCAACTGAAGCGCGTGATCCGCACGAACTACTCGAACCCGCCGACGCACGGCGGTTCGGTGGTCGCCGCCGTGCTCGGCTCGCCGGAACTGCGCGCCATGTGGGAAAACGAACTGGGCGAGATGCGCAACCGTATCCGCGCGATGCGCACGGGCCTCGTCGAGCGCCTGACGGCTGCCGGCGTGGACCGCGACTTCAACTTCATCAACGTGCAGCGCGGCATGTTCTCGTACTCGGGCCTCACGGCCGCTCAGGTGGACCGCCTGCGCGAAGAGTTCGGCATCTACGCCGTGAGCACCGGCCGCATCTGCGTGGCCGCGCTCAACACGCGCAACCTCGACGTGGTCGCGAGCGCCGTCGCGCAAGTGCTGAAGTAAGCAGAGCCGCTCGCAAACGAGCAAGTTGAAACGGCGTCCGTTCAAGATGAACGGACGCCGTTTGTGTTTTAACGCCAGTCCACGTCAAGTCACGTGCTGCCTTCCCCCGGCACTCGACGGCCGCCGCGCGCGTCTCGATGAATATCGTGAGTGACGAAGCCGGCGTCGTTGTTGGGCTTCTCCAGCCACCCCGGCTGCGCAAGCGACGCCCGAATGTCCTGCAGACCGCTCGCCCAATGCTCGCGCATGGTCGAAACGCCGAACTGGAAGTCCTTGAAGTGCCCCTCGTACTCCTTCTGCCGGTAGATCAGGTGGACCACGTTGTACTTCTTCGAGCACGACAGCTCATTCGCCACTTCTACCCACGCATCCTGCCGATGCTCGGGCGCGACGCGCTCCAGCACCTCGCGCAACACATGACGGAAGCGCTGCGAGCGCTGCAGCATGTCGGTCACGAGACGCGTGCGGCTCGAATACTGGATGTCCTTCACCCGGCCCTGGACGTCCGTGATGTTGTCGGGCACGGGCCCGCGCGCGCTCCAGAGGTCGACCTGAAACGCGAGCGTGTCGCGGCGCGGCGTGGTCTGGATGACCTCGTAGAGCGGTGTGTTCGACATCAGGCCACCGTCCCAGTAGTACTCGCCATCGATTTCCACGGCCGCGAAGCCCGGCGGCAGCGCTCCCGAAGCCATGAAATGCTCGGGCCGCAGCTTCATGGTGGTGTTGTCGAAGTAGGCAAAGTTACCGGTGCCGACGTTGACGGCGCCAACCGAAACGCGAATCTCCTTCGAGTTGATCCGGTCGAAGTCGCATAGCCGCTCGAGCGTGGCCTTGAGCGGCCGCGTGTCGTAGTAGCTGGCCTTTTCGGGATGCCCCGAGCCGTGCGGCAACGGCGGAGGAAAACGCGGGACGAAGAAGCCCTTCTGGCCTTCCACGATTGCGCCTGCCGCCTGCATCGCGGTGAACGTCTTGCGGATCGCATCGCCCGAGTTGAAGAACGCATGTTCGACGAAACCGGGCAGCGGCGGCGTGTAGGCGGGCTGACAGATCGTTTCCCAGAACTCGTGCAACCGCGCCACGCGGTGCTCGGGCGCGTTGCCGGCGATGATCGCCGTGTTGAGCGCGCCGATGGAGATGCCCGCGAGCCAGTTCGGCGCGATGCCGGCCTCGGCGAGACCTTCATACACGCCAGCCTGGTAGGCACCGAGCGCGCCGCCGCCCTGCAGCGTCAGCGCGACGGTTTCCCATTGGGCGGTCTCTTCGCCGCAGTGGCGGGGATGCGGCCGCGGCGCGGCGCCGGTATGCACGCCCGCCTGTTCGTCGACCGCGCTGGACTGGACCTGCCCTTTCTTGCGTTGCGCCATGGCCGCGTCTCCCTTACTGCATAAACCAGCCGTGGCTGACGATGAAAGACTGGCCCGTGAGCGCGGCCGTCGGGAACGCGGAGAGGAACAGCACCGTCTGCGCGACGTCTTCGACGGTCGTGAACACGCCGTCCACCGTGCCGCCCAGCATCACGTGCTTGACCACTTCCTCTTCGGAAATGCCGAGCTCCTTCGCCTGTTCGGGAATCTGCTTGTCGACGAGCGGCGTGCGCACGAAGCCAGGGCAAACCACGTGCGAGCGCACGTTGTGCTTCGCGCCTTCTTTGGCCAGCACGCGCGCGAGACCGAGCAGCCCATGCTTGGCGGTGACGTAGGCCGACTTGAGCGGCGAGGCCTCGTGCGAGTGGACCGAACCCATGTAGATCACGACGCCGCCGCGATCGTCCTTGTACATGTGCTTGAGCGCGGCCTTGGTGGTGAGGAACGCGCCGTCCACGTGGATGGCCTGCATTTTCTTCCAATCGGAAAACGCGTAGTTTTCAATCGGATTCACGATCTGGATGCCGGCGTTCGAAATCAGGATGTCCACCGAACCCAGTTCGGCCGCCACGCGGTCGATCCCCTGGTTCACGGCGTCTTCGTTCGTGACGTCCATGGCCACGCCGATGGCCTTGCCGCCCGCGCCCTTGATCTCTTCGGCCACGGCGTCCGCGCCGCTCTGGTTCAGGTCGGCAATGGCGACCGCCGCGCCCGCCTGCGCGAGCGTGAGGGCAATCTGCTTGCCGATGCCGCTAGCCGCGCCAGTAACGACGGCGACCTTGCCGTCCAGTTTGGTGTTGAGGGAAAGAGACGACATCGAGCACCTCCAGGTTGTAGATGAAATCAGACCTCGACTCGCGGACACTGTCAAACTGACCGGACGGCGTATGCCATTCGGCAGAATGCTGCACCGCGGCCAACCGCGCTATTGTGCATGAAGCCGGCAATCTCACGCATCGAGTCCGGCACAAGCCGCTTGCGCTGGCGCTAATATCGGGCTTCTTCCCTTCTGGAGACATTCATGAACTATCGGCGACTGGGCCGCTCGGGCCTGCAGGTCAGCGAACTGTCCATCGGCTCGTGGGTCACTTACGGCAACCAGGTCGATCGCAACCTGGCGCGCGAATCGCTCGCCGCGGCGCGGGACGCGGGCGTCAACTTTTTCGACAACGCCGAGGCCTACGCGGGCGGCGAGTCCGAGACGATCATGGGCACCGCGCTCAAGGAACTGGCGTGGCCGCGCGTGAGCTACGTGGTTTCGACCAAGTTCTTCTGGGGCTTGAACGAGGCACCGAACCAGTACCACACGCTCAACCGCAAGTACCTGCTGAACGCCATCGACGGCTCGCTCAAGCGCCTTCAGCTCGATTACGTCGATCTCGCGTTCTGCCACCGGCCGGACCCGAATACGCCCATCGAGGAAACGGTCTGGGCGATGAGCGATATGGTGACGCGCGGCAAGGCGCTGTACTGGGGCACTTCCGAATGGAGCGCCGACGAAATCCGCGCCGCGTGGGAGATTGCCGAGCGGCATCACCTTCATAAGCCGGTCATGGAGCAGCCGCAATACAACCTGTTCCATCGGCGCCGCGTGGAAGACGAATACCGGCGGCTCTACGAGGACATCGGCCTCGGGCTCACCACCTGGAGCCCGCTCGCCTCGGGCCTGCTAACGGGCAAGTACAAGAGCGGCGTGCCGGCGGACAGCCGCGCCCAGTTGCAGGGCTACGACTGGCTGCGCGGATCGCTCACCGACGCGAACCGCAACGCCATCGTCGCGAAGCTCGCCGATCTGGCCGCGGAGCTGGGCTGCACGGTCGGCCAACTGGCCATCGCCTGGATCCTGAAGAACCCGCACGTGAGCACCGTGATCACCGGCGCCTCGCGGGTGGAGCAGATCGGGCAGAACATGCTGGCGAGCGACATTGCCGAAAAGATCACGCCGGAAATCAAGGCGCAGATCGAAGCGATCGTCGGCGACGAGCACGACTGAGGTTCGCGGCAGCACCGGGGCCGCGTACAATACGCGACCCCGATCCGCCGCCCGTTTTCTTCCGACTTTCCGTCCCACCCATCATGCTGAGTTACCGCCACGCCTTCCATGCAGGCAACCATGCCGACGTCCTGAAACACACCGTGGTCGTGCAGCTCCTGCGCTATCTCGGCAAAAAGGACAAAGCCTACTGGTACATCGACACCCACGCGGGCGCGGGCGCCTACGCGCTGCGCGAAGGCTATGCCACGAAGACCGCGGAGTTCGAAACGGGTATCGGCAAACTGTGGGGGCGCACCGACCTGCCGGCGGCGCTGGCCGAATACGTGGACGAAGTGGCGGCGCTCAATCCGGACGGCGGGCTGCAGTTCTATCCGGGGTCGCCCTATCTCGCATGGCGGCTGATGCGCGAGCAGGATCGCATGCGGCTCTTCGAGATGCATAGCACCGAAATCGAGGTGCTGCGCCATCGCTTTCGCGACGCGGGCCGCCGCGTGATGCTCTACGACGGCGACGGTTTCGAAGGCGTCAAGGCGCTGCTACCCCCGCCGCCGCGCCGCGCGCTGGTTCTGATCGACCCGTCGTTCGAGGACAAGCGCGACTACGCGCGCACGATCGCTTGCGCGGAGGAAAGTCTCAAACGCTTCGCCACGGGCACCTATGCGATCTGGTATCCGCAGGTCACGCGGCCGGAATCGCAACGCTTCCCGGATCAGCTCAAGCGCCTGCAGGACAAGAACTGGCTGCACGTCACGCTCACGGTCAGCCAGCCGCCCGCGGACGGTTACGGGCTCTTCGGCAGCGGCATGTTCATCCTGAATCCGCCCTACACGCTGGTGGCATCCATGAAGGAAACGTTGCCCTGGCTCGTGAAAGCACTGGGCCAGGATCAGGCGGCGCAGTTCAAGATCGAGTCGCGCGGCGATTGATCGCCGGCGCCCTTATTGAGCCGGCGCGGGCTGGGGCGTCGGCCTGGGGTACGGTGGGCGCGGCGGATTGGGCCGCGAACCGCCGCCGCCCGGCACCTCGATGTACGGCGCGACGATATAAGGCTGCGACGACTGCGACGAGTTCGTCGTGGTCTCCGCAGGCTGGCGGGCCGT
Source organism: Paraburkholderia yinzeri (assembly GCF_046581065.1). Lineage (NCBI taxonomy): Bacteria > Pseudomonadati > Pseudomonadota > Betaproteobacteria > Burkholderiales > Burkholderiaceae > Paraburkholderia > Paraburkholderia yinzeri. The sequence continues at coordinate 1,997,336 of NZ_JBFOCJ010000001.1, read as the reverse complement.
GACTATCGGCTCGTGCGAAAGCGGCGCGTTTTGCAGCACGATCCCCTTCTGGCCGTCGCTGATGCCCTTTTGCGTATCGAGTATCAACGGCGGGCCGTCCGCCCAGGCGGCGGCGTGTCCCAGCGCCAGCCCGCACGCCAGCGCGGCGGCGGGCAACCAGACGATCAAAGACTTGCGGAATATGCGGTCTGACACCATGAACGGTCCCCGAAATGAGTGGCTTCACTTGCTGCTTCACTCGTATGTCGGCCAATCTCAAAAAGGACTTTACCTTACCGCAGTGTCAAGGTTCAGACTGTGCGTGTGGCCTGCAACGCAAGCACCGACAACGCGGGCGCCAGATACGACAAAGCCCCGCAATGCGGGGCTTGAAACAGCCTTGGCGTAGTGCCGGCTGGTACCGGCAGACGCCGGAAAACGCTGGCTTAGTTCGAGTAGCCGGTCGATTCGAGCGAGCGGATGCGCTGTTCGAGTTGCACGATGTCCGTCGACGATGCGAGATAGGCTTCGCGGCGGGTACGCTCGCTGACTTCAAACCAGTTGCTCAGGGCTTCGAGGATGTACGCAAACATGATGGTGCTCTCCAAGGATCGGTATGTATCCCCGGTGGATTTGCATCAGGGATTACCCTAGTAAGGGATAACCCGCATTATAGCGATCTTTGGGAACTTTGCTAGTGAATTGCCCGAATGCCGTGCATTCCAAACTGGAATGCATCAATTCAAGGAATCCACAACACCATGATTTATCGGCGTATTTTTTCTCGTCGCCAGCAGTTGTTTCGACAGGACCCTGAAATGCACCATTTCAGGGCTCATCCTGAAACAAGTTGCGACAATTTGCCTGGCGCAACCACAGCGGCGTCAGTGATGGCAGGCGCCGGCTTCGCCGATCGACGGCCTGGAGTCGGCGAGATTTTCGAGAATCGGGCAGTCCGGCCGGTCGTCGCCGTGACAGTGGTCGGCCAGATGCGCGAGTGTGTCCCGCATCTGGGTCAGCTCGGCAATGCGCTGGTTCAGTTCGATCACATGCGCCAGCGCGATGGACTTGACCTCCGCACTGGCGCGCGAGCGATCGTGCCAGAGTGCCAGCAGCCGGCGGATATCTTCGACGAGAAAACCCAGTCGTCGAGACTGGCGGATGAAGCGCAGGGTGTGCACCTCCTCCGTGCCGTACACGCGATAGCCCGATTCCGTGCGCCCCTTGGGCGCGAGCAGTCCGACGCTCTCGTAGTAGCGGATCATTTTCGCCGTGACGCCCGATTCGCGCGCCGCTTCGCCAATATTCATGGGTCCCTTCCCGCATTCGATCGATGGGTCGATCGTACACCTTCCCATTGTGGGAAGGTCCAGCGTCCGTCACCGGGCCGGCTGGCATAATCCGGCGACGGCCTCCTGTCCGCAGCAAGCAGCAGTTGAGTTCCCCCTTCAGTTCAGAAAAGGAAGACACGATGATCCAGTTCAACGTAGAAGGCATGAGTTGCCAGCATTGCGTGGGTGCCGTTACCCGCGCGATTCACGAGCACGACGCCACCGCGAAGGTCGAAGTCGATCTGGCCGCGGGCCACGTGACGGTCGAATCGAACCAGAGCGCCGACGTGCTGAAAGCGGCTATCGACGAGGCAGGCTATACGGTAAAGAACGCCGGCACGGCGAACGCGTGACGCGCCGCGCCATGTTCAAGGTTGCCGTGATTGGTGCGTCGGGGCTGCTCGGACGCGCCGTGATGCGCGAGCTTGGCGCCGGGACGGACTGGCGGATCGTACCGACTGCCTTCCGCCACGCCGGGCCGCAACAGGTTTCGCTCGACGTGCGCGACAAGCATGCCGTCGCGGCCTTCGTCGCGCGCGAAGCCCCCGATGCGATTGTTGTCGCCGCCGCGGAGCGTCGTCCCGACGTGTGCGAAAACGACCCCGTTACGGCGCGCGCGCTGAACGTCGATGCGGTGCGCACCATCGCCCAGGCGGCACGCCCGCGCGGCGCGTGGGTGCTGTCGATCTCCACCGACTACGTGTTCGACGGCACCACGCCGCCCTACCGCTGCGACGACACGCCAAATCCGCTCAACGCCTATGGCCATAGCAAGCTCGAAGGCGAGCGCGCGCTGCTCGAGGCAACGGACAATGCGCTCGTGCTGCGTCTGCCGCTGCTCTACGGCCCGGTCGTGGACTGGCAGGAATCGGCCGTGACGAGTCTCGTGCCGGCCGTGCTGGCCTCGGCCCAGCCAGGTGCGCAGCCGGCCGCGATGGATGCGTGGGCCACGCGTTATCCGACGTTCACCCCCGACGTCGCGTTCGTGATCCGCGAACTGCTGACGCGGCACGCGGACGGCAAGGCGGTCTGCGGCATCGCGCAATGGTCGGGCAACGAGCCGATGACGAAGTATCGGATCGCGCAGCATCTCGCACAGGCACTCGGCGTGGACGCGCGGCTTCTCGCCCAGACGACGCCCGCCGACGCGACACCGCGCCCGCGCGACTGCCACCTTGATTCGAGCCGCCTCGAAGGCCTCGGCATCGGCCGGCGCACGCCGTTCGATGCGGCGATCGGCGGCGTGCTCGGCGGCTTCGAGGCACGTCCCGCTCAATGAAAATTCCGGCTCTCGGTCGCCAGCCGACCGAGCAGCCGGCTATGATCCTCCAGCCGTTGCGCGACGAGGTGGATCACTTCGCCTTCGCGCTGCACGACGCCTGCCACCGCCATCAGCGAAGACCCGAGCAATTCCTTGCGTTGCGCCTCCACGAGCGCCGCGTGCACGATCACGTTGATCGTGCCGGTCTCGTCCTCCAGCGAAACAAAGATCGTCCCTTTCGCCGTTCCCGGCCGTTGCCGCACCGTGACGATGCCGCACACGCGCGCAAGTCTGCCGTCAAGACACTGCGTCAGTTGCGCGGCCGTGCGGAAGCGCTGCTTCGCGAGCCCCGGCCGCAGCAGTTCGAGCGGATGGCGGTTCAGCGTCAGCCGCAAACTGGCGTAGTCGGCGACGATCTCCGCGCCCTCGGACGCGCGCGGCAGCGCGAGCGGCGCTTCGGCGAGCGGTGCGTCGCGCAGCAGCGCCGGCACCGCATGCTGCGCGGTCACGGCCCACCACGCCTCGCGCCGGTGCCCCGCGATGCTCGCGAGCGCATTCGCCGCCGCAAGCGCTTCCAGCTCACGCCGCGTGAGCGCGGCGCGCCGCGCGAGATCGTCCACGTCCGCGAACGGCGCCTGCGCACGCGCCTTCATCACGCGCTGCGCGGCGTCTTCGGAAAACCCCTTGATGAGGCTGAAACCGAGCCGCACGGCCGGGCCGCCGCGGCCATAGAGATCCGGCGGCAACTCGATTCGCGCACGCAACCTGCGCGCAAAGCGGCGCAGGAAACAGCACGCGAGCCTCGGCCGGTCCGGCGGCCACGCGGCGCGCAGCCGCTGCTGGAGCCGCTCCACCCTGGCCCGGCGAGCACGTGTCGCGTCGGCATCGAGCCGCACGCCCGGCCGCATACGACTCTCCAGTACCGCTTCCCAGTCGCTCAATACGATATCGGGCGCCAATACCTCCACGCCGTGGCGCTTCGCGTCCTGTACGAGCTGCGACGGCGAATAGAACCCCAGCGGCTGACTGTTCAGCAATCCTGCCAAAAAAGCGGCCGGCTCGTAACGCTTGAGCCATGAACTCGTGTAGACGAGCATCGCGAAGCTCGCCGCATGGCTCTCCGGAAAGCCGTAGTCGCCGAAGCCCTCGATCTGTTTGCAGATGCGGTCCGCGAATGCTGCCTCATAGCCCTTCTCCATCATCCGGCGCTTGAGATCGTCCTGATACGGCCGCAGGTTGCCGTGACGCCGCCATGCGGCCATCGCGCGGCGCAACCTGTCGGCTTCCTCGGCGCTATAGCCGGCGGCCACCATCGCCAGATGCATCACCTGTTCCTGGAAGATCGGCACGCCGAACGTGCGCTCGAGCACCGGCTTCAAGTTCTCCTTCTCATATTCGACCTTCTCTTCCCCGCGCCTGCGCTTCAGATACGGATGCACCATGTCGCCCTGGATCGGCCCGGGCCGCACGATCGCCACCTGAATCACAAGGTCGTAGTATTTGCGCGGCCTGAGACGCGGCAGCATGCTCTGCTGCGCGCGCGATTCGATCTGGAACACGCCGATCGTATCCGCGTGGCAGCACATCTCGTAGACGGCGGGATCTTCGCGCGGGATGTCCTGCACGCGAAACTGCGGCAACCCGCGCCGCAGCGCGACGAATTCCAGCGAACGCCGGATCGCCGAAAGCATGCCGAGCGCGAGCACATCGACTTTCAGAAGCCGCAGCGTATCGATATCGTCCTTGTCCCACTCGATCACATAGCGGTCCTTCATCGCGGCGTTCTCGATAGGCACGAGGCGCGAGAGCTTGTCCTTCGCAATCACGAAGCCGCCCACGTGCTGCGAGAGATGGCGCGGAAAACCGCGCAGCTCGCGCGTGAGGCGAATGAGTTGCTGCGTGACGTGCGAGTCTTCTGAAAAGCCGGCCTCTTTCAGATGATGCGCGATCGAATCGGGACCGTCCCACCATTGCTGCGCGCCCGAAAGTTTTTCGACGAGCGCCACGTCGAGCCCGAGCGCCTTGCCGACATCCCTCAGCGCGCTGCGCGAACGGTACGTGATGAGCGTCGCGGCCAACGCCGCGCGGCGTTGACCGTACTTTCGATAGACATACTGAATGACTTCCTCGCGCCGCTGATGCTCGAAATCGACATCGATATCGGGCGGTTCGTTGCGCGCGCGTGACAGAAAACGCGCGACGAGCATGTTCATCTGCACCGGGTCGATCTCGGTAATCCCCAGGCAGTAGCAGACCACCGAGTTCGCCGCCGAGCCGCGCCCCTGGCACAGAATGCCCTGTGAGCGCGCATAGCAGACAATGTCGTGAACGGTCAGGAAGTACTTTTCGTACTTCAGTTCGGCGATCAGCTTCAGTTCCTCTCCGATCTGCTCCGATCGCTTCTCGTTCAACCCGTCGGGCCAACGCTCCAGCGCGCCCTGCATCACGAGCTGGCTCAGCCACGTGAATGGCGTCTCGCCTGCAGGCACCAGTTCTTCGGGATATTCGTAGGCCAGTTCGGCGAGCGAGAACGTGCAGCGGCGCGCGACATCGAGCGTCGCGTCGAGCGTATCGCGCGGATACAGCGCGCCCAGGCGCACGCGCGAGCGCAGATGCCGCTCCGCGTTCGGCTCCAGTACGCGTCCGCATGCCGCGAGCGGCTGGCCGATGCGAATGGCGCTCAGCGTGTCCTGCAGCGGCTTGCGCGAACGCGCATGCATCAGCACGCCGCCCGCCGCGACGAGCGGCAAGCCCGTTTCCTGCGAGACATGGCGCAAGGCTTCGATCTGCGTATCGTCGCCGCCCGTGCGCCAGAGTTCGAGCGCGAGCCATGCACGCTCCGCCGCGAAACCCGCCAGCCAGTGTGCGGCGCGCAGCGTCTGTGCCAGCGTCGCCGTGCGCTGCGGCACCAGCAGCAGCACACAATCGCGCAGATACTTCAGATGTTCGAAGCCGGGCTCGGGATCGACGAAGTCATCGGGATACACGCGATAGTGGCCCTTGTCCGCCCGCGCGCGCGCAAGCGTAATCAGCTCGCAGAGATTGCCGTAGCCCTCGCGGTTCATCGCGAGCGCAACCAGCGAGCAGAACGGCTTTTCTTCCCCCTTATCCGGGTCGTCGCCGCGCTTCTCGACGAGATTCAACTCGCTGCCGATCAGCAGGTGCAGCGACGGCACGAACGACCCCAGTTTCGCCTCAGCCTCCGCCCCGCCGCGCTCGCGCGCTGCGCGCACGGCTTCTTCGTGCGCCTTCCTGAGCGGCTCGTCGTGCTCGTTCAAGGCGCTAAAGGCGCGCACGACACCGGCGAACGAACATTCGTCGGTGATGGCAAGCGCCCGATAGCCGTGCTGGATCGCCTGCTCGACCAGTTCGCCCGGCTGCGAGGCGCCTCGCAGGAACGTGAAATTGGTCAGGCAGTGCAGCTCCGCATATTCGGGCAAATGCATGGGCGACTGCGTGGGCAACGTCGACATGATCGCCGCTTTAACCGAAGAGCCCTTGCAGATACCACTCGCCGCCCATGCGCTCGCGATAAAGCCAGAACATGCGCCCCTGGTCGTCGGCGGCAACGTAGTAGTCGCGCCCGACCTCCTTGCCGTCCCACCAGCCGGTTTCGATGCGCTCGGCGCGCGTGAGCGTCTTCAGCGGCCGCCGGTACACGGGACGGTCGTTGCGCACGGCCAGCTTCAGCGGCTTTTCGAGCAGCCATGCCGGGCGCGGCTGTGACGGTAGCGGCACGTCGGGCAGATCGAGCATGCACTGCGTGGAGGCCGACGTTTGCGCTTCCTTCGGCTGCGGATTGCGCGGCTTGTGCGGACTGCGGGCCTTGCCCGACTTGCCTCCCGAAGCGCGATAAGCACGCGCCGCCATCGCCCGCTCGGGCCGGTGATCGTCCTCGACGAAAAGCTGCAGCACGTTCTGCTCCCCCACCCGCGCGCCAATGCGTTCGAACAGTTGCGCGAGCGAGGCTTCCGAAGCCTCGGGCATCGGGAACAGCGTGTCGTTAGGCGCCGCGTACTCGCTCACCCCGGTGGCGACGAGCGCAAGCCCGATCACCGGCGCGGCCAGCTCGGTCTGGTTCAGCTTCTCGCGCAACAGCCAGAGCAGATGATCGGCATCGCGCGAGGGCGCCGCCCATGCGAGCGTGAGGCTCGACGTGCGCGGCGCGTGCCGCGACGCCAACTCGTGTTCGAGCCGCAGCTCGAAGGCCGTCAGCGCCGCGTGCTGTGCACAGAGCCAGCCCGTCAGTTGCATCACGAGCCGCCGCGCGGCGAAGAGCAGCGCTTCGGCGCTTTCCACGCGCGCCTGCAATTCGAGTCCGGCACAAAACGACGGCGGCGCGCTGAACGAAGCGCGCGGATCGGGTGCCTCGCCGCGCGCCTGCGCAAGCCAGGTGAGCACACCGTCGCCGAAGCGTCGCACGATGCCGTCGCGCGGCAAGCGACGCAGATCGGCAAACGTCGCGCAGCCGATCTGCGTGAGCGCGTGCTCGTGCGGCGCGGCGAACGGCGCGAGCGTGACCGGCAACGCGTCGAGCACGCGCGCGAGCGTCGCTGCCTGGAGCACGCGCCAGCGGCGCAGGGTACCCGAACTGCGCTGCGTGGCGCGCGCCTGCGCGAGCGTCCACGCGCCCCAGGCGGTGGGCGCACAGGCAATGCGGGCGGCGTGGCCGCAGCCGGCCACCGTCGCCGCCACCTTTGCGAGCAGCGCGCGCACGCCGCCAAAGAGGCGCAGCCCGGAACCCACCTCCAGCAGCAGCGTATGCGAAGGCGCGAACGACACCTTCGGCGTGTAGGCGAGCAGCGCGAGCGCGAGCGCCTCGACCGCGCGGCTCTCGCGTGACGGATCGGGCGCGAGCAGCACGAGGCCCGGCGCGAGGGCAAGCGCATGGGCGCGCGTGCTGCCCGCGTCTACGCCGAAGCGCAAGGCATCGAGATCGGGGATCAGGACACGCAGGGAATCCGCCAGCGCGTAGCAGCGCGCGTCCTGCGGCGGCGCATCAGGACGACGAGGCGATACCGGGTCCGACAGGAGCGGCGGCTTCACGGCCTCCAGCGGCAAAAGCGGCAAGGTAACGGCGATCCACAACATGATTGACCCCGGGCGGCGGCATGACAGATGCCGGCCCCGTGGGGGGCAGCACGGCATCCTGCAGCGGCAGCGTAACGACGAGTGGCTGGGCGGGCGGCGGCCCGCGGCGTTTGAAGATATCGACGGACACGGCGGTAAGCTGCATCCACTGGCGCCGGTTGAGATTCGCGTCGACAGGCGGCGGCACCGGCGTGCAGACCATGCGCAGCGGCGCCGGCGACGACTGGTTGCGCGCGGCGGGCGGCCGGATCAGGAACGCGAGCGTGCGCGAATCCTGGGCGGCGACCTGCAGGCGCCGCACCGCGTCGGCACGCGCCTTCGCCTGCCAGAGCAGCACCGCGCCAACGCCCTCCTGACGCAGCGCCTGCTCGGCGACCCAGGGCGCCTCGGCTTCGCCCGCGCGCACCCAGATCACGCGATCGAGCGCGAGACCCCAAGTCTTGAGCGCGCACGCATACGGCTGCCACGGCGGCGCGACGAAGAGCACGTGCTGGCTGGCCGTGGCCGTCAGCGTGCGCAGCGCGGGGGCGACGAGCCGCATCTCGCCGATGCCGCCCTGCTCGACGAGCAGCTCGGTCAGGCTGCCCGCGGGCCAGCCCGCACCGGGCAGGAGCGCATCGAGCGCGGCGTGACCGCTTCGCACCGTGCGCTCGCTCGCGTGCGCAAGCTGATCGCCTTGCCAGATCCGGCTTTGCAGCCGGGACGGCAGATGTGTCGCCGCAAGCTGGAGTGCTGCTGCCATGAGTGCGCTCGGTCAAAAAGGCTCAGATCAAAAGGGAAATAGATCCCCCTGCCCGGCCAGAAAAAGGGGGCATGACGGGATGGCTACCTGGCGCCGTAGCACGCCATAACCTGTATATTTATACAGTATTTCATGGGATTTGGGAAAGTGGATGCAGGAGCACCCACGCACGCCCTGGGGGAGACCGGAATGACGAGAGACCAGGAACGACAGCCGGAGCCATTTTTGAGATCGGTGCTATAACGCGAATCACGCGCCCGCTTGCAGCTCGTTTGTGCAGCCAGTTTCACTAAAAAGGCAAACAGACCATGAAAAACAAAGCGTGGAAGTTGCGTTTGGGAGGATTGGCAATCCTGACGGGTGCGGCGCCGGCCGCGGGCCACGCGGCCTGTAATGCAACGGCGCCGCCCAGCAATACGACCGTGACCTGCACGGGCGCGGGCATTCCTTCGGTCGTCGCCGCAAGCGGCAGCACCGGCGTCACCCTCGACATCGCGCAGGGAGCGACGGGTAGCTATACGCTCTCGAGCACACCCACGCCGTTCTCCGTGGACACCTCCAGCGCAATTACGAACAGCGGCACGCTTGCGCTCTCCGGCAACGGTACGGGGGTGGCGAACCGCGGCGCGATGCTGATCGGCATGAACAACGGCAACACGATCACCAACGGCGCAACGGGCGTGATCTCCACGACGGGCGCCTACAACGACGGCATCGCGGCAAACGGCAACAACAACACGCTCATCAACAACGGCAAGATCACGACGAGCGGCAGCAACTCGTATGGCATGACGGCCGCTTGGGGACAAAGCAACACCGGTGCGTCGGGCAATACGCTCATCAACACGGGAACGGTCACGACCTCGGGCAGCAACGCTCGCACGGCCTCGCTGCTGGGCGGCAGCGGCACCATCAGCAACAGCGGCACGCTGACGGCGTCGGGCAAAGACGGTACCGCCGTCTACATGCAGGGCAACAACGACACGCTGATCAACAGCGGCACGATCCAGACCACCGGCACCGCATCGAGCAGCGGCAACGTCGACGCGGTCGTGTCCAACACGGTCGGCAGTTCGTTTACCGCGACGATCACCAACGAGGCCGGCGGCCAGATCATCAGCAACAGCGGGATCGGCGTGCGCTCGACCAACGGCAGCACTACGATCACCAATGCCGGCCTGATCGAAGGCGGCGGCGGCACCGCGATCCAGAACGGCAACGGCAACGACACGCTGATCCTGCAGACCGGTTCTCAGATCGTTGGCATAGCCAACGGCGGCGGCGGCAACAACGCCGTGCTGCTGCAGGGCACGGGCACCGCGTCGAACGCGTTCGTGAACTACCAGAGCCTGACGATGGAAGGCGACAGTTGGACCTGGGCCGGTACGGGCACGTTCTCGACCGCACTCGTGCAAAGCGGCACGCTGAACCTGACCGGCACGCTCGGCACGACCACCGCAACGGTCGTCGCCACGGTCAACAGCGGCGCGACGCTGCAGGCGAATGCCTCGAACCTGCCGCTCTCCGTGACCGACAACGGGCTCGTGCGCTTCCAGCAGGACAGCGCGGGCACCTACACAGGCCTCATTGGCGGCACGGGCGCGGTGGAGAAAACCGGCGTTGGCACGCTGACGCTCGCGCCTTCCGCCTCTGGCGGCAACACGTATTCGGGCGGCACGACGATCACGGAGGGCACGCTCTCGGTTGCGGCCGACAACGCGCTCGGCACTTCGTCGGGCGGGCTGACCTTCAACGGCGGCACGCTGCAGTTCGGCAGCGCCTTCGATCTCGCGGCAAGCCGCGCGATATCGATCACGTCGAACAACGGCACGATCGACACGCAGAGCTACGACTCGACGATCGCGCAAAACATCACGGGCGCGGGAGCGCTGACCAAGATCGGCTCCGGCACGCTGACGCTCAATGGTACGGACAGCTACACAGGCGGCACGAATGTCGACGAGGGCACGCTGATCGTCGGCGACGGCAGCAGCGATCCGCCGTCGCTCGCAGGCGGCGGGCCGGTGCTCGTCGCGTCGGGTGCGACGCTCGGCGGCTACGGCAGCGTGACAGGCAACGTGACGAACGAAGGCACGATCTCGGTCGCCAACGCGCTCGCGAGCCTTGCGAGCGGCACGACCGGCAACTTCCAGATCGACGGCAACCTCACCAACGCGGGACTCGTGCAACTGGGCGGCAGCGGCGTGGGCAACACGCTGACCGTCGTGGGCAACTACATCGGCCAGAACGCGACGATCGCGCTCAACACTTACCTGGCCGGCGACGGCGCCGCTTCGGACCGGTTGATCGTCAGCGGCGGAAACGCGAGCGGCACGAACACGTTGAAGGTCACGAACGTGAACGGACCCGGCGCGCAGACGGTCAGCGACGGCATCGAGGTCGTGCAGGCCACGAATGGCGCGACGACGAACGCGGGCACGTTCACGCTGTCGGGAGGCACGGTTGAGGCCGGTGCCTATGCCTATTACCTCGTGAAGGGCGGCGTGACGGCCGGCAGCGGCGAAAACTGGTATCTGCGCAATACGATCGCACCGCCGACGACGGAGACGCCTCCGCCGACATCGTCGACATCACCCACGGTACCGCCTCCGGCCGGGCCGCAGATCACGCCGGCGGAAGGCACGCCCGCGCCGATCACCGAAGCCGTCGAGAACGCCGGCTCCGACACGTCCGCCGTGCCGGTCTATCGGCCGGAGGTGCCGCTCTATACGGAAGCGCCCAGCGTCGCACGGCAATTGGGACTCCTGCAGATCGACACGTTCCACGATCGCCAAGGCGAACAATCGCTGCTGACGGGAGACGAATCCGTGCCGGCGGCCTGGGCGCGTGCCTGGGGCGGCTACAGCAATCTGCACCAGGGGGGCGACGTCGCGCCGTCGTTCGACGGCACCATGTGGGGCATGCAGATCGGCCAGGACCTGTATGCGGACAGCACGGTCAGCGGGCAGCACAATCACTACGGCTTCTTCGCAGGCTTCTCACGGGCCGTGGGCGACGTGAACGGTTTCGCACTGGGACAACCCGGGCTGGGTGTCGGTTCGCTCCAGGTCAACGCGTATAACCTCGCAGGCTACTGGACGCACATCGGCCCCGGCGGCTGGTACACGGACGCCGTCGCGATGGGCAGCGTGCTCACGGTGCGCACGAACTCGAACAATGGCGTGAACGGCTCGACGGACGGCAATGCATTCACGGGCTCGTTCGAAGCGGGATTGCCGATCGCGCTCGGCGACGGCTTCACGCTGGAGCCGCAGGCGCAGATGGTATGGCAGTGGCTGTCACTCGACGCGTTCAATGACGGCGTGTCCAACGTGACCTGGAACAACGGCAACACGTTCCTCGCGCGAATCGGCGCCCGCCTGCAGTGGGCGACCTCGACGAACGGCATCGACTGGAAGCCCTGGCTGCGCCTGAACGTGCTGCGCACGTTCGGCGCCGACGACCAGACGACTTTCGGCGGCACGACGACGCTCGGCACACCAGTTGGACAAACGCTGGGACAGATTGGCGTGGGCGTGGTCGCCCAGTTGACGAAGCGCGGCAGCGTGTATGCGACGGGAAGCTATCTTGCGAATCTCGGCGGCGAGCATCAACGCACGATCACCGGGAATGCCGGGGTGCGGTGGGCGTGGTGAGGACACGCCCAACCGGGGGCAACGATCCACTCAGGACGGAAGGTCGAGCAATACGCGTATATCGACCGAGCGATTCCCATACGAAAACACACGCTCGACCACCTTGAACGCCAGGGGTCCGGAGTCGGTTTCCGTTTCGATGAAGTCGCCAGGTTGAGGAAAGGGGATACCAACCGAATAGGAGAACCGGGTGGGCGGCAGCGGCCCAGCGGCTGCAATGGCTCTCTCGGAGTACCTGATATGGATGTCGATGTTCATTCCGTCTCCGTCTCTTGTGGTTGCGGAACCAATAAATTAGCACGAGGCGGGCTATGGGATCTGCGTTTCGTACAGCCCGATCTCCAGAGTCAGCGCAAAGCAAACGGCTTATGGCCCGTCGCCTTCAACGCGGCATTGATATCGGTACGAGTGTTAATAGCGCTGACCTTACCCCGCCGAGTACATCATTCGTAAATTAGTGGTCTCGCCGGTTTTTGATTGATGCAATTGCCGGAATTGGTCCGGCGCCAGTTGCCCCAGCGCACTGTGCGGCCGGACCAAGTTGTAATCGATTCGCCAGGCTTCAATGCGTTGGCGTGCGTCATCGATGCTGACGAACGCGTGTTGATTCAGACATTCCTCGCGTAGTCGCCCATTGAAGCTCTCGATATGCGCGTTCTCCACCGGCTTGCCGGGACGGATGAACTGCAATCGCACGCCGTGCTCGTGCACCCACGCATCCAACGCGCGACTCACGAATTCCGGCCCGTTATCGACCTGAATCGGCCTCGGGCAACGCCCCTGCAATCGCAACTGCTCCAGTACGCGGGCAACACGCGCGCCGGTTAGCGAGAAGCCCACTTCAATGCGCGGACACTCCCGATTCCATGCGTCGATAATCGTCAGCATACGCATGTGCCGCCCGTTGGCCAGCGAATCGAACACGAAGTCTATCGCCCACGCCGTCGCCCAAAGGTGGCCGGCGCCGTACGGTCGATGACCGCGCAGCATTAAACGGCATCCTGTATGTCTTGCAGACGGGCATCCCATGGGAAGACCTACCGCAGGAACTCGGTTTCGGCAGCGGCATGACATGCTGGCGCCGGCTACGCGATTGGCACGCCGCAGACGTATGGGCCCGGCTGCATCTGGCAATGCTGCGCCGACTGCGTGAACATGACCAGATTGAGTGGGAACGGACGAGCCTTGATGCAGCCAGCGTTTCCAGCCCCCGGGGGGCCAGGAAACCGGCCCCAACCCGACGGACAGAGGCAAGCTCGGGTCGAAGCGGCACATCGTCGTAGATGCGCGAGGAATTCCGCTTGCCGTCACGGTCACGGGGGCCAACCGGCACGACTCGATTGCGTTCGAGCGGACAGTCGATGCCATCCCGTCGGTGTCGGGACTGAATGGCCGGCCTCGCAAACGCCCGAGCAAACTGCATGCGGACAAGGGCTATGCTTTGCCCGGTGCCGGCGCTACCTGAAGCAGCGCGGAATCACGGCTCGTATCGCCCGCAGAGGCGTAGAGAGCAACGAGCGACCTGGACGGCATCGCTGGGTCGTCGAGCGCACGCATACCTGGTTCGCCGGATTCGGCAAACTGCGCATTCGTTTCGAGCGTCGTCTCGACATTCATGTTGCGTTGCTCTCCCTGACTGCGGCTGTCATTTGTTCCCGCTTCGTGGATGACTTGTGTTAGCGACTCTTAGTCGGTTCAACCAGTGTCCACACCTGGCCGCGCTACGCCCCACGACCAAGTACAACGATCGCTTCGGGCGCACGCTTAATGCAACAGGTGTGAGACGACCCGGAAGAGCCCTTCGGCTTGCCGATGCGCGCGCCGCCTTGATGCAGCGGGCGGACGCTGGACCGTAATGCATTGATACAGCAGGACGGCGCACCCGATAGCATGGCCGCCCCACAAGGGCGGCTTTTCGCATTTCTGGCGATCCGTTTTTTCGGATATGTCTGATATCGCTTTTCCTCTGCCTTGCCAACGATTGGCCTTGGGTTAGTGCGTCCCCTTGGAGCGCATAAACTGGGTCGCCAGGATGCGCGGCGAGTCTACTGTTCCGTGTCCCTTGGCGGGGATTCAAGCTCAATCTGGATGGGTAGGTTATGGCAGGTAATGAACTCCCGTATTACGAGATTAACAAGCTGTTGTGGCGCTGGAGCAAGAAAGACGGCGCTCGCATCGTGCATGAGGTCCGCTTGTCGATGGACAAGGCTCCGCCAGCATTGCCGAAACAACCCAAACCGAAGGCCCCGCCGCCGCCCGCACCACCACCGAACCGTACGGCCAATACAATTAACGGTGTCATGGACGCATTCGAAGCGCTGGGACGGTTCAAGAAGTGGCTGGATACCCCCGATCCGCCCAAACCGCTCAAGGCCACGCCTGAGCCAAAGGTGGAGACGGTGCCGCCGTTCGACATTCAGGAAATACCGAACGCCATGCGCAAGGAACATATGCCGGTTGGGGCCAAGATGATGGAGCGGTGGTTTGCAGGAAGGCTTAATTATTCGCCGAACAATAATGGCATTGACCAGAATGGGAATCCCTATGCTGACGATATGTATGCTTACGACGACATAAAACTGGATTGGGTGCTCAAATACGACCGGGCAAAGGTTAAATTTGACGAGCTTGTTAGTGAAATGATTTATCGGCCAAAGGCGATGCATGAAATATCCGAAAAATTAAGTTATTATCGAAACTACTACGGATTGTTTTTCACAAGCGACATTTGCGGTCATGGTATCAGGGAATTGCATAATTCTTTTGAATTCCAGGTAAGTACCGTTGATGCGGTACTTTCTGAGAAGTTGGAAGATTTCCTACGCTTCAATATGGATAACCGTGGAATTCCCGATGATCTTTATGCGGCGTTGGGCGGATTTGCGTTCTATGCGGCGATAGCGCAAGGCAACATTGAAAAAAACCCATCAGGGGATCGTATTGCCAAGGTGACCGGAATATGGATGTATGTGAAAAACCCTTTCTCATTCACCGATGAACGCGGGGCGCGATCAACCTATTTGGGGCATTGGGGGGTGAATGGAGTTGCGCTTGTTCCCTACGCGTTCGTCGAATCAAAAACATCTCGGCTCCCCTATCTCGATTACCCCGTTGCGATTGGTAATGTGCGTGTAAAATCGAATCTATATTCTCCGGTTCACAATTCTGATTTCCGGGATTAGCAGAAAAAACATAATCGTGGTGGCGATTTTATCAGTTTTTCTGATAGGAAATTTATTCGACTGCAAAATCCCATCCGGGTGCCACTATGAAGCGGTCAGTTAAGATTACTTTTTTTGTATCCTTCTTATTATAGGGTACTGGTTAATGTTCGACGATACTCCACATGGTACCAAGTGTGAGCGATCTAACTCACCAGATGGGAAATTTATAGCCGAACGATGCATGTTTGGTATGGAAGGCCGGGCGGGTAATGATTATGTTGGCAGATTATATGATGAAAAAAACGGGAGACTGCTCGCTCAACATACTTTCGTTGCCTATGCAGATGACATCCAAGTATTATGGACTGGATTTGGTGAGGAAGAAAAACACTACAATAAATCTGTAATGTTCATAAAAGGCGATGGTGGCGATGACCAAACATACATTGATCTTCCACCTTCTTCTTGGGAAAAAATACGGGCAATGAGGCCCCGGTTGCCTTGGGGCCGCTAGTTGGTTAGGTTCCCTGAGCGCCCCCATTTCGGTGCACCAGAAGGCCGCCCTTGTGGCGGCTTTGTCTATGGGGCCAACCCGCCAGCCCGCATACATGCGCCGCCCACGCTTCCATCATCGGGCGGCGCTGCCGCGTCGATAGTTTGCCCCGCATTTCTGCAATCGTTCTATCCTTCCTACTTCCGTCAACGTGATACCTGAGGGGCGCGGAGGTCCGCACCCAGGCATGGGCCATGCACCGCGCGAAGTCCTTTTTTTGGCAGCACGCCATGCATGTCGTGCTGCGGTATGCGGCCCCCTAGGCAATGGAGTACGTGGAAGCGGCGTTCTCCGGCGATCCTAACGCGGCTCTGGAACTGGCCGTTGCGCTCGACAACCCCAAGCGCGGCGCGGTGGCCGTGGCAATGTGGGATGCAAAGATACCCCGGCCCGCGTTTCGCAAGTACCTGGAGGCGGTTTGGGAACATGACTACGCCAGGGTGATTGGCGCTGCCGGGACGCGCCGCCGCCTCGCGACCATGTTTCGCTATGCCGCGTTTCCCCTGCCGGATTTCATGGGGCCAACCGTGCGCGTCTGGCGCGGCGCATGCGGCGCATCGGAGATGCCTGGCGCGAACCGGCTATAGCTGGACACTCGACCGCGATATCGCCTGCTGGTTCGCCATGCGCTTCGCAGGCCCGGAGCCCCTTGTGCTGGCGGCGGAGGTGCCGCGAAGGGAAATCGTGCTGTATACCGACGCACGGGACGAAGCCGAAGCCGTACTGATGCACCCGTCAGCCGCGAGCGTTGATGGCGCACCCGAAGAATGGCTAAGCCGCTATGGGGTGGTGAAGGCCGCGAATCAGGATTTCTCCGCCAGCAACCCTTCCGGCGTTGATTGAATTTGCCTACACAGTGCCTACACGGACCCAGAAAGCAAAAAGCCCAGCCGGTTAAGGCTGGGCTAAGTGCTTGAAACTATTGGTCGGAGCGATAGGATTCGAACCTACGACCCTCTGATCCCAAATCAGATGCGCTACCAGGCTGCGCTACGCTCCGACGAATCAGAGATTGTAGCGGCTCTCACCCTCCCCCGTCAAACTGCGCCGCCTCGCCTTGCTCCTGCCACCCCGGACGTGCAAGATGCGGAGACAGGGCAATCGCCCTACGCCACCCTACGCTGCCCGATCCGATCCAGGAAACGCCAATGCACCTCATCCTCTGGCGCCACGCCGAAGCCGAAGACTTTGCCGCCAGCGATCTCGCACGCCAGCTCACCACGCGCGGGCGCAAGCAGGCGCAGAACGTGGCGAAGTGGCTGCGCGCCCGCCTGCCCGACGACACCCTTATCCTCGCGAGCCCCGCGGCCCGCACGATCCAGACCGCCGAAGCGCTGACCGACCAGTATCGCGTCGTGCGCGAACTCGCGCCCAATGCGAGCGTCGATGCCGTTCTCGCCGCAGCAGGCTGGCCGCAAGGCGCCGCGCCCACGGTCCTCATCGTCGGCCATCAGCCCACGCTCGGCGAAGTGGCGGCGCGCCTCCTTTCCAGCGGACAGGACCCGCGTAGCTGGGCGCTCAAGAAGGGCGCCGTGGTCTGGCTCGCCAGCCGCGAGCGCAACGGCGACGAGCAGGCCGTCCTGCACGCCGCGATCACACCCGACCTGATCTAGCAGCAACGCCATCACAGCCGCCCGCCCTCCGCGGGCGCGCCACCCAGGCCCTTGCCACCCGCTACGACGGCAACGGCCACTTCGGCTGCCCAGGCATCCAGCGCAGCCCTCTTCCCACCTACACCCACCTTACGCCCAGTCACCGAATCGTCATTGCGCTGCCATGTAACCGTAACCGCGCCTTACTACATTTGCCGGAAAAGTTCCGTTACCTCCCGACCAGGACGACCCATGCGAGATCTGCCGACGCCCATCCTGCCGCTCGCCTCGACGTTGTTCGAGACGAACCGCCGCCTGCCGCGCGCCGAAGAAACGATCACCGCGCAGCATCGTCTGCAGGTGGCCTGGGCTCGCAGCGACGAAGAGCTGCGCGAAGCCCAGCGCCTGCGCTACCGCGTGTTCGCCGAGGAAATGGGCGCGCGTCTCACGGGCCCGGCCGGCCTCGACGTCGACGCGTTCGACCACTACTGCGACCACCTGCTCGTGCGCGATCTCGACACGCTCAAGGTCGTCGGTACCTACCGCGTGCTGCCGCCGCACGAGGCCACGCGTGTCGGCCGCCTCTACGCCGAGAGCGAATTCGACATCTCGCGTCTGGCCCACCTGCGCCCGAAGATGGTCGAAGTGGGCCGCTCCTGCGTGCACCCCGACTACCGCAGCGGCGGCGTCATCATGTCGCTGTGGGGCGGGCTCGGCGCCTACATGACGCACAACGGCTACGAAACGATGCTCGGCTGCGCAAGCGTCTCGATGGCCGACGGCGGGCACTACGCCGCCAACCTCTACGCCGCGCTCGGTGCGAATGCGCTGACCGCGCCCGAATATCGCGCGTTCCCCCACACGCCGCTGCCGGTCGAGGAACTGCGCACGGGCGCCCCGGCCGTACCGCCGCCGCTCGTCAAAGGCTATCTGCGCCTCGGCGCGAAGATTTGCGGCGCGCCCGCCTGGGATCCCGACTTCAACTGCGCCGACTTCCTCACGCTGTTCCGTCTTTCGGAGATCAACGAACGCTACGCGCGCCACTTCCTCGGCGAAGCAGCCGGGCACTGAGCACAAGCCGCAAAACCGAAATACAAACGCCCGGCTCGCAGGCCGGGCGCTCTCATTGCGGGCACCGCAAAAAACGATCAGTCCTCCGTATAAACCACGCGATACGGCATGCCGATCTTGCCCCACTCCGCCGCTTCCTGCACGAGGTTGTAATCGGTAAGCGGATTGTTCTGAACCCACGAGTTGGGCAGGCGCACTTCATAGCCATTGCCATCCAGCGCCACCGTAATCTCGGGCAGCCCCACGTCGGCACGCCGGCGGCACAGCAGCGTCGCAAGGCGCAGACAGGCCAACAGCGGCCATTGCACGTCGCGCGTCTGCGAAAGCTTGCCGAGCTTGCCCACGTGGCCGAGCACGAGCGCCGCGAGCCGCGCCTGGTCGGTGCGCGAGAAACCGGGCATGTCGGCGTTGCTGGCGATATAGGCCGAGTGCTTGTGATAGGCGCTGTGAGAAATCGAAAGACCGATCTCGTGCAGCGACGCGGCCCAGCCGAGGAACATGCGGCTTTCCTCAAGACGCTCCTCGTCGGACTCGCCAAGCTGGTCGTAGAAGCGTATGGCCAGTTCGCCGATACGCCCCGCCTGCGCGCGATCGACGCCATAGCGTCGCATGAAGCCCTCGACCGTGATCGTGCGCATGTCCTCGTGCTGCGAGCGCCCGAGCAGGTCGTAGAGAACACCGAGTCGCAGTGCGGCGTCGGTGGTGTCGGCATAGTCGATGCCGAGTTCCTCGAACACGGCGATCATGATCGAGAGGCCGCCCGCCAGCACCGGAATGCGGTCGGGCTTGAGCGCGACGAGCTTCAGGCGGTTGACGTTCTCGGCCTTGATGAGCGCGCGCTTGAGCCGTTCGAGGCCGCCGCGCGTAATGCCGTGCGTGATGCCCGGGTCGTTGAAGCCGTTGGCCTCGACGAGTTCGGCGAGCGCGCGCGCGGTGCCCGACGAGCCGATCGCCTGCTCCCAGCCGGTCTTGCGGTAGTCGCCGGAGATGATCTGGATTTCGCGCGTGGCCGCGAGTTCGGCCTGGCGCATCGTGTATTCGTCGACGTTGCCCGACGGGAAGAACTGGCGGCTGTGGCTCACGCAGCCGATATAGAGGCTCTCCATGCGGATCGGCGTGTAGTGCGCGCCGATGATGAACTCGGTGGAACCGCCGCCGATGTCGACAACGAGCCGCTTGCCCGCGCTCGCCGGCACCGAATGCGCGGCGCCGGCATAAATAAGGCGCGCTTCTTCGCGCCCCGCAATCACTTCGATCGGAAAACCCAGCGCGTTTTCGGCTTCGACAAGAAACTCGCGCGAATTCTTGGCGACGCGCAGCGTGTTGGTCGCAACCGCGCGCACGTGATCGGGATGGAAGTCGCGCAGACGTTCGCCGAAGCGCTTGAGTGCGTCCCAGCCGCGCACCTGCGAGGCGCGGTCGAGCATCTTGTCCCTGGAGAGACCGGCGGCAAGGCGGACCGGCTCGCGCAGGGCGTCGACGGGATAGATCTGGCTGCCGGCTTCGGTCTCTTCGACCCGGCCAACGATCAGGCGAAAACTATTGGAACCAAGATCAACGGCAGCAAGCAGTTGGGGGTTGGTGACCATCGAGGGGGCGGGCTCCATGCGTGCGAGCGCGGCCATTCGGGCGGCGGCCGCGCTGTTCAAATGTGTCATTTTAAGCGTACCCGCTTTCACAATGTCGCTCCTCATGCCAGCAAGGATGAACTAGTGAGCATGAACCACTGTGCATCATTACGAACCGCGTTGTCTTTTTCGTGAAAATGCAGCGTAAAATTTATGACACCGCGAATGTCACAATAAAGTCACCAAACTGTGCGAATTTCCGAGCGTCCGTTCGAATCCAACCCTGACATTCAGTTTTCATTGCCGATGTCCATCCGCTACCCCTTACTCAATCGCGAGCTGGGCATTCTGGGATTCAACGAGCGCGTGCTCGCGCAAGCGGCCGACCCTTCGGTCCCCTTGCTCGAACGCCTGCGCTTCATCTGTATCACCAGCAGCAACCTCGACGAATTCTTCGAAGTCCGTATGGCCGGGCTTCAGGAACAAATACGCGACAACCCGGGCGCGCTTTCGCCTGACGGCATGTCCCTACAGCATGTGTACGACCTCGTGGTCGAGCGCGCGCAGCGGCTCGTGCACCGTCAGTACAGCATGCTGCACGATACCGTGCTGCCGGCCCTCGAGCAGGAAGGCATCTACTTCCACGGCACCGACGCCTGGAACGAAGCGCAGACCGAATGGGCGCGCCGCATCTTCCTCGACGAATTGCTACCCGTTCTCACGCCAATCGGGCTCGACCCCGCGCACCCGTTCCCGCGTGTGCTCAACAAGAGCCTGAACTTCGTCGTCGAGCTCGAAGGCAAAGACGCCTTCGGGCGTCAAGCCGTCATGGGCATCGTACAGGCTCCGCGCGCACTGCCGCGTCTCGTGCGCATGCCGCAGGAACTCTCGGGCTTCCAGCACGGCTTCGTGCTGCTCGGCTCGCTCCTGCAGCGCTTCATCGGCGAACTGTTCCCGGGGCTCGTCGTGCGCAGTTGCAATCAGTTCCGCATCACGCGCAACAGCGAGCTCTTCGTCGACGAAGACGAAATCACGAATCTGCGCGTCGCGCTGCAGGGCGAACTGCCCGCGCGGCACCTGGGCAATGCCGTGCGCCTCGAAGTATCGGCCGACACGCCGGTGCAGCTCGTGAAGCGTCTGCTCGACGAAAGCGGCCTCACCGAAAAGGATTGCTATTACGTCGACGGCCCCGTGAATCTCGTGCGCCTCATGCAACTGCCCGAGATGGTGGACCGCCCCGACCTCAAATTCGTGCCGCACGTCCCCGCGATTCCGAAGCGCATCGCCGCGAACAGCAATCTGTTCGACGTGATCGATCAGGGCGACGTGCTGCTGCATCATCCGTACGAAAGCTTCCAGCCCGTGCTGGAACTGCTGCTGCAGGCCGCAAACGATCCGAACGTGGTCGCGATCAAGCAGACCATCTACCGCACTGGTACCGACTCGCCGCTGATGGACGCGCTCATGCAGGCCGCGCGCAACGGCAAGGAAGTGACGGTAGTGGTGGAACTGCTCGCGCGCTTCGACGAGGAAACCAACATCAACTGGGCCTCGCAGCTCGAAGCCGTGGGCGCACACGTGGTCTACGGCGTGGTGGGCCACAAGTGCCACGCAAAAATGATGTTGATCGTGCGCCGCGTGTCCCAGAACGGCCGCATGGTGCTGCGTCGCTACGTGCACCTCGGCACCGGCAACTACCACCCGCGCACGGCACGCCTCTATACGGACTTCGGCCTCCTGACTTCCCAGCCGAAGATCTGCGAGGACGTGCATCACGTCTTCCAGCAGTTGACCGGCATCGGTGGCGAACTGCCGCTGCACGAGCTGTGGCAGTCGCCGTTCACGCTGCATCCGAAGCTGGTCGAAGCCATACGCGCCGAGGCCCACGCGGCGCGTGCCGGCAAGAAGGCGCGCATCGTCGCGAAGATGAACGCGCTGCTCGAACCCACCGTGATCGACGAGCTTTACGAGGCCTCGCAGGCTGGCGTGAAGATCGATCTGATCGTGCGCGGCGTCTGCTCGCTGAAACCCGGCGTACCGGGCCTCTCCGAGAACATCACGGTGCGCTCGATCGTCGGGCGCTTCCTCGAACATCACCGCATCTACTACTTCTATGCCGGGGGCGAGGAGAACGTCTATCTGTCGAGCGCCGACTGGATGGACCGCAACCTGTTCCGCCGCGTCGAAGTGGCCTTCCCGATCGACGACCGGCGCCTGAAGCGCCGCGTGATCGCCGAAGGTTTGTCGACCTTCCTCGGCGACAACCAGTCGGCATGGCTCATGCAGAGCGATGGTCACTACCGGCGCCGCCGCGCGGGCAAGTCGGTGCGCAATGCGCAGTTGAGCCTGCTCGCGAAGTTCTGCCCGTGACGCCGTAACGTTATCGCGCCGCGTCGTTTCGTGCGACGCGCGCCGCAAGCAAAAAGGCCGCGCAATTACGAATTGCGCGGCCTTTTTATCGCCCGGACGAAGCGTGCCGTAAAGCGTGCCGTCTCACGCCGGCGTCGGCTGCCGCCGCGCCGTACGCCCGACCGGGAAGCGCACCGTAAACGTACTGCCGCGCCCCTCCTCGCTCTTCACCTCGAGCGCCGCATCGTGGCGCTGCAGCACGTGCTTGACGATCGCGAGGCCCAGCCCCGTGCCGCCCGTGTCGCGCGAGCGGCTGCGGTCCACGCGATAGAAGCGCTCAGTCAGACGCGGAATGTCCGCGGACGGAATGCCAAGGCCGCTGTCCGTCACCGAGAACACGGCGCTGTGGCCCTCCTCGCGCCACGACAGGTGCACCGTGCCGCCTTCCGGCGTATAGCGCACCGCGTTGGTCGCGAGATTGCCGAGCGCACTCAACACTTCGGTTTCCGAACCGGTCACGCTGAGGCTGTCGTCGAAGTCGGCCGTGATGCGATGATGACCGCCCGAAAGATTCTCCGCATCCTCGCACACATGGCAGAGCACCGCGCGCATGTCGACCATGTGATCGCCGGGCTGCTGCCCTTCGCCTTCGAGCTGCGCGAGCACCAGCAGGTCCGTCACGATGTGGCGCATGCGCGCCGCCTGCTGCTCCATGAGTTCGAGGTAACGCGCCCGCTCGCTCTCCGAAAGCGGCAACTCGTGCATCGTTTCGAGGAAGCCCGACAGCACGGTGAGCGGCGTCTTCAATTCGTGCGAAACATTCGCGACGAAGTCACGGCGCATCGCGTCGGTGCGTTCGAGCTCCGTGATGTCCTGCGAGAGCACGAGCTTGCGGTTATCGCCATACGGAAACACCTGCACCGAAATCACGTTCTGCCGCTTTGCGCCCATGCCGCGCATGATCAGCATGTCTTCGTAGCGGTTGGAGTTCAGGTAGCGCACGAAGTCCGGCTGCCGCACGAGGTGCGTGATGTGCTGGCGCAGGTCGCGCTTCGCATCGAGCCCGAAATGCAGTTCGGAAATGGCGTTGCACCACTCGATCTGGTCATGGTCGTCCAGCATCGCGACGCCATTGGGCGAGGCCTGGATCGCCTGGATGAAGCGCGAATGCTGCTGCTCGACCTGGCGCACCTGGGCGTGCCAGCGTTTCGCGAGCTTGTGCAGACGGTAATAGATTTCGCCCCAGACGCCGGGAGCGCTGGGGACTTCGCCGTAGACCGGCGCATCGAGCAGGCGCCAGAGACGCTGCTTGTGAAACGTGCTGAAGAGCATTTGCGCGAGCAGCGCGGCGACCGCCAGCGCAAGCGCGACCTTGACGCCGAATAGCGCACTGACGCCCGTGCACACGAGCGCGAGCAAAACGATGGAAACGAAGGAGCGCGCCCAGATGATGTTCATGTTCCGTTGATCTGAAAGAGACAGTCCGAACGGGGACGCCTGGTCGGGGCGCGCTGCATCGATGCGCGAGCGGCACGCAATCACACAGATCCGCGCCGCGGCGTGCAGCGCGGCTAAAGCAAGTCGTGCGTCAAGCGCTCTTCGCGAGACGGTAGCCGCTACCGCGCACCGTTTCGATCATAGCATCGCACCCCGCCGGCTTGAGCGCGGCGCGCAGCCGCTTGATGTGCACGTCCACGGTGCGCTCTTCGACGAACACATGGTCGCCCCACACCTGGTCGAGCAACTGCGTGCGGCTGTGCACGCGCTCGGGGTGCGTCATGAAGAAGTGCAGCAGCCGGAACTCGGTCGGGCCGAGGTCGAGCTTGATCTCGCTGCCTTCGGCATGCGCGGCGACGCGGTGCGTGGCCGGATCGAGCTTCAGGCCGTTGATCGCGACGACGTCCTCGGTAAGCTGCGGCGCACGGCGGCGCAGCACCGCCTTGATGCGCGCCATCAGCTCTTTCGGCGAGAACGGCTTCGTGACGTAGTCGTCCGCGCCGATTTCGAGGCCAAGCACCTTGTCCTGCTCGTCGCCGCGTGCGGTCAGCATGATGATCGGGATGTGCTTCGTGCGCTCGTTGTTGCGCAGATCGCGCGCGAACGACACACCCGACTTGCCCGGCAACATCCAGTCGAGCAGGATGAGATCGGGCAGCACGTCGCTGATCAGGTTCTGCGCCTGTTCCGCGTTGTATGCACGAATCGGGCAATGCCCCGCGTGCTGCAGGTTCACGGAAATCAGCTCCGAAATCGCGGGCTCATCTTCGATGACGAGAATGCTGCTAGGCATCGGCACCTCTTGACCTTTTATCCAGTTAACTCAGCTCAATGCTTCACGTTCGAGCGCGTCGCGCGACTTGTGCCGCACGTCGGTGCCCTTCACGATGTAAATGATGAACTCCGCGATGTTCTTCGCGTGGTCGCCGATCCGCTCGATCGCCTTGGCGATGAACAGATAGTCGAGTCCCACCGAGATCGTGCGCGGATCTTCCATCATGTACGTCACGAGCTTGCGCACGAACGCGCGGAATTCCTCGTCGATGGCCTTGTCGTCGCGCACGATCTGCGCGGCGGCAACCGTGTCGAGGCGTGCGAACGCGTCGAGCGCGCGGCGCAGGATCGAGACAGCCATCTCGCCCGAGACCTTGATCTCGGCGATGTTCACGCTGCGCGAGGCACCGTCTTCGAGCAGACGCTTCGTGCGCTTCGCGATCTTCTCGGCTTCGTCGCCGGCGCGCTCGAGGTTCGTGATGGTCTTCGAGATCGCGAGCACGAGACGCAGGTCGCGCGCGGCCGGCTGGCGGCGCGCGATGATGTTGCTGCACTCTTCGTCGATCTCGACTTCCATCGTGTTGAGGCGGTCTTCCGCGACGATCACGCGCTCGGCGGCTTCGCCGTCGAATTCGTTGAGCGCCTGCATCGCCGTGATGATCTGCGATTCCACGAGGCCGCCCATTTCGAGAACCTTCGACGAAATGAGGTTGAGGTCGGCGTCGAACTGGCTGGACAGATGCTTGTCGGACATAATTTCCTCCCTCTCCCGGTCAGCCGAAACGGCCCGTGATGTAGTCTTCCGTTTCCTTGCGGACCGGCTTGATAAAGATCTTCTCGGTGTCGCCGAACTCGATCAGCTCGCCGAGATACATGTATGCAGTGTAGTCCGAACAACGCGCGGCCTGCTGCATGTTATGAGTGACGATCACGACCGTGTAGTCGCTCTTGAGCTCGGCGATCAGCTCTTCGATACGGCCCGTCGAGATCGGGTCGAGCGCCGAGCACGGCTCGTCGAGCAACAGCACTTCGGGGCGGATCGCAATGCCGCGCGCGATGCACAGGCGCTGCTGCTGGCCGCCCGAGAGGCCGTAGCCGCTCTGGCCCAGCTTGTCCTTCACTTCGTTCCAGAGCGCGGCCTTGGTCAGCGCCCACTCGACGCGGTCGTCCATCTCCGGGCGCGAAAGCGTCTCGAACATCTTCACGCCGAACGCGATGTTGTCGTAGATCGACATCGGGAACGGGGTCGGCTTCTGGAACACCATGCCGATACGCGCACGCAGGAGCGAGATGTCCTTGTTGTAGGTCAGCAGGTTCTCGCCGTCCATGAGGATCTCGCCTTCCGCGCGCTGCTCCGGATAGAGCGCATACATCTTGTTGAAGGTGCGCAGCAGCGTGGACTTGCCACAGCCCGACGGGCCGATGAACGCCGTCACCTTGCCTTCGGGAATCTGCAGGTTGATGTTCTTCAGCGCATGGTATTTGCCGTAGAAGAAGTTGAGGTCCTTCACCTCGATCTTCGGCTTGCCGAGCGTTTGCTCATGCGCACCCTGGGCGGGATCCGCAGGTTCGAAACCCGCAGCCGGCACACTGGCGTGGCCGGCGGTGTTGATGTGACTTTCTGCCATGTTCATCGGATGACTCCGCCCTTACTTTTTCGAAAAGATGCCGCGCGCGAGAATATTCAGCCCCAGCACGCCCAGCGTGATCAGG
The DNA here is from genome assembly GCF_046581065.1 of Paraburkholderia yinzeri. NCBI lineage: Bacteria > Pseudomonadati > Pseudomonadota > Betaproteobacteria > Burkholderiales > Burkholderiaceae > Paraburkholderia > Paraburkholderia yinzeri. The sequence continues at coordinate 1,970,995 of NZ_JBFOCJ010000001.1, read as the reverse complement.
AAAACACCGGCCCAGGCGAGCGATTGCCACTGCGCGAACGGGCTCATCGCAAACTTGTAGATCGTGACCGGCAGATTCGCCATCGGCTGATTCATGTTCACGCTGAAGAACTGGTTCGACAGCGCCGTGAAAAGCAGCGGCGCGGTTTCGCCGGCAATGCGCGCCACGGCCAGCAGCACGCCCGTCACGATGCCCGCCACGGAGGCCTTCAGCGTGATCGACATCACCATCTTCCACTTCGGGGTGCCGAGCGCGAAAGCCGCCTCGCGCAGCGCGTTCGGCACGAGCTTGAGCATGTTCTCCGTCGTGCGGATCACGATGGGGATCTGCAGCAATGCGAGCGAGATCGCACCGGCCCAGCCACTGAAGTGCCCCATCTTCGCAACGAAGAGCGCGTAGACGAACAGGCCCACGACGATCGAGGGCGCCGACAGCAGAATGTCGTTGATGAAGCGCGTCACGCTGGCGAGCCACGCCTTCTGGCCGTACTCGGCGAGATAGACGCCCGCGAGAATGCCGATCGGCGTGCCCACGAGCGTAGCAATGCCGACGAGCAGCAGGCTGCCGACGATCGCATTGGCCAGACCGCCGCCATCGGTGTTCGGCGGCGGCGTGGACTGCGTGAAGAGCTGCACGGAAAGTCCGCCCACGCCGAGCGAGAGCGTCGTATAGAGAATCCACACGAGCCAGACGATACCGAACGCCATGGCGGCGAGCGAGCACGTCAGGGCGATCGCGTTGACCACGCGGCGGCGGTGCTGCAGCTTGCCGCGCATCTTCTCCAGTTCGGCGCCGTAGGTGGCGCCCGGAATCAACATCCGCGGCTCGCTCATCGTGCGCCCTCCGCTTTTTCGAGGCGCAGCAGCATGACCTTCGAGATCGCGAGCACGATGAACGTGATCACGAACAGGATCAGGCCCAGCTCCATCAGCGCGGAAGTGTGCAGGCCCGGTTCCGCTTCGGCGAACTCGTTGGCGAGCGCCGAGGTGATGCTGTTGCCCGGCGAGAAGAGCGACACGTTGTCGAGCAGGTTCGTGTTACCGATCACGAACGTGACAGCCATGGTCTCGCCAAGCGCGCGGCCGAGGCCGAGCATCACGCCGCCGATCACGCCGGTCTTCGTGAACGGCAGGACGATCTTCCACATCACTTCCCAGGTCGTGCAGCCGATGCCGTAGGCCGACTCCTTGAGCAGCACGGGCGTGACTTCGAACACGTCGCGCATCACCGAAGCAATGTACGGAATGATCATGATCGCGAGGATCACGCCGGCGCACAGAATGCCGATGCCGATAGGCGCACCCTGGAACAGAGCCCCGACGAACGGAATACCGCCGAGCACCTGGCCGATGGGCTTCTCGAACCACTGCGCGAAGATCGGCGCGAACACGAGCAGACCCCACATGCCGTACACGATCGACGGGATCGCGGCCAGCAGTTCGATGGCGATGCCAAGGGGACGGCGCAGCCACGCGGGCGAAAGCTCGGTGAGAAAGAGCGCGATGCCGAAGCTCACGGGCACGGCGATGATGAGCGCGATGATCGAGGTGGCGATCGTGCCGTAGATGGGCACGAGCGCGCCGAACTGCTCGCTGGGTGGATCCCAGTCGGCAGTCCAGAGGAATGCGAAGCCGAACTTCTGGATCGTCGGCAGCGAAGCAATGATGAGCGACACGATAATGCCGCCGAGCAGCAATAACGTGACGATAGCGGCGAGGCGCGCAAGGCCGCCGAAAATGATGTCGCCGACCGGACTGGGCGCTTTTTGTTGCGCCGCGTTGCCGGACGGATTCGACACGAGCGGGAAGTCGGACATGGTGACCTGTTTCCAGATGCCGTCAGGTGCGAGCCTGGCGGCCGTCATGCAGCTGGGGACTGCAGCCCGTCCATTCTCCGGCCTTACAACCGGATAACGAACGGTCTCTTTCAAAACGGCCGAACGGGGCTCGCGCGATTTTCGCGACGGCCCCGTCCGGCTTGGCGTCAAGCCTGCCTTTTATTCAGCGATCGGCTTGCCGCTCGCGTCCTTGACCTTCGTCTTCCACTGGGACTGGATCTCGTCCACGACCGATTGCGGCAGCGAGATGTAGTCGAGGTCGCTCGCCGCGGCACCGCCGTTCTTGAACGCCCAGTCGAAGAACTTGAGCGTTTCCTTGCCCTGGTCCGGCTTGTCCTGCGCGGTGTGCAGCAGCACGAAAGTCGCGCCCACGACCGGCCATGCGTCCTTGCCCGGCTCGTTCGTGAGGATCTGGTAGAACGACTTCTTCCAGTCGGCACCGGCTGCAGCAGCCTTGAACGTCTCGGTATCCGGCTGAACGACCGCGCCCGCTTCGTTCTTCATGGCAGTGTAGACCATGTGGTTTTGCTTCGCGTACGCCCACTCGACGTAGCCGATCGCGCCCGGCAGACGCTGCACGAAGGCCGCGACGCCGTCGTTGCCCTTGCCGCCCGTACCCGTCGGCCAGTTCACGGTCGTGCCTTCGCCGATCTTGCTCTTCCAGTCGGGGTTGACCTTCGACAGGTAGTTCGTCCAGATGAAGCTCGTGCCCGAACCGTCGGCGCGGCGGACCACGGCGATGTCGAGGTCAGGCAGCTTGACCTTCGGGTTCAGCGCGACGATGGCCGGATCGTTCCACTTCTTGATCTTGCCGAGATAGATGTCGCCGAGCACCGGGCCCGACAGCGTGATTTCGCCGGCCTTCACGCCCGGCACGTTGATCGCCGGCACGACGCCGCCCACCACCGTCGGAAACTGGAACAGACCATCCTTGGCAAGATCGTCGTCCTTCAGCGGAGCGTCCGAGCCCGCGAAGTCGACGGTCTTGGCGAGGATCTGCTTGATACCGCCCGAGGAGCCGATGCCCTGGTAGTTCACCTTGCCGCCGCCCGACTTTTGATAGGCGTCCGCCCATTTCGTGTAGATCGGTGCTGCAAAGGTGCTGCCCGCGCCGGTGATATCGGCTGCCTGCGCTGCAATCGCGAAGAGCGCGCCAGCAACGCCAGCGAGCGCGGTTTGCATCAATTTCATGAGACCTCCAGTGTGTGAGCGGATGAACGACACCGCGAAGCTTAGGGTCTCTATGTGACAGTACCGTGACGATTCATGAATTGAACATGACAATACGATTACCGGATGAAAGGCGGGACTTGGCTGGAGAAGGGACTGACTTCAAGGCTGTTGCGGCCTGTACAGCAAGCATTTGAGGACGCGCCGCAAAGGTTTGCAGCCTGCGGCGGGAGGACGCAGCGCGGGTGGTTTTGGCGAATTTACCTGTCACCGAAAGCGTATTGAAACCTCTCTGGGCAAGACACCTGTGAGGCCAGAATCAACGTGCGCGGTGGTAGCGTTGTCGCCGCGCACGATGACTAAAGGAGTTCCGGCTCAGGCAATGGAGCGTTGGACCGTCTCGGCTATCGCTTCGGCGTGTTGATTGGCGTCGCGCTCCTCGCGTGCCTCGACCATCACACGCAGCACCGGCTCCGTGCCCGAAGCGCGGATCAGCACGCGGCCGCGGCCCTTGAGCTCGGCCTCGGCGTCGGCAATCGACTTCTGGATCGTGGCGTTGCCCTTCCAGTCGGCACCCTGCGCGATACGCACGTTGATGAGCCGCTGCGGAAACAACTGCACGCCATCGAGCATCTCCGCGATCGTCTGCCCGCTGCGCTGCATCGCGGCCAGCACGAGCAGCGCTGAAACGATACCGTCGCCTGTCGTGTGGCGATCGAGCGACAGGATGTGCCCCGAGCCCTCGGCGCCTAGCTGCCAGCCGTGCTCGCGCAACTGCTCCAGCACGTAGCGGTCGCCCACGGCGGCGCGCACGAATTTCACGCCAAGGCGCTCGACGGCCTGCTCCACGGACAGGTTCGTCATCAGCGTACCCACCGCGCCTGCCACCTCGCCGTCCGTCGCGATGCGATCCTTTACGAGCACGTAGAGCAGTTCGTCGCCGTTGAAGAGGCGCCCGTGCGAGTCCACCACCTGCAGGCGGTCGGCATCGCCGTCCAGCGCGATGCCAAGATCGGCATGATTCGCGCGCACGGCACGCACGAGCGCGTCCGGCGCCGTCGCGCCAACACCGTCGTTGATGTTGAAGCCGTTCGGCGAGACGCCGATCGGAATCACATCGGCGCCCAGTTCATGGAACACGTGCGGCGCTATGTCATAGGCTGCGCCGTTCGCGCAGTCCACGACAAGTTTCAGCCCGCGCAGGCTGAATGCTTGCGGGAAGGTGCTCTTGCAGAATTCGATGTAGCGCCCGCGCGCATCGTCGAGGCGCCGCGCGCGGCCAAGCTGGGCGGACGGCGCACAGTCGAGCGGCAACTCCAGTTGCTCCTCGATCTGCGTTTCGACTTCGTCGGGCAGCTTGTTGCCGTCGGCGGAGAAGAACTTGATGCCGTTGTCGTAATAGGGATTGTGCGACGCGCTGATCACGACGCCTGCCGCGAGCCTCAGCGCCCGCGTGAGATAGGCAATGCCGGGCGTGGTCATGGGACCGGCCAGCATGACGTCGATGCCCGCCGCCGAAAGCCCGGCCTCGAGCGACGCCTCCAGCATGTAACCCGAGATGCGCGTGTCCTTGCCGATCAGCACGGCCGGGCGCGGCCCTGAGGCCGCGGCCGAACCGGCGAGCACCTTGCCCGCCGCATAGCCGAGCCGCAACACGAAATCGGGCGTAATCGGCGCCGAGCCGACCTTGCCGCGCACTCCATCCGTTCCGAAATAACGACGTCCCATCCTTCGATTCCCCTCTTTCTGCACGGCGTCTGTTCAGTTCCGCGTTCAAGGTTATACACGGTGGGCCGGACGGCGCGCGGCTTCGCGCACAGCGGCCCATACCTTCAGCGCGTCCACAGTCTGTGCGACATCGTGAACGCGAATGATTGCCGCCCCCCGCTCGGCCGCGCACACCGCGGCGGCCAGGCTGGCGGCGACACGCTCGGGTGCGGGACGGTTGACAAGCGCACCCAGCATCGACTTGCGCGACATGCCTGCCAGCACTGGATACGGCGCCGCCCCCTGCCCCACGCGCGGTGCCGTATCGGGCAGGTGCGCGAGCAGCGCGTAATTGTGCTCGATCGCCGCTTTGCCGAAGCCGAAGCCCGGATCGACACTGATACGCGCCTTCGCGATACCCGCCGCCTCCAGCCCGGCAACGCGCGCCGTCAGAAACTCGCGAACTTCGCCCACGACGTCGACATAAGCCGGCTCGCCCAGTTGCATCGTCTGCGGTTCGCCCAGCATGTGCATGACGCACAGGCCGCAATCGCTCGCGCGAACGGCATCGACCGCGCCCGGCATCCGGAAACCCCAGATGTCGTTGATCAGATCGGCACCGGCGGCTAGCGCACGACGCATGACTTCCGGCTTGTACGTGTCGACCGAGAGCGGCACGTTTGCGCTCCGCAGTTGCTCGATGAGCGGAATCACACGTTCGAGTTCCGCGTCGAGCGGCACCGGCGGCGCACCCGGCCGCGTCGATTCGCCGCCGATGTCGATGATGTCGGCGCCGTCGAGCAACATCTGCTCGGCACGGCGCAGCGCCTCGCCGCGCTCGTAGCGGCCGCCGTCGGAAAATGAATCCGGCGTCGCGTTCAGGATCCCCATCACGAGCGGGCGCTCGAAGGTCAGCGTGAAACGGCCGCACTTCAGAGGCTCGGGAGCCGGTTCGGTCGGGAGATTACCCTGCAAAAGCATATTGGGCACGTCAACAAACGTCAGATAGGTAACAAAGCTTGCGCCAGTCGAACGCGGTGGCAAGAAATGTCGAAAGAAATGTGAAGCGGGCCGATGTGACCCGCACATCGGCCCGCAACTTTACCGGACCCCGCTCAAGCCGGCGCGGTCGCGCTACCGGGCTTGACCTCGCTCGAGCTGCCGCCCGACGACGGCGCGTCGCCGGCACCAGGTGCGCTGCTCTTGGGCGAGCGCGGCGGACGGCCCGCCATGATGTCGTTGATCTGGTCGGCGTCGATCGTTTCCCACTCCATCAGCGCGGCAGTCATTGCCTCGACCTTGTCGCGGTTCTCGTCCAGGAGACGCTTCGCGAGGTTGTACTGCTCGTCGAGCACGTGGCGGATTTCCGCATCGACCTTCTGCTGCGTCGCTTCCGAAATCGTGCGCGTGAAGCCGCGGCCGAACGGACTGGCGTCGTTCTCGTCGTCCACATAGACCATCGGCCCGAGGGCATCGGTCATGCCGAAGCGCGCGACCATCGCGCGGGCCGTCTGCGTCGCCTTGTTGAAGTCGTCCGATGCGCCCGTGCTGAGAAGATTCAGGAACAACTCTTCCGCCACGCGGCCACCGAACAGGATTGCCAGGCGATCGAGCAAATAGTCCTTCGAATACGTTTCGTTGTCGTGCTCCGGCAACTGCCACGTCACGCCCAGCGCACGGCCGCGCGGGATGATCGTGACCTTGTGCACCGGATCGGCCTTCGGCAGCAGCTTCGCGATCACCGCGTGGCCCGACTCGTGGTAGGCCGTCGCGCGCTTCGCTTCCTCGCGGATCACGGCCGACTTGCGCTCCGGACCCATGAAGATCTTGTCCTTGGCATCTTCGAAGTCCTGCATTTCGACGATGCGCTTCCCGCGGCGGGCCGCGAAGAGCGCGGCCTCGTTCACGAGGTTCGCGAGGTCTGCGCCCGAGAAGCCCGGCGTGCCGCGCGCGATCACGGCCGCGTCCACGTCGTTGGCGATCGGCACCTTGCGCAGGTGCACCTTCATGATGTGCTCGCGGCCGCGAATGTCAGGCAGCCCCACATAGACCTGACGGTCGAAACGGCCCGGACGCAGCAGCGCCTTGTCGAGCACGTCGGAACGGTTCGTTGCCGCAATCACGATGACGCCCGAGTTCGCCTCGAAGCCGTCCATCTCCACGAGCATCTGGTTCAGCGTCTGTTCGCGCTCGTCGTTGCCGCCGCCCATGCCGGCGCCGCGATGACGGCCGACCGCATCGATTTCGTCGATGAACACGATGCAAGGCGCGTGCTTCTTGGCCTGCTCGAACATGTCGCGCACGCGGGCCGCGCCCACGCCGACGAACATTTCCACGAAGTCCGAACCCGAGATGCTGAAGAACGGCACCTTCGCTTCGCCGGCAATGGCGCGGGCGAGCAGCGTCTTACCGGTGCCCGGAGGGCCGACCAGCAGCACGCCGCGCGGAATGCGGCCACCGAGCTTCTGGAATTTCTGCGGATCGCGCAGGAAGTCGACGAGTTCGGACACTTCTTCCTTGGCTTCGTCGCAGCCCGCAACGTCGGAGAAGTTGACCGCGTTGTTGTTCTCGTCGATCAGCCTTGCGCGGGACTTGCCGAAGGAGAACGCCCCGCCTTTGCCGCCCCCCTGCATCTGTCTCATCATGTAGAACCAGAACACGATGATGAGGATCGTCGGTCCCAGGTAGTACAGTGCGGAAACCAGCGCGTTCGGCTCTTCGTCGGCCTTGCCGCTCACCTGCACGCCGTATTTCATCAAGTCGCCGACCATCCAGATGTCACCCGGGGAGACGATCTGGTATTTCTGGCCATCAGCCGGAGTGACCGTGAGGTTCCGCCCCTGCACCACGACGCTCTTGACCTTGCCGCTTTTCGCGTCGTCCATGAACTGCGAATAGGAAACGCCTTCCTGGACACGGGGCTTGTCGAACTGCTTGAACACCGTAAACAGCACCAGTGCGATCACCAGCCACACTGCTGCCTTGGAAAACATGTTGTTGTTCAAAGCACCACTCCTTCACTCATTGACGGGCGCCTACATTTGCCTTGCGACACCACCAAAGCATTCTAATCCACTACGCCAGGCCCCGCCATAACGATTCGCTAACGCGGGAATAGCCTCAGAGCCTTGTCCGGCGAGCCTTCCGGGCGGCTTTGCAGCCACCGGCGGCGCGTCATGGACAAGCCTCACGTGCGGGCGAATGCCCCCTTCTCAACGGGGTCGCTTCAGCTGTTTACCCAATATAAACGTTTCGGCCGATTTATCCCGCGAAGCTTTCGGTTTGCGGGCGGCCACGATCTTGAACTGATGCTTGAATTTCTCGACGATCTGGCTATAGCCACTGCCGTGAAAACATTTTACTAAAAGGGCACCATCCGGCTTCAAATGATTCTGCGAGAACTCGAGCGCGAGATCGCAGACATGCTCGATGCGCGCAGCGTCGGCCGATGCCACCCCCGAGAGATTGGGTGCCATGTCCGAAATTACAAGATCGACCGGGCGTCCGCCCACGCGTTCCTCGAGTTGCGCGAGCACCTCGTCTTCGCGGAAGTCGCCCTGAATGAAGTCGACGTCGGCAACCGGCTCCATCGGCAGCAGGTCGAGCGCGATGATCGTGCCATCGATGCCACCCTGGCGTTGCTCGTCACGCTTCGTACCCAAGGCGAGCTTGTTACGCGCGTACTGGCTCCAACTGCCCGGCGCCGCGCCGAGATCCACGATCACCATGCCGGGGCGGATCAGCTTGTCCTGCTCGTCGATTTCCTTGAGCTTGTAGGCAGCGCGGGCACGATAGCCCTCCCGTTGCGCCATTTTCACGTACGGGTCGTTGATATGGTCGTGCAGCCACGACTGGTTGAAGCGGTTTTTTGCCATTAAAAATGAACTCTTGCTGCGTGATTGCGCGCTTTTAGCGGATAATACGCGTTTTATTCGTGCGGCCGCCGCGGCCCGTCCGGCAGAGGTCACGCCGGCTTTCGCCCGCGCCGGGCCGTTCCCACGGTTTTTTCCGTAGTTCCGATGCGCTGTCCGCCAGGCGAGCCGCTCATGCCACAGGCATGCCGCTCATTGCCGCCTGCCGGCGGCCGTCATTTTAGTCGAGTCTGCCAGATCCCATGCCCGCCCTCTCTCTTTCTGCCGAACAGCGCGCCGAACTGCGCTCCGCGGCTCATGCGCTCAAACCGGTTGTGCTCATCGGCGCGGAAGGGTTGACCGACGCCGTCCTCAAGGAAATCAAGGTTCACCTCGCCGCGCACCAGCTCATCAAGATCCGCGTGTTCGGGGACGAGCGCGAAGAGCGCATCGCAGTCTATGAAGATATCTGCGACCGGCTGAACGCCGCCCCCATCCAGCACATCGGCAAGCTGCTCGTGATCTGGAAGCCCGAGGAAGCCGCGCCGAAGACCACGACGGCCCGTGCCGGCGCACGCGGCACCGTCAAGCGCCCGGCTGGCGACGTACCGAGCGCGGGCGATGCGCGCCGCGGCGCCGCGCCCCGCGTCGTCAAGGTCGTCAAGCCGAGCGAAAACCCGATGCGCAAACCGAAAGCGCAAAAAGTCGTGGTCAAGGGCAACGAGCGCGTTACGCAAGGCGGCAACGTCAAGCGTGCGAAGAAGCGCCAGACCAGCAGCAAGCGCGTCCACCAAGGCTCGAAGTAAGTCGCTAAGCCAGGCAATCTAACTACACGCGCCGCCCGGCCTTGCCGGCGGCGCGTTTTTCTTTCCGGACGGGACGAAAAGCGTGGGCCGCCCACCCCGCGCGGCAACGCAATTCAGAGCGGATGACGCTGTGGCGTAACGACGCGTGCTGACGGCAGAAGCCACACTAGCGCAACGCCCAGCAGGCTCTCGACCAGATAGAAGAGGCTCGATACGCCGTGCAGCATGCCGAAGCGGCTCGCGTAAGGCGAGTTCGCGATGTCCATGCCGGCGTTCATCGCCTCCACGCGCAACGCGTTCATGAACGGCTGCAACGCGAAGTAGCCCACCAGCACACACACGAGCATCCCGACCAGCAGCCAGCGCAACCGGCGGTACTGCAAGGCGCCGCGCCGCGCAAGCTGGTTCGAGAGCACGAGCATCAGCACGCCGCACACTGCGCCCAACCAGCCTTCGATACGAAAGAGCTGGGCCGCGACCGAGCCGGCCGTCATGCGTTCGAGCGAAGCGAACAGTACGGGCGCAACCGCATAGCCGATAGTGAGCTGGCTGCCCACCCACAGCATGGCGAGGAGCCCGAACAAGCGATGCGGAGCCGGGGAAACGGATGTCACGTTGGCGTGCCCGTCAGACGTACCGAACCTCGATGACTTCGTACTCGCGCACGCCGCTCGGTGCCTGCACCGCGGCGACGTCGCCTTCCGACTTGCCGATCAGCGCACGCGCAATGGGCGAACTCACGGAGATGAGGCCATGCTCGAGGTCGGCTTCGTCGTCGCCGACGATCTGGTACGTGACCGACTTGCCCGATTCGAGGTCTTCGAGATCGACCGTCGAGCCGAACACGATGCGGCCGTCCGCTTCCAGCGTAGCCGGATCGATGACTTGCGCCGCCGCCAGCTTCGACTCGATTTCGGCGATGCGGCCTTCGATGAAGCCCTGCTTCTCCTTTGCCGCGTCGTACTCCGCGTTTTCGGACAGGTCGCCCTGCGCGCGCGCTTCGGCGATGGAATTGATGACCGCCGGACGTTCGACGGATTTCAGGCGCTGGAGCTCTTCGCGAAGTTGGTCCGCGCCGCGCCGGGTCAAGGGAATCGTGCTCATAAACAACTCGTATGGCCGGTTAAAGCCGCAATGAGGCCGCGCCACGAGCGCTTGCGCGAACGTTGCGGCCATAAAAAAATCACCGCGGTTAAGTGCATCCCGCGAGGGTGGCGGCGCGATCTGGCGCAGCCCGAAAACCCTGTTGGAACGCCGCTTAACCGCGGCACATATTCAGCTGGTTTGTCTGCCCTGTTCCGTTATTGGACAGACACTCGAAGCCTTAGTTTAGGCGAGCGTGGAGTCCTTGTAAATCATAGACTTCCAGGTTCTTCAGATAGCGCAGACCCTCCACGGCGGCCCGCGCTCCCGACATCGTAGTGTAGTACGTGACCTTGTTCGCCTGTGCGCTCATGCGGATCGAGCGCGAATCGGCGATCGCGGCGCGCGTCTCGTCGACGGTCGTGAACACGAGTGCGATCTCGCCGTTCTTGATCATGTCGACGATATGCGGACGGCCATCCTTCACCTTGTTCACGACCTTCACCGGCACGCCGGCCGCTTCGATCGCAGCGGCCGTGCCTCGCGTCGCCACGAGCCCGTAGCCGAGCTCGTGCAGCATGCGGGCGACTTCGACCGCCTTCGGCTTGTCCGAGTCCATCACCGTGATGAACACGGTGCCCGACTCCGGCAAACGCGAACCGGCCGCGAGCTGCGACTTGAAGAGCGCTTCGCCGAAGGTCTTGCCCACGCCCATCACTTCGCCCGTCGAACGCATTTCGGGTCCGAGCACCGGGTCGACGGTCGGGAACTTGATGAACGGGAACACCGCTTCCTTCACGCTGAAGTACGGCGGGACGACTTCCTTCGTCACGCCTTGTACGCCGAGCTTCTGGCCGACCATCGCCCGGGCCGCGATCTTCGCGAGCGGCAGGCTCGTGGCCTTCGACACGTACGGCACCGTACGCGAGGCCCGCGGGTTCACTTCCAGCACGTAGATGACGTCCTTCTTCGAGCCATCTTCCGGATTTGTGTCGGAAGGAACCTGCTGAATCGCGAACTGCACGTTCATCAGGCCGACCACATTCAGCGCCTTGGCCATCGCAGCCGTTTGACGCTTCAGTTCGGCGACGGTCTCCTTCGAAAGCGAGTACGGCGGCAGCGAGCACGCCGAGTCGCCCGAGTGCACGCCCGCCTGCTCGATGTGCTCCATCACGCCGCCGATGAACACGGCTTCGCCGTCGGAGATGCAGTCCACGTCGCATTCGATCGCGTCGTTCAGGAAGCGGTCGAGCAGCACCGGCGAATCGTTCGACACCTTCACGGCCTCGCGCATGTAGCGTTCGAGGTCGCGCGGCTCGTGGACGATTTCCATCGCGCGGCCGCCCAGCACGTACGAAGGACGCACGACGAGCGGGTAGCCGATTTCGTCGGCGAGCTTGAGCGCCTCGTCTTCAGCGCGCGCGGTGCGGTTCGGCGGCTGGCGCAGGCCGAGGTCCTGCAACAGCTTCTGGAAGCGCTCGCGGTCTTCGGCCGCGTCGATCATGTCGGGCGAGGTGCCGACGATGGGCACGCCGTTCGCTTCGAGGTCGAGCGCAAGCTTCAGCGGCGTCTGGCCGCCGTACTGCACGATCACGCCAACCGGCTTTTCCAGGTCGACGATTTCGAGCACGTCTTCGAGCGTCACCGGCTCGAAGTACAGACGGTCGGACGTGTCGTAGTCGGTCGAAACGGTCTCGGGGTTGCAGTTGACCATGATCGTTTCATAGCCGTCTTCGCGCATGGCGAGCGCGGCGTGCACGCAGCAGTAGTCGAACTCGATACCCTGGCCGATCCGGTTCGGGCCGCCGCCCAGCACCATGATCTTCTTGTTGTTCGTCGGGTTGGCCTCGCACTCTTCCTCATAGGTCGAGTACATGTAGGCCGTTTTCGTCGCGAACTCGGCTGCGCAGGTATCCACGCGCTTGTAGACCGGGCGCACGTTCAGCTCGATACGGCGCTTGCGCACGTCGGCGGCGTTCGCGCCGAGCAGCTTCGCAAGGCGGCGATCCGAGAAACCGCTTTGCTTCAGGAAACGCAGTTCGTCCTTCGAGAGGCTCGCCAGCGTGCGGCCCTTCACGGCCGCTTCCTTCCTGACGATCTCTTCGATCTGCGCGAGGAACCACGGGTCGATCGCGGTTTCTTCGAAGATCTCTTCGCGCGTCATGCCCACGCGGAACGCGTCGCCCACATACCAGATGCGGTCCGGACCGGCTTCGCCGATCTCGCGGATGATCTCGTCGCGGCTCGCGGTCTTCTCGTCCAGACCGTCCACGCCCACTTCGAGGCCGCGCAGCGCCTTCTGGAACGACTCCTGGAACGTGCGGCCGATCGCCATCACCTCGCCCACCGACTTCATCTGCGTCGTGAGACGCGGATCGGCTTCGCGGAACTTCTCGAACGCGAAACGCGGGATCTTCGTGACGACGTAGTCGATGGTCGGTTCGAACGAAGCCGGCGTCTGGCCACCCGTGATTTCGTTCTTGAGTTCGTCAAGCGTGTAGCCGACGGCCAGCTTCGCCGCCACCTTGGCGATCGGGAAGCCCGTGGCCTTCGAGGCCAGCGCCGACGAACGCGAGACGCGCGGGTTCATTTCGATCACGATCATGCGGCCGGTACGCGGGTCGATCGAGAACTGGACGTTCGAACCGCCGGTGTCCACGCCGATCTCGCGCAGGACTGCCAGCGAGGCGTCGCGCAGGATCTGGTATTCCTTGTCGGTGAGCGTTTGCGCCGGTGCGACCGTGATCGAGTCGCCGGTGTGGATGCCCATCGGGTCCAGGTTTTCGATCGAGCACACGATGATGCAGTTATCCGCCTTGTCGCGGACCACTTCCATCTCGTATTCCTTCCAGCCGAGCAGCGATTCTTCGATCAGCAGCTCGCGCGTGGGCGAAAGATCGAGACCGCGCTTGCAAATCTCTTCGAATTCCTCACGGTTGTAGGCGATACCGCCGCCCGAGCCGCCCAGCGTGAACGACGGACGGATCACGACCGGATAGCCGCCCGTGCCGGTGGCCGCGGTAATTTCCGCGTGGACCTTGAGCGCCTCTTCCATCGAGTGCGCGACGCCCGACTTCGCTGAGCCAAGGCCGATCTTCGTCATCGCGTCCTTGAACTTCTGGCGGTCTTCGGCCTTGTCGATCGCTTCCGGCGACGCGCCGATGAGTTCGACGTTGTACTTCTTCAGCACGCCGTGGTGGTGCAGGTCGAGCGCGCAGTTCAGCGCGGTCTGGCCGCCCATCGTCGGCAGGATCGCGTCGGGGCGCTCCTTCTCGATGATGCGCTCCACCACTTCCCACGTGATCGGCTCGATGTAGGTGACGTCGGCCGTGTTCGGGTCGGTCATGATCGTCGCCGGATTGCTGTTGACGAGGATGACCTTGTAGCCTTCTTCACGCAGCGCCTTGCAGGCCTGCGCGCCCGAATAGTCGAACTCGCACGCCTGGCCGATGATGATCGGACCCGCGCCGATGATGAGAATGCTCTTGATGTCTGTCCGCTTGGGCATAACGCTCTCGCTAAATATTTCTGTGTCTTGACTCCGGGCGAGCGGCGCGTGCGTTCACACGCTGCTGCTCGCCCTCGGGCGTGCGCGGTGGCCGGCGCGGTGGCCAGTTTTCCTGCCTGCTTTCCCTGCTCGCTGCGCGCCCTGCTCTGCTCCGCCTTGCGGCTGGCGCTTACGCTGCCGCCGTGCTGCGCTTGTCGCCCCTGGCGTTGTCCATCAGCGCGGTGAAGCGGTCGAACAGATAGCCGATGTCATGCGGGCCCGGCGACGCTTCCGGGTGACCCTGGAAGCAGAACGCGGGCTTGTCGGTCAGCTCGAAGCCTTGCAGCGTGCCGTCGAAGAGGGAGACGTGCGTGACGCGCGCGTTCGCGGGCAGCGTGTCGGCGTCCACGGCAAACCCGTGGTTCTGCGACGTGATGACCACGCGGCCATCGCCAAGATCCTTTACCGGATGATTCGCGCCATGGTGGCCGGTCTTCATCTTCATGGTCTTCGCACCCACGGCGAGACCCATGATCTGGTGGCCGAGACAAATGCCGAAGGTCGGGATACCGCGTGCGATGAACTCCTGCGCGGCCTTGATCGCGTAGTCGCACGGCTCGGGGTCGCCGGGGCCGTTCGAGAGGAACACGCCGTCCGGGTTCAGTGCAAGCGCATCAGCCGCGCTGGCCTGCGCCGGCAGCACCGTGACGTCGCAGCCGCGCTCGGCCAGCATGCGCAGGATGTTCTGCTTCACGCCGTAGTCGAACGCGACGACCTTGTACTTCGGCGCCGACTGCGTACGGTAGCCTTCGCCCAGACGCCATTCGGTCGTGTTCCACTGGTACGACTTTCCGGTCGAAACCACCTTGGCGAGGTCCATGCCCGCGAGGCCCGGGAACGAGCGCGCGAGTTCGATTGCCTTCGCCTCGTCATCCGAGCCGGCGAGAATGGCGCCGTTCTGCGCCCCCTTGTCGCGCAGAATGCGGGTGAGCTTGCGCGTGTCGATGCCGGCGATCGCCACCACACTCTCGTCGCGCAGATAGTCGCCGAGCGTGCGCTCCATGCGGAAGTTCGAGGCGAGCACCGGCAGGTCGCGGATGATCAGCCCGGCGGCATGGACTTTCGTGGCTTCGACGTCTTCGGCGTTGACGCCGACGTTGCCGATATGCGGGTACGTCAGGGTGACGATCTGGCGTGCATAGCTCGGGTCGGTCAGGATTTCCTGATAACCGGTAATGGCCGTGTTGAACACGACTTCACCGATGGTATGACCCGGCGCACCGATCGAATAACCACGAAAGACCGTGCCGTCGGCGAGCGCGAGCAGAGCGGGAGAGAATGACGGCAACACGGGAGACTCCTTGGGGGAACACCCTGTGCCGACCTGTTTATCCGACCGGTGACCTTGCGGCGGCTGCGGCGTCGGCATCGTTTTCAAGATGCGCGCGCGGCTCATTCGCAATTCGTCGCTTTATGTCGCATGTTGCGGCGGCTTTCGTCCGGGGCCAGGCTGCCCCCGGTTTCGCGCCCCGGCCTGAAAGGCTTCGGGAACAGGAATCGAGCGGCACCGACGGCGAAAAGCGCAATACGCGGGCGGCGGATGAACGGATGGGAAGAGGTAGGCGCTAGGGTGCGGGTTGATAAGCTCAAACCTTGAAATTATAGCCCGAAAGTACCCTTTCCTTCAAATTCCAGGATAACGCGGAATGAAAACGCCGTCACCCAAAGGGCGACGGCGCATAAAGTAAAACGATGAGTGATCGGAGCGAACTGCCATGCGCTGCCCCCGCAACGCATGT
Source organism: Paraburkholderia yinzeri (assembly GCF_046581065.1). Lineage (NCBI taxonomy): Bacteria > Pseudomonadati > Pseudomonadota > Betaproteobacteria > Burkholderiales > Burkholderiaceae > Paraburkholderia > Paraburkholderia yinzeri. The sequence goes on along the minus strand of NZ_JBFOCJ010000001.1, from coordinate 1,955,255 downwards.
GGTCACCCTTCGCAAGCCGCTATTTTGATGTCTGCTTTTGCGCGTGGGTGCCGGCCTTCTGGCGGCTTGCCGTACCCTTCGACGCCTTGCTGGGCGCGGCGCTCGACGATTTGGCCTTGACCGGATCGGAAACCTTCACGACCTCGGCGCGCTCACGACCGTGCTTCTTATCGTAGCGCGACTTCGAACCCGTGTCTGCCACCTTGGTGCCAATACGCTGCACGCCGCCGCCCGACACGTTCGTCGCAATCCGTTCCGGCCCCGGTTCGCTCGGCATCGCCTTGCCGACCGCCACGTGCAGCACCAGCACCTGGCCCGGCATGACGTAGTCGCGGTGGGTCTTGTTCCACCCCTTCAACTGGCCGACCGACACGCCATAGCGGCTCGCCACCGTGTCCATGGCCTGCTTGCGGCGCACGCGGATCAGCATCTTGCGCGTGTCGGGCACGTCCGGCTCCATCGCGAGCACGGCGCTTTCGGCAACGTCGGCGCTGATGTCCTCGTCGTCATCGCTGTCGGTGCGCGGCACCACGAGCGTCGAGCCCGCCTTGAGGCGCATGCCGGCCGGAATCTTGTTCACCGACATCAGCGTATCGGCATCGACGCCGATCTTTTCTGCGAGCGCGGCAGGCGTGGTGCGCGCGTCGGTGGTGTAGACGGTCCACGACGACAGTTGGCCCGTGTAGGCCTTCAGGTTGTGCTCGAACGCGCTCGCGTTGTCGAACGGCAGCAGGATCTGCGGCTGCGTCGCGCCGAGAATGACGGGCTTCTTGAACGACGGGTTGAGCGAACGGAACTCGTCGGGCGTCATGTTCGCGAGCTTCGCGGCGACGTCCACGTCGATATCGTGCGACGTGGTGACCGTGACGAAATACGGGTGGTTCGGGATCGAGGGCAGCGTGAGGCCATACTGCTGCGGGTTCATCACGATGTTCTTGATGGCCTGCAGCTTCGGCACGTAGTTACGCGTCTCGTTGGGCAAGCGCAGGCTCTCGTAGTCGGTGGGTAAACCGGCCGCCTGGTTGCGCGCGATCGCGCGCTGCACATTGCCCTCGCCCCAGTTGTAGGCGGCGAGCGCGAGATACCAGTCGCCGAACATGTCGTGCAGGCGAGAGAGATAGTCGAGCGCGGCGCTCGTCGAGGCGAGCACGTCGCGGCGCTCGTCCTGCCACATGTTCTGCTTGAGGTTGTAGGTGCGCCCCGTATCCGGCACGAACTGCCACATGCCCGCCGCCTTCGCCACGGAAAGCGCCTGCGGGTTGTACGCCGATTCGATGAACGGCAGCAGCGCCAGCTCGGTCGGCATGTGCCGGGCTTCAAGCTCTTCGACAATGTGATAGAGGTACTTCTGCGACCGCTCCGTCATGCGTGCGACGTAGTCGGGCCGCTCGGCATACCACTGGGCATTCATGTCCACCAGATCGCTCTGGAGGTCGGGCATCTGGAAACCGCGGCGAATACGCCCCCACAGATCGGCGTCCTGGCTCGTCAAGGAACTGACCGAGCCATTGTCGACGTCGATGGTTTCCTGGGCTGCGGAGGTCTTGCGGAGTTGGTCGGCGGCGGCCTGGGGATCGGCTGTGGCGGGATTGTTGGCGGAATGACTCGCAGATGGTCCCCCGCTCGCGCAAGCGGCGAGCATCAGGACCAGCAGCGCACTAAAAATAAATCGCATGAACGTCTACTTGCATGGCTGGAATTTGCAGCCGATGGTACGGAACGTACACGTTTGCGTCAACCGGAAATATACGAAAAAACCATGAAAATCCGTAGCTTGGGTGCACTTCCGTACTTTCGGGATGAGCTTGCCCCTTGACACGCGCGGCTTAGCGGAACCGGTTCTTCCACTCGCGCATCAGCGTGAATGCCGCCAGGCGATCAGACACCGTTTCATGAAGCTGATCGGCAAGGCTCGCCTGGACCGACGGATCGCCCGCGCGCAGGAACGGATTCACGGCGCGTTCGTGCGCGATCGTGGTGGGCAGCGTGGGCACGCCGCGCTCGCGCAGCGCCGCCGCGTCGCGGCTCCAGGTGTGCAGCGCGGCGTTGTCCGGGTCGCAGGCCAGCGCAAAGCGAATGTTCGACAGCGTGTATTCGTGCGCGCAATGCACTTCGGTGTTGCCGGGGAGTGCCGCGAGCGCGTCGAGCGAGGCGAGCATCTGCGCGGGCGAGCCTTCGAACAGGCGGCCGCAGCCGCAGGCGAATAGCGTGTCGCCGCAGAACAGATGCGGCACGCCCGCCGGATCGGCTGCCTGGAAGTAGGCGATATGGCCGCGTGTGTGGCCGGGCACGTCGAGCACGGTAAAGTCGAGCGCCGGCGCTTCCAGCCGCACGCGATCGCCGCCTTTCACGCGCGTGACGACCGGGTCGAGCGGCCCGAGCGCCTCGCCGGCCGGGCCGTAGACCGGCACGCGTTGGCCGTTCAGCAGATCGGCCACCCCGCCGACGTGGTCGTTGTGATGATGGGTGAGTAAAATAGCGACGAGCCGCCAGCCGCGCTTCGCCAGATACGCGCGAACGGGCGCGGCCTCGCCCGGATCGACGGCGATTGCATTGCGGCCGTCCGACACGACCCAGATGTAGTTGTCATCGAAGGCCGGAACCGGTACGTATTCGTACGCGTACTCAAGCGGACTATTCATTGGGGCGGCGTATTCTTCGACATGTCTGACCGAACGATTATAGACTGGCCCGCCTGGACCGCTTCGCCTGCCGGCAGGTATGTCCTCGACTGGGAGCAGGAGCAGCTAGATCGCGTGGTGTCGAATATTTTCGGCTACCACGCGCTGCAGCTCGGCATGCCGCATCTCGACGCCCTGCGCGAGAACCGCATGCCGTGCCGCGGGCTCGTGCTCGACGCGGCGAGCGCCGCGAGCGAACCCTATACCGTGCCTCCGGCCGACGGCGGCGCGGCATCCGCGCGGCGTCATGCCCCCGAGGGCCGCAGCACGGTCTGGTGCGATTTTCTCGACTTGCCGTTCGAGGCGCAGAGCGTCGACCTGATCGTGATGCCGCACACACTCGAATTCACGAGCGATCCGCACCGCCTGCTGCGCGAGGCGGAACGCATCCTGATGCCCGAGGGACAGCTCGTGATCGTCGGCTTCAACTCGCTCTCGCTGTGGGGCGCGCGCCAGTCGGCCGGCAAGCTGACCGGCAAACCGTTCCTGCCCGCGCGCCAGGACCTGATCGCGTTCACGCGCCTGAAGGACTGGATCAAGCTGCTCGGCTTCGAACTCGAGCGCGGGCGCTTTGGCTGCTATCGTCCGCCGCTCGCCACCGAGCAATGGCTCGGCCGCTATGCCTTCATGGAAGCCGCCGGCGACCGCTGGTGGCCGATCTTCGGCGCCGTCTATATGGTTACGGCGATCAAGCGCGTGCGCGGCATGCGCCTCGTCGGTCCGCTAAAGGTCAAGAAACCGGTGCTGGCGCCAAGCCTGAAGGCCGCCGCCACGACACCCTCCCCCACACGCAACAAGGACTCATGAACGCACCCGACTTCGTCGAAATCTTCACGGACGGCGCCTGCAAAGGCAACCCCGGCCCCGGCGGCTGGGGCGCGCTGCTGCGCTTCGGCACGCTGGAAAAAGAACTGTTTGGCGGCGAAGCCGTCACGACCAACAACCGCATGGAACTGATGGGCGTGATCGCCGCGCTCGAAGCCCTCAAGCGTCCATGCACCGTGATCGTCCATACCGACTCGCAGTATGTGCAGAAAGGCATCAGCGAGTGGATCCACGGCTGGAAGAAAAAGAACTGGATGACGGCGGCGAAAACGCCCGTCAAGAACGACGACCTGTGGAAGCGGCTCGACGCGCTCGTCGCGCAACACCAGGTGGAATGGCGCTGGGTGAAGGGCCACGCCGGCCATCCGGAAAACGAACGCGCCGACGCGCTCGCGAACCGCGGCGTCGCTTCGCTCGCCGAACTTTGAGCGCCCGTCCGCGCTCGCCTATCGCAACATACGATTTTTCCGATCCGACATGCGCCAGATCATTCTCGATACCGAAACCACCGGCCTGAACGCCCGCACGGGCGACCGCATCATTGAAATCGGCTGCGTCGAGCTGGTGAACCGCCGGCTCACCGGCAACAACCTGCACTTCTACGTCAACCCCGAGCGCGACAGCGACCCCGGCGCGCTCGCGGTACATGGCCTGACGACCGAGTTCCTCTCCGACAAGCCGAAGTTCGCCGAAGTGGCCAACGAAATCCTCGACTTCATCCAGGGCGCGGACCTCATCATCCACAACGCGCCGTTCGACATCGGCTTTCTCGACGCGGAGCTCGCGCTGCTCGGCAAGCCGCCGTTCAAGGAGCACTGCGGCGAGGTGATCGATACGCTGGTGCAGGCCAAGCAGATCTTCCCGGGCAAACGCAATTCGCTCGACGCGCTGTGCGATCGCTTTGGCATCAGCAACGCGCACCGCACGCTGCACGGCGCACTGCTCGACTCGGAACTGCTGGCGGAGGTCTATCTCGCGATGACGCGGGGCCAGGAAAGCCTTGTCATCGACATGCTGGGTGAGACGGCTGCGACCGGCGACGTCGCGGCGCCCCGCGTGCAGATCGAGACGCTCGCGCTGCCTGTGATCGCCGCGACCGACGAAGAACTGGCGGCGCACGACGCCGTGCTCGACGACCTCGACAAAGCACTCAAAGGAACGAGCGTGTGGCGCACGCAACCCGCCCCGGAAGAAAAGCCGACGGATGCGCAAATTGCTTAAAAAGGGCTTTACAAGATTCGGAAAGCCCGTCATAATCCAAAGCTCTTCGGGTGGTTAGCTCAGCGGTAGAGCACTGCCTTCACACGGCAGGGGTCACTGGTTCGATCCCAGTACTACCCACCAGAATTTCTGGTGTTGGTAAAGACAAGCACCGAAGAACAAAAGCCCCCAGACGCCAGTCTGGGGGCTTTTTTCATTACAGGGCATTTACTTCGCATCCCTTAGATTCCAGACCGGCTCACCTACACCCGCATCGCACGGGGTCAGCCTCAAGCCCCCGTGTCGATCCCGATCCCGCGCGCCATACCCGTAGCCGCAAACACCATTACCACGAGCAACGCCGTTTGCCATGCGCCGATGCGCGCATACTTCGGCGCCCCCGTCAGGTCCGGCACATCGCCGCGCCGCACGGCGAGACGCCAGCGCAGCAGCGCCATCATCGGCGCGATCTCGAGCAACAGGATCAGCACGAGCGCGCCCATCTTCACGTGAAAGAGCGGCTCGTGGAAGTAATACGACGCGCCCTTCTCGAAACCGCCGAACGCGCGCATCGCTCCGGTGACAATCAGCACGAGTGCGGAGAGTCCCCAGCCATTGTCGGCACCGAAGATGCCGGGCAGGTCTTCCGTCGACGTGCAGCGGCGCAATCCACGCGAGCGCCGCAAAATCGAGGCGAGCGCATAGCCGAAAGCGAGGAGATGAACGGCGGCAAGCAACCAGCGTGAGTACATCGCAACTCCTCCAGGTTGACGGCAAGCACGGCAAGCCCAAAGCGAAGTGCGCCCCGCGATGCCGCAACAGCGCGCCGCCGGGAGAATCAGACTTGCTTCAGAGCGGCGTCGAGCGCGCGCGCGGCCATGCGATCGCCATCGGTAGCGAGCCGCACGCGAAACACGGTTTGGCGGTTATGGCCCGCCGCGGCGGGAGAATCCCACAGCAACTCGACCTTCGGCCGACGATGCGCCGCGTGCTGGACGGCTGTGGCGCCGGAGGACGGCGCCGGCGATAACGGTCCGGCAGCGGTAGCCGCCACCTCCGCCAGCACGGTACCCTCCGGCCCAGGCGGCGAGGCCGGCACGACAGCCGGCGGCGCCTCCTGCAGCCAGCGCACCGAAAGCTCGCGCGCGTCGTACTGGCCAACCTTGCGGCTTTCCAGCCAGACGATCGTGGTACGCGTGGCGGCGTCGAGCGAGACCGCGTAACGGCCGATCGCGAAACGGCGCGCCGCGATGTTGGAGCGCCAGAGCGCCCGCGGGCGGCAGATCCACACGACGGCGGCATACAATGCCGGCGCAACGACGAGCCAGCCATTGGTTGCCGCCACGGCCTGCACCGCGCGCCGCCAGCCGGACATCCAGACGAAGGCGCCCACCGACCACAGCGCGAACAGGCACCCGAGCAGGCCGAAGAATCGCAGCGCCTGGCGCAGCCACTGCGGCAACGGATGGAACGGCCGCTCGACGCGCGCCTTCGCGCCGGGCAGAACGATCAGAAGAAACAGGAACACGAGATTGATGCACGCCCACGGCGACGAGGCCATTCCTTCGAGCGATGCGATGAAATTCATCTGCGCCATCGAGAAGAGCCACCGCGCGAGGATCACGAGACCGATCGCGCGCAAGGCGAACATCGTCCCGGCGCCGGGTACGGCGACCGTGGGCGTCGGTCGGGATCTCGCCAAAGCTTTTCTCCTCTTAATTCTGGTGGCTGCTGGTCCTGCAGAACGGCCATTATAGGGACATTGCCGCCCGCGCTCACGCCGTGCGCGCCACGCGCACATAAAAGACAACGCCCCGGCGCGCAGGGCACAGGGGCGTTGCTGAAAGACACGACGGGACAGCGCCCGCCGCTCCGGCACGAGGCCGGCGGCGTCTTAGCCGGCGGCGACTTCGCGCAGCACGGTGCGGCGCTTCTGACGCAGCAGTTCTTCGTACACGGCGACGTAGTTCCGCGCCATCACTTTCGACGAGAAGCGGGCCTCGAACGCGGCACGGACCTTCTCGCGCGGCAGCGTCGACAGGCGCTTGATCGCCGCGACGGCGCTGATTTCGTCTTCGACGACGAAACCCGACACGCCATTGTCGATGACTTCCGGCACCGAGCCGCGCTTGAACGCGATAACCGGCGTACCGCAGGCCATGGCTTCGATCATGACGAGGCCGAAGGGCTCCGGCCAGTCGATCGGGAACACCAGTGCGTGCGCATTGCCGAGGAACTCGCGCTTTTCATGCTCGCCGATTTCGCCGATGTACTCGACGTGCGGCAACGCCATCAGCGGCTTGATGACTTCTTCGTAGTAGGCACGGTCGGCCTTGTCGATCTTGGCGGCAACCTTGAGCTTCATCCCTGCCTGACCGGCGATGCGAATTGCCTTGTCAAGACCCTTCTCCGGCGAAACGCGGCCGAGGAAGGCCAGATAGCCGGGCTCGACGTTCGGAATCGGCTTGAGCACGTCTTCCGGCAGGCCGTGATAGACGGTCTGCTGCCAGGCGGCCTGCTGGAGCGGGATGCGCTGGTTGTCCGAGATCGAGACGACCGGCACGTCGTTGAACGCATTGAAGATCGGCTGCAGTTCCGGCAGGTCGAGACGGCCGTGCATCGTCGTGACGAACGGCACTTCCTGACGCTGGAACAGCGAGAACGGATAGTAGTCGATGTGGAAATGCAGCACGTCGAATTCATGCGCGCGGCGGCGCACTTCTTCGAGCAGCAGCATGTGCGGAGCCATCACGTCGCGGATCGTCGGATCGAGGCGCAGTGCCTGCGGCCAAAACGCTTCGAGCTTTGCCGAGGTGATCGAATCGCCGCTTGCGAACAGTGTGACGTCGTGACCCTGTTCGACCAGCGCTTCGGTCAGGTAGGAGACCACCCGTTCCGTGCCGCCGTACAGCTTGGGAGGAACCGCCTCGTGCAACGGAGCGATTTGAGCGATTCGCATAGTGGTGAACTCCTTCCTCGTAATAAATCGGGCAAAGTACTGCAAGTTTGACAATCGACCCTCGGTGGCGCCGGCAGCCTTGCCGCACGTCATCCCGGGCGTTCCGTACCGCTAACCGCGCCGGCTCTGCCGACACACTGGCCGTCGCGCTTTCAGGCAGACGGAACGGCTCAGGCGGTAAACGCGCAGGGTTCGCGGTCGTTGACACACAAGCTGTCAGATTCCCTACGCTATCCGAGTCGGCATTATCCCGGTTCGGGACCCATGCCACCCAAAACATTTCAAATACTTTACGTTGTTACAAACCGGAAACAATCCACAACTCTTTGTTTTAAAAGATGGTTTTAAATTGGGTCGCCTGTCCGGATGCAAATCGGGGGTCTCGCGCACGGCAATTGCGGCAGCACTTCCGAACCTTGCTGCGCCGCAGCGCCCGTCGTCGGACGCGCCATGCACGCGACGTCAACGGAATCCGCAATTGTATCTCCAAAATGGCTCGCAACGCCTGTTGAACCTGTGCAGCAACAGACTGTCGGCAAGGCATACCCCGCGTCATGACGTCGCGATATGATGCGCGTCCCATGGCCATAGGCGATGCACCACGCGCAGGGCGTGTTTACAATGCTGGAAAGTCCGTCGTGGGCTGCCGCTACCGCGCCTTCCCATTTCTTTTTTCAACTTGCACGGACCCAGCTCCGTCAGACCGACCACCGATCAATTGGAACATCTGACCATCGCCCAGCGTAATGCCCACAACGCAAAGCTCGCGAGCTATGCGCGGCGTCCGCTCGCGTTCCTGTTTCGCTATATCCGACGTCACCCGTTCGCCCATGCCGTCGTGCTGGCCAGCGTGTTCGCCGCCGTCGGCTGCGCCCTCGCCTCGCAGTACGCGATCAAGCACCTGATCGACGTGCTCGGCGCAGGACGTCACCACCCGGGGCCGCTGTGGACCGCGTTCGCGATCCTCGTCGGCCTGATCGCCGCCGACAACCTGCTCTGGCGCGTGGGCGGCTGGTTCGCGGCGCACACCTTCGTCGCCGTGACGGGCGACCTGCGGCGCGACCTCTTCCAGTACCTGAGCGGCCACTCGCCCACGTATTACGCGGAAAAGCAGCCCGGTACGCTCGCGAGCCGCATCACGGCAACCTCGAACGCCATCTATACGGCCGAGAACACGACCGCGTGGAACGTACTGCCGCCCTGCATCGCCGTGGCGGGCGCGATCGTCATGATCGTCTCGGTCAATCCGTTGATGGCCGCCGCGTTGCTGTGCTGCTCGGCCATCCTCTCGGTGATCCTCTTCAAGCTTGCGGGGCGCGGTTCCTCGCGCCACCACGCGTTCGCGACCAGGGCCGCGGCCGTGGACGGCGAACTGGTGGACGTGATCGGCAATATGGCGCTCGTACGCGCCTTCGGCATGACCTTCCGCGAGCAGACGCGCTTTCGCGCGACCGTCAAGGCGGAACTGGACGCGCGTCGCACGAGCCTGCTCTACCTCGAAAGGCTGCGCCTCCTGCACGCCGTGATCACGGCGATGCTTTCGGCCGGCCTGCTCGGCTGGGCGCTGTGGCTCTGGAATCAGGGCCGCGCCACTTCGGGCGACATCGTCCTCGTGAGCTCACTCGGCTTCACGATCCTGCACGGCACGCGCGACCTCGCCGTGGCGCTCGTGGACGTGACGCAGCACGTCGCGCGGCTCGCGGAAGCCGTCCAGACGCTGCTCGAGCCGCACGGCATGCCCGACCGCGACGACGCCGCCGAGCTCGTCGCCCAGGGCGGCCGCGTGGATTTCGAAAGCGTGACCTTCGCCTATCCGCACCGCAAGCCCATCCTCGACCACTTCGACCTGCACATTGCGGCCGGCCAGCGCGTCGGTCTGATCGGCAAGTCGGGCGCGGGCAAGACCACGGTGCTCGCGCTGCTGCAGCGGTTCTACGAACTGCAGGGCGGCGCGATCCGGATCGACGGCGAGGACATCGCAAAGGTCACGCAGGACAGCCTGCGCAACACCATCGCGCTCGTGCCGCAAGACATCTCGCTCCTGCACCGCTCGATCTACGAGAACATCGCTTACGGCCGCCCCGAGGCGAGCCGCGAGGAAGTGATCGAGGCTGCGCGCGAAGCGCGCTGCGCCGACTTCATCGAAGCCATGCCGGAAGGTTACGACACGATCGTGGGCGACCGCGGCGTGAAGCTTTCGGGCGGCCAGCGCCAGCGCATCGCGATTGCGCGCGCGATCCTCAAGAACGCGCCTATTCTGCTGCTCGACGAAGCGACCTCGGCGCTCGACAGCGCCTCCGAAGAGGCGATCCAGCAGGCGCTCGACCGGCTGATGGTGGGCCGCACGGTAGTCGCCATCGCGCACCGCCTCTCCACGCTGCAGAACTTCGACCGCATCATTGTGATGAGCTCGGGCAAGGTGATCGACGACGGCAGCCCGGAAGAGCTGCGCAACCGTCCGGGTCTCTACCGCGAGCTGCTAGCCAAGCAGCATGGCAAGCATTCCACGCTGCATCTCGGCAGCAAGAAGAGCGACGAGAAACACGTCGCCTGAGGCGTTTCCGCCGTCTGAAACGGAAAAGCCGCTTCCTGTTCTGTGAAGCGGTTTTTTTCTGTGCGAAGCGTGGGCACCCCGGGCGAACGCGTCGCTCAGCTCGCGTCCAGAACCTGCCCTGGCGCCTCGCCATGCGCCGTCTCCGCGACCGGCAGCGCGACGCCGCGCCGCTCGCCGATCCGCATGAGGTCGCCCAGAAAGCGGTCACGCCAGACCGACACGTTGTTCTCGCGCAGTTGCGCCATCATGTCCCGATAGCGCGCCGCCCGCTCGGCAAGCGGCATCGAGAGCGCGGCGGCCAGGGCGTCGGCCATGCCGTCGATGTCGAGCGGATTGACGATCAGCGCGCCGGTGAGTTCCTGCGCGGCGCCCGCGAAGCGCGAAAGCACGAGCACGCCGGGGTTCTCCGGATCCTGCGCCGACACGTATTCTTTCGCGACGAGGTTCATGCCGTCGCGCAACGGCGTCACGTAGCCGACGTGCGACGCGCGGAACAGCGCCGCCAGCACCGCCCGTTCGTACTGACGATGGATGTACCAGATCGGCGTCCAGTCGAGCTCGGCGAAGCGGCCGTTGATCCGCCCAGACTCCGCTTCGAGCTTGAGGCGGATGTCCTGATAGGCATGGAGGTCGGCCCGCGTGGGCGGCGCGATCTGCACGAACGAGACGTTGTTGCGCTCGCCGGCGTGCTGGTCGAGCAGACGCTCGAACGCGCGAAAACGCTCCACGAGTCCCTTCGAGTAATCGAGCCGGTCCACGCTGATGATGACCTTGCGGCCGTGCAGCGTGGATTTGAGCGTACGCACGGGCTTGCCGCGCTCGCCGGCCTTTGCGAGTCCCGCGACCTCGTCCGGATAGACGCCGATCGGGTAGTCGTTGGCGACCAGCGTCTGGCCGAATGCCTGGATGCGCGCCACGCCGCCCGGCAGGCGCTCGACCGTTCCGCCCGCCTCGTTGACGACGTAATCGCAAAACGCGCGCAGATCGGGCTTCGTCTGGAAACCGACGAGGTCGAACGAGCACAGCGCCTCGACGAGGTCGCGATGCGGCGGAACCGCCAGCAGCACCTGCGAAGCAGGAAACGGAATGTGCAGGAAAAAGCCGATGCGGTTCTTCACGCCCGCCGAGCGCAGCGCCTGCGCGAACGGGATCAGGTGATAGTCGTGGACCCAGATCACGTCGTCGTCGCGCAGGAGCGGCACGAGCTGCTGCGCGAGCCACGCGTTCACGCGGCAGTAGCCCGCGTATTCGTGGCGGTCGTACTGGACGAGATCGGCGCGATAGTGGAACGCGGGCCACAGCGTCGCGTTCGAAAACCCGCGGTAGTACTGGTCATAGTCGCGACGCAGGAGCCCGATGGTAGCGAACGTCACCGGGCCGCGTTCTTCCAGCCGGATCTGCGGCTGGCCCGAAGCCAGCACGTCGCCGCTCCAGCCGAACCACATGCCGCCGGTTTCCTTCAGCGCATCATAAACACCCACCGCAAGGCCGCCCGCCGCCGGTCCGCCTTCGGAAATGGGTGCGACCCGGTTCGACACGATGATCAATCGGCTCATGAGATGCGGGTTCCGTCGAGGAGTGGGTAAGGGTGCGGCGGGTGCAGCGGACCGGCCGCAGAGAGGCCAGGCGTCACGCCACGCGCATCGCCGCGACCAGCGACGTCAGCCACGCAAGCAGCGCATCCACCGAGTCGACACGCGTCTGCGCGATCGTATCGCCGCCGCCGACCTTGATCGACAATCCGTGCTGTGCGTTGACGACGGCAAAACCCTTCTCGTCGGTGAGATCGTCGCCGGCAAACACCGGACGGCGCCCCGCGAACGGCGGCTCGTCCAGGAACGTGCGCAGCGCGCGGCCCTTGTCGACGTCCTTGGGCTTGATTTCGTAGACCATCTTGCCGGGCTGTAGCACGTAGGCCTGCGCGAATTCGCCGGCAAGCCGCGTGGTCGCCTCGCGCGCAACCGGTTCGTGCTCGGGCGCGTTCCGGTAGTGCAACGCCAGCGCCGCGCCCTTGATTTCGAGGAGCGTGCCGGGATGCGTGCGCACCACTTCCGCGAGCACCTGCTCCATGTGCAGGAGCCGCTGATCGTTGAAACCCACGCGCTGCGTGTCGCCGTTGGCGTCGCGGCGCTCGGCGCCGTGCAGGCCCGCCACCGGCAGGTCCGGCATGCCGAGGAATGCGTCGATGCTGTCGATGCCGCGCCCGGACACGATCGCCACCGCGCCGTGCGTGAGGCGCCGCAGCTCGCCGAGCAGCGCGAGCATGTCGGGCCGCACGAGCACGCCATCGGGTGTTGGCGCAAGTTCGACGAGCGTGCCGTCGAAATCGAAGAAGAAGGCCGTCTGATCTGGCGGCAATACAGCCGGTAGTCCTTGCATTACGTGTTTTTTCATCCCTCGGCGCTAGCCGCGCATTGGTCCGGCGGGTCCGGCGAACGCTGGGCTGCTGGAGAAAGTGTGCGCATCTTACCTCGCCTTCGGTCGATTTTCGAGCGTGTAAGGTTGGACACGCCATCCTTCCGGTTCGCTGCCGGGTTCTTTGCCGGGTTCTTGTTAGGTACGACAGTCCCTCACTAATTTTGCTACAGTCGCAGAAAGTTGCTGGCCGTCGGTCTCCGCTAACCGCCTGCCACGAACCACGAAGCAAAATACCGAGACATTCGCCGAGACGCCCTTGTTCCGCAAGCTCTCCCTCGCCACGCTTCCCGCCCTGCGCCACCGCGGCGCCCGCGCACGGCTTGCCGGAGGCACCGCGATCGTGGCGGGAGCGATGCTGGTCAGCGCCTGTTCCCATCCCGCCGCCCCCTGGCAGCTCACCAACGTTACCGGCCACCTGCCTGACCTCAGTTTCAGCCTGACCGACGACGACGGCCGCCCGGTCACGGGCGTGAGCTTCCGCGGACAAACCACGCTCGTGTACTTCGGCTACACGCACTGCCCGGACATCTGTCCCGAGACCATGGCGCGGCTGATGCAGGTGATCGCAAAACTCGGTCCCGAGGCACGCGCCGTGCGGATACTCTTCGTCAGCGTCGATCCCGCACGCGACACGCCTGCCGTGCTGCACAGCTATATTGCGGCATTCGACTCGCAACATGCACTGGGCCTGACCGGCAGCGACGGCCAGATCGAGTCGCTCGCCAGGCACTATCGCGTGGCGTACCAGTTGGAAAAACCCAATCCCGACGGGAGCTACGACGTCACGCACAGCTCGGCGGTGTATGTGTTCGACGCACAAGGCCGCGCGCGGCTGCTCGCGACCGACAACGACGCGCCCGATGTGATCGCGCACGATGTGCGCCGTGTGATCGACGATGCCGGCTGAGTCATTTGCTTCATGCCGGGTCCGCTGTGGCTGCCCCACGGGAATCCGCCCTACCGATAACGCCGCGGTCCGCCTGCCGGCATTCGGCGTGCGCTCGCAAGTCTTGACGCGGGAGATCCGCCAACCATGAACCTGCTCTACTGGCTCGATCCCTGGGAGCCTTCGCCTACGGTCGTGATCGCCATCGCGACCGCCGCGATCCTTTTCGTGCGCGGCCAGCGCCATGCACGCGTATCGCTCGCACGACGCATCTCGTTCTGGTTCGGGCTCGGCGCGCTCTATGTCGCACTGCATACGCGGCTCGATTACTACTTCGAGCACGAATTCTTCATGCACCGCGCGCAGCATCTGGTGCTGCATCATTTGGGGCCCTTCTTCATCGCGCTCGCCTATCCTGGCGCGGCCCTGCGCGCGGGCATTCCGTTCGCATGGCGCCAGCGCTTCGTGCGGCCCGCGCTAGCGGCGCGTCCCGTGCGTCTCGCGCTGGATGTCGTGATGCATCCGGTCGTCGCCGTGACGCTCTTCGTCGGGCTGATCTATTTCTGGCTGTTTTCGCCGATCCACTTCATCGCGATGCTCGACTGGCGCCTCTATCGCGTCATGAACTGGAGCATGGTGATCGACGGCCTCATGTTCTGGTGGCTCGTGCTCGACGCGCGCTCCGCCCCGCCCGCGCGGCTCGCGCCGGGCAAGCGCGTGCTGGTGGTGATTGCGGCGATTCCGCCGCAGATCCTGCTCGGCGCGTTCATCTTCTTTACGCCGCGCGAACTCTACCCCGTGTACTCGATCTGCGGACGCGCCTTCACCTGGCTCAGCCCGATGCGCGACCAGCAGATCGGCGGCCTGTTGCTGTGGATTCCGGGGTCGATGATGAGCGTGATTGGCGCACTGGTTGCGCTGCGCCACTGGATGCGGCTCTCGGCGCGCGGACGCCTGCGCCGCCGCGATCGGCCGGCACGCCCGCAGCCGTCCGCCGTGCCGGGTAGTGCGCCCCGCAATGCGTCTGGCAGTGCGCCCGACGGAGCGCACGACCGCGAGCCCCAGCGCACCTGAACCGCGCCTGCGCAACGCCGCAGTTACTCCGACAGTGAATCCGACCGCATCCAGACGTGCGGGATGCCGTCTTCGTCGTGGATTTCCGAAACGGGCCTGAAGCCGAACGCGCCATAGAACTTCTGCAGATGGGCCTGGGCGTGCAGCCGCATCGGGACGTCGGGCCACTGCTGCGCGATGTGATGAATCGAGCGCTCAAGAAGCGCATTGCCGAGCTTGATGCCGCGATAGCCGGCGGTGGTCAGCACCCGGCCGATGCGAACGTCGGGGTCGTCCGCATCGGGCAGCAGCACGCGCAGATAGCCCGCCAGCACCGGGCGCTCGCCGGCCGTGTCCCACGCAAACAGGTGCCACGCGCCGGTATCGAGGCCGTCGATGTCGCCATAAACGCATTCCTGCTCCATGACGAACACTTCGGATCGCGCCCGAAGCATTGCGTAAATTTCGCGGGGATCGAGCGCGTCGAAGGCTCTCCAGCGCCAATCGAGATGGGCAAGCGGCAATGCGCGGGACTGCGTGGTCATCGGAACTTTCCGTCAAGCGTCGTGTGAAATGGCAATTATGCCGCGCCCTGCTAACGCCGTGCAGGCGTCACCCAGTGCGAAATGCATCATTTACGCTTCGGTTGCGCGTACTTGCGCCAGTACTGGAATGGCGCTTCGTGCAGATCGATGTCAAGATCGGCGATGCGTGCCTGCATGTGCTCCTGCGCGTCGGCAACCGCCTGGTTGTAGATCACCGGCGCGATCTCTTCGAGGAAAAAACCGAGCAGCGCACCGGCCGCGATATTGCCGATGGACTCCTCCATGTGGGTGTCGAAGTAACGCTGGATCGACGCGATGGCATCGCGGCGCGCGTCTTCAGGGAGTTCGATGGCCATGGCGAAAAAAACGATGGGGGAAAAGAAAAAGCCCTGACAAGTCAGGGCTTTTGAATGGAGGCGCGAGCCGGAGTCGAACCGGCCTACACGGCTTTGCAGGCCGCTGCATAACCGCTTTGCTATCGCGCCGGAAGCGGACTGTCCGTACATGAAGCGCGCTTGCGCCCGCAACGACGGGACAGATTTGTGCGGCAGTTCGACATACCGGTCGAAGCCTGCCAAACAAAAGGGGAAGCGCTGCTTCCCCGGATATCTGGAGCGGGAGACGAGTCTCGAACTCGCGACCTCAACCTTGGCAAGGTTGCGCTCTACCAACTGAGCTACTCCCGCGTGGTCCTGCCTGCTACTACCGTGACGCGACGCCACCTGCCAAACGCATCGCACCAGAATTCTGGAGCGGGAGACGAGTCTCGAACTCGCGACCTCAACCTTGGCAAGGTTGCGCTCTACCAACTGAGCTACTCCCGCATATTTGCACCATCTCACCGCTACTTGACTGCATCTGCGGCGATTTCCACCGCATCTGCTTGCTGCTGACTTTGTCGTGCAGCGGAGAAGTGAGATTATGTATAACCCGCTGAATCGTGTCAACCCCTACCGGCAAACTTTTTGAATAGGGGACACCGGACGGGAACACCTCGCGCGCGCTCAAAAACTCCCGCGCTCGCGGATCTGCGGCCAGGCGAGCTTCATATAGTAGAGCATCGACCAGATCGTGAGGAACGCTGCGACATAGATGAGCCACGCCCCCCATACACGCGAATCGAACAGCGTCACGCCGCCTATCGTGAGCGGCGCATAGAACAGCAGCATCGGGATCGCCACCATCTGGCAGGCCGTCTTGAATTTGCCGAGCGAGTTCACAGCAACGCTCTTCGACGCACCGATCTGCGCCATCCATTCGCGCAGTGCCGAAATCGCAATCTCGCGGCCGACGATCACGAGCGCGATCGCCGCGTCGAGCCGGGCGAGGTGCACGAGGATCAGCAGCGCCGCCGTGACCATCAGCTTGTCCGCGACAGGGTCGAGGAACGCGCCGAACGACGAGGTCTGGTTCCATCTGCGGGCGAGATAGCCGTCGAACCAGTCGGTGAGCGCCGCCAGCACGAAGATCAGCATCGCCGCCGTGTTCTGGTGCGTCAGGCTCAACAGCGACTCGGGCAGATAGAACACGCCAACCACCAGCGGGATCAGTACGATCCGCAGCCACGTCAGGAGAATAGGAAAATTGAACGGCATCGGCTGGCGCTGTCTGTCGAAAGGAGTTGCAATTGTGCCGCGTAGCCGCACCTGCCACAAGCAACTGAAAGGCGGCGACCCAAAGGCCGCGCGGCGCGCGGTCCGGGTTTAGTGCAGTTGCTGGTAGATCTGCTCCGCGAGCGAGCGTGAAATGCCCTCGACGCTCGCGAGATCCTCGACGCTCGCCGCCATCACCCCGCGCAATCCCCCGAAGCGCGCGAGCAGACGCTGGCGGCGCTTCGCGCCCACGCCTTCCAGCTCCTCGAGGCGCGAAGTCTGGCGCGTCTTGCCGCGCTTCGCACGCATGCCCGTGATCGCGAAGCGGTGCGCCTCGTCGCGGATCTGCGCAACGAGCATCAGGGCTGCGCTCTCCTTGCCGAGTTCGAGCGGCGAGCGGCCGTCGGCGAACACCAGCGTCTCCAGGCCCACCTTGCGCCCTTCGCCCTTGGCGACGCCCACCAGCATCGCCGGATCGAGCCCCAGCTCCGTGAATACCTGGCGCGCGACCTCCACCTGCCCCTTGCCGCCGTCGATCAGCACGATATGCGGCAGCGTGCCGCCCGTCGCCGCGGGTTCGGCGCCCTCGGGGCTTGCCATCGGACCGGAGGCGTCGCCGCCTGGCTGCGCCGCGGCCTCGTCCGCCTCGTTCTCCGCCGCCTGCGCCACCATCTTCTCGTAGCGGCGCGTGAGCACCTGGCGCATGGCGGCGTAGTCGTCGCCCGGTGTGATGCCGGTGATGTTGTAGCGGCGGTAGTCGCCCGACTGCATCTTGTGATGGTGATAGACCACGCACGAGGCCTGGGTCGCCTCGCCCATCGTATGGCTGATGTCGAAGCATTCGATGCGCAGATGCGCGAGGTCGTCGGGTTCGAGCCCGAGCAGTTGCGCGAGCGAGCGCGTACGAGCCTGCTGCGAACCCTGCTCAGAAAGCAGCCGCGCCAGCGCGAGGCGCGCGTTCTGCTCCGCCATCGCAAGCCATGCGCGCTTCTGCCCTTGGGGCTGGCGCACGAGCGTTACCTTGTGGCCGGCCTGCTCGGTGAGCACCTCGACGAGTTCGCGGTTCGCGGGCGGATGGCTCACCACGAGCACCGGCGGCACGCGATTGCCGAAGTAATGCTGCGCGATGAACGCGTCGAGCACCTCGGATTCGATACCCGTCGCACGACGCTTGCGGCCCGCGGACGACGACGCCTCTTCGGCCGACGCCGCCTCATCGGTAACGTCATCGGTAACGTCATCGGCAGCTTCGTCGGTCTCGTCCGCCTCTTCACCGCCCACGCCTTGCGCCTCGGGCGGCAGGTCCGCGGCAATGGCGAGCGGATCGGGCATGGCCCCGACGGCGTCCATCTCGTCGGTCTCGCCTGCCGGCTCGCCATGCGGCGCGTCGGCCGCAAGGCCCGCGGCCGCTTCGAGCGCCCGCCTCGCCATGGCCGGCAGCGCGGTCAGCGCCGATGCCGCCAGCACGGCGTCGCCGTCCACTGCCTCCGCGACGCCGCCCTCCTCGTCCGTCAATACGCGTTCGACGTGCGCCGGGAAGTACGCCTTGTCGCCCAGATGCCGGCCGCCGCGCACCATCGCGAGGTTCACGCAGACGCGCCCGCCCAGCGCCACCACGGCGAGAATGTCGACGTCGCTTTCGCTGCCGGTCTCGATTGCCTGCTGGTGCAGCACGGTGGAGAGCGCGCTCATCTGGTTGCGCACGGATGCCGCCTGCTCGAATTTGAGCTCGGCGGCAAACGCGTGCATCTTCGTTTCGAGCTCCTTCATCACTTCGTTCTGCCGCCCGAGCAGGAACCGCGACGCGTTGCTCACGTCGCGGGCGTAGTCCTCCTCGCCGATCGCGCCGACGCACGGCGCCGTGCAGCGCGCAATCTGATGCAGCAGACAGGGCCGCGTGCGATTGCTGAACACCGAATCTTCACAGGTGCGCAACTGGAACACGCGTTGCAGGATCTGGATGCTCTCGCGCACCGCCGAAGCACTCGGGAACGGTCCGAAGTACTGGTTTTTGCGATCGACGGCCCCGCGGTAGTACGCCATGCGCGGGAACTTATGCCCCGTCAGCTTGAGGAACGGATAGGACTTGTCGTCGCGAAAGAGGATGTTGTAGCGCGGCGTCAGCGCCTTGATGAGGTTGTTTTCGAGCAGCAGCGCTTCGGCCTCGGAGCGCGTCACCGTGGTTTCGATGCGCACGATGCGCGTGACCATCATCGCGATGCGCGGCGAAAGCAGCGTTTTGGTGAAATAGCTCGATACGCGCTTCTTCAGATCTCGCGCCTTGCCGACGTACAGCACCGCGCCCTGCGCGTCGTAGTAGCGATAGACGCCAGGCAGGTGCGGCAGTTGCGAGAGCGCCTTCTTGGGGTCGAAAACGTCGGAGTCGGTCATCCAGTAGTCGGGTATTCGGGGGGAGGGCTGTCGCCCGTCTCAGCGCGTTCAGGTCGGCCACGCACGGGCCCGGCGGTGTCTTAGAATTGCAAGTTTAGATCATTCCGCGCCGGGCCGAACCGCGCTCGGGGGACGAGCGTGTCCGTGCTCGCCGTCCGCCGCGCGAGGCACGAAACACCCCCACCGCACCGCCCGGCCCGCCCGCCATGACCAACGCCATGCTGCCCACCGAAGCCGACTCCCCCTCCACCGTCGCCTGCGACATCTTCTGCGCGGTGATCGACAACTTCGGCGACATCGGCGTCTGCTGGCGTCTTGCCCGCCAGCTCGCCAGCGAGCACGGCTGGGAGGTGCGCGTGTTCGTGGACGACCTGCACGCGTTCGCGCGACTTTGCCCCGCGCTCGACATTGCCCGCGCGACGCAAACCGTCGAGGGCGTCGTCGTCGAGCACTGGCACGCGCCCACGCATGCCGGCGAGACGCTGCAGATCGCCGATGTCGTGATCGAGGCGTTCGCCTGCGAACTGCCGCCCGTCTACGTCGCGGCAATGGCAGCGCGTACGCGCACGCCGGCGTGGCTCAACCTCGAATACCTGAGCGCCGAGGACTGGGTCGCCGACTTCCATTTGCGGCCCTCGCCGCATCCGCGCTATCCGCTCGTCAAGCACTTCTTCTTTCCGGGGCTCGGGCCGGGAACCAGCGGCGTGCTCAAGGAGCGGGATCTCGACGCCGCCCGCCTCGCCTTCGAAAGCTCGGCCGAAGCGCGTGCAGCCTGGTGGCACGATACGGCCGGCGCACCGCCGCCAGCACCCGATGCGACCGTGATTTCGCTCTTCGCCTACGAGAATCCGGCCATCGACAGCCTGCTCGCCCAGTGGCAAAACCACGCGACGCCTGTCGTGCTGCTGGTCCCGCAGGGCCGCATCTCGGGCGCCGTGGCGCGCTTCTTCGGCCTGCATGCGTTCGAGCCCGGTGAGCAAGCAATGCGCGGGGCGTTGCATGCGCACAGCCTCGCCTTCACGGAGCAGCGGGGCTACGACCCGCTGCTGTGGGCGAGCGACCTGAACTTCGTGCGCGGCGAAGACTCGTTCGTGCGCGCGCAGTGGGCGGCGAAGCCGTTCGTCTGGCACATCTACCCGCAGGCCGACGACGCGCATCTTCCCAAGCTCGATGCCGCCCTCGAACACTATGCCCGGCCGCTGTCCACCGCGGCACGCAGCGCGCTGGAGGCCTTCTGGCACGCGTGGAACGGCCGCGGCACGCCGGACTGGCCCACGTTCGCACACCATTTGCCCGATTTTTCGGCGCGGGCCGCAAGCTGGGCCGAGGAACTCGCGCGACCCGGCGACCTCGCCGGAAATCTCGCCGAATTCGCAAAAACTCAGTTAAAATAAGCGGTTATCCGACGGCAGCCGTCTCAAGCGGGTTGACTGCAAGGTTCACTGCAGCGATTCAAGACGGCAACTCCCTCGAGCATCCCGCCGCAACCGCTCCCTTTTTTGGAGCGTCCTGCGAACGCGCTTGCGACGTTTGCCGTCGAGCACACTGAAGCTATTTAATCTGGACAGGACTGTTTTATGAAGACCGCACAGGAACTCCGCGTCGGCAACGTCGTGATGATCGGTAACGACGCCATGGTCGTGCAACGGGCCGAGTACAACAAATCGGGCCGTAACGCCGCCGTCGTGAAGATGAAGTTCAAGAACCTGCTGACCGGCGCCGGCATGGAAACCGTGTACAAGGCGGACGACAAGTTCGACGTCGTCGTGCTGGACCGCAAGGAAGTGACGTACTCGTACTTCGCCGACCCGATGTACGTGTTCATGGACGCCGACTACAACCAGTTCGAAGTCGAAGGCGAGATGATGGGCGACGCCCTGAACTACCTCGAAGACGGCATGGGTTGCGAAGTCGTGTTCTACAACGAGAAGGCCATCTCGGTCGAACTGCCGACCACGCTGGTGCGCGAAATCATCTACACGGAACCGGCCGTCAAGGGCGATACGTCGTCGGGCAAGGTCATGAAGCAGGCCAAGCTGAACACGGGTTTCGAGCTGCAAGTGCCGCTCTTCTGCAACATCGGCGACAAGATCGAAATCGACACGCGCACGAACGAGTACCGCAGCCGCGCGTAAGCGCCGCCTCGGGTCGCCGCTTCTGGCCATACTCACCGGCGGCGCCGCGTTCATGCGCGGCGAGTGGATCCGGCAGGAAAGCGCCCTTTGGGGCGCTTTTTCTT
This sequence comes from Paraburkholderia yinzeri, assembly GCF_046581065.1. NCBI lineage: Bacteria > Pseudomonadati > Pseudomonadota > Betaproteobacteria > Burkholderiales > Burkholderiaceae > Paraburkholderia > Paraburkholderia yinzeri. The sequence goes on along the minus strand of NZ_JBFOCJ010000001.1, from coordinate 1,933,912 downwards.
TTTTTCCCAAGCGTGTATGTTTGTGAATGCCACGGGAAGTCTTTACCGGTCCGCGCCGCGCACGGGAATCATGCGGCGCGCCGGGAACGCACCATCCGCGGCACGGTTTCTGCTGTGCCGGGTTCAGTCCTCGCGGGACATGAACCCAATCAGGAGAAACCCATGAACAACGACATCGCAGAAGGCAAGTGGAAACAGTTGATCGGCAAGGCCAAGGCCGCCTGGGGCGAGCTGACGGACGACGAGCTGATCAAGGCCGAAGGACATGTCGACCGGCTTGCCGGTCTGATCCAGGAGCGTTACGGCAAGACCCGTGACGAAGCCGAGCAGGAAGTGCGGCGCTGGGTCGAGGCACATCGGCCGCGCAACTGACGCGCCCTGGCATGGCTTGCACGGGCCGTCTCCCTGCCGGATGCATTTTGGGGGTAGTACGGCCGCGTGGCGCGGCCTCCCGTCCGGCATTGCCGGGGGAGGCCCCGCGCGCCGTCGCCATTCTGGAGGACCGGATCTGAAACGTCTGCATCGAGTTTGCCCGCTGGACCCTGACGCTCCGTGCCGCGCCCTGCACGGCGCGCCGCTGCGCATCCGGACTGTGCGGCGGGCGCTTGCGCCTGATTGCGTCTGATTCCGCCTCCAATTATCCGTAACGCCGCCTCGCCATGCCACATGCCCTGATTGTCGAAGACGATCCCAACAGCCTGTCCGGCCTGTCCGCGATCGTGGCCGCCGACGGCTTCTCCGTCGATACCGCGGCCACGCTCGCCGAAGCCCGAGCCGCACTCGCGCGCTTCATCCCCGACGTCGTGCTCGTCGATCTGAATCTGCCCGACGGAAGCGGGCTCGAACTGCTCCCTCACCTGCCCGCGCAACCCAGCGGCGCCCTGCCCGTCATCGTCATGACCGGCAACGCCACGGTCGAAAGCGCGATCGAGGGCCTGCGCCACGGCATCTGGGACTATCTGCTCAAACCGGTCAACATTCCGCGCCTGCGCAGCCTGCTCGCGCGCATTCCGCGCCCCTACGAGCTCACCGAGGAAGTCCGGGTGCTGCGCTCGCTGCTGCGTCAGATCGGCCGCTTCGGGCCCATGCTCGGGCGCAGCAGCGCGATCCAGCGCGTGTACGACACGCTCGAGCAGCTTGCGCCCACCGAAGCCGCGATCCTGATCCAGGGCGAAGCCGGCACCGGCAAGGAAGTCGCGGCGCGCACGCTGCACCAGTTGAGCCGGCGCCGCAAAGCCCCGTTCGTGGTGTACGACGCCCGCGCGGTCGGCTCGGAAGCAGCGAACGGCCGGCCGCTCGCGAGCCTGCTGTTCGGCCACGAGCGCGGTGCATTCGAAGGCGCGGAACAGCGCGAGCCGGGACTCGTCGGCGAGGCGAGCGGCGGCACGCTCTTCATCGACGAACTCATCGACCTGCCGCGCGATCAACAGACCGCCCTCCTGCGCGCGCTCGATTCCCAGACCTTCATGCGCGTGGGCGGCAGCAACGAGGTCGGCACGGACTTCCGTCTGATCGCGGCCACGCGCGCCGTGCCGCGCGACGCCGTCGCGCAGGGCCTGTTGAACGAGGAACTGTGGCTGCGCCTCGACGCCGCCGCGCTCATGCTGCCGCCGCTGCGCGAACGCGAGGAAGACGCGGCGCTGCTTGCCGCAGCCTGCGTCGACGAGTTCAATCAGGAGGCCCACGCCCGCGGCGGCGCGGCGACACGCCTGATCGCGCCGTCGTTCATCCGCGAGTGCCTGGCCTACGACTGGCCCGGCAACGTGCGCGAACTGCAGGAGCGCGTGCGGCTCGCCTGGGAAGCATCCGGCGACGTGCTGGAGACCTTGCAGGCCGAAGAAAGCAGTGGCGCGCGCCCGCGCGACGTGAACGGCGGCCGCGTCCAGGTCACGGTGGGCACACCGCTCGCCGACGTCGAGGAGATGCTGATCCGCGCGACGCTCGACGCGGTGGGCGGCACGCGGCACCGCGCGGCGTCGCTGCTCGGCATCAGCCCGAAGACGCTCTACAACAAGCTCCAGCGGATGCGCCTGAACTGAACGCAAGCCCACTGCTACCGGTGTGGAAATGCAAATGGCCGCCCGAGGGGCGGCCATTTGCATTCAAGCGTTCCAGTTTTACGGCAGCACGCTGCGCAACAACGTCTGGGCCGACAGATATGCGGGTTCCGCGATCAGCCGGTCCCAGCGCAGCGCCTTGCCGCGCGGACGCAACCGCCGGATGCGTTTCGCCGACTCGAGGCGCATGGCGCGCGACGGCTCCACGACGCGCAGCGAATCCAGCACTTTCTCTGCCTCGTCGGGCTGGTTGCAGATCAGCACCATGTCGCAGCCCGCTTCGAGCGCGGCGCGCGCGCCCTCGGTCAGCGTGCCGCCCTGGCGTGCAGCCTCCATCGAAAGATCGTCGCTGAAGATCGCGCCCGTGAAGCGCAGCTTGCCGCGCAGGATCTCCTGCACCCAGATGCGCGAGAACCCGGCCGGCTTCGAATCGACTTTCGGATAGATCACATGCCCCGGCATCGCGGCGGCGAGCGAAAGGCCGAGCCAATCGTAGGGCATCGCGTCTTCGCCGAGGATCGCCTCGAGTGGCCGGTCGTCGATCGGCACCGCCACGTGCGAGTCGGCCTGGGCCCAGCCGTGACCCGGGAAATGCTTGCCGCAGTTCGCCATGCCCGCCAGCGAGAGACCGTGGTTCAGGCTCTTCGCGAGCAGCGTGACGACGCGCGGATCGCGATGAAACGCGCGGTCGCCCACGACCTTCGACTGGCCATAGCCAAGATCGAGTACGGGCGTAAACGAGAGGTCGATACCGCACGCGAGCAGTTCGCTCGCGAGGATGTAGCCCACGGCCGTCGCGAGCTTCGTCGCGAGCAGCACATCCTTGTCCCACAGTTCGCCGAGGCGCCCCATCGCGGGCTGCACCGTGAAGCCGTCGGTGCGAAAGCGCTGCACGCGACCGCCTTCGTGGTCGACGGCGATCAGCAGGTCGTCGCGCACGGCGTGAATCGCGTCGGTCAGCGCGACGAGCTGCGCGCGGTTTTCGTAGTGGCGCGCAAACAGGATCACGCCGCCGGTCATGGGGTGGGCTAGGCGACGCACATCGTCGTCGGTCAGCGTCTTGCCGACCACGTCGAGCATCACCGGTCCAGGGAGTTTCTTCATTGAGTCTTCTTGCGTAGAAGCTGCGCGACGGCGGCCGCGCAGCGGGGAATTCGGCGGACCTGTCAGCCCGCGGATTTGCTGGTTTCTGCGATGACGAACGACACCGCGTAATCGTGCTCGTCGCTGATCGTCACGCGCATCGTGATGCCACGCTCGTCGAGCCACTGCGCGAGCGGCCCGGAGGCGACGATCACCGGCTTGCCGCCGGGCTCGTTGAGCGTCTGCACCGAGCGCCAGGTCATGGGCATGTGCATGCCGAGGCCGATCGCCTTCGAAGCCGCCTCCTTGGCCGAAAACCGCGTGGCCAGATAGGCGAGCCCGCGGACGGCCGAGCGCGCCTTGCGCGCCTCGTACACGGCCAGCTCTTCCGGACCGAGCACGCGCGCGGCAAAGCGCCCCTCGGTGCGCTCCATGACCGCCGCGACGCGGCTGACCTGAATGATGTCGGTACCGATGCCGTAGATCGCCATGGGCTCCTCGTCGAAGTGCGGCTGCGCGCCGTGGCGCGGCCGTTGTGGCATGACCGTCGCGCCGGATTACGCGCGCGCGCCGAGACGCGCCGCGACCATGATCGCCTTCATCTCGCGAACGGCATTTTCCCAGCCCGCGAAGACGGCGTGCGCCACGATCGCGTGACCGATGTTCAGTTCGTCGATGCCGTCGATGGCGGCAATCTGCTGCACGTTCGTGTAATGCAGCCCGTGGCCCGCATTGACCTTGAGACCAAGACCGATGCCGCAGTTCACGCCGACCACCACGCGCTCGTACTCGCGCTCCTGCTCGCTGGCGTCATGGGCTTCGGCATAGCGGCCGGTATGCAGCTCGATCACGGGCGCGCCGGTCTCGTGCGCCGCGCGGATCTGCGTCTCGTCCGGGTCGATGAAGAGCGAGACGCGGATGCCCGCGTCCGCCAGTTGCCGGCACGCGCCGCTCACGGCATCGAAATGGCCGGCGACGTCGAGACCGCCCTCGGTCGTCAGTTCCTGGCGCTTTTCGGGCACGAGGCAGACATCCTGAGGCTTGATGTCGCAGGCAATGTCGAGCATCTCGGCCGTCACGGCGCATTCGAGGTTCATGCGCGTCTTCAGCAGCGGGCGCAGCCCGCGCACGTCGGCATCGACGATATGGCGGCGGTCTTCGCGCAGATGCAGCGTGATGACGTCGGCGCCCGCGTCTTCGGCGAGCAGCGCCGCGCGGATCGGATCGGGGTAGGCGGTGCCGCGCGCGTTGCGCAGCGTCGCGACGTGGTCGATGTTCACACCGAGATCGATCACGTTGGGAGAGGTGAGAAAGAAGCTCATAGATTCTGCAGGTCGATCAGGATCTGGCGCGTCGCGAGCGGCGTGCCGCCAAGGTAAGTATTCAGCAGGAAACGCATCAGCGCCTTGCTCTGCGCGACGGTCTGGGGACGATGGTAATCGTCCTGCTCCATGTCGAGCAACGTCTGTCCCGCCAGCACCGGCCACTGCGCCGGCCATTCGTCCGACGCCTCGCGCACGCCGCGCTCGGGGTCGAACACGTAGCGGCCTTCCGCCACGACGGTCTTCCGGTTCACCGTGCGGTTCAGCGCCAGCGCATAGCCGGTCTCGCGCAGCAGCACGCGCTCGAAAGAGCGCAGAACCTGCACCGGCGGCTCGTCGTGCGCGAGGCGCGTGAGCGTCACGACATAATGGCGAAACAGGCTGGGATGCGGGTCTTCGCGCGCGCAGAACTTCACGAGCAGTTCGTTCACGTAGAAGCCGCACAGAAGCGCATCGCCGGTGAGCGGCAACATGCCGCCCACCCATTCGGCGCCGGTGAGCGTGCGGACTTCGCCCTTGCCGGTCCACGAGAGCGTGAGCGGCTGGAACGTCTGCAGCACGCCGCGCAGCGCCGAGTGCGGACGCTTCGCGCCCTTCGCGACAAGCGCGATGCGGCCGTGGTCGCGCGAGAGGACGTCGATGATGAGGCTGGTTTCGCGGTACGGGTAGCTATGCAGCACGAAGGCCGGCTGCTCGGCGACGCGGAAATCCGACGACACGCCGCGCGGCGCACGCGGCGCCGACACACGGCGCGCGGACTCGCCTTCGCCGTCGTCGCTCCGGGCCGCCGGCCGCGCTTTGGCGGCGCGCTTGCGGCGCGGCGCCGACGGTCCAGGCGCGGACGAATCAGCCGCGGCCGGTTTGGGCTCGGCCAGCGGCGCGGCCGGGACGTCCGCGTCGTCGCGCGAAGCGTCGACCGCTTCCCAGTCGTCGTGAATGCTTACGGCCTCGCCGTCATTCATACCCATAGGCGCGCAGCCCGGCTTCGTTGTCGGCCCAGCCGCTCTTCACCTTCACGAAGGTTTCGAGATAAACGGGACCGTCGAACAGTTTCTCCATGTCGAGCCGCGCCTCGGTGCTGATCTGCTTGAGCTTCGCGCCCTTCTGGCCGATCACCATCGCCTTCTGGGTGTCGCGCTCGACGAGAATCGTCGCGAAGATGCGGCGCAGCCGGCCTTCCTGCTCGAATTTGTCGATCAGCACGGTGCTCGTGTAAGGCAACTCGTCGCCGGTCCAGCGGAACACCTTCTCGCGCAGGATCTCGGCCGCGAGGAAACGCTCGCTGCGGTCGGTGAGATCGTCTTCGCCGTAGATCGGCTCGCCTACGGGCAGATACGGCTTGAGCGTTTCGAGCAGGTGCTTGATGTCGTCCTGGTTCTTCGCCGAAAGCGGCACGATCTCGCGGAATTCGCGCAATTTCTGCACTTCCTGGATGAACGGATAGAGCGTGGCCTTGTCGCTCACGCGGTCGATCTTGTTCGCGATCAGGATAGTCGGCGCGTTCGGCGGAATCAGATCGAGCACCTTCTGGTCGTCGGGACCGAACTTGCCCGCTTCGATCACGAAGAGCACCGCGTCGACGGAACTCAGCGTCGACGTCACGGCGCGGTTCAACGAGCGATTGAGCGCTGTGCTGTGGCGCGTCTGAAAGCCGGGCGTGTCGACGAAAACGTATTGCGCGTCGTCGATCGTGTTGATGCCCGTAATGCGATGGCGCGTGGTCTGCGCCTTGCGCGACGTGATGCTGATCTTCTGGCCGACCAGGGCATTCATCAGCGTCGATTTGCCGACGTTCGGCCGGCCGACGATCGCGACCATGCCGCAACGAAAACCGGCAGGAGTGGAAATGGGAGCGTTCATGATCGGACCGGACAAAAAAGCGTTGAGTGCAGCGACCGCGCGCGAGGCGCGCACGGGTTGGGATCAGTGGCCGGCATCGGCCGCGCGCACGGGCAGCGCGACAGCATGGTCCTCGGCCGCGGTTGCGGCCGGATGGGCGGAATGGCCAGGCAGTGGCGCTTCGGCGGCATCGCGACCGCGAGCCGCGGGCCGCGACTCGGCGGCCTGCGGACCGGTTTCGGCGCGCTCGGCGGTACGCGGGCCGCCCTTCTCCTTCTCGCCCGGACGTTCCTGCACGTGCGCCGCGCGAATGACGGCGACAGGCGCCGCCTGCGGCGGCGGAACACGATCGATTGCCTCGGCCGGCGCGGGCTGGCGCTCGCTGCGCTGGGCACGCTCGCGGCGCTCCGGCGTACGCAGATCGAGCGCGCCCTGCACGCCCGTCACGCCCGGCACCACCTCGGGCTCCGCGCGTGCGGCGCGCGCGCCCTTCGAGCGGCGCGGCCTTGCGGCCAGCGCCGGCGCCGCCGCCATGACCTCGTCCAGCGCCTTCTTGGCCGCGGCTTGTTCGGCGGCGCGACGGCTCGCGCCCGAACCGGACACCTTCACGTCCAGCTTCGGCACCGTGCACTCGACTTCGAACTGCTGATTGTGCGCCGCACCATGCGTCGCGATAACCGTGTAGGTAGGCAGTGCGATCTTGCGGCCCTGGAGATATTCCTGCAGCAGCGTCTTCGAATCCTTGCCTAGCGTGCGCGGGTCGATGTGATCGAGGATCGGTACATAAAGACGCTTGATGACGGTCTGCGCGGCGTCGAAACCGCCATCGAGGAAAATCGCCCCGAAAATGGCTTCCAGCGCGTCCGCGAGAATCGACGGGCGGCGAAAACCGCCGCTGCGCAACTCGCCTTCGCCCAGGCGCAGGCCGTCCGCAATATTGAGGGCCTGAGCAATTTCGTAGAGCGACTGCTGTTTGACCAGGTTCGCGCGCACGCGCGAAAGGTCGCCTTCGTCCAGCTTGCCAAAGCGTTGGAACAATAGGGCCGCCACCGCGCAATTCAGGACCGAATCGCCGAGAAACTCGAGGCGTTCGTTATGCGTGGCACTGTGACTACGGTGGGTTAAAGCCTGGCGCAACAATTCCGCATTGCGAAATTCATAGCGCAACCGGCTTTCCAGCGGAGATAGGGGCATGGACAGAGTATAACGCGCCCGCCCGTCCCGGCGAAAACCCGGGGCGGCCGGCGAAAAAGCGTGGATGTTGCGAGGTTAGCGCGGTTTCTTCAAGTGGCGCGCGAAGACTTCGCGCGTCTCGATGACAGGGTCGTCACTCGAACGGACCGATGCGCTTCAGGCTGCTGAAGTTCATCCAGATGAAGAACGCGCGGCCGACGACGTTCGCGTCGGGCACGAAGCCCCAATAGCGGCTGTCGGCGCTGTTGTCGCGGTTATCGCCCATCATGAAGTAGTGGTCCGGCGGCACCTTGCAGATCACGCCGCGCGCGTTGTACTGGCAGTTGTCGCGATACGGATAGTCTTCCGCGCCGATAATGAACGGCGGCACCGCGGGGTTGTTCAGGATGTTGTTCTTGCGGCCGTCGAGGTCTTCGGTGAACTGCTTCGCATAGCCGATGCGCTCTTCGTCGAAGTAGTCGGGCTGCGCCGTCTCGGGCACGGGCTTGCCGTTGATCGTGAGCTGCTTGTCCTGATATGCGACCACGTCGCCCGGCAGGCCGATCACGCGCTTGATGTAGTCGACCGACTCGTCCATCGGGTAGCGGAACACGACCACGTCGCCGCGCTCGAGCGGACGGCCCTGCGTGATCTTCGTATTCGTGATCGGCAGGCGGATACCGTAGTCGTACTTGTTCACGAGGATGAAGTCGCCCACGAGAAGCGTGGGCACCATCGAGCCCGACGGAATCTTGAACGGCTCCACGACGAACGAGCGCACGAGAAACACGATCAGGATCACGGGAAAGAAGCTCGCCGTGTACTCGAGCCACCACGGTTGACGCAGTTTCTCGTTGCGCAGGTTCTGACGCGTGACGGCCGCATTTTCGTCGGCGAAGCGCTCGCCAACGCGCGCCTGCTGGCGATCGAACTCCGCGACCGCCGCATCGGCGGCGAGGCGCCGGCGCGGCACGAAAACCAGTTTGTCAGCAACCCATGCAATGCCCGTCAAAACCACGAGCACAAAAAGGATCAGCGCAAAATTCATGTAGTTATCCGTTATTCAACGTGATGCGTCTTATTTGTCTTCGACGCGCAGGATCGCAAGGAAGGCTTCCTGCGGAATTTCCACGGAGCCCACCTGCTTCATCCGCTTTTTGCCTTCCTTCTGCTTTTCGAGCAGCTTCTTCTTGCGCGTGATGTCGCCGCCGTAACACTTGGCCAGCACGTTCTTGCGCAGCGCCTTGATGTTCTCGCGGGCGATGATGTGCGCGCCGATGGCCGCCTGGATCGCCACGTCGTACATCTGGCGCGGAATGATCTCGCGCATCTTCGCCGCCACTTCACGGCCGCGGTACTGCGACTGCGAACGGTGGACGATGATGGACAGCGCATCGACCTTGTCGCCGTTGATCAGCATGTCGACCTTCACCACGTCCGAGGTGCGGTACTCCTTGAACTCGTAGTCCATGGACGCATAACCGCGCGACACCGACTTCAGGCGGTCGAAGAAGTCGAGCACGATTTCCGCCATCGGGATCTCGTATGTGAGCTGGACCTGGCGGCCGTGGTACTGCATGTTGATCTGGCTACCGCGCTTCTGCGTACAGAGCGTGATGACCGAGCCCACGTATTCCTGCGGCATGTACAGGTTCACCGTCACGATCGGCTCGCGAACTTCGGCGATCTTCGAGGGCTCCGGCATTTTCGCCGGGTTCTCGACCTTGATCGTGCTGCCGTCCTGCTGCACGACCTCATACACCACGGTCGGCGCCGTGGTGATGAGGTCCATGTCGAACTCGCGCTCGAGCCGCTCCTGCACGATTTCCATGTGCAGGAGGCCGAGGAAGCCGCAGCGGAAACCGAAGCCGAGCGCCTGCGAAACTTCGGGCTCGTACTGCAGCGATGCGTCGTTGAGCTTGAGCTTTTCGAGCGACTCGCGCAGTGCGTCGTACTGGTTCGCCTCGACCGGATAGAGACCTGCGAACACCTGCGGCTTCACTTCCTTGAAGCCCGGCAGCGGCTCTTCGGCCGGCTTCGTGGCATGCGTGACAGTGTCACCCACCTTGGTCGCGGCGAGTTCCTTGATGCCGGCAATGATGAAGCCCACCTGCCCGGCCGAGAGCTCGTCCAGATTGCGCGACTTCGGCGCGAACACGCCGACGTGCTCGACCGGATACTGCGCACCGGTCGCCATCAGCTTGATCTTGTCCTTCGGGCGAAGCGTGCCGTTGACGATGCGCACGAGCATCACCACGCCGACGTAATTGTCGAACCACGAGTCGATGATGAGCGCCTGCAGCGGCGCTTCGGGATTGCCCTTCGGCGCCGGCACCTTCGCGATCAACGCTTCGAGCACGTCTTCCACGCCGAGGCCGGTCTTCGCGCTGCAGCGCGTGGCGTCGGTCGCGTCGATGCCGATCACGTCCTCGATTTCCTCGATCGCGTTTTCGGGGTTCGCCGCGGGCAGGTCGATCTTGTTGAGCACCGGCACGACTTCCACGCCGAGCTCGATGGCCGTATAGCAGTTGGCGACCGTCTGCGCCTCGACGCCCTGGCTCGCGTCGACGACAAGCAACGCGCCCTCGCACGCGGAGAGCGAACGGCTCACCTCGTAGGAGAAGTCGACGTGGCCCGGCGTGTCGATGAGGTTCAGGTTGTAAATTTTGCCGCTACGTGCCTTGTACGAGAGCGCAGCAGTCTGCGCCTTGATGGTGATGCCGCGCTCGCGCTCGAGATCCATCGAGTCGAGCACCTGAGCTTCCATCTCGCGGTCGGACAAGCCGCCGCAAAGCTGGATGATGCGATCGGCGAGCGTCGACTTGCCATGGTCGATGTGCGCAATGATCGAGAAGTTACGAATATGATCCATTCAGTGCCGATCAAGCGAAAAAGGCGCGCCCCAACGATTGCTGGGCACGCCTCGTAAACAGATGAAAAACCGGACTATTTTAGCCGAAAAGGGGTGCCGACGGCAGGTTTCGGCGTATCAGGCACGCATCCCGAGCGCCTCGCGCAGGCGCGTTTCGTCAAGGCGATAGCGACAAAGCTCCACGCCGTCGCATACGAGAACCGGTACGAGCTCGTCGTAGCGCGCCTGCAGCGCAGGGTCGGAATCGACGTCGATCACGTCCACCCGCGCCCCGGCTGCCGCGGCCAGCGGCTCGACCGCCGCGCGCATTTCCTCGCAAAGATGGCACCACGCGCGGCCGTACAGCACGAGCTGCGGCACCACCGCGCGCGGCAAGGTCACTTCTGCCCCGCACTGCGCGGCCGAAGCGGCACGAACTGCGTATTGTCGCCGCGCCGCACGAGCACCGCCACCATCTTTTGCGGATCGAGATGCGAGGTGGCTTCCTCGAACTGCTTCGCGCCCGTGATGTCGGTGTCGCCCACGCGCAGAATGATGTCGCCCTTCTGCAGTCCGGCGCGGGCCGCCGGGCCATCGACCGAATCGACCTGCACGCCGCCCTTGATCTTCAGTTGCGCGAGCTGGTCGGACGGAATATCGACCACCGCGAGACCGAGCGCGTTCGCAGCCCGCGGCTTCGGCTGCGGCGCCGACTTCTCGTCGGCCTTCGCGGTCTTGTCGCCCTGCGTTTCGGCAATCGTGATCGGCAGGTCGCGTGTTTGACCCTTGCGCCATATCGTCACGGTCGCTTTGGTGCCGGGCTTCGTGTCGCCGACCATGCGCGGCAGGTCGGTGGCCGTATCCACGGACTGACCGTTGAACTTCAGAATGATGTCGCCCGGCTGGATGCCGGCCTTGTCGGCCGGGCCGCCCGACTCGACGCTCGACACCAGCGCGCCCTGCGCCTTCGGCAGGCCGAGCGAATCGGCCACGTCCTTTGTCACTTCGCCAATCGCCACCGCAATGCGGCCGCGCGTGACCTTGCCCGTCTTTTCGAGCTGGTCGGCCACGCGCATCGCCTCGTCGATCGGAATCGCGAACGAAATGCCCATGAACCCGCCGGTGCGACTATAGATCTGCGAGTTGATGCCGATGACTTCGCCCTGCATATTGATGAGCGGGCCGCCCGAGTTGCCGGGGTTCACGGCGACGTCGGTCTGGATGAACGGCAGATAGTCGCCCGTGTCGCGCCCCTTGGCGCTGACGATGCCCGCCGTCACGGTATTCTCGAGTCCGAACGGCGAGCCGATCGCGACGACCCATTCGCCGACGCGCAGCTTGTTCGAATCGCCGATAGTCACGGCCGGCAGGCTGTTCGCCTGGATCTTCACGACGGCGACATCGGTGCGATCGTCCACGCCGACGAGCTTTGCCTTGAACTCGCGCTTGTCCGTGAGCGTGACGTAAATGGTGTCCGCGTCGTCCACGACGTGAGCGTTCGTCATCACGTAGCCGTCGCTCGACAGAATGAAGCCCGAGCCGACGCCGCTGTTCTGCTCGCTATCGCTGCCGCTGTCGGGAGGTGCCGCATCCTGATCGCCGCCCTGGCCACCCTGGCTGCCCTGCCCGCCCTGGCTACCGTGAGGCGACTGCCCCTGCGGACTCTGCGGCAGCGGAATACCGAAGAAGCGACGGAAAAACTCCGACATGTCGCCGTTGTCCATACCCGGCGGCAAGCCAGGCTGTGCGGAACTCACGCGCGTGGTCGTGCGGATGTTGACGACGGAAGGCCCGACCTTGTCGACGAGATCGGTGAAGTCGGGCAGATTGGCAGCGGGTGCCGCCGACGCCACCTGCGGCGCGAACGGCAGGCAAGCCGCAACCACCGCGGCTGCGAAGAATTTGCGCAGCGGGAGAATCGTCATATCGTAGTCAGCCGAAGGATTTACCTGGGAGCCTTGTATTCTATGGCAGACGCGAACTGCTGCAACGTGGTCTGGGGCACCTCGCCGAGCACGGTAATCCAGTAATCGCCGCGGCGCTTCACGAGCACATGGGTTGCCCCGTTGCTGCCCGAGCCTTCCTTGCGGCTATTGTTCTCGGCGGGCTCGACGAAAACGGAAATCGCGGCGAGACCGTCGGAGAAGACGGCCTGATCCACGGGGATGGGCGGGTCGTTCGAATCCCGCGCGGCCATCGGACGGCGCAGTTCGCGGATCTTGTGGAAGCCGGGGACGGGCGAGCCGAAACTCCAGCCTTGCGCCTCCATGTCCACCGGCTCCAGCGGCGGATGCACCACGGTCCAGCCGGCGGTGTTCATGCCGTTGACGATGGAAGCCTTGTCCGACGGCACGCCGATCTGGACCTGGGTGAACGACAACTGCTCGAGCACTTGCCCGTTCGACGGATCGAGCGTCTGCGCGCGCAGCAGCAGTCCGGTCTTCGCGTCGGCCCAGAGTTTGTAGGCAAAACGATAGCCGTCCTTCGGATCGAGTTCGACGATCTGGCTGTCGATGCCCGCGACACGATCGCCGCCGAGCGCCTTCGGCGTGTAGACGATCAGGACCTGAGCGCCACTGGAGCTGAGGAGCGCCGGGAAGGCGTCCTTGTTCTGGCGCTTCTCGACCACGCAGAGCTTGCGCTCGGGCACGAAGGTATAAACGTCGTCGTTGTGGCGCAGCAGCTTGCGCGGCTTGCCGTCGAGGCTTTCGATCTGCTCGTACTCGCCGTCGTTCTTCGTGGCGTAGTGCGTGATATGCGACGACTGTACGAAGGCCCCGCGTTGATAGACAAAGGTGCCTTCGTAATTCTGCTGCTGGGCGGCCTGCTGGATGCGGTCCAGCCATTGGGCCGCACCCTGAGGTGTGGTGAGATCGGCCGCCGGCGCGCCTTGCGCGTCGGCCCGGTTGGCCACAGACAGAGCGGTCAGCATTACGGCCACACAGCACAGGAATGCCGGCAGCCGCCCCCAGAGTGTCGTTTTATTGAACCGCAATGTCTGCATCAAACTTACTGGCCTTGCGTGGTGAGGGCAGCCCGGACGAACGGCATCGAATCCGCCATCGCCGGTTGCTGCGCGAACTGCTGGTGAGCTTCCAGATACTCGTCCAGACGCGCGTCGCGAATGATGTTGCCGTCCTGCACGGCAGCCGTCTGCACGGGCGCCGAATTCATCGCCACGCGCTGCATGCCCTGTGACGACCCGACCGACGCGACCTGTGCCCCGCCGCTCGCCAGACCCGCACCGCGCATCTGCGGCACGACGATCCAGGTGAGAGTGGCAGCGGCCGCGGCAACGGCCAGCGTGGGCACGACGCGGTGACGCAGCGCGAGAATACGCCCGACGCGGCTCGCGCCTTCGCGTGCGGCCGGCAGCGCCGCAGGGGCGAGCACGTGCGGCTCGGCCTCGAAACGCGCGGCGAACCCCGTCATGAACGACCGGCTCGCGGCCGTGCTGAGCGCGAGATCGTCCGAGCGCAGCACGTCGCCGATCAGGTGATACTCCGACCAGGCGGCGCGGCCTTCCTGATCGAGTTCAGAAAAGATACCGCTCAGATGCTCTTCGACGGTGAGTTCCCCGTCGATAAAGGCGGACAGACGCTCGCCGTGCGAGCTTGACACCGACTGCATCGAGACCGATCCCATGATGCTCCCCATTCCCTTACAGACCCTTTATGACACTAACCCGGTGAATCGCATCCGTGCCCCGCAGGCGGCTGGCTTACCAGCGCTTGCCTTCCGGTGTGTCCAGCAGCGGACGCAATTTTGCCGCAATGGCTTCGCGAGCGCGGAAAATTCTTGATCTGACGGTACCGATCGGGCACCCCATCATCTCAGCAATTTCCTCGTAGCTCAAACCTTCAATTTCCCGAAGAGTAATGGCGGTGCGCAGCTCTTCCGGTAAAACCGCCATGGCAGCGTTGACCGTCTCTGCGATCTGCTTGCTCATCAACATCGACTCGGGCGTGTTGATATCCCTTAGTTGATCGGCGTCCGAGAAAGTTTCCGCTTCTTCTGCATCCGCTTCGGTGGAAGTCGGAGCGCGTCTTCCCTGGGTCGCAAGGTAATTCTTGGCCGTATTGACCGCAATCCGGTACAACCACGTATAGAAAGCGGATTCGCCGCGAAACTGCGGCAGCGCCCGGTACGCCTTGATGAAGGCGTCCTGGGCCACGTCCTCGACCTCGGCGGGATCCCGCACGAGGCGCGAAATCAGCCGGATGATCTTGCGGTGGTATTTGGAGACCAGAAGCTCGAACGCGGCCTTGTCGCCTTTTTGCACGCGCTCGACCAGCACCTGGTCGATTTCTTTTTCGCTCACCTGAAAAATCCGTTAGCTCATGGTAGACGCGGGGGCACCATTGTAGCGCCCCCCACCCCCCGTCACGTTACGCGAGTAACAGCCGTTACAGTCGTTACAGCGACCGGCGCGGCGCAAGAAGGCGCTCAGCGGCCGGCCGCGCAGCGCGCGCGGACCGCCAGTTCACGAAAGGCGGCACGCCCGACCGCGTCGGCAGCGACGAGCACCGTGGCACGCCGCGCCGCGTCCTGCACCGACAGCGCGAGCAAGGCGCTTCCCCACTGCGACGCGCCCGTCAGGCGCCCCTGAAACAGGCAGGCACCGGCGTTCGAATACGTCGCGAACGAATCTGGCCCGATTTCAAGGGCCGCCGGCTGTCTGCGGCGCCAGGCCGCGACCGACAAGCCACAGGCAGCCAGAATCGCCAGTGCGGGCGGCACGGCGCGCGCGGGACCGAACCATGGAGCCAGCGCCGTCCAGACGGCCGCCGTCGCCACGGCGATACCCGCTGCGAGAACGCAAAAAAGCGTGGGGGAAAGGCGCAAGACAATTCGCGGCGCACTTTCGCGCCGCGAAAGAAAGGCGGGATCGCGGCCGTCCGGGCTTGCCGGCGCGGCCGCTTGAGGGTCTGTGCGCGTCAAGCGTGGCGCTTGAAGACCAGCGTGCCGTTCGTGCCGCCGAAGCCGAACGAGTTCTTCAGCGCGATGTCGATCTTCATGTCCCGCGCGGTGTTCGCGCAGTAGTCCAGGTCGCATTCCGGATCCTGGTTGAAGATGTTGATCGTCGGCGGCGAGATCTGGTTGTGCACGGCGAGCACCGTGAACACCGACTCCAGACCGCCCGCGCCGCCGAGCAGGTGCCCGGTCATCGACTTCGTCGAATTCACGACGATGTCCTTCGCGTGGTCGCCGAACGCGCGCTTGATCGCAGTCGTTTCCGCGAGGTCGCCGAGCGGCGTCGAGGTGCCGTGCGCGCTCAGCCAGTTCACTTCGCTGGCGTTCACGCCCGCGTTGCGCATCGCCGCCAGCATGCAGCGGCGCGCGCCGTCACCGTCTTCGAGCGGCGCGGTCATGTGATACGCATCGCCGCTCATGCCGTAGCCGGTGACTTCCGCGTAGATCTTCGCGCCACGCTTCTTAGCGTGCTCGTACTCTTCGAGGATCATCACGCCCGCGCCCTCGCCCAGCACGAAGCCGTCGCGGTCCTTGTCCCACGGACGGCTCGCCGTTGCCGGATCGTCGTTGCGCTGCGAGAGCGCACGCGCCGCCGCGAAGCCGCCGATACCGAGCGGCGAGACGGTCGATTCCGCGCCGCCCGCGATCATCACGTCGGCGTCGCCGTACTCGATCAGGCGCGAGGCCTCGCCGATGCAGTGCAGGCCGGTCGTGCAGGCCGTGACCATCGACAGATTCGGGCCCTTGAGGCCGTACTTGATCGAAAGGTGGCCGGAGATCATGTTGATGATCGAGGCCGGCACGAAAAACGGCGAAATACGGCGCGGGCCGCGGTTGAGCAGTTCGGTCTGCGTGATCTCGATCATCGGCAGGCCGCCGATGCCCGAACCCACCACGACGCCGACGCGCTCCGCGTTCTCTTCGGTGATCTCGAAGCCGCTGTCCTGCATCGCCTGCATGCCCGCGGCGATGCCGTAATGGATGAACGTATCCATGTGACGCGCTTCTTTCGCCGGGATGTAATCCTCGATGTTGAAGCCCTTCACTTCGCCGGCGAAGCGGGTCGAGAAGTTCGTGGCGTCGAACTTCGTGATGTTGGCGATACCGGACTTGCCGGCGACCAGATTGGCCCAGCCGTCGGCAACATTATTGCCAACAGGCGAAATCAGCCCCAGGCCTGTAACAACAACTCGACGGCGGCTCACGATAACCCCTTTTCCATAGATGACAAAAGCAAAAGCCACAGAGGCCACAGGAAATGCTCCTGTGAGCCCTGTGGCTAGTTGACCGGCAATGGCCCTGCAGCAGGTGCGGGCGTGTGCGGGTTCACTGGCGTATGTCCTCTCGGGCCGCTCGCGCCGCAGCGGCGCTGGCCCCTACGAGACAACTGCGGACAAATAGCGCCTGAATGTCCTTAGGCCTTGACGTTCGCGCGAGCGTAGTCGATGGCCTGCTGGACCGTCGTGATCTTCTCGGCTTCCTCATCGGGAATTTCCATGCCGAATTCGTCTTCGAGGGCCATCACCAGTTCAACGGTGTCGAGCGAGTCGGCGCCCAGATCGTTCACGAACGAAGCCTCGTTCTTGATTTCGGCTTCCGCGACGCCCAGTTGCTCGGCGACGATCTTCTTGACGCGCTGTTCGATGTTGTCCATTACCCCTCCAAGGGAAAAAAGTTAGCTCATGAATGCGAGTGCGCGCATTTTAGCAGGTTTGAACTGGCAGAAAAGCGGCGCTCGAGGTTCCGGATGGCCTGGGTCTGCGACCGCACCCATCAGGTATATCAAGGCGCGGATAGTACCCGAATCCGGTTAAGACATATACATGCCACCGTTCACATGCAGCGTGGTGCCGGTGATGTATCCCGCCTGCGGCGACGCGAGGAACACGACCGCATGCGCGATATCGTCCGGGCTGCCAAGGCGGCCCAGCGGAATCTGCTGCTTGAGCGCGGCCTGCTGCTCAGCCGGCAGATCCTTCGTCATGTCCGTGTCGATGAAGCCCGGCGCGACGCAGTTCACGGTGATGCCGCGGCTGCCGATCTCGCGCGCGAGCGCGCGCGTCATGCCGGCCACGCCTGCCTTCGCCGCCGCGTAGTTGGCCTGGCCCGGGTTGCCCGACGAACCGACCACCGACGTGATGTTGATGATGCGGCCCGAACGCGCCTTCATCATCGGACGCAGTACGGCGCGGGAAAGGCGGAATACCGACTTCAGATTGGTGTCGATCACGGCGTCCCACTCGTCGTCCTTCATGCGCATTGCAAGGTTGTCCTGCGTAATGCCCGCGTTGTTGACGAGAACCGCAAGGCCGCCGAATTCCTTCACCGTCGCATCGATCAGCGCTTCGGCCGCCGTTGCGTCGTTGACGTCGAGCACGGCGCCGCGGCCCTTGAGGCCTTCCGCCTCGAAGGCCGCGCCGATGGCCTGCGCGCCCGCTTCGCTCGTGGCGGTGCCGATCACCATGGCGCCCTGGCGCGCCAGTTCGATCGCGATCGCCCGGCCGATGCCGCGCGAGGCGCCCGTCACGATGGCGGTCTGGTTGTCGAGAGTCTTTTCCATCTGTCTATTTCTTGAATCCGTTACGAGTGTGACCCGGGATGACTCGGAAAGCCGTTCAGCCGCTAACGACTTAGCCGGCGACGAGCGCGAGTGCTTCTTCGAGCGATTTCGGGTCGGCCACCGACGCACCCACGAGGTTGCCGTCGATACGCTTCGTGAGGCCCGCCAGCACCTTGCCCGGACCGCATTCGATCAGATGCGTGACGCCCTGCGCGGCAATCGCCTGCACGCACTCCACCCAGCGCACCGGACCGGCGGCCTGGCGCACGAGCGCTTCGCGAATGGCTTCGGGATCGGTTGCGAACGCCACGTCGACGTTGTTCACGACGGGGATCGACGGCGCATTGAGCTTCACGTTCGCGAGATAGTGACGCAACTGGTCCGATGCCGGCTTGAGCAGCGAGGAGTGGAACGGCGCGGAGACCGGCAGCGGCAGCGCGCGCTTCGCGCCCTTCGCCTTGGCGACTTCGCAGGCCTTTTCGACCGCGCCCTTATGGCCTGCGATCACGACCTGCGCCGGCGCGTTGAAGTTGACGGCTTCGACCACGCCGCCCGTAGCCGCAGCGGCTTCCGCGCAGGCGGCACGCACGGTGTCGTCGTCGAGGCCCAGCACGGCGGCCATGCCGCCCTCGCCCACCGGCACGGCGCTTTGCATCGCCTGCGCGCGAAAACGCACGAGCGGCACCGCATCGCGGAAAGCCAGCACGCCGGCCGCGACGAGCGCCGTGTATTCGCCGAGGCTGTGACCCGCGACGACGGCGGGCGCCGGACCACCCGCCTGCTGCCATGCGCGATACACGGCCCAGGCGGCGGTCAGCATGACCGGCTGCGTATTGGTGGTGAGGTTCAGTTCGTCGGCCGGACCTTCTGCGATCAGCTTGCCAAGATCCTGATTCAGCGCGTCCGACGCTTCCTGCAGCGTTTCGCGCACAACGGCGCTATCGGCAAAAACATCGAGCATGCCGACGGCCTGCGAGCCCTGGCCCGGAAAAACAAATGCGAATTTCATAGCGTCCCCAATTCGGTCAGTTCAGATGGGCGGCGCACCGCGACCTGGCGCGCGCGAGGCGTGCGACCTACCGCCTCGAACGTGCGCCCGCCGGCCGCGCAAGGAATGGCGCGGCGTGCGTAGCCCGGTCGAAATCAATAGCGGATGACGGATGCGCCCCACGTGAAGCCGCCACCGACACCTTCGATGAGTACGTTCTGGCCGCGCTTGATGCGGCCGTCGCGCACCGCGACATCGAGTGCGAGCGGAATGGACGCCGCCGACGTGTTGCCGTGCTCGCCCACCGTCACCACCATGCGTTCGGCAGGCAAGCCGAGCTTGCGGCAGGTGCCCTGCATGATGCGGATATTGGCCTGGTGCGGAATCAGCCAGTCGATCTGGTTGGCGCTCAGTTGCGCCTTGTCGAGAGCCTCGAGCGCGACCTTCTCCAGCACGTTCACGGCAAGCTTGAACACGGCCTGGCCGTCCATGTACAGGAAGGCGTTGCCGGCAATCACGCCGCCGTTCACGTTGCCCGGCGTGCAGAGGATGTGCGCGTAGCTGCCGTCGGCGTGGAGGGCGCTCGACAGCACGCCCGGTTCCGAGGATGCCTGCAGCACGATCGCACCCGCGCCGTCGCCGAACAACACGCAGGTGGTGCGATCGTTGAAGTCGAGAATGCGCGAGAAGGTTTCCGCGCCGACGATGAGCGCCGTGCGGTGCTGGCCGCTGCGGATCAGGCTGTCGGCGATCGAGACCGCGTACGCAAAGCCCGCGCACACGGCCTGCACATCGAACGCGGCGCCCTGATTGCGGATGCCGAGCTTGTTCTGCAGCAGGCAGGCCGTGCTCGGGAACACGAAATCGGGCGTGGACGTGGCGACGATGATGAGGTCGATCGACTGCGGATCGACGTCGGCCGCGGCGATGGCGCGCTGCGAGGCGGCCAGCGCGAGATCGCTCGTCGTGACGTCGGAAGCGGCGAAGTGGCGCGCGTGGATGCCCGTGCGGGCAACGATCCACTCGTCGCTCGTCTCGACGCCCTTCGCGGCGAGACGCTCAGCCAGTTCCTGGTTGGTGACGCGGTCCGGCGGAAGATAGCTGCCCGTGCCGAGCACGCGGGTATATAGAGTCGATTGAGCCATTATGCCTTCGAGGAAGATGCGGTGCCGGGCGGAATCTCGCCCGCGGCCTGAGCGCCGGGCTGGCTGTCGCCGGACCCGCCGGCCGCCTGTTCGAGCGAACCGGCGTTCTCGTCCATGGCGCGAGCGAGACGCTCCAGCACGCCATTTTTGACGGCATCATACCCGCGTTTGATCGCCCACTCAAACGCGTAGGCGTCCGCGGAGCCGTGGCTCTTGATGACGACGCTCTTGAGTCCCAACAGCGCCGCGCCGTTGTACTTGCGGGGATCGAACCGCTTCTTGTAGCTCAGCAGCACGGGCATCGCGACGAGCGCGGCCAGCTTCGTGAGCCAGGAACGGCCGAACTCTTCCCTGAGCCCCTTCGTGAGCATGTCGGCGAGGCCCTCCGACGTCTTGAGCGCGACATTACCAACGAAACCGTCACAGACGATCACGTCGACGGTGCCCTTGTAAATGTCGTTGCCTTCGACGTTGCCGCGGAAGTTCAGCGTGCTCGCGCGCAGCAGTTCGCCCGCACGTTTGATGGTCTCGTTGCCCTTGATGATCTCTTCGCCGATGTTCAGGAGGCCGATGCTTGGCCGCTCCTTGTTTTCGAGCGCAGCGACGAGCGCGTGTCCCATCTCGGCGAACTGCAACAGATGCTGCGGTTCGCAATCGACGTTCGCGCCAAGGTCGAGCACCGTCGTATAGCCGGTGGTCACGTTCGGCATCGGAAAAGCGATCGCGGGACGTTCGATGCCGGGCAGCGTCTTGAGCACGTAGCGCGACACGGCCATCAGCGCGCCGGTGTTGCCCGCCGAAACGCAGGCCTGCGCCTCGCCGTCCTTCACGCGGTTGAGCGCGACGCGCATCGACGAATCTTTCTTCTTGCGCAGCGCGACTTCGACCGGGTCGTCCATTTCGACGACCTCGGTGGCGGGAACGACCGTGAACGCAGGGTTATCCAGCGCCTTCAGCTTCTTCAACTGGGCGCGGATCGCCGACTCGACGCCCACGAGCAGCAGATGCGCGTCGGGGTGCGAGCGGACGAATTTGACTGCGGCAGGCACCGTCACAGACGGTCCGTGGTCGCCTCCCATGCAATCTATCGTGAGCGTAACAGTCATGGAATGCGACGGATTTCAGGCACAAAAAAGCGGCAGTTGAATGCCGCCTTTTTTGCCGAGCCGAAAAATTGTCAAGCGAACGGAATCGCCATGCACAGCACCGCTCGATGATCCTGCGGATCAAGCGGGCGCCGCACAGTGGAACGATTAGTCGTTCTTGGTCTTGACGACTTTCTTGCCGCGGTAGTAGCCGTTCGGGCTGATGTGGTGACGCAGATGCACTTCACCCGTGCTCGGCTCGACAGCCAGCGGAGCGCCCGTGAGGAAATCGTGCGAGCGGTGCATGCCGCGCTTCGACGGCGACTTCTTGTTTTGTTGAACTGCCATGATAACTCCTGAGAATTTCGCGAATTCTAACACAACCCGATCCGACCGCCGCCACCCAAGGGGTTGGCAGGACTCCCGGAGGGGGCCTACGAATGGGTACTACGATGTACTGCGCGCCACCAGCAGCAGCGTTAGTGCTTGCTGCCGGGACCGTCCTTCTTGAGCGATTCGAGCGCCGCAAACGGGTTGACGCGCTCTTGCGTCTCGATTTCCTGCTCCGGCACGTCGTCCACGGAGTCCACGCCTTCCGCGCCGTCGGCACCCGAGGCGAGGCTTTCGTGCACCGCCGGACAGATTTCGTGCTTCGGCACGAGCGGCAGCGAGAGCAACAGCTCCTCTTCGATCAAGTCGACGAGATCGAAATGGCGCGAGCCCACAATCACATCGACGTCATCGTCGTCGAGCGGAAACTCGTCCGCCTCTTCTTCCGTCTGGACGATACGGAAGACCGGGTCAGCGTCGAATGCCTGCTCGTAGGGAGCAAGGCAACGCTGACACGTAATCCATGCGCTACCGTGAACCGCAAGCCGCAGATACGGTTGCGGTCCTTCGGTGCCGTCATCCTGCAATTCCGCCTGGGTGAACCCTGCCGCCTGCCACGTAAAAACTGTGTCGCGATCTGGCGCGTCCGCCGCGACTTCGTTTAACATGCGCGGCAGCTGCGAGAGACGCACGGCTCCTGCAGCTTCCCGGCCGCTGCGCGCGAATTCGAAGAGATCGAGATCGCGTGGGTTAAGCGAAGCGATGGCGCCTGCGGGCTTGCCAGTGAGTTCGGTCATTGTGCGCTCCTGCGTCGTTGCCTACGCGCCAGTCTCGCGCGTGTCGCAGCGCCTGGCAAGCCGCGCTTGCGAACTGCGCCTCTTTTAAGCCTGACTGGCTCGCGAGGCGTGCAAGCCCTGCAGCGCTTTGCCGCCGGCCATTCCGCCACAGCCCACCCCACGAAGGGGCAAGAAAAAGAGGCG
Organism: Paraburkholderia yinzeri; assembly: GCF_046581065.1. Lineage (NCBI taxonomy): Bacteria > Pseudomonadati > Pseudomonadota > Betaproteobacteria > Burkholderiales > Burkholderiaceae > Paraburkholderia > Paraburkholderia yinzeri. The sequence goes on along the minus strand of NZ_JBFOCJ010000001.1, from coordinate 1,911,525 downwards.
TGCGAAACGCGCGCACCGATGAAAAGCCCAAAATCATAACGCCTTTATCTTTTGGAGTCAAACACTTAACGGCTTGCACGCAAGTGCCTGTGCGGGCAGAGTTTTCCCTTCTAGCACCCTCTCTATCCGCCCCTCTTTCTACGATCAACCGAACATGCAGGACTTATCCCCTACGGACCGAGGCGCCGCCCCCTCCCCGAGCCGCCCCGCGCTGATTCTCGCGTCCAGCTCACGCTACCGCCGCGAACTGCTGGAGCGGCTGCGCATTCCGTTCGACACCGCGGTGCCCGCCGTCGACGAAACGCCGCACGCCGGCGAAACGCCGGAAGCCACGGCGCTGCGACTCGCGCAAGCCAAAGCCCGCGCCGTGGCGAGCGCGCTGCCCGCCACGGCCGGCCGCACGCTCGTGATCGGCTCCGACCAGGTGGCAACCTTCGACGGCAAGCAGATCGGCAAGCCCGGCACTCATGAGCGCGCGCTGGCCCAGTTGCAGTCGATGCGGGGCCGCGAGGTGCTTTTCCATAGCGCGCTCAGCCTGCTCGACACCGCTACTGGCCAAACGGATACGGTCGATGTCGTGACGAAGGTGCGCTTCCGGCCGCTCTCCGATGCGGCGCTCGACGCCTATCTGCGCGCCGAACAGCCCTACGACTGCGCAGGCAGCGCGAAGTCCGAGGGCCTCGGCATTGCGCTGCTCGAGGCGATCGAATCCGACGACCCCACTGCGCTGATCGGCCTGCCGCTCATCGCGCTCACGCGCATGCTGCTCACGGCGGGCTACCCGCTGCTGGAGGCCCGATGACCGGTACGCTCTATCTGATTCCGAACACGCTCGGCGACGGCGACGAGGCCGCGCTCGCGGCCGTCCTGCCTGCTCCGGTGCGCGAGCGCGCGGGTACGCTCGCGAGCTATATCGGCGAAAACGCCAAGACGACGCGCGCTTTCCTCAAGCGGGTCGGCACGACGCGCCCGATCCAGGAAATCGAGATTCGCGAACTGAACGTCAACACGCCGCCCGCCGAGATCGACAAGCTGCTCGCGCCGCTCCTCGCGGGGATCGACACAGGTCTCGTCTCGGAGGCGGGCGTGCCCGCCGTGGCGGACCCCGGCGCACTGCTCGTGCGGCGGGCACACGAGCGCGGCATCAAGGTCGTGCCGCTCGTGGGGCCCAGCTCAATCCTGCTTGCGCTGATGGCCTCGGGCCTGAACGGCCAGAGCTTCGCGTTCCACGGCTACCTGCCCGTCGATGCGAACGAACGCGCGAAGAAGGTGCGCGAGCTGGAACAGCACTCGCGCAAGGCGAAGCAAACGCAGATCTTCATCGAAACGCCCTACCGCAACCGGACGATGCTCGATGCGCTACTCGCGAGCTGCGCACCCTCGACGCTCGTGTGCGTCGCCGTCGACCTCACGCTGCCGACGGAAACGATCGTGAGCCGAACAGTGGCCGACTGGAAGAAAAAGCCCGCACCCGATCTGCACAAGCGGCCGGCCATCTTTCTGCTCCTCGCCGCCTGACGCGACCGGGGCAACGCGACACAACGCGAAGTCGCTACCCCAAAGCGCAACGGCCACCCGCGCACGAGGCACGGATGGCCGTTCATCGCAAAAGCCGCGGTTCTAGTGGACAGCGACCTGGCCGCTCGCGATCAGCGCGTGCATCGCGGCCGAGCCCACTGCCGTGCCGAAACGCTTCGCGACGCGGTCGGTGAGGCTCTGCTTGACCGTGTAATCGACGATATCGGGCGCCTTGATGACCTCGCGCGCCACGTAGTCGGTGTCGCCAAAGCCGTCTGCCAGACCCAGTTCCACGCTCTTCTCGCCCGTCCAGAAAAGGCCCGAGAAAAGGTCGGGCGTATCGTGCAGACGCTTGCCGCGGCCGGTCTTCACGGCGTCGATGAACTGCTGGTGGATCTGATCGAGCATGTCCTGGGCGTGGGCGTCCATCTGCGGCGTCTCCGGCGAGAACGGGTCGAAAAAGCCCTTGTTCTCACCCGAAGTATGCAGGCGGCGCTGGATCCCGAGCTTGTCCATGAGACCCGTGAACCCGAAGCCGTCCATCAGCACGCCGATCGAACCCACGATGCTCGCCTTGTTCACGTAGATCTTGTCGGCGGCAGCGGCAACGTAGTAGCCGCCCGACGCGCACATGTCGCCCACCACGACGTAGAGCGGGATCGCCGGGTACTTCTTGCGCAGCCGCAAAATTTCGTCGTTGATGATGCCCGCCTGCACGGGGCTGCCCCCGGGGCTGTCGATGTGCAGGATCACGCCGGCCGTGCCGTCGTCGTCGAAGGCGCTGTCGAGCGCGCTGTTGATGTCTTCGGCGTTCGCGCTCGTATCGGCGGCGATCTCGCCGTCGAGCGACACGAGCGCCGTGTGGCGGCTGTCGCCCTCGACGCGCGCGCCGGAAAGGTCCAGCACGCTCCATGCAATCACCAGCAGCACCGCGAGGAAGGCGAAGCGGAAGAATATTCTCCAGCGCCGCGCCGCGCGCTGCTCGTGGATCGCCGCCAGCGCGATACGCTCGAGCGCCTCGCGCTCCCAGCCGGGCGCAGACGCATTGCGGTCAGCCGCGCTTTCAGCCGATTTGGGGCGGACCGGTTCGTTCGATTCAGGGGTCGGATTGTCGGACATGCGAGCGGTGCGTGGTCAGGGTTGGGTCGGGCGCAGATCGCCATCGGGAAGCCAGAATACCGTACGGCCCTCGGGCGTGTCCCGTTCTTCGACACGCACGGGCCGCAGGCGGCCGCCGCGGCATGGTCCGCCCACGCATTTGCCGGTGTCGGGCTCGTAGATCGCGCCGTGCGTCGCACACATCAGGTAGAGGCCGGACGACTCGAAGAACTGGCCCTCGACCCAGTCCAGCTCCATGGGCACGTGAGCGCAGCGATTCAGGTAGCCGTAGACCTCGCCGCCATAGCGAACGAAGAACACCACCGCGTCGCCGCCCACGTAAGTGGCGTTCATGCGCTGGCCTGCGCCGCCGTCGAGCAGCGCCTCCGCGGCACAAATTCGCACCGGATCGATCAGCGCTTCCGTCATGCGTGCTCCCGCAGCCAGGTGGCCAGCGCCGCCACATCGGGGGCGATGTAGCGCGGCTCCAAGGTTTCGAGCGAACCCGCCGCGTGCGCGCCATATGCGACGCCCACACCCGCCACCCCCGCGTTGATCGCCATCTGCAGGTCGTGTGTCGTGTCGCCGATCATCAGCGTGCGCCCCGGATCCTGCCCCAGTTCGCGCGTCAATTCGTGAAGCATCGCCGGATGCGGCTTCGAAAAGGTTTCGTCGGCGCAGCGGGTGCCGTCGAAAAGGCTCGTGAGGCGCGCCTCGTCGAGCGCGCGGTTCAGCCCGACGCGGCTCTTGCCCGTCGCCACGGCCAGCAGGTAACCGACCTCGCGCAGCTCGACCAGCATCTCGCGCACGCCGGCGAAGAGTTCGGTCTTCTGCTCGTTGAGCAGGTAATGCACGCGGTAGCGCTCGACAAGACGCGGGTAGTCGGCCGTATCGAGCGTGGGCGCCGCAATCTGCAGCGCCTCGCGCAGGCCGAGGCCGATTACATAGCTCGCCGCTTCGTCGCCGGGCACAGGCAGCCCCAGGTCGCGGCAAGCCGCCTGGATGCTGCGCGTGATGTGGGCCGTCGAATCCATCAGCGTGCCGTCCCAATCGAACACAATCAGATCAAATTGCTCTCTGGCCATGCGGTGCTTCTCCAAACGTATTGTTCTATTCGGGTTGCGCGGCAGGCCTGCCCGCGTCTCACCCCTGTTCTCGCCCCTGTTCCGCACCCGCGTCACCTTCGGCGCCGTCGCGCTGCGCGCGCAGCGACTCGACGAAGCGGCGGCACTCGGCGGGCAGCGGCGCCTCGAACTGCAGCGTCTCGCCCGTGATCGGGTGCGCAAGCTTCAGCCGGTACGCGTGCAGAAACATGCGCTTGATGCCGGGACTGGCGGCCGGGCGCGCGAGCGCCTTGTTCAGCGCGAAGTCGCCGTATTTGGCGTCGCCGACGATGGGCAGGCCGAGATGCGCCAGATGCACGCGGATCTGGTGCGTGCGGCCCGTCTTCAGCTCGGCTTCGAGCAGAGCGTACTCCGGCCAGCGCTCGACGAGGTTGAAAACCGTATGCGATGGCTGGCCGTCGGGCTGCACGCGCACGCGCCGCTCGCCTTCCGGGGTCAGGAACTTGTGCAATGGCTCCTTCACCACCCGGCGGCGGCCCCAGTCGCTCGCCCAGTCGCCGTGGACGCAGGCGTAGTAGCGCTTGTCCATCCGGTTTTCGCGGATCTGCTCGTGCAGGCCCACCAGCGCCGCGCGCTTCCTGGCCAGCATGAGGACGCCGGAGGTCTCGCGGTCGAGCCGGTGCACCAGTTCGAGGAACTTCGCATGCGGCCGCGCCTCGCGCAACTGCTCGATCACGCCGAACGCCACACCGCTGCCGCCATGGACCGCCACGCCCGCCGGCTTGTCGATCACGAGCAGCGCTTCGTCCTCGTAGAGCACCGGAAATTGGGCGGCCGGTACCGGCACGGGCGCGGCGGCGCCGGCGTCGGTCTGCGCCGTGCGGATGGGCGGCACGCGCACCACGTCCCCAAGGACAAGCCGATATTGGGCATCGATCCGGCCCTTGTTCACGCGGACTTCGCCGCTGCGCAAGATCCGGTAGATATGGCTTTTGGGCACGCCCTTGCAGACGCGCAGGAGGAAATTGTCGATGCGCTGACCGGCCGAGCCCTCATCGACTTCGACGTAAGAAACCTGGTCGCTTGCGACCTGATTCTGGGATATTTTGCCTAACCCTTTCATTCTGAATATAATTTGCCCAGCGCTCGCGCGAAGGTCGACCGAACGGCTAAAAATCCGTCGGGTCCCGAAACCGCGCCGCCTGCGCTGGCAGCAAGCGATAAACCGTTATTTTACTTGCGCCCGGGGCGAGTTGCTTACCCCGAAAGCTGAGAAGCAACGAGTTGCACGCACGGAAGTTCGCATCGGCAGGGACGGCGCCCACAGGCACGTTCGGTTGACAGCGGGCTCCGACGGTAACGGAAGGTTGGTATAAAGAATTCATCCGGCGAATCCTGCCGCACGGTCGAAGTGGCCGTCGAGAGGACGCGCCGGTGGCGAATAACGGCGAGCGCCCGAAGCGTCCTGCGTAACGTGCGGGACAAGGCGACGTCAACAATGGCGAGACACCCCGAGGGGGAAGACGGGCGTTACCTGAAAGCTTCCCGTGCGCGGCCGGCCGGTTTGAAACCGGCGGTCGCGAAACTGATCCGGCCAGCAGCGCGCGCGGTTCGCCGCTGCGGTCGATGCCGGTTGTACTGGTCGCGGCCGTGCGTTCCGATGCCCTGCATCGCGCACCCGGCGCCCGGATGGGAAGCGCAGGTATTACGCGTCGTCGCGCTCCCGCGGCAACTCGCGCCGCTTGTTGAAGCCGTATTCGCATGAGCCCCGCGGTCCGTCCGGGCATGGCAGCCATCGTGCTGCGCATCGCTCCGGCCAGACCCACTGAAGGCAATTCTCCCCGCCATCGTTCCTGCTCCCGCGTGCTTGTGAAAACACGATAAGGCGCGGCATGCCGCTGCCCGTCCAGGTGCCGCCCGGCCTTTCGCCCGGCACCGCGACGGACTGCGCGCGAAGCCGCTCTGGAGCCGTTCAATGAAACGAATGCTGTTCAACGCGACGCAGCAGGAAGAGCTGCGCGTCGCCATCGTCGATGGACAGAAGCTGATCGACATCGACATCGAAACCGCCGGGCGCGAACAGCGCAAAGGCAATATCTACAAGGGCGTCATCACCCGCATCGAGCCGTCGCTCGAAGCATGTTTCGTCAACTACGGCGAAGACCGCCACGGCTTCCTGCCGTTCAAGGAAGTCGCCCGCCAGTACTTCCGTGAAGGCGTGGACATGCGCAGCGCGCGTATCCAGGACGCCCTCAAGGAAGGCCAGGAACTGATCGTCCAGGTCGAGAAGGAAGAGCGCGGCAACAAGGGCGCCGCCCTCACCACGTTCATCTCGCTCGCCGGCCGCTATCTCGTCCTCATGCCGAACAACCCGCGCGGCGGCGGCGTGTCGCGCCGCATCGAGGGCGACGACCGTCAGGAACTGCGCGAAACCATGGCGCAACTCCAGTTGCCGGACGGCATGAGCATCATTGCGCGCACGGCCGGCATCGGCCGCTCCGCCGAAGAGCTCCAGTGGGACCTGAACTACCTGCTGCAACTGTGGCGCGCGATCGAAGCCGCCTCGCAGGCCGGCCAGAGCGGTCAGCCGATGCTGATCTACCTGGAATCGAGCCTCGTGATCCGCGCGATCCGCGACTACTTCCAGCCCGACATCGGCGAAATCCTCATCGACACCACCGAGATCCACGACCAGGCGCGCGCCTTCATGGATATCGTGATGCCGGACAATGTCAACAAGGTGAAGCGGTACCACGACGACGTGCCGCTTTTCTCGCGCTTCCAGATCGAGCACCAGATCGAGACGGCGTATTCGCGTACCGTCCCGCTGCCCTCGGGCGGCGCGATCGTGATCGACCACACCGAGGCGCTCGTCGCCATCGACGTGAACTCGGCGCGCGCCACCAAGGGCGCCGACATCGAGGAAACCGCCGCGCGCACCAACCTCGAAGCCGCCGACGAAGTGGCGCGCCAGTTGCGTCTGCGCGACCTGGGCGGCCTGATCGTGATCGACTTCATCGACATGGAGTCGGCCAAGAGCCAGCGCGAAGTCGAGCAGCGCCTGAAGGACGCGCTGCGCCACGACCGCGCGCGCGTGCAGATGGGCAAGATCTCGCGCTTCGGCCTCATGGAGCTGTCGCGCCAGCGTCTGCGCCCCGCTCTCTCGGAAGGCAGCCACGTTACCTGCCCGCGCTGCAACGGCACGGGTCATATCCGCGATACGGAATCGTCGGCGCTTCAGGTCCTGCGCATCATCCAGGAAGAGGCGATGAAGGAAAACACCGCGGCGATCCACTGTCAGGTGCCGGTCGAAGTGACCGCCTTCCTGCTGAACGAAAAGCGCTCGGAAATCAACAAGATCGAATCGCGCTTCAAGGTCGCCGTCGTCCTGATCCCGAACAAGCATCTGGAAACGCCGCACTACAAGCTCGAACGCCTGCGTCACGACGACGCGCGCCTCGACGACCCGCGTGCCTCGTGGAAGATGGCCGAGGAAGCGGCTCGCGAACTTGAATCGGAAACGGGCTACAGCAAGCGCACCGCCGAAGCCAAGCCGAAGCAGGAAGCCGCGGTGAAGGGCATTACGCCGGAGCGTCCGGCGCCGAGCGCGCCGGTCAAGCCTGCCGAAGCTGCGCCCGCGGCCGCTCAGGTCGCTGTCACGCCGGCCGGTGGCGGATTCTTCGGCTGGGTCAAGCGCCTCTTCGGCAACGCACCGGCCGCGGTTCCCGCACCGGCGCCGGCCGGGCAGGACAAGGCAGCCCGCCCGGCGCGCGAAGTGCGCGGTGAGCGCGGCGAGAAAGCCGGCGGCGATCGCAACCGCAATCGTCGTTCGGGCGGCCGCGATGCGGCTGGCCGCGGCGAAGCGGCGGGCGGTGCACGTGCCGGCCAACCGTCGGCGCGCCGCGAGGAACGCGAACCGCGTGAAGGACGCGAGGGTCGTGCACCGCGCGAGGGACGCGAAGGCCGTGAGCCGCGTGAAGCCCGTGAGGGGCGCGAAGGCCGCGGCGAGCGCGAACAGCGCATCGAACGCGTGGAACGCGGCGAGCACCGCGCCGACCAGGCAGAAGCCGCCGCACCGCGCGGCGAGCGCCAGGAACGGGGTGAACGTCAGGAGCGGAGCGAACGCCGTGAGCGCGGCGAACGGGGCGAACGCCGCCGTACGCAGCAGACCGAAGCCGCCGAGGCCCAGGAAACGCGTCTCGACGCCGCCTCGGTCGAAAACACCGGCGCCGTGCTGACGGAAGGCGTCGCGCAGGGTGCCGGCGATGACGACGCGGGCGCACCGCGCGATGGCGAGGAACGCCGCCGCCGCCGTCGCGGCCGCCGTGGCGGCCGTCGCGAGCGCGAGACCGAAGGTGTCGCCGACGTAAGCGCGGAAGGCGCGCAGGACGATGCCGCCGAAGCCGCAGCGCCGGCGGAAGCCGAACACGCCGCAGACGTTGCCGCGCCCGTTGCCGCACCTGCGGAAGCCGCAGCCGAAGCACCGTCGTCGGATGTCGCCGTGCACACGATCGTCGCCGAATCGGTGGTCGTGACTGCACTGCCGGAAGCGGCGCAAGCCGTCGTGACCCAGGTCGAAGCGCAAGCAGTCGAGTCGGAAGCACCGGCGCAAACGCAAGCGGAAGCGCCGGCGCAAGTAGCGCCGGTCGAGCCCGTCACGCCGGCCGTTGCCGAACCGGTTGCGCCTGCCGCTGCAGAAGCGACCGAGCCGGTGGCCCCCGTGGCCGAAACCGCACCGGCCGCGCCGACCCCGGCTGAAACACTTGCTACCCGGGAAGACCGGGTAGAAGCCCCGGCGGCTTCGCAAGCCATCGAGCAACCGGTGGAACACCCGGCGCTGCAAGCGGTTGAGCCAGCAACGCAACCTGCAGCCGAACCCGCCGCAGCCGCGCCGGTGGCGCAAGCCCCGGCCCGTCCGGCCGCCGCGGCCACGCTGTCGGCCGAGACGCTGGAGCCGATGCTGGCCGCCGCCGGCCTCGTCTGGGTCAACACCGACAGCGGCAAGCTGCACGCCGCCCAGGCCGCGGCGGCATTGATCGTGAAGCCGGCGCGCGTGCCGCGCGAGCGTAAGGCGCTGCCGCCGGCCGATACGACGCCGATGCAGCAGGTCGAAACGAACCATCAGGCGCAGTAAGGCCTGTCCGGCCGGGAGATGCCGGGCGTCACGCCTGGCATCTCCCGGCCCCAAGGAAGCCCGCCATATCGGCGGGCTTTTTTTTGATATATCACGGGTCCTCCCCGAGGCTGGCGGGGCAGAGGTTCGGCTAAAATTCAATCAAACTCTGAACGAAGCCACGATGTCCCGACGCGTCATCCCCGTTGCCGATGCCCGTACGCTGCCGCCTCACGCGGCCGGCGGGGCCGCGCGCGCGCCGGCCGGCGAGGTTCTCGACACCCTCGTGCGGCCCTTGCACGACCTGCGCATCTCGGTCACGGACCGCTGCAACTTCCGGTGCGTCTACTGCATGCCGCGCGAAGTGTTCGACAAGGACTACCCTTTCCTGCCGCATGCCGCCCTCCTCTCGCTCGAGGAGATCGAGCGCCTCGCGCGGCTTTTCGTCGCGCACGGCGTCACGAAGATCCGCCTGACCGGGGGCGAACCGCTCCTGCGCAAGAACATCGAATTCCTGATCGAGCGTCTTGCCGCGCTGCGCACGCCAGCAGGCGAGCCGCTCGACCTCACGCTCACGACCAACGGGTCGTTGCTGGCCCGCAAGGCGCGCACGCTGCGCGACGCGGGCCTCACGCGCGTGACCGTTAGCCTCGACGCGCTCGACGACGCACTCTTTCGCCGCATGAACGACGCCGACTTCGCGGTCGCCGACGTTCTCGAAGGCATCGCGGCCGCGCAGGCCGCGGGCCTCGCGCCGTTGAAGGTCAACATGGTGGTCAAGCGCGGCACCAACGACGACGAAATCATGCCGATGGCGCGACACTTCCGCGGCTCGGGCGTGACGCTGCGCTTTATCGAATACATGGACGTGGGCAGCTCGAACGGCTGGAACATGACCGAAGTGCTGCCTTCGGCGGACGTCGTCGCGCGCATCGCCGAGCACTTTCCGCTCGTGCCGCTCGAAGCCCACGACGCCGCCGAGACCGCGCAACGCTGGGGCTATGCCGACGGCGCGGGGGAAATCGGCGTGATCTCCAGCGTGACGCGCGCGTTCTGCGGCACCTGCACGCGCGCGCGCCTCTCGACCGAGGGCAAGCTGTACCTGTGCCTGTTCGCCTCGATGGGCTACGACTTGCGCGCGCTCCTGCGCAACGGCGCCGGCGACGAAGCGATCTCGGCGGCCATCGCCCAGGTCTGGGAAGGCCGCGCCGACCGCTACTCGCAGTTGCGCGGCAGTGCCGCCGCTCGCGCCGAATCCAGCGAACGCCGCATCGAAATGTCCTATATCGGCGGGTAACCAGCCGATGTCCGCTACCCTGACTGCCGCCGCCATCACGGGACTCGTGCTCGCGGGCGGACGCGGCCAGCGCATGGGCGGCGCCGACAAAGGGCTGCAAGTACTGCATGGCCGGCCGCTCGCGGCGCACGTGCTGGCGCGGCTCGCGCCCCAGGTCGGCGCGCTGGCGATCAGCGCGAACCGCCATGCCGAGACCTACGCGGCGCTCGGCGCACCCTGGCAGGCGCAGGTGCTCGCCGACACCCTGCCCGATTACCCCGGCCCGCTCGCGGGACTGCTGACCGGACTCGCCGCGGCGCGCACCGACTGGCTGCTGGCCGCGCCGTGCGATTCGCCCTGGCTGCCCGCCGATCTGGCGGCGCGGCTGTCGGCTGCGGCACTCGCCGAAGACGCCGACATCACGACCGTCACCACCGCGAGCGCCGCCGGAGAGGTTTCACTGCACCCGGTCTTCGTGTTATTGCGCACGGCGCTTGCCGACGATCTCGCTGCCTTTCTGGACGCGGGCGAACGCAAGGTGCGCGCGTGGTACGGGCGCCACAAGGTGGTCGAAGTGGCCTTTGCCGAGGAGCGTGCGTTTTACAATATCAACTCTTTGCAGCAACTCGCCGACCTCGACCGTGCCTGACGAGTGGGAGCAACCCGGGGAGCACTCCGGACAGCAGCCCGCGAGCCGCCGCCCGCTGTCCCACCGCTCCGACGCATATCAGGCATGCCCACCAGGACGACCGCCGCACCCGACCGGGCTTAACGCGCCGCCTCCCCACCCGATGACCACGCTTAACACTTTGTCCGGTTGCGTCAGCCGTTACGATCCTCAAGCCCTGCCCGTAAGCGCCGCCCAGGCCATCGTGCTGCAATGGGTCACACCGCTCGCGGCAAGCGAGCGCGTGCCGTTGCGCGATGCGCTGGCGCGCGTGCTCGCGACGGACGTGATCTCGCCGATCGACGTCCCCGCGCACGACAACGCCGCCATGGACGGCTACGCGTTCGACGGCGCCGCGCTGCAAAGCCAGACCGGCGGCACGCTGACCCTCAAGGTCGCGGGCAAGGCCTTTGCAGGACATCCGTACGCAGGCGAGATCGCATCGGGCGCGTGCGTGCGCATCATGACCGGCGCGCCGATGCCCGCCGGCTGCGACACGGTCGTCCCGCAGGAACACACGCGGCGCGAGGGCGATTGCGTGACGTTCGCCGCGCAAGCCGTCGCGTGCGGCGCCAACCGCCGCCGCCGCGGCGAAGATCTCGCGAAGGGCAGCGCCGCGCTGCGCGCCGGTCGCATCCTGCGCGCCGCCGACATCGGCCTGATCGCCTCGCTCGGCCTCATCGACGTCGACGTGAAGCAACGGCTGCGCGTGGCCTACTTCTCGACCGGCGACGAATTGCGCTCGCCGGGCGAGCCGCTGGAAGCGGGCTGCATCTACGACAGCAACCGCTACACGCTGGGCGCCATGCTCGAGCGGCTCGGCGTCGAGGCCATCGACCTCGGCCTCGTGCGCGACGAGCCGGCCGCGCTCGCCGCCACGCTGAAGCAGGCCGCCGAATGCGCCGACGTGGTGCTGACCTCGGGCGGCGTCTCGGTTGGCGAAGCGGATTTCACGCGCCAGCAATTGCAGACGCTCGGCGACGTCGCCTTCTGGGGCCTCGCAATGCGCCCCGGCCGGCCGCTCGCCTTCGGCCGCATCTGGTCGGGCGGCAAACCCGGCACGGGACGTGCGGCGCTCATCTTCGGCTTGCCGGGCAACCCGGTCGCGACGATGGTGACGTTCTACCAGATCGTGCGCCCCGCCCTGCTCGCCATGGCCGGCGCCGCCCCGCAGCCCGTGCCGCTGATCCCGGCGCGCTGCGACGCGCCGATCCGCAAGCGGGCCGGCCGCACCGAATTCCAGCGCGGCCAGGCGCGCCGGGAGGAACGCGGCGAACGCGGCGAGTGGCGCGTCGTGCCAACGGGATCACAAAGTTCCGGCGCGCTCAGTACCATGAGCGAGGCAAATTGCTTTATCGTGCTCGCCCATGAAGCCTCCGATCTCGACGCCGGCGACGCCGTCGACATCATGCTTTTCGACGGACTCGTCTAGCACGAGCCAGCCCTTTCCAGCCTTTGCCGAATTCCATACGTCCACCACGCCATACGGACCGACTCACATGAAAAAACAGATCTCGTTCATTGCCGCGGGGCAGACTGCCAAGGCGCTCATCCTCGTGTATCTGACGTTCAGCGTGCCGCTCGTGCTGCTCGTCGCCGTTGTCGCGTTCCTGCGCTACGGCACCTTCGAACTGGCCACCGTCTTCAGCGCGCTGCTGCTCAACGCGATCGTCGGCTTCATCCTGTTGTGGATCGCCTGCCACGCCTATAACTGGGTCGCGGCGCGCTTCGGCGGCATCGAGATCCACCTCGCCGACGCGCCGGAAGAAGCGTAATGGCGGCCACGATCCGCACGGCCACGCCGGCCGACGTCGGCGCCATGCACGCGCTGATGTACGAACTGGCCGAGTTCGAAAAACTCACGCATCTGTTCGTCGGCACGCCCGAGGGGCTCGCCGATGCGCTCTTCGGCGCGCGTCCCGCAGCGGAAGCGCTGGTGGCCGAAGACGCCGGGAAGATCGTCGGCTATGCGCTCTTCTTCCACAACTATTCGACCTTCCTCGCCCGCCGCGGGCTCTACCTGGAAGACCTCTACGTGCAGCCGTCGCAGCGCGGCACGGGTCTCGGCACGGCCATGCTGCGCGCGCTCGCGGCCATCGCCGTGGAGCGTCAGTGCGGACGCTTCGAGTGGACCGTGCTCGACTGGAACCAGCCGGCCATCAGCTTCTACGAGAAGATGGGCGCGACTGTGCTGCCGGAATGGCGCGTCGTGCGCGTGGCTGGCGACGCGCTCGAACGCCTCGCCGCGCCGGCCGAACAGCCGGCCTGAGCCAGAGCACGCCGCTTACTCGTCGGCGGCGCCGTTGCGCAAGGCGTCGCCCAGCAGGTCCGTCGCTTCCTCGCCCGGCAGCGCCTCCACGTCGCGCAGCTTGCGATTCATCGCGCGCGTGCGCACCTCGGCGGCCTCGATCGAGCGCGTCACCGTCTCGAGCTGCGATTTCGTCTTCGCGAGCACGTCGCCGAACTTGCCGAACTCGGTCTTCACCGCGCCCAGCACCTGCCACACCTCACTCGACCGGCGCTCGATGGCGAGCGTGCGGAAGCCCATCTGCAGGCTGTTGAGGAGTGCCGTCAGCGTCGTGGGCCCCGCCACCGTCACGCGGAAATCGCGCTGCAGCAGGTCGGTCAGGCCCGGGCGGCGCAGGATTTCCGCGTAGAGCCCCTCGGTCGGCAGGAAGAGCAGCGCGAAATCCGTGGTGTGCGGCGGCGCGACGTACTTCTCCGCAATCGTGCGCGCCTCGGCCCGCACGCGCGCCTCCAGCGCGCGGCCCGCTTCCTCGATGCCCGCCGCGTCGGCGCGTTCCTGCGCGTCGATCAGGCGCTCGTAGTCCTCGCGCGGGAATTTCGCGTCCACCGGCAGCCACACGGGCGCGGCCGTGCCGTCGGCGTCTCCGCGCCCTGGCAGGCGAATCGCGAACTCGACGCGTTCGTTGCTCTTCGGCACCGTCGCAACGTTCTTTGCGTACTGGTCCGGCGTGAGCATCTGTTCGAGCAGCGCCTCGAGCTGGACCTCGCCCCACGTGCCGCGCGTCTTCACGTTCGTGAGCACCTTCTTCAGATCGCCGACGCCGGCCGCCAGTGTCTGCATCTCGCCCAGCCCGCGATGCACCTGCTCCAGACGATCCGACACGAGCTTGAACGACTCGCCGAGGCGCTGTTCGAGCGTCGCATGCAGCTTTTCGTCGACGGTGCGGCGCATCTCTTCGAGCTTCGCGGCGTTGTTCGCCTCGATATCCTTCAGGCGCTGCTCCAGCGTCGCGCGCACTTCGGCGAAGCGCCGGTCGTTCGCCTCCGTGAGCTGCGCGAGCTGCTGCGCCAGCACGCCGCCGAAATGGCGCAACGCGTTGCCCTGCTCCTCGCGCGCCTGCTGCGCCTGCTGCTGCAAGCTCTGGCGCACCGCTTCGAGCTGCTGCGCATTGGTCTCCGTCAGCTTGACGAGCTGCTGCGCGAAGCCCTCGATCTGGTTGTTCTGCACCGTCGCGATGCTCGTGAGGTGCGCGGCCAGCGCCTGCTGCACCTGAGCAAAGCCGCCGCCGAACTCGCTGCGCGAGGCCTGCGCCGTGCGCGCGATCTCGTTGCGCAGCTCGCGCTCGATGCGCTCGGCGGCGCGCGACTGCGTCTCGGTCGAAGCGGCAAGACGATCGCCCAGCGCGTCCAGCCCTTCGTGGAGCGCGTGCGCCGCTTCGGCTTCGTCACCCCGGCGAGCGCGCATCAGCGCGACGAGGGCGACGACGAGAGCAATCGCGACCAGCAGCGTCGCGACGGACATCAACAGCAAGGGACTCATGAACGGGCTTTCCCCATGACTTCAGGATTGATCGGATTGGGCGGGCGCCCCGCGCGCGGCCCCTCGCCCAGCGCGGCGATGAGGTTGTCGGCGGCAAGGTTCGCCATCGCGCGGCGCGTCGCCTCGCTCGCGCTCGCGATGTGCGGTGTGAGCACGACGTTGGACACCGTCAGCAGCGCCGGATGCACCTTCGGCTCGCCTTCGAACACGTCGAGGCCGGCTGCCGCGATGCGGCGCTCGCGCAGCGCCTCGGCCAGCGCGGCATCATCGACGATGCCACCGCGCGCGACATTGGTGAGCGTCGCCGTGGGTTTCATCAGAGCAAGCTCCGCCGCGCCGATCGTGTGATGGTTTTCCGCCGTGTAGGGCAGCACGAGCACAACGTGATCGGCCTCGCGCAGGAGCGCCTCCTTCGTGCGGTATTCGGCATTCAGTTCAGCTTCAATTTCCGGCGCGACGCGCGAACGGTTGTGATAGATCACGCGCATATTGAAACCCTGCGCGCGCCGCGCGATCGCCTGGCCGATGCGGCCCATGCCGACGATGCCGAGCGTCGAACCGTAGAGGTCCGGCCCGAGAAACATGTCGTACGACCACTTCTCCCATTTGCCCGCGCGCAGGAAGTGCTCCGACTCCGTGATGCGGCGCGCGGCCGCCATCATCAGCGCCCAGCCGAAGTCGGCCGTGGTTTCGTTGAGCACGTCGGGCGTGTTGGTGCCCAGCACGTTCGCAGCGTTGAACGCCGCCATGTCGAAGTTGTTGTATCCCACAGCCATGTTCGCAACCACGCGCAGGCGCGGCGCCGCCGCGAGCGTTGCGGCGTTGACCGGGTCGCCGGCCGTGAGCGCGCCGTCCTTGTCGGCGAGACGCCGCGCGAGTTCGTCGGCCGGCAGCGCGTCGCCGGTGTTCCAGTCCACCTCGAAATGCTGCTTGAGGCGCTCGATCACGTCGGGAAAAATGGGCCGCGCCACGAAGATCTTCTGCATCGTTGCTCTCCACTTCAGTTTCGGTTGCACACGCGGGCGACGCTCAGGCGAAAAAGAGCCAGGTCGCCGCCAGAAATATCGGCACCAGTATCGCGCAGGACCAGCCAAGATAGCCGAAGAAGCCCGGCATGCGCACGCCGCGCGATTCCGCGATCGCCTTCACCATGAAATTCGGCGCGTTGCCGATGTAGGTGTTCGCTCCCATCAGCACCGCTCCCGCCGAAATCGCCGCGAGCGTCTTCGCGCCCGATGTCATGAGCGCTGAAGCGTCGCCGCCCGCGAGATTGAAGAACACGAGCCAAGTTGGCGCATTGTCGAGAAACGACGACAGGAGGCCCGTTGCCCAGAAGTACATCGCGTCGTTGGGTCGGCCCGGCGCGTCGTTCACGAGGCGGATGAGGCCCGCGAACGCACCCGCCTCGCCCGCGCGCAGGATCGCGATGACCGGCGCGATGGTCACGAAGATGCCCGCGAAAAGCTTCGCGACCTCGGCAATGGGCGCCCAGTTGAACTCGTTGCCGGCGCGCGCTTCGCGCGGCGTGAAAACAAGCGACGCGACCGCGAGCAGCACGAGGCCGGCGTCGCGCACGAGGTTCTGCAATTCGATGTGCGCCCCCGGCACCGCGAACGCAATACCCGGCTTCCAGACCCCGCTCAGCAGCACGAGACCGATCGCGCCCGCGAGCAGCACGAAATTGAACTTGCCGCCGATGCCGAGCCAGCCTGTGTCGGGCGTCGGGTCGAGGAACGCGGCGCGCGTTTCGCCTTCGCGGCCGAAGAACCGCGCGTCGAGCACGTAGAACACGGCGAGCAGCACGCCGCAGACAAACAGCATCGGCAAGACGAGATGCTGCGTAGTCCAGAAGAAACCCACGCCGTTCAGAAAGCCGAGAAAAAGCGGCGGGTCGCCGAGCGGCGTGAGCATCCCGCCCGCGTTCGCCACGAGAAAGATGAAGAACACCACGACGTGAACGTTGTGGCGCCGGTTGTCGTTCGCGCGCAAGAGCGGCCGGATCAGCAGCATGGCCGCGCCGGTCGTGCCCATGACGCTCGCGAGCAGCGCGCCCAGCGCGAGGATCGCCGTATTCGTGCGCGGCGAGCCGTGCAGCGTGCCGTACACGCAGATGCCGCCCGCAATCGTATAAAGCGAGCCGAGCAGGACGATGAACGGCAGATACTCGTCGATCAGCGCGTGCAGGAACATCGGCCAGGTGGCGGCGATGCCGTGCGTCGCGGCGAACGGCACGAGGAACGCGAGCGCCCATGCGGCGGCGATCTTGCCGAAATGCCGGTGCCAGAATACCGGCGCGAACATCGGGTAGAAGGCGATCGACAAGAGCATGCCCGCGAAGGGCAGGCCCCAGGTGGCGGGGAGCATCGCGCCGTCGACGCCTTCGGCATGCGCGCAGGCAGGCAGCAGCGCCAGGACGGCGGCGAGCGCCGCGGCGCAGCGCTTGTGCGTCATTTACGCGCCATGCACGACGATGACGTGCACGCGGTAAGGTCCGTGCGCGCCAAGGATGATGGTCTGCTCGATGTCGCCGGTGCGCGACGGCCCCGAGACGAAGTTGACGGCGCGGGGCAACTCGCCGCGTTCGGCGCGCATCAGCGCGAAGGCGTCCTCGTGGCCCGCGACGATGCGCGACGCGGGCACGACGGCAATGTGCGTTTCGGGCAGCAGCGCGCCCGAGGCCCAGGTCTCGGGACTCGAAAGCAGAACGAGCGTGCCCGTCTCTGCCGTGGCGCAGAAGCAGCCTGTGAGGCCGACCAGATCGCGATCCTCGGGCTTGCGGAATTCGACGGCGAGGCCCGCGGCAGCCCAGTCGAGCGAAGCGAGCGTGGCCCAGGCCACTGCGTTGACGGCGAGGCCACGTTCGACGAGATAGCGCTGCGCGGCGGCCGGCACGGCGGCCATGCCTTCGACTTCCTCGACGGTGCTGGACATCTTCTGCGCTTCGCGCACGAAGCGCGCGACGAGGTCGCCTTCGAGCGTGGGCCGCGGCCCTTCGGGATGATGCGCAAGATAGTCGGCCACGGCCTCGCGCTCGGACGCGGCGGGCGCCGCCTCGCGGCCCTGAGCCGCGCGAATGCGCGCGAGTATGCTGCGGCGGGCGGCCGTGGTGTCCATGGGCGATCCTCGTTGCGTTGAAGAAAAGCGCTGCGCGCTCGCGCGCGGCATTGGTGCCGATTATAACGGGGCCACCCCGCTGGCCGCCTCGCCCCGTTTGCGGCGCTACTTGCCCGCGCTTTCTTCTTCGGTGGGCTGCTCGATGCCGAACACCTGGCGCAGATACGCGAGATAGGCCTTGTCGTCGCACATGTTCTTGCCCGGCGAATCGGAGAGCTTCGCGACGGGCTGGCCGTTGCAGCGGACCATCTTGATGACGATCTGCAGCGGCTGATAGCCGAGGTCGTTCGTGAGGTTCGTGCCGACGCCGAATGCGAGCCGGCAGCGCCCGCGAAAACGCTCGTAGAGCCGCAGCACTTTCGGAATGTCGAGCGCGTCCGAGAAGATCATGGTCTTCGTGCGCGTGTCGCAGCGGTTGTCCTCGTAGTGCTTGAGCAGGCGCTCGCCCCACTCGAAGGGATCGCCCGAGTCGTGGCGCGCGCCGTCGAAGAGCTTGCAGAAGTACATGTCGAAGTCGCGCAGGAAGGCCTGCATGCCGTACACGTCCGACAGCGCGATGCCCAGGTCGCCGCGATACTCCTTCGCCCACATCTCGAAACCATAGATCTGCGAGTCGCGCAAACGCGGCCCGAGCGCCTGGCACGCCTGCAGGTACTCGTGCGCCATCGTGCCGAGCGGCGTGAGATTGTGCTTCATGGCGTAGTACACGTTGCTCGTGCCCGTGAACTGCTCGCCGAGATCCTCCTTGAGCGTGAGGATCACCTCTTCGTGCCAGCGCTTCGAGAAACGGCGGCGCGTGCCGTAGTCGGCGATCTTGCAGTCGGCGAACTCGGGCTTCGCGCCGAGCAGTTCGATCTTGCGGCGCAGACGCTCGCGGCCTTCGTCGTATTGCGGATGGTGCTGCGTGTTGCGGAAGTAGACCTCGTTGACGATGGCGAGCACCGGAATCTCGAAGAGAATCGTGTGCAGCCACGGCCCCTTGATCTCGATGTCGATCTCGCCGTTGTTCTTCGGCGAAGGCGTCACCGAGATGTACTTCTCGTTCAGATGGAAGAGCGCGAGGAAATCGATGAAATCGCCCTTGATGAAACGCATACGGCGCAGGTAGTCGAGCTCGACTTCGGAAAAGCGCAGCCGGCAGAGCTTCTGGATCTCGCTGCGGATCTCGTCGACGTAAGGAACGAGATCGACGTCCGGCGTGCGGCAGCGGAAGCGGTATTCCACGCTCGCGGCCGGAAAGTGATGCAGCACCACCTGCATCATCGTGAATTTGTAGAGATCGGTATCGAGCAGCGAAGTAATGATCATGATGAGCCAGCCGGACTGCATTCTGAGGACGCGCGCCCATGTTACCCGAATGCGTACGCATTCACCGCCCTGCCGGGCATGCCCACGCGCGTTGCAGCGCGCTTTGCGAAGATTTCACGGTGACCGCGGCAGGGAGCCTGGGATGTCCCGGGCTGTGCCATAAACTAATCACGAAACGATATAAGCGCGCTTGCGGGCCTCTCGCAGCGAAAATTCGCATTCAGTTACAATAAGGGTTTCGGCCCACGCGCCTTCCCACGATACAAAAGCTTGCAGGAGCTGCCTGAATGACCCACGTTGTGACCGAAAGCTGCATCAAGTGCCGCTATACCGACTGCGTCGATGTGTGCCCGGTGGACTGCTTTCGCGAAGGTCCCAACTTCCTCGCGATCGATCCTGACGAGTGCATCGACTGCGCCGTGTGCGTGGCCGAGTGCCCGGTGAACGCCATCTACGCCGAAGAAGACGTGCCTGGCGACCAGCAGCATTTCACCGCCCTGAACGCCGAGCTGGCGAAGGACTGGCCGAGCATCACCAAGACCAAGGCCCCGCTGCCCGAAGCCGACGAATTCAAGGATGTGAAGGACAAACTCGCGCTTTTGGCACGCTAATCGCGCTGAACCCAGGCGCGTGTTGCGCCGTTGCGTTCCGGAACGGAATTGTTTTTGGGATGGCGCCGAGGTATTGACAGACCCATCCGTACCTCCTAAAATCTCGTTCTCTGCTTTTGTTGATCCCCGATAGCTCAGTCGGTAGAGCGCCGGACTGTTAATCCGTAGGTCCCTGGTTCGAGCCCAGGTCGGGGAGCCAAAGAATCGCAAAAGCCCGTTAACCACAACGGGCTTTTTTATGTCGTGAAGAGTTGCTGTATTGCTGTTCCCCGATAGCTCAGTCGGTAGAGCGCCGGACTGTTAATCCGTAGGTCCCTGGTTCGAGCCCAGGTCGGGGAGCCAAAAATCGAAGGCGTTGCGCGATTTTCGCGCAACGCCTTTTTCTTTTTTCGCGCCACCCTTGCGCAGCACGAGCTGTCGCGTGGCTTTGCCCGCTATCCGTGCACCAGGCACTGGCGGGCGAACCGGCCTGCCCGATAATGACGGTTCGCTACCCTCGGGAATCCGATATGTCCGCATCTCGATTCATCGCCCTGCTGAGCGGCACCGCCCTCGGCTTCGCACTCGCCACCGCCCACGCCGAACAGATCGGCAGCGTGAACACCAATTTCCACCTCACCGGCTCCGACCGCGTTGTCGTCGAGGCCTATGACGATCCGCAGGTGCACGGCATCACCTGCTATGTCTCGCGCGCTCGCACGGGCGGCGTGAAGGGTACGCTCGGCATTGCCGAGGATCCGACCGAAGCCTCCATCGCCTGCCGCCAGGTGGGCGCGATCTCCTTCACCGGGCCGCTCAAGCAGCAGGACGACGTGTTCAACGAGCGCATGTCCTTCCTCTTCAAGACCTTGCACGTCGTGCGCGTGGTGGACGCGAAGCGCAACGCGCTCGTCTATCTGACCTACAGCGACCGGGTAGTGAGCGGCAGCGCCAAGAACAGCGTCACCGCCGTGCCCGTGCCGGCGGGCACGGCGATCCCGCTGCGCTAGCGCCCTTCCCGCGCCGCGCCCGCTCGCCCGTCCGCTCGCGGGCGCGCTACACTGAAAGACGCCCGCCCCGATTGCTTGCCGCCATGACCACCCGCCGTTTCCGAGATTTCGCCCGCTACTGGCGCACACCGCTTTTGCCCGGCGCGGATCTCGTCACGGCCGAGTATCACGAGCACACGTTCGCGCCGCACTGGCACGAGGCCTACGCCATTCCCGTGATCGAGGACGGCGCGGAGTGCTACCGCTACCGGGGCGCGCAGTACGTGGCGGAAGCGGGAACCGTGCCGGTCATCCATCCCGGCGAGCTGCACACCGGTTCGCGCGCAGTGGACGAAGGCTGGCGCTATCGCGTGATGTACGTGCCGATCGACTATCTGCACGGCCTGGCCGACGAAATCGCCGGTCGAACGCAGCCGCTGCCGTGGTTCGGCTCCGAGGTGATCCGCGATCCCGATCTGGCCCGGCGTCTCTCCCACGCGCACCGGCTACTCGAAGCCGATGTCGACCGGCACCACGCGGCCCGGACCAGGGCCGATGCGGAAAATCCGGTCGTGACCGGCACACCGAGCCCCGGCAGCGATCTGCTGGGGGTGGAATGCGCCCTCGTCGATGCACTCTCGACCCTGCTCGCGCGCCATGCCCACACGGAGGCGGCACCCGTGCGCGCTTTGCCGGACGATCCGCGCGTGGAGACGATGAAGGCCCTGCTCGCCGCCGATCTCACGGCGCCATTGCGTATCGCCGATCTCGCCAAAGCGGTTGGCCTTTCGCCGTTTCATGCCACCCGGCTCTTCACGCAGGCCACCGGCCTGCCGCCGCACGCATGGCGCACGCAGTTGCGCCTGCAGCGCTCGCTCGCGCCGCTGCGCGCGGGCGCCACGGTCGCCGACGTCGCCAGCGCCGCCGGTTTCACCGACCAGAGTCACTTCACGCGGCACTTCCGCCGCATGTTCGGCGTGCCGCCGGGACGCTGGCAGGCACCGTAAGCGCCATTAGCACCAGTAGCACTATTAGCGCCGCCGCAAGAACGTACAAGCCAGGCGCCGGCCGGGGCGCTACGCTGTCCTCCAGTCTCAGGAGGACAACTTGACCACTCACCCCACCCGTTCCCAAGAGTTCGTCGCGGGCGCGCGCGACACGATCCCCATGATGGTCGGCGCCGCGCCGTTCGGCGTCATCTTCGGCACGCTCGTGACCTCGGGCCCGCTGGCGCTCTGGCATGGCCAGCTCATGTCGCTGGCCGTGTTCGCCGGGTCCGCGCAGTTCATCGCGCTCGGCCTGATTGCCTCGCACGCGAGTTTCGTCGTGATCTGGGCGACCACGCTCGTCGTCAACCTGCGCCACGTGCTCTACAGCGCGACGCTCGCCCCCTACGTTTCGCACCTGCCGTTGCGCTGGCGTCTCGTGCTGGGCGGGCTCCTCACCGACGAAGTCTTCGCCGTCGCCTGGGCACACTTCCGCCGCCATCCGCCCGGCGACGATGTTTCGCCCTGGCACTTCCTCGGCTCGGGCGTCGCGATGTACGTGAACTGGCAGATCTGGACCGCCGTCGGCCTGCTGTTCGGCGCCGCCTTCCCAGGCCTGCAGTCGCTCGGGCTCGATTTCGCGATGGTCGCCACCTTCATCGCCATCGTCGTGCCGCAGCTCGTCGCCGTGCGCTATGTGGCCGCTGCCGTCACGGCCGGCGCGCTCGCCTTCTTCTGGCAGGGCTGGCCGTACAAGCTCGGGCTGCTCGCCGCCGTGCTGGCAGGCGTCGTAGTGGGCGTGGCGCTGTCGCTGCCGCGTGCCACCCAGCGCACCGGACCGCGCACCGCCGCCGGAGCCCGCCAATGAGCTACGTCGTCTTGATCCTCGGCATGGCCCTCATCACCTGGCTCGTGCGCACGGCCGTCTTCGTGCTCGGCGAGCGGCTCGTGTTCCCGCCGCTCGTGCGCACCGCGCTCGGTTTCGTGCCCGTTACGGTACTCACCGCGATCATCGTGCCGATGGCCGTCTCGCCGCACGGTCACGGCGCCGAGCTTAACTGGCGCAATCCGCAGCTCGTGGGCGCGCTCGCCGCCATCGTCGTCAGCGTGCTCACGCGGCGGCCGCTCGTCACGATCGCGGTCGGCCTGGGTGTGTTCTTTCTCTGGCAAGGCGTCGTTTTGCGCTAAGGCGCGCGGCCGCGCGCCGCCTCCAGCCAAGCTTGTCTCAAGTTTCGCTCCGCGAGGCCGTTAATCCCGTCAAGGCCTGCTTTGGCGCCGTCGCCCGCGTGTTCGCATATTCGCGGAGGCGCCGCACGGCGTCACCCGGGCCGGGCGACAGCCAGCACGGCGCAGTGCGGCAAGGATCACACGGGGCAACCACAATGGGGCACATCACCCTCAATCTCAAGGACGAAACGCTGGCGTCGCTGCGCAAGGACTTCGACGCCTTCCTGCGCGTCTCGCTGAAGCTCGACCCGCAGTTCGCGACGCCGGCGTTCGAGGATTTTCTGCGCGCCAAGCTGCTGGACAACATGGTGCCGCTCACCGAGAACGCGGTGCACCGCATGCTGACGGGCGGCCAGTATGCCTGGGCAAAGCGCACGCTCGACAAGGAATTTCCCGAAGTCGTGTCGATCCTGATGCGGCAAGCGAGCGAGTTCGGTTTCGGTTTCGCCTCGCGCCCCGAATGGACGCCTGAGGAGCTGGCCAAGCAGTGCCGCGAATGGGCGGCGGCAATCGTGGACGAGGCGCAGGGCGAGCAGGTGCTGATCGATCCGCTCGCGGCGCAGATCAAGTCGTCCGTGCAGGACATGCAGACGCTGGAAGAGCAGATGCAGACGCCGGCCTGGCGTCTCTCGGAGTCGCTGCGCCAGCGTATCTACGAGGCGAAGATCGGCTGCGAGACGAGCTCGGGCAGCACGGCGCGCGAGCGCCTCGGTGAGCTGCGCGGCCTGTTGCGGCTCGCGATCACGCATGGCGTGTTCCAGAAGCAGGAGGCGCAGCAGATCATGGAGTACCTGCGGCTGCTCAAGCCTGAAATCTTCGTCGAGGAACCCGACGACATCTTCACGCGCCTCGCCGCGTGGCTGCGCAACTTCTTCGTGCCGCCGCAGCGCAGCCAGCCGCGCCGCCAGTCGAATTGAGGAGGGCGTCTGACCGCGGGGCGTCCAACTACCGGCGCCCCGAGCGGCCACCCTCGCCCGCCTAATCCCACATCTTCCTGAGCTTCGCACCGATCTCGATCTTCGCCTGCGCGGCGGCGGCAAGGCCGGCCGCGCTCGGCGGCGCGACGGCGGGCGCGGGCGGCCACGCGCGCGACTCGAAGAGCGGCAGCGCCGCCGCTGCAATGAAGCGCGTGCGCGAAGCCCATATGTGACGGTCGCCCGAGGCGGTCTGGTTGTGGACGTAGAAGCGCTGCGGCACGACGATGTGCAGATCCTCTTTCGCACGCGTCATCGCCACGTAGAGCAGGCGACGTTCCTCTTCCAGTTCTTCGTCGCTGCCCGCGCCGAGATCGGACGGGATGCAGCCATCCACGCCGTTGAGCACGAACACGTTGCGCCACTCCTGCCCTTTCGCGGAGTGGATCGTCGAGAGGATCAGGTAGTCCTCGTCGAGCAGTGGATTGGCCGATTCCGCGCTCGTGGCGTCGGGCGGATCGAGCGTAAGTTCCGTCAGAAAGCGCTCGCGCGAGGCATAGGTGCTCGCGATGCTCTCCATCTGCAGCAGATCCGCGAGGCGCACGGCCGCGTCCTCGTGGTTGCGCTCGAGGTGCGGCTCGTACCAGCGGCGTACGCGCTCGAACTCGGCGGGCCACGGCGTCGCGCGCCGGCCGATATCCTCGATCAGCGCGGCGAAAGCGGCCCAGTCCTCGGCGGCGCGCGGCGGCGGCGCAAACGCCGCGAGCGCTTCGGCCGCGCGATACGCGCCCGTGCAGGCCGCGACCTGGTCGAGCAGCCGCGCGGCCGTCGCGGGCCCGACGCCCGGCAACAACTGGGCGACCCGAAAACCCGCCACGCGGTCGAGCGGATTCTCCGCCCAGCGCAGCACCGCGAGCACGTCCTTGACGTGCGCGGCATCGAGAAAGCGCAGTCCGCCGAACTTCACGAACGGGATGTTGCGCCGCGCGAGTTCGATTTCGAGCGCCGCGCTGTGGTGAGCGGCGCGAAACAGCACGGCTTGCTGCTTGAGCTTCATGCCCGTCTCGCGCGCCTCCAGAATCTGTTCGACGACGTAGCGCGCCTGAGTGGCCTCGTCGGCGACCGTCACGAGGCGCGGACGCTGCGCCGAGGGCCGGTCGCTCCAGAGATTCTTCGTGAAGCGCTCGCGCGCGGCATCGATCACGGCATTCGACGCGGCGAGGATGGGCTGCGTCGAGCGATAGTTGCGCTCGAGCGTGACCTGGCGCGCGGGCGGATCGAACTGCGCGGGGAAATCGAGGATGTTGCGCACTGTCGCGCCGCGAAACGAGTAGATGGCCTGGGCGTCGTCGCCGACCACCGTGAGGCCGCGTCCGTCGGGTTTGAGCGCGAGCAGGATGGCGGCCTGCAGGCGGTTGGTGTCCTGGTACTCGTCCACGAGCACGTGATCGAAGCGGCCCGCCAGATCGGCGGCAAGCGAGGGCTCCGCGGCCATGTGCGCCCAGTAGAGCAGCAGGTCGTCGTAGTCGAGCACGCTCTGCTTCTGCTTCGCATCGACGTAGGCCGCAAAGAGCGCCTTCAATTGCGGCTCCCACTCGAGGCACCACGAAAACGAGCGGTTCAGCACGTTCACGAGCGTGTCGCCGGTGTTGACGACGCGCGAATAGATGGCGAGGCAGGTGTTCTTCGACGGAAAGCGCCGCTCTTTCGCCGAGAGACCCAACTCGTGGCGCACGAGGTTCATCAGGTCGGCGGAATCCTCGCGGTCGTTGATCGTGAAGGCCGGCGAAAGGCCGATCTGCTCGGCGTATTCGCGCAACAGGCGCGCGCCGACGCCGTGAAACGTGCCCGCCCACGTGAGTCCCTGCGCGAGCGCGGCCGCCGCGCCCGGCACGCCCGCGGCGATGCGGCCCACTCGGCGTTTCATTTCCTCGGCCGCGCGGCGTGAGAACGTGAGAAGCAGGATGCGATGCGGATCGGCGCCGTTGACGACAAGATGCGCGACGCGATGCGCGAGCGTATTGGTCTTGCCCGACCCCGCGCCGGCAATCACGAGGAGCGGCGGGGGCAGCGTCGCGCCGGGCGCGAAACCGTCCGGGCCGCCATGCTCGACAGCCGCCCGCTGGGCGTCGTTGAGCTTCGAGAGCCAGTTGGCAACCTCAGTGGAAACTGCGGTGGCAACGACATCGCTCGCGGCGGGGTTTTCGACTACGCTGGACACGGCAGTGGGCGTCTGGAAACAAGGGGCGACGCATACTGTATATCCATACACCCCACGCCGGCAAGCACCGATCCTGATGCGATCTGGCAGTATTCAGGCTCAAAGCCTCCCGTTGGCCCCATCCTCCGCATGCCGTATGATGCGAACCCTTCGAATGCATCCTCCCGCGCCCCGAGCCGACCTCGCCATGCCCAATCTCGATTTCACGTTGACCGGCGAATTCGTCGAACTGCACAACCTCCTGAAGATCACGGGGCTCGCCGACAGCGGCGGCTCGGCCAAGCAGATCGTCGCTTCGGGGGCGGTGAAGGTGGACGGAGAGGTCGAACTGCGCAAGACCTGCAAGGTCCGCGCGGGCCAGGTCGTGCTGCTGGGCGACACGCGCATCGCGATCCGCGAAGCGGAATGAAAGAAAATGCACCAGAAGTGGGCTTCGTGATCGACAATAGGGCTAACCCGCAATAAGCTGTCGATTCCGACAGAACGCCCGATAAAACGCTAAAACGCCGCGCGGCGCGACTCTTCGCGCCGCTTGTCTTTTATGACCCGACCGACGCTCTCCGCGCGCGCCATCGCGCCGCCCACGCTTTCCCGCCACGCCGCCGACACCGCGCGCCTCGCCGCCCCGCTCGCCATCGCCCAGCTTTCGCAGATGGCCATGAGCGTGACCGACACCGTGCTGCTCGGCTCGCTCGGCGCGGATGCGCTTGCGGCGGGCGGGCTCGGCGCGAACCTGTTCTTCGTCGTCGTGACGGTGCTGCAGGGTGTGCTGACTTCGGTAAGCGTGAGCGTCGCCCAGGCGCGCGGCGCGCAGAACGATCAGGACGTGCCGCATATCTACTGGACCGGCTTCGCGCTCGCGCTGCTGCTCTCGCTGCCCGCGTTCGCGCTGCTCTCGTTTGCGGGCCCCATCCTGCTCAGACTTGGCGAACCGCCGCTCCTCGCGCAGCACGTTGGCGACTACGCGGCCGTGCTGCGCTGGGGCGCGCCCGCGAGCCTGATCGCCGTGGGGCTCCTGCGCTCGTTCCTGCCGGCCATCGGCGCCGCGAAGCGCCTCCTGTGGGTGTCGCTCGCGTGCGTGTTCGTCAACGGCTTCCTCAA
Source organism: Paraburkholderia yinzeri (assembly GCF_046581065.1). Classification (NCBI taxonomy): domain Bacteria; kingdom Pseudomonadati; phylum Pseudomonadota; class Betaproteobacteria; order Burkholderiales; family Burkholderiaceae; genus Paraburkholderia; species Paraburkholderia yinzeri. The sequence goes on along the minus strand of NZ_JBFOCJ010000001.1, from coordinate 1,884,552 downwards.
CTACGGGCTGATCCACGGCGCGTGGGGACTGCCGCACCTCGGCTTCCTCGGCTCGGCAACGGCGACCGCCATCACGATCTGGCTCACCGCCATCGTCCTGATGGCGCTCCTGCACCTGCGGCCCTCGCATCAGCATTTCGTCGCCGCGCGGCGGCCCACGGGGCCCATGATGGGCGAACTCGTTTCGATCGGCTGGCCCGTCGCGATCACCTACGCAGTCGAGGCGATGCTGTTCCTCGTCACCGGCCTGCTGATGGGCCTGCTCGGCGAAACGCCGCTCGCCGCGCACCAGATCGCATTGAACGTGGCCTCCGTGTCGTTCATGGTGCCGCTCGCAATCGGCCAGGCGGCCAATGTGCGCGTCGGCTACTGGTCCGGCGCCGGGCAGCCGGGCGCGGCACGCCATGCCGGCCTCGTCGCGCTCGCGCTGGGCGGAGGCTTCATGTCGCTCTCGGCGCTCGTGATGGTGTTCGCGCCGCACTGGATCGTCGGGCTCTACCTGCATCTCGACGATCCCGCGAACGCTGCGACCGTCTCGCTCGCGACCTCGCTGCTCGGCGTGGCGGCGCTGTTCCAGATCGCCGACGGCGTGCAGACCGTGGGCTCGGGCTGCCTGCGCGGCCTGAAGGACACGCGCATTCCGATGATGGCGGCAACGCTCGGCTACTGGGGCATCGGCTTTCCGATCGGCTATGCGCTCGCGTTCCACTTCGGGCTGGGCGCGCGCGGGCTCTGGTGGGGCCTCGCCGCGGGCCTTGCCACGGTCGCCGTGCTGATGACGCTGCGTTTTCACCGGATGAGCCTGCGGCGCGTCATCGTCGCGGCCACCGGAGCCCGCCAGGCCTGACGCGCCTCGGGCAGTTAAGCGTCCGGTTAAAATGGGCGCGCCACGGTCGCCGTCCAGTTGTCCATGAGGCGCGCCTCCGCATCGGCCGATAACAAACGCAGCCACGCCCAAAAAACCAAAACCGGACCACCCCGCCATGCTTGCCCCGATCACCCGACTCTTCCCGCTCTGGGCCGTGCTCGTCTCCCTCGTCGCGTACTTCGTGCCGGGCGCGGTCGCGCCAATCGCGCCGCACGTCACGACGCTGCTCATGATCATCATGCTCGCGATGGGCGTCACGCTCTCCTTCGCCGACTTCCAGCGCGTGTTCACGCGGCCCGCGCCCGTGCTGGCCGGCATCTTCCTGCATTACCTCGTGATGCCGCTCGCCGCATGGGCGATCGCAAAAGCGCTGCACATGCCGCCCGACCTCACGGCCGGCATGGTGCTCGTGGGCAGCGTGGCAAGCGGCACCGCTTCGAACGTGATGATTTATCTGGCGCGCGGCGACGTCGCGCTTTCAGTGACGATCAGCGCGCTGTCCACGCTCGTCGGCGTGTTCGCCACTCCGCTCCTCACGCGTCTCTATGTCGATGCCTCGATCACGGTCGACGTGCGCGGCATGCTGCTGAGCATCCTGCAAATCGTCGGCCTGCCGATCCTGATCGGCCTCCTCGTCAACCGTCTCGCCCATGGGCTCGTGCGCCGCATCGAGCCGGTGCTGCCGCTCGTCTCGATGGCCGCGATCCTCGCGATCATCGCCGCTGTGGTGGGCGGCACGCACGCGAGCATCGCGACGGTCGGGCCGCTGGTCGCGCTCGGCGTGGTCCTGCACAACGGCCTCGGCCTGCTGGGCGGCTATTGGGGCGGACGCCTGCTCGGCTTCGACGAGTCCGTGTGCCGCACGCTCGCCATCGAGGTCGGCATGCAGAACTCGGGCCTCGCCGCGACGCTCGGCAAGCTCTACTTCTCCCCCCTCGCCGCGCTGCCCGGCGCGCTGTTCTCGGTGTGGCACAACCTTTCGGGGTCGCTGCTCGCGGGCTACTGGGCCGGCAAGCCGGCGCGCGGCAGTACGCGCGCCAGCACGCTCCCGTAGAATCAGGCCGACTCCGCAGGAAAGAAGACAGCGCGCCACGACCGCACGGGAGACCCCGCTTGACTGCGCCACCCGCACCGACCCAAGCTCCAACGCGCCGCAATGCGGCGCGCCCTTTCGCGCGATTCCTGCGCGCCGCTCTTGTCCTCCTCTGCGCGACGCTCGTCGCCGCCTGCGCCACGCGGCCGCCCGCCACGGCCTTGCCGCGCGACACCACCCAGGCGCTGCCGCAGACCACGCCCACCGCCCTCGGCACCGCGCTCGCGGCGCCCGAAGCCGCGCACCCGGGCCAGTCGGGCTTTCGCCTCCTCGCCACCGGCACGGACTCCCTGCAGATGCGCATCGCGCTCGCCCGGGCCGCGACGAAGACGCTCGACATGCAGTACTACATCGCGAACGAGGACACGACCGGCAAGCTGCTGCTGGGCGCGGCGCTCTATGCGGCCGACCACGGCGTGCGCGTGCGCATGCTCGTGGACGACCTGAACTTCCACGACATCGACAGTCTGATGGCGGCCCTGAACACGCACCCGATGATCCAGATCCGCGTGTTCAATCCGTATGGCAGCGCGGGCGAAGGCATGTTCGCGCGCACCACGAACTTCTTCACGAACCTCGACCAGTTCACGCGCCGCATGCACAACAAGGCGATGATCGTGGACAACCAGCTCGCGATCGTGGGCGGCCGCAACCTGGGCGACGAGTACTTCAGCGCGAGCCCGACATTGCAGTTCACCGATCTCGACGTGCTCGCGGCCGGCCCGGTCGCGGCGCAGATCTCGGCAAGCTTCGACGCGTACTGGAACAGCAGCGTCGCCTATCCCTTGAGCGCGCTGAACCGCCAGCAGTTCGATCCGCGCGAGCTCGACGCCGCGCGCGACGAATTGCGCCGCCACTGGCACGAGAACGCCGATCCCTATAACGCGAAGCCGCTCAACGCCACGCCGCTCGACGTTCAGATCGCGCAACACCAGCTCGACCTCGAGTGGGCGCGCTGCTCGTTCGTCGCCGACTCGCCGGAGAAGATCGCCGACGCGCAGGCCGCTCCGAGCGGCGAAGTGGGCGCCGCCATGCAGTCGCTCCTCGACCGCATCCACACGGCGCACAGCAGCGTGCAGGCCTTCACGCCCTACTTCGTGCCGCACGACGCGGGAGTCGAGGAGGTGCGCAAGCTGACCGCGCGCGGCGTGCGCGTGGCGTTCCTGACCAACTCGCTCGCCGCCACGGACGCCGTCGCCGTGCAGGCCGGCTACAGCCCCTATCGCGTGCCGCTCCTGCGCGCCGGCGCGGAACTCTACGAGTTCAAGGAGGACGTGCCCTCGCGCAGACCGGTCAGCATCGCCGGCTCGCATTCGCGCTCGAGCCTGCACGCGAAAGCCTACGTCATCGACGACGAGACCGTCGTGATCGGCTCGCTCAATCTCGACCCGCGCTCCGCGAGCCTGAACACCGAGCTCGCGCTGACCATCGACAGCCCGGTGCTCGCCCACGAGGTAGCGAGCTATTTCGCGCGCGCGACCTCGCCCAAGGTCAGCTACCACGTGACGCTCGCCACGCCCGCCGGCACCAACGGCGCGGCCACGGCCTGGCCGCTCGTGTGGACCGACGAGGAAGACGGCATGATCCACACGTACAACGTCGATCCGAACGCCGGTTTCTGCCGAAATCTGTTGACCGGGCTATTCTTGCTGTTGCCGGTCGACAATCAGTTGTGAAATTCCCGCCTTCGACCGGACACCCAGGCGGACCGAAAGCGGACCCGAAAGCGGCGCCTGAGCCATCGCCGGCGTCGCGCCACTCACCGGAGTGCACCATGACCGAAGACGTAAGACTGGAGCGCGACACGTTCGGCGAGATCGCCGTGCCCGCCGCGCGCCTCTGGGGCGCGCAGACGCAGCGCTCCCTGCAGAACTTCCGCATTTCGACCGAGAAGCAGTCGCCCGAGCTGATCAACGCGCTAGCCACGATCAAGCGCGCGGCCGCCGAGGTCAACCTCGCCCTCGGCGTGCTCGACGAGAAAAAAGCGCGCGCGATCGTGCAGGCTGCCAACGAGATCATCGAAGGCAAGCATCCCGGCGAGTTCCCGCTCGCGGTCTGGCAGACCGGCTCGGGCACGCAAACCAACATGAACCTCAACGAGGTGATCGCGAACCGGGCGAGCGAGATCCTGGGCGGCGAGCGCGGCGAGGCACGCCTCGTCCATCCGAACGACGACGTCAATCGCGGCCAGTCGTCGAACGACGTGTTCCCGACGGCCATGCACGTCGCGGCCGCTTACGGCATCGTCAAGCATCTGCTGCCCGCGCTGAAGACGCTGCGCGACACGCTCGACGCCAAAGCAAAGGCCTTCGCCGGCATCGTCAAGATCGGCCGCACCCACCTGCAGGACGCCACGCCGCTCACGCTCGGCCAGGAGTTCTCCGGCTATGTCGCGCAACTCGACCAGGGCATCAGGCATGTCGAGTCGGCGCTGCCGCATCTCCATGAACTCGCGCAGGGCGGCACCGCCGTCGGCACGGGCCTGAACGCGCATCCGCAGTTCGCGCAGAAAGTGGCCGAAACCATCGGCAAGCTCACGGGCGTGCCCTTCGTCACAGCGCCCAACAAGTTCGAGGTGATGGCCGCGGCGGACGCGCTCGTGTTCGCGCACGGCGCGCTCAAGACGGTCGCCGCGAGCCTCATGAAGATCGCCAACGATATTCGCTGGCTCGCGAGCGGCCCGCGCTGCGGCCTCGGCGAACTCTCGATTCCCGAGAACGAGCCCGGCAGCTCGATCATGCCCGGCAAGGTGAACCCTACGCAGTCCGAAGCAGTGACGATGCTCTGCTGCCAGGTGTTCGGCAACGACGTGGCCGTGAACTTCGGCGGCGCGAGCGGCAACTTCGAGCTCAACGTGTTCCGGCCGATGATCGCGCACAACGTGCTGCAGTCGATCCGCCTGCTCGCGGACGGCGCGCTCAGCTTCAACGATCACTGCGCCGTGGGGATCGAGCCGAACCACACGCGCATCGACACTTTGCTCAACGAATCGCTGATGCTCGTGACGGCGCTCAATCCGCACATCGGCTACGACAAAGCCGCGCAGATCGCCAAGAAGGCGCACAAGGAAGGCACGACGCTCAAGGCCGCCGCACTCGCGCTCGGCCACGTCACCGAGGCGCAGTTCGACGAGTGGGTCAAGCCCGCCGACATGGTGGGAAATCCGAAAAAGTAGCTGGCGCTTCGCCTTCGCGCAAAGCAAACGGGCGGCGAGGATTCGAAACCTCGCCGCCCGCTTTGCGTTCACGAAAGTCGTGCGTCAGACCTGGCCCTTCGCGACTTCCTCGGGCTTCAGTTCGACGATCGCGTCGAGCGCATGCCTCACGTCGAGCGCGTACTTTGCGAGGCGCTGCTGCTCTTCGGTTTCGGGCGTGAACGTCGGCACGGGAATCGGATTGCCGTTTTCGTCCACGGCAACGAACACGATCAGGCAATCGGTCGTGAGGCGCAACTGGCCGCTCTTCGGGTCGCCGGCATGCACCGTGATGTGGATGTGCATCGAGGTGCGGCCCGTCGCCACCACGCGCGCGCGCAGTTCGACCATGTTGCCGACGAGGATCGGCCGGCGAAACCGGATGTTGCCCACGCTCACCGTCACGCAGTAGCGGCCCGACCAGACGGCCGCGCATGCGTAGGCGGTCTCGTCGATCCACTTCATCAGCGCACCGCCGTGCACTTTACCGCCAAAATTCACCGAAGTCGGCTCGGCCAGAAAGCGGAACGTCGTTTCCGAACGGTCCAGCGGCTGGGAAGGCGTACTCATGATGGGCTCCGCTCGTGGGGTTTGCCGCTTGCGCAGCTTGCTTGTGGGAAGGCGTCGATTATACGGTTGCATCTGGGCCGGCGCAGCGTCTGGCCGAGCCCCGCCTCCCCCCAACGCCCTACGCTGCCGCGAAGCGCTCCCGGTATTCGAGCGGCAGCACGCCATAGCTGCGCTCGAAGGCGCGCCGCAGGTTCTGCTCGCTGCCGAAGCCGCAGTCGGCGGCGATCCGCTTGAGCGGCCGGCGCGATTGCACGAGCGCGTGCGCCGCGGCCTCCACGCGCATCGCCGACACCGTGCGCGCCGGCGTACGCCCCACCTCTTCGGCATAGCGCCGCGCAAACGTGCGCGGGCTCATGCTCGCCGCCTCGGCAAGCCGCTCGACGCTCAATTCCGTATGCAGGTTCGCGGCCATCCAGCCGTGCAGTGCGTCGAACGTGCCGCCCGCCATGGACTGCGCCGCCAGCGCCTCGCTGAACTGCGCCTGGCCGCCGGGCCGCTTCATGAACACCACGAGCCGGCGCGCGGCCTGCATCGCCACGGCGTGACCATGGTCCTCCTCGATCAGCGCGAGCGACAGATCGATACCCGCCGTCACGCCCGCCGAGGTCCAGACCACGCGGCCATCGCGCGCGTCGCACAAAAAGATCGGATCGGGATCGACTTCGACCTGCGGAAAGCGCCGCTTGAGCTGGGCCGCGTTGCGCCAATGCGTCGTCGCGCGGCGGCCATCCAGCAGACCGGCGGCAGCGAGATAGAACGCGCCCGTGCACACCGCGGCCACGCGCCGTGCGTGCGGCGCACGGGCCGCGATCCAGGCGACGAGTTCGGGCTGCAGCGGCGTGGCGTCGTCGACGGGCGTTCCCGGCACGATCAGCGTGTCGATGGTGGCGGCATCGAGCGCATCGAGCCGTTCGGTGACGACGGGCAGCCCCGCGAAGGTCGGTAGCACGCCGCCCGCCACCGAGGCAACCGTGACGCGGTACGCACAGGGCTCGCCGCCAGCCGCCTGCGCGGGCCGGGCAGCGCGCACCGCGAGCTCGGCGCGCCAGAACGCCTCAATGGGCCCACAGGCATCGAGCAGAACGAGATCGGGGGCGACGGCGAAAACGACGTGACGCGCGGCAGACGATTGAGACATGGCGCAAAGCGGGAAGACGCGATGCAGTCATCATCGCATCGCCCCGGCTGGCAGTCACATCAGGATGGCATCAATTCCTGCCAAACCACGCTCAATGCCGGAAGACGATGCCTTCGTCGAGGGTGCCGTACATCGTGACTCCGCTTACGTCGTTCGACGGCGCAGGACCGCCCTGTGCGCAAGCCGCGCACAGCAATGCGAGGGAGCAGGCAGCCGCGAGGGCCAGAAAGCGTTTCATCTCTGCGTGCGGTGAGGGAGAGGTTTAGATTCTAGCGCAGCGGCACCGGCACACGCAGGAGACGCCCGTTCGACCCTAAGCCTCCGCCGGGCCTCTCGGGAAGGCGAGCACGTGGAAGGTTCATGTTTCAGATTAACGTGAAACGTCGAATGCCGGGCGCGGTTAGAGTAGCGTTCATGGGCACCCGCGTGCCGCCCTTGCAAGGAGCCGCCATGGCTGCCCCGCTTCTCGACGAAACCCGCCACTTTCCCGGCCTGTCACGCATTGGCGCGCTGCTCGCCGATCCCGGACGGGCCGCCATGCTTTGGACGCTGATGGACGGCAGCGCGCGGCCCGCCGGCGAACTCACGCTGATCGCCGGGCTGTCGCCCTCGGCAGCGAGCGCGCACCTCGCGCGCCTCGCCGAAGGCGGCCTGCTCGCGCTCGACGTGCGCGGCCGCCATCGTTACTACCGGATCGCGACACCCGACATCGCGGCGGCCATCGAAGCCCTCATGAACATCGCCGAGGCGGCGACGCCGCAGCCGGCAATACGGCCCGCGCGCACGGTGCCGCTGGAAATGCGCCGCGCCCGCACCTGCTACGACCATATGGCGGGCGAAGTCGCGGTCAGCGTGTTCGAGCGCTTCGTCGACGACGGCTTGCTCGTCTTCGACGGCGGCTATCTCGACGCGACGCCCGACGGTGCGGCACGATTGCGCGACCTGGGCGTGGACGTCGGCGCGCTGCACGCGAAGCGGCGCCGCTTCGCCTGTACCTGTCTCGACTGGAGCGAGCGGCGACCGCATCTGGGCGGCGCGCTGGGTGCCGCGCTGCTCGATTGCTGGCTGGCGCGCGGCTGGATCGAGCGCGCGAGCCGGCCGCGCGTGCTGCGTATCACGCCGGCGGGTCAGCGCGAGTTCGACGCGTTGACGGCCGGCTAGATCGCTGCGCCATCCTCGCCGCCATCCCTGCCGCCATCCCGATCCCGTCGATCCCTGCCCGCGCCGAAGGCAGGGATCCGCACGCCCCACCTTGCAATCCTTACACGGCAACACGTTCTGTTACATCTGGAGCCGAAGGTCTTACAATTCCGCGCGCATGGAAACAGGCACGGCCGTTACAGTGCTTCACAGGACGCACCGTAAAAAGCGGCGCGCCATGGAGAAAAACATGAAAGAGCGCACACCGACCCTCACCTCATTCCGCCGGCTTACCGGCCACACGCTGATCGCTTGCGCCGCGCTTGCCGCACTGAACCTCGCCGCCGCCCCGGCATTCGCTCAGTCCGCCCCGCCGCCCGGCGCCAGCGCGCAGGAAGGCGCGAACGTCGATCCGCCGGGCCGCGTCGCGCGGCTCGACTATATGGCCGGCGCCGTCACGACCGAACCGGCCGGCACCACCGACTGGTCCTATGCCCAGGTGAACCGCCCGCTCACGACGGGCGACCAGCTCTGGAACGACGCGAACGCCCGCTCGGAACTTCATATCGGCTCGACGGCGGTGCGGATGAGCGCGCAGACGAGCCTCGACATCCTGAACCTCAGCGACAGCGCCGCCCAGTTGAAGGTGGCGCAAGGCACGCTTTCGACGCGCGTGCGCGAGCTGCCCGCCGGCACCACCTATGAAATCGACACGCCGAACCTCGCGCTCGGCGTGAATCAGCCCGGCGACTATCGCGTGGACGTGGCGCCGGACGGCAGCTCGACGACGGTGACCGTGCGCAGCGGCAGCGTGACGGTGTACGGCGAGAACGGCCAGATCCCGATGTCGGCGGGCCAGCAGATCCAGTTCGCGGGCACCGACCTGCAGGAGACGGCGAGCAACGCCGCGCCGCCGCCCGACGCCTTCGACCAGTGGGCGCTGGCTCGCGACGCGGCCGAGGACCGCTCGATCTCCGCGCGCTATGTGTCGCGCGACATGCCCGGTTACGAGGACCTCGATGCCAACGGCAACTGGCGCGAGAATCCGCAATACGGCGAGGTCTGGGTACCGAACGCCGAGCCTGCGGGCTGGGCGCCTTACCACGACGGCCATTGGGTCTGGCAGGCGCCGTGGGGCTGGACGTGGGTCGACGATGCCCCGTGGGGCTTCGCGCCATATCACTACGGCCGCTGGGCCTATGTCGACGACAGTTGGGCGTGGGTGCCCGGCCCGCTCGTCGAGAGCGCTCCGCCCGTCTACGCGCCGGCACTCGTCGCCTTCGTCGGCGGCGGGGGCGGCGACGCGAACTGGGGCGTGGACCTGACCGTGGGCGGCGTGGCCGCGGCAGGCGTCGCCTGGTTCGCGCTCGGGCCGGGCGAGCCGTGGCACCCGGGCTGGGGCGGCTGGAGCCCGCACTACTATCAGCGCGTGAACCAGACCGTCGTCGTCAACAACGTGCACGTAACCAACATCACGAACGTCAACGTGCACAACACCTTCGTCAACTATCGCGTGCCGGGTGCGGTGACGGCGGTGCCGGCGACGGACTTCGTCCATGGCCAGCCCGTCGCGCGCTTCGCGCAGCGCGTCGATCCGCAGCAATGGCGCAACGCTCGCATCGAGTCCGGCACGCCGGGCATCGCGCCGGTGCAGGGCAGCTTCGGCGGCGCCCTGCGGCGCGCGAACTATCGCCCGCCCGCGGCACTGCAGGCACGCCAGGTCGTGGCAACGCGCGCGGCCGTCACGCCGCCCGCCTTTCACGACACCCTCGCCCAGCGCTTCGCGCACGAAGGCGGCGCGGTGCCGGGGGCCGGCGCGCCGGTCGTGCGCGTCTCCGCGCCGGCGCATGCGCCGCTCGCGGCCGCACAGAACGTGCGCGTGGTGCCACCGCATTCGCCGGTGATGCGCGAAGCGGAGCGCCCCGGGGGCGGTGCGCCGCAACCTGCTCGTCCGGGCGGCGTGCCCGCACCCGAACGCGGCCAGCCGGGCATGGCGAACGCCCATGAGCCGGTGCAAGAGGAGCATGGCGTACCGCATCCGCCGCAGCAGGTCGCAGGCCGTCCGGCAGGCGGCACGCCGAACGCGCCGGGCCAGGCCGAGGCGCATCAGCCGGTCTGGACTCAGCCGCATGCGCCGATGGCCGCGCGCAGCGAACCCGGCAACGAAGCCCGCCGCCCGGGGCAGCCCGAGACCCGCGAGGCGGCGAACGCCCGCGAGCCGCAAGGCCAGCCGCAGCGCGGCTTCGAGCAGGCTCCCGAGGCAAGGCCGCAGGCGCCGCAGCAGGCTCGGGAGGAGTCTCGCCCGCAACCGCAGCCCGAGCAGCACGCGGAGGCCCGTCCGCAGCCGCAGCAACATGCGGAACCCCGCCCGCAGCCGCAGCCCCACGCGGAACCGCACCCGGCGCCCCATCCGGACGAGCACGCCAACCGCGGTCATGACGACCATCAGCACGGCTGAGCGCGAGCGCCGGGGAGCTTGGCTCCCCGGTCATGAAAGCGGCTATCGAGCGCTGCCATCAAGCGCGAAAGGCCCGCGAACCTGAGGTTCGCGGGCCTTTTTCATAGGCCGCCGCCGTTGCCGCTCGCGCTCAGACGGCCATCGGCGCCGTGAGCGGTTCGTGATGCCGGTAGCCGACCAGCGAGAAATCCGCGGGTTCGACCTTCTCTAGCCATTCCGGCTCGTACACGCCCGTCTTCGCGTACTCGGGCACCCGCTCCGAGATCGCCAGTTGCGGGCTCGCGAACGGTTCACGGCGCAACTGCTCGTTGAGCATGTCGAGCTGGTTCTCGTAAATGTGCGCGTCGCCGATGAAGTACGTGAACCAGCGCGGGGTGTAGCCCGTAAGCCGGGCGACCAGATGCAGCAGCACCGCGCCTTCGGTCAGGTTGAACGGCGTGCCGAGGCCCACGTCGTTGCTGCGGATATAAAGACACAGCGACATCTCGCGCTTCGTCGCGTTCGGCAGGAACTGGTACAGCAGGTGGCAGGCGGGCAGCGCAATCTCTTCGAGCACCGCCGGATTCCACGCATGAAACAGAATGCGCCGGTCGGTGGGGTTGTGCATGATCGTGTCGAGGCACTGGCGCAACTGGTCGATCGCCTTGTAGAGCAGCACCTGCGGCCGCCCATCTTCGACGAATTCCGCCACGCGCGCATAACCGCGCGACTGCGCGTCGTCAATGCGAGCCGTCGCGCCGGCGTCCAGCACCTTGTATGCGGGCCAGCGGCGCCACTGCACGCCGTACACGCCGCCGAGGTCGTCCGGGCCTTCGCGATAGGGATTCGCGAGCCACTGCGCGTTCTCGTTCGCGTTGGCGTCCCAGACCTTGCAGCCGAGCGCGCGGAAGTCCGCGGCGCTGCGCGAGGCGCGCAGAAAGCCGATCAGTTCGCCGACAGCGGACTTGAACGCCAGTTTCTTCGTGGTAACGGCCGGAAAGCCCTGTTGCAGATCGAAGCGCAGCATCGCGCCGGGCTGGCTGATCGTGCGGATGCCCGTGCGGTTTTCCTGCCAGGTGCCGGTGTCGAGAATCGAGCGGACCAGCTCGAGATACTGTTTCATGCGGGGTTCCTTCGGCGGGCAGGCTCAACGCCTGGTTGGCCCGGTTCGGATGGAAAACCCCGATTTTAGCAAGCGCGCGGCGGTCAGGTCGGGCGGCGCGTGTCGTACGCGCCGCCGGCCCCGAACTTACGCCCCGCCCCCCGAAGCCAGTCCCCCCGGATGCGGCGCAAGCGGATCGCTTTCCATATGGCGCATGCCGTGGGCGCACAGCAACCGGTACAGCGTCACGCGCGAGATGCCGAGCTCCTGCGCCGCGTCGCCAAGACGCCCGCGATGGCGCAGCAGCGCGAGTTCGATCGCCTGGCGCTCGGCCGCCTCGCGCGCCTGCGATAGCGACACCGGGACCACCTCGACATAGTCGCCGAGTTCGAGGTCGCGCGCCGTGATGGCCCGCCCTTCCGACATCACGATCGCACGCCGTACGCGATTGATGAGCTCGCGCACGTTGCCCGGCCAACTGTAGTTATGGAGCGCGGCGATCGCATCGGGCGAGAAACCGCGCAGGCGCCGGCCACCGTCCTTGCGGAAACGTTCGAGCATGTGGCGCGCAAGCAGTTCGATGTCCTTGCCGCGCGCGCGCAGCGGCGGCTCGTCGATCTGCAGCACGCAAAGCCGGTGATACAGATCCTGGCGAAAGCGCCCTTCCAGCATTGCCGCACGCATGTCGACGTGAGTCGCCGAGATGATGCGCACGTCCACCGGAATCGATTGATGGCCGCCAAGGCGTTCGATCTTGCCTTCCTGCAGGAAGCGCAGCAGGCTTGCCTGGCTTTCCAGCGGCAGATCGCCGATTTCGTCGAGGAACAGCGTGCCGCCGTTGGCCGCCTCCACGCGCCCGATCTTGCGCTGGCTCGCGCCCGTGAACGCGCCGCGCTCGTAGCCGAACAGTTCGGATTGCAGCAGATGCGGGGGAATCGCGCCGCAGTTGATCGGCACGAACGGCGCGGTGCGCCGCGACGAGCGTTCGTGGATCGCGACAGCGGTCAGTTCCTTACCCGTACCCGACTCGCCCGAGATGAACACCGGCGCGTCGGTCATCGCGACCTTGCGGATCGAGCGGAAGAGCGCGAGCATCGCCTCGCACGAGCCCACCATCTCGCCTTCGGTGCCGCCCGTGGTGTCGTTCGAGGCCGGTTCGACGAGCGAGACCATGCCATAGGCGTGGCCGATCGAATCGACGATCCGCTCGCCGTTCCACGGCACCGTTACGTAATCGAAACAGTAGTCGCGCACGAGCCGGCGCAGCGTGGCGTCCTTGAGCTGGCCCGTGGTGGTCGCCGCGACCCAGCCGACGTTAGGCAACGTAAGGCAAGGCTCGAACGAGCCGATCTCATGCAAATGGAAATGACTGGAAAGGTCGAGCAGGCCGCCGGCCGGAAGCCCTGCGCGCAGCGCCCGCCGCGCGTCGCGGGCGGTGCCGACCACCTCCACCTGCCAGCCGCGCTCGTCGAATCGCTCGTGCAGCGCCTTGTCAGGTTCGCGCGTCACGTAAATCAATTGCCGCGTTGCGGATTCCATTATTCAGATCCTCTCGCCAAACACTGCGTTGGAGATTGACGGCACGCACCTGAATGTCCAGACACGCAGCATTAAGCGCCATTTCCACCGCATTGACTGAATTGGCGGCGAACGGACAGGCTTTCTGCTGACGGCATAACCCCGAGTCGTGGCGTGTGTGTGTCAGTAGCCCTTTTGGCCTTTTTTCTTATGGGCAGTACGACGTTTTCTGAAGCTTACTATATGCATTGGGCTCGTGGATAGGAAATATGCCCAACGAATCAATGCGGGACGGATGGAAGGGCTTCCATTGCGCGATATTCCCTTATCGTCCGAAGAAAATAAATCGGATGTTTCCTTTCTCTTAGCGCGCCGCCGAATAAGACGGCATTCCACAAAATGTTACCTGCGAGCAATCCGCAGACCCGATTCAGCATTGCGCGTTTCAGCACTGAAACATTTTGACGAAAATCGGCCATTCAAATTTCGCAGAAAATATCGCGAATCGAAGCGCATCAACGGTTTGCGGCACATGGCACACGTTTCGCTAAATCTCCGGCACCAGGAGATACGCCATGCGACTCAACCACCTCAACGCCAGACGCCAGTTCAACGCCAGTGCCGCCGCCCTCGCGGCTGCCGCGCTGCTCGCCCTTGCGCCGTCGGCCCATGCGCAGTCGTTCGATGCCGGTGCGCAAGTCGCCTCGGCCGCCGCGAAGGTGTTCGCCGATGTCATTCCTGCAACGCCCGACGCGTTCGGCGCGCCGAGGGCGATGTCCGCGACGCTGAAGCTGGCCGCGACACCCGACGACGACACCGCGGACACCGCAAGCGGTCCGCTCGCCGCCGACCCGTCGCCGCAAGACGACGACAGCGTGGTGGCCGGCATCGGCGCGCTGGACGATCAAACGCTGTCGCGCCAGCGCGGCGGCGCCGTCGGCATGGTGATGGTAGCCGCCACCCCGCAGCTCATGCACGGCGGCAACAACGTCACCTTGTGGGACGAAATCGCGCCGCCCGCACCCATGCCGATCCCGGTCGACGGTTCGCAGGCCGCGCAGGGAAATATCACCAGCTACACCAGAAGGTAATCCGATCGAGAGAGCAAACCGTGCCGCCGGGGCGGCGCGGCGTCCGGCGCGGCGCACAGAGGGTGCGCCCCGGACAGCAGGAGACCGACATGTCAGCACGCATCACCACGCCAGCCGCAGGCCGGCGTTCAGCGAGGATCGCCGCAGTCGTCTGCGGTTGCCTTGCCGCGGGTGTAACGACAGTGGCCATGGCGCAGCAGGTCACGAATCCGGGCGACATCATTGTCGAACGCGATGTCACGCCGCGCGGCGCCTTCGACAGCGTCCCGAGGAGCCAGGATCCGGTACTCGTGCGGGCGACCACGTTCCCGGCCAACACGTTCGACCCGACCATGGCCGCCGTCGTCTCCGACGCCGAGCTCACCAGCGCCCACGGTTCGACCGGCATCATCGGGAGCAACACGGCGGGCGCCACGGCCGCCAGCATGCAGGCGCTCACCGGCGTCCTGAGCGGCCGGGAAAGCGGCAACAACATGGCGATGGGCGCAGGCGTCCAGGCCGGAGGCATGGGCAGCTCGATCACGTCCGCCGTGACCGGTGCACTGGCGCCGATCTCGGCCGCCCTCGGAGCCGTGAAATGAGCGCCCGCCGGCTTCTTCCGGCCGCGCTCGCCGCCGCCCTGCTCGCCGGCGCGGGCGCCGCGCAAGCCCAGGGTGTCGTCACGGCGAACGCGGTGATCGCCCCGGACGCGGCAACCGGCACGCTAGGCTCGGTCACCGTCAACGAGGTGGCGGGCCTGAACAACGCGCAGTCCAACCAGTTGACCATCACGAGCGGCACCCCGCTCACGGTCAACGGCACCAGCAGCGAACAGAGCGCGGGCGCGCGAGTGCGCGTGCCGGTCGCGACGGCGAGCATCGGCCAGGGCGCCTTTGCGAACGCGTCGGGCGCGGTCCTGGTGAACCAGGCTGCGGGCGCAGGAAATACCCAGAGCAACAGTGCGCGAATCGGCACTGCTGTGATCGGTGTTGAAACTGTCTCGGACGGAGATCTGTCTGCGACAGCTGCAACGAACGGTGGTCCGGGCAGATCGGCCGAGTCCAGTGGCATTCGTGAAGCGAGTATCGGCAGTACGGCATTCAGGAATGCGACTGGTCTCGTGCAGGTGAACCAGACCGTCGGAGCCGGTAATGCTACGGCGAACAGTTTTGTGCTCCGTCCCCCGGCGGGCACTCTTTTCTAACTGACCAATCAGTATCGGAGCGACATCATGAAGCGCACTCTCATTGCTGCGGCAGTTCTCGCGGTATCGTCCGGCAGCGCCTTCGCCCATAGCTGGGCGGATTCGTATCTCTTCAACGCAACCGGCGTCACCCAGGGCGCCGAACTCTGGGGCGGCGTTCTGCTCTATGGTTGCGTCGGCGTGTCGAGCACCACCGGCGCCGTCGTCAACAATACGCAGAACGTCAACCTCGACGGTGTCAGCCTGACGCCGAACCTGCCGACGGGCTCCTATCAGACCGGCTCGACGACCACCTTCACGCACAACACGACGAGCACGGTCAACATCGGCGGCACGGCATCGGGCTCGCTCACGACGACGAGCTACCATGCGTCGGCCGGCGCGCAAGGCTTCCAGGAATCGTCGGGCTATGCCTATGGCAACCAGTCGGCATTCGCCGCCGGCGGCGGCTACGAATATAGCCAGCAGAGCGCGGGCATCGGCGGCTACTTCTACAACACGAACCAGAGCCAGGGCGGCCATCTCTCCGCAGGCGGCCAGGCCGGCGGCTCGTATGGCTCGTATCACTACGGCAATCCGTTTTTCGGCAACAGTGGCGGTGGCGGCTACGTTCAGGGCGGCCTTTCGGCTGGCTATAACGAATCCAGCTATGCCAAGGGTTCGGGCGTAGGCGGCTACTTCGAAGGCACGGAAGGCTCGGGCCAGGGTGCGGTGTGGGGCGCCCAGGCGAACGAGGGCTCGGGCTACCAGGCCTACGGCGAGCAGTCGAGCGGCTACAGCGTGGGCGGGTCCGTCAACTCGAACTCGGTCAGCGCCCAGTGGAGCGTGAAAGCGCATGACGACACCACCAACACGACGACGGTGGGCGCGGTCACGACGCACTACAACGGCATCCCGACCGGCTCGCTCAACGCGAACATCGGCGACGGCAGCTCGGGTGCCATGGGCGTGTCGGGTAACGTCGGCATCAACATCACGGAAGGCGTGGACAACGCGCAAAGCAACGATGCGTCGCTGGCCATGATCGATGCAGGCAGCGTGTTCGGCAATGCCCAGGTCTTCAACAATCAGTCGACCTCGGGCAACGCGTCGATCCACAACTTCAACGTCAACGCATCCATCGGCAGCAACGCGCTCGCCGGCGCAACCGGCAACATCGGCGTGAACGTCGCAGCCGGCGTGGGCAACGCGCAGAACAACAGCCTTGCCGCCGCCAGCAGCACCGACACGAAGGCCCCGAGCGGCGCTGCCATGGTCGCCACCGACCAGAACAGCCAGACGGCCAGCCTGAACTTCAACGGCTCGTTCGGCGGTACCGCTACGCTGGCAGCCAATGCGCTCGCCGGCGCCAGCGGCAACATCGGCGTGAACATCGCCGGTGGCGCGGGCAACGTCCAGCACAACGGTCTTGCCATCGCCGCTCTGACCGTATCGAAGTAACCGCACCAGCGCAGCACGCGCGCCGGCTGCCACTGCAGCAGCCGGCGCGTTTTAGCCGCAATAACCTGCGTGGGACCGGAGCCAGGCGCATAAGGCCCATCCGGATCGACAGGAGACCACCATGCCCGGGCTCGACCGGTTCCCGGCGTCAACCGCTTGCGTCGTTGCGCTCGCAGCTTGTGTTTTGTGTGCGCAAGCCCACGCACAGTCGACGCTCGATGCGACTAACCTCATTGGCGTGCCGGTGAAGTTGCCGATTCGCTCGATGAAGGACATTCGCTACAGCGGCATCGTCACCCAGCAGTTCGACTACAGCTGTGGTGCTGCTGCACTCGCGACACTGCTCAAGGACGGCTACGACATCGATATTCCGGAGGTCGAACTGATTCGCCGGATGATGGTGTACTCGACGCCCGCGGTGGTCGTGAAGAACGGCTTTTCGATGCTCGACATGAAGAAGTTCGTGGAAACGATCGGCCTGCGTGGACGAGGTTTTCGCGTCAACACCGACGCGCTCTATCACTTGCAGATTCCCGTTCTCGTGCTCATGAACATCGATGGCTACGAGCATTTCGTGATCGTGAAGCATGCCGAAGAAGGCCGCGTGTTCATTGCGGACCCGGCGCTCGGCAATCGCATCGTCACCGAGGACGATTTCGCGAAGACCTGGAATGGCCTCGTCTTCGCGGTGCTCGGCAAACCCTTCAGGGAGGATTCTCCGTTACTGCAGAACAACCAGTCGCTCGCACTCAAGCTGCGCGCCAACGCCCTGGCGAACGGTATGGCGGCGACACCCTTTGTCGATTACGGCCTCGAAAAGGCCGTAATGTTCTGATGTAGTGATCCAGCCATGAACTGCAAGCTCTCAAAGTATGGCGTCACGGCAGCGCTCCTCGCGCTCGCCTGCAGCCATGCGAGCGGTGCGCCTGTCGCCGGAGGTATCGAAGCCCAGACCTTGCCCGCCTTTCTCTCGGCCGGCCCCGCTACGCAGCAGCAGAACATTCAGTGCCTGCCCGTCGACGACGACGTGCTATCCCATCAGACCGGCAAGTATGCCGGCAGCAACATGATTTCCGGGTTCGTTCTGAGCCTGCTTTCTGAATGGCAATTGCCAAATGGCGCGACCGCCGTCGCGCAAGGCGCACTCAGCGTCACCCAAAGCGTCACCCACCAGTTGACCGCCCAGATCCAGACGTCGGCCAGCGTCACGGGCGGCAACCATTCGCATGACACCGGCGCCAATCCGAATGCCGTTGCCACGGGCGGTCAGAACGTGGCCGTCAACGGGATATCGCAGATCACGCAGGTTGCCGGCAACAGCAATAGCGGCAGCAACGGCGCCACCATCGAGTACAGCAACACGTTGCCTCAGCTCACCGGCGCCTCCACCTCGCCGACCTCGTTTGCCTCGAATGCGAGCGGCAGCGTCACGGCTGGCATCTCGTTCGCGAATAACAGCATCAACCTGTCGTTGCAGACGCCCGCCGGCATCGCGACGCAGAGCGTCGTGCCAGGCAACGCCCAGCAGGCCGGCGCAATCGCCCAGTTGCTCCAGATCGCAGGCAATAACCAGCAGGTCGCCAATCGACTGGCGCTGACTCTGCAGACGCAGCAGATGAGCGGCGCCATGATCCGGCAGACCGGTTTACTACAGGCACTGCGTATTAGCCACTAACGAGGAGGCACCGTCGCGGGCGAGGGGCTCGCGGGCAGTACGGCAAGAGACCGAGAAGCATCGTTGTAAGCGGGCGCGAGACCGCAAAGCGCGGAAAAGCGCCCGTCTGCAAACCCGGGGGGAAACAAGAATGAACACGATGTCCACAAAGGGTTGGCCGCGCCTCAGACTCGCGGCCATACCCGCAGCCGCCATGTTGTTCGCCTTTGCGCAGTCGGCACACGCACAGGCGCTTCAGGACCAGTCGGTCGACGACCGCCTCAACACGCTGATGCGCGTGGTCGACGAGCAGCAAAAGCAGATCCAGTCACTCGAGCGCCAGGTCACGAACCTGGAGATGCAGCAGCGCGGCCGCGGCCTGCCCGGTGCGGGCGCGCCCGACGCTGCGTCCGATACCGCGGTCGCGGAACAGCCCGGCGCGGACGGCTTGCCCGTCCCGCTGCCGCCGCTCGCCCAGGCGGTACCCGGCGCCACCGCGCCGGGTTCGCTTACCGGCACGGCGACGGGCGTTCCCGTCAATCCGCCCTCGCCCGACAGCGGCCCGACCACCGGCGCGACCGGCAGCTCGGCAGCAAGCGGCCCGCAACAGGGCGCGCCGGTCGGCGTCAATCCGGCGAACGCAGCGAATCCGGCGAGCACGGCCAGTCCGACGGTCGGCACGACGCAGCAGAGCGAGCAGCCCACCCGCACCGCCTCCGAGCAGGCCGTCGCGGAACGCCAGGAAGCGCCGCTCTTCGACCACAAGCTCACGCTCGACTGGGGTATCAGCGACACGTACTACGATCGCCGCCAGTTGCAGCTTTCGGGCTTCCTTGCGCTCGACGCGATCTTCCTCGGCAACATCAACCTCGGCGAGACCAAGTCTCATCAGTTGATGGCCGATCTCGACGTGCGCTACGGTCTCACCGACCGCATCAGCGTCGACGTCGACGTGCCCTACATCTACCGGCACAGCACGTTCATCGTGGGCGGCGCGGGCGGTGCGGCGAGCACGCTTTCCGATGCCTCGGCCAATTCGAGCAACATCGGCGACGTGAACTTCGGGATCTACTACCAGTTCCTGAAGGAAACCAACGACATCCCCGACGTGGTCGGCAGCCTGCGCGTGAAGTCCGACACCGGCAGCTCGCCGTTCGGCATCAAGCTGGAGCAGATCTCGGGCGACAACACGAACCTCGTGGCGCCGACCAGGCTGCCCACCGGCACCGGCTTCTGGAACGTCACGGCCGGCTTGTCCGTGCTGAAGACCTACGACCCGGTCGTGCTGTTCGGCAGCTTCTCGTACACCTACAACATCTCGCGCTCGTTCGCCGATATCTCGTCGGTGGTCGGGCAGACCGAGCCGGCCGACGTGAAGCTCGGCGACATCATCCAGTTCGGCGGCGGCGTGGCGCTCGCGTTCTCCGACAAGGATTCGGCCAGCATCTCCTACACGATGGCCATCGAGCCCCAGTCGCAGACCAAGGCGCCGGGCGGTAGCTGGACCGGCGTGCCAGGCAGCGAAACCACGGCCTCCGTGCTGAATTTCGGCCTGAATCACGTCGTCAACAAGCACCTGACGATCAACGGCGCGGTCGCCGTGGGCCTCACGCCCGACGCACCGAACTTCGTCGTCGGCGTGCGCTTCCCCTACACCTTCTGACGAACACGAGGTCGATCGTGCGCGAAACCTCTCACCTGAGCGCTACCGTGACGCCGTTCGCCGGGGCGGGCCAGCGGCCCGCCGTCGTGCCGCCGCCGCAACCGGGCCGGCCGCTCGCCGAAACCGACGACACCGCTGCGGGCAGCGCGACGGAAACCGAGCGTATCCTCGTCTACGTCGCCCGTACGCCGGACCCGGCGCTCACGGCCTACCTCAAGAGCCGCGGCTGGGATCTCGCGACGGCGCGCACGGCCCACGAGGCCTCGCGGCTCGTGAAGCCCGAGGCCGCCTGCGCCGGCATCGTCGATCTGACCGGCTTCGCGCCGCGCGATCTCGCCACGCTCGAAGCGGTGCTGCGGCTGCAGCAGGTCGGCTGGATCGCGCTCACCGATTCGGCGCGCCTCACCGATCCCGAAGTGCGGCGGCTGATCCGCCACTACTGCTTCGATTACGTCCACCTGCCGGTCACGAACGCGACGCTCGACTATCTTGTCGGCCACGCGTTCGGCATGGTGTCGCTGTGCGATCTCGACGCGCCCGGGGCCGCCGCGGCGGCGAGCCACGACGAAGACGAAATGGTGGGCACCTGCGAGGCGATGCAGCAGCTCTTCCGCACGATCCGCAAGGTCGCGAACACCGACGCCACGGTGTTCATCTCCGGCGAGTCGGGCACCGGCAAGGAGCTGACCGCGCTCGCGATCCACGAACGCTCGCCACGGCGCAAGGCGCCGTTCGTACCGATCAACTGCGGTGCGATCCCGCATCATCTTCTGCAATCCGAACTGTTCGGCTACGAACGCGGTGCGTTCACCGGTGCCAACCAGCGCAAGATCGGACGCGTGGAAGCGGCCAACGGCGGCACGCTGTTCCTCGACGAAATCGGCGACCTGCCGATGGAAAGCCAGGCGAGCCTGCTGCGCTTCCTGCAGGAAGGCAAGATCGAACGCCTTGGCGGCCACGAGCAGATTCCGGTGGACGTGCGCATCATCTCGGCCACCCACGTCGATCTCGAAGCCGCGATGCGCGACGGACGCTTCCGCGCGGACCTGTTCCACCGCCTGTGCGTGCTGCGCGTGGACGAGCCGCCGCTGCGCGCGCGTGGTAAGGATATCGAAATACTCGCGCATCACGTGCTGCACAAGTTCAAGATGGACAGCGCCCGCAAGATTCGCGGCTTCACGCCCGACGCGATCGAGGCCATGTACAACTACAACTGGCCGGGCAACGTGCGCGAACTCATCAACCGCGTGCGGCGCGCGATCGTGATGGCCGAAAGCAAGCTGCTCTCCGCCGAGGATCTCGACCTCGCGCAGTTTACCGAGCAGCAGACGGTGACGCTC
This sequence comes from Paraburkholderia yinzeri, assembly GCF_046581065.1. Classification (NCBI taxonomy): domain Bacteria; kingdom Pseudomonadati; phylum Pseudomonadota; class Betaproteobacteria; order Burkholderiales; family Burkholderiaceae; genus Paraburkholderia; species Paraburkholderia yinzeri. The sequence goes on along the minus strand of NZ_JBFOCJ010000001.1, from coordinate 1,863,122 downwards.
GCCCAGGCGCGCGAATCCGCCGAAAAGCGCGCGATCGAAGCGGCGCTGCTGCGCCATCGCCACCGCCTCACCGAGGCGGCCGCGGACCTCGGCATCTCGCGCGTGACGCTCTACCGCCTGATGGGCACGCACGGCCTGCGCGACGAGAAGACGATTTTCGCGGGCGTTGCGGAGAACCAGTCCGAACCGCCGGCGGAAAACGAGGAGTGAGGGAGGAAACGCCGTCGGGTAGAATCGCGGGGTACTCCCTACTTCGACTGACTCGATGACGACGCTCACCCTGATCGTCGCGCGCGCGCGCAACGGCGTGATCGGCCGCGACAACGAACTGCCCTGGCGTCTGCCCGAAGACCTCGCCTTCTTCAAGCGCACGACGATGGGTGCGCCCATCGTGATGGGCCGCAAGACTCACGAATCGATCAGCCGCGCCCTGCCGGGGCGCCGCAATATCGTCGTGACGCGCGACGCCACGAAGCGCTTCCCGGGCTGCGATACGGCCACGAACCTCGAAGAGGCGCTCGCGCTGGCAGCGCAGGATCAGGCGCCCGAGGCGTTCCTGATTGGGGGCGCCCAGCTTTACGCCGAAGGGCTCGCGCTTGCGCACAAGCTCGTGGTGACCGAAATCGCCATCGACTTCGAGGGCGACGCCCACTTCCCCGCCCCCGATCCCGCGCACTGGCGCGAAACCTCGCGCCAGACACTGCACGCGAACCCGCCGAACAACTTCGACTTCGCGTTCGTGACTTACGAACGGCGCGACTGAAGGCGTTACCGGGAAGTCACTGCGGGCCCCGCAGCAAGGGCCCGCGGGCTCTTACTGCCCCGCCACCGTCATGCGCTCGATGAGCACCGAGCCGGTCTGCCGCGTGCCGCGCGCGAGCGTGTCGGCGCCCACGGCGACGATGTGGCGGAACATCTCCTGCAGCGTCGAGGCCACCGTGATCTCTTCCACGGGGTACTGGATCTTGCCGTTCTCCACCCAGAAGCCCGACGCGCCGCGCGAATAGTCGCCCGTCACGAAGTTCACGCCCTGCCCCATCAGCTCGGTCAACAGCAGACCCGTGCCGAGCTTCTTCAGCATCGCCTCGAAGTCGTCGCCCGGTTGCGTGAGCGAGCTCTTCAACTGGAGATTGTGCGAACCGCCGGCATTGCCCGTCGTCTGCATGCCGAGCTTGCGCGCCGAATACGACGAGAGGAAATAGCCCTGCACGACGCCGTCCTTCACGACCTCGCGACGGTGCGTGCGCACGCCCTCTTCGTCGAACGGCGCGCTGCCCGCCGCACGCGGCACGTGCGGATCCTCCACGATCTGGATATGCGGCGCGAATACCGGCTTGCCGAGACTGTCCACGAGGAACGAGGTCTTGCGGTAGAGCGCGCCGCCGCTCGTCGCCTGCACGAACGCGCCGAGGATGCCCGCCGCGAGCGGCGCCTCGAACAGCACCGGCACCTTGCGCGTGTCGAGTCCGCGCGCGTGGAGCCGCGAAAGCGCCCGCTCGGCCGCGTAGCGGCCCACGGCCTCGGGCGAAGCCAGCTCGCTCGCGCTGCGCCGCGACGTGTACCAGTCGTCGCGCTGCATGTTGCGGCCTTCGCCCGCGATCGGCGCGCACGAGATGTAGTGGCGCGAATACGGATAGCCGTGCAGGAAGCCGCCGCTCGTGGCCAGCACGAACTGCGAATGCTGCGCGGAAACGCTCGCGCCTTCCGAGTTTTTCACGCGCGGGTCGGTGGCGAACGCGGCGTCCTCGGCGCGGCGGGCGATCTCGACGGCCTCCTCGGCCGAGAGATTCCACGGGTGATAGAGGTCGAGGTCGCGCGGCGCCGTTTCGAGCAGGTCGCGCTCGGCAAGGCCAGCGCAGTCGTCGTCGGCCGTGAAGCGCGCGATGTTGTACGCGGCCGCCACGGTGTCCTTGAGCGCCTGCGGCGAGAAGTCCGAGGTGCTGGCATTGCCGCGCTTGTTGCCGATATAGACGGTCACGCCGACCATCTTGTCGCGGTTGTGCTCGATGGTCTCGACTTCGCCGCGCCGCACGGACACGGAAAGCCCGTCGCCCTCGGAGATTTCCGTCGCCGCGTCGCTCGCGCCGAGCGTCTTCGCGTGCCGGAGGATGTCCGAGGCGATCTCTTTCAGTTCGTCCTGGGTATGCGGGAAAAAGCGTTGCCGGGCTTCGATATCTGCTGCCATTGTCGTTACGGTCCGGTTCCGGGCCGCCTGGGCCCGCTGGTGTCCACTAATCGTGTGTCGGGAAATTCGCCTCATGGGCGCATCCCGCGATCATAGCAAGGTATCGGGCCCCGCACCGAGGCGGGTTTTCGCGCGCCTCCCGCGAGCCCGGCGCCGTCGCGCCCGCAAGCTACAATATCGTCCATGACACGCAAAACCCGCACTCAACCCATCCACGACGCTCCAGCCGATCAGGACGACAACGGCTACGATCGTCCCAGCAAGTCGCAGCTCAAGCGCGAAATGACGGCGCTCCAGGAACTGGGCACCGCCCTCGTCGAGCTGCCGAAAGACGCGCTCAAGCGCATGCCGATGACCGAAGACCTCGCGGAAGCCGTCCACGAGGCGCGCCGCATCACCGACCACGAAGGCAAGCGCCGCCAGCTCCAGTACGTGGGCCGCATGATGCGCGGCCTGAACGAAACCGAGGTCGCCGCGCTGCGCACGGCGCTCGAAGAGCACCGCGGCGTAAACCGGGCCGCCACGGCGCGTCTGCACTGGATCGAACGCACGCGCGAGAAGCTGCTCGCCGACGACGCCGCGCTCACCGAATTCATTCGCCAGCACCCCGCCGCCGACCCGCAGGAAGGCCGCACGCTGATCCGCAACGCGCGGCGCGAGCAGGAGCAAGGCCGGCCGCCCAAATACTTCCGCGAACTATTCCAGTGGATCAAGACCGCGAGCGGCAGCCCGGACGAGGCCGACGATACGGCCCCTGACGGGGACGAGGAGCGCGACGATGACGAAGCCTGAGCGTCGCCACCCGGACGAACTGCTGATCGGCCTCGTTTCGGTGAGCGACCGCGCGACGGCGGGCGTCTATGAGGACAAGGGCATTCCGTCGCTGACGGAATGGCTCGGGCTGGCGCTGAAGTCGCCGTGGCGCGCGGAAACGCGCCTGATCCACGACGACGCGGCCACGATCTCCGCCGCGCTCACGGCGCTCGTGGACGGCCTTGGCTGCGACCTCGTGCTGACCACGGGCGGCACCGGGCCGGCGCGCCGCGACGTGACGCCCGAAGCAACGCTCGCGGTGGCGACGAAGGAAATGCCCGGCTTTGGCGAGCAAATGCGCCAGATCAGCCTGAACTTCGTGCCGACGGCGATCCTCTCGCGCCAGGTCGCGGTAATCCGCGAAACCGCCGATCACGCGGCGCTGATCATCAACCTGCCGGGCCAGCCGAAGTCGATCCGGGAAACGCTTGAAGGCCTGCGCGACGAGACCGGCGCCGTGAAAGTACCGGGCATCTTCGCGGCGGTGCCGTACTGCATCGACCTGATCGGCGGGCCGTACATCGAAACCGATCCGAACGTCGTCATGGCGTTCCGGCCGAAAAGCGCGCAACGCCCGCCGCGCGCCTGAACCACCCTTCGCTGCGGGAGGCGGGATTTACTTCGCCGCCCCACCCGCTCCAGCGTCTGCCGCCGGCGCCTGGCTCGCGCCGGGCACGAGGAAATGCTCGCGGTAGTACTTGAGTTCGTCGATCGACTCGTGGATGTCGGCCAGCGCCGTGTGCATCGCGCGCTTCTGGAAGCCCTTGTAGATGGCCGGCTGCCAGCGGCGGCACAACTCCTTGAGCGTGCTGACGTCGAGGTTGCGGTAGTGGAAGAAGCGTTCCAGCGTCGGCATCCAGCGCGCCATGAAGCGGCGGTCCTGGCAGATCGAGTTGCCGCACATCGGCGACTTGCCCGGCGGCACGTACTGCGCAAGAAACGCGAGAATCTGCCCGGTGGCGCTTTCCTCGGTCACCATCGAAGCGCGCACGCGCTCGATGAGGCCCGAGCGGCCGTGCGTGTTGCGGTTCCACTCGTCCATGCGGTCGAGTTCGGCTTCGGTCTGGTGAATGGCCAGCACCGGGCCCTCAATCACCTTGTCGAGCGTCGAATTCGTCACCACCACGGCGATTTCGATGATCCGGTCGTTGTCGGGGTCGAGCCCCGTCATCTCCATGTCGAGCCAGATCAGGTTCATGTCGGTGCGTTCGAGCGGCGCCTGGCCGGCCGTCGTGGCGGAGGTCGTGTCAGTCATGAAAGGCAATCCGGAAAACGGTGAGGACGCGGCAGGGAAGCGCGAGGGAAGCTGCGACGCAGCGAGCTTGCAGTCGCCCAGCCGACAAGATCATATAATTGTCGCATAGATACCACGGACCCCACGGATGGCTAATTTGTCCCCCGCGCTGACCTTCAGCGCTCTTTTCGTGTTCGCAGTGCTCGCCATGGCCGCGACCAAGCTCTGGCTCGCCACGCGCCAAACGCGCTTCGTCGCGGCCCACCGCGGCGCGGTGCCCGCCCGGTTCGCGGCCACCATCCCGCTCGCCGCCCACCAGCGCGCCGCCGACTACACGGTCGCGCGCACGCGCCTCGGCATGCTCGAAATCGTGCTCTCCGCCGTCGTGCTGATCGCGCTCACGCTGCTCGGCGGCGTGCAGGCGCTCGATCTCGGGATTTCCGGCTGGCTCGGGCGCGACTATGTCGGGCAGATCGCGTTGATCGGGGCGGTGCTCGCCATCAGCGGCGCGGTGGAACTGCCGCTCGACTACTACCGCCAGTTCGTGATCGAAGAGCGTTTCGGCTTCAACCGCATGACGAAGCGCATCTTCGTCATGGACCGCCTCAAGGGTCTCGTGATCGGCGCGGCCTTCGGCATCCCGCTGCTGTTCGTCGTGCTGTGGCTCATGAGGCAGGCCGGCAGCCTCTGGTGGCTGTGGACCTGGGCCGTGTGGGTGGCGTTCCAGATGCTCGTGCTCGTGCTCTACCCCACCTTCATCGCGCCGCTCTTCAACAAGTTCGAGCCGCTCAAGGACGAGGCCCTGCGCTCGCGCATCGAGGCGCTCATGCAGCGCTGCGGCTTCGCGGCCAAGGGGCTCTTCGTGATGGACGGCAGCCGCCGCTCCGCGCACGGCAATGCCTACTTCACGGGCTTCGGCGCGGCCAAGCGCATCGTGTTCTTCGACACGCTGCTCGCGCGCCTCTCGGGCAGCGAGATCGAGGCCGTGCTCGCGCACGAGCTCGGTCACTTCAAGCGGCGCCACGTCATCAAGCGCATGCTCGTGACCTTCGCGATCAGCCTTGCGCTACTCGCGCTGCTGGGCTGGCTCTCCCAGTGCGTCTGGTTCTACGAGGGGCTCGGCGTGCGGCCGTCGCTGCTCGGCGGCAACGAAGGACTCGCGCTCGTGCTGTTCTTCCTCGCCGTGCCGGTGTTCCTGTTCTTCATCACGCCCCTGGGCAGCCTCAGCTCGCGCAAGCACGAGTTCGAAGCCGACGCATTCGCCGCGACCCAGACCGACGCGCAGCAGCTCGTCAACGCGCTCGTGAAGCTGTACGAAGACAATGCCTCGACGCTCACGCCCGATCCGCTCTATACCGCGTTCTACTACTCGCATCCGCCCGCTTCGGAACGGATCGACCGACTGCTCGCGCACGCATGAGCCGGCGCGGACCAAAAGCCGCCGCGCGAGGCGGACAAGGGGGCGCGGCCGGAACCGCTGGCGCAACGTCGAGCGGCACGCTGCACGGCGTCGTGATCGCGGCGCACGGCCGCCACTACCTCGTCGCACCGGAAGGCAGCGGCGCGCCGCTGCAGTGCTTCCCGCGCGGCAAGAAAAGCGAGGTGGCGGTGGGCGACCGGGTCGAATATCAATCGACCTCGGCCGACCAGGGCGTGATCGTGGCGATCGGCGAGCGGCGCAACCTGCTTTATCGCTCCGACCAGTTCAAGTCGAAGCTCTTCGCCGCGAATCTCGACCAGCTGCTGATCGTGCTCGCCACCGAGCCGCACTTCAGCGAGGACCTGCTCGGCCGCGCGCTCATCGCCGCCGAGGCCAACGGCCTCAAGCCGCTGATCGTGCTGAACAAGATCGACGTGGAAGCCGCGCTGCCGCTCGCGCGCGCGCGGCTCGAACGCTACCGGGCGCTCGGCTACACGGTGCTCGAACTCTCCGTGAAGGGCCAGCCCGAAGCGGCGCGTGCGGCGCTCGCGGAGCATCTGCGCGGCCACGCGACAATCCTGCTCGGCCAGTCCGGCATGGGCAAGTCGACGCTCGTCAACCTGCTCGTGCCCGACGCCGAAGCGGCCACGCGCGAAATCTCGACGGCGCTCAACAGCGGCCGCCATACCACGACGTTCACGCGCCTCTATATGCTGCCGGACGACGGAACGGATGGCACATCTTCAGGCGGCGCACTGATCGATTCGCCGGGCTTTCAGGAGTTCGGCCTCTACCATCTCACCGAAGGCACGCTCGAGCGTGCGTTGCCCGAGTTCCGTCCGCTCCTAGCGCACTGCCGCTTCTACAACTGTCATCACCTGCACGAGCCGGGCTGCGCCATTCTCGAGGCGGTGGAGGATGGTCGCATTGCACCCGAGCGTCACGCGCTCTACGCGCAGCTCATGCACGAGATCAGCCAGGTCGTGCGCTAGGGAGCGCCCACACCATGCTCAGGCTCGTGCGCGCCCCGAATCTGCTGATTGCCCAGCACTGGATGAACATTCTCGCGACCGCGGGCGTGCCGTGCGAGCTGCACAACCGCTACCTGAGCGGCGCCATGGGCGAAATCCCCGCCGAGCAGTGCGCGCCCGAACTGTGGCTCATGGACGAGCGCGACGAGAAACTCGCGCTGCGCCTCATCGACGAGGCGAAACGCGGACCGCCCGCCGGCACGCCGTCATGGCGCTGCCCCGCTTGCGGAGAAACGCTGGAAGCGCAGTTCACGGTCTGCTGGCAGTGCGGGCGAGAGCGTGACATCCGCGACGAATGACGCAACCAGAGGTGGAATGCAAACGGCCCGCTCATCGAAGCGGGCCGTTTTGCGTGAGGACGCGGTATCGGGAAGCGCGCCGGCGGATCAGAACCAGACGGCGATCGTGAGCATGAGGAGGAGGATCATCCACAGGATCACGGCGCGCCAGACCAGCCCCACGGCCGACTGCAGCGTGCGCGGCGTGCAGTCGTCGCCGACCGTGTACGGGCCGCCTTCGCCCGGTGTGGTGGCGAGCGCGTCGAGGCTCGACTGCTCGGCGAGCGGACCCGAGAGCCGCGCGCCCAGCGCGCCGCTGCCGGCCGCGAGCAACACGCCTTCGTTGGTATCGGGCCACTGGTTCGCGTGATTGCGCCAGGCGTAGATCGCATCCTCGAAATTGCCGACGATCGCGAAGCCAAGCGAGGTCAGCCGGGCCGGCACCCAGTCGATCACGAAGAACACGTGCTGCGCAAAGTTCGAGAACGACTCGCTGCGCTCGTCGGCCGGACGCGACCACTCGCGCGCGAGATATTCGGAGATACGGTACAGCACGGCGCCGGCTGGGCCGATCGGCACGAGAAACCAGAAAAACACGCCGAACACGTGCCGGTGCGACGCCACCACGGCATGGATCAGCGTGTGGCGCACAATCTCGCTCACCGGCATGTCCACGGTGTCCATGCCGGTCCACTCTTGCAGGATCTCGCGCGCGCGGGGCACGTCGTCGTTGTTGAGCGCGAGATGGATGTCGGTAAAGTAGTGGCTGAACTGCCGGAAGCCGAGCGTGAAGTACACCACCACCACGTTCCAGAGGAACGCCAGCACGAAACTGATGTGGTAGAGCACGTAGTACACGAGCGCCGTGCCGAGCGTCCACGGCAGCACGACGACGAGCCAGGCGATGACGCCGTGCTTCTTCTTGCCCGCGTCGAAGCCGTGCGCGGCCCATTCCGCATTGAGACGCACGAGCCCCATCACCGGGTTGTTCGGCGAAAGCGCCCGCACCTGTTCGATGACGAGAGCCAGCAATACGGAGAAGAAGGTCATGCGACGCGCCGTGCGATGCTTGTTAAGGAAATTGTTGCAAAGATATCACAGGGCCAGATGTGCCTGAGTGCCTGGCTGCAAACGCACAACACTTAAGCACCTGGGTAGTCCGGAGCGCTTGTTTCGAACTCACCATCGGAGCACGCCGCCAGAACACACCATCAGGCCAGCAGGAAGCGATAGAAGTTGCGCAGCATGCCGGCTGTCGCGCCCCAGATGAAATGCGCGCCGCCCACGCCCTCCTCGCCCGCCGCCGGATACGGCATCGCGAAGAAGCGCCGCTCACCGCCTTCCCAGCGCAGCACCCGCACCTGGTGATGGGCCGGATTCATGAGGAAGCTGAGCGGCACCTCGAAGATTTCGGCCACTTCGAGCGTATCGGCATGGACATCGAACGGTTCGTGCACGAGCCCCACCACGGGCGTTACGCGAAAGCCCGTACCGGTCAGATAGTCGGGCAGCGCGCCCAGCACCTCGACGCGCGCCGGATCCAGATGCACTTCCTCGTGCGCCTCGCGCAGCGCGGCGGCCACGGGCGTGGGGTCGGAGGGCTCGCGGCTGCCGCCGGGGAAACTCACCTGCCCGGCGTGGTTGCTCAGATGGTCGGCACGCTGCGTGAGCAATACGGTCAGGCCCGACTGGCGCATGGCGAGCGGCACGAGGACCGCGGCCTCGCGCGGATCGCGCATTTCGGTGAAGCGCGCTTCCTGCGGCTCGGGGTCCCACGGCAGGCGCTGCTCGAAACGCGCGCGCAGACCTTCGGGCGTGAGCCGCCCGGCGGCAACCGGCGGCAGATGGGCGCCGGTCGATTCGATCGGCAGGCTTTCGGGTTCAAATGCTGGACGTCTCAACGGATCTCTCGAGTCACTGCCGGATAACTATTTTGCGTCCAAAACAAAAAAAGCACCCCGGAGGGTGCTTTTTTCTTACAGCTTTTAAGCCTGCTCGCCCGGAGCCGCTGCGCGGTCTTTCGACACCAGCTTTTCCTTGATACGAGCCTTCTTGCCCGACAGGTTGCGCAGGTAGTAGAGCTTCGCGCGACGGACGTCACCGCGACGCTTCACGACGATGCTGGCCAGCAGCGGCGAGTACGTCTGGAACGTACGCTCCACGCCTTCACCCGACGAGATCTTGCGCACGATGAACGACGAGTTCAGACCGCGGTTACGCTTTGCGATCACGACGCCCTCATAGGCCTGAACGCGCTTGCGGTTGCCTTCAACCACGTTCACGTTGACGATCACCGTATCGCCGGGGGCGAATTCGGGGATGGTCTTCTCGCCCAGCACGCGCTGGATTTCTTCCTGTTCGAGTTTTTCGATCAGATTCATGGATTCACTCCGTAAGCCATCATGTCGGCGTTCGTACCTGTGCCGGATTCCCGTGGAATCGCTGCAACGACGGCCCCGATAGAGGATGGATTCACAACTGGCGCCGTTCACGCATGAAGCGGCACCGCCTTGGGCGCCTCGCGGCGCACCCGCCCGAAGCCTTACGCTTCGTCCGGACCCTTCGCGAGACTAGCGAGCCATGCCTCGTCGGCACGGCTCAACATTCTGTTCTTCCTGGCCCGCGCGATCAGATCGGGCCGCTTGCTCCATGTATTGCGCAGCGCCTCGCGACGGCGCCACTGCTCGATTTCCGCGTGATGGCCGCCAAGCAGCACATCGGGCACCCGCACGCCCTCGTATTCCTCGGGCCGCGTGTAGTGCGGACAGTCGAGCAGACCGTCGACGAAGCTGTCCTGCACCGCCGAAAGCGCATCGTTCAGCACGCCCGGCAGCAACCGCACCACGGCATCCATCAGGGCCATGGCGGGCAATTCGCCGCCCGACAGCACGAAGTCGCCAAGACTGACTTCCTCGTCGACGTGACGGTCGATCAAACGCTGATCGATCGCCTCGTAACGGCCGCACAGGATCACGAAACCGGGCTCCTGCGCAAACTGCACGGCGCGCTCGTGCGTGAGCGGCTTGCCTTGCGGCGACATCAACAGCACGCGCGGCGCGCTCACGCCCTGTTCGGCCTGGGCGGCTTGCGCCGCGCCGATGGCCGCTTCGAGCGGCCTCGCCAGCATGACCATGCCAGGGCCGCCGCCATACGGGCGGTCGTCGATCGTGCGGTAGTTGTCGGTCGTGAAATCGCGCGGATTCCACGTACGCAACGTGTAGCGCTGCTGCTTCGCCGCCCGGCTGGTGATGCCCCAGTCGGTCAGCGCACGGAACATCTCGGGAAAGAGCGTCACGACATCGAACTGCATCGCTCTCTCCGTTCAGCGAAATGAGTACAAACTGATTACAAGCGCACGCTCAGTAATCGGCTTCCCAGTCGACGACGATACGCTTCGCCGCGAGGTCCACCGACTTGACGTACACGCCGACGAACGGGATCAGCCGCTCGCCGGTGGCCGGCTTGCCGTCCTTGCCCGTCGACGGATACTCGGTGCGCAGCACCGAGTGCGCACCGTTGTCGATCAGGTCGGCGACCTTGCCGAGTTCGACGCCCGCCTCGTTGACGACGTCGAGACCCATCAGGTCGACCCAGTAATACTCGTCGGCCTGGGGGGCGGGAAATTCGGCGCGGCTCACGTAGATACGCGAACCGCGCAGGAGCAGTGCGGCGTCGCGATCGGCTACGCCTGCCAGTTGCCCGACAACGCTGTCGCCGTGCACCTTCGCGGCAATGCGCACCGCGGACTGCCGCTCGCGGCCCTTGACGAGCCACCAGCGCTTCGCCGCCAGCAACGCGCTGCCGCCTTGCGCATGCGGCGCGACCTTCACCCAGCCCTTGAGGCCATAGGCGTCGATCACGGCGCCGACTTCGACGGCATCGGCCGGAAAGCTCGACTCCGTTGCGGGCAGCAAGCCTTCGGCCGCAGCCTTCGGAACCTCTGCCGCACGTTCGGGCTGCGACTTGCGCACGAACGCGCCAAAAGACGGCGCAGCACGGCGCGCAGCGCCAGCATCCTTGCGCGGTTTGACCGAAGCCGGCGCATCTGCTTTTGCGGCTTTTGCGTCGTCATGCATCGGCGAACCTCGCATCAAGCCAAAGCTCAAGCAGCAGGCGTTGCCTTTTGCGATTCCTTCACGAGACGCTCGACGGCCGGCGACAGTTGCGCGCCAACGCCTTGCCAGTACGTCACGCGGTCTTGCGCGATACGCAGCGTTTCACCCTTGGTAGCGACCGGGTTGTAGAAGCCCACGCGCTCGATGAAACGGCCGTCGCGGCGGTTGCGCGAGTCGGTTGCGACGATGTTGTAGAACGGGCGCTTCTTCGAGCCGCCGCGTGCCAGACGGATGATGACCATACTAGAATCCTTGAAAACCGGGGGTTCGGGACTACTGAAACAGACGATTATATCCCGAAACCGAAGCCATAACAAACACTTAACTGAGAATCCAGGAGGGAAAGTGCGATGAATGGCGATCGATCGAGGCGGGATGGCCGCGCGGAAAGGGCTCGGACGTGGGTTCGCACGGCGCTGCTGCGGCTTTTTGCAGGCCTGCCGCATCGCACTCTGTCCCCGCATACGAACAGAACACCGGGTTGCGACAGGGTCCTGCGCGCACGCCAGGCCGGCATTCTGACATACCGTACGGCCGCCGCCGCTCTCCTCGCGCTTACCGCGCCGTTTGCGCTGGCGGCCCTCCCCATCGAGCGCATTCAACTGCCGCCCGGCTTCCACATCGAAGTGCTCTCGGACGACGTGCCGGCCGCCCGCGAGATGACGCTCTCGCCCAGGGGCATCCTTTACGTCGGCAGCATGGACGGCCACGTGTACGCACTGGAACTGCGCGACGGCAAGCTCGCCCGGAAACATGTGATCGCGTCGGGACTGGAAATGCCCGTGGGCGTCGCGTGGCACGACGGCGCACTGTACGTCTCCGCCGTTTCGTCGATCCTGCGCTACGACGCCATCGATAGCCATCTCGACGACCCGCCCCAAGCCGTCGTCGTGACGAACGCCCTGCCGGCCGACCGCCATCACGGCTGGAAATTCATCGCGTTCGGTCCGGACGGCAAGCTCTACGTGCCGCAGGGCGCGCCCTGCAACATCTGCCTTCCCGCGAGCGACCCGCAGCGCACGCGCTACGCGATGATCGGCCGCATGGACCCGGACGGCAGCCACTACGAGACGATCGCGCGCGGCGTACGCAACACGGTGGGCTTCGCGTGGCATCCCGAGACGCACGAACTCTGGTTCACCGACAACGGCCGCGACATGATGGGCGACGACGTACCCGACGACAAGCTCAACCGCCTCGCACGCGCCGGCCTCGACTTCGGCTTCCCGTATTGCCACGGCGGCGACGTGCCCGATCCCGAGTTCGGCGCGGGCCACCCATGCAGCGGATTCACACCGCCGGTCATGAAGCTGGGGGCGCACGTCGCCTCGCTCGGCATGCGCTTCTACACCGGCACGATGTTTCCGCCCGACTACCGCAACAGCATTTTCATCGCCGAGCACGGTTCGTGGAACCGCAGCAGGAAAGTGGGCTACCGCGTGGTGCGGATCACCGCGAATCCGGACGGCACGAACGCGCGTCAGGAGGTATTCGCGCAAGGATGGCTCAACCCCGACGACACCCAATGGGGCCGCCCCGACGACGTGGAGCCGCTGCCCGACGGATCGCTCCTCATCAGCGACGACTACGCGGGAGCGATCTATCGCGTGACCTGGACGAAACCGTAGGCCGCGCGGCACTGCGCACGCACGGGCGCGCGACGTACAATGCCCGACGGCTGCCGCCGTTGCGGCATCAACGACTTCGCGCCTTCGCCCGCCCATGTCCCAAGCCTCTCCTTCAACGCGCTTTCGCTCCAAGACGCTCACCGCCGCGCTCGCGTTCTTCTTCGGCAGCCTCGGCGCCCATCGCTTCTACCTCTATGGCCTGCGCGACTTCTGGGGCTGGGCGCACGTGTTCGGCACGTTGCTCGGCGTTCCGGGCGTGCTGCTGCTCGTCGCCAGCGAGCGCGCCTCGACGGCGGGCTGGGTGCTCGCGGTCATCGGCGCCGTTTCGGTGCTCTCGGCGTTTCTCGCGGCCATCGTCTACGGCCTGCGCCCCGACGCGAAGTGGGACGCCCAGTTCAACGCGCAAGCCGGCCGCCAAAGCCGCTCGGGCTGGGCGGTGGTCTTCGTCGTGATCTTCTCGCTGCTGATCGGCGCGTTCCTCCTCATGTCGGGACTCGCGCTCTCGTTCCAGACGTATTTCGAATCGCAGGTCGAGGCCGCAAAAGCGCTCTCTCAATAGCGCTCTCCCGATAGCGATCTTTTCCCGCGTTAGAAAAGATCGAGCTGCGGCTTTTCGCGCGCGGACTTCGTGCTCACGAACTCCGACATGTCGAGAATGCCGTGCCGCCGCTCGTTCAGTCCGAGCCGCCGCACCGCCTTGTGAAAGCGCTGCTTGAGCAGTTCGGACCAGAGACCCGTTCCCTTCATGCGCTGCGAGAACGCGGCGTCATAGTCCTTGCCGCCGCGCATGTCGCGCACGCGGTTCATCACGCGCCCGGCGCGCTGCGGAAAATGCGCGGCGAGCCATTGGTGAAAGAGCGGCGCCACCTCCCACGGCAGGCGCAGGACGATATAGCTCGCGCTCGTCGCGCCCGCCTCCGCGCAGGCTTCGAGCACACGCTCCATGTCCGGCTCGGTGACGAAAGGAATCACCGGTGCAATGCTCACGCCCACCGGAATGCCCGCCTCGGCCAGCGTGCGGATCGTGCGCAACCGCCGCGCCGGGGAGGCCGCGCGCGGCTCGAGCGTGCGCGCGATATCGGCGTCGAGCGTCGTGATCGTGATCGCGGCCATGAACTGGTTGCGCTGGGCCATCGGCACGAGCAGGTCGAGGTCGCGCTCGATCAGCGACGATTTCGTGATCGCCGCGAATGGATGCCCGCGCTCGGCCAGCACCTCGATCACGCGGCGCGTGAGGCGCAGTTCTCGTTCGATGGGCTGCCACGCGTCCGTGCTGACGCCGAGCGCGATCGGCTCGGGCTCGTAGGACGGCTTCGACAGTTCGCGTGCCAGCAATTCCGGCGCATTGACCTTCGCGTAGAGCCGGCTTTCGAAGTCGAGCCCCGGCGACAGGCCGAGATAGCTGTGCGTGGGACGCGCGAAGCAGTAGATACAACCGTGCTCGCAGCCGCGATAGGGATTCAGCGAAACGCTGAACGGGATGTCCGGCGACTGGTTGCGCGTGAGGATGCTCTTCGCGTGTTCCTCGAACACCTGCGTGCGCAATGCGGGGGCCTCCTCGCCACCATCTTCGGCGCCGGGTTGCCGCCAGCCGTCGTCGAAAGTCTCGCGCTGATCCACTTCGTAGCGCCCCTGCAGGTTCGTGACCGCACCGCGCCCCTTGCGGGGCGCCGGTGGCGCAATGGGTTGCCACGCGTCGGCATCGTCGTGCGGCTCGCGATCGGGATCGTTCACAGGGAAATAAAAATGCGGCTCGATACTGTATAAATATACAGTATCGAGCCGCATTGTCGAGCCCGAAAAACGGGGCCGCCTCGCCTCAGGCGCCAACCGCGATCGTCAGTGTTTCCTTGATCTCTTCCATAACGACGTAGCTCTTCGACTGCACGGCGCCGGGCAATTGCAGCAGGATGTCGCCAAGCAGCTTGCGGTAGTCGGCCATTTCGCCGATGCGCGCCTTGATCAGATAGTCGAAGTCGCCCGAGACCAGATGGCATTCGAGCACCTCGGGAATCTTCTGCACCTCGCGTCGAAACTGCTCGAACATGTTGCCGCTCTTGTGGTCGAGCGTGATCTCGACGAACACCAGCAGCGCCGCTCCCAGCACGCCCGGGTTCACGCGCGCGTAGTAGCCCATGATGACGCCGTCGCGCTCCATGCGCTTGACGCGCTCGATGCAGGGCGTCACGGAAAGCCCCACCTGCTCGGCGAGATCCTTCATCGCCATGCGCCCGTCCTCCTGAAGCAGCTTGAGGATGCGGTGATCGAGCCGGTCGAGTGCGCGGACCGGCTGGCGCTGCGTTCTCATGTTTTTTTCCTGAATATTTGAGAAATACAATAACTAAATCTAGGCATACAACAATAGCATAGCTAATAACACTAGCTACGCCGCTCAAAGCGTGTTTTTTCCTGTTTGCCCTGCCCTGTCACGTGGCAAGGCGGTCTGGAACCGGCGTCGCATCAACAATATCTATTGGAGCAGCAGCTATGCGAGTCGTCATATTGGGCAGTGGAGTGGTCGGCGTGGCCAGTGCCTGGTATCTGGCGCGCGCGGGCCACGAAGTGACGGTCATCGACCGCGAAGCCGGCCCGGCGCTCGAAACCAGCTTTGCGAACGCCGGCCAGATTTCGCCGGGCTATGCCGCGCCGTGGGCGGCGCCGGGCGTCCCGCTCAAGGCGATCAAGTGGATGTTCGAAAAGCATGCGCCGCTCGCCATCCGCCTCGACGGCACGAAGTTCCAGCTCCAGTGGATGTGGCAGATGCTGCAGAACTGCTCGGCCGAACGCTATGCGCTCAACAAGGGCCGCATGGTGCGCCTTGCCGAATACAGCCGCGACTGCCTGCAGGCCCTGCGCGCCGACACCGGCATCCAGTACGAAGGCCGCACGGGCGGCACGCTGCAGGTGTTCCGCACGCAGCAGCAGTTCGAGGGCGCGGCGAAGGATATCGCCGTGCTCAAGGAGGCAAACGTGCCGTACGAGCTGCTCAGCGCAGCCGAACTCCAGCGCGCCGAGCCGGCGCTCGCCGCGGTCTCGCACAAGCTGACGGGCGGTCTGCGCCTGCCGGGCGACGAAACCGGCGACTGCCAGCTCTTCACCACGCGTCTCGCCGCGATGGCCGAGCAACTGGGCGTGAAATTCCGCTACAACATGCCGATCGACAGCCTCGCGGTCTCGGGCGATCGCATCGCGGGCGTGCAGTGCGGCAGCGAGTTCGTGCGCGCCGACGCCTTCGTGGTTGCGCTCGGCTCGTTCTCGACGAAGATGCTCGCGAACATCGTGAAGATTCCGGTCTATCCGCTCAAGGGTTACTCGATCACCGCGCCGATCGTGAACGCGGATGCCGCGCCGGTCTCGACCGTGCTCGACGAAACCTACAAGATCGCGATCACGCGCTTCGACAATCGCATCCGCGTGGGCGGCATGGCGGAGATCGTCGGCTTCGACAAGACGCTGCGCGAAGCGCGCCGCGAGACGCTGGAAATGTGCGTGAACGACCTGTTCCCGGGCGGCGGCGACACCACCAAGGCCACCTTCTGGACCGGCCTGCGTCCGATGACGCCGGACGGCACGCCCGTGGTCGGCCGCACGCCGCTCCCGAATCTGTTCCTCAATACAGGCCACGGCACGCTTGGCTGGACGATGTCGTGCGGTTCGGGCCAACTGCTCGCCGATCTCATTTCGGGCAAGCAGCCCGCGATCAAGGCCGACGATCTCTCGGTGTTCCGCTATCTCGGCGAAACGCAAGGCGCGCACCGCCCCGCCTACGCGTAACGCCGCGGCTTCGACAGCACGCCAGGCACAAGCGAAAATCGGCGCCCGAGGGCGCCGATTTTCATTGGCGCATGCTGTTGTGCGACAGGCGGGTCAGAACTGGTCTTCGGAAAGCGCCAGCACGCCCTCGGCCCCCTTCGCGCTGACGATCGCCGCTTCGAGCGCCACCGCCTGCGGCAAGACATGTTGCGCGTAGAACTGCGCAGTCGCGATCTTCGCGCCGTGGAACGCCGGATCCTCTGCATTCAGCCGCGCCGATGCGAGCATCGCGCGTCCCATCTGCCAGCCGCCCAGCACGATGCCCGCCAGCTTCAGATACGGCACGCTACCGGCGAACACGGCGTTCGGATCGCTCTTCGTGTTGGCAAGCACATAGTCCACCACCGAAGCCAGCGCCTGCTGCCCTTGCGACAGGTGCCGGTGCATGGCCTTGAACGGCGCGTCTTCGTGCGAGCCCAGCGCTTCCACGGTCCGGGCAATGTCGGCGATCAGCGCCTTCACCGCCGCGCCACCGTCGCGCAGCGTCTTGCGGCCGACCAGATCGTTGGCCTGGATCGCAGTGGTCCCTTCGTAGATCGGCAGGATGCGCGCATCGCGGTAGTACTGCGCGGCGCCCGTCTCCTCGATAAAGCCCATGCCGCCGTGCACCTGCACGCCCAGGCTCGTCACGTCGATCGAGAGCTCCGTGCTCCAGCCCTTCACGATGGGCACGAGATACTCGTAACGCACCTGATGCTGCGCGCGCACCGCCTCGTCGGGATGGCGATGCGCGAGGTCGCTTTCTGCCGCCGCCACATAGGCCAGCGCACGCGAGGCTTCGGTGAGCGCGCGCATCGTGCCGAGCATGCGACGCACGTCCGGGTGATGGATGATCGTCACGGCATCCTTCGCCGATCCGTCGACGGGACGGCTCTGCACGCGCTCCTTCGCATACGCCGCGGCCTTCTGGTACGCCCCCTCCGAAAGAGCGACGCCCTGCATGCCGACCGCGAAACGCGCCGCGTTCATCATGATGAACATGTATTCGAGGCCGCGGTTCTCTTCACCCACCAGATAGCCCACGGCACCGCCATGATCGCCGTACTGCAGCACGGCGGTGGGGCTCGCCTTGATACCGAGCTTGTGCTCGATGGACACGCAATGCACGTCGTTGCGTGCGCCAGGCGAGCCGTCCTCATTGATGAGGAATTTCGGCACGATGAAGAGCGAAATGCCCTTCACGCCGGCGGGCGCACTAGGCGTGCGCGCGAGCACCAGATGGACGATGTTCTCCGCCATATCGTGCTCGCCCCAGGTAATGAAAATCTTCGTGCCGAGGACCTTGTAGCTGCCGTCGCCCTGCGGTTCGGCGCGCGTGCGCACGAGCGCGAGATCGGAGCCCGCCTGCGGCTCCGTGAGGTTCATCGTGCCGGTCCACTCGCCCGAGATCAGCTTTGGCACGTAGCGCGCCTTTTGCGCTTCGGTGCCTGCCGTAAGCAGCGCCTCGATCGCGCCGTCGGTCAAGAGCGGGCACAGCGCGAACGACAGGTTCGCCGCGTTGAGCATTTCGATGCACGGCGTCGCAACGAGCTTGGGCAAACCCTGCCCTTCGTACTCCTGTGGATGCTGCACACCCTGCCAGCCGCCTGCGGAGAACTGGCGAAACGCATCGGCAAAGCCCGGTGTCGCGCTGACGTTGCCGTTATCCCAGCGGCTGGGATTGCGGTCGCCCTCCGCGTTCAACGGCGCGAGCACTTCGCCGCAGAGCTTTGCCGCTTCTTCGAGCACCGCCTGAACGGTTTCGGGCGTCGCGTCTTCAAAACCGGGCAGCGCCGCGATCTCGTCGAGGCCTGCCAGTTCCTTCATCACGAACAGCATGTCGTGGATCGGCGCGTTGTACATGTCTGTCTCCTCCGCGGGTTGCGAACCATAAAAAAAGGGGCGCCGTAGCACCCCTTCCTGTCATGCCGGACGCCGTGGTTCAACCCGCGCGGCGTCGGTCAGCACCGGCAATCAGCCGAGTTCCTTGACCAGCTCCGGCACGAGCGTGAACAGATCGCCCACGAGGCCATAGTCGGCCACGCTGAAGATCGGGGCTTCTTCGTCCTTGTTGATCGCGACGATCACCTTCGAGTCCTTCATGCCCGCCAGATGCTGAATGGCGCCCGAGATGCCCACCGCGATGTACAGCTGCGGCGCCACGATCTTGCCGGTTTGACCCACCTGGAAGTCGTTGGGGACGTAGCCTGCGTCCACTGCGGCACGCGAGGCGCCCAGTGCGGCGTTCAGCTTGTCGGCCAGCGGCTCCAGCACCTTCGTATAGTTCTCGCCGCTGCCCATGCCACGTCCACCCGAGACGATGATCTTCGCGCTCGTCAGTTCAGGACGGTCCAGCTTCGTCACTTCGCGGCTCACGAACTGCGACAGGCCGCTGTCTGCCGCCGCTTCGAGCTTCTCGACACTCGCGCTGCCGCCTTCGGATGCGACGGCGTCAAAACCCGTCGTGCGGACCGTGATCACCTTGATCGGGTCGCCCGACTGCACCGTTGCGATCGCATTGCCTGCGTAGATCGGACGTTCGAACGTGTCGGGCGAATCCACCGCCGTGATGTCCGAGATCTGCGCCACGTCCAGCTTCGCGGCGATACGCGGCGCCACGTTCTTGCCTGCGGCCGTCGCCGGCGCAAGGATGTGCGAGTAATTCTTCGCAATCGCGATAACCGTCGCCTCGACGTTTTCCGCCAGGCCTTGCTCCAGTTGCGGTGCATCGGCCAGCAGCACCTTCGCCACGCCGGCGATCTTCGCCGCGGCATCAGCCGCGCCCTGCGCGTTGTGGCCCGCCACCAGCACGTGCACGTCGCCGCCAATCTTCTGCGCGGCAGCCACAGTGTTCAGCGTCGCAGCCTTGACGGACGTGTTGTCGTGTTCGGCAATAACCAGAATCGTCATGTCTTTACGCTCCTCAACCCTTAGATGACCTTGGCTTCGGTCTTCAGCTTCTCGACCAGCGTCTTCACGTCCGGCACCTTCACGCCGGCCGAACGCTTCGGCGGCTCGGCCACCTTCAGCGTCTTCAGGCGTGGCGTGACGTCCACGCCGAGGTCCTCGGGCTTGATCGTCTCCAGCGGCTTCTTCTTCGCCTTCATGATGTTCGGCAGCGTCACGTAGCGCGGCTCGTTCAGGCGCAGGTCCGTCGTGACCACCGCGGGAAGCGTCAGCGACAGCGTTTCCGCGCCGCCGTCCACTTCACGCGCCACTGTCGCCTTGCCGTCCGCCACCGTGACCTTCGAGGCGAAGGTGGCCTGCGGCAGGTTCGCCAGCGCGGCGAGCATCTGGCCGGTCTGGTTCGAATCGTCGTCGATGGCCTGCTTGCCGAGAATTACGAGCGAAGGCTGCTCCTTGTCCACAAGCGCCTTCAGGATCTTCGCCACGCCCAGCGGCTCGACGCCGTCGGCCGCCTCGACAAGAATCGCACGGTCCGCGCCGATCGCCAGCGCCGTGCGCAGCGTTTCCTGCGCCTGCGCCACGCCCACCGACACCGCCACCACCTCGGTCGCCACGCCCGCTTCCTTCAGACGTACCGCTTCTTCCACCGCAATCTCGTCGAACGGGTTCATCGACATCTTCACATTGGCGATATCGACGCCCGTGCCGTCCGACTTCACACGGACCTTGACGTTGTAATCGACTACGCGCTTGACTGGCACAAGGATTTTCATTCACATGCTCCGAAGTTACGAATACGTCAACCTGGCGGACATTATAGCGAGCGCCTCGCCGTGCGCCTCTGCCGCCCGCACTTTTCACAGCTACCGCTTTTGCGCGACAGCGAACGATCGTGCTATTTTACGGTGGAAAAAACCCGGGCTACAACCCCGGGTTCCGACGAATTTCTCTAAACGGGAGATCCATGGCCTCCCGCCCTGGTTGTCGTTCACTTGTGACTCAGGCGCCGCACGAGCCAGTCGCCGAGCGACTGCACGAGTTGCACGAACACGATCAGGATCACGACGACGATCAGCATGACCTCCGGCTCGAAACGCTGGTAACCGTAGCGGATGCCGAGATCGCCCAGGCCACCGCCGCCGATCGCGCCCGCCATCGCCGAATAGCCGACGAGCGAGATGAACGTGATAGTGAGCCCCGCCACGACGCCGGGCAGCGACTCGGGCAGCAGCACCTTGAAGACGATCTGGCTCGTGCTCGCGCCCATCGCCTGCGCAGCCTCGATGAGACCGCGATCGACTTCGCGCAGCGCCGTTTCGACGAGCCGCGCGATGAATGGCGCGGCGGCAATCGTAAGCGGCACGACCGCGGCTGCCGTGCCGATCGACGACCCCACCACGAGCCGCGTAAACGGAATCACGGCAACGAGCAGGATGATGAACGGCACCGAGCGCACGGCGTTCACGATCGCACCCATTACGCGATTGACGGCGAGACTCTGCAGCACGCCGTCCCGATCGGTCAGATAGAGCAGCACGCCGAGCGGGAGACCGACGGCCGCGCCCACGACGCCCGAGATGCCCACCATGACGAGCGTTTCCCAGAACGACTGGACGAACATGTCGAACATTTCACTCCACATGGGACAGTTCCTCCACCACCACGCCTTGCTCGCGCAGCCAGGCCACGGCCTGC
Organism: Paraburkholderia yinzeri; assembly: GCF_046581065.1. Taxonomy (NCBI): domain Bacteria; kingdom Pseudomonadati; phylum Pseudomonadota; class Betaproteobacteria; order Burkholderiales; family Burkholderiaceae; genus Paraburkholderia; species Paraburkholderia yinzeri. The sequence goes on along the minus strand of NZ_JBFOCJ010000001.1, from coordinate 1,842,024 downwards.
GCCACCCTGGCCGGATCGCCGCCGGCCAGCACCGCGAGCGAGCCGAACGCCTGCCCCTGGATCTCGTCGATCTGGCCATGCAGGATGTTGAAATCGAGTTCGAAGCGGCGAATCGTCTCCGAGAGCACCGGCTGATCCACGCCCGTACCCTTGAAAGCCAGGCGCAGCAGATGGCCGCTGCCCTTCGCGAGCCGTTCGGTCACGCGCGCCTTGAGCGCGGGCGGCAGTTCCTGCGCGATCACGTCGCCGAGCAGCGCGCGCGTCACTTCGTGGCGCGGCTGCAGGAACACGTCGATCACGGGGCCGGTTTCGACCACGCGGCCGGCATCGAGCACGGCAACGCGGTCGCAGACCTGTTTGATCACCTCCATCTGGTGCGTGATCATCACGATCGTGAGGTTCAGCTCGCGATTGATCTTGCGCAGCAGGTCGAGGATCGCCCGCGTGGTTTCAGGGTCGAGCGCGGACGTGGCTTCGTCGGAGAGCAGCACCTTCGGCTTGCTCGCCAGCGCGCGCGCAATGCCCACGCGCTGCTTCTGGCCGCCGCTGATCTGCGACGGGTAGCGATCCTTCTGCGCCGCGAGGCCCACGAGTTCGAGGAGCGGCAGCACCGTCTCCTCGATCTGCGCGCGCTTCATGCCCGCGAGTTCGAGCGGCAGCGCCACGTTGTCGAACACGGTGTGCGACGAGAGCAGATTGAAGTGCTGGAAGATCATGCCGATCTCGCGCCGCGCTTCGCGCAGCGCGGCGGGCGAGAGCGACGTGAGCGTATGGCCGTTGACGACGATATCGCCTTCGGTAGGGCGCGTGAGCAGATTGATGGTGCGCACGAGCGTACTCTTGCCCGCGCCGCTGCGCCCGATGATACCGAACACTTCGCCCGGAGGGATGGTCAGATTGACGTTGTGCAGCGCCTCGATCCAGCCTTGCGGGCCGGCGAAACGCTGGGACACGTTGCGTATTTCGATCATGGAGAAAAACGAAACGGCGGACGTGCCGCGCACCGCACGCCGGAAAGATCGCAGGGATCACCGAAGCGCCGGGCGCCGGCAAACAGCCGCCGTTGCTGGACTGAATTCAACTCGCGATTTTACCCTGGCGGCCGTCATTCCTTTTAATAATTGATTTCGATATTTTCATAACCGGATTGCATTAGAGGAATGCCGCTGCCCCGCGCGAGCCCAACGGGGCGGCGCGGCGGCTATGATCGGGCGGCGCACCGCGCAGACGATACCGACAATAGCCACCGCAAAGGACAAGAAGAGCCATGGAGACAAACCCGCCGTTCGACGCCGCCGCGCGTGATGCCGCACCCGGCGCGACTCCCGAAACCTCGACACTGCATGCGCCCGACGGCGCGACGCTGCCTCTCTACGTCTGGCGCACGACCGCCACGCCGCCGGTGGCCGCGATCGCGCTGCTGCATGGCCTGGCCGAACATGCGGGCCGCTACGCGGCATTCGCTGCCGCCATGAACGCCGCGGGCATCGACGTCTATGCGATCGACCTGCGCGGCCACGGCCGTGCAAGCGGCCCTCGCGCGTGGGTCGCGCACTTCGACGAATACCTGAACGATGCGTATGCCCTCGTCGCCCACGCGGGCGATGCCTGCGCCCGGCAAGGCACCCCGCTCTTCCTGATGGGGCACAGCATGGGCGGCGCCATTGCGGCGCTTTATGCGATCGAACGCGCGCCGCATGGCGGCGTGCCGCTCGCGGGCCTGTTGCTGTCGAGCCCGGCGCTGGCGCCCGGCCGCGACGTACCGTCATGGATGATTGCCGCGAGCCGCGTGATGAGCGCGATCTGGCCGCGCTTTCCCGCAATGAAGATCGATGCTGCCCTGCTCGCGCGCGACGCGCGCGTGGTCGAGGCGAACCGTGCCGACCCGCTCGTCCATCACGGCCCGATTCCGGCGCGTACAGGAGCCGAAGTGCTCAACGCGATGCGGCGTATCGAAGCCGGCCGCGCGGAATTGCGCCTGCCGGTGCTGATCTGGCACGGCACCGCCGACAAGCTCACCGAACCCGACGGCAGCCGCGCGTTCGGCCCCCATGTGGGCTCGCCCGACCGCACGCTCACGCTCTACGAAGGGAATTATCACGAGACGCTCAACGACCTCGAACGCGAACGCGTGATCGACGCCGCGATCGACTGGATAAAGGCGCACAACGCGGGCACGACGGCGGCGCCCGCTGAAGCCTGACCTCACTTCACCCCGCGGCGCTCGATGAAAGCCTGCACGCCATCGAGCGCGGGGTCGGTCATCATGTTGCAGGCCATCGTCTGGCCCGCCAACTGGTACGCGGCCTCGATGCCCATTTCGAGCTGCCGGTAGAAGAGCCCCTTGCCGGCCACGACCGCTTCGCGTGGCTTGGCGCAAATGCTTGCGGCCAGCGCCGTCACCGCCGCGTCGAGTTCTTCCGGCGCAACCACGCGGTTCACGAGCCCCTCGCGCTGTGCAGCGACGGCATCGATGAATTCTCCCGTCATCAGCATCTCGAACGCCGCCTTGCGCGAAACGTTGCGCGTAAGCGGCACCGCGGGCGTCGAGCAGAAGAGACCGAGGTTGATGCCCGATACGGCGAAGCGTGCCGTGTCGGCAGCGACGGCCAGATCGCACATCGCCACGAGCTGGCAGCCGGCCGCCGTCGCGACGCCGTGCACGCGCGCGATCACGGGCTGCGGCATTTTCTGGATCGTCAGCATCAGCTTCGTGCAGCGCGCGAATAGCTGCGCGTAGTACTCGCGCGAAGGGGCCGCCCGCATTTCCTTGAGATCGTGCCCGGCGCAGAACGCGCGGCCCGCACCGGCGATGACGACCACGCGCGCCGGCGACTTTGCCAGCGCCGAAAGCTGTTCCTGCAGCGCGTCGATGAGCGCCTCGGAGAGCGCGTTGAACGCATCGGGCCGGTTCAGCGTGACACGCACGACGCCCGGCACACCCCAGGCATCGTGCGTCACTTCGATTAGCGACGATTCGGCACCGGTGGCCGGGACGGACGGTTGAACGCTCATGCACACTCTCCTTCAGGCTCGATGCGTGTCACGAGGCATGACAAAGCGACACGGCAATACGGCAACACGGCACGGCGATGCGCGGCGATTTCACAGATCGGCGAGCGCGCGCAGATGCGCGACCACGCTGCGCCCGAGCGCCGAGAGGTTATAGCCGCCTTCGAGGCAGCTCACGATGCGCCCCTTCGCATAGCGTTGGGCGATCGCGCGGACCTGCTCGGTGATCCACGCGAAGTCGTCCTCGACGAGGCCCATGTTGCCGAGGTCGTCCTCGCGATGCGCGTCGAAGCCTGCCGAAATGAACAGCATCTCCGGCTTGAATTCGTGCAGGCGCGGCAGCCACATCAGGTCGATGGCCTCGCGCACTTCCATGCCCTTCGTGCGTGCGGCCATCGGCAAGTTGACCATGTTCGGCATCGGGTGATCCGCACCCGAGAACGGGTAGAACGGATGCTGGAAAAAGCTGCACATCAGCACGCGCGAGTCGCCCGCAAAGGCCGCCTCCGTGCCGTTTCCGTGGTGTACGTCGAAATCGATGATCGCGACGCGCTCGAGGCCGTGCACCTCCAGCGCGTGCCGCGCCGCGACCGCGACGTTATTGAAGAAGCAAAAACCCATTGCGCGCGCGGGTTCCGCGTGATGGCCCGGCGGCCGGATGCTGCAGAACGCGTTTTCGTAGCGCCCCGCGATCACGGCGTCGGTGGCGGCAAGCGCCGCGCCCGCGGCGCGCAGCGCAGCCTGCCACGTGTGCGGATTCATCGACGTATCGGGATCGATCTCCGCATACCCTTCTTGCGGTGACGTATTGCGGATGAAGTCGATATGCGCCTGCGTGTGCACGCGCAGCAGCGCTGACACTTCGGCGAGCGGAGCCGACTCGTCGCGCTCGATCAGCGTGTCGATGCGGCCCGCGATCAACTGGTCTTCGATGGCCTGCAGGCGCGCCGGGCATTCGGGATGCCAGTCGCCCATTTCATGCAGCAGGCAGTCTGGGTGCGTAAAGAATCCGGTCGTCATATGTCGTGCTTGCCGCGGCATGCACGTCGCCGCGGGTCTCCATCCTTGGGGCGCGCCGGAAAAGCACGCAATCAGTCATCACGTTACCACAGGGACTCCGTGCGAAAGCGCCGACCCGGCACGCCGGAGCGCCAATTCCGGCGGGGCGCTCGGGTATACTGCCCCGTGCCCCTTTCACTCTTCGCTCCCACCTTTCCGCTTCCCATGACGCTCAAGTCCGCTCTGTCCGCATCCGGCCGCCTGCGCATCACGACTTTCGCCCTCGCGCTCAGCGCCGCGCTGCCGCTGTGGACCGGCACGGCGCGTGCCCAGACGGCAGCGCCACAGGTACCCCAAGCGCCCCAGGCCCCGCTCACCGTCACGCAGGCGCAGCCCCAGGCGCCCACGCAGCAGGGCCAGACGTTCGAAGAGGAAATCATCCCGCAGCGTTATGCGAACAACCCGGATGTCGACGGATTCATCAACGACATGGTGGCGCGCTACGACTTCGACCCGACCGCGCTGCACGCGCTGTTCGCGGGCGTGAGCTATTCGGCGACGGCGGTGAAGCTCGTCACCCCCTCGCCCACGCCGGGCATCAAGAACTGGCGCGTCTACCAGGCGCGCTTTCTCGATCCCGTGCGCATCAATGCGGGCGTGAAGTTCTGGCGCGAAAACGCAGCCACGCTGCAGCGCGCCGCCGACGAGTTCGGCGTGCCGCCGGAGGTGATCGTCGGCATTATCGGCGTCGAGACGATCTACGGCCGCTACATGGGCAACTTCCGCGCGCTCGACGCGCTGACGACGCTTGCGTTCGACTACCCGAACACGCCGAACCGCGCCGACCGCGAAGCAACGTTCCGCAAGAATCTTGAAGACTATCTGGTGTGGACGCGCGGCGCGCAGATCGATCCGACCTCGGTGCTGGGTTCCTACACGGGCGCAATCGGCATTCCGCAGTTCCTGCCGAGCAGCATCGTGCAGTATGCGGTGGACTACGACGGCAATAACCATATCGACCTGCGCACGAGCCCGGCCGACGCAATCGGCAGCGTCGCCAACTATCTGCGGCAGAACGGCTGGGAATCGGGCCGTCCGGTGGTCTGGCAGATCGCCGGCGATGCGGGTAGCCAAGGTATCGCGCAGGCCGCCGCCGACGGGCAGCCGGAACCGCACTGGCCGCTCGAACAGTTGCTGCGCTCGGGGCTAGTGCTCGGCGAGCCGAGCGTGGACATCGCGGCCGAAGCGGGCACGCCGGTCACGGTCGTCGATCTGCCGACGCCGGGGCGGCCCACTCAGTACATGCTCGGGCTGAAGAACTTCTACGTGCTGACGCGTTACAACCGCAGCTTCTTCTATGCGCTTGCGGTGTATCAGTTGGGGATGCGCGTGAAGGCGCAGATGCTGGCGACGCAGCCCGGTGTGGGCAGCGGGCCAGGTAATAGCGGATCGGGTAGCCCGGGTGGATCGGGTGGCCCTGCCGCGCCGGGTATGGCGCCCGCTCCCGGCGATCAGCAGTAAACATCGATCCAGGGGTGGCCCCCCGCTTTTCCTGAGCGGCGCGCCACCCGCGCGTCACGACGCCGCTCAGGCCGGGAACACGCCAGTCGAAAGATAACGGTCGCCACGATCGCAGACAATGAACACGATGGTCGCGTTCTCGACCTGACGTGCAATGCGCATCGCCACCTCGCACGCGCCGCCCGACGATATCCCCGCGAAAATGCCTTCGACGGAAGCGAGGCGCCGCGCCATGGTCTCGGCGGCGGCCTGGCTCACGTTCTCGGTGCGATCGACGCGGCTGCGGTCGAAGATTTTCGGCAGGTATGCCTCCGGCCACTTGCGGATGCCCGGAATGCGCGAACCTTCTTCCGGCTGCGCCCCGACGATCTCGATGGCCGGATTCTTTTCCTTCAGAAACTGCGACGTGCCCATGATCGTGCCGGTCGTGCCCATCGACGACACGAAGTGCGTGATGCGGCCCTCGGTCTCGTTCCAGATTTCCGGACCGGTGGCCTCGTAGTGGGCAAGCGGGTTGTCCGGGTTCGCGAACTGGTCGAGGATGATGCCCTTGCCGTCGCGCTGCATCTGCTCGGCGAGATCGCGCGCGTACTCCATGCCGCCCTTGACCGGCGTGAGCAGGATCTGCGCGCCGTAGGCAGCCATGCTCTGGCGGCGCTCGACCGAGAGATCCTCCGGCATGATGAGCAGCATCTTGTAGCCGCGAATCGCCGCTGCCATCGCGAGCGCGATGCCGGTGTTGCCGCTCGTGGCCTCGATGAGCGTGTCGCCGGGCTTGATGCGGCCGCGCTCTTCCGCCTTGCGGATCATCGAGAGCGCCGGACGATCCTTCACCGAGCCCGCGGGATTGTTGCCCTCCAGCTTGGCCAGGATGACGTTGTTGCGCGCGCGGATGTCGTCGTCCACCAGGCGGACGAGTTGCACGAGGGGCGTGTTGCCGATCGTGTCTTCAATGGTCTTGTATGGCATGGCAGATTGCGTTTCGGGCGCGATGCACAAGGCATGGCGCGTAGGATGTGATCCGTCGATTCTAAACCACGCAGTGGCCTGGCGCTGACGACCCCTGACAGCGGTAGGGGCGAGGCCGCTGTGGTGTGGCGCTGCGATGATTGCACGGTGGCGCAAAAAACCCGCGGCCCGGGCCGCGGGTCAAGGCCACGGGTCGACGTCACCTGAGTGGCCACCTGAAGGGACCGTCAGGCGCTACCGCGCGTAAGCGAAGAACGGGACGGCGGCTACTTCTTGACCGTCACGGCGGCCGCCGGCTGTCCAGGCGGTGCCGCCTTCGCAGTTTGTGCCGACTGACCGTTGCCGTGCGCGGCCTGCGCGCTCGCCGGCCCGACCGACAATCCTTCGGCCTGCAAACGTTCGACCGTATGGCCGCCCATGCCCTTCACGCGCTTGCCGAGGTCGGAGGCGTCCCTGAACGGCCCGTGCGCGCCGCGCTCGTCGAGAATGGCCTTCGCGCGTGCCGGCCCGATGCCCTTGATGCCGCGCAGCGCGTCTTCATTGGCGGTGTTGACGTCGACCGCCGCGAACGCGTGGCCGACTGCGGCAACGAAGAGTGCCGCGGCGAGCAGTTTTCTGAACATGCTGGATCTCCCTTGAAACGACCTGCCGGCGACCGTCGCCGGCAGTGAGAGTCCAGTTTAGGGAGCGGCGGGTGCGAATTACACCTGGCCAGACAGCCAACGCACGTAGCGATCGACGCCTTCCTGCACCGTGAGGAACGGCGCGTCGTAGCCTACTGCGCGCAGTTTCGTCTGATCGGCCTGCGTGAAGCACTGGTACTTGCCGCGCAACGCGTCGGGGAACGGAATGTACTCGATCAAACCTTGCTCCACCTGTTCGCCGAGTGTCAGCGCGTTCTTGCCTTCCATCGCGCGCAACGTGTTGACCACGGTGCTTGCAATGTCGTTGAACGGTTGCGCACGGCCGCTGCCCAGATTGAAAATGCCCGTCTTCCCGGGATGATCGAAGAAGAACAGATTGACCTTCACGACGTCCTCGACCGAGACGAAGTCGCGCGTCTGCTCGCCCGGCGCATAGCCGTTGTACTCGCCGAACAGCTTCACTTTGCCTTCGGCGCGGAACTGGTTGAAGTTGTGGAACGCCACCGACGCCATGCGGCCCTTGTGCGTTTCGCGCGGACCATAGACGTTGAAGTAGCGAAAGCCCGCAATCTGGCTCTGCGCCGTGGGCAGCACGCGGCGGATCACCTGGTCGAACAGGAACTTCGAGTAGCCGTAGACGTTCAGCGGCGCCTCCACCTCGCGATCTTCGACGAAGCGGCTCGAACCGCCGTAGATCGCCGCCGACGAGGCATACAGGAACTGCACGCGCTGCGCGAGGCAGGCGTCGAGCACCGCGCGGCTGTAGCGGAAGTTGTTGTCCATCATGTAGCGGCCGTCGGTCTCCATCGTGTCCGAACAGGCGCCTTCGTGGAATATCGCGCGCACTTTACCGAAGTCGCCGCGCGCGAAGCGCTCGACGAATTCGGTCTTGTCGAGGTAGTCGTCGATTTCGCAATCGACCAGATTTTTGAACTTGTCGGCGCGCGTGAGGTTATCGACGGCGATGATGCGATCCTCGCCGCGCTCGTTGAGCGCCTTGACGATATTGCTGCCGATGAAGCCGGCCGCGCCGGTCACGATAAGAGTCATGGTGTGCCTGCGTCAGCGAAAGAGTTCGTCGTAGTCGACGGTAGCGGTCCCGAGCTTGCCGACCACGATGCCGGCCGCACGGTTCGCGAGCGCGACGCCCTGCACGAGCGGCAGGCCCGCGCCCAGCGCCACGGCCACCGTGGCGATCACCGTGTCGCCGGCGCCCGAAACATCATACACTTCGCGCGCGTCGGCCGCCGCGTGCAGCACGCCGTCGTCGGTGAAGAGCGTCATGCCCTCCTCCGAGCGCGTCAGCAGCAGCGCATCGAACTGCAGCTCTCGGCGCAGCTTCGTCACGCGCGCGAGCAGATCCTCTTCGGACTTCCACGTGCCCACCACCTCGCGCAGCTCGGCGCGGTTCGGCGTGATGACGCTCGCGCCGCGATAGCGCTCCCAGTCGTCGCCCTTCGGGTCGACCAGCACGGCCTTGCCTGCCGCACGCGCCTTCGCGATCATCTGCGTGACGTGCGTGAGGCCGCCCTTCGCGTAGTCGGACATGAGGATCACGTCGTGCGAGGGCAGCAGTGCGTCGAAGCGCGCGAGGCCTGCGAGCAGCACTTCGTGCGCCGGCGTGTTTTCGAAGTCCACACGCAGCAACTGCTGCTGACGCGAAAGCACGCGCAGCTTGATCGTGGTGGGCAACGCAGGATCGCGTTCGAGATGGGCGTTGACGCCGCTTTCGCCGAGCAGTCCGACGATGCGCTCGCCCGGCTCGTCGTGGCCGACCACGCAGAGCAGGCCCGCTTGCGCGCCGAGCGCGGTGGCGTTGCGCGCAACGTTCGCCGCGCCGCCCAGGCGATCCTCCTGGCGCTGCACGTGCACGACCGGCACCGGCGCTTCGGGTGAAATGCGGTTGACGTCGCCGAACCAGTAACGGTCGAGCATCACGTCGCCCACCACGAGCACGCGCGCGGCGGCGAAGCGCTCGCGCGGCACGTGCTCGACGGCAGGCGCGGGCGTCGCGACGCCCTTCTCCGTGGAATCAGACCGTGGGAGTTGCATCGGTTGCGAGCTTGACATGGGGTCGCCCAATCGAATAGTAGTCAATGCCGAGTTCCGCCATCGCGTCCGGCTCGTAGAGATTGCGGCCGTCGAAAATAAACGGCGACTTGAGCACGGACTTCAGGTAGGCGAAGTCCGGCGCCTTGAAAACGGTCCATTCGGTAACGATCACGAGCGCGTCGGCCCCCACGACCGTCTCTTCGGGACCCGTTGCAAACGTCAGCCGCGCGAGCAGTTCCGGCACGTGTGCGAGATCGAGTCCGAACACGCGGCGCGCCTCGTCGGTCGCAACCGGATCGTAGGCCGTCACCGCCGCGCCGCGCGCGAGCAGCTCGGCAATCAGGCGACGGCTCGACGCCTCGCGCATGTCGTCCGTGTTCGGCTTGAATGCGAGCCCCCAGACCGCGAAGCGCCGGCCGGAAAGATCGTCCCCGAATGCGCCGACGATCTTGCGCACCAGCACTTCCTTCTGCCCGTGGTTCACGTCCTCGACGGCTTCGAGAATGCGCAGATTCTGGCCCGATTCCGCTGCGGTGCGGATCAGCGCCTGCACGTCCTTCGGAAAGCACGAGCCGCCGTAGCCGCAGCCGGCATAGAGGAAGTGATAGCCGATGCGCGGATCAGAGCCAATGCCGCGACGCACCGACTCGATATCGGCGCCTACGCGATCGGCGAGGTTGGCCATTTCGTTCATGAACGAAATGCGCGTGGCGAGCATGGCGTTGGCCGCGTACTTCGTGAACTCGGCGGAACGCACGTCCATGTAGATCGTGCGCTCGTGATTGCGGTTGAACGGCGCATAGAGGCGCTTCATCTTCTCGCGCGCGAGGCCGCCGTTCTCGTCTTCGTCGATACCGATGATGATGCGGTCGGGCCGCATGAAGTCGTCGACGGCCGCGCCTTCCTTCAGGAACTCGGGATTCGAGACAACCGAGTAGCGATGCTCCGCGCTGCCCGCCAGGCCGCGCCTCGCGAGTTCCTCGCCGAGCACGGCGTGAACGCGCTGCGCGGTGCCCACGGGCACGGTCGACTTGTCCACGATCACCTTGAAGGCGCTCATGTGGCGGCCGATGTTGCGCGCCGCTTCGAGCACGTATTGCAGGTCGGCGGAGCCGTCCTCGTCGGGCGGCGTCCCCACGGCGATGAACTGCACCTCGCCGTGCGCGACGCTCGCGGCGACGTCGGTGGAAAACGTGATGCGGCCCGCCGCACGGTTGCGCGCAATGAGCTCGAGCAGGCCCGGTTCGTGGATGGGCACGCCACCGCCATTCAGGATGTCGATCTTGCGCGGATCGACGTCGAGGCAGAACACGTCGTGACCGATCTCGGCAAGGCACGCCCCGGTGACGAGGCCGACGTAGCCGGTGCCGACAATGGTGATTTTCATACGCGCTCCGGTGAGAGATTCTGTGTTGTGTTGCGGCGCCGCCCCGCCTGCATACGGCCCGCGGACGAACGCCGGACGCTCAGCTCGACGCGGGGATCGGCTCGACGCGGCGCGGCGCGTAGGTTTCCCAGCCGCTGCACCCCGGGCACTGCCAGTAGAAGAGGCGCGCCCGGAAGCCGCAATTCTGGCACGTGTAGCGTGGCAAATTTTTGGTGCGCTGCTGCAGGAGCGAGCGCATCAACTGGAGCTCGCTGTTGCGCGGCTCCTCTGCCGTGGCCTGCTGCGCTTCGAGCAGACGCGCCATGCCGGCGAGATTCGGTGCCTTCTGCATCTGCGTGCGCGCAAGCGCGTGCGCCGCGTCGCCGCCACGCAGCGCCGCAACGTACTTGTAGGCGACGTCGAGCAGATCGTTCGACGGATACGTATCGACCCACGTGGTCAGCAATTGCGCGCCCTCTTCCGCGCGGCCGAGCGATTCGTAGGCTTTCATGACCTTCTCGGCGACGAGCGGCAGATACGCGGGATTCTGCTCCTCCACGCCGCGCCACCGGTCGAGCGCCGCCTCCCAGTCGCCACCCGCCGCGTCGGCGTCGCCGCCAAGGATCGTCGCGCGCACATTCTGAGGATTCGCCTTGAGCGCGAGCTCGAGCTGGCGCCGCGCTTCGTCGGGCTTCTTCTGCTGTAGCGCTTCCTGCGCCAGCTCGCAATGGAACTGGGCGATTTCGACGTCGAGCGAACCCGCGCCCATGGTTTCGAGCTGGCGCGCGGTATCGATCGAGCGGTTCCAGTCCTTCTCGATGCCGTAGATCGTGAGCAGTGCCCGCTGGGCGCCCAGCGCATAGTCGCCCGATTGCAGCGAGACGAAGGTCTCTTCCGCGCGATCAAGCATGCCCGCCTTCAGATAATCCTGGCCGAGTTCATAGAGCGCGTGATCGCGCTCGTTCACCGGCAGGTCCGGGCGCGAAAGCAGATTCTGGTGCACGCGGATGGCGCGGTCGGTCTCGCCGCGGCGGCGGAACAGGTTGCCGAGCGCGAAGTGCAGCTCGACCGTTTCGGGATCGAGCTTGGCGACTTCGATGAACGCATCGATGGCCTTGTCCGGCTGTTCGTTGAGCAGGAAATTCAGGCCGCGGAAATAGGAGCGCGGCAGGTTGGCGCTTTCGGACAAAAGCGCCTTGAGGTCGTAGCGCGACGCCATCCAGCCGAGCGCGAAAGCGACGGGAATGACGAGAAGCCACCAGAAATCGAGATCCATGCGAGCGACGGTGTAAGCGGGACACAAGCCGCACGCCTTGCGGGCGCACGGCGAAACGATGGCGTCAGATGAGCGGCGGCAGCGGCGGCTCGACAACCGGCGACGGCGTCTCGCGCGCCACCCGCAGATCGCGCTTCAGGCGGCCATTCTCCATACGCAGCCGGAACAGGCCCGGCAGCGCCGAAAGCAGCCCGGCCAGCAACCCCACCACGAAGAATGCGAGGCCGATCAAGATCAGCGGAGCCTGCCACGCGTACCCGGCAAGAAAGTTCAACGTTGTGGTTTGCGTGTTGGCGAGCGCAAGCACGAGCAGCAACACGAATACCAGCACACGGATCACCCAGGCAATCAATCTCATGAAAGAGTCTCTTGGCAGTTGCGAAGAAGGCGCCGGCACCGGCCGCCATGCTGCGCCGCAGCACGAGCCGTGCCGAAGTGACCCGTATTGTAAATGAACGCCTCGCCCATCGGGATGTGCGCTATAGCGCATGTCGCGGGCACGCGGCGAATCCGCAGGCGATACCACCGGGTATGCACAAAAAAAAACGCCGGGGGTCGATAACCCCCGGCGCTTTCCGGTCCTTATATCTGGCCATCTGGCATTGACCGCCGACAACCGCAAGCACCCAAGGGCGACTTACAGATCATCGTCCGGCTCGTCCGCTTTCAGCGGCTCGCCCGCACGCCGGTCCACACGCTCGCGCAATTCCTTGCCCGGCTTGAAGTGCGGCACGAACTTCTCAGGCACCAGCACCTTCTCACCCGACTTCGGGTTGCGTCCCACGCGCGACGGCCGGCGGTTCAGGCCGAAGCTGCCAAAACCGCGAATTTCGATGCGATGGCCCTTGGCAAGCGCCTCGGACATCGCATCGAGCATCGTCTTGACCGCGAAATCCGCATCCTTGAGGACAAGTTGCGGAAATCGCGTAGCCAGCTGCGCGACCAATTCAGATTTGGTCATACTTCAGCTTGCCCCCGTTATGAGGCTTACTGGTTCTGGCCGTCGAGCTTGGCCTTGAGCAGCGCGCCGAGGTTGGTCGTGCCGGTGGCAGCCGAACCCGTGTCCGACGACATGCTGCGCAGCGCTTCCTGCGTTTCAGCCGAGTCCTTCGCCTTGATCGACAGGTTGATGCCACGCGACTTGCGATCGATGTTGATGATCATCGCGTTAACCTTGTCGCCTTCCTTCAGCACGTTGCGAGCATCTTCCACGCGGTCTTGCGCGATTTCCGAAGCACGCAGGTAGCCTTCGACGTCGGCCGTCAGGGTGATAACCGCACCCTTCGCGTCGACCGACTTCACCGTACCGTCGACAGTCGCACCCTTGTCGTTGATGGCAACGAAGTTGCTGAACGGGTCGCCTTCGAGCTGCTTGATGCCGAGCGAAATGCGTTCCTTCTCGACGTCGATGCCCAGAACCACGGCTTCGACTTCGTCGCCCTTCTTGTACTTGCGCACGGCTTCTTCGCCGGTTTCGCTCCACGACAGGTCGGAGAGGTGAACCAGGCCGTCGATGCCGCCAGGCAGACCGATGAAGACGCCGAAGTCGGTGATCGACTTGATCGCGCCTTGCAGCTTGTCGCCCTTCTTGAAGTTGCGGCTGAAGTCATCCCACGGATTCGGCTTGCACTGCTTCATGCCGAGCGAGATGCGGCGGCGGTCTTCGTCGATCTCGAGGACCATGACTTCGACTTCGTCGCCGAGCTGGACAACCTTCGACGGCGCAACGTTCTTGTTGGTCCAGTCCATTTCGGAAACGTGAACCAGGCCTTCGATGCCCGATTCGACTTCGACGAACGCGCCGTAGTCGGTGATGTTCGTGACCTTGCCGAACAGGCGCGTGCCCGACGGGTAACGGCGCGAGATGCCTTCCCACGGATCGTCGCCCAGTTGCTTGATACCGAGCGAAACGCGGTTCTTTTCCTGGTCGAACTTGAGGATCTTCGCGGTGACTTCCTGGCCAACCGAGAGAACTTCGCTCGGGTGACGCACGCGACGCCATGCGATGTCGGTGATGTGCAGCAGGCCGTCGATGCCGCCGAGGTCCACGAACGCGCCGTAGTCGGTGATGTTCTTGACCACGCCGTTGACGATCGCGCCTTCCTTCAGCGTTTCGAGCAGCTTGGCGCGCTCTTCGCCTTGCGTGGCTTCGATCACGGCACGGCGCGACAGCACGACGTTGTTACGCTTGCGGTCGAGCTTGATGACGCGGAATTCGAGGGTCTTGCCTTCGTACGGCGTGGTGTCCTTGACCGGACGCGTGTCGACGAGCGAACCCGGCAGGAACGCGCGGATGCCGTTGACCATGACGGTCATGCCGCCCTTGACCTTGCCCGTGATCGTGCCGGTCACGAGTTCGTTGTTGTCGAGAGCCTTTTCCAGCGACAGCCACGAAGCGAGACGCTTCGCCTTGTCGCGCGACAGGATCGTGTCGCCGTAGCCGTTTTCCAGCGCGTCGATCGCGACGGAAACGAAATCGCCCGCCTGAACCTCCACTTCGCCCTGGTCGTTCAGGAATTCCTCGATGGGAATGTAGGCCTCGGACTTCAGGCCAGCGTTCACGACCACGAAGTTGTGGTCGACGCGCACGACTTCAGCGGAGATGACTTCGCCGGCGCGCATGTCCTGGCGGGTCAGCGACTCTTCGAACAGAGCCGCGAAAGATTCGGTATTCGGGGTGGAGGTTTGCAGGTCGGACATAAAAATCTGAATTTGCAGGGTTTTCGCCGCGGGTTCGACTGCCTGCCGGTCATCTGGACCGGTCCCGCCTTGCTGCCGGAACGCCTGTTCGCGGCACGGATGCGAAAGCCATACGGGGTTAAAGGGTTTAACACACGCTCCGCTCGTGCGGAGCACCACTGCTACTACAACTACGGCTTACGCCTGTTTGCCGTGCCCGTCGTGGTGACGGGCGGGCTGCGATGCTGACGACAGCGTCTGGTACCACTGCACCACCTGTTCGACCGCCTGGTCGATCGAGAGCGCCGAGGTGTCCAGAAGCTTCGCATCTGCTGCGGGCTTGAGCGGCGCGGCCGTGCGACTACTGTCGCGCGCATCGCGTTCACGCAAATCCCGGAGCAAGTCATCCATATTAGCAGAAAATCCCTTCTGGATCAATTGCTTATGCCGGCGGGCCGCGCGGGCCTCGACGCTCGCTGTCAGAAACACCTTCAGAACCGCCTCCGGAAAGATCACGGTACCCATGTCGCGACCGTCCGCGACGAGCCCCGGCAGCTTGCGGAAGGCCCGCTGGCGCGCCACGAGCGCCGCGCGCACCGAAGGATGCGCGGCGATCACCGAGGCCCGGTTGCCGACTTCCTCGGCGCGGATTTCGGTCGAGACATCGACGCCGTCGAGCTGCGCAAGCCCCTCGCGGAACGTGATGTGAAGATCGTCGATCAGCTTTGCAAGGCCGTCCGCGTCGTCGCAGGCAATCGCATAGCGGATGCTGGCGAGCGCCGCGAGCCGGTACAGGGCGCCGCTGTCGAGCAGGTGAAAGCCGAGATGCGCGGCCACGAGCGTGGCCACCGTGCCCTTGCCGGAAGCGGTCGGGCCGTCGATTGCAATGACGGGCGTCGGATAAAAGGGACGGTTTGATTTCATGCTGGCGTTATTAGCAACTGCGAACCACTACGGTGACAACTTCAGTATCGGCGTCAGGGAAAAATAAGGCGTTACGGCTGCGCGAGCGCGAGGAACCGGTCGAAATAGTCGGGGAACGTCTTGCCGACGCATTTCGGGTCGTTGATGCGCACGGGCACGCCGCCGAGACTCACGAGCGAGAAGCACATTGCCATGCGGTGATCGTCGTACGTGTCGATTGCCGCGTTCGGCGTGAGTTGCGCGGGCGGGCGCACGATCAGATAGTCCACGCCCTCCTCCACCTCCGCGCCGACCTTGCGCAGCTCCTTGGCCATCGCCGCGATGCGGTCGGTTTCCTTCACGCGCCAGCTCGCGATATTGCGCAGCGTCGTGGCGCCGTCCGCGAAAAGCGCCGCCACGGCGATCGTCATGGCCGCGTCGGGAATCAGATTGAAGTCCATGTCGATCGGGTCGAGCTTGCCGTGATCGTTGCCGATCCCGCGCACTTCGATCCAGTCGTCGGCCATCGTGACGTTGGCGCCCATGCGGCCGAGCGCGTCGGCAAAGCCGATGTCGCCCTGGATGCTCGCGCGCCCCACGCCCTCCACGCGCAGCGGACCGCCGCCGATGGCGCCCGCGGCGAGGAAATACGACGCGGACGACGCGTCGCCCTCGACCATGATCTTGCCGGGCGACTGATAGCGCACGCCCGCCGGCACTTCGAAGCGGTGCCAGCCGTGGCGCCCGACCTTCACGCCAAAGCGCTCCATGAGCTTGATCGTGATCTCGATATAAGGCTTCGAAATGAGCTCGCCGTCCACCTGCACGACCGTCACGCCGTCCTTGGCGCGCACGAGCGGCAGCGTCATCAGCAGCGCCGTGAGGAACTGGCTCGAAACGTCGCCGCGCACGGTGATCGGCGCATCGACCGAAATCGCCGACGGACGAATGCGCAGCGGCGGAAAGCCTTCGTTCTCCTCGTAATCGATCTTCGCGCCGATCTGGCGCAGGCCGTCCACGAGGTCGCCGATCGGCCGTTCGTGCATGCGCGGTACGCCGTGAATGCGGTAGTCGCCGCCGTTCACCGCGAGCGCCGCCGTGAGCGGACGCACGGCCGTACCCGCGTTGCCGAGGAAGAGATCCGCGCGCACCGCCGTGAATGCGCCGCGCGTGCCCTGCACGACGCAGGTGTCGTCTTCGCGCTTGAGCTTCACGCCGAGCTTTTCGAGCGCGTCGAGCATGACCCGCGTGTCGTCGGAGTCGAGCAGATTCGTGATCGTGGTCTCGCCTTCGGCCAGCGCCGCGAGCAGCAGCACGCGGTTCGAGATGCTCTTCGAGCCGGGCAGGCGGACGGTGCCGGACGCACGGGAGAAAGGTCCGAGATCGAGGTAGTCCATGGGTGTGTCCTGAGAATTCGGTCGGGCGCGAGGGCGCGGCGGGTCTGTCGGCTGATCTTTCGGCTTACTTGTCCGGTGCGGCCTCGGCAGCGCGCTTGCCGCCGCGCTCCTGCCACGCGCTGCGCGCCGCGCGCGAGCGCGCGAACACCGTTTCGAGGGCGGCGCCGTCGCCGGTGTCGATGGCTGCGCGCAGCTTCGCCAGCACTTCGGTGTAGGCGTCGAGCTCGGCGAGCAACGCCGCGCGGTTCGCGAGGCAGACGTCGCGCCACATCTCCGGGCTCGACGCGGCAATACGCGTGAAATCGCGAAAGCCTCCGGCAGCGAACGAAAATTTGAGCTCGGCATCGGGCGACGCGAGGATCTGGTCCACGAGGGCGAACGACAGCACGTGCGGCAGATGGCTCACCGAGGCGAACACGCGATCATGCTGCGCAGCGCTCATCGTGCCGATCACGGCCCCCGTCGCGCGCCACATCGCGGCGATGCGCTCGACCGCTTCCGGCGCGTTCTCCGCGAGCGGGCACAGCACCACGTTGCGGCCGACATAGAGATCGGGCAGCGCGGCCTCCACGCCGCTCGACTCGCGGCCCGCAATCGGGTGAGCCGGCACGAACTGCGCGATACGCGCGCCGAGCGCCGCGCGCGCGGCCTCGATCACGTCGCTCTTGGTGCTGCCCGCATCAGTGATGAGCGTCTCGTCTTCGAGATGCGGCGCGATGCGCTCGAACAACGCGCGCATCTGCGCGACAGGCGCAGCCAGCAGCACGACGTCGGCGCCCTTGAGCGCTTCGGCCAGCGCCGCATCGTCGTCGAGCGTGGCGGCCGCATCGATCACGCCCAGTTCGAGCGCGCGCTCGACCGAATGCAGACGCCGCCCCACGCCAATCACGCGGCCCGCATGGAGGCCGCCGGCACCGCGCTCGCGCAGCCCGCGAGCGAGCGACCCGCCGATCAGGCCGACACCGAAAATCACCAGTTTGTTGAAGGAAAACACGCTCACGACATCACCGGAAAAACGAAAACATACGCGTCGCTCACACGAGCGCGCGTTCAAGCGCCGCGAGGAAGGCCACGTTCTCCTCGGGCAGGCCGATCGTCACGCGCAGCCACTGCGGCAGGCCATAGTTGCCGACCGGACGCACGATCACGCCCTGCCTGAGCAAGGCGAGATTCACCCGGTCGCCCGCGCCGTCTTCATTGCCTACGCGCACGAGCACGAAGTTACCGTCCGACGGCACGTATTCGAGCTTGAGGCGTTCGAAAGCGGCCGTCAGCAGGCGATACCCTTCGGCGTTGAGCGCGGCGCTCTTTTCGAGGAACGCGGTGTCGCCGAGTGCGGCAACAGCCGCAGCCTGCGCGAGCGTATTCACGTTGAACGGCTGACGCAAACGGTTCAGCAGATCGGTCAGCTCCGGCTGCGCAATCGCGAAGCCGATGCGCAGACCGGCGAGCCCGTACGCCTTCGAGAACGTGCGCGACACGAGCAGGTTCGGATAGCGGCGCACCCAGGCAATCGAGTCGTAACGCTTGCCGGCGGCAAGATACTCCGTGTAGGCCTCGTCGAGCACGACCACCACATGGCTCGGCACCTTCGCGATGAAGGCCTCGAGCGTCGCGCCGTCGATGAACGTGCCGGTCGGGTTGTTCGGATTGGCGACGAAGACGAGGCGCGTGTCGTCGGCAATCGCCGCGAGCATCGCGTCGAGATCGTGGCCATGATGGACGGCCGGCGTCACGAGATGCCTTGCACCGAGGCCCTGCGCGGCGAGCGCATAGACCGCGAACGAGTACTGCGAATAGACGATCGACTGCCCCCGCTCGACGAACGCACGCGCCGCGAGTTCAAGGATGTCGTTGCTGCCGTTGCCGAGCGTGATCCATTCGGGCGGCACGTCGTAGCGCGCGGCGAGCGCGGCCTTCAGTTCGAACGCGTTCGAATCGGGATAACGGCCCAGCTCGCACGCGGCCTGCGCGATTGCGCGTTGCGCCGACTCGGGCATGCCGAGCGGGTTCTCGTTCGAGGCGAGCTTCACGATGCGCGCCTCGTCGAGCCCGAACTCGCGCGCCACTTCCGAAATCGGCCTGCCCGCAACGTAGGGCGCGATCGCGCGCACGTAGTTCGGGCCGAATTGCGATGTCATGCAGGGTCTCCTTCAGCAGTTCCTGGCGGACGGCCTGGCAGCCGCCCGACCACGTTTTCAGCGCGAGCGCGGATACGAACCCAGGATCTTCAGATACGCGGCCTTCTTGCCGAGATCGTCGAGCGCGCCGGCCACGGCGGGATCGTCGCGATGGCCCTCGAAGTCGATATAGAAGTAGTACTCCCACGTACCGACACGCGCCGGACGCGACTCGAAGCGCGTCATCGACACGCCGTGGCGCGCGAGCGGTTCGAGCAGCTTGTAGACGGCGCCCGGCTCGTTCTTCACCGAAACGATCATCGACGTCTGGTCGTTGCCCGTCGGGCCCGCCGGCTGCTTGCCGATCACGACGAAGCGCGTGCGATTGTGCGGATCGTCCTGGATCAGCGCATTCGCGATCAGGAGGCCGTAATGGGTGGCCGCCCGCTCGCCGGCAATGGCGGCGACCGTCGGGTCGGCGCCGGCAAGACGCGCCGCCTCCGCGTTGCTCGCCACGGCCTGGCGTTCCAGGTGCGGTGCGTGCGCCGTGAGCCAGTGCTGGCACTGCGCGAGCGCTTGCGGATGCGCGCACACGCGCGTCACGCCCGCCAGCTTGCCGCTTTGCGTCATCAGGTTGTGCTCGATCGGCAGCGCGATTTCCCCGCCGATCACGAGCTGCGTCTCGAGAAACAGGTCGAGCGAGCGCGACACGGCGCCTTCGCTCGAATTCTCGACCGGCACCACGCCGAACTCGGAGGCCCCGGCCTCGACCGAGCGGAACACCTCGTCGATCGACGGACACGGCAAGCCTTCGATCGACTGGCCGAAGTACGCGTGCATCGCCTGCTCGCTATAGGTGCCGACCGGCCCGAGATAGGCCGCGGTGATCGTCTTTTCGAGCGAGCGGCTCGCGGCCATGATCTCGCGCCAGATCGCGCTGATGTGCTCGTTGCCGAGCGGCCCTGCGCTCAGTCCCTGCAGGCGCGCGATCACCTGCAGCTCGCGCTCCGGGCGGAACACCGGCGCGTTGTAGTGCTTCTTGACCTCGCCCACTTCGAGCGCCACCGCCGCGCGCTGGTTGAGCAGCGCGATCAGTTGCGCATCGATCGCGTCGATACGTTCGCGCAGCGGCTTGAGTTTGGAATTGAGTTCGTCGTCCATGCGTGAGACCGGCAATCTGAAAGGAGGCGCACGCGCGAGCCGCGCATAGTTAGATACTAAATGCGGCGCTCATGCGTGCTTCGCTTCGAATTCCTTCATGTACTCGACCAGCGCTTTCACTGCTTCGAGCGGCACCGCGTTGTAAATCGACGCCCGCATGCCGCCGACGGACTTGTGGCCCTTCAGCTGCAACAGCCCACGCGCCTTCGCGCCGGCAAGGAAATCTTCGTTACGTGATTCGTCGGCGAGGAAGAACGGTACGTTCATCCGCGAGCGCGCGCGGCGCTCCACCTTGTTGATGTAGAAGCCGCTCGCGTCGATCGTGTCGTAGAGCAGCTTCGCTTTTTCGATGTTGCGCGCTTCGATGGCGGTGAGGCCACCCTGGCGCTTGAGCCACTTGAACACGAGCCCGGCGATGTAGATCGCATAGGTGGGCGGCGTGTTGAACATGGAGTTGTTCGCGGCAACCGTCTTCCATTCGAACGCGGACGGGCAGATCGACATCGCGCGGTCGAGCAGATCCTCGCGCACGATCACGACCGTCACGCCGGCCATGCCGATGTTCTTCTGCGCGCCGCCGTAGAGCACGCCGTACTTGGCGATGTCCATCGGGCGCGAGAGGATGTGCGACGAAGCGTCGGCCACGAGCGGAATGTCGCCGAGATCGGGGATCTCGAAGGTCTCGACGCCGTCGATCGTCTCGTTCGTGCACAAATGGACGTAAGCGGGATCGTCCGAAAGCTTCCACTCGTTCGCGGACGGCGCATGCGTGAAGCCCGCCTCGGTCCGCCCGCTGGCCGCGATGTGCGACGCGCCGTACTTGAGCGCCTCCTTCTGCGACTTCTGCGACCAGGCGCCGGTGACCACGAAGTCGGCGCGCGGCTTCACCCCGAACAGGTTCAGCGGCACGATCGCGTTCTCGCCAATGCCGCCACCTTGCAAGAACAGGATGTGGTGGCTCGCCGGGACTTCCATCAACTCGCGCAGGTCGAGCAGCGCCTCGCTGTGGATCTGCATGAACTCGGGGCCGCGATGGCTCATTTCCATCACGCTCATGCCGCTACCGTGCCAGTCGAGCATTTCGTCGGCGGCCTGGCGCAGCACTTCTTCGGGCATGGCCGCAGGTCCGGCGGAGAAGTTGAAGACGCGCATCGTTAAAGGACCCCGGGGAGGCAGGCGCGGCGGTATCACGGTGGCATAAAAGGCACCGGAAAAACGCGCCCGAAATGAAAAATGGTTGCTTGCGCTCACGCGCAAACAACCATTATCGCACTGTCAGCTGGAACCCGCCAACGCGAGCCCGGCAGCCAGCGGCGCCGGTATGCCTGACTTACTTGGCCTTGGCGGCGTTGGCGACTTCCTGGTCAGCCTGCTGACGCGTTGCCTTGATCGACTGCGGCATGTACTTCTGCATCAGGCCGTTCACGACGTCGCGGCCCACCTGGTCTTGCACCTGGATGAACTTGCGGCCGGTCGGGCTGCGGTAGAACGTCGTCAGGTCCTTGATTTCCTGCGTGCTGTAGTACTTCGCGTAAGCGTCGTACTGAGCTTGCATGGCATCTTGCTGGAACGCGGGGGTCGCGAAGACCTGGCCTGCCGAGTCAACCAGCTTCGGCACGGCATTCTTCTGCAGCCCCGGGACGGAAGCCTGCTTCTGCTTGTCCGTCATCGTCTTGTTTTCCGTCAGCGCGTCCGACAGGATCGCCGGGACGAGTTGCTTGGCCTGCATCTGCGCGCTGTTGCCGATTGCGCCGACGAGCTTCTGCGCGTCGATCGCGTCGAGCAGGTCCTTGATCGCGGCTTGCTTTGCCGGATCGATCGGTGCTGCGGCAGCGGCCGGTGCAGACTGGTCGGGCGCCTGGTTCTGGAGCGCCTGAGCCATCGCAAACGTCGGCACGAGAGCGGCCAGCAACAAAACCTGCTTGAATCGTTTTTGCATCATTACTCCCTTAGAGAAATTAGTCGAACTGCCTGCCAGACGGACCATTCAGGGACAAACTCAGACCCGCGCGGCACCGTCTTCACTCGAAGACGGTCGCCCGCAGCCGGATCCGCCCGGCACCATTTCAGGACCTTCCTGCGCTGGCCCGCCCGCATCTCGCGGACCGTCGCTTTGCATCACGCCTGCTTACTCCTGGCTTTCACCCTCGCCCGGCTCGGCATCACCCGCTTCGCCTTCCCCGTCGGCCTCTGCGACCTGCTGCAGGCCGGAGAGTTTCGTGCCTTCGTCAAGGCTGATGAGTGTAACACCTTGCGTCGCGCGGCCCATTTCGCGTATCTCGGAAACACGCGTGCGAATCAGCACGCCTGTCGTCGTGATCAGCATGATCTGGGCTTCCGGGTCCACGAGCGTCGCTGCGACCACCTTGCCGTTGCGCTCCGACGTCTGGATCGCGATCATCCCCTTCGTACCGCGCCCGTGGCGCGTGTACTCGGTGATCGGGGTGCGCTTGCCGTAGCCGTTCTCGGTTGCGGTGAGCACCGACTGCTGCTCGTCGCCCGCCACGAGGAGCGCGATGACCTGCTGACTCTCTTCGAGCTGCATGCCGCGCACGCCGCGCGCTTCGCGGCCCATCGGGCGCACGTCGTTCTCGTCGAAGCGCACGGCCTTGCCGGCGTCGGAGAACAGCATGACGTCGTGTTCGCCGTCGGTGATGGCCGCGCCGATCAGGTAATCGCCGTCATCGAGGCCGACCGCAATAATACCCTTGCGCAACGGGCGGCTGAAGGCCTCGAGCGGCGTCTTCTTCACGGTACCGAGCGCGGTCGCCATGAAGACGTACTTGTCGGCCGAAAACTCCTTGACCGGCAAGACAACCGTAATCTTTTCACCGTCCTGGAGCGGGAACATGTTGACGATCGGCCGGCCGCGCGAGTTGCGCGAGCCCTGCGGCACTTCGTAGACCTTCACCCAGTAGACGCGCCCGCGATTCGAGAAGCACAGGATGTGGTCGTGGGTGTTGGCGATGAAGAGCGTGTCGATCCAGTCGTCGTCCTTCATCGAGGTGGCCTGCTTGCCGCGACCTCCGCGCTTCTGGGCGCGATATTCGGACAACGGCTGCGATTTCACGTAACCCGCGTGCGACATGGTCACGACCATGTCCTGCGGCGTGATCAGGTCCTCAGTGTTGAGCTCGGTCGCGTTCATCTCGATCTTCGAACGGCGTTCGTCGCCGAATTCGCTCTTGATCGCGGTGAGTTCGTCGGAGATCATGACCGTTACGCGCTCGGGGCGTGCAAGAATGTCGAGCAGGTCGGCAATCTGGGCCATCACGTCGCGGTACTCGCCGATGATCTTGTCCTGCTCCAGCCCCGTTAGGCGCTGCAGACGCATCTGCAGGATTTCCTGCGCCTGGGTATCGGACAGACGATAGAGACCGTCGCCCTGCATGCCGTACTGCGGGTTCAACCCTTCCGGGCGATACGCCTCGCGGCCGCCCGCCGCCGAGTTTTCGGTCTCGGCGCGCGCGAGCATTTCGCGCACGAGGGACGAATCCCACGAGCGGTTCATGAGTTCCTGCTTCGCGATAGGCGGCGTAGGCGCGGCCTTGATGAGCGCAATGAACTCGTCGATGTTCGCGAGCGCGACGGCGAGGCCTTCCAGCACGTGGCCGCGTTCGCGCGCCTTGCGCAGTTCGTATACAGTGCGCCGCGTCAGCACCTCGCGGCGGTGCGACAGGAAATGCTCGAGCATTTCCCTCAGGTTCAGCAGCTTCGGCTGGTTGTCTACCAGCGCGACCATGTTCATGCCGAACGTGTCCTGCAGCTGCGTCGCCTTGTACAGATTGTTGAGGATAACCTCGGGCACTTCGCCGCGCTTGAGCTCGATCACGACGCGCATGCCGCTCTTGTCGGATTCGTCGCGAATATCGGAAATGCCTTCGAGCTTCTTCTCGTTGACGAGTTCGGCGATACGTTCCAGCAGCGACCGCTTGTTCACCTGGTACGGCAGTTCGTCGACGATGATCGCCATGCGCTGACCGCGATCGATTTCCTCGAAGTGCGTGGCCGCGCGCATCACCACCCGGCCACGGCCGGTGCGATAACCGTCGCGCACGCCGGAGACACCGTAGATGATGCCGGCGGTCGGAAAATCGGGCGCCGGAATGATTTCGATGAGTTCGTCGATCGACGCCTGCGGATTCTTCAGAAGATGCTGACAAGCATCGACGACTTCGTTCAGGTTGTGCGGCGGAATGTTCGTGGCCATGCCGACCGCGATCCCCGACGAACCGTTGATGAGCAGGTTCGGGATGCGCGCGGGCAGGATCAGCGGTTCGCTTTCGCTGCCGTCGTAGTTCGGCCCAAAATCGACCGTTTCCTTGTCGATGTCGGCCAGCAGTTCGTGACCGATCTTCGCCATGCGGATTTCGGTGTACCGCATCGCGGCGGCATTGTCGCCGTCGATCGAACCGAAATTACCCTGGCCGTCCACCAGCATGTAGCGCAGCGAAAAATTCTGCGCCATGCGGACGATCGTGTCGTAGACAGCCGTGTCGCCGTGGGGATGGTATTTACCGATGACGTCGCCGACGATACGCGCCGACTTCTTGTAGGCGCGGTTCCAGTCGTTGTTCAGTTCGTGCATCGCGTAGAGCACGCGCCGGTGCACGGGCTTGAGGCCGTCGCGAACATCCGGGAGCGCCCGCCCGACAATCACGCTCATCGCGTAGTCGAGATACGAGCGGCGCATTTCCTCCTCGAGGGAGATAGGCAGAGTCTCTTTGGCGAATTGATCCATTATCGATGTCGTATACAGGCACACGCGAGGCACGCGCGATGCTACCCGGAGGCAGCAACGCAAAAGCGCACCCTGCTGTCGCATGGACGCCGCGGACGCAGCGCATCACGCGATTCTACCACGCACGACACCCCCGACTTCGCTCTACGTATACCTATTAGAGGGGTGGCGCCGAACCGCTCAGAACGCCACCTGAGCGCCATCCGGCGACTCCGGCGAGGAGCCGCCAGGATATCCGCAGTGCAGCACCCGCCCGTTTGCGGGACCTGCCCGAAATCAGGCGCCATACCAGGGTATCCCGCGGGAACTTTTTGTTGCGGGTGTACCACATTCGATCGATCGCAAAGAAAGGGGCGGATTTTTTTTATCGTACGACGGGAACGATATGGCAAAATGCCAACGCACAAAGTTAGACGCTGCTCGAAGTCTACACAACACGTTCGCTGCAACGCGCCAATGTTATACTTCGAGCAATGTATGACTTGTCTTCGTCATATGGCTCGCAGTAAACCTGCGGTAATCTCAATTTCGAGAGGAGAAATATGAATAAACTTTCAAAGCTCGCGTTCATTGCAGCTACCGCAGTCATGGCTGCATCCGCTCAGGCACAGTCGGTGCCGGCGTCGCGACAAGCCGTCAATGACAACTGGGTGAATGGTACGGGCGAGTGGGTGTGGATGAACGGCACGAACGAGCTTTGCTGGCGCGATGCGTTCTGGACGCCGGCCACGGCCAACGCCAAGTGCGATGGCGCGCTGGTCGCCCAGGCACCGCAGCCGCCGGTCGCTCCGCCGCCGCCGCCGGCCATCACGAGCCAGAAGATCACGTATCAGGCTGACGCTCTGTTCGACTTCGACAAGGCTATCCTGAAGCCGGCCGGCAAGGAAAAGCTGGACGATCTGGCAAGCAAGATCGAAGCTCTGAACCTGGAAGTCGTCGTTGCAACCGGCTACACCGACCGCATCGGCTCGAACGCGTACAACGACCGTCTGTCGCTGCGCCGTGCGCAAGCCGTCAAGGCGTACCTGGTCAGCAAGGGCGTGCCGGCCGACCGTGTCTACACGGAAGGCAAGGGCAAGCGCAACCCGGTCACGACGGGCTGCAACCAGAAGAACCACAAGGCTCTCATCGCCTGCCTCGCACCGGATCGTCGCGTGGAAGTCGAAGTTGTCGGCACGCAGAAGCAGTAATTCGCGAGTCGCGACTGAAAGTCTCAAAGCCCCGCTTCGGCGGGGCTTTTTTATTCTTCACGTCCTGAGAGGCACTGCGAAGGTGCGTGGCATTTTGCCGCCATCGGAGCCCGCCTATATACTCAGGCCTTATCCTCACCCATCCGCCCCCGCGCTTCAGGCCGCTCCGACATGACCAATGCCGATCCCCACGAACTGCAGAAATTCAGCGATCTTGCTCATCGCTGGTGGGACCCGAACGCGGAATTCAAGCCGCTCCACGAACTGAACCCTGTCCGCCTTGGCTGGATCGACGCGCACGCGCACGTCACCGGCAAGCGCGTGCTGGACGTCGGCTGCGGCGGAGGCATCCTGTCCGAGTCGATGGCCGGGCTGGGCGCCACCGTGAAAGGCATCGACCTCGCCCGCGAGGCGCTGGGCGTCGCCGATCTGCACAGCCTCGAAAGCGGCGTCACGGTCGATTACGAAGAAATCGCCGCGGAAGCGCTCGCAGCACGCGAGCCCGCCTCGTTCGACGCCGTGACCTGCATGGAAATGCTCGAGCACGTGCCGGATCCTGCCGGCATCGTTCAAGCCTGCGCCACCCTCGTGAAGCCGGGCGGCTGGGTGTTTTTCTCGACGCTCAACCGCAACCTGAAGGCCTATCTGCTCGCCGTGATCGGCGCCGAATACATCGCGCAGATGCTGCCCAAAGGCACGCACGACTACGCGCGCTTCATTCGCCCCTCCGAGCTCGCCGGCTTCGTGCGCCTCGCCGGTTTGCGCCTCGTCGAGATCAAAGGCATCACCTACAACCCGCTGACGCGGCATTTCTCGCTCTCGAACGACTCCAGCGTCAACTACATGATCGCGTGCCGGCGCGAGGGCTGACGCGGCAACAGGTACCCCCCTCTCCGATATGACTGCATCGACTCTCATTGACGCCGCATCCGGCAACGGCGTGGCGCTCGCCGCCTGCGACGCCGTCCTGTTCGACTTCGACGGCACGCTAGCCGATACCGCCCCGGACCTCGCCGCCGCCGTGAATCAGATGCGTCACGCACGCGGTCTCGCGCCTGCGCCGCTCGAACGGCTGCGGCCGCTCGCCTCGGCGGGCGCACGCGGTCTGATCGGCGGGGCATTTGGCATTGGCCCTGACCATCCCGATTTCGCGGCGATGCGCGAGGAATTCCTCGCCAACTACGCGGCGAACCTGCGCGTCGAGACGGCCCTCTTTCCGGGCATCGACACCGTCCTCGACGACCTCGACGCGCGTGGCGTGCGCTGGGGCATCGTGACCAACAAGGTCGCACGCCTGACCGATCCGCTCGTGAAGCTCATGCATCTCGACGCGCGGGCTGCATGCGTCGTCAGCGGCGACACCACGCCCTACTCCAAGCCGCACCCGGCGCCGCTGCTGCATGCGGCCGAGGTAATCGGCGTCGAGCCGCAGCGTGTGGTCTATGTCGGAGACGACGCGCGCGATGTGCAGGCGGGCGCGGCTGCCGGAATGGCGACGATCGCCGCCGCCTACGGCTACTGCGGCAACGAGGTTCCGCCGTCGCAATGGAACGCGCACTACATCGCTGAAACGACCGCGGCGCTGCTCGACTTGCTCAAGCCGGTCGGAAAGGCAGCACGGCCGGACTAAATCCCGCCGATTCCTTGATGCAGCCCGCGCCTGTTGAAACGGGCGCGGTTCGCCTCATCCGGCGAACTATGGGATAATTGATCCTTCCTCTGGGGCCGACCTGGTTTCGACAGGGGTTATGAAGCAGTCAGGGCATGCCGAGGACCCGTCACCTCGTTAATCAATGGGAAAAACGTAACTGCAAACGACGATACGTTCGCACTGGCAGCCTAAGGGCCGCCGTCCTCTGCCTGGCTCACTGACGGGTTAGCGTCGCAAGACCGGTAGCAATACCGCCAGAGGTCATTTACGTCAGTTAAGCTCTGTCGGCGTCACGACGGCAGAGTCGAAAATTTAGTGAATCGCCGTAGCGCAGCGTGTTCGTCCGCGTCGCTGCGGTTAAATCAAACGACAGAACTACGCATGTAGAACTGGGTGTGGACTGCCTTTGGACGCGGGTTCGATTCCCGCCGGCTCCACCAGAATTCCCGCCTCAAAAGAAAAACTCGCGGCGCCCTTACGGGCCTCGCGAGTTTTTCTTTTTACGCGCCGCAGCCGGCAGGCACGTCGTACACGGCCGGCTTCAATCCCTCAATTGTCGTCCGGACACTGCAGATTACAGCCGTTCGGATCTCCCATATCGCCCTTTTTGCGCATTTCCGAAGGCGCACCGTGCTGATATTTGTTCGACGGCGCCGAAGCCGCGAACGGCAACTGCGGATGTTGCTGCAGACGGAATTCGTCGCTGAGAATACCGTCGGGCTGGCCCGGCGAATTCTGCGCAAAGGCGATCGAAACAGTGGCGAACAAGGCTCCCGCAGTCGCGGCAGCAGCACAAACATTAAACAGGAATTTCATGGTCGATCGGCGCGTGTGGCGCGCATCTGAAACGAGAAGGCCAATACCCGCCCGAAAGTATCACAGAAAGCACCGTCGGCTGCAGTACCCGCTAATTGCATCGCATTACAGCGCCGGCTCCAGTCCGGCCCAGCCGGCGTCGAGCGCCACGACCTTGCCGCAGTCGGCGGGATCGTAGCCTTCGAGGCGCGCGACATTCTGGCGGAACGCAGCGCCGCGCAGCAGCGCCAGTACGGCAGCCAGCGGCTCCCGCTCCAACTGGGCCCGATCGCACGCGAAATAGTAATCTTCATCGGCGATTGGCATGAAGTCGAGCCCGAAATGATGCGCCGCCGGCTCGACCCCGAACCCCACGTCGGCCATGCCGCTCGCAACGAAGGCGGCAATCGCCGAATGGGTCAGTTCCGACGACGCGTAGCCATTGACCCGTCCGGGATCGACGCCGATGCGCGTCAGCAGCAGATCGATCAGCATCCGCGTGCCCGAGCCCGGCTGCCGGTTTACGAAGCGGATGTCGCCGCGCGCGAGATCGGCTAGCCCGGCGATCTGCTTCGGGTTGCCGCGGCCAACGAAGAGGCCCTGCTTGCGCCGCGTCAGATGGATGAAGACATGCCGCTGGGGATCGAGCCAACCGCGATATGCATCGGCGCAGGCCGCGCGAAAGTCCCCGCGCGGCAGGTGAAAGCCGGCCAGATCGCACTCGCCGCGCGCGAGCGCCGTAATGGCGTCGACGCTGTCGCGATACTTGATCTCCACCGGTAACTGCTGCGCGACCAGCGCCGTCACCAGCGAGGCCACGGCGTAACCGTGCGAGGCATGAATGCGCAGATCGAGCGCATGCGGCACGAGCCAGCGATTGAGGTCGCTCGCCACTTCGCTCGCCAGCGCCTGCAGGTTGCCTTGCAGACGCTCGCCGCACAGCCGCTGCGAGCGCAGCACCGCCTCGCCGAGTTCCGAGAGGACCGATCCACGGCCACGCGCCTTGGCGATCAACGCGCCGCCCAGACGCTCTTCCACCTCGCGCAGCAGGCCCCACGCATGCCGATAGGACAAACCCTTACGCTGTGCGGCCTGCGCGATGCTGCCTTCCTCGGCGACCAGCGCGAGCAGCGGCACAACGTCCGTCAGGCTTGCCTCACGCCCTTCCGCATCGCGCACGACGAGTTGCGCCTGGCATTCGACCTTGATCATTATGAATTCGCCCTTCCTATTGCGAAACCCAATACATCGGCCTATCGTTCGTTCACACAACGAGACAACGGCAGCATATATGCGCACTTTATGAATAACAAGTGCATATTTGCTCCAGGAGGTACCCCACCTTGGACGAGACGACACCTATCGCGCCCGACGAACTCGTGCGCCGGCACACGCTGCCAGGGCGCACCCTGCTCGCGATCCTGCATGCGATCCAGGACGAAACCGGCTACGTGCCGCCCCAAACCATCGTGCCGCTTGCGAAAGCCCTGAATCTGTCGCGGGCCGAGGTGCATGGCGTCATCAGCTATTACCACCACTTCCGCACGGCGCCGCCGGCGGCCGTCACCGTTCAGCTTTGCCGTGCCGAGGCATGCCGCAGCATGGGCAGCGAGGCGCTGGCCCGGCACGCCGAAGCGCATACGGGCTGCCGCTTCGCGCAGGCGCACGGCCATGATGGGCAAACCGCGCGCGAGGCCACCGGGCAGGTCGCGCTGGAATCGGTCTACTGTCTCGGCCAGTGCGCGCTCTCGCCGGCGATGACGATCAACGGCACGCTGCACGCGAAAGTGACGCCGCAGAAGTTCGACGCACTCCTCGGCGCCGCGATGGCCGCGGCCGTCGGCGCAAAGGAGGCCGCATGATCCGCGTCTACGTTCCCCGCGACTCGTCGGCGCTCGCCCTCGGCGCCGATGCGGTCGCCGGGGCCATCGAACGCGAAGCCGCCGCGCGCGGCGACGCCATCGAACTCGTGCGCAACGGTTCGCGCGGCCTGCTCTATCTGGAACCGCTCGTCGAAGTGGAAACGCCCGATGGCCGCGTCGGCTATGCCAACGTCGAAGCAGCGGACATCGCTGCGCTGTTCGACGCCGGCTTTCTGCAGGGCGGCCAGCACGCGCGCAGCGTCGGCCTCGTCGAGCAGATTCCGTATCTGGGCAAGCAGCAACGCCTCACCTTCGCGCGCATCGGCATCACCGACCCGCTCTCCACCGACGACTACGTCGCGCACGGCGGCCTCGAAGGACTACGCCAGGCACTCGCGACGACGGGCGCCGCCGCCTGCGAAGCGCTGATCGAATCCGGCTTGCGCGGACGCGGCGGCGCAGCGTTCCCGGCGGGCATCAAGTGGCGCACCGTCGCGAACGCGCAGGCGGATCAGAAGTACATCGTCTGCAATGCCGACGAAGGCGACTCGGGCACGTTCTCCGATCGTCTCATCATGGAAAGCGATCCATACGTGCTGATCGAAGGCATGACGATCGCGGGCATCGCCGTCGGTGCGAGCGTGGGGCATATCTACGTGCGCAGCGAATACCCGCATGCGATTGCCGCGCTCGAAGAAGCGATCCGGCGCGCACGCGCGGCGGGTTGGCTCGGCACAGACGTGCTGGGCAGCGGCAAGCCGTTCGATCTCTTCGTAGCGAAAGGCGCCGGCGCTTACGTATGCGGCGAGGAAACCGCGCTGCTCGAGTCGCTCGAAGGCAAGCGCGGCATCGTGCGCGCGAAGCCGCCGCTGCCCGCGCTCGCGGGTCTGTACGGCAAGCCCACGGTCATCAACAACGTCATCACGCTCGCCACGGTGCCGGTGATCTTCGCGAAGGGTGCAGCGTTCTACAAGGATTTCGGCATGGGCCGCTCGCGCGGCACGCTGCCGTTCCAGCTTGCGGGCAACATCGCGCGCGGCGGGCTCGTCGAGCTCGCGTTCGGCGTCACGCTGCGCGAACTCGTGTTCGACTACGGCGGCGGCACGGCGAGCGGCCGCCCGGCTCGCGCCGTACAGGTAGGCGGCCCGCTCGGCACCTATCTGCCCGAAAGCCAGTGGGACATTCCCATGGACTACGAAGCGTATGCGGCCGTCGGTGCCGTGGTGGGACACGGGGGTCTCGTGGTTCACGACGACGCCTCGAATCTCGCGGAGCTCGCCCAATACGCGATGGCGTTCTGCGCGCTCGAATCGTGCGGCAAATGCACGCCGTGCCGCATCGGCTCGACGCGCGGCGTGGAAGTGATCGCGAAGATCCGCCAGGGCGACACCTCGGAGAAACAGGTCACGCTGCTGCGCGACCTGTGCGACACGATGATGGCCGGCTCGCTCTGCGCAATGGGCGGCATGACGCCCTACCCGGTGCTCTCCGCACTGAACCATTTCCCCGAAGATTTCGGCCTCGAACCCGCAGCCCACCCCACTGCCCCTGCGGCGGCGGCCTGATTCAGGAGCCAGCATGTCCGACGCGCTCATTCCCAACGCCGGATGCGGTTCCGGCGCGTGCAGTTGCAAGTCGCAGGCGATGAAACCACGCTCGCCGTTCGACGACACCGACTACGGCACGCCGTTGCGCCACGCCGATGTGGACGTCGCGCTCGAAATCGACGGCCAGGCCGTGACGGTGCCCGCGGGCACGTCCGTCATGCGCGCCGCGATCGAGGCCGGCGTGAACGTGCCGAAGCTCTGCGCCACCGACACGCTCGAGCCGTTCGGCTCGTGCCGCCTGTGCCTCGTCGAGATCGAGGGGCGCCGCGGCTACCCGGCGTCGTGCACGACGCCGGTCGAAGCGGGCATGAAAGTGCGCACGCAAAGCGACCGTCTGCAGCAACTGCGCCGCAACGTGATGGAGCTTTATATCTCCGATCACCCGCTCGACTGCCTCACCTGTCCCGCCAACGGCAACTGCGAACTGCAGGACATGGCGGGCGTAACGGGGCTGCGCGAGGTGCGCTACGGATTCGAAGGCGCCAATCACCTCGCCGACCAGAAGGACGAATCGAACCCGTACTTCACCTACGATCCGTCGAAGTGCATCGTCTGCAACCGCTGCGTGCGCGCGTGCGAGGAAACGCAAGGGACGTTCGCGCTGACGATCGCCGGGCGCGGCTTCGAATCGCGCGTGGCCGCGGGCGTCGACGAGCCGTTCATGGAATCGGAGTGCGTTTCGTGCGGCGCGTGCGTGGCCGCGTGCCCGACCGCGACACTGCAGGAAAAGAGCGTCGTGATGCTCGGCCAGGCCGAGCATTCGGTCGTGACGACCTGCGCCTACTGCGGCGTGGGCTGCTCGTTCAAGGCCGAAATGAAAGGCAACCAGGTCGTGCGCATGGTACCGCACCGCAACGGCCAGGCGAACGAAGGCCACGCCTGCGTGAAGGGTCGCTTCGCGTGGGGCTACGCCACCCACAAGGACCGCATCAAGAAGCCGATGATCCGCGCGAAGATCACCGATCCCTGGCGCGAAGTGAGCTGGGACGAGGCGATCCGCTACGCGGCCAGCGAATTCCAGCGCATCCAGGACAAGTATGGCCGCGACTCGATCGGCGGCATTACGTCGTCGCGCTGCACGAATGAAGAAACGTATCTCGTGCAGAAGCTCGTGCGCGCCGCGTTCGGCAACAACAACGTCGACACCTGCGCCCGCGTGTGCCACTCGCCCACGGGCTACGGCCTGAAGACGACGATCGGCGAATCGGCAGGCACGCAGACCTTCGCGTCGATCGATCACACCGACGTCATCATGGTGATCGGCGCCAATCCCACCGACGGCCACCCCGTGTTCGGCTCGCGCCTGAAGCGCCGCGTGCGCGAGGGCGCCAAGCTGATCGTCGTCGATCCGCGCCGCATCGACATCGTCGATACGGCGCACGTGAAGGCGGAGCATCACCTGCCGCTGCGTCCCGGCACGAACGTCGCGATCGTCAACGCGCTCGCGCACGTGATCGTCACCGAAGGTCTCGTCGACGAGGCGTTCGTCGCCGAACGCTGCGAAATGCGCGCCTTCGAGCAGTGGCGCGATTTCGTCGCGCTGCCCGAGAACTCGCCGGAAGCGATGGAAGCCGTTACGGGCGTACCGGCGCAGGACGTGCGCAAGGCCGCGCGCCTCTACGCCACGGCGGGCAACGCCGCGATCTACTACGGCCTCGGCGTCACGGAGCACGCCCAGGGCTCGACAACGGTGATGGGCATCGCGAACCTCGCCATGGCCACGGGCAACATCGGCCGCGAGGGCGTGGGCGTGAATCCGCTGCGCGGCCAGAACAACGTGCAAGGCTCGTGCGACATGGGCTCGTTCCCGCACGAGCTGCCGGGCTACCGTCACGTGGGCGACACCGCCACGCGCACCCTCTTCGAGGACGCCTGGCACGTCGCGCTGCAGGCCGAGCCGGGCCTGCGCATCCCGAACATGTTCGAAGCCGCGCTCGACGGCAGCTTCAAGGGGCTCTACTGCCAGGGCGAAGACATCGTGCAGTCCGACCCGAACACGCAGCATGTGGCGGCGGCGCTCTCGTCGATGGAATGCATCGTCGTGCAGGACATCTTCCTCAACGAAACGGCGAAGTACGCGCACGTGCTGCTGCCGGGTTCGTCGTTCCTCGAAAAGGACGGCACGTTCACCAATGCCGAGCGCCGCATCTCGCGCGTGCGCAAGGTGATGCCGCCGCTGGCCGGGTACGCCGACTGGGAAGCCACGATTCTGCTCTCCCGCGCGCTGGGCTACGAGATGAACTACACGCACCCGTCGCAGATCATGGACGAGATCGCTCGCCTCACGCCCACCTTCCACGGCGTTTCGTACGAGCGGCTCGACGAGCTCGGCAGCATCCAGTGGCCCTGCAACGAGAACGCGCCCGATGGCACGCCGATCATGCACGTCGACACGTTCGTGCGCGGCAAGGGCAAGTTCGTGATCACGAAGTTCATCGCGACACCCGAGAAGATCACGCGGCGCTATCCGCTGCTGCTCACGACGGGGCGCATCCTCTCGCAGTACAACGTGGGCGCGCAGACACGCCGCACCGAGAACTCGCGCTGGCACGAAGA
This sequence comes from Paraburkholderia yinzeri, assembly GCF_046581065.1. Classification (NCBI taxonomy): domain Bacteria; kingdom Pseudomonadati; phylum Pseudomonadota; class Betaproteobacteria; order Burkholderiales; family Burkholderiaceae; genus Paraburkholderia; species Paraburkholderia yinzeri. Next base: position 1,807,523 of record NZ_JBFOCJ010000001.1, on the reverse strand, counting down.
GGATCGCCTGGAGATCCATCCGGTGGACGCCGAGGATCGCGGCATCCGCGACGGCGACTGGGTGGGCATCGAGTCGCGCGCCGGTCAGACGGTGCTGCGCGCGAAGGTGAGCACGCGCATGCAGCCGGGCGTGGTGTACACCACGTTCCACTTCCCCGAATCGGGCGCGAACGTGATCACGACGGAATCGTCCGACTGGGCGACCAATTGCCCCGAGTACAAGGTGACGGCCGTCCAGGTCAGCCACGTGCAGCAGCCGTCGCAATGGCAGCGCGACTATTCGCGCTTCAGCGCCGAGCAGCTCGAACTGCACCGCCAGCGCGTGGAAGCGGCTGCCACGACTTCAGGGAAATAACGCCATGAATGTCGACCATCTGTTCGAAATGGCCAACCAGATCGGCCTGTTCTTCGAGTCGCTGCCCGATCGCGACGAGGCGCTCACGGGCATTGCCGAACACATCCGGCGCTTCTGGGAACCGCGCATGCGGCGCACGCTGCTGGCCGCGCTCGATAGCGGTGCGGCGGAGGCCGGCCTTTCGGCAATCGTCCTCGCGGCGCTGACGAAGTATCGCGAATCGCTGACGCCCGTGGCGGCCTGATCGAACCGGACGGGCTGCCGTCTTCGCACGTCACGCGACGGGGCCCTGCGCGGCGCCATTCGGCGCGAACCAGGTCTCGCAGTGACGCAGCAGCCCGTCGAGATCCGACGACGGACGCCCGCGCGCGCAGAGATATCCGTCGGGCCGCACGAGGTAGAACGCGGGCCGCGTACGTCCATACGATTCGGCGAGCGTTGGCGCGCCCTCGCCTTTGGGCGTCGTTCCGCCCCTCGGCGCATCGCTGAGCCGCCAGACGCGCAAGGCCTGCGGCAGCAGCCGCTCGACCGCTTCGACGAAACGCGCGAGCGCCGCATCGTCGTCCCGGGCCACGCGCCCAGGCTCTCCATCGACGAGCAGAAACAACGAAAAACTCGCCGGGTCGTGCAGATCGAAAATGCGCCCCGTACCGGGCGCATTGCCGAACGGCCCGTCGATCACGCGCGCCAGCGCATCGGGGGCGCGTTCTCCCGCGCGCGGTCCGCCGTCTAGCCCATGCTCGAGCGTAAGCGGACTGCGCCGGTACTGGATCGACAGCTCGCTCACCGCCTCGCGCGCCGCATCGCGCAACGGCCCTAGCGCGACGAGCACAGGCATCACGCGCTCGCGCAGCAGCTTCAGCGGCCCATGATCGGCCTCCACCAGTTGGGTCATGAAGCTCGTCTGCTGCAGGACGAGCCGCTCGATCGGATGGCGCTCCGCGTGGTAAGTGTCGAGCAGGCGCTCGGGCGCACCGCCCGTCAGCACTCGGGCCAGTTTCCAGCCGAGGTTGAACGCCTCCTGTATGCCGGTGTTCATCCCTTGCGCGCCCGCGGGGCTGTGCACGTGGGCCGCGTCGCCGGCGAAGAAAACGCGCTCCACGCGCATCTGACGCACCATGCGGCTGTTCACGCCGAAATACGAGGCCCAGGTCATCTCCGAGAGCGAGACCGGATGATGGATGCGCTGCCCGACGATCGCGCGGCATTCGTCGAGCGTGGGGACCGGCATCGTCCCTTCCGGCGCGGCAGGCAGCACGGCCTTGTGATCGGCGATCAGGCGCCAGCGTCCCTCGCCGAACGGAAACAGCGCGGCCAGTCCGTCGCTCGATGCGAACACATGGAACTCGTCGTCGGGCCAGGGCGTCCCGGCACCGACATCGGCGAGCAGGAACGACTGCTCCAGCGTCTCGCCTTCGAACTTCATCCCCAGCTTGTGGCGCACGGTGCTATGCGCGCCATCGGCGGCGATCAGATACGCGGCGCGGATCGATTCGATACGGCCATTGGGACAGCGCACCTCGGCGCTCACGCCCGCCGAGCCCTGTGTGAATTCGAGCAACTCGCAGCCGCGCTCGATCTCGACGCCGGACGCCGCAAGGCGCTCGGCGAGAATGCGTTCGGTGACGGTCTGGTCGAGAAACAGCAGATAGGGATAGCGCGTGAAGAGCGGATCGAAGTCGAGCCGCGCCCGGCGCTGGCCGTTCGAGTAGAGATTGGCCGCATGCGCGCGGTGGCCGAGTTCGAGGAAGGGTTCGACGATACGGTGCTGCTCGAAGAGTTCGAGCGTGCGGGCCTGAATGCCGATGGCGCGCGTGTGATGTCCCGGCTCGGGCGTGCGATCGATCAGGCGGACCGCAATGCGCGCGCGGACGAGGGCAAGCGCGGCGGCAAGACCCGTCGGTCCCGCCCCGACGATGAGCACGGGCGGCGAGGAAGAAGCCACGGTCATGCAGGCCTCCATGCGGTCGACATGAACCGTAGTGTACGCCCGCCACCGGCGCGGACCGGGCCGGTGCCGCTTGCCGCTGAATCAGTGCGCGTGCGGAACGACGTCGAGCGAACAGCGGTGTTGCGACGTTCCCATATCGACCTGCAGCGTGACGTGCTTCATGCTGTAGCGCACGCCGAGCACCTGGACGATGCCGTCGAGCGCGGCGTCGCCCGGATGGCCGCCAGGCATCACGAGGTGCGCGCTCAATGCGTTGCCCGTGGTCGAGAGCGCCCAGACGTGCAGATCGTGCACGTCGGTCACCCCCTCCTGCTGCGCGAGGAACACGCGAATGCGCTCCACATCCACGCCTTCGGGCACCGCCGCAAGCGCGAGCCGCACCGACTCGCGCAACAGACCCCACGTGCCGTAGACGATCACGAGCACGACCACGATGCTCATGATCGGGTCGATCCCGTTCCAGCCCGTGAAGAGAATCACGAGGCCGCTCACGGCGACTGCCGCCGAAACGCCGGCGTCGGCGGCCATGTGCAGGAATGCGCCTCGCACGTTGAGATCGTCCTTGCTCCCGCGCATGAAGAGCCACGCCGAGAACCCGTTGACCACCATGCCGACCACGGCGACGACGAACACGTCGAGCCCGGCCACCGGCGCTGGCGTCAACAACCGGCCGATTGCCTCGGCAATGATGGCGCCGCAGGCGATGAGCAGCAGCGTCGCGTTCGCGAGCGAAGCCAGAATCGACGAACTGCCAAAGCCGAACGTGAAGCGTGCCGACGGGCGGCGCGTGGCAAGCCAGATCGCGCCCCAGGCGAGCAGCAGGCCAAGGACATCGGACAGGTTGTGGCCGGCATCGGCGAGCAGTGCCGTCGAATGGGCAATCACGCCGTATACGGCCTGCACGGCGACGATCACGATGTTCAGCGCAACAGCCAGCGCAAAGGCGCGCCCATGGCCGGCTACGGGGGCATGGTGGTGGTGGCCGTGACCATGGCCGTGGTTGTGCCCCGCGTGATCGTGGCCGCCGTGATCGTGGCCCGCGTGGGTATCGTGGTCATGATCGTGATCGTGCGCTTCGACAGCGCTTCGTTGTTTGCGATCGTCGCTCATCAGACGGACTCCTGATATTCGGCAGCGGGCTCGCCGACGTGTTCGAGCATTCCCGCGAGCATCGTGCTGATATGCGCATCGGCGGCCATGTAAAACACCTGCTTGCCCTCGCGCTCCGCACGCACGATGCGTGCTGCGCGCAAAAGTCGCAGGTGGTGGCTGACGAGCGATTGCGAAAGCCCGAGCACCTCCGCGATCGCGCCAACGGAAAGCCGGTCGTGCACGCAAGCGAGCACGATGCGCAGGCGCGTAGGGTCGCCCAGCAAGCGAAAGAGATCGGCGAGCGGCGCGATACGCTCGTCGTCGAAGCGTGTAGACAGGGTCATTAATCAAACATATGAATATGTGTTCACATGTTAAAGACTTACAGGATCTCCTGTCAAGTGTCGGGGGCACTCGTTCGAGTATGGGAAAATGCTGCCTTTGTTTTATTCAGGTCTTGCCCCTGCCGGTCATGGAACAGGTTTTTTTCCGCGCGTACGCCGCACATCGCGACGGACGGCTGGACGACGCCGAGCGCGACTATCGCGCGACGCTCGCCGCCGATCCCGTGCACGTCGATGCGCTGCACCTGCTCGGCGTGCTGCGGCACCAGCAGGGCCAGCACGCGGAAGCGGCGGACCTCGTGCGCCGTGCGGTGGACCTGCGCCCGGACGACGCCGCGCTTCAACTGAATCTGGGCAACGCCCTGAAGGCGCTCGGCCAGCTCGAAGCCGCCATCGAGCGTTTTCGCAACGCGCTCACGCTCTCACCGGCCTTCGCGCTCGCGCACTACAACCTCGGCAACGCCTATGCGGCGCTGGGCCGCCACGAGGACGCCATGTTCTCGTTCGGCCATTCGGTGCGACTGCAGCCGGGCGACGCGTCTTCGCACAACAATCTCGGCAACGCCTACCACGCGCTCGGGCGCTACAGCGAAGCTGCCGATTCGTTCCGCCGCGCGCTGAAAATCCGCCCGAGCCACGCGGGTGCCCACAACAATCTCGGGATGTCGCTGAATGCGCTCGGCGATACCGAGGGCGCACTCGTCCAGTTCCGCGCCGCGTTGGCGGCGCAGCCGCGCTTCGTCGCCGCGCACTTCAATCTCGCGAACACGCTCGACGCTATGGGCCAGCACGCCGAGGCCGTCACGGTATTCGAAGCCACGCTCGCGCTTCAGCCGCGTTTCTCGCCGGCGCTGTTCGGCCTCGGCACCGCGCTCGCGTCGCTTGGCCGTCACGACGAGGCCATCGGTCCCTATGAGCGCGCCGTCGGCCTCGACCCGAAGTTTGCGCTGGCCTGGCTTGGGCTCGGCACGGCGCACCATGCGCTGGGCCGGCACGCAGCCGCCGTGCGGGCCTTCGACGAAGCCCTGCGTCTGCGTCCCGAGCTTGCCGCCGCGCATCTGAACCGCGCGCTCGCCTGGCTCACGATGGGCGACTTCCGCCGCGGCCTGCCCGAATACGAATGGCGCCTCGATCCGGCCTCGCGCGGACCGGCGCAGTACCAGGCGACGATAGCCTCGCATGCCGCATCCCCCCCCCTCACCGGCGCGCCCGCCGACGCCCTGCCGCGCTGGCGCGGCGAGCCGCTCGACGGCCGGACACTGCTGATCCAGGCCGAGCAGGGTTTCGGCGACACCCTGCAGTTCGTGCGCTTCGTGCCGCTCGTCGCGGACAGGGGGGGACGCGTCGTGCTCGAGGTGCAGCCGCAGTTGCTGCCGCTCATCGCGCCCGTCGTGGAAACCGCGCGTGTGACGTTGATCGCCCAAGGGGCGCCGCGCCCGGCCGCCGACCTGTACTGCCCGCTGCTTTCCCTGCCACTCACACTCGGCACGACCTTCGACGCCCTGCCCGGCCGCAAGCCGTACCTCGAGGCACCGGCCGCCTACCGGCGCAAGTGGCGCGGCTCGCTCGGCGGGCAGGCGAAGCGCAAGATCGGCATCGCGTGGTCGGGCCGACTCCAGAAGCAGGAAAATCGTTCGCTGGCGCTGGCCGCACTCGATCCGCTGTTCGCACTCGAAGGTATCGACTGGATCGTGCTGCAACCGCAATTGAGCGACGCCGACCACGCCGCGCTCGGCGCTCACCCGCGCGCGCGCTCGATCCACCGCCTCGGCCTGAAGGTCGCCGATTTCGCCGATACGGCTGCGGTAATCGAGCGTCTGGATGCCGTGGTGTCGATCGACACGTCGATCGCGCACCTGGCAGGCGCGCTAGGCGCGAAGCTCTGGCTGATGCTGCCGTTCGCGGCAGACTGGCGCTGGTTCACGGACACCGACACGAGCCCCTGGTATCCGCGCGCGCGGCTCGTGCGTCAGCCCCGGCCCGGCGCATGGGCGGAAGTCGTGGAAGACGTCGCGCGGGAATTGCGCGACGCCTGACTGCCGTACCGGGGACCGCACTCGTCAAACGGTCTTGTACTGATTGCGTGCTTCCGCAGTGCGATAGAGCACGAGCGTCGCAATGAGGCCGCAGACGCCCGCGATGCCCATCCACGCTCCCGGCGCGGCCTTGTTGCCGCTCACATGGATCAGATAGGTCGAGATGGCCGGCGTGAAACCGCCGATCGTCGTCGCGAGACTGTACGCCAGCGAGAAGCCGGCCGTGCGCACGTCGGGCGGCATGACTTCCGTGAGCGCGACGACCATTGCGCCGTTGTAGCAGCCATAGAGGAACGAGAGCCACATCTCGACCATCAGCAGCCGGCCGAATGACGGATCGGCGACGAGCCATTGCACGGCCGGATAGGCGGTGAGGATCGTGAGAACGGTGAAGGCAAGCAGCACAGGGCGACGACCAATGCGATCAGATATGGCGCCCGAAACCGGCAGCCAGAACAGATTCGAGAGGCCGATGCAGATCGTCACGACGAGCGTATCGACTTCGCTGAGCTTGAGCACTTCCTTGCCGAAGGTCGGCGTGTAGGCGGTGATCATGTAGAACGACACGGTCGTCATGATGACCATGCCCATGCCGCCGAGCACGGTGCCCCAGTTCTGGATCATCGAGTTCATGATCTCGCCGATCGACGGGCGATGCTTCTTGTGCGCGAACTCTTCCGTTTCCTGCAGCGAGCGGCGAATCAGGAACAGGAACGGCACGATGCAGCAACCGATGATGAACGGCACGCGCCAGCCCCACGAGGTCATCTCCTCGACAGGCAGGATGCGGTGCAGCGACACGCCGAGCAGCGCGGCGAACACGACGGCCACCTGCTGGCTGCCCGACTGCCACGACACATAGAAGCCCTTGTTGCCTTTGGTCGCCATCTCCGAGAGATAGACCGAGACACCGCCCAGCTCCACGCCCGCGGAAAAGCCCTGCAGCAGGCGCCCGCACAACACGAGCAGCGGCGCGAAAAAGCCGATCGTCGCATAGCCCGGAACGACGGCGACGGTGAGCGTGCCGAGCGCCATGAGGCCGAGCGTAAGGATGAGGCCCTTGCGGCGGCCGTGATGGTCGATATACGCGCCGAGAATAATGGCACCGAGCGGCCGCACGAGGAAACCCGCGCCGAACACCGACAGCGCCAGCATCAGCGAGGCGAAGGGATTGTTGCTCGGAAAGTAGGCCCTGGCAATCGCCGAAGCGTAATAGCCATAGACCATGAAGTCGTACATTTCCAGGAAGTTGCCGCTCGTGACGCGAAACACGGTCCGAGCTCGGGATTCCCTGGAAGCAGCGTGAGGCGCGGTAGACATGACGTTCTCAAAGGAGGCGTCCGCCGCACCCTGCGTGGCCGGCTGGGCAGACAGTGAAACAGAAAGCCCGCGAGCGGAGCGTCACGCGGGCGCGCCCAGCGGGCGGCCATTATGCTGCCCGTGCGCACTCTCATATATCAGGGTATTACCTGAGGGTGCGACACAAGCACCGAATGATCTTTGCTCCGCCAGTTTATTGCGTTTTATCGCGGTTTCGGGGAGCCCTCGCGCCGGTGCGCCTATCATGCACAATAAAGCCTGTGCGCAGTGCCTCGCACCATCCGTTTCGATGCCCAGCCACCGCATGCCCAACGCTGCTCCTCTGATACTGCGCCCGGCCACCGCTGCCGACGCCCCGCTGATCGCCACCCTGCACGCCGCCAGTTGGCAAACCACGTATCGCGGTCTGCTGCCCGCCGCCTTCCTCGAGCGCGAAGTCGGCGACGAACGTGCGGCCTGGTGGCGCGCACGCATGGAAGCGCCGGGCGGTGAGCGCCGCCTCGTGCTGATTGCCGAACTGAACGACACGACGCCGGTGGGTTTCGTCTGCGTCGAGCAGCAGCCCGATTCGCCGTGGGGTGTCTTGCTCGATAACCTGCATGCGTTACCGGACCATCAGGGTATCGGCGTCGGCAAGCGGCTGATGCAGGCCGCGCAGGAATGGGCCCGCTCGCGTGGCGAAGCCCAGTTGTACCTCTACGTGCTCGAAGGCAATGCGCCGGCGATCGCGTTCTACGAACGGCAGGGCTGGAAATTCTCGGGCGCCGAACCCGACCATATGGGCGGGGTGGATATTACGGCGCTGCGTTACGTCTTGCGGCTCGATACTGTGTAAGCCTTGATCAAACTCAATACCGGGTCGCGCACGAAGGCTTCCTGCCGCGCGGAGCACCCGGCTTTCGAGCCATCTGCCGCCGCGCTGCCGGATTTAGGCGATATCAATTTTTAAGACATTTCTGATAGATCGCTCTTCTGCCGTCCTGCATCATCGCCTGCGATAAACAGAAAGATGGCGTGAAGCGCGGCCCGTAGCCCCGCTTCGTTCAAGCTATGGCTGCGAGAGATCGATGTCGACAATTCCGTTCGTTCAGGTTGAGGGTGCCATTGCGCTACCGCGCGTGCTCCCGCTCGACCACATTCCGCCACCGTTCGGTCGCGAATGGATGCTGCTACCGCCGCACTTCAGCCTGCGCGTCGAAATGAAGGCGCTTTACGCCGCCATCATGCGCACTGTTTGCCTGAGTGCGGAGGCGTTTCGCGCGGCCTGCCGCTGGGACCCGCATCGCCGTACGATTCCCGAGCCAGCAGGAGCACGGGTTGGCGAATCGATCCATGCAGGGGCGAACGGGGCAGTTGCCGTGACCGTGCCCTTCTCCGTCGGTGGGCTCGAACCGGCGGTCGAGCCGCATATCGAAGCCTTGCGGCCGGTCCTGCCGGCCGGCACGGGGGGCATGTCACCACCCGACCGGAGCCGGCTGGCGGGTGGAGCCTGTGCAATCGGCGGTGCCGCATTGCTGACGTGGATACTGGCAAGCCATGCTCCGCAGAGCGACACGCAGTTGGCCGCGCCACCGCCCACACGTGCGGATCATGAATCCGGCGGTACCGTCTCGCAGCGGCTCGCCGACGAACGCGCTGCGCACGACCTCGCGGTAGCGGACTCGCAGACGATTCTCCAGACCAGTCAAGCCGTGGAGCCGACTGCACCGTTGCAAAGCGCAACGCCGACACCCGGCACGGATGCGCCTCTCATCGCGAGCCGGCCGGACTACTCGGCAGAGAGCCATCACGTGACTGCGCCGCCCCCGATCCTGGCGCTGCCGCTCGTTGCAGACAACGAAAAACATCCAGCCCGATCGGTTCCAGGCGCCGCAAAGTCCAAGGCCGCCATCAAGCCACGCGCCTTCAACGATCGGCATGCGGCGCACACGTTCACGCCGCACCGCGTGAACCCCCACCAGGTCGCTACCCACCGTACTGCGGCCAGGTATTCGAAAGCGGGGCATTATTCGCCCCGTCGGCCGAGCGCGCATCATAGCGACGAGTACGCATCGATCGCCTCCTACGCTAGCACCTACACAACGCCACGCCCGGCCAGCCGCTCATCGGTCCCTGTCGATAGTACCGAATGGGTTAACCACGTCTCGCAACGTCGAGTGACTGAAATACCCGACAGCTTCGCGAAGTAATGTGCTCAACAACACCGTTTAGCAACGTATCAGTCAGACAGTAAAAAGCCCGGCACGCCGGGCTTTTTACTGATTGGCGGCACTGTTTGATCCGCCGCTTGACCTGTCATTTGACCTGCTATTTGCCCCGCTCCTGGCGCCTCTACCCTGCCTCATTTTCTCGCGCCGGGCAGGCCCGCCTCGGCCTCCCGCTGCAGATCCTGAACCTGGCGTTGAAGATCGCGCAGTTGGGCCTGGGCTTGAGCCTTCTCGGACCGCAGCGTCGCCGCGTCGGCCTGCATCTGCTGCTGGCGATCGTTGACCTGTGCCTGCTGTGTGTGCGCCACGTCGAGGTCGGCCTGCAGACGGCGTGCACGGTCCTCGGACAGTGCGATCACACGCTGGATATACGCCTTCTGCGCTTCGAGCTGGGTACGGTGTATCTCGACGTCCGCCAGCCGCCCGGTCTGCCGCGCGAAATCCGCGTAGATCGCCTCCGAGCGTCCTTCGTCCTGCGAACGGATCACCCGCCAGAAATGCTTGTCCTGAAACAGTACGACGTACCAGGTCATATCCGGGGGATAGAAGAACAGACTCGCGCCGTAGCTGCCGTTGTAGGTCGTGCGCAATTCGACAAGTTGGGAATCGTGTATCAGCTCCATGAGCATGGCGACATCGCCCTGCGCGCTGTCTGCGCTCGCCTGCTCGTCGGTTGACGCGGGCGGCACCGCGCCGGCCGGGGGCGGCGTCAGGGTGCCAAGCGACGGCCGGTTGCCCGCTACGGGCGCCAGCTCGCCGCCGTCGTCCTGCGCCCATCCTGCGGCGCCATGCAGCAACATCAAGATAGCTGCGGCGCCGGGCAACGCGCGGCGCAGTGCCGTTGAGTACTTCATACCTGCCATTCCGTTGATGATTCAGAGTAACCCTTCATTATCCCCGTCCGGCAATCTCAAAAACGGGCTTTAATTCGGGATTACCTGGAATCGAATCAACCGGACAGACGGAATGCAGTCGTCCCGGACGTCACCCCGTTGCGGGGCTTGGACACGCCTCGGACCAGGGTAATGATGCGACGCAACGGCGCACCGCGGTGGCGCGCCGGCAAGCGATGCTAAAAACGCGCGATGGCTAAAAACGCGTCTCGCGCGCCGAACGCAGGAAGGCGTCGAGCAGCGGCGTGCAGTCGAGCAGTTCGGGACCGCCCGCGCGATGGAATTCCGGGTGCCATTGCACGCCCACCACGAAAGGCGCGCGACGGTATCGCACCGCCTCGATGAGGCCGTCGCCCGCCGAAACCGCCTCGATCGTGAGGTCGCGCCCCAGGCTCTTCACGGCCTGGTGATGAATGGAGTTCACGATGGCCTCGCTGCGGCCCGGAAACATGCTGGCAAGCGACGAGCCCGAGGGGAACGTGATCGCGTGACGATGCTGGTCGTAGCGTTCGCTCACGTGAGCACTGGCGGTAGGCACATCGGTGGCGATGTCCTGGTAAAGCGTGCCGCCAAACGCCACGTTGATCAACTGGCAGCCTCGGCACACACCCAGCACCGGCTTGCCCGATTCGACGAATTCGTGCAGCAGCTCCAGCTCGTACATGTCGCGTACCCGGTCGCCGGGCCACTCGGGGCGCGCCGAGACTTCCGCGTAGGTCTGCGGCGAGACGTCGGCACCGCCCTGCAGCAAGAGGCCGTCGAGATGCTTCGCATAGTCGCGCAGACGGATATTGCTCGGATGCAGCATCCCCTGGTGCCCGACGGTCGGAATCATGAACACGATCACGTCGCGCGACATGACCCAGTGCGCAATCGACTCTTCCAGATATTGCAGCGTCTTGCCACGCAGCCCCATGGCTCCCGGTTCCGGATGGAAGATGCGCGCCGACACGCCGATGCGCAGGGTCCGCTGCGTGATCCGCTGCCCCGCACGGTCGAACAGCTGGCGCGCGCGCGCCGCGATGATGCGGCCGAGCACCGACCACGCCGAATCGCTCGGGCGCAGGTAGCGCGGCGGATTCGGCGGCAAGGCATTGGGCGGCGGCGGGTTCTGCGCGCTGAAGTCCGGTGCCTGGCCGAAGCCCGCGGGCGCCGCACCTGGGCGCGGAGCATCGGCGGACGCTGGTGGTTCGGTCGCCGCGGACGCCGCCTCGGTTCCCTTGGCGGCTTCCCTTGCCGGGCTCTGCGGCGTGCGTCCCCCGCCCCCCTCTGCCCCATGAGACTGTGCGTCGGGCGTGACCGTCGAGGCGCTTTCGGGCGCATCGGTCGACGCACGCTTTGCCGGCGCGCCTTCCGCCACAGCAGCGGCGGCAACGGGCTCCGCGGATGTGGGCGTGGGCTTGGGCGACGTGGAGGTCGATGCAGCGGGAGAAGCGCCGGAGGATCCGGCCGAAGCGTTGGATTGGGAGATGCCGGGTGAGCCGGCATGGGCGGGACGGTCGATGCCGTCGGATGCCTCAGGGCGGTCGGATCTGTTTTCGCTCATGACGTGGGGTCGGGTGCGCGGCGCGCGCGAACGATGAACATGGACCGATTATCCTTCGCCCCGTCAGAGGCCGCCAGCCCCGCGCACAATTCCTCACATCCGGTCACATCCGCGCAACACGGCGTCATGCGTCGGGGCGTTCGTCGAAGGTCTCGCGCAGCGCGATCTGCATCGAGGCGTGGATCCTCACGAACCAGCGCCACAGCAGCATCGTGAGCGCGGCCGCCCCTACCAGCACGCCGATCAGATAGCCGGTTGGCGGCAGGATGGTGCCCGAAAGCCCCGCGACGAGCAGAAAGACGCCGACCATGGCCAGCACGGGCACGACTTCGGCAATCGCATGGCGCAGCGCGCGCGTGAAGCGCCCCGCCTTTTCGGGCTGCACGCTCGCCTCGGCCAGCAGCAGCGCGAGCGACTGCGTCTTGCGCCAAACCGCCACGAGAAACGGCATCGCCAGCACGAGCGCGAGGCTCCACAACACCACGCGCTGGAGGCGCTCGTCGGCAATCCACGCGGAGAGCGGCGCGCCGGCATAGCGGGCACCGTACGACACGCCGATGAAAATCGCCGACACGAGCGCAAGATTCACCGCCACCTGCAAGACGATCCGGCGCACGAGCGTGAAGAACGTCGGCCCCGACGAGCGCGGCATGAGACAGCGCAGCCATTGGCCATAGAGGCCGAAGACGTTCGCCACGGTGGCCGGCATCGCTCGCGCGAGCCGTTGCGAAAGCGGATCGGCGAAGCGGATCAGATACGGGGTCGTGAGCGTCGTGATGGCGGAGACCGCCACCGCGATCGGATAGAGAAATCCGCTCGTCACCTTGAGCGTGAGGCCGAGCGACGCGATGATGAACGAGAACTCGCCGATCTGCGAAACGGTCATGCCCACGCGCATCGCCGTGCGGCCGTCGCGGCCCGCGAGGAACGTGCCGAGGCCGCACGAAACGAGCTTGCCGAGAATCACCGCGAGCGAGATCACCGCGATCGGCCATGCGTAATCCACCAGCACGAGCGGATTGAGCATGAGCCCGATCGTCACGAAGAAGATGGCCGAGAACGCGTCCCGCAGCGGTGCGACGAGATGCTCGATGCGATGCAGGTGGCGCGACTCGGCCATGATCGCGCCGATCAGGAAAGCGCCGAGCGCGATGGAGTAATCGAGCTTGACGACCAGCAGGCAGAACCCGAAGCAGAAACCCAGCACGGAGACGAGCAGCATCTCGTCGCTGCCCACGCGCGCGACGTAGCCGAGCACGCGCGGCACGATCAGGATGCCCGCCAGCAGCGAGACGAGCATGAAGAGCAGCAGCTTGCCGAGCGTGATGAACGCGATGCCCGGCGAGAGCTCGCCTGTCTGCGCGATGCCGCCCAGCAGGACCAGCATCGCGATGCCCAGAATGTCCTCGACGATCAGGATGCCGAACACGAGCTGCGCAAACGGCTCGCGCTTGACGCCGAGATCGGAGAGCGCCTTGACGATGATCGTGGTGGAAGAGATGGCGAGGATCGCGCCGAGAAAGAGCGCGTCCATTGCGCTCCAGCCGAACGCGCGGCCGATCTCGTAGCCGATCCACAGCATCAGCACGATTTCCGAAAGCGCGGCGATGATCGCCGTCACGCCGACCTGGAACAGTTTCCTCAGGCTGAACTCGAGGCCGAGCGAAAACATCAGGAACACGACGCCCAGCTCGCCGAGGGTCTGGATGGTCTGCTCGTCGTGGATGAGCTGGAATGGCGGCGTGTACGGACCGATGATCACGCCCGCGGCAATGTAGCCGAGTACCACGGGCTGCTTCAGGCGATGGAACAGCACCGTGACGACGCCGGCGAGCGCCATCACGACGGCCAGATCCTGAATGAAGCCGATTCCTTGGTGCATGTCAGCAAATCCTTACAAATAGCTGTCTATTTGAAGAATCTTACCTGATGAGCGCGCCGATCCAAATTACGCCGCGATGAAAATCCGGCCCTACAATGTGATGCGTCCGCCGCCCGGACCGCCCGCCTCCCACCGCCCATCGCCATGACCACCGACTCCGCCCCCTTCACCCCATTTGCTCCCCTCGCCCAGCTTGCCGCCGATCTGGCCGCGGGCCGCACGACGAGCCGCGCGCTCGTCGAGACCGCGCTCGGGCGCATTGCCGACCCGGCCGGCCAGGGCGCCACCGTCTTCACGCACGTCGATCCCGCACGCGCGCGCGCCGCGGCCGACGCCCACGATCGCCTGCGTGCCTCGGGCACCGTGCTCTCGCCGCTCGCGGGCGTGCCCGTTTCGGTGAAGGACCTGTTCGACGTGCAAGGCGAGGTCACGCGCGCGGGCTCCACCGCGCTCGCGGGCGCGCTACCCGCGCAGGACGACGCCGTCGCGGTCGCCCGGCTGCGCCACGCGGGCGCCGTGCTGATCGGGCGCACCAATATGAGCGAGTTCGCGTTCTCCGGGCTCGGGCTGAATCCGCACTACGGCACGCCTCTTTCTCCCTATGGGCGCAACGTGGAAGACAACGCGCGTGTCGCGGGCGGCTCGTCGTCGGGCGCGGCGGCTTCGATGGCCGATGGCATGGCCGCGGTCGCGCTCGGCACCGACACCGGCGGCTCGATCCGCATCCCCGCCGCGTTCTGCGGACTCACGGGCTTCAAGCCCACGGCCGCGCGAATTCCGAAGACGGGTGCCGTGCCGCTCTCGCCGACGCTCGACTCGTTCGGGCCGATTGGCAACAGCGTGGCATGCTGCGCGCTCACCGACCGCATCCTCGCCGGGCTCGCGCCGCACGTCCCCGCGGCACGACATCTGGAAGGCGTGCGCCTTGGCGTGCTGACCAACTACGTCACGGAGGATGTCGAGCCCGAAGTCGCCGCGACGATCGACGCGGCGCTCAGGCATCTCGACGCGGCAGGAGCGATCGTGAGCGAAGTCCGGTTCGGCGCGCTCGATCGGCTGCCGGAGATCAATCGCTATGGTTTCTCGCCGATCGAAGCCTATGCGTGGCACCGCGAGCTGATCGCCCGGCATCGCGCAGACTACGATCCGCGCGTGCTCGCCCGCATCCTGAAGGGTGAGCCGGCACGCGCCTGTGATTACCTCGACCTGATCGCGGCGCGCGCGGCGGTGCTCCAGGAAGCCGAGGCCACGCTCTGGTCGCGTTTCGATGCCGTGATCGCGCCGACCGTGCCGATCGCGGCGCCGCGCGTGGCGCCGCTTATCGACGACGACGCCGTATTCGCGCAAACCAACGCGCTCGTGCTGCGCAACCCAAGCACGTTCAATTTCCTCGACGCCTGCGCGTTGTCGCTGCCGTGCCACCATCACGGCGCGGCGCCGGTCGGGCTGATGCTGGCCGGCGCGCCCTTTGCCGACGACACCCTGCTGGCGATCGGCCGCGGCGTCGAGGCGGTGCTTGCGCCGTTGCGCTGAGCCGGCAGCGGCGTGCGATGCTTTTCCAATCGCAACCCCATACGGTCAAGCGCACATGGCCGCACGACACGCCCTTCGCGCTAGAATCGCGGACACGCCGCCGCAGCCCGTGCGCTGCGTCACCAAACCGAAAAATCGAGCGACATGAACGACGATAACGCGCTGTTGCGCCGCGAGCGCCGCCTGCTGGTCCTTCTTTGCCTCATCTCTCTTGCGCTGCTGGGCGGCGCGCTCTACATGCAATATGTCGAGCACGAAGATCCCTGCCCGCTGTGCATCCTCCAGCGCTACTTCTTCGCGCTGATCGCGATCTTCGCGTTCCTCGGCGCGCGCCTGTCGAGCTGGCGCGGCGTACGCCTGCTCGAAGGGCTGGTCGTGCTGTCCGCTGCGGGCGGCATCGTCGCCGCGGCGCGGCTCGTCTGGGTGCAGGCGTTTCCGAGCTTTAGCTGCGGCTTCGACACGCTCCAGCCGATCATCGATGGGCTGCCGCCCGCGCAATGGCTGCCCGGGGTCTTCAAGGTCCAGGGCCTGTGCGAAACCGTCTATCCGCCGATCCTCGGCCTGTCGGTGCCCGCGTGGTCGCTGGTCGCGTTCCTCTGCATCTTTGTTCTGGTATTCCTGAGCCTCTGGCGCAATCGCCGCCGCCAGGTGTCCTGGCCCGGCCTCCGTCGCTGAGCGACAGCCGGAGGCCCGCGGCAGCGATGTTCCGCCCGGGCTTCCGGACCTCACCGGGACTGGCGCATCCACGGCGGTACCGTACCGCCGTTCCAGTCCGGCATCCGCGCCCTGCGTTTGCCCCGTCTTGCTCACCGCCGTAGCCGCCCACGAGCGGCATTCCGGCAACGCCCCGCCCTGCACCCCACCACCGGAATCCTCGCAAAGGGCCGGAGCACCGCGCCCGCTGCCATGACGGCAGCGTGATAACCCCCATCATGCGCGGGTAATACTTTCCCGACGCAAGCAGTGCTATCTTCGGAACTGGATGGCGATCTACGTGCGCGAGGCCGGCTTTGGCACGCCCCCTGCGTAACGCGCGCCTGATCCGCAATGTCTCCCGGGTTTCACCATGACAACGCAAACCATCCGATTCCTGCGCCGGGGCGCCGTGCACGAGGTGCGCGACGTGCCGGTCACGCGCACCGTGCTGCAGCACCTGCGCGAGGATCTGCACGCCTGTGGCACGAAGGAAGGCTGTGCCGAAGGCGATTGCGGCGCGTGCACGGTGGTCGTCGGAGAACTCGACGACGAGGGACGACTCGCGCTCAAGGCGGTCAACGCCTGCATCCAGTTCCTGCCTACGCTCGACGGCCGCGCGCTCTTCACCGTGGAAGACCTGCGCGCCGCCGACGGCACGCTCCACCCCGTCCAGCAAGCTCTCGTCGACTGCCATGCGTCGCAGTGCGGTTTCTGCACGCCGGGCTTCGCGATGTCGCTGTGGGCGCTCTACGAACGCCAGCCGGCCAGCGCCGGCCTGCCCACGCGCGACGAGATCAATCAGGCCCTTTCTGGCAACCTGTGCCGCTGCACCGGCTACCGGCCCATCGTCGACGCCGCCCAGCGCATGTTCGACTACCCGCGCACCGCGCTCGACCGCCCGGCCATCGAAGACGCCCTGCGCGCGCTCGCGCGCGACGGCACGTTCGAATACCGCGCAAAGAGCGTGGCCGGCGGCGAAGCGACGTTCTTCGCCCCGCGCACGCTCGGCGAGTTCGCGAAGCTGCGCGCGGAACGGCCGCAGGCGCGCGTGCTTGCCGGCAGCACCGACGTTGGCCTGTGGGTCACGAAGCAGTTTCGCGAGCTGGGCGATCTGATCTATACCGGCAACGTCGCCGAACTGCGCGACCTCGCGACCGATGCCGAGGCCTTGACGATCGGCGCCGCGGTGCCGCTCGAAGAAGCCTACGCGGCGCTGACGATCGACTACCCCGAACTCGCCGAACTCTGGGCCCGCTTTGCATCGCTGCCGATCCGCAACGCCGGAACGCTGGGCGGCAACGTCGCGAACGGCTCGCCCATCGGCGATTCGATGCCCGTGCTGCTCGCGCTCGACACGCAACTCGTGCTGCGCCGGGCCAACGCGGAGCGCACGCTGCCGCTCGCCGCCTTCTACACCGGCTATCAGAAGACGGCACTTGCGCCGGGCGAGTTCGTCGAGTCGATCCGCGTGCCGCGCCCCACGTCCACGCTGCGTTTTCGCACGTACAAGATCTCGAAACGCTACGACCAGGACATTTCGGCCGTATGCGCGGCGTTCGCGCTCGACGTCGGCGAAGACGGCGTCATCGCGAAGGCGCGCGTGGCGTTCGGCGGCATGGCCGCGACGCCTTTGCGCGGCGCGCGCACCGAAGCCGCATTGACCGGTGCGCGCTGGGACGAAGCCACGGCGCGGCGCGCGATGGACGCCCTCGCGGCCGACTACCAGCCGCTCACCGACCTGCGCGCGAGCGCCGCCTATCGCCTGAAAGTCGCGCGCAACCTGCTGTGGCGCTGCTGGCTGGAGACCCGCGACGACGCTCCGCTCGCGCTCTGCGACGTCAATGCGTTCGCCTTCGGCGCCGGCGACGGCTTCGAGGACGACGCCATCCTCGCCGCGGGAGAAACGCCATGAACCGACAGTCCGAACCGTTTGTCGCGAGCGTCGCCGGGGCCGCAGCGCGGTTGGCCCACTCGGCGCTGGGTGCGTCGCTGCCGCACGAATCCGCGGAACTGCACGTGAGCGGCGAGGCCCGCTACACCGACGACATCCCCGAGGTGCAAGGCACCTTGCACGCGGCGCTCGGACTCTCGCGCCACGCACACGCGCGCATCGTGTCGCTCGACCTGCGCCGCGTGAGCGAAGCGCCGGGCGTAGTCGCGGTGCTCAGTGCTGCCGACATCCCCGGCGAGAACAATTGCGGCCCCGTGCTGCACGACGATCCGGTACTCGCGGACGGCACGGTGCAATACCTCGGGCAGCCCGTCTTCGCGGTGATCGCGACGAGCCAGGATCTGGCGCGCCGTGCCGCGTCGCTTGCCGCGAGCGACGACGTGGTGCGCTACGAGCCGCTCGAACCGGTGCTCTCCATCGCCGAGGCGCGCGCCAGGCAGCACTACGTGCTGCCGCCGCTGCATCTCACGCGCGGCGCACCCGCGGAGCGGATCGCGGCGGCGCCGCACCGCATTACCGGCACGTTCGCCGTGGGCGGCCAGGAGCAGTTCTATCTGGAAGGTCAGGTTGCCTACGCATTGCCGCAGGAACAGGACGGCATGCTGGTCCACAGTTCGACGCAGCACCCGAGCGAGATGCAACAGGTCGTGGCCCATCTGCTGGACTGGCCCGCGCATCGCGTCGCGTGCGAATGCCGGCGCATGGGCGGCGGCTTCGGCGGCAAGGAATCGCAGTCGGCCGTCTTCGCCTGCGTCGCCGCGCTCGCGGCCCACAAGACCGGCCGCCCGGTGAAGCTGCGCGCCGACCGCGACGACGACTTCATGATCACGGGCAAGCGCCACGACGCGCTTTACGAATACGAAGCCGGCTTCGACGACGAGGGGCGTTTGCTCGGCGCGCGCGTGGAAATCGCGCTGCGCGCGGGCTATTCCGCCGACCTCTCCGGTGCGGTGGCGACGCGCGCGGTCTGCCACTTCGACAACGCCTACTTCCTCTCCGACGTCGAGATCGTGGCGCTTTGCTGCAAGACGAACACGCAGTCGAACACCGCGTTCCGCGGCTTCGGCGGCCCGCAAGGCGCGCTCGTGATGGAAGTGATGCTCGACAGCATCGCGAAGAGGCTGAACCGCGATCCGCTCGACGTGCGGCGCGCGAACTACTACGGCATCGGCGAACGCGACGTCACGCCCTATGGCCAACCCGTGGAGGATAACGTCCTCGCGCCGCTCACCGACGAATTGCTCGCCTCGAGCCGCTACCGCGAGAGGCGCGCGGCGCTCGCGGCCTGGAACCGCTCGAACTCGGTCCTCAAGCGCGGCATCGCCTTTACTCCGGTGAAGTTCGGCATCTCGTTCAACGTGCCGCACCTGAACCAGGCCGGCGCGCTCGTGCATGTTTATCGCGACGGCTCGGTGCTCGTGAATCACGGCGGCACCGAAATGGGACAGGGACTCAACACCAAGGTCGCCCAGGTCGTGGCCGGCACGTTCGGACTGCCGCTGGCGCGCGTGCGCGTGAGCGCGACCGATACGTCGAAGGTGGCCAATACTTCGGCAACCGCGGCCTCGACCGGCAGCGACCTGAACGGCAAGGCCGCGGAAGCGGCCGCGCTGACCATCCGCGCACGCCTCGCCGGGCTCGCCGCCGCCGAGTACGGCGGTACGCCCGATGCCGTCGTGTTCGAAGACGGTGCGGTTCGCACGAACGGTGTCTCGGTAGCGTTCGCGGAGTTCGTCGAGCGCGCGTATATGAAACGCGTGCAGCTCTGGTCGGACGGCTTCTACGCGACGCCGAAAGTTCACTGGGATGCGCGCACGCTCACGGGCCATCCGTTCTATTACTTCGCCTATGGCGCGGCCGTGTCCGAAGTGGTCGTCGATACGCTGACCGGCGAATGGAAACTCGTGCGCGCGGATCTGCTCCACGACGCCGGCCAGTCGATCAATCCGGCCATCGACATCGGCCAGGTGGAAGGCGCGTTCATCCAGGGAATGGGCTGGCTCACGACCGAGGAGCTCTGGTGGAGCGGCGAAGGACGCCTGATGACGCACGCGCCGTCCACCTACAAGATCCCCGCGATCAGCGATACGCCCGCCGCGTTCACGACCCGGCTCTATCGCAACGACAACGCGGAGCCGACCGTATTCCGCTCGAAGGCCGTGGGCGAGCCGCCGCTTCTGCTGCCGTTCTCGGTGTTTCTCGCGATCCGCGACGCCATCGGCGCGGCGGTGCCCGAGGCGCGCGAGGCCGCCTCGCTGCGTGCGCCGGCAACGCCCGAAGCGATACTCGATGCACTCGACGCTTTGCGCACAAGTGCCATGGCGCAAGCCGACGCAGCGCCGGTAGCCGAAAGCCTGGCCGGCGCGAAGCCATAAGACGAAGTTACCAGGATCAACCGGCGGCGCGCCCTTCGTGCCGCCTGAAGCAAGGAGAACCGCAAGATGCAAGCCTGGCTGACCGATCTGCAGCAACTGCTCGCGCACGGCGACGCCGCCGTGATCGTGACGGTCGCGCGCGTCGAAGGATCGGCGCCGCGCGAAGCGGGCACGAAGATGATCGTGACGCGCGAGGCCGCGCGCCACACGATCGGCGGCGGCCACCTCGAATGGAAGGCTATCGAGATCGCGCGTCAGGTGCTGCGCGACGGCATGCGCGCGCCGAACATGCGCCGTCTCGAACGGCTCGCGCTCGGCCCGAGCCTCGGCCAGTGCTGCGGCGGCGCGGTCGTGCTCGCGTTCGAGCGGGTCGACGTGGGCGACCTCGGCTGGCTCGCCACGCTGGCGCGCCGCCTCGCGGCAGGCGCGTCGACCGTGCGTAGCGTATCATTCCGCTCCTCGCGGAATGGGAGCCCGATCGGCGCGGGCAGCGCCGCGGCGGCCGACCCCATCTTGCTGTCCGAGCCGGAGCCGGGCGTGGAAGCCCCCGACTGCCTCCTCTGGGACACGCACGACGGCGAAGGCGGCGCGCTGCTCACCGAAACGATCGCGCCCAACGACTTCCCCGTCGTGCTGTTCGGCGCGGGGCACGTGGGCGCGGCGCTCGTGCGTGTGCTCGGCACGCTGCCGTGCCGCGTGCGCTGGGTGGACGAGCGCGACGCCGCGTTTCCGTCGCCCGAAGCGTTCGCGGCGCTGGCGGCGCCCAACGTCGAAATCGACGCGAACGACGCCCCGGACGAAGCCGTCGATACCGCCCCGCCGGGCACGAGCTTCATCGTGATGACGCACGATCATTCGCTCGACCTCGAACTCGCCGAGCGCATCCTGCGCCGTGGCGACTACGTGTTCTTCGGGATGATCGGCTCGCACACGAAGCGCAAGCAGTTCGAGCACCGGCTCGCCGCGCGCGGCATCGATCCGCTGCAGATTGCACGGATGAAGTGCCCGCTCGGCGTCGACGGCATCGTGGACAAGTCGCCCGAAGTGATCGCCATCTCGGCCGCCGCGCAGCTCCTGCAGGCGATCGAGGCGCACGCAGCCCATGCCCTCGCCCATTCCGCGTGATGTCATCTACCCACGGACCGACCCAACCATGACCATCACGACCACCGCCGTCCCGCTCACCGAAAAGGCCGCGCGCGCGCCGAAGTCCGAGCTGCACATCCATATCGAAGGCTCGCTCGAACCCGAACTGATCTTCGCGCTCGCGCAGCGCAACCAAGTGAAGCTCGCCTACGACTCGATCGAGTCGCTGCGCCGCGCCTACGCGTTCACCGACCTGCAGTCGTTCCTGGACATCTACTACGCGGGCGCGAGCGTGCTGCTCAAGGAGCAGGACTTCTACGACATGACGATGGCCTACTGCGAGCGCGCGCTCGCGGACAACGTCGTGCACGCCGAAATTTTCTTCGATCCGCAGACGCACACCGAACGCGGCGTGCCGATCGAAACCGTGGTCGCGGGCATCGACCGTGCGCTCGCCGACGCCGAAAAACGCGGCCTCACGAGCAAGCTGATCCTGTGCTTCCTGCGCCACCTGAGCGAAGCCGATGCGCTCGCCACCTTCGAAGCCGCGCTGCCGCTCTTCGACCGCTACCCGCGCCTGATCGGCGTGGGCCTCGACTCGTCCGAGCGCGGGCATCCGCCTTCGAAATTCGAGCGCGTGTTCGGGCAAGCTCGTGCCAAGGGGCTGAAGCTCGTTGCACACGCGGGCGAGGAAGGCCCGCCGTCGTACATCTACGAAGCGCTCGACCTGCTGAAGGTGGACCGCGTCGACCATGGCGTGCGCAGCATCGAGGACGCGGCGCTCGTCACGCGTCTTGCCGACACGCGTGTGGCGCTCACGGTCTGCCCGCTCTCGAACCTCAAGCTGTGCGTGTTCGACGACATGACGAAGCACACGCTCAAGGACCTGCTCGACCAGGGTGTGGCGGTCACGGTCAATTCCGACGATCCCGCCTACTTCGGCGGCTACGTCAACGAGAACTACACCGCGATCATCGACGCACTGAAGCTGAACGATCAGGAGGTCTACACGATCCTGCGCAACGGCTTCGAAGCGTCGTTCGTGAGCCCGGAAGAGCGCGCCGCGCTGATCGCGAAGCTCGACGCCTACTGGAGCAGCACGACCGCGTAAGCACTGACTCACGCGCCCCTCACGGGGCAGCAGTACACCGCAGGGACCGGCACGAAAGCGCCGGGCCGTGGGCCCTCTCGTGCCGCGTTTTTCAGGGACGGCGCAAATAAGGGATCTCAACCTCACTCAAACCTGAAGATTTTGGAGACGCAGTTCCCATGACTCAATCGGCTTACCGCGCAAAACTGTTGACGTTCAAAGGCGACCCCGCGCAATCGTCCGACGCCGCTGTCTTTCACGAAGACGGCGTCGTGATCGTCGAAGACGGCCACGTGATCGCCTCGGGCGCGTGGTCCGCGCTCGCCGGCCTCGTCGCCGACGGCGCCGCCGTCCATGACCTGCGCGACAAGCTGATCGTCCCGGGCTTCATCGACACGCACATCCACTATCCGCAGACCGACATGATCACGTCGCCGGCGCCGGGCCTCCTGCCGTGGCTGGAAACGTATACGTTCCCGACCGAGCGCGGCTTCGAAAAGGAGGCGGTGGCCGAGGACACGGCGCGCTTCTTCGTCGAAGAACTGCTCGCGAGCGGCACGACCACGGCGCTCGTCTATTGCACGGTGCACAAGCAGTCGGCCGATGCGCTCTTTTCCGCGAGCGAGGCCAAGAACCTGCGCATGATCGCCGGCAAGGTGCTGATGGACCGCCATTGCCCCGAATTCCTGCGCGACACGCCGCAGACGGGCTACGACGACAGCGCCGAGCTGATCGGCCGCTGGCACAAACGCGGCCGCCAGATGTACGCGCTCACGCCGCGCTTCGCGCCCACCTCGACCGAGGCGCAGCTCGAAGCCTGCCAGGCACTCGCGAAAGCCCATCCGGACATCTTCATCCAGAGCCACGTGGCCGAGAATCCCGACGAGGTGAAATGGGTAAGCGAGCTGTTCCCGCGCCATCGCAGCTACCTCGACGTCTACGATCATTACGGACTCCTGCGTCGCCGCGCGGTGTACGGCCACTGCATCTGGCTCGATGACGAAGACCGCCGCCGCATGGCGCAGACGGGCACGGTCGCGGCGCACTGCCCGACCTCGAACCTCTTCCTCGGCAGCGGCCTGTTCGACTTCGACAAGGCCGACGAATCGGCCATGCCCGTGACGCTCGCGACGGACGTAGGCGGCGGCACGTCGTTCTCGATGCTGCAGACCATGAACGAAGCGCACAAGGTCGCGCGCATGGGCGGCCACCACCTCACCGCCACGCGCATGTTCTGGCTCGCGACGGCGGGCGCGGCGCAGGCGCTCGATCTGGCCGACACCATCGGCACGCTCGCGCCGGGCAGCGAAGCCGACTTCGTCGTGCTCGACCCGCGGGCCACCCCGCTGCTCGCGCGGCGCACGGCCCGCGCGGAATCGCTCGAAGAACTGCTGTTCGCGCTGGCGCTGCTCGGCGACGACCGCGCGGTCCATGAGACCTACGCGGCCGGCAAGCGCGTGCATCGCCGCGGCGAGCGCGCGCAAAGCGCTGTGCTATAATCCGCCGCTCATTGGGGAGTAGCCGCCCCGCATCGTGCTGCGCAACACGCCTTCCACGAAGGCTCATGCGCCCGGCGCACGATCCGCGGGGGCACCTGTCAACAAACTTGGCCTTCGCGGCCATGGCAGGTGCAGCCTCTGGCCTGGCGAGACCGATGACCCATAACCGCCGCAACAGGGCCCGGCGGGTTGTGGGTCGTCGCTCGCACTCATCTCGGCCCGAGGACTTTCAGAAAATGGATCAAGCCTTTCTCGTTTCCACGGGTGCCGTCGCGCTTGCCGAAATTGGCGACAAGACGCAACTGCTTTCGCTCGTCCTTGCTGCGCGCTATCGCAAGCCCATGCCGATCATCCTTGGCGTGCTGGTCGCCACCCTCGTCAATCACGCGGGCGCGGGCGCGCTCGGCACCTGGCTCGGCGCGCTCGTCACGCCTTCCGTGATGCGCTGGGCGCTGGCCGCCTCGTTCGTCGCCATGGGCTTATGGATACTCGTGCCCGACAAGCTCGACGAAGGCGAAGCCAACGTCAACCGCTCGCGGCTGGGCGTGTTCGGCGCGACCGTCGTGACCTTCTTTCTCGCCGAGATGGGCGACAAGACGCAGATCGCCACGGTGGCGCTCGCCGCGCGCTTTCACGACTTCTTCGGTGTGGTGTGCGGCACCACGCTCGGCATGATGATCGCCAACGTGCCTGCCATCCTGTTGGGCGACCGCTTTGCCCACAAGCTGCCGACGAAGCTCGTGCACGGCATCGCCGCCGTCATGTTCGTCGTGCTCGGCGTGCTGGCGGTGATGGGCGTGGGAATCTAGACGGAATAATCGGAACGAAAGGCGGCGCCGCCTGAAAACCTGCGGCGGCCCGCCATTCGATTGCCCTGCCGGGCATGCCAGGGCGCGCGGGGCTACTGCGCCGCGGGAGCGCCCGAAGCGGGCATCGGTGCGGCCATTTCGTTCGGCGCCCCGCCGTTCTTCTCGACCGGCAGCCTGACTTCCTGCACGGAACCGTTCGCCAGCGGGAAATTCGAGAGTGCGCTGCGCGCGAGGTACGGCATCGCGCGCACGAGCGACGGCTCGTCGCCGGACGTGCGCGCCGTCACGTTATAGAGCTCCTTGCCCGTCGCCTTGTCGGTGATGCGGATGCCAAGCGCGTGCGTATAGACCGGATAGGTCTGGTTCACGTACGCGGGCGCGTAGGGCCCCCACGCCCCCCAAGGATTGAACGGCCCCCAGTACGGCGCCGGCCACGGGTTGTAGAACACCGGCTGCGCCACCGTCACCTGATCCATGCGGCTGCCGTAGGCGAGGCCCACCAGATAGCGCGCCTGCCGTTCGTCGACCTGGCGGAACGCATACTGCGCCAGACCGTCGGCGACCATGCGCTCGTAGGTCTCTTCCTCGATGCTGTGCTTCTGGTCGGGGTTGCGTGAAAAGGCGTACGTGCGCGTGGCGTCGCTGCCGCCTTCCCACGCCGAAAAGGCCGTCACCTGGCTCGTCACGTAGGTCGTGCAGCCGGACAGCGTCACGGCAAACACCGCCAGCAGCATCAGGGCGCGGCGGGTCCAGCGGTCATGCTTCATGGTCTTCTCGTGTCTATTGGTCGAAAGCGCGGTCGAGGCGGTAGCGCCCGACCCCCGGCACGGCAATCCGATGATCATACTGACTCGCGCAAATGGGGGAAAGTTCGCGCGCAGCCCCGCACCCGACGCCCGCCTCCACGGCCAACCCGGACAAGCCGGCCGAGCCTTTGTACAATGAGACGATGCGCCGCGCCACAAGCGCCCAAAAGCAGCGCCCCACAAGCGGCAGAACGGGCGCGACGCCCCATTCGACGAGATCCCACCCGACCATGTCCGATACGACCGCCACGCCCAACGTGATTCGCCGCGCCGACTACGCGCCACCTGCTTTCCTGATCGATACCGTCGATCTCGAGTTCGACCTCGTCCCTGAGCGCACGATCGTGAAAAGCACGCTGCGCGTTCGCCGCAACCCCGCTGCCGCCGCTATGCCGCACCTCGAACTGATGGGGGAGCAACTGGAGTTCGTGAGCGCGGCGCTCGACGGCAAGCCGTATGCGAATGTGCACGCGCACGAGCATGGCCTGACGGTCGAGAACGTGCCCGACCGTTTCGAGCTCACGCTCACCGGCGCCTGTGACCCGGCGGCCAATACGACGCTTTCGGGCCTCTACGTTTCGGGCGGCAACTTCTTTACGCAGTGCGAAGCCGAGGGCTTTCGCCGCATCACGTGGTTCCTCGACCGCCCGGACGTGATGGCCACCTATACAGTCACGCTGCGCGCCGACAAGGCCACGTATCCGGTACTGCTCTCGAACGGCAACCTGATCGCGGAAGGCGACCTGCCCGACAGCCGCCATTACGCAAAATGGGAAGATCCGTTCCGCAAGCCGAGCTACCTGTTCGCGCTGGTCGCGGGCAAGCTCGTTGCGCTGGAAGAGCGCATCAAGAGCGGCTCGGGCAAGGAAAAGCTGCTGCAAGTCTGGGTCGAGCCGCACGACCTCGACAAGACGCGCCATGCAATGGACTCGCTCATTCACTCGATCCGCTGGGACGAGGCGCGCTTCGGCCTCGAACTCGATCTCGACCGCTTCATGATCGTCGCCGTGAGCGACTTCAACATGGGCGCGATGGAGAACAAGGGGCTCAACATCTTCAACACGAAGTACGTGCTGGCGAATCCCGAAACGGCCACGGACGTCGACTTCGCCAACATCGAAGCCGTGGTCGGCCACGAGTACTTCCATAACTGGACCGGCAACCGCGTGACCTGCCGCGACTGGTTCCAGTTGAGCCTGAAGGAAGGCCTCACGGTATTCCGCGACCAGGAGTTCTCGGCGGCCATGTCGGGCGGCGACGAGAACGAAGCGGCGCGCGCAACGAAGCGCATCGAAGACGTGCGCGTGCTGCGCCAGATGCAGTTCGCCGAAGACGCGGGGCCGATGGCGCATCCGGTGCGTCCCGAGAGCTACGTCGAGATCAACAACTTCTACACGATGACGGTCTACGAGAAAGGCTCGGAAGTCGTGCGGATGTATCAGACGTTCTTCGGCCGCGAAGGCTTTCGCAAGGGCATGGACCTGTACTTCAAGCGCCATGACGGGCAGGCCGTGACCTGCGACGACTTCCGCGCCGCCATGGCTGACGCCAACGGCCGCGACCTCACGCAGTACGAGCGCTGGTACAGCCAGGCGGGCACGCCGCGCGTGACAGTCACGACACGCTACGACGAAGCGCAGAAGCGTTATGCCGTGACCCTCGCGCAGGACTACGGCAACGCCTCGCCGGCCGCGCGCGAAACGCAGACGGGGCCGCTCCTGATCCCGTTCGCGATCGGCCTGATCGGCGCGGACGGCAAGGACCTGCCGCTGCGCCTCGAAGGCGAGACGAACGCGCAAGGCACGACGCGCGTGCTCGAACTCACGGAGTCCCAGCAGACCTTTACATTCGTCGACGTGCCGGCGAAGCCGCTGCCCTCGCTCCTGCGCAACTTCTCGGCGCCGGTGATCGTCGAGTACGAGTACGGCAACGACGAACTGGCCTTCCTGCTCGCTCACGACAGCGACCCGTTCAACCGCTGGGAAGCCGGCCAGCGCCTCGCTACGCGCGAGCTGCTTGCGCTTGCCGCGCGCGCGGGCCAGCCCCTCGAAGTCACCGACGACGTGATCGACGCGTTCCGCCGCGTGCTCAACGACGAAGCGCTCTCGCCGTCGTTCCGCGAACTCGCGCTGATGCTGCCGTCGGAAACGTACCTGGCCGAACAGATGACCGAATCGGACCCGGCCGCCGTGCACGCAGCGCGCCAGTTCCTGCGCAAGCGTCTTGGCACGGCGCTCAAGGCCGACTGGCTCGCCGCTTATGAGAAGCACCTCACCCCGGGCGCCTACGAGCCGACACCCGAGGCGGCCGGCCATCGTGCGCTGAAGAACCTCGCGCTCTCGTACCTCTCGGAACTCGACGATCCGGCCGACGCCGTACGCCTCGCCACCGCGCAATACAACGGTGCGAACAACATGACCGACCGCGCGGCCGCGCTCTCGGTACTGCTGAACGCCTCGGCGGCTACGGGCGGCGACTTCGCGAACAAGGCGCTGGAAGACTTCTACGCGCGCTTCGAAAAGGAACCGCTCGTCATCGACAAGTGGTTCGCGCTGCAGGCCGCGCAGCGCGGCAGCACGGCGCGGCCGGTGATCGAGACCGTGCGCGCGCTGATGCGCCATCCCGCGTTCAACCTGAAGAATCCGAACCGCGCGCGCTCGCTGATCTTCAGCTTCTGCGCAGCGAACCCCGCGCAGTTCCACGCGGCCGACGGCTCGGGCTACGCATTCTGGGCCGAGCAGGTGCTTGCCCTCGACGCGATCAACCCGCAGGTCGCCGCGCGCCTCGCGCGCAGCCTCGAACTGTGGCGCCGCTTTACGCCGGCACTGCGCGAACCGATGCGCGCCGCGCTGGAGAAGGTCGCAGCCGGTGCGAAGTCGCGCGATGTGCGCGAGATCGTCGAAAAAGCGCTGGCGTAACCGGCCGGAATGCGGCGCGGCCCCAGCGGCTGCGCCGCAGCGAAGTCCCTGCAGGCCTGCCCTCCCGGCAGGCTTTTTTGTCGATTTTTTTTCGCGCCGCCGCACCCCGGCCGTGCAAGGTCGAGCGGGTAGAATTGCATTATTCCCAAGCCTTTCCGGAGTCCTGCAATGGCTTTGCAACGTCGTACCACCCTCACGAAGTACCTGATCGAGCAGCAGCGCGAGCACCGCAATCTGCCCGCCGATCTGCGCCTCCTGATCGAAGTCGTCGCCCGCGCCTGCAAGGCGATCAGCTTCAACGTCAGCAAAGGCGCGCTGGGCGATGCACTGGGCACCGCCGGCAGCGAGAACGTCCAGGGCGAGGTGCAGAAGAACCTCGACATCCTCTCGAACGAAATCCTGCTCGACGCCAACGAGTGGGGCGGCAACCTCGCCGCAATGGCATCGGAAGAGATGGAAACCTTCTTCCCGATCCCCGCCAACTATCCGAAGGGCGAATACCTGCTCGTGTTCGATCCGCTCGACGGCTCGTCGAATATCGACGTGAACGTCTCGATCGGCACGATCTTTTCGGTGCTGCGCTGCCCGGACGGCCAGCAGCCCACCGAAGCCTCGTTCCTGCAGCCGGGCACGAAGCAGGTCGCGGCGGGTTATGCCGTGTACGGCCCGCAAACCGTGCTGGTGCTCACGACCGGCAACGGCGTGAACTGCTTCACGCTCGACCGCGAACTGGGCTCGTGGGTGCTCACGCAAAGCAACATGCGCATCCCCGAGGAGACGCGCGAATACGCGATCAACGCCTCGAACGCACGCCACTGGTACGAGCCGGTACAGCAGTACATCGGCGAGCTGAATGCGGGCAAGGACGGCCCGCGCGGCGAGAACTTCAACATGCGCTGGATCGCCTCGATGGTTGCCGACGTGCACCGCATCCTGAACCGCGGCGGCATCTTCATGTATCCGGCCGACCGCCGCGATCCGTCGAAGCCCGGCAAGCTGCGCCTCATGTACGAAGCGAACCCGATGGCCTTCATCGTCGAGCAGGCGGGCGGCGCGGCGACGAACGGCGAGGCGCGCATCCTCGACGTTCAACCAACGAGCCTGCACGAGCGCGTGGCGGTGTTTCTCGGATCGAAGAACGAAGTCGAGCGCGTGACCCGCTACCATCACGAAGCCAAAAAATGAAAAAGGCACGGGAGGGGCTTGTGTATACGGTGAATCCTTCCTATAATCTTCCTTCTCTGATGCCGGAATAGCTCAGACGGTAGAGCAGCGCATTCGTAATGCGAAGGTCGGGGGTTCGATTCCTCTTTCCGGCACCAAAAGAATCAAGCAAAAAGCCCAGTCCTCGTGACTGGGCTTTTTGTTTTCTGCGGCCTCATTTCTACGGTCCCGAAGCGCGCCAACCGGCTCATCGGTGCTCGCGCCCCGCGAGCCTCTCCCGCAGAAAGATCGACGCCGCTGCGCGACCGGCAAACCACGAAAACGTGCAGCATGTGCCGGCACCCGCCCCTCTTCAGGCCTCCAGGACATTAGCTACCAAAAGCGAGCAGCGGGAGCCCACGTTCACCACCGCCCTGGTTTATATGCACCTGGCAGTAAATCGCCCGAAAACGGCATTCGCGATTGAATTAATCAAACGAATGGACTCGAACTCGCTTTTTTTGCGTTTAAGAAAATTTAAGAATTTTCGCGTCAACGGCAAAGGTTAATCGTGCGTTGCGCAGACATGGAGGGATGATCTCGTGTCCCGTGCGCGGCCCGCCGCACCAACGCGCGGGCGCTCAGAACCCTTGTGCTGGCAGGCGCAAGCGCGAAAGCAACGCGCATACGGAGCACGAAAAGTGATCCAGCCAATTATATTCCGCGCCGGTTATTACCGTGTGACGTTGTGCGGTTAAAGCAACACGCACATCTGAAAAGCATTGTTACTGTGAACGGCACTAGCGCGCTTGAAGGGCCGAGTCGGATAATTGCCTTACACAGGAGAAAGATCATGGATGCCAAACCGCCAAGGATTCCGACCCCGGACCAAGTATTCAGCCCGGATCCGGAACCGGTGGCCGTCGAATTCCTCGGCGACGAATTGCCCGCACACGTGCGCGCATTTCTTGACGAGCAACGTAAGGCCCACGAACAAAAGTAACGGGGAAAGCGCGCACGCGCATTGAACGGCGGATCGGACGACCCGCCGCTTCGATGCGCGCTAATGCAAAAGCGTGCGCTGTACATAGAGACAGCGCATGTTCGGGCTGCGCGGCAAACGCAGTGCAGCAACTGGAGGCTTCGCGAATCCCTTCGCGACCCGGTACATCCGCGACCGGCTACTCCATCGCCAATACCCGCTATCCTTTGCCTTTCGCGACCCCGAGCCGACGGCTCACTTCCACCGAAACCGCATAATGAATTCCCTCGTTCGCGCAAGCGCCTGCTGCGCCGCGGCGCTGCTGCTCGCCCTACCTCTTTCCCCCGCCCGCGCCGATGGCGACGACACGGCGCTCACCAATCTGATCGCGCTCGTTTCGCAGCGCCTCTCGCTCGCCGAACCCGTCGCTCATTGGAAGTGGGAGCATCACAAACCGATCACCGACGCGCCGCGCGAAGCGACACTGCTCACCGATGTCCAGAAGCGGGCGACCGCAGCGGGCGTCGACCCCGAGTTTGCACACGCGTTCTTCCGCGACCAGATCGACGCGAGCACCGAAGTGCAGAAGGCGCTCTTCGACACGTGGCGCACCTCGCAGGCTCCAGCGGGAGCCGCACCCGATCTTGCTACCGTCATGCGCCCCCAGCTCGACCGGCTTACCGGGCAGTTGATCGGCGCGCTCGTGCAAATTCAGCCGCTGCGGGCCTCGGCGGATTGTCCCTCCCGGCTTGGGCGCGCGCTCGCGAACTGGAAACAGCTAACGCGCTACGATTCCTCACGGGCTGGCGCGATCAACGATGCGCTTGGCCATGTCTGCGAAGGCGGCGGGGTAGGCGGCGCCGCTTAGGAGTCCCATACGGGATCAGCCGGCTGCGCCCCCGCTCCCCTGAACGACGCTCGCAACAGCGCCCGCCCCGGACAACTGCAGCGGCTGCACGCGCAAACCACGCTCGAGGCGGCCTTGCAGGATGCGCCACGTCGCCACTTCGAATGACGGTTCGCCCGCGGTCTGAATGCGCTCGGCAGCCTCGGCAACGCTTGCCACGGCGCCCAGATAGCACCAGCGATCGATGAGGTGCAGGACACTCGCACCGCCGGCCGCGTCGCGCTCCTCGACCAGCACGGCTCCATCGAACGGCCAGGACGCCGACAGCGGATCGCGCCGGGTCACGCGCGGCACGCGATTGAACGCGGGTCGAAGCGCGGCGATCCATTGCGCTTCGACGAGCAGCGCCCCGAATTCTCCCCCAGTGGCGCACCATTGCACCCGCCTCACCTGCTGTGCCATCCGCTGCTCGCGCGACGAGCGGCGCTCCCCCGACAGATGGGCGCGCACGCGCTGACGCACGCGCACGCTGCGTCCGACATAGAGAGGCGCGTCGTCTTCACCATAGAACGCATAGACTCCGTGGCCAGCCGGTGCGGTATCGATGAGATCGTCCGTGATTTCGCCCGCCAGCCGATGCCGCCGCGTCAGCCGGTCGATCTGCGTAGCGAGCATCTCCTCCGGCACAAGCGAGGGCAGACGCTGCCAGAACTGCCAGAGCAGATCGGCATCGGCGAGCGCCCGGTGGCGGTCCGACGGCACGAGCGCGTGCCGCTCGACGAGTGCGTCGAGTCCGTGACGCTTCTCGCCGGGAAACAGCGCTCGCGAAAGTCGCACGGTGCACAGGACGTCGGGATTGAACGAGAAACCGGCACGCTCGAATTCCGCGCGCAGAAAACCCCGGTCGAACGCTGCGTTATGGGCAACGAACAGCTTGCCGTCGAGCCGCTCGAGGAGTGCGGGCGCAATCTCGTCGAAGGTCGGTGCGCCCTGCACCATTTGATCGGTAATGCCGGTGAGTTGCTGAATGAAGGGCGGAATCGCCTGACGCGGGTCGACGAGGGTACTCCATCGTGTCACCTGCCCCGACGCCACTTCCACGACGCCGACCTCGGTGATCCGATGCTCACCCACTGACCCGCCTGTCGTCTCGAGATCCACGAAAACCAGGGGAGAATCGACCGGCGCAGCGCCGGGCATCATGGAAATATCGGACATGGTGAAGCAGCAAGCAAGGATGTAAGAAAACGCGCCAAGTATGCCCTGTTCGGGCGCCACGTGCCCAGCCTTCCTTGATACAAGACTTCAACCTTTCAAATGGCGCACATCGGCACTCCCCGGATTTTCCCCGATTGCAAAAACAATAACGCGACGCCTCGCGTTATTGCATGTCTTTATTTTTAATCGATCAAAATAAAAAAGCCCTGGTATTACCAGGGCCTTCTGTTCTGACACATGCGCGTCGCGCCTGTGTCAGACTACATTCACAGCATGCATTTACAGCGGCTGGATGTTCGCTGCCTGCTTGCCCTTCGGGCCGACCTTGACGTCGAACGACACGCGCTGGTTTTCTTTCAGCGACTTGAAGCCGTCCGCGCGGATCTCCGAGAAGTGCGCGAACAGGTCATCGCCGCCGGCGTCAGACGTGATAAATCCAAAGCCCTTCGCATCGTTGAACCACTTGACGATACCGGTTTCCATGTTTCAGTTTCCCTCGAAATTTTGATGACGCGGGGATTAACCCTGGCGCCGTAAGCCAACCGATCCCCGCCTCATCACAAACTCAGCAAACTGCATGGGTATTGCGCTTGACCGGA
This sequence comes from Paraburkholderia yinzeri, assembly GCF_046581065.1. Classification (NCBI taxonomy): domain Bacteria; kingdom Pseudomonadati; phylum Pseudomonadota; class Betaproteobacteria; order Burkholderiales; family Burkholderiaceae; genus Paraburkholderia; species Paraburkholderia yinzeri. The sequence continues at coordinate 1,774,345 of NZ_JBFOCJ010000001.1, read as the reverse complement.
AAATCAGCATTGCCGTTATACGGGGAACGACAATCGCCAGTCAAGCGAATTTTTTATAACAGCTTTCCCATTTTCACGATAAAACCATCGTGCATCAAAATTCGCGCAAAAACCGAACTATGGCGCTGCGCAAGCCTGCGTCATTTTTACCCGAATTACTTGTGTTAATGCGGTCACCGCAAGAATTCCCGATATGTAACAATACGTATCAAACGTAAGTGTTTTTACGGGTTGTTCAAGTAAAACATTCAATTCAAGATCTGGATGGATGGCAAGCTTCAGGAGGTCATCATGCTGAAGAATCTGCGGCGCTGTTTTAAGTGGCTGGTGCAAACAGAAGACCCGGCAACGTCCATAGTGGAAGAACTCGACGCTTACGGCCCGTGGCACGGGGACCATTGGCACAACCTGCTCTGCTCGCCCATGGACGCGCGGCACTACGTGATGGAAGACTGGAGCTTGCAGCTCGAGCCTCCCGCCGCACCAGCCAGATGAACGCGCAGCAATAGCGCGAACAAAAAAAAGCGCGGCTTGGGGCCGCGCTGACAAAGGTTTGGAGATCTTTTTCGTCAACGAAAAAGTCTGCTTCGAAAAGCAGCGTTTGTAGTATATGCGCTGTTCGAACTGCGTATTAAGCGCATATAACACAATCATGTGTTACACCGGTCGCAACAATGGTGCACGGCATCTTTTTATTCCGATTTTCGCAATCACACTGTAGCGGTCGGGCAACGTCACTCAGTTGACATTTCGCTTACACCTGGACCCGCGCGGGACAAAGCCCCTTCCAGCCAGGGGTTGAGGCTCCACTCAAGATAATTCGACTTTTCACAATGGACTATTGTGAATTTCGAAATATTTCGCTTTCGCGCACCCTCTCTACACTCTGCCTGTCCGGAAACCGGTTTCGTCGCATCCATGCGTCCCACGCGGCTTGTCCCTTCTCGCCGGCTCTCGCGTGAACGGTTTCCGCAAGCCTGGGTTCCCGGAAACCCATATTGCACTCGGAGTTCATAACGATGAAAAAGACTCTCATGGTCACCGCCCTCTCGGGCGCTGTCGCAACGGCTGCGCACGCCCAAAGCAGCGTAACGCTATACGGCCTGATCGATGCCGGCATCACTTACACCAACAACCAAAACGGTCATAGCGCATGGCAAGCAACGAGCGGCACCGTCACCGGCAGCCGCTGGGGCCTGCGCGGCTCTGAAGACCTTGGCGGCGGCCTCAAGGCGATCTTCGTGCTGGAAAGCGGCTTCAGCATCATGAACGGCACGGCAGGTCAATCGAGCCGCATGTTCGGCCGCCAGGCATACGTCGGCCTGACCAGCGATCAGTATGGCGCCGTGACCCTCGGCCGCCAGTACGACACCGTCGTCGACTATCTGGCACCGCTGTCGATCACCGGGACGCAAGCCGGCGGCATGATCGCCGCCCATCCGTTCGACAACGACAACCTGAACAACTCGATCCGCTTCAACAACACGGTGAAGTATTCGAGCCTGAATTACTCGGGCTTCAAGTTCGGCACGACGTACTCGTTCTCGAACAGCGCCGAATTCGCGAACAACCGGGCCTATAGCTTTGGCGCCACGTATAACTACGGCGGCCTGAACGTCGCCGCCGGTTACCTGCAACTGAACAACGACATGAACAACCCGCAGGTCAAGCAAGCCGCATTCGCGGGCGCGCAAACGGGCGAATGGACCTTCCTGGCCGGCCGTCAGCGCACATTCGGCGGCGGCCTCAACTACACGTTCGGCCCGGCAACGGCAGGCTTCGTGTACACGCAGACCAACCTGAGCGACACGCAGGGCGGCAGCATCTCGCCTGCGAAATCAGGCGTTGCGACCGCGGGCGTTCCGTTCAACGCGAACAGCGCACGCTTCCAGAACTTCGAAGGCAACATCCGTTATGCCCTGACTCCGGCCCTGAGCCTCGCAGGTTCATACACGTACACCCGCGCGAATCTGGGCGGCGGTGTGAACCCGAACTACAACACGGTCGCGCTGCAATCCGACTATCTGCTCTCGAAACGCACCGACGTCTACCTGCAAGGCGACTGGCAGCACGTCTCGTCGAATCCGGAAGTCGGCGCTTACCTGAACGGTCTGAGTTCGGCGTCGAATACGCAAGACCAGGTCGCCGTGACGGTAGGTATGCGTCACCGCTTCTAAGCAACGTCCTGCTGACCCAGAGCACGCGGGAAGCAGCGAAAAAGGCGCCCTGGCGGCGCCTTTTTCCATTTCGCTCCGCGCGGCCGCGGCTATGCTCAGGCCTCGCCCGCTGCGGGATACCGCACGTCGAGCACGTCGATCGGGGCGGGGCCCGCAGGCGTGTACAGCGTCACCTGATCGCCAATCTTCGCCTTGAGCAACGCCCGCGCAACGGGCGAAATCCAGCTCACGCGGCCGTGGTCCAGATCCACTTCGTCAATACCGACGATGGTGATCGTATGCAGTTCGCCGTCGTCGGTGCCGTACTCCACCGTCGCGCCGAAAAACACCTGATCGGTGTTTTCCTGGCGGCTGCTGTCCACCACCTCGGCAAGATCGAGCCGTTTGGTGAGAAAGCGGATGCGCCGGTCGATTTCGCGCAGACGCCGCTTGCCGTAGATATAGTCGCCGTTTTCGGAACGGTCGCCATTCGAGGCAGCCCACGAGACGAGTTTGACGACTTCCGGACGCGCCTCGTCAATCAATTGCAGCAGTTCGCCGCGCATGCGCTGGTAACCAGCCGGCGTCATATAGTTTTTCGCGCCGGCAGGAATCTCGGGCAAACCGCCTTCGAGATCGTCGTCGTCGCTGTCGTTCGATTCTTTGACAAATGCCTTGTTCATGATGATTCAGTGTTGATACTTGCAACCTGCACACAGGTTACACGATGCCCGCGCGAGGACAAATCGCGATAAGAGCCTTCCCTTTTTTCAAACCTCTGCTATAATCTCACTTCTGCGTGCGGCTGTAGCTCAGTTGGATAGAGTACTTGGCTACGAACCAAGGGGTCGTGGGTTCGAATCCTGCCAGCCGCGCCACTTATTCAGAGGGCCTTCCTCATACGAAGGCCCTTGTCTTTCCTGGCGGCGATTTCGTGGCTGCACCAGAAAGGCGGAAGTAGTACAGTTTTAGCGTGCGGCTGTAGCTCAGTTGGATAGAGTACTTGGCTACGAACCAAGGGGTCGTGGGTTCGAATCCTGCCAGCCGCGCCACCTCTCGAAAGGCCTTCCTGATGATTCAGGAAGGCTTTTTGTCTTTCAGCTCGCTCTTCCTCTTGTTCCGCGGCCGCCTGCGCCAATGCCCTAGCGCGGCGGCGAGCCGATATCGCCTATCTGGGCATCCGGGCGCGGCAGATCTTCGACGTCGCCGATATCGCTCGGCTCCCCCACCTGCTCGGCATGCGGGCCGTTCAGCGCCTGCGGCTGCCGCAACATCTCGCCCACCGTATCGCCGTAGCGGCTCATGACGAACGCCCGCAGCAGCGCAACGCGCACCGAGTCGCCATGCGCCTCGGCCGTCCGGTGACTGCCCGTGAATTCCGCAACGCAGAACGCCTTCGCGCCGTCACGCCGCTCGCGCAATTCGAAACGCCGCGCGCGATCGAGCACGACACCCGCCGCCTCCCACGACGTCGAGGGCGCAAAGCGCCCATCCCACGGTCGTCCACGGTCATTGCCGCGCACCGCAACCTTCGTGCCGCTGTCGGTGAAATAAATTTCGCGGACGAAATCATGCAGGCTGCGGGCCACCCAATAGTCGAGCGTCATGCCCGTCAGATCAGCTACGTTCATCGCAACTCCCTACGGGCGGAGTCCCGCCCACCGCTCAGTAGTCGCCGCGCTCGCGTTCGATCCGCATGCCGCCATCGTGGCGGTGGTGCCCTTCGTCGCTCGGACGTTCACGCACGATGCGCATCACGTCCGGGTTCGTGCGCACGCGGCGCATCACGTTCGCGAGGTGTACACGGTCGCTCACCTGGATCACGAAGCGCAGGAGGTTCGACTCCTGTGCGAGGTCGTCGTCCATGGCGATATGCACGATGTTGGCGTCGGCCGACGTGATGTCGGCGGCCACGCGTGCGAACACACCCTTCGTGTTCTTCACGAGCACCTTCACGGCCACGTCGAACAGGCGGCCAGGCTGCGGCGCCCAGGCCACGTCGATCCAGCGACCCGGGTCGCGCTTGTGAATGCGCTGCGCGACGCGGCAGTCGGTCGTGTGGATCGCCATGCCGAGGCCAATACCGATATAGCCCATGATGTCGTCGCCCGGAATTGGGCGGCAGCAGGCCGAGAGCTGCACCGACATGCCTTCGGTGCCCGTGATGACCACGGGCGGCGCATGCGGCGCGTTCGGATCGCGCGGCGTATGGTGGTGCTCGTCGTCGTCGGCCTCGAGGCCGTTGATCAGCACTTCGATACGCTTGGCCATCACGGCCGCTACGCGCCGACCCAAACCGATGTCGGCAAAGATTTCCTGACGGTCCTTGTTACCGGTCCACTGCACGAGCTTTTCCCACACTTCCGGCGTGACATCCGAAAGCTGGTAGCCATAGCCCTTGAGCGCCTGGTCGACGAGCCGCTCCCCCAACTGCACGGACTCCGTGAGCCGCATCGTCTTCAGATAGTGACGGATCGCGGAGCGCGCCTTGCCGGTGCGCACGAAGCCGAGCCAGGCGGGATTCGGCTTGGAGTACGGCGCCGTGATCACCTCGACGATGTCACCGCTCTTGAGCTCGGTGCGCAGCGGCAGCAACTCGTTGTTGATCTTCACCGCGACGCACTGGTTGCCGAGGTCGCTGTGAATCGAGTACGCGAAGTCGAGCGCCGTGGCGCCGCGCGGCAGTGCCATGATCTTCGACTTCGGCGTGAAGACGTAGACCGCGTCCGGGAACAGGTCGATCTTGACGTGTTCGAGGAACTCGCTGGAATCGCCCGCTTCGCTCTGGATGTCGAGCAGCGACTTGAGCCACTGGTGCGCGCGCTTCTGGACGTCGTTCAGATCGGCGCCGCCGTTCTTGTAGAGCCAGTGCGCCGCCACGCCCGCTTCGGCGATTTCGTGCATCTTGCGCGTGCGCACCTGGAACTCGATCGGCGCGCCGAACGGGCCCACGAGCGTGGTATGCAGGGACTGATAGCCGTTCACCTTCGGAATGGCGATGTAGTCCTTGAACTTGCCCGGCACCGGCTTGTAGAGCGCGTGCAGCGCGCCGATGCAGGTATAGCATTCGAGCGCCGACTCCACCACGACGCGAAAGCCGTACACGTCGAGCACCTGCGAGAACGACAACTGCTTGTCGCGCATCTTCTTGTAGATGCTGAAGATGGTCTTCTCGCGGCCGGTGACTTCGGCGCTGAGCTTCGCGTCCGCAATGGCGCGCTGCACCGCTTCCAGGATCTTTCCCACCACTTCGCGACGGTTGCCGCGCGCTGCCTTCACGGCCTTTTCCAGCGTGGCGTAGCGGTTCGGATTGAAATTCGCGAAGCTCAGATCCTGCAGTTCGCGATAGGTGTTGTTGAGGCCAAGGCGGTGCGCGATCGGCGCGTAGATATCGAGCGTCTCGCGCGCGACGCGGCGGCGCTTGGCCGGCGGCACCGCGCCGAGCGTGCGCATGTTGTGAAGCCGGTCCGCGAGCTTCACGAGAATCACGCGCACGTCGCGCGCCATCGCGAGCAGCATCTTGCGGAAGTTTTCCGCCTGCGCTTCCTCGCGGTTGCGAAACTCCATCTTGTCGAGTTTCGACAACCCGTCCACCAGTTCCGCGACCTTCGCGCCGAAGCGCTCGGCGATCTCCGCCTTGGTCACGCCCTGGTCCTCGATCACGTCGTGCAGCAGCGCGGCCATGATCGACTGGGCGTCGAGCTTCCAGCCGGCGCAGATTTCCGCGACGGCGACAGGATGGGTGATATAGGGTTCGCCGCTCTGACGATATTGCCCGAGGTGGGCCTCGTCGCTGAAGTGGAACGCCGCTTTGACTTCCTTGATTTCCTCGGGTGTGAGGTAAGCGGAAAGCGCGGCGGTCAGATTGGCGATGGAGACGACCCCGTGCTTGCGGGGCTGCTCCGGCGTCGCGGTGGGTCCGAACAGATGGCGAAACGACTGTTCGAGGACCGCGTCGATGTAGTTGCGCGCGGTGCTTGCGGTCTCGGCTTCCTGGTCCACCTCGGTGGCCGGCGAGGGCGTCGTGCTCATGTTCCCCTCCGTATCAGGTTGGCGTTGACGTGAAAGCGGCTCGCGCGCGTGACGACTTCAGGCCTTGGCAGAAATACGGACGAGGCGCCGTTAAACAGGCACTTTTTTCAGCATTTCCAGGCCGACCTGGCCAGCCGCGATCTCGCGCAGCGCGACGACGGTGGGCTTGTCGCGGCTTTCGATCTTCGGCGTGTGACCTTGTGCGAGCTGGCGCGCGCGATACGTCGCGGCGAGCGCCAGTTCGAAGCGGTTCGGAATCTGTTTCAGACAATCTTCGACGGTGATGCGGGCCATGTCGGTTTCCTTCTCATTCTCAGCAGGTTCTTATTCTACCTTATGTGCCCGACGACCCGGGCTGCGGCTGATGGATACCGAGCTGCACGAAGAGCCCGGTATGACGCGCGTATTGCGAGGCGAAGCGCAGGCGCGTTGCGGCCACCACGTTACGCAGTTCCTGCAGCGCGCGATCGAAGTTCTCGTTGATCACCACGTACTCCGATTCGCTCGCGTGCGCCATCTCGCTACCGGCTGCCAGAAGGCGCCGCGTGATGACGTTGGGCTCGTCTTCGCCGCGCTTTCTGAGGCGATCGGCAAGCGCATCGAGCGACGGCGGCAGAATGAAAATCTCTACCGCGTTGCGGAACTGCTTCTTCACCTGCTGCGCGCCCTGCCAGTCGATTTCCAGCAGCACGTCGTGGCCGATCTTCATCTGATCCTCGATCCACACGCGCGAAGTCGCATAGTAGTTGCCATGCACTTCGGCGCTTTCGAGAAACTCGCCGACAGCGTGGCGCGCGAGGAAATCGTCGACGGTGGTGAAGTGATAGTGCTCGCCGTCGCGCTCCTTCGAGCGCGGCGCTCGCGTGGTGTAGGAGATCGACAGGCGGATCGCGCTGTCCTCGGCGAGCAGCGCGTTGACGAGCGTCGACTTGCCGGCGCCCGAGGGGGCCACCACCATGAAGAGGTTGCCCGGATAGACGCCCGCATACGGATTGCGCGGCTTCGCTGCACTGGTCTGGTCGGTCATGTTCGTGGCTTCCTTCATTCGAGATTCTGCACCTGCTCGCGCATCTGTTCGATGAGGAGCTTGAGCGTCATCGACGCGTCCGCGAGTTCCTTCGCCGCCGCCTTCGAACCGAGCGTGTTCGCTTCGCGGTTGAGCTCCTGCATCATGAAGTCGAGCCGCTTGCCGACCTTGCCGCCTTTCTCGATCACGTGGCGCGTTTCGTTCAGATGCGCCGTGAGACGCGACAGTTCTTCGGCGATATCGATACGAATGCCGTACATCGTCACTTCCTGGCGGATGCGCTCGGCGATCTCCTCGCGCGAGACGCCACCGATCGTGCCGTTGCCGTTCGCCTCCGGCGCCGCAATGCCGAGCGCCTCCTGCAGCCGCTCGACGATCTTCTGCTGGTGCTTGACGATCAGGTCCGGCACGAGGGGCGTGATTTTCGCGACGATCGCTTCCATTTCGGTCACGTTCGCGAGCAGCATGTTCGCGAGCTGCGCACCTTCGCGCGCACGCACGTTGATGAGTTCGGCAATGGCCTCCTTGCCGCAGCCGAGCACCGCATCGCGCAGCACCTCGGGCGCGACCCCGCTTTCGGCCAGCACACCCGGCCAGCGCAGGATCTCGCCCGTGCGCAGATGCCCCGACTCCGGAAACGCTTCGAGCACGGCGCGCTCGAGCGCGGCGAGCTGATCGAGCGCATCGCGGTTCAGCGCGCCCGCGTTCGCGGTCTGCTCGCTGCGCTGCACGTTGATGCGGATATCGACCTTGCCGCGCGACAGCTTCGTCATCAGCATTTCGCGCAGCGTCGGCTCGCAGACGCGCACGTCTTCTGGCATGCGGAAATTCAGGTCGAGAAAACGCGAGTTCACGGTGCGCAATTCGACGGACACGCTGGCGCCGCCCGTACCCGAAGCCGAAGCAAGCTCGCGCGTGACGCTTGCGTAGCCGGTCATGCTGTAAATCATGGTTCGTCTCGCGAATAAAACCGTGGCGTCGCGCGTAGCGATGCGCGGGACACGGCGGAAGGATCGAGGCGCCCGGCGTGTTCATGATGACGCGGGGCGGAGAAACCGTATTATCCCATTTTGGGGGGCGGCCCGCCCAGATCGGCCCAGCCCGGGACAGGACGCGCGCCGCGCCGCCGCCCTGGCGCGGCGGCCCCGCGCGCGAGCCCGGACGCCGTTCCTCGCGCGTCGCGTCGAGGCGGTAAAATTGTGTTTTCCCCTCCCCTTTCGTGCCCGTGCGCACGCTCTCACGATGACCCAATCGATCCAGCGCCCGAGCGGCCGCCCCGCCGACCAGCTTCGCGACGTCCGCATCACCCGCCACTACACGAAGTACGCCGAAGGGTCCGTGCTCGTGGAATTTGGCGACACGAAGGTGCTGTGCACCGCGAGCGTTTCCGAAAGCGTGCCGCCCTTCCTGCGCGACAAGGGCCAGGGTTGGCTCACGGCCGAATACGGCATGCTGCCGCGCGCCACCCACACGCGCAGCGACCGCGAAGCCGCGCGCGGCAAGCAGACGGGGCGCACCCAGGAAATCCAGCGCCTGATCGGCCGCGCGCTGCGCGCCGTGTTCGACCTCGAGGCACTCGGCGCGCGCACCATCAATCTCGATTGCGACGTGATCCAGGCCGACGGCGGCACGCGCACCGCCAGCATCACGGGCGCGTTCGTCGCGGCGCACGACGCGGTGTCGAAGCTGATTGCCGACGGCCGCCTCGCGCGTTCGCCGATCACCGACTACGTCGCCGCGATCTCGGTGGGCGTGTACGAAGGCATGCCCGTCCTCGACCTCGACTACGCCGAGGACTCGGAATGCGACACCGACATGAACGTCGTGATGACGGGCTCGGGCGGACTCGTCGAAGTCCAGGGCACCGCCGAGGGCGCGCCTTTCTCGCGCGCCGAAATGGACACCCTGCTCGACCTCGCGCAGAGCGGCATCCGCTCGCTCGTCGAGAAGCAAAAGGCGGCGCTGGGGATCGCGCATGGCTGACGGCCGGAATACCCGCGGTGCCGCCGCCGGCGCGCTCTCGCGCGTCGTGCTCGCCTCGAACAATGCCGGCAAGCTGCGCGAATTCGCGGCGCTGTTCGGCACGGTCGGCATCGAGCTCCTGCCGCAGGGCCAGTTCAACGTGCCCGAGGCGGAAGAGCCGCATCCCACCTTCGTCGAAAACGCACTCGCCAAGGCGCGCCATGCGGCGAAGCTTACGGGGCTGCCCGCGCTCGCCGACGACTCGGGCCTGTGCGTGCGCGCGCTTTTCGGCGCGCCGGGCGTGTACTCGGCGCGCTTCGCGCAGCTCGCCGGCGGCGAGAAGAGCGACGCGGCCAACAACGCGCTGCTCGTCGAGCGCCTGAAGGACGAGGCGGACCGCCGCGCGTACTACTACTGCGTGCTCGCCCTCGTACGTCACGCCGCCGACCCCGAGCCGCTCATCGCCGAAGGCCGCTGGCATGGTGTCGTGCTCGACTCGCCGCGCGGCGCGAACGGCTTCGGCTACGACCCGTACTTCCTCCTGCCCGAACTGAACGCCACGGCCGCCGAACTCGATCCGGCCGTGAAAAACGCTTCGAGCCACCGCGCGATGGCGCTCAAGCACCTGCTCGCGCGCCTCAAGGAGGACGCGTGAGCGACCCGCATCAAACCGGCCTGCGTGTGATCCAGGCGTTCTCGACGCCTGGCAGCACCCGCCTGACCTCGCTGCCACCGCTCGCGCTCTATGTGCACTTCCCGTGGTGCGTGCGCAAGTGCCCTTACTGCGACTTCAACTCGCACGAATGGAAAGGCGAGCGCTTTCCCGAGGACGATTACCTCGACGCGCTGCGCTCGGATCTCGAGCAGGCCCTGCCGCTCGTCTGGGGACGCCAGGTGCACACGGTGTTCATCGGCGGCGGAACGCCGAGCCTGCTCTCCGCCGCGGGGCTCGATCGCCTGCTCTCGGACGTGCGCGCGCTGCTGCCGCTCGACGCCGACGCCGAAATCACGCTTGAAGCCAATCCGGGCACGTTCGACGCAGCAAAATTCGCGCAGTTTCGTGCAAGCGGCGTCAACCGCCTTTCTGTAGGTATCCAAAGCTTCAACGAAGCGCATCTGAAAGCGCTCGGCCGTATCCACGACGCGGTGCAGGCGCGCCACGCCGTCGAAGTCGCGGCGAATACCTTCGAGAACTTCAACCTCGACCTGATGTTCGCGCTGCCGCAGCAGACGCTCGCCGAATGCCAGGCCGACATCGAAACGGCGCTCTCGTTCGCGCCGCCGCATCTGTCGCTCTATCACCTGACGCTCGAACCGAACACGCTGTTCGCGAAGTTCCCGCCGGCACTGCCCGACGACGACCAGTCGGCCGACATGCAGGACTGGATCCACGCGCGCACGGCCGAAGCCGGCTACGAACGCTACGAGGTGTCGGCCTATGCGAAACCGGGCAGGCAGAGCCGCCATAACCTGAACTACTGGCGCTTCGGCGACTACCTCGGCATTGGCGCGGGCGCGCACACCAAGCTGTCGTTTCCCAACCGCATCCTGCGCCAGGCGCGCTACAAGCACCCGGCAACGTTCATCGAGCAGGCGCGCGCCGGCACGCCGGTGCAAGAGGAACGCGAGGTCGGTTCGCGTGATCTGCCGTTCGAGTTCATGCTCAACGCGCTGCGGCTCGTGGAGGGCTTTCCGGTGCACCGGTTCGTCGAGCGCACCGGCTTGTCGATGACGTCGATCGAGCCCGCGCTGCAGGAAGCCGAGCGACGCGGTCTGATTGTGCGCGATTACGAGAAAATCGCGCCGACCGAACTGGGGCAGCGCTTTCTGAACGACCTGCAGGAGATGTTTCTCAAAGACGCGGAGTGAGACGCTGCTGGCCGGCAGACCTTTTGGGTTACAATGCGCGGCTCCGGAGGTGTGGCAGAGTGGTTGAATGCACCGGTCTTGAAAACCGGCGAAGGGGTAACCCTTCCGTGAGTTCGAATCTCACCGCCTCCGCCAGGAGTGGAACATAAACCCCTGCAAATTCAGATATTTGCGGGGGGGTTTTTTCAGCCCATCATCACGCACAAACTCGCGGCCTTCCTACGCGTTTCAGATATCTGCGCGGCCCGTATCGTTGCCGCGACAGTCCGCTAGAATCCGCTCATTCATGTTTCCCATCGCGGGACACTTCATGGACGAGTTCGATCTCTGCAGGATCGCCGATACGTTTTCGCTTGCGGGCGCGGCGGCGTTGATTTGCGGCATCCGACCTAGCCGCGTCCAGGGGCCTGACGAATACGGCCAAAAAACTTGCCACATTCCGCGCCAGGCGAGCTTCACGGAGTTCGAGACCGGCGAAGAGGTCCAGGACGACACCCCTGAAAAGTTCAGGACCGTTCTACAGGCGTTGATGCACGCAGCGGAACGGAGAACGCTGACCGCCAATAAGGTCTACTTGGGCAAGTACACCCATATTCGATACATCAACGATGATTCAGAAGGTTATTGGGACCCCGTAGGCGAAATCGACCCACAGCGGACGACCGTCGATGTTGAAGTCCTGAAAACGTGGCTCGCGTCGCGCGGGGTAACAACGGGGTTCTTCTTCCCCGGTGCGAGTGATACGCCGGACTACCTGAACGCCGAGCATCCGCGCTATGCACGAAGGCTCGCTGCTGCCGTCAATGCGTGGCTGGCGGTTACACAGGCCAGCGGCAAAAGCGTGAAAGACGCGATCAAGAAATGGTTGCGCGAGCACGCGGCGGAATATGGGCTCACGAACGACGACGGAAATCCGAACGAGACCGGCATCGAGGAAGTCGCGAAGGTCGCCAACTGGCAACCGACAGGCGGCGCGCCGAAGACGCCCGGCCAGTAACCTACCCCGCCCCTTAAGCCTTGCTGCTATTGGGTTCGCTCGTATCGCGCACGCGAACCCACCTACCCATTCAGCACAAACCCACCCACCCCTTTGACCGTTAGCAGGGGGTGGGTTTTCTCAACCTGCCTGGCTATTCGCTGCCTACGCGCAGGAATCAAATACCGCCATGCCGCGCCAGCCCGGCGCGCACCACCACAAGCTGAGGTGCAGCATGGCCGATCAAACCATCCCCGTTCTGATTCCCCGCTCGCGCGTCTCCGCGATTACGGGACTCCAGCGCAGCGCGCTCTATGACCGCATCGCGCGAGGCGAATTCCCGAAGCCCGTCACCATCGGTTCCGCCGCCGTGCGCTGGATCGAGTCCGAAGTCGCGACCTAGGTGCAGCAGCAGATCGACGCGAGCCGCGCGCAACAACCGGTCAAGGCTGGCCGCCGTGTCCGCGCCTGAGTCCGCCAGCAACGAGGCGAGTCGCGACGATACCGACGTTTATCGTGCTAGCACGATAAAGCGCCAGCGGCGCACTCGTAGCGAACTGGATCAACTGGACGCGCAGATCATCGAGGTCCTGTGTGCCGACCACCCGCAGTCGGTGCGGCACGTTTTTTACCAGATGACGAACCCCAGGCTGGCGGTTCCGGTCGAGAAGTCGGACCGGGGGTATCGCCATGTCCAGGAACGTTGCGTCCGGCTGCGCCGCGCGGGCGTATTGCCGTACGACTGGATCGCCGATATGTCCAGGCGTGGATACTTCGTCGACACGTTCAGCGGCGCGGGCGATTTCCTTCGGCGCATGCGGGGGCTTTACCGCGCTGACCTCTGGCGCGGTGCCGACTGCCGGTGCGAAGTCTGGGTCGAATCGCGCTCGATCGCTTCGGTCGTGCTGGACGACTGCCAGGAACTGGCCGTCCCTCTCTACCCATGCGGCGGGTTCAGTAGTGTGAGCTTCGTCCACGAAGCGGCCGCGCAGCACAACGACAGCGACGATGGTCGCCCGCTCGTCGTGTTCTACGTCGGCGATTTCGACCCGGCGGGGGTACTAATCGACCGGTCGCTGGAGCGCGAGTTGCGTAAGCACCTCGATTCGGCAATCGACCTCGATTTCGCGCGCATCGCGATCAACGAAGAACAGATCGCTCAGTACGACCTCCCGACCAAACCGCGCAAGGTCACGGACCGCCGTTCGCCGGAGGTTGCGGCAACGGTTGAAGCCGAAGCGATGCCTGCCAGCGTTCTGCGCGGTCTGTTGCGCATCGCGATTGAGGAACTGTTGCCCGAGAACGCGCTGGCGGTCGCGAAGGTTGCCGAAGAGTCGGAGCGCGAGCATATCGGGCGCATGGCGGCGCTGTTCAACGGAGCTAACGAATGAAGCGAGCTAACCATGCCGAGGTCCGGGGGGACCGCCGCCAGCATCCACCACGCACGGTGGACGCGCTTGAGGCTTACGCACAAAGTCTGCTGGCCGTCGAACTGGCCCGATGCGAACGCGCCATGACGGCGGAACAATGGGCTGAGCATCGCGAATGGGTCGAGGAGAACGCACGCGCGTCGCTGGTGGCGGCGCTGCGTGAACGCGCGCAACGGGGGGAGCTATGAGCAACGACTTTTGCCGTGCAACGTTCGCGGAGATCGTCGCAACCGATGAGGTCGCGAGGCGGGAACGCGCCGAGCGTGAGGCTATCCAAGCGAAGCGTGAAGCCTTCTTCACTCGCGCGAGCGCCGTGGCGGACGATCCGCCAGCCTGGCCGCAACCGCAGCCGTTGACGGTACGGGTAGAGCCGGAACCCTATCCGGTCGACGCCTTGCCGCCAGCTATACGCGCCGCCGTGGAAGAGGTGCAGTGCTACGTTCAGGCTCCCTTGCCGATGGTCGCGTGTTCCGCGCACGCCGCGCTCAGCGTGGCCATACAGGCGCATGTCGACGTGCAGCGTGATAGCCGCCTGAGCGGGCCGGTAAGCCTGTTCGTGGTGGTGATCGCGGACAGCGGCGAGCGCAAGACGACGTGCGACAGCTTTTTCATGCGTGCCATACGTGACTACGAACGCGAACAGGCGGAAGCCGCCAACGATCCAAGAGCCACGTCCGACAAATGTGCCGGTGCGATGATCGACCCGGACGGCGGACCTTACCTGCCGTGGGGGCCGTATCTCGCGGAGGACAACGTGCGGCGGTTGCGCGCCGAACTGTTCGCGATGGTGGACGAACTTGCGCGTGCTGAGGGATGGACGCGCGAGCGTCACGCCGAAACGTTAGGGCGAGCCGCGAACGGCCCGCTCTCGGACCTGCTGCCGAACATCGCGTACTTTCACGCGAAAGTGATTGAGTGTCGCGCCGAAGCTGAGGCGCAAGTCGCAATGGCAGCGAGTGGCTGGCGGTACGATCCAGCCGGGCGCTAAGGCGTCACGAACAGGCGCATGGGTCCTTCCTGAGACCATCCGCAATGCGGGCGCGAAGACTCGCGAAATGTCCGTAGCCAAGGGTCCGCAAAGGTGTCCGCATCGGGCAAGGGGTACGCATCCATGCAAGGCCAAAGGAATCCGACACGGGCGCGGACAATGCGGACCCGTCGCGCATTTCCTCATTCGGATTCAACATATGTTGCGATACGCATGATTTTCGCACCGAGGGTACTTTGAACAACGGCGAAGCAGGACAGGCGGCGTTTGAGCGAGTCCCCCGCGAGAACGAGACCGGACTCGCGCACTGGGTCGAACGTGAAGGCGGGCACGGCCCATATCGCTTGCGGGCAACCCGCCAGCCAGCAGCCAACGCCTAAGACGATGGCGAATACACAGTCGACGGTCCGCCCGTCTAAATTAGAGAAAGTTAGATCGGAGGGAGTAGAACTATGGCTCTCGGACGCAAAACGGGCGGTCGCCTGCCCGGCTCGTTAAACAAAACGACGCTGAGGATGCGCGATCTCGCCGGGCAGCATGCACCTGCCGCCATCGAAACGATCATCGCGATCATGCAGCACGGCACAACTGAAGGGGTGCGCCTTTCTGCTGCTTGCGCGATTCTCGACCGTGCCTATGGCCGCCCGACGGTCTGCACCGAAACCGACAAGGACGACGACATTCTGTTCGCCAACCTGTTTGGAAACGGCCACGACGAAGCGGACGAAACCGGGACGACCTAGGTGATTGCACCGCTTTAAAAAAGAAGCGCACAGCGCCCGGCGAACGGCGGCGTATTCGAGCGGCGACCACCGATAACCATCTCAAAAACAATGCCCTCCGGCTTACGTCCGGTTAGGCGAGGCTCAACATTGCGCCCTGACAATTGTTGACCAATTTTCTGACGTTTCCGTATTGAGGCACTGCGTATTGCGCGTTATAAGCCGTGAAGAGCGGAAATAGCTTCGTATCGCGGCCTGCCTTGTCTTTGCAGTCCTGATGTATTGGGCCGCGTCTCCCCCAATCCAGCAAGGAGGCCAGCCTATGGCAGACCAGGACGCGTCGCACGCGATATCCAGGCACCAACCGCATTTCCACAACACGACACCCTACAGGTGCTCAATTGCATACTCGCGCACGGTCGCGCTTGCCGCTGGCGCACTGCTCGCCCTGTCGGCCTGCACGGCGGACAGCGCACTGGTGTCCGACGATCCGCTCGCGAGCGAGCACCCCCTGTACATGGTCCCGATCAGTCAGACCGACCAATGGGCGATCAACATGGCTGTTGACCATTATGGCATGGGGGGCAGCCCACCACATGGCGGTGGTGGTGCAGCGGCCTGCTGTTATCCCAGCCCCAAGGACTGGAGCGAACCGGTAACAGTTCATTGGACGTGGGGCACGGAACTCGACCCGAAGACGAAGGCCGTCATCAAGCCGCGCGAACCCCATTCTGCTGTCCTGCATTTCCCACCCGGTGGCCCCGCGAAGGATGACCGCTACCTCTGCTTGATCGTGCGCGACCGTGATACGGCCGAACTGGCGTTTGCACGAAGCCGCACGCGCTGCGCCACAAAATAACCCCGCAACCATAAGGAATTCAGCATGACAGTACGCCAGGCGGGCGCACCTGTGAGTGACGCCGAACTGGACCGCGCTACTGCACGCGGAATGAGCAAACGGATCGCCGCCGAACTCCCCAGCGACCCGAAGGCTCGCTTGCAGTGCCGTCTTTATCCGAAACTCAGTTTCTTCTTTGACGGCACTGGCAACAACATGTATCAGGAACTGGAGAAGCCTGAGCACGAACAGGCGCTGTCGAACGTGGCTAAGCTCTTTCTGGCCGCGATTGACGATCCGGCCAGACAGGGTGCCACGCCCACTTACATCTCCGGTGTCGGCACCCCGTTCCAGGTTCCCCGGCGAGTGCCCGGTTACTTTACCGAACTGCTGCGCAATGACGACGGCGGGGCGTTGGGTCTCGGCCTGGGTGCTGGAGGACAGACGCGCATCGATTCGGCGCTCGCCACATTTGACATGATTCTTGGGGAGGACTGGAGCGAGGGAGCACGGCAGCATATGCCGTTTATCAGTGTTGCAGTGTTTGGCTTCTCGCGCGGTGCGACCGAGGCGCGGGCTTTTGTGCGGAAGCTGCTTTCGCGATGCGTCGATAAGGACGGTCAACGGTGCTGGATAGGAAAGGACATGTGGCGCATTCCGCTACGTATCACGTTCCTGGGTCTGTTTGACACGGTGGCGTCGGTGGGCGGGCCGGGGCTGCACCTGGACTGGGCGTCCGAACTGGCGATACCGCCCGAGGTCGAGCGGTGTGTGCACTACGTTGCCGCCCACGAGGTCCGTGAAGCATTCCCGCTGGATTCCGTGCGTGTGAACCGGACCTATCCTGGCAACTGTGAGGAGGTGGTTTATCCTGGCGTGCATTCGGACGTGGGTGGCGGCTACGCGCCAGACGAACAGGGCCGCAGCAACCGTCTCTCGCGCATCCCGCTACGCCACATGTACGCGGCAGCGCTGGAAGCTGGCGTGCCGCTGCTGTCGCTGGACAAGATGCAGCCAGACTGGCAAGGCTATTTCGCACTCGCAAATACCGAGCCTGTGCTGAAGCTCTATCAGGACTATATGGCGGCTCTGCCTGCCGCCGAAGGCGACGATGTGGAATCGCTGATACACGTACACCGTCGCCTGAATTTCCAGTGGCGCGGCGGTCTTGCCCGAAAGGACGGCGACAACCATGTGCTCGGGGAGTTGTACGGGAAGCATGGTGTGTCCGCGTCGGCCTGTGAGGCTGTACCGGCGGCCACCGACGAGGACCACCCCGAGTGCGATCCGACCGGCTGGACGTACACCCTCCCGCGAAACCCGGCAAAGCAGGCGACCCAGTTACTAGGTGAACAGCGGCGGCTGGAGCGCCGGGTCGCCTTCCTGCGCAATCCTGTAGAACGCCATGCGGGCAGCCGGGACTGGCCGCCACCGGAGCCACGCAAGCGCACTCCTTATGAAGACCTCATTCTTGCCGCGTGGGACGATCCCGCTGCTGTCCCGCCCGCCGTGGATGGCCTGCTGGCGGAACATGTTCACGACTCAGTGGCGCACTTCACTTCGTGGCCGTGCGCCCTGTACGATCCACGGAGCGTCTTTTGTGACCGGGTGCGATACCTGGCCGAGAGGCCGTGGCTTGGACCACAACCGGAAGTCATGACCGCTTGACCCTCTAAGGTCCATACCCCCGGCTCGCGATAATCGCGATGCCGGGACCCAATCATTCCGCCGTACCGCAAACATGCGACGCCCACGCTTCCATCATTGGGCGGCGCAATTCCAGCAGGTCGGTCCGGTGATACGCCGCTTCAACCTTATTCGAGACCGTATGTGCGAGCGCCCGCTCGGCAAGGTCGCGTGCGTAGCCGTTTTCGCTGGCCCAATCTCTGAAACTTGACCGATAGCCGTGCGCGGTCGCGACGCGGCCCGGCGTATCGCTTTTCGCTTTCACCCGGCGCAGTAGAGCGGTCAAGGTCATATCGGATAGCACCTTGCCACGCGGCGACGGGAACACCAACGTCTCGTACTGCTTCTGTTCCTTCAGCTGCTTGACGAGCGCGTGCGCGGCCGCCGGGAGCGGGACGCGGTGCGGTATCTTCGCTTTCATACGTTCGCCTGGGACGGTCCAGATACCGGCGTCGAGGTCGAACTCGCCCCACGTCGCGCCGCGCACTTCGCCGCTACGCGCCGCCGTGAGAATCAGGAACAGCAAGGCCACCCGCGTGTTGTCGCCGGGTTCGATATCACGTAACTGAGCCTTCGCGAACGCCGGAACTTCGCGCCACGGCATCGCCGGTTGATGTTCTTTTTTTGCGCCCTGCTTCGGCAGGATATGGTCAACTACGCTAACCGGGTTCGCCGAGATATGGCCGTGCGCCCAGGCCCATTGCATGACGGCGTGCATACGCTGGCGGGTACGACTGGCGGTCTCTGCCTTGTCTAACCAGATAGGCCGCAACGCGTCCGCGCAGTCGGCGGGCGTGACCGCGTCGAGTGGCTTGCTGCCGATCCTCGGGAACACGTAAGTCTCAAGCGTGCTAATCCATTGGGCGGCGTGCTTCGCATTCCGCCAGCCGGGCTTGAGCTCTTCGTGGACAGTGCGCGCGGCTTTCTCGAACGTTAGCGCGGAAGCGGCGACACTCGCGGCTTGCTGTTCGCGGTCGCGTTCATCGATTGGGTCTTTCCCCGCGTCGAGTTGGGTGCGCATGGCAAGCGCCTTGTTACGCGCGTCCAGTATCGAGACTTCAGGATAGACGCCGAGACCCGCATCGCGCCGCTTGCCCGTTACCGGGCTTGTGAAACGTAGCGTCCACTTGCTGCCCGTCTTGCCTGGCGTGAGCATCAACCCCGTTACCTTCCCGTCGAATACCGGCTTGTCGCCGGGTTGCAGCCCCTTTGCCTGTCTGTCCGTAAGTGCCATTTCAGCCCATCGTCTAGCCCATCGCAAAATGGCGGATAGCGCCGGAATATTGTAGCCTGTTACAGTAGTAATATGGCTTTAACCCATTGATGTAATTGAATTCTACGGAGTGGCACGGAAATTCTCGGAATGTATTTTGGCGGTCACCGCCTCCGCCAGAACATTCCTGCACTCGGCCGTCTTCCCCCTAGAAACCTCTGGCCCAGTCGCCAGAATTCCACCCGACAAGCCTCTCCAGCATCCACTCTTCATCGAGCGTCAGACGTCGACAGCGCTACACGGAAGACATCGATCCCGAAAATTTCGCATTCCTTGACAATTCCCAGGTCTGATTGCCTTCAGCATGCGACTCCAGAGGCCAGCTTACGCGACTGGTATAGCGGACGAGCCAACTCCAAAATAAATAAGGGTTGAATCAAAACACACCCCGAAACACGGAACTAGGTGAAAACCCTAATAACGCGGTAAAATCCCACGCATTCCGGGAAATCACCACCATGCCGCACCGTTACCAAGTCCTCGAAAAGATCGCCTTCACGCTCGTCGTGTTATCTGCCGTGATGTGCTCCGGCTTCATCGCCTGGGAAAGCTCGCCCGACTTCCGCGCGAACTTCCAGCAGGGCAAGGATCTGTTCCTGAAGAGCGGGGAGTACTCGTATGCCTGCGCAACGATCGCGACCGACCCGTGCGCGCAGTTCCCGGTCGAGTAAGCCTCGGCCCGTCCCGCCTCGTTTCACCGGCGTCGCCGAATGTCCGCGCATGATACGGGCCGCTGCGGACCACCGCGGGTTGCATCCGCGAGCATTTCGACTAAGCTCGAATCTGGTCTCGCCTCCGAGCTTGTTCGACAATGCTCATCCGTGCCTGCCCGCCTGACGGCCCCGCCGCGTCATGCGCCAATCTGCTGCGGCGCGTCGGTTTCGCTTTGCCCCTGCTGATCGCAAGCGCCTGCACCATTACGCCGCCGCAGCGTCCGCTCCTGATCATTCCGCCCGCAGCCATCAACAGCAACACGCTCGACCAGTACCGAACGGCCGTTGCCCACCGCATCGTTGATCGCAACCCCTCGTATATCCTGCATGGCTCGCCCCAGGCGATGCTGCGTTCGCTCGTGGTCGTCTCCTTCGTGGTGGACCGCAACGGCCAGATCGTGAAGTCGTCGATCTACCGCACCAACGGCGACGACGAGGCCGAAGCCACCGCGCTCTCCACGCTGCGCCGTGCGGCACCCTTGCCCGTGCCGCCGGAACGGCTGCTGAACTCGGCAGGTCAACTCGAGATGTTCGAAGACTGGCTCTTCAACGACAACGGCAAATTCCAGTTGCGCACGCTCGCGTCGCCGCAGGCCCAGAACTTCGACTGAACGGCCGCCCAGCCGCCCCGCCTTTCCGCCGCCTTGCTGCGCACAACTCACGGTCGTTATAATTTTCCGCTACCCCGCCGGCCTTTGCGCCGCGAATAAAGACGTGCACCGCCCAAGCGACGACGAACCCGGCGACAACGCGCCTTACAACGACTGGAGACTCCGTACATGTCGACTTCCCCGATTTCGCCCGCGCGCGCCGGCGAGGACGGCGCCGGCGCGACGCGCACGTCGCACGTGATCTTCGCGAGCTTCATCGGCACCGCGATCGAGTTCTACGATTTCTATGTGTACGCAACGGCCGCCGCGCTCGTGATCGGCCCGGTGTTCTTCCCGCACGGCTCGGCGACGGCGCAGGCGCTTTCGGCCTTCGTCACGTTCGGCATCGCGTTTGTCGCGCGGCCCATCGGCTCCTTTCTGTTCGGTCATTTCGGCGACCGCATTGGCCGCAAATCGACGCTCGTCGCCTCGCTGCTCGTCATGGGCCTCTCCACCACGCTGATCGGCTTCGTGCCCGGCTATGACGCGATCGGCAGCCTCGCGCCGATCCTGCTGTGCGTCCTGCGCTTCGGTCAGGGAATCGGCCTTGGCGGCGAATGGGGCGGCGCCGCGCTGCTCGCGACCGAATACGCGCCGGCCGGCAAGCGCGGCTGGTTCGGCATGTTCCCGCAGCTCGGGCCGTCGGTGGGTTTTCTCGCCTCGAACGGCCTCTTCTTCGGCCTCGCCTCGACACTCTCCGACCAGCAGTTCCGCGACTGGGGCTGGCGCGTGCCGTTCGTCGTTTCGGCCGTGCTCGTCGCGCTCGGCCTCTATGTGCGTTTGAAGATTGCCGAGACGCCCGCCTTCAAGGCAGCCATCGAGCGCGAGGAGCGCGTGCGCGTACCGGTCGCGACGCTGCTCGCCGATCACTGGCGGGCCACGCTCCTGGGCGCGCTCGCCATGGTCGTCTGCTACACGCTGTTCTACAACGCCACGGTGTTCTCGCTCTCGCACGGCGTAACGGCGCTGCATATTCCGCGTCCGACTTTCCTTGGCATGCTGTGCGTCGCGGTCGTCTTCATGGGTCTCGCCACGCCGCTTTCGGCATGGGCCAGCGACCGCTGGGGCCGCAAGCCGGTGCTGGCCGCCGGCTGCATCGCAGCGATCGCCTCGGGCTTCACGATGGCGCCGCTGCTCGGCAGTGGTTCGCTGCCGCTCGTGCTGCTGTTCCTCGTGATCGAGCTGTTCCTGATGGGCGCCACCTTCGCGCCGATGGGCGCGCTCCTGCCCGAACTCTTCCCCACGAGCGTGCGCTATACCGGCGCGGGCGTGGCGTACAACCTGGGTGGCATTCTCGGCGCTTCGGTGGCGCCGTATATCGCCCAGGTGCTCGCTGCGCGCGGCGGCCTGTCGTGGGTCGGCGCGTACGTGTCGATCGCGGCTGCGATCAGCCTGTTCGGTGTCCTGTGCATGCACGAGACACGCGACAAGGCGCTGATGTAATACCCAGGGTCGCCCCTGATGAAAAAGCGGAGTCCGCAAAAGACGGACTCCGCTTTTTTTGTCCACTTTGAGCGCATGGGGTGCCTGACTATACTTCGTTCAACAGATCAGTATTTCGGTCAGCCCACGCTGTCTTCCTCATTCCGGGAGCCGACGATGAACATCCATCTGAGCAACGCCGACGTCGTCCTGATGATCGCCCTCGCGCTCGGCACTGCGCTCGTGCTGGCTTTCAGGCTGCACGCGACGAGCTGGCGCGCAGTGGTGATCGAAGCGATTGCCGCGAACGCGGCCGCCATCGCGGCGGTCGTCGCACTCGAAATACTGCTGGCCTGAGTCACCTCGTGGTGGCGGCGCGCGTGCCGCCCTCGCTCTCCCGGTCGATCCGCCTCAGTAGTAATAGCCGTGATGGTAGCCGCCATAGTAGCCGCCGGCCGGCACCACGACGCACCCGCTCAGCGCTGCCGCGAGCAATGCACCTGCAATGAGGGTAAGCGTCAGTCGTTTCACTTCATTCTCCCGTCGAGTCAATGTCTGTCGTCCTGGTGTGCCGTGTCTGGCTTCCGGACGATTCGATTGAACACGACGGCGACTTCGCCAGGCGTTGCAATTTGTAAGTAGCGATGTGACGCGTGTTACACGCGAGGCGCGATGTCCCACTGCGCCGCCGCGTACGCGGCACATTCGCCAACTCGCGGCGACACTTTTAACAAACCTGTAAACGAAAAACTACGCGAGAAGCCGTGCGAAAAGACACAAAAAAGGCGAGCGCGTGTCGCCTCCGTGTCGCGTCTGTGTCACTCACGCAGCCGAAACGGCCGAGCCTTGCAGCGATGCATCGGCACGCGGCGGATAGACTTCGCTAACGGCGTCGAGCGCAGCCTTCACAGGCGGCACGTGGTTGCCGTCTCCCACCGAAACCGATCTGCCTGGTGCACGCACGCCCGTATGTTCCGCCGACGTCGTGACGAAGATCATCACGGTGGGCTTCAGCAGCGCATGCGAGAGATGGACAAAGCCTGTATCGGTACCGACCACGAGTGCAACGTCCTCGATACGCTGCGCCACCTGCGGGACAGTCAGGCGCGGCAGGACAACGGCGCCAGGAACGATGGCGGCAATCTCTTCAGCCGTGGCGCGCTCATTATCCGAGCCCCACGGCAGTTCGATGCGCAGGCCGCGCGACTGCAGATCGCGGCAGAGTTCGCCCCAGTGCGCGACAGGCCACTTCTTTTCGTCTTTCGACGTTGCATGGAAAATCAGCGCGGTCGGCCCTTCGGGCGCGGGCAGCGCCGTCCCGTCGCGCGGGATGCGCATGTTGAACACAGGCGGCGTATCGATCGTATAGCCAAGCGCTTCGCCCGCGCTGATGCGCATGCCGAGCCAGGCATCGGTTCTCGGACGCGGTCCGAAACGCCCGTTGTACGCGAACGCCGCGCCGCGCTCGCCGAGATCCTGCGAGAGATAGCCGAAGCGTCGCTTCGAGCGCGTCAGCGCAGCGATGATGGCGCTCTTGTACACGCCATGAATGTCGACGACGGCGTCGTAGCGCACGGCGCGCAATTCGCCGATCGAAGCCCAGATGGCTTTCAGGTCGCTCCACTTGCGCGTCTTCTTGAAGCGGCGCAGCGGCGCGCAAAGCACCCGGTCGACGCCAGCGTTCCAGCGCACGATATCGGCAAACGATTCGTCCGAGGCCCAGTCCACCGTTGCACCCGGAAACTCGCGCTGTATGTCGGCCACCACCGGTAATGCCTCGACGATGTCGCCCAGCGAGGTCACCTTGATAATCAGAAACCGTTTCATTGTCCTGCCGGCTCGCTATCCATGAATTTTTTCGAGATTTTAACGGAATGCCGGCATCGTCAAGCAGATGATCCGGGCAATTCCCCAGCGATACATCGTGCCCTTGTTTATCGCGGGTAAAAGAACGGTCAGGGAAATCTCGCAGCAATCCCCAGGGGCGGCTTGCACGGACCCGCCCTATAATTTCGTCTTTGCGCCCCAACAGAGCCCATGCAACCGGTAAGCCCCGACCTTTATTCGACCTTCGTGCGGCGCGCACGACGCTTGTGGCGGCAATACGGCGTGCTGTGGCTGGGCGCGGTCGCCGTGGGCCTCGTGGCCGTGTTCTACGCCCGCCTGATCGACTGGGGCTACAACGCCTTTCTGCACCTGCAGCGCGAGCACATCTGGCTGCCTCTCATCCTGACGCCCGCCGTCGCCGCGGTCTCGGTCTGGCTCACGCGTACTTTCTTTCGCGGCGCCGAAGGCAGCGGTATTCCACAGGTGATCGCCGTACTGCACGCGAGACCCGGCGAGTCGGGCGAGCGTCTGCTCACGCTGCCCATCCTGGCCGGCAAGATCGCCGTGTCGTTTCTCGGCATTCTCGGCGGCTTCACCATCGGCCGCGAAGGGCCGACCGTGCAGGTCGGCGCCGCGCTCATGTTCCACATGCGGCGGCTCTATCCGCGCTCGAACGTGCACATCGAACGCAAGCTCGTGCTGGCCGGCGCGGCCGCGGGGCTCTCCGCCGCGTTCAACACGCCGCTTGCCGGCATCGTCTTCGCCATCGAGGAACTCACGCGCAGCTTCGAAGCGCGCGCGAGCGGCGTGGTCATCACCACCATCATCATTGCGGGCGTGATCGCGCTCGGCCTGAACGGCAACTACACCTACTTCGGCACGATCCAGATCGGCTCGCACTTTCCGGACCTGCTCGCCGTTGCGGTGCTGCTCACCGCCGTCGTCACCGGCATCGCCGGCGGCATCTTCTGCTGGCTGCTGCTCAATACCGCGCGCTGGATTCCCGCGCCGCTGCGCAAGCTGTACGGCGAGCAGCCGGTCGCGTTCGCGGCGCTCTGCGGGCTCGTCATCGCCGTGATCGGGCTCGTCTCGGGCGGCACGACGTTCGGCAGCGGCTACGCGGAAGCGCGCGGCCTGCTCGACGGCCGCGAGCATCTGTCACTCGCGTATCCGTTCCTGAAGATGGCGTCGATGGTGGGTTCTTACCTGCCCGGGATTCCGGGCGGTATTTTCGCGCCGTCGCTGTCGATCGGGGCGGGCTTCGGCAACGCGCTGCACATGGTTTTCAGCGGCATGGAGCTGCAGATGCTCATTGCGCTCGCGATGGTCGGGTATCTCGCGGCCGTCACGCAATCGCCCATTACATCGTTCGTGATCGTGATGGAGATGATCAACGGCCACGCGCTCGTGATCTCGCTGATGGCCACGGCTCTGATCGCGAGCCGCGTCTCGCGCTTTTTCGCGCCGCCGCTCTACGAGACCTTGTCGCAGCGCTACACGGCGCCGCCGCAACCGGCGGCTGCGCCGCAGCCCGCCGCAGCCGATGCGGCGCCCGCCGACGTGCCCGAGCCGCTCAGACGCAACGAGCCCGACAGCACCACCGCGAACGAAACCTCCGGTCGCTGAAACGCTGCGGGCTCGCGCTCAAGCCATTTCCTCAGGCGCGCTTTCAGGCGTGCCTCTCAGGCAGCCTCGGCAGGCTGCACCTCAAAGCAGTCCCTCAGGCTGCCCAGTGGCCGTCGACCCAGTGCCAGTTCGGGCCGTGCGCCACCCAGTGACCGGGCACCCAGTGGTAGCCCACGCGCTCGCGCTGCCAGTGGCCGGCAATCCATACGTACTGGCCGTGATCCCACCTCCAGTGGCCCTTGTCCCAGACGTAACCGGCGCGCGGTGCCGGTACCACTTCGACACGCTCGGCGGGCGGCGGAACGTTCGGTTCGACGACGACGACTGCGGCCAAGGCCGGCGCGGCGACAGCGCAAACGCCGGCGGCGAGGAAGGCGCCCTTGGCGAGCATCAGGCGGAAGGACTTTTTCATAGGGATCACCCTTGTCAGTTGTTAGACGCCAGAGTTGGCGCTACTGCAATCAATGCGCGAACCCCGGTTTTCGCTGACATGAGCGGCATTACGAGCGTGGACGAAGTGAAACCGATTGTTTCGTGCAAGGCAAATGCAGGTTTTGGGGGTCGCCGATGGCCGGCAGGCGAAGGACGCGCGTGCCGAGGAGAGCCACCGCGGCGGCACGGAACCGCCGCTTGACTGCGAAAGTAAAGCGGGAGGAGATAAGGACAACAGCGAAGCGCGCCGGCGGCAAACCGGCACGCCTCGCCGCCCCAACCATCAGGCCTGCGGAATCTCGATCTTGACCTCGAGCACTTCGAGATCGTCCTGACGTTCGAGACTCACGCGGATATCGTCGTCGGAGATCTTGACGTATTTCGAGATCACCGCAACCAGTTCGCGCTGCAACGCCGGCAGATAATCGGCGGGCGGATGGCCGCCCGCCCGCTCGTGAGCGATGATGAGCTGCAGGCGTTCCTTCGCTACCGAGGCGGACTTCTTCTTCTCGCCGAGAAAAAACGAAAGAAACGACATGACGTGCGCCTCCCTTACTTGTTGCCGAAGAGGCGCTGAAAGAGGCCCGGCTTCTGGTAATCGGTGAAACGGAGCGACTTGTCTTCACCAAGGAAGCGCGAGACGACGTCCTTGTACGACTCGGCGACATCGGTGCCGTCGAGGTGCACGGCGGGCAGGCCCTGATTCGACGCGTGCAGCACGGCTTCCGATTCGGGAATCACGCCAATCAGCTCGATGCGCAAGATTTCCTGAATGTCGGTGAGCGAGAGCATTTCGCCTTCGCTCACGCGCTTCGGGTTGTAGCGCGTGATGAGCAGGTGTTCCTTGACGGGATCCGCGCCCTCGATCGCGCGCTTCGTCTTCGAGGAGAGCATGCCGAGAATGCGGTCCGAATCGCGCACCGACGAGACTTCCGGGTTCGTCACGATGAGCGCCTCGTCGGCGAAGTGCATCGCGAGCAGCGCGCCCGATTCGATACCCGCGGGCGAATCGCAGATGATGTACTCGAAGTCCATCTTGCGCAGGTCCTCGATCACCTTTTCCACGCCCTCCTTCGTGAGCGCGTCCTTGTCGCGCGTCTGCGAGGCCGGCAGGATAAAGAGGTTCTCGCACTTCTTGTCCTTGATGAGCGCCTGGTTCAGGTTCGCTTCACCCTGGATCACGTTGATGAGGTCGTACACGACACGGCGCTCGCAACCCATGATGAGGTCGAGATTGCGCAGGCCCACGTCGAAGTCGATGACCGCGGTCTTGTGGCCGCGCAACGCGAGGCCCGATGCGAAGCTCGCGCTCGTGGTCGTCTTGCCCACGCCGCCCTTGCCCGAAGTCACCACAATGATTTTTGCCATTCCCTTAACCTTGTGTTCGTCAGTTTCTTCAGTTTGGTCCCATCGCACGCCGCCGTCCCGGCTTCTCCCGGCGCGTCAGGTGAGCCTCAACGGTTCGATCAACAGCTTTTCTTCGTCGTCCAGCCGGATCTGCACCGGCTTGCCGGCCACCTCGCCGGGAAGCGGGACTTCAGTCGTACGGTAGATGCCCGCAATCGAAATCAGTTCCGCCTCGAGACACGTGCAGAAGATGCGCGCGTCGTGGTTGCCGTGCACGCCCGCCAGCGCGCGGCCGCGCAACGGCGCGTAGATGTGAATATTGCCTTCGGCGATGACTTCCGCGCCGTTCGAAACGAGGCCAAGCACCACCAGGTCGCCCTTCGCGTAGATGCGCTGGCCCGAACGCAGCGGCCGGTCGACGACGAGCGTCGGCTCCGCACGCGCGGCGCGCGCGGCCGCGTCGCCGGCTGCCGCCGGCGTATCGGCAGGCGGCTCGCTCGCGGGGGGGAAAAGTTCGGGTTGCGCGAGCGCGGGGGACGTTGCCTGCGGCTCCACGGCGGCGGCGGCCGTGGTCACGGTAGCGGCCGGCGCGTCGGCGGCATCCGCCTCCTCCGCGGCCGTTTTGGCGCTCGCGCCGCGGCGGTCGCGCGCTTCGAGGAGCGGCAGGCCGGCCTCGGCGGCCCATGCGTGCTGCGCGGAATGCGCCACGACGCCGACCGGATGCATACGCACGCTCTCGAGCAGGCGCACGATGTCGCCAAGCGCGACCTGCTCGTTATCGCCCAGGCGCCGCACGTCGATGGCAACCGTGTCGTTCGCGAAAAATTCGGGCGTAGCTTCGAAGCGCCGCGTGAGTTCGGCGCGCATGGCATCCAGCTCGGTCGTCTTGACCACGAACAGAAGCGTATCGACTGAACCGCTCTTCAGTTCAAAATATGGCGATTTCCTGGGCGACATGGCGTTCGGCGAAAAATTTTGCGTATTTTACAGGCGTCGACGCGCACGGCCATTATTTTTAGCGGTTAAATCAGGAGCCGGTAATCCGGACCCCTCTCGCACCACGCGTGCAAACGCGAGGAAAACACGGCGTGCGCGTTCGTGCACGGGGGGCGTACCGGTGAGGGAACGATGGAAGGCGCGCGGGCCACGGCGCGCCGGGAACGCTAGTTCGATTGGGCTTGCACTGCGTCTGGTGCCCGACTGCCGACGTCGCGCATGAGCAGCGTTTCCCATTGTTCGGGCGAATGCTTGCTGCGCGCGTGATCGCCGGTCGCAATGAAGCCGAAGCGCTCGTAAAAGCGCATGGCGGTCGTGTTGTTGTCGGTGATCCAGGCGTAGACCTGCGCGGTGCCCTCGGCAACGAGCCAGTCGATCGCCGCGTTCAACAGCAGTTCGCCGCCGCGCAGGTGCCGTACGGCCGGCGCGACCCACAGCGCCGAAACGAAGGCCCGGCTTGCCGGCGCGCTCTCGAAGCTCGCGCCGATCAGCCCGGCGGGATGGCCTTCGGTGTACAGGATGAACGAGGTGACGGAATGCGAGTCCGCATAGCGGGCCGCCGCCGCATCGAAAACCGCCGCATCGGCGGAAAGCGCGTCTTCGAGCGTGGCATCGCCGAACGCGTAGGGCGCATCGCGCAACGACGCAGTTCTGAGCTCGCGAAGCACCGCACCCTGATCGGCGGCGATACGGCGAACGGTCAGTGACGGACTCATGCAGTCGTAAACCCCTATAAACCAGTAACGCGTAGCTTTAACCGAACTCGCCTGGGAGTCAAATCCTTATTTGACAAAAGTAGCCGTTCGTCGCGCCGACGCTTCACGACAGCCCCGGCACGCACGCGGCGCTTTACAGACGGCCCCGCAACAGTCATGTCCTCGCGAGAATCAGGGCGACTCGTAGTCGCCGGTACCGTCCGGCCAGGGCGTGAGGAGCTCGTAGCCTTCGTCGGTGACGGCGACCATGTGCTCCCATTGCGCCGAGAGCGAGCGGTCCTTCGTCACCACCGTCCAGCCGTCGCGCTGCACGGCCGTGCCGGCGCGGCCCGCGTTGACCATCGGCTCGATCGTGAAGACCATGCCGGGCTTCAGGCGCAGGCCATGCCCCGGCTGGCCGTAGTGCAGCACTTGCGGCTCCTCGTGGTAGACCTTGCCGATGCCGTGCCCGCAGTACTCCCGCACGATCGAAAAACCGTCCGCCTGCGCGCGGCGCTGGATCGCGTGGCCCACGTCGCCGAGCGTCGCGCCCGGCCGCACTTCGCGGATGCCGGCCACCATCGCCTCGTAGGTCGTGTCGATCAGTTGACGCCCGACCGTGCTCGGCGTGCCCACGGTGTACATTCGGCTCGTGTCCCCGAAATAGCCGTCCTTGATCACGGCGACGTCGATATTGATGATGTCGCCGTCCTTGAGGATCTCGTTGCGGTTCGGAATGCCGTGGCAGACCACCTGATTGACCGACGTGCAGATCGTCTTCGGGAAGCCGAGGTAGCCCACATTGGCCGGCACGGCCTTGAGCGTGTTGACGATGAAGTCGTTGCAGATCGCGTCGAGGTCGTCGGTGGAGGCGCCGGGCCTGACGTGCTCGCCGATCATCGCAAGCACGTCTGCGGCCAGCCGGCCGGAGATGCGCAGCCGCTCGATGTCGGCGGCGGACTTGTAGGTGATAGCCATCTGTGGACCGAAGTACGCGCGGCGCCGCTCGTCGAGCCGCGCCGCCAGTTCAAGGCAAAGGAGAGATTGTACCAGGGGGCTGAAGCCCGCCAGCCTGCGGAATCGGATATGTCCGGCTTTCCGCGCCCCTGCTGCCCTCAAGAATGGGAAATATCTTACAACGCCAGGCGCAGAACGTCCTGACCGCGATCACCGCCCCACCTTCGCGGGTGGCTCTCGCGCTTCGGCCCGCGTGCATCGTCGTCGGCCGGACGCTACGCAGTCCCGAACATCCCGGCAATACGCCTATGCCATCAAAATGCGCCGCCCAAAGCAAAACCCCCTGCAGCCTTTCGGCTTGCAGGGGGTTTTTCGTATCTGGCGGAGAGGGTGGGATTCGAACCCACGGTACGGGGGAACCGTACGCCTGATTTCGAGTCAGGTACAATCGACCACTCTGCCACCTCTCCGGTGTCCAACTACCGCGGCGAGCACTGCAAACGAGTGTTGCAAAATTTGCCACTGCTGCTTTCACCGCGATTTCGTCAGCCCGGTCGTTGACTGGCGAAGCGAAGATTATAGAACATTCCACGACACTTTCCAAGTCCCCTTTCAAAAAAGTGGGGGCGAGGAAAGCGCCCTGTTCCGGAGAGCGTCAGGCGTTCGCTGCGAGACGCGCCACACCGCCCATGTACGGGCGCAGCACTTCGGGCACCGTTACCGAGCCGTCTGCTTCCTGATAATTCTCCAGTACCGCCACGAGCGCGCGGCCGACCGCGAGGCCCGAACCATTGAGCGTGTGCACGAGTTCCGGCTTGCCTTGCGCATTGCGATAGCGCGCCTGCATGCGGCGCGCCTGGAACGCTTCGGTATTCGAGCAGCTCGAAATTTCGCGATAGGTGTTCTGCGCGGGCAGCCAGACTTCGAGGTCGTACGTCTTGGCTGCCGAGAAGCCCATGTCGCCCGTGCACAGCGTAATCACGCGATACGGCAGGCCAAGCTTCTGCAGGATCGTCTCGGCGTGGACGACCATCTGCTCCAGCGCGTCATACGACGTTTCCGGCGCGACAATCTGCACCATTTCCACCTTGTCGAACTGGTGCTGGCGAATCATGCCGCGCGTGTCGCGGCCATACGAACCGGCCTCCGAACGGAAGCACGGCGAATGCGCCGTGAGCTTGATCGGCAGGGCGTTTGCCTCGACGATGCTCTCGCGCACCGTGTTCGTGAGCGAGATCTCCGACGTCGAGATCAGGTACTGCGTAACCGTGTTCTCAGCGCCGCCCTTCTCCACGCGGAACATGTCGTCGGCGAACTTGGGCAGTTGGCCCGTGCCGTACAGGATGTCCGGGTTGACGATGTACGGCGTGTAGGTTTCCGCATAGCCGTGCTGCAGCGTATGCGTGTCGAGCATGAACTGCGCAAGCGCGCGGTGCAGGCGCGCCATCTGGCCGCGCAGCATCGTGAAGCGCGCGCCCGAGAGCTTCGCGCCGGTCTCGAAGTCGAGGCCGAGCGGCGTGCCCACGTCCACGTGGTCCTTCACTTCGAAGTCGAACTGACGCGGCGCACCCCAGCGGCGCACTTCGACGTTGTCGCTCTCGTCCTTGCCCACCGGCGCGCTTTCGTGCGGCAGATTGGGCACGCCCAGCAGCAGGTCGGACAGGCTCGACTGGATCTCTTCGAGCTTCGCGGCCGACGCCTTCATTTCGTCGCCGATACCGCCCACTTCGGCCATCACCGCCGACGTGTCCTCGCCACGGCCCTTCATCGCGCCGATCTGCTTCGACAGGCTGTTGCGGCGCGCCTGCAGTTCTTCGGTGCGGGTCTGGATGGCGCGGCGTTCCGCTTCGAGCGCGGAAAAGGCCGCGACGTCGAGGGTGTAGCCGCGGTCGGCGAGGCGCTTCGCGACGCCTTCGAGGTCTTTGCGCAGCAGCTGGATGTCGAGCATGGGATTGTGAGACGCAGTTTCGTTGTGTGAAGTGGCAATTTTAGCGCACCGGCGCGCGGGGTCCGAGGGCGCCCGTCCCGGCGGCGTTCAGCTCCGGCGCTTCTTCTCGCGAATCTCGTCCTTGTGTTCCTCGCGCCATTGCGCGTCGAGTTCGGCAAGGCGCGCGAGCTTCTCGCCGATCTTGCCTTCAAGCCCGCGCGGCGTCGGCTGATACCAGCGCGGCTCGCGCATGCCATCCGGCAGATAGGTCTCGCCTGCCGCATAGGCGTCGGGTTCGTCGTGCGCGTAACGGTATTCGTGACCGTAGCCCAACTCCTTCATGAGCTTGGTGGGCGCGTTGCGCAGATGAACCGGCACGGCGCGCGACTGGTCCTTGCCGACAAAGCGCCGCGCCTCGTTGTACGCCATGTAGCCCGCGTTCGACTTGGGCGCGACGGCCAGGTAGATCACGGCCTGCGCGAGGGCGAGCTCACCCTCGGGGGAACCGAGGCGCTCGTAAGTCTCGGCGGCGTCGAGCGTGATGCGCCCCGCGCGCGGGTCGGCCAGGCCGATGTCCTCCCACGCCATGCGCACGATGCGCCGCGCGAGGTAGCGCGGGTCGGCGCCGCCGTCGAGCATGCGGCAGAACCAGTAGAGCGCGCCGTCCGGGTTGCTGCCGCGCACCGACTTGTGCAGCGCGCTGATCTGGTCGTAGAAGGCGTCGCCGCCCTTGTCGAAGCGGCGCAGATTCTCCGCGAGCGCACTGCCCAGCAGCGCCGTGTCGATTTCCGTGGACTTCTGCTGCGCGGCGGCGCGCGCCACGATTTCCAGATTGTTCAGAAGCTTGCGCCCGTCGCCGTCGGCCGAGCCGATCAACGCTTTCTTCGCCTCGTCCGCGAAGGTGAGGCCGCCCAGCTCCGCGCTCGCGCGCTCGAGCAGTTCGCCCTGCTCTTCCTCGCCGAGGCTCCGCAGCACGTACACCGCCGCGCGCGACAGCAGCGCGCTGTTCACTTCGAACGAGGGATTTTCGGTCGTCGCGCCGACGAACACGAACAGGCCCGATTCCACGTGCGGCAGGAATGCGTCCTGCTGGCTCTTGTTGAAGCGATGGACTTCGTCGACGAACACGAGCGTCTGATGGCCGTGCGCGCGATGCAGTTGCGCGGTCTCGACGGCCTCGCGGATGTCCTTCACGCCCGAGAGCACCGCCGAAAGCGCGATGAATTCGGCGTGAAAGGCGTCGGCCATGAGGCGCGCGAGCGTGGTCTTGCCGACGCCCGGCGGCCCCCAGAGGATCATCGAATGCGCTTCGCCGGACTCGAACGCGACGCGCAACGGCTTGTTGGGCCCGAGCAGATGCTTCTGGCCGATGACTTCGTCGATGGAGCGCGGGCGCAGCCGCTCGGCGAGCGGTACGTTGGCACGGGTTTCTTCGAACATGAGGTTTTCGCGATAATGTCGGCTTTTCGGCGCGACCACCCCAAAAGAGGGAGCGTCGGCCGCGCCAGATGCAATCGTGCATTATGACAGTGTGCGGCGGCGGGGCGAGGCGCACCAGGGCAAGCCGCCGCGCCGCGCAGGATCAGACCCCGAAAATACCAAAATCATTCGACGACACCAGAGGACAATTTTCCCGATGACCCAGGATTCACCCGCCGGCGCAGCCGGCTCCACCTACGCCCCGCTCCTGCCGGTGCCCGACGCGCGCCGCCAGTTCCGCACCGGCGACGCCTTCGCGCTGTGGTTCTCGCTCGGCATCGGCCTGCTCGTCGCCCAGGCGGGCGCGCTGCTCGTGCCGGGCCTCTCGCTGCCGGCCGCCTTCGCGGCCATCGGCATCGGCACCGTGATCGGCGTGGTGCTGCTCGCGCTCGCGGGCGTGATCGGCACGGATACCGGCCTCGCCGCCATGTCGTCGCTGCGCCCCACGCTCGGCGTGCGCGGCGCCTCGGTGCCGGCCATCATCAACATGGTGCAGCTCGTGGGCTGGGGCTCGTTCGAGATCATCGTGATGCGCGACTCCGCCGACGCGCTCGCGAAGCAAGCCTTCGGCTTCTCGGTCCCGCTCGTCTGGACGCTGCTGGCCGGTCTCTTCGCGACGCTGCTCGCCGTGAGCGGCCCGCTCTCGTTCGTGCGGCGCTTTTTGCGTACGTACGGCATCTGGCTGCTGCTCGCGGGCGCCGCGTGGCTCACGTGGAATCTGCTCGCGCGCCATGACCTGGGCGCCCTGATGCGTCGCCCCGGCACGGGCGACATGCCGTTCGGCAGCGCGATCGACCTCGTGGTGGCGATGCCGCTCTCGTGGCTGCCGCTGATCGCCGATTACACGCGCTTCGGCCGCCGCGCCGGCGAAACCTTCCGCGGCACGCTGGTCGGCTACGGCATCGCCAATCTCTGGTTCTATGCGCTCGGCGCGATCTACGGCCTCGCGGCGGGCGGCGGCGACGCCCTGCTCACCTCGGCGCTCGCGCAGGCGGGCGGCGGCTTCGCGCTGCTGCTCGTGCTGATCGACGAGATCGACAACGCCTTCGCCGACATTCATTCGGCCGCCGTCTCCACCGGAACCTTCTGGACGCGCGCGAGCGTGCCCTGGCTCTCGGCGGCGTTTGGCGCGATCTGCACGGTAATCGGCATCGTGGTGCCGATGGCGCGCTACGAAAACTTCCTGCTCTTCATCGGCTCGGTGTTCGCGCCGCTCTTCGGCGTCGTGCTCGCCGATCACTTCGTGGTGCGCCGTCGCCGCATCGAACCGGAAGCGCTTGCCGATCTGGGCGGCGTCTACGGGTATTCGGGCGGCTGGCACGTGAGCGCGTTCGTGGCGTGGGTGATCGGCTTCGGCGCTTACCAGGCGCTCAATCAGTGGCTGCCGAATCTCGGTGCAACGCTGCCGTCGCTCGTGATCGGCGCGCTCTGTTATCTCGTGCTTGCCAGTCCCCGGCGTGCGGCTTACGCCTGACGCCGTTATCTGTGCCTGACGTTTGAATCCACGCCGCGCCGCAAAGCGCGGCGTTTTCATTTGCGCGGACGCGATGCGTTAAAAAAGCCACGTTGCGAATCGCTCGCAACGTGGCTTTCTTTCCGGTGGACTCGTTTTACGTTCGCGCCGCGCTCAACGCATCATTCGCAATGGCCGCAGCCGCCGTGCGCCGCCTTCTCCGATGCGGGCAGCTCCTGCGCCGCCTCCGCGCGAATGCCGAGCCGCGCAAGCAGCTTGCGGTCCGCCTCGGCCTGCGGATTGCTCGTAGTGAGCAACTGATCGCCGTAAAAGATCGAGTTCGCGCCGGCCATGAAGCACAGCGCCTGCAGCGCCTCGTCCATCTGCTCGCGGCCTGCCGAAAGCCGCACCATCGCCTTCGGCATGGTGATGCGCGCCACCGCGATCGTGCGCACGAACTCGAACGGATCGATCGGCTCGGTGCCTTCGAGCGGCGTGCCGTGCACCTGCACGAGGTTGTTGATCGGCACCGATTCCGGATACGGCTCCATGTTCGCGAGCTGCGCGATCAGGCCCGCGCGCTCGCGGCGCGACTCGCCCATGCCGACAATGCCGCCGCAGCACACGTTGATGCCCGCGTCGCGCACGCGTTCGAGCGTGTCGAGGCGGTCCTGGTACGTACGCGTCGAGATGATCTGGCCGTAGAACTCCGGCGACGTGTCGAGGTTGTGGTTGTAGTAGTCGAGGCCCGCGTCGGCGAGCGCCTTCGCCTGATGCGTTTCGAGCATGCCGAGCGTCACGCAGGTTTCGAGGCCCATCTCCTTCACGCCGCGGATCATGTCCTTGATCGGCTCCAGATGGCGGTCCTTCGGATTGCGCCATGCCGCGCCCATGCAGAAGCGCGTTGCGCCGTTGTCCTTCGCGACGCGCGCCGCCTTCAGCACTTCGTCGACGGCCATCAGCTTGTCGGCTTCGAGCCCGGTGTCGTAATGCGACGACTGCGGGCAATAGGCACAGTCCTCTTCGCAACCGCCCGTCTTGATCGACAGGAGCGTGGAAAGCTGCACGGCGTTCGCGTCGAAATGCTCGCGATGCACCTGCTGCGCGCGGAAGATCAGGTCGTTGAACGGCAGCTCGTAGAGCGCGGCGACGTCGGCAACGCGCCAGCGTGCCGCCGCGTCCTGCGCTTCGGCCGCTGCGGCCGCCGCCTTGGTCTTGCCGAGGCCGGTGATGTCGATGTGGGTTTGCGTCATGGTGTCAGGGTCCTTCGCGACGTTGACTTCAAGCAGTTCAATGCGGATCCGGTGCGGATTTCAGGGCAATGTTCAGTGCAACACGGGCGTAGTCGGGTCCGCGCCGAGGCGGCTGAGCAATGCGTCGATGTTCAGATGTTCTGCCGCGTCGTCGGCGCTCGCGCCGCGCAGATGCGGCACGATGCCGATGAGCGGCGCGCCGTACTGGGCGGCGAGGCGCTCGCGCAATGCGTCGATGTTTTCTTCGGGGAACGTCATGTCCGGGTCGATGCGGTTCGCCACCCAGCCGGCGAGCTTCAGCCCGCGCGAGGCGATCGCCTCGGCGGTAAGCAACGCATGACTGATGCAGCCGAGCCGCATGCCGACCACGAGTATGACGGGCAGATTCAGCGCGACGGCAAGATCCGCCGTGTCGTGCTGCGCCGTGAGCGGCACGCGGAAGCCGCCCACGCCTTCGACCACGACAGCCTCGGCGCGCTTGCGTGCCTCCGCATGGCATTCGACGATGCGCCCCATGTCGAGCGTCACGCCCTCCAGCGCGGCCGCGATATGCGGCGCGGCAGGCGCTTTGAGCAGGAAAGGCGTACGTATTTCGGGCGGCAGCAGCACGCTCGCGGCGGCATCGAGCTGATCGGCGTCTTCGTTGTGCCACACGCCGTCGCGCTCGTACGCGCCGGCGGCGATGGGCTTGAGCGCCGCCGCCAGCAGGCCCTTGCGGGCGAAGCCGCGCAATAACGCCGCGCTCACGAAAGTCTTGCCGATCTCCGTATCGGTGCCGGTGACGAAGAGCGAAAGCGTCATCGCGCCCCCTCCCGGGTTTCCCGGCTCGCGTGCTGCAGCGACGCGTCCAGCCGATCGAGATCCGCGTCCGAATGCGCGGCCGACAGCGAGATGCGCAGCCGCGACGTGCCTTCCGGCACGGTTGGCGGCCGGATGGCGGGCACCCACAGACCGTCGCGTTCCAGCGTGGCCTGCAGTGCGATCGTGGCGTCGTTCGCGCCCACCACGAGCGGCTGAACGGCCGTCTGCGAATCGACGGGCAGCCAGCACGTTTGCCGGAGCATCGCTCGCGTGCGCCCGATCAGCTTGCCCAGATGCGCGCGTCGCGCGTCGCCTTCGTCGCCCGCGATGATGCGCAGGCTGGCCGACACCGCGTGGGCGACCGCCGGCGCCGACGCCGTCGTAAAGATATACGGGCGCGCGCGCTGCACGAGCCACTCAACGACCGTCGCATGCGCCGCGACGAACGCGCCTGCCACGCCCGCCGCCTTGCCTAGCGTGCCGACCATCACGAGGTACGGCGAACGCAGCGCGGCTTCGGCCACGGCCCCGCGCCCCTGCGGGCCGAGCACGCCGAAGCCGTGCGCGTCGTCGACGATGAGCCAGGCCTGATGCCGCTCGGCCAGCTCGACGAGACGCGCGAGCGGCGCGACGTCGCCGTCCATGCTGAACACGGTGTCGGTGACGATCGCCTTCGGGCCGTCGGCGGACGCCTCCAGCATCGCGCTGAGCGCGTCCATATCGGCATGCGGGTAAATCTGCACGTCGGCGCGCGAAAGGCGTGCGCCGTCGATCAGCGACGCGTGATTGAGCGCATCGCAAAAGAGCGTCGTGTCGCGGCCGGCCAACGCGGTCACGACGGCCAGATTCGCCATGTAACCGGTGCTGAAATACAGCGCGCGCGCATTCTCGACGAAGCCGCCCGCGAATTCGGCGAGATCGTCCTCCAGTTGCGCATGCGCGCGCGAATGGCCGCCGAGCAGATGCGAGCCGCCGCTGCCCGCGCCATAGCGCTGCGCGCCTTCAACCAGCGCGGCGACGAGTTGCGGATGCGAAGCGAGCCCGAGATAGTCGTTGCTCGAAAAACCGATCGTCTCGCGGCCATCCACGAGCATGTGCGCGCCGCAGGGCGTGTCGATCGTGCGGCGGCGGCGGCGCAGGCCGCGCGAATCCAGCTCGCGCAAGCCTTGTTCGAGGGTGTCGAGGAGCAGCATCAACGGTCCTCCGCGACGACAGCGTCGAAGGTTTCGAGCGTGCGTTCGGCGAGCAGCGCCTGGGTCGGCGCGTCGAGAACGTACGGCGGCATAACGTAGACGGTCGTGCCGATCGGCCGCAGCAGCAGTTCGCGCGTCAGCGCCTCTTCGAAGAAGCGGCGCGAAAACGTGGCGGCGCGCGAGCGGTCTTCGATGGCAGCGTCGAATGCGAGGATCGTGCCGCACTGGCGCACGTTGCGCACGAGCGGATGCGCCGCGAGCGGGCCGAACGCCTCGCGTAGTTGCGCCGACTTGCGCGCATTGGCGGCCAGCACGTCGCCCTGCTCGATCAGATCGAGCGTGGCGAGTGCGGCGCGGCACGCGAGCGGATTGCCCGTGTACGAATGCGAGTGCAGAAAGCCGCGCGTGGTGTCGTCGTCGTAGAACGCTTCGAAAATGGTGTCGCGCGAGAGCACGATCGAAAGCGGCAGATAGCCGCCGCTGATGCCCTTCGACAGGGTCAGCAGGTCGGGCCAGATGCCGGCCTGCTCGCACGCGAAGAACGTACCGGTGCGGCCGCAGCCCACGGCGATTTCGTCGGCGATCAGATGCACGCGGTAGCGGTCGCACAGCGCGCGCAGTCCCTTGAGGTAGGCCGGATCGTGCATGGCCATGCCCGCCGCGCATTGCACGAGCGGCTCGACGATCAGCGCGGCGATATGTTCGCTGCGCGCCGCGAACAGGCGCTCGACATCGGCAAGCGCGCGCCGCGCCACGTCGGCGGCGCTCTCGCCGGCCTGGGCTCCCCGCGCATCGGGCGACGCGACCACGTGCGCATGATGCAGCAGCGGGTCGTAAGCATCCCTGAACAGCTTCACATCCGTGACGCCGAGCGCGCCGATCGTTTCGCCGTGATAGCTGTTGGCGAGGCAAACGAACTCGCGCTTGCCGTCTTCGCCGCGGTTGCGCCAGGCATGAAAGCTCATCTTCAGCGCGATCTCCACCGCCGAGGCGCCATCGGACGCGAAGAACGCGTGGCCGAGCGCATGGCCGGTGAGCGCCGCGAGCCGCTCGGCCAGTTCGACCGCCGGCTCGTGCGTGCAGCCCGCGAGCATGACGTGCTCGAGCGTGTCGAGCTGCGCCTTGAGCGCGGCGTTGATCGACGGGTTCGCGTGGCCGAACAGGTTCACCCACCACGAACTGATGGCGTCCAGATAGCGGCGACCGTCACGATCGTAGAGCCACGGCCCTTCGCCGCGGGCCACCGCGACGAGCGGCAGACGCTCGTGATGCTTCATCTGGGTGCAGGGGTGCCACACGGCGCGCAGGCTGCGCTCGATCCAGCGGTCGGTGGCGAGATTGGAATGCGGATTCAAGTACGACTCCCGATACGACAGCGGGACCGAGATTAGCGCGAACGCTCGCGCAATGCACTACCCCAAAAACGGCGCTGGAAAGCGTGGCGGAGCGAGGTTCGGCGCGGTTCGGCACAGCAAAAGACCAATCGCCCGGGATACCCGGAAAAGCGCGCAGATGACGACGGCAAAGTAAAGCTCGCTTATGCAAAAAAATCTGGGGGCGGCGGTGGAAGATCGGCGCAAAAATGGGGACGCGTCGCAGCGGGCGGCGCGGCAATGGGTCGAAACGAGGATGAAATGAGCCGTGGCACACGCTGGCGGAGCCGCTGCCACGGCTCCCAACGGCAGTCCAGGAGGCACCTGGGCGGCGGCGCACACACGCCCCGCAAGGAGAGGAATTCGAAGCGGAGAACAGCGAAGATAGCGGCGCCAGCGCCTTCGTGCGCGCGCCGCGCGAAGGCGCGCCTAGCGGCTTGCGAGTGCGTGACCGTCGTTGTCGGCGGCTTCGGCGGCGGTCGGCACAACCCCTGCGCTTGCGTCGTTGCGCGCGACGACGGCTGCGTCGTCGGACCAGACCACGGTGTTGTTGACCGCATACAGATGGCAGGCGTCGCTGCTGTGCTTTTCGCAGTTCGCGATCGCGACGGCCATCGGGTTGTCGCCGCCCTCGGCCCACGACCACGCGCCCGAATCGGAAACGGCAAACGCACGGGTCGGATACTGCTTGAGGAAGTTGCGGTAGCCGTCGCGGCCGGCCTGGTCGAGGAACGGTACGGCGCCCACCGAATCGATGGCCGCAAAACCGGTTGCGTTCGGCGCTTCGGGCGCGGCCACACGGTACTGCACGACCGTGGGCATGCCCTCGCGGGAGAGGAACGCCTCCACGCGCGGCCACCAGATCTGCACGCCGTCGCGGTCGCCCACGAGACGGTGCGCATCGTTCTTGTACGAGCCGAAGTCGACGAGCTTCGCAGCGGCGGCGGGCACCGAGTCGCCCGCTTGCGCATCTGCCTGCGCGCCGCGGTAAGCGGCGAACATCTTCGCGACGAGATCCGGCGTCCACACCGAGTCGTTGTCGCCATAGAGCCAGAGCGACGCCACGCGCGCCTTGCCGCCGTAGCCGCCGAACGCCTGGGTGAGGTTGTCCTGCCAGCCGGCGCAGGCATCCTGCCGCAGGCCGCCCGAGAAGTTGATCAGTGCGCGCACGCCCTTCGCGGCTTCGGTGCCGTAGGCGATGGTCGCGAGACCGCCGTGCGAGGTGCCGGCCACGGCGATGTGCTTCGCGTCCACGTACGGTTGCTTCGACATGTAGTCGATCGTCGCGGCGATATCGGCCGCCTGGCCAAGGCCGTTGCGCGCCACGTCGCAACCGTCCTGCTCGTAGGTGCCGCCCGAGCCCGCGAAGCCGCGGCGGTTCGGCGCGACGACCACGTAGCCGCGGCGCACGAATTCGCGCGCGAACGACACGGGGTCACTGCGCGTCTGGTAGCGCGGGTCGCCGGGAATCTTGCCGTGGTTGAACACGATCATCGGGAACGGGCCGGGGCCGTCCGGGCGGTAGATCGTGGTTTCGAGCGTGACGTCGGCGTCGCCGGCCACCGGAATCCGGATCACCTGCTCGTTGAGGTCGGCGCGCACGGCGGGCAGCCAGGCGTCGTCGAGCGCGAGGGGGGAAACTTTGGCACTGCCGAGGGGACCGGCCGCGAGCGGTGCCGGGTGCGCTGCGGGAGCGGACGTCTGCGGGTCGGACTGGAACTGCGCCTGCGTATCAGCAGGCGATGCGACAACCGACGCGGCAAGCGGCGCGGCGTAAGCGATCGAATGCGCGAACGAAAGCAGACACGCCGTGCCGGCCAACATCCATCCACCAAGGTGCTTCGTGTACGCCATTCGCAAACCCACCTGCGACAAACCTGCCTGAATCCGTCTTACCCCGGCCAGCCCGTTTCCGGCACAACGAAAGCCCTTGCGCATGCCACGAGGCACGTGCCGATGGGATCCGTCGTGGGGAAAAGCCGATCGGAACATCGCTGCGGCATCGCTGCCGCTACAGGTGCCCGCCGCACAGAGGCTCAACGGACA
Source organism: Paraburkholderia yinzeri (assembly GCF_046581065.1). Taxonomy (NCBI): domain Bacteria; kingdom Pseudomonadati; phylum Pseudomonadota; class Betaproteobacteria; order Burkholderiales; family Burkholderiaceae; genus Paraburkholderia; species Paraburkholderia yinzeri. The sequence goes on along the minus strand of NZ_JBFOCJ010000001.1, from coordinate 1,733,196 downwards.
CCGTGATTGGATCCTCACACGACAAAATATTGTTGCGCAATTCAGGGCTTACCCCGGCATAAGGCATGCCAGTGCCGCGCAGGCCCGTCTGGTGGGCGATACGCGAGAGTCCATCCGGATCAGCCCCAGTGCGTATGTCGTGCGACGTACGCATGGCGGAACTGAAATCGCTGTGTAAGGGAGGGATGCGCCAGAGCGGCGTCCAGGCTGCGGGGAAAGCCGCCAGGCGAAGATATTCAGGCGTCCGTCACGTCGCCGTCGACGTACCGCCAGCGGCCGTCCTCGCCGCGCGTGAAGCGGCTCGTCTCGTGCAGCCGCCATGCGCGGCCGCCGGTCTTGTAGCGCGCAACGAACTCGACGATGGCGTGCGTGGCGTCGATTTGCTCATGGCGTTTGACCGCGAGGCCCAGCCAGCGCGGCGCGCCGGGCGCGGCCGGATCGGCGTCGAGATCCGCCGGGCAGGTCTCCTGTGCCCAGCTCGTCCGCAAGTACGCCGTCTCCCCCAGCACATACGCCGTATAGCGCGAGCGCATCAGTTCGAGCGCGGTCGCGGGCAGTTCGCCCGCGTCGATGAAACGGCCGCAGCAGCCCGCATAGCGCGGCGGCTTTGCACCCGGCTTGAGAGTCGGCGCGGCGCCGCCGCAGGGACAGTCTGCGGGCCGTGCGGCACGCGGGGTTGCAGCATTCATTGCGAGGAAAGCCCGTTGCGATCCGGCGCATCGGTGCGCGGATCCGTCATACAGAAAGAAAGCCAACCGTCACCAGTCGAGTTCGGTGCCGTCGTACTGGAAGAAGCGGCCATTGAACACGTCGCGCGCCGCCGCGGCTTCCGCAATGACTTCGCGCATGCCCTTCACGCTGTGCGCCACGTCGATCGCGGCCTGCGCGCCGCCCATCTCGGTGCGCACCCAGCCCGGATGCAACGCGATGCAGGTCGCGCGGCGCGTCTGCAGCGAGGTGATCTTCAGCGCGTCGTTGAGCGCCGCCTTGCTCGCGCGATAGAGCCAGCCCGTCGTGCCCGTGGTCTGCGCGATGCTGCCCATCCGGCTCGACAGCACGCCCAGCACGCCGTTGGCCGGTTCGACGAGCGGCAGCAGCATCGGAATCAGCTGCATCGGGCCGCGCACGTTGGTGGTCATCACGTACTCGAAGTCCTCGGCCGTGATGGTCTCCACGCCCTCGGTGCGCGGGCCGTACACGCCCGCCACGATCAGCGCGATGTCGAGCCGCTCGCCGTCGAGCTTCCAGCCGAGCGCGGCGATCTCCTCGGGCTGCGTAATGTCGAGCTGGAACGGCTGCGCGCCGACCTCCTGCAGGGCTTCGAGCGCTTCGCCGCCGCGCGCCGTGGCGAGCACGCGCCAGCCCGCCTTCGCATACTGGCGCGCGAACTCGCGGCCGATGCCGCGCGACGCGCCCACGATCAACACGGTTTTCATGTGGACACCTTTATCGTTAGACGCGGCGCCAACGGGCCGCCGCGTGCATTGCCGCGCCGCCTCCCTGCGGCGCAGCTCGCTGCCAGCCTACCGCCGTTCGGACGGGTTACAGCAGTTCGACCCCCATCGCCGTCGCCTCGCCGCCGCCGATGCACAGGCTCGCAACGCCGCGCTTGCCGCCGCGCGCGCGCAGCGCGCCGATCAGCGTGACGAGAATGCGCGCGCCCGACGCGCCGATCGGGTGGCCCAGCGCGCACGCGCCGCCGTTCACGTTGACCTTCTCGTGCGGCAGGTCGTGCTCCTTCATCGCGGCCATGGTGACCACGGCGAATGCCTCGTTGATTTCGTAGAGGTCGACATCCTGGGCGCGCCAGCCGGTCTTTTCGTAGAGCTTCGCAATCGCGCCGACAGGGGCCGTCGTGAACTTCGCGGGCTGCTGCGCGAAACTCGAATGGCCCGTTACGCGCGCGAGCGGCGTGACGCCGAGGCGCTTCGCCGTCGATTCGCGCATCATCACGAGCGCCGCCGCGCCGTCCGAGATCGACGACGAATTCGCCGCCGTCACCGTGCCGGTCTTGCTGAACGCGGGCTTGAGCGTCGGGATCTTGTCGAGGTTCGCCTTGAACGGCTGCTCGTCGCGCTCGACGGTCGTCTCGCCCGCGCGCGACGCCACCTTCACCGGTGCGATTTCCCACGCAAACGAACCGTCTTCGTTGGCACGCTTTGCGCGCCTGAGCGATTCGATCGCGAACGCGTCCTGACGCTCGCGCGAGAAGTCGTATTCGGCCGCGCACTCTTCGGCGAAGGTGCCCATCAGGCGGCCCTTGTCATACGCGTCCTCGAGGCCGTCGAGGAACATGTGGTCGAGCACCTGGCCGTGGCCCATGCGCATGCCCGCACGCGCCTTCGGCAGCAGATACGGGGCATTCGTCATGCTCTCCATGCCGCCCGCGACGATCACGTCCACCGAGCCCGCCGCCAGCATGTCGTGCGCGAACATCGCCGCGCGCATGCCCGAACCGCACATCTTGTTGACGGTCGTCGCACCGACCGAAAGCGGCAGACCCGCGCCGAGCGCCGCCTGGCGCGCCGGCGCCTGCCCCTGCCCCGCGGGCAGCACGCAGCCCATCACGGCTTCGTCGATCTGCCCGGGCTCGAGGCCCGCGCGCGCCACCGCTGCCGCGATCGCGGCAGCGCCGAGCTGCGGCGCCGTCAGCGCCGCGAAATCGCCCTGAAAACCCGCCATCGGCGTGCGCGCCGCCGAGACGATGACGATGGGGTCCTGACTTGTCTCACTCATGTTTGAGCTCCTTGATGACGCCTGCAACGACGGCCGGTATGCCGCCAAGACTCGCCGCGTCGGCCGCGACGACGTCGTTGTCCGCCTGATGCGCGCGCTGCGCGGAAACCCCCGCGACGCAGCGCCTGTACGTGTCCTGCCACTGCTCCGGCGCAGAAATAGTCATGCCGAGGTCGCGCATGCGCCCGTCGTGCACGCCGTAGGCCCAGCCGTGAACCGTGAGCGGCTGGCCGCGCGCCCATGCGTCGCCGACGATGGTCGTGCGGCACACGTTGACGACCTGCTCGATCGTGTTGAGCTCCACGAGCCGGCGATGGCGCGCTTCGCCCATCGGCCACTCGTCGAGCAGCGCGGCGTGCTTCTCGCGCACGTCCTGCACGTGTTGCAGCCAGTTGTCGGCCAGGCCGACGCGCGTGCCGTACAGCGCCGCGCCCACGCCCGAGCAGCCGTAATGGCCGACCACCATGATGTGCTTCACCTTCAACAGTTCGACGGCGAACTGGATCACCGACAGGCAGTTGAGGTCGGTATGCACGACCACGTTCGCGATGTTGCGGTGGACGAACACTTCGCCGGAGGGCAAGCCGATGATCTCGTTGGCCGGCACGCGCGAATCGGAACAGCCGATCCACAGGTACTCGGGGGCCTGCTGATGGGCGAGCCGCGAAAAGAACTCGGGGTCGGCGGCAAGACGCGAGCTGACCCACTTTTCGTTGTTCGCAAAGAGATGGGCAAGCGGGTGGTCGGGAGAGGGGCTCATAGTGTTTCAACAGGTTGGTTCGTTCGCGGCCGACACCTCAGGCAGCGCGCACTGCCGCGGCCGGCGCTTCGCCGGCGTAGCACTCGGGATAGCGCGCGCTGAAGCGGATCGACGGATCGTAGGGAAAACAGTCCGGCACTTCGCCCGCCAGCAGGCGCGTCTTGCTCTCCTGCCAGAGCGCCGGGTCGAAGAAGTCGGGATGATGTTCGAGGAAATAGCGGCGCACGCGCGCATCGCCCAGCAGGAACGTGCGGTACGTCTCCGGAAAAATGTCGTGCGGCCCGACCGAGTACCAGGGCTCGCCAGACAGTTCGTCCTCCTCATTACGCGCTTGCGGCACCGCGCGCACGTTGCAATCGGTCAGGTACTCGATCTCGTCGTAGTCGTAAAACACCACGCGGCCGTGGCGCGTCACGCCGAAGTTCTTGTACAGCATGTCGCCGGGGAAAATGTTCGCGCGCATCAGATCCTTCACCGCGTTGCCGTACTCGCGAACGCCGTGCTCGACCTCCGCGTCGCTGCCGTTCTGCAGCCAGAGATTGAGCGGCACCATGCGGCGCTCGATATACAGATGGCGAATCACGAGATTGTCGCCCTCGTACTCGATCATCGACGGCGCGAGCTTCTGCAGCTCGCTCACGAGCGCCTCGTCGAGGCGGGCCACGGGCAGCGCGACACTCGAATATTCGAGCGTATCGGCAAGACGCCCGAGGCGGTCGTGGCGCTTCACGAGCTGGTATTTTGCCTCGACCTGCGCGCGCGTGGTCTCCTTGGGCGGCGGAAAGCTGTCCTTGATGACCTTGAACACGTACGGAAACGACGGCAGGGTGAAGACGATCATCACCATCCCGCGAATGCCGGGTGCGACGACGAACGGATCCGACGAATGCTTGAGATGGTGCAGCAGGTCTCGATAGAACAGGTTCTTGCCCTGCTTCTGCAGCCCGAGCGACGTATAGATCTCGCCTCTCGGCTTGCGCGGCATGATCGTGCGCAGGAACTCGACCCAGGCGGACGGCACCTCCATGTCCACCAGAAAGTACGAATGCGAGAAGCTGAACATGACGAGCAACTGCTCGGGGCGCAGCAGCACGGCATCGAGCGCGAGCCGGCCGGCGCCCACGTGACGGACGGGCACGGCGAACGGCGCGAGCAAATCGCCGTTGATGATGCGCCCGATGATGTACGCCGACTGGTTGCGGAAAAACAGCGACGACAGCACGTGTATCTGGAAGTTGGCCTTGGGCTCCACTTCGCCGAACGTCTCGCGCAGCGCGCGCATGACGCAGTCGACGTCCCGCGCGAGGTCCTCGAACGGCGTTTCGAGCTGGAAGTTCGTGACGATGCGTTCGAGCGTCGCCGCCAGCCCGTCCTTGCCCGGGTAATAGGCACGGTACGTCGGCTTCGCGGCGGGTTCGTCGTTCTCGATGTATTCCGTCGAGATCGCGGGCCGCACGAAGATGAAATCGTTGTTGAAGTACGAGCGGTGCAGGATCTTGCAGCACACCGAGTTGAAGAACGTCTCCGCGCACTCGGGCTGCCGGTGCGTCGTGAGGAGGCCAATGTAGTGCAGCTTGATCTGCTGCCAGACCTCGCCGTCGATGTCTTCCGCTTCGTACTCGTCTTCGAGCGTCGCCACGCATGCTTCAACGCGCTCGTCGTAGGACGCGATGCGCTCGCGCGCGAGCCGCTGCAGGCCGCGCCAGTCGGCCGACTCGAAGAGGCCCTTCGCCCGCACCGCCGCGTCGCTGAAGTTGCGGTAGTGGCGATTGAAGCCTTCGAGCAGCGTCTCGGCGACGTCGAAGCCTATCTGCGAAGAGAGCAGTTTCGGAAAGTGTTTCATCGCTTCCATGCCCGCGAAGACATGCGCTCCCGTCTAGTCCCTGGTGTCCGGCACGCTGGACGCGGTCGCATGGGTGCGGGCGAGCAGCTCGCGCGCCTGCGTCTCGTACTGCGCGAGGTCTTCGAGCGTGGCGTCGAGGTCGGCGCGCTGGCGCTCCAGAATCTCGCGATGACGCACCACCGTGTCGAGAAAAGCCTGTAGCTGCGGCAGCGTATCGGTGGGCGAGTCGTACAGGTCGAGCAGCGTGCGGATCTCCGAAAGCGTGAAGCCCAGCCGTTTGCCGCGCAACGTGAGTCGCAGCCGCGTGCGATCGCGCCCCGAAAACACGCGCTTGAGGCCGCCCGCCCCCTCGCGGCTCGGCGCGAGCAGGCCCTGATCTTCGTAAAAACGGATCGCGCGCGGCGTCACGTCGAATTCGCGGGCAAGTTCGGTAATCGTGTACTGGGTCATGGATGTGCGGTGGGCGACGGGCCCGCTGCCGCCGGGAGCGGGCTTCGGGTTGTGCCGCGGGTCACATTGGGCTGCGTTGGACTATACAATCGACGTTTACGTTATCGTCAAGCTGGCGCTTGTGCAACCGCTACGCAAAATGGCAGCCTGCAGCTTTGACGCAATGCAGCGACAATGTGGGCAAGCCGCAGGCCCGCGCCGCGGCGACAAGAATGGAGAAGACACCCCCGATGAACGCCCTCGAACACCAGCTCGACTATCCCTACGCCGACACCCTGCCGGAACCCGGGCACACCTTCGACGTCGCACCCGGCGTCAAGTGGCTGCGCATGCCGCTGCCCTTCGCGCTCGACCACATCAATCTATGGCTGCTGCGCGACGAGATCGACGGCCAGCCGGGCTGGACCGTGGTGGACTGCGGCATCACCAGCGACACGATCAAGGCGCACTGGGAACAGGTGTTCGATACCGCGCTGGAAGGCCTGCCGGTGCTGCGCGTACTGGTCACGCACTGCCACCCGGACCACATCGGCCTCGCGCACTGGATCTGCGCGGGCGGCGAGAAGCAGCGCTGGGACGTGCGCCTGTGGACGACGCTTGGCGAATACATGAGCGCCCGCGTCATGTCCTCGGGCGACGGCTCGAACGCGGGCGGCGAAGGCGCCGCGCGCCACTTCGGCCGCCACGGCCTTGCCGACCCGGAGTCGCTGGAGAAGCTGCGCAACCGCAGCGGCTACTACACGAGCCTCGTGCCCGCTCTGCCGGCGCAGTACCGGCGCCTGCGCGAAGCCGACACGGTGAAGATAGGCGGGCGCGACTGGCGCGTCGTGACGGGCTACGGCCATTCGCCGGAGCATTGCGCCCTCTTCTGCGAGGCAACGCGCGTGCTGATTTCGGGCGACATGGTGCTGCCGCGCATCTCGACCAACGTCTCGGTGTTCGAAGTCGAGCCGGAAGGCAACCCGCTCGCGCTGTACCTCGAATCGCTCGGCCGTTACGAGACGATGCCCGAGGACACCCTTGCGCTGCCGTCGCACGGCAAGCCGTTCCGCGGCGTGCGCACGCGCATCGCGCAACTGCGCGCGCACCATGACGCACGCCTTGCCGAAGTGATGGAAGCCTGCGCGGCGGCACCGCGCAGCGCGGCCGACATCGTGCCGCTCATGTTCAAGCGCCAGCTCGACATCCACCAGATGACTTTCGCCATGGGCGAGGCGCTCGCCCACCTGCATCTGCTGTGGCTTGCGGGCAAGCTTCGGCGCGAGACCGGCGCGGACGAGGTGATCCGCTTCGCCCCCGTCTGAGCCGATTCAGCGCCGTCTTAGTTCGCGCCGCCCGTCACGAGATCGGCGCCTGCCGGTCTCACGAACTTGAACGTCGAAGCCGGCAGCGACGGATTCGTCTGAATGTTCGAGAAGGTGAGCAGCGTCACGTTGCCGAACACGTCGTGCAGTTCCATCGCTTCGAGGTTGCCGTCGCGAAAGCCGATGCCCACGCTCTGGAACTGCGTGTCCTTCGACTTCGGAATCAGCTCGAGCCAGTCGATGCCGTTCTTCACGCCCGCGTCGCGCAGCGTGAAGTTCTTGTCGAGGTCGTTGCTGCCGAACAGGATCGCCGCCGGGCTCGCGCCCAGCGCGCCGCCGAGCTTGCGCTCCGTGACCTGGTTCAGGTCCTTGTCGTAGACGTAGAGGTTGTCGCCGTCGGCCTGCAGCAGTTGCTGGTACGGCTTCTCGTATTGCCAGATGAACTTGCCGGGCCGCGCGAACACGAACGTCCCGCTGGAGACCTTCGCGCTCGACATGGCCGAGGCGATCGCGTCGCTTGCGTTCTTCGCGCCCGACGGCACCTTCAGCTCGCGCTGCACGAAGTCGCCGCGCGCGGCATGCACCTGCGCGACGAATTGCTTGAGCTGATCGGTGCCGCTCGCGAACGCGTGCGACGCCATCAGTACCGAGGCGCCGAGCGCCACGGCGCAAGCGCGCGCCGCACGTGCGCCAAGTTGAGCCAGTGAGACAAAACGGCTGCCCGGTTGTCCAGCAAAAAACTGCATCAAATCATTCTCCAAGAGGAATGGAAAGCGCGCGGCCTCGGTCGGCCTCAATCGGCGTCGCGCGCGGGCACGAGGATCTCGCGGTTGCCGTTCGACGACATCGCGGAAACGAGCCCCGACTGCTCCATCTGTTCGAGCAGCCGCGCCGCCCGGTTATAGCCGATGCGCAGGTGGCGCTGCACGAGCGAGATCGACGCGCGGCGGTTCTTGATGACGACCTCGACCGCCTGGTCGTATAGCGGGTCGGACTCGTCGCCGGTGCCGCTGGTTCCCGCGCCCGCCGAACCCTCGTCGCCCTCGCCGGCCGTGCCGCCTTCGAGAATGCCCTCGATATAGTTCGGCTCGCCCTGCTCCTTGAGCTTGTCGACGACGCGGTGCACCTCGTCGTCGGCGACGAACGCGCCGTGCACGCGCACGGGCAGGCCCGAGCCCGGCGGCAGGTAAAGCATGTCGCCCATGCCGAGCAGCGACTCGGCGCCCATCTGGTCGAGAATCGTGCGCGAGTCGATCTTCGACGACACCTGGAAGGCGATACGCGTCGGCACGTTGGCCTTGATGAGGCCCGTGATGACGTCGACCGAAGGCCGCTGCGTGGCGAGAATCAGGTGAATGCCCGCCGCGCGCGCCTTCTGCGCGATGCGCGCAATCAGCTCTTCCACCTTCTTGCCGACCACCATCATGAGGTCGGCCAGTTCGTCGATCACCACGACGATATGCGGCAGCTTCTGGCACGGCTCCGGATCGTCCGGCGTGAGGCTGAACGGGTTCGGAATCTTCTCCTCGCGCTTGTTCGCTTCCTCGATCTTGTTGTTGTAGCCCGCGAGATTGCGCACGCCCAGCTTGCTCATGAGCTTGTAGCGGCGCTCCATCTCGGCCACGGTCCAGTTCAGCGCATTGCCGGCCTGGCGCATGTCGGTGACGACGGGGCACAGCAGGTGCGGAATGCCTTCGTAGACGCTCATTTCCAGCATCTTCGGATCGATCAGGATCATCCGGACCTGCTCGGCGCTCGCCTTGTAGAGGAGCGACAGGATCATCGCGTTGATCCCCACCGACTTGCCCGAACCGGTCGTGCCGGCCACGAGCAGGTGCGGCATCTTCGCGAGGTCGGCGCAGACGGGCTTGCCGCCGATGTCCTTGCCGAGGCCCATGGTGAGCGCGGACGGCGCGTCGGCATAAACCGCCGAGCCGAGAATTTCCGAGAGGCGCACCGTCTGGCGGCGCTGGTTCGGCAATTCGAGCGCCATGAAGTTCTTGCCCGGAATCGTCTCCACCACGCGGATCGACACGAGCGAGAGCGAACGCGCGAGATCCTTCGCGAGATTGACGATCTGGCTGCCCTTCACGCCCGTTGCCGGCTCGATTTCGTAGCGCGTGACGACCGGCCCCGGATAGGCCGCCACCACGGCCACATCCACGCCGAAATCCTTGAGCTTCTTTTCGATGAGGCGCGAGGTGAATTCGAGCGTGTCGTCGGAAATCGTCTCCTGGCTCGCGGGCGCGGCGTCGAGCAGCGAAATGGGCGGCAGCGTGGAGTCGCCCGGCAGGTCGGTGAAGAGCGGCACCTGGCGCTCTTTCTCCACGCGCTCCGAACGCTGCGGCGTGACCACGGGCGGCACGATCGTGACGGGCTCGTGTTCCTCGATCTTCACGCGGCCGCGCTCGACCTTGCCTTCGCGCTTGACCGCGGCGGCCTCGCCGAGCTTGCGGTCGCGCACGGCCTCGCGGCGCAGTCTTGCGAGCGTCACCGCGTCGATGATGGCCTCGCCCACCTTTTCGGCCACCGAGAGCCATGAAAAGCGGAAATACAGCGACAGGCCGATGCCAAGCGCCAGGAGGAGCGCCAGCGTCCCCCCGGTGAAGCCGAGCGCGTGCGAGACGCCGCGCGCGACGGCCTCGCCCACCACGCCGCCCGGGGCGCGCGGCAGTTGCACCTTGAGCGACCACATGCGCAGCGCCTCGATACCGTCGCAGGCCAGCAGCACGAGCACGAACGCGAAGCCTTCGGCGATCCAGCTATGGTCGCGCGGCTTGTCATCGTCGTCTTCAGGCGACTCGTGGCGCGTGATACGCCGGTAGTTCGCCGAGATGCGGCGCGCGAGCAGCACGATCCACCAGTACGCCGAGAGGCCGAAGAGCAGCAGCAGGATGTCCGAGGTCCACGCGCCCACGCGGCCTGCCCAGTTCGCGATGTGGTCGACCTGGGCGGCATGGGTCCAGCTCGGGTCGTGGCGGCTGTAGCTGATGAGCGACATCAGCAGGAAGACGCCTAGCGCCACCTGCAGCAGCCAGCGGATTTCGGTGAGAAGGCGCGACATGCGGTGAGGCAGTGCCTGCGCCTGCGCGGAATAGGGAGCTTTGGCCATTGAATCCTGGTGCTGATCCTTGATGCATACGCGGTCCGCGCGCGCCGCGCATCTCTGCAGCGTGAGGGCGCGGCCGCCGTCGTCCGATCCGGCTTATTGTAAACGGGTTGTTTAGGCCCCGGCTGTAAATGACGGTAACCGGCAACAGCGGGCGAGCGGAGCGTCACGGGCCTCACCGGCCCGTTCCGTGGCTATCGGTGCGATGAGGAAGCTTCATGAGGCAGCGATCGCCCCCCGCCTTTATAATTGCGGCTTGATGCCCACATACCTGCGTGTCCCCTGCCGCACCGGCGGGCGGCGCCGCTTTGAAGCACGCTTCGCAGCCCGCTTCGAAGCACCACCCGCAGCGTCTTTCTACGGATTTCGACCATGTCTGCAACCAAACACGCCAAAGTCCTGATTCTCGGTTCCGGCCCCGCCGGCTACACCGCTGCCGTCTATGCGGCGCGCGCGAATCTCTCGCCGCTCCTCGTCACCGGCCTCGCGCAGGGCGGTCAGCTCATGACCACGACCGACGTGGAAAACTGGCCCGCGGACCCGAACGGCGTGCAAGGCCCCGAGCTCATGCAGCGCTTCCTCGAGCACGCCGAGCGCTTCAACACGGAAATCGTGTTCGATCACATCCACACGGCGAAGCTGAACGAAAAGCCGATCCGCCTGATCGGCGATTCGGGCGAATACACCTGCGACTCGCTGATCATCGCTACCGGCGCGTCGGCGCAATACCTCGGCCTGCCTAGCGAAGAGCTGTACATGGGCCGCGGCGTTTCGGCGTGCGCCACCTGCGACGGTTTCTTCTACCGCAACCAGCACGTGGCCGTGGTGGGCGGCGGCAACACGGCCGTGGAAGAAGCGCTGTACCTCGCCGGCATTGCGAGCAAGGTGACGGTGATCCATCGCCGCGACAAGTTCCGCGCCGAGCCGATCCTGATCGACCGCCTGCTGGAGAAGGAAAAGGAAGGGAAGGTCGAGATCAAGTGGAACCACGTGCTCGACGAAGTCAAGGGTAACGACGGCGGCGTGAACGGCATTCGCATCAAGAACGCGAAGACCGGCGCAACCACCGATATCGACCTGCAGGGCCTCTTCGTCGCGATCGGCCACAAGCCGAACACCGACATTTTCGAGGGCCAGCTCGAAATGAAGAACGGCTACATCATCACGAACGGCGGCCTGAGCGGCAACGCCACCGGCACGAGCGTGGCGGGCGTGTTCGCCGCGGGCGACGTGCAGGACCACGTCTACCGCCAGGCGATCACGAGCGCCGGCACGGGCTGCATGGCCGCGCTCGACGCGCAGCGCTACCTCGAAACCGTCGACGAGATCGGCCAGCCGCACGTCATGAGCGCCGAAGCCGAGCGCTAAGCCGAGCCACCGGCGGCTGGCGCGCCGGAACGAGGGCCGCGGCCAGCCAGCCGGCGGCCCTTTTCTTTGGCGCCGACCCCGATCCATCCCACCCCTTCCGCGCCTTCTGTCATGCCGAAGAACGTGCCTCATCCCGGCGAACCCAAGCGCCCCGCTCCTGCACGCGCAGCCGAGCCCGCGCCTGCCCCGGCGGCTCCAGCGAGCGAAACCGGCGGCAAGTCGCAAGCGGGCTTCGCCGGACTCGGCGGCCTGCGCGACGCGCTGAAAAAAGAGACGCGCCAGCGCGAACGCGAGCGCGCCGCCACTCAGGCCGCCCGCGTGGAAGCCGCCGCCGACAGCGACCTCTTTCGCCGCGAAATCGGCGCCGTCGCGCCTCTGAATGCGCCGCCGCGCCCGCCCGCGCGGCGCGCGCCGCCCGTGCCGCTGCCGCTGCAGACGCAGCGGGACGAACAGGCCGTGCTGCATGAAGCGATCTCCGACGACTTCGATCCCGAAACGCTCCTCGATACCGACGACTCGCTCTACTACCACCGCCCCGGTGTCAGTGCCGAGGTCGTGAAGAAGCTGCGGCGCGGCACGTGGATCGTGCAGGCCCAGTTGGACCTGCACGGCATGCGCCGCGAGGAAGCGCGCGAGGCGCTGCAGGCGTTCATCCGCGAAGCCGGCAAGCGCGGCCTGCGCTGCGTGCGGGTGATCCACGGCAAGGGGCTCGGCTCGGTCGGCAAGGAGCCGGTGCTCAAGGGCAAGGTACGCGCCTGGCTCGTGCAGAAGGAGGAGGTCATCGCGTTCTGCCAGGCCCGGCCGCACGACGGCGGCGCCGGCGCCGTGCTCGTGCTGCTGCAGCCGCACGCGCCGGGACATCATCAGCATCATCCGCAGTTGTAGCGCTGAAGCAGCGCGCCGTCGTCCCGATCAGCCGCGGACATGAAAAAAGCCTCACGTGCGACCCGCACGTGAGGCTTTTCATTCTGAACCGCACCGCCCGGTTCAGGCGACGCGTTCTTCCGTCTTCGGATCGAACAACACGGCCTTCGACACGTCGAACAGCAGTTCCATGTTGTTGAGCGGCTGCGGATTCGAGCCCGGGTGCACGCGGCTCACCACACGCTTGCCGTTGATCTGCGCGAACACGAGCGTGTCCGGGCCGGTCGGCTCGATCACGTCCACCTTCACCGTGTGGCGCTGCAGTTCGTGGCCATGGCCGTCGTGCGAGCTGCGCGCGTCGGTGATGCGCTCGGGGCGCAGGCCCAGCACCACTTCCTGGCCGATGTGGCCGCGCACCTTGTTCGCGTCGAACGGCAGGTTCAGCACGTTGCGCGCCACGCCCGTATCCAGTTCGAGGCCCACGCCCGAGCCCTGCTCCACGAGCTTGCCGTTGATGAAGTTCATCGGCGGCGCGCCGATGAAGCCGGCGACGAACAGGTTCGATGGCGAATCGTAGATGTCCTGCGGCGCGCCGAACTGCTGGACGATGCCGTCCTTCATGACGGCGATGCGGTCGCCAAGCGTCATGGCCTCGATCTGGTCGTGCGTCACGTAGACGATCGTCTTGCCCACGCGCTGGTGCAGCAGCTTGATTTCGGAGCGCATCTCGATGCGCAGCTTCGCATCGAGGTTCGAAAGCGGCTCGTCGAACAGGAACATGATCGGATCGCGCGCGAGCGCACGGCCCATTGCAACGCGCTGGCGCTGGCCGCCCGAGAGCTGGCCCGGCTTGCGATCGAGCAGGTGCTGGATCTGCAGCATGCTCGACACGCGGTCGACGATCTGCGTCTGCTCGGCCTTCGGCACCTTGCGGATATTGAGGCCGAACGAGATGTTCTCGCGCACCGTCATCGACGGATAGAGCGCGTACGACTGGAACACCATCGCAATGTCGCGGTCCTTCGGCGAGAGGTTGTTGACGACCTTGCCGTCCATGCAGATCTCGCCCTTGGTGACGGTTTCGAGACCCGCGATCATGTTCAGGAGCGTCGACTTCCCGCAACCCGAGCCGCCGACCAGAATCAGGAACTGGCCGTCTTCGATGTCGATGTTGACGCCCTTGAGGACGGGCACCCCGTTCGGGTAGGTCTTGTAGACGTCGCGAATGGAAAGGCTTGCCATACTATGAATCCTTTAATCGAATGAGCTTGTTAGCCCTTCACCGCGCCCGCCGTGAGGCCGCGCACGAAGTAGCGGCCGGCGATCACGTAGACGAGCAGCGTGGGCAGCGCGGCGATAATCGCGCCGGCCATGTCGACGTTGTATTCCTTCACGCCCGTGGACGTGTTCACGAGATTGTTCAGCGCCACCGTGATCGGCATCGAATCGACGCCCGAGAACACGATACCGAACAGGAAGTCGTTCCAGATCTGCGTGAATTGCCAGATCAGGCACACCATGAAGATGGGCAGCGAGATCGGCAGCATGATGCGCGTGAAGATCATGAAGAAGCCGGCGCCGTCGATGCGCGCGGCCTTCACGAGTTCGGCGGGCACGCTCACGTAGAAGTTGCGGAAGAACATCGTCGTGAACGCGATGCCGTACACGACGTGGACGAGCACGAGGCCGCCGATCGTGTTCGAGAGGCCGAAGAAGCCCTCAAGGCGCGCCATCGGCAGCAGGATCGCCTGGAACGGAATGAAGCAGCCCACCAGCAGCATCGTGAAGAGCGCATCGGCCCCGCGGAAGCGCCAGTGCGTGAGCACATAGCCGTTGAACGCGCCGATGATCGACGAGATCAGCACGGCCGGAATCACCATCTTCACGGAGTTCATGAAGAACGGCTGCATGCCGTCGCAGCGCACGCCCGTGCAGGCCTCGGCCCAGGCCTTCACCCACGGCGCGAAGGTCGGGTGGGCGGGCAGCGTGAGCATGTTGCCCGCGTGCAGTTCGTCGAGCGTCTTCAGCGACGTCGAGAGCATCACGTAAAGCGGGAAGAGGAAGTACAACGCGAACAGGATCAGTACCGCGTAGATGACCACGCGGCTTACCTTCATCTTAGGCTGCATTGCGCGTGCTCCTCGATTCCAGGTACATCAGCGGCACGAGCACGGCCACCACGGTTGCAAGCATCATCATCGACGACGCGGCGCCGACGCCGAGCTCCCCGCGGTTGAACGAAAACGTGTACATGAAGATGGCGGGCAGCGACGACGACGTGCCCGGACCGCCCGCAGTGAGCGCGACGACGAGGTCGAACGTCTTGATCGTGATGTGGCACAGGATCAGCAGCACCGAAAAGAACACCGGACGCATGCTCGGAATCACGATCTTGCGGTAGATCGTGGGCAGCGTCGCGCCGTCCACCTGGGCGGCCTTGAAGATTTCGCTGTCCACGCCGCGCAGGCCGGCGAGAAAGAGCGCCATGCAAAAGCCGGTGGACTGCCAGGCGGCCGCGACCACGATACAGAAGATGGCCTTGTCCGGGTCGTTGAGCCAGCCGAGCTGGAAGCTCGTCCAGCCCCACTGGTGCATCACCTGCTGGAGGCCGAGGTCCGGATTGAAGATCCACTGCCAGGCCGTGCCGGTCACGATGTACGAAAGCGCCATCGGGTAGAGGAAAACCGCGCGCAGCGCGCCCTCCTGACGAATCTGCTGGTCGAGCAGGATCGCGAGAAAGAGGCCGAGGATCACGCAGATCGCAATGAACGGAATGCCGAACCAGCCGAGATTCTGCGCCGACGTCCACCAGACGTCGTTGGAGAAAAGCTCGCTATAGCGGTCGAATCCCGCGAAATCGTAGCGCGGCATCAATCGCGAATCGGACAGCGAGAGATAGCCGGTAATGGCGATGAAGCCGTAGACAAACACGAGGCTGATCAGAATGCTGGGCGAAAGCACCAGCTTCGGAATCCAGCGGTCTGCAAGCGCCGCCATGGGCGACGTGCGGCGGTTGGCAGGCGTGGCCGCCTTGCCGTTGCCGCTAAGAGAAGCAGTCACTGCGCAACTCCTGGTACGGTGCGTCGCGGCGCCGGTGCGCGCTTGGGGTTCACAAGCGGCGCGAAGGCCCGTTTCGCACGGGAAAAGGTTCGGGCTGAACCGTCATGCCCAGGGCGCCGCGCGCGGCGCGGCATAGACACCTACACACCGCGCGCGGAACTCACCCTGCTTACTTCGTCTTTGCTGCCTTGGCGAGCGCTTCGACTGCGCTCTTCGAGTCTTCGTCGGAGTTCATGAACTTCGTCACGACGTCGGTGATCGCACCGGCGGTCGCATCCGGCTGAGCCATGCCGTGAGCAAGCGACGGCACATAGCCGCCAGCCTTGATCGCGGTCTGCTCATCCGCGTACGACTGCTTGCCGCACGCATCGAACTTGCTCATGTCCACACCCAGACGGACCGGGATCGAACCCTTGTACAGGCTGAACTGCTCCTGGAACGCGGGGCTCATGATGGTCTTCGCGAGCGCGAGCTGGCCAGCCGTCGCCGCCTTCTCGCCCTTCTGCTGGAAGAACACGAACGAGTCGACGTTGAACGTGTAGCCCTTCGAGGTGCCCGGCACCGGCGCGCAGACATAGTCCGTGCCCGGCTGCTTGTTCGCGTTCGCGAACTCGCCCTTCGCCCAGTCGCCCATGAACTGCATGCCGGCCTTGCCGTTGATGACCATCGCCGTGGCGAGGTTCCAGTCGCGGCCCGTGCGGCCGTTATCCATGTACGACTCGATCTTGCGAACCGTGTCGAACACGCCGACCATCTGCTGCGACGTCAGGGTCTTCTGGTCCAGATCGACGATCGCCTTCTTGTAGAAGTCCGCACCCTGCGAGAGGACCACGTCTTCCCACAGCGTCAGATCCTGCCACGGCTGGCCGCCGGCGGCGACCGGCTGGATGCCGGCAGCCTTCATCTTGTCGGCGAGCGCGAAGAATTCCGGCCACGTGGTCGGCACCTTGCCGCCCACCTTGTCGAGCGCAGCCTTGTTGATCCACACCCAGTTCACGCGGTGCACCGAGAACGGCGCGGCGACGTAGTGACCGTCGGCGTGCATGATCTTGTCGATCTGCGGCGGCAGGTTGGCTTTCCAGTCGGTGGCGGCCGAATCGATCGGCACCAGCACGCCCTGCTCAGCCCATTCCTGGATCAGCGGACCCTTGATCTGGGCGGCGCTCGGCGCATTGCCCGAAATCACCTGGGTCTTCAGTGCGGTCATGGCTGCCGCGCCCGCACCACCGGCGACCGCGAAGTCCTTCCACACATAGCCCTGCTTCTGCATGTCGTCCTTGAGCACGCCGACGGCCTTCGATTCGCCGCCCGACGTCCACCAGTGCAGCACTTCGAGGGACTCGGCCGCTTGCGCGGTAACCACGCTACCCATCAGACCTGCGGCGCACAGGGCGCCCATGATCGCTCGGAATTTCATTGCTTATCTCCTCCAGACACCTGAACAAAAAAAGTTTGGCCCCTGATGTCGCCAGGGTGCGGTGTGGTTAAAACAGGCACAAAAACAGGCAAAACACTGGACGGTCGGGCGCCGGAGTGCCGCGCGCGCGTGTTTTCACTAAACGTGCGCGAGCCGCGAGCCGGTTTCCGGCCGCTGGACGCTCAAGAGATGAGTGGTTTGGAATGCAACTGACTGTCTCCTCTTTTGATTTTCACCGGCCGGCGGGCAAGATCACAGGTTGCTTGCCCCCGGCAGGTCGAGGCGCCGCTTGCGTCACGCGGCCAACCCCCTCATGGCGGCGATCCGGCCAACCGGCTCGCGCATCGACAAGTTCATTGTCCTTTAACATGAGGGATGTTCCGTCCGCTCGCGAAATCACGTCAGACCGCCCCGCACCGCAGGCCGCCACGCTTTTTTCATCGAATGAACGTTACCTCTTGATTTGGATTGTAGTTAAACTACAATTCAGTGTCAAAAAAAAATTTATCGGACTACGGCCGCCCGACTTCCCCCTGCAGCGGCCCCCAGGACTGTGACGGAGACTATGCAATTCCAGACCGATTCGGGCTTCACGTTCGTTCTTTTCGGCGCGACCGGCGACCTGTCGATGCGCAAGATCCTGCCGGCCCTGTATGAAGCCCACCGTTCGGGCATGCTTGCGGAGCCGGGCAGGATCGTGGGCGTCGCACGCCACGAAGAGAACCGCGCCGAGTACATCCAGTGGGTGGACGCGCACGTCAAGCCGCACGTCTCGAAGAACGGCCTCGACGAGGCTGCCTGGGCGAGCTTTCTCGCGCGCATCGAATATGTGAAGCTGGATCTCTCGCGCGCCGAAGACTTCGCGATGCTGCGCGACGGCATCGAAGCGCTGCCCGGCATCCGCGTGTTCTATCTCGCCACGGGCCCGTCGCTGTTCGTGCCGATCTGCCGCGCGCTCGCCGCCGTCGGCCTGAACGAAAACGCGCGCATCGTGCTGGAGAAGCCGCTGGGCTACGACCTGAAGTCGTCCAACGCGATCAACGACGCCGTGGGCGAGATCTTCGCCGAAGGCCAGATCTACCGGATCGACCACTACCTCGGCAAGGAGCCGGTGCAGAACCTGCTCGCGCTGCGCTTCGGCAATGCGCTCTTCGAGCCGCTGTGGCGCCGCGAGTGGGTGGAAAGCATCCAGATCACGATCGCGGAGGAACTCGGGGTCGAGGCGCGCGGCGATTTCTACGACAACACCGGCGCGCTGCGCGACATGGTGCAGAATCACCTGCTGCAACTGCTCTCGATCGTCGCCATGGAGCCGCCGCACTCGATGGACTCCGACTCGGTGCGCGACGAGAAGCTGCGCGTGCTGCGCGCGCTCAAGCCCATCGACGCCAACGACATCGGCAAGGTCGCGGTGCGCGGCCAGTACCATGCGGGCGTGATCCGCGGCCAGGCCGTGCCGGCCTATGCCACGGAGCCCGGCGTCAAAACCGACAGCCGCACCGAGACCTTCGTCGCGCTGAAGGTCGAGATCGAGAACTGGCGCTGGGCCGGCGTGCCGTTCTTCCTGCGCACCGGCAAGCGGCTTGCCGATCGGGTGGCCGAGATCGTGGTGAACTTCCGCCCCGTGCCGCATTCCGCACTCGGCGCGCCGGCGTTGCGTTCCGGCGCGAACCGGCTCGTGATCCGCCTGCAGCCGAACGAGAACATTCGCCTCTACTGCCTCGCGAAACAACCCGGCGAAGGGATGAACCTCGCGAGCGTGCATCTGGACCTCGCGTTCGACGAGTTCTTCCGCGAAGGCCAGATGGAGGCCTACCAGCGCCTGCTGCTCGACGTCATCAACGGGCGCCTCGCGCTCTTCGTGCGCCGCGACGAGCAGGAAGCGGCCTGGAAGTGGGTCGAGCCGATCCTGAACGAGTGGGCCACGTCCACGCGCGCGCCGAAACCCTATGCGGCCGGCACGTGGGGCCCGGCGGCGGCGAGCGCGATGCTCGCGCAGCACGGCACCTGCTGGCTCGAAGAAGAGAACTGAACACGCTGCAAAACGGCGCGCCTCGCGCGCCGGCAACCGACCGATTGATGGCTATCATCCGAAACCTACAAAAAAGCTGCTTGGAGGAGAAGTGATCGAGCTTCACGTATTCGACGACCCGCGCGTCCAATCCGACGCGCTGGCGCGAGCCGTGGGCGATGCGCTACATGCATCGCTCGCCGCTCAGAGCGCCGCGCCCGGAACCGGTGCGCGCCGTGCGACGCTCGCCGTTTCCGGCGGCACGAGCCCGCGCCCCTTCCTCGAGACCTTGTCGACGCACCGCTTCGACTGGGCCCGCACCGACATCACGCTCGTCGACGACCGGTGGGTGCCGGAAACGGACGCGGCCAGCAACTCACGCCTCGTCCACGAAACGCTGCTGAAAAACGAAGCCGCGCAGGCGCGCTTCCTGCCGCTCGTGGACGTAAGCCAGACGCTGGACGCCCACGTGGCCGCGCTCAATGCCGACCCGCAGCGCCTCCTGCCCAACGTCGCCGTGCTCGGCATGGGCGAGGACGGCCACACGGCGTCGATCTTCGCGGACGCGCCCGAGTGGCACGAGGCGATCACCACGGCGCGCCCGTTCGTGGCCGTCCATCCGCAGACCGCGCCGCACGCGCGCGTGTCCTGGTCGATGCAGGCGCTGCGCCAGGTCGACCGGCTTTTCCTGCTGATCGCCGGTCAGCGCAAGCTGGACGTTTTGCAACAAGCCGCCGCGGCGGAACAAAATAACGCCATCTCGAAGCTGGCGAACGACAAGGGAGTGAGACTCGATGTCTACTGGTGTGCCTAATAAAACCGCCCCTGGCGCGGGCCAGCACGCCGACGGACCGAGGCTGCTCGCCGATATCGGCGGTACCAATGCGCGCTTCGCGCTAGAGACCGGCCCGGGCGAGATCGGCCAGGTGCGTGTCTATCCGTGCGCCGACTATCCCGGCGTCGCGGACGTAATCCGGCAATACCTGAAGGACACGAAGATCGGCCGCGTGAACCATGCGGCCATTGCGATCGCGAACCCGGTCGACGGCGACCAGGTCCGCATGACCAACCACGACTGGACCTTTTCGATCGAAGCCACGCGCCGCGCGCTCGGCTTCGACACGCTGCTCGTCGTCAACGACTTCACCGCGCTCGCCATGGCGCTGCCGGGCCTCACCGACACCCAGCGCGTTCAGGTGGGCGGCGGCCAGCGCCGCCAGAACAGCGTGATCGGCCTGCTCGGGCCGGGCACGGGCCTCGGCGTTTCGGGCCTCATTCCCGCCGACGACCGCTGGATCGCGCTCGGCAGCGAAGGCGGCCACGCCAGCTTCTCGCCCCAGGACGAACGCGAAGATGTCGTGCTGCAGTTCGCGCGCAAGAAGTGGCCGCATGTCTCGTTCGAGCGCGTCTGCGCGGGCCCCGGCCTCGAACTGATCTATCGCGCGCTCGCCGCGCGCGACAAGAAGCGTCTGCCAGCAAACCTCGACACCGCGGAAGTCGTGAAGCGCGCGCATGAGGGCGAAGCGCTCGCGCTCGAAACGGTCGAGTGCTTCTGCGGCATTCTCGGCAGCTTCGCGGGCAACATCGCCATGACGCTCGGCTCGCTCGGCGGCATCTACATCGGCGGCGGCGTGGTGCCGCGCCTGGGCGAGCTCTTCACGCGCTCGTCGTTCCGCCAGCGCTTCGAGGCCAAGGGACGCTTCGACGCCTATCTTGCGAATATCCCGACCTACGTCATCACCGCCGAATATCCGGCGTTCCTCGGCGTCTCCGCGATCCTTGCGGAGCAGTTGTCGAATCGCGCCGGCGGCGGCTCGTCGGCCGTGTTCGAGCGCATCCGCCAGATGCGCGACGCGCTCACGCCGGCCGAGCGCCGCGTGGCCGACCTCGCGCTGAACCATCCGCGCTCGATCATCAACGACCCGATCGTCGACATCGCGCGCAAGGCCGACGTGAGCCAGCCC
Source organism: Paraburkholderia yinzeri (assembly GCF_046581065.1). Lineage (NCBI taxonomy): Bacteria > Pseudomonadati > Pseudomonadota > Betaproteobacteria > Burkholderiales > Burkholderiaceae > Paraburkholderia > Paraburkholderia yinzeri. The sequence goes on along the minus strand of NZ_JBFOCJ010000001.1, from coordinate 1,712,310 downwards.
ACGGTGATCCGCTTCTGCCGCTCGCTCGGCTGCCAGGGGCTCTCGGACTTCAAGCTCAAGCTCGCCACGGGCCTCACCGGCACGATTCCCGTGAGCCACAGCCAGGTGCATCTGGGCGACACGGCCACCGATTTCGGCGCGAAGGTGCTCGACAACACCGTCTCGGCCATCCTGCAGTTGCGCGAGCATCTGAACTTCGAGCACGTCGAGGAAGCCATCACGCTGCTCAACGGCGCGCGCCGCATCGAGTTCTACGGCCTCGGCAACTCGCACATCGTCGCCCAGGACGCGCACTACAAGTTCTTCCGCTTCGGCATCCCGACCATCGCCTACGGCGACCTGTACATGCAGGCGGCCTCCGCCGCCCTGCTCGGCAAGGGCGACGTGATCGTGGCGGTTTCGAAGTCGGGCCGCGCGCCCGAACTCCTGCGCGTGCTCGACGTCGCCATGCAGTCCGGCGCGAAGGTCATTGCGATCACCTCGAGCAACACGCCGCTCGCGAAGCGCGCGACCGTTGCGCTCGAAACCGATCACATCGAAATGCGCGAGTCGCAGCTCTCGATGATCTCGCGCGTCCTGCATCTGCTGATGATCGATATCCTCGCCGTGGGCGTCGCGATCCGCCGCGCGTCGTCGGACGGCGGCATGCACGACGCCGTCGAGCGTGCGCGCGAACAGGCCGACGACGATGCTTCCGCCGTGCTCGACTGGCTGAGCCACGGCGCCTCGTCGATCGCGCGGGAGTAAGCGCGCCACCCTCGCCGCGTATCGCCGTATAGAAAAATGGGACGCCTCGGCGTCCCATTTTCATTGTCGTTGCCGTTGCGGCGAACAGCTCAGACCGAAGCTGGCTGCGCCTGCCCCGGCGCGGGCCGGCCATGCCACTTGATCACCACGCGGCGGCCAACCCAGGTCAGCGCGCCGAACACGCCGATCGTGCAGCCCATGCCGAACGGCGACACGCCCGGAAACCAGCCCACCATCACGCTCGCGAACGCGCCGAGACCGAGCTGCGCCGCGCCGAACACGGCCGCCGCCGCGCCCGCATTGACCGGATAGCGATACATGAGATCGGTCGCGCAATTCGCGCCGAGCAGCCCCACCACGCCCACCACGAAGAACAGGCCGGCCACGATCGACCACAGCCCGCCGAGCCCGGTGAGGCAGGCCAGTGCGACGAAGAACGACGCCACGATGCTCACGAGCGACGCGATCGACACCATGCGCAGCGTGCCCATGTGGCCGATGAAGCGCGTGTTCAGGAAATTGCCGAGCATGATGCCGAGGATGTTCAGGCCGAAAAAGAAGCCGTAATGCTGCGGCGTCACGTGGAAGTACTCGATATAGACGAACGGCGTGGCCGAGATGTAGGTGAACATCGCCGCGAACGCCATGCCGCCGCAGATCATGTGCCCCCAGACCAGCGGATCGCGCAGCAACCGCCCATAAGCCGCGAACGAGCGCAGGACCGCGCCGCTTTCGCGCTTCTCGGGCGGCCAGGTCTCGGGCACGCGCAGCCAGGCCGCAACGGCGCAGGCCATGCCGAACAGCGTCAGCGCAACGAACACGATGCGCCAGCCGCCGAGCAGCAGCAACTGGCCGCCGAGCAACGGCGCGAGCAGCGGGCCGATCGCCGTGACGATGGCGACCATCGACAGCACTCTCGCGGCGTCGGACGGCTCGTGCGCGTCGCGGGCAATGGCACGCGCGAGCACCGAGGCGGCACCGGCGCCGAGCGCCTGCAGAAAGCGCACGATCGTGAGTTCGCCCACCGAGAACGACAGCCAGCACGCGATACTCGCCACGGTGAAGAGCGCGATGCCGCCGAGCAGCACCGGACGCCGGCCGTAGGCATCGGAGAGCGGCCCGTACAGCAGCATGCCGATCGAGAAACCGGCCATGAAGCTCGTGAGCGTCGCGGACGCCGCGGACGCCGATACCCCGAAGGCCTTCGCGATGGCGGGCAGGCTCGGCAGGTACATGTCCGTCGCGAGCGGGCCGCAGGCCGCGAGCGCGCCAAGCAGCAGGATCAGCCGGACGTCGGGCCGGCGGCGTATGGAATGAGGCATGGGAGCGTGCGGGAACGAGCCGCCGGCGGTGCGCGACGGCCGTATCAGTCAAAGGCGCGCAATGCGGGTGGCGCAAAGCGGCGTCGAATGAGGGAATTGTACCCGACGCTTAAAAACGCCTATGTGCGAGCCTTCACGGTAAGCTGCCGGTTTTATGCCAGCGCGTTGCGCGCAGCCCGACCGATGACCGCCTTCCTGCTGATCTGGAGCCCCAAGAAGTGGCCCTGGCCCGAACTCCCCGAGGTAGCGCGACGCGTACGGCTGGGAGAGGCGGTTGCCGACACCTGGGGCTGCGGCTTCGCGCGCGGCATCCTGCCGGGCGACCGTGTGTTCGTGCACCGCGTGGCGTCCGAGCCGCGCGGCCTCTTCGGCTCGGGCTACGTGACGCGCGCGCCCTACGAGGTGCCCGACGCGGCCTACAAGCGGGGCTACCGCCTGTGCATCGATTTCGTTTACGACTGGCTCGTGGACGCGAGCCACGAGGTCGTGATCGGCCGCGACGCGCTGCGCGTGCATCCGTTCTCGGTGCAGACCTGGGACGCCCAGAGCTCCGGGACCCGCATCAAGCCGATTGCCGAAGGCGCGCTGGAGAAGCGCTGGGCCCAACTGACCGGGCGTCGGCCCCATCCCGGCGACTCCGGTACAATTTGAGCAGATCCTCCCTACGCCGCGCGAGACCGTCGCGCCGCGCGCCACACCCTACACGCAGGTCCAGCTCCCATGTCGAACACTCAGTCCAGCACGCAGTCCCGCAACGACGCTCTCTTCGAACGCGCGCAGCGCACCATTCCCGGCGGCGTCAACTCGCCCGTGCGGGCGTTTCGCTCGGTCGGCGGCACGCCGCGCTTCATCGAGCGCGCGCAAGGACCGTACTTCTGGGACGCCGACGGCCAGCGCTATATCGACTACATCGGCTCATGGGGCCCGATGATCCTGGGTCACGTTCATCCCGAAGTGCTCGAAGCCGTCGAGCGCGTGCTGAAGAACGGTTTCTCGTTCGGCGCGCCGACCGAAGCCGAGATCGAGATTGCCGAGGAAATCTGCAAGCTCGTGCCCTCGATGGAGCAGGTGCGCATGGTATCGAGCGGCACCGAGGCCACGATGAGCGCGCTGCGCCTCGCGCGCGGCTACACGAAGCGCGACCGCATCGTGAAGTTCGAAGGCTGCTACCACGGCCATGCCGACAGCCTGCTCGTGAAGGCGGGCTCGGGCCTCCTCACGTTCGGCAATCCGACTTCGGCGGGCGTGCCCGTCGACATCGCGAAGCACACCACGGTGCTTGAATACAACAACGTGGCCGCGCTGGAAGAGGCGTTCAAGGCCTTCGGCGACGAGATCGCCGCCGTGATCGTCGAGCCGGTGGCCGGCAACATGAATCTCGTGAAGGGCACGCCCGAGTTCATCGGCGCACTGCGCAGCCTTTGCACGAAGCACGGCGCCGTGCTGATCTTCGACGAAGTGATGTGCGGCTTCCGCGTGGGCCTCAAGGGCGCGCAGGCACTCTATGGCGTCGAGGCCGACATGGTGTGCCTCGGCAAGGTGATCGGCGGCGGCATGCCCGCGGCGGCATTCGGCGGCCGGCGCGAGATCATGGACCATCTCGCGCCCAACGGCACCGTCTACCAGGCGGGCACGCTCTCGGGCAACCCGGTTGCGGTCGCGGCCGGCCTCAAGACGCTGCAACTGATCCAGGCGCCCGGCTTCTACGAGAAGCTCTCGGCACAAACGGCACGTCTCGCGCAAGGCCTCACCGAAGCGGCGCGCAATGCGAAGGTGCCGTTCGCGGCCGACGCGGTGGGCGGCATGTTCGGCCTCTACTTCGCCGACAAGGTCCCCACCCGCTTCGCCGAAGTTACGAAGAGCGATATTGCGCACTTCAACCGCTTCTTCCATCAGATGCTGGACGCGGGCGTGTACTTCGCGCCGTCGGCTTACGAGGCAGGCTTCGTGTCGAGCGCGCACGACGACGCGACGATCGACGCAACGATCGCCGCCGCGCGTCGCGCCTTCGCCGCCTGAATCGCGCCGGAGCTGCCGCCATGCCATCACCGGGCGCTGCGCGCCCGGCTCACCCGACCCGCCGCCGCGGAGAAAGCACGACGATGTTCTCGCAAACCGATTTCCTCCACATGGAGCGCGCGCTCGCTCTCGCGGCGCGCGGCCTTTACACGACCGATCCGAATCCGCGCGTCGGCTGCGTGCTGGTGAAGGACGGCGAGGTGATCGGCGAAGGCTACACGCAGCCGGCCGGCCAGGATCACGCCGAAATCCAGGCGATGAAGGACGCCCGCGGGCGCGGCCACGACCTGCGCGGCGCGACGGCCTACGTGACGCTCGAACCGTGCAGCCATTTCGGCCGCACGCCGCCCTGCGCGAACGCGTTGATCGAAGCGAAGGTCGGCCGCGTGATCGCGGCGATGGAAGACCCGAATCCGCTCGTGTCGGGACGCGGCCTTGCGATGCTGCGGGAGACGGGCATCGACGTGCGCTGCGGCCTGCTCGCCAACGAAGCGCGCGAGCTGAACATCGGCTTCGTTTCGCGCATGGTGCGCAAGCGCCCGTGGGTGCGCATGAAGATCGCAGCGTCGCTCGACGGCCGCACGGGCCTGCCCTCGGGCGAAAGCCAGTGGATCACCGGCGAGGCGGCACGCGCGGACGGACATGCATGGCGCGCGCGCGCCTCGGCCATCCTCACCGGCATCGGCACGGTCAAGGAAGACGACCCGCGCATGACCGTGCGCGCCATCGACACACCCCGCCAGCCGAAGCGCGTGCTCGTGGACAGCCGGCTCGACGTGCCGCCCGAAGCGCAGATCCTCGTGGGCGCGCCAACGCTCGTGTTCTGCGCCTCGCTCGACGAGCACAACGAAGCGCGCGCCGAAGCGCTGCGCGCGCGCGGCGCGGAACTGGTGCCGCTCGGCAATGCGCAAGGCAAGGTGGACCTGCCCGCCATGCTGAGCGAGCTCGCCGCGCGCGGCGTAAACGAACTGCATGTGGAAGCCGGCTACAAGCTCAACGGGTCGCTCCTGCGCGAAGGCTGCGTGGACGAACTGCTGGTCTACCTCGCGCCGTCGCTGCTCGGCACCAACGCGCTCGGCATGATCGACATTGCCGCGCCGGCGTCGCTGGACGCGCGCATGCGGCTGAAGTACCACTCGGTCGATCGCCTCGGCGACGACCTGCGCCTCCTCGCGCGCATCGAGCGCGCCGAAGCCTCGCAAGCGGACGCGCCCTGACCGGTGCCGCGGCCGCCGCTTCCATCAACGAACCGAACATAAGGAACAGCACGATGTTTACCGGAATCGTCGCGGCGGTGGGCCGCATCGAATCGATCAAACCGCTCGGCAGCGACGCCGATGCAGGCGTGCGCCTGAGCGTGAATGCGGGCGCGCTCGGCATGGACGACGTCCAGATCGGCGACAGCATCGCGATCCAGGGGGCTTGCATGACCGTCGTCGAAAAAACCGCGACGAGCTTCGACGTCGACGTTTCGCGCGAGAGCCTGAACCGCACCGTGGGCCTCGCGGCCACGGGCGAAGTCAACCTCGAAAAGGCGCTGCGCGCGCACGACCGGCTGGGCGGCCACATCGTCTCGGGCCACGTGGACGGCCTTGGCACCGTCACGCGCTTCGCGCCGGTGGGTGAATCGCACGAACTGCGCGTTCTCGCGCCCGCCGAGATCGGTCGCTACCTCGCGTACAAAGGATCGGTGACGGTGAACGGCGTGAGCCTCACGGTCAACTCGGTGGAAGACCGCGCGGACGGCTGCGAATTCTCGATCAACCTGATCCCGCACACGGTCGAGGTTACGACGCTCAAGCATCTTCAGGCAGGGACGAAAGTGAATCTGGAGATCGATTTGATTGCGCGGTATGTGGAGCGGATGCTCAGCACGTCTCAGGACGGCCATAACCCGTTGAAGTAATCTGGTTTTTGGCGAGGCGATCGTCTACCTTCGTCTCGCTAAATCCATGATTTGATGACAGCATCTCCAACGTATACAGCCGTTTTCCGCAGCTCATATACCGTTAGCCATCCTAATCTCATACTCATCAGCACTCCGAAAACGACTGCCTGACGCGCCGGCATTGGAATCGGCAGCGACGCGTGAAGATCACCCGATGCCGACCATCATTCCTGCCGCATACAGGGAGTACCGGGTCAGCCACGAAGATTATTCGTGCGCGGTCCCGATTATCGCTAGTGTGCGCCGTCTCGATTCGCATTCGTCATAGGGATGCCGGCTCGCAGCGAACATCTCTATTCGCCCTGGTGACTTTCAAAAAACCTACGAATAACCTCCATCACTTTTCATTTGCGTCATTCGCATAGGTCTTCGAACGAAATGCCCCGCGACGTAACCTGCGTGTCACAGTTCGGGCGTACAAAACAATCAACTGGCATGGGGCGACCGCTCGCGGTCGCCCGATTCGTCTCTAGACCTCAGGTGAAAGGAACGACCGGATCATGGGAAAGTACAAAGTCGAGCTCAACGGCGCGAGCGCTCACGCTGACCACGCACACACGGTTGAGGACGAGCACGGCGATGCGGCTCCCAGGGGCGACGACATGCAGTCGAAAGTGGCGACGATCGGCGTCGTGGTGGTCGGTGCCGCTATCCTCGAAAGCGCACTGATTCCCGGCATTCTGATCGGCGCGGCCGCCGCGCTCGCCCCGAAGTATCTGCCGGGTCTCGGCGATCGCATTCAGCCGCTCTTCAACCGAACCGTTCGTGGTGCTTACAAGCTCGGCCGCAAGGCACGGTCGGCGGTTGGCGAGGTCCGGGAGCAGATGAGCGATATCGCAGCCGAAGTCGAAGCCGAAGAAGTGGCAGCCGCGGGCGAAGTCGTTCCGGCCGCTGAAGCCGCAAAGGCCTGAGCAGCGCATGACGGCAGCGGGCGCCCGCAGGGTCGCCCGCAACTTTGCGCCCCTTCCTCGTTGCGAGGCCTGCGCGCGCCTTTCAGGAAGCACGCTTTCCGGAACCTCCGCGCGGCCGCACACCCGCCGACCGCGCCCTGGCACTATCGAACGTTGCCCATGAGTCATCCCGTACCTGACGATCCCTCCCCCAACGCACCGCTCACTACCTCGACGCACGAGCCCGAGGCGCACGCCGCGTCGCGCGAGAGCGACGAAGCCGCGCGGGCAGCACGGAGCAAAAAGAAGAAACACGAGGTGAGAATCGAGCACAAGGTGCCGGGCCGGATCCGCATGAAGATCCCGTCCGCGAAGAACAACCCGGAATTTCTCACGCTGTTCCAGAGCGTGTTCTCGGCCATACCCGGCATTACGAAGGTGAAGGCGAAGCCGGACACCGGCAGCATCGTCATCCACTACGATCCGAGCCACGAGGCCGAATTCCAGACGCACTTCCACCGCTGTTGCGCGCAGGCCGACGTCACGGTCAAAGCCGCACGGCCGGGCGACGAGATCGAGGAAATCGCCCAAAAAATCGAAGCCGAAGCCGAGTTCCTGGCCGAACGCTCGGAAGCGGTGCGCGCCACGGTCGACCTGTTCAAGAAAGTCGACTATCAGATCAAGGCGATGACGGACAACACCATCGACCTGAAGTTCGTGCTGGTGGGCGGCCTCGCGGTGGCGACTTTCGTCGAGATCGGCGCGGAAGCCGCGACACCGATGTGGGTCACCCTGGGCCTCTTTGCCATGAACCACCTCATCGAATTGAAGCAGGACGGCCGCCCGGCAGCCGAGCCGCCCGCCACGGCCACCGCGGCCACCCCGCGCGGCGCCGCCGCCTGACCCGCACGCTATGGAGTTTTCGATCCGGCACGCGATTCCGGGCCGCGTGCGTCTGCATGTCCCGGCGCTTTGCTCCCCCTCGCCGCTCGCGGAATCGGCATTGTCGTGGCTCCGGCAGCAGGAGTTCATCGACGAAGCGCAGATCAAATACGACTGCGCGAGCCTGATCGTCCATTACGACCGCGAGCAAGGCGATCAGCTCGCCGAACTGCTCGAAATGCTCGAGGGCTTCAGCCTCGCCGACCTCGATCAGTTGCTGCGCTATCTGGACCCGACCGGCTCGGCAAGCGCGGTTGGCGCCGCACGCAGCCACGTTGCGCCCGAGAAGCCCCGCTGGCCGCTCGCGTTGCCCAGCCTCTCGCTGCTGCTCTCGTTTTCGGTCAACCCATTCGCCATCGCGGTCAACGTGCCGCTCATGGTCTACAACGCCGCGCCGATCTTCCACCGGGCCTGGCTGGTCTGGAGCCGCGAGCGGCGCCTGAACGTCGACTTCCTGGACGCGCTGGCGATCACGGCATCGATCGGCCAGGGCAACCTCGTCACAGGCGGCGTCATTACCTGGCTGATCCGCCTCGGCGACTGGATCCGCGACCTCACCGCGGCCGGTTCGAAGCGGGCCGTCACGGAACTCCTCGGATTCAAGGACAAGACGGCCTGGGTGATCCGCGACGGCACGGTAGTGGCCGTTCCCGCGACGAGCCTCGCGATCGACGACTCCGTCGTGGTCTACCCCGGCGAAATGATTCCCGTGGACGGCGAGATCCTCTCCGGCAACGGCATGATCGACCAGAAGACGATCACCGGCGAGGGGCTGCCCGTCTCGCGCGGCGCCGGCGAAGTCGTGTTCGCGGCCACGATCCTGCGCGAAGGACAACTGACGCTGCGCGCGATCCGTGTCGGCAACGACACCACGGCGGGGCAGATCGCCCACCTGGTCGACTCGGCGCCCGTGGGCGACACGCGCATGCAGAATCACGCGGAACGCTTCGCGGACCGGCTCGTGCTGCCCACGCTTGGCCTCGCGATCGGCACCGCGCTCGTCTCGCGCGATTTCAACCGCTTCCTGTCGCTCGTCATCGTCGATTACGGCACGGGCATCCGGGTCGCGGCGCCGACCGCCGTGCTCTCGTCGATGACCCATGCCGCGCGCGCCGGCATCGTCATCAAGAGCGGCGGCCACATGGAAAAGCTCGCCGAAGTCGATACCGTGGTGTTCGACAAGACCGGCACGCTGAGCGTCGGCACGCCGCACGTCGTGAACATGCAGTCGTTCAATCGCCATGTCTCGCCCGAGCACCTGCTGGCGCTCGCGGTGGCGGCCGAAACGCGCCTCCAGCATCCCGTGGCGGAAGCGTTGCGCGAAAAGAGCGGCGAATTGCAGCTCGTGCTGCCGCCTTGCGACGAGACCGAATACCGGATCGGCCTCGGCGTCGAGGGGCGCGTGAACGGCTACTACATGCATGTGGGCAGCGAGCGCTTCCTGCGGCAGAACGATATTCGCGTCGATCACATCGCGGCCGAACGCGCCGCCATCGACGAACGCGGCTGCTCGTCGCTTTATGTGGCCATCGACGGCCAGCTCGCGGGCCTGATCGCCTACGAAGACCGGATTCGCCCGGAAAGCCGCCAGATCGTGGACACGCTGCACGGCATGGGCATCCGCGACACGATCATGCTGACGGGCGACAACGCCGTCGTGGCGAAGGCGGTCGGCAAGCGCGTCGGCCTGACCCGCCAGGTGGCGAACATGATGCCGGCGGACAAGGCCGAGGTGATCCTTCAACTACAGCGCGAAGGGCGCGTCGTCGCGATGGTGGGCGACGGAATCAACGATTCGCCGGCTCTGAGCTTCGCCGACGTCGGCATTGCGATGAAGTACGGCGCCGACATCACGCACGAGTCGGCCGACGTCGTGCTGATGGAAGACTCGCTCTGGAAGCTCATCAAGGCGATCGAGATTTCGCGCGGCGCGGTCGGCCTCATCAAGCAGAACTACGGAATCGTGGCGGCACTGAACACGATCGCGCTGGGACTTGCACTGCCCGGCGGCCTCGTCAGCCCCGAGGTCACCGCGGTCATCAGCAACGGCTCGGCGATCATCGCGAGCCTGAACGGTCTGCGCCCCGCCCTGCGCCAATCATGAACACGCCCATCCAGGTTGTCGACGGCACGCTGACGGCGAAACACCGCCGCGATCTCAAACTCGCCGTCGACCTGCTGGAGAACCCGCACTTTGCCGCGCGGCTCGCCGATTATGTCGGACAACCGATCAATTCGATCGTCGAGCGGCTGCCGCGCACGCTCAACGAACGGCTGCGCGACAGCGTTCGCGGGGCGATTCTCAAATGCCTCGAAGTCGCGATCGACTCGCTCGAAGACGATACCCCCGAGGCCGCGCCGGACTGGCTGAACAATGTCGTCGTCGGCCTCGCGGGCGGTGTGGGCGGCTTCTTCGGCATGGCGGCCTTGCCCGTCGAGTTGCCGATCACCACGGTCCTGATGCTGCGCGCGATCGCCGGGATCGCTCGCGCCGAAGGCGAGGACCTGGGCCTCATCGAGACGCGGCTTGCCTGCCTGGAAGTCTTCGCGCTCGGCGTGCGCGGCCCGCACGACCGGGCAAACGTCGACTACTATGCCGCACGCCTCGTGCTGACGCGCCTCACCCACGATGTCGCCGCACTCGTCACGGAGCGCGGCGCGGTCAACGCGTCCACGCCGATCATCGCCAAGCTCGTGGGCGAGATCGTCGCCCGCTTCGGCCTTGTGGTGTCGGACATGTCGGCTTCGAGCATCGTGCCGGTAGTCGGCGCCATCGGCGGCGCGACTCTGAACATGATCTTCACCGAGCACTTCCAGCGCGTTGCGCGCGGCCACTTCATGGTCCGGCGCCTCGAGCGCATTTATGGCCCGCAGACGATCCAGGGACTGTACCGCGGGCATTCGCGCAAGGCAGCGTCCGCAGCGTCCGCGTCCGGATACCTGGCAAAACTCCTTCCCTAGCGCGCCGCAACGCCATGGCGAGCGTTCCTCCCATCGATCCCGCGGCGCCCTTGCCTGCCGACGAACGCGTCGTGCAACTCAGGCGCATGCGCATCGTGGCCACCGCGCTGCTGCTCGCGATGCTGCTGCTGTTCGTGGCGGCGTCGGCGTTCGAATCGGCGCGACCGTGGCTTGCCTATGTGCGCGCGTTCAGCGAGGCAGCCATGGTGGGCGCCTGCGCCGACTGGTTCGCCGTCGTGTCGCTGTTTCGCCATCCGTTTGGCGTCGCGCTGCCGCATACGGCGGTCATCCCCCGCCACAAGGTGCGCATCGGCGAAAGTTTCGGCCGGTTCGTGTCGAGCAACTTTCTGGCACCGGCCGAAGTGGCGGCGAGGCTCGAACATGTCGATGCCGCCGGCTGGGCGACACGCTGGATCACCGAGCCCGCCAACGCAAAGCTCGTCGCGCAACGCCTGCAAGGCCTCTTCCCCTCGCTGCTTTCGCTCTTCGGCGAGCACGAAGTGCAAAGCTTCAGCCGGGGCCTGATTCGCAACGGCATCGATTCGTTTGCCGCCGCGCCGCTCGTCGCACGATTGCTGTCGGTGCTCGTCGCGCACGGCCATCACGAAGCGGCGTTCGACATCGCGATCGACACAGCCCGGCATTTCCTCGATCACCACCAGGACAACATTCGCCAGAAGGTCGCGAAGAAAAGCGCGGGCTGGGTGCCAGGCTGGCTCGACGAGCGGTTGACCAACGCCTTTCTCGCAGAACTGCAAAGCACGATGAACGAGGCGCGCGAAGACGCCGAACACCCCTGGCGCGTCGAATACCGGGACATGCTCGACACTTTCATGCTCCGTCTCGCCGACGACCCGCAATTGCTGGAGTATGGCGAGCGGATCAAATCGGACGTGCTGGACAACGGGGTAGTCGAAGGGTATCTGAACTGGCTGGGCGTGGAGATCGAAGGCAAGGTGCGGGCCGAACTGAGCGCGAGCGACGGCATGCTGGCGAATTACCTCGAGCAGGCGCTGATCGCGATCGGCAAATGGATCGACGAAAGCGCGGATATCCGTGCGCTCATCAACCAGTCCGCGCAGCGGATGGTCTTCAACGCCGTGGTGCCGAACCGCCAGGAGATCGGCGCTTTCGTCTCCGAAGTCGTCGCGCGCTGGGACACCGAAACGCTCGTGAAAAAACTGGAACTCCAGTTCGGCAAGGATCTCCAGTACATCCGCGTCAACGGCACGCTCGTGGGCGGTCTGGTGGGACTCGGAATCTTCGTTGCGGTGCGGCTCCTGGGTTGAGCCGTTTCGTTTCGTGCCGTGCCGTGCTGCGCCGTTTCCCGCCGTTTCCTTTTGGTCACAGATAAGAGCCGATGCAAGCAAGAACGCGTCGACACTGCTAGAATCGGCAGAATCTTCATACGGGTGCCGGCCTGAGCGGCGCCCTTCCCTTCACCCGATTCCACGAGGAGGCTGAGATGATCAACAACATTCAGATGGCCGCCGGCATGCCGATGCCTCGCGTGATGTCGGGTTCGCCACGAGTTTTTCGCGGGCACTGACGTAATTGCACCCAGCGATTGCGCCCCGATCAGGTCTTTCGCGCGGCCCAAACTTTCGCTGCGTAGCCTTTTCGTGATTCCGAGGTAGTGCGTCCGGCCGCAGCCAGGACGCACGAACCCATTTTCCGTAGCCACTTTCCATTGGGGCCTCCGGACGCAAAGTCCGGAGTACGCTATCCATGACCGACCAAAAGACAAAGACCGGTTCCGGCGGACGCACGTTCCGAGACGTTCTCGGCTTCACCTGGCGCCATTGGACACGCCAACCTGCGCGCGTGCTTGCCGTGGCGCTCGCCGCGCTGTTCGGCGCACTCGCCGACGTGTTCACGCCGCATTACGCGGGCGAACTCGTCGACGCCTTGGCCCGCAACGCCGCGAGCGGCGCGGCGCCTACGTGGCATGCCGCCATTGCCGCGTTCTGGATGCTCACCGCGCTCGGGCTGGCAGGCACGCTCATGCGCCAGTTAGCATTCCAGAACATTATCGTGCTCACGCTGAGGATGATGAGCGAGATCGCCACGCAGGCGTTCCACCGTGTGCAGCGCTTCTCCACCGACTGGCACGCGAACAGTTTCGCGGGCTCGACCGTGCGCAAGATCACGCGCGGCATGTGGGCGCTCGACCTGCTCAACGACACGCTGCTCGTCGCCCTCTTTCCCTCGCTCGTGATGCTGGTCGGCTCGACCGTCCTGCTCGCGCTGCAGTGGCATGTGATGGGACTCGTGGTAGGCCTCGGTTCCCTGCTCTATCTCGCCATCACGGTCTCGCTTTCGCTCTTCTACGTCGCGCCGTCCGCGCGGCTCGCGAACGCGTGGGACACGAAGATGGGCGGCGCGCTCGCCGACGCAATTTCTTGCAACGCGGTCGTCAAGGCGTTCGGCGCGGAAACGCGCGAAGAGGCGCGGCTCGCGCGCGTCGTTTCGAAGTGGGACAAGCGCACGCGACGCACGTGGCGGCGCGGCACGTTCAACGGCGGCGTACAGGGCGTGCTGCTCGTGGCCATGCAGGCGGCGATTCTCGGCGCAGCGCTCATGCTGTGGGCGCGCGGGCTCGCGAGCGTCGGCGACATCACGTTCGCGCTCACGCTGTTCTTCCTGCTGAAGGGCTATCTGCGCGACGTCGGCATGCACGTTCGCAACCTGCAGCGCTCGGTCAACGACATGGAAGAACTCGTGATGCTGGACGCCCAGCCGCTCGGGATCGACGACAAGCCGGGCGCACCGCCCATCGTGATCGACCGCGGCGACATCCAGTTCGAAAACATGACGTTCCGCTACGGTGCAGATCAACGGCCGCTCTACGAGAACCTCAAGCTGCGGATCGCGCCGGGCGAGCGCGTGGGTCTCGTCGGCCACTCGGGCTCGGGCAAGACGACGCTGATCAAGCTGATTCAGCGCCTGTACGACGTGTCCGGCGGCCGCATCACGATCGACGGCCAGGACATCGCGCGCGTGCAGCAGGCCTCGCTGCGTTCGCAGATCGCCATCGTGCAGCAGGAGCCGGTGCTGTTCCACCGCTCGCTCGCGGAGAACATTGCCTATGCACGGCCAGGCGCTACGCGCGCCGAGATCGAGCGCGCGGCAAGGCAGGCCAGCGCGCACGACTTCATCGCCGCGCTGCCGCACGGTTACGACACGCTCGTGGGCGAGCGCGGCGTGAAGCTCTCGGGCGGCGAGCGCCAGCGAGTGGCGATTGCACGCGCGTTCCTCGCGAACGCACCGATCCTGATCTTCGACGAAGCGACTTCGAGCCTCGACAGCGAAAGCGAAGTGCTGATCCAGCAGGCCATGGAGCGATTGATGGTGGGCAGGACGACCGTGGTCGTCGCGCACCGGCTCTCGACGGTGCGCTCGCTCGACCGGCTGCTCGTGCTGGAGCGCGGGCGCGTGGTGGAAGAAGGCAGCCACGACGCCCTGATTCGCCGCGAGAGCGGGCTGTATCGCCGGCTGTTCGAGCGCCAGGCGCTCGAACTGACGAAGGGTCTTGCGGACGACGTCATCCTGCGCTGACGCATCGGTGCTACCACGCGCGGGCGCGGCAGCAACGCTTCAGTCGGGTTTCAGGCCGGTTTCACGCCGGTTTCAAGCAGGCTCGGCAGGCACGCGCGGCTGGATGCGCGCGAGCACGTCCTGCAATTGCTCGCGCGCGAGTTCGGTGTCGTAATGCGCCTGCAGCTCCATCCAGCTGCGCGCGTCGGTGCCGAAATAGACGGCGAGGCGCACGGCGGTGTCGGCCGTGATGGCGCGCTTGCCGAGCACGATCTCGTTGATGCGGCGCGGCGGCACGCCGATCGCCTTGGCGAGCGCGTACTGGCTGATGCCCATGGGCTTGAGCCAGTCTTCCGAAAGAATCTCGCCCGGTGTTGCAAGCGGAACTTCCCGTACCATGTTGCTGCTCCTCAGTGGTAGTCGATGATGCGGACCTCCGCTGCCTCGCCGTCTTCGAAGTGAAAGCAGATCCGCCATTGCACGTTGATGCGGATGCTGTACCAGCCTTCGCGATCGCCCGACAAGCGCTCCAGCCGGTTGCCGGGCGGCGCTCGCAGAAACGAGAGCGTGGCGGCGGCGTGGATCTGCTGCAGCTTGCGAATCGCCACCCGTTCGATCAAGGCAAAGCGGGCGACACGGCGCCCAAAGAAGAGCGCCTCGGTATCACGGCATGCAAACGAAGTAATCATCGGGGATAGTAACGCAATGCGTTAATAACGTCAACCGTTACTATTGTGCCGACTGCGTTTTGCGCTGCCCAGCCGGCCGTTCGGCCAACCCTCATCCCCGCTGACAGCAACTTGCCGCCCGCCGTGGCGTAAAATATGCGCTTTCCCGAAAAGACCTCACCAACATGACCCTCGCCACCACCCTGGAGATCATCGCCGAGCTCAAAGCCGGCCGGATGGTGATCCTCGTCGACGAAGAAGACCGGGAAAACGAGGGCGACCTCGTCATCGCCGCGGAATTCATCACGCCCGAGGCCATCAACTTCATGGCGAAGTACGGTCGGGGCCTGATCTGCCTGACGCTCACGCAGGAACGCTGCAAGCAGCTCAACCTGCCGCTCATGACCTACCGCAACGGCACGCAGTACGGCACCGCGTTCACGGTGAGCATCGAGGCGGCCGAGGGCGTGACGACCGGCATTTCCGCCGCCGACCGCGCCCGCACGATCCAGGCCGCGGTCGCGCACGACGCGCGCGCCGAGCACATCGTGCAGCCGGGCCACGTATTCCCGATCATGGCGCAGCCGGGCGGCGTGCTCGTGCGCGCGGGCCACACCGAGGCCGGCTGCGACTTCACGGCAATCGCGGGCCTCACGCCGGCCTCCGTGATCTGCGAAGTCATCAAGGACGACGGCACGATGGCGCGCCTGCCCGACCTCATCGAGTTCGCGCAGGAGCACAACCTGAAGATCGGCACCATCGCCGACCTGATCCACTACCGCAGCCGCACGGAATCGATCGTCGAACGCGTGGCGGAGCGCACCATGCAGACGGCGCACGGCGCCTTCCGTGCAGTCATGTACGTCGATCATCCGACGCGCACGCCGCACATCGCCCTCGTGCGCGGCACGCCCACGCCCGAGAGCGAAACGCCGGTGCGCGTGCACGAGCCGCTTTCCATGCTGGACCTGCTGGAAACGGGCTCGTCCACGCACTCGTGGACGCTCGACGCGGCCATGCGCGAAATCGCCGAACGCGATCTCGGCGTGATCGTCATGCTCAACTGCGGCGACACCAAGGAACATCTGATCGAGATGTTCAAGGCGTTCGACCAGAAAGAACGCGCGGAGGCGCTCGCGCGCCGTCCGGTGGACTTCAAGACTTACGGCATCGGCGCGCAGATCCTGCGCGAACTCGGCGTGGGCCGCATGCAGGTATTGTCGAAACCGCGCCGCCTCGGCAGCATGTCGGGCTACGGGCTCGAAGTCACGGGCTTCGTGCCGATGCCCGGCAGCAGCGCCGAAGCGCCGTGCCCGCCGGAAGCCGCCGAGCACGCCGCAACGCGCGCCTGAGCCACAAGTACCACCCGGCACAAGGCACTCCGCGCCCACTCATACGCGTCACCACGCACAACCGAACCAACGGACACCACATGGAAATCGGACAATACCAACCGAACCTCGACGGCGACGGACTGCGCATCGGCATCGTCCAGTCGCGCTTTAACGAACCCGTCTGCAACGGCCTGGCCGACGCCTGCATCGAAGAACTCGAACGCCTCGGCGTGGTCGGCGAAGACGTGCTGCTCGTCACCGTGCCCGGCGCGCTCGAAATCCCGCTCGCGCTGCAAAAGCTCGCCGAAAGCGGCCAGTTCGACGCGTTGATCGCGCTCGGCGCGGTCCTGCGCGGCGAGACCTATCACTTCGAGCTCGTTTCGAACGAGAGCGGCGCGGGCATTTCGCGCATCGCGCTCGACTTCGGCGTGCCGGTGGCGAACGCCGTGCTGACCACGGAAAACGACGAGCAGGCTGTCGCGCGCATGACCGAGAAGGGTCGTGACGCGGCGCGCGTCGCGGTCGAAATGGCGAACCTCACGGTCGCGCTCGAGCAGCTCGACGGCGGCGATGAGGACGAAGACGAGGAAGACGAAGAGGAAGAGCAATGAAGAGCGCGCGTCGCCGCTCCCGCGAACTGGCCACGCAGGGGTTATATCAGTGGCTGCTGTCGGCTGTGCCCGCCGGCGAGATCGACGCGCAGTTGCGCGGTTCGCAGGGTTACGACAAGGCGGATCACGAGCATCTGGACGCCATCCTGCACGGCGTGATCCGCGATTCGGACACGCTCTCGGCCGCCATCGCGCCCTGCCTCGACCGTCCGATCGAGCAGCTCTCGCCCGTCGAGCGCGCGGTGCTGCTGGTCGCGACCTACGAGTTGACGCACCACGTCGACATCCCCTACCGCGTCGTGATCAACGAGGCGGTCGAACTGGCGAAGACGTTCGGCGGCTCGGACGGCTACAAGTACGTCAACGGCGTGCTCGACAAGCTCGCGGTGCAACTGCGCACCGCGGAAACCCAGGCCGCGCGCAGGTCGTGATGTCTCGCGCGGCGGGGCGCGCCGCACTCGTGCGCCCCGCCGCCTTGCGAATTCGCTGTCGTTTTACGGTCCGCGCCGGCGGACCCGCCGGTTCTGCCGGCAGCAAGAAACTGGAATCACCCGCATGAATACCGTTGCCGAACCGCTCCTGCGGCTTGCTGCGCGCGTCGACGCGATCCAGCCGTTCTACGTCATGGAACTGGCCAAGGAAGCGGCCAAGCTCGAACGCGCCGGGCGCGACATCATTCACATGGGGATTGGCGAACCGGACTTCACGGCGCCGGAGCCCGTTGTCGACGCCGCCGCAGCGGCGCTACGCCGCGGGGTCACGCAGTATACGAGTGCGCTCGGCATCCACGCGCTGCGCGAGGCGATTGCCGCGCACTACCAGCATGCGCACGGCCTGACGATCGATCCAGCTCGCGTCGTCGTCACGGCAGGCGCTTCGGCGGCACTCCTGCTCGCCTGTACGGCACTCGTCGACCGCGACGACGAAGTGCTGATGCCCGACCCCTGCTATCCCTGCAACCGGCACTTCGTGGCCGCGGCAGAAGGCAAGCCGGTGCTCGTGCCGAGCGGCCCCGAGGCTCGCTTCCAGCTCACGGCGGCCGACGTCGAGCGGCTCTGGACCCCGCGTACGCGCGGCGTGCTGCTCGCCTCGCCCTCGAATCCCACCGGCACCTCGATCGAGCCCGACGAGCTTCGGCGCATCGTGCAGACGGTGCGCGAACGCGGCGGCTTCACGATCGTCGACGAAATCTATCAGGGGCTGAGCTACGATGCGCCGCCGGTGTCCGCCCTGTCGTTCGGCGACGATGTCGTGACCGTCAACAGCTTCTCGAAGTACTTCAACATGACCGGCTGGCGGCTTGGCTGGCTCGTCGTGCCTCCGGCGCTGGTCGGTGCATTCGAAAAGCTCGCGCAAAACCTTTTCATCTGCGCGTCGGCGCTCGCCCAGCACGCGGCGCTGGCCTGCTTCGAACCGGACACGCTCGCGATCTACGAGTCGCGCCGCCTCGAATTCCGGCGTCGCCGCGACTTCATCGCACCGGCGCTCGAATCGCTCGGGTTCCGCGTGCCGGTCATGCCCGACGGTGCATTCTATGTCTATGCCGACTGCACGCACGTCGCGCACCCTGCCGCCGGCGACAGCGATGCCCTGACGCGCGCGATGCTGCACGAGGCAGGCACGGTGATGGTGCCGGGGATGGATTTCGGCACGGCAGCGCCACACCAGTACGTGCGGCTCTCCTATGCCACGGCGTACGAACGGCTGGAGGAGGCCGTCGAGCGGCTGCACAGGCTGTTCAGCCGCTAGCCCGCAACCCGGCACAAATAAAAATGGCGCCCAGGGGCGCCATTTTTTTCGTCCGGCGATTGGCCGGCTATCTCGCTGCTGACGACTTATGCGCCAAGCTCGGGTGAAGAACTACGCTTCTGCGCGCTCGCGCTGGCGTCGTCCTGATCCGGATCCGCCTTGACCGGCGTAACCGCCGGCTTCTCGACGATCGGATGAGCGCCGTCGAGCGTCACCTGCACGCGCTTGTTGCTCGCCACCTTCTGTGGCGCGGCCGTCGTGGCCGAAGCCGTGGTAACGGGCGCTTGCGGCGCATTGATCGGCACGTTGCGGCCACGGGCGACGTCGCGCAGACGCGAACGCTCGGCCATCACTTTCGCGCCGTAGCCGCCGTCGTCCTGCGACGTCGAACCGACGTACAGACGCAAACCGCCCGGCACCGAGCCGCCGCGCGCGATGCAATCCTTCAGCACGAGCGCGCCGACCTTGATGTTCGCGACCGGGTCGAGTGCCGCGTTCTGGCCACCGAAGTACTGGAACTTGTCGGAATGGACCTTCGACATCACCTGCATCAGGCCCTGTGCGCCGACACCACTCTCGGCATACGGATTGAAGCCCGACTCGATCGCCATCACCGCCAGCAACAGCAGAGGATCAAGCCCCACTTCCCGGCCGGTATCGAACGCAGCCTTCACCAGTTCGCCCACCGGCTCCTGCGCCACGCGATAGCGGCGCGCGAGATAGCTCGCGACCAGCGCCTGCTCGCTCTCAGAAACGAGGATGCGATCGTCGCGGGCATCGGGCGTGATGCGCTGCGACGGGATCATATGCGCCAGCGTGCCGACGCTGGGCAGCGAACGCGGATCGAGGCCGTTGAGCGTGACCGCGTCGAGCGTGGCCAGACCGGGCCCAGGTTGCGCGTTGCCGGCGCCGTTTGCGCCGGCGTCGGGCGTGAGGGCCACCGGCAGCGTCGAACCGTCGTTCTCGCTCTCGTCGCCCGCCGCGCCTGGAGGCACGAGCGAAGGCAGCGGATTGCCTTGCAGGAGGCGCGCCGGACCGGCCTGCACGGCCGCCGAAACGAAGGGCATGACGCGCGCGGCCAGCGTGCCGCGCCACGTGGGCAGCAGCCAGAGGGCAAGCGCGAGCAGGACGGCACAGCCGCCAACAATACTGAACAGGTGATGGCTCAGACGGGTGCCACGCCGCAGCAACGCACGCAGGCCAAGCGCTACACGCTCGTCGGCGCGCCACCACGATAACCAGGTATTCATCTACAGATCTCCCCATGTTGCATGATCCGGCCAAACGGGGGCGGCACGAGGCCATCAGCCCGATGCAGGATCAAGACACCGCGCGCCCTGGCTGGTGCGGCAGCGGCGTCGGGAAAACGGCGAGTACGCCGTGGTGGAACTCCTCCGTTACTGCTTGAGGCGCGCGCAAGGGCACGCGGGAGTTCTCACGCAAAAAGCCAGCGCACAGGCGCGCTGGCGATGGACAACCAATCTAGACCGTGAAAAGCCGTGCAGGGAGTCGGCTAAACGGCGACGCGTTGCGTCTGAAGGACCGGGACGATGGCTAAAAATTGCAAGCCCTGCAACCAGTGTGGACGGATTCTAGCAGCGTTTTATAGATCGTCAATACTATAGATTGTCAAATCTATAACTAATTGTAATGATGAACAGCCTTCAATCGGTCGAGACCCGCGCGCCATGCGTGTTTGCGGCCATTTACCGGGCGTTTGTAACCATTTCGCATTATGGTGGCCAGCGTGTGCCAACCAACACAGGTAAAATCGACAATCGACCCGCCGCTGTGGCCCCGACCCTTTCCTGATGAAATACAAAGACCTGCGCGACTTCATCGGTCGCCTCGAGAGCCTCGGCGAACTGCGCCGCGTGCCGCAAGCCGTCTCCCCGGTGCTGGAAATGACCGAGCTGTGCGACCGCGTGCTGCGCGCGGGCGGCCCGGCACTCCTCTTCGAGAACCGCTCGACCCATGCGTTCCCGGTCCTCGGCAACCTGTTCGGCACGCCGCGCCGCGTTGCGCTCGGGATGGGCATCGACGCGCCCGCACCGGATCAAGGCGGCGCGGGCGACGGCGCCGCATTGGAATCGCTGCGCGACGTGGGCCGCCTGCTCTCCGCGCTCAAGGAACCCGATCCGCCGCGCGGCCTGAAAGATGCGGGCAAGCTGCTTACGCTGGCGAAGGCGGTCTGGGACATGGCGCCGAAGACGGTCGGCTCGCCGCCGTGCCAGGAAATCGTCTGGGAAGGGCAGGACGTCGATCTTGCGAAGCTGCCTGTCCAGACCTGCTGGCCTGGCGACGCCGGCCCTCTCGTCACCTGGGGCCTCACCGTAACACGCGGGCCGAACAAGACGCGCCAGAACCTGGGTATCTACCGCCAGCAGTTGATCGGCCGCAACAAGCTCATCATGCGCTGGCTCGCGCACCGGGGCGGCGCGCTCGACTTCCGCGAGTTCGCGCTGCGCCACCCCGGCCAGCCCTACCCGGTCGCGGTCGTGCTCGGCGCCGATCCGGCGACCATTCTCGGCGCCGTGACGCCCGTGCCCGACACGCTTTCCGAATACCAGTTCGCCGGCCTTCTGCGCGGCAGCCGAACCGAACTTGCGAAGTGCCTGACGCCCGGCGTCGACACGCTGCAAGTGCCGGCGCGCGCGGAAATCGTCCTCGAAGGTTTCATTTATCCGCAGGCGGGCGTTCCGGAACCGGCGCCCGCTGGCGCGCCGCCGCGTCCCACCAGGGGCGCGAGCGCGGCGTACGAGCACGCGCTCGAAGGCCCGTACGGCGATCACACCGGCTACTACAACGAACAGGAGTGGTTCCCCGTCTTCACGGTCGAACGCATGACGATGCGCCGCGATGCGATCTACCACTCGACCTACACCGGCAAGCCGCCCGACGAGCCCGCCGTGCTCGGCGTGGCGCTCAACGAGGTATTCGTGCCGCTGCTGCAAAAGCAGTTCCCTGAAATCACGGACTTCTATCTGCCGCCCGAAGGCTGCAGCTATCGCATGGCGATCGTGCAGATGAAGAAGAGCTATCCCGGGCACGCCAAACGCGTGATGTTCGGCGTCTGGAGTTTCCTGCGCCAGTTCATGTATACAAAGTTCATCGTCGTGGTCGACGATGACGTGAACATCCGCGACTGGAAGGAAGTGATCTGGGCGATCACGACGCGCATCGACCCCGCGCGCGATACCGTGCTCGTCGAGAACACCCCTATCGACTATCTGGATTTCGCCTCGCCCGTCGCAGGGCTCGGGTCGAAGATGGGCCTCGACGCGACCAACAAGTGGCCTGGCGAAACCTCGCGCGAATGGGGCCGCGCCATCGAAATGGACGCCGACGTGAAAACCCGCGTCGACAAGCTGTACGACGAACTCGGGCTCTGAGGCACCACGTGTCTCCTGCCCGCCGCTCACGCACTCAGGAGACACGAAGATGATTCTGCTGGCATCGGAGCGCCTGACACAGTTAAAGGATCCCGCACTTTTCAAGACCCGCGCCTGGATCGACGGCGAATGGAGCGGCGGCACGACGGAGTTCGCCGTGCTCGATCCCGCCGACAACGCCGAGATCACCCGCGTGCCGGACTGCGGCGCGGACGAGGCGCGCCGCGCGATCGCCGCGGCGCACGCGGCCCTGCCCGCGTGGCGCACGCTCACGGGCAAGGCGCGCGCGGCGGTTCTGCGTCGCTGGTTCGAACTCGTGACCGAGCATGCGGACGACCTGGCCGTCATCATGACCGCCGAACAGGGCAAGCCGCTTGCCGAAGCGCGCGGCGAAGTCGCCTACGGCGCCTCGTTTCTCGAATGGTTCGCGGAAGAGGCGAAGCGCGTGAACGGCGACGTTCTGGCGAGTCCCGCGGCAGATAGAAAGTTAGTCGTCCTGAAGCAGCCGATCGGCGTTTGCGCGTCGATTACGCCCTGGAATTTCCCCATCGCGATGATCACCCGCAAGGTCGCGCCCGCGCTCGCGGCGGGCTGTACGATCGTCGTGAAGCCCGCCGAGCAGACGCCGCTTTGCGCGCTGGCCCTGGCGGAGCTCGCGCAGCGCGCGGGCGTGCCGCGCGGCGTGTTCCATGTCCTGACGGCCAGCGCGGCGAACTCGATCGAAATCGGCAAGGTACTGTGCGAGAGCGACGTCGTGCGGCATCTGTCGTTCACGGGTTCCACGCCGGTGGGCCGCATCCTCATGCGGCAGTGCGCGCCGACGGTCAAGAAGATCGCGCTCGAACTCGGCGGTCACGCCCCGTTCATCGTGTTCGACGACGCCGACCTCGACGCCGCGGTCGAGGGCGCCACGATCTCGAAGTACCGCAACGCGGGCCAGACCTGCGTCTGCACGAACCGCTTCTACGTGCACGACTCCGTCTACGACGCCTTCGTCGGCAAGCTCGCCGCGGCCTCGCGCGGCATCCGCGTGGGCAACGGCTTCGAGTCGGACGTGACTCAAGGCCCGCTGATCGACGACGCCGCAGTCGAAAAGGTAGTCCAGCACATCGGTGACGCCACCGCGAAGGGCGCCACGCTCGTCACGGGAGGCAGCGTGCGCGAGGGCCGCTTCGTCGAACCGACGGTGCTCGCGAACGCCACGCGAGACATGCTGATCGCACAGGAAGAGACCTTCGGACCCGTCGCGGCCGTGTTCCGCTTCGAAGACGAAGCGGACGCGATCCGCCTCGCCAACGACACCGATTTCGGGCTTGCGGCGTACTTCTACAGCCGCGACATCGCTCGCGCGTGGCGTGTGGCCGAAGCGCTCGAGTACGGGATGGTGGGAATCAACACGGGCCTCATCTCGAACGAGGTTGCGCCGTTCGGCGGCGTCAAGCAGTCGGGGCTCGGGCGCGAAGGCTCGAAGTACGGCATCGACGAGTACGTCGAGCTCAAATACCTGTGTATTGGCGTCTGATTAACGAAAGCTTACTATGGGCGCCCACGCGCACGGTGTGGACGCCCTGAAATCCGGACGCCACGCGCTCCATTCGAACAAGAAATCGCTTCAATGCCTCACTTCTCCCTGCTGTCCGACGGCTTTTTCCTTTCGCTCTCGCTCTGCCTCGATATCGGTCTCGTCAACGTCGCGATCATCTCGCTCACGCTCTCGCACGGCTTCCGGCCAGGATTCTGGCTGGGCCTCGGCTCCTGTTTCGGCGATCTCATCTACGCGGCGCTCGCCCTCGCGGGCATGGCGGCATTGCTGCAGTTCGAGGCCGTACGCTGGGTCGTCTGGATCGGCGGCTCGGCCATTCTGCTGATGCTCACCTGGAAGATGGCGCGCGAGGCGCTCAACCCGGCCGCTGCGCCGCCTGTCGAGGGCGAGGCGGACCTCGCCTCGCCGCTGCCAGGCCCGTGGCGCGGCTTCTTGCGCGGCGTGCTGCTCGCGCTTTCTTCGCCTAGCGCGATCTTGTGGTTCGCGGCCGTGGGCGGCGCGCTGATTGCGAAGTCGGGCGCGACGAGCGCGGGCGCGGCGGCGCTATTTCTCTCCGGCTTCTTCCTCGGCGGCCTCGGCTGGACCCTCTTCCTCTGCAGCCTCGCGAGCCACGGACGCAAGCGTGCCGGCACCGGGCTGCTGCGCGCGTGTCACGTGGTTTCCGCGCTGCTATTTGCATGGTTCTCATATAGCGTGATCGTGCACGGCTATCGCGACCTGATCGTCCAGCACGCGTCCTGATTCCACGAAGGCGTCTCACCGGGGGACGCGCAAAAAGCAAACGGCGCAACGCGGCATGAGCCATACGTTGCGCCGTTTGCGCAAAACGGTCACGAGGCGGCCCGGAGCCGCCCGCGCGATCAATGACGGTAATAACCGCCGTGGTAATAACCGTGATAACCGTGGTAGTAGCCGCGATAATACGGATGCCCCCAGTACGGATGGCCCCAGTAGCCGCCGACGACGACCGCAGGCGGCGGCGCATAGACAACCGGCGGCGGTGCATAAACGACGGGCGGCGGCGGCGCGTAGACCGGCGCTGCGTACACCGGATAAGCGGGTGCAACGGGAATGCCGATACCGATACCCACCGAAACGTGCGCCTCGGCCGCGCTGACGAGCCCCAGACCCAGCGCAGCGGCAACGATAAACGAAACGGTCTTTTTCACTTCTCTTCTCCTGACAGCCAGCAATGGCGCCAACTTCAATCTGTTAGACAGACGGACACAACCGACGATTCCAATGTATCGAAAACACGGCGCTCTGGCGGTGGGCATTTGTTGCAAATTGCAAGCCTGTTTTTACAGAGTGCTGCCCTCTGACGCACCCGTGCGACAGGCACGCATTAGTAGAACCCCGCAGACGCGCCGCCCCAAGGCATTAATCGTCAGACGTAGCGGCGGGCTGTCATTCTTACCGTCCGGTGCACCCGGCGAGACAAATTGCCCGGTAAAGTTTGATTACAAATTGGCTGGAGGCGCCGTTCGCCGCGCCCGTAAACGACGATGCCCGGTCGTCGACCGGGCATCCTGCTGCTGGCTGAGAACGGGCTGAAAGCGCCGCCCCGGCGGCTATGCCGACCCCTATCCGACCTTCACATAAGTGAACTCGCGGGTGATGCTGGGCGGCACGTAAGCACCGCTGATCTGCACCCTGGGCTTCAGGCGCTTCTTCTGATCCCACCAGCGGCGCCGCTGGACGGGCGTAAGAAACCGCAGATGCTTTCGGTAAGCGAAGATGCTCATGGCGAACTCCCGAATCGGACTACCGACAGGAAACAGCTCAGGACTGCAACGACAAAACCGAAACGCTTGAGACCATTGTGCGCAAATTTTGAGACACTGACTGCCTTGTTGTGAGATAGCCGCATTCGTAGCGCATATCCCACTTGCATTGTCGATCGCTTTGAGCCAGGCCGTTTGGGCCTTGGGGACCGGAGCTATGCAATTTCTGCGCCATGAGCGGCGCAGGCAATACATGGCGCCCCAGCAGCGTGTCTGTCAGACTATCCTTCGCTCTTTGTAGCTGCCACGATCCTGCGTATCGGTACGATATCGAACATAGCCTGCGCACGTGTGCAGATTGCGCACGATGCCGGCGCCTCGGCGCGCGGCACTACACAGCGCCCGCGAAAGCCGTGGTAATGTGGCAACGGCGCGCGCCGCCCGGACCATACGGCCCGCGCCCCGGGATTCACCGACGAGAACGCACAATGATCAAGGTCAGCATCCTCTATCCGTACCGCGAAAACGGACGTTTCGACAGCGAGTACTACTGTACGCACCACATGCCGCTTGCCGCGCGCCTGTTCGGCGATGCGCTGCGCGGCTGGTCGGTCGATATCGGCATCAATGCGGGGCCGCCGGGCACGCCGCCGCCGTATGTCGCGGCGGGCCACTTCCTGTTCGACACCGCGGAAGCGTTCTACGCCGTGTTCCAGCCGCATGCCAAAACGCTGCTCGACGACATTCCCAACTACACCGACGGCGGAAATGGCACGATCCTGATCAGCGAGATCAAAATCTCGGTCTAAGCAACGCCGCCTCAACCCTGATCACGACCCGGCGGCCGTCCGCGCCACCGCCAGCCCTACGGAGAAAAAACACCGATGTTCGGCGATATCGCCCGCTTTCTGCTCAACACGATTTTCACGCTGTTTGGCGCCGCCCTGCTTTTGCGCGCCTGGCTGCAGTACGTCCGGGTCGCTGCCTACAACCCGGTCAGCCACGCGGTGCAACAGGTGACCAACTGGCTCGTGCTGCCGCTGCGACGCGTCATACCCGGCATGCGCGGCATCGACTGGGCCAGCGTGGTCGCCGCGCTGATCGCCGCCATTGCCTACGTGCTGGTGATGGTCTGGCTGGCCGGCGTCGATCCGTTCGGCCTCTTGCCGACCCTCCTTGTCGTCGCCGTGCTGACCGTCGTGAAATGGGCGCTCAATCTGCTCATCTGGCTCACGATCCTGATGGCGCTGCTGTCGTGGCTCAATCCGCAGTCGCCGGCCATGCCAGTGCTGTTCCAGTTGACAGCGCCGTTCCTTAACCCGCTGCGTCGCATCGTCCCGCAGTTCGGCGGGCTCGATCTTTCTCCAATCCTGCTCTTCGTCATCGTGCAGGTGCTGCTGATGGTGATCACACGCGCGGCGGTATCGCTCACGTTGTTTGGAATTTGACGGATGCGGGCGGCGTCGTTATGAAAAAGCCCGCTCAAAGGCGGGCTCCATATGGGCAAATACGATCAGTGAGAACTACGCGGCAAGTTCAGCCGTCAGTTCGGGGTGCCGGGTAAGCAAGCGTAGCAGGCACAGCACCGCGCCCGACGGCGCAAAGCGACCCTGCTCCCAGTCGCGCAAGGTAGCAACCGGCGTACCAATTCGCTCGGCAAATGCAGGTTGAGTCATACCTGCTGCCTCACGCGCCTGACGCACAAGCATCTGCTCCGGAGTCGTCATACGACCAATGCGCGCCCCTGCTTCCTCAAGCGCTTGACGTAGATCTGGCAACGACTCACCGGCGTCGGCCTCGATTGCCTTAGCAATTTTCTCGATGTCCATCACATCACCTTTCGGATGTCTTTGGGGAGCATGTTCTCGCGTTCGGCTTTGGCATAGATAGCTACGAGCAACACGATTTCCTCATCGGTCAGGTTGAAGTAAATCACTCGCGTACCGCCAGATTTACCCGTACCGGCACGCTTCCACCGCACTTTGCGAGCGCCATCTGCACCCGGAATCACATCCCCGGCATCAGGATTGGCTGCTATCCAACTAATGAATTCGAGACGCTCAACATCAGACCAAATGCGTTCAGCTTGTCTCTGGAAAGTCGGGGTCTCGATCACGGTCCGTATAGATAAATTATACGGGATTCCCGTATAACATCAAGTTCCGGGAGCTCTTGTCGATCACTAGATCATCCGGTTTGCGTATATCGAGAATGCGTTGCTCGTTTGATTCAGCCAAGGGGTAAGAGCGGTCTAGCCAGGTACCGCAGACTGCACTCAACCTAACATTCGCCGCCAGTTATGCCACCGCTCCACCAGCGACCCGCGCCAGTTTCGATGCCAGCCTCCAAACCACCCCACTGCCCAAACCCCAAAATTCCCTGTAGAATCACCGGCTCTGCGGGCGTCGTATAATGGCTATTACCCCAGCTTCCCAAGCTGGAGACGTGGGTTCGATTCCCATCGCCCGCTCCACATCGGCTCATCAGTGCCGCATGATCTTGCCGGACCTACCGGAGCCCCGCTAAGGGCCTCGTGCAGGAGCCCCGGGTTGTCCTGAATTCCCTCTCGCAGGTTCGAAGTCCGGCTCACCCTGGGTCATCCCGGCGTTTGTCACGCTGGCACGCCGTGATCCGGCTTACCCCGACTCGCTTCGCGCAACCCGCGAGGCCGTCAGCGATGGAACGATTTTTCATCTCCCGCCCCAGCGCGATCGCGCTAATTGCGACCGCCCGCAAGAAGCTGCTGGCGGACGCCGGAGAGCGCGGGCCCTCCGAGGCCCAACCGCTACTTGACCGCGCCGCACAACTCGAACGCCTGTTGCTGGACGTGCGCGCCTGCCGCATCGACGCTTTCGAGCTGACCTATCCGGCGCCTGTCTACATCACGATCTCGGCAGATTGAGAAGCCGGACGAGGATCCCGTGTCGCCCGGCGGCCCGGCGTGACGGCACTGTTATAATGCGCGTCGGTTTTGGCGCCGGTCGCCACGGCAGCGCCCGCGGCACCCGCGGGTTCCGTCTGCCACCTGTCCGCGCCGCCGCCTGATCCCGATCCCGCGATCCTGCAATATCCTGTTTTCAGCAGACGCAAACGCCCCGCCTGCCCCGCCGACTCCGCGCCGCATGGTCTGGCCGCAACGCGCACTGCCCTCACCTGCCCATCCGCGAAGATGAATCACGATCCGAACGACGCAGTCCCGTCCGACTGCCCGCTGCCCGACGCATCGGGCGAGTCGCACGAGTCCGCCGAAGGCGCTTCGACCGACGCCCTGCACCGCCGCCGCATCCGCAGCTTCGTGACACGCGCCGGCCGCGTCTCGACGGGCCAGCGCCGCGCGCTCGACGATCTCGGTCCGCGCTTCGTCGTCCCCTACACGCCGCAACCGGCGGACTGGGACGCCGTGTTCGGCCGCCGCGCGCCGCGCGTGCTTGAGATCGGCTTCGGCATGGGCGCGAGCACGGCGGAAATCGCCGGGCTGCGTCCGGACGACGACTTCCTCGGCGTCGAGGTGCATGAACCCGGTGTTGGCGCGCTGCTCAAGCTGATTGGCGAGCAAAACCTGGCGAACATCCGCATCATCCAGCACGACGCGGTCGAGGTGCTCGAACAGATGATCGCGCCCGCGAGCCTCGACGGCGTGCATATCTTCTTCCCGGATCCGTGGCACAAGGCGCGCCATCACAAGCGCCGCCTGATCCAGCCGAAGTTCGTCGAACTGCTGGTTTCGCGCATGAAGCCGGGTGCCTACCTGCACTGCGCCACCGACTGGCAGAACTACGCCGAACAGATGCTGGAAGTGCTGAGTGCGACGCCCGCGCTGCAGAACACCGCAGACGGCTACGCGCCGCGCCCGGACTATCGGCCGGTCACGAAATTCGAGCGACGGGGCCTGCGCCTGGGCCACGGCGTATGGGACCTCGTGTTCCGCCGCCGCGCGGACTGAACGGTCTGTCGGACAGCAACATGCACAAGGGGCGCACAAGGCGCCCCTTTTGATTTTCAGTCTTCCCAGCCAAGCCCGCCGCCATAGCCGAACAGCAGGACGATGAGGCCGAACACGATGCGATACCACGCAAACGCCGTGAAGTCGTGCGAGGCAACGAAGCGCAGCAGCCAGCGCACGCAGGCAAACGCGCTAACGAACGCGGCAACGAAGCCCACGCCGAACAAACTCAGCCAGTCTATTGAGAGCGCTTGCCAGTTCTTGTGCAGTTCGTAGACGGTGGCGCCGAAGATCACCGGAATCGCCAGGAAGAACGAAAACTCGGTGGCGATGCGCCGCTCGAAGCCGAACAGCATCGCACCGATGATCGTCGAACCGGAGCGCGACATACCCGGAATCAGCGCAAAACACTGCGCACAGCCGACCTTGAACGCGTCCAGCGGCCGGATGTCGTCGATCGAGCGTACCCGCGCAGGCGTCTGCGCGGCCGGCGCACCGGAACGACGGTGGCGCCCCTCCACCCAGAGTATGACGAGGCCGCCGGCCACCAGCGCGAACGCCACGGGCACCGGCGCGAACAGCGCCGACTTGATCGCCTTTTCGAACAGCAGGCCGAGCACGACGGCGGGCACGGTCGCGACGATCACGTTCAACGCGAAGCGCCGCGCGTCGGGCCGCGTGGGCAGCCCCGCGATCACATTGCCGATCTTGCCGCGAAATTCCCAGCACACCGCGAGAATCGCCCCGAACTGGATTACCACGTCGAAGGTCTTCTCGTAGTCGCCGTCGAAGCTGAGCGCGCTGCCCGCAACGATCAGATGGCCGGTGCTCGATACCGGAAGGAACTCGGTTAGCCCTTCGACGACACCCAGAATCAAAGCCTTGCAGAACAGTATCCAGTCCATCCGTTTCCTCGCGAGGATTCGCGCCGGACGGAAGACGGGACCGCCGGCGGCTGCACGCGGCGGCGTCGCGTCGGCTTATTTCTCGACGATCTGCACTCGCATGCCGTTTGTAAGGATGTTGATTGTACCCGGTTCGTAGTTGACCCCGGCAAACTGCAATTGCTCGGGCTTGAACGTGTAGACGGGATAGTTGTTGAGCAACTGCGCGGCAGCGAGCGCCGCCACCGAGCCCACCTGCTGTCCGTAGGCCGCGGCCGCGCCTTGCATGTCCACGCTGTCGACCGACGGCGACTGGAGCACCACCGAGCGGCTCGCGGCATCCCACGCAAGCGCGCTCGATAGCGTGAAAACGCCATCGACAGGCTGCTGCAACAGCGGGCTCTGAAGCTCGGCGTCGAGGCGGACGGCCACGCGATTGCGATCGGGCTGCAGCACGACGACGGGGTTCGTCAGCGTCACCTCGAAGAGTTGCTGCAACGAGCGGTGATACGGGAACTTGCGCTGGACCGCCGCCTGCACCTGCTCCTGCGAGAACGTGTAGTGATCGGGGATGAACGGGAAGGTACCCGTCGCACACGCGCCCAGTGACATGGCCGTGCCCGCCGCGGCACATGCCGCGAGGAGGAAGGCTCGCCGGGAAACGCGCGTTGCCGTATGAATCATGCGAAATCTCCTTGAAGGGCGGCGCGAGGCCTGCCGTTCGAAACGTGGGAAGGACGCACTCAGGCGTCGGGCGAGGGCCGCGTCGCCGACTCGAGCCGCGTGAGCCAGACGATCGCCTCTTCGCGCGAGGCGCCGCACATCTCGGCCTGCGGCTGCAGCCCCGAGCAGCATGCGGGCCGCAGCGGCGAACCGAAGATCGCGCATTGCAGATCCTCGCCAAGCTGAATGCAGCGCACGCCCGCGGGCTTGCCCCCGGGCATGCCCGGAATCGGGCTCGTAATGGACGGCGCGATGCAGCACGCGCCGCAGCCGGGGCGACATGCGTGACCCGGCACGTCGAAGGGGGAAACGGCACTCACCATCTGCTTCCTGAATCAGTCGATACGATCCGCCTCGCGACGAACCAGACGCATTGTGCCATTGCCGGCTGCGACCTTTTTACACAAACGCCAAACGCACCGCACTCTTAAACTGGATCAATCCGGCGCAAGAAATTATGCCGTCCGGTGCCAGGCCCGAGCGATGTCCGGGTGTTGCCCGAATGTTGCCTCGAAATGGCGCCGGCCACGGCCGCACGGCGCCCCAACAACGAGAACCCCGCATGCGTGACGCCGATCTCCTGTTCCGCCCCGACCTGCTGGCCAAGTACGGCGCGAACGGCCCGCGGTATACGTCCTACCCCACCGCGCTGCAGTTCCGCGAAGACTTCGATCCCGCCCACTACTTCCGTGCCGCCACCGACCCCGGTGCCGAAGAAACCGATCTTTCCCTCTACTTCCACATTCCATTCTGCGACACCGTCTGCTTTTATTGCGGCTGCAACAAGGTTGCGACGAAAAACCGCACCCGCGCGAAACCGTATCTGAAACAGATGATCCGCGAACTGGAACTGCAGGCCGCACTTTTCGACACGAAGCGGCCCGTCTCGCAGCTCCACTGGGGCGGCGGCACACCTACCTTCCTTTCGCCCGACGAGATGAGCGCACTGATGGCCGCCACGCGCGCGCACTTCACGCTGCGCTCCGACAACGAGGGCGAATATTCGATCGAAATCGACCCGCGCGAAGCCTCGGCGGCCACTATTGCGCATCTGCGCGGCCTCGGCTTCAACCGCCTGAGCCTCGGCGTGCAGGACTTCGACCCGGTCGTGCAGCGCGCGATCAATCGCGTG
This sequence comes from Paraburkholderia yinzeri, assembly GCF_046581065.1. Classification (NCBI taxonomy): domain Bacteria; kingdom Pseudomonadati; phylum Pseudomonadota; class Betaproteobacteria; order Burkholderiales; family Burkholderiaceae; genus Paraburkholderia; species Paraburkholderia yinzeri. Next base: position 1,680,241 of record NZ_JBFOCJ010000001.1, on the reverse strand, counting down.
CAGCCGCTGGAGATGACGGTTGAATGCATCAATGCGGCACGCGCGAACCGCTTCGAATCGATCAGCGTCGATCTGATCTACGGACTGCCGCATCAGACCGTGGCGAGCTTCCGGCGTACGCTCGACACAATCCTGCTGCTCGCACCCGATCGCCTTTCGGTGTTCGGCTACGCGCATATGCCGCATCTGTTCAAGATGCAGCGGCAAATGGATGCGGCGGCGCTGCCCTCGCCCGCCGAACGGCTCGCGCTGCTGCAGCTCGTGGTCGAGCAGTTGACCGACGCGGGCTACGTTTACATCGGCATGGATCACTTCGCGTTGCCTACCGACGAGCTCGCAGTGGCTCAAAAGCAGCGCACGCTGCATCGCAATTTCCAGGGCTACAGCACGCGCGCCGACTGCGACCTGATCGGCTTCGGCGCGTCGTCCATCGGCAAGGTCGGCGACGTCTACGCCCAGAACGCGAAGGATCTGCCCGGCTATGGCGCCGCGCTTGACGCGGGGCGGCTCGCGATTGCACGCGGCATCCGCCTGGGCGCCGACGATCGGCTGCGCCGCGACATCATCACTGAGCTGATGTGCAATCTCGAACTGCGCTTCGACGAGTTCGAGGCCGCCTACGGCGTGAGTTTCCCGAGCGCCTTTGCACCCGAACTCGAACGCCTGCGCTCGTTCGAGGAAGACGGGCTTGTCGCGCGCGGCGCGAACCGGCTCGAAGTGCTGCCGGCCGGGCGGATGTTCGTGCGCAATATCGCCATGGTGTTCGACCGCTACCTCGGCACGCAGCGCCCGGAGCAATTCTCGCGCACGGTTTGAGCGCGTGGTGGGCGCCGGTTGCCGGGCGGGCTGAATTAGGTCATAATTCTTGGCTACCCGGCGCATAGCCGTCGTAAATAGCGACGGATGGTGCCGAGGTCCTGCCTCGGTGGTGAAATTGGTAGACGCGCCGGACTCAAAATCCGGTTCCGAAAGGAGTGCCGGTTCGATTCCGGCCCGAGGCACCAAGTACTCTCCGAACGTTCACAACGTTTCGCCAGCAAACCCCGCCAGACATAGCGCTGCGGGGTTTTTTGTTGCCATCGCCTGCAACGCGTTACCAGTGACAGCCGGTGGTATTTTTGGTGGCATCAGCTCAGCTACCACCGAATTTCGCGCTGCGATACCACCATGCCGCTCACCGACACTCAAGTCAGGAGCCCGGTACAACCCGGAAGACAGCGGCAACCGTCTGCCAGACAGCGGCCGCATGTACCTCCAGCTCGACAAGTCCGGCGCGAAATACTGGCGGATGAACTACCGGGAATTGGCTGATTAGTCCGAGAATACATACTTGCCGTTGATCTTCCTGACCGAGACAATGGCCAGGTCCGGAAACAGCCGGTGACGAACGAACCAGACATAACCAATGATCACAACGCCGACTCCCAGACCAATAGAGGCCCAGACGGGGTCATCAGAGAAACCCTGAAGTTGTCGCGGCAATTGGGAAAGCGAGAGAAAGATAAACGCCGTGTAAATAGTGGCGTTGTCGGTCAAGAACCCCCGCAAAAACAGAATAGCGAACAATACTCCAATCGCGCCGACCACCACACCAACAGCCATCGACGCATTAAGGGCAACATACCCTCCCAGGAGAATCGCAAGCATCAACTGGATGCAGGCAATCGCGATCACGATCCTGCGATGGATCTTGTTGTCGGCGCAACGGCGCGGGTCTACGTGCGTTGCAATAAGGTACGCAAGAGCCCGATCCTTTACACCTTGCCCCGATAACTCAGCAAAAACGTCCTGTTTCTTCGCGCCGGCAGACAGCATTACGGCGACTTTCGTCCGCATTTCACTTCTTTTCATTTATGCCCCCTTTCGCATCCCGGTCCGAAGCAGACTGGTGATTTCTTGCGACGATATTCTACACACGGTACAGAACCGACAATCGGTGTGATGCGATTCTTGCAGCCGCATCAGCGAGATGCGCTTCGGGTAGGTGAATCCAAGACGAGGCTGCGTCAGACCAATGAATTGTATTTACGAACAAACATCACCGCGATACTCACGGATTGCCGCTCCAGGCGCGCCATTACGGGCATGGCGCCCGACGCGTCAGTAACAGCGAATTTTTTCGCATATTATTAGTTCACCTATTTCCGCGCAGTTTCGAAACTGCCGATGGGCCTGAAAGGCTTATACCTCAAGGAAATGCGGGCGGCGTGAGCCGGAATTTCCGAACGCTTTTCCGCGCAGCAAGTCCGCAGATAATGCCGAACTGGAAAAACCGCCAGCGTCGATTGCAGTGGAATCAGCAACGGCGGGCGGGCGTAGTTTCCACCCTGGTTACCACAGGAAACAGGCGTTTGGAAACCGCTGAGCCGATCTGCAGCAGCGCTGCGCGACAATCCGGTTAAACGTCTTGCCGGGGCGCCAGGTGAAGGCCCTGTTGTCGCAGCAGGACAGGAAGACCTGTTGGTCCTACGAGGTGCAGGGCACCTACGACTATCAGATTATGCGTGCCGGCCCGGACCATCTCGGCAATCAGTGGCGCCCAATCCTCATTGCGCCTGGTCAGGACAGCGTCGACGGATTGCGGCCAAAGCTTTCTGCGGTCCTCCAGTAGATTTTCGAAGTGTCCGAGGTCGTGGTTCTGCCATGCCGAAACCATGGCTTCTATCTCCGAAAATCCTGCGTCCGTTGGCGTTGCAATATGGTCCAGGAGCGAAACTTGTTCCGACAAGGGTGTGCTCATCAAAAGACGCAACTGGTCGTTCAGATCTTCGAGATAGTCAATTTTCTTGCGCGCCAGTTCCGATCTCTCGCGCAGAAGGTGGTCCACGCCAAACTGTGTCAAATACCCGTTCCGAGATGCCTCCGAGATTTGCAGAGTCATGGCGACCATCACTGGACGCAGCACCAACAGATTCGCGTCAGGAAGTCCCAGTCGAGCCCAGTGCGCATGCACCCTGCGAAATACCGGTGGCTCCATGAGCCTATCGAGGCGAGTATCGGGCGGCAGCATGAATAGCGATGCATCTGGGGCAACCTTCTGATCGGCCTCGAAGATCACGCGATCGGCCTGCTCGAAGATGCGCCCGGCGATGTCGGATAAAGTCAGTCGCGCCATGTTTGTCACATGGACGGAACCGAGCACGTAGGTGTTTGAACCTTCGATCTGCCAGAGCACGCCACTTCCCCCAAAACGTCAATCAGCGGACTTGGCCTGAATGCGTACCGCAGCCGCATTATCCTCAACCGGCTTCAAAAGCAAAGCCCCGCACTATTGCGGGGCTTTGCGCGCTTACAACCGTCCGACTCCATCAACGCAGATTAGTCTGCGCAAGCTCGATCACCTCGTCCCCGCGCCCGCTCAGCACCGCGCGCAGCATATAGAGGCTGAACCCCTTGGCCTGCGCCCATTGCAGCTTCGGCGGCATCGCCAGCTCATGCTTGGCCGTCACCACATCGACGAGCGCCGGCCCAGGATGCGTGAACGCCGCGCGCAACGCATCGTCGAGCGCTTCCGACGTCTCCACCCGCACGCTGAATATACCCGCCCCCTTCGCGATGTCCGCAAAGTTGGTCGCCACGAGGTCGGTGCCCGTTTCGACGTAGCCGCCAGCCTTCATCTCCATCGCAACAAAGCCCAGCGTGCCATTATTCAGGACAACGATCTTGATCGGCAGGTCGAGCTGCCGCGAAGTCAGGATGTCGCCGAGCAGCATCGAGAGCCCGCCATCGCCCGACAGCGAGATCACCTGTCGGCCCGCATGGGCCGCCTGCGCGCCCAGCGCCTGCGGCATCGCATTGGCCATCGACCCGTGGTTGAACGAGCCGTGCAGCCGGCGCTTGCCGTTCATCGTGAGATAGCGCGCCGCCCACAGCGTCGGCGTGCCGACATCGACGGCGAAGATCGCGTCGTCGGCCGCGAGCGCGTTCACGCGCGCCGTCACGTATTGCGGATGCAGCGGCTTGCCCGCGGGCGCCGGCGTCGCGAGATCGTCGAGACCCTGGCGCGCAGTCTTGTAGTGCTCCTTCGCACGCTCGACGAAGCGGCGATCGGTCTTGCGCGTGAGCTTCGGCGCGAGCGCCCGCAACGTCTCGCGCACATCGCCCACGAGGCCGAGCGCAAGCGGCGCCCGCCTGCCGAGCGCCGCCGGATTGCGGTCGATCTGCACGATGTTGGTGTGCTGCGGATAGAAGTTGCGATACGGGAAGTCGGTGCCGAGCATCACGAGCGTGTCGCACGACATCATCGCGTGATAGCCCGAGCTGAAGCCGATCAGTCCCGTCATGCCCACGTCGTAAGGGTTGTCCCATTCGACGTACTGCTTGCCGCGCAATGCATGTACGGTCGGCGCGCCGAGCGCGTCCGCCAGCGCGACGACTTCGTCGTGTGCGCCTTTGCAACCGCTGCCGCACAGCAGCGTGACGGCTTCCGAGCGGTTCAGCAGGTCGGCGAGCCGGTCGATGTCCGCCTCCGCCGGCAGCGTCGCCGGCCGCGCGGCCTGGGCCCATGCCGGCTCCTCGCCGGTCGCTTCGAGCAAGGCCACGTCGCCCGGCAGCACGATCACCGCCACGCCCTTTTCGTCGATGGCCGTGCGCAACGCCGTCGCGAGCACGCGCGGGAACTGCGAGGCGTTCGTCACCAGTTCGACGTAGTGGCTGCACTCCTTGAATAGCTCTTGCGGATGCGTTTCCTGAAAGTAGTGGAGGCCGATCTCCGTCGACGGAATGTGCGCCGCGATCGCGAGCACGGGAACATGGTTGCGTTGGCAATCATAGAGGCCGTTGATGAGGTGCAGGTTGCCCGGCCCGCAGCTTCCCGCGCAGACCGCGAGCCGCCCCGTTGCCGCCGCTTCGGCTCCGGCCGCGAATGCCGCAACCTCCTCGTGGCGCGTATGCATCCAGCGAATCGTGCCAAGACGATCCAGGCTCGAAGACAAGCCGTTCAGGCTGTCACCGGTGACGCCCCAGATGCGCTCTACGCCCACCGCTTCGAGTGTCTTCGCCAGATAATCCGCGATCGTGTTCGCCATGCTGTCCTCCTCGTAGACTGACGCGCGGCGCCGCGATGTGCCTGTCCCGCTGCACATCGCGGCACCGCGCCGGAAAAAGGGATGCGTATCGCGCAACCGCGCCGTCATTCGCCGGCGGCAATCTGCGATGCGTCGCGCTACGTTACGCCATCCTCGCGAAGGATGCTTCGAAGCCCGCATGCGGCAAGCGAGGCGCCGCGCCCGCCCCGGACCGCGGTGCCGGTTAGAATGCAGCGGTTTTGACGCCGTCCGCCGGTCTTCATGAATCTCGAAAGCATTCTCTTCAGCCAGGGTTTCGGTTCGCGCCGCCAGTGCCGCGCGCTCGTCGCCGACGCGCGCGTCGCCGTCGCGGGCGCCCTCTGCACCGATCCGCTCGCATCGTTCGACACCGCAGGGCTCAGCTTCAGTGTGGACGCCGAACCCTGGCCGTTTCACGAACGCGCGTATCTCGCGCTGAACAAGCCTGCGGGCTACGAGTGCTCGCGCGATCCGCAGCACCATCTGAGCGTCTTTCATCTGCTGCCGGCACCGCTCGCGACGCGCGGCGTGCAATGCGTTGGCCGTCTCGATCAGGACACGACCGGCTTGCTGCTGCTTTCGGACGACGGCCAGTTCGTTCACGCCTTCACGTCACCCAAACGCAAGGTGCCGAAGGTCTACGTGGCAACGACACGCCACGCGCTAGACGACACGCAACTCGAGGCGCTGCGTACTGGCGTCCTGCTGCACGGCGAACGGGAGCCCATCGCGGCCGTCGATGCGCGCACGCACGGCGAACATGAACTCGAACTCACGGTGCTGGAAGGGAAGTACCACCAGGTCAAGCGGATGATCGCCGCTGTGGGTAATCGCTGCGAGGCACTGCATCGCGAGCGCATTGGCGGCTTCACGCTGCCCGCGGATCTCGCGCCCGGCGCCTGGCGATGGCTCGAAGCGCCCGAGCTCGACGCACTGCGCGAAGGCTGATCCCCACCGTATCGACACCGGTTGCGGCTATGTGCGGTGCCGCACTCATATCGTCGGAACCGTCCCTGTTCCGCCGCGCCGCAACATGCCCTTCCTGACGTTGCGCCCTATACTCGTTTAAACAATGATTACAAGCGATGCAAGGAGGGGGGCTATGTTCATCAACGGCACATATCAAATTTCATACGTGTTGATGGCGTTCGTGGCAATGGGGGCGCTGCTGATCGGCGGGCTGCTCGTGTCGATGCGTTTGCGTCATCGATATCAGCCAGGTCTGATCGGCGTGCTCATCGGCGCCCTGTTCTGCTTCCTCTTGCTCGAAGCGCTGCCGGCCATCACGTGAACGGCACGCTTGCGCCATGCCGCCGCGCCCTTGTTCACGGGCGCGGCGGCAGCGTGCGCAGAAAATCGTCGACGCTCGGATAACGCAGTCTCACACCCAGTTCCCGCTTGAGCCGTCGGTTCGAAAGGCGCCGGGATTCGCGCATGAACGAAAGCAGCATGGGTTCGAGGCGGCGTTCCGCTTCCTCCCGGCTCACGCGCGGCGCCCGCGCGAGTCCGAACGCATCGGCCACGCGGTCGAAATAGTCCCCCATCTTCAGTTCGCTGTCGTCCGACGCGTGCACCACGCGCGCCGGGCGGCCATGCGCGGCGAGCCGCACCATGATGGCGGCCAGATCGTCGGCGTGGATATGGCTCGTATAGACGTCGTCACGCTCGACCAGCGCCGGCGTGCCTTTCGCGAGACGAGCGAGCGGCAGGCGGTTGGCCGCATAGATGCCGGGAATGCGCGCGATCGAAGCCGTCAGCACGCCGCGCGCGGTCGCGCGGCGCAGCACGCGCTCGGCGGCCACCCGGCGCTTGGCGCGCGCGTTGGCGGGTCGTACAGGGCGCGTTTCGTCGATGCGCTCGCCTTCGCAATCGCCATAGACGCCCGTGGTGCTGGCATAAACCAGTTTCAATCGGCCAGTGCGGATACGCGTCCGCCCTGCGGGCCCCATAGTGCGCTCGGGTACAATAGACCGTGCTTTGCGACGCACCGGCAGCGCTGCGCGCGGGCTTGCCGCCATGCCGCGCCGCGAGGCTCCATGGGGTCTCCCGGCCGGCCGCGCCGCCGAACGGCTCCGGGCGGTCAAGGCGGCGATCAGATGACGGCTACGGTTGTCGTCTTCGCCGGATTTTTCCGGCGGCGCGAGGTGCAGCACGACATTCGCGAGCCCGGCGAGCCGCGCAAGACTCGCCCGCACGTCAAGGTCGCCCACCAGCGGGACCGTGCCGGCCTCGCGCAGCGAAGCCGCGCGTGCCGGCTGGCTCGTGAGCGCAAACACGCGTGCGCGGGGGCGCAGCAGCACGGCGCAGCGCAAGCCGACGTCGCCGCAACCGACGATCAGGATGCGCGCACGGCGCAAGGTTCTTGTGGCAATCATGGTGGACCCATTTTAAGCCGTCGGCCCACGTCGGCGGCGGCCCTTACGGATTTCCGACTTACGCTTCAATCGAATATGGCTTTCAACGTAACGCTCAAGCAAAGCGGCCGGCAGTTCCAGGTCGAACCGGACGAACCCATCCTCAATGCAGCCCTGCGCCAGGGCGTCGGCCTGCCTTATGGCTGCAAGAACGGCGCCTGCGGTTCGTGCAAGGGCACGATCTGCAACGGCGAGATCGAACAGCGCGCGCACGCGGCCTCGGCGCTTTCGAACGACGAACGCACGCGCGGCATGGCGCTCCTGTGCTGCGCGACGGCCCAGTCGGACCTCGAAATCGACATCCGCGAAGTCGCGGGCGTGGGCGACATGCAGGTGCGCAAGCTGCCCACGCGCATCGCCGCGATCGAGCGCCGTGCCGACGACGTGGTCGTCCTGAAGCTGCAACTGCCCGCCAATGAGCGCCTGCAATACCTCGCCGGCCAGTACCTCGAATTCATCCTGAAGGACGGCACGCGCCGCAGCTACTCGATGGCGACCGCGCCGCACGAGGAAGGCCCGCTCGAACTGCACGTCCGCCACATGCCGGGCGGCAAGTTCACCGACCACGTCTTCACGCAGATGAAGGAGCGCGACATCCTGCGTTTCGAGGCACCGCTCGGCACCTTCTTCCTGCGCGAGGACTCGGAGAAGCCGATTGTCCTGCTCGCCTCGGGCACCGGCTTCGCGCCGATCAAGGCCATCGTCGAGCACGCGGCCTACAAGAACCTGAACCGCCCGATGACGCTCTATTGGGGCGCGCGCCAGAAAAAGGACCTGTACCTGCTGGATCTCGCCGAACAATGGGCGAAGGACATTCCGAACTTCCGCTTCGTGCCGGTGCTATCGGAACCCGCTGCGAGCGACAACTGGACCGGCCGCACGGGCTTCGTGCACCGCGCGGTGATCGAAGACCTGTCTGACCTGTCCGGCTATCAGGTCTACGCGTGCGGCGCGCCGGTCATGGTGGAATCGGCGCAGCGCGACTTCTCGCAGCACCACGGCCTGCCCGAAGACGAGTTCTACGCGGACTCGTTCACAAGCGCAGCGGACCTCGCCAACCCCGTTTGATACGGCCTCTCACGCGGTTCGTGGCGGCGGGTTGGCCAACTGCCGTCACGAAAATTTCTTCCGCCGTGCACAATTGACGGTTTACACGGCCGATCCGCTTGTCGTATTCTTGCGCCCATGAACCGCATCCTGTCCGCTCTCCGACGTCGCCGCTTGCCCGAATAGGGCCTGGCTTCGTTGCGGACGCGCGTCACTCACGCGCATGCAGTTCGAATTACGAAAGCCACGGCCAGCCGTGGCTTTTTGTTTTTCCGGCCGCCCCGTCGCGGCTTCCTTGCCACCCTTGTTGCAACCCTTGAGCGCGGAGCCCGTTGCCATGAATTTTTCCGAGTACCCGACCGAGTCGCTGATGTACATCACCAACCGGCCCGAAATCGTTTTCACGCATGGCAAGGGGTCGTGGCTCTACGACAACGCAGGCAAGCGATATCTGGACTTCATCCAGGGCTGGGCCGTCAACAGTCTCGGCCACTGCAACGAAGGCATGATCGAGGCGCTCGACAAGCAGTCGCGCCTCCTCATCAATCCGTCGCCGGCCTTCTACAACGAGCCGATGGCGAAGCTCGCGAACCTCCTCACGGAACATAGCTGCTTCGACAAGGTGTTCTTCGCCAACAGCGGCGCGGAAGCCAACGAAGGCGCGATCAAGCTCGCGCGCAAGTGGGGCAAAAAGCATCGCGACGGCGCCTACGAGATCATCACGTTCGACCACAGCTTCCACGGCCGCACGCTCGCGACGATGTCGGCGAGCGGCAAGGCCGGCTGGGACACGATCTACGCGCCGCAGGTGCCGGGCTTCCCGAAGGCCGACCTCAACGACATTGCCTCGGTCGAGAAGCTCATCGGCGCGAAGACCGTCGCCGTGATGCTCGAACCGATCCAGGGCGAAGGCGGCGTGATTCCCGCCACGCGCGAATTCATGCAGCAACTGCGCGCGCTCACGAAGCAGCACGGCATCCTGCTGATCGTCGACGAAGTGCAGAGCGGCTGCGGCCGCGCCGGCACGCTGTTCGCCTATGAACTCTCGGGCATCGAGCCGGACATCATGACGCTCGGCAAGGGCATTGGCGGCGGCGTGCCGCTCGCGGCCTTGCTCGCGAAGCAGGAGATCTGCGTGTTCGAAGCGGGCGACCAGGGCGGCACCTACAACGGCAATCCGCTGATGACGGCCGCGGGCTATTCGGTGATTTCGCAACTGGTTGCGCCGGGCTTTCTGGAGGGCGTGCGTGCGCGCGCCGACTATCTTCGCGAGAAGCTGCTCGAACTCTCGGCGGAGCGCGGCTTCGAAGGTGAGCGTGGCGAAGGCCTGTTGCGCGCGCTGCTGCTCGGCAAGGACATCGGCCCGCAGATCGTCGAGAAGGCGCGCCTCATGCAACCCGACGGCCTGCTGCTCAACGCCGCGCGACCGAACCTGCTGCGCTTCATGCCCGCGCTCAACGTGACGAACGAAGAGATCGACCAGATGATGGCAATGCTGCGTTCGATTCTCGATTCGCTGTAATCGGCTGGAACCAGGCAATGTCCGTCACGATCCGCCCTTTCGCACGAGCCGACGCCGAAGCGGTCATCGCACTGTGGCTGCAGGCGTTTCCGGAGTATCAGGACACGACTCGCCCGCATCGCAGTCCGCGTCTGTCGATCGAGAACAAACTCGGTACGCAGCCCGAACTGTTTTTCGTCGCCACGCGCGACGAAGACGGCGCGGTGGTCGGAACGGCGATGGCGGGCTACGACGGGCATCGCGGCTGGCTCTATTCGGTGGCCGTCGATCCGGCGGAGCGGCGGCTCGGCATCGGCACGGGGCTCGTGCGCCACGCTGAAAGCCAGCTCGCCGCGCGCGGCTGCCCGAAGCTCAATCTGCAGGTACTGCGCGACAAGCCCGAGGTACTGGCTTTCTACGAGGCGCTAGGCTACCGCGCCGATGCGGTGGTGAGCCTTGGCAAGCGGCTGGAACGGCCCATGCTCGCGATCACCGCCGACGCGCAGTAAGCCCCGGCCGCCGCATCGCCAACGCGAAGGCCATAAAAAAAGCTGCATGGGTCTGAACCACCCATGCAGCTTTTTGCTTCGTACTACGAGAGGCGCTTATTCGCCCGCTTATTCGCCAAGGTAGGCAGCGCGCACCTTCGGATCGTCGAGCATCTGCTTCGCGTCGCCTTCCATCGTGACGAGGCCCGAGTCCATCACGTAGCCGCGATTCGCGGCCTGCAGCGCGAGACGCGCATTCTGCTCGACGAGCAGCACCGTGATGCCCTCGCTCGAAATCGTGCGCACCACTTCGAAGATCTTCTCGACCATGATCGGCGAAAGACCCATCGACGGTTCGTCGAGCAGCAAAAGCTTCGGCTTGCTGAGGATCGCCCGCGCCATTGCCAGCATCTGCTGCTCGCCGCCCGAGAGCGTGCCTGCGAGCTGCGTCGCGCGCTCCTTCAGGCGCGGGAAGAAGCCGAACATGCGGTCGACGTCCTTCTTGATGCCCTCGGTGTCGTTACGCAGGTACGCGCCCATCTGCATGTTTTCGAGGATCGACATGCGCGCGAAGATGCCGCGGCCTTCCGGCACCATCGCGAGGCCGCGCTTGAGCAGTTCGTGCGCCGGTACGCCCTTGATCGACTGGCCATCGTATTCGATGTCGCCCGCCGAATAGGGCTTCAGACCCGTGATCGCCTTCATCGTCGTGGTCTTGCCCGCGCCGTTCGCGCCGATCAGCGTGACGAGCTCGCCTTCCCGCACTTCGAGATCGACACCCTTCACGGCCTGAATGCCGCCGTAGTTGACCTGCAGGCCCGTGATCTTGAGAATTGCCTTTGCCATCAGTGCACCCCTGCGCCCAGATATGCCTCGATCACCTTCGGGTCCTTCTGCACGTCATGCGGCAGACCTTCGGCGATCACCTTGCCATAGTCGAGCACTGTCATGCGGTTGCACAGGCCCATCACCAGTTTCACGTCGTGCTCGATCAGCAGGATCGTCTTGCCGTCCGCGCGGATCTTGTCGAGCAGGCGCGTGAGTTCGACCTTCTCGGTCGCGTTCATGCCGGCCGCCGGCTCGTCGAGCGCGAGCAGCTTCGGATCGGTCGCGAGCGCGCGCGCGATCTCCAGACGCCGCTGGTGACCGTACGAGAGGTTGCGCGACGTATAGTCGGCGTACTGCGCGATGCCCACGTATTCGAGCAGTTCGAGCGCGCGCTCCTTGATCTCGCGCTCTTCCTTGCGCTCCGAGGGCGTCTGGAACACGGCGCCGATCAGCCCGTGCTTCGTGCGCACGTGGCGGCCCACCATCACGTTCTCCAGCGCAGTCATGCCGCCGAAGAGACGAATGTTCTGGAAAGTGCGCGCAATGCCCGCCTTCGCCACCTGATAGACGGCCGTCGGCGTGTAGGCCTCGCCGTCGAGCCTGAACTCGCCGGAGTCCGGCGTATAGAGACCCGTGATCACGTTGAAGAACGTGGTCTTGCCGGCGCCGTTCGGGCCGATGAGGCCGTAGATGGTCCCTTGCTCGATCTCGAGGCCCACGTCCGAGAGCGCCTGCAGGCCGCCGAAGCGCTTGTTCACACCCTTCACGGACAGGCGGATGGATTTGTTGCTCATATTCGTCTCTCTGTCCTTTTAGGCGCGCACCGGCTTCTTGCTGGAACGCTTCGCAATCTTCGCGATCTTGTCTTCGTGCTTCGGCGCGGGCCAGAGACCTTCCGAGCGGTACAGCATGATGACGACCATCGCGAGACCGTAGAGCAGTTGACGAATGACTTCGGTATCGACGATTTCATGGCCGAAGATCGCGTCCTGCAGCGGGCCCATCGTCGAGCGCAGGAACTCGGGGAAGATGGCGAGCAGCACCGCGCCGAGAATCACGCCCGGAATGTGGCCCATGCCGCCGAGCACCACGCAGGCGAGCACGACGACCGATTCCCAGAACGTGAACGATTCCGGCGAGACGAAGCCCTGGAAGGAGCCGAACATCGCGCCCGAAAGGCCGCCGAACGAGGCGCCCATCGCGAACGCGAGCAGCTTCACGTTACGCGTGTTGATGCCCATGGCCTTGGCGGCGATTTCGTCTTCGCGGATCGCGGCCCAGGCGCGGCCAATGCGCGAGTGCTGCAGGCGCGTACAGACCCAGATCACGAGCAGCGCGCAGATCACGAACACGTAGTAGTACATGTAGACCGACGTGAACGTGAAACCGAAGATCGTATGCGGCTGGGCGAGATTGAAGCCGGCCACTTCGAGCGGCGCGACGCCGGTGATGCCCTGCGGCCCGTTCGTGATGTTCACCGGACGGTCGAGGTTGTTCATGAAGATACGGACGATTTCCCCGAAGCCGAGGGTCACGATCGCCAGATAGTCGCCGCGCAGGCGCAGCGTCGGCGCGCCGAGCAGCACGCCAGCACCGGCCGCGAACGCCATCGCCACGGGAATCACGATCCAGTACGGCGTATGCAGACCGCCCGGAAACAGGTTCGCAATCCACTCGAACTGCGTGGTGAGGTGCGGCGAGGTCAGCAGTGCGGCCGTGTAGGCGCCGACGGCGTAGAACGCGATGTAGCCGAGGTCGAGGAGGCCGGCGAAGCCGACCACCACGTTCAGGCCCAGCGCGAGCATCACGTAGAGCATCGCGAAGTCGAGCACGCGCACCCAGTAGTTGCCGCCCGTCGCGCCCACCACGAAGGGCAGCGCGGCCACGAAGACCGCCGTGACGATGCCCACTGCGAGAGTCTTCGTCGTGTTCTTCTCGGGGATGAGCGTCGTCGACGGCTCGATCGGTTGAATAGAAGTCATGTTGTGCTACTCCCTCTTATGCGCGGTCCGCAACACGTTCGCCCAGCAGCCCCGACGGACGGAACACGAGCACGACGATCAGCACGATGAACGCGAACACGTCCTGATAGTTACTGCCGAACACCCCGCCGGTCAGATTGCCGATGTAGCCCGCGCCAAGCTGCTCGATCAGGCCGAGCACGATGCCGCCGACCATGGCGCCGCCGAGGTTGCCGATACCGCCCAGCACGGCCGCGGTGAACGCCTTCATGCCGGGAATGAAGCCCATGTAGAAGTGCGCGTTGCCGTACTCGGAGGCGATCATCACGCCGGCCAGCGCCGCGAGCGCCGAGCCGATCATGAAGGTGGCCGAGATCACGAAGTTCGGGTTCACGCCCATCAGGCTCGCATTGGCCGGGTTTTCGGCGATCGCGCGCATGGCGCGGCCGAGCTTCGTCTTGTGCACGAGCAGCAGCAGGCCAGCCATCACGACGAACGCGACGACGATGATGACGATCTCGGTGGGCGAGATCACGGCGCCGACGCCCGTCGCGCTAGGCGTGATCACGTTGATCGGATCGGTGGAGATCAGTTGCGGGAAGGCCAGCGGATTGCGGCCCCAGATGATCATGGCGAGCGTCTCGAGCAGGATCGACACGCCGATTGCGGTGATCAGCGGTGCGAGACGCGGCGCGCGCCGCAACGGCCGGTACGCGACCCGCTCGATCGTGTACCCGACGACCGAACAGACCACGGCGGCGACGATGAGACCGATGAACAGCGTGGGAATGTTCCCGAGGCCCGGGAAGTGGTTATGCAACACGTTGATGGTGGAGAGCGCGACCATGGCCCCCACCATCAGTACGTCGCCGTGCGCGAAATTGATGATGCCCAGAATCCCGTACACCATGGTGTAGCCGAGCGCGATGATGGCATAAACGCTGCCAAGCACCAGCCCGTTTAGGATCTGTTGGACGAAGATATCCATTTAATGCTCCTTAGCCCGTGCGACCGGATTCGCGCTAGTCATCGGCCGGTGGGCGATGTTTTACGGAACCGCAACGACACTTTCGGGTACTGAAAAAAGACCGGTAACGGTTAGCCTCAGCCGGCTCGGATTGCCGCTGTGTTGCAGCGGCAGCTCACCGGATGCGGATGCAAAAACGGCACCGTCGGATGGTTCGGTGCCGTCGGGTTCAACTACCCGCCAGGATCGCGGCGACGCAATCGCGAGCGGCACGATGGCCGCCCATGCATGTGTCGTGCGTCATGACTCCCTCTTTCGGCCCGTTTCCGGTACCGGTGTATGAACGAGCAAGTTGCATGCCAGTTTCTGCAATCGATATGACGACGGGAATCACGGTCATTCCGGTCCGTTTCGCGGCTAACGCCCGAAAGGAACGCGGTCCGAAGCGCGACTCGCCGCTTTCGCCATCACGTCCGGAACGCCTAACAGCCCTTAGATGGTGCACAGTCGCCGTCGACGCCGCACACCTGCCCGTCCTGGCCCTGCCATCGAACCGCGCATCGCGCGGCGCAACCGCAGCCGCCTCGGACGCGGCATCAGCAAACTTGACTTGCATTAATAAGGTCTCCCGCGCCTTCCGGATTGCTCGCCTGAAGGGTGTCAAGCCTTCAGGACGCGCGCATTGTAACTCCAATTATGCGACGGGCAATATGCTGAGCCGGCAGGGTTTTCCTGCATTGCAACCACTTTTTGAGAGTAGGAGCGAAACGTGGTTGCACCTTGGTTGCGCCATTTTTTCGTGCATCAGTTGCACCAAATGTGCAGCGGCTTGCATCAACTGTTGCGAGAAGCTCCCGGAATGCCTTGCCAGGTGGGCCACTGGAAAAGAAGCCACTTCAATCAGGGTTATGCTCTGGACGCACCAGATTGATGCACGCGGAAGCCCAAGCGGACCGGCGTTCAAGTAAATTGGGGACGCGTTGAAGAATCCGGCGGCGAAATCCCACTGGGCAGGTCCGAAAGAACCTGGATGCAACCGGGTTTTCCGGGCCCTTCACATTAATGCGACCCCATTTAACACAACCCGGCGCCGGTTACTGGCCAACGATGCCGGCCAACAAAAAAGCGCGCCTGCGGCGCGCTTTCTTTCAGGGGAACCCAACCTCGAAGCGACTGCGCCTCAGGCTGGCTGACCCAGGCCCCGCGGCAACGGGAAAGCGATATTCTCCTCGATCCCCTCCAGCGCGCGCACGTTGCGTACGCCGAGCTCGTTGAGCCGGAGGATGATCTGCTGCGCGAGCGCCTCGGGCGCCGACGCACCGGCCGTCAGGCCAATGCGGCGCTTGCCGACGAGCCACGCCGGTTCGATCTGGTCGGGCGCATCCACCATATACGCTGGCACGCCGCGCTTTTCAGCAACTTCGCGCAGGCGGTTCGAATTCGAGCTGTTAGGACTGCCCACCACGATCACGAGGTCGCATTGCGGCGCCATGAACTTCACCGCGTCCTGCCGATTTTGCGTGGCGTAGCAGATGTCCTGCTTTTTCGGCTCGCGGATCGCCGGGAAACGGGCCTTGAGCGCCGTGATGATTTCGGCGGCGTCGTCGACGGAAAGCGTGGTCTGCGTGACGAACGCGACCCGCTCGGGGTCGCGCAACCGCAGCATCTCGACGTCGGCAATGTCCTCGACGAGGAACATGCCCGCGGCTGCCTGCCCCATCGTGCCCTCGACTTCCGGATGCCCCTTGTGGCCGATCATCACGATATCGAGCCCCTCGTCGCGCATCTTGGCAACCTCGACGTGCACCTTGGTGACGAGCGGACACGTGGCGTCATAGACGCGCAGGCCGCGCGCCTCGGCGTCGGCGCGCACCGCCTTCGACACGCCGTGCGCACTGAAGATCACCGTATTGCCGGACGGCACTTCGCTGAGTTGCTCGATGAAAATGGCGCCCTTCTTGCGCAGATCCTCGACCACATAGGCGTTGTGAACGATCTCGTGGCGCACGTAGATCGGCGCGCCGTGCAACTGGATCGCGCGCTCGACGATCTCGATGGCGCGGTCGACGCCTGCGCAAAAGCCGCGCGGCTGTGCAAGCAGGATTTCGCTTTCGGCAGTCAAGGACGTGTCCATGGAGCTGATGGGTTTAGAGAATTCCGATGATTTTCACTTCGAACGCAACCGCCTGGCCTGCGAGCGGGTGGTTGAAATCGAACAGCGCAGAGGTCTCGTTCACCTCCTTGAGCACGCCGGCATAGCGACCGCCGTCCGGCGCGTTGAACTCGATCAGGTCACCGGGCGTGAAGTCCTCGCCGATCATGCCGTTTTCGCGCAGCGTGGCGAGCGAGACGCGCTGGATGAGATCGGGATTGCGCTGGCCGAATGCGACGCCGGGCGCTAGCTGAAAGGTCGAGTGGTGGCCCACCTTCAAGCCCAGCAAAATGTCTTCCAGCGGCGGCGCGAGTTGCCCGGCGCCCAGCAGCAGCGTGGCGGGCCGGTCAACGAAGGTATTGACGATTTCGGTGCCATCGGCGAGCGAAAGCCGGTAGTGAAGTGTCACGTGGGAACCGGCTTTTACCTCGGAGATGTCGATGATGCTCATGCAGTACTCATTTTCGTCAGGACGCGCGCTCAGGCAAGAACAGGCGCGTGCGCGCCGCGAGGCGCCGGTCCGGCAGCGTTCCCGCAGCCGGAAAGCCTCTATTGTAAGCCACATATCCACAGCGGTTGGGCTTGCGCGTATGAAAGGCCACGGGCATGGCGCCCCTGGATCCCGGCGCGCCGCACCGTCTTTCGGAGGTCACGATGCTGGAAGCAGCTTGCGCGAAGCCGGCCTGGCGTAGCGCAGAAGTATTGCAAGGCGAAACCCCGTCGCAATCCGCAGCGAACGACGCTCGCTCGCGTGTGCAGCCAACCATGCCGGCTCTCGCCGAACCGGAGCCGGCGCCGCTCGCGCGCGAGCGCGACATGCCGCGCGAACGCCTGCGAGCAGCGGGCCCCGGCGCCCTGTCCGACGTCGAGCTGCTGGCCCTGCTGCTCGGGTCCGGCTTGCCTGGCCACGGCGTCTTCGAGGTCGCACGGTCGCTGATCGAGCGTTTCGGCACCCTGCGCGCGATGCTGGACGCGCAGCCCGAAGAGCTCGATGGCCTGCGCGGCATCGGCCCCGCGAAGGCGGCCAAGCTGCAGGCCGTGCTCGAGCTGGCGCGGCGCGCCCTCGCGGAACAACTGGACGATCGCCCGCTCGTCGATACGCCGGGCGCCGTGGAAGACTATCTGCGCCTCCTGATCGGCGGACGCTCTTACGAGGTCTTCGTCTGTCTGTACCTCGACGTGCGCCACCGGCTGATCCGCCCCCCTGAGGAAAGCTCGCGCGGCTCGCTCTCGCGCATGGTGGTGTATCCTCGGGAGATCGTCCGGCGCACCTTGATGCTCAACGCCGCGAGCCTGATCGTCGCGCACAATCATCCTTCGGGGGCCGTGCAGCCGAGCGCGAGCGACCGGCGCCTCACACGCGTGCTGCGCGAAACGCTCGCGCTCGTGGAGGTTCAGCTGATCGACCATCTGGTGGTGGGCGCGCACGACACTTATTCGTTCGCCCGCAATGGCTGGAATTGAGCCGCAGGTGAGTTACCAGTGAGTTGCCGGCTGCGCCACGAACTTTCGCAAATTGGGTTTGATTTTTCTGGCCTTTTTCTGCTAGAATTGCGGTTTGCCTATTTCCAACCCTGTTCCGAAGCCCATCGAGGCGTTCCAGGGGAAATATGGCCTGGGTTCGAGGTTGTCTCTCATCCATACGTGAGCGCGCTCCTATTCTGGCCATTTCTCGCCTGGGAAACTTAAGCGGCTCTCGAACTCAGAATTTCCGTAGGAGTGTACTCATGGCACGTGTATGCCAAGTCACTGGGAAAGCGCCGATGAGCGGCAACAACGTTTCCCACGCGAACAACAAGACCAAGCGTCGTTTTCTCCCGAATCTGCAAAACCGCCGTTTCTGGGTTGAAAGCGAAAACCGTTGGGTGCGTCTGCGCATCTCGAACGCAGGCCTGCGCCTGATCGACAAGAACGGCATCGACTCCGTGCTCGCAGACCTGCGCGCACGCGGCGAACTGTAAGGAGTAAATCATGGCCAAGGGCGTCCGCGACAAGATCAAGCTGGAGTCGACCGCAGGTACGGGTCACTTCTACACGACCACGAAGAACAAGCGCAACATGCCGGAAAAAATGTCGATCAAGAAGTTCGACCCGGTTGTTCGCAAGCACGTCGAGTACAAGGAAACCAAGATCAAGTAATTGATCGGGTTCCGAGCCTGACGAAGACAAGAAAAACCCCGCTCCTGCAGCGGGGTTTTTCTTTTTGCACCGTTCGCGGAACACCTTTTCCCACCTCCCCTGTCGTGCGGCTTTTCGTCCTGTTGCCGAAGGGAGTATGCTTCCCGCTTCATCGGCGCGCACCGCGTGCGCGCCTCAGTAGAACAAGAGACGGAGAAGCAGGACCATGAATTTCGATGTAGCGATCGTCGGCAGCGGACTGGCCGGACTGAGCGTCGCGCTGAATCTCGCCGACACGCGGCGCGTGGTGGTGATCGCCAAGCGCGAGATGACCGAAGGCGCCAGCGACCGCGCGCAAGGCGGTATCGCCGCGGTGCTCGATTCGGCGGACAGCGTGGAGAACCACGTGGACGATACCCTCGTCGCCGGCGGCGGACTATGCGACGAGGCCGCCACGCGCTTCATCGTCGAGCATGGCCGCGAGGCGATCGAGTGGCTCATCGCGCAGGACGTGCCGTTCACGAAAGATGCGGCTGCGGAGCTGGGTTTTCACCTCACCCGCGAAGGCGGCCACAGCCACCGCCGCATCATCCACGCCGCCGACGCCACGGGCCACGCGGTCGTGCAAACGCTGCTCGAGCGCGCGCGCCAGCATCCGAACATCACGATCCTCGAAGACCATCAGGCCATCGACGTCATCACGTCCGACCGCCTCGGCCTGCCGGGGCGTCGCTGTCACGGCCTCTACGCGCTCGATCTGAAGAACGACCGCACCGTGACGATCCAGGCGCCTCACACGGTCCTCGCGACAGGCGGTGCAGGCAAGGTCTATCTCTATACGACGAACCCCGACACGGCCACCGGCGACGGCATCGCCATGGCGTGGCGCGCGGGCTGCCGGGTCGCGAATATGGAATTCATCCAGTTCCACCCCACCTGCCTCTTCCATCCGCACGCCAAGTCGTTTCTGATTACCGAGGCCGTGCGCGGCGAAGGCGGCGTGCTGCGCCTGCCGGACGGCACGCGCTTCATGCCGGAGCACGACGCACGCGCCGAACTGGCGCCACGCGACATCGTCGCGCGCGCAATCGACTTCGAGATCAAGAAGCACGGCATCGACTGCGTGCATCTCGACATCAGCCACCAGCCCGCCGCTTTCCTCGAAGAGCACTTCCCCACGGTCCTTGCGCGTTGCCGCGAGTTCGGCATCGACATCACGAAGGAGCCCATTCCCGTCGTGCCGGCCGCGCACTACACCTGCGGCGGAGTCGTCACCGACCTCGCGGGCCGCACTGATCTCGCGGGCCTCTATGCGGTCGGGGAAACGTCCTATACGGGGCTGCACGGCGCCAACCGGCTCGCCAGCAATTCTTTGCTCGAATGTCTCGTGATCGGCCGCTCGGCCGCGGAAGCGATCGAAGCCGAAGGCTTTGCCGCCGCCGCACACGCACCGCTGCCCGACTGGGACGAGAGCCGCGTTTCGGACTCCGATGAAGAAGTCGTGGTCGCCCACAACTGGGATGAACTGCGCCGCCTGATGTGGAACTACGTCGGCATCGTGCGTACCGACAAGCGGCTTGCGCGCGCGCAGCATCGTCTCGCCCTGCTGCGCGACGAAATTCTCGAGTACTACGCGAATTTCCGCGTCACGCGCGATCTGCTCGAGTTGCGCAACCTCGTCGAAGTGGCGTCGCTGATCGTGGAAAGCGCACGCCAGCGGCGCGAGAGCCGCGGCTTGCACTACAGCCGCGACTGGCCGAATGCGCTGCCGAAGGCACTCCCCACCGTGCTTTCACCGGAACGCGTGCGCAATCGTACGGTGAGCTGAGCATCCAGGGCCCGCACGAAGCAGGCGGAAGCGGGCACCACAAAAACGAAGGGCCGCCTCGCCAGGAGCGGCCCTTTCTGCTTTCACGGTCTGTGTATGCGTGTTCAGACGATCCGCATCGAGTAGTCGGTCGCGCGTACGTCCTTCGTCAGCGCGCCGATCGAGATGCGATCGACGCCCGTTTCGGCAATCGTGCTCACCGTCTCGAAGTTGACGCCGCCCGAACCCTCCAGCACCGCGCGGCCGGCCGTGAGACGCACGGCGTCGCGCATCGCCGCGAACGAAAAATTGTCGAGCAGGATGGACTTCGCGCCGTGTGCGAGCGCCTCGTCGAGCTGCGCCAGAGTTTCCACTTCGACCTGGATCGGCACGCCCGCATTCAGGGCAAGCGCGGCGTCCATCGCAGCGCCCACGCCGCCCGCGGCCGCAATGTGGTTTTCCTTGATGAGGATGCCGTCGTAAAGCGCGAGCCGCTGGTTCGCCCCGCCGCCCACGCGCACCGCGTACTTCTGCGCGAGACGCAGGCCGGGCAGCGTCTTGCGCGTATCGACGATACGCGTCTTCGTGTGCGCGATCGCGTCCACGTAGCGGCGCGTTGCCGTCGCCACGCCGGAAAGCAGTTGCAGGAAATTCATCGCGTTGCGTTCGGCTGTGAGCAGCACGCGCGCAGGGCCTCGCAGCGAGCAGACCGTCGTATCGGCGCTCATGCGGTCCCCTTCGCGGTAGTGCCAGCGCACCTCGATACGCGGATCGACACTGCGCACCACGCCAACGAACCAAAGCACGCCGCACAACACCGCCTCCTCGCGCACGATGATGCGGGCGTCGCGCATCTCGTCGGCGGGGACCAGCCGGCCCGTCTGATCGCCCGCGCCCACGTCTTCCGCGAGCGCATCGGCCACGTTGCGCTCGATCGCCGCGTCGAACGCCGCACCGTACTGCGCACGCACTTCGGCGAGGACCGGCGACGCTGCGTCGAGACCCATCAGTTCCATCGCCCCCATTTACGCCGCTCCCACGTTCGCGAACAGCGCGCCGTCGCGCGCGAGATCGCCGCTCGCCTGCACGCGGCGCTTGTGTTCGGCCGCGAAGGCCAGCATGCGGTCGATCGGCAGCCGGGCACGCTCGCCCAGTGCGGCATCGACGAAGATCTCGTTATGGCCGCGCTCAAGCACGTCGGCCAGATTCTCGAGGCCGTTCATGGCCATCCACGGGCAGTGTGCGCAGCTCTTGCAGGTCGCGCTATTGCCCGCCGTGGGCGCTTCGATGAACGTCTTGCCGGGAGCGGCGAGACGCATCTTGTGCAGGATACCGAGGTCGGTCGCGACGATGAAACGCGTGGCATCGAGCTTGACGGCCGCATCGATGAGCTGCGTGGTCGAGCCGACCACATCGGCCTGCGCGACGACGCCTTCGGGCGATTCGGGATGCACGAGCACTTTCGCATCGGGATATTCGGCGCGCAGCAGATCGAGCTCGATGCCCTTGAACTCGTCGTGCACGAGGCAGGAGCCCTGCCACAGCAGCATGTCGGCGCCGGTCTTCTTCTGGATGTAGCCGCCCAGGTGCCGATCCGGCGCCCAGATGATCTTCTGGCCCTGCGCATGCAGATGCGCGACGATCTCGAGCCCGATCGACGACGTGACCATCCAGTCCGCGCGCGCCTTCACGGCGGCGCTCGTGTTCGCGTACACGACCACGGTGCGGTCCGGATGCTGATCGCAGAACGCGGAGAATTCGTCCACCGGGCAGCCCAGATCGAGCGAGCAGGTCGCATCGAGGTCCGGCATCAGGATGCGCTTGTCCGGACTCAGAATCTTCGCGGTCTCGCCCATGAAGCGCACGCCCGCGACAACCAGCGTCCGAGCCTCATGATCGCGGCCGAAGCGCGCCATCTCGAGCGAATCGGCAACGCAGCCGCCGGTTTCGTCCGCCAGCTCCTGCAGTTCGGGATCGACATAGTAGTGCGCGACAAGCACTGCCTTCTCGCGCTTGAGAAGCGCACGGATGCGCTCCTTCAATGCCACACGCTGCGCCGCGGAAGGGGCATCGGGCACGCGTGCCCACGCCTGTCCAACGCTGCAGACGGCGCCCTGCGGCCGGTCGTATTCGACCTTCATGATCGCCTGACTCATGATCTCCTCTGTCGGCCAGTCCTGATGCAATGCACTTACCCTGGCCCATACAAGCAGGTTGCTGCCCTGCCGACGGCTGCGGAAAAAGCCCTGCAAGCGGCGCAGGTTTTCGCGGCCCCAAAAAGAAAAACCCCGCCAACGCGGGGTTTTGTGACGTACCTGAATTCTAATGGATTTTTTTACGTCTCATGCATAGCGGCGAAGACGCGAGGCGAATTCCTGGAGCGCCTTGATGCCGCTTTGTTCGGCACGGTGACACCAATCCTGCAACTGCGTCAGCAGTTGTTCGCGCGAGGCGCTGGAGCGCTCCCAGATCGCCGCGAGTTCGTTGCGCAATTCGATGTAGGTGCGCAGCTTCTGGCTGTTCGCGAAGATTTGCGGCAGTTGGCGCTTCTGCGGTTCGTCGAGGCTCGCCTCTTCCTTGTCGAACCACTTGCGCGCGCCGCGCATCAACAGGTATTTCTCGCGGGCGCCCACTTCCTTGAGGTGCGCGAGCTCCTGGCGATACGCCTGCTTCACGGCCTTCGCATAGCGCGCCATCACTTCATAGCGGTTCGACAGCACGGCCTGCAGCGTTTCCTGATCGGGCACCAGCTTGGCCGTGATGAGGCGCGGCGTGGGCGCGACCTTCTTGACCTTCGCAAGGCCGACCATCGACATCAGGCGGATGTACATCCAGCCGATGTCGAACTCGTACCACTTGTTCGACAGCTTCGCGGAAGTCGCGAAGGTGTGATGGTTGTTATGCAGTTCCTCGCCGCCGATGAGGATGCCCCAAGGGAGCAGGTTCGTGCTGGCGTCCGCCGAATTGAAATTGCGATAGCCCCAGAAGTGGCCGAGACCGTTGACGACGCCAGCCGCCCAGAACGGAATCCACGCCATCTGCACGGCCCAGACGGTCAGGCCGACCGCGCCGAACAGCGCCACGTCGATCACCATCATGAGGCTCACGCCGAGAATGGGGTAGCGCGTGTAGACGTTGCGCTCCATCCAGTCGTTGGGCGTGCCGTGGCTGAAGCGGCGCAGCGTCTCTTCGTTCTTCGCTTCCGTGCGATACAGTTCCGCGCCTTCGAGCAGCACCTTCCAGATGCCGCGCGTTTGCGGGCTGTGCGGATCTTCTTCGGTCTCGCACTTCGCATGGTGCTTGCGATGGATCGCGGCCCACTGGCCGGTGAGCATGCCGGTGGTCATCCAGAGCCAGAAACGGAAGAAGTGGCTCGCGACGGGGTGCAGGTCGAGCGCCCGGTGCGCCTGGCAGCGGTGCAGATACACCGTGACGCCGACGATCGTGATGTGCGTAGCGACTGCCACGGACAACAGGATCTGCCACCACGAGAAGCGCAGCAGCCCGTGAGCGAGGAAATCTAACAGGGAGTTCAACAAGGTCTATACCCGTGTAACGAGCGACTCCGGCCTTACAAGGCCGCCTGAGTCAGGAAAGTGAAAGCACAGCAAAGTGGTTGGACGGCATTCTACTAGAACCGTTCCAAGTGTTTGTAACAAATGAAGATTTTTTTCCTTTTCGGGGGTTCCCGTCAATGCCTGAAAGCGCCCCGGAGGCGCTTTGCCGCACCTTTCAACCCATCTTCGCTCAATGTGCTCGCAATCGGCGCGAACCGGCACACGCGTGAGCCGGGCCTTTGCCGGGCTCACGCGCCTCGCGCTGCTGCCTCGCTACTTATGGACCGCCCGGCAACGAACCGGAAACCGGGGACGGACCGCCTGCGGAATTATTCGAGCGCCGCGTCCGGTTCCGCCGCTGTCTCGCTCGCCTTCGCGATGGCGTCCACGGCCTCCTGCTGCGCCGCCGACTCTTCCGGCGTGGTAGCCGCCTTGGCCTGCCCGGCCTTTGGCCTCGCCTCCCCGCGCCGCTCCAGCACGGCGGCAAAGAAGCCGTCGGTGGCGTGGCGATGGGGCCAGAGCGAGAGATAGTCGCCGGTGTCGAGACCCACGCGCTGCTCCGCCAGCACGTCGCGCGCGCTCACCAGCTCGAACTCCGGATGCGCTTCGAGGAACTGCTTCACGACCGCCTCGTTCTCGGCTTCGAGGATGCTGCAGGTCGCGTAGACGAGCCGGCCGCCGCGCTTGAGCAAACGCGCTGCACTGGTGAGGATCGACAACTGCTTGGGTGCGAGCTCGGCCAGCGACTCCGGCGTCTGGCGCCACTTGAGATCGGGATTGCGGCGCAGCGTGCCGAGGCCCGAGCACGGCGCGTCCACCAGCACGCGGTCGATCTTGCCGACGAGCCGCTTGATCTTCGCGTCGTGCTCGCTGTCGATCAGCACCGGATTGACGTTCGAGAGCCCGCTACGCGCAAGGCGCGGCTTGAGCTTGGCGAGCCGGCGGTCGGACACGTCGAACGCATAGAGGCGGCCCGACGAGCGCATCGCCGCGCCGAGCGCGAGCGTCTTGCCGCCGGCACCCGCGCAGAAATCAACGATCATCTCGCCACGGCGCGGCGCCACCAGCGAGCAGAGCAGTTGGCTGCCCTCGTCCTGCACTTCGAACCAGCCGTTCTTGAACGCGTCGAGCTTCGCGAGCGCCGGCTTGCCGACCACACGCACGCCGAAGGGTGCAAACGGCGTCTCGCCAGCTTCGATGCCGGCTTCGGCCAGCGCGCGCAGCAGTTCGTCGCGGCTCGCCTTGATCGGGTTCGCGCGAAGGTCCAGCGGCGCCGGATAATTCAGCGCCGCGGCCAGTTGCGCAAGCTCAGCGGGCTCGAAGCGCGGTTCGAGCCCGCGCACGATCCACTCCGGCAGGTTCAGTTGCACGCGCTGCGGCAGGCTCGCCGGGTCGACCTTCGAGACGTGCTCGAGCCAGCTCGCCTCGGCGTCGGAGACGAACGGCCGGACGGCCGAGCGGCCCGCCGTCGCCATCAGGCCGAGCAAGGCGAGACGCCGCGTCGGGCCGCCCGTGCCGCTCTCGGCCAGATGCGCGAACTCCATGCGGCGGCGCAGGACCGCGAAGACCGCTTCGGCAATCACGCCGCGCTCGCCGTGGCCGAGCTTCGGATGCTCGCGGAAGAAGCGGCTCGTTACCGCGTCGGCGGGGCCCGTGAACTTGAGGACGTCGGCCAGCAGCGTCTCGGTTTGTCCGATCAGGAATCCATGCAGTCTCATGCGCCCTCCCCGGCGGCTCGTGCGTTCGCGCTTGTGTCGTCGCTGGTATCGTTGCGGGTGTCGTCAAGGAAGAGCCACTGCGGCTCGGGCGGTGTAAGCGTCGCCTTGCCGCCGTCGAGCGCAAGGCGCCCTTCGACGAACCAGCGCACCGCGCGCGGATAAATCACATGCTCGGTCCCGAGCACGCGCGCGGCCAGCGCCGCGGCGTCGTCGCCCGCGCGCACCGGCACCGCCGCCTGCGCGACGATCGGACCATGATCGAGCTTCGGGGTGACAAAATGCACCGTGGCGCCATGCACGCGGCAGCCGGCGTCGAGCGCCTGCTGATGTGTTTTCAGGCCCGGAAAGCTCGGCAGCAGCGAAGGATGAACATTGAGCATCCGACCCGCATAATGATCGACGAAGCCGTCCGTCAGCACGCGCATGAAGCCCGCGAGGATGACGAGATCCGGCCGATAGCCGTCGACGACCTGGGCCAGCGCCGCATCGAAGGCGGCGCGATCGGAAAACTGGCGGTGGTCGACCACCGCCGTGGCAATGCCGTGCGATGCCGCGAACGCAAGGCCCGCGGCGTCGGGACGGTTGGCAATCACGGCGGCGATCTTCGCCGGCCAGGCTTCGTGCACGCACGCGCGCACGATGGCTTCCATGTTGCTGCCCCGCCCCGAGATCAGGATAACGAGATTTTTCATCCGCGGATTTTATCATCGAGGTCGAGCGCCGCCCCTCCGGCGGCGGCGATCCCGCGCCCGAGCGTTTATAATCTTCTGTTTCGTCGCGGACCTCGCGCCGCGATGCCTGGCGTCACATCAGGTCACACTAGCCCCATAACCGGTCCGATCCGCTATCGTGAGAGTCTTCCGCGGTCTTCCCAACGCCGAAAGCCGGGCGCCTTGCGCGCTCACCATCGGCAACTTCGACGGTGTCCACCGCGGGCATCAGGCGTTGCTCGCGCGCGTGCGCGCGGCGGCCGACGCGCGCGGCCTCCCCGTCTGCGTGATGACCTTCGAACCGCACCCGCGCGAATTCTTCAACCCGGCAGGCGCGCCGCCGCGCATCGCGATGCTGCGCGACAAGCTGGAGGCGCTGCGCGATAACGGCGTGGACCGCGTGGTCGTCGAGCACTTCAACCACACGTTCGCGAGCCAGTCGCCCGATACGTTCGTCGAGCGCATCATCGTCGGCGGGCTGCACGCGCGCTGGATGATGATCGGCGACGACTTCCGCTACGGCGCGAAGCGCGCGGGCGACTTCGATTCGCTGAAGGCGGCCGGCGAGCAGTACGGCTTCGAAGTCGAGCAGATGGCAACCGTGGCCGACCCGTCGGGCGCGCGCATTTCGAGTTCCGGCGTGCGCACTTCGCTGATCGCCGGCGACCTCGATTCGGCGCGCGCCGCGCTCGGCCGCGGCTACGCGATCAGCGGCCACGTCGTGCACGGGCAAAAACTTGGCCGCGACCTCGGTTTCCCGACGCTGAACCTGCCGATCGGCCACAAGCGGCCGGCGGCCAAAGGCATCTTCGTCGTGCAGGTGCACGGCATTGCCGATCATCCGCTGCCGGCCGTGGCGAGCCTCGGCCTGCGCCCGACCGTGGACGACTCGGGCCGCGTTCTGCTCGAAGTGCATTTGCTCGACTGGCACGGCGACGCCTACGGCAAGCTCGTGCGCGTCGAGTTCCTGAAGAAGCTGCGCGACGAGGAAAAGTTCGAAGACCTCCAAACGCTTACCGCTGCGATCGCGCGCGACGTGGTCAACGCACGCGCCTGGTTCGCCGCCGCCGGCGCCGACGCGGCCGGCACCCGTTCCACCGGTTTCTCCACCTCGGCCACCGACCGAATTAGGTGATCCGCGGCCCCTGTGCCGCCTCGCGTTCCACGCGAGCGGCACACGAGGCGACGGTTGCGCGGCAAGTCCGCTCTCCCCGACGCCGTGCATCCCCAGAATTCACCGTGATTTCACCATGAGCGACAAGAAAGCATCCTCCGGCAAGCCGCAGAAGTCCGAATCGAAATATCCCGTCAACCTGCTGGACACCCCGTTCCCGATGCGCGGCGACCTGCCGAAGCGCGAGCCGCAATGGGTCAAGGAATGGGACGAAGGCAAGCTCTACGAAAAGATCCGCGCCGCCTCGAAGGGCCGCAAAAAGTTCATCCTGCACGACGGGCCGCCGTATGCGAACGGCGACATCCACCTCGGCCACGCGGTGAACAAGATCTTGAAGGACATGATCGTCAAGGCGCGCAATCTCGCGGGCTACGACGCCGTCTACGTGCCGGGCTGGGACTGCCACGGCATGCCGATCGAGATCCAGATCGAAAAGCAGTTCGGCAAGTCGCTGCCGGCCCAGGAAGTCATGAAGAAGGCGCGCGAGTACGCCGCCGGCCAGATCGAAACGCAGAAAAAGGGCTTCAAGCGCCTCGGCGTGCTGGGCGACTGGAACAACCCGTACAAGACCATGAACTTCGCGAACGAGGCCGGCGAAATCCGCGCACTCGCGAAGATCATGGAGAAGGGCTACGTGTTCCGCGGCCTGAAGCCGGTGAACTGGTGCTTCGACTGCGGCTCGGCGCTCGCCGAAGCGGAAGTCGAGTACAAGGACAAGACCGACCCGACCATCGACGTGCTGTTCACGTTCGCGCAACCCGCGGAAACGGCCGCCGCGTTCGGCCTCGCCGCGCTGCCGCGCGAGGAAGGCGGCATCGTGATCTGGACCACCACGCCGTGGACGATCCCCGCCAACCAGGCGCTGAACGTCCATCCGGAAGTGGTCTACGCGCTCGTCGATACGCCGCGCGGCCTGCTGATCTTCGCCGAGGAACGCGTCGAAGCCTGCCTGAAGGACTTCGGACTCGAAGGCCGCGTGATCGCCACGGCGCCCGGCGAAAAGCTCGCGAACCTGCGCTTTCATCATCCGCTTGCGTCGGCTCATCCGGGCTACAAGCGCACCTCGCCGATCTACCTGGGCGACTACGTCACCACCGACACCGGCACGGGTATCGTCCACTCCTCGCCCGCCTACGGCGTGGAAGACTTCGTCTCGTGCAAGGCGCACGGCATGGCCGACTCGGACATCATCAGCCCGGTGATGGGCGATGGCCGCTATATCGAATCGCTGCCGCTCTTCGGCGGGCTCTCGATCTGGGCCGCGAACCCGAAGATCGTCGAAGCGCTCGACGCCGCCGGCACGCTCCTGCGCAGCGAAAAGTACCTGCACAGCTACATGCACTGCTGGCGCCACAAGACGCCCATCATCTACCGCGCCACCTCGCAATGGTTCGCGGGCATGGACGTCAAGCCCGCGGACGGCGGCAAGACCCTGCGCGAAACGGCGCTGGAAGGCATCGAAGCGACGGCCTTCTATCCGTCCTGGGGCAAACAACGCCTCTACGCGATGATCGCCAACCGTCCGGACTGGACGCTTTCGCGCCAGCGCCAATGGGGCGTGCCGATGGCGTTCTTCGTGCACAAGGAAACGGGCGAGCTGCATCCGCGCACGCTCGAATTGCTGGAGGAAGTCGCGAAGCGCGTGGAGAAGGAAGGCATCGAGGCATGGCAGACGCTCGATGCGCGCGAGCTGATCGGCGACGACGCGAATCTGTACGAGAAGAACCGCGACACGCTCGACGTGTGGTTCGACTCGGGCACGACGCACTGGCACGTGCTGCGCGGCTCGCACAAGGACGAGCTGCAATTTCCGGCCGACCTCTATCTGGAAGGCTCGGACCAGCACCGCGGCTGGTTCCACTCCTCGCTGCTCACGGCTTCGATGCTCGACGGCCGCCCGCCGTACGACGCCCTCCTCACGCACGGCTTCACCGTGGACGGCGAAGGCCGCAAGATGTCGAAGTCGCTCGGCAACGGCGTCGATCCGCATGAAGTGGCGAATCGCCTCGGCGCGGAAATCATCCGCCTGTGGATCGCCTCGACCGACTACTCGGGCGAACTCGCGATCTCGGAAGAAATCCTCAAGCGCGTGACGGAAAGCTATCGCCGTATCCGCAACACGCTGCGCTTTTTGCTCTCGAACCTCTCCGACTTCGAGTTCGACAAGCACGCGCTGCCCGCGGACCAGTGGCTCGAAATCGACCGCTATGCCGTGGCGCTCACGCACACGCTGCAGAACGACGTGCTCGCGCATTACGACCGCTACGAGTTCCACCCGGTCGTCGCCAAGCTGCAGACGTTCTGCTCGGAAGACCTGGGCGGCTTCTATCTCGACGTGCTGAAGGACCGCCTCTACACGAGTGCGCCCGACTCGGCGGCCCGCCGCGTCGCGCAGACCGCGCTCTATCACATCACGCACAGCCTGCTGCGCATCCTCGCGCCGTTCCTCTCGTTCACGGCCGAAGAAGCGTGGAAGGTGTTCCAGCCGAAGAGCGAAACCATTTTTGTCGAGACGTTCCACGCCTTCCCGGACATCGCGCAGGCCGAAGCACTGATCGCGAAGTGGACACTCCTGCGCGACGTGCGCGGCAACGTGACGAAGGCGCTGGAAGAGGCCCGCGTGGCGAACCAGATCGGCTCGTCCTTGCAGGCCGAAGTGCGCATCCTCGCGAGCGGCGCGCGTTACGACGCCCTCGCCTCGCTCGGCGACGACCTGAAGTTCGTGCTGATCACCTCGGCGGCGGAAGTCGTCAAGGTGGACAGCGAGGCGGACGAAGCCGTCGAGGTCATCACGTCGAAGTACCTCAAGTGCGAGCGTTGCTGGCACTACCGTGAGGACGTGGGCGCGAATGCGGAGCATCCGGGCCTGTGCGGCCGGTGCGTTGCGAACCTGTTCGGAAACGGCGAAACGCGGAGCGCGGCATAATGGCAAAAACCCTGCCGAAACAATCCCGTAGCGGCGGAGCCGGTAGCAGCGGCGGCACCGGCGGCACGCTCGCCCCGTGGCTCGGCGTCGCGGTGATCGTGATCCTCGCCGACCAGCTCACGAAGATCGCCATGGCCAAGGTGTTCAGCTACGGCGAAGGGCGCGCGATCACGTCGTTCTTCAACCTCGTGCTCGTCTACAACAAGGGCGCGGCGTTCAGCTTCCTCGCCACGGCAGGCGGCTGGCAGCGCTGGGGGTTCACGGCGCTCGGCGTGGTCGCCGCGCTCGTGATCTGCTACCTGCTCAAGCGCCACGCCACGCAGCACCTGTTCTGCACCGCGCTTGCGCTGATACTGGGCGGCGCGCTCGGCAACGTGCTGGACCGGCTGATGTATGGCCACGTGATCGACTTCCTCGACTTCCACGTGGGTAGCTGGCACTGGCCGGCGTTCAACGTCGCGGACAGCGCGATCTGCGTGGGCGCCGCGCTGCTGGTGTTCGACGAACTGCGCCGCGTGCGCGGTGCGCGCTGAACGTTTGACAGTGGCGGCGCGAGCCGCCGCCCGACTGCTCTGCATGGGACAGGAGACCTGACCTGATGAACACGTCCGCAGCGAACCCCGGAGAACTGGCCGGCAGGCACCTCGTGATCGGCATGACGGGCGGCATCGCCTGCTACAAGATCGCCGAGCTCACGCGTCTTCTGACCAAGGCCGGCGCGACCGTGCAGGTCGTGATGACCGAAGCGGCGACGCAGTTCATCACCCCCGTCACGATGCAGGCGCTCTCGGGCCGCCCCGTCTACACGAGCCAGTGGGACGGGCGCGTGCCGAACAACATGGCGCACATCGACCTCTCGCGCGACGCGGACGCGATCGTGATCGCGCCCGCCTCCACCGACTTCCTCGCGAAGCTCGCCAACGGATTCGCCGATGACCTGCTCTCCACGCTGTGCGTCGCGCGCGACTGCCCGCTCCTCGTCGTGCCCGCGATGAACCGGCAGATGTGGGGCAACCCGGCGACGCAACGCAACGTCGCGCAGTTGCGCGCGGACGGTGTGACGACGCTCGGCCCCGATTCGGGCGCGCAGGCGTGCGGTGAAGTCGGCGACGGGCGCATGCTGGAGCCGGAAGCAATCTACGAAGCGATCGTCTCGTTCTTCGCGCCCAAGGTGCTCGTACACCGCCGCGTGCTGATCACGGCCGGCCCGACCTTCGAACCGATCGACCCGGTGCGTGGCATCACGAACCGTTCGAGCGGAAAAATGGGCTTCGCGCTCGCGCGCGCGGCGCAACAGGCCGGCGCCGAGGTGCATCTGGTGGCCGGTCCCGTCGCGCTTCAAACGCCTTGGGGCGTGTATCGCGAGGACGTGCAGACCGCGCAGCAGATGTACGACGCGGTCATGCGCGCGGTGCCCGACTACGACATCTTCATTGGCGTAGCGGCCGTGGCCGACTGGCGCGCCGATCACGTCTCCGGGCACAAGATCAAGAAGACGGCCGAGCAGCGCATGCCGACCTTCAGTTTCGTCGAGAACCCGGACATCCTCGCCTCGGTTGCGGCGCTCGAACATCCGCCCTACTGCGTCGGCTTCGCGGCCGAAAGCGACGACCTCGACGTGCACGGCGGGGAAAAGCGCCGGCGCAAGAAAGTGCCGCTTTTGATCGGCAACCTCGGCCCGCTGACCTTCGGCCTCGACGACAACGAAGTCGTCCTCTTCGAGGCAAAGGGCAGCACGAAGCTGCCGCGCGCGGCCAAGCCGGCACTCGCGCAAACGCTGGTCGCCGAAATCGCGCGGCGTTTGCCGGACCAGAGCATCATCTCGTGACACGCGCGCCGCGCCATCGGCCTCCGGCAACGGTCAGGGCCAAGGCGGCGCGCGTCGCAAACGGAGCAAGGTGAGCTGTCATGACGCTACTTTCCGTACTCGACCAGTCGCCCGTGATCGCCGGGCACACGGCGGCCGACGCGATCGCCGCCACCGTCGAACTCGCGCAGCTCGCCGACGACCTCGGCTACACGCGCTACTGGTGCGCCGAGCATCACGGCCTGCTCGGCGTCTGCAATCCCTGTCCCGAAGTGATGCTCGCGCGCCTTGGCAGCGTGACGAAGCGCATCCGCATCGGCTCGGGCGGCATCATGCTGCCCTACTACAGCCCGTTCAAGGTGGCCGAGCAGTTCATGATGCTCGAAGCGCTGTTTCCGAACCGCATCGATCTGGGCGTCGGGCGAGCGCCGGGCGGCGACATGCGCACGGCGCAGGCCGTCGCCGCCGGCGAGTACGACCGCGGCGAGCACTTCCCGCAGCAAGTACAGACCCTCGTCGGGCTGATGGACGGCACGCTGCCGAAGGACGACGTCGCGAGCGGCGTGATCCTGCAACCACGCGTGGAGACACGGCCGCAGCTCTGGGTGCTCGGTTCGAGCGACTTCGGCGGCATGCTGGCCGCGCAGCTGGGCTTGCGCTTCTCGTTCGCGCACTTCATCAACGCGCACTTCGGGCATCTGGTGGCGAGCGCCTACCGCGAGCGCTTCCAGCCGGGGCACGAGGCGAAACCCTATCTGGCCTGCGCGGTCTTTGTGATCTGCGCCGACACCGAACAGGAAGCCGCCGACCTCGAAAAGGCGGTCGACCTGCGTCGCGTGCAGATGGCGCTCGGACTGAACGCGCCGATTCCGAGCGTCGAGCAAGGGCTCGCGCAGGAATACGGCGAACGCGAGCAACTCGTGATCGACCGCGAGAAGCCGCGCAGCATCATCGGCACGCCCGAAAGCGTCACGGAGCGCCTGATCGGCGTGCAGGAGCGCTTCGCGGCCGACGAACTGATCGTGCTGACCGTTGCCGGCAGCTACGCGGCACGGCTGCGCTCCTATGAATTGCTGGCGCAAGCGTTTCAGCTTTCCCGACAACCCTGACCTCTGACCTGCAAGGCCGACCCGGCCGGACACTCTCTAGCCCATGAAAATCGACATCAAGATCCTGAACGAGCGCATGCGCGACCAGCTACCCCAATACGCAACGACGGGCAGCGCAGGGCTCGACCTGCGCGCCTGCATCGAAGCGCCGCTTACGCTCGAACCGGGCGAAACGAAGCTCGTGCCGACGGGCCTCGCCATCCACGTCGCCGATCCGGGTTTTGCTGCACTAATCCTGCCGCGCTCGGGCCTCGGCCACAAGCACGGCATCGTGCTGGGCAACCTCGTCGGCCTGATCGACTCGGATTACCAGGGCGAACTGATGATCTCGACCTGGAACCGCGGCCACACCACGTTTACGCTCAATCCGCTCGAACGCCTCGCGCAGCTCGTGATCGTGCCGGTCGTGCAGGCGCACTTCAATATCGTCGACGATTTCGATGCGAGCGAGCGCGGCACCGGTGGCTTTGGCAGCACGGGCAAGCACTAAGCTGCGGCTTCAGGCTCCAACGAAAAAGCGCGCCATGGCGCGCTTTTTTGCTTCCTGGGCGTTGCGCCAGGATCAAGCCGAGGCGTCCGGCCGCGTTGCGCCCGCGGGCACCGCGCGATGCCGATACCACAGCGCATAGACGATCACGAGCACCGCGAGAAACGCAAGGCCATAGGCAAGCGTCATGCGGAATTCGCGCGTGAAGGCCGTACCGACCAGTACGCATAGCGCACGACGAAGCCCGCCAGCGGCCCGATATAGTGCTCGGCGTAGGCACCGAACGAGCCGGAGGTGAGATGAGCGACCGTCATCTCCGCGAGCGGCGTGCGCAAAAAACAAAACGGCGTGGACCATAACGTCCGCGCCGTTTCTCTTCGAGTGAAGCCGAAACGAACCGCTTATTCTACTTCGACCGCTTCCGGGTTCGGATTGCGCGGGGCAGGCGGCTGCTCGTCGAACGTGAGCTGAACCTTGTCCTCCGCATCCACGTCCACGGTCACGCGGCCGCCGTTCATGAGCTTGCCGAACAGCAGTTCGTCGGCCAGCGCGCGGCGGATCGTATCCTGAATCAGGCGCTGCATCGGGCGCGCGCCCATCAGCGGATCGAAGCCGTGCTTCGCGAGATGCTTGCGCAGCGCGTCGGTGAAGAGCGCATCGACCTTCTTCTCGTGCAGTTGATCTTCGAGCTGCATGAGGAACTTGTCGACCACGCGCATGATGATTTCCTCATCGAGCGAACGGAAGCTGATCGTCTGATCGAGCCGGTTGCGGAACTCGGGCGTGAACAGGCGCTTGATGTCGGCCATCTCGTCGCCCTGCTCGCGCCGGGTCGTGAAGCCGATCGTTGCCTTGTTCATCGACTCGGCGCCCGCGTTCGTCGTCATGATGATGATGACGTTGCGGAAGTCCGCCTTGCGGCCGTTGTTGTCGGTCAGCGTGCCGTGGTCCATCACCTGCAGCAGCACGTTGAAGATGTCGGGGTGCGCCTTCTCGATTTCGTCGAGCAACAGCACGCAGTGCGGCTTCTTCGTGACGGCTTCGGTAAGGAGACCGCCTTGATCGAACCCGACGTAGCCCGGAGGCGCGCCAATCAGGCGGCTCACCGCATGGCGCTCCATGTATTCGGACATGTCGAAGCGGATCAGCTCGATACCGAGCGTGAACGCGAGCTGCCGCGCCACTTCGGTCTTGCCGACGCCGGTCGGACCCGAGAACAGGAACGAGCCAATAGGCTTGTCGGTCTTGCCGAGGCCCGCGCGCGCCATCTTGATCGAAGCCGAAAGCGCATCGATGGCCGGATCCTGGCCGAACACCACCGACTTCAGATCGCGGTCGAGCGTCTGCAGCTTGCTGCGGTCGTCCTGCGACACGCTCTGCGCCGGCACGCGCGCGATCTTCGAGATGATCTCTTCGATCTCGCTCTTGCCGATGGTCTTCTTCTGTTTCGACTTCGGCAGGATGCGCTGCGCCGCGCCCGCTTCGTCGATCACGTCGATCGCCTTGTCGGGCAGATGACGGTCGGTGATGAAGCGCGCCGACAGTTCAGCGGCTGCGTTCAAGGCGCCCGACGAATACTTCACGCCGTGGTGCTCCTCGAAACGCGACTTCAGCCCGCGCAGGATCGCGACGGTCTGTTCGACGGTCGGCTCGACCACATCCACCTTCTGGAAGCGCCGCGAAAGCGCCGCGTCCTTTTCGAAGATGCCGCGGTATTCGGTGAACGTCGTCGCGCCGATGCACTTGAGCGTGCCCGACGAAAGCGCCGGCTTCAAAAGATTCGACGCGTCGAGCGTGCCGCCCGAAGCGGCGCCCGCGCCGATCAGCGTGTGAATTTCGTCGATGAAGAGAATCGCGTGCGGACGCTCCTTGAGTTCCTTCAGCACCGTCTTCAGACGCTGCTCGAAGTCGCCGCGATACTTGGTGCCCGCGAGCAGCGCGCCCATGTCGAGCGAGTACACCTGCGCGTCGGCGAGGATGTCCGGCACTTCGCCGCGCGTAATGCGCCAGGCGAGACCTTCCGCGATTGCGGTCTTGCCGACACCGGCCTCGCCCACGAGCAGCGGATTGTTCTTGCGGCGGCGGCACAGCACCTGCACCACGCGCTCGACTTCCAGCTCGCGCCCGATCAGCGGATCGATGCGGCCGTCCTTCGCCATCTGGTTCAGGTTCTGCGTGAACTGGGCGAGCGGCGTTTCCTTCTGGCCAGCGGCGTCTTCGGCTTCCGCGTTGGCGTCGCTCGCCTTGGCGGCTTCGCCGCTGCTCGTCTTCGCTATGCCGTGCGAAATGAAATTCACCACGTCCAGACGCGTGACACCTTGCTGCTGCAGGTAGTACACCGCGTGCGAATCCTTTTCGCCGAAGATCGCGACGAGCACGTTCGCGCCCGTGACTTCCTTCTTGCCGTTCGAAGTGGACTGGACGTGCATGATCGCGCGCTGGATCACACGCTGGAAACCAAGCGTGGGTTGCGTGTCGACGTCGTCCGTGCCGGGAACCGTGGGCGTGTTGTCGTGAATGAAGTTGCGCAGGTTCTGCCGCAAGTCTTCGATATTGGCGGCACACGCACGCAGCACTTCCGCCGCTGTTGGGTTATCCAACAGCGCCAGCAGCAAATGCTCCACCGTAATGAACTCATGCCGCGCCTGACGTGCTTCCATGAACGCCATGTGCAGGCTGACTTCCAGTTCCTGGGCAATCATGCTTCCTCCATCACACACTGCAGCGGGTGCCCCGCTTGCCGTGCGTGGGTAACGACTTGCTCAACTTTGGTCGACGCGATATCTCGCGTATAGACCCCACAAATGCCCCTGCCTTCGCGGTGAACCTTCAACATGATCTGTGTTGCGGTCTCGCGGTCCTTGTTGAAGTATTCCTGCACGACCATCACGACGAATTCCATCGGCGTGTAGTCGTCATTCATCAGCACGACCTTGTACATGGAGGGCGGTTTGACCTGCTGTTCCTGCCGCTCCAGTATGGTTGAGTCCTGCTTGTCCGGGATAATCGCCATACACCCATTCTAAACAACTCGGACAGGCCCGCAATCCTGCCGAAACCCGACCGGCCAGCCGGTGAATCCACTGCCGCAATACCTGCGCATGCGAAGCTCCCATCTGGCCACGACCGGCTGCGGGCCGGCCCCTTTTTTTAACCTCGATACTGAATCGATTGCTGCGTTCTTTGCCTGTTGCGGCTCGTCCAGCAGCTTTCGCGCCAACCTCGAAATCAGTATCGCACAACCTGCGCCGCGCCGTTGGCGCCCACTGTCGGCGTCCGCACGCAAACACAAAATTTCCGCACTGCAACGCATCTCATGTGCGTCGATTATGCGACTTTTCAAGACGCATCGCTCGCCTCTGTCCAACGCGCAAGAAAAGCGGGAAAAACCCTGGAAATGCGCTCTTTACAACGCGTCGCAGTGCATCTCAAATTGCTCTTGACAACAGAATAAAGAGCCCCAACAATCAAGCTGGCACTTTTTTCAACCGTCTCAAACTCGAAAAAATGCCGTTGGTGAGCTTGTGAGGAGGGGGCGATCGCAACAAACGATCGTTAAGCTTTTCGAACTGCTCGTGGTAGTGACATGAGTTACAGGGGAAGTAGGTATGGCAACCGGTACGGTCAAGTGGTTCAACGACGCGAAGGGTTTCGGATTCATCACGCCGGATGAAGGCGGCGAGGATCTGTTCGCTCACTTCTCGGCCATCCAGATGAATGGCTTCAAGACCCTCAAAGAAGGTCAGAAGGTGAGCTTCGAGGTCGTGCAAGGCCCGAAGGGCAAACAGGCATCGAACATTCAGGCAGCAGCCTGATCTGTTCGGTACCCGTACCTTGGAAACCCGGCTCCGGCCGGGTTTCCTTTTTGTGACATTTCTTTGTGGTCCTGCTGCGATCCTGCAAGAAATCAGGTTACGCGCAGCGTCCCCATCATGCCGAGGTCCTCGTGCTCGAGGATGTGGCAGTGGAACATGCGGTCGCCCGCATCGCGCTGAACCGTAGCGATCCATACCGTTTCGCCCGGCTCGACGTTCACGGTATCGCGCCACGCCAGCAAGGGCTCCTCGGCGCGCGTCCCCGCCCGCTCCCGCGCCACGATCTGAAACTGCGTTCCGTGCAGGTGGAACGGATGATCCATGTCCGCGCGATTCTCGATAGACCATTCCTCGACTTCGCCGCGGCGGCTCGTTAGCGTCACGCGGTCCGGGTCATACGTCGCCCCATTCACCAGAAAATGCATGCCGCGGGGCATCGGACGTGCGGATGCACCCGGCTGGTGCATTGCTGCCATATCCATGGCTTCGCTGAACACGACCGATTTGCGCGTCCGAGCCGGCCCGAGCGGCGCGATCGACCGAAGCCGCGCGGGCAGTTCGGGCGATGCGGCAGCGGCTCCCGGCGTAGCGACGCCCGGCACAAAGCGCACGTCGGCCAGCACGAGCGCCGCATCGGGCGGCAGACTGCCGCCCATCATCGCCATCTTGCGGCGGTCGTATTGCGCGGCCACCAGCCGGGCGCCCGAAGCCCGCGCACCGGCACGCACGATCAGTTCCGCGCGTTCGCCCGGCGCAAGCAGCAGCGAGGTCACCCCTTCCCTGGGCGCGCCGAGCAGGCCGCCGTCGGTGCCGACCTGCGCGAACGGACGCCCGTCGTCGAACGCCAGCAACAGATAGCGCGCGCTGCAGCCGTTCCAGACACGCCAGCGTTCGTCCTGCATCACGTCGATCCGCGGACGCCGTGCGCCATTGACGAGCGCGAACTGCCCTTCGCGTCCGTTCATCCAGTCCATCATGCTGTTCGGCGCAATCGTGCCGTCGGCGGCGAGCTTCAGGTCGGACACGAAGAGGTGGCGCTCGGGCCACGAGGCGAGCGGATCGTCGGCGGCACGCACGACAATCGGACCCGCCAGCCCGCGGAACACCTGCTCCGCCGTCATCATGTGGGGATGCGGGTGATACCAGTACGTGCCGGCACTGCCCGCCGGCAGCGTAAATCGATAGGTCCGTTCGGCGCCCGGCGCGACCGGATCGGACGGGTTGCCGTCCTGGTCCGGCGGTACGGGCAGGCCGTGCCAATGGATGGTAGAAGGCTGCGACAGATTGTTCACGAAGCGGATTTCGACCGTGTCGCCTTCGTGCACGTCGATGAGCGGACCGACTACCGGCCCGCCGGAATCGGCAGCGCCGGCTCCGGCATCGTATTGCCAGAACAGCGTATCGGGCTGTCCCGGCAGCAGGGGCCGCGCAAAAGGATGCGCGACGAGGGTCGAGCGGAAATGCCCCGGCTCGCGGCTTTCGTTGGCAAGCCTGCGCAACGCGGGGAGCGGCGCACCGGCCTGCAACGCATCGGCGGCGGCAAGCGGCGTGTGCGCCGGCATCGCGCCGTGCGGCATGCCCTGCATGCCCTGCATGCCGGCCATGCCGGATGCGTCAGGTTGCATGGGTATCGCATGACTATCGTCCTGCGCGTAGGGGGTGCGTGCGTACAGGGAAGCAATCGCGGCGCCCAGGGCGCCGGACAGGAATGCGCGTCTTCGCATCGTTGAAATCCTCCTTCAAGCGTCTTGCGCGGCGCGAGCTGAAGCGCGTGCCGCGCGCGTGATCGTGGGTCGCGCCTGAACGTGGCAGGCGCGAAACCGGCGTTGAGCCGCGCTCGTGAAGAGCACGGGAATCACCTATCAGACGATCGGAGGAGGCAGCGGCGGCGCGTGCGTGATGCCGGCACGCAAAGGTTCGGACAACGAGACAACTTGCGCGCCGGCGCCTGGTTCGGTGTCGAAGCACAAACCGGTGGTCGGCAAAACGCAATGCATGGCACAACTGACGACACAGCAATCCGCGTCGCAGGCGCCATGCGCTTCATGGCACGCGGCCTTGACGAGCGCGTGGGCACCGGCGACGACGCGCTCGCCATCCGACACCGGCGCTTCGTGCCCGCACGCCGTAGCTGTGCGCATGCCCAGCAGCGCGAAGGCGCACACAAGCAGGAAGCGGAAAACAAGGTTCATTCGGAAAGCCGGCGGCGCGCGACGGGGGTATCGATGCACCCGGGCCCAAACTTCGCGTTCGGGCCCGGAGCGGGCTCACATTCGATCATTCTGTGCAAATAGCCAGCGAAGTGTTGTCGGCCCTGCATCGGTAACATACGCACTTCGAAATCCCCTCCCAATTCCCCTCCCATCGTGCTCGATCCCCGGCGAACAATGAGTCCAACAGCACGAACTTCCGCTGTGGCTCTCAGCCACCTTTGGCGGGAAAGAATTCTTTGCCCGGCCCCCATCCCCCCCGGGGGGGGAATACATAAGGGGCACAGGGGGTAATTTGCAGGTGCGCCCATAGAAAATTTGCGGGGAATCCGAAATTGTTGCAAATACAAGTATCAGGCATACATCCCTAGCTTGCCGACTGTCCTCTAGCCCAACTCTTCCAAAATGCTTCCGGGACGAACACCCAGCAGACGAGCAAGCTCCAAAAACTCTATAACGTCGATACGACGCTCACCGCCCTCAATCTTGGCGATGAACGACTGAGGACGGCCAAGGCGTGCAGCTAACTCCGCTTGGCTGATACCGCGCTCCTTTCGAGCAGCAATCAGGCGATCGAGCATGAGCCGATATTGTGGTGTGTGGGTGGACTTCACCAAGGCTGACCATGTGGACTGGGGAGCCTTGATTAATTAAACCCGTATCGGGATAATCCCAAAATAGGATTGAAGATCCACCCGCCGCTGGACTGTGTCGAATCTATGACGAAGCAATTCCCGGCACCCGCATATCAACGCAGTAATTGCTCGACTTCCCCTGAGCTGGAAATCGACTGCACGGAGGCGACTGATCATGCTTACAAAAATGCAACGCGGGTTTCGCGCATTCGGGACCGGGCTGACGAGCGGCAAAGCGGTCATGATCTTGGCCAAGACGTATGGGCTCGCCCTCGATCACGAAAATAGTGAGAAGGTCCGGCTCATCGGACTCCAATGGGAAGGGGAACTAAGCGCAGACGAGTTGGCCGTTTACTACATAACCGACTACATCAAGAGCTTTTCTGCGGTCCCTAACGCCCCAGAAGTGAAAGCCTCCTTAAATTTTTTGCTGCAACAAGCAAAAAATCAACAAGCACGGGGCTTGATTCGGCGGGATTGGATCATCGAGAATCTAAGTCAGGAGATTGCCTTACGATCCGGAGTCGCCGACCTGTCAACGCCAGACATTGAGAGCGGCCCTGCCAATACGGCAGAGACAAACACTCAGGCAGCACCGACCGAGACGACCAAAATCATAGTCAATTGCCCGTCCTGCCAACAGCGTCTGAGAATCCCGAGCGGCGTTCGCTTGGAGGTAACGTGTGCGAAATGCTCCACGAGTTTCGAGATCGAGCCGGGAAACGTTGCTGGCTGAGATAGGTACGATCCCCGGCAAACGGAATCGATCCGCATACTACGATGCGCCACCTGTCCGAATGCTTACGGATGGAGGAGCACAGAAGATTCTGGGGCAGTACGCGGGGGTACCCAGAAGCGGTGATACTGTCCCCGTGAACTCCATCGGCGCTTGCGCTGCCAGCCAAGCTCCAACAGCACGGGGCTAATGTATTTCCCCTGAGTGTTGAGCGCGGCCTCGAATTCAACCATCGAAAACGGACGATTCCGTGTAATTTCCGGCAAGGCGGCAAACCACTCTGCGAACTGCTGCCGCAGCGACGATTTGACCGGCTCGCAGTCTGCCACGAGGCTAGTTAGCCGCTTGATGTAGGCGCTCATGCTGTTTTTTCGGTGGTGGTTAGGTCGTTACACATTCAATGACGAGCAATCGTCAATAGTGGTGTACGGGCGGGACGGCATGATCAGGCGGCCAGCGCTTGAGGAGCCGGTGTGCTTTCAATCACCGGGTTTCCGTCTTTGAACGGAACGCCCTTCAGAAGCTGATCAATTTTCTCGGCGCTGCGAATCTTCCTCCAGGTCTGCCCGGCCGCTTCAATCAGCTTGAACGCCATCGCCAGGAAGGTCGCGCGCGACAGACAGTTGCGCGTGCGGCTCGTGCGATGGCGTACCGTCGCAAACGTCGATTCGATCGGATTCGTGGTCCGCACATGCTGCCAGTGCTCCGCAGGGACATCGTAGAACGTGAGCAGTGCGTCTCGATCCTTCGTGAGCTTCTCGACAGCCTTCGGGTACTTGGCCGCGTACACGTCGACGAACTGATTGAACGCAACAATCGCATCGGCGCGCGTCGCGGCATTCCAGATCTCTGCGAGCGCCGCCTTGGCCTTGCCGTGCTGCGATTTGGGCATCGCGTTGAGGATATTTCCGACCTTATGAAACCAGCAGCGCTGATGTCGCGTTTGCGGGAACACCTCATCGAGTGCCGCCCATAGTCCCATCGCGCCGTCACCAACCGCGAGCAGTGGCGGCGCCTGCAGGCCGCGCGCTTTCAGATCGAGCAGCAGTTCAATCCACGACTGTTTCGACTCGCGGTAACCGTCGCTGAGCGCAACGCGCTCCTTGCCGCCGTCCGGTTTCACGCCGATGATCACGAGCAGGCACTGCCCGTCCGAATCCTCTGTGCGGGCTTGAGTATGGATGCCGTCGGCCCACCAGTAGACCCAGCGCGAGGCGGACAGGTCGCGCTTGTTCCACTTCTCGTACTCTTCTGACCATGCGGCCTTCAGGCGGCTCACGACGCTCGCTGACAGCCCTTTAGCCTGCTCGCCGAGCAGCTCGGACAGTGCGTCGCCCATGTCGCCGGTTGAGACGCCTCGCAGGTACAGCCACGGCAGCGACGATGACACGCGCGGCGACTTGCGCACATAGGGCGGCACGATCGTCGAATTGAACTTGATGCCGGAGCTCGAGCGGTCGCGAACCTTCGGTACCTTGACCGGCACCGGGCCTACCGCCGTGACGATCTCGCGCTCTGGCAGGTAGCCGTTGCGCACGACCGCGCGCCGGCCGTCCATCGTCTTCACATTCGAATATTGCTCGAGCATCGCCGCCAGTTCCGCCTCGATTGCCTGCTGGATGATCCGCCGCGCCCCTTGCTGGATCAGATCGTCCAGGCCGGGTGCGCCCTCAAATTGCGGTTCTGCTGTTTGACTGCTGCTCGTTTCCTGCGTATGTTTCGCCATGGTGGTGGAGTTCGATTGAGGAAGTGTTACCGTGGAAAGCAACATTCTCCATCAATCGCCACCGCCTTCTCCTGCCTCCTCCCTACGCCGCATACACCACTTCCGACGATAACTCTTCAATGACGCCCCTCCTCCGGATGATCCGGACGATTTCATGCCATTTTCAGTAACTCCCCTATGAGAAAGACATAGAGAAAAGATCCTGAAACACGAGAAAATCATCCGGATCATCCGGCGGCGAGTCAGAGGTTTCGCATGGCCGCCTGTTTGCCCGCGCTGTTCAACGCAATCCCGCTGGCGCATTTGTTGCCGCTGCCTGCCTTAACTATCGGAATATTCCGCTCCACCAGCCGCCGACCGAAGGCTTGCCGTGTCATCGGATGCTTGTAGCCCGACTCGCGCGCCCATACCGAATATGCCCTGTAGAGTTCAGCCGTCGGCGTGATCGCCCCCGCAACGAAATCCACGTGCTCATCAACCCACTGCCCGAGCATGTCCATGTCAGTCTGATAGGCGGCCCCAGCGGCTCTCACCTCCGCTGGTGGATTCAACCCCTGCCGCTGCCAGTCCCGCAACCCGGCTAGCGCCCAGTTCAAAACGCCCGCACCCTCTCCGCGCAGCTTCTCCGATAATTTCTCGTCGCACTCGGCGTCGCTGATAGTTTCTTCAAACGGAACCAATCGGACTCGACGCCATATCCCATGATCACCGCCCGAAATAACCGGCCGGTGGTTGCCGACAATCATCAGCTTGTGCGTCGGTGCCCACTCAACATACGATCCATACGGATTTCTCGCCTGCATCGTATCGCCGCCGGTCATACCCTTGATCGTGGCCTCAGCAAAGCGAGCACTTTCCTCCAGTTCCGATGCGAGCGCGAGACGACGCCCCTTGAGCAACATGAGATCCGGGCTGGCGGCACCGGGATCACGCTTCGCAAGCATCAAAGTCGTCGTCGGAAGCACAACGGCATAGTCACCCAGCAGCCAACGAAGTAGCTCGGCGTATGTCGTCTTTCCGTTACGGCCCAGACCGTACAGAAACGCAAAACACTGCTCACGCACGTCGCCAGTCAAGGAATATCCTGCGAGCCGCCGGAGAAACGGCGCAAGATCCGGCTTCCCCCTCGTGATACGCTCGATGAAGGCGTCAAGGGTTGGTGCCACAGCATTTGAATCAAACGCAACGGCACAACGCTTGGTCACTTTCAACGATGGGACAACCGCCAAAAGCTGGCCGGATCGGAGATCAAGCACGCCGTTCGCCACGCCGAGCAACATAGGATCAGCATCCAACTCGTTCAGTCGAACGGTCATGCCCGGTTCAGACTGCGCCAGCTTGACCATCGAATTAATTCGTTGCTCGGTGCTGCTTCGCTCAACATGCGCCATAAGGCGCTTGGTCTTAACGTCATCGGGGGCCGCCTGCCATCGTTGGGCGGCATAGGAACGAAGTTCAGCAATTGCCGACTTAGCTGCTCGTACATCCTCACCCGGCGACGCATGCACCCAGCCAACGCCGTCTTCAAAGCTCAGAACGTCATCGGTTTCGTGGACAAACAACAATCTGTTCACATTCAGATGCGCGTAAATCTTTCCGTTTCGGATGTCGCCAGTGGCACCATCATCAATCTCGGCAACGCGTTGCGGCGTCCCCTCCGCTTGCCAACCGGCAAGCTTCGCATAGTGAACCAACGAGCCAAATCCGATGCCCCGATTCGGTCTAAAAGACTTCCAAATCTTCGCGAATTCGGCCTCGTCAAAAACCTCCGGCACGGTTCTGCTCCATTCGCGAGCGATGCTCTCGGCGCAGCTCCAGCCAGTCGCGGCGATTGCCCAGACAATATTGCGCCACTGCTCACGATCGCAATTTGCCGGTATTCTCGCCACCATCGACTCGACCCGCCCGATCTCCTCCGGCGTTTCCAATGGAGCCGAAACGCCTGCTCCCGCCGTCAAGTTATTCGCGGGAAACGACACATGGGCCGGCGGG
The DNA here is from genome assembly GCF_046581065.1 of Paraburkholderia yinzeri. Lineage (NCBI taxonomy): Bacteria > Pseudomonadati > Pseudomonadota > Betaproteobacteria > Burkholderiales > Burkholderiaceae > Paraburkholderia > Paraburkholderia yinzeri. The sequence continues at coordinate 1,635,311 of NZ_JBFOCJ010000001.1, read as the reverse complement.
GCCATCGAGCGGCCAAGCGCGATCAAATAATCAGGATCGAGCCATGCCCCCGTGTTGCTTTCGCAGAACGCGTCGGACGCCGTTTCTGGCGGGCAACTCGGCAAGTAGTACAAGCGCGAAGGGTCTCGACACTGGCGATCACAGTGTCCATCGAGAAGGGCGTTAAGCCCCTGCCAAACCTCCGGCCACTCCTCCTTGGTGCAATCGCGGGAAAGGGGGAATACGATCCGATACTTGACGATACCGTTGAGCCGCCTGGGTTCGTGCCCATGAGACGAATGCGCGATCCAAGTGTAGCCGTCGATGTTGGGGCGAAGCAGTTCCAGCATAGGCGCACGCTTCGTCACAGACACAATTAGCCCCGTCGTCTTATCCTTCTGCCCCTCGGTGTCAATGTCGGCGACGGCCATCGAAATTGCCCCAACGTTGTCTTTAGCTCTGGTCGCCCCCGGCATCATCTTCACTGGTGCAAACGCGGCACCTGATTTCCTCACACGGATATCGCGCTTCGCCAACAGCGTCGAAACTTGGAGCCACGTTCCATGGTTCTGCTTGCCCGTGATATCCGTCTCACCGGCGTAACGCATAACGGCCAGTTTGCGTTCATCGCGCTGACGACCCGAGGCCGTAGTCATACGAGCCTCCACGTTCTGTCTTGCGCGGGAGCATAAAGGGCGTTGAGCAGTTCAGCGAACAGCTGCCAGTTCTCCTCAGCCACGAATAACCCGCTTGTCTCCCCGACGTGGCGCCACCGCTCTGGCGGTGAAATCAGCGGATCTACTGCGCACATATCGCACACGGCAACGATCTCGATTGCCGTAATAACCCCTTGGTCTACGCTTTTGTGGATCGCAAAACAGAATCCGTCGTGCACGTCCCCGCAATGTGCGCACGTGGTCATACGTCCTGACTCATGCAAATCGGTGAAAGCGAACGGCAGCACCGCCACGACATCATCCGCGTAGTTTTGTGCGGTGTAGCCCGAGCGAAGACGTTTCGAATGCTTCATTCTCCGCCCCCTTCCGTTTGACGAATGAGTTTTCGAATGTCTTCGACGCGCCACGCCGTGATCCGAACGCCAAGCGTCTTGACTGCGGGCGGGTAACGCCCCGTTCGAACTCCCTCCCACCAAGTGGATTTGCTGACGGGAATAATTGCTGGGACTGGAGGAATAGCGCGCGAGTCGCCGATGATCTGACGTAGGCGCAGATAGCCAGTTTCAGGTAGTTGGTACATAGATGCCGTCCGTTGTTGGCTGAAGACAGGCACCATCGTATTGGGGCGGACTTCGGCACTCTATCCGCCCAAGACCACATAGTTAGCCCTTCTTAGGGGGCTTGACAATCTTCGATATTTCAACCCCGATCAGACTCGTATCGAGAACGACATTGGTAATATCCGCTACGGTGCTATGCAGCGATTTGGCATACTCCGACGCAATATATTTCGCGAGTTCACGCACAAAATACAGCTTGCGGAAGTCATCTGACTGCCCAGACACTCGCTCCACAACGCGGGATTTCAACATCGCTTCGCTCGCGAGATTTTCAGCTTGACGAGCGAGCGCGTCCAAGATGTCAATTATGGGAGGCCATTCGCGCAGCAGGGAGTGTGCACACGTAACGCGAGTCATTCCGTCCAAGTTTTCCCAGCCGGCGATTCCATTGATATCCATTGCCTCAGAAGAGAAGAACTCATATACACGCCGATCCAATGCACCATCAGCTATGGCGAGCGACAACTCCTGTGCTTGCCCTGCGATCTTCAAATAATCGTCACGCTCGGCCGAGCGCAGTTTGGTCGGCGGCTTGCGGCTTGCATCCTCAATGACGACTATTTCCCTAAACAACAACCAGGCGTGGTCGGCGTGTCTCGCGTGTTTACCGAGCGTGCGCCATGCGCCATCCATTTCCGCACGGGTAATCAGGCGCTCAAGAATGTCTCGTCCCCTCCCTATGACTTTTGTGTCGTAACGCTTGATCAATGTGTCCGGTGCATACTTTACATATCCGGGCATTCACGCCTCCTCGATCGATGCACGTGCCAAATACTTCTCGCCTTCGGCTCATCGACCTCAAGCGCTTCTCGCCGTAATGCTCACCACGTTACCCGCCATAGAAATCGCCGTTTGGCGGTCAATCTCGTCCGCCAGATACTGCAACGCACGCCGCCGTTCCATCTCCAACTCGTGATGGTGATAGCTCGCGGCCGTCAGGCTGCGCTCGGCGTGTGCCAACAGTAACTCGACTACATCGCGACCGAAGCCATGTTCGCGCAACAGCGTCGCTGCGGTACCGCGCGTGCCGTGCGGGGAAAACTCCGGAACGCCAAAGTCCAAACGCTTGAACAAGTGATTGAGAGTCGCATCAGCCATCGGCACGACCGCCCGGAACGCGGACGGAAACACATACTCGCCGTCACCGGTCAATGCCCGTTGCACAGCAAGTAGCTCCAGCGCTTGACCAGACAAATACACGCGATGCGGGCGTCTTGACTTCATGCGTTCGGCCGGGATATCCCACTGCGCTTTGTCGATGTCGAACTCCCGCCACTTCGCGCGCAACACTTCAACCTTGCGACACATGCTATACATCAGCAATCTTGCCGCCGCCGTTGTGGACGGATACGCTCCCTGCTTGCCCAACGCCCGCCAGAAGGCCCCCAGTTCCGATTCGTTCAGATGCCGATGGTGCTCGGCCTTCGGAACCCGGATGACACCGCACAGCGGCAATGCCGGATTCGATTCAACCAACAGTTTCTGGATCGCGTAGTTGTAGACCTGTTGAATGAGCACCCGCACGTTCTCCGCCGTGTTCGGGGTCTCACGCCTCTGTTCAATAATTGCAAGTACATGGGCGGGCTTCACATCCTCCAGTGCCTTGCTGCCAATGTCAGGCCATACGAACCGATCCAATAGCGAGCGCATTTGCGCACGGTAACCGTCGGATTTGCCACCTAATCGTTCGTCCAGCCATTTGAGCGAGAACGCCTTAAACTGCCCTTCGCCGGCCGTCAGGATCGCCCGAGCCTTCCTCTCAGCCTCGTCGGTTCGCTTGTGCGCGGCCGGATCCTGCCCCTGCTCCAGCATTGCCCGATATTCCGCATGGCGGTCACGCGCGTCGGCAACGGCAATTTCAGGATAACGGCCTATCGTTACCTCCCGCCGTTTGCCGTCCATCCGATATTGATATGCCCACGTCTTGGATCCACCGGGCTGGACCATCACAAACAACCCGCCCCCATCAGCCAGCTTGTACGCCTTCTCTTTCGGTTTCGCGTTGTTCAGGCGCGTTGGCGTCAAGACATAATTGAAGTGCCTGCCCCGGCTCATACCCCCTCCCAATGGAGTGAATGGAGGTGGATTAGCGCGTAAATCCCCGCCAACTTCCCCTCCAAAAAACATGGATTCCCCTACACGCTATCGGACTAAGAAAAACAAAAACCCCGACGACACATAGTGTACATCGGGGTTTACCGGACTTCTTCGGATCACATCGATTTCATTTACATATTTTCGATCATCACCTGGCCGAATCCCGAGCACGACACCTGCGTCGCGCCTTCCATCAGGCGTGCGAAGTCATAGGTCACGCGCTTCTGGAGAATCGATTTCTCCATCGAAGCGATGATGAGATCGGCGGCCTCGGTCCAGCCGAGGTGGCGCAGCATCATTTCGGCCGAGAGAATCTCCGAGCCCGGATTGACGTAGTCCTTGCCGGCATACTTCGGCGCGGTGCCGTGCGTGGCCTCGAACATCGCCACCGAGTCCGAGAGGTTGGCGCCCGGCGCAATGCCGATGCCACCCACCTGGGCCGCCAGCGCGTCGGAGATATAGTCGCCGTTCAGGTTCAGCGTCGCGATCACGTCGTATTCGGCGGGGCGCAACAGGATCTGCTGCAGGAACGCGTCGGCAATCACGTCTTTGATGACGACGTCGCCGCCCGTCTTCGGGTTCTTCACTTTCATCCACGGACCGTCGTCGATCAGTTCCGCGCCGAACTCGCGCTGCGCGAGCGCATAGCCGTAGTCGCGGAATGCGCCTTCGGTGAATTTCATGATGTTGCCTTTGTGCACGAGCGTCACCGAGCGGCGCTCGTTGTCGAGCGCGTACTGGATCGCCTTGCGCACGAGGCGGTCGGTGCCCTCGCGCGAGACCGGCTTGATGCCGAGGCCCGACGACTCGGGAAAGCGGATCTTCGACACGCCCATCTCGTCGCGCAGGAACTTGATGATCTTCTTCGCGCCTTCCGATTCGGCCGGCCATTCGATGCCCGCGTAGATGTCTTCCGAGTTCTCGCGGAAGATCACCATGTTGACCTTCTCCGGCGCACGCACCGGCGAGGGCACGCCCTTGAAGTACTGCACGGGGCGCAGGCATACGTAGAGATCCAGTTGCTGGCGCAGCGCCACGTTCAGCGAGCGGATGCCGCCGCCCACCGGCGTCGTGAGCGGCCCCTTGATGGAGACGACATACTCCTTCACGGCGTCGAGCGTCTCCTCGGGCAGCCACACGTCGGGGCCGTAGAGACGCGTGGCTTTCTCGCCCGCGTAGATCTCCATCCAGTGCAGCTTGCGCTGGCCGCCGTAGGCCTTCGCCACCGCCGCGTCGACAACCTTGATCATCACCGGCGTGATGTCGACGCCCGTGCCGTCGCCTTCGATATACGGGATGATCGGCTGATCGGAGACGTTGAGCGAGAAATCCGCGTTGACGGTGATCTTGTCACCGTCCGTCGGAACCTTGATGTGCTGATACGGCATGATCGACTCCAGTTAGGGACCTGGCTGGTAGTAGCAGTAGCGAATCGTGCGCTGCGCGGCCGGCGCGGTCGATGCTCGCGGCGAGAAGATGTAGCGTCGCATGCTGCGCACCGCCCGTCCGCGTGACGGTCTGGGCGTTATTCTAGCCCACGCCCTGCAATGGCGTGCCACCCGGCAGGACTCCCGCGCAGACGTCGATGTCTTATGTCTTATAGAAGACACGCGATACGATCGGGCGGGTTATGCATTAAGATTCCGCCGCGCCCCACAGCCATCACTCACGACTCGCCCGCTTTCCATGCGCTTAATCGCCCTCAATAAACCGTTCGGTACGATTTGCCAGTTTTCGCCGCACGAAACCCGTCTGACGTTGGCCAACTGGGTCAGGACACCGGGCGTCTATCCGGCCGGCCGGCTCGATGCGGACAGCGAGGGGCTCCTGCTGCTCACCGACGACGGCGCACTCCAGGCACGCATTGCCGAACCGCGGCGCAAGCTCGTGAAGCGCTACTGGGCACAGGTCGAAGGCGAGCCCGATGCCGCGGCGCTTGCCACGCTCGAACGCGGCGTGGATCTCGGCGACTTCGTGACGCAGCCCTGTCGCGCAACGGTGATTGCCTCCCCCGAACCTCTCTGGCCGCGCAACCCGCCCATTCGCTACCGTGCGTCGATTCCCACGACATGGGTCGAACTCGCGATCAGCGAAGGCAAGAACCGACAGGTCCGTCGCATGACAGCGGCCGTCGGATTTCCCACGCTGCGGCTCGTGCGCGTCGCGATCGGTGCGCTCGATATTTTTTCGCTCGACCTCGCCCCCGGCGCAAGCATCGAGGTTCCCACCGACGCGCCATGGCAGTCTGCACGCCGCACGCCCTCGTCCAAATGACTGTTGCGTAAGCACTTTTTGATTCGACGCAAATAGCGCGACGTCGTGCTCGCTGTCGTTGCAGTGATTTGCAAGCGAAATAGAAATTTCGCGTCAACCGCCTCGCGAGACCGCGCGTTATTCGACGCAGATGCCCTCCGAAGCTATCCGGCATTCAGCCTTCAGGTACCCGCCTTGCGCGCGCAAGCCGTCATGACGTGGTCCGGACCGCTGGCAGATGCGTTCGCGAATTCATTCGATTTTCTCGACCGCGCCTGTCAACCGAAAGGTGGATGGCACGTTTACCGACCTGATCCAATAACCGGGTCACTTGGTTAATTAACTCAAGCTGAGGATTCACAACATGAACAAACTGATCGCTGCTCTGATCGCTGGCCTCTTCGCAACGGCTGCATTCGCACAAGCTTCGGCTCCGGAAGCTGCTTCGGCTGCTCCGGCTGCTGCTGCTTCGTCGGCTCACAAGGCAATGAAGAAGAAGTCGCACAAGAAGTCGCACAAGAAGGCCGCTGCTGCTGAAGCCGCTTCGGGCGCTTCGGAGTAAGCTTTTTGTAAGGCGCATCGACGATCGGCATTCGTTGCCGCTCTTCATCGCGTTGAAAGGCAGAGCGTCGCAAGGCGTTCTGCCTTTTTGTTTTTGGGCGCTGCAATCCGCGCGTTTTTCCGTGCCGCGCATGGCGTGTCATCGTTCGTAGCCGACACGCTTTGACCCGCTTCGACTTACTCGCGTAACATGCGCGAGTTAATCTCAAGCAAGGAGTCCTGTCGTGCGATTTTCCCTGCGCCCGCTTGTCGGGTCGCTTCTCGTGCCGCTATTTGCGCGCTACGCGTTCGCCATTGCCTTGCCGTTCGCCGCCGCCGCGAGCCTGGCCGCGGCCACATTCGCCATGCCCAGCGTCGCCCACGCCCAGCAGATGCCTCCCGGCGCGAAGCAGCCCGGCGACTTCCCGCGCGTGAAGCTGACTGCCGGCATGTTCGTGATCGATGCCGCCGTGGCTGCCAACGACGCGGACCGCGAACAGGGCCTCATGTATCGCACCCAGCTCGCGCCGAACGAAGGCATGCTGTTCGTGTTCGGCGAAAACGCCGTGCACTGCTTCTGGATGAAGAACACGCTGATCCCGCTGTCGATCGCGTTCATCCGCCAGGACGGCACGGTCACCGACATCGACGAGATGCAGGCCGAAACGACCAACAACCACTGTCCGCGTAACAACGGCTACTACGCGCTCGAAATGAGCCAGGGATGGTTCACGTCGAAGGGCATCAAGCCGGGCATGAAGATCGAAGGTCTGCCGCCCGTGCAGTGAGATCCGCCTGACGCACGCCAGCGCTTGTTCGGCGAACGCTGCGGCGCTCGCAGCGGAACTGCCCGGGCGCGCCGCCGCTCCCCATCCTGCCGGCCGGCCCCGCTTCCCGCGGCGCCGGTTTTTTCTTGCCGTTTCGGAACGCTCGCGGGCTCCCCGCCCAACGCGCCTGTCCGCACCAGGCCGGCGTAGGCCCGCGGCCCCTGCGGCGCAACCCGGCGTACCTGACGCGCTTCCAGCAAAAGCGCCGCCGAGGCGCTATCCTAGTATTCTGGCTTGCGCGGCGCCCTGGGCGCCGCGCGTTGCGCCGGGTGCGCGCGCAGCTCGCGCCGCGCGGCGTCCGGCACCTTCCACGGCGCGTATTCCAAGGAGATCACCGTGCCTCGCAAGACTCCCATCGAGCGCTATCGCAACATCGGGATCAGCGCTCACATCGATGCCGGCAAAACCACCACGACCGAACGGATCCTGTTCTACACCGGCGTGAATCACAAGCTCGGCGAGGTTCACGACGGCGCGGCGACCATGGACTGGATGGAACAGGAACAGGAGCGCGGCATCACGATCACCTCGGCCGCGACCACCGCGTTCTGGAAGGGCATGGCCGGCAACTACCCCGAGCACCGCATCAACATCATCGACACCCCGGGGCACGTCGACTTCACCATCGAAGTCGAGCGCTCCATGCGCGTGCTCGACGGCGCGTGCATGGTGTACGACTCCGTGGGCGGCGTGCAGCCGCAGTCGGAAACGGTGTGGCGCCAGGCGAACAAGTACAAGGTGCCGCGCATCGCGTTCGTCAACAAGATGGACCGCGTGGGCGCGGACTTCTTTCGCGTGCAGCGGCAGATCGGCGAGCGCCTGAAGGGCGTGGCCGTGCCGATCCAGATTCCGGTGGGCGCCGAGGATCACTTCCAGGGCGTGGTCGATCTCGTGAAGATGAAGGCGATCGTCTGGGACGACGAGAGCCAGGGCGTGAAGTTCGAGTACGAGGACATCCCGGCCAATCTCGTCGAACTGGCGCACGAATGGCGCGAGAAGATGGTCGAGGCCGCCGCCGAGGCGGACGAAGTGCTGCTCGAAAAGTACCTCGAAGATCACGAGAGCCTGACCGAAGAGGAAATCAAGGGCGCGCTGCGCAAACGCACGATCGCGAACGAGATCGTGCCGATGCTGTGCGGCAGCGCGTTCAAAAACAAGGGCGTGCAGGCGATGCTCGACGCGGTAATCGACTACCTGCCCTCGCCCGTGGACATCCCCGCGATTCTCGGCCACGACCTTCACGACAAGGAAATCGAGCGCCATCCAAGCGACGACGAGCCGTTCTCCGCGCTTGCGTTCAAGATCATGACCGACCCCTTCGTCGGACAACTGATCTTCTTCCGCGTCTACTCGGGCGTGGTCGAATCGGGCGACACCGTGCTCAACGCGACGAAGGACAAGAAGGAGCGTCTCGGCCGGATCCTGCAGATGCATGCGAACGAGCGCAAGGAAATCAAGGAAGTGCGCGCGGGCGACATCGCGGCGGCGGTCGGCCTGAAGGAAGCGACCACGGGCGACACGCTCTGCGATCCGGCCCACGCCATCGTACTCGAAAAGATGATCTTCCCGGAGCCCGTGATCTCGCAGGCCGTCGAGCCGAAGACCAAGGCCGACCAGGAGAAGATGGGCATCGCGCTCAATCGCCTCGCGCAGGAAGACCCATCGTTCCGCGTGCAGACCGACGAGGAATCCGGCCAGACCATCATCTCCGGCATGGGCGAGCTGCACCTCGAAATTCTGGTCGACCGCATGAAGCGCGAGTTCGGCGTGGAAGCGACCGTCGGCAAGCCGCAGGTGGCCTATCGCGAGACCGTGCGCAACAAGGTAGAGGGCGTGGAAGGCAAGTTCGTCAAGCAGTCGGGCGGGCGCGGCCAGTACGGCCACGCGGTCATCACGCTCGAACCGCAGCCGCCGGGCAAGGGCCATGAGTTCGTCGACGCCATCAAGGGCGGCGTGATTCCGCGCGAGTTCATCCCGGCCGTGGAAAAGGGTATCGCGGAGACGCTCAAGGCAGGCGTGCTCGCGGGCTATCCGGTGGTCGACACGAAAGTCACGCTCACGTTCGGTTCGTACCACGACGTCGATTCGAACGAAAACGCTTTCCGCATGGCCGGTTCGATGGCCTTCAAGGAAGCGATGCGCAAGGCGAAGCCCATCCTGCTCGAACCGATGATGGCCGTGGAAGTGGAAACGCCCGAGGACTTCATGGGCAACGTGATGGGCGACCTCTCCAGCCGCCGCGGCATCGTGCAGGGCATGGAGGACATCGCGGGCGGCGGCGGCAAGATCGTGCGCGCCGAAGTGCCGCTCTCCGAAATGTTCGGCTACTCCACGTCGCTGCGCTCGCTCACGCAGGGCCGCGCCACGTACACGATGGAGTTCAAGCACTACGCCGAAACGCCGCAGAACGTGGCCGAAGCGGTCATCAACGCAAAGAAGACCTAAGCACTCCGGCTTTTCCTCACCGCAAGCCCGTCCCTCGCGGGACGGGCTTTTTCAATGGATAAACCGCCGATCGAGAGCGGACAGGAGACAGGACGATGAGCCACGATCACCCCCACCATCACACCCACCATCGCGACGACGCGGCGCCCACCGGCCCGGTGGACTGGCGCGAGCACGGCGTCAAGGTCATCCGCGGCGACCAGCTCGACGCCAATACGGCGCAGACACCCGGCATGAACCGCGCGGCCGCCATCAATGCGGCTCGCGTGGGCGCGCAGAAGATCTGGGCCGGCACCGTCACGATTCACCCGAATGCGAAGACGGGCGCACACCATCACGGCGCGCTCGAAAGCGTGATCTACGTGGTGCGCGGGCACGCGCGCATGCGCTGGGGCGAACACCTCGAATTCACGGCCGAAGCCGGACCCGGCGACTTCATCTTCGTGCCGCCGTACGTGCCGCACCAGGAAATCAATGCGAGTACCGACGACCCGCTCGAATGCGTGCTCGTGCGCAGCGACAACGAAGCCGTCGTCGTCAATCTGAACATCGATGCCGTCGAAGCGCCGGAAACGGTCTACTGGGTCGATCCCATCCACCGCCATCCGCACGATCACCAGGACGATCACTAAGCGCGCCGCCTGGCGCAGGCCCCGCCGGATCGCTTAAACTGGACCCGAATTCGTCGTCTGCCGCACCGCATGCCGCCGTCGCGCCAGTCCAGAGGGCCTGGGCGCGCCCACTCACGGAACCGCACGGGAACCCGCATCGATGAAACGACCGCCGTCTGCCGCCTTCGCCCCCTTTGACTCCTTCGGCACGTCACGGCGCAATGCCGGCGATTACGGCAACCACGCTATCGACGAATACCTCGCCGGCCGCCTCACGCGCCGCGAACTGCTGCGCTACGCAGGCGTGCTGGGCCTGACGGGCCTCGTGGCCACGCTCGCACCTCGCACGGCGCGCGCCGCGCAACAGCCGACCAACCAGACCATCCGCGTGGCGCACCTGATGCCGGCGGGCGCCGTCGATCCGCTCACCGTCACCGACGCGGGCGGTCTCTGCCTGCTCAACCAGACCGGCGAGTTCCTGCTGAACGACGACGCCAACGACCGGCTCCAGCCCGCCCTCGCGCTCTCATGGCAGCCGAACGACAAGGCGGACGTCTGGACCTTCAAGCTGCGCCCGAACGTGAAATTTCATGACGGTCAACCGTTCGGCGCCAAAGACGTGGTGGCGACGTTCGACCGTCTCGCCGACCCGGCGAGCGGCTCGGCGGCACTATCGGTGCTAAAGGGCGTGCTCTCGAAGGGAGCCGCGAAAGTGCTCGACGACCACACGGTCCAGTTCCATCTCGACGCACCGAACGGCAACTTCCCCTACTACGTCTCCTCCGACAATTACAACGCCGTGATCCTGCCGGCGAATTACGCGGGCAACTACGAGAAGAGCTTCGTCGGCACGGGGCCGTTCAAGCTCGAGCACTACCAGCCGCGGCAAGGCGCGAGCTTCGTGCGCAATCCCGACTACTGGGGCGAAAAGGCGCTGCCCGCGCGCGTGCAGTTCGCGTTCTACGCCGACGAGCCGGCCCAGATCCTCGCCCTGCAGGGCCAGCAGGCCGACGTCATGGGCACGTTCACCGTACAGGGTGGTTTCGGCATCCTGAACAATCCCGACTTCAAGGTGATCGGCGTGCGCTCCAGCGCGCACCGCCAGATCCACATGCGCAACGACGTGCCCACCTTTCGCGACAAACGCGTGCGCCAGGCGCTGGCTCTCGCGCTCGATCGCGACGTGATGGTGCGCGGGCTCTTCAAGGGCCGCGCGGTGGTCGGCAACGACAGCCCGTTCGCACCGGTGTTCCCGTCGACGGCGACCACCGTGCCGCAGCGCGCGCTGAATGTCGCGAAGGCACGCGAATTGCTCGCTCAGGCCGGCGTGGCAAACGGCTTCGACGTGACGCTGACGACCGAGAAGTACATGGAGATTCCCGACCTGGCCGTGGTTGTGCAGAACGCGGCGAAAGCGATCGGCGTGCGCATCGCGCTGAAGGTCGAGAGCCAGGGGCAGTACTACGGTGCAGGCACGTACGGCAAATCGGACTGGCTGGACTCGCCGCTCGGCATGACCGACTACGGCCATCGCGGCGTGCCGAATGTGTTCCTCAACGCGCCGCTCACGAGCGGCGGCACGTGGAATGCTGCGCACTTTCGCAACGCGCAGTACGACAAGCTCGTGGCCGACTTCGTCGCGACGCTCGACGTCGCGGCGCAGAAAAAGGTCGCGGCACAGATCGAAACGCTGCTGCTCGAGGAGACGCCTGTGATCATTCCATACTTCTACGACCAGTTGATCGCGCAGCGCACCGCGCTGCAAGGCATGCGCTTCACGGCGCTCGCGCAGCTCTACTTCGACCGCGCCACGCTCGCTGCATGATCCGCCCACGGCGCCCCGCGCCGACCGCTCCTGGAGTCCGATGGCTACGCAGTTGACGAGTCCGCCCCGATCGCCTCATTCGCCACGGACGGCGACCCGTACGAGACGCGCCGCGGGCGCATTGTGCTTTTTCGCGCGCCGCGCAGGCTGGGCGCTCTTTACGCTCTGGCTCCTCTCCGTGCTCGTGTTCGCGGGCGGCCAGCTACTGCCCGGCGACATTGGCCGAGCGGTGCTGGGACCGCTCGCCGACGCGCGCGCCGTCGCGGCCCTCGATCATCAGCTCGGCGCGGATCGCCCCGCGATCGGGCAGTACCTCGTCTGGATGGCCCACGCGCTGCGCGGCGACTTCGGCATGTCGTGGAGCTACCGCCAGCCGGTCGCCCCATTCGTCGGCGCGGCGCTGCTGCAGTCGGCCAGGCTCGGCCTCTGCGCGTTCGTCGTGGTCGTGCCGCTCGGCATCGGCGGCGGGGTCTGGGCCGCGCTGCACGCGGGCCGCTGGCTCGACCGCGCGATCAGCACGCTCGGCCTGTGCGCGAGCGCCGTGCCCGAGTTCGTCTCGGCGATCGTGCTGATCCTCGTGTTCGGCGTATGGCTGCGCTGGCTGCCCATCGAAGCCGTCGCGCCGCCCGGCGCCGGTGTGCTCGAAACGCTGCGGCATCTGCTGCTGCCCGTGCTGCCACTGGTCTTCGTCTTCTTCGGCTATCTCGCGCGCATGACGCGCGCGGGCATGCTGGGCGCACTCGATGCCGACTACACGCGCACCGCGATCCTCAAAGGCCTGCCCCGCCGCGTCGTGATCATGCGGCATGTGCTGCGCAACGCGCTCCTGCCCACCGTCACCGTCGCGGCGACGCAGCTCGGCTATCTGATCGGCGGGCTCGTCGTCGTGGAAACGCTGTTCCGCTATCCCGGCATCGGCTCGCTGATCTACAACGCCGCGCGAGCGAAGGATTTTCCGCTGCTGGAAGCCGGCGTGCTGGCCATCGGCGCAGTCTATACGCTGGCCAACCTCGGCGCCGATGCGCTGCACGCACTGCTCGATCCGCGGCTGCGCACGACAGGACACGCATGAACGACACCGTCACCGACTCCTCGATTGCTCCGCCCGACCACGCCGCCGAACGCTTCGGTCTCCTGCGCGAGCTGTTGCGCTCCCCCGCATTCGTCGCAGGCACGCTGATCGTGCTGGGGTGGATCGTGTGCGCGCTCGCGGGGCAATGGCTCGCGCCGTTCGACCCCTATGCGTCCGACCCGCTCGGCTCGCTCATGCCGCCCGATCATACGCACTGGTGCGGCACCGATCAGTTGGGCCGCGACATCTGCTCGCGCGTGATCGCGGGCGCGCGCGACATCCTTACGATCGCACCGCTCGCCACGCTCGCGGGCACCCTGACAGGCACCGCGCTCGGTCTCGTTACAGGCTACTTCGAAGGTTTCGCGGGCAGCCTCATTGCGCGCATGCTCGACGCGGTGCTCGCGCTGCCGCTCGTGATCGTCGCGCTGATGGTGCTCGCCGCCGTGGGCGCCTCGAATCTCGCGGTGATTCTCGTGATCGGCCTTACCTTCGCGCCGCTGATCGCACGCACGGTGCGCGCCGCGGTGCTGGCCGAGCGTCACCTGGACTACGTCGCCGCGGCGCGTCTGCGCGGCGAGCGCGCTCCCTATGTGATGTTCGCGGAGATCCTGCCTAACGTGTGGCCGCCCATCGTCGTGGAGGCGACGGTACGGCTGAGCTACGCGATCTTTGCCGTCGCGACGCTCTCGTTCCTCGGCTTCGGCATCCAGCCGCCCTCAGCCGACTGGGGCCTCGCGCTCGCCGAATCGTATGCGCTGCTCGCGGGCGGCGCGTGGTGGACCGTCGCCTTCGACGCGCTGGCCATCGCCTCGCTCGTGGTGGCCGTGAACCTGATCGCCGACAGCCTGCGCGAGGCGCTCGAATCATGAACGCGCGGCACAACAGCGGGGGCGCCAAAGACGATGCCCTCGTGCTGGTCGGCCTCACGGTGGCCTATCGCGTGAAAGGCCGCGAGCGCGACGTGCTCACCGACGTCTCGCTGCGCATCCGCCAGGGCGAAGCCTATGGGCTCGTCGGCGAATCGGGCTGCGGCAAGTCGACGGTCGCGCTCGCCGCGCTGCGCTATCTGCCGCGCAATGGCCGCGTGAAGGCCGGGCGCATCGCGATCGCCGGCGCCGACGTGCTCGCGCTCGACGCCGACGGCCTGCGCCGCTTGCGCGCCGGTGCCGTATCGATGGTTTATCAGGACCCCGCGAGTGCGCTCAATCCCTCGCTCACGATCGCGCGCCAACTGAGCGAGGCTTTCGAGGCAGCGGGCGCGAGCCCGGCGGACGCACTCGCGCGTTCGCCCGAGATGCTCGGACGCGTGCGTATTGCCGATCCGGCACGCGTGATGGCGAGCTACCCGCATCAGCTTTCCGGCGGAATGCAGCAGCGCGTGGTGATCGCGATGGCGCTCGCGTCGAACCCGTCGCTCCTGATTCTCGACGAACCCACCACCGGACTCGACGCCACCGTCGAAGCCGAAGTGCTGGCATTGATCGCGCAATTGCGCGCCGAGATCGGCATGGCGGTGCTGCTCATCAGCCACGATCTGGCCGTGATCGGCAAGATGTGCGAGCGCGTCGGCGTGCTGTATGCGGGACGTCTCGTCGAGGAAGGCGACACGCGCGACGTCTTCGCGCGCGCACGCCATCCCTACACGGTGGGCCTGCTGCGCTGCCTGCCCACACGCGGACGCAGCAAGGACGAAGGGCCGCTCGACACGATTGCGGGCGAGCCCCCTGCGCCCGGCACGCTGGCGCACGGCTGCGTGTATGCGCCGCGCTGCCGCCTTGCCGACGCGCGCTGCGTCGAGCAGGCGCCGCCCCCACATCGCCTGGACGCGCCGCATGGCGCGCAGATGGCGCGCTGCCACTATCACGAGCGCGCCATGGAGCTGCCGCCCGCCGAACCGGCGAGCACGCACGCGCCGGCTGCCCCTGCCGAACCCGAGGTGGTCCTGCGCGCAGTCGACGTATCGCATACGTTCGGCCAGGGCAGCGAGGCCGTGCGCGCGCTCGACGGCGTCTCGATCGACTTGCGCTCGGGCGAGACGCTCGGCCTCGTCGGCGAGTCGGGCAGCGGCAAGACCACGCTCGCGAAGCTGCTGCTAGGCCTCTACGCGCCCGACTCGGGCGGGCGCATCGAACTCGCGGGCGAGACCTTGCCGGCCCGCGTCGGGCGGCGCAGCAAGAAGCAGCTCGAAGCGCTGCGGCTCGTGTTCCAGCATCCGGATGCCTCGCTCAATCGCGCGCTGCCGGTCGAACGCCTGATCGGCCGGGCACTCGCCCGCACCACCGGAACCGACGCTCCCGACGAAACGCGGCTCGCCGCCCTGCTCGACGCGGTCCGCGTGCCCCTGCGCTATCTCACGGCGCGCTCGCGCCAGCTTTCGGGCGGCCTCAGGCAGCGCGTGGCGATCGCCCAGGCTTTCGCGGGCGAGCCGCGCGTGGTGATCTGCGACGAACCGACTTCGGCACTCGACGTTTCGGTGCAGGCCGCGATCCTGAATTTGCTTGCGCGCCTGCAGCGCGAACGCCGCGTGAGCTATCTCTTCATTTCGCACGACCTCGACGTCGTGCGCTACCTCGCCGATCGCGTGATGGTCCTCTACGCGGGCCAGGTGGTCGAGATAGGCCCGACCGGCGCGCTGTTCGGCGCACCGAGCCATCCGTATACAGAAACGCTGCTCGCCGCGCGAGCTTTGCGCGAACGCGAGGCGTTCGATGCACGGGCGCCGGCGACCGGCTGTGTCTTCTGTGCGCAATGCCCGCGCCGCATCGGCACGATCTGCGATGAAGAGGCGCCGCCGTTCGCGCCAGCGAGCGATGGACATCTCATACGCTGCCATATTCCCGTCGCCGAACTGCGCGTGCTGCAGGACGACGCGAACGCCGCGCAAAAGTAGCGCCGAAGCGGGCGGCGTCGTGCTCGTCTGCAACGAAAACACTCGCGCCACGCGCCCGCGTTTCATCGTCGAAACGTTTTCAGCGATTTTTCCTGCACACAAGCGCTACAAACATTGTTAAGTGGCGCTGCGGGGCGGGTCTGCGGCCGATGGCATGGAACTCGCTATATCGTTTTCAGGCATCCGGCCGCTGCCCTTGACGTGATACCGCGGGTCGTCAGGTCAGGCCAGCGGATGGCCGGTAGCACGATGCACTTGTTTTCTGCCGCCCCGCCCCCGCGGGCTACGACAACCAGCAAGGAGTCCTGCCTATCCGGCCGCCCGCCGATTCGTCGGCCGGATGTCCTGCAGACCGCTCCCGCCGGCTATGCTGCGCATGCTGGCGCCGTGCGATCACGACCTGACGGGGGTCGGCGTGTGTGCGCAACCGCACGCTGCCAGACATAAGGCGCACGAGAGGCAACGGCTGCAACATGCCGCTGCCTCCCGGGAGAAAGCAATGAACAATACGACCATTCATCAGTACTACTATCGGATAACCCGGGGAGCCGCGGCGTGCGTGGTCGGTGCGAGCCTGTTGCTGCCCGCGCTCGCGGCGCACGCCGGGGATAGCGAAGACGTCGACGCGCAACTGATCATCGGCGCCGCTCCCGCGCTGACGGCGAGCGGCGCGCAAGCTACGTCCCCCGTGGTGCAAATCGCCCAGACCGACGCTTCCGGCGCCGATGGGGCGTCCGGTTCCGGCGCGCTGGCCGCAGACGTCGCCGCGGTATTCGCGCT
This sequence comes from Paraburkholderia yinzeri, assembly GCF_046581065.1. Lineage (NCBI taxonomy): Bacteria > Pseudomonadati > Pseudomonadota > Betaproteobacteria > Burkholderiales > Burkholderiaceae > Paraburkholderia > Paraburkholderia yinzeri. Next base: position 1,618,692 of record NZ_JBFOCJ010000001.1, on the reverse strand, counting down.
AGACGACACCTGCGCCGGCAAGCGAGGCGGCTGCGGCGGATCGGGCGGATCGGGTGGATCGGGCAACAGCGGTGGCGGCGCGGGCGCGGGTGCGGCCGGCGCAGGTTCCAGCGGCTCGGCAGGCGCGGCCGGCAGCAGCGGCAGCGCAGGGCACGGAGGGTCGAGCGGCGGAGGCAGCTCCGGCGGTGGGAGCGGCAGTTCTGGCGGCGGCGGTAGCTCCGGTGGTGGGGGCGGCAGTTCCGGCGGCGGCGGTAGCTCCGGTGGTGGTGGTAACTCCGGCGGCGGCGGCAACTCAGGTGGAGGCGGTAGCTCCGGCAGTTCCGGCGGCTGCGGTTGCGGTGGCGCGGCAGGAGGGGCTGGCGCAGCCGGCGGCGGGTTTGGCGGCAGCGCTGGCGGTGGCTTCGGTGGCGGTTTCGGCGGTGGCTTTGGTGGTGGTTTCGGCAGCGGCCACGGCAACAGCGGCAGTGGCCATGGCGGCGGCAGTGGCCACGGCGGCGGTCACGGCGGCGGCGGTGGTCATTGACCTCGCACGGCGGTGCGCACGCACCACCTCAGCTCCCCCGAATGGGCGCGATGGCCGATCGCGCCTTTCCAGGCAACGGCGGCGGTCTCCCGGTCCCCCGGCCGGGAACCGCCGCCGGGGACCGGATGCCGGCTTCCCCTGCTGTCTGCTCGCAACGCGCTTTCGTCTGAATCGCCTTTAAAGCATTCTCAGAGCATTTCGAGCGGCCGCTTGCCGCGTGGCGGTTTGAAGTACGTGTCGAGCGCAGCGTAGTCCTGCGGGCTCAGGACGAGATCGAGCGCCGCGCGATTGTCGCGCACGTGTTCGATGCGCGCCGCCTTGGGAATCGCACACACGCCCGGCTGACGCAGCACCCAGGCCATTGCGACCTGATACACCGACACGCCGTGCGCCTGAGCGATGTCGTCGAGCGGCGAACGCTTCGGCAGCCGCGCATGATCGACGGGGCTATACGCCATCACCGGCATGCGATGCTCCGCGCTCCAGGGCAGCAGATCGAATTCCGCGCCGCGCCGCGCGACGTTGTAGAGAATCTGGTTCGTTGCGCAAGCCTCTCCGCCTGACACGTCGAAGAGCGCTTCCATGTCGCCGGTATCGAAATTACTCACGCCCCAGTGGCGGATCTTGCCCGCGCGCGCGAGCGCCGCGAAGCCCTCGACCGTTTCCTCGAGCGGCACGCCGCCGGGCCAGTGCAGCAGATAGAGGTCGAGCCGGTCGGTGCCGAGGCGCTTGAGGCTGGCCTCGCAGGCCGTCTGCACGCCGCGCCGGCTCGCGTTGTGCGGATACACCTTGCTCACGAGAAACGCTTCGTCGCGCAGGCCCCGCAAGGCCTCGCCGACCAGCAGTTCGGTTGCGCCGTCACCGTACATCTCGGCGGTGTCGATGAGCGTCATGCCGAGCGCAATGCCCTCGCGCAGCGCGGCGATCTCTTCGCCGCGTCGCGCGGCGCGCTCGCCCATCTCCCACGTGCCCTGGCCGAGCTTCGGAATGCGTTCGCCATCGGGCAGTGCGACGCTGGGCAGTTCGGTAGTCATGTTGGCTGGCTCCTTGCACCGCGCCCGAACCGCCTGCGCGGCGAAAAGCGGCAACGGTCGAGCGCGAAGACACGCGAAGTATCGCGTAAGGAACCAGTGTAGCGCCTCGCACAGCACCGGATCATGCGCGCCTCCGTAACTCGCCCATTAGCGAACTGATGCGCCTATGTCATAAAATTGCCGTTCGCCTTTCATGCCCGTTTCCCATGAACGCACTCACGGAAGACCGCTGGCGCGATCTGCGCCCGGACCCGGACAACGATACGCCGCTCTATCTGCAGCTCGCACGCAAGCTGAGCACCGCCATTCACGAGAACCGCTGGAACGCCGGCGAGGCGCTGCCGTCCGAGCGCGTGCTGGCCGACGCGCTCGGCGTCTCGCGCATCACGGCGCGCAAGGCGATTGCGCTCCTCGTCGAGCAGGGGTTGATCCGCCGCACGCAGGGCGCAGGCAGTTTCATCACGCCGCGCTACGAAGATCCGCTCTCGCGCCTCACGAGCTTCAGCGAGATGCTGCGCCAGCGCGGCTTCACGCCCAGCTCGCGCTGGCTCTCGCGCGAAATCCAGCCGGCCAGCCGCGACGAAGTGATCCAGCTCGGCCTCTCGCCCGCGGCCGCTGTCACACGGCTGAAACGTCTGCGGCTCGCGGACGGCATCGTCATGGCCGTGGAAAATTCCACCTTTCCGGCCGCGCTGATTCCCGATCCGGGCGCGATCGGCGATTCGCTCTACAGCTTTCTGGAACAGCGCGGCCTTGCGATCGTGCGCGCGTTGCAGCACTTTCGCGCCGTCAATGCGAGCGAGGAAATCGCGCAGCAGATGAGCATCGCGCGCAACGAAGCGCTCCTGCTCATCACGCGCGTGGGCTACACGGCCGACCAGCGCGCCATCGAGCTCACCGACACCTACTGCCGCAACGACTATTACGATTTCGTTGCGGAGCTGCGCAAGTAGGCTTCAGGCGGAGCAGCCGGGCCACGCGGGCGCATCGGTGCCGATTGGCACGGGCGGTCGGGCGAAATGCGCCGGCGTGAGCGAGAGCCGCTCGGCGCTGGCCGCCACCCGCAGCCGCCCGAACGGCGAGTCCATGGTTTCGAGGCAATCGGCCACGTCCTGCGCCTGCGGGTCGGGCACGCGCTGGCCCTCCTCCACCCTGCCCATCGTTTGCAGCCAGCGCCCCGTCTGCGCGAGCGAGACGCGCACGTGCCAACTGCCGCCTTCCGTGGCACGACGCGCGAGCGCAACCATCGCACCGAACGCCGCCAGATAGCCCGTTGCATGATCGAGCGCCTGGCAAGGCAGCGGCCGCGGCGCCTCGAACGGCTCGACACCGCTGCCGCGCGAAGCCTCCACGCTCTCTGCCCAGACGATGCCGCTCGCGGACTGCACGAGACTGTCGAAGCCACGCCGCTCGCGCCACGGCCCGCGATGGCCATAGGCGCTGACCGAAACGCACACGATGCCGGGCCGCAAACGCGCCAGCTCCTCGGGCGCGAAGCCGCGCGCGGCGAGCGCGCCGGGGCGGTACGACTGCAGGAAAACGTCGGCGTCGCGCGCGAGCTCGCGCAGCGCCTCACATCCCGCGCGCTCGCGCAGATCGAGCGTGGTGGAGCGTTTGCCGCGGCCGTTGTCGATCACGAGCGGCGCGATATTGGGCAGATGCGCGCCGTTCACGAGCAGCACGTCGGCGCCATGCGAGGCGAGCGTGCGGCCTGCCACCGGCCCCGCGATGATGCGCGTGAGGTCCAGCACGCGCACGCCTTCGAGCGGACGCAAGCGGTCCGCATGGCCTGCGCGCTCGAACGGTGCCCTGGGCATCTCGCGCGGCGCATCGCCAATACGCTCGATCTCGAACAGCGGCAGGTTCGCAATGGCCTTGGCCTGCTCGAGCGCGGCCCACTCGCGCGGCGAACGAATGAGCGCCGCGCAGAGGCCGGCCTGCGCGAGCGCGCTGTCGAGCTCGGCGCCGTCCCAGCCGCGGATGGCCGCGGCCACGGTCTCGCGCTCGCCCGTGCAGCCGAGCACGCGCAGAATCCCTTCGAGGTGGTGGGCAAAGTTCGCATGAAGCTGAATCCAGCGGCCGTCGCGCGTCGCGAAGTAGCCCGTCACCGGATGACTCAGTTCGATCGGCGGCCCGCCCTCCACGCTCAGATAGCGCTCGCTGCGAAACGCCGCGAGCGCGCGGCGCACGTCGACGTCCACGCGCTGCGCCTCGCCGCTGCGCATGCGGTGAAGCTGCGCCGCCGCGAGCCCCGCCGCGCCGATCGTCGCCGCCGCCAGCGTGCCGACGCGAAATACCGATGGCAGTCCCGGGTCTTCACCCTCGATCTGCAGCATGTCGAGCGCGGCAGGATCGCAATCGGCCAGCATCCAGAGGTGTTCGAGCGCGTCGCGGGGCGTCATGGCGGCCACTCCTTCGAATTCGTGGGAAGTGCCACCGAGTCTAGTTTCATGGTGGACAAGCAATCAATCTTGATTAATATAATCAATATAGATTGATTTTTCGGGTTTTCCCACGCGAGCCACCATGTCCAGCTATATGACCGCAGCCGAAGCCGCCGACACGCTCGGCATCAGCCGGGCCACGCTCTACGCCTACGTGAGCCGCGGGCTGCTCTCCTCCGCGCCCGCGGCCGTTGGCCGCCAGAACCGCTACTCCGCCGCCGAAGTGCGCCGCCTCGCGCGCCGCAAGGCCGACGGCAAGCGCGCCGGCAAGGTCGCGCAGAAAGTGCTGGACTGGGGCGTGCCCGTGCTCGAATCGTCGATCACGCTCATCGCCGACGGCAAGCTGCGCTATCGCGGCCAGGACGCCGTCGAACTCGCCCGGCACGCCACGCTAGAGGAAGTCGCCGCGCTGCTCTGGGAATGCTCTCCGCGCCGGATCATGGAGGCACCGCCCACACCCATCACGGCGGCGCAATGGGCCGCGTGGCTCAAGCTCTGGAGCGCGCATACGCCGGTCGAACGCGCGCTCGTGCTGCTGCCGGCCGCCGCCGCGCAGATGCCGCGCGTCTGGGCGCAAGGCCGGGACGCGCAGATCGATACGGGTTCGATATTGATGCGCCTGCTGGCCGCCGCGCTAATTTCCGCGGCGCCGTCGAACGAGCCGCTGCACCGCCAGCTTGCGTCGGCCTGGGGCCTGAGATCGCGCGCGCAGGCCGAGCTGCTGCGCGCGGCGCTGGTGCTGTGCGCCGATCATGAATTGAATGCCTCGACGTTCTCGGTCCGCTGCATCGTCTCGACCGGCATGCATCTGTTCGGCGCCGCGGCAGGCGGCCTGGCGGCGCTGGCGGGCCCGCGCCACGGCGGCGAGACGGTGCGCGTGGCCGCGCTCTTCGACGACGCCGCGCGCGCCGGCGACCTGCATCGCTTTCTCGCGGAGCGCCTCGTGCCCGACGAGCACGGCATGGCCGCGCGGCTCGCCGGCTTCGGCCATCCGCTTTATCCGGAGGGCGATCCGCGCGCGCGGCTGCTGCTCGACCAGCTTGCGCAGCGCGCGCCGGCGCGTTCGGCGATGGGCGAGATCGATGCGCTTGCACAAGCCGTGGCCGAAACCACGAGCGCTCGCCCGACCCTCGATTTCGCGCTGGCAGCTATCGAACGCGTGCTCGAACTGCCGCGCGGCGCGGCCTTCACGCTGTTCGCCGCGGGCCGCGTAACGGGCTGGATCGCGCACGCGCTGGAGCAGATTGCCGATGGACGGTTGATCCGTCCTCGCGCGCGCTATGTGGGGGAGTTTGCCGAAGCGGGCTGAAGCGGAGCCCAGGCGGCGAGCCAGGCGCTTACGTGGCTACCTGGCTACCTGGCCCACAGGCTAGCCCGCTGCCCGCGTGCGCCAGCCGCTACGCGAGGCCCAGCCGCGCAACGCCCCGGCAAGCGTGGCCGCGAAGCCGGGCACCTCGACCGGGCGCGTTGCCCCCGACGCACCGCCCAACGCCATCATGAAGCGCGCCCCCGCGCTCCCTGCGCTGAGGCGCACGGCGATCCCGCCCGCAAGCTCCAGCGATTCGCCCTTGCGCAGCCAGTAGTCGCTCGCATCGCCGTCCATCGTCAGCCAAAGCTCGCCTTCGGTCACATGCAGTTGCAGCGGCTGCGCCAGCCGCCAGGTCTGCACGGGCTCCTGATGTTCCAGCTCGAAAACACGGATTTCGCGCATCGCTTCGCTCCTTGAATGCCCTTCCCGGTTGAAGCATTATTGCGGTCAGCGCCACCGTAACCCATGCACAGTTCCGAACAGTTCGTTCGGAACTGTGCAGTCAAAAAACCGGACAGTTATCCCGCTGCCGGCTGAAGCCGCGAGGCCCGCATGAAACTCGAACTCGACCGCGCAAGCCAGGTTCCGCTCACCGACCAGATCGTCGCCGGCGTGCAGGACTGGATCCGCTCGCGCTCGGCGCATCCCGGCGCACGCCTGCCGTCGATCCGCCAGTTCGCCACCGACTACCGCATCAGCCGCTTTCCCGTGATCGAGGCCTACGACCGTCTCGTCTCGCTCGGCTATCTCGACTCGCGGCACGGCTCGGGCTTCTACGTGAGCGAACACGCCCAGGCGGGCATGGCCGGCATGGGCACCTGCGACCCCGCGAACGCCGCCGACGAATCGGGCCACCTGCTCTCCGCGCTCAACCGGCCCGGCGAAGTGCTGCAGCTCGACAGCGGCTCGATCCCGCAGGCCTGGCGCGACCTCGATGCGATCGGCCAGGCGATCCGCCATGTCTCGCGCACCGACCCGACGAGTCTCGTCGACTACGGTTCGCCGCTCGGCGAAGCGACGCTGCGCGAGCATCTGCGCAACCGGCTCGCACCGCTCGGCATCGTCGCCGATACGCAGCAGATCCTCATTACCGAAGGCGCGAGCGAGGGCCTCGATCTGCTGATCCGCTACATGCTCAAGCCCGGCGACACGGTGTTCGTGGAAGACCCCGGCTACTACAACCTCTACGGCCTCCTGAAGCTGCACGGCGTCAAGCTCGTCGGCATCCGGCGCACGGCCATCGGTCCGGACCTCGACCACCTGCATGCGATGCTGGCCGAACACCGGCCGCGCGCGTACTTCGTCAACACCGTGTTCCATAACCCGACCGGCACGACGATCACGCCGCCCGTCGCCTTCCGCTTGCTGCAGCTCGCACGCGAGCACCGCTTCACGATCGTCGAGGACGACATCTACGCCGACTTCCAGGCCGATCCCACCGACCGCCTCGCCGCACTCGACCAGTTCGAGCACGTGGTGTACGTGGCGGGGCTGTCGAAAACGCTGTCGTCTTCGCTGCGCGTGGGTTATGTCGTCGCCCGCCCCGAGGTGACGCGCGATCTCGCGTCCATCAAGGCGCTCACCACCATCAGCGGCTCGCGCTTCACCCAGGCCGTGGCCGCCACGCTGCTCGAGCGCGGCGCCTATCGCAAGTACCTCGAACGATTGCGGCGGCGCATGGCGGAGGCGCTCGGCAACGCCACGCGCACGCTGGACGATCACGGCTGGGAACTCTTCGCCCGGCCGGCGGGCGGCGTCTTCACCGGCAAGTTCGGCGGCAAGTTCGTCTGTGCGCGCGTCCCGCACATCGAGGATTCGGCGAAGCTCGCGGCATGCGCCGAGGCCTTCGGCGTCACCGTGTCGCCGGGTAGCCACTTCCGGCCGCACGGCGAGACAAGCCCGTGGATCCGCATCAATGCGGCGCTCGTGCTCGATCCGCGCGCCCAGGCGTTCTTCACGGCGGCGGCGAGGCTGGACGCCTGACTCCAGGCTGCGACCGTTCCCCGAGCCCCCATGGCGTCCCGCCCGACTGCGGCCGTACGCCGTTTTCCCTACAATGGCGGCTGCCAGCCAACCGCCTGAGCGCCCCCGCCGCCCCATGTCCGCCCCCGCCAGCCAGACGCCCGCCGCCACGCCCTCGCCCCGTTCGCTGTCCGTCATGCTGTGGCTCGTCGCCACCGGCTTCTTCATGCAGACCCTCGACTCGACCATCGTCAACACGGCGCTGCCCGCCATGGCGACGAGCCTCGGCGAGCGCCCGCTCAGCATGCAGTCGGTCGTGATCGCGTATTCGCTGACGATGGCCGTGATGATCCCGGTCTCCGGCTGGCTCGCCGACAAGCTCGGCACGCGCCGCGTGTTCCTCGGCGCGATCCTCGTGTTCACGGTGGGCTCGCTGCTGTGCGCGGGCTCGCACACGCTCATGCAGCTCGTGCTCTCGCGCATCGCGCAAGGCGTGGGCGGCGCGATGCTGCTGCCGGTCGGACGGCTCGCCGTGCTGCGCACCTTTCCCGCCGAACGCTATCTGCCCGCGCTCTCGTTCGTCGCGATTCCCGGCCTGATCGGCCCGCTGATCGGCCCGACGCTGGGCGGCTGGCTCGTGCAGATCGCTTCGTGGCACTGGATCTTTCTCATCAACGTGCCCGTGGGCGTGGTGGGCTGCATCGCCACGTTCATCTTCATGCCCGACAGCCGCAACCCCGACACGCCGCGCTTCGACCTGCCCGGCTACCTGCTGCTCGTGACGGGCATGGTGACGATCTCGTTCGCGCTCGACGGCCGCGCCGAGCTCGGCATCCAGGAAGCCGCCGTGCTCGTGCTGCTGATCCTCTCGCTGGCCGCGTTCGTCGCCTACGGGCTGCACGCCGTGCGCACGCCGCGCCCCATCTTCTCGCTCGACCTCTTCAAGATCCACACGTTCAGCGTGGGGCTGCTCGGCAACATGTTCGCGCGCATCGGCAGCGGCGCGATGCCGTATCTGATTCCGCTCCTGCTGCAGGTCGCGCTTGGCTACACGCCGTTCGAAGCGGGCCTCATGATGCTGCCCACGGCCGCCGCCGGCATGTTCTCCAAGCGGCTCGTGACGCGCCTCATCATGCGCTACGGCTACCGTCAGGTGCTCGTGGCGAATACCGTGCTCGTGGGACTCGCGATGGCGAGCTTCGCGCTCTCCACGCCCGGCGAACCGCTGTGGCTGCGCATCGTGCAGCTCGCGATCTTCGGCAGCGTGAACTCGATGCAATTCACCGCGATGAACACGCTCACGCTCAAGGATCTCGGCACGGGCGGCGCGAGCAGCGGCAACAGCCTGTTCTCGCTCGTGCAGATGCTTTCGATGAGCCTCGGCGTGACCGTCGCCGGCGCGCTTCTCACGACCTTCACCGGGCTCGTCCGCCACGCCACGGGCTCAAGCGTGGTTCCCGCCTTCCACGCCACGTTCATCTGTGTGGGCATCATCACGGCCGCTTCGTCGTGGATCTTCGGGCAGCTCGCGCCCGACCTGCGGCACACGGCGAAGAAAACCGATCCGTCCGAGCGGACCTAGCGGGCATGGAAGACGCGCAGGAGAGGCGTAAGAACATCGTTGTGCGCACAGCCGCCGCGCACCGCTGCAGTGCATGCAGCGACTGCGCGGTGCGTGGATGCTCGACGCGCGGGCCAGGCGCCACGCCGTGCGGTACCGCAGCATGCCGCCCGGCGCGCCTGTTCCCGAACGCGCATACTTTTTGCTGACCTATCCTGTAAACTTGACGCTTCGGCGTAGCGTCCCGAGCGCACGCCTTCCCTCGATATGACGACGAGCATGATCGACCTCGATCCCCCCGGCTTCCAGTCGCGCCCTGTCGCGGGCGTGGAAGGCGCCCGCCGCACCGTGCTGTACAGCAGCTACACCGTGTTCAGCGTGTTCCAGCCGGTGTTCTCGGTTGCCCACCGCCGCGCGATCGGCTATCACGCCACGCTGCGCGCGCACGACGAGCACGGCATGCAGGTGCCGTCGCAGGAAGTGTTCACGCAGGCCGCGCGCCGCGGCGACCTGCTGGAGCTCGGCCGTCTCGCCGAATCGCTGCACCTCGGCAACTTCAATGCGTTCGATTCGCATGACGAATGGCTCTTCCTGAGCCTGCACCCCGCCGCGCTCATGGATACGAGCTATGGCGACGCCCTGCTCGCCGGCCTCAAGACGCTCGGGCTGCAGCCGCAGCGCGTGGTGCTCGAAGTGTCGGAGCAGGCGGGCGGCGAAAACTCGCGCTTTGCGGAAATCATCGACGGGCTGCGCAAGAGCGGTTTCGTGATCGCGCTGGACGGCTTCGGCGCGAAGCACTCGAACATCGACCGCGTCTGGCAGCTACGCCCCGACATCGTCACGCTCGACCGCAGCCTGCTCATGCAGGCAAGCCGCCACGCGCACATCGAACGCGTGCTGCCCGGCCTCGTCTCGATGCTGCACGAGTCCGGCCAGCTCGTGCTGGTGGGCGGGCTCTCGACGGAGCGCGACGCGCTGATCGCGCTGGAAAGCAATGCCGACTTCGTGCAGGGCGCGTATTTCGCGCGCCCCGAAGTCGAGCCGGTGCCGCCGACCACGGCCGCGCGGCTGATGGACGAGCTCTCGGCAGCGCTGCGCGAGCGCGTGACCCAGCGCGAACGGGCGCAGTCGCTGCGCCTCGCGCCTTATGTGAGCGCCATGGAAGCGGCTGCCGCAAAGCTCGACGCGGGAGCATCCATGAACGACGCCACACCGGGGCTGCTCGAACTCCAGGAAACGGCGCGCTGCTTCCTGCTGGACGCGTCGGGCCGCCAGATCGGCGACAACGTGGTGCCCGAAGGCCGCACGACGCAGCGGACCAAGCGCTTTCGCCCGCTGCTGCATTCGGAAGGCGCGAGCTGGGAGCGGCGCCCCTACTTCATCGGCGCGATGCGCGCGCCGGGCAGCGTGCATCTCACGCCGCCCTATTTGTCGATCAACGAAGCGCACCTGTGCGTGACCGCGTCGATCGCGGCGCAGACGCCGCACGGCCTGCAGGTACTGTGCGTGGACATCAACTGGGAAGTGACCGCCCAGCGCGGTTAAGACGCGTCCAACAATGCGCGCCCCAAGGTACCGCTAGCCGACGAGCACGCCGCCGACGCCCAGCGCCGGCGGCTGCGCCACCAGCGGCGCCGCACCGCTGCCCGACGCCACCTCCGCCAGCAACCGGCGCACCGCCGCGCCCCCGAAGACGCGATTGGCTTCCTGCAGCGCGGTTGTATTCACGCTCATTTCAATGCACAGCATCGGTTCGGCAGAGCCAGCGGTCGCGACACGCACGCGCAGCCACGCCGTCAGCTCGCCGTTTTCGGCGACGAGCGCGATGCCCGGCTCGCCTTCGAGCGTCAGCGCCTCGGCATGCAGCGCGCCTTGCTCCATGGCCGTCATCGACACGTCGAGCACCGCCGCCTTTTCCACGCGCTGCGGCCCCGCAACCGCCAACCCGAGCAATTCCATCAGCCCCGCCCGGTCCTGGGCTTCGAGTACCTCGCGTAGCCGCTCCACCACGCGCGCCTGCTGTGCGGGGTCGGCCGGCGCCTCGGACGCCCGGCGCACCTCCGGAGCCCGCGCGAGCCGCGCCCTCGCCCGATGCACGATCTGGCGGCAATGCGCGCTCGTGCAGCCCACCAGCGCCGCAATCTCGGCGTAATCGCACTCGAACGCCTCGCGCAGCACGAACGCGGCCCGCTCGACGGGGCCAAGCCGCGCCAGCAGCGTGAGCCACGCTTCGGCGAGGCGCGCGGCACGCAGCCCCGCCTCCTCGGCCGAGGGTGCGACGTCGTCGAGCCACGGCTGCGTGAGCCGCGCGAGCGCCTCGCCTTCGCGCTCGCGGCGCAGGCGCCGCAACCGGTCGATCGCGAGGCGCACCGTCACCGTCGTGAGCCAGGCCTGCGGCGCGCGCACGCTTTCGGCGTCGGCTTCCCGCCAGCGCAGCCAGGCGTCCTGCACGACGTCCTCGGCCTCCGCGCGGCTGCCCAGCACCCGCGCCGCCAGCGCGAGCAGCCGGGCACGCAGGGCGTCAAAGGTGGCGGCCGCGCGCCCGGCGCCCGATTCGCGGGTTTCGTCTGCACTCTGCGTCATTCGCATTGCTCCTTCGCCTCAAGAGGATTGCCGATGTTCCACGCATGAGACGTCTGGCGACGCCCGGATGTGACAGGCGGCCGGAAAAATATTCTCGTCACGAAGCGCACTAGCCACGCGTCATGGCAGCGGCGACGCAAAACATCACGCCGCTCCCTTCCACCGCGAGGATATCCATGCCCCCCCATAACACGCATCATGCTTCAATGCGCCCGAGCGCGCTCAATCTCGTGCCCACCGTCATCGAAACGTCCGGGCGCGGCGAGCGCGCCTACGACATCTATTCGCGCCTGCTGCGCGAGCGCATCGTGTTTCTCGTGGGGCCCGTGAACGAGCAGACGGCCAGCCTCGTCGTCGCGCAACTGCTCTTTCTCGAAGCCGAGAACCCGGAAAAGGACATCAGCCTGTACATCAATTCGCCGGGCGGCTCGGTGTACGACGGTCTCGCGATCTACGACACGATGGCGTTCATCAAGCCCGACGTTTCGACGCTATGCACCGGGTTCGCCGCGAGCATGGGCACTTCTCTGCTTGCCGCGGGCGCACCCGGCAAACGCTACGCACTGCCAAATGCACGCATCATGATTCATCAGCCTTCGGGCGGCAGCCAGGGCACGGCCGCCGACATCGAAATCCAGGCGCGCGAGGTGCTGTACCAGCGCGAGCGCCTGAACGCCATGCTGGCCGAACGCACGGGCAGGAGCATCGAGCAGATCGTGAAGGACACGGACCGCGACAACTACATGTCCGCCGAGGCAGCCGCCCAATATGGGCTGATCGACCGCGTGATCGGCTCGCGCGACGAGCAGCTTGCGCGCTAGCGCCCAGGGCTCGACCGGCTCACGCGGCTCAACCGAGCCTGGCGGCGAGCCACGCCGAAAGCACGCCCTTGTACTCGGCAACGAGCAGTTTGCGCTCCTTCGGCTTCGCCGCCGCGTAGAGCGGATTGAGGCTCTTGATGATCTGCAGCATCACCTCGGCGACGCGGAAGGCCTCGTCGGCGGCGAGTGTTTCGTCGTAGCGCGCGAACAGCGCCGCGAAGCGCTCGCGCAGGCGGTTGCGCGCCGCCGCGTCGCGCCGGAAGCCCAGCGGGACCGAAAGCAGCGGCAGATACGCGGGATAGTCGGCCATCAGCTCGACCATCATGTCGAAGAGCCGCTCGACGAGCTCGGCGAGCGGCAGTCGCCCAGGATGCGTGCCTTCGGCATCGATTAGCGCGCTCCAGCGCGCGTCGATCTCGTCGCCGTAGCGCTTGCGCAGCGCGAACGCCAGCGCCTCCTTGTTCGGAAAGTACTGATACGCCGCGCCGATCGACACACCGGCCTGCTGCGCGATCTGCGTCATCGTCGCGCTTTCGAAGCCGCGTTGCGCAAACGCGTCCCCCGCCGCGTCGAGCAGCGCCTCGACCGTGCGCGCCGCGCGTTCCTGGCGCGGCACGCGCCGCGAAGCGGTGGGATCGTCCGCCGGACCTGCCGCCATATCTGAAGCCTCCCTCACATCTGGTGTATCATTATCTGAGCCCATCCTCACATACAGGTGCCCCATGACGCAAGCCCTCTCTTTGGACCCGAGCCGCACGGCGCTCGTGATGATCGATCTCCAGCACGGCATCGTGGGCCGCCCGCTCGCGCCGTATGGCGGCCAGCAGGTGGTGGCGCACGCGAAGCAGCTTGCCGACGCGATGCGCGCCAAGGGCGCGGCCATCGTATGGGTACGCGTGCTGCTCAATGAACTGCACTTCCCCCAGGCCGACGTTTCCATGCGCGCGCCCGACGCGCCGCCCGCGCCCGCCGAGGCTTCGGAGCTCGTGCCGGAAACCGGCGTGCAAGCTGGCGACCTCGTCGTTTCGAAACGCCAGTGGGGTGCGTTCTACGGCACGGATCTCGAACTGCAACTGCGCCGGCGCGGCATCGACACGATCGTGCTGGGCGGCATCGCGACGAACTTCGGCGTCGAATCGACGGCGCGCGCGGCCTACGATCGCGGCTTCCGGCTCGTGTTCGTCGAAGACGCCACGTCGAGCCTCGCCGAGGACATGCATCGCTTCACGTTCGAGAAGCTGTTCCCGTACATGGGACATGTGCGCTCGACGCAGCAGGTGATCGACGCACTCGGCTGAAGATCTGAACGTGCAAATGAAAAAGCCCTCGACCTGAAAATCGAGGGCTTTTTTGCGAGTGCCGCGCAAGGCGGCACGGACCGCGGAAAGGGCGACTGTCTAGTGACAAAAAAGTTTGGAATGCAGCGCGCTAATGTTTGTGACGAACACAATGCCTACTTCGCTGCCGCGACCATCAGTTGGCACTTCAACATATGGCCGGGCGCATACTTAGGCGACGTACATATAACAATTTAAGTATGTCCTGAGACTGCCGCTCGAATCTCGTCCAGGCGAAGGCCTTTTGAAAGCAATTTTCCTAACATTAAAGACACGCGCTGCGTTCTGACGTGACCGGTGCGGCACCACGTTCTCGCTAACTTCTGACACAACCACGAATGCGCGAGGTTCCAAAATTGCGAACTGCGTACGTGTCTCTCTCACTACCCGGGTGCATGTCGAGAAGAAAAATCAGCAATAAACCTTGCACGTCGCGGGGCCGTACACTACGTGTTTGGATAGGGTCGACCCTTTCAGGAGGATATCTGCCATGCTCGAATATCAGGATAGGGTCGTGCAGGAAGTCGCGGCCTGCACCTGCGATCGCTGCCAGCGCCGCATCACGCCCGACGATCCGGACTGGCATGAAAAGCTGTCGATCGCGTTCCAGGGCGGCTATGGGTCGATCTTTGGCGATGGTTGTCCGGTCGCAATCGATCTGTGCCAGCAGTGCGTGAAGGAAACGCTCGGCCCGTGGCTGCGGATCACGCGGCCCTCGTGGCTTTCGCTTGCGGATCACTCAGCCTGAGTCGTGTCGACTTCTGTTGGAATCCGGGCCGCTTCGGGGCACCTTTTCTCAAACGTTCATGTCAGCGAGACTCGACCATGACGAAAGCACGCAAACCTGACGAGGCCCCGCTCGCGCGGGCTGCTCGCGACAACCCAGAATTGCCGTCTGCGTTTGTGGCCGACACGCTGCAGGGCCGTGCCGAATCGACGGCTGAACAAACCACGCCTTACAGCCTCGAGGGCAAGCCGATGACCGTGGCCGAACTGATTGCCGAGCTGGGCCGGTTCTCACCCGATGCGCGGGTGGTCGTACCGCACTTCTACGGCGGGTTTTCCGATCTGGCGTCCGTGTACGCCGAGCCGATCCGGCGTGCGGCTCGCGCGTCAATGGCCGATGCCGCTCACGAAGGGGCCGATGCACTGGTCGATGGCCCGTTCGTGGCCGACGAAACGGCGATCGTGCTCGACACTGCCGGCCGGCGCAGTGAGTAAGCTCGATGCTGCTGTTTCTCGACACGGAATATGCTGACATCCCAATCCCCACGGCATCTCGTAGAGATACCCCACACGGCCGAGTGCGATGCGGCCACGTCTTTCTGGCTGATTGGTGTGAAAAGGGATATCGCCTCTGCAACTGGCGAAAAGATTATGCCCAATCATCGCCTGAATCAGTTAAGCGCCCCATAAGCCAGGCTTTTCGGCAAACCGTGATCGCCTTAATCAGCCAGACTCAGTGAATCCACGGTAATCACCCTCGTCATAAACCCGCATGTCAAATGATGGACGTATGAGCATCTGGAAGTCTGTCATCGAGCGACAGGCAGCTCAGACCGTACGTGCAGAAGGCAAGATCAACAAGCGACCGTCTGTGTGCTTGTCGCGCTTAAGCCCCGATGCGCTCACACGTCTGCCCCCCTTATCGGACAAACGCGCGAACGAACCAATTGGCCGACAGCGCTCAGGCGACGACGAGATCAACCGGAGCAGGTCCACGAATCACCACTGGCAAGGCCTTCGAGTTGCGACTTGAGGTCGCGTAGTTCGTTGTTTTATCGCCGAAGTCTGGCGACAGAAAACCGGGCATTCCGTTGCCCGTAGCCTACCGGTGCATGCGAGATTGGTAACGATCTGGTGTGAAGCCACCGGGACAAAGTAACCCGGCGAAAGCCACGCTTGAGTCGTGAGGCTGATGCGCGTCTGCTAGTGCCAATGCGGATGGGGTGCAAGGCTGGATGGCATGGTTAACACACGTGAACTGTCGCTAAACGTCGTCACTTTGAAGGGCCAAAGGTACTGATAGGCCCCGCCCAACATGGGAAGTAGTGGGACTGCTCTCTCTTGAATGGGGCAGCACGGACACCAGCACTACCGGCGGACAGACAGAACCTAAACCATTCGTGCGAACCACGCGGAACAAGGAAACCCCGTATCGCCGCCCATTGGGCAGGTTAACCGTAAGGAAAACTGTTGGTGATGCGGGCATGGGAGTGCAGAGAAAGCGAACGCTGTCCTGTAACCGGACGGATAGGGATTGAGTCGCGAGGCAACATCATCCCACGCGAAAGCGGGCAGACTTCTGCATGGTCTTTCGTCACGAGAGAGCTTGAGTAACCGTCAAAGGAGGAGATGCAGATGACTGGGCAGAAGTTCCGCACAGGTGCGTCCTCCGATCTAGCCATTCACTGGCACGGCATTGATTGGGCCAGATGTTATCGCGAGGTCCGACGGCTGCAGGCGCGTATTGTGAAGGCTACACAGGACGGCAAGCGCGGGAAGGTGAAAGCCTTACAGTGGTTGCTGACCCACTCGTTCAGCGGCAAGGCACTCGCCGTCAGACGGGTGACTGAGAATCAGGGAAAACGGACGCCGGGCGTGGACGGCATCACATGGTCCACACCGAAGTCCAGACTCGAAGCAGTGTCGTCACTCAAACGGCGTGGCTACCGGCCGCGTCCGCTGAGACGGATATATATCCCCAAGGCCGATGGGACAAAAATGCGGCCGCTAGGAATTCCATGCATGGTCGACAGGGCGCAGCAGGCGCTATATCTGCTTGCCCTGGAGCCCGTTGCGGAGACCGAGGCTGACCCGAATTCCTATGGATTCCGCGTCAGCCGATCCGCCGCCGATGCAATCGAGCAGTGCTTCATTGCGCTGGGCCGCCCCGAGTGCGCGCGGTGGATTCTGGAGGCCGATATCCGTAGCTGCTTTGACGAAATTTCGCACGACTGGCTGGTCGCCCACATCCCCATGGACAAAGCGATTCTGCTGAGGTGGTTGAAGGCTGGCTACCTTCACAACCATGTCTTTCACGCAACGGAAGCGGGTACCCCACAAGGGGGCATTATCTCGCCGACGTTAATGAATATGACTTTGGATGGACTAGAACGGATGCTGCTATCGAAGTTCCGCAAGCACGTTCGCGATGCGTCCAAGGTCAATCTCATTCGGTATGCAGACGACTTTATCATCACCGGTGCAACGAAAGACGTGCTGGTCAATGAAGTTCGTCCGATGGTCGAGCAGTTTCTGGCGCAACGTGGCTTGTCACTATCGCCGGAGAAGACCCGGATCACGCATATCGACGAGGGATTCAACTTCCTCGGCATGAATGTTCGCAAGTATGGTGGCAAGCTGTTGATCAAGCCTGCCCGAAAGAGCATTCAGCGCTTCCTGCGCAAGCTGCGGGGAGTCGTGAAAGGCAGCGCGGCGCTACGACAGGATCTACTGATCCGTGTGCTCAATCCACTGATTCGCGGATGGGCGAACTATCATCGTCAAGTTGTGGCGAAACAGATCTTCAGCGCAGTTGGTCACGCGATCTGGCAGTGTCTATGGCGCTGGGCGCGGCGTCGGCATCCGAACAAAGGCGCACGCTGGGTACAACGGAAATATTTCTGGACCGTTGGTGCACAGCGCTGGGTTTTTGGAACGACCACCGGCAAAACGCTCAGCACGGGAAAGCCTGAACTCCTGACGCTATACGATATTGCCAGCACGCCGATCCGGCGGCACCGGAAAATCCAGGCGGTCGCTAACCCGTTCGACCCGCAGTGGGAAAGCTATTTTGAAGCTCGACTTGGCAACATGATGGCGGACTCCCTCAAAGGCCGGACGCGGCTGATCCGGTTGTGGCTCGCACAGGACCGGGCCTGTCCAGTTTGCTGTCAGATGATTACGAAATCCAGTGGGTGGCGTCTGTTCCACGAGATTCGTAAAATCGACGGTGGCACGGATGCGGTCGGTAACCTGAAGATGCTACATCCGGACTGCCACCGGAACGCGCGTGCTCTCAGACACTCAGTTGTGGAACCGGCTTATTCCTTAAAGGCCAGTTCAAAAAGAGCCCGGAAGGGCTGTTTACTTTCCCGTGAAACGGTTAACCTTGGATGCCTGAACAACGGATCAAGGAATGCCGGCACCTATCATCGATGACGCGCTGTGGGCACTGATCGAACCACTACTTCCGCCGCCCAAGCCGCGACACAGGCGATACCCTGGGCGCCTGCCGGTCTCGGACCGTGCGGCACTCAATGGCATCCTGCTCGTGCTCAAGACAGGGATGCGATGGAATCATCTGCCGACCCGGTTGGGCTTCGGCTCTGGAGCGACTTGCTGGCGTCGGTTGCACGACTGGCAGCAAGCCGGAGTGTGGGACAAACTGCACGGGCTGCTGCTCGACAAGCTGCGCGAATCCGGCCAGCTCGACTTCTCATATGCGGCTGTCGATTCATCGTCCGTGCGCGCCGTTGGGGCAGGCCAAAAACTGGGCCAAACCCCACCGATCGCGCACGACCAGGGTCCAAACATCACGTCCTCGTAGACGCGAATGGCGTTCCTGTCAGCGTGATCCTGACCGGCGCGAACCGCAACGATGTCACGCAACTGCTGCCGCTGGTCGACGCTATCCCGCCGATTCGCGGCACTCGCGGCCGACCGCTTCGCAAGCCCAAGGTCCTCTACGCCGACCGTGGCTACGATTCCGACTCGCATCGCCACCGACTTCGCGAACGCGGTATCAGACCGGTCATCGCCAGACGCCGCACCGAACACGGCAGCGGCCTCGGCAAATTCCGTTGGGTCGTCGAACGGACTCATTCGTGGCTCCATGGTTTCCGTCGTCTTCGCATCCGCTTCGAACGCCGATCTGACATTCACGAAGCGTTCCTCAAACTCGGCTGCTCTCTCGTCTGCTGGAACATCTTCAGCCGAGCTGAGCGGCCATTTTGAACTGGCCTTTTATAGGCTTTGAAAGGCTTGAGCGGAGTGCGGGGAAACTTGCACGCTCCGTTCTGAGGGGGCGGCGGCGCAGCAATGCGCCGCTGCTACCCGGCGCCGTCTCCTCGCCGAGCCGGTAATAGGCGTTGATAAAATCCCGCGTCGGAAATTGATTTGTGGTTGGCTCGTGGGGGAAATGCCGGTCGATCGAAGACCGCAGCCGTAGCGGAAGCGAATGCCAGCTCTCCACCCCCAACTTGATATATGTGATCTTGCCCAGCTCAGGCTTGTCCTTATAACGAATTGTTCCCGTCAGGACCACCTCCTGAACGCTATTCCGCGTCTCATCCGGAAAGAGCTCGGGAACGTCGATCAGCGCTTCAAAGTCCTCCCAGCATCTCGCGATCGCACACGCTAGGTCTGAAAATTCGTAGTTCGGATCATGCCCTGCATCGACCACTACGATGTCCATGCATTCGCGGGCAACCAGTTCGTAAATCCCCAGGTTCTCAAAATGCCCGCCGTCACTCAAACGCATCCACTTCGTACGGTTGTTGTGCAGGTTTAGCGCCGCCATTGAATTTAGAAAGAAGGATGGCCACCACGTCCGACGCTTCAGATCGAACGTCGGGTTAATCACCCACACCCCGAGCCCCATGTTGAAGACGGTAAGAAGCGAATTCCAGAGCGGACTCTGCTTGACCGGGTGGATGTCAACCGCCGCCCCTGATGTCGCTACCAGCCGCCAAATCCACTGATGCCTCCAGCTTTTTCGCTTCTTCCCAACATACCATTCCTCTGTCGGGAAATACCCACTGGATCTCGTCCCACAATAGTGACGGCTGACGCAGAAATTTTCTCCACCTCGTTGCTCCTTTCTTTCGTCGTCACGTGCGATAGGCGACTGCGAGAAGCAGTTAATCAGGTGGATGGGGTCTCGATCCGGACCGCGAACCTCGTGAATCGCCCGATCCATCCCACGTCCAAATTTTCGTCTTAGCCCTTCGTAATAAATCTTTACAGGCAAGCATAGCCAGTTCGGATTTGTCATCATGGCAATAAGCGTGATCAACAGTGACACGAAGTAAAGTATATTTAAATCGACTGCGATAGCATGATGTGTCAAATTGCGCATCGCAGCCTGCATGGTCAACCCAGCAGACAGAATCGCCGTGAAACCAAAGGCGTAACGAGCGCGACCTTGCAGTCTGATGATGGATGGATGACTAGGCCGCAGACTCAACGCAACCCCGACGAACAACCAGATCAAGCCGGCCACTGCACACGTCACCCAAAAGAGTGCTCCGGATCCTGATTGTAGATGTCCTGCCATATGCGCCATCTGGATGGCACCGAAGATCATGGCGAGAAAGAACCAAAGCTGACCATCAGATGAGGGCCGTTTCCTGAGCCTCGACGCTACGAACTGGTAAGAACCATCAATCTTGCTCAACATAGGCCTCGCCCCCGAGCGGCGATTATAGACCGGAAGATATGACCATAACGCGGTGGCGAACTCCGCGAAAACTTGGGAAATGCGAATCAAACTAGTGGTCGTTGCTACCACATTCTCGACTCGCCAAGTTCCTTCGCAGCAAAACGGCCGCAAAGCCGAACGCGCTCTCGGTACCGTTGCGACGCTGACTTTTCCCGACGCTCGTTGGAGCAACAGGTTGCTCAGCGGGTGGTGTATCAACCCTCAAAATTTGAGATCCATTCCCGCCCTATCTGTACTGAAGTACAGATAGCGGACTTGAATTTTTCAAGTAATTTTGCCCCTGCGCCGGATCCGCGGAGTCGTTGTCAAATGGCCACTCTGCAGCATGCACTAAACATGAACTGAAAAAGAGCGGCTGGAGCTCTCGGGTCCTAGAAAGCAGAAAGCCCTCGAACTTGAGGGCTTTCATTTCTATTACTACTTCCAAACTTTATTGCGGTACTACGCTCGGATTTTCCAATCTTTATTGCACTTTCCGAACTATTTTGTCACGTCACAGACGCTTTACGCGAAGTTCTTCGCTGCGAAGTCCCAGTTCACGATGTTCCAGAACGCTTCGACGAACTTCGGACGCGCGTTGCGATAGTCGATGTAGTAAGCGTGTTCCCACACGTCGATCGTGATGAGCGGCTTCGCATCGGTCGTGAGCGGGGTGGCGGCGTTGCTGGTCGAGACGATGTCGAGCGAGCCGTCCGCCTTCTTCACGAGCCACGTCCAGCCCGAGCCGAAGTTGCCGACCGCAGCCTTCGAGAACGCTTCCTTGAACGCGTCGAACGAACCCCACTTCGCATTGATCGCGTCGCCGAGCGCACCTGCCGGCGCACCGCCGCCCTGCGGCGAGAGGCTGTTCCAGAAGAAGGTGTGATTCCAGATCTGGGCCGCGTTGTTGAACACGCCACCCGACGACTTCTTGATGATCTCTTCGAGCGAGAGCTTTTCGAACTCGGTGCCCGGGATCAGGTTGTTGAGGTTCGTGACGTAGGCCTGGTGATGCTTGCCATAGTGGTATTCGAGCGTCTCTTCCGACATGTTCGGAACGAGGGCGTTCTTCGCGAACGGCAGCGGCGGGAGCGTAAATGACATGATGCGGTTCCTTCGTCGTGTTATGGGGAGTTCTGCGTGAAGTTCTACAAATTCGCCGGCATTGAGCGCTCGATTGTAGGCGACTTGGAATAACCCCGCAAACGCGCGGACTTTATGCCGGATATCGGCCGTACAAGGGTTTCCGGGGTTTCCGGACCTCTCCCGACCTCGCACCGGAGCCGGTTCGCGGCGGGTCCGAGGCACGAGCGCTGCATGCAAGGATGCGCCGCTCCACCCTCGCGCAACGCTGTGTCAGCAGCGTGAACGCGAGCGTGGCAGCACATGCCGCTACGCTGCGCATGCGGCGTGCCGTGCGGGTCCGGTCACATGCGGAACCGGTAGCCGCATCAGAACCCGTCGGCGAATCGCGGCTGCACGTCGGCGAGGGCCACGTCGGCACTGCCCTCGGCAAGATGCACGGTCAGCCGCTTGCCTGGCTTGAGCGCCGCGGGCGCGCGCACCGCTGCGCCGCTTTGCGCGTCGAGCAGCGCCGCATAGCCGCGTTCGAACGTGCGCTGCGGGCTCAGCACTTCGAGGCGCGCGGCAAGCCCGGAAACCCGTGCGGTTTCGCGTTCGCGCTGCCGGTCAAAGGCACCGTTCAGGCGCCGCGCCAGCGCCTCGACATGCGCGAGCTGCGCCGTCGCGTCGGGGCGCGCACGCTGCCAGCGCATCTGCACGACGGCAAAGCGTGCACGGGCGTCGGCCGCCGCGCGCGAGCCGGCCGAAGCGAGCCGGAGCGCCAGTTGCCGCAAATGGGCACGCTGCTGCGCGAGCCGCTCGGCGGGCGAAACGAGCCGCCGTGCAAGCCAGTCGAGCTGCTGCGCGCGCCGCTCCATGAGCCGGCCGAAGCCGCGCGCGAGCGCCGCATGGCGCTGGTCCAGCTCGCGCAGCAGCAGCACGCGCTGCGGGCTCACGAGCTCGGCGGCGCCGGTCGGCGTGGGCGCGCGCACGTCGGCGGCGAAGTCGGCAATGGTGAAATCGGTCTCGTGGCCCACGCCGCTCACCACGGGAATCCCGCTCGCCGCAATCGCGCGAGCGAGCGCCTCGTCGTTGAACGACCAGAGATCCTCGATCGAGCCGCCGCCGCGGCACAGCACGAGGACGTCCACTTCGGCACGGGCATTCGCCGTTTCGAGCATGGCCGTGAGCTTTTCGGCCGAGCCCGCGCCCTGCACGGGCGCCGGGTAGACGATCACCGGCACGTGCGGTGCGCGGCGGGACAAGGTCGTGAGCACGTCGCGCAGCGCGGCGGCCTGCATCGAGGTGATCACGCCGATGGCGCGCGGATGCGTCGGCAACGTGCGCTTGCGCTCGGGATCGAACAGCCCCTCGGACTCCAGTTGCGCCTTCAGCCGCAGGAAAGCTTCGTAGAGCCGGCCCTGGCCCGTGCGCCGGACCGCCTCCACGTTCAGTTGCAGCTCGCCGCGCGGCTCGTACATCGTGACGAGCGCGCGCACCTCGATGCGGTCGCCCTCGCGCGGCGTGAACTCGGCGTACTGCGCGCGGCCGCGGAACATCACGCAGCGGATCTGCGCCTGCGCGTCCTTGATCGAGAAGTACCAGTGCCCGCTCGCGGCGCGCGTGAAATTGGACACTTCGCCCGAGATCCACGCGAGCGGAAACGTGCGTTCGAGCATCGAAGCGATCGCGCGGTTGAGCGCCGAAACCGGCACGACGACGTCGCCGCCGGGGGCAGGGGGGGAAGCAGGGAATCGATCGGAATTCATGCGGAGCGTGCGAAAAACCAGGCCGGACAGACGATAGACCGTCCGGGTGCCCGGCGTCCAGCACGACCTTCGGGCTTATGGCAAGCGCTGCGAGGTTTCCACACCGCGCAGGTCAGAGGCCATGCGCGGCGACAACGAGTCGCAGACCCACAAAATTTTCACTACATGATTGATTTGATTACGTTTTTTATCGATATACCATGACCTTTCGCCGACGGAAGCCCCCGCATGCGGGCTTTCCAGCCATCGCGGGTGCCACTTCTCCACAAAGTTATCCACAGGCAGGCTGGCAATCGCCCCGGTCGGGGGTCAGCAAAAACCGTCCGGACGGGCAGCTTGCGGCGCGCCCGCCTCCCGCGCTAGAGTGCCAGGTTCCCGGCGGCATCCGCGTGCCGGTTCGGGACGCGAACGCCCCTTGCCCTGTCCGGCAAGGCGGGGCCGCGAGTGCAAGTATTCCGTCACGCCATGCCGTCCCACGATCCGGAGAATCGCCCGATGCCAGCCCAGCCCGTCCTGCCTTCCCGCGCGACGCCCGTACGCGGCGCCGGGCGCGCGCGAACGCGGAGCGCATGCCGATGAGCGGCCTCGCCTCGCGCATCGAAAACCGGCTCGCGCAGGAATGGCAGCGGCGCGGCCCGCTTGCCTGGGCGCTGACGCCGCTCGCCGCGGTTTTCGCGGCCGTCAGCGGCGCGCGCCGCGCCGCCTTTGCGGCAGGCTGGCTCAAAAGCGTACACGTGGGCGTGCCGGTCGTCGTGGTCGGCAACGTGACGGTGGGCGGGACGGGGAAGACGCCTACCGTGATCGCGCTCGTCGAAGCGCTGCGCACGGCGGGCTTCACGCCGGGCGTGGTCTCGCGCGGTTACGGCGCCAAGGTCGAACGCCCTACGCCCGTCACGAGCGCCACCGCGGCACGGCTTGCCGGCGACGAACCCCTTCTCATCGCGCGCCGCACCGGCGCGCCCGTGTGGGTTTCGCCGGACCGCGTCGCCGCCGCGCAGGCGCTGCGCGCCGCCCACGAGGACGTCGACGTGATCGTCAGCGACGACGGCCTGCAGCACTATCGCCTCGCGCGCGACTTCGAACTCGTCGTATTCGACCACCGCCTGGACGGCAACGGCTTCCTGCTGCCCGCCGGGCCGCTGCGCGAGCCGCTCTCGCGCCACCGCGACGCCACGCTCGTCAACAATCCGTTCGAGCGGACGCTGCCGCCCTGGCCCGACACCTTTCTGCTGACGCTCGAACCCGGCGACGCCTGGCATCTGGCCAACCCGGCGCTGCGCCGCCCGCTCTCGCAGTTCGCGGGACAGCGCCTCGTGGCGGCGGCCGGCATCGGCTCGCCGGAGCGCTTCTTCGCGACCGTGCGCGGCGCGGGGCTCGCGCCGCAGACGCTGCCCCTGCCCGACCACTACGCCTACGCGACCAACCCGTTTGCCGAGGTGAAAGCCGACGCGATCCTGGTCACCGAAAAGGATGCAGTAAAATTGGGGGCCTGGAACGATGCGCGCATCTGGGTCGTCCCCGTGGTTGCCGCGCTCGATCATCGCCTTATCACTCTGGTTGTGGAGAAACTCCGTGGACGCCCGTCTGCTTGAAATCCTGGTCTGCCCGATCTGCAAGGGCCCGCTCAGCTACGATCGCGCCGCGCAGGAGCTCATCTGCAACGCCGACAAGCTCGCTTATCCGATCCGCGACGGCATTCCCGTCATGCTGGTGGACGAAGCGCGTCAGACCGTGGAAGGCACGCCGGTCGATCCGGCCGGCCCCGGCGCGGCCTGACCCGGATATGAACGGCCTCGTGCAACCCTTCATTGCCGTCGTACCCGCGCGTCTTGCTTCCACGCGGCTGCCGAACAAGCCGCTCGCCGACATCGGCGGCAAACCCATGGTGGTACGCGTGGCCGAACGCGCGCAGGCGTCGGGCGCGCAGCAGGTGCTGATCGCGACGGACGCGCCGGGCGTACTCGACGCCGCGCGCGAGCACGGCTTCGAGGCGATGCTCACGCGCGCCGACCATCCGTCGGGCACCGACCGGCTCGCCGAAGTCGCGACGCACTATGGCTGGAGCGACGACACGATCGTCGTCAACGTGCAGGGCGACGAGCCGCTGATCGACCCTGCCCTCATATGCGACGTTGCGTCGCACCTCGCCGCGCATCCGGAATGCGCGATCGCGACGGCCGCCCACCCGATCACGGCCCCGGACGAAATCCTCAATCCGAACGTCGTGAAGGTCGTGCTCGATTCGCGCGGCGTGGCGCTCTACTTCTCCCGCGCGCCCATTCCGTGGGCCCGCGACGCATGGCAGCCGCACTGGTCGCCCGAGCGTCTCGATCTGGCTGCAATGCCCGCCCCGCCTGCCCCGGCGACGGTTTACCGGCACATCGGCCTGTACGCCTATCGCGCGAAATTCCTGCGCAGCTACCCGTCGCTCGCCCACTCGCCGATCGAACAGGTCGAGGCGCTCGAGCAGTTGCGGGCGATGTGGCACGGCGAGCGCATCGCGGTGCTGGTGACGAAAGAAGCCCCCGCGCCAGGCGTCGATACGCCGGCCGACCTCGCTCGCGTGCAGGCGTTATACCGGACTTAATTCCGGTAATGGCGTAAAAAACCCATGGCATAATCAATTGTTTGCGCGAGCCGTATAAAGCCTTGGTGCGTCGGGGTTTCCCCATATTTCGCCGATTTCGCCCTGCTGCGCCGTCGCTGTGCCTGACACGCGACGCTGCTGCGCGGGGCGTATCGCTGCCCCCGCCGGCACGTGCCGAAGCGGTCGCTGTTGCGAACGGGGAGAGACGCACGACGCCGCTAACGCCTGCCGAAGAAAGGCAAGCCGCGCCGCAAGAATTCACATAGATCGGAGATTGTTGACATGCGTTTGATCCTGTTGGGCGCCCCGGGCGCGGGCAAGGGAACCCAGGCCAGCTTCATCAAGGAAAAGTTCGGCATTCCGCAGATCTCGACCGGCGACATGCTGCGCGCGGCCGTGAAGGCCGGCACGCCGCTGGGCCTCGAGGCGAAGCGCTTCATGGACGCGGGCGAGCTCGTGACCGACGAACTGATCATCAATCTCGTGAAGGAGCGCCTTCAGGAATCGGACTGCAAGAACGGCTATCTGTTCGACGGCTTCCCGCGCACGCTGCCGCAGGCCGAAGCCATGAAGCAGGCCGGCGTGCCGATCGACTACGTGCTCGAGATCGACGTGCCGTTCGACGAGATCATTACGCGCATGAGCGGCCGCCGCATGCATCCGGCATCGGGCCGCACCTACCACCTCAAGTTCAATCCGCCCAAAGTGGACATGACGGACGACGTGACGGGCGAGCCGCTCGTCCAGCGCGACGACGACAAGGAAGAGACCGTGCGCAAGCGTCTCGACGTCTACGTCGCGCAAACGAAGCCGCTCATCGCCTACTACAGCGACTGGGCGAAGCGTGGCGCGGAAAACGGTCTGAAGGCGCCGGAATATCGCGCGATCTCGGGCCTCGGCACCGTCGACGAAATTCGCACGCGCGTGTTCGACGCACTCAAGTAAGACCGTTCTCGCGTAACGCCTCAAGTAGCACTTGGGCCGGCCAGCCGGGGAGAAACCGGCAAGACCGGCTACCCCACTGCCGGCCTCGGATCATGCTGGTATGTCTGCGGGCCGGCTGGCGCCGCGCCATGAGCGCGCCGCCGGGCGGCCCGTTTTTTCGTGCACGCCGCCCGCACGACGACCATAACAAATGGAGCCGAGACACAGCATGCAGATCCGCGACAACGTATTCATCATCACCGGCGGGGCTTCGGGCCTCGGTGCCGCCACGGCGCGCCTGATCGCCGCCGAAGGCGGCAAGGCCGTCATCGCCGACCTGAACGAGGAAGCCGGCAACGCGCTCGCGAAGGAACTGGGCGGCACGTTCGTGAAGTGCAACGTCGCAAGCGAGGAGGACGGCGCGAGCGTGGTTGCCGCAGCGACCGCGCTCGGCGCGCTGCACGGCCTCGTCAATTGCGCGGGCATCGCGCCCGCCGTGAAGACGGTCGGCAAGGACGGCCCGCATCCGCTCGACGTGTTCGCGAAGACCATTTCGGTCAACCTGATCGGCACGTTCAACATGATCCGCCTCGCGGCCGCCGCCATGGCACAGACCGCGCCCAACGAAGGCGGCGAGCGCGGCGTGATCGTCAACACGGCGTCGGTCGCGGCCTACGACGGCCAGATCGGCCAGGCGGCCTATGCGGCTTCGAAGGGCGGCGTGGTCGGCATGACCTTGCCGATCGCGCGCGACCTCTCGCGCAGCGGCATCCGCGTGATGACGATCGCCCCGGGCATCTTCGAAACGCCGATGCTGCTCGGCATGCCCAAGGAAGTCCAGGACGCGCTCGGCGCCATGGTCCCGTTCCCGTCGCGCCTCGGCAAGCCCGCGGAGTACGCGATGCTCGTCAAGCAGATTTTCGAGAACCCGATGCTCAACGGCGAGGTGATCCGCCTCGACGGCGCAATCCGCATGCAGCCGAAATAAGCACCGCAAGTACGGCAGCGCCAGAAGCGAAAAAGCCCACGCAGCGAAGCGTGGGCTTTTTTCTGCGCGAACGGCCAGATGTGCTCAGCCCTGCTCGTTATCGAGCGTGCGCTGGCGCAGCTCCTGCAACTGCGACTCGACGACCATGGCGTCTTCGGCATCGGGGCGCTCGTCGAGATAATGCTCGAGGTCTTCGAGCGCGGGACGCAGGTAATCGAGCCGCGCATACGCGAAACCGCGGTCGCGCACTTCCTCGATACTGTGCGGCAGCAGGATCACGAGCCGCTGCTGGATGCCGAGCAGGCGCTCCCAGCGTTCCGTCTGCAGATAAATCGCCTTGAGGTTGCGCAGCATGCGCGCGACGATCTCGCGGCGCGTAGCCGGCTCAAGGAGCACGCGCAGCGTGCGCACGACCGAATCGCCGGCCTTCGCCACGTAAGGCTCCAGCAACTCCACCATATCGGATTCGGTCAGCCCGCGGCCCGTGGTGGGGTCGAACATCGCATCCCCGCCCGGCAGCGATGCGCGCAGCAGGAAATGACCCGGAAACGACACGCCCCGCACCGGCAGCCCCAGTTGACCCGCAATCTCCAGATAGAGCACCGCCAGCGAAATGGGAATGCCGCGGCGGCGGCGCAGCACGGCGTTCAGGTGGCTGTTGTCGGGATCGTAGTAGTCGTTGAGATTGGCGGCGAAGCCGAATTCACGGAAGAAACACTGATTCAGGGCGGCGACGCGCTCGCGCAGGGCGGCGCCCTCGGGCACGCGGCGGCGCGCGCGCAGCGCCAGCTCGTCGATTTCCGCGAGCGTGCCTTGCAGATCGAGATCGGGGTACGCATCCTGCGCAATCGCGAGTGCCGCTTCGGTAAGCGGCAGGCTGTCGTCGTCGGCCACGAGCGCGCTGAAATAATCCAGTACCCGCGTGTTCATCGTGATCACTTCGCCCGCCTCTTGAAGTAAGCGTACTTGAAGCCCATCAGCCACAGCATACCGAAATATAACGCTGCGAACAGGACGAGGCAGGCGCCGAGCAGCGCGATGCGCGCGAAGGGCTCGTGGCGCAGGCCGATCCAGTCGTAGCTGGTCGCGCACCAGTGCATCACCCCCGCCAGCACGAGGCATGCCCCGATCAGTTGCACGAAGAACGTCGCCCAGCCCGACGACGGCATGTAGATCCCGCGCCGGCGCAGGCCGATGAAGAGGAGTAGCGCGTTCATGCAGGCGCCGAGCCCGACCGAGAGCGTGAGGCCCGCGTGCGCGAAGACCGGCACGAAGATGTAGTTGCTGACCTGGGTGGCAATGAGCACGCCCACGCCGATCTTCACGGGCGTCTTGATGTCCTGGCGCGCATAGAAACCCGGCGCGAGGATCTTGATGAGAATGAGGCCGATGAGGCCCACGCCATAGGCGGCGAGCGCGCGGCCCGTCATGACGACCGAATTCGCGTCGAATTTGCCGTAGTGGAACAGCGTCGCGGTGAGCGGCTCGGCGAAGAAGAACAGCGCGATCGCCGAAGGCGCGGCGAGCAGGAACGTCACGCGCAGCCCCCAGTCGAGCAGCGCCGAATACTCGTGCGGATCGGCATCGACGTGTGCCTTCGAGAGGCTGGGCAGCAGGATCGTGCCGAGCGCCACGCCGAGCAGCGCGGTCGGAAACTCCATGAGGCGGTCGGCGTAGTTGATCCACGAAACCGCGCCCGCACCGAGACGCGATGCGATGTTCGTATTGATGATGAGGCTGATCTGCGCGACCGAGACGGCGAACATCGCCGGCACCATCTTCGCGAGCACGCGCTTCACGCCGCGATGGGCGAGCGCTTTCAGCGGGCGCCAGCCGATGCGCGGCATCATGTCGATACGCTTCAAGGCCGGCAGTTGAACGAGAAACTGCAGCACGCCGCCGACGATCACGGCCCACGCGAGCGCATAGACCGGCTGCTTCATGTGCGGCGCGAAGAAGACGGCCGCGACGATGAACGAAACGTTGAGCAGGACCGGCGCGAACGCCGGCAACGAGAACTGCTTGTACGTGTTCAGCACGCCCGACGCGAGCGACGTCAGCGAGATGAACACGATATAGGGGAACATGATGCGCGTCATCGTGACGGCGAGCGGATACGCCTGCCCGTCGCTCTTGAGGCCCGAGGCCACGACCGTCACGACAAGCGAGGCGCCGACGATGCCGAGTACCGAAAGAATGGCGAGCACCCAAGCGAGCACCGTGGAGGTGGCGTCGACGAGGTCGCGCGTGGCATCGTGCCCTTTCTGGTTCTTGAACTCAGCGAGGATCGGCACGAACGCCTGGGAAAACGCCCCCTCCGCCGAGATCCGGCGCAGGAGGTTGGGAATGCGGAACGCAACGTAGAAGGCGTCGGTGAACTGACTCGCGCCGAACGCGCGGGCAATCAGTGTTTCACGGGCCAGACCGGTCACGCGCGACAGCAGCGTGAAGCCGCTGACCGTCAGCAGGGCTCGGAATAGATTCATGGGGCGCTTATTATACGGGTGCCGCGAAGCCGGCCGATGCTATGCGCCGGCCATACTTCGCCTCTTTGTGATCTGCGATGTGATCTGCGGCGATCCGCGAATCTGACCACGCGCAGAAGACAGCGTTCGGTCGAGAGCGCATAAATCCGATCGGACTGCACGCCGGCGAAACACGGCGATCAAGCCCTTTTTCGCGCGGCGATGCCCCGCGCGAGCCTACGCGCCCGATGCGGCACGATTGCCACTCCCATGATTTTGTTGCTATAATTGCCGATTCTTGGTCTCCCGTGGACCTTGAATCCGCGTCTTGGAAAGAAAGCGAAAACCAGCTGTCAGCGCCTTCTGGGTAGAAGGCAGGGGTAGGAGGCAGGCGGCACTTTTCGACTTTGGCACAAAAGGCGCAGTCGGCAAATGCGCACTCGATGCAGCCTCAAAGTATTCGAGGCATTCGAGGCACACAACCGGCAAATACCGTTTTGCGCTTTCGGGCATGGGTCCCGGAAGCTCAAATCCAGGCAAGGCGCGTTCTCCAGTCCGACTCGATGTCGGCGGGCTTGCGCTCTGAAAACTCAAGGAATCGTAATGGCAAACTCCGCACAAGCACGCAAGCGTGCCCGTCAAGCCTCGAAGGCAAACTCGCACAACTCGGCGCTGCGCTCGAAGTTCCGCACCGCTATCAAGGCTGTTCGCAAGGCGATCGACGCCGGCGACAAGGCAGCGGCCGCAGAAATTCTGAAGGCTTCGGCAAAGACGCTCGACATCATCGCCGACAAGAAGATCGTTCACAAGAACAAGGCCGCTCGCAACAAGAGCCGCCTCACGGCCGCCGTCAAGGCAATGCAGTAAGCGATACGGAAAGCGCGCCACGACGGCCGCTTCCTGTTTCCACTGCAGCACGAAAAACCCGCTTCGGCGGGTTTTTTTGTGGGCGCGCGTGAATCATCTCTTGCGAAGAAGACATTGAACCGGACGTAAAAAAACCCGCCGTAGCGGGTCGCTTCATCGTGCCGAAAGAATCAGCTTGCCCCGACCTGCTGGGTCGGGTGATCGTGCGGCAGTTCGCATGCCTCGGTCACGAGGAGGTCGTTGTCCTTGGCGAAATTCATCACGAAGTTGAACGCCATCGGCTCGATGTCTTTCAGCCGCGAATCGAGGACCACGCACTTCAGGTCGCCGATCATCGTCGGCCGGACATACAACGAGTACCGCAGATAGGCATTCGGGCCCCGCGCGTTCGCCGACGCCTTCGGACCGAAGCTCGACATCACGCCCGCCAGGCGTTCCGACCAGTCGCTCGGACGAAACGTCTTCCCGTTCGAGGTGATACCTTGAATGAAGTATTCGGTTGGGGCTTCGTCGGCCATGTACGGTACCTGTGTGGCGGCACGCTCGCGTCACCCACGAGTTGCCGGCGGGATAGGGGTCACGGGCTTCCGGCCAGCGCACAGGCCCGCTATCGTGCCTGAGAGAAAACCCCGCGATTATAGCCTGGCAGGGGTCTTTCCGCACTGCACACAAGCCGCTCCGGCGGGTGTCCGTGCCCCCGGCAGTAACGCCCCGATCGCGAGGCGCTTACCCCTGCCGCGCGCCCCGTACGGCTTCCGGGCGACTCGTCAAATCCTGCAAAATCCTTTATGCTGCATTGACTTACCACCAACCGCAGCGGCGTCGCCGGCCCCATCCTGCAGTTTCGAGGCCGGATCGGGCGCCGCTTTCGTTTCATGACCTCCCGGACCCTACGCCATTACCTGCAGTTCAAGGATTTCTCTCTTGAAGACTATGAATATGTGCTTGAGCGTGCCCGCATCCTCAAGCGCAAATTCAAGAACTACGAGACGTATCATCCGCTGCACGACCGTACGCTCGCGATGATCTTCGAGAAGAACTCCACGCGTACGCGGCTCTCGTTCGAAGCCGGTATCTTCCAGCTCGGCGGCCATGCCGTGTTCATGAACACGCGCGACACGCAGTTGGGCCGCGGCGAACCGATCGAAGACGCGGCCCAGGTGATCTCGCGCATGGTCGACATCATCATGATCCGCACGTTCGGCCAGGACATCCTCACGCGCTTCGCCGAAAACTCGCGCGTGCCGGTCATCAATGGCCTGACGAACGAGTACCACCCCTGCCAGGTGCTGGCCGACATCTTCACGTATTACGAGCATCGCGGCCCGATCCGCGGCAAGACGGTCGCCTGGGTCGGCGACGCGAACAACATGCTCTACACGTGGATCGAAGCGGCGCAGATTCTCGAATTCAAGCTGACCATCTCGACGCCGCCGGGCTACCCGCTCGACGCAGCGCTCGTTGCGGAGGAAAGCAAGCCGTTCTTCGAAGTGTTCGAGGATCCGAACGCCGCCTGCGAAGGCGCCGACCTCGTCACCACCGACGTCTGGACGAGCATGGGCTTCGAAGCCGAAAACGAAGCGCGCAAGAAGGCGTTCGCCGACTGGTGCGTGGACGCCGAGATGATGGCGCGCGCCCAGCCCGACGCCCTCTTCATGCATTGCCTGCCCGCCCACCGCGGCGAGGAAGTGAGCGCGGACGTGATCGACGGGCCGCAAAGCGTGGTGTGGGACGAGGCGGAAAACCGCCTGCACGTCCAGAAGGCGCTGATGGAATTCCTGCTGCTCGGCCGGCTGAACCACTGAGCCGGGCCGACCGCAACCGCGAGCGGATCCGCAGACCGTCTACGGAGGCGTCAAGCCCCCTTCTCGTCGCAATGCCGGGACATCTTCCCGGCATTGTTCATTTCTGCGCGCGGCTCAGGCTGCCGCGCCTGGAGCCGTCTCCCCGAGCCGCCGCGCCAGCGACTTGAGCAGCGGCGCCACACGCTGGCGAAACACGTCCGGTCCCATCGACGAGGCCGGCCCGCTGCAGCTCAGCACGAGCCAACGGCGCTCGCGCGGCTCGCGAAACGGCACCGCGACAGCGTTCACGTCGTCATGCCAGTCGCGAAACGAGTAGCAACAGCCCTCTTTCGCGAATATCTCGATCTCATGCTGCGTGGCCGCCACCTGCGCCGGTCCCTCCGCGCCCGCGGCTTTCTCCAGTTCGGCCATGAGCGCCGCGCGCACGTCAGGCGGCTGAACCGCGAGATACGCGCGACCCATCGAACTTGTCAGCATCGACAGACGCGAGCCCGAAGCCAGCCCGAGCGTGAGCGCGGTCTCGCTGCGAATCGTCTCCAGATAGATCATCTCCAGCCCGTCGCGGCAGCCTAGCGATACCGCCGCCCCCACCTCGCGCGCGAAGGCCCGCAGATGCGGCCGCGCGAGTTCGAGGACGTCGGTGTTCGAGAGCATCGTGAACCCAAGCGAGAGCACGCCCGCATCGAGCGCGTACTTGCCGAGGGCTTCGTCGAAGCGCAGGTAGCCAAGCACGGTGAGTGTGTACGCGAGCCGGTTCACGGTGGCCTTCGGCAGGCCGGTGCGCGCGACGAAATCGCGGTTGCCGAGCAGCGTTTCGCCGGGGCGGAACGCCCGCAGCAGTTCGAGGCCGCGCGCGAGCGCGACGACGAACTTGCGCTCGTCGAGCTCGCCGCCGGGCAGCGAAGCGGATAAGGGGAATCCAGATGCAGACATGGGCGCGTAAGTGATACACTGGAGTCAATATGCAAAACATTGTTCCGCATTGCGGAACTTCCGTCAAGTACAAATTCCCCTTTTGGAGGAGAGACACCATGGCCGAACACGCCCAGTTTCATTGGGAAGATCCGTTGCTGCTGAGCCAGCAGCTCACCGAAGACGAACGCATGGTGAGCGACGCCGCTGCCGCTTACGCGCAGGACAAGCTCGCGCCGCGCGTGCTGGAGGCGTTCCGCCACGAAAAGACCGATGCCTCGATCTTCCGCGAAATGGGCGAAGTGGGCCTGCTCGGACCGACGATCCCCGAACAGTACGGCGGTCCGGGCCTGAACTACGTGAGCTACGGGCTGATCGCGCGCGAAGTGGAGCGCATCGACTCCGGCTATCGCTCGATGATGTCCGTGCAGTCGTCGCTCGTCATGGTGCCGATCTACGAGTTCGGTTCGGAGGAACAAAAGCAGAAGTACCTGCCGAAGCTCGCGTCCGGCGAATGGATCGGCTGCTTCGGCCTCACCGAGCCGAACCATGGCTCCGACCCGGGCAGCATGATCACGCGCGCGAAAAAGGTGAACGGCGGCTACTCGCTCACGGGCGCGAAAATGTGGATCACGAATTCGCCGATCGCGGACGTGTTCGTCGTCTGGGCGAAGCTCGAAGAAAACGGCAAGGACGATATCCGCGGCTTCATCCTCGAAAAGGGCTGGAAGGGTCTGTCCGCACCGGCGATTCACGGCAAGGTGGGCCTGCGCGCGTCGATCACGGGCGAAATCGTGCTCGACGAAGTGTTCGTGCCGGAGGAGAACATCATGCCGGGCGTGAAGGGCCTGCGCGGACCGTTCACCTGCCTGAACTCGGCGCGCTACGGCATCGCCTGGGGCGCGCTCGGCGCCGCCGAATCCTGCTGGCACACCGCGCGCCAATACGTGCTGGATCGCAAGCAGTTTGGCCGCCCGCTCGCGGCGAACCAGTTGATCCAGAAAAAGCTCGCCGACATGCAGACCGAAATCACGCTCGGCCTGCAAGGCTGCCTGCGCCTTGGCCGCATGAAGGACGAAGGCACGGCCGCGGTGGAGATCACTTCCATCATGAAGCGCAACTCGTGCGGCAAGTCGCTCGACATCGCCCGTCTCGCCCGCGACATGATGGGTGGCAACGGCATCTCCGACGAATTCGGCGTAGCGCGCCACCTCGTGAATCTCGAAGTAGTCAACACCTACGAGGGCACGCACGACATCCACGCGCTGATCCTCGGTCGTGCGCAAACGGGCATTCAGGCGTTCTTCTGAACGGCGCCTGCGCAGGCAGGAAAGCATGAAAAAAGCGCCGCACGATGTGCGGCGCTTTTTGCTTGAGCGGGCGTTCCGGGGAACCCGTCCGGGCGCTGTCTCGACCGCCGCTTACTTGTTCGGCTGCGGCGTAAGACGCAGGTACGGACGCAACGCCTTGTATCCCTTCGGGAACTTCTGCTTGATCAGCTCTTCGTCCTTCAGCGAAGGCACGATCACGACGTCGTCGCCCTGCTTCCAGTTGCCGGGCGTCGCGACCTGATAGTTGTCCGTGAGCTGCAGCGAGTCGATCACGCGCAGCACTTCGTCGAAGTTGCGGCCCGTGCTCGCCGGATAGGTGATGATGAGCCGCACCTTCTTCTTCGGATCGATCACGAAGAGCGAACGCACGGTCAGCGTCTCGTTCGCGTTCGGGTG
Source organism: Paraburkholderia yinzeri (assembly GCF_046581065.1). NCBI lineage: Bacteria > Pseudomonadati > Pseudomonadota > Betaproteobacteria > Burkholderiales > Burkholderiaceae > Paraburkholderia > Paraburkholderia yinzeri. The sequence continues at coordinate 1,583,588 of NZ_JBFOCJ010000001.1, read as the reverse complement.
GATCATGTCGTACAGCGTGGACACCTTGCGATCGCCGTCCGCGAGAATCGGAAAACCGACGCTCGCCGCCTGCGTCTCGTTGATATCCTTGATCCACTCGTTGTGCGACTCGGCGCTGTCCACCGACAGCGCAATCGTCTTCACGCCGCGCTTCTCGAACTCGTCCTTGAGCTTGGCCGTGAGGCCGAGTTCGGTCGTGCAAACGGGCGTGAAGTCGGCGGGATGGGAGAACAGCACGCCCCAACTGTCGCCGAGCCACTCGTGGAAGCTGATGCGGCCGAGGCTCGAATCCTGCTCGAAGTCGGGTGCGATATCGCCAAGACGTAGACTCATGGTGCGTTTCCTTGAATGGAGTGTGGGTGGAATCTCCCGGCACCGGCCGGGCTTCGAACCGTGAAAGACCTCGGACACCCAAGCATACGGGAGTCCGCCCGCGCCGCGAACGAACATTGCCTCACACCATTATGAGTTTTGGTAATTTCGGACCGGATCATGGAAACTTCTCGGGCCAGATCAACTCCATCCAACCTGGTGTGCCGCGTGACACGAGCCGTTGCAGCACGGGAACAGTAAGTGCGCCACAGGCGCTTCGAGTGCGCGCCGCACTCGCCAGCGTCCGTTTCTTTGTTACGATTCACGCGTGGCGTAACACGAAGGGAGCCAGTCAATGTCAGAAGTCAACAAGGAGAGGCTGATGTCGGATATCAAGACCGTCCTCGCGGATGCAGAGGACCTGCTCAAGCAGGCAGCGAGCGCCACCGGCGAACGGGCGTCCGAACTGCGCGAAACGGCGCTCTCCCGCCTGAAACAGGCGAAGGAGAAAGCGGCCGACGTTCAGGTCGTGGTGATCGAGAAGGGCAAGAAGGCGGCTCGCGCCACCGACGACTACGTTCACGAGCATCCGTGGACGTCGATCGGTATCGCGGCAGGCGTGGGCGTGCTGATCGGTCTGCTGATCAACCGCAAGTAAGCGAGCGCCGCGCCCGGCAACCGGCGACTGGCCTGGCGGTCCATACCGCCACGCTTGCCCGGGCCACGCCGTGCCGGGCGCCATGCCCTACCGCGGGCCGGTGCGCCGCACCGGCCCGTCCTTCCTCGCGCAATCGCATGCGCAACCTGCTCCCGCCATGACGACAGATACCCAATCGCCACGACACGACCACGGACCGCTGCGGCGGCTGCTCGGTTCGGCGTTCGCGATGCTGCAAACCCGGCTCGAGCTCATCGGCATCGAACTGGCGGAGGAGAAGGAACGTCTGCTCGCCGTCCTGTTCCTCGGCCTCGCGGCGATGATGCTTGCCACCATGGCGTTGATCGCGTTGACCGCGCTGATTGCGATCGCCTTCTGGGACACCTGGCGCTGGCAGGCACTGGCCGTTATCACCGCCGTCTACGCGCTGGCCGCGCTCGTCTGTGCGCTCAAGGCGCGCAGCGGGCTGCGCAATGCCCCGCTGGTTTTCCAGGCAACGTTGGAAGAGTTCGAGAAGGACCGCGAAATCCTTCGCAAGCATTGATCGCCAGGAACCGCTACTCAATCCAGCCGACGCCATGAACCAATCGAAACCGGATAACGCCTTTCGCCCCGCCCGGCCGCGCTCCCACGACCTTTCCACGCCGCAGTTGCGCGCGTTGCGCAAGGAACTGCTGATCGTCCGCGCGAGCGTGGAGCGCGCCGAAATGGCCGAAACGATTGTCGAGTTGCGCGAGCGGGCCACCCATTTCAGTTGGCTGCGCTTTCTCGTGCCCGGTTTCAGCCGCGCGGGCGGGGCTGTCTCGGCGGGCGCCGGAATCGGCAACCTGCTCAAGCAATATCCGCTTCTGAGCTCGCTCGTCTCGCTGGTCGTCGCCAAGCCGTTGCGCAGCAGGCTCGTTTCGGCGGCACGTCCGATCATCAAGTGGGGCGGCCTCGCGTTCACCGCGTGGGAGGCATATCGCGTGTGGCAGCAGATGCGGCGCCAGAATGGCCGCCCCGCGCGCGCCAATTCGTCTGACGAGTCCCCCGACGCGGGCTACTGACGCTCCGGGCTACCCGGTTCGCTCAGCGCCCTCGCCAGCATTCCTCCGCAACCGGCGCGACCGTGCCCGCTATCGCAGTCCGGTTGCCGCGTGCCCCTGTCGCGTCGAGCGTGAAGATTCCGCAGGGGTCGCCGTGCATCGGTCCCGTGGCAACCGGAGAAGCCTCCAGTCCGTAACCGCCGTTCGACTCGTCCGCGGGCAACAGACGCAGGCGGTAGACTGGCGGCCCTGTCGGCGGCGATTGATCCATGCCCGCAGGCAGCACTGCCGGCACCGACACCTGGGTATCGATGAATTGCGCCGCACGATAGAGCACGGTCACGGTCTCGATCCGATGGCTACGTGCGATCTGACCGCTCCACGACGGCAACGCGAAAACCGCAACGATCGCCATCGCCGCAAGCGCCATCGCGAGCTCCAGCAGTGTGAACGCGTGCTTCCCGGCTTTCATCGTCTTTCCCTCCCTGGCGCCTCGTCAGAAAGGCCGCGCTGCAATGCGGCGCCAATGCCGTTCGATATGCGTACCGTCGAGAACGAGCTGTACCTGCAGCCAGCTCTGCGTCTCTTCGGACGCGCCAAAGCCGCGTGCCGTCAAGACAAAGGCGCGCGCCGCCGGCCGGCTGCCGATGCGCCATGCCTCGACGAAACATTGCGGCGGCCTGACCGAGCCCGGCCACGCGCCGGTCACAGCAATGGCCCGTGCATCGAAGCCGGCTTGCTGGCGCCAGCCCGCCGGCTCCCCTGTCAAGACGGGTGCCGCCGGTGCGATCATGGAGCCGTTGGCCAGCGCGCGCGTGCAGAGCAAGAGCGCGGCATCGGCGGCATGAAACGCCTGCAGCGTGTCGGCAATAAAGCTGGCATTGCGCGCTTCGAGCAACGCAGCTTCGAACCAGGCCGACGACGTGACGAGCATCATCGACGCCATCACCAGTACGACCGGCAGCGCGATGCCTCGACGTTGCCGCCGCCCGCGCGGCGAATGGCTGCGTGCCGCGCTCATGCCGCACCGCCCGCCGCATTGCGTAGCGCGATATGGCGCCAGAAGATCTGGCGCGCGCGTCCGTCGGTGGCGAGGATCGTCGCGCCATTGCAATCGACGTAGCTCACCCGGCGCGTAGACGGCGCACCGCGCACCTGTACGCACAGATCGACGGCGATGACCTGGGGCCACTGGTCGCGCGCGAGCGACGAGGCATCCACAGGCTGGCTCGCGTCCGCCAGCCAGTAGCGCAGGCGCAGCTTTTCGACGCCCTCCACGAGCGGCTGCGCGGTCCCGACCTTGCCCGAACCTTCGCAGTACAACTCCGGCTCGCCGGTGGAACTGCTCGGTTTCGCGTGGTAGCGGTTGACCACCGTCACGCCCTCCCCGCCTGCCGCCTGACCGAGGCAGTCGGTCACCTCTCCCGACGACGAACGCGAGGTCGAGACGGTGTCGCCGACATAGCGAATCGCAATGCCATCCGAGCGGCTGGACAGCGTCTCGCAGGTCAGACCGGCATCGGCTCCCACTGGTCGCCCGGCGGTGCAGCCGAAGATGGCACTCGCGGCAGGTCCTTGCGGTGTATCGGCCGGCGTAAAGCCCGCCATCTGGATCTGCTCGCCGATCAGCAGCAATGCATTCATGCCCGCCTCGTGAATGCGCGCGGCGTCGGTCGCCGCGACGAATGCCTGGTGCTGCGAACGATATGCCGTGATCGCCCCCGCCCCCACGACGAGGCCGAGCGCGACGGCAATCGTCAATTCCAGCAGCGTATGCCCGCGGCTGCTCCGCCTCGTGCTGAACCCGCTGCCCGTCATTTTGCGAACGCCAGCGAGACGCATGCGTGACCCTCGGCAGCCGCCACGCCGTTGCACATGTCCGGCGGCACTGAAACGGCGGGCGCCATTGCGTAGCGCGACGCAACCCACGTCACGGTCGCGACAACGCCCTCGCCGCCCGCACTTGTCAGCGCGACGGTGCCCAGCGGCACGATAGCCGGCACTCTCGCCTTCCACTCGTCTGCGGCCCTCGCGGAAGCTCCGAGCAACGCCTCCGCGATCGCATCGGCGGCAAACGCGGCGCGTTCGCGCTCGCTCGCGGCCCGTGCGTGCCGCGCCATGGCGATCTGCGTACCGAGCTGACCGAGCACGCAAATTGCCATGATGGCCATCGCCAATGCGACCTCCAGCAGCGTCGCACCACGCCTGGTCGTGCCGCGCCCCCGCCTCACGACGCCCCTCCGCACGCGCCCTCGTTGATGCGTGCGCGTCCTGCCGCCGCGACGCGAATGCAGCGGCGCCATGGCGCACCGCGCACGGCCCCACCGGCAGCGCGCGGTGCGATATCGAAGCTGCGAAGCACGCCGATGGCCTGCCCCGCCGGCGGGGTAAACGTGATCGCAGTCAATTGCGACGCGATTGCTACGTTATCGTGCGCTGGCTGCACCCGCAGGGGACGCATCGACCCTGGGCCTTCGGCCATCACCGCCCACCCGCACGACCAGTCGGCTGCCCCCGACGGACAGGCCTTGTTGGCCGCAAGGCAATGACGAGCCACGTCGATACGGCATACGGTGATACGCGCCTTGCGCCGGATCGCTTCGTTGCGCGCATAGGCGAATGTTCCGAGCAACGCGTTCGCACGTGCGTTCACCTCGTCGCGTATGCGCCAGGCGACAAACGAAGGCGTCGCCGCAGCCGCGCCAATCGCAAGCAGGACCACGACGACCATGGTCTCGATCAGCGAGAAGCCGTTGTATTTCATCAGCAATCCTTATTTTTAAGGTATTGCCGTCAATCTAGCGAGAAAGCGGGAGCGGAACAATCGGCCGAACGGCCAGGTGGCACAGGACGCGCCCGTTCGCGACAATCCATGCGTCACGAACGGCTGCGAAAGAGGAGAAGAGAAATGCGGAAGGACTCAGCGTTTGCGCGGCGGCGTGCCGGCGCTGCTGCTACGGCGGAATTCCTCGATCACGTCCTCGAATTCGGAGACATCCTCGAAGCGCCGGTATACGGATGCGAAACGCACGAACGCGACCTTGTCGAGTTCGCGCAACTCGGCCATGACGAGCTCGCCAAGGCGCTCGCTGCGCACCTCGCGCTCGCCGCTGCCAAGCAGTTGATATTCGATGCGCGCCACCGCCGCATCGATCGCGTCGGCCGCAACCGGACGCTTGCGCAGCGCCAGTTGCATGCTGGCCACGATCTTGCGGCGGTCGAATTCCGTGCGGCTGCCGTCCTTCTTCACGACAGCCGGCATCGCCAGCTCGACCCGCTCGTACGTCGTAAAACGCTTGTCGCAGGCCGGGCAGCGGCGGCGCCGGCGGATCGCGGCGCCGTCTTCGGACACGCGCGAGTCAACCACCTGTGTGTCTTCGTGCCGACAGAAAGGGCAGCGCATGCTGGGTCGGCGCGCGGCTTAGCGGTAAACCGGGAAGCGCTTCGTCAGCTCGGCGACCTGCGCGCGCACGCGCTCGATCGTTGCCGCATCTGCCGGGTTGTCGAGCACGTCGGCAATCAGGTTACCCACCTGCTCGGCTTCCTTCACGCCAAAGCCGCGCGTCGTCATGGCCGGCGAGCCGAGGCGGATGCCGCTCGTCACGAACGGCTTTTCCGGGTCGTTAGGAATGGCGTTCTTGTTCACGGTGATATGCGCTTCTCCCAGCACCCGCTCGGCTTCCTTGCCCGTGATGTGCTTCGCGCGCAGGTCCACCAGCATCACGTGGCTTTCCGTGCGGCCCGAAACGATACGAAGACCACGCTTGACCAGCGTCTCCGCCAGCACGCGTGCGTTCTCCACCACGTGCTGCTGGTAGGTCTTGAATTCCGGCGAAAGCGCTTCCTTGAACGCCACCGCCTTGCCCGCGATCACGTGCATGAGCGGACCGCCCTGGATGCCCGGGAAGATGGCCGAGTTGATCGGCTTCTCGAACTCCGCCTTCATCAGGATCACGCCGCCGCGCGGGCCGCGCAGGCTCTTGTGCGTGGTCGTGGTGACAAAGTCCGCATGCGGCACCGGGTTCGGGTAGAGGCCCGCGGCGATCAGGCCTGCGTAGTGCGCCATGTCGACCATGAAGTATGCGCCCACTGCCCTGGCAACCTTGGCGATGCGCTCGAAGTCGATACGCAGCGCGAATGCCGACGCACCCGCGATGATCAGCTTCGGCTTGCTCTCGTGCGCGCGCTTTTCGAGCGCGTCGTAATCGATGTCTTCCTGGGCATCGAGGCCGTAGCTCACGACGTTGAACCACTTGCCGCTCATGTTGAGCGCCATGCCGTGCGTGAGGTGACCGCCTTCGGCAAGGCTCATGCCCATGATCGTGTCGCCGGGCTTGAGCATGGCGAAGAACACGCCCTGGTTCGCCTGCGAACCCGAGTTCGGCTGAACGTTCGCGGCTTCGGCGCCAAACAGTGCCTTCACGCGGTCGATCGCGAGCTGCTCGACGATATCCACGTATTCGCAGCCGCCGTAATAGCGCTTACCGGGATAGCCTTCGGCGTACTTGTTGGTGAGCTGCGAGCCCTGCGCGGCCATCACGGCCGGGCTGGTGTAGTTTTCCGAGGCGATCAGCTCGATGTGCTCTTCCTGACGGCGGTTCTCGAGTTCAATGGCCTTGAAGAGTTCGGGATCGACTTTGGCGATGGTGCTTTCGGCTCTGTCAAACATACGGATTCCGTTAAGTGTGTTCAGGTTGACCGGGTCTCGCGCGGAACGCGTAGCTGGTACGCGGCGCTGCTGGCAGGAAGACGAGCCTTGACGTGGCGGAAGGAGGTGCCGCACACGCAAGGCAGGACAGCCCGTGCAGCGCTGAAAGAAGCGCGCGGATTTCGGCTGCCCAGGCGAACGGCAAAACGGCGCCCCGCGCTTCACGGTGGGTCGTTCCACCTTGAGTTCCCGATCCAGCCATGGCAGGCACAGTTGTTGCCGCCACGGCTATTACGATTCAGGAACCCTATCGCCAGTCACGCAGGGATTGAGCGCGTTAGTGTATTGGAAGCGCCGGGAATAGGCAACCGACAGGGCAGCCGCCGGCCGCAAAGCCCGTCCAGCCGGGCCGCGGCGGTTCTGGCCCCAGGTTTCTGGGGGCTTCCTTGCCGCAGCGCCGCAATGGAAGTAGGCTTGACCCTTTCTCTGCCACCCACCGACCAGGGAGCAACCATGATCGTCTTCGTCACCGGCGCCTCCGCAGGCTTCGGCACCGCCATCGCCCGGGCTTTCGTGAAGGGCGGCCACCGCGTCGTTGCAACCGCCCGCCGCAAGGACCGCCTCGATGCCCTCGCCGCCGAACTCGGCGACGCCCTGCTGCCGCTCGAACTCGACGTGCGCGATCGCGCCGCCGTGGAAGCCGCGCCGGCCGCCCTGCCGGCGGAATTCGCCGCCGTGGACGTGCTCGTGAACAATGCCGGCCTCGCACTCGGCGTGGAGCCTGCCCAGAGGGCCGATCTCGACGAATGGGAAACCATGATCGAGACCAACTGCACGGGCCTCGTGCAGGTCACGCGCGCCTTTCTGCCGGGCATGGTCGAGCGCAACCGCGGCCACATCTTCAACCTGGGTTCCGTGGCCGGCCGCTGGCCGTATCCGGGCGGCAACGTGTACGGCGCCACCAAGGCCTTCGTGCGCCAGTTCAGTCTGAACCTGCGTGCGGATCTGGCGGGCACCGCGCTGCGCGTGACGGATATCGAGCCGGGCCTGTGCGGCGGCACCGAATTCTCGAACATACGCTACCGCGGCGACGACGCCAAGGCCGCCAACGTCTACAAGGACGTGGAGCCGCTCACGGCCGAAGACATTGCCGATTCGATCTACTGGATCGCCACGCGCCCCGCGCACGTGAACATCAACACGATCGAGCTGATGCCGGTTGCGCAGTCCTTCGCGGGCCTGACTATCCATCGCGGCTGAGGCCCTACCCGGCGCAACCCCGCCTGTGTCCGTCAGGTGAACGAAAGTCAGTGGGGGTGCGCGTTCCGGTAGAATGCGCGGCATGGAAAAACGCACGAGCCAGACGGGCACCGCCCCGCGCCCGGACGAGCGGGGCTTCGAGTGGCAGGTTCGCGTGTACTACGAGGACACCGACGCCGGCGGCATCGTGTTCTACGCGAACTACCTCAAGTTCTTCGAGCGCGCGCGAACCGAATGGCTACGTGCGTGCGGCGTCGATCAGCGCCGCCTCGCCGGGGAAGCCGGCGTGCTCTTCGTGGTGCGCCGCACGGCGCTCGACTACCGTGCGCCTGCGCGCCTCGACGATATTGTCACGACCGTGACAAGGATCGAGAAACTCGGCCGCGCGTCGGTCGATTTCGTGCAGGAAGCGTGGCGTGGCGAGACGCTGCTCGCCGCAGGCAGCATTCGCGTCGCCTGTGTCGAGGGCGCCACCCTGCGGCCCGCCGCCATTCCGGACCCTGTGCACGAGGCATTATTGCGCGGCGGACCGGTCAAAGTTGCAACGGCCGTGTCAACGGCCGCGCAGTAATTTCCGTTGATACGACGCCAGTGAACTCGCGCCGGTCAAAACAGGACCAAGCAGGGTTCGGTCGCACTGGCGCCGGGGATTTCCGTTTGCCTACGGAAACCCTCGCAACGCCTTGCAGCCGTTCGCCCCTTTCGGGACGCTACAACGAACCTCTATGAACACGACGCAAGATTTTTCAATCCTTTCCCTCGTTCTTAATGCGAGCGTGCTGGCGCAGGCAGTCATGGGACTGCTCCTGCTGCTCTCACTGATTTCCTGGACCTTCATCTTCCGCAAGTGGTTTGCGATCCGCCGCGCTCGCGCGCAGACCGAACGCTTCGAACGCGACTTCTGGTCGGGCGGCGATCTTCAGGCGCTCTACCAGAGCGCCGCAAACAACCGCCACACGATCGGCGCGCTCGAGCGTATTTTCGAATCGGGCATGCGCGAATTTCTCAAGGCCAAGGAAAAGCGCATGAACGACCCAGGCGCCGTCCTCGATGGCGCACGCCGTGCAATGCGAGCAGCGTTCCAGCGCGAAATGGACGCGCTCGAAGCAAACCTCTCGTTCCTCGCATCGGTGGGTTCGGTGAGCCCGTACATCGGTCTCTTCGGCACGGTCTGGGGGATCATGAACGCATTCCGCGGTCTCGCGAACGTGCAGCAAGCCACGCTCGCGAACGTCGCGCCCGGCATCGCCGAAGCGCTGACAGCCACCGCAATCGGTCTTTTCGCCGCGATTCCGGCTGTCGTCGCCTATAACAGCTACGCGCACGACATCGACCGCCTCGCGATCCGCTTCGAAACCTTCATCGAAGAGTTCTCGAACATCCTGCAGCGTCAGGCCCACTAATCTTCAAGGAGTCGAAGATGGCTGGCTCAGTTCGTTCGAGCATGCGCGGCAGCCGATCGCGCCGCGCGATGGCCGATATCAACGTCGTGCCGTACATCGACGTGATGCTGGTGCTGCTCGTGATCTTCATGGTGACGGCCCCGCTAGTCGCTCCGTCGATCGTCAACCTGCCCACTGTGGGCGGCGCGTCACAACAGCAGCAAACGCCGCCCGTCGTGGTCAACATTCGCGCGGACGGCAATCTGAGCGTACGCTACAAGGATGATTCCGGCGCCACGCAGCAGGAAACCATGACGCGAGCCGACCTGACTACCTTCGTCGGCGGGCGAGAGCAGGATCATCCCGACCAGCCGGTCGTGATCGCCGCCGACAAGGCCGTCAAGTACGAAACCGTGATGGACGTGATGTCCGATCTGAAGGCGCAAGGCGTCAAACGTGTCGGACTGCTCGTCAAATCGCAATGACCCGCAAGAATCTCAGCTATCCGCTTCAGCCCCCGCGCGAACGCGGCACGCTGCGTGCTTTACTGCTCGCCGTGCTGATGCACGTGCTGCTCGGATTGTTCCTGTATCACGGTATCCATTGGCAAAACAGCACGCCGGCAGGCGAAGAAGCCGAGTTGTGGACCGAGGTGCCCGATCTTTCGACGCCGCGGCCGGCACCGCCGCCCGTCCCCGTCGCACCGGCCCCGCCGCAGCCGACGGAAGAAGCCGACATTGCGCTACAGCAACAAAAGCGCAAGCAAGAAGAAGCCGCGCGTCAAGCGCAGCTCGCCGAGCAGCAGCGCCTGCTCGAACAGCAACGAGAGGATGCCGAAGCGAAGCGTCAGCAGCAACTCGCGGCGCAACAGGCGGCGCAGCTCGCCGTCCAGCAGAAGGCCGCGAAGCTCAAGCAGCAACAGGATCAGCAGGCCGCGGCCGACAAGCTCAAGCAACAGCAGCTCGAAGCGCAGAAGAAGCAGCAACAGCTCGAAGACCAGCAAAAGCAGGCGCAACTCGACGCCCAGAAGAAAGCCGACGCCGCGAAGGCCAAGGCGCAGGCCGAAGCGCAAACGAAGAAGCTCGACGCCGAACGACGCGCGCGTATTGCGCAGATGCAAGGGGCGATGGGCGGCGGATCGAGCGATAGCGGCAACGGACTCGCGAAGAGCGGCAACGGCAGCGGCGCGGGCGGCACGGCGGCGTCGGCGGGTTATGCGGAGAAGGTTCAGCGCCTCGTGCGGCCCAAGATCATCTGGGCCGGCGGGACAGAGGGCCTCGAAACCGTCGTGGCAGTGCATTGTGCGCCAACGGGCACGCTGCTCTCGGCGATCATCACGCGCAGTAGCGGCAATTCGCAGTGGGACGCCGCCGCGTTTCGGGCGGTCCAGCAATCGGATCCCATGCCGCTCGATACCAACGGCAAAACGCCGTCGAACTTTACAATTACTTTGCGCCCGGCAGGTTAAGGGCGGCCCCAGGGGTACAGGAACTCAGGCGTGCAGCAGCAGCTCGCGGAACGATTCGACCGATTTCGGGTCTGTCTCCTGTTGCACGATGTTACAAAATTGCTTTTTCGGGAAACATCACAGCATGAGTTTGATGACGAAGCTTGGTCTGCGAACCCTCGTCGCGTCCTGCCTCATCGTGGCAGGCAGTGCGGCACATGCACAACTCAACGTCCTCGTGACGGGAATCGGCTCCACCCAGTTTCCGATCGCGACGGCCAATTTCGCCAATGAGGCGAACTCGCCGCAGCAGGTCAGCGCGATCGTGCGCGCGGATCTCGCGCGCAGCGGCAAGTTCAGCAACATCGACGCGGGCAGCACGCCCGTTTCGGAAAACGATCCCGTCGATTTCGGCGCCTGGAAGGCCAAGGGTGCCAACGCATTTGTCGGCGGCAGCGTCAACAAGCTCGCGAACGGCCAGTACGAAGTGCGCTTCAAGCTGTACGACACGGTCAAGGGCCAAAGTCTCGGCGGTCTCGTGCTCGTGAGCCCCGAAAGCGGCCTGCGTATGAGCGCGCACAAAGTGGCCGACTACATCTACAAGACGCTGCTTGGCGATCGCGGCGTGTTCGCGACGCGCCTGTCGTACGTCATCAAGGTCGGCAACCGCTATCAGTTGCAGATTTCGGACTCCGACGGTCAAGATGCGCACATCGCGTTGTCGAGCCCCGAACCGATCATCTCGCCGGCATGGTCGCCGGACGGGACCAAGGTTGCCTACGTTTCTTTCGAGAAGAAAAAGCCGATCGTCTACGTGCATGACTTGCCGACCGGCCGCCGCGTGATCATTTCCGACCAGAAGGGCAACAACTCGGCGCCCGCCTGGTCGCCGGACGGCCGCACGCTCGCCGTCGCGCTGTCGCGTACGGGCAACACGCAGATCTTCGCCGTCAATGCCGACGGCTCCGGCCTGCGCCGCCTCTCGCAAGGCTCGACGATCGACACCGAACCCACCTACTCTCCTGACGGCCAGTCGATTTACTTCACGAGCGATCGCGGCGGCCAGCCCCAGATCTACAAGATGCCGGCCCAGGGCGAAAGCGCCGGCGCAGCGCAGCGCGTGACGTTCACGGGCAGCTACAACACGAGCCCGCGGATCAGCCCCGACGGCAAGGAACTCGCGTACATCTCGCGGACGGGCGGTGGATTTAAGCTGTACATTCAAGATCTGCAATCTGGCGTAGCCACGCCGCTCACCGACACGACACATGACGAATCGCCAAGCTTCGCAGCGAATGGTCAGTACATTCTTTACGCCACTCAGGTGAACGGCCGTGGCGTGCTGGCTGCTGTATCGACCGACGGTCGGACGCGGCAAATCCTGTCCGTTCAGGGCGGCAGCGTACGCGAGCCGTCTTGGGGCCCTTTCATGCAATAACACTTCAGGAGAGTAAAAATGATGTCGAAGAAATTCCGCCTGGCCTTGGCCGTCTTGATGATCGGCGCGCTGGCCGCGTGCAAGTCGGGTGTTAAAGAAGAGCAAAACCCGAACGCCGGTGCAATGAACACGCAGCCGAACCCGAACGCGGTCGCTCAGGTGAACGTTGACGAGCTGAACAACCCGAACAGCCCGCTCGCCAAGCGCAGCGTGTACTTCGACTTCGACAGCTACGCCGTCAAGGACGAGTATCAGTCGCTGCTGCAAGCTCACGCTCAATACCTGAAAACGCACCCGGAACGTCACGTCCTGATCCAGGGCAACACCGACGAGCGCGGCACGAGCGAGTACAACCTGGCGCTGGGCCAGAAGCGTGCTGAAGCTGTCCGCCGTGCTCTCTCGCTGATGGGCGTGCCGGATTCGCAGATGGAAGCTGTCAGCCTCGGTAAGGAAAAGCCGGTCGCAACGGGCCACGACGAAGAATCGTGGGCACAGAACCGCCGTGCTGACCTCGTGTATCAACAGTAATCGACGTATTTGAAGGGGCGTATGTCGCATCGTTTCTCCCCGCTGCGGGTTGCCGCAGCAGCCTGCGTGGCCGGCATCGCGTTCGCGTCGATGCCCGCTCACGCGGGCCTCTTCGATGATGATCAGGCGCGCCAGGCGATTCTCGACCTGCGGGCGAAGACGGACAGTCTGTCAACCCAGTTGTCCGCCGCGCAGCGCACGATTCTCGATCAGTCCAACAAGATCGACCAGTTGAACCAACAGGTGGCGACGCTGCGTGGACAGAACGAGGACATGGCGAATCAGCTGGCCACCGTGCAGAAGCAAGAGAAGGAGTACTACACGGACCTGGACACGCGCTTGAAGAAGTTCGAGCCGCAGCAGGAAACCGTGGATGGCATGCAAGGCACCGTGCAGCCGGGTGAGACGGATGCGTTCAACGCCGCTTCGGAGCAGTTCCGCAACGGCGACTTCAAGAACGCGGCCTCTTCGTTCCGCAGCTTCATTGCCAAGTACCCGCAGAGTCCTTATCAGCCGACCGCTCAGTACTGGCTCGGCAACGCGCTCTATGCGCTGAAGGACTACAAGGGTTCGACAGCAGCGTGGCAGAACGTCGTCAAGAACTACCCGCAGCATCCGCGCGCGCCCGAGGCGTTGCTCGCGATTGCGAACAATCAGATCGAGCAGGGGCAGAAGGCCGCGGCCAAACGCACTCTCGAGCAGATCGTTGCGCAGTACGGCAGTTCGGATGTCGCCCAGCAGGCGCAGAGCAAGCTGTCACAGCTCAGATAAGCGCCGCAGGACACGGTAGTTGTCGCGCACCCGCGGTTGCACACCGCAAAGCACGCCTCTCGCATGTGAAAGGAGGGCCCGGGATACGGCGTGTCCCGGGCCTTTGTTTTTCCCTATGCTCCGCGCGGTTGACGTTGCTTTCAGAGTGCGCTATAATCCCGCTTCTTTTGGGTCGTTAGCTCAGCTGGTAGAGCAGCGGACTTTTAATCCGTTGGTCACAGGTTCGAATCCCGTACGGCCTACCAAAAGATTCAAGGGCTTAGCGTTCGCGCTAGGCCCTTTTTCTTTCCCGTTTGGCGTCGATATTAGACAGTGTCTAATATTCTTCTCGCGTTAAGCTCGGCCGACGTTGTCAAGATTCGCCGGCGCAATGGCGCATGGCCCAGTCACGAGTAGATAGCAGCAGCCAAAAATTTGGCCTCCGGAAAAAGGTAACCGGAGTAACCGGACAAAGAGAACCGGCCTCAAAGCCTTGTCCAGCAAGGCTCCCAGCGATCCACAAAAAGGTAACCATAAGGTAACTGAAGCGTAACCGGTTACCTTTTATATGAGTAACCTTTCCTAAAACTCCATTCCTTTAAAATCAAAGGCTTGCGAGCCAGTTACCTTTTGGGTTACCTCGGGTTACCTTTTTGAGGTAACCGGAATCCGTCTTTGAAATCATCGCGTTAGACGGCTTTTTCTGCCCCGGTTACGCCGGTTACCTTTTTCCGGTGGCCTTCCCCAGAATCAGCCCCATTCCGTACATAAAGCGTTGCCTCCGCCGTCTTTCGCTGCGGCGCATCCTCCTTCTGCATCAGAGAGCACCTCTCGCGCATCAAAACGCATCAGTGCAACGCACCAGAATTCACCCTGAGCGGCCTGTGGCATGCGCCTGCATGCCTCACCTGCCCACCGCATCAAAACCCGCCCCACAAGAGAAACCCGCAGGCGGGGAGGGGACTGCATTTGTACGGCGCGGCGGCCAGCAGAACCAAGCGGCGAATCGACAGGGGTCGGCGTAGTTGAATAAATCCAGTGCAGCCGCCGACCTTACGCCACAAGCACCGGTCATGGAGGCACTTCTGTTAACTTCCGAACGAAGTGTGTAAATTCTCGAAATTTATCCATATGAGCGCAGTGAATTGCACGACTGCACTCGCTCCTCGTCAGTCGCTCGCATCGCATGAATGCCGTCATCGCCGGAGCAAGCCAAAGCAAGTATGATTACGCCTCGAAACAAAAGGAACATTTGGAAAGGTGCGTAATGCTATCGAAAGAAACAATTGAGTCGCTGTCTCCGTCATCTTTCTGGGTTCCCCATTACTTTTGTCAATCCGCCTGGATTGAGCACGCGCCATTTGCCTTCTGGCTCACGGACGCTCTGCGACCCAAACGGTTCGTCGAACTCGGAAGTCACTATGGCTACTCCTACTTTGCTTTTTGTCAAGCAATAGAGCGCCTCGGAATCAGTACTGCGGCATATGCCGTTGACACATGGCAGGGCGACGAACATGCCGGCTTCTATGACAACTCCGTCTACGAAGCTGTGCTGGCAACCAATCAGCGGTACGCTGGCTTCTCTCGGCTGAACCGAGCCACTTTTGCGGAAGCAGCCGAATATTTCAGCGACGCATCGATCGACCTCATCCATATCGACGGACGCCATTTTTATGACGACGTCAAGGAGGACTACGAGTCGTGGCTTCCAAAGCTGACGAAGGATGCGATCGTCCTTTTCCACGATACGAATGTCCGGGAGCGCGGTTTCGGTGTCTGGAAATTTTTCGAGGAACTGTCGGCTAAATACCCGTCCTTCCAATTCAACCATGGCAATGGACTGGGCGTGCTGGCGCGAGGGGCTATCCCGGAGAAATTAACTTCACTGTTCGCGGCCAAAGGGTCGGAGATCGACCAAATCCGCTCCATGTATTCCAGCCTCGGCGGCCTGTTGGTGCCGCGCCGACAACTGATGGCGAAAACTGAGGCTATCGCCGAAATGCTGAAAGACGGCGCAGATGTGAGTGCCAATGCTGCGGAAACGCTGGCTCGCATTTCGGATTGGGATCCTCAGATACAGGTGATTCGATCTGCGATAGAGCGTTATAAGGCCAATGCACTGGCAAGCGCCCCGGCAGCACTACATGCCGCGCAAGCACGAGCTTCAGAGCTTGAAGCGGCTATCGCCGTCCTCAACGAGGAAGTAGCACAGATCAGAGCCCTTCGGGTCAGCGAAGAAGCGGAGACCCAGGGAATACGCCGGGCAAATGAATCATTGCGCGCGGACATCGAAGCAAGTAATGCGACAGCGTTGGAGCTTCAACGAGACAATGCCCAGCTTCAGGCAATCCTGAACGAGTGCGAAGCGGAGACTGCAACGTTGCGCTCAGCGGTCGAGCTGACGAAATCTACCGAAAAGAAACGCCCCGCCGAGGATCTAAGATCCCTACTCGCCGAAATGGTGATTCAGGAGCGGCGCCACGTCCAAGCGCTATCTGACAGGGCAGACCACATCGCCAGGGAGGGGGTAGAGAAAGACGCCGTGATTGCTTCGCTGCGTGATTCGATAAACCATCTCTCGCACCAGAACGTTGAATACACGCGCGCCTCGGATGAGCTTATCGCCATACGCAATAGCACGTCCTGGAAGATGACGCTGCCGGTGCGTCGCGCACTGCGAAGCGTGCCAATATTGCGCACGCCCGCCCGTCGCGTGATCAAAGCGATTCACTGGACAGCGACCGGCCAGCTCTTCAAGCGACTAGCAGCAAGACGACAAGCGCTGGCTCTACTCCACGCCCAGCACGCGCCGGTGATCGATGCGCCTGAGTCACTGGAAGAAGCGGTTATCGTAAGCCCGCTAACACCGGCCGAAGCCGCGCGCCCAATCGAAATTGACTACAGCGTTTCGGTGCCGTTCAGCTTTGCCAAGGTCCCCGATCTGAATAGCGGGAGCGTCGCGGCGATTGTTCATCTGCATTATGAGGAACTCGCCGGCGAATTCCGCTCGTACCTCAGCAATGTGCCAGTCGATCTCGACGTATATATTTCTACCACCGATAGCTTCCGTGCGTCGGTTATTGAAAAGGCGTTTTCGGGCTGGGCAAAGGGCAGCGTTGAAGTCCGGGTAGTGCCCAATCGGGGTCGAGACATCGCGCCCAAATTGGTGACTTTCAGCGATGTTTACGATCGCTATGCCTATGTAGTCCATCTACACGGCAAGCGGTCAAAGCATGCAACCGTACTCTCACCATGGCGACACTTCCTTCTGGAGAACCTGCTTGGGACTCCAGAAGTCGTGACAAGTGTGCTGCACGCATTTGGTCAGAATCCCAAGCTCGGCATCATCGCGTCTCAGCACTTTGAGCCAATGCGTCATTGGGCGAACTGGGGCGGTAATTTTCCGAACGCAGAAAAACTTGCGAGAAGAATGGGTTTCTCGTTGAACGAGCGCGACCCGCTTGATTTCCCGTCGGGCTCAATGTTCTGGGCTCGTACTGCAGCGTTGAAGCCGTTGCTTGACCTACGGCTGAAGACCGATGACTTCGATGCTGAATCCAATCAGACCGATGCGACCCTCGCGCACGCCATCGAGCGCATATTCTTGCACACATGTGAGCACGCGGGCTTTGACTGGATCAAGATCGCTCGCCCCTCCCTGCATGAGAACACGCCTTGTATCGTCGGAGTGCCTCGCGAATCAGACCTGGCGACGTTCTTCAATCGCTGCGTGTTCCGCCTGCTCGATCCCCGAGGAGTCCGTCAACGTACAGTCAGGCCAAACCCAGTCGAGAAGGCTCCGGGGCACTTGTTCGACTACGTACGGAACCGTGCCCTTGGACTGCACATCGACGTCAAGTCCGATACACGCGTCGCGATCGGTCTCGTTACGTACAACAACAGCGCCGAAGAACTGGCGCTGGCCGTCGGCGCGGCCGAACTCTCCTTGAAGACGGCTGATTTGAGCACGGCGGGAAGCCTTTTCTTGTTGGATAACGGTGCAAGCACCGACGAGTCGATTGACGCAAGGGATCTCATTACACGGTTACCCAGTCGTGGCAACATTGGGTTTGGAGGCGGCCATAATCATCTTATGCGAGCCGCGTTCGACGAGGGTTTCGACATCTATATCGCCATCAATCCGGATGGCGCGCTTCATCCTGATGCCGTACGTGCGCTTGTCCAGATGGTACTGGCGGCGGATGGAAAGGCGTTAGTTGAGGCGCTCCAGTTTCCATCTGAGCATCCGAAGCCGTACGACGAACACACGCTGGACACCCCGTGGGTTTCCGGCGCTTGTCTCGCAATCTCGAAGTCCGCGTTCGCTGACCTCGGAGGATTCGACGAAGACTTCTTCATGTATTGCGAAGACGTAGATCTCTCATGGCGCGCGCGCACATGGGTACGCGCTGAAGACGTGTCCACGTGCGCTGTTCCTGCACGCCGTCACAAACCGGGAAATGAAACCGACGACTCTAAGAATGATTTTTGAGTCTGGCATCACATTGGCACGCAAATGGGGCTCGCCCGATTTTGAGCGCTGGCTTCGAACCGAATTGACCGCGCGAGGATTCTCGACGCCCCACTCGTCCCCGATGATCGTTCCTGATGAATGGCGCACCTACGCCGATTTCTCCAACCACTTTAGTTTCGCGCAGCCGCGCTGGTAAGTCATGATTGAAAACCAAATTGATTGCATCGTGCGCTTTCACGATGCGAAGCGCCTCTATGAGCTGAATCGTTGCGTTTTCGCTTTGGTGGGTCAGACACATCGTCCCCTGAATATCATTCTCGCAGTTCAACGCTTCTCGGAGATGGAGATAGCCGCGACGCATGCTGCGCTTGAGCCGCTGCTACGTCTGCCGAACGCGCCGACGCTGATACTCAGGAACTGGGATAGTCCAACCCCAACCGATGCGAGGACGGAACTGCTGAATATGGGATTGCGGTCTGCAACCGGCCAATACGTCGCCTTCCTGGACTATGACGATGTCCTATATCCGGAGGCATATGCAGTGCTTGTTGATCGGTTGAAGACTAGCCGCTCTGCAATAGCGTTCGCTTCTGTACGCGTGGTAAATGCAGATGTACACCAACAATTTATTCGCATCACAAGGCAAGTTGACGCGCCATTCGCTGGTGAGGATCTGAAAGATCTCTTCCGAGCCAATTTCTGCCCAATACATTCGTACTTGATCGATCGGTCGATTGTTTCACCGGACATCCTGTCGTTCGATACTGTCCTCACTTGGGAAGAAGACTACGACCTGCTTTTGAAGATTTGTGCGTCATATCCGTCCGACTTCCAAGCAATAGGGAAGATAATCGGCGACTACTACTTCAAGACGGATGGTAGCAACTCGGTTCCGACAAATGGAATCTTGAGCGAAGAACGTCAGCTCATATATGAGCGCGTTACTGCCCTCATCGAAGTAAGGCGCAGAACAACCTTGGTCGCACCGGAAGTACAAGCACAACTGGGCTTGGATGTATGTGCGACCACTATGACGATCCGTGGTGCTCTGGACGCGCTACTTGTAGGGTCATCGAACTGATACCGCAAAGGTCGCGGCGACCTCAAATCTGGACTGCGACCCAGGCATTGACTATTGGGACCTCGATGGTGAGAACAAGCCCCCTGCGTCCAGGCTGTATGTCTTGCGAAACAGACCTGTGTTCTATAGCGCGGGGGCTGTGCTGGTTGGCACTTTCATCGCCTACCTGTTGCTGCATCACTGAAGGCCCGCAACTTACGCCGCTGCCGCGCCGATGGTATACGGCATGAATCGCACGATCTCGTCGCCAATCCACTCGTTGAGTTGTTCAAAGCGACGTTGCAGCGGCGCGATTTCGTTCGCACCGAACACCTCGGCGGCCGTGTTGGCTGCACCGAAGCCTCCGGTATTGCTCGGCACGATCCCCATGAGCTGCGGCGGGATGCGATGCGCCGCGAGCAAGTCGTCGCGCGTGACATTCTTTATGTTGAAAAACTCGTCTTTGGCCGTGACCTCTGAAACGGGAATGAGCTGGATGCCGTCTTTCTTGCCGTTCGGCGCGTACATGAACAAGTTTCGGAAATTGCCCGGTCCCTTGCTGTTTTTCAACGCCTCGCGCATCTTGTCTACATCGCTCTGACTCTGCGCCGCGTCCGTCATGTACAGGATGAACCCAGCGTGCGAACCATTCTCGTAATAACGCCGGCGAAACAGCGTCGACGATTCATTCAACCAAGCCGCGTGCAGCGCGCCGAGATATTCGGGCAAGCCGTACACCTCCTGGTCAATGTCCGGTTCCATCAAGTGATGGAGTGAGCTGGCCGCGAACTCGTGTTCGATCTGAAAGCCGTCGATCTGAAAGAAGCCTTGCAGATCCGTCGACCGGCGCACGTATTTCGCCGGCGCGCGCTTAAGCGTGAGCAAACCGCCGAGCCTGTTGCGCTGTTCCTCGACGTAGCTGTTTCCGAACACCATGTAATCGAGCGCCAACTTGCCGAACTCGTCACGCGATAGCAACTTGTGCGGCACGAACGTCGACGCGAGCACGTTGCGTTTGAAGTAGATCGCCGAACTATGATGCACGCCGGCGCGAAACGATTTCGCAAGGCCCGCCCATGACACCGGAGGCTCGAACCACTTGCCGGCCGCCCATGACTGCACGTAATCAAGAATCTCGGCCCGATCCATCACGGGCACTGGATCGTCGAACGTGAAGGCCTCGGCCTTGGCCGGCGTCGATGTGTCCGCCGGCGTCGTGCTCGATGCGTGCATGCTGTTTTTGCGCTTACTCATGAAAACTCCATAAAGCCCGTGTTGTTTGCCGTGACACCCTCTAGCGGCTCGTTATCGAGCGCATGCAGGCACGCCCAGGCCAAATCAGCATGGCCCGTTTCCTCGTTGCGCCCCGCCTCGTATGTGACCTTTCGGCCGCTCGCCGTCATCGTCTTTCGAATCGCCATGAACGATTGTGCTAGATCGGTCCATCCGGCATCGAATTCGAGCCGGCCCTTGCCGACCACTGACAAGCCTTTGAGCACCAGGCGGCCTTTAACCTCGGGCGAATAGTTGAGCGCGACCGCGCTCGGATAGAACTGTTTGACGAGCTGATAGACGCCCTGGCCGATGCCGGTCGTATCGATCGCCATATAGCCGACGTTGTATTGCTGCGTGATGGTGCGAATCGCCTCGGCCTGTGCCTCGAAATCCATTCCGCGAAACTGCGCCCTGTGCAGCACGCGAAACTTTCCGCCTGGCACCGCCGGCGGGGCGACGACGACAAGGCCGGCCGTGTCGCCGGTATGCGCTGGATCGTAACCGACCCACACCGGGCGATAGCCGAAAGGACGGGGCGCGAGCGGCTTGAAATCGTCGGCCCATGCTTCCCATGAATCGACCATGCAGCGTTGCAGCTCGGCGAGCGGGAATATCGACGCCGTGTCGTCGATAAACTGGCACATCAACAGATTCGCGTAGTCCTGCGCGCTGTATTCAAGGCGCAACTCGTCGATATCGAACAGGTCACACCCGCCGGCAAGCGCATCCTCGACCGTCACGATCTGGCGCCATTGGCGATCCTCGCAAAGCCGGCCGCCGCCGAGTGCCTTGTGCGAGATATCGAGATGCAGGTGATCGGCTTTCGCACGGCCGCGATTGAAGTGCTCGCCGTTCCAAAAGGTGTACGCCGGATGGCTGATGCTCGACGGCGTTGAAAAATACGTCTTTCGCCATTGCTTGTGCATCGCCATGCCCGAGGCGACCTTTTGCAGCTCGCGAAAGCCGCTCACCCAAAAATACTCGTCGAAATAGAAATTGCCGTGATAGCTCTGCGCGGTCTTTGCGTTCGTGCCGAGGAAATAGAGAATCGCGCCATTCGGCAAGATGATCGGCTCGCCGGTCAATTCAACGTCTGCGGCCTCGCGTGCGAACTGGCAAATGTACTGCCGGAACACATGCGCCTGTGCCTTGCTGGCTGACAAGAAAATTTGATTGCGGCCGGTCCCGATCGCATCGTCCAGGGCCTCGCGTGCGAAATACCAGGTCGCGCCGATCTGCCGCGACTTGAGAATGTTGCGCGTGCGCTGATGGCCGTTGCGAAACCAGACCTTTTGATAGTCGAACAGCGAATCTAGAAACGCCTCGCGAAGTCGCTTGGCCTGTTCGTCGCTGAACGCATTGCGCTCGGCTTTCTCTTTGCGCGGCGCCTTATTGCGTGCCTCGATGTTCGGGTTTAGATCGCTCTCTTTCCCCGTTTCGCCGTACTTGCGCACGCGCGCCAAGCGCTCGACCTGTCGGCCGAGCAAGTCGATTTCCTTAAAGTCACCGCCGGTCTTTACCGGCTTAGCAATGAGCACCGCCATGCGCGTTTCTAGCGACGACTCGATGCGCTCGATCGGCGTCGCCTTGTCCCACTCGTCACGCTGCTTCCACGCCTCGACCGTCGCGCGTTTCAACTCCATGTGATTCGCGATAGACGTGACGCGCCAACCCTGCCAGTAAAGCGCGCGGGCTATACGGCGAGGGTCGGCGTTCGATTCGAGTGCAGGGGTGATATCGGCGGTTTCAAGCATGGCCCCAAGTTTCCCGCGCCGCGCGCGCGCAAGCACGCTTGCCAATTTGTACCCGGAGCACAAACAAACGGCCCACGTTGAGCCGTTGCGCTCGTGATCGCAAGATATCAACTCACGCTGAACCCTTACCCGAACCCCTCGGAACCTGTTGGAGACCTAACGATGCAATCTCGCAAGCTGTCGCTTATGTCGTTCGCCGTCGCGGCGATCGCGTTTGCTTTCACGATGGATGCACACGCGGCGACGCTCGCCGTGAGCACCGTTCTCAACCATGCTGATGTGCTCGGCACGCTCGCGTCGCACGGCGTCGACCTTGGCGCGGCTGCTGGCCTCGGCGCAATGGCGATCGGCTCGACCGCCTCGGCCGATGCGACGAAGCTCGCGAAGTCGAAAATGTTTCGCATCGCCGTCGAAGGTGCGACCACGGACGGCCGCACAATCGAGCGCGCATGGCTCGAACAGATTGCCGCGAATTACAGCGCGACGAAGTACGGCGCACGCGTGAACCTGGAACACTATCGCGGCATCATGCCCGATGGCCCTTTCAAGGCATACGGCGACGTGCTGGCCGTTGAAGTGCGCGAACTCACTGGCGAATTCGCCGGAAAGCTCGGCCTGTATGCACAAATCGACCCGACTGCCGAGCTGATCGCCATGACGAAGGCGAAGCAAAAGATTTACACCTCGTGCGAAATCGACCCGTCTTTCGCCGACACGAAACAGGCGTATCTGATCGGCCTGGCTGTCACGGATAGCCCCGCAAGCCTCGGCACGGAAATCCTTTCTTTCGCAGCTCAGAACCCGGCCGCGTCGCCATTCACCGGCCGCAAGGTATCGCCGACCAACCTTTTCACGGTCGCCGATGAAACCGTAATCGAGTTCGAAGAAGCCCCGCAACCGGCGGCACTGCCGGCGCTACTGTCCCGCGTTAAAGAGCTGCTGACCGGCGCGAAGAAGAAAGAAGCGGCCGACGATTCGCGGTTCGCTGATGTGACCCAGGCATGCGAAGCGCTCGCCACGCACGGCAAAGAACAGGCCGACACAATCGTCGCAACCGGCAAGCTCGTCGCCGACCTCGAAACGAAGGTCGCCGAACTAACCCAGGCGCGCGAAGCCGATCGCAAAGCGTTCGACGAGCTGCACACGCAGCTCTCGACCGCCGGCAACGGTCAACCGACGCGGCCGGTGACAACTGGCGCTGGTGCGGCGGCGCAAACGACCGACTGCTAACCCGACCCCCTCGGCTCTCTTTCGACCATTCGGAGCAATACAACATGCAGAACAACACCCGCGAGCTGTTTAACGCCTATCTGGCGGCAATCGCGAAGCTCAACGCAATCGCTGACCCGTCGAAGAAATTCGCGGTATCGCCGTCCGTGCAACAGACCCTGGAAAAGCGCTTGCAAGATTCGAGCGCGTTTCTGAACTCGATCAACGTCGCGCCTGTGACGGAACAGATGGGCGAAAAGCTCGGCCTCGGCATCGGCGGCCCGATCGCCGGAACGACCGATACCAAGGTGAAAGACCGCGAGACGATCGACCCAACCGATGTCGACGCGAACGGTTACTTCTGCTATCAGACGAATTTCGACTCGCATATCCCGTATGCGAAGCTCGATATGTGGGCGAAGTTTCCGAACTTCCAAACGCTGATTCGCGATCTGGTTCTCACGCGTCAAGCGCTCGACCGCATCATGATCGGTTTCAACGGCGTCAAGCGCTCGCCAACGTCCGACCGCACGGCAAATCCGCTGCTGCAAGACGTCAACAAGGGCTGGTTGCAGCACTACCGCGAGCAAGCGGCCGAACGCGTCATGGATCACGGCCAGACGGCCGGCAAGATCGTCGTCGGCGCTGCTGCCGGTTCGGATTACAAGAATCTCGACGCGCTGGTGTACGACGCGAAAACCTCGCTGATCGACCCGTGGCACCGTCAAGACACGCAGCTCGTCGCGATCCTCGGCGACGCGCTGATGAAAGACAAGTATTTTCCGATCGTGAACGCGAACAACGCGCCGACCGAGCAAGTCGCGGTCGACCTCGTGATTTCGCAGAAGCGCGTCGGCGGTCTGCCGGCTGTCACGGTTCCTTACTTCCCGGCTAATGGCGTGCTTATCACGCGCCTCGATAACCTGTCGCTGTATTACCAATCGGGCGCACGCCGTCGCACGATCGTCGAAAACGCCAAGCGCGACCGTATAGAGAACTTCGAATCGTCGAACGATGCTTACGTGATCGAAGATTTCGGCGCGGGCTGCCTGGTCGAAAACATCGAACAGGCGGAGTAAGCGACGATGAAAAGCCCCGCCCAACGCCATTACGAACGCGTCACGGCTGAAAAGGCTGCGGCCTCGGCTGCGCCTGGAGAATCCCTCGCCGGCGCGAGCGCTTACGAGCTGATGCTTGCGAAGCTGGCAACCGATCGCCGGCGCCTCAAATCGATCGCCTCGATCGAACGCAAGATCGCCGTAAAGCGTGCCGAGCTGCTGCCTGAATACGTCGACTATGTTGCGGGCGCACTGGCGGGCGGGCGGGGGGCGCAGGACGATGTTTTAACGACCGTGATGATCTGGCGCGTCGACGCGGGCGACTTCGCCGGCGCGCTCGATATCGCGCGGTATGCCCTCGCGCACCGGATGACGCTGCCCGATCAATACGACCGGCCGCTCGCGACCGCGATCGCCGAAGAATTCGCCGAAGCTGCACTGGCCGCGTACAAGCACGGCGCGAGCGTGATGCGCGTGAATGCTGCGCAGCTCGTCGAAGTCGCGCAGCTCACCGCGTCGGCCGACATGCACGATCAGGTGCGCGCGAAATTAAACAAGGCCCTCGGCTATATGGCCGAACACGGCGGCGATACACCGGCCGCCCTCGATCACCTACGCCGTGCGCTCGAACTCGATTCGCGCGTCGGCGTGAAACAGGACATTGCCCGGCTAAAGAAAGCCAGCAATGCGGCCGACGGCAACGCCGACCGCATGTAAAGAGCCCCCCGGCTGGGCGGCGCCGGCTGACGATCGCAACACCTGACGGAAACGCGATCCGACGCCGGCCCACCGCCCACTATTTCAGAGCTGAAACCATGAGTAGCTTTAACGCGATCGCAGAACCGACCATCACGCCCGAGCCAACCCCGCCGGCGGCCGAGCTGATCGTGACTAACGCGCCCTGGTTTCCCTCGATCGACCTGGCGCACATGCGCCAGGCGGTGCGCCTCGATGGCACCGTGACACATGCACGCCTGCGCGACGCGGTGATCGCCGCGATCGACGAAGTAAATCGCGAGCTGTCGGCGTGGCGCCTGTCCCACCAGGCCGCCGGCGTCGCAACGCTCGCCGAGCTGCCGGCCGACGATATCGGCGGTGAAAGCGTGCAGCTCGCGCGCTATCGCCGCGCCGTCTATTACCTCGCGCGTGCTGCCGTGACCGAGCAATACCGCGATTTCGATAGCACGAAATCGGGCGCGGCCGACGCGGCCGAGCTGGAGACGACGATCGACGCCGATCGCCGCAACGCACGCCAGGCAATCAACGACATGCGCGGCGTCGCGCGAACGACGATAGAGCTGATCTGATGCGCGTCTATGCACAACAGGGCGATACGGTCGACTCACTTTGTTATCGCTATCTCGGCCGCACGCAAAGCGTCGTCGAAGCGACGCTAGAACTTAACGCCGGCCTGGCCGATCACGGCCCCGTGTTGCCGCTCGGCCTCACCGTGGATCTACCCGACCCGCCGAACGATCAATCAACGATCCAGCTCGTCAACCTTTTCGATTAACCCGGAGTCGCCAACATGGCCGAACCTAGCACCACCACGCTCGCCGCTGTCTCGGCCGGCATTGGCTTTGCAAGCCTGTTTCCCGGCATCGACGGCAATGCGCTGATCGGTGCATTTACCGGCGCCGCGCTGGTCGTCGTCACGTCGAAGGACCTGTCGCTCGGCAAGCGCCTTGCATATCTGGTGATTTCGCTGATCGCCGGCTATCTCGCCGCGCCCGATGTGGTGAGCCATACGCCGATCACGAGCACCGGCGTTGCTGCTTTCTTCGCTGCCGCTCTGGCGATCACTGTGACCCTGCAACTGATCGAGCGCATCAAGTCTTTCGACCTGTTGTCGCTGTTTCGAAAGGGCTGACCCATGCACAACCCCCTCGCACTGATTGCGCTGATTGCGTACACCGTCGCCGCGCTGTGCATCCTCGTCTATCGCCGCGACGGCTCACGGCATCGCACTCACATTTCATGGTTCGCCTGGCTGCTGCTGGTCGTGCTCGGCGGCTCGGCGATCGAGCTGGCGTTGCACGCGAAGGCGGTCGGCTATTTCGAAGCGGCCCGCGCCGTTCTTTTCGCTGTTCTCATTTTTGGCGCACGCGGCAACGTCGCGCGCCTGCTGCGGAGTACATGACATGATCCTTAGAAAAGGTGATATCGGCGACGATGTGTCGTTATTGCAAAAGCGCCTCACGCGCGCTGGCTTTCCGGTCCCCGAGACTCACGTTTTCGACCATGAAACCGAATCCGCGGTGATGGCCCTGCAGAAAGCTCGCGGCCTCGTGATCGACGGCATCGCCGGCCCGAAAACGATGATCGCCTTGCCGGGCGTCGCGCTGCCGAGGCACCTTACCGATACCGACCTCGTGCGGACGGCCGACGCGCTGGGCGTGTCCGTCGCATCGATCCGCGCCGTCAACGAAGTCGAATCACGCGGCGAAGGCTTTTTGACCGATGGCCGGCCCGTGATCCTGTTCGAGCGGCATGTGTTCTACAAGCGCCTGAAAGCGCGAGACCTCGACGCTGAAGCACTTGCGGCGAAGTATCCGAACATCGTATCGAGCACCGCCGGCGGTTACATGGGCAAGGCGGCCGAATACACCCGGCTCGCGACAGCCGAGCGTATCGACGCGGACGCGGCGCACGAGTCGGCGAGCTGGGGCGCGTTTCAAATCATGGGCTATCACTGGAAAGCCCTGGAGTATTTGAGCATCGCCGATTTCGTCGCACGCATGCAGCGCAGCGAAGGCGATCATCTCGACGCGTTCGTGAGGTTTATCGCGGGCGACACGGCCTTGCTTTCCGCGCTGAAGGGTAGGAAGTGGGCGGCCTTTGCGAAAGGCTATAACGGCCCGGATTACGCCCGCAACCTGTATGACGCGAGGCTCGCCCAGGCATACGCGAAATATGCCGATCGCGAGAAGGCGGTGGCATGAACGCGATCGCCGTGCGCCTCGGCGCGATCGCGCTCGTCGTGCTCGCGCTCGTCGCCGGCTGGTTTTACGTGAAAAGCCTGCGCGCCGAGCTGGTCGCAGCACAAGACGACGCACGCACCGCGAAAGAGACGGTCGGCCGTCGCGACGCACTGATCGCCGATCTACAGAAGAAAGCGCGCGACGACGCGCAAGCGCTCGCGCAGCTCGAAGCGAAGCGCCAACGCATCGCGGCCGACCTCGCGCAATTCGAAACCGACTTTGAGGCCTTGAAGCATGAAAACGAAACGGTTCGCGCCTGGGCTGACGGCGCTTTGCCTGACGCTGTTGTGCGCCTGTACAACCGGCCCGCGATCACCGGAGCCGACGACTTCGTTTCAGCAATGCGCGCCCGTCGCGCGCTGCACGCTACCGGCGATGGCCCTGCGTACTAACGACGAGCTGCGCCGCGCGCTCGACGTGACTGAGGCGGCCTGGGGCGAATGCGCGGCCCGTGTCGACATGATCGCGACGTGCCAGGCGCAAGGCTTGCCCGTGCCCGACAAGGCCGACCATGAATAAGGCGACCAGTCTGCGCCGTGCCCTCACGGTGGCCGTGCCGTCACTCGCGGTCGATCCCGACAAGCTGCTCGTGTTCATCGACGCCGGCAACATCGTCGGCACCGGCGCCGTGTCGCTATCGTTCGATTACGCGTACACCCTCAACGTCATCATTGAGGATTTCGCCGGCGACGCCGATACCGTGTTCGTCGCGGTGATGGCATGGGTTCGGCGCAATCAATCTGACTTGCTCACGAATGACGATTTGCGAAAGTTGGGCATTTCTTTCGAAGCCGATCAACTGACGCAAACGACCGTCGATCTGTCGATCAAGCTGCGGCTTACCGAAAGTGTCGTCGTCGGCACCAATGACGCCGGCGAACAGACGATCGAACACGTCGGCGAGCCTGTGCCCGAATGGGACGTAAATAGCCTGGTCGATCCGCAATGGACGAGTTAAGCGCGCTCGAATCCTGGGCGGGCACGCTGCTCACGCAGCTCGCGCCGGCCGCTCGCCGCGTGGCGACGCGCGAAATCGCGCGCGAGCTGCAACGCAGTCAACGCACGCGCATCGCGCAGCAACGCAACCCGGACGGCACCGGATTCGAGAAGCGCAAGCCGCGCCCGAAAAAGCACCTGCGCGACAAGGCCGGCCGCATCAAGCGTGCGGCGATGTTCGCGAAGCTGCGGCAAACACGCTATCTCCGCACCGAATCGGACTCGGCCGGCCTTACGATCGGCTTTGCCGGCCGCGTGGCACGCGTGGCACGCGTCCACCAGTACGGCGAAACCGATCGCGTCGCCAAGGGCGGCCCCTCGTACAAATATCCGGCCCGCGTGCTGCTCGGATTTACTGACGCCGAGCGCAATTTGATTCGCGATCTGTTGCTCAAACATATCGCGCGCTGATCGCTCGCCCCTCAAAATATGTACCCGGCACGCTAACAAACGCCGCGTGATGACTCGCGCGTGCGTGCTCGGCAACATGGAGGCATGAACGCAAACGAATCCTCACGCCAATTTTTGAATGGCATTCGCAAAGGCACGGTATTAGAAGTGCAGGGCGCGCTATGTCGGGTGGAAAGCGGCGATTTATCTACCGACTGGATTCAATGGTTCGTGCCTTTTGCCGGCGAAACGATCGCGTGGCTTGCGCCCTCGATCGGCGAAGGCGTAATGCTGTTGTGCCCGAGCGGCGACCCGGCGCAAGCCGTCGCGCTGCGCGGTTTCTATTCCGAAGATTTCCCCCCGCCGAGCACTGACCCGGCGAAGCACGTCCGCAAGTATCGCGACGGCGCAACCGTCGAATACGACACGGCCGCCCACTCTCTCACCGCCAAATTGCCCGCCGGCGCGACCGTGCTGATCGTCGCGCCTGGTGCGGTCAACGTGCAGACCAAGGCCGCAACCATCGAAGCGGACGAAATGACGATCGACGCGAAAAACACCACCGTAACGGGCGCGATGCTGGTTAAAGGTGCGTTCGCGTTCGAGTCGGGCATGACCGGCAAGAGCGGTTCAGGCGGTTCGACCATGAAGATCGACGGCGGGGCCGAATTCACGCAAGACGTGATCGCAGCCGGCGTCAGTACATCGAAGCACAAGCACCAGGCGCAAGGCGCGAACGCCCCGACAAGTGAGCCGACGAAATGAAAGGCATGAACGCATTTACCGGTCGCGCGACGGCCGGCCTCGCACACCTGTATCAATCGATCTCGAAGATTCTGACGACGCCGATCGGCACGCGCATCGCGCGCCGCGAATTCGGTTCCGAGCTGCCCGAGCTGGTCGACGCGCCGAACAATGGCGCGACGCGTGTTCGCCTGTATGCGGCGATCGCGACCGCGCTGATGCAGTGGGAACCCCGCTTGCGCCTGTCGCGCGTGCAGCTCTCGACGGAACAGACCGACACTGGCGCGGGCGTGCAGGTTGTCGACATTGAAGGCTCGACTACCGAAACCGGCGATCCGGTATCGACGCGCGTGCAGCTCACGAACGGCGGTGCAGCGTGAGCGCAACCCCGATCGATCTGTCGCGTCTGCCCTCGCCCGATATCGTCGAAACGATCGATTTCGAAACGCAGCTCGCCGAGCGCAAGGCGAAACTCGTGTCGCTCTATCCGGCCGACCAACGGGACGAAGTAGCGGCGGCGCTCGCGCTCGAATCCGAGCCGATGAACATTCTTTTGCAGGAAAACGCCTATCGCGAAGTCGTGTTGCGTCAACGCGTCAACGATGCCGCGCGCTCGATCATGCTGGCCTATGCGCAAGGCACGACCCTCGAACACCTTGCCGCGCTGTTCGAAGTGCAACGCCTGACGATTACCGAGCCTGACCCGGCCAACGATATCGACGGCGTTTATGAGGACGACACCGACTTGCGCGCCCGCACGCAGCTCGCGCCGCAAGGCTTTTCCGTCGCCGGCCCCGAGGGGGCATACATCAAGCATGCGCGCGACGCCGATGGTCGCGTGCTCGATGCCTCGGCCGTTAGCCCCGCGCCGTGCGAAGTCGTCGTTACTGTCCTGTCGCGCGAAGGCGATGGCACGGCAGACAAGCCGCTTGTCCACAAGGTGCAAGCCGCGCTCTCGGCCGATGATGTGCGCCCGCTCACGGACTTCGTAACGACGCGCAGCGCAACCATCAAGCGATATGCGGTTCGCGCGACCCTCATTTTCTTCGCCGGCCCCGATCGCTCTGTCGCACTCGCCGAGGCAAACAGGCGCGTCAAGGCGTACACGGCCGAAATGCACAAGCTCGGCATGGAAATCACGCTCGACGGCATCTATGCCGCTGCGCGAGCGCCTGGCGTGCAAAAGGTGATTCTCGACGAGCCGGCCGCCGATATTCCGATTTCGAAAATGGAGTCGGCTTACTGCACAGCTATCGAGCTGATCGACGGGGGCATTTACAACAATGAGTGATCTGCTCGCCCCGAACTCGTCGACCACCGAGCGCAACCTTGCGCATGTCGGCGCACGCATTAGCGACATTCCGTCGCCGCTCGCCGCACTGATGGACCCTGACGCGATCCCGCTGCCGCTGCTGCCCTGGCTCGCGTGGCACCTCGGCGTCGACGCATGGAAAGACTACTGGCCCGAGCAAACGAAGCGCGCCCGCGTCAAGGCCGCCATTCCGATCGCACGCAAGAACGGCACGGCCGCTGCCGTGCGCCAGGTCGTCGCCACGTTCGGCGCAAACGTCGCGCTGCGCGAATGGTTCGAGCAAACGCCGCGCGGCAAACCGGGCACGTTCGACGTAGTGCTTACGGTCAGTTCGCGTAACGGCGAAGCGCCGACCGCTGCATTCGTCGCCGACATCATCGCAGAGATTGATCGCACCAAGCCCGTGCGCGCGCATTACACCTTCACGCAAGGCTTTTCCATGCGGGGCACGCAGCGCGTCGCGGCGGCCGTTCGGTGCGCGCTGTATCGCCGTCTTTCATTCTCGGATATCTGAACATGGCCGCAACCCTCATCACTGTTACTGACGCTGGACGCGCCGCGCTCGTTGCGCCTAGCAATGACGGCACCAACGCGCACAAGATCGTCGAAATCGGCCTCGCGAGCGCCCCTTTCATCGCTGACAAGGCAATCAAGGCGCTGCCAGGCGAGCGCAAGCGCATCAAGACATTCGCCGGCGAGAACGTTGCGCCCGACACGATCCATGTGACGTTGAAAGACGACACCGCCGATCAATTCACGCTATACGGCTTTGGCCTGTACCTCGAAAACGGCGTGCTGGTCGCGGCCTATGGGCAGGCAACGCCGATCATGGAAAAGTCGCCTGATGCGCTGCTGATGCTGTCGGCCGATATGCAGTTCGCGACGATCGACGCGGCGCAGCTCGTGTTCGGCGACGCGTCTTTCACGAACCCGCCGGCAACGACGCAACGCCAAGGCGTTATCCAGCTCGCCACGCAAGCCGAAGTCGACGCCGGCGCAGACGACACGCACGCGGTCACGCCCAAGACGGCGGCGAAGCGATACGCGGCCCTTATTGGCGCCGATTTTTCCGGCCCCGTTAAGGCGCCCGCCCTCTCTGCCGATGCCGCGACCCTCGGCGGTGCGACGCTCAAAAACACGTTGCGTCAAGCCGTGTTGTCAGTCGCGAATTTTGACGGCCTGTCGATTGAAGCAACGGACGCACCGACCGCGACGAAAAAGCCGATCGCAATTGCCCCTTGGGGCGGCAACGTGATCGTCGGCACGACCGCCAACGATGGTATGGGCCTGTTGCAAGTCGCCGGCCTGATTACCGCGCAAACGCCGCCGGCAGGCGACCAGTCGCGCCGCGTGGCGACTACCGAGTTTGTGATCGCCGCGATCGCCTCGGCCACGGTCGGCACGATCGTTTTCGAAGCTCGTACAACGGCGCGCGCCGGATTCCTCAAGCTCAACGGCGCAATACTCCGTCGCGCTGACTATCCGGCCTTGTGGGCCTATGCACAGGCGAGCGGCGCAATCGTCGCTGAGGCGATATGGACGGCAAACAACTGGGGTTGCTTCTCGACAGGCGACGGCGCGACGACCTTTCGAATCCCCGAGCTGCGCGGCGAATTCCTGCGCTGCTGGGATGACGCGCGCGGCGCTGATTCGGGCCGAGGTATCGGTACCTATCAAGGCTCGCAAAACATCTACCACGCCCACGGGGCCAGCTCGGCATGGATCGGCGATCACATTCACAGCGCATGGACAGACACGCAAGGCTGGCACGGCCACGGCGTCAATGACCCCGGCCACGCCCACACCGTACACGGTCAAGACCCCGGCTTCGGCGGCGATGTCAGGGACTCGGCCGCGATGGTTCGTGGCGATCAGGGCTGGAGACGCGCTGACCAGGTGGTCTCTGGGTCAGGCACCGGGATCTGGCTGAACGGCGACGGCAACCACGGCCACGGCGTCGGTATCGGCGGCGCCGGCGGCCACGCTCACGGCATCACCGTTAACGCTGACGGCGGCAACGAAGCACGGCCGCGAAATATCGCCCTGCTCGTAATGATCCGCGCTTACTGAGGTAACTAACCATGCTCATTCATCAATACGACGCCGAGACCGGCCAATACACGTCAAGCCGCCTGGCTGATTCCGACCCGCTCAATCTCGATCGCTGGCTTGTGCCTGCATTCAGCACGGCCGCCGAGCTGCCGGCACGCACGCCGCTTACATGGCCGTTCTACATCAACGGCGCATGGAAGCTGCTGCCCGACTATCGCGGCCGGATGCTGCACAGACAGGACAACGGCCAGGCGGCTGAAATCCTCGTCGCCGGCACCACGCCCGCCGAGAACGGCTTGACGGAAACGCCGCGCCCCTCCGACGAATACACCTGGTGCGAAGGGGCCTGGGCGATCGATCCGGCTGTCGTCGCCGAGAAGGCGCGCGCGGCGGCAATGGCGGAGTTTGAAAAGCGCATGACGTACGCCCGAACGATGAACAACGGCAAGGCCGATGCGATCGCGGTCGGCCTGCTGACGCCCGAGGAGGCCTATTACTTCCGCGCCTGGTCGACCTATCAGCTCGCCCTTGTGCGGGCGATACAGCACGAAGGGTTCCCCGATGCCGTGACATGGCCGGCCGAGCCGATTTCGTTCGAAGAGGTGATGGCCCCGGTAAAGGCTGAATTCGACGTGCGCATGACGAAGGCGAAGGCCTTCACGGATGGCAAGGCCGACGCCTATGCAGCCGGCACTCTCTCAGACCAGGAGGCTTACGAATTCAGGGTATGGATCGCCTATCAGACCGCCCTTTCGCTCGCGCTCGAGCGCGACCCGCTGCCGGCCGTTCGCTGGCCGGATGAACCGCAACCGTATCCGTCACCGACGACGCCGGCAACGCCGGCCCCGTCGTCGGCTGACACCGCGCCGGAAACCCCGGCCGACCCCGCGTAACGCCGCAAGCGTCGCGAGCTGCAATCCGCCCTTTCACTGCCCTTTTTAACCTGGAATACACATGGCAACTGACTACCACCACGGCGTGCGCGTTATCGAAATCAACGAAGGCACGCGCCCGATTCGCACCGTATCGACGGCCGTTGTCGGCCTCGTGGCGACCGGCCTCGATGCGGATAAAGACCTGTTCCCGCTCGATACGCCCGTGCTGCTGACGAACATTCAATCGGCGCTCGGCAAGGCCGGCGACAAGGGCACGCTTGCCCGCTCGCTCGAAGCCATTTCGGCACAAACGAAGCCCGTCACGATCGTCGTGCGAGTCGCAGAAGGAACCGACGACGCCGCGACGACAAGCAACGTTGTCGGCAAAACCGATATCAGCGGCCGTTACACCGGCATGCAAGCGCTACTCGCCGCGCAAGCACGGCTCGGCGTCAAGCCGCGCATCCTGGGCGCCCCTGGCCTCGATACGCAACCGGTCGCGATCGCCCTCGCCACGCTCGCGCAGAAACTGCGCGGGTTCGGCTACGTGTCGGCGAATGGTTGCGAAACCAAGGAAGCGGCGACCACGTACCGCAAGCAATTCAGCCAACGCGAGCTGATGGTTTTGTGGCCGGATTTCGTCGGCTGGAACACAAGCACGAACGCATATGGCACGGTCGACGCAACGGCGATCGCGCTCGGCCTGCGCGCGAAGATCGACGAAGAAACCGGCTGGCACAAGACGCTTTCGAATATCGGCGTCAATGGCGTCACGGGTATCAGCCGCGATGTTTTCTGGGACTTGCAAGACCCGACGACGGACGCGGGTTATCTGAACGAGCACGATGTGACGACCCTGATTAACTCGAAGGGGTATCGCTTCTGGGGTTCGCATACCTGCTCGGATGATCCGCTGTTCGCGTTCGAGAACTACACGCGCACCGCGCAAGTGCTCGCCGACACGATGGCCGAGGCGCACATGCTGTATGTCGACAAGGATTTGCACCCGTCGCTCGTGCGCGACCTGATCGAAAGCATCAATGCGAAATTCCGCGAGCTGATCCGCAATGGCTATCTGATCGGCGGAGAAGCATGGTTCGACGAAAGCGCGAACGACAGGGATTCGCTCAAGGCCGGCAAGCTCGCGATCGATTACGACTACACGCCGGTTCCGCCGATCGAAAACCTGATGCTGCGCCAGCGCATCACCGACCGTTACCTCGCTGACTTCGCTTCGCGCGTGTCGGCCTAACAAGGAGCAATAGAACATGGCATTGCCGAAGAAACTCAAGGCATTCAACCTTTTCCAGAACGGCGAAAACTTCGTCGGCCAGGTTGCCGAAGTCACGCCCCCGAAACTGACGCGAAAGATGGAGGCCTATCGCGGCGGCGGCATGAATGGCCCCGTCGATATCGACCAGGGGCAAGAGGGCATCGTGCTCGAATGGACGTGCGGCGGCCTCATGCGTTCCGTGCTGACGCAATACGGCATCACGAAGCATGACGGCGTGCAACTGCGCTTCGCGGGCGCCTACCGTGCCGACGATTCGGGCAAGCCCGACGCCGTTGAAATCGTCGTGCGCGGCCGTCACAAGGAAGTCGATTTCGGCAACGCGAAGCCGGGCGACGATACCGCTTTCAAAGTCTCGACGACTTGCAGCTATTACAAGCTGACGATCAACGGCGAGACCGTCATCGAAATCGACCTGATGAACATGATCGAGAACGTCAATGGCGACGATCTGCTCGCCGATCTGCGCAAGGCGATCGGCCTGTAACGCACACCGGCCCGCGTAGACCGCGCGGGCCTCACCGAATCCCCTATCTGAGAGATAACCATGTCCAACCTCGACACGCCCATGCACGCGCACCACATCACCGACCCCGGCCACTCGCACAGCATCACGCCGGCGGCGCAACCCAAGCCGAACACCGTCACGCTCGACGCGCCGATCGAGCGCAACGGCGGGCAGACCATCACCGAAATCACGCTGCGCAAGCCGGCATCCGGCGAGCTGCGCGGCACGTCGCTCAATGCCCTCGTGAATCTGGACGTCGACGCGCTCGGCAAGGTGTTGCCGCGCATCTCGTCGCCGGCGCTCACCGAATTCGACGTGCAGCAGCTCGACCCCGCTGACCTCGTGCAATTGGGGGTCGTGTTCGCTGGTTTTTTGCTGCCGAAGCGTGCTCAGTAGAGCACGGCATACCTGACCGGGTTGAAGAAGCGATGGCCGATATCGCGACGGTCTTTCACTGGACCCCGCGCGATATGTGCGACTTCACCCTCGTCGAATTGGCTGAATGGCGCGAGCGGGCGCGCTCGCGCAGTGGAACGGAATAACAATGGCAAACGGTAACGACCTTAAATTGCGCGTGCTGTTCGACATGATCGACGGCGCAACAAAGCCCCTACGCAACATCATGAACGGCAATAAGGGCCTTGTGAAGTCGCTTAAAGAGTCTCGTGAAGAACTCGGCAAGCTACAGAAGGCACAAAAGGACGTTGCCGCGTTCCGCGAAATGCGCACGGGCCTCGCCGGCACGGCGCGCGAACTTAGCAGCGCGCAGACCCGCGTTAAAGAACTGGCCGGCGGCCTGCGCGCGTTCGGCCCGCCGAGCCGGCAAACGATCGCCGACTTTGAAAAGGCGAAACGCTCTGTCGTTCAGCTCACGGCCTCGCACGGCCAACAGGCGACGAAGGTTGACGAGCTGCGCACGCGCCTCGCCGGCGCGGGTATCAGCACGCGCAACCTGTCGCAGCATGAGCGCGAGCTGCGCGCCAGCATCGCGGCGACCACCGGCACTATGGGCGGGCAGATGGAAAAGCTCGAACAGCTCACGCAGCGCGAGAAGGCTGTCGCCGCTGCGCGCATGAAAATGAACAGGCTGCAAGGCACCGCGGCGAATATGGCCGTCGCCGGCTATGCCGCGAAGGCAACCGGCTCGCACATCATGGGCGACCTCGCCGAAACGCTCGACCAGTCCAAGGCATTCGAAAGCGAAGCCGTGCGCATCAAGGCGCTCGGCCTCGGCGATCACGCCACGGCCGACGCGATCAAGTACGCGAAAGCTATGAAACAGATGGGCACGAGCACAACGGACAATATGACGCTCATGCGCGACGCGCTGACCATCTTCGCCGACGAGCACCATGCGCAAATGGTGATGCCGACGCTCGCCAAGATGAAATTCGTAAACGAATCACTGTTCGGCGCCGAGGACGGGCACGCGAACGAAGAAAAGTTTATGAACATGCTGAAGGTGATCGAGCTGCGCGGCGGCACGAAAAACGAAGCAACGTTCAAAGACGAAGCGAACATGGTGCAAAAAGTCATCACGGCGACCGGCGGCCGTGTCGGCGGCGACCAGTGGATGCAGTTCATTCAGACCGGCGGCGTCGCGGCGAAACAGATGCGTAAGGACGCGTTTTTCTATCAGATGGAGCCGCTGATTCAGGAAATGGGCGGGCACGCTGTCGGCACCGGCCTCATGTCAGCATACAACAACGTCTATCAGGGCAAGACCACCGTGAAGGCCGCGCGCGAGCTGGTAGGCCTCGGCCTGATTCGTAAAGACGGCGTTGAGTACAACAAGATGGGACAGGTCAACCACTTCAAAACCGGCGCGCTGATGGGTAGCGACATTCTGAAGGCCTCGCCGCTCGAATGGATGGAAAAGGTATTGCTGCCCAAGCTGGCCGCGAAGGGCGTGACCGACCCCGACAAGGTCAAGGACACGATCGCAACGATTTTCACCAATCGCACTGCTGCAAACCTGTTTACGACGATGTACATGCAGCGCGATCAAATCCACAAGAACGAGCGATTGAACGCGGGCGCTGACGGCATCGACGACGGGGCGAAAAAGGCGGAGGCGATGACCCAAGGGCGCGAACTCGAAGCCCTCGCGAAAATCCGCAACCTCAAACTCGAAATCGGCGAGAAGGTTTCGCCGATCTATAACGCCGGCCTGTCGCTCACGGCCGGCTTGCTCGATCGCGTCACGGGATTCATGAAAGAGCACAGCAAGGCCGCGCAAGTCGTGCTCGTGACACTTGCCGCGCTCGCCGCGATGCTCGTCGGCGGCGGTATGTTCACGATCGCACTTGCCGGCGTGCTCGGCCCGCTCGCGCTCGTGCGTTTCAGCATCACGACGCTAGGCCTGCAAGGCGGCATCCTGTCGCGCGTGCTCGGCTTGCAGGCGGCCGCGTGGAGATTTCTGGGGCGCGGCATCATGTTCGCCGGCCGCGCGATGCTTGCGAACCCGATCGGCTTGGCGATCACCACGATCGCGGTCGGCGCTTACCTGATCTTTCAGTATTGGGAGCCGATCAAGGCCTTTTTCGGCGGCCTATGGGCACAGGTTCAACAGGCGTTCGCCGGCGGCCTTTCAGGTATCGGCGCCCTCATTGTCAACTGGTCCCCGCTCGGCCTGTTCTATCAGGCCTTTGCGGCCGTGATGCAATGGTTCGGCATCGACATGCCGACGAAGTTTTCGGAATTCGGCGGCAACCTGCTCGCGGGTCTTGTCAACGGCATCACAAGCGGCCTCGGAGCGGTGAAAGATGCGATCACCAACGTCGCAAGCAATACGGTCGACTGGTTCAAGGAAAAGCTCGGCATTCATAGCCCGTCGCGCGTGTTCGGCGAGCTGGGCGGGTTCATCACCCAGGGCGCGGCGATCGGTATGGAAAGCGAGCAAGGCCGCATCGCGAAAGCGGCGGTCGGCCTGGCGACGCTCGCGGCGACCACGTTCGCGGCGCCTGGTGCCGCACAGGCCGCCGGCGGCCTCGGTGTACCCATTGACGCCCGCCCCGCCCTGCAAGCCCGCCAGGCGGCCGGAAATTCTGCAGGCGGAGCATCGTCGGCCGGCGGCGATCAATACATTTTCAACATCACCGGCAACGACACGAAGGCGATCCGCGCCGAAGTCGAAGCCGTGTTGCAGAAGATCGAGCGCGAGAAGCGTGCGCGCGCCGGCTCGCGCCTGTCCGATTAACCGGGAGAGAGAACAATGATGATGGCTCTAGGGCAGTTCGTTTTCAGTCTGTCGACCCTCGCCTATCAAGAGCTGCAACGGCGCACGAGCTGGAAGCATGCGAGTACGTCGCGCGTCGGCGCACGCAACGCGCGGCAATTCCTCGGCGACGGCGACGACACGATCACCATGACCGGATGGTTTGCCCCCGACCAGGGTATCGGCAAGCTCTCGTCGCTGGCCAATCTGCGATCGATGGGAAGCGACGGCGACGCCTATGCGCTCGTCGACGGCACGGGCACGGTGTACGGTGCGTTCGTTATCGAAGGCCTCGACGAAGGGCAAACGCTTCACCAGAAAGACGGTATGCCGAGGCGCATCGAATTCACATTGAGCCTCACGCGCGTCGACGACGGTCTTGTGAGGACGAAAACCGAGCCGAAGAAGGACCAGGCGCAATGAAGCAACCAACGCCCATTTATCAAATCACCCTCAACGGGAAGGATCTGACTGGCAAGATCGAGCCGCGCCTTGTGAGCCTGTCGCTCGACGAGTCTCGATCGGACGATGCCGATACGCTTACGCTCGTGCTCGACGACTCAGACGGCAAGCTCGCGATTCCGAAACGCGGCGAAGTCGTACGCGTGTCGTTCGGATGGGCCGACACTGGCCTCGTCGACAAAGGGTCTTTCACGATCAACGAAATCGAACACGCCGGCTCACCGGATACGCTCACCATTCAGGCGCGATCGGCCTCGATGACGAAGGACATAAGCGAACGAAGGGAAAAGAGCTGGCACGGCGAAACGATCGGCGCGATCGTGCGCAAGATCGCTGGCACGCACGGCCTGAAACCGGCGATCGCCGAAGCCCTTGCGAAAATCGCGATCTCGCACATCGATCAAACGCACGAGTCGGATATGTCGTTTCTCACGCGCCTCGCGAAGCGATACGATGCCGTGATGAACGTGAAGGATTCGCACTTGCTGTTCATGCCGATCGGACACGGCACGAGCGTAAGCGGCAAGCCGCTCGCCTCGATCGAACTGACGCGCAAGAGCGGCGATCAACACTATTACCACGTATCCGAGCGCGAGAACTATGCCGGCGTGCGCGCGTTCTATCACGCGACCGGTCGCGCAAAGCGCAAGTCTGTCGTCGTCGGAGGCGAGAACAATCACAGCATCAAGGTATTGCCCGAGACGTATCCGACCGAAGCCGAGGCACGCGCGGCCGCAACGGCCGAACTCAACCGCACGCAGCGCAGCCAGGCGACCATGAGCTATACGCTCGCGCTCGGCCGGCCCGACCTATACCCCGAGGTTCCAGTCTATCTGAACGGGTTCAAGCCCGATATCGACAACGAGTCATGGCTTGCGAAGAAGGTAAGGCACTCGATCGCCGATGGTGGATATACGACCGCGCTCGAACTGGAAACGCGCGACGATCCGACAAGCGGTCGACACCGCTCGCACTTTCGCAAAGGTGGCTCATGAATCGCGGTCAACCTTTGAGATACCCGAGCATGGCGCCCATGACACCCATGCGGCCACGCTGATCGAGTTTGCGAAATACGCTCAGAAACTGCTGTTCGTCTTCCGGGATACCGGCTTCCGCGAACCGGCCGGTAACGATATAGGCTGCGTCCAGGCCCAGTGCGTGGACAGCAGCGAGATAGGCCGCGTCGGGCATGCGTTTGCCCGTTTCGTAGTGGGTCTGCGTACCCTTGGACATGCCAACGGCCTGAGCGAGTTGCTCCTGGCTCATGCCCACGCGTAGTCGTTCTTCCTTGAGCCGTTTCGCTGAAGTAGTCATTTGGATAGCAATTTATTGACAAATACACAATCGTGCCATTATATTCTTACGTATTGTAATTATTTGTATGCGTTTGAAAGGTTTCATTGCCTGAGTTCGTTAGATCTGGATGAGCCTGTCGAACGTACGCCAAATCATTGCGCTGCCACGAGGTCGGGCGCACGCCGGGGGGCGTGTCTTTGTCCCAGGAGCCTGAGCCCATGAGAATCACAATCCGCTGTCCGCATTGTGGAACACGACCGATTGCCCGTACCAGCCGCGAAATGTCGGGCACGCTGCGCGAACTGACCTATATGTGTCAGGACCCTGAATGCGGGCATACGTATGTCGCCAACCTTGAAATTGTACGCACGCTGTCGCCGTCAGCGAAACCCAACCCGGCTATCCGGATTCCGTTCTCGCCACATGTGCGCGAACGCATCATGAAGCAGCTTGAACTGACTCTGTAACCACCCTGCCAGCGAGGCCACCATGACAACCACACCTGAGCTGTATCCGCTGGCGATGACTTTCATCGCACAGCATCAGGCGCAGCACCTTGAACACGACCGGCACCTGTTGGTTGAACGGTGCATCGCTCACCTGATCGACGCCGCCGGCGTCTCTGCCAGCACGGCCGAAGATGCGGCGTTGCAGGCAGTTGGTGAGATCGAATCGGGTTGCCGGCGCGAGTACATCGACCTAGCACGCGCGACGGCCTACGCCGTCTTTGTGCATGATCCCGTAAACGGCCGCAAGCGCGTTTTCACGGTCGCCGATCTGATGGGTCTCGTACGGACCCCGGCGCTGGCCAGTCAGCCCGTACCTAGCACACGCACCCTGTCTCATCACGGCATGCCCATGCCCGAGCTGACTAGCGAACACGGCCAGCGCACGCACACCGGCTAAACAGCCCCCTGTCCCCTTTCGCCGTGTATTCCCGCCGATCCATTGTGGATCGACGGGCGGAATTCTTTACGCCTGAAAAAACGTTGAGCATGACACCAACCCTTCATCACGACATCCTGCGCCGCCTTCTGGCTGACTTCGGTTTCAGGGAAAGCCGGGAAAACAGCAACTGGCTACAGCAGGGCTTGTGCCCCTCATGCGGCAAGAAGGAACTGTTTGCGCGCGCCGACAGTCCGTGGTTCGTGCGCTGCGGACGCGCAAACAAATGCGGTTACGAAGAGCATGTGAAAGCGCTCTATCCCGACCTCTTTGAAAAGTGGTCCGAGCGCTATCCGCCGATGCCGGCGAACCCGAACGCGGCGGCCGACGCGTACATGCAGTTTGCACGCGGCTTCGACCCTGCACGCGTGCGCGGCTGGTACACGCAGGAACAGTATTACGACGCGAAGCTGAAAGCCGGTTCGGCAACCGTGCGTTTTGCGGTAGCCGATACGTACTGGGAACGGCTCATTGACGAACCCGGCCGGTTCGGTGGCAAGAAGGCCAACTTCAAATACGGCGGCAGCTATGCCGGTCGCTGGTGGCAACCACCGACGCTCGATCTGTCCACCATCGACGAGGTGTGGCTGGTCGAAGGCATTTTCGACGCGATCGCGCTCGAGCATCACGGGATCGCGGCCGTCGCGCTCATGTCGTGCAACAACTATCCCGAATACGCGCTGGCCGCGTTGCGCGACACGCCCGGCGA
Source organism: Paraburkholderia yinzeri (assembly GCF_046581065.1). Taxonomy (NCBI): domain Bacteria; kingdom Pseudomonadati; phylum Pseudomonadota; class Betaproteobacteria; order Burkholderiales; family Burkholderiaceae; genus Paraburkholderia; species Paraburkholderia yinzeri. The sequence continues at coordinate 1,541,532 of NZ_JBFOCJ010000001.1, read as the reverse complement.
CAAGCCCCGGCCGCGACTCGTGTGGGCGCTCGACGGCGATCGCGCCGGGCGCAGCTATACAAAGAAATGGGTGCGTCGTGCGAAAGAGGCCGGCTGGACGTGTGAGGCGGCGCTGATTCCGCAAAGCAAGGTCAAGATCGACTGGAACGACCTTCATCAACGCGACCAGCTCGGCGGCGACAATGTGGCCGAATACCGCCACTATGGCGCGCTGCTGCTTGCCGAGACTGCGTTCGACAAGGCCATACTCCTGTACGAGAAGCGCGGTCTGCGAGAATTCCCGTTCGACCATGAGCAGCGCCTGTACTGGTTCAAGCTGGACATGGAGCGCTTCGACCGGGCGCGCGAAGCGGCCGAACAGCAGTCGGGACTCACTGAAAAGAGCCGGCGCGACTACGCGCTGAACGAATCGGGCACGGTGAGCGAGATCGCCAATTGCCTGCCCACCGCGCTCTATTACCAGGCCAATACCCTCACCGACGAAGCCTGGTATTACTTTCGTATCGACTTCCCGCACGGCGGCCACGCTGTCAAGAACACCTTTACAGGCGGTCAGATCGCCTCGTCGGGCGATTTCAAGAAGCGGCTACTGGCAATCGCGCCTGGCGCGTTCTATACCGGTAACGGCACGCAGCTCGACCGCTACCTGAAATCGCAGATGGCCGGCATCCGTTCTGTGCAGACCGTTGATTTCGTGGGCTACAGCAAGGAACACGGCGCATACATCTTTAACGACCTTGCAGTAAAGGGCGGGCAGGTCTATGAGCTGAACGAAGAGGACTTTTTCGATATCGGCAAGCTGAGCGTCAAGACGCTGAACCAGTCGGTATCCCTGAACGTCAACAGGAAGGCCACCGACGAGCAGTATGAATGGCTGGACCGACTGTGGCACTGCTTCGGCGCGAAGGGCGTCGTGGCGCTCGCGTTCTGGTTCGGGTCGCTGTTCGCCGAGCAGATCCGCGCCGAACACAAGAGCTATCCATTTCTGGAAATTGTCGGCGAGCCGGGCGCGGGCAAGTCGACGCTGATCGAATTCATGTGGAAGCTCTTCGGCCGGCGTGACTACGAAGGCTTCGACCCGTCGAAATCGTCGCTCGCCGCACGTGCTCGGAATTTTGCGCAGGTGTCGGGCATGCCGGTCGTGCTGATCGAGGCCGACCGTAGCGGCGGCGAAGACACGGCCAAGGCCCGCTCGTTCGACTGGGATGAACTAAAGACCGCATACAACGGCCGCAGTGTGCGCGCGATCGGCGTCAAGAATGGCGGCAACGAGACACGCGAGCCACCGTTCCGGGGCGCAATCGTCATTAGCCAGAATGCGCAGGTGTCGGCCAGTGAAGCCGTGTTGCAGCGTCTGCTGCATCTGCACTTCGACCGCTCCACGCAGACCCCGCAGACCAAACGCCATGCGGAAGAACTGGAGCGCATGCCGGTTGACGCGGTAAGCGGCTTTCTGCTGGCTTCGATCCGCCGCGAGGCCGACGTAATGAAGACCGTCACGGAGGCGACGCCCCGATACGAACAGCAGCTCCAGGCGCTCGGCGAAATTCGCAGCATGCGTATCGCCAAGAATCATGCGCAGTTGATGTCGCTGGTCGACGCGCTGGCCCATGTCGTGCCACTGGCCGACGAGCGCATTGACGCCGTGCGCACGACGCTGATCGACATGGCAATCAGCCGACAGCGCGCGATCAACGCGGATCACCCGGTCGTGCAGGAATTCTGGGACATGTTTGAGTATCTGGACGGCGACGTCGACGAGCCGCGCCTGAATCACTCGTTTGATGAAAAGCTGATCGCGGTGAACCTGAACCACTTCGCGACGGTGGCCGCCGACCGGCGGCAGACCACGCCGCCGCTGGCCGACCTGAAACGTTATCTGCGCACCAGCCGCTCGCGCCGCTTCATTGAGGTCAAGACCGTCAAAAGCGCGCTGCGCGGACGGGACCCGGCCAACCGCGCCTTGCCGGCCACCGTCAAATGCTGGGTGTTCGAGCGAGCATAGTGCCTGCCACCTTTGGACGTCCGACCAGAATGAAATCGCTGCACTGCCCAGCAACAGATATCGCCACGAAGTTCGCGCCACGCCCTGTTCATGCACCAGAAAAAGATACCAGATGAATACACACTGCCGTTTCTCACCGACGCCGAGCTTCGAATCATCGCGGCCCCTCTTCGCCAGCCTGCGGCCATCATCCGCTGGTTTCGGCGGCAAGGCTTCGATGTGCGGATCAAGCCCAATGGAATGCCGCTCTTGTCACGCACTCACTTTGATGATGTGATGGCCGGGCGAGGCGGTGATACGGTGCATGCGACGCGTCGTCGATCCTGCGAGCCAGATGTGGCCGCCTTCCTCAATAAATACAAACGAACCAGCAAATCCGACAATGGGCCGAACAAGAACACACAATCCACTCGGACTTGACCCGAAGAAGCACGCGCGCCTGTATGCCAAACACGGCGCGTTCTACTATTTCCATCGCGGCGGCCGCTGGGAGCGGCTCGGCACCGATCTGGCCGAAGCGAAGCGCAAGGCGGCGCTGTACAACGATCCTGAATCGTCCTACGGCTCGATGAAGCACTATCTTGACTTGTTCGTCGTGCACTGCGAGCAGCGAGTCACGCGAGGCGAATTGGCCCCGCGTACCTACGTGGATTACAAGCGGGATGTGGAGCCGCTGAAGGACTTCTTCGGCCGCATGACGCCGGCCAGCGTCGAGCCGAAACATGTCGCACGGTATCTCGATGCCGGCGCGGAACTGGGCCGCCCCGTGCGGGCCAATCGTGAAAAGGCGTGTCTTTCCGTATGCTTTACGTGGCTCGTGCGCGGCGGCGACGCCGGCGTCAAGACGAACCCGTGCAGCGGCGTGCGACGCAACAAGGAAAAGAAGCGCGAGCGCTATGTCGAGCACGACGAATACGGCACGGTCCACCGGATGGCGGCCAAGCCTGTGCAGATCCTCATGGAACTGATCTACCGGACATTGCAGCGTCCGGAGGACATCATTCTCTGGACGCGGGCCAACATCGTGACCAAGCGCGAAGGTGACAGCACGCGGCGCGTCCTGCGCAACAGGCAGGGCAAGACCGGCGCAATCGTCGACATTGAGATCACTCCGACGCTCGATGCCGTGTTGCAGTCGGCGCTAAACGATTCAGTGCCGAGTATCAGCAAGACCCTCGTGCACACCCGCAAAGGCGAACCGTATGTGTACAGCGGCCTGACTTCTATGTTGCAGCGATACACGACGAAGGCGAGGCTCACGCCGTTTGGCATTTACGATCTCAAGGCCAAGGGTGCCACCGACATGTGGCTCGCTGGCGTGCCGCTTGAACAGATACAGGTGCTGTGCGGGCATGAGTCGGTGACAACCACCGAGATCTACGTGAAGTGCCGCTGGCGAGGTACGGTGCAGCCAAATTCGCTCCCGCTGGTGTCTAATAAAACTAGCTGAATCCAGCCGGGAAAGGGATGAAACTTGGCGAAAACAGGGAAAAATATTAGACAGATGCGATAGTGAAAGGCTTACTGGTAAAGGCTTTGCGAGGAGCTGGAGTGCGGGACTTTTAATCCGTTGGTCACAGGTTCGAATCCCGTACGGCCTACCATTAGTTTCAAGCACTTAGCCCATCCCTAACCGGATGGGCTTTTTGCTTTTGCGGTACTGTGTAACCGTCATGTAACCAGATGAACGTGAATGCCCTACGCGACCGGTCGGCGCGATAAGTGCCCACCCTGCGGAAGTCAGGAATATGCCCGCGACGGGAGTACCTCACTGCTCCCGTAAGTGTATCGGGTTGTGGTGTCGCCAAAGTTGGCTGTTCGAAGCGTGGCACTAAAAGCACAATTTTCACAACGACTGTGTGTGCCAACGCGCGCTTTTGGCCGCACTACGTCCTACGAGCGAGAGGGGCAATTGTCTCGCGCGCGCGCGTCATTCAAAAGGCATAAATCGTCGACCCGTTGCGGCCGGTCGAGCTTTACTGTCCCATGACCGCAATCAACCCTGAAGCAGACATCCACAGTCGACCGGCATCAGTTCCCACGCAATTAAAGCAATTATTGAAAATTGCTGTGGGCAACGACTGCCAACCGGCGTCGAATTTCTATTCGTTCTGTTCCTGATTTTGTAGCATTTTCCTAGAGCGACTGACAATGACCGCGTCCAGCGATGGAGCAAATGCCAATCCAGTGAATATAGCTGCGATATTACTCAACTCTGATTTCAATGAGTGCGGAATAGCTTCCATCAGCCGCTCTACGAACCAAAGTGCAAAAACCGAACCACCAAAGCCGGCTGCCTCATGCAATTGTGCCGAAGCGGCATCTCTAAGTGTCCCCATGAGCAAAGCGCTTATACCCCAGGATTTAAGGCACTGAACCCGTTTTTCATATAAACGGACGTCCGCATTAAGTTGCTCTATAGCCTCTTGCAATTTCTCAGGGGAGGAACCATCACTCATCAGGCGTCTAGCGAGCGTACGGAATTGCGCTACAGAGTGCGGCGAAAAGTTCTTTGCCACCTCTAACGCCGGTATCTCTACGGGAGCAAGCAATTCACTGACAATCTTGTGCATTCGATTCGATGCTGGCGACGAGGGCACTTGTGATACTCGACCAAAATAACTTGCAATAATCGCAGCGTGCGCATCAAGTGAAAATTCTTCGGTGATTGCTGAGGGAATGTACGTTGCGCTCAGCGCCAAACTCCACTCCACGTGCGCACCTGCCAGCATCATTTCAAGGTGCGTGTCTTGTCCATGAATGGCTTGCACAATATTTGCAACGTGTGGGCCGATACCGACGCCTAAGCATGCAATTGCTCCGCGCTCAGTAAAGAAGTCGTATTGCCTCCCCAAAATCTTTGCATAACTCCTAAGAATGTTAGACAGAGGATGATCGCCCACATTCTTAATAATCGCCTTGATTAGACTGATTCGCTCGAACGCCGAAAATGGGCCATAAAGCAAAGGATCTTTCTTTTGACCAACTTCAAACACTCGACTGGCCAACTCTCTTGAAAGAATAATACTGGAAGAATTTGCTTCGAATGCAGATTGAATCAACCTGGATTCATAGTGCGAAACAGAATAAGGCAGAACTAAGCGAATTCGATTCATCGAGGCCAACTCACCTAGGTCAGCTTCCGATATTCCAAATCTTTTAAGTGTGCCACCACCGATTTCGATGCGCTGAGGGATAATATTAATGCAATCGTAAATTGTCAATAATTCAGATAATTGAACCTCACTGCAATCGGCCGCATCGATAAGACATGAAAGCTGAGACGGTTCATGAATCACCCTTTCGTCCAGCTTGCAAATTTCCCGTCGCCTAACAAATTCCCGCCACCGGTCTTCGTCTCTTTGAGCGAGTTGACCCATGAAATTGGGGCGATTTGAGAGCTCATTCGAAAGCGAAAGAGTCAGTTGTTCTGTAACTGGCAAAACTTTAGCAGGTAGCGCGTTTTCTAAGGAGGTCGCGAATAATAGCTGCTTACTTGGTTGATCAATGGAAAGAAAACCAAGTTTGACTCGATTTTTTTCTTCTTCTGGTAGCGTCCCCGGTGTCGAGAATGTCCAAAGTGCAGTACGCGGATCGTACGTAAGGCTGCCGACGGGCATATTTGGCGTAGCCAGGCACAGCAATCGATTCGCCTCGACGAGATTAAGAGGAGAATTTGATAACCATAAATCTGCCTTTATATTTGATGGAACATCAATCGGTTTCGCCCCTGTCGGAAGGATCAGGACGATTTCGATATTGCAATTTATCGGGCGGATGTGATTATTGAATTCACCGAGAAAATCTTCAAACTGATCTCGCGAGCAATTTACCAAAATGAAGAAATTTATATTGATCCCGTACAGGGAGGACTCGCACTCGGGGTGGAGGAATTGAAATTGGAAGAACGACCATATTGAAAGTCGCCTTTGAAATTCGATATTTACCGCAAGCGCATCATTATTCGGCAGCCCTGATTCTCGGTATTCCATAGATCATTTAATAACAGTAGGTTGTTTGATGTATCTCGATTTTACACTGCATCCATCGGAGTGGTTGTGGCGTCAAGAAAAGCTCTCCGAGGTCAATGGTAAATCGCACGTTTGCCAGCAGGACATTGGTATTCGTCATCCCGCGCAATGTAGATGAAGTCCGCCCGATCGAATCGGCCATGGCATTTTGCGCTTGATGTCGTGGGCTTCGGCAACATGACCGCAATCCCTGCATCCGCACACTCCTTGATCTGAGGCCCACTGTAGTAGCCACGATCGGCGAGCGCCCGCAGTCTGGTTCTGCCCATCGCATCGCGCGCAGCTTTCGCAATAGGGCTGAGCTGAGCCCGGTCACTACCAGAGTTTGTGACCTCGTGAGCAACGATGAGGTGGTGTTTGGCGTCAACTGCCACCTGTACGTTGTAGCCCACTATTCCCGAGCCTTTGCCGCTCGTCGCCATGGAACGCGCGTCGGGATCGGTCATCGAGAGTTGGCCGTCAGGCTCTGTCTTGAGCTGCTCCTTGATCTGGTCGAGCTTGTGCATCTGCTCGCGCAAGCGCGCGATCTTGTCCTGCAAACGGGCCGTCTTTGCTTCCAGTTCAGCGGGTTGCGTACGATCGGCCGTCTCCAGAGCGTTCAGATACCGCTGGATGCTCTCCTCAATCTGCTTTTGCCGCTTGTCGACCTTACCCTCGGTGAAGTTGCGATCGCGAGTGTTGACCGCCTTGAACTTGCTGCCGTCGATGGCAACCAGCGCTTGCGAGAACAGTTTCAGCTCACGGCACAGAACGACGAAGCGGCGACAGACGTTACGAATGCCGGTGCCGTTATCACGACGGAAATCAGCTATGGTCTTGAAGTCCGGCGCCAGGCGGCCGGTGAGCCACATCAATTCAACATTACGCTGGCATTCACGTTCTAGGCGCCGGCTCGATTGAACCTGGTTCAGGTAGCCGTAGATATAGATCTTCAACAGCACGGCTGGGTGATAGGACGGGCGCCCTGTAGTCGATGGCATCGCGCCGGCGAAACCCAGTGATTCAAGGTCAAGCTCTTCAACGAACGCCTCGATGATCCTCACCGGATTGTCATCAGCGACGAAGTCATCGAGGCATTCTGGAAGCAGCGTCACCTGCTTGCGATCTTCACCTTCTATGAATCGCTTCATCCGGTCACCCATGCTGGACGAGTTAATCCAGTGTAGGCGATCAACGCGTTTTCACACACCCTCGACCCACAAGGTGACCGTCGACGTTCCCAGCAACGGCCATTTGACGAATTGGTTGAGCAGCTGCAGTAGATGTCGCCTCTGATCACGTACTGCCAGCGCTGGAGCCGTGCTCACAACGCGCCCCTTAGTAGATTTTTCATTCGTATGGTGCGCTATGATGCAGCTCTCGCTTCCCGAGTTTTCACTTGGCACAATGGAAAAACGATACCAAGTCTTTATTAGCTCGACCTTCTCGGACCTCGCGGCTGAACGCGACCATGTGTTCCGGACATTGATGGAGATGGACTGCATCCCAGCGGGTATGGAGCTTTTCCCCGCAGCCGACGAAGAGCAGTGGCAGTTTATCGAACGAATCATTGATGACTGCGATTACTACCTCTTGATTATCGGGGGGCGCTATGGGTCACTATCGAGCGAAGGAATCAGCTATACCGAAAAGGAATTCGATTACGCCGTCGCAAAGGGACTACGCGTCGTCGCGCTTATCCATGGAAAACCAGATGACATTCCTGCCGGAAAATCTGAAGCAGACCCCGTATTGCGCGCAAAGCTAGTAGCGTTTCGCGAAAAGGTCAAGACGGGTCGACTTGTCAAGTTTTGGGAAAAGGCGGATGAACTGCCCGGTCTTGTCTCGCTAAGCCTCACCAAGACAATAAAAACGTATCCGGCAATAGGTTGGGTTCGCGCGAATCAAATTTCCAGCCAAGACAGCTTGATTGAACTTAACAATCTACGCAAGGAAAAAGAACAACTTCTGAAGCTCGTTACAGAGCTACGATCAAAGGTCGTAACAAACCGAGAAATCGAGGACATCGCGGATATCGACACTGAGTTTTCTCTTCAGGTCAGATATTTCTATGACAGAGCGAAAAGAGGGTTTCAGGTTTCTCTAAGTTGGCGTGCGATCTTCGCGCTCATCGCGCCGTATCTTTTGGAAGATCCCAGCGAAAGCACCGTCGAAACGAAGTTGACGAAGACCTTGATGACGCAAAGGAACCTTTCCGGGACATCGGCTTCGCTTGACGAGCAGCAGTTCAAGACGATAGGGGTTCAGCTTACTGCCTACGGGCTTGTGAAGATCGAAAATTTGCAAACTACCGCCGGTGGTCGGGCGTTGTTCTGGCGAATAACTGAGAAAGGCGAGCAAATGCTGTTCGAAACTCGAGTCATACGTGCCGAACCAGCCAAGCCGGAAGGTGAGCAAACCGTCGGTAGCCAGCAATCGGCGACATGAACATCGCAATGGAGCAACCGGTTCAGTAGCTGCGTCGAATGCCTCAAATTGGCCGCACCCCGGCCGGCGATGCAGTATCGATGCCCTGCGCCGCGGGGGGCGCTGCCCGACCCACAAGGGACAGTCACTTTCCTACGAAACGGTCATCCGCGTGTCAACCCTGTCATCGATGTGGGTTACGTATTGATCGTTATATCTTTGCCAGCGTGGTCGCGGGTAACCCATATGCCGAATCGGGAGCAAGCCGCGCGAGCGCGGAAAAATTACGCGATATAGAAGCTACTGAGCCCCCAACGGCTCGGGAAATACGCGTACTCCGTCAGCCGAAATTTCGGAGCGAAACAGGCCAATGCTCATTTCTCGACCAAGTGATCTAAGTGCAAGCTTTTTCTCTCGAACTTGCTTGCGTGATTCGTCATTCTCGAACCAATTAAAAATCCACCGGCCTGTGTCGACAGCGCGCTGGGCCGTGCCTCGCTCACCAGGGTCCACACGATGGCCTCCATGGACAATTCGATGTCGGAGCTTTCGTGTCGCACGTAGTTCATTAGCGTGTCCGACCGGCAGCGTGCGCCTAGTGAGTTGCTCATATTTTTTCACACGTCGAGAAAAATCGGCTCTTGTACTTTTGATAAAAGTCTCCGCAGCCTTTTTGCTATTGGATTCCTTGATTAAACGGTACACCTCTGCCTCGACAATAACCTCAATCGCGGTCGTAATACGGCGGACTGCATCTGAATAGTTACCACGCTCCATAAAATTAATGGCATCGAGCAGTTCAAGCTCACCCTTACTTGGCAAATATCCAACAGCATGTTGTAGTTGCGGGGCATCGATAAATTGGATCTCGCCGGGAATCTCAGAAGGTCCCCCAAACATTATCCGATCGTCCCAACCTTTGTACGGGACCAGCAGACTGGAAGCCATCGTGCCCTCCCGTTGTATGTGCCATATTGGTACATCCCATGGCGCAACTTCGAATACGAAGTGATCGTATGTCGACAAGCGATATCCCCGGACAAGCTTGTTTACGATCGATATGTGGGCACGACAAAGTTCTTGCAAATAGAGGTGCACCGATGGGCCATGGGCAGCCACGTCTTGCTCCACCTTCCTCCAAACGTCTTCGTTGCATCTACTGGCAATTTTCACGACGGTTTTACATTTCCGCCAGAGGTACCCAAGTTCGGGTCTTTGTCGAAGGATATCTTGAATCGTATCAGGCAGCTGCTCTACTTGCCTAAGTGGACCTTGATAGGCCACGTATTTTTTCTCATCGCTAACACAACCCAGATGCAGTTCGAATGTCTCGTTTTCTATCCCTACGGCGAAACTGTGGCCGTCAACGACCACGGAAGTCTGTGCGGTGTTGACCATTAGCCAGTATGGAAGTTCGACACGCAAGGAGACGTCAACCCAAGGTGCCATCCAATCCAAGTCTTGACCTATAAAAAAGCTTTTCGGTACCTCGGGGGGAGATTTCTCGTTAGGTTCCATTTTTTCTATACGGGCAGTGAGACATCAGGGCTGCTGATGCTTGCTTGACGCCAAGAGGTCGAGACGTATTTGTCGGTTTTTAACCGCGTCACCATCCTAACATTGCGAGTGTCGGGAGCGAGGTGGGAAGTTGGTGCGCACGCACGTCTCCCAAAACGCTCAGATCAAGCGTAGGCACGTCCATCGGGAAGCTCTGGTGAAACTGGTAGTCCGACCAGATCTGGACCTTGCCATTCGTCGCTTCTTCCACTTCTTTGGCTAGCTGCTGCACACCGGCAATGTAGGGCTCCAACTGCTCGACCTCATCGGCATCGAGGCCGAATGCCTCCTGCAACTCTGCCACCGGGATCACTTTCGGGAAATCAGACATTGCTCTCACCTATTTTCCGCTTCTCTTGCCGAATGAATCCAATGATGTGATGCAGCCGAGTGGCAAAGCCGAAATATCGATTCTTTCGATTGTGCATCTCAATGAAAACCCCTTCCAAGACAACCTCACTGGAGTTCGGCTCCATTGAAATTCTCCACATTGGACTACCACTCATCCCTATTGGCTTAACAGGAACATTCTGAAATATGCCACGAACATCCACACCGTCATGAAGTTGGATGATTGCGTGATCGATCCTGTTCTTCTTGAATTCCACCTAGGGAACCGATTCATCATCATCAACAGCTTCATCAGAGAAGCTCTGCACATGCAGATGCAATCTATTTCTACGACTCAGAATGCTCTTGTTTCGGCTCTCCGGATAACCGAAAATTGCTCTTCCCCAAGATTGCATGTTCAGCCTTAGATCTAAAAACATCGAGGCGTCGATAACATTTATTGCATACTTTCGGAAAAATCCGTCTTCAAGCTTAATGACGACCATGTCCAGATGATCTTTCCCGTTAGCATCTAATGCCGCATTAAAAACCAAGACAGGAATTTCGATCATCAAAGCCGAATTCCGAGTCAGCAATAAATTTTTCTTGTGATCGAATTTCCGTAATGCATGCGCAGCAGACACCAAATATTCACTTCCATCGAGATTGATAAAAAAACAACTTGCAAATAGCTTGAGCCTTCCTTTACCAATCTCCTCGCACATCAATGGATAAGTGAACGATTCCTCCCTCCGCAAAGCAGGTCCAATCTGAGCGAATACATTTTGCGTCTCTTCAATCGTAGGCAGATTTGCCACGACACCCTCGCTTTCCCATCAGTTGGATGAGCCAGTGCTCTTGGCCAGGACCTCGATGCACCGCCCCATATTGCCTCAGTCTAGCGTCTTTCCCCACTTAAGGCGCGCTTAACGAAGATGTTCCAGGTATAAATGGCAATGCCTTTCAAGACCAGCCTTTGCAGGCCATAGGCCAGCACCAGCGCGCCCACAAACAAAACCTGGTGGCTCATGGGTGGGTCCATCAGCACCAGCGCCTTGCCTCCGTATTCGGCCAGGGTAAGTGAGCCAAAGCCTGACACGGCGGATATGCCAATGCATTACCCTATGTCCACGAGCCTGACAGAGACGATTCTGAGAGGTCGCTTTCTATCGTGGTCAATCAAATCTGTTCCGCCACTCCCTTTCCTGTTGCTCTTCTCGGCGCTTTTTCTCTTCTGCTTCCAGTTTACGATGCAGAGGTGGGCAATAAACCCTCCTTCCGGATTCATACTGAGGCACAAGAAAAAGAACGAGCCAAGCAAGTCCCAAAAGAGCGATCCAGATGAGTTGACTGGTACCCGAGTAGTCCTCGATCCAATGAGTGATCGTATGATTAGAGTTGTTCCCCGGCAGCCAGAAATTGAAAATCAAGTAAAACAATACATAAAAAGCATAAGTCTGAATTTCTGCCCTGTGAGCGCTCCCTCGATCCTCCTCTTTTTGATACTCCTTATATCGATCCATGAGGAACTCACTTTCTTCCTCATGAGCGGCATCTAGCAGTTCACTTGGCCGCACATACTTGTCTTCCCTGCCTTTTGGATAGAATGGCCGATCCTCGATTTCCAACCACTTTCTTTTGATTTGGTAAAAAGCCAACCACGCCCAATACTTCAATTGGAGATAAAATTATATAAATACTGCCATAGCAGTTGGGATGACAAGATTTGCCACTCCTGAAAATGCAATGAATATCAGCAAAATTTTCAATGCTAGAGCAGCGCCAAAGACATCCGATCCACCAATGGCATCTCTTACACCAAATCCGGAAAAATAAGATAAGGCAGCATCAGCAAAAAGTAAAAAACTTGCGGACAACAAGAAAAACTGCGGCTTCGTCGCTTTTTCAAGTAATGAAAGAAATTGTTCTCTGGAAAACCCTTCAAGAGCCATATCACCCCCGATATACGTCTGGCTTCAATTAATTACACCCCGCCATACTTGACCATCATCCATTCGGTGGCGCCATAGGGTTCAAGATCCTTGATTCGTTCCCGATATGTCTGTGCAATTGCGTCATCGTGCTTCACAAACCGTTCGTAGGCGGCGGCGATCATCCATGTTTCGGACAGTGCATTCTGAAGCGCGGCAGGGTCGGAAATCATCGCGACCATCTCATAGACGGAAGCCAATGGGACACGACCACGCACATACTGCAACAGCATCTGATGATACTGTGTTGTCGGCACGGAGCTGCGGTGAAGTATGTACTCTTCGAAGTACGGGTCGGCAGGAACCTCGCCGTTACTGCGCGCCCGAACAATGACGTAGAGTGCGGCCAGATAATCCTGGCTGATGGCGTCGGAGCCCCGCGCACAACGGTCAAGCATGTCGACCGTACCACTCCAGTCTCCTTTGAGCATTCGCGTCCAAGCCGATGAGCTGGTTACTTCGATATACCGCTGGTAGACAGCAGCAGGTTCAGCGGCGCTCGCCAGTTCGTGATGCATCTGGTCAAGGAGCGGCGCGGCCGCCGCGAGTGCGTCATCCTCCCGGTCCAGCGAAACGAGTGTCGTGACCCTCGACTGTTTCAATGAAATGTCGTCCGGGGCAAGCGCAATGGCCTTGTCGATGGCCAACAACGCCGGTGCATGCTGCGCCGTACCGTCCAAATAAGCCGATATTTCACCGTGTGCGTGAGCTTGTTCAGACGGCGTCGCTGCTGCCTGGAGCGACGCCTGTGCTGTGGCTAACTCCCGCTCTGCGGCATCGCGCATTGGGTTTGCATTGCCAAACGGGTGCTGGCGTTTGGCTGCCGCGTCGATTCCGAGGATGGACAACTTAATCTGGTACGCCGCGTTGATACTGTTTTCCGGCATCCATCGTGCAAATCGAATGTAATCCGCGCGAGCTCCGATTAAATCGCCCGACATCTCACGCACTCCACACCGCGGCCCCAATAGGCGGCCGCGAGTGCAGGCGCTATCCGGAGAGCATGGGAAAATGCTTCGATCGCATCCTGATGGCGGCCGGTACCCGCGAGAATCTTGCCGAACTCAAGATAGTAGATCGGCCCAAGCTTTGCATCCTGGTCATGTGCTGCGTCGTGCCTGGCGCGTATCCGCTTTTGAATCGCACGCGCGTATCCGAGATAGCTGTCTGAGAAGGACGCGAAGCACCCTGCTGTGGTAACGCCGTAGCAGGCTCAACTGCCCGGCAAGGGCCGCTCAGAAGCATAGCAATTATTGCGAGGAGGAATGGCTCTTTTATCACGACTATCTAGATCCTTCCTGGTCAATATTTGATAATGGCATCTTGCCAGATGCGATGTTGCATTGGCTACGCGTTGCAGCTTTTAGGCAGCGATCTTACTCGACTATGGTTGCTCTCGTTGCGGCGACAGCGCAATCGTCTATGCCGATAGTCGACGATCTGCCCGTGCGCGTCGAACGGTTGAATGCGCAACCGACTGCGCTCATGCCCCGTCCGGGTTCTATGCGTCATACATCGGCATGTTCGACTATTAGCTCACGAACTGGACGCGCTCCGCGTTGTCGATGCATTCCATGCATTGCGGGCCGAACGGTTGGGCGAGAATTCCACGCTTGAATTTCACCATGAAGGATGGGCCATCTTTGCGCGCCTGCGCATGGGCTTTCCACAAGAATCCTTGAATCAGCTTAAACGGCTCTGTTCTGTAGTACACGATCACTTCGAGCGGTACGTCAAGTCCTGGCACCCATCTCTCGATCACGAGAACATCCGCCTTTGCGCCATCACTCTGAGTGATGACTCCCTCCCGTCCAGAGGACCATCCCGAGCCAGCGGTCGCCCGTTCTCGGGCTGATTGCGCGGTTGCGACTGCTTCGTGTTGCGTTACTGCGGGATACGGAACCGGTGTGGGGGTTTCGTTATCCCAGTAGACGACGTACGGGACAGTCAATTCGCCGGGCGCTAGAAGATGCTGAACATGAATCGCGTGGCTGAACGCATACCCCATGTAGAAGGCCAAGCGCTTTTCGTCGATCGCCGCTTTCCGCCGTTTGCTGCCGAAAATATCCCCGAATCCGATCATCATATATCCCCCGCCTTATTGGCCATTGCCGGATTGTCGATGATTTCGACCCTGGAGTCGAACGACCGCTAATGGCTGCGCGCGAACTGTAGCCGGTGGGAACGACTTCAGCGCGCGCGCCGCAAGCGTTCGCTCGGCGAAATCGAAGGGGCAGATTGCAAACGCTCGCCGAAACTCTTCCTCTGCAACACTACGCTGATTGTGGGTGAGATATTTCTCCGCGATATAGGCCGCGGTTTCACACCGCCTCTGCTGCATTTCCTCCGGGTCGCCATGCGCGCTTGCGGCCCTCAGTTCACGTTCATCGAGCTTGCCCGCTGCATATTCAATCAGGGGATACGGCCACGCAGAATGATCGTTAAGGTGAGTCATGGCGTTGGCCATATAGGGTCGGTCGTCGGCACCCATATGCTGCGTGGAAATATGACGCCACATGAGCGCGTATTCCGCGTCATGTTCGTCAGCTTTCTCATGGACCGACAGCCACGTGTCGGCATCGCGAGCCGCACCGGCGTAGTCGCCCTGATAAAACCGGAGCTGCATTCGCTGGCTCACCACCCAGTAGGATGTGGGATCGAGCTTTGCAGCACGCTCGTTGTCGAGGAGCGCATCTTCATCGCGATCCATGTCCATCAGCGTGTTTCCCCGGCCGACGTAAAAATACGGATCACTCTGCGGGGTCCGGAGGAGTTCGTTGAATTCGTTCAGGGACGCCTGAGTTTGACCCATCTCGTGCAGCAGTACCGCCAGGGAGTATCGCGCATCGACGTCGCCGGGGTCCAGCCGTATGGCCGTTTCGTAATCCATGAGTGACTTGCCATACTCATCCTCCTCGAGATCCCCGCGACTTGCATACAGGCTGGCGATTTCGGGTGCGAGGGTGATCGCAGCGTCAATGCAGGCAATAGCGTCCTCTTCACGGTGCCCCAGATCGTACAGTTGCGACGCGATCTTGTACCGGTTCACGGCATTGACCTTGTCGGTGGTAGCGTCTCGTCTTGCGACCCACGCAAAATCATCCGCAGCTTTTCCATATTCTTTCATCTGCCAGAAGAGTACGCCGCGGCCCAGGTGTGCAACGCTCATATCCGGGTTGAGCGCAAGCGCTGCATTGAAGTCGGTCAAGGCAGCCGGAAAATCGTTCAGTTTGTAATATGCCTCTGCGCGCCCAAAGGCCGCCTCGGCGAGACGGGGACTTTTCGCGAGTGCCAGTGTGAAATCGCCGACGGCATTCCGGTACTGACCGAGCAATATGTACACCCCTCCTCTCTGCAGAAGGGCGCGAGGCGTCGGATCCGCTTTTATTGCACGGTCGAGATAGCCAAGCGCCTCGGTGTATCGCTTTGCCAATACCGCCTGGTAACCGGGCTGAAGACGGGTGATGGCGTTCCCCGGTAGCGTCGATGCCGTTGCCCACGGAAAGTGGATTGTCGGTTCCGCAGCGTCGATTGCGCCGACATCGGGAACAAGCGCCGCGTCGGCAACGCCAGTACATCCGGCGGCGACCAGCAAACACAGAAAGGATTCCTTGATACGCATATTCACAGGCATGTCAGGGGTTGATGGTAGGAGAAATCGACGGCTTCTCCGATCAAATGAAGTCTTGCGCCGGCCCCCTTCTTTGCTGCCGCAGGGCAGCTCCAGCACGGGCCAGCATCGCCTGCGCCGAGGTGCGGCACAATAATGACGTGCCGCACCTCGGCGGCACGCTCCTGGCCACTCTCGAGATCGATGCGGGCGTCCCCTGATGCTCAAACGCCTCGAAGCCTTCGTGCACGGGCAGTGCTCGTCGTACGTGGAGTGGCACTGCCTCTAGCTCTTCTGGCGACCGCAGCGGTCATAAGGATGATTGGCCACAACGGGTTCTTCAGAATTGCGCCATCACCTGGAAGCCAAGCGTGACGCGTGCCGTATCGAATCCGGCGGGCTTGTAAATCGGCGTACCCGCAAACAGGTCATACGACAGCCCGGCAATGTGCACCGGGATACCACCACGGATACCGACCACCGTCCCGGCGAGCTGCGTACCTGCCAGGGCCGCTGTGTTCGGACCAAACACGTGGCCGTAGTCGAGTCCCGCGTAGAGCGTCTGCCCCGTGTGCCCAAGTGGCACCTGCAGTTCGTTGCGCCAGTAGAAGCCACGTTCGGCGGCAAGCATCTTTTCGCCGTCGAACCCGCGCACCGTATAACGGCCGCCAATGGCGAGATCGTCGACATAGAACAGCGTGTCGCCCGTGACCTGTCCGTGCAGCGTCGTCACATACTGCAGCGGCTGCGTGCCGATTGTGAAGGGAACGGACAGGTTGGCGTCGAGCACGCCCATATGGAATCGGTAGGTCGGGCCGGTGGGATACGGGTCGGGCGTTGCCCCGAGGCCACCGATGCCCTGACGGTAGGCCAGCGTACCGTCGAACTGTGCGGCGCCGAAATAATGGCGATCCGTGATACCGCCCTCGACGAAAGTGTTGTTATAGCCCTGCGTGGGAATGGTCGTGTCGTCAATGAAGCTCGCGCCCCAACGCTTGGACAGCTGGAATTCCATCCCGAAAATATCGTCCTGGCTGCGGCGCAACACGCGCTGCAGCTTCAGGCCGACTATTTGCTGGTTACCACTCGACACGAACGTCTGGTTCACACCGGCAATCTGCTGGTAATACGTGTTCGTATTGCCGAACAGCGTGGCCGTCCAGTAACCCCACGGCACCGAGTACGAACCATTGAAACCGTGCGAGCCGAGGTCCTTGTCGCCCAGCTCCAGGTCCTGGTTCGCGCCGAGCGTGAGAATGTCATTGAGACCGAGCGGATTGTTGAGACCAAAGCTCAGGTTGCCCTGCAGTTTGCCCGTGGCGCGCGTGCCCGAGTTCCTCCCGCCGCGCCCCCGTCAGAAGCAACGCCTGCAGATACGCGGCGATGACGGGGTTATCAAGCTTGCATGCCGCCCCGAACCAGGGTTTGAGCTGTTCCCGCTGCAGACAGTCGGTCCTCGCCCGCTTCTTCGGAACACTGCGGCGCACCGCGCGCGCACCACACGCCTGTTCAGGGGCCAGTCCTGTGAAATCCGGCTGTTCCGCACACCAGTTAAGGCATGCCCGTAGCAGCCGGAAAGCAAGGGCCGCCTGCGTCGCGCGCACCGGGCTTTCGCGCGCAAGCCAGCCGGCGATCACATTGGAGTCCAGCTCCGCCAGAGGTGTGTCGAGCAGCGATGCGAGTACGCCAGGCACCGTCTTCCTGTCACTGCGCTTGCGCTCCTCGCCACCGCGATGCACGACCTTCTCGTGATCCCTGGTGTGACGCTCGCTCCAACGCGTCCGGTGTGCCTCGACGTAAACGCTCCACGCTTCGTCAAGCGTTCTCTCACGGCGCGCCAGCTCGACGCGTTGCGATTCGACGCGCACCACGGCCGCGGCCTTCTCCACCCGGGGGTCCCGCCCATCGTCGATGAGCTGTTGCAATTCACGCGCCTTGTGCCGGGCGCGGTCGATATCCCATACGCGCGTATCGCCGATCGTCGTGCGGATCGTGCGGCCCGCAATGCGCCCCTGGAAGATGTAGGAAACGCTGCCGGGCGTCGCCCGCAACGCAAGACCGGGTGCACCGGAGTCCCAGAGGAATACCTGTCTGGCACCAGGTGGGCAGCAAAAGTCGCGCACTCGCGCGGCAGTAAAGTTGACTCGGGCCATGGGTGTGTAACACCTGCGTAAGCAGATCGAGTTAATGTCTTACGATTATACAACATTAACTTTCAATTCTTTCTTGTACGCAACCCGTTGAATTCTCGGACTTTTCCCTCCTTGATCTACGCCTGATAACGTCGACAAATGCCCCTTAAGTACGGACTTTTAATCCGTTGGTCACAGGTTCGAATCCCGTACGGCCTACCACTTACCCTTGGGTAAGGAAAATCAAGCACTTGCGAGTTCGCGGTGCTTTTTTTTCGTCTATGGCGTCTGTCCATCAGACGCCAGGCACCGACCTCTTGCCGGAAGCCCACCGCAACGCTTGTGGTTCTCCCACTACGCGGCATAGTCCCCTCTCCAAAAATCCTCCTCGCACGCCCCGTACACGGCATTACGGGTTCGCTTTCGCGAGAAGAGAAGTCCGGTCGTCCAAAGACAGCCTCTCCTTCGCATAACCAGGCAAGCAAAGCGGGAAATCCGGCTCTCTCTTCGGTATCTTCAAAGACGGAACCGCGCCACTGATTCCACGAGTTGCGCTGCCTGCTGCTTCAAACTCTCGGCCGCTGCCGCGCTTTCCTCCACG
The DNA here is from genome assembly GCF_046581065.1 of Paraburkholderia yinzeri. NCBI lineage: Bacteria > Pseudomonadati > Pseudomonadota > Betaproteobacteria > Burkholderiales > Burkholderiaceae > Paraburkholderia > Paraburkholderia yinzeri. The sequence continues at coordinate 1,522,869 of NZ_JBFOCJ010000001.1, read as the reverse complement.
AGCGTCGCATTCTGCTGGGTCAACCGATCCATCTGCCCCACAGCCTCCCCCATCTGTTCGACTCCGGCACTCTGCTCCACGCTCGCGCTACTGATCTCGCCGACGATGACCGCCACGCGTCCGGTGGCGCCGACGATCTGCGTCATCGTCGCGCCCGCCTCGTCCACGAGCGCGGTACCTCGCTCGATCCGCTCGACGCTGTCCGCAATCAACGTCTGAATCTCCCTCGCAGCCTTGGCACTGCGCTGTGCGAGGCTGCGGACTTCGGCGGCGACCACCGCGAAACCCCGCCCCTGTCCTCCGGCCCGCGCCGCCTCGACCGCCGCGTTAAGAGCGAGGATGTTGGTCTGCGCGGCGATCTCGTCGATCATGCCGGTGATGTCGGCGATCTTGCAGGAGCTCTCGTGGATACCCTTCATGGTCTCGACCACCTGGCCCACCACCTGCCCGCCTTGCAAGGCGATCGACGAGGCACCGGTGGCCAGGTCACTGGCTTGCCGCGCATGCTCGGCGTTCTGCCGCACCGTCGCGCTTAGCTGTTCCATCGAAGCCGCCGTTTCCTGCAGCACACTGGCCTGTTCCTCGGTGCGCTGGCTCAGCCAGGCATTGCCGGTCGCGATCTGGGTCGAACCGATCGCAATCGAATCGCTGCTGTTGCGCACATGCAGGACGATGTGGGCCAGCGAGGCCGACATCGCTTTCATGGCTGCCATCAGGCTCTCCGTGTCACCCGCGCGAAGAGGCAGGTTCACGTCGAGATTGCCGGTGGCGATCCGGCGCGCGGCATCGCGCGCATCGTCGGGCTCGCCGCCGAGCTTGCGTGTGATCACACGAGAAAACAGGACAGCACCGGCAACGCCTGCCCCGAGCGTAAGCGCCATCGCGCCGACGCTCACCAGCATCGCACTCCTCTGTTTCTGCTTTGCCTCGACGATAGCGGCGGCGGTCTGCTCGACGATCGCCGTACCCGATTCGCGCAGCAGGATCACGGGTTCACGGTCGATGCCGTCCACTGCGCGGTCGCCAACCTCGGCGTCGAATCCCGACGCCCTGAATGCTTCGAGCGCCCGGCGAAACGCCTCCCCCATCTCCCGGTGGAGCACGTTGAATCGTTCGATTTTCGAACGGGTCTCGCCGGGCGGCAGCTCTCGGGCAAGCTTTTCCGTGACAGCCTGGCAAGCAGCCTCGTATTTCTGGAAGGCACCCCAGTACCGGTCGAACAGTTTGGTATCCTTACCACGCAACAGGATATCCTTGCCGTTCTGCACCTGGTTTTTGAAAGCCACCAGGGCTTCGGCAACCTGGCGCTCCTCGGCGCCGTCCACTTCGATGAGCCGCTCATACGTGCTCGCGGCATGGTCCATGCGTGACACGCCGAACCAACCCGCGGCCGAGGCAGCCAGCAGCGCGGTGCTCAATGCGAGAGGGAGTTGATGAACCAGTTTCATACGTCCCCTCTGCGAGTGCGACGCACGAGCGTCACTTCACAAAGGCAACGCTGACCGGGGTCGGCAGTGCAACGGACTCCCCTGTACCGGTGACCTTCCCGGAAACGGAATCGACACTGAACACGCTCACGTTTCCGCTACGCTGGTTGGCGACCAGCAGCCACTTCCCGGACGAATCGATCGCAAATCCCCACGGCCGGTCGCCGCCGGCGGACGTGCGTTGGATCTCCGCGAGTTCCCCCGTCTGCGGGTTCACGCGATAGACAACGAGTGCATTTTCGCCGCGGTCTTCGACATAGACAAAACGGCCGTCCTGGCTGAGCGCGATTTCGGCACCGCTCTTCACGCCGTCGAATCCGGGACTGGTGACCGGCAAGGACTGCACGAGCGTCAGCGTCCCTTGCCCGGCATCCCAACGCAGGACCATGACCTCGGCACTTAGTTCGGTAAGCAGATAAACGAACTCGCCGCTCGAACCGAAGAGGAGATGACGGGGACCGCTACCCGGCGGCGCCACAAAGGTGCCCGGATCGTTCCCGTCGCCCGCCGACAATGCGTGGGTCGCCCGATCGAAGCGGTAAACAAACACGCGATCCGCGCCCAGGTCGGGGACCAGTGCGTATCGGCCCGACGGATCGACGACGGCGCTATGCGCATGCGCGCTCGCCTGCCGCCGGTTCGGTCCGGAGCCGGTTTCGGTGACGGTGGACACGCGTGCGCCAAGGCTTCCATCCGGATTGATCGAGACGCTCGACACGGACCCGCTGGCGTAATTGGCCGCGAGCAAGGTCATCGAAGGCGGGTCCAGCACCAGATTCGTCGTTCCCTTGCCGCCGGAAGCGACCACGTTGATCTTGCTGAGCGAGCCGGTCCCGCGATTCACGGCATAAGCGGTGATGCTGCCTTCTCTTGCGTTATCGTCGTCGACACCGTACAGCACCGGCAATTGCGGATGCGCGGCAACCCACGTGGTCTTCGGCCCTTCTGCGACCGTGCCGATCTCCGTCAGTTTCCCGGTAGCGGTATCGAGGCGCAGCGCGCGAATCTGGGCCTGCTGCGTGCCGACGTAGACGAACTCCGTTTGCGTGTCCCCACTCGACCTCGCAGCACGGCTGCCCGTTCCCGCCATGCCCGCCGACACGGCCAGCCCGATCACTGCCACAACGAATCCGTACCGCATCAGCATTCTTCCAGGAAAGGATTGCACCATCACCCCATGTTCCGATCCCCGGCTTGCCAATGCGCCGCTATCGCGAACAGCCGGATCAAGCGTATTCGCTTCACATCCGGGCGTCCCTGTACAAAAGTCCGATTCGCCGGGACTTTTCTACTCCGAGGGCCCGCCGCGATGAGGCTGCTGCCGCGCTGCCGCGCGGAACTGGCTCGGTGTTTGCCCGACTTCCCGGCGAAAGAAGCGCGTGAAATACGCCGCGTCGGCAAAGCCGAGCCCGAAGGCGATCTGCTCCACCGACATATTGCCGAAGATGAGATTGCGCTTTGCCTCGGTAATGATGCGCGCGTGGATCATTTTGGTCGGGTTCTGTTCCGCGGCGGAAGCGCAGGCCGCGCGCAACTGCACCGGAGAAACCGCCATCATCGCGGCGTAGTCCTGCAGCGAGAGATTGTCGCGATAATGCTGATCGATCAGCTTGCGGAAGCGGTCCACGAGCCGGATATCGTTGCGTGTCTCGCCTTCGCTGCTGCCCGGGTCCAGACTCGCTTCGCGAAGCAGCATCAACAGCAGCATCGTGAGCAGCGCCTCCGTTCCCACTACCCGGCCGACGGCTTCGGACTCGACCTCCTGCTTGAGCTTCCCAACGAGGCTGTAGAAGTCGAGGCCTGTCTCGGCCGAACCGGAAAGCGGAATCACGCGAGGCCATTCCCAAAGCCCGATGAACTCGTGGAGCTTGGCATTCACCTGAGTCAGATAGGACTCCTCGATCGTCACGACCCATCGGTCCACATCGACTTCGTAGTCGAGGCCGTGAACGCATTCGGTGGGCAGCAGCAACGCGCAGGGTCCCTCGAACGGCACGCTGCTCCCGTCGAGATTCATGACGCCGCGTCCGCTGCGCACGAAAATCACCTGCCCGTAGGCAGGATGCGCATGCGGCTCGGTGCGCCAGCGGCCCCGGTCGGTGACGTGCCCGACGTGCACGAACCAGTTTTGCTGCTCGGGCCGCTCGACATACAAACGAACCTTGGGCACGGTAGTGCGTTTCGCTTTGCCGTCTCGTGTGCGCGGCCCTTTCGCAATGGCGCGGTGTGTCATGCCGTCTCCTCATCGAATCGCATCATAACCCTCTCGCGGGGCCAGCGAAAAGAGACCACATCGTTTCATGGCTTTTCGCGAGCCATCCTGGTCATGCGATGAAAAGTGCCAGCGAATCTGATTTTTGTGTAAAGGCAGGCGTCCTGCCTTCCCCTACCATTCCTCACCACCAAGACAGGATGCCCTGCGCTGATGGGTTCAACGAGTTGTTCAGCGCGTTGTTAACGGGACAAACCCGGGACAGACCCGGGGTGAATCGAGAGTCGGGAAACGACCGCGTCTTATCTATCAGCATAAAACCAGACTGGACGGAGACATGAAAAGTATACCGGTAGCGTTGCGCGCGCCGCTTCTTGGCGCGACCCTGTTTTGCTGTTTGAACCCGTTCGGCCGCGCGGAAGAAGTGCTTACCGCGCCGAACGCCTCCGCACCGCCGCAGACCCAGCAAGCGGTTCCCAATGGGGCTGCGCCGCCGCAGACCGTAGGCGAACCCGATGAACCGCCGGCCGTGTGGAACGACACCTTCATCGGCTATCGCTGGGGTACGAACTTCCACTATCCGGGCGTGCCCTCTTCGGTCATGCAGAACGTCGGCTACCTCTCGACCATTGGCGGTTTCAAGTACGGCAGCTACGCATTCAACGTCGACTACCTCGTTTCGAACGCGGCCAATCCGGAAGTCGGCGGCCCGCAGAACGGCGGCGCCCAGGAGGTGTACAGCGTCGGCCGCGTCGAACTCAGCGCCGGCAAGATCCTCGGCCGCTACCTCGGCTATGGCTTCATTCGCGATTACGGCCTCACGCTCGGTTACGAATTCGGCACGAAGAACGATGCCTACGGCGAGCGGGCGCGCATGCTCGTGGCAGGGCCGACGGTAGAGTTCAGCATTCCGCATGGTTACTGGAACCTCACGGCCGGCGTGCGCACCGAGAGCAATCACAACGGCATTACTGGTGTCGACGTCCACTTCAACCCGGCGTGGCACATCGAAAGTTCGTGGCTCTATCCGTTCCGTGTGGGGCCCGTGCCGCTCGTCTTCCGCGGCTTCGCGAGCGTGACCGGCCCCAAGGGGCGCGATGGTTTCGGCGTGCAGACCACCACCGAGTTCCTGACGCGCCTCTCCCTGCTGGCCGATATCGGTTCGTTCGCGGGCCATCCGCGCACCGTTTATGCGGGCGTCGGCTACGAGTACTGGTACCACATGTACGGCTCACCCACTAACGAAACCACGGGTACTATCACGTCTGCGCCGATGCTGATGGCCGAAATCCACTTTTAGGCAGCGCTCGTTCCGAACATGATCAGTGGCGACCCGCCGTAGGGGTCGCCACTGGTCGTTTAAGACTTTCCAGAACGACTTCTGCCGTTTGCCATGTGTTGCCCCGATGACAGACCCCGTCCCTGAGAATCCGTCGTTCCGCTACTTCTTTCTGAGCCGTGTGGCGACGACGCTGTCCAACCAGATGCTCATGGTGATCGTCGGCTGGCAGATGTACGACATCACGCGCAGCGCCTTTTATCTCGGACTGGTTGGCCTCGTGCAATTCGTGCCAGCGCTCGCGCTAAGTCTCGTGGTGGGTCAGGTGGCCGACCGCTACGACCGCCGCCGCATTCTGATGGCGTGCCTCGCGGCACAGGCGGGTATCGCAGGACTGCTCCTCGCGAGCACGCTGGGCGGTTGGGCAGGACGGGACGTCATTCTGTTCGCCGCACTGTGCCTCGGCACGGCGAAGGCGTTCCAGATGCCCACCCAGCAGGCGCTTCTGCCCATGCTCGTTCCGCTGTCCGCGTTGCCGAAAGCGCTGGCCATCAATTCGACCGGAACGCAGTTCGCCACCATTGTGGGACCGGCAATCGGAGGCTTCCTGTACGTGGCCGGCGCCGCCGGCGTCTACGGGACCTGCGCGGCAATCAGCCTGTTCGCCGCGGCCATGATCTATCTGACCCGCCATGAACCGGTGCGCGTTCTGCGCGAGCCGGTGACGCTGGCAAGCGTGTTCGCGGGAATCGGCTTTATCTGGAGGCGCGAAGCGGTGCTGGGCGCCATCTCGCTGGATCTCTTCGCGGTTCTGTTCGGCGGCGCGACGGCCCTGCTGCCCGTCTTCGCCCGCGATGTCCTGCACACCGGTTCATGGGGCCTCGGCCTGCTGAGATCGGCGCCCGCGGTCGGTGCCCTGCTGGTTTCGCTGCGTCTTGCGCACCACCCCATCCAGCGCCGCGTCGGCAAGCTGATGTTCGGCGCGGTCGCGCTATACGGACTCGCCACTCTCGTTTTCGCGCTCTCCCGCTCTTTCCCGCTGTCGCTCGCCGCACTCGCACTGACCGGCGCCTTCGACATGGTCAGCGTCGTCGTGCGCCAATCGCTGGTTCAACTCGAAACGCCGAACGAAATGCGCGGGCGCGTGAGCGCAGTCAACTCGATCTTTATCGGCGCCTCGAATCAGCTCGGCGAATTCGAGTCCGGCGTCACGGCCGGCTGGTTCGGCGCGGTTCCCTCCGTCGTGCTCGGCGGGGTGACCACCATGCTGATCGTCGCGCTCTGGATGAGGCTGTTTCCCTCTCTCGCCAGCCGGGAAAGGCTAACCGCTTCGTGATCCGGCGCCCGCGTCTTGCAGGCTTTTTTCTCTTCCTTTGGAGTCGCAATGCAGATTCAGGAACACACGGCCGCTCAAGTCCACGCTGCCGCCACGGCGGCCGCCCGGGCCGCCGACGACTGGGCTCAATCGTCGGCGCAAACGCGCGCCACGCTCTTACGCGGACTGGCCGACGTTCTCGCGGCGAATCGCGAAGCGCTCGTTCGTCTCGCCGACGAAGAGACGTCGCTCGGACCCGCAAGGCTCAATGGCGAACTCGACCGCACGCAATTTCAGCTGCGCGGTTTCGCCGATCACGTGGAAGCCGGACATGCCTTCACCCTGTCCGACGATCCCGCGATTGCCGGCGCGCCGCCTGCAGGGCGCCCGCATCTGACCCGCGTGCGCATACCAGTCGGCCCCGTGGCCATGTTCTCGGCAAGCAATTTTCCGTTCGCGTTCTCCGTCCTCGGCGGCGATACCGCCTCGGCACTGGCCGCGGGCTGCCCGGTGGTGGTCAAAGCGCACCCCGGTCATCCGCGGCTCTCGCGCAAGGTCTTCGAACTCGCGCAATCGGTGCTGGCGCAGCAGGATCTGCCCGCCGGCCTGTTCGGCATGGTAGAGGGGGCGGGCGTCGAGGTCGGCGTCGAACTCGTACGCCACCCGCACATGGCGGCTGTCGCGTTCACGGGCTCGTTCAAGGGCGGCGCGGCGCTGTGGGCGCAGGCGAACGCGCGCGTGCGGCCGATTCCGTTCTATGGCGAACTGGGCTCGATCAATCCCGTCATCGCGCTGCCCTCGGCGCTCGCCGGGCAGGCTGAGGAACTGGCGCAGGTTCTGGCGGCCTCCATCGAATTCGGCTGCGGGCAGGTCTGCACGAGTCCCGGTGTCGTCGTCCTGTTCGAGGGCGCGGACGCCGACCGCTTCGAAGCGGCGCTACGCGACGCGCTGCAGACGAAACAACCGCATGCGATGCTGACGCCTGGCATGAAGCGCAACTTCGACGCCGGTGTGGCGCGTCTGCTCGGGACACCTGGCGTACAAACGATACTGGCGGGCGAGTCGAGCGGCGACGAGCATGCCCCGCCGCGACCGGTGCTCGCCCGAACCGTCGCGAAGAACTTCGTGGCACAAGCCGCATTGCACGAAGAGGTGTTCGGTCCCGCCTGCCTGCTCGTGCGCGTGGCCTCCTTCGACGAGATCGTCGACGTGCTGGCCGCGATCGGCGGAACCCTCACAGTCACGCTGTGGGGAGCGGAGAACGAAACGCCCGATGTACGGCGTGTCGCGCGCCGTGCCGCGCAGATCGCCGGGCGCGTGCTGTTCGGCGGCGTCCCCACGGGCGTAGCCGTGACGGGTAGCCAGCAGCACGGCGGCCCCTGGCCGGCATCGACGCAGCCCTTCACGACTTCGGTGGGCTACGCCGCGATGGAGCGCTTCCTTCGACCGGTGGCGCTGCAGAGCGCGCCCGGCTGGTTGAGCGAACGGGCCGGGCGGCCTTGCTGACGCGTTCGAAACACGGCTAGCGTCGGACCCAAAGAGAGACACAGGTGGAGACAGTTCAATCGAAGCAGTCCGCAGCGGAGAATCCCTGGGGCGTTCTCGTGCTGCTCGCGCTGGGTCTCATGATTTCCTTCGTCGACCGAACGAGTCTGTCCGCGGCACTCGCGGACAGGCATTTCATCCGCGAGTTCGCGCTGACGAGCGTCGAGCGCGGCTGGCTCAATTCCGCCGTCTTCTGGTCCTACGGTCTCGCGCAGATGCCGATGGGCTGGCTCGTCGACCGCTATGGCGTGAAGTGGCTCTATACCGTCTGCTTCGCCGTCTGGTGCATCGCGGCCGCCGCGACGGGGCTCGTGACGACGCTCGCGGCGCTCATCGTCGTGCGGCTCGTCATCGGCCTTGCCGAGTCCGTCGTGATTCCGGCCACCTATCGCTACCTCGCGAACCACTTCGAGGAGACGCAAAAGGGCACGGCGCTCGGAATCTTCTCGATTGGCGGCAAGATGGGGCCCGCGCTCGGCGCACCGATCGCGGCATGGATGATCGTTGCGTACTCATGGAAGGCGATGTTCGTCGCGACGGGGCTCATCGGGCTGATCTGGCTGCTGCCCTGGCTGCTGATGGTGCGCAACGACTATCCGACGCGGGAGCAACTGGCAAAGGCCGTACACCGCGCCGCCTCCGTGCCGCTGCGCAACCTGCTGGCCAGCCCGGTCGTCTGGGGCGGACTGATCAACAACTTCTGCTACAGCTATTTCGCGTTCTATTGCATGACCTGGATGCCGGCCTATCTGGTCGAGCAACGCGGCTTGTCCCTCGAAAAATCGGGGGTGTACACCTTCATCAGCTTTGTCGGCATCGCGGTCGTGGCCGCGCTCGCGGGATGGGCCGCGGACCGGATCATCGCCGGCGGTGGCGACGCTGTCGCCGTGCGCAAATCGTTTATCGTTACCGGGTTCATGGGCGCCACGACTGTATTGCTCGGCGCCTCGGCGCATTCGGTGGCCATTGCGCTGTTCTGGAACGTGCTCTCGCTCTCGTTGCTGGGCCTCGTCACGGCCAACAACCTCGCGCTGTGCAAGCTGACGCTGATCCCGAAGCAGGCAGTCGGTTTGAACACCGGCTTGCAGCAGGTGGCCACCAGTCTCGCGGGCGGTGTCTCGGCCAGCCTTTCGGGTTGGTTGCTCCATGTTGGCGGTAGTTATACGCTGCCCATGACGGCGATCTTCGCATTCCTGCTGCTGGGTGCGACGAGTACGGTGGTCCTGCTGCGGCGAGAATGGGCGCCAAAGGTCAACGACGTCCCGCTCGAATCCTGATGCCGCCGCGCGGCGGCACTTCGGCAACACTTCATATCGAAGCCAATAAAAAAGCGCCGTGCTTTCGCACGGCGCCCTCTTTACAGCCCGGCAGAGCGCAGGCTATTGCCTCGGCACATAGACCGGCATCGACTCCTCCCACAGCGTATCCGTGATCGCACGCTGACCGCTGCCATCCGCGTTCATCACCCAGTTCTGGCCATCGGGCTGGAACGTGTTGTCGTACAGCGAGAGTTCGTCGCGAAAGCCGTAGACACCCGAGCTATAGGCAATGCGACCGTCCCAGGTCCAGGTCGCATGACCCTGGTTTGCACCGGGCGTCGTCAGGCACTTCAGGTCCGAGCCATCCGGCCGGATCGTGTACACGTCGTAGTGGAACTTGTTCGGATCGTCCGGGTTGACTTCCTTGCGCGTGAACACGATCTTGCTGCCGTCCGGCGACCAGTCCGGCAGGTTGTCCGGCTCGGTGGTCAGGACCGTGGTCTTGCGCGTATCCAGGTCGAGAATGCGCAGTCCCTTGTCGTTTTCGCTCCACACGCGGTAGACCAGTTTCTTGCCGTCCGGCGAATAGCTTGGGAATCCTGCATTTTCTTTCCCGTCGGTCAGAAACTCGGCCTTGCCGTCCATGCTGCCGTCCGCCTTGATCCGTGCGATACGGCCCGGCTGGTACGCGCGCGTGAAGAACCAGCCGCCCACGCCGAAGGCCACCCACTGGCGGTCCGCCGACCACGTCGGCTGGAACGCGCCCGCGAGACCCGCCGCGATCATCTTCGGATCGAGACCGCTCGTGGAAGGGTCGTAAATGCGGCGATAGCCCGTGAAATCGGTGTTCATGACCGCGATCGACGAGTTGACCATCTTCTCCGTGTAGACGAGCTGTTTGCCGTCGCGCGAGAGCTGCGGGAACACGTCGATGAAGCGATAGTTCCACTCGGGATCGAAGCTGAAAAGCGGCGTGCCGTTCGGGTGGACCGGACGCATCGTGATCTTCTCGTAGATCATCGTCTTGCCGTCCGCCGTGTAGCGCGGCGAGCGAATGCCGCTGTCCGCCGTCGAGCGCGAATAGCCGTCGGTCGTGTAGATGCCTTCGTGCTCGCCGCCCTTGATCTGATAGGCCACGTTGGTCGCGCTCACGTATTGCGGGTACACCTTGAAGCCCGGGCTATCGGTCAATTCCTTGCGCTCGCCGCTCGCCACATCCACCTGCACGATCTGCGAGCTGACCTTGTTGATCAGTTCCGGACGATGCGCGCCCCAGGTCGCCTCCACGGGCGCCTCATAAAACACCACATGTTGACCGTCCGGCGACCAGGAAGGCGAGCCCTCCGTAAAGCCGGCGCGCGTGGAAATCTCCTTGAAGCCGGAACCGTCCGGATGAATCACGTAAATGCTCGTCTCCTGCGTGCGCTCCCAGCCCACCGGCAGATTATGGCCGCGCCAGTCGGTGCCGAGGTCCGAAGAGAGCGCAATCCATTTGCCGTCCGGCGACCATGAAGGACGGAAGAAACTGTGCGGCTTGTCCGGATCGAACGGGATGTCGCCGGTGACGTTATGCAGCGCGCCCGTCTTGATGTTCAGCGTCCAGATGTTCGTGGTACCGAAACGATCCTTGCCGCGGCGCGACGAAACGAAGGCGATGACGTTCGGGTCGGTCGGCGAGAAGACGGCCGCATCGCTCACGGCGATGTGATTCGTGAGCCGCTGCAGGCCCGTGCCGTCTACTCGGACGCGATAAAGGCTCGACTGGCCGAGTCCGTTGCGCTCGGACGTAAAGACGATCCACTGGCCGTCCTTCGAAAAGGAGGCGTGATAGTCGAAGCCGTCCGCTTTGAACAGGCGGTGTTCGTCGCTGCCGTCCGCGTTGGCGACATACAGTTCCGAGGTCATCGGACCGATGCGGTACAGCAGCAAGTCGCCTTTCGTGGCAGTGGCAGTGGCGGTAGCCGCGCCGGCCCCGGCAGGCGCGCAGGCCATGGCAGCGACAACGGCCATGTACGGCAAGAGGGTTTTCAGGGAATTCGGGCGATACACAGTGCTAGTCTCCATCTTTATTGGTAGCTTAAGCGAACAGAAAACTGCCGGGGGTGCATGCGCCGCCGGCAGAACAATCCCTTAACCGAGACTGCCCGTCACGTCGTCGAACAGTTCGTCGACCGACAGGCGGCGCGGAATGATCTTCTGGTCGAGCGCCCAGTCGATCGCCAGTTGAATGCCCTTGCGATTCGCCTCCAGCCCGATCGGCGGGAACGCGGCGGGCACGCCTTCGGCCAGCGAGCGGCTTTCGACGATCATCCGGTACAGCTCGCGCACGATATCGGGGCGCTCTTTGGAAACCCGTTCGTGGACCACGAACATGTGATTGATCGGCACCACGCCCTCGCGGGCGAACCAGTCTTTCGCGGCGTTCTGCGCGTCGGGCACGAGCGTGCGCACGCGCGGATCTTTCGGCATGTCCTCGCCGAGCAGCGCAGCGGCAAGCTCGCCGTCCAGCATCATCTGCGGGATCGACGCGCCCTTGGGCAGGCGCTCGCAGTTCTGCGGATCGCTGTACTCGGCCAGGTGCCCATCGCCCAGCGTCATCCACGTGACCTTGTCGAGATCGACGCCATACTCGTGCCGCAGGATGCCGCGAATCCAGAGCGCCGTGGTCTGCGTGTAAGTGCGCACGCCGACCTTCTTGCCCTCGATATCCCTGGGGTCGAGATGTCCGAAGTCGAGGTTGTAGCCCGCACAGTGATGCTGGAAGCGCCCCGAAATAGGCGTGGGCAGCAGCACGTAGGGTTTGCCGTAGGCCCTGGCCTGCAGAAAGGTGACGATCGCCAGTTCGCCCGCCTCGAAAGCGCTTTCGCGCACCATCGCCTTGAAGCCGTTATGTGCGGGCGTCGGTCCGCAGTAGTCGAGCGTGACGAGATCCGACTTCACCCGTCCGTCCTTCATCGCCTGGGTGACCGCGTAGTCGGCCAGATTGGTTCGCAGTTCCGGCACGCCCGTTAGCGTCGTTGTCATGGGGGATACTCCTTTTGCCTGAATCGTTTGAATCGTTTGAATCATTTGAATCGTCCGAATCACCGGCGTCGAATCAAAGCCGTACTTCGATCAGCCGCGGACCGGGCTCGCGCACCGAATCGGCCATGGCTCGATAGAACGCCTCGGCCGTGTCTACCGCTACGGCAGGCACGCCCATGCTCTTCGCCATGGCCTGCCAGTCGATACGGGGACGTTCGAGGTCAATCATCGCGAGCGCGCGCGCGCCCGGCGTGCCGGCGCCCATGTTGGCGTACTCGGCCTTCAGGATTGCGTAGCTATTGTTGGCGAAGATGATCGTCGTGATGTTCAGCCCCTCGCGCGCCTGGGTCCAGAGCGACTGGATCGTGTACATCGCGCTGCCGTCGCCGACCATGCAGAACACGCGCCGGCCGGGGCAGGCCAGCGCGGCGCCGGTCGCCACCGGTGTCGCATAGCCGATCGAGCCGCCCATGTTGTTGATGAGGTCGTGCGGCGCGGCCCCCCTCGTGTAGCCCATCGTCTCGCGCCCAGTGGTAAGCGACTCGTCGACGACGATGCAGTCCTCGGGCAGCGCCGCGGCCAAGGCATGCGCGATGCTGACGGGATTGAGTGCGCCGCTCGGCACGGGCGTTTCCACGCGCGCCTGCAATACGGGCGCCATGGCCGTCGCACCGAGTGCTTCGAGCAGCATGTCGAACGCGAGCGCGCTGTCTTCGTCGGCCTCGACGAGCGGATGCACGAGCGTGCCTTCCGGCTTGAGCAGGCTCGGTTTGTCCGGATAGCTGAAGAACGCAACCGGCTCCTGGGTCTCGACCGTAACGATATGGCGGAAGTCCTTCAGAAAGGCTCGCGCGGGCGCCACGGCGTAGGGAATCCGCTCGAGCGGCACCCGCCCCGCGCCACGCTCGATGCGCGCCGTGAAGAACTGCGAACCGAGCCGCGCGCCGGTGGCCGCCGCTATCCTGCCCGCGCGCTCCAGCGCCTGACCGCGCGTCGCCTTGTTGCCCAGTATGATCAGCGTCGGCTCGCCCGAGCGCAGCACGCGTGCAACGTGCTCGATACGCGCGGCGTCGGGCGTCTTGCGGGCGGCGTGCCCGGCGTGCCCGGCGTGTTCGGCGTTTCCGGCGGGCGGTGCGATCGTCGCGCCCGCCTCTTCCCACGACGTGTTGCCCGGCAGAATCAGCGTCGCGATCTGGCCCGGATGTTCGGATGCCCTGGCCACCGCCTTCGCGGCATCCCACGCAATCGCGCTCGCCGAGTCGGCGCGCCGCACCCAGTGGCTCAATGGCCGCGCCAATCCTTCGATATCCGAAGTCAGCGGCGGATCGTATTTGAGGTGCGAAGTGGAATGCTCGCCGATGATGTTGACCATGCCCGACGACGCACGCTTCGCGTTGTGGATATTGGCGAGCCCGTTTGCCAGTCCCGGCCCGAGATGGAGCAAGGTCGAAGCCGGCGTGTCCTTCATGCGATACCAGCCGTCGGCGGCGCCGGTCGCCACGCCCTCGAACAGGCACAGCACGCTGCGCATCTTCGGGTTCTCGAGCGCCGCCAGAAAGTGCATTTCGGACGTGCCGGGATTGGCAAAGCAGATATCGACACCCCGATCGACGAGGGTGGCAACGAGGCTTTCGGCTCCGTTCATTTAATAGCCCGCCATCTCGCGCGCCATGCCGACGACACCGTAGCTGCGCATCGGCGCCGACATCAGGAAGCGATACCCCTCTTCGATCAGGCGCTTGTGATTCTTGGCCGTGACGTGCGGATTGCCCACCACGACGTTGTGCTTGTGGCAGATCGCCACGATCTGGTGCATCGCATCCTGCACGACGGGATGCTCGTAGTCGCGCGGATAGCCCAGTTGCTGGCTCAGGTCGCCCTCGCCGATCAGGATGAAGCCGATGCCGGGCACGTTCGAGAGCATGTCGTCGAGGTTTTCGATCGCCTCGGTGCTCTCGCACATCAGCCCGACCAGAATCTCGCCTTGCGGGGCGAGCGGCCAGACGTCGGCCTTCCTGTAGTAGTCGGCCATGCTCAAGCCCCAGTAGCGCGACGCCGTGGCGGGGCCGTCGCCGCGCACGCCCTTCGGCTCGTAAAGCGGCGCATTCTTCGGCCGCGCATAGCGGCAGGAGGCCACCGCGTTATAGGCCTGCTCCACCGTCGAGACGTGCGGCCACACCACGCCGTACGCGCCGCGATCGAGCACCTGCTTCGCGAAGGACTGGTTCATTTCGGCGCCGTTCGCCGGAATGCGCGCAATCGGCGTGACGCGCGGCGCCACCGAGCCCGATTCGGCAATCGTCTTGCGGTTCAGCATGTACTGAAGCGCGTCGCCGAATGCGGCGACGTCGTAGGGGTTGTGCTCCATCTCGAAGACGATGCCGTCATAGGGCGCATCGCTCATTTCGATGGCGACCTGCTTGTCCAGCTTCGAGAATGCGGCAAACGCAGGCTTGCCGGATTCGAAAGCGCGAATGATGCTGTTAAGGCGCGTGTCGCTCATGGTCTTTCTCTCTGATAGATAGCCAGCTATTCGAGGCCCGCTCAGTCGGCGGCCTTCCAGTACATGAAGCCCATGCCCTCGCCGGTGCCGGCGGGCGTGCGCCAGCAGGGGACGTAGTCCACGAGCGTCATCTGCGCCCCCGTTTCCTGTACGGCCTTCATGACGCTCACATAGAGCTTGATCTCGGACGTGCCCGACTGATACGAGCGCTCGTCCACCGCGGCGAGTCCGTCGTAGTCGTAGTCGGCCAGCATCTTCATGATCCGATGATCGAATTCCTCGTCGTTGACGAAATGCGAGAGGCCGCCGGAAGCGAAGATCCCCACGCGCACGTCTTCGGGCCAGGCGTTGATGGCGTCGCGCAGCACGCGTCCGAATTCGATGCAGCGCGACATCGAAGGCTGCGTCGGCGGATAGAAGCAGTTCATGATGATCGGGACGTGCGGCGGCGGGTCGTCGTTCATGATCTGGTGATAGACGAAGCTATAGGCGTGCGGCACCACCGGATAGTCGGGCAGCGGCTTCATCCACACGTTGTCGGGCCACGTGAAGAGATCGGTCAGATCGAAGCCTTCGCTCTGGAAGCGGTCGATCAGATACGCCGCCAGTTTGGGGTGGCATGGGTGCGTGACGTGATGGTCCGGCGCATAGACCGCGCGCTGGGGCGGCCCGTTGTGCACTTCCTCGCCGCTATAGATGGCGATGGAGGGCGAGAAGTCGGTGAAGATTTCCTTCTGGTCCTTGCCCAGAATGATGGCCACGTCGATGTGCGCCTCGCGATAGGCCGCGGCCATCGCATCGAGCGCCGCACGGCAGCGCGCCGCGCGCGCGGTGCGCTCTTCGAGCGTCAGGAACTTCTCGAAGGCCGCCTCGCGATGCGCTTCCAGTTCGGGATAAGTCCACGTACGGTTGCGATACCAGAGTTCCGGATTGTTACGGTCTCGCTCGCCGTTTTTCAGCCAGTCCTCCGGGGCTTGTCCGAGCATGCCGCTATGCGGCACCGCCATCCCGAATACAATCTTCGCCATGTGTGAGTTCCAGTCAAATACCACCGGCCGTGCCGGTTGCCAGGGAGTGTGTGTGCGTTGAATTCGCCTGCAAAACCGCGGTTCGTGCGCGTCTAGGCCTGCTTGAGCGAGCCTTGCGCGCCGCTGACCCTGGGCGCCCATTCGGGGCGGAACAGCACCGCCGTCGCCGTGGCGCCAATCAGCAGGAAAACGAGGATCACCCTCATCGGCAGGTCGTAGCTGCCGCCCAGATGGAGCAGCCAGCCCGAGAGGCTCGCCGCCACGCCGCCCGCGAGGCTCGTGGCGACCTGCTGCACGCCGGTGACGAGACCGATGGCCTGCTTCGGGATCAAGGTCAGGCGCGACAGCACGAGGTTGTTCGCCGTGGTCAGGCCGAGCAGCGAGAGCGAGAGCACGTTCCAGAACAGCGCCGCGTCGAGCGAGTTGGCATAGGCGCCGAACAGCACCGTGCATCCCCCCACGAAGCCGGCGATGGTGAACGCCTTGCGCACGCGGATCGGGTTGCCTCCCGCAGCAATGATCCGGTCCGCCGCCCACCCCGCCACGGCCGCGACGATCGCGATGCCGGCGAAGCTGAAGAAGGTGTAGATGCCCGATTCGCCGATCGACAGGCCGCGCTGTTCGACCAGATAGGCGGGCATCCACGTCATGCAATAGAACGTGAAGTAGCCGTAGCAAAAGTTCGTGATCATTCCGCCCCACACCACGGGGCTCGTCAGAATGCTCACGAGCGTCACCGAGCGGGCGCTGCGATCGGCCTGCTTCAGCTCCGCCTTCGACGGCAGGTCGCTGCGAACGAGCAGCAGCCAGGGCAGCAGCCAGGTCAACCCGACGAGGCCCGTCGCAACGAACATGACCTTCCACGAATAGTGGACGATGAACCAGGCTGCAACCGGCGCGCCAATCGCCGGACCGAACTTGTTGCCCATGGCCAGCAGGCCGACGGCGAGACCATTGCGGCTTTCGTCGAAGTTGTTGCGGATCCAGCGATAGCTCGCGGGAATCACGATCGCTTCGGCCATGCCGATCACGAGGCGCAGGACGACGATGCTTTCGAGCGCGGTGACGGCTCCCATCAACGTGGTCGCAATACACCAGAGCACGAAGCAGATCGCGTAGGGCCATTTCACGCCATAGCGGTCCGCCACCCAGCCCATGGGCACCTGGAACACGCCATACGACCAGAAGAAGGCGGCGTTGATCCAGCCGCGGTCGATATCCGTCAACGCAAAATGCCGGATGAAATCCGCGTCCGCCAGCGTCGAGGAAATGCTGGTGCGATCAATGAAGGAAATCAGCACCCCGATGGCGAGGAGCGCAAGAATGCTCCAATGGCCCACATTCCCGCGTCGCTGTGATTTGCCTGTCTCCATTTGCTTCTTCTTTCGGGTTCGAACTACGCTGTTGCCTGGTCACCCATGACGCGCTCGCGCCCTGGGTGGACTGCTCCGCCGCGATGCAACCTCAGGCGAGTGCCGGGTAAAGCTGCTTCGCTGTCCTGCCGAAAATCCACTCGCGGTCTTCGTCGCCGAGGCTCTGCAGACCTGCCTGAGCCGTGGCGAGAATTTCGCCGAGCGTCCCCGGAGATGTCGGGAAATTCGAGCCCCACGCCATGCGCTTTGCACCGAAGGCTTCGACCACGCGCGGAAAGAACGTCCCGGCGCTGGCCTTTTCCTTCGTCACGTCGCCGAAAATGCGCGGCGTGAGCTTCAGATAAATATTCGGCAGATCGGCCAGCGCGAACAGACCGGCTGCATGGGCGTAGGGCGGGCCGTCGAGCACGTCCGGGCGGCCGAGGTGGTCGAGGACGATGTTCACGGTGGGAAACTTCTCGGCCAGCATGCGCACCTGGGGCAAGCCGATCGGGCCGGTCTGGATGCACATGGGCAGCCCGAGTTCCGCCAACATCTCCCACGCCTTGAACGACTTCGGGTTGTCGAGCTCGCTCGGATCGAAGTCCTTCGTCGAGCCGCCGGTGAAGATACGCAGGCCCGCGAGGCCCTTGTCGGCCCAGCCCTTGATCACCGCCGGCACGTCGTCGGCCAGCATGTCCACGGAGCCGACGGCCACGAGCCGGTCCTTGTACTGATTGCAGCCGTCTACGACATAACTGTTGTCGAAGCCATAGGTGGTCGACGAATGAACCACGGCCGCCTTCGCAACGCCCGCCTCGTCCATGGCCGCGATCAGCGTCTCGACCGTGGTCGGACGCTCCTTCGACCACTCCGAACGCTTGCCGAACAGCGGTGCCGGTGGATAACGGAGTTCGTCATCCGAAATGATGTGCGGGTGAATATCGACGATTGAAGAAGCCATGAGTGCCTCTGTCCTTCTCTGATTGCATGCGGCTCGCGCCGGTCTTTAGTTGCCGCGCGCCTTCAGGCGCGCATCGAGCCGCGGATAGACCCGCCGGGCGTTGCCTTCGTAGATCTTGTAGCGATCGTCGTCGGTCAGCGCGGGGCACGCGTCGATGTAGCGCTTCGTGTCGTCGAAGTAATGGCCCGTCTTCGGATCCTTGCCGCGCACCGCACCGATCATTTCCGAGCCGAACAGCACGTTGTCGGCGGGAATGACCTTGGTCAGCAGCTCGACGCCCGGCTGGTGATAAACGCACGAGTCGAAGAAGATATTGTTCAGCAGTCCTTCCAGCGGGCGTTCGCGCATTTCGAGTGACATGCCGCGATAGCGGCCCCAGTGATAGGGCACCGCGCCGCCGCCATGCGGAATCACGAGGCGCAGCGTCGGGAAGTCCTTGAACAGATCCGACTGCAGGATCTGCATGAACACGGAGGTATCGGCATTCAGATAGTGAGCGCCGGTGCCGTGAAAGCACGGGTTGCACGAGGCCGCCACGTGGATCATTGCCGGCACGTCCAGATCGACGAGGGCTTCGTAGAGCGGATACCACTCGCGATCGGTCATCGGCTTGCCGGTCCAGTAGCCGCCGGTCGGGTCGGGGTTCAGGTTGCAGCCCACGAAGCCCAGTTGCTCCACGCAGCGGCGCAACTCGGCAATGCTGTTCGCAGGCGCCGCGCCCGGCGATTGCGGCAACTGGCAGACCGGCGCGAAGTTCTCCGGAAAGAGTTCCGTGACGCGATACACGAGGTCGTTGGAAATTTCGGCCCACTCGAGGCTCGTGCGCTCGTTGCCCAGATGGTGGCTCATCAGGCCGGCAATCGGCGAAAAGAGCGTGAGGTCGCTGCCGCGCTCGCGCTGCAGCTTGAGCTGCCCGTTGCCGATGGCTTCGCGGATCTGGTCGTCGCTCACCCAGGCGCCCTCGCGCGACGGCGCGTTGACCGGGTCGTTAGCGCAGGCGACCTGCTTCGCACGCCAGTCGCGAAACGAAGCGGGAACGGTCGTGAAATGGCCGTGGCAATCGATAATCATGGTGTCTCCTTCCGATCAGCGCGCCAGCGGATCGACGAACAGCTCGCCGATCGACATGCGGCGCGGCGTGAGGCCTTGCTTGAACGCCGTGGCTTCCAGCGCCTCGATCGTCTTGAGGTTCTCCTGCAGGCCATACGGCAGCGGATCGTGGCCCACGATCTTGCGGAGTTCCAGGTATTTCTTGTCGCCGGCGCTCGTGGCCTCTCCCGCATCGAGACGGGCCAGCCATTCCTTCTTGGCCTGCGCGAAGGCGTCGTAGATCGACTTCGCGATCCACGGATGTTCGGCAAGCACCGAATCCTTCACGACGATGGTCCCGTGCATCGGGTACACGCCGGTGCGCGCGTAGTAGTCGGCCTCCAGTTCAGCCGCGTTGGGCAGCAGGTCGGGATAATCGGCTTCCACTTCCTTCCAGCCGCCCGTGGGCGCGCCGGTGCGGCCAATGCCCGCGGCGGCGGCGAAACCCGCCGACAATTCGCCGCTCACCATCATTTCCGCGAGCGAGCTGCCCTGCGGCGCGTGAACCACGTTAGCCGGCAGCTTGAGCTGGGTAACGTGCTCCTCGTCGTCGACCACCCAGATCACCTTCGACGAATCGAGCCCGAATTCGTCGATCAGCACCTGGCGCGTCCACACGCCCGTCGTGACCGAGTAGGCACGCACGCCTACTTTCTTGCCTTCGAGATCCTTGGGCGTCTTGATGCCCGCGTCCGGGCGAACCAGCAGCCCGCCATGGTGAAAACGCCGCACCACGAAGATCGGCAGTGCGACGAACGGCGCCCCGTAGGCGCGCGCGATGATGTAGGTCGTCGGCGCCAGTTCGCAGACGTCGAACTCGACGTCGCGCACCATGCGGCGAAACGCGCCGATCTGCGGCTGGACGGTAATGAACTCGGCGTCCACCCCCTCGATGGGGATGCTGCCATTGCGAATGGCCGACGTATGCGGATGCTCAGCGATTGCGATCTTGAGCGGGACTTTCCTCATCAACCTCTTCTCCAGTGGATGTATCGACGCCGGCGCCGGGCCCGAGGGCTCCAGCGACGAACGTAGCTTGTCTGGGGAGTACGATATTCGAGGAGCGTTGGGGCGTCCCTATACAAAATTCAGATTCACTGGCACTTTTGTTGAGCGCTCGCCGGCACTTTTGTCAGGCGCCGCGTGCCCGAACCGTGCGGTAACTGGACAAAGCCAGGACAAAAAAAACCCGTGCACCTCACGTGCACGGGCTCGTATCGAACCAACATCGGAACGCGGCCGGAGCAACCTCGCCCGGGGGCGCCGGCGATCAGTCCGCCTTGACGCCTTCCACCTGGATCTGCAGCGTCGTCGCCATCTTGAAGCCGTAGGTCTCGCCCCAGTTCACGCCGTAGTCCGCGCGGTTGAATTCGGCCTTCGCGTCGGCGCCGCAGACCTCGCGCTTGAGCATCGGGTTCTGGAAGCACTTGAACGAATCGATCGTCAGGTTCAGCGGCTTCGTCACGCCATGCAGCGTGAACGTGCCGATCACTTCCACCGGCTTGTCGCCGTCGAAGCGGATCGAGGTGCCCTTGTACGTCGCCGTCGGGAACTGGTCGGTGTTGAGGAACTCGGCCGAGCGCACGTGCTTGTCGAGCGCCGCGTCGCCGGTGTCGATCGACGAGGCGTCGATGGTCACGTCCACCGTGCCGGTCTTCGCCTCGCGGTCGAGCACGACGGTGCCGGTCGTCTTCGTGAACTTGCCGCGCCACACCGAAACGCCGCCGAAATGATCGGCCTCGAAGCTCGGATAGGTATGCGTCGGATCGAGGTTATAGGTGGTCGCGGCGGCGAATGCGGGCGTAGCGAGGGCAGCGGCAAGCGCGGCTGCCGCGATGAGCGTGGTCTTCATGGTTTTCTGGATCCTGGCAAGGAAAGAATCGGCGCAAAACGCGCCGGAGATTGGGCTAAAAGCAGGCGGCTAAAACCCGCGGCTAACAAAGCAACCGGGAACAAACAACGGGCGCCTCAGTGCGCGGCCGCCACGATATGAAACTTGATCTGCACGTCGTCGGCCACCACGGACGTGTCCTTCCACTCGCCCGTGCCGATGCCGTACGTAAGACGCTTGATGGGCAGCGCGCCGTCGAACACCTCGTTCGCGCCGTCCTTGTGGAACTGCACGGGCACGACGACGTCCGTGGTCTTGCCCTTGATCGTCAGCTTGCCCGCGACCGAGTAAGCGCCGTTCGCGCCCGCCTTGATCTGCGTGGAAACGAAGGTCGCGTGCGGGAAGTGCGCGGCGTCGAACCATTCGTCGCCGGCCACTTCCTTGTTGTACTCGGGCGCGCCGATGTCGAAGCTCGCGACGTCGACGTCGATCTTCGCGCTCGCGGCGCCGACGTTGGCCGGGTCGAAATGCACGTCGGCGCTGAACTTGTTGAAGCGCCCTTCCACCGGCACGTTCATCTGCTTGAAGACGGCGGTCACGGTGCCCGATGCACTTTCGGCGGCGGCATCGGCGTTGACGCTAAAGCTCGCGCCCGCGGTGAGCGCGGCAATCGAGGCGGCAACGGAGACGGCACGGACGAGTCGTTGGATCATGGCGGTCGGTTCGGTTGAATAGCGTTGGGTTCAGTCGCGCGGCGTGCCGAACGGCAGCATGCGCGCAAGGATGTTCTGCCGGTCGAGCAGCTGATGCTTGACGACCGCGAGCACGTGCAGCACCACGACGGCGAGCAGCGTGTAGTTGAGCGTCACATGAACGGCGCGCAGGACGTGCTTGAGCGCGTCGTCGGGACCGATCAGCGTGGGCAGCGGCCAGATGCCGAGATAGACCACCTGAATACCCGCCGCCGAGCTGTAGAGATAGCCCGTAACCGGAATCGCGAGCATCAGCACGTAGAGCACGGCATGGCCGGCATGCGCGGCGGCGCGCTCCCAGGCGCGCGTGGACGTGGGCAGCGCCGGCGCGGCATGCGTGGCGCGCCAGAGCACGCGCACGAGAACGAGCGCGAGCACCGTCACGCCGATCCACTTGTGCCACGAGAAGTAGCGCAGCTTGGTGGGCGTGATCCCCGGAATGTCGGTCATGACCCAGCCGAGCGCGAAGCCCCACACGATCAGCGCGGCGATCAGCCAGTGCAGCAGCATCGCGATACCGCTATAGCGGCGTGCGGGGGAAGCGGGTCGGTTCATCGTACGGCGGAATCCGGTCGGTAGGAGATACGCACTCTACCGGGCGAAACCTATGCAAACAATCGCCTAAAATGGATCGTTATCATCCATTTCTTCGATAGATCGACCATGGACCGCTCGCCCAGCCTCGAACAATTGCGCGCGTTGATTGCCGTAGCCGAAGCCGGCAGCTTCTCCGCGGCGGCGCGGCAGCTCGACCGCGCGCAGTCGGTGGTTAGTTATACGATAGCCAATCTGGAGGCGCTTCTGGGCGTCGCGCTGTTCGAGCGCGGCAAGCGCAAGCCGGAGCTGACCGCGGCGGGCCGGGCCATCCTCGCCGACGCGCGCCGCCTCGATCTGCTGATGGGCCAGCTCAACGCCAAGGCGGCCGGGCTGCAGCGCGGCCTCGAAGGCGAGGTTTCGCTCGCCGTGGACGTGATGTTCCCCTCGGAGCGCCTCGTCGAAGCCTTGCAGGCGTTCGCCATGGCCTTTCCCACGGTCGCGCTCAATCTCACCATGGAAGCGCTCGGCGGCGTGCTCAAGCTCGTGCTGGACGGCGACTGCGCGCTCGGCATCAGCGGGCCGAACCAGAACTGGCCGCATGTCATCGAGGCGCAGCTGATCGGCACGGTCGAGCTAGTGCTCGTCGCGGCGCCCTGCCATCCGCTCGCTGCGGCGAGCCAGCCGGTGCGGATTTCCGACGCGCGCGAGCACACGCAGCTCGTGCTCACCGACCGCAGCCGCCTGACCGAAGGGCAGAACTTCGGCGTCTACAGCAACCGCGCATGGAAACTGGGCGATCTGGGCGCGAAGCACCGCCTGCTGCTCGCGGGCCTCGGCTGGGGGTCGATGCCGCTGCACCTCGTGCAGGCCGATCTCGACGCCGGGCGGCTCGTGCGCATCGCCCTCGCGGATCGCCGTTCGGTGAACTACAACAGCTCGCTGATCCACCGCACCGATACGGCGCAAGGTCCGGCGGGCCAGTGGCTGGGTCATTACCTGACGAACGGTACGCCGCCGAAAATGCCGGCGCCCGACGCGCGCTGACCGGGCAGACACGGCGTATCGCGTGCGTTCGACCTCCCCGCAACAGTTTGTGACGGCCTGACAATCCTTCACAAACCCTCGCAAGCCGCGCCGCATAGTGCGCCGCGGCCCGCGCCGGGGGCTTGCGGCATGCTGCGCGCCGCCCGCGCGATTTATCGAGACACGCGCGCATGCCATGATCCGGGCCGCCTAATTGCATCGCCCGAACCCGTCATGAGCCACTTCATCGATTTCATCGACTGCCTGCTCTCGAATCTCGTCCTGCTCGCCCTCGTCCACGCCGCCTGCTGGATCGCGCGGCGCGCGCGGCCCGGCCTCGCCGCGCACGGCACGGGGCTCTTCCTCGCGCTGCTGGCGATCGCCCTCGCGTTCGACGCCGCCCTCACCTTCCTCGTGTTCGCCGACGCGGGCGGCAACTGGCGCCAGTACGACCCGCGCGCGACGTTTCCCTGGCGCGCGGCCGCCTATGCGCTCGCTGCCGTGCTGGCGCTGACCGGAGCGCGCGCGGCCCGCCAGCACGCGGCGCGCCGGACGGCGCAGAGCGGCCCGCTCACGATCGAAACCTCGCCCTACAGCCAGTCCACACTGCCGATGTGACGCGCAGCGGCAGCACTGCCTTGCGCTTTCTTATGCCTTCTTGCTCTTGCCCGGCGCATTCTGCGCGACCGCGCCGTTCGCGGGCACCACGCCCGACCAGCCCGGCAGGAAGCGCGCCTGGGGATCGTGCGCATGCGCCAGCGCGTCCGCGAGCGCCGCGTCGAAGTCCTTGCGCACGAGCGAGGCCGGTATCTTCAGGCGCAGATAGTCGGCCCACAGGAATTCGCTGAACGGCGCCGTGTCCTTCGCAAAGCCGCCCGCCACGCGCAATTCGCCCGCGAGGCTCCGGTAAGGATCGTCGGTGAGGCCGGTCAGCTGCTTCGGCAGGTCCTCATAGTCGCAGCGGTTGCCCGAGGCATCGAACGGATGCACCCACTGGCTATGCTCCATCATGCGCCAGAAGAGCGTGGGCTCCAGCCACGAGAGGTCCTTGATCACCGTGACCCGGGCGCTCTCCACGCCTTCCTTGAGCCACGCGAGCCCCAGATGGTGGTGGTCGACCACGTAATAGCGCCCCTTCGGGCCCAGCACCGCGGGAAACCAGTGCGAGTCGATTGAGGCCGTCCGCTTCTTCTTGTCGAGCGCTAGCCAGTGTTTGCGCTTCGCGTCCACCTCGCGATAGCCGACGGTGACCTGGGTAGGCCTCAATTCTTCCAGTTGCACAGTAACCAAATGCAGATCGATGTTCGGCAGTATCATGGTCGCGCCTCGTAGTCTCGTGAATGTCGCAGGCGAAACGATACCGTCGAATGACCATGCGTGCCGCATCTTTGGCCATGGTTTTCATGGGTGACGGTATGTGGCGTCAAATGCGGTGACAAACATGGTGACAAGCGCGGTGACAAGCGCGACCAACGAGGGACGGGCCGCACGGACCGCCATCCTGCGCCCCGCCAGCTTCGCCCCCCGGTCGTATCGGCAGAATTCCTCGAATCAAACCGACTCAATCACCGACTCAAGCGAGGGCATCGTGGATCTCGAAACCATCCGCACATTCATCATGACCCGGGGTATCGACTTCGGGACCAAGGTCGTTGCGGCGATCGTGCTGTGGATCGTCGGACGCTGGGCCATCAACCTGATCGCGGGCCTCCTGCGCAAGGTGCTCGCCCGCAACGAGCGCATCGACCCCACGCTGGCGCACTACCTCAGCTCGATCCTCGCCGCCGTGCTGAACCTGCTGCTGGTTCTCGCGATCCTCCAGGTGTTCGGCGTGCAGACCACTTCGTTCGCGGCGCTGCTCGCGGGCCTCGGCCTCGCCATCGGCACGGCCTGGGGCGGCCTGCTCGCGCATTTCGCGGCGGGCGTGTTCATGCAGGTGCTGCGGCCGTTCAAGGTGGGCGACTTCGTCACGGCAGGCGGCGTGACGGGCACCATCAAGGAGCTCGGCATCTTCGGCACGACCATCATCTCGCCCGACAACGTGGTCAACATCGTCGGCAACAACAAGATCTTTTCGGACACCATCTCGAACTACAGCGCCACGCCCGTGCGGCGCGTCGAGCTGACCGCGAAGATCGCCAACGGCGTCGATCCGCTCGACGCGGCGAAGCGCCTGCGCGAGGCCATCGCGAAGATCCCCAACGTGGCCACGGAGCCCGCGCCGGACGTCGAAGTGCTCTCGTTCACGCCCGAAGGGCCGCTCCTGTGCGTGCGGCCCTACACCAGCAACGCGAACTACTGGCAGGTGTATTTCGACACGAACCGCACGATCGTCGAAACTTTCAGGGCAGCCGGCTATCCGACGCCGGAGACGCCCGCCCTCATCCGCCGCGTGGGCGGCTAGCGGCAGCGGCCGCCGCGCGGCGCCGAAGCGCCGGATCGCGCGACCGGTACCGGCCAAAGGGAAACGGCATCGCCAGTGAACTGGCGATGCCGTTTTTGCATCCGTACGCGGCCGCACGGGCCGCGGGGGGAATCAGCGATTGCCGTTGGGACGGCCCACGCTTTCGTCGTGCGTTTCCTTGCGCATCATCTTCCACACTCCGCCGATCACCACCGGCACGATCGCGGCGCCAATGCCCACGAGTACGATGACGTTCAGGTACTGGCGAATGAACGGAATGTTGCCGAAGAAGTAGCCGAGCAGCACGAGCAGCAGCACCCACAGCAGCGCGCCGACGATATTGAAGAGCTGGAAGCGCTGCGCGCTCATCTGCGAAACGCCCGCGACGAACGGCGCGAACGTGCGCACGACCGGAATGAAGCGGGCAAGCACGATGGTCTTGCCGCCGTGGCGCGCATAGAAGTCGTGGGTCTTTTGCAGCGCGGCGCGGTCGAGGAAGCGTTCGAGCACGGGGATTCGCGTATTGAACACGGCTGGCCCGATTGCGCGGCCAATCAGATAGTTGACGGTGTTGCCCGTCACCGCAGCCACCACGATCAGCGCGATCAGCGCGCCGAGGTCCATCGCGTGCGTCGCCGCGAACGCGCCGCCGATGAAGAGCAGCGAATCGCCCGGCAGGAACGGCAGGACCACGAGACCCGTCTCGCAGAACACGATCAGGAACAGGACGGCGTAGACCCAGGCCCCGTACTGTTGAATGAAGACCCCGAGAAACTTGTCGATGTGCAAGACAAGATTGGCGAACTGCAGCAGCGTGTCCAAAGGTGTCCCTTATTGAGCGAATGGGCGAGAAGGCAAATTGACCGCGCCATCATACCGAAAGTGCCCCAGCGTCACGCAAAATCCCGGGGAACGAACTTCAGGATTCATCTGCGAAAGGTGGTGCAGGCCACACAGCCCGAATCGCTATAATTGCGCGCATGTCTTCGTTTTCCGATCCCACCGACTCCGCCGGTCCGATTGACCCCGCCGGCGACGCATCCGCGGCCGCTGCCGGGTCCGGGCACGCCGGCGATGCGGCGCACCGCGCCATGCAGCCCGTGCGCGCGATCCAGCCGCTGCCCGACCAGCTCATCAGCCAGATCGCCGCGGGCGAGGTGGTCGAGCGGCCGGCCTCGGTCGTCAAGGAACTGCTGGAGAACGCGCTCGACGCGGGCGCCGCCACGCTGCGCATCCTGCTCGACGAGGGCGGCGTCAAGCGCATCTCCATCGCCGACGACGGCTACGGCATTCCCGAGCGCGAACTGCCGCTCGCGCTGATGCGCCATGCCACGAGCAAGATCCGCTCGCTCGCCGAACTCGAAAGCGTCGCGACGCTCGGGTTCCGCGGCGAAGCGCTCGCTTCGATCGCTTCGGTCGCCGAGATGTCGATCACGAGCCGCCCGGCCGACGCCCCGCACGCCGTCAAGATCGATGCGAACACGGGCACGCTCTCGCCCGCCGCGGGCGGCCAGGGAACGACCATCGAAGTGCGCGAGCTGTACTTCAACACGCCCGCGCGCCGCAAGTTTCTGAAGAGCGAGCAGACGGAACTCGGGCATTGCCTCGAAATGATCCGCCGCAGCGCGCTCGCGCGGCCCGACGTCGCGATCTCCGTGCTGCACAACGGCCGCGCCGTCGAGCACTGGAATGCGAGCGATCCGGCCACGCGCGTCTCGAAGATCCTCGGCGAAACCTTCGCCACCGCGCACCTGCCGCTCGACGAGCGCGCCGGGCCGCTCGCCGTGTACGGCTGCGCCGGCCTGCCGACCGCGAGCCGCAATCGCGCCGACCAGCAATACTTCTTCGTCAACGGCCGTTTCGTGCGCGACAAGCTGCTCACGCACGCCGTGCGCGCCGCGTACGAGGACGTGCTGCATGGCGACCGCTATCCGTCGTATGTGCTGTTCCTCGACCTGCCGCCCGAGGCCGTCGACGTGAACGTGCATCCGTCGAAGATCGAAGTGCGTTTCCGCGACTCGCGCTCGATCCACCAGTTCGTGTTTCATGCCGTGCAGCGCGCGCTTGCGCGGCACGCCGGGGCGTCGCCCGAAACCACCTCGGGTGGCCATGCCGCGCTCATCGAGCCGCGGCCCGCGCCGGGCGCGGGAGTATTCGGCACGTCGGCGGGAGTGTCTTCCGGCACGGAGGGCGGCCCGGGTGGATTCGGCACCGCGCGCGTGGCCAGCAGCTTCGGCGGCTCGGGATCAAGCGGCGGTTTCGGCGGTGCAGGGGGTGGATCGAGCAGCGGCTCCGGTTTCAAGACCGGCGGCGCCAGCAGTTCGGGCAGCGGCTCCGGCAACACCTGGCTGCGCCAGTCGCGCATGACCCAGGGCTCGCTGCCCGTCGCGCAGCCGCTCGCGCTCTACGACGCCCTCTTCGGCCGCAAGGACGTGGGCGCCGGCACGGCGCAAGGCTCGACGCTGCTGCAGGCGGAAGACGGCGCCGCCGAAACCGCATCGCGCGCCGCGCCGCCCGCCTTCGACGCGAACGACGACCATCCGCTCGGTTTCGCGCTCGGCCAGGTCCACGGCATCTATGTGCTCGCGCAGAACGCGCGCGGTCTCGTGATCGTCGACATGCACGCCGCGCACGAGCGCATTCTCTACGAGCAGTTCAAGCAGGCGCTCGCCGAACGCTCGCTTGCCGTGCAGCCGCTTCTGATTCCGCTTTCGATGGTCGCCGACCCCGTGGAAACGGGCGCCGTCGAAGAAGAAAAGGCGACGCTCGAAGCGCTGGGCTTCGACCTCGCCGTGCTCTCGCCCACCTCGATTGCGATCCGCGCAGTGCCGGCGCTGCTCAAGGACGCCGACCTGCCCGCGCTCGCGCGCGCGGTGCTCGCGGATCTGCATGCCTACGGCGGCTCGCGCGTGCTGACCGAGCGCCAGCACGAAATGCTGGGCACCCTCGCCTGCCACCACGCGGTGCGCGCGAACCGGCGCCTCACGCTCGACGAAATGAACGCGCTCCTGCGCCAGATGGAAGCCACCGAACGCGCCGACCAGTGCAATCACGGCCGGCCCACCTGGTACCAGCTTACGCTCGGCGATCTCGATCGCCTGTTCATGCGCGGTCAATGAGCAGCGCCACGCAGTTGCCGGTTGCGTGTCTGCTCGGCCCAACCGCCTCGGGCAAGACGGCCGCCGCGCTCGCCTACGCCGCCCACGCTGCGGCGCGCGGGCGCGAGGTCGAGATCGTCAGCGTCGATTCGGCGCTCGTCTATCGCGACATGGACATCGGCACGGCAAAGCCCTCGGCCGGAGAGCGCGCGGCGGCGGTTCATCACCTCATCGATATCGTCGATCCCGCCGACGCCTACTCCGCCGCGAGCTTTCGCGCCGACGCGCTGCGCGTGACGGGCGAAATCGCCGCGCGCGGAAACGTGCCGCTGCTGGTGGGCGGCACGATGCTCTATTACCGCGCGCTCACGCAGGGCCTGAACGATCTGCCCACCGCCGACCCCGAGGTCCGCGCGGCGCTGGACGCCGATGCCGCCCGCGAGGGTTGGCCTGCCCTGCATGCGCGCCTCGCCGGCGTCGATCCGGCAACGGCGGCGCGCCTCGCGCCGAACGATTCGCAGCGCATCCAGCGCGCGCTCGAGATTTTCATGCTGACGGGCCGGCCGATGTCGGCGCTGCTGGCGGCGCCCGCCGCTCCCGCCGACGACGCGGCGCGTTACCGCTTCGTGCCCGTCGCGCTGGAGCCGTCCGATCGCGGCGTGCTGCACGCGCGCATCGCGCAGCGCTTCGATGCGATGCTGGCAGCGGGCCTCGTCGACGAGGTCAAGGCGCTGCGCGCGCGCGGCGACCTGAACGCGAACCTGCCTTCGATGCGCTGCGTGGGTTACCGCCAGGCCTGGGAATACCTCGACGGCTTCACGGACTACGCCACCATGCGCGACAAGGGCGTGTTCGCCACACGCCAGCTTTGCAAGCGCCAGCTCACGTGGCTGCGCGCGATGCCGGAGCGCATCGTCGTCGACTGCTGCGCGGCGGATGCCACCGCGCAAGCGCTGGCGGCAGTGGAACGCATCGGCGGCTGAGAACGCCAGCCGCATCTCCGCACGCCACGTCGCGCCGCGAGCCGTACTGCGGTCCATGACCGGGCCATCCCTTCCTTAGCTCTTGTGCGCCACAGCAACCGCGCAAACGCCCGCCGAACGCCCGCTCACCGGACTTTCGCGAGCGCCTGCACGCCGCAGCGCGCCACATAAACCCACCGCGGCCGTCTTGACTTTCGACGGACCCAATACGATCATTCGTTCATTACAAGAGCAATTGCTCTATCGAACTGGCCACCCCGATCCCGGCACCTGGACAGACGCGCACGCGAGGCGCGCAATCCTGCATTCCGGCTTTGTCGGAAGGAGACATACATGAACAGCGAACGCAGCGGCGAAAACGTCATCCTGCACATCGGTGCCGGCTCGTTTCACCGCGCGCATCAGGCGTGGTACCTGCACCGTGTAAACCTCACGCGCACGCCCGGCGAAACACCGTGGTCGCTCACCGTCGGCAACATCCGCTCCGATATGAATGCCGTGCTCGACGCCCTCGCCGCACAGCAGGGCGTCTACACGCTGGAAACGGTAACGCCGCAAGGCGAGCGCAGCTACGAGACGATCCGCTCGATCACGCGCGTGCTGCCGTGGTCCGCCGATCTCGCCGGCCTCGTCGAGGCGGGCGCCGACCCGGCCTGCAAGATCATCTCGTTCACCGTGACGGAAGGCGGCTACTATCTCGACGAGCACGACCGCCTCGACACCGCGAACCCCGACCTCGCCGCCGACCTGGGCGGCGCGCGCACGACGATCTACGGCGCGCTCGCGGCCATTCTCGAAGCGCGTCGCGCGCGCAACGGCGGCCCGGTCACGCTGCAAACCTGCGACAACCTGCGCAGCAACGGCAAGCGCTTTCATGCGGGCATGCGCGAATTCCTCGCACTGCGCGGCGCGACGGAATTGCTCGCCTGGTTCGATGCGAACACGACCTGCCCCGACTCGATGGTGGATCGCATCACGCCGCGACCCACGCCCGACGTGCGCGAGCGCGTGAAGGCGGCGACCGGCTTCGACGACGCCTGCCCCGTGATGGGCGAATCGTTCATCCAGTGGGTGATCGAGGATCACTTCTGCGCGGGACGCCCCGCATGGGAGCGCGCGGGCGCGGAGCTCGTGGAATCGGTCATGCCCTACGAGGAAGCCAAGATCCGCATCCTCAACGCCACGCACAGCTGCATCGCCTGGGCGGGCACGCTGATCGGCCTCGACTACATCCACGAAGGCACGAACGACACAGACATCCGCACCTTCGCCCGCGAATACGTGAGCGAGGACGTGATCCCGTGCCTCACTCCGAGCCCGCTCGATCTCGCGAAGTATCGCGACGTCGTGCTCGATCGCTTCAGCAATCCGTATATCCAGGACACGAACCAGCGCGTGGCCGCCGACGGCTTTTCGAAGATCCCCGGCTTTATCGCGCCGACGCTCGCCCAGCGCATCGCCGCGGGCGCGACGCCCGCCGCCACGGCCATGCTGCCCGCGCTCTTCCTGCGCTTTCTCCAGCGCTGGCACGAGGGCAAGCTGCCGTACCGCTACCAGGACGGCGTGATGGACGAGGCGGCTACGCACCGCCTGTTCGAAGCCGCCGATCCGCTCGCGGCGTTCTGCGCCGACAAGCTGCTGTGGGGCAAACTCGCGGACACACCCGCGCTCGTCGACGCGGTGCGCGGCGCCCTCGGGCGCGTCGACGGCTGGCTTGCGGCACGCGGCTTCGCCGCGACGTAAAGAGATGGCGTCAAGGAGGCGACGGTGCGGCCGTCGCCTCGCCATCGCCCCGGTATCGGGGCGCCACGCATGGCGTCGCAGCGCCCGCGCGGCTAAAGTAGCGCATCCTTCTTCACGACATCACGCGCGCCCATGTATCTCGGCATCGACCTCGGCACCTCCGAAGTAAAAGTCCTGCTGCTTTCGCCCGATGGCCGCGTGGTCGGCACCGCCGGCTCGCCCTTCGTCGTCTCGCGCCCCCATGCGCGCTGGGCCGAGCAGAATCCCGCCGACTGGTGGGACGGCACGCGCCTCGCGCTCGCCGCGCTGCGCGAGAAGCATCCCGCCGACTTCGCACAGGTGCGCGGCATCGGCCTCTCGGGGCAGATGCACGGCGCCGTGCTGCTCGACAAGCACGACACCGTGCTGCGCCCGGCGATCCTCTGGAACGACATGCGTGCGGTGGACGAATGCGCCGAACTGACCGCGCATGCGCCGCAGCTTCACCGCATCGCGGGCAATCTGGCCATGCCGGGCTTCACCGCGCCGAAGCTGCTTTGGGTCGCGCGCCACGAACCGCAGATCTTCCGCGAAACGGCCTGCGTGCTGCTGCCGAAGGATTATCTGCGCCTGCGCCTCACGGGCGGCAAGGTGTCCGATCCGTCCGACGCGGCCGGCACCCTCTGGCTCGACGTCGCGAAACGCGATTGGTCCGACGCGCTCCTCGACGCCTGCAACATGACGCGCGCGCAAATGCCCGCGCTCGCCGAGGGCAGCGCGCCCTCGGGCACGCTGCTGCCCGAGGTGGCGCGCGAATTCGGCCTGCGCGCCGACGTGATCGTCGCGGCGGGCGGCGGCGACAACGCCACGAGTGCGATCGGCATCGGCGCAACGCAGCCCGGCGACGGCTTCGTTTCACTGGGCACCTCGGGCGTGCTGTGCGTGGTAGGCGACCGCTTCCGGCCGAATCCCGCATCGGCCGTGCACGCGTTCTGCCATGCGATTCCCGACCGCTGGCACCAGATGAGCGTCGTGCTCTCGGCCGCGAGCTGTCTGCGCTGGGTCTGCAAGCTGACCGGCACGGACGAGCCCACGCTGCTGGCCGAAGTCGAAAAACTCGCGCCGGCCACGCTCGGCGAAGCCCCGCTCTTTCTGCCCTATCTCTCGGGCGAGCGCACGCCGCACAACGACCCCTACGCGCAAGGCGTGTTCTTCGGCATGACGCACGCGACCGATCGCGCGCTGCTAGGCTACGCGGTGCTCGAAGGCGTGACGCTCGCGCTCACCGACGGCCTCGACGCGCTCGCGGCGGCGGGCACGGAGGTGGGTGCCCTTTCGATGCTCGGCGGCGGCGCGCGCAGCGCATACTGGGCCCAGCTCGTGTCCGATGCATTCGCTACGCCCACGCGCCAGCACGGCGGCGGCGAGACGGGCGCGGCGCTCGGCGCGGCGCGGCTTGGCTGGCTCGCGGCGGGCGGCCGACCGGACGAGGTGCTGACCAAGCCGCCCGTGCTCGCCGAATACACGCCGAATGCGGCGCGGCACGCGGCGCTGCGCGAGCGGCTCGAGTCCTACCGCGCGCTCTATCGCCACGTGCGGCCGCTCTTCGAGCGCTCGCGCGAGCGGCTGGCCTGAGCTCACCTATCCGGTCCCGACCCTGGCGGCGTTTACCCGCCTGCTCCGACGCCTGAGAACATCGTGCCCAAGTCCACAGAAAAACTCGATCTCGCTACCCGCGCCGCGTGGCTCTACTACGTGGCGGGCAACACGCAGAATGAAATCGCGGAAAAGCTGCAGGTCTCGCGGCCCGTCGCTCAGCGCCTCGTGGCGTTCGCCGTCGAGAAGAACCTGATTCGCGTGCGCGTCGATCACCAGCTTGCCGACTGTCTCGCGCTCGCGGACCGGCTGTCGAAACGCTATGGCCTCTCGGTGTGCGAGATCGTGCCCATCGACAACGACACACCCGAGGAAATCGACCGCAAGCTCGCCGTGGCCGGCGCGCAGGTGATGGAACGCTACCTCACCGAAGAGCGGCCGATGGTCGTGGCGGTGAGCAGCGGCCGCACGCTCAAGGCCGCCGTCGATCAGATCGCGCAGCTCGAACGGCCGCAGCACCGGCTCGTCTCGATGGTGGGCGCGATCGCTCAGGATGGCTCATCGAACCGCTACGACGTCGCGCTCCATATCTCCGAGAAGACCGGCGGCAAGCACTTCCTGCTGCCCGCGCCGCTCATCGCCGACAACGAGGCCGAGCGCGCGCAGTGGTGCAATCACCGGCTCTACCGCATCGTCGAGTCGCTATCGGGCGAAGCCGATGTTGCGTTCGTCGGGATCGGCAATATCGGCGAGCACTGCCCGCTGCACGAGGACGGCTTCATCACGGCCAGCGAAGTGCGCGAGTTGATGCGGCTTGGCTCCGTGGCCGAAATGCTCGGACTGCCGATCAATGCCTCGGGCAAGCGCGTCGATTCGGCAACGGGACGACGCGTGACGAGCCTGCATCTCGATTCGCCGCCGAAACGCCCGACCATCGGCTTTGCGGGCGGCGCGCGCAAGCGCGACGCGGTCATCGCCGCGCTCAAGGGCGGCTGGCTCTCGGGGCTCGTCACCGACGAGGCGTGCGCGCGCGCGGCGCTGGAGGCCTGACGCTCGCCGCCCGCGGGACTCGAATCGCGGCGAAAAAACGCCCGCACGCAGCGGGCGAAGAAGCGCAACCACAGTCAAACACGGTACGGCGCCGCCCGCGAGGCGGCACCCGAATCGCTTGCCTCGGGACCTAAGGCTCAGGCCGCCAGTTCCTGCGCGAAGCGCCGCTCGAACGCCTGTCCGTTCGCATCGAACAGATGGCAATGGTCGGGCGTCGCGCCCAGCTTCATCGCTTCGCCACGCTCGTGCCGCTCCAGCGGCGGAATGCGCGCGATCAGCCCGTCCGGCGCCACCACCGACTCCGCGTATAGATAGGCCGCGTCGCCGAGCGATTCGACCGCCATCGCCTTCGCACTCACGCCGTATTCGCCCGCGCCTGCATGCAGATGCTCGGGGCGGATGCCTACCGTCACCTTGTCGCCCTCGCGTG
The DNA here is from genome assembly GCF_046581065.1 of Paraburkholderia yinzeri. Taxonomy (NCBI): domain Bacteria; kingdom Pseudomonadati; phylum Pseudomonadota; class Betaproteobacteria; order Burkholderiales; family Burkholderiaceae; genus Paraburkholderia; species Paraburkholderia yinzeri. The sequence continues at coordinate 1,488,386 of NZ_JBFOCJ010000001.1, read as the reverse complement.
CGCCGCGCGCTTCGACGGCCACCTTTTGCGTTTCGCCGGTCTCGTAGCGCACCAGAATACCGTCGCCCGCCACCTGCTGGACGACACCGTCGAGGAAGTTCATCTTCGGCGAGCCGATGAAGCCCGCCACGAAGCGGTTGGCCGGCGCATGATAAAGACGGTTCGGACTGCCAACCTGCTCCACGTTCCCTGCCGAGAGCACGACGATCTTGTCCGCCAGCGTCATCGCCTCGACCTGGTCGTGCGTCACGTAGATCATCGTCGTCTTCAGCTCGTCGTGCAGACGCGCGAATTCGAGGCGCATCTTCACGCGCAGCGCGGCGTCGAGGTTCGACAGCGGTTCGTCGAACAGGAACACCTTCGGCTTGCGCGTGATCGCGCGCCCAATCGCCACGCGCTGCCGCTGGCCGCCCGAAAGCTGCTTCGGCTTGCGGTCGAGCAGGTGGTCGATATGCAGGATCTTCGCGGCGTTCTTCACCGCCGCGTCGATCTCGGGCTTCTTCGCGCCCGCGAGCTTGAGGCCAAACGCCATGTTGTCGTAAAGCGTCATGTGCGGATAGAGCGCATACGACTGGAACACCATCGCGATGCCGCGCTTGGCGGGCGGCACGTCGTTCATGCGCGTGCCGTCGATCGTGAGGTCGCCCGCGCTGATGTCTTCGAGACCCGCGATCATCCGCATGAGCGTAGTCTTGCCGCAGCCGCTCGGGCCGACGAACACGACGAATTCGCCGTCGCCAATGTCGAGGTTCACGTCGCGCAGCACTTCGGTCTCGTCGTAGCGCTTCAGCACGTTTCGCAGGATCACGCTTGCCATGATGTGTCTCCGTTCATCGCTTCATTGAGGCGGCGCCTGGCGGCGCACGCCCACTGCTGTTCTTTACCACTCACTCGGGCCGCGCGTCGCTCAATGCGCCGCGGCCTGCGCCTTTTGCATCCAGTACGCCACCCGCGCGGGCAGCGTACTCATGTCGTCGAAAATTTCGCCCGCGCCGGCTTCGCGCAGTTCGAGCGCATGGGTCTCGCCCACATGCGTGCCGCCGACGAAGCCTAGCACCGTCATGCCGGCCGCGCGCGCCGCGCTCACGCCCGCCACGCTGTCCTCGACGACGAGGCACGCCGCAGGCGCCGCACCCACGCCGTGCGCGGCCGCGAGATAGACGTCGGGCGCGGGCTTGGGCTTCGCGACCTGGTCGGCGCAATACACGCGCTCGCCGAAGAAGGTGTCGAGGCCGTTGCGCAAGAGCACCGCGCGCACCACGGCCGTGTAGCTGTTGCTCGCACAGGCCTTGACGAGCGGCACCGCGGCCAGCGCCGCGGCCACGCCGGGAAAGAGCGGCGCCTCCTGGGCCTCGCGCTCGGCCACTACGCCAATCGCCGCGACGTCGGCCGCCGTGAGCGTGCACCCGAACGCCTCGCATACGCCGGCGAGCACGCGCTCGATGCGCTGGCCGAGCAAGGGCATCAGGACCGGCGCGACGTCGGCGCCGGGCCAGCGCGCTTCGAGCTCGCGTACGAGCACGCGCGCGGCCACGGCTTCGCTGTCGATCAGCACGCCATCGCAATCGCAGATCAGGGCGGCAACCGTCATTTGACGGCCCCGAACGTGAGCCCGCGCACGAGCTGCTTCTGCGAGAGCCAGCCGACGATCAGCACCGGCGCCACCGCCAGCAGCGAGGCCGCCGAAAGCTTCGCCCAGAAAAGTCCCTCGGGGCTCGAATACGACGCGATGAACACGGTCAGCGGCGCCGCGTTCGAACTCGACAGGTTGATGCTCCAGAACGCTTCGTTCCACGAAAGAATCACGAGCAGGAGCGCCGTCGAGGCCAGGCCCGGCACCGCCATCGGCATCAGCAGATAGACGATCTCCTGCCACGTCGCCGCGCCGTCCATGCGCCCCGCTTCGAGAATGTCACGGGGAATTTCGTTGAAGTAGGTGTACGCCATCCACACCGCAATCGGCAGATTGATGAGCGAATAGACGATCACGAGACCGCTCACCGTGTCGAGCAGCCCGGTGTTCTTCCACAGCAGATAGATCGGCACGAGCACGCCCACGGAAGGCATCATCTTCGTCGACAGCATCCACAGCAGGACCTGCTGGGTGCGCCGCGTCGGGAAGAATGCCATCGAGTAAGCGGCGGGCACGGCGAAGATCAGGCAGACGATCGTCACGCCCGCCGAGATCAGGACCGAATTCCACGCGAACGCGAAGTAGTTGCTGCGCGCGAAGACCTCGCGGAAGCTGTCGAGCGTCGGCATGAAGAAGAGCGAGGGCACGTAGGCCTGCTGCTCGGTCTTGAACGCCGTGATGGTCATCCAGAAGATCGGGAAGAACAGCGCAAGCGCGATGATCCACGCCAGCACGCCGGGCAGCACGCGGCCGATGAACTGCAGCGGCGACGAGCGGTTGACGGCATGCGGCGATTCGGGTGCATGAGATGCGGCAAGCTGGCTCATTTTTCGTACTCCCCTTTGAGGTTGCGCGCGAGCATGCGCACGAGGAAGAACGACACGATGTTCGCGAGCACCACGGCGAGGATGCCGCCGGCGGACGCGATACCCACGTCGAACTGCTGCAGGCCCATCGAGTAGATCAGGTAAGTGAGGTTGGTGGTCGCGTTGCCGGGACCGCCGCCCGTTGTCGTATAGATCTCGGCGAAAATCGACAGCAGGAAGATCGTCTCCATCATCACGACCACGGCGATCGCGCGGCGCAGGTGCGGCAGCGTGATATAGAAAAACAGGGCGATCGCGCCGGCGCCGTCGATCTTCGCGGCCTCCTTCTGCTCCTGGTCCAGCGACTGGATCGCCGTAAACAGGATCAGGAATGCGAACGGCAGCCACTGCCACGCGACGATCATGATGACCGCGGTGAGTGGATAGACGGCGAACCAGTCGATCGGCGTGAGACCCATGGCCCGCATCGCGACGGCCACGAGCCCGTACACCGGGTGGAGAATCATGTTCTTCCAGATCAGCGCGGAAACCGTCGGCATCACGAAGAACGGCGCGATCGCGAAGAGGCGCGCCACGCCCTGGCCGTAGAACTTGCGGTCGAACAGCACAGCCATCAGCACGCCGCCCACCACCGTGATCACCAGCACCGCGACGATCAATTCGAGCGTATGAGCGATGGACGGCAGGAACGACGGATCGGTCGCGAGAAACTTGTAGTTGTCGAGGCCCGCGAAGCCCTTGAGATCGGGATTGAGCAGGTTGTAACGCGTGAACGAGTACCAGATGGTCATCGCGAGCGGAATCGTCATCCAGAGCAGCAGCACGGCAATGGAGGGCGATACGAGCCAGCGCGAGGCAGACTTGCGCGACTCGGTCTGCTGGGGCTGGGGACTACGGGCTCGATGGAGGACTGGCATGGGGAGATGGAGATGACGCATGATCGTGACCACCCTTTCTGCTTTGCGCGCCGCGCGGGGAGCGCGGCGCCGCTTCTTGACGCGGGCCGCGCCGCCCGGGTGAGCGGGGCGGGCGGCGCGGCATGCGCGTCGGGATTACATGACTTCAGCTTACGTCTGCTTGTTTCCGCTTATTTCTGATACCCGGCCTGCATGACGGCGCGGTCGGCCGCCGCGTTGCCGGCTGCGAGCGCCTGATCGACGCTCATCTGTCCCGCAAGCGCGCCGGAAATGCTCTGGCCCACCACGGTGCCGAACGACTGGAACTCAGGAATCCCGACGAACTGGACACCCGTGTACGGCACCGGCTTGGCCGTCGGATGGTTCGGGTCGGCCGTCGTGATCGCCTTCAGCACGAACTCGGAGAATGGCGCCGCCGCCTTGTACTCGGGACGCTGATAGGTCGAGGTCCGCGTGCCCGACGGCACCGAGGCCCAGCCTTCGTCCTTCGCGACCATGTCGATGTACTCCTTCGAGGTCGCCCATTCGATGAACTTCTTCGCGGAGTCCTGCGACTTCGACGACTTCGGCACCGCGAGCGCCCACGACCACAGCCAGTGCGAGCCGTTCGGCGTGACTTCGGTCGGCGCGGCCGCGAAGCCGATCTTGTCGGCCACCTGCGACTGCGACTTGTTATAGAGGATGCCCGCGGCCACCGTGGCGTCGATCCACATCGCGCACTTGCCCGAGGACATCAGCGTCAGGTTCTCGTTGAAGCCGTTCGAGCTCGCTCCCGGAGGGCCGTCGTTCTTCAGCAGGTCCACATAGAAGCTCACGGCCTTCTTCCATTCGGGCGTGGTGAGCTGCGCATGCCACTTCTCGTCGAACCAGCGGCCGCCGAACGTATTGACCACCGTGGTCACATACGCCATGTTCTCGCCCCAGCCCGCCTTGCCGCGCAGGCAGATGCCGTAGGTGCCGCTCGCCTTGTCGGTGAGCTTGTCGGCAAACTGCTTGATCTGGTCGTAGGTCGGTTGCTCGGGCATCGTGAGGCCCTTCGCCGCGAACAGGTCCTTGCGGTAATACGTCATCGAGCTTTCGACGTAGAACGGCAGCGCATAAAGCGTGCCGTTGTACGAGAGGCCGTCGCGCGCGGTCTTCACGACGTCGTCGAGATCGTAGCTCGCCGGCAGGTTCGTCATCGGCACGATCCAGCCGCGCTTACCCCACTGCGGCGCCTCGTAGGTGCCGATCATCATCACGTCGAACTGGCCGCTATTGGTCGTGATGTCCGTGGTGGCGCGCTGGCGCAGCACGTTCTCTTCCAGGATCACCCAGTTCAGCTTGATGCCCGGATTGGCCTTTTCGAAGGCCGGCGAGAGCTTCTTCAGCTCGATCATGTCCGGGTTGTTCAACATCGCGATCGTCACGGTCTGCGCGTGGACGGCGCTTGCGCCCGCGGCGGCGATAGCGCCCGCGCCGAACATGCGCAACGCGGTCCTGAAGGCTGGTTTCATGGCTTGTCTCCTGTTCGTTACGTTCTTGGTCAAGTTATAGAGTGCTGCAGCGGAAAATGCGGCCAGGGTGTTCAACTCATCCAGTTGCCGCCGTCGACGTTGAGCGTCTGCGCCGTGATGTAGTCGGCATCCGCCGACGCGAGAAAGAGCGCCGCGCCGGTGAGATCGTCCGGCAATCCCATGCGGCCGAGCGGCACGGCTTCGCCCACGAGGCGCTTCTTCTCGCCAAGCGGACGGTTTTCATAACGCGCGAAAAGTGCATCGACCTGTTCCCACATCGGCGTATCCACGACGCCCGGCGCGATGCCGTTCACGTTGATGCGATGCGGCGCGAGCGCGAGTGCCGCCGACTGCGTATAGCTCAGCACGGCCGCCTTGGTCGCGCAGTAGTGCGAAACGAGCGCCTCGCCGCGGCGACCCGCCTGCGACGACATGTTGATGATCTTGCCGCCGTGCCCCTGCTCCACCATACGGCGGGCGACGGCCTGCATCAGGAAGAACATGCCCTTTACGTTGACGGCGAAGAGACGGTCGTAGACATCCCAGGATTCGTCGAGCAGCGGGCGCATGTCGAAGAGCGCCGCGTTGTTGAAAAGAATGTCGATGCGGCTGAAACGCGTCACCGCCTCGGACACGACGCGCTCGATGTCTTCGCGGCGCGTGATATCGGCGCTGAGCGCGTGCACGCGCTCCGGGTGTTCGGCGGCAAGCCGCGGCGCGATGGCATCGGCGGGCTTCACGTCGACGAGCACGCAGCGCGCGCCCTCCTCCAGATAGCGGCGCGCGACGGCTTCGCCTATGCCGCTCGCCGCGCCGGTCAGCACGGCCACCTTGTCCTGCAAACGTCCTGCCGCCGGATTCGCGGTGTGTGCCACAGGGTTGTCTCCCATATCGTTCCTGGCGGTGCTGTCCTGCCACCGCTCGGGCGCCGCCATGTGAGCGAACGCCCAACGTGTGAGCATTTGCTCGGTTGGTGATCGAATGATCGGACACGCGGGGAGGCATGTCAAGGCGGGCAAACGCGATTTAACGAGATTTCGATGGTGCAGCGCGCAAGCCAGGGCGCGGCATGGGCTCAGCCCGGGCATAACCGGCAGCGGCCTCACTCGCCAGTATTTTCGATACGTTATATCATTGCGCCTTCGTAGTTCGACCACGCCGGGGCCGCCCTGGCGCCACTGCTGTGTATCCGCCGTTCCTGACTCCACCAAGGACAGAACCATGATCTCGCTGAACCCGGCGCGCGCGCTTGCCGCCCGCCGTCTCGCACCAACGTCCATGCGCACCGTCGCCCGCCTTGCCGCCACGCTGACTGCGGCGCTGGGCTTCGCCCAAGCCGCGCACGCTGCCGAAAGCGCCATTCCCGTGGTCGCCGCCGAGAACTTCTACGGCGACGTGATCAAGCAGATCGGCGGCTCGCATGTGGACGTCACGAGCATCATGAGCAACCCGGACCAGGACCCGCACCTCTTCGAGGCGAGCCCGAAGACGGCGCGCGCGCTCCAGCACGCGCGCATCGTGGTCTACAACGGCGCCGACTACGACCCGTGGATGACGAAGCTGCTCGGCGCCACGCAAGGCGGCCAGCGCGTGACGATCGTCGCGGCGGATCTCGTCGGCAAGAAGGCCGGCGACAACCCGCACCTCTGGTACGACCCGCAGACCATGCCGGCCGTGGCGCGCGCCGTGAGCGCGGCGCTCGACACCGCAGACCCCGCGAACAAGAGCGTGTACGATGCGAACCTGGCCACGTTCCTCGACTCGCTCAAGCCGCTGGACGCGAAGGTCGCCGCGCTGCGCGCGCGCTACCAGGGCCAGCCGGTAACGGCAACGGAACCCGTGTTCGGTTATATGTCGGATGCGATCGGACTCGCGATGCGCAACATGAGCTTCCAGATGGCGACGATGAACGATACGGAAGCGAGCGCCTCCGATATCGCCGCCTTCGAAAGCGACCTGCGCGAGCGGCGCGTGCGCGTGCTGATCTATAACAGCCAGGCGACCGAAGCGCTGACGCGCCGCATGCTGGCGCTGGCGAAGCAGTCGAAGGTACCGTCGATGAGCGTCACCGAAACGGAACCGCCGGGCATGACGTTCCAGAAGTGGATGCTCACGCAGCTCGACGCGCTCGACCATGCGCTCGCGGCTTCGGCGCACTCCTGAATCAGGCAAGGAAGAAGGTAGCAAGGAATGACCCGATGACGATGGCAGGCCCCTCGCCCCATACGCCCCATAATGCTGCGGCGCCGCACGGCGCCCCAGGTTTGCGGCGCCCGCACGAGATGCCGGTGCTCACGCTCGCGGGCGTGACGCTCGAGCTTGGCGGGCGCACGATCCTGCGCGACGCCAACTTCGCCATCAACCAGGGCGAGTTCATCGGCGTGCTCGGGCCGAACGGCGCGGGCAAGACCACGCTCATGCGCGCGATCCTCGGCCTCGTGCCGGCCGCGGGCGGCGCGATCCGCGTGCTCGGCGAGACGGTGGCGCGCGGCAACGCGTCGATCGGCTATATGCCGCAGACGCGCAGCGCGCTCGCGAGCCGCCGCGTGCGCGGGCGCGATTTCGTCGCGATGGCCGCCGACGGCCACCGCTGGGGCCTGCCGCGTACCGATGCGGCCACGCGCGCCGACGTCGCGCGCGTGCTCGAACTGGTCGGCGCGACCCAGCTCGCCAATCGCCCGCTCTCCGAACTCTCGGGGGGCGAGCGTCAGCGCCTGCTGCTCGCGCAGTGCCTGCTCGGCGACCCGAAGCTGCTGCTGCTCGACGAGCCGCTCATCAGCCTCGATCCCAACCATCAGCGCGGCGTGGTCGAACTCGTGCGCAGCGTGCAACGCGAACTCGGCATCGCGGTGCTGTTCTCCGCACACGAGCTCAATCCGCTCCTCAACGCGCTCGACCGCGTGCTGTATCTCGGCAATGGCGTCGCGGCGCTCGGCAGCGTGGACGAGGTCATCACCGGGCCCGTGCTCTCGCGGCTCTATGGTTCGCCCATCGAAGTCATGCGCATGAAGGGGCGCATCTTCGTGATGTCGGGCGACGTCGAGGTCGAAAAGCACGATCACGAGCACGAACACGACGACAGCCACGGCCACGCGCACGCAGAAGACCCTAACCACGGCAGCAACGCACACGGCCACACGCACGATGCTTGAATACGATTTCATGGTGAACGCCTTCGCGGCGTCGGGCATCGTCGCGGTGCTCGCGGGCGTGGTGGGCTATTTCCTCGTGCTGCGCGGACAGACCTTCGCGGGCCACGCGCTCTCGCACGTCGGCTTCACGGGCGCGACGGGCGCCGTGCTGCTCGGCGTCTCGCCGATGTGGGGCATGGTGGGCTTTACACTTGCAGCCGGCATTTCGATGGGGGCGCTCGGCGAAAAGCTCGCGGGCCGCGATGTCGCCATCGGCGTGATCCTGTCGCTCGCGCTGGGCTTCGGGTTGCTCTTTCTGCACTTCTTCACGGCGTACGCCACCCAGGTCACGTCGCTGCTGTTCGGCAACGTGCTCGGCGTGAACCGCGATACGCTCGGCGTGCTGGCGTTGCTCGCTGCTGCGAGCCTCGTCGCACTCGGGGCGATCATGCGGCCGCTGCTGTTCGCTTCGCTGCAGCCCGAGCTAGCAGAGGCCAAGGGCGTGTCGCTGCGGCTCGTCTCGGTGCTGTTCCTCGCGATTGCGGCGCTGGCCGTGGCCGCGTGCACGCAGATCGTCGGCGTGCTGCTCGTCTTCACCCTGATGGTCGGACCGGCCGCCGCCGCGCAGAACCTCACGACACGCCTCTCCAGCGGCCTCGTGCTCGCCGCCGCGCTCGCGCTCGCGCAGGCGTGGCTAGGCGTGACGCTCGCGTTCTACACCGACTGGCCCACGAGTTTCTGGATCACGGCGCTCGCGGCGCTCATCTACGGCTTGAGCCTGATCGGGCGGCGCTGAGACCCCGCCCTGTTGCGATAAAAAGCGGCGTTGCACTGCAAGGTGCAACGCCGCTTTGCTTTCGGCCCGATAGCGGGCGCTGCGAAACAAACTGTTACTTTTCATCCGAAAAGGGGCGCGACCAGACTGCAACGCAGCCTACGTTCAAACAAGAAATAGTTGCGCAGCCCATCGCGTCTGATTGCGGCGTCTGACTGCGTTCATTGCGCGTCACTCGATCGTCCAGGTCTTTTGCAATGGCAAAGAAAATATTACGGATTCCTTATTTTATTGAGGATGATGCGAGCCCCGCTCCGAATCCCTTAATCCAGGATTGAATGCCATGAATACCTTGCTCAAAGCCCTGTGTCTGACTGGCGCGGTGTGCTGCTCAAGCGCCCACGCCCAGGTGATCGTGGCGCCCGCCGTGCCGGTTGCGCCTCCGGTCGTCGTCGCCCCGCCCCCGGCCGTGGTGGTGCCTCCCGGCGTGGCCTATGTTGCGCCGGTGGGCGTCGCGCCCGCGGTCGGCTACGTGTGGCGCTACAACGTGGGCGTGGGCTGGGGATGGTGGCATCCGGGCATCGGCTGGTGGCATGCCGGATGGGGTTGGCACAGGGGATGGGGATGGCACCCAGGCTGGCACGGTCGCGCCTACGGATACCGGAGATGGTGAAGCCGTGCCTGTCTTCTGTCGCGCACGTTTGCAGAACTGGAATGGGAGAGATATATGAAACGCAGTTTGAAAGTCCTGGCTCTATGCATCGCGCTGAGCATTGTCCTTCCGGGGTGCGTGGTCGCGCCGGCGCCGGGACCGGGGGCGGTATGGGTTCCGGGGCACTACGGGCCTTATGGCGGCTGGGTTCCCGGCCATTGGCGATGAGCCGGGCGTGACAAAAATGAGAACACCCTATGTCGTTTTCTTTTTGCTACTGGCAGTCTGCCTGCTTGCGAGCGCCCTCAAGCTTGTGAGCTGCACGGACGAAGGCTATGAACCGGGCACCGTTCACTGCGCTACCGGAAACCATGACCGCGTGCGGCCATAGAGATCGATAAAACGCGCATAACGCTGCGCAAGCGCCGCATCTCCGCCCGGCGACGCCACGCGTGTTGCCGTAGGCGCGAGTGCAGCGAGGTCCGTCTCGCGCCAGTGTCCGCAGGCGAGGCCGCCCAGCATCGCGGCGCCGCGCGCGGCGGCGTTCGGGCAATCGATGGCGTCGAGTTCGACGTCGAGCGCATCGGCAAGCAGTTGCCGCCAGCGCGCATCGACCGAGCCGCCGCCCGCAAGCTTCAGCTTCACGATGGGCGTGCCGCTCTCGCGTATCGCGTCGAGCCCCGCACGTAGGGCGAACGCCACCCCTTCGAACGCGGCGCGCATGAGCGTGCCGCGCGTGTCGCCCAGCCCGGCACCTAGCCAGCCGCCGCGCGCCGCCGGATCGAGCCATGGCGAGCGCTCGCCGCTCAGGTAAGGCAGAAAGGCGAGTGCCGGGGAAGGCGCTGCGCCGAACGCTTCCTCATACGCGTGAGCCCAGTCATAAGCCAGCCAGCCGCGCACAGCTTCGAGCGCCACACCCACGTTCTGCATCGCCGCCATCGTGTACCAGCCGCCATCCGCCGAACGGTAGCGATGCAGGCCGCGCCGCGCGGCCGGCTCGCGGCGCGCGGTGACGAGAATCTGGCCGCCCGTGCCGGTGGTGAGCAGCGCGTCGCCCTCGGGAGCAAGGCCGCTGCCAAGCGCGGCGCACGGCGTGTCGCCCGCGCCTGCCGCGAGCGCGATGCCCGCGGTGAGACCCAGCGCCTGCGCGGCATCGGCAGAGAGCGCGCCGCTCGCCTCGCCCGATGCCGCGAGCGGCGCGAACCAACGCGCGGGCAAGCCGAGGCGTTCGATCAGCGCGGCATCCCATGTGCCGTCTGGCGTGGCGAGCGCAGTCGCACACGCATCGGACGGATCGGCAATCGGTGCGCCGCCGAGCGCCACACGCAGCCAATCCTTCGGCTGCAAGGCCCAGCGCGCGCCGTGCGCGATACCTGCCTCGTGCAGCATTACCCAGCGCAGCAGCGGACCTGCCATGCCGGGCGCAACCGGATTGTCCTGCGGCTCCGGCCAGGCATCGAGTAGCGCATGCGCGCGCGTATCGGGCCACAGCATCGCGGGACGCAGGGCGCGGCCCGTTTCGTCGGTCAGCACGACGCCGTGCATCTGCCCGGAAAAGCCGATGGCTCGCACCGCCGCGCGCTCGTCGGCGGGCAGGCGGGCGCAGGCCGCGCATAACGCGTCCCACCAGCGTGAAACGGGAATTTCGGCCCAGCCGGGCTGCGGCGTATCGAGTGCGTAAGCAGCGCTCGCCGCCGCGCGTTCGATACCGGCTTCATCGACTATCGCAACCTTCAGCGAACCGGTGCCGAGATCGATGCCGAGGAAGCGCGCGTGCGTGTGACTCATGGAGAAAAGGTGTGTCGAAGAGACCGGAAAGCGACCATGATAGCGGGGTCATGCGCTGCATCGCGCGACGCCCCGGAACGACACGAAAATCGACGCCAAAATCGGCCGTTCGCGGGTTAACCCGATGGGTCGCGCCGCACCGCAAAATCGCCTCCATGCGGAAAGTGAAATAGGGTTCATAGCGCTGTGGCCATATTCCATACCGGCCGGACCGCGCGCCACCCAATCTTCGCACCGGGACTTTTTCGGCAACGATCCGTGTGCCGGGATGGTGTCGATACCCCTGCCGGCCCGGCCTGGCGCCCGAAACAACGGATTTTGCGCGCTTGCGTGCGTCGCGGCGTCCGGCGCCCCGCCCACCCGCGGAACAATCCATGCGTCCCGCGCGCACCGGCATCAGGGCTATCCCGCATATTGGACGCGCCACAGGCATATCACCCCCGGAAAGCAGGAAATAGTCTCCAGTGGTCTTGTTGGGGCTTGTCGTTCCGCATACCTTGGAGGCCATATTCCAAACCAGAGTAACGGAGAGAGACACATGCACCCCAAGGGTAACGAAAGGGCCCAGGTCCACCCGGTCGACGAGCGGCTGCCCACCGGCCAGCTTCTCACCCTCGGCATCCAGCACGTCCTCGTGATGTACGCGGGTGCGGTTGCGGTGCCGCTCATCATCGGCAGCGCACTGTGGCTGCCCAAAGACCAGATCGCCTTCCTCATCAGTGCCGACCTGTTCGCCTGCGGCATCGCCACGCTGATCCAGACGCTCGGCCTCTGGATCTTCGGTATCCGCCTGCCTGTCATCATGGGCTGCACGTTCGCCTCGGTCGGCCCGATGATCGCGATCGGCACCGATCCTTCGCTCGGCATCCTCGACATCTTCGGCTCCACGATCGCGGCGGGCGCGATCGGCATCCTCATCGCGCCGCTGATCGGCAAGCTGCTGCGGTTCTTCCCGACCGTCGTGGTGGGCACCGTGATCACGGTGATCGGCCTGTCGCTCATGGAGGTGGGCATCAACTGGGCCGCTGGTGGTGTCGGCAACCCCGACTACGGTAACCCCGTCTACCTCGGCCTCTCGCTGCTCGTGCTGATGCTGATCCTGCTCATCAACAAATTCGGGCGCGGCTTCATCTCGAACATTTCGGTGCTGCTCGGCATCGTCGCGGGTTTCGCCATCGCGCTCGTGCTCGGCCGCGTCAACCTCGACGGCGTGGCGAACGCGCACTGGGTCGGCTTTCCGATGCCATTCCACTTCGGCCTGCCGGTCTTCCACGTGCTGCCCATCGCGACGATGGTGATCGTGATGTTCGTCACCTTCATCGAATCCACCGGCATGTTTCTCGCCGTGGGCGACATGGTCGATCGTCCCGTCGATCAGCAGACGCTCGTGCGCGGCCTGCGCGTGGACGGCCTCGGCACGATGATCGGCGGCATCTTCAACTCGTTCCCGCACACCTCGTTCTCGCAGAACGTCGGCTTGATCGGCATTACGGGGGTGAAGAGCCGCTTCGTGTGCGCGACCGGCGGCCTGATCCTCGTGCTGCTCGGTCTCTTCCCGAAGATGGCGCAGATGGTTGCCTCGGTGCCGGCCTTCGTGCTGGGCGGCGCGGGCATCGTGATGTTCGGCATGGTGGCGGCGAACGGCATCAAGGCGCTCGGCCGCGTGGACTTCGTGAAGAACCAGCACAACCTCTTCATCGTCGCCGTGAGCGTGGGTTTCGGCCTCGTGCCGGTGGTGTCGCCGCATTTCTTCGCGAAGCTGCCGCCCGCCCTCGCCCCGATTCTCCATAGCGGCATTCTGCTGGCCTCGGTTTCGGCCGTGGTCCTCAACCTGATCTTCAACGGCGTGAGGAGCGAAAAGGGTGCCGAGCGCGATATCCGCCGCGCGGGCCACGATCTCGAAAGCCCGAGCGCGCAAGACGACGCGCAAAGCCAGACGCCGGGCCACGAAATGCCGCGTTCGGCAGCACATTGAGTTGACGCGAGAGGTGTCACGGCCCACCGGCCGTGACCTTTTGCTGGTTCGGCGCCACGGGAGACCGTGGCGCTTTTTTTATTCCCGCTTTTTCATTCCCGCTTTTTCATCCCTTCAGGCTCGCGGCCTATGCGAAAAAAAACGCCACGGTTTCCCGTGGCGTTCTCTGCAGAAGCATCGCTAGACGATGCCGGGCACGATCACCCTGCCGTTGCGGCCGAAGCGGCCGCCGGCGCGCTCGCCGCACCGTAATCGGCCGGCGCGTCGGCCTCACGCGGCGTCTCGCCGGCATGCTCGATCCAGCCGCCGCCGAGCGCACGGTACAGATCGACCAGATTGGTCTGCCGGGCAAGCTGCGTCTGGATCAGCGTCTGCTGCGCGGCGTACAGGTTGGTCTGGGCCGTCAACACCGAAAGATAGCTGTCCACACCATTCTTGTAACGCAGATCCGAAAGATCCAGGCTCCGCTGGTTGGCGAACGTGTCGCGCTCGAGCGCCGCGATCTGCTGATCGTAGGTGCCGCGCGCGGCAAGCCCGTCCGCGACCTCGCGGAACGCCGACTGGATCGCCTTCTCGTAGTTCGCGATCTCGATGCGCTTCTGGATGTTCGCGTAGTCCAGGTTCGCCAGATTCTGGCCGCCCGTGAAGATCGGCATCGTGATCTGCGGTACGAAGGTCCACGCCGCCGTGCCCGCCTTGAAGAGATCGCCAAGAGACAGGCTTTCCGTGCCGAAGGAGCCCGTCAGCGAGATCTGCGGGAAGAACGCCGCGCGCGCCGCGCCGATGTTCGCGTTCGCGGCAAGCAGGGTCTCCTCGGCCTCCATGATGTCCGGACGCCGCGTAAGCAGGTCGGATGGAAGCCCGGCGGGAATGTCGGTCAGCAGATTCTGCGAATTGAGCGGCAGCCCCGGCGGCAGGTCGGCCGGCAGCGGTTCGCCGATCAGCAGCACGAGCGCGTTCTCGGCCTGCGCGCGAGCGCGCAGTTGCGCCTGCAGGTTGGCCTGCGCGGTCTCGACCACGGTCTGCGCCTGGCGCAGATCGAGTTCGGTGCCCGTCCCGTTGTCGAACTGGGCCTTCGTGATGGTGTACTGATCCTGCGCCGTCTTCAGCGTGTTCTGCGTGACCTTCAGCAACTCGTCATCCGCCAGCATCGTCAGATACTGGTCCGCGACCTGCGAAACGAGCGAGATTTCCGCCGCCTTGCGCGCCTGCGCCGTCGAAAGGTACTGCGCCAGCGCCTGGTCCTTCAGGCTGCGGATACGCCCCCAGAAATCGATTTCCCAGGACGCCTGCAGGCCCACGTTGTACGTGCTGTACGGATTTTGCGGGATGAACTGGAAGTCCTTGGGAACGCGTTGGCGATTGTCCGACCCGACGGCATCGAGAGTCGGCAGAAGCTGCGCACGCGTGATCCGGTACTGCGCGCGCGCCGCCTCGACATTCAGCACCGAAACGCGCAGGTCGCGGTTGTTCTTCAGCGCGAGATCGACGAGCTCCTGCAAACGCGGATCGGTAAAGAAGTCGCGCCAGCCGATGTCGGTGGCAGCCGAGCCGTTGGCGCTGCGGCCGTTCTGCACGCCGCCAGGCTGCCCCGGCTGCGTCGCGTAGACGCCGCCTTCGGGGAAAGTCTGCGTGACCGGTGCTTCGGGCCGGTGATACCACGGCTCCATCGTGCAGCCCGCGAGGACGGTGGTGGCCACTGCGGCGGCCACTGCAATTGCGGATAGTTTTTGCATCTCAGTGTCCTTCCTTGCCCGGGCCGTTGTCACCACCGCTGCGCCCACCATTGCCGCCGGCGTTTCCACCCTGGCCACCACCGTTCGCATCGTCGTGGTCGTGCGCATGGTGCTCTTCATAGTGCTCGAGCGCCGCGGCCGGATCTTCCTTCTCACCCGCGAACTTCGCGCGAATCACGACGAAGAACATCGGGATCATGAAGATCGCGAGGAACGTAGCCGTGATCATGCCGCCGATCACGCCCGTACCGATGGCGTGCTGGCTCGCCGAGCCCGCGCCGTTGCTGATCGCGAGCGGCAACACGCCCAGAATGAACGCCATCGACGTCATCAGGATCGGACGCAGCCGCAGACGCGAAGCTTCGAGCGCCGCCTCGATCGGCCCCATCTTGCCGTCGGCCTGCAGGTCGCGCGCGAACTCCACGATCAGAATCGCGTTCTTCGCCGAAAGACCCACCGTGGTCAGCAGACCCACCTGGAAGAACACGTCGTTTTCCAGTCCGCGCAGCGTCACCGCGAGCAGCGCGCCGAGCACGCCCAGCGGCACCACCATGATGACCGCGAACGGGATCGACCAGCTCTCATACAGCGCCGCCAGACACAGGAACACGACGAGGATCGAGATGCCGTAGAGGATCGGCGCCTGCGAGCCCGACTGGATTTCCTGGAACGACAGGCCGGTCCATTCGTAGCCGACGCCCGCGGGCAGCTTCGCCGCGATCTGCTCCATGGCCGTCATCGCCTGGCCCGTCGACTTGCCCGCGCCCGCCTGCCCCTGGATTTCGATCGACGAAATACCGTTGTAGCGTTCGAGCTTCGGCGAGCCGTAAGTCCATTGGCCGGTGGCGAACGAGCTGAACGGCACCATCCCGCCCGCACCGTTGCGCACGTACCAGATGTTCAGGTCCGACGGGTTCATGCGGAACGGCGCGTCGGCCATCACGTACACCTTCTTGATCCGGCCGTCGGTGTCGAGGAAGTTGTTCACGTACGACGACGCCCACGCGATCGAGAACGTCTGGTCGATGGCCGCCGCCGTCACGCCGAGCGCATTCGCCTTCTCGCGGTCGATATCCACCTTGTACTGCGGCGTATCGTTCAGGCCGTTCGGGCGCACGAGCGCGAGCGTCGGGTTCTGCGCCGCCATGCCGAGCAGCATGTTGCGCGCTTCCATCAGCTTCTCGTGACCGACACCGCCGCGGTCTTCCAGCTCGAAGTCGAAGCCCGATGCCGTGCCCAGCTCGGGAATCGACGGCGGATTCACCGGAATCACCAGCGCGTCCTTGTAGCCCGCGTAGCGGCCGAACATGCGGCGCACCAGTGCCTGAACCTTCTGGTCCGCGTGCTGGCGCTCCTTGTAGTCCTTCATCCTCACGAACACGAGACCCGCGTTCTGGCCGCGGCCCGCGAAACTGAAGCCGTTCACCGTGAACACCGATTCGACGATGCTCTTCTCGTCGGTGAGCAGGTAGTTCTCGATGTTGTCGAGCGTGCGCTCCGTGGTTTCCTGCGTCGAGCCGGAAGGCGTCTGCACGAGCACGAACATCGTGCCCTGGTCCTCATCGGGCAGGAACGACTTCGGCAGACGCACGAACAGCATGCCCACCGCGACGATCACCGCCAGATAGATGATGAGCCAGCGCCCCGAGCGCTTGATCACGTGGTACACGCCGCTGTGGTACTTGTCGCGGCTCGTTTCGAAGGTCCGGTTGAACCAGCCGAAGAAGCCCTTCTTCTCTTCGTGGTGACCCTGCGGAATCGGCTTGAGGATCGTCGCGCAGAGTGCCGGCGTGAGAATCAGCGCGACCATCACGGACAGCACCATCGCGGCCACGATCGTCAGCGAGAACTGCCGGTAGATGGCGCCCACCGAGCCGCCCGAGAACGCCACCGGCACGAACACCGCGGAGAGCACGAGCGCCACGCCGACGAGTGCGCCGGTGATCTGGCCCATCGCCTTCTTCGTGGCCTCCTTCGGTGACAGCCCCTCCTCCACCATCACCCGCTCGACGTTCTCCACGACCACGATCGCGTCGTCCACGAGCAGGCCGATCGCCAGCACGAGACCGAACATCGAGAGCGTGTTGATCGAGAAGCCCACCGCCGCCATGATCGCGAAGGTGCCGAGCAGCACCACCGGCACCGCGATGGTCGGAATCAGCGTCGCGCGCAGGTTCTGCAGGAACAGATACATCACGAGGAACACGAGCACGATGCCTTCCAGCAGCGTCTTGATCACTTCCTCGATCGACAGGCGCACGAACGGCGTCGTGTCGTACGGATACTTCACGACGAGACCATGCGGGAAGTACTTCGAGAGCTGGTCGACCTTTTCGCGCACGAGCTTCGCCGTTTGCAGCGCATTCGCCCCCGTCGCGAGCTGAATGCCGAGACCGGCGGTCGGCGAACCGTTGTACTTCGTGTCGAAGTTGTAGTTTTCGCCGCCGAGCGAGATGCGGGCCACGTCCTTCAGCAGCACGCGCGAACCGTCCTGGTTCACCTTCAGCAGGATGTTGCCGAACTCCTCGGGCGTGTGCAGCAGCGTCGATTCGGTGATGGTCGCCTGGAACGACTGCCCCGCCACCGAAGGCGTGCCGCCGAGCTGGCCGCCCGCGATCTGCACGTTCTGCGCGGCGATCGCATTGCTGACGTCGACGGGCGTCAAGCCGTAGTTGTTCAGCCGGTTCGGGTCGAGCCAGATCCGCATCGCGTACTGCGAGCCGAACAGCGTGACGATACCCACGCCGTCGATCCGGCTGACCGGATCTTCGACGTTCGACGCCACATAGTTCGCGAGGTCGTACTTCGACATGCTGTGGTCTTCGGACACGAACGCGAGCACGAGCAGGAAGCTGCTGCTCGACTTCGTGACCTTGATGCCGAGCTCCTGCACCACCTGCGGCAGGATCGGCGTGGCGAGCTGCAGCTTGTTCTGCACCTGCACCTGCGCAATGTCCGGGTTGGTGCCCGCAGCGAAGGTCAGCGTGATCGTGGCCGTGCCCGAGTCGTCACTGGTGGACGAGAGATACAGCAGGTGATCGAGACCGCTCATCTGCTGCTCGATGACCTGCGTGACCGTGTCTTCCACCGTCTTCGCGGACGCGCCCGGGTAGGTCGCGGTGATCTGGATGGCCGGCGGCGCAATGGTCGGATACTGCGCCACCGGCAGCGTGAACACCGAGGCCACGCCCGCCAGCATCAGGATGATGGCGATCACCCACGCAAAAATCGGGCGATCGATAAAAAACTTTGCCATGAAGCAGGCTCCCTGTTATTGCGCGGCGGAGGCGGCAGGCGCGGCGGACGCCGCCGCTTGTGCGTGCCCTGCCTGCGCACCCGAGGCGGCGCCACCCGCAGTGCTCGCGGCGGACGTCGTCATGTCCGCCGAAGGCGCGCCCGGCGGGGGCGGCGGCGGCAATTGCGCGTCGACGGCCTTCACGGTCGCGCCCGGGCGCACTTTCTCGGTACCCTGCACGATCACGCGGTCACCCGGATTCAGGCCGCTGTCGACGATCCAGTCCTGGCCCTGCGTGCCCGAAGTCTGGATGACGTGCGATTCGACCTTGTTGGCACTGTCGACGACCAACACCGACGCCTGGCCCTTCTGGTCGTGCTGCACGCCGATCTGCGGCACGAGGTACGCGCTGTCGTTCACGCCTTCCTCGATACGCGCGCGCACGAACATGCCCGGCAGCAGCACGCGGTCGGGATTCGGGAACAGCGCGCGGACCGTCACCGAGCCCGTGGTCTGGTCGACCGTCACGTCGGTGAACTGCAGCTTGCCCTGCTCCTTGTAGCTGCGGCCGTCTTCCAGCACGAGCGTGACCTTGGCGGCATTCGGGCCGCTCGTCTTCAGGCGCCCTTCCTGGACGTCGCGGCGCAGTTTGAGGCCGTCGAGACTCGACTGCGTGAGGTCGACGTACATGGGATCGAGCTGCTGCACGGTGGACATCAGCGTGGCCTGGCTCGCCTGCACGTAGGCGCCCGGCGTGACCTGCGAAATCCCGACCTGGCCCGTGACGGGCGAGATGACATCCGTATAGCCGAGGTTGATCTGCGCGGTATCGACGGAGGCCTTACCGGCGTCGACGTCCGCCTGCGCCTGGCCCTGGGCCGCGACGGCGTTGTCGTAGTCCTGCTTCGACACGGCGTTCGCGGCAACGAGCACCTTGTAGCGCGCCACGAGCGCGTTCTGCGTGACGAGATTGGCCTGCGCCTTGGCGAGCGTGGCCTTCGCGCTGTTCAGCGCGGCGATGTAGGGCGCCGGGTCGATCTTGTAGAGCCGCTGACCGGCCTTGACGATGGCGCCTTCGGTGAATTCGCGGCGCAGCACGATCCCGTCGACCCGCGCGCGCACCTGCGCGACGAGGAAGGCGTTGGTGCGGCCCGGCAGTTCGGTGACGACCGGCACGGCGGTCGGCTGGACCGTCACGACGCCCACTTCGGGCGTTTGCTGCTGCGGCGCCGACTGCTGTTGCCCGCACGCTGCGAGCACGACGGCAGCCGTCGCGATACTGATCAGGTGGAATGGAACCCGTTCGACGCGCATGGAGCGACCTCTGTCTATAGCTGACAAAAAAAGAGCATGCGGCGCCCCACTGAGGGCGGGACGGCAACGCACGCCAGCATCTGGCAATACCTGACGGATAACCTTGACTTCTTCGAGGCGCAGTTCCGGCCAGCGCATCCGTCCTGGCTGTTTTGCGGCGCCGCCTTGACGACGGCATCGCGCATTGGGGTTTCTACGGCCACGCGGGCCAGTGACGGATAGTAACCGGACATTCACCAATCAGATACCAGGTGGTGGGGTGCTATTATAGATACATTCGCGAACGAATGTTTAAGAACGAAACGTCATTCCTGACGGCTATCTCCAGGGCAATCTGCGCGTCCCAGATTCCAGGCGCAGCAGATATTTCGGTAGTCGCTTACAAAAACCCCACACCCTCGTTATTCATACAACACGCAGAACCATGGCCCGACGCACGAAAGAGGAAGCGCAGGAGACGCGCAACCGGATCCTCGACGCCGCCGAGCACGTCTTCTTCGAGAAGGGCGTCTCGCGCACATCCCTCGCCGATATCGCCCAGGCCGCCGGCGTTACGCGCGGCGCGATCTACTGGCACTTCGAGAACAAGGGAGACGTGTTCACGGCCATGTTCGACCGCGTATTGCTGCCGCTCGACGAACTCAAAGCCGCCACGGTCGATCCCTCCGAACCGGATCCGCTCGGGCGCATTCGCGACCTGTGCGTGACGTGCCTGCGCGACACGGCGACGGACGCCCGGCGCCGCCGCGTGTTCGAAATCCTGTTTATGAAGTGCGAGTTCGTGGAGGAGATGGGACCGGTGATGGCGCGTCACCAGTCCAACATGCGCGAAGGGCTCGCGCGGATCGACGAGGGTCTGCGCAACGCGATGTCCAAAGGCCAGTTGCCGGCGGATCTCGATGCGGCGCGCGGCGCGCGCCTGCTGCACTCGTTCATCACGGGCATGCTGCACGACATGGCGATCCTGCCCGACGTGTTCGACGTCGCCACCTACGCGCAGCGGCATGTGGAGGGGATGCTCGACATGCTGCGCTATAGCCCGGCGCTGCGCATGGGCGCGGGAGCGCCCGGCGCAGCGGACTGAGCGGCCGAACGGGTTGCTTCGGGGCGGTGCTTCGGCGTGCGTCAGCTTTCGGCGAAGCGCCGCGCCGCATATAGCAGCAGCGCGACGAAGAAGATCAGCGCGGCCCACGCCCAGTTGGGCATGGCGTGGGGCGTGGGTTCGGGGTGCAATGTGCTGGCGGCGCGCCCGCTCAGCGTGCCCCCGGTGTGCTGCGGCAACAGATGCGCGCGGCGCGCGACACCCGCCAGATTGATCGGCCGCAGGAACACGTGGCTGCGGCGCGGCTCCTTGCCCGCGGCGCGATTCGGCGCCTTGCCGTGCTTCGCTTCGATGACGGCGCAGAATTCGGTGAAGAAATCGTCGGCGACTTCGCGCAGCGCATTTTCGAGCTGGCGCGACGGCAATCCGGCGAGCGGCCCCGTGAGCGTCGCCCAGAGCGAGTAGTCGATGCGCGTGTTCGCGCCCTTCAGGAGACCGGCCGGCCCGCCCGGATGATCGTCGGCGCGCAGCGCGATGTCGATCTGCCCGCGCAGCGACCCGATGCCGTCGGCGCGCGCGCGAAAGCTCAGCACGCGGCGCGGCGTAGTCGGTACCTGCGAGGCATCGCCGGCGATGTGAGCGCGCACTTCGTAGCGCGCGCGCAACGGCCCGAGCGGCACGGTCAGCGTCAGCGCAAACTCGCCCGGCGCGAGGCGCCGGAACGACTCGCAGTACTCCATGCTCGCGCGCACGAGCGCGCTGTCTTGCAGCGCCTCCCAGACGACGGACGGCGCAAGCGGAATGCGTAATGCGTCGTTCAGTTCCATGGCGGCTCCCCCGAATGCGCGTTCGTACCGGTCAGGATGTCTGATCGATCCGGTCCACGCGCGAAGCGTAAAACGCCAGATAGCCCTTGATGCCGTTTGCGCCCTCGATCGGCGCTTCGTAGCTCCACGCAACGTCCTCGACGCGACCGTCTTCGGTGCGCAGATGGAAATACGACGCCTCGCCCTTGTACGGGCAGCGCGACGTGCGAGAGGAGCGCTCGAGCCGCGCCATGTTCACGTCGGCGCGGGGAATATAGAACACGTCGGGATAGCCGGTTTCCGATAGCGTGAGGGCCGCAAGCGTGTCGGCAATCGTGATCCCGCCATGGATCACGCGCACGCGATGGCGATTCGCGCCGATGTCGATGCGATGACCGGCGTCCTTTTCATTGGCGGTGTTCGCCATGTCCGGCTCCCTGTCTGATCGCGGCGGCGCCTCGCGGGGCGTCCCGTCTGGCCGGCGAGTCTGCGCCCGCCGGGCCGATGCCATGCGCACGGCGCATGAGCGTCGCGCACCGTTTCCGGCTGGCGCGCCTGCAGCGCGCGGCCAGCCCTGCCTTCATTATCGGCGAAAGTCCGCTCGATTGCTCAACCCGATCGCGCAAACTCCGGCGGCGGCACGCCGCCCAGCCGGGGGCGCCGTCTTACCAGTTGAACGCCGCGCGAGCGCCGCCGTTCGCGCCCACCGTCACGGCGCTCGTCTTGTCGACGCCCGCGTGTCTCGCATGCACCGTATAGCGGCCCGGCGGCAGCTTCACGAGCATGTACGGACCGCGCGACGTCGTGTCGAGGAGGTTTGCGCCGTGCGCGTCGGCGATCTGCACGCGCACGTCGGCAAGAAACTCGCCGCCGGGCCCCGTGAAGCGCAGCGCGAGCGGCCACCGGTGCTCGGCGTGTTGCAGCGCCTTCGATTCGTCCTGGCCGACACCGCCCGACACGAACGACACGTCGCCCTGCTGCTGGATCTGCGGCATACCTGTGCCGTTGACGTTGCCGGCGCTCGTATTGTCGGCGCTCGAGCCGCCGACCGTGCCGCCGGCGTTGTTTTGCTGCGCCGCGGCAGTCCCCATGAAACCGAGCGCGAGCGCCGCAGAGAGCAGGACCGAAGCGATGGGACGTGTGGAGATGGACGTTTTCATTGTGACCGCTCCTTTACAGGTTGCCTGGGAGATGAGGACGCGCAAAGAGCATGCCCGCATCGTCCAGCCGAAGAACCAATAGATATAGGTGATTTCTGTGTCAAATGTTGCGGATCGCGGCACGGCGGGCGAACGGACCGGCCTCCGAAAACGACACTGCCACCGTGGCATGAGGCCAACAGCGGCAGCGATTAACACAAAGGGCACGATCAGCCCGGGATCAGCCGACAATCAGCCGAGATCGACCGGCACGAAGATCTGCGCGTTGTCGCGCTGGATCAGAAGCGCAATGCTGTTGCCGGCTTGCGCGATCATCTGCTTGAGCTGGTCGGCGGTCGACACCGGACGGCCGTTCACCGCGAGGATGACGTCGCCGGGCTGGATGCCGGCATTCTCCGCCGCGCCGTCCGCCTGCTCGACCATCAGGCCGTGATCGACCGAGTCGTTGCTCTTTTCGTCCGGCGTGAGCTGACGCACCGCCACGCCGAGCCGGCTCTGCATCTGCGCGCCTTGCCCGTCGCTCGACGCCACCTTCGCGTCGGAGAGCGCGCCGATGGTCGCGCTGAAGTCCTTCGTCGACTTGTCGCGCCACACCTGGATATCGGCCTTGGTGCCCGGCTTCATGCCCGCGATCATCGACGGCAGGTCGGACGAGTCGTCCACCGCCTGGCCGTTGACGGCGACAATGACGTCGCCAGGCTTGAGCCCCGCCTTCGCGGCCGGACCGCCCGCGTCGACGGAACTTACGAGCGCGCCGTGCGGCTTGTCCATGCCGAACGAGTTGGCAAGCGTCTGGTTCATCGACTGCACCGCCACGCCGAGGCGGCCGCGGCTCACGTGGCCGGTCTTGACGAGCTCGTCCTTGACCTTCATCGCCTCGTCGATCGGAATGGCGAACGAAAGGCCCTGGAAGCCGCCCGTCTGCGAGTAGATCATCGAGTTGATGCCGATCACTTCGCCGTTCAGGTTGAAGAGCGGGCCGCCCGAGTTGCCGGGGTTGACCGGCACGTCGGTCTGGATGAAAGGCGTGTAGTTCTCGTCCGGCAGCGAGCGCGACTTGGCGCTGATGATGCCCGAGGTCACGGTGTTGTCGAAGCCGTAGGGCGAACCGATTGCGACCACCCACTGGCCCACCTTGCTCTGGTGCGGGTCGCCGATCTTCACGGTCGGCAGGTTCTTCGCGTCGATCTTCAGCACGGCGACGTCGGACTGCTTGTCCGCGCCGACCACTTTCGCCTTGAATTCACGCTTGTCGGTGAGCTTCACGGTCACGACGTTCGCGCCGTCCACGACGTGCGCATTCGTCAGAATATAGCCGTCCGGGCTGATGATGAACCCGGAGCCGAGGCTCGTGCTAGGCGCATCGGACTGGCCGCCGTCGTCGCCGCCACCGCCGGGGACGCCGCCGTAGAAGTGCTTGAAGAACTGGTAGAACGGATCGCTCGGATCGATGGGCAGCTGTTGCGGACCGCCGCCCTTCATCGCCGTCTGCTTGACCACGTGCTTCGCGCTGATGTTGACGACCGCCGGCCCATAGGTTTCGACGAGTCCGGAGAAGTCGGGAATGCCGGTCTTGGCGGCCGCTTCCGCCGGCATCATCGCGGCCTGCGCCGGCGTGATGACCTGCGGGGCCGGAACGTCGCGGCGACCCGCCACGTAGCCCGCCGACAACGCGACGGCAACGGCGATCGCCACGGCACTGCGGGTGAAGACTTTGGTGTTCATTGCGGACTCCTTGAAGCGGCGTACTGTCACGACGATACGAAGACTAAGGGGTGTCACTTAAAAGAGCCTTAAGCACGCTGCGCCCCATGCGGAAAAGTTCCCCGCGGCTGATCGTAGCGGCAGGTGGCGGCGCGTGGCATGCCGTTGGCATCAGAAACGCACCTCGACCAGCAGACCGCCCGCAGCCGAATCGCCAAGCGAGATTCTGGCATCGTGCTGGTCGGCAATGCGGCGCACGATGGCGAGACCGAGCCCCGTGCCCGAAATGTCGGTGCGGGCGCGCGCCGCCCCGGGGCCGACGCGGTAGAAGCGGTCGAACACACGGCTGCGCTCCTCCACGGGAATTCCCGGACCGCTGTCCGCGATACGCACGACGGGATGCCCGTCCTCCACGCGCAGGCAGACATCCGCGCGGCCGCCCGGCGGCGTGTATTTCGTTGCGTTGTCCAGCAGGTTGTTGAGCATCACGCGCAGCGCATCGGCATCGCCATGCACCGACGCCGCCGCGCTCTCCTCGATGCCGAGATCGACACCGCGCTGCTGCGCGACGGGCGCATAGGCCGCGACGCAATCGTCGAGCAGCGCGTGCAGGTCGACGCTGCACTCGCGCGCATGCCCATCGGGCTCGGAGCGCGCGAGCGCGAGCAACTGCTCGGCGAGACGCGTGGCGCGCGTGACGCCCGCCTGCAGATCGCCGAGCGCCTCGCGGCGCGTCTCGTCGTCCTTTGCGCGCGCAACCAGTTGCGCCTGGATCTGCACGGCCGCGAGCGGCGTGCGCAGTTCGTGCGCCGCGTCGGCGACAAAGGCCTTTTGCGTGTCGATCGCCTGCGCAAGCCGATCGAGCAGCGCATTGAGGGCGTGCACGAGCGGCATGACTTCGCGCGGCAATCGTTGCTCGGGCAACGGGTCGAGCGCCTCGGGATGGCGCGTATCGAGCGCGCGCGCCACGCGCGCGAGCGGCGCGAGCCCGCGGCCCACGACGAGCCAGACCGCCAGCCCGAGAAAGGGCAACAGGACGATCAGCGGCCACAGCGTGCGCAGCGCGACGTTCGCGGCAAGCCGGTTGCGCACCGACACGGGCTGGGCAAGCTGCACGACGTTGTCGCCGACGATCGCGCCATACACGCGCCAGTCGCCGCGGTCGGTGCGCTCGGTCGAAAAGCCCAGCTCGGCGCGCGGCGCAAGCGGCGCGCGCGGGTGCGAGTAATACATCAGGACTCCGTTGCGATTCCAGATCTGCAGGACGATGCCTTCATTGCCGGTATCGCGCGAACTCAGAATTTCGTTGAACGGCTCCGAGGGCAGCGCCTCGGCGATCTCCTGCAACTGGTAGTCGAACAGCTCGTTGGCCTCGGCCAGCGCCTGGCGATAGATCAGCCAGCCCGCGAGCCCGACGCCCGCCACGACGAGCGCGAGCAGCCAGAACAGCAGTTGTCGTCGGATGGAACTCATCGGCGCGTGGATCTCCTGTCGATGGAACCCGGCGCTTCAGCGCCTCGTCCCATCCCATGCAAAGCGGGTCGTGTCACGCGTCTTTCGCGATCATGTAACCGAGCCCGCGCACGTTGCGGATCAGGTCGGCGCCCAGCTTCTTGCGCAGGGCGTGGATATACACCTCGACGGTATTGCTGCCGATCTCCTCGCCCCAGCCGTACATCTTCTCTTCGAGCTGGCTCTTCGAAAGCACGGCGCCCGGCCGCGCGATCAGCGCTTCGAGCAGCGCGAATTCGCGCGCCGACAATGCGATCGGCACGCCGTCCTGGGTCACCTGATGCGACGCCGGATCGAGCGTGATCGAACCGTGCCGGATCATCGACTCGCTGCGGCCCGACTGGCGCCGGATCAGCGCGCGCATGCGCGCGCCGAGCTCGTCGAGATCGAAAGGCTTGATCAGGTAGTCGTCGGCGCCGGCGTCGAGCCCCTTCACGCGGTCGGCGATCGCGTCGCGCGCCGTGAGGATCAGCACCGGCACCGAAAGGCCGCGCGCGCGCAGCGTGCGCAGCACGTCGAGCCCGTCGCGCTTGGGCAGGCCCAGATCAAGCAGCATCAGATCGTAAGGTTCGCCGGTGACGGCCGAAAGCGCCGAGTCGCCGTCTTCGACCCAGTCCACCGCAAAACCTTCGCCGCGCAGCGCCTTGCGCACGCCCTCGGCGATCATGCGGTCATCTTCGACTAGCAGTATTCGCATCGTAATCAAACGGCAAGGCGGCGCAGCCGCCTTGCACAGGGTTCGGACAGTTGCATTCTAGCGCCCCGGATGCACCGTGGCGCCAGCGGACCGCGCACGGCAAATCGCAGGCTTTTTGTGGTGAGTTTGCGCGCGGGCCACGCGAGGTCTTTACAATGTGCGCTTTTGCGGCGCACGCCGCCCCTGCACTGCCCGCTTTCGTCCGACGCTCTCATGCTTGCCACGCTGCTGCCCGCTTCGATGCCCCCCGCGCTGTCCCGCGTTTGCTCCGTATTTCGCACTACATTTCGCTCTATGGCACGCCGTCCCGCGCCGCGCACCGCCGCGCGCACGCTGCCGGCGATCCGCCTCGCCTGCGCCTTTCTCGCGGCGGGCTGCGCCGCTGTGCCCGCGGCCTACGCCCAGCCCGAGGGCGCGCGCCTGCCCACGGTCAACGTGAGCACCACGCTGCCGCCCTCGGTAATGGCCGGACTCGAACATGCGCATGTGCCGCTTTCGGCAATCAGCGTCGTGATCGAAAAGGTCGGCGACCGCCAGCCCAGCGTCGCGGTCAATGCCGGCCAGCCGATGATGCCCGCCTCCACGATGAAGCTCGTCACGACCTACAGCGGCCTTGCGCTGCTCGGCCCCGACTATCGCTGGAAAACGACTGCCTACACCGATGGCGAGGTCGACGCCGCGGGCACGCTGCACGGCAATCTCTACATCAAGGGCACGGGCGACCCGAAACTCGTGCCCGAGGAACTGATCGACCTCGTGCAGAAGATCCGCGCGGCGGGCATTGCGCGCATCGAGGGCGCGCTCGTGCTCGACAAGAGCGAGTTCGACGTGTCGACACGCGATCTGCCCTCGTTCGACGGCGACGAAAATGCGCCCTACAACGTGGGCCCCGATCCGTTGATGTACGCGTTCAAGTCGCTCTCGTTCACCTTCGCGCCCTCGCGCGACGGCGTGACGATCGACGTCGTGCCGCCCGTCGCGCAGTGGCAGATCGACAACCGGGTCCGCGAGCGTGCGGGCGCCTGCCGGGGCCTCCTCCCCTCGCCGCAGATCGTCCCCGGCCAGAACGGCCTCGTCACCGCGAGCTTCGACGGCAGCTATGCGCTTCGCTGCGGCGAGCGCACGATCAACATGGCCGCGCCCGTCGACCACAGCACTTTCTTCGCCGACGGCTTCCTCGCGCTATGGCAACAAGCGGGCGGCACCTTCGGCGGCACCGTGCAGAACGGCGTCGTGCCGCCGCAGGCGCGCGTTGTCGCGGTTCACGAAAGTCCGCCGCTTGCCGACGTCGTGCACGACATCAACAAGTTCAGCAATAACGTGATGGCGCGCAATCTGTTCCTCACGCTCGGCGCCGTGGAGGGCAAGCCGCCCGCCACCACCGCGAAGGCCGCGGCCGCCGTTGGCGCGTTCCTGCGCAAGAGCGGCATTAACATGCCCGAACTCGTCCTCGACAACGGCTGCGGCCTCTCGCGCGAGGAGCACATCAGCGCCCTCTCGCTCGCGAACCTGCTGCAGGCCGCGAACGCCAGCCCCGTGGCCCAGCCGTTCATCGACTCGCTGCCGGTGCCCGGCGTGGACGGCACGATGCGCAACCGCCTCACCCATGCCGCGGTGGAGGGCAACGCCCATATCAAGACCGGCACGCTGCGCGACGTGCGCGCAATCGCAGGTTACGTCGCGGCGCAAACGGGCGAGACGTGGATCGTCGTGAGCATCATCAACGATCCGCACGCGGAAGGCGCGCGCGAAGCGCACGACGCCCTGCTCGAATGGGTCTACAACGGCATGCCGGAAGAGGCGCCGATGTACGTGCAGGCGCATCCGAAGCGCGCGCCCAAGCCGGTCCGTAAAAACCCGCAACGCCGCCACGCGTACTGAGCACACATCGGCCGCGCCGCCCGTCCCGGGGGCGGTGGACCGAAGCATTCCTCTAGCAAAGCCGCGTGAGGCGCGCGCGTTAGACGTGTACCCTGACGGGCATCGTCCGGCGGCGCGCAAGCAACGCGCGCCGGCGCGACAGGACAACGAACGGACAACAATGCCGCGCTGCACCGCAGCGCCGCCACCGGGACGGAGGAGGAGGACGCTCATGCAGTTCGATGCGCAATGGCTGCTGCTCGCGCTCGCGCCCGTCTTTCTCGCCGGCATCGGCTGGGAGGCCTGGCACTTCGCCCGCACGCGGCCCGGCACTACCCTCTATAGCTGGCCCGACACGCTTTGCAACGCCGCGCTCGCGCTGATGCACCAGGGCGCCGACAAGCTCGCCTGGCTCGTCGCGATCCCCGTCTACGCTTACGTCTACCGGCATTTCCGCATCGTTTCGTGGCAGCCCGGATGGCTCGCGTGGATCGTGCTGTTCGTCGCCCAGGATCTCCTCTACTACGGGTTTCATCGCGCGAGCCACCGCGTGCGCTGGCTCTGGGCTGCACATGTGGTCCACCATTCGTCGGGCCGGCTCAATCTCTCGACGGCGTTTCGCCAGAGCCTCATGTACCCGGTCGCGGGCATGTGGATGTTCTGGATTCCGCTTGCCTTGATCGGCTTCACGCCCATGCAGATCGTCGGCATCGTGCTCGTCAATCTCGCGTTCCAGTTCTTCGTCCATACCCAGGCCATCGGCAAGCTCGGCTGGCTCGAGTACGTGCTCAATACGCCTTCGATGCATCGCGTTCATCACGCCCGCAACGACCGCTATATCGACCGCAACTACGCCGGCGTGCTCGCGATCTGGGACCGGCTGTTCGGCAGCTACGTCGAGGAAGACGCGGGCGATCCGCCGGTGTACGGCATCGTCGAGCCGCTCGATACGTATAACCCGCTCAAGGCGACCTTCCACGAGTGGATTTCGATGGCGCGCGACTTCACGCGGATGCGCGGCTGGCGCGAGCGCTGCGCTGCGCTGTTCGCGCCGCCCGAATGGGCCGTGCGACATCATGCGCAACGCATCGCCCTGACCGGTGGAGAAGCCTGGGTGCCGCAACAAAACAACACCAGGGGCGCGCAGGGATCGCGCGAAGCCTGAAAGATTCGGTAGTCTGTCGGCCTCGCCCCAAGGGGAAACCGCGAAACAAGGCAAGGCCGGCGTTACATGGCATCAAAGGCCACAACAGAGGAGATGAAGTGAATATGAAGCATCGAGCACCGGGACACCGTACGCTGCTGCGCACGACGCAGATCGCCATGGCGAGCGCGGCCTTCGCGCTGCTGGCCGCTTGCGGCGGCGGTGGCGGGGGAAGCAGCAGCTCCAGTTCGACGCCGCCGGGCGGCGTCAATCTGCAGGTCGTGACGTTCGGCGACAGTCTCTCCGACGCCGGCACCTATTCGCCGAACATCCTGCCGGGCTTCGGCGGCGGCCGCTTCACGACGAACCCGGGCCAGGTGTGGACGCAGAACGTCGCCCAATACTATGGCAACACACTTACACCGGCCTTCGAAGGCGGCTTCGGCGTGACGCCCTATGCCACGGGCGGCCTCGGCTACGCGCAGGGCGGCGCGGACGTGGTCCTGGCCGAAGGCGAAGGCTGGGCGCCGGACAACGCCGCGGCCACGACGATGCCGGTCGTGACGCAGGTGCAGAACTACCTCAGCACCTACAAGGCGTTCAATTCGAACCAGCTCATCCTGGTCGACGGCGGCGCTAACGACATCTTCCAGTGGGCGACGACCGCAAACCTGACCGCGCTCGGCACGGCGCTGCAGACCGAATACCCGGTGGAAGTGCAGAACGGCGCACTGCCGGCCACGCAGGCCGGCCAGGTGGAATTCATCGCCGGCTACCTGCAGCAAACCAATGCCCAGATCGCCACGGCCGCCGCGGCGATGGCGCAGCAGATCCAGACCATCGTCAGTTCGGGCGCGAAGCACGTGGTGTTCATGACCGTACCCGATATCGGCCAGACGCCGCTCGGCGTGGCAGCGAACGCCCAGCAGGCTGGCGCCGCGGCGCTGCTGACCGGCATCAGCGCCGCGTACAACGGCATGGTCGAGCAGCTCATCGCGCCGCAGATCCAGTCCGGCGCCGTGATCATCGCCGATGCGTTCACGTGGTTCGATACGGTCCTGCTGCCGGATTACCAGTCGCTGGGCTTCACCGTGTCGAACACCGGCACCGCCTGCAATCTCGCGGCGATGGAAGCCAACGCAACGGCCTACGCGCAGAAGAACCCGTCGGTGCTCGCGGGTACCGGCCTGACCGCGGCGGAGTACGGCACGCAGTTCGGCTCGTCGCTGTTCTGCTCGCCGTCCACCTACACGGTCGCGGGCGCGGACCAGAGCTATGTCTTCGCGGACACGGTCCACCCGACCACCCATACGCATGCGCTCTTCGCCCAGTTCGTCGAGCAGACGATTGCAAAGACGGGGCTTGGGAAGTAAGCGTTCTGCCGCCCGCTCTTTTTTGGAGCGCCTTCGATGTAAAAAACCCGGCTCGCCTTCCAGCAAGCCGGGTTTTTGTTTTCGACCGATGGATTGCGCGGCGCGCAACGCGCCCTACTCCCCCTGCGCCTCGAACGCCGCCGCAGCCCGCCCAAGTCGGTCGTTCACGGCGATCCACTCGATCGTCTCCGGCAACTTTTCGATAAGAATGCGCGCGACATTCGCCCGATCGAGCGCGCGCAGCAGGCTGTAGAGTTCGCGCGCGTAGGCCTGGGGGTCTTCCGGCGCGGCGACGAAATGCACGTGAGGCGCACTCGCCCACGCGAGCGCGCGCGAAGCGCGCGCCACCAGCGCCACCGCTTCGCCCTGTGCGGCCGCCGTTGCCAGCAGCGGCTCCAGCGCCTCGAACGGCAGCAGCGCGAGCGGCGTGCGCGGCGCATAGTGCGCCTTCAGCGTGCCGGAGGCGCGCGGCGCCGTGGCGTCCGAGCCATCCGGCAGACGCGGCGCCTCGCCGAGCACCCGTGCGATATCGTCCGGCGTGATGTGCCCGGGGCGCAGCAGCGCGGGAAAACCGCGCGACAAATCGAGAATCGTCGATTCGATACCGACGTCGCACGCGCCGCCGTCGAGCACATGCACGGCCTTGCCGAACTCGTCGCGCACGTGTTGCGCCGTAGTCGGGCTCACATGGCCGAAGCGGTTCGCCGAAGGCGCGGCGATACCGCCGTGGCCGCCGCGACGCTTCGAGAATGCCGCCAGCAGCTTTTGCGCGACCGGATGCGACGGGCAACGCAGCCCGACCGAGTCCTGGCCGCCGCTCACCGCATCGGGAATGCGCGCATGGCGCTTGACGATCAGGGTGAGCGGACCGGGCCAGAACGCGGCAACGAGTTTCTGCGCCGTCTCGGGCCACTCGGCCGCCCAGTAACCGGGATCGCCGCCTGGCGGCAGATGCACGATCACCGGGTGATTCGCCGGCCGTCCCTTGGCCGCATAGATACGCGCGACAGCGTCAGGACTCGCGGCGTCGCCGCCGAGGCCGTAGACGGTCTCGGTCGGGAACGCCACCAGTTCGCCCGCGTCGAGCAACGCGGCAGCCTCGTCGATATCGGCGTCGGTCGGAGGCGGCACGGCGCCGGATTGCAGATCGGTCATGGCGTCGGGCTTGTCAGCTCGTGACGATGTGCAAAAGGCGCGCACAGTCTCGCGCGGCCGTGCGCGCTTCTTCGAGCGTGGCCGCCGTGAAATTCACGTGGCCCATCTTGCGGCCCGGGCGCGCATCTTCCTTGCCGTACAGATGCAGGCGTGCAGCCGGCATCGCGGCCACCTGGTCCCACGGCGGCGTGATGGGCGCAGACCCCGAACGGGGACCCTGCGGGGCCTTGGCCTCGCCGGCACCGGCCGGGAACCACACGTCGCCGAGGATATTGAGCATCACGGCCGGCGAGTGCTGACGCGTATCGCCGAGCGGCATGCCCGTCATCGCGCGCACCTGCTGCTCGAACTGGCTCGTGGCGCATGCGTCGGTCGTGTAGTGGCCCGAGTTGTGCGGGCGCGGGGCCATTTCGTTGGCGACGAGCGAGCCGTCCTCCAGCACGAAAAATTCCACGCAGAGCACGCCTACGTAGCCGAGCTTCGCCGCGATCTGCAGCGCCGCCTGCTGGGCCTGCTGCACGAGCGCCGGGCCCGCGTCGGGCGCCGGAACGATCGTGTGCGAAAGCACGCCGTTACGGTGCGTGTTCTGCGCGAGCGGGTAGACCACGCTCGCGCCGGTGCTGCCGCGCGCGATCAGCGCGCTCACCTCGAACTTCAGCGGCAGGCGCTTTTCCAGCACGCACGGCACGCCGCCGAGCGCGGCATGCGCCTCGCGCACTTCGTCGGCATTGCCCACGCGCACCTGCCCCTTGCCGTCGTAGCCCAGGCGCGCGGTCTTGAGAATGCCCGGCAGCACGGCGGCGAGGGTGGCATTGTCGATGGCGGCAAGCGCCTCGGACGACTCGATCACCACGTGCGGCGCCACCGGCACGCCCGCCGATGCGATAAAGCGCTTTTCCGCGATGCGGTCCTGCGCCACGGCCACGCAGCGCCCGGCGGGGGCCACGAACGTGGACTTCGCGAGTGCGTCGAGGCTCGCGGACGGCACGTTCTCGAATTCGGTCGAGATGGCGGCGCACAGGCGCGAAAGCTCGGTGAGCGCGGCTTCGTCGTCGTAGGCCGCGCACAGATGGCGGTCCGCGACGGCGCCCGCCGGGCTTCCCGCATCGGGGTCGAGCACGGCGACGCGATAGCCCATCGCCTGGGCCGCAAAGCAGAACATGCGGCCGAGCTGGCCGCCACCCACCATGCCAAGCCAGGCGCCGGGCAGGATCGGTGAAACCGGAGTGTTGTCAGGGTTCATTTCAATGGTCGGTCGCGGCTGGCCGCGACGCGCGGACAGACCGGGGGTTTAACGTCGAGGCAGGAAGCCCCGCCCCGACGGTGGCACTCACAGCGCTGGCAACGCCATCGCGTGCGCGGCTTCGTTCTGGCGCACGCGGAAAGCCGCGAGCTTGTTCGCGTATTCGACGTCGGTGACGCTCAGGATCGAGACGGCAAAGAGCGCCGCGTTGGCCGCGCCCGCTTCGCCGATGGCAAAGGTCGCAACCGGCACGCCCTTGGGCATCTGCACGATCGAATGCAGCGAATCCACGCCCTTCAGATACTGGCTCGCCACCGGTACGCCGAGCACGGGCACGGTAGTCTTGGCCGCCAGCATGCCCGGCAGATGCGCCGCGCCGCCCGCGCCCGCGATGATCGCACGCAGGCCGCGCTCGCGGGCCTTTTCGGCGTACTCGAACATCTCGTCGGGCATGCGGTGCGCCGAGACCACCTTCGCCTCGTACGCGACGCCGAATTCCTGCAGGATCGCGACCGCGTGCTTCATGGTTTCCCAGTCGGAGCTGGAGCCCATCAGCACGCCGACGAGCGGCGCCGCATGCTGGTGAGCCGTCTGGACTTCACTCATTGCCTTCTCTTCCCCGCTTCTTCACAGTTTTACGCCAGCTTCTGGCCGGTCAGGCGCTCAAGCGCTTCCTGATACTTCGCCGAGGTCTTCTCGACCACTTCGTCGGGCAACTTCGGCGCCGGCGGCTCCTTCTTCCAGTCCTGGGTTTCGAGCCAGTCGCGCACGAACTGCTTGTCGAACGACGGCGGGTTCGAGCCCACCTGGTACTGATCGGCCGGCCAGAAGCGCGACGAGTCGGCGGTAAGCGCCTCGTCCATCAAATAGAGCTGGCCGTGGTTGTCGAGACCGAATTCGAACTTCGTGTCGGCGATGATGATGCCGCGCGTCGCGGCGTAGTCGGCCGCTTCCTGGTACAGCCTGATCGAAATTGCTTTGATGGTGCGCGACAGCTCGGTGCCGATGCGGCGCTCCATCTCTTCGTAGGTGATGTTCTCGTCGTGGTGGCCCATTTCGGCCTTCGCCGCGGGCGTGAAGATCGGCTCGGGCAGCTTCTGTGCGTTCTGCAGACCCGGCGGCAGCTCCACGCCACACACGGCGCCCGTCGCCTGGTAGTCCTTCCAGCCGCTGCCGGCCAGGTAGCCGCGCACCACGGCCTCGACGAGGATCGGCTCCAGGCGCTTCACGACGACCGCGCGGCCCTTCACCTGCTCCGCTTCGTCCGCCGCCACGACCGTCTCGGGCGCGATGTCCGTGAGGTGGTTCGGCACGACGTGCTTCAGCTTCTCGAACCAGAAATCGGCCATCTGGTTGAGCACCTGGCCCTTCTTCGGAATCGGCTCGCCCATGATCACGTCGAATGCCGAAAGGCGGTCGGTGGTGACGATCAGCAGCTTGTCGTTGCCCACGGCATAGTTGTCGCGGACCTTGCCGCGGCCGAGAAGCGGCAGCGAGCGGAGCGTGGATTCGTAAAGGGTAGACATCGTCGTGTTTCGCTATGAGAACGTGGCGGGACCGGTGGGAAAACCGGACCAATAGGGTAAATCAAAAAGCTTGTCGCCGTTTCCCCAACCTGCGGAAACGGCGACGATCCTGCAATGCTTCGGCAAGGGGCCCGCCGTGCCGGCCAGGCCTCTTTCCAGGCAAACCCGCGCTCGTTAGCGAACGATCTGCGCAAGCTCGCCCGACTTGTACTTCTCGGCGATCTTGTCCAGCGACACGGGCTTGATCTTGCCCGCCTGGCCTTCGCAGCCGAACGCCAGGAAGCGGTCCAGGCACACCTTCTTCGCCGCTTCGCGGGCCGGCTTCAGGTAGTCGCGCGGATCGAACTTCGACGGATTCTGGTACATGTAGCGACGGATCGCACCGGTAATCGCGAGGCGCAGGTCCGTGTCGATGTTGATCTTGCGCACGCCGTGACGGATGCCTTCCTGGATCTCCTCCACCGGCACGCCGTAGGTTTCCTTCATGTCGCCGCCGAACTCGCGGATCTCGGCCAGCAGTTCCTGCGGCACCGACGACGACCCGTGCATCACGAGGTGCGTGTTCGGAATGCGCGCATGGATTTCCTTGATGCGCTGGATCGACAGGATATCGCCCGTGGGCTTTTTCGAAAACTTGTAGGCGCCATGCGAGGTGCCGATCGCAATCGCGAGCGCGTCGCATTGCGTCAGCTTCACGAAGTCGGCGGCCTGCTCCGGATCGGTCAGGAGCTGCTCGCGCGTCATCGTGCCTTCGGCGCCGTGACCGTCTTCCTTGTCGCCCTTCATCGTTTCCAGCGAACCGAGCACGCCCAGTTCCGCTTCCACCGTCACGCCGATCGAGTGCGCCATTTCCACGACTTTGCGCGACACTTCGACGTTGTAATCGTAAGATGCCACCGTCTTGCCGTCGGCTTCGAGCGAGCCGTCCATCATGACGCTGGTGAAACCGCTGCGGATCGCCGCCGTGCAGACCGCCGGCGACTGGCCGTGGTCCTGGTGCATCACGACGGGAATATGCGGATACGACTCGACGGCGGCTTCGATCAGGTGGCGCAGAAACGGTTCGCCCGCATATTTGCGCGCGCCCGCCGACGCCTGCATGATCACCGGCGAACCCACCTGGTCGGCCGCGGCCATGATGGCCTGGACTTGTTCCAGATTGTTCACGTTGAACGCCGGCAGACCGTAGCCGTGTTCAGCCGCGTGGTCGAGCAGTTGACGCATTGAAACGAGAGGCATTGTGCTACTCCTTTGATATGAAACGAAATCCTGCGTTTCGCCGGCCATCTGACGCGGCCGGTCAAAGGCGACCCAAAGGCCGCCGCCCGCGTGCTCGTCGAGGGCTCAATTTTGGGATTTTATCGCGAAGCGGCACCGCGCCCGGCGCCAGACACGTAATTGGCACGAAAATGGCGTGTCTCTACGTCAGAAACGGAAAGAATGTGCAAAAGAGATTGACAGCCCGCGCGCGGCATCGCTGCTCGCGGGCCGCATTTGCGGCGAAAAGGCGCTCAAATAGCGCCTAAATGGCGGCGAAGTAGCACCCATCTGGCGCCAGTGTGATACCAGTATGGCACCAGATAAGTGCCAGGGCGGCGCTGCCCTCACCTGTCTCGAAATCCAGGCGAAAGCAGGCGCCGGCAGCTTACAGTGCGTCGCCCACGCGCACGATCTTCAGCGTGTTGGTGCCGCCCGCCTGGCCCATCGGCTCGCCGCAGGTCAGCACGATCATGTCGCCGCGCGCCGCGTAACCCTTGCTCACCACGGCCTCGACCGCCTGCTGGAGCGCCGTGTCCTGGTCGTTGCTCGTGTCCAGATGCAGCGGCGTGACATTGCGGTAGAGCGACATCGCCCGTTCGCTGCCCGCGCGCGGCGTGAGCGCGAAGATCGGCACGTGCGTCCAGTGGCGCGACATCCACAGTGCCGTCGAGCCCGACTCCGTGAGCGCCACGATCGCCTTGGCACCGAGGTGGTAGGCCGTGAAGAGCGCGCCCATGGCGATCGACTGGTCGATGCGCGTGAAGGTGCGGTCGAGGAAGTCCTTGTCGAGCTCGGACTGCTCCGACTTTTCGGCTTCGAGGCAGATGGCCGACATCGCCTCGATGGTCTGCACCGGGTACTTGCCCGCAGCCGATTCGGCCGAAAGCATCACGGCGTCGGTGCCGTCGAGCACGGCGTTGGCGACGTCCGACACTTCCGCGCGCGTAGGCACCGGGGCGTGGATCATCGACTCCATCATCTGCGTGGCCGTGATGACGAGCTTGTTCGACTCGCGCGCCATGCGGATCATGCGCTTTTGCAGCGCGGGCACCGCGGCGTTGCCGACTTCGACCGCGAGGTCGCCGCGGGCGACCATGATGCCGTCCGACGAATCGAGAATCTCCTGCAGCACCGGAATCGCCTCGGCGCGCTCGATCTTCGCGATCATCTTCGGCTTGATGCCGTACGGCGCGCCCGCGATGTTCGCGAGCTGGCGCGCCATTTCCATGTCGGTGGCGTTCTTCGGGAACGACACGGCGACGAAATCCGCGCCGAGCGACATGGCCGTGCGGATGTCCTCCATATCCTTCGCCGTCAGCGCCGGCGCCGTGAGGCCCCCGCCCTGACGGTTGATGCCCTTGTTGTTCGAGAGCTCGCCGCCCACACGCACCGTCGTGTGGATCTCGCTGCCGATCACGCGCACGACGTCGAGCACGAGCAGGCCGTCGTTGAGCAGCAACACGTCGTTCGGTTTCAGGTCGCGCGGCAGATCCTTGTAATCGAGGCCCACGCGCTCGTCGTTGCCGAGCTCGCACTCGGCGTCGAGGATGAAGGGCTGGCCCGGCTCGAGCAGCGTCTTGCCGTTCTCGAACTTGCCGACGCGAATTTTCGGGCCCTGCAGATCGGCCATGATCGCGACTTCGCGACCGGCCCTGCGGGCACACTCCCGCACGGTTTCGGCGCGCTGGCGATGGTCGTCAGCCGTGCCGTGCGAGAAGTTGAGACGCACCACGTCCAGTCCCGCATGAATCATTTTCTGCAGGACGTCCGGCGAGCTGGAGGCCGGACCGATGGTGGCGACTATCTTGGTGGCGCGATGCATGAATCTCCTCGTCTGGAAAGAATCGCTGGAAGAAGCGTTGCTGCGAGAAGGGCTGCTGGCCGGCTCGGCCGCACGTGCGGCCTGGCCGGAACGCGCGCCGGTGAGACCCGGCGTCGCTTTGTGCGACGGCGCCACGCGCGCGGCGGACGTTCCCGCCTCGCGCGCCGGCTCCGTCGGGGCGGCATGCGCACGGGCCGCCAGCGCGCCATCGCGCGCCGCGCCCGCGGCGGCCGCCGGGGATTCTGCGTCCGCCAGCGCCGCCACCGGCGCTTCGGACGATGCTACCGGGCGCGCGTCGCGCCCCGTTGAGGCTGCCGTGCGCGACTTCGCGCGCGCACGGGCCGGTTTTGCGGCTGCCTTTGCCGCCGGGGCGCGGGGCGCCACTTAACCGGCCGCCCGCGTTTCGAGCACTTCCACGGCCGGCAGCTTCTTGCCCTCGAGGAATTCGAGGAAAGCGCCGCCGCCCGTCGAGATATAGCTGACCTTGTCGTGAATGCCGTACTTCGCGATGGCCGCGAGCGTGTCGCCGCCGCCCGCGATCGAGAACGCACCGGAACTGGCGATCGAGTCCGCGAGCGTCTTCGTGCCGTTGCCGAACTGGTCGAACTCGAACACGCCCACCGGGCCGTTCCACACGATCGTGCCGGCCTGCTGCAGCTGCGAGGCGAGCGCCTTCGCGGTTTGCGGGCCGATGTCGAGGATCATGTCGTCGTCGGCAACGTCGGCCACGGCCTTGATCTCGGCCTTGGCGGTCGGCGAGAACTCCTTCGCGGTCACCACGTCGCTCGGGATCGGCACAGAGGCGCCGCGCGCGCGCGCCGCGTCGATGATCGCTTTCGCCTGGTCGACGAGGTCGGCTTCCGCGAGCGACTTGCCGATCTTGAGACCGGCCGCGAGCATGAACGTATTGGCGATGCCGCCGCCGACGATCAGCTGGTCCACCTTCTCGGCGAGCGATTCGAGGATCGTGAGCTTGGTCGAGACCTTCGAACCCGCGACGATCGCCACGAGCGGGCGCTTCGGCGCGCCGAGCGCCTTGCCGAGCGCATCGAGCTCGGCGGCGAGCAGCGGGCCCGCGCAGGCGATGGGCGCGTACTTCGCGATGCCGTAAGTCGTGGCTTCGGCGCGGTGCGCCGTGCCGAACGCGTCGTTCACGTAGATGTCGCAGAGCTTCGCCATCTTCTGGGCAAGCTCGTCCGAATTCTTCTTCTCGCCCTTGTTGACGCGGCAGTTCTCGAGCAGCACGACGTTGCCCGGCGCGACGTTCACGCCGTTCTCGACCCAGTTCGCAACGAGCGGCACTTCGCGGCCGAGCAGCTCCGAAAGGCGCTTCGCGACGGGCGCGAGCGAGTCTTCGGGCTTGAACTCGCCTTCGGTCGGACGGCCGAGGTGCGACGTGACCATGACGGCGGCGCCGGCGTCGAGCGCGGCCTTGATGGCCGGCACGGAGGCGCGGACGCGGGTGTCTTCGGTGATGTTGCCCTGATCGTCCTGCGGCACGTTCAGGTCGGCGCGGATGAACACCCGCTTGCCGTTGAGTTTGCCTTCGGAGATCAGATCGGAGAGACGCAGAACCTTGTTCATGGACTTGACTGTGCGTGATGGTGGGAAGGCGGTGGCAACACGATGCGAGGCGGCCTGCTCAGGTGGTACTCGGCTGGCACTACGGTGGCACTCTCAGTCTGCACGGCGCGGGATCCGGTCTGACGCTGTCTCGGGTCGCTGCTCGTTACCTGACAGACGCCGGCATCGAATTGCGAGATCGGTATTTTAGCCGATAGCCAGGACGATCAGAGACGTGCTCGCGCGAATGTCCCGTATTTGGGCGGTTGCTGCAGGACTCCGGCATTTTTTCGCAGGATTGTGCATCGCAACAAAAACGCCCGCGCGCCCGTGCTGACGCCAAATGACGCTAAAATACGCGTTTTGCCGGCCGCGGGTTTCACGACGTTCGCGGTGTCATGGCTTAACAAAGCGCATTACGAGAATTGTCCTCATGAGCGAAATCAAGGAAATGCCGCTGGTCGAACTCTCGGCCAAGGATCTGCCGGCGTATTGCCCGAATCCGTCGATGCCGCGCTGGAGCAACCATCCGCGCGTCTTTATCGACGTGACGCACGGCGAAGCGCGCTGCCCGTACTGCAGCACGCGCTACAAGCTGCGCGAGGGCGAGGTCGTGCACGGCCATTGAGCGCGATCGAGCGCGCGGCCGGCGCCGGCAGGCCTCGCGCCGGCCGACGCGCCGCACGCGAACGGCAACGCCCTTGTTTCGCCGGCCCCCGCCCGCACAACCGCGGGCGGCTTGCCGCCAACGCCTGCGCGCCCCACGGCGCGTTTCCCCGCTAACCGTGTTCCTGCTCGCCAAAGCGCGCGCGGAACCTTTGTCATTTCCGGACTCCGACACACGATGCGCCGCGCGCTGGTAATCGCACCGAACTGGATCGGTGACGCACTGATGGCGCAGCCGCTCCTTTCGCGGCTCGTAAAACTGCATCCGCGCATTGCGATCGATGCAGTCGCGCCCACGTGGGTTGCGCCCGTGCTCGAACGCATGCCCGAGATCCGCGACGTCTACGCCACGGACCTCGCCCACGGCAAGCTGCAACTGTTGCGCCGCTGGCAGCTGGCGGCCGACTTGCGCGACGTGCGCTATGACGCCGTCTACGTGCTGCCGAACTCCCTCAAGTCCGCGCTGATTCCGTGGCTCGCGAACATTCCGCTGCGCATCGGCTACACGGGCGAGAACCGCTACGGCTTCCTGAACGTGCGCCACGCGAATCCGCCGAAGGACGAGCGGCCGCCCATGGTCAAGCACTACGCCGCGCTCGCATGGGCGCCCGGCGCGACCGTGCCCGACGACCTGCCGATGCCGCGCCTCGAATCGGATCCGAACGAGGCCTCGCGCGTCTCGGCGCGCTTTCACCTCGACACGCGCGTGCCGCTGCTGGTGTTCTGCCCCGGCGCAGAGTACGGCCCCGCGAAGCGCTGGCCGCCCGAGCACTTCGCGGCGCTCGCGCAGATGGTGGGGCAGTCGTTCCCGTACGCGCAGATCATCGCGCTCGGTTCTCCGAAGG
Source organism: Paraburkholderia yinzeri (assembly GCF_046581065.1). Lineage (NCBI taxonomy): Bacteria > Pseudomonadati > Pseudomonadota > Betaproteobacteria > Burkholderiales > Burkholderiaceae > Paraburkholderia > Paraburkholderia yinzeri. The sequence continues at coordinate 1,447,529 of NZ_JBFOCJ010000001.1, read as the reverse complement.
ATGCGCCGCTCGCGCAGGCCATCGCCGACCGGGCTGCGAACGTGCGCAACCTGTGCGGCCAGACCGCGCTTGGCGAAGCCTGCGCGTTGATCTCGCGGGCGAGCGCCGTGGTCACGAACGATTCGGGCCTCATGCACGTCGCCGCCGCGCTCCGCCGCCCGCTCGTCGCGCTCTACGGTTCGACGGATCCGCGCCACACACCGCCCTTGTCGGAACTCGCAAAGGTACAATGGCTGCATCTCGATTGCAGCCCGTGTTTCCAGCGCGAATGCCCGCTCGGGCATCTGAACTGTCTGCGCGAACTGAGCCCGGAACAGGTGTTCGGCGATCTGCGCGGCATGCTGCTCGGCCAGCGCTAGGCGCGCGTCACAGGAGTGTCTCGCGATATCGGCATGCTCGCGGCAGCGAAATCCCGTGTCGATTCGCGAGTGTCGATTCGCCAACCCGCGCTCCGGCGCAACAGACCAACGAGCCATGCCACGTTTCGCCCACATCTTCGAAGCCGCCGCGGACACCCTCAACGCGTACTACCAGGCCGTCGCGGAGGTCAATATCGACAGCTTGATGGGCTTGTGGATCGACGAGGAATTCGTGAGCTGCATCTGCGCGGACGGCTCGCATCTGCATGGTCTGCCGAACATTCGCGCGGGGCTCGCCACGCAGCTCGAAGCGGCGCCGGTCTCGATCGAGCCGCTCGATATCCGCGTCTACGACAGCCTCGGCACGGTGGTCTACGCGATCGTCGAAGCGCATCGCCCGGTCGATCCGAAAGCCATACCCGCAATGGTCTTTACGACCTACGTGATGGTTCATGAGCGCGGCGAATGGCGCATCGCCCATATCCACGCGAGCCGCATGCCCGACGATGCGGCGACCCAGTTCTCCGCCAAGCTGCGCCACGGTCAGGGCGCGCTGCACTGATACGCCCGGAAGCACCGCCATGAGTACGACCGAGGACAGGCCCGCCGATACCCGCGCGCCGGTGGCCGCGGCGGCGCGCGCCGTCGGGGCATCGCGAGCCGGCGCCTATTGCGCCCCCTTCTGGCTGCCTGGCGCTCATGCGCAAACCATCGTCCCCGCTCTCTTCTCGCGGCTGCCGCTGCCGGCTTATCGCCGCGAACGCTGGGACACGCCCGACGGCGACTTCATCGAACTCGACTGGGTCGAGCCCGCGCGAAGCACGCGCCTTGCCCCCGAGGCCCCGCTCTTCGTGCTCTTTCACGGCCTGGAGGGCGGCTCGGGCTCGCACTACGCGCGCTCGCTGGCGGCGGCCGCCGCCGCGCTCGGCTGGCATGCCGTGATTCCGCATTTTCGCAGTTGCAGCGGCCCGCTGAACCTGCTGCCGCGTTTCTACCACCTCGCGGACGCCAACGAACTGGACTGGATGCTGCGCCGCCTCGCCGCGCGCCATGGCGGACCGCTCGTCGCGGCGGGCGTCTCGCTGGGCGGCAACGTCCTGCTGCACTGGCTCGCGCAGCAGCGCGAGGATGCCGCCATCGTGGCCGCTGCCGCCGCGATCTCGGCGCCGCTCGACGTCCACGCGGGCGGCAGGATGCTCTCGCAAGGCTTCGGCAGGGTCTACACGCAGAGCTTCCTCAAAACGCTCAAGGTGAAGGCGCTCCAGAAGCTCGGGCAGTATCCCGGTCTCTTCGACAAAGAGGCCATGCTCGCGAGCCGCACGATGGGCGAATTCGACAATGTCGTCACGGCGCCGCTGCACGGCTTTCGCGACGTGCACGACTACTGGACCCAGGCGACGGTCAAGCCGCGCCTCACTGAAATCGTCGTGCCGACGCTCGTGCTCAACGCGCGCAACGATCCGTTCCTGCCTGGCCACGCGCTGCCCGGCCGCCACGCGGTAAGCACTGCCGTCGAACTGGAGCAGCCCGAACATGGCGGGCATGTCGGCTTCATGACCGGGCCGTTTCCGGGCCGCTCCGGCTGGCTCTCGCAACGCGTGACCAGTTGGCTTGCGGGCTTTGTCACCCATGGATGAGATCGTCAAACAGGCGCTCGCGCGCTGGCCCAACGTGCCGCACTGCACCGGCTGGCTGCGCCTCGATGCGCGCGGCCACTGGCGCCTGCGCGACGAGGCCGATCAGGCCGCCGGGGCGCCTGGCACGGCGATCCGCCACGAAGCGCTGATCGGATTCATCAACCGCAATTACGAGTGCGACGCGCGCGGGCAGTGGTATTTCCAGAACGGACCGCAGCGCGTGTACGTCGAGCTGGAATACACGCCGTTCGTCGTGCGGCTCGCAACGGATGCGAACGGTGCGCTCGCGCTCACGGACCAGACCGGCCAGCCGCTCTCACCCGCCGGCGTCTGGGTGGATGAATCAGGCAGCGTGCTGCTCGTCGAGGCAGCTTGCGGCGCGGCGAGCGGATCGGGCCACGTGGCCCTGCTCCACGACCACGATCTCGATCTGTTCACCGACCACGCCACGCTCGCCGACGACGGCCAAAGCGGGCACTTCATGTGGCGTACCGACGCCGACGCCCTGCCGATCATGCCCATCCGGCGTGCGGACGTGCCCGCGCGTTTCGGCTTCATCGCGAGTCCCGCGCGAGAAGCCGCGGCCGCTTGATCCGGACCGGACGGCAAGACGCCAGGCGCCGGTCAAGCCGGGCGACGCTGCCAGGATATGCGCCTTCAATAAACAGAGAGCCAACCATGCCTGAACTCACTCATTTCGATGCCACCGGCGACGCGCATATGGTCGATGTCGGCGACAAAGCCGAGACGAAGCGCATTGCCGTCGCGCGCGGAACCATTCGCATGCTGCCCGCGACGTTCGCGCTGATCCGCGACGGCGCGGCGAAAAAAGGCGACGTGATCGGCGTCGCGCGCATCGCTGCCATCCAGGGCGCGAAACGCACGTCGGACCTGATTCCGCTTTGCCATCCGCTCGCGATCACGCGCGTGAAGGTGGACTTCGCGCTCGACGAGACGCTGCCCGGTGTGCATTGCACGGCGCAGGTGGAAACGTTCGGCCGGACCGGCGTGGAGATGGAAGCGCTGACCGCCGTGCAGGTCGGACTGCTAACCGTCTACGACATGTGCAAGGCCGTGGATCGCGGCATGACCATCACCGACGTCAAGGTGATGGAGAAGCATGGCGGGAAGTCGGGAGATTGGGTGGCGCAGAACTGAGCCGCCGGGTTACACGTCCAGGATGGGGCTATGACGATCGAAGAACTGCTCAAGCAGGTGCTGGCATTTCGCGACGAGCGCGACTGGGAGCAATTCCATACGCTGCGCAACCTGATTGTCTCCACCAGCATCGAGGCTGGGGAACTGCTGGAGACGATACAGTGGAAAACCGATTCGGAGATCGAAGCCCTGCTTCGCGACCCGAAGCAGCTCGACCACATCAGGCATGAATGCGCCGATGTGTTCATCTACCTGCTGCTGGTCGCGCATCGGGCAGGAATCAATCTCCTCGATGCGGCTTCCGAGAAGCTGAAGCTCAATGCCGAGCGCTATCCGGTGGACAAGGCCAGAGGAAACGCCACGAAATATTCCGCACTTTGATTCGGGCCGGCGGGCCGGCAGCCGGCCCGCCAACGGCCTCACCCGCCCCGTCTCACCAGCCTGTCAATCGTCGGAATCGTCGTCGTCATCCTCGTCGATCTGCTTCGGCGGATTGCCGTACTGCTTCACGAGCTGCGCCTTGAAGTCTTTCAGCGCAGGCTGCTCGTCGCACAAACCGTAAAGCGCGGCTTGCTGCGTCGGCCAGTCGTGCAACTCGGCCGCGAAAATCTTCAGACGCGCAACCGTGTCGAATGCGCCGGCCGTATCGCCGTTCAGCGCCTGCAGGACCGCATAGCGGCGCAGCACGGTCTCGCCCGGCAGCAGCGCAATCGCGCGCTGATGCGCCGCGAGCTTCGCCGGGAGATTCGCCGCATCCATCGGCATCAACGTGGCCATGCCGTAGTCTCCCCACGCGCTAAACAGGAACGACGGGGCTTCGCTGTATTGCTGGGCCGGACGTTCGCCGTAATACAGCACCTCAGCACGGTGATAGTCCTGCACGACCGGGTAAAGCGCGGCGAGACCGCCGAACACCACCACCGCGAACGCGCCGAACGACAGGCGGGACGGTACGAAGCGCAGCGGACGCGTTTCGAGCACGCCGAACACGAACATCGCGGGCAGCAGGAAGAACATGTACTGCTGCGGATATTCGACGAGCGCATGCATGGCCAGCACGCCGATCAGCATGAAGCCGAACACGCGCTCGGGCGTATGGGGCACGCGCAGCGCGCGCACGAACCACGCAACGAGACCCAGCAGGACGATGCCGCAGCCGATCACGCCGGTCTTGGCGAGCAGGTCGATAAAAACGTCGTGCGAGTTGTTCGCGATCTCCACGCCGCCGAGCGAGCGCGCAAGTTCGAACTGGTGGATCGGGAAATCGCCCCAGCCGACGCCGAGAACCGGATGCGTCTTGAACATCGTCAGCCCATAGCGCCAGAGGGCGATGCGCGGCGCGATCTGGCCGGCGTCCTTGAAGCGGTCGGCGGCGGACTGGTCGAGCTGCAGCCCGTAGCGGACGTTGGCCCAGCGCACGAACGCATTGACGCCGATGAAGATCAGCAGCAGCACGACCGGCAAGAGCCAGTTGCGCGGGCCGCGCCGCCCGCCCGCCTGCGCGCCGTCATGGCGCGTGAGCGCGAGCGCAATCCAGAAGCCGGCGACGACGATGACGGCAATCTGCAGCCAGGGGCCGCGCGAAACCGTGAGCGCGAGGCCGCCCGCGTAGACCGCGGAGAGCACGGCCCAGATCACGAGCGGCAAGCGGCGCGTCTGCACGAGAAAGAGGCCGGCTGCCATCGCGAACGCGATATAGGTAGCAAGGTGGTTGGCCTGCGCCATATTGCCGAACGGCCGGCGATCGAACGTCACGTTGTAGGCAACGACGAGCGGCGTGACCTTCGTTTCGAGATGAAAGAGCTGGATGACCTGGCAGAACACCGCGAACGCGCCGCCGACCATGAGCGCCGCGGCGGCCCAGACCATCGCGGTCTCGGTCAGGCGCGCGCGCGCGATGCCGTAGCCCGCATACGTGACCATCAGGGCCGCGAGCAGATAGCCAGCGCCGAGCCAGTTCATGGACGGCTGCGCGACCGGCAGCATGATGGTCTGCGCAACCAGCAGCAGACCAAAGGCGAGCGGCACGAGCCCGACCGTGGGCGTGGCGAATTCGGCCGTAGACCGCGCCGGGAACGCGAGCAGCACCACGGACGCGCCGACCAGCAGCCAGAGCGCCAGCGCTACGTATTCGGCGTAGAACGTCGGGATAGGATACGTGTGAGCGACGACCGCATAGGGAAGCGTCAACGCAACGGCCAGCAAGAAGAACGTAAGATAGCGCGCAAAAGTGGAAGGCATGGGTAAGCGGGGGCATCAGCAACCGGCGCACTATACAAGACTTTTCGCGCGATTTGCGGACCGGGAAGGTTACTGCGTCTTGCGCATGCCGATTTGAGGCCGCTTGCGCGTGCCCCGCCTCCGGCCAGCAGGTTGCCGGGACGCGCCGTCGCCTTGCATGACGACGGCGCGAAGCGCGGAAAGCGGATCTCGCGAGAAAGCGCGACCCTGCTCTCGTTACCTGGGCGAATGCCTTCGCACATCAAGTCTCATCAAGCGCGGCACTCCGGCGGCGCGAGATTCGACGGCAGCGTTGCCGCTTCGGCCGGTGCCGGTCCGGAGCCCGGCGCGCCCAGCGACGAAGCCGTCTTGCCGGCCGCGAAGCACTCCCACGTAACCGTGCCCGACTGGACGCTGCCTTGCGAGAGCGCGACGCGGGCGGTGGGAGCTTCCGCGTTGTCGGGTACCGAGGGCACGAGTACGAGCGTATTGCTTCCGGCGGGTGCGACGCGCGTCGTGAAGGCAACCGTGATCTGCCCCGTGGCGTCGTCGACCTGCACCGATTCGACGTTGCGCGTAGCCGGCGGCGTGGAGAAACCGGCCGAGAACGCGGTGCCGCTCGCCGCGTTTTCCGCAACCGCGAGCCGTGCCGACGACGCGAGCGAGAGTCCCTCGCCGACGCGGCTGCGCGCAAGATAATCCTGATAGGCAGGTATGGCATAGGCGGCGATGACGCCGACGATGGCAAGCACGATCATCAGTTCGATCAGCGTGAAGCCTTGAACCACGACGCGCCGCGCGAACCGGGCGAACCTGGCCGAAGCCAGCGTGGCGGCGCGCGAAGACGCATGGAACAAAAACCAGCGCGCGAGGGCGGCAAGGGCTGCGGGTGGGCTCGCAGCGAGTACGGATACGATCATCATCAGGGCTCCTGAAACAAGAAACGCCTGCTCACGGTCGTGAACAGGCGTTTTGATCGTATCGGCGGGTCAGGCCGCCGGGCAGTCGGCCGAATGGCCTGAGCGTCGCGAAGGCTGCGCCCAGGCCATGAAAATCCGCGCGTCAGGATGAACTGGCGGACTGCGCGCGCCGCGCATTGCGGCGCTTCAACGCGAGTCCCACCGCCACGACGAACACGGCGCCGGCCACACACATGCCGTATTCGGCGAGCGGCGTATCGAGCAGCGGCCAGCGGTCGCCGGCCGGATCGTTGACGATCAACCCGCCGGCGATCCAGCCGAGCAGCGCGGCGCCCAGCGTGACGATGACGGGAAAGCGGTCCAGCAGCCGCAGCACCAGTTGGCTGCCCCACACGATGAGCGGAATGCTCACCATCAGCCCGAAGATCACGAGGCCGATCCGATGCGCGGGATCGGCGGCCTCGGCGGCGCCCGCAATCGCCACGACGTTGTCGACGCTCATCACCGCATCGGCGACGATGATCGTCTTGATCGCGCCGATCAGCTTCTCCGCGGGCTTCACGTTGTCGTGTTCGAGATGCGCGGGCGCGAGCAACCGCACGCCGATCCACAGCAGCAGCAAGCCGCCCGTGAACTTCAGCAAGGGCACGTTGAGCAGCACGACAGCGAACGCGATCAGCACGACCCGCAGCGCGATTGCGCCCGCCGTGCCCCAGATGATGCCGCGCAGGCGCTGCTGCGCCGGCAGGTCGCGGCATGCGAGCGCGATCACGACGGCGTTGTCGCCGCCGAGCAGGATGTCGATGACGATGATCTGGAGCACAGCGCCCCAATGGAGCGACGCGAAGAACTCGGGCATGAAGGCGACGGCGGGACCGTGAGAAAGTGGCCGCTAGCAGGCGCAGCCAATAAAAAAGCGAGGGGCCATGACTGGCTCCCTCGCTTTTGTCCGGAAACCTCGTGAAAGGATTCCGCAAGCATATCAAAAAACGCCGGCCACCCGCGCCTGGGTGCTGCGCGAGCGCCGCCGATTCTCGAAAATTACAGGATCGACTTCAGCAGACGGCCCATTTCCGACGGGTTGCGCGTCACCTTGATGCCGCAGCCGTCCATGATTTCCAGCTTCGCGTCGGCCGTATCCGCACCGCCCGAGATCAGCGCGCCGGCGTGGCCCATGCGCTTGCCCGGAGGCGCCGTGACGCCCGCGATGAAGCCGACGACCGGCTTCTTCATGTTGTCCTTGATCCAGTAAGCGGCGTTCGCTTCGTCCGGACCGCCGATCTCGCCGATCATGATCACGGCGTCCGTATCCGGATCGTCGTTGAACATCTTCATGACGTCGATGTGCTTCAGACCGTTGATCGGGTCGCCGCCGATACCGACAGCCGACGACTGGCCGAGGCCGAGTGCCGAGAGCTGGCCCACGGCTTCATACGTCAGCGTGCCCGAACGCGACACGACGCCGATGCGGCCCTTCTTGTGGATGTGACCCGGCATGATGCCGATCTTCAGCTCGTCCGGCGTGATGGTGCCGGGGCAGTTCGGTCCGAGGAGCAGCGTCTTGCGGTTTTCGCGGCGCATACGGTCGCGCACTTCCAGCATGTCGCGAACCGGAATGCCTTCCGTGATGCAGATCGCGAGATCGAGATCGGCCTCGACGGCTTCCCAGATCGCGGCGGCTGCGCCTGCGGGCGGCACATAGATGACCGACACGGTCGCGCCGGTCGCTTCCTTCGCTTCACGCACGTTCGCGTAGATGGGAATCCCTTCGAAGTCCTCGCCGGCCTTCTTCGGGTTCACGCCGGCGACAAACGCTTCGCGGCCGTTGGCGTACTCACGGCAGGCGCGCGTGTGGAACTGACCGGTCTTGCCGGTGATGCCCTGCGTGATGACCTTGGTGTCTTTGTTGATCAGAATCGACATGTATTGACCTCTGTTTGCCTGGCGCCGCGCGTCGCATCGACCGTGCTTTCACACTGCCGTTCGCGCCGCCGCCGCGCCATACGTACCGGTGAGAATTACTTGCCTTCGGCAGCCGCGACGACCTTCTGCGCGGCTTCTTCCATGCTGTCCGCCGAGATGATCGGCAGGCCCGATTCGGCCAGCATCTTCTTGCCGAGGTCTTCGTTCGTGCCCTTCATGCGCACGACGAGCGGCACGTTCAGGTTCACGGCCTTCGAACCGGCGATCACGCCTTCTGCGATCACGTCGCAGCGCATGATGCCGCCGAAGATGTTCACGAGAATCGCCTTCAGGCCCGGGTTCTTCAGCATCAGCTTGAAAGCTTCCGTGACCTTCTCGGTCGTGGCGCCGCCGCCGACGTCGAGGAAGTTCGCCGGCTCGCCGCCGAACAGCTTGATGGTGTCCATCGTCGCCATGGCGAGGCCTGCGCCGTTCACGAGACAGCCGATGTTGCCGTCGAGCGAGATGTAGGCGAGGTCGAACTTCGAGGCTTCGACTTCGGCCGGATCTTCTTCGTCCAGATCTCGGTACGCGACGATTTCCGGGTGGCGGAACAGCGCGTTCGCGTCGAAGTTGAACTTCGCGTCGAGCGCGATGACCTTGCCGTCGCCGGTGATGATCAGCGGGTTGATTTCGGCCAGCGAGGCGTCCGTTTCCCACGTCGCCTTGTACAGGCCTTGCAGGATCGCGCGCGCTTGCGGGATCGAGCCTTCCGGCACGCCGATCTTGCGGGCGAGGTCGTCCGCTTCGGCGTCCTTCAGCCCGGTGACCGGGTCGACGGCGACCTTGTGGATCGCTTCCGGCGTCTTTTCGGCGACTTCTTCGATGTCCATGCCGCCTTCGCTCGACGCCATCACGACGATCTTCTGCGAGACGCGATCGAGCACGAGGCCGACATACAGTTCCTTCTTGATGTCAGCGCCTTCTTCGATCAGCAGACGGTTGACCTTCTGGCCTTCCGGACCGGTCTGGTGCGTGACGAGCTGCATGCCGAGGATCTGGTTCGCGTACTCGCGGACCTGGTCCAGCGACTTCGCGACCTTCACGCCGCCGCCCTTGCCTCGGCCGCCAGCGTGGATCTGCGCCTTGACGACCCACACCGGGCCACCCAGCTCTTCAGCGGCCTTGACCGCGTCATCCACCGAAAACACCGGTTTGCCGCGCGGTACCGCGACGCCGAATTTCCGCAGGATTTCCTTACCCTGGTACTCGTGAATCTTCATGCGTGATTCCCTTCAGTCTGAGAGTTGGATTGAACTTCGTTTCCGCTGTTGTTATTCATGCGTGACGGCGTCGGCCCTGCCCTCGCGGCCCGGGCCTTCGTCGCGCACGCCGGCGGCGTCCGCCCCGCGCTCGATGGAGCGCGGCACGTGGCCATACCAGCGCGGATAAAACTGCTTCACCGCCTCGCCGTCGAACCGCAGCGCATGGCAGCGGCCTAGCTGGAAAGGCGGCTTCTCGCCGGCGGCGTCGCCGTCGGCCGTCTTGCCGATTTCCGGTCCCGCGTCTTCGCGCTTCCCTTCGCCCTTCGAATCGTCTCCGGCACGCCAGACCTCCCCGACGAACGCCTGCACGGCGGCGGTCGGCAGCACGCCCAGCATCTCGGTGAGATGCGTGCAGCCAGCCGTTCCGGCGAGTCGCCGGCCCGCTTCGCGGCGGAAATTCTGGAGGAGATTGAGCCCGATGAGGGCACGATAGGCGGGATTGGCGTTCTGGCACTGACCGTCGTAGGGCACCCAGTCGGACGACGCTTCGGCGTCGACGACGTTGAGCTTGCGATCGATCGTGATGCGGAGCCAGAGTTCATGGATCGGCAGACCTTCGGGCCGGACACCGGCGGCGAGCGGCACGTCGCGTGGCTTGTGATCGGTCAGACACGCGTCGATGTCCCACAAGCCGTCTTCGCGCTCATAGGCGACCGCCCGGATTGCACGCTGGTGGCGCAGTTGGCGGGGCGCGGGCGGGGAAAGCGGCATGCTAAGGCTAAGACCGGATGGGAAAACCTTTGGATTTTAGCATACCGGGTATTTGACACTGCCCCGAACATACAGCCCGCTCAGGGACTTACGGGATCCTTGCAGTCTCAATTTTCGAACCCGTCGTCCTCGATGCCTTTCAGGATCTTGCCGATGATCGCCATCGAAAAACCGCGCGCAGCGAGAAAGCGAGCTTGTCGCGCGCGTTCGGCGGGCGTCTCGGGCAGCGTGCCGTACTTCTTTTGCCAGACAGCGCGGGCGCGGACAAGCTCGGTCTCGCGCAACTGCGCGCTCACCTCTTCGATAAGCGTGTCGCCGACGGCGTGGCGCTTGAGTTCGCCGACGATGCGCGTAGCGCCAAGACGGGCGGCGCGACGATGGATGATGCTTTCGGCAAAGCGCGCGTCGGAGAGCCAGGCCTCGCGGACGAGCGAATCGAGCAGGGCCTCGAGTTCGTCGGCGTTGTCCGTGTACGGCATCAGCTTGCGCGAGAGTTCCGCCCGGCTGTACTCGCGGCGTGAGAGGTAAGCGAGCGCGCGGCCCTTGAGAGAGGGGCCAGGGCGCTGGGATGCGGCAGGCGCGCGTTCCTTGCGGGATTCGGAGGTGCGTTCGAACCTGGTGCCAGGAGTAGCAGGGGCGGCAGGCTCGCCGCCCCTCGCGGCCGAACGAGCGGCGCGTGCGCTCGACGTGCGTTCGAAGCGGTCTGCCTGCGGCGCATCGTCGGCCGATTCGAAGGCCCCGAACGACGACTCGAACTCATCGAAAGCGGCGCCGAAAGGTCCGCCAAACTGGGCGTCGATCGGACCGCCGGGCGCGCCAACCTGCTCGAAAGGCTCGTGCGGACCGCCAGGCGCGCGCGGATCCCGCGGGCGACCCGCTTCGGTTGGCGCCGGTGGCGCCGATGCGGACCGGCCCTTGCGGATCACGACGGATTACTCTTCTTCGTCCGCGATTTCGACTTCGTCGGAATCGTTGACGCCGGCGGGCATCGCGCTCACGCCGAGCGACTCGCGGATGCGGTTTTCGATCTCGCGCGCGATGTCCGCATTTTCGCGCAGGAATTCGCGCGCGTTGTCCTTGCCCTGGCCGATGCGCTCGCCGTTATAGCTGTACCACGCACCTGCCTTGTCGACGATCTTGGCCTGCACGCCGAGGTCGATGATTTCGCCCTGACGCGAGATGCCTTCGCCGTAGAGGATGTCGAACACGGCCTCGCGGAACGGCGGCGAAACCTTGTTCTTCACGACCTTCACGCGCGTTTCGCTGCCGATCACTTCGTCGTTCTTCTTGATCGAGCCAATGCGGCGAATGTCCAGACGCACCGACGCGTAGAACTTGAGCGCGTTGCCGCCCGTGGTGGTTTCCGGGTTGCCGAACATCACGCCGATCTTCATGCGAATCTGGTTGATGAAGATCACCATGCAGTTCGTCTTCTTGATCGTGCCGGTAAGCTTGCGCAGCGCCTGCGACATCAGGCGGGCCTGCAGACCCGGCAGCGAGTCGCCCATTTCGCCTTCGATTTCGGCCTTCGGCACGAGCGCCGCGACCGAGTCGATCACGATCATGTCGATCGAGCCCGAGCGCACGAGCGCGTCGGCAATTTCGAGCGCCTGCTCGCCCGTGTCAGGCTGCGAAATGAGCAGCTCCGGCACGTTCACGCCGAGCTTCGAGGCGTACTGCACGTCGAGCGCGTGTTCCGCGTCGATGAACGCCGCCGTGCCGCCGATCTTCTGCAGTTCGGCGATCACCTGGAGCGTGAGCGTGGTTTTACCCGACGATTCCGGACCGTAGATCTCGACCACGCGGCCGCGCGGCAGGCCACCCACGCCGAGCGCGATGTCGAGGCCGAGCGAACCGGTGGAGACCACCTGGATGTTCTCGACTGCCTCACCATCGCCGAGTCGCATGATCGACCCCTTGCCGAACTGCTTTTCGATCTGCGCGAGCGCGGCGGCCAGCGCCTTGCTCTTTTCAGCAGTCAGCCCAGCCGAGCCTTTCTTGCTATCTTCCATGAATCGTCCTTTGCTATGATGAACGGCGTCTCGTGACGATGCGCGAGCCCCCTGGTTGGCTTACGCGCACGAACGCAGACACTGTATAAAAAAACAGTGGTTTTAGCAAGCCCCAAGCTTGCCAAAACCGCGAAATTTCGGGAGACCGCCACGCGCCGCGCAAGCCCGGCGCGGGCCTGGAGACCTGGCGAAGGCGCCGGCGCACCATGCGAATTCTCATTGCCGAAGACGACAGCATACTCGCGGATGGTCTCGTTCGATCACTCCGCCAATCGGGCTATGCCGTTGATCACGTGAAGAGCGGCGCGGACGCCGACACCGCGCTCTCCATGCAAACCTTCGACCTGCTGATCCTCGATCTCGGCCTGCCGAAAATGCCGGGCCTCGAAGTGCTGCGCCGCCTGCGCGCGCGCAACTCGAACCTTCCGGTACTGATCCTCACCGCCGCCGACAGCGTGGACGAGCGCGTCAAGGGCCTCGACCTCGGCGCCGACGACTATATGGCCAAGCCTTTCGCGCTCAATGAGCTGGAGGCGCGCGTGCGTGCGCTCACGCGGCGCGGCGCGGGCGGCGGCCCGACGGTCGTGCGCCACGGCGCGCTCTCCTTCGACCAGGTCGGCCGCGTGGCGCGCATCAACGACCAGGTGATCGATCTTTCGGCGCGCGAACTGGGTCTCCTCGAAGTGCTGCTGCAGCGGCCAGGGCGGCTGGTCTCCAAGGAACAGCTCGTCGATCATCTCTGCGAATGGGGGGAGGAGGTCAGCAACAACGCCATCGAGGTCTATGTGCACAGGCTGCGCAAGAAGGTCGAAGCGGGCGGCGTGCGCATCGTGACCGTGCGCGGGCTGGGCTATTGCCTCGAGAAGGAACAGGGCACGCCGAACGGCACCGCGGCCACCCCGGCCGCCGGGACGAACGCGCCGCCGGCCATGCCGGCCAGCCACTACTTCAAATAGCCGGGCGGGAAGATGGCTGAGCCCGCCCACGCCACGCGCTCCGCGCCGCCAGCCGACACCCTCGACGACAGCGCGCGCGACGCCCGCTACGCGAACCCGTTCGCCCCGCCCGACGAAACCGAGGCCGCCGCCCAGACGCGGCCTCGCTCGCTCTTCGGCGAGATCCTCGACTGGATGCTCGCGCCGCTCCTGCTGCTCTGGCCGATGAGCATCGCCGTGACCTATCTGGTCGCGAAGTCGATCGCGAACGGGCCCTTCGACCGCGCGCTCGAAACCGACGCCTATGTACTCGCGCGCCATATCCAGCCCGTCAACGGCGTGGCCGAACTGTCGCTACCCGCCGCGGCGAGCGAGCTAATCGGCGCCGACAACATCGACCGCACGTTCTATCAGGTGCTGGGCGGCCGCGGCGAACTCGTCGCCGGGGACCGCGACATGCCGTTGCCGCACGAGGACGACCGGCCGCCGCCGGGTCTCGTCGAATTCCGCGACGACACGCTGCACGGCATCGACATTCGCGTCGCCTACACGACGGTGGCGCTGCCGCAGTCGGGCAGAGCGCAACCGGTGCTCGTCCAGGTGGCGGAGACACTCGACAAACGCCGCCAGCTCGCCAACGACATCATCAAGGGCGTGATCCTGCCGCAGTTCGTGATCCTGCCGCTCGCGATCGTGCTCGTGTGGTTCGGGCTCTCGCGAGGGCTCGCACCGCTGCACGCGCTGCAGTCGAATATCCGCATGCGCCGGCCCGACGACCTCTCGCCGCTGGAGGCGCGCCGCGCGCCGCCCGAGATCGAGCCGCTCGTCACGTCGTTCAACGATCTGCTGACGCGCCTCGAACAGAACATGGAACTGCAGAAGCGCTTTATCGCCGATGCGGCCCATCAGATGAAGACCCCGCTCGCGGGCCTGCGAACCCAGGCCGAACTGGCGCTGCGCCAGGACGTCTCGCCCGAGGTCCATCGCTCGCTCGAGCAGATCGCGACCAGTTCCGAACATGCCGCACGGCTCGTCACGCAACTGCTGGTGCTTGCGCGCGCGGAGAACCGCATCTCGGGACAGATCTTCACGCCCGTCGACGCGGCCGAAGTCGCGCGTCACGCCGTGCGCGACTGGGTCCAGCCGGCCCTCGCGAAGCGGATGGATCTTGGCTACGAAGGACCGCGCGGCGGCGGCGACGAAGAGGACAGCGCGGCGCTGGAAGTCGACGGCAACCCGGTGATGCTGCGCGAAATGCTTTCGAACCTCATCGACAACGCCATCCGCTACACGCCGCCGGGCGGACGGATCACCGTGCGCGTGCGCCCGGAGCCGGATGCGCGTCTCGTGCACCTGGAAGTCGAGGATACGGGCCTCGGCATTCCGGCCGCCGAACGCGAACGCGTAATCGAACGCTTCTACCGGATCCTCGGCCGCGAGGGCGACGGCAGCGGGCTCGGCCTCGCCATCGTCCGCGAAATCGCGACGATGCACGGCGGCACCCTCGCCATCGACGACAACGTCTACCAGCAGTCGCCGCGGCTTGCGGGAACGCTCGTGCGCGTGACGCTGCGGCTTCGCGACGCCGGATAAGCCCGCGGCGTCAGGAAATTCAGGATGGGACTTACCCTTATCCATCTTGAATCGACACCTGCCGAATTATGATGTTGGCCGACGATAGCGATAAATATTGATCAAATATCCGTATATTGCGCGATCTTTGGTGATTGAGCCCCATTCACCCCACGCTTACCCGTAGCCTGAACGTACGTCAGAACCCAGTAAGTTTCCATTCCAATAATGCTTCGCAGGACTGCCGGGACCGCATGCCCCTCGCCCGACGGACCCCACGCATATCAAAACTGGAGACATACATGGCAACCGTAGGCGGACAGCTATCGCACGCGCCGATGACAAACGACGAAAAACGCGTGATCTTCGCGTCGTCGCTCGGCACCGTGTTCGAGTGGTATGACTTCTATCTGGCCGGCTCGCTCGCGGCCTTCATCAGCAAGAGCTTCTTTTCCGGCGTCAATCCCACCGCGGGCTTCATCTTCACCCTGCTCGGCTTCGCGGCCGGCTTCGCGGTACGCCCGTTCGGCGCCATCGTGTTCGGGCGGCTCGGCGACCTCGTCGGCCGCAAGCACACGTTCCTCGTGACCATCGTGATCATGGGTCTCTCCACCTTCGTGGTCGGCTTCCTGCCCGGCTATGCCGCGATCGGCATCGCCTCGCCCGTGATCTTCATCGCCATGCGCCTCCTGCAGGGCCTCGCGCTCGGCGGCGAATACGGCGGCGCCGCGACCTACGTGGCCGAGCACGCGCCGCCCGGACGCCGCGGCTTCTACACCTCGTGGATCCAGACCACCGCGACGCTCGGCCTGTTCCTCTCGCTGCTCGTGATCCTGGGCGTGCGCCAGTCCGTGGGCGAAGAACAGTTCGCCGCATGGGCATGGCGCATTCCGTTCGTCGCGTCGATCCTGCTGCTCGCCGTCTCCGTCTGGATCCGCCTGCAACTCGACGAATCGCCGGCGTTCAAGCGCATCAAGGCCGAGGGCAAGGTGTCGAAGGCGCCGCTCACCGAAGCATTCGGCCAGTGGAAAAACCTGAAGATCGTGATTCTCGCCCTGATCGGCCTGACCGCCGGCCAGGCCGTGGTCTGGTACACGGGCCAGTTCTACACGCTCTTCTTCCTCACGCAGACGCTCAAGGTGGACGGCGCAAGCGCCAACATCCTGATCGCGCTGGCACTCCTGATCGGCACGCCGTTCTTCCTGTTCTTCGGCTCGCTCTCGGACAAGATCGGCCGCAAGCCCATCATCATGGCCGGCTGCCTGATCGCCGCGCTCGCCTACTTCCCGCTCTTCAAGGCGCTCACGCACTTCGCGAACCCCGCACTCGAAGCCGCGACGCAGCGCGCGCCGATCGTCGTGATCGCGAACCCGGACGAGTGCTCGTTCCAGTTCAATCCGGTGGGCACGTCGAAGTTCACGTCCTCGTGCGACATCGCCAAGAGCGCGCTGTCGAAAGCGGGCCTGAACTACTCGAACGTGGCGGCGCCGGCGGGCACGATGGCGCAGATCAAGGTGGGCGACACCGTGATCGACACCTATAACGGCAAGGCGGAAGACGCCAAGGAAAAAGGCGCGGCGTTCGAGAAGACGCTTTCGGGCACGTTGAAGGCGGCAGGCTATCCGGCCAAGGCGGACCCGTCGCAGTTGAACTGGCCGATGACCGTGGTGATCCTGGCGATCCTCGTGATCTTCGTGACGATGGTGTACGGGCCGATCGCGGCGATGCTGGTGGAGATGTTTCCCACGCGGATTCGCTACACCTCGATGTCGTTGCCGTATCACATTGGCAATGGGTGGTTTGGCGGGTTCCTGCCCGCTACCGCGTTCGCGATCGTGGCGGCCAAGGGCGATATTTACTCCGGGCTGTGGTATCCGATCATCATCGCACTGGGAACCTTCGTGATCGGGATGCTGTTCCTCAAGGAAACCAAGGACTCGAATATTTACGCGGAGGATTGAGGCGCGCGAGGCGATTCGGGCTGGCTGGCCGGATCGCCTTCGCGAAAAAGTTATTGGGCAGGGGTTGACAGTGCCCGGAGGGCTCTGCATAATTATCTTCTTCGGCGAATTAGCTCAGTCGGTTAGAGCGACGGAATCATAATCCGCAGGTCCGGGGTTCGAATCCCTGATTCGCCACCAAATACGAAAAGGCCTTGCTTTGCAAGGCCTTTTCTCATTCTGGCGTGTGGCAAAACATCTCGGGGTGCGTCTCCATCGAGAGTTCGCCACCATGCTGACGCCCTTCCTGCCGTCGCATCTGCGCCGTACCGCCTACGGCGTCTTCCACTTCCGCATCGTCCTGCCCCCGCACCTCGCCGCCGTTGCCGGCAAGAAAGAGGTCTGGCGGTCCCTGCGCACCCGCGATCCCGAGCGCGCTAAACTGCTGGCCTACCTGCTCAACGCCCGCTTTGCGATGCTCAAGAAACCCGCCCTGGCCGATCTGCTGGCCCTCTCACCCGACGACATCCAACAACTGACGATCCACGGGCTGCAAGTCACGCAAGGGCAGTTCCGGGCGGAACGGATCGAACTGGACGACACGACGCCGGAGACCTTGCAGCGCGATCAGGCCGTCTTGAAAGACCTGATTGCCCCGTTCACCCTCCCGCCCGCCGAACCCACGGACAAGGAACTAGCGGACCTGGACGAGTTGGCCGCCATGCGCGCGGCCACCAAGACCAAGCGCCTGTCCGAATGCGTGCGGCTGTACCTCGACAGCAAGCAGGGGGAGATCTCGCCCGCGAGCATGAAGGACTACACGAACGGACTGGCAACGTTCCTCCGTTGGGCCGGCGACGAGACCCCGATCGGCATGTGCACCTGGGACTTCATGCGGGGCTACTTCGAGTTCCTGCAATGGCTGCCGAAGAACTACGAGAAGCGCCGGGACAGGGATTTTCAAGGCCAGGAAGCCCGTCATTTCGTCGCCAAGGCCCAGGCCCGGAACGAGCGTCCGTCAGACGTCATCAGCGACCAAACCCGGCGGCAACAGCGGCTGATCCTGAGCGGGTTTTTCACCTGGGCGATTGAGGCCCGGCAGTTCAAGGGCGAGAACCCCACGGTCGGCCAGGTCAAGATGTCGAAAACCCAACGCCTCAAAAGCAACGCCGGGCGAGGCTACCTGCCGTTCCCGCCGGATGCGCTTCGGCAAATCTTCGAGCCCGCCCGGTTCCTCGCCTTCGCCCAGAACCCGGAGGACTTCTTCCTGCCGCTGCTGGGCCTCTACACCGGGGCACGCATGAACGAACTGGCCCAGGCCCGCGTGCAGGACATCCGCCAGGGCGATGCCGGGCGCTGGTTCCTCGACATCCAGCCGGACCACACCGGGGACGACGAGACGGAAACGCGGGTGAAGACGATCAGCAGCATCCGGTCCGCCCCGATCCATCCCGATCTGATCCGGTTGGGCCTGATCGCCTACGCCCTGGAACTGGGCGACCGTGGCGCGGTACGGCTCTTCCCGCACCTGCCGCGCGATGCCAAAGGCAAACACACCAAGAACCCGTCGCGGCGCTTTGGGGACTACCTGACGACGTTGGGGATCAAGGACAGCCGACGGCACGCCTTCCCGTCGTTCCGAACCACGTTGATCCGGCGCTTGAAGGGAGCTGGCGTTGCCAAGGATGCCCGCATGGAACTGGTCGGCCATGCCCCGCGCGATGTTCATGACCGCGACTACGCCGGTCAGTTCGGGGACGAGTTCCTGGCGAAGCAGACGCTTGACCTGTTGCAGTTCGACGAGGTGAATCCCGAAGCCTTGTCCGCCGATCTGTCGGAACGGCTCTCCAAGTTTCTGACGATTGCGCTGCAGACCACGCGGAAACCGCGTCCCGCACGCGGTTGAGCGGCACGCGCCCGTTTTTCATAAGCCCCTAAAACAAACGCCCTCCAAGGAGGGCGTTCGGTACAATGGGGTCGGGTGCTTCCTGCGAAGCATCCGCCCAGCGGGGTAAGCACCCGTTGAGGTGGAGGGTCCAGCCAATGGCTCCGACCAAGAAGCTGTCCCAGTGCGTCCGCGTCCTCGTGATGATCATCACCGTGATCGCCATGTTGGCGTGGTCGCCACCGGTCTTCTGACCGGTGAACGGCCCGCCTGTGACAGCAGGTGGGCCGTTCCACCTCACTTTCTACACCGCTTCGGCATCGATTGCAATATCACATGAGGCCGTCGAACGTGGCCGGATAACCGACCGCGCGCCCGTTTTTCCGTTCTGGGTTCTGCCGCGCGCTGTCGCGCGCCTGCGGGGAGTGCTTCGGGGGGGACGTGCCTTGGCATGGTGGCCGCGTGCCCCTTCGGGGAGCCTTCGGCCTGTAACCCTTCGGGTTGCATTCGCCTGTGCCCTCTGATGGTGGCCCATGCGAGGGATTGGTACGGTTTTGCCTTGCTTCGCTCCCCTGGTCCCGGCAAAGCCCGGGGCTGCGCCCCGGCCTAAGCCGGGAAAGCCTCTCCCCTGCGCGCCGCAAGATATGCGACATGCATGGAAGGGCTTACCCGCTTAGGCCGTCCCGTTCGATGCTGCTGAACGGTGCCATTTACCGGGGCTGGGATAGATGCGCTCCCCAACTACGGACAGTTCACGATTCGATCATCGCCGGTGCCAGGTCTGTCCACCACCGCGAAGGTGGCGCCTCTCTGTTGGCGTTGTGCACCGTGGCCCGGCCGTCGCCGGGCACTTCCCCGCTCATCACGCCTTACCCGTTGCAACGCCGAGCCGTCAGGGACACACGAGCGGGGCCAGATTGAGCACTCCCCGCGCCCCAGTGGGACGAAGCATTGCTGGGCCGGATCGCACGCATGATGTGCGGTTCAAGATGCCAGTCTCCGGGTGTCGCTGATCCAATGATGGGCGAGGCCGGTACCACTCGACAAGCCCGGGATTGGTTACCCGGCGTCCTTGCACGATCTCCGGCGGTTCTGCGCTGTCGGGCGGTCGGGGCTGGATGGTTGAGTGGCAGAACTTGACCTGGGCTTCGGGTTCGCTAGGATGGTGCTGCGGGGCCGAAGTTTGGGTGCGTAGTTTCGTCGCTGTCACTACTCAATCCAGTTCCCGATGCTTCCAACATCGCGGAACCGCAGCCCCACGGTAGCAGACCACGGCCCCCTGTCAAACAGGGGGCCTTGCTTTTTCTTTGCCGACTGCTTGGATGGCTGGACCACCACCGGAGCCAGCCATGCCGACCACCGACGCGCCCAGCGGTACCACCTTCCCGGATCTTCTGGACCTATGGTTTCGGGCCTACATTGCCGCCTTGCACCGGGTCGAGCCAATCTCGGCCGGAATGATCGCGGACCAGGCGGTACGGGTCGCCATCGAGCGATGGGGGTTGACGGTCAATCAGTAACGCACGCGCCGTAAAACCAGCCCACCGACCAGCCCGCCACGGGCGGCCCCGGAACGGGGCCGGGTTGTGGAATCGCGCGGACCTGCCATCCTGGAGAGGTAGCCACGCCGATCAGCAGGCCCGAAACATGCCCCGCAGCGCAAAACCCACGCCGTTCTCATTGTTGGACGGGTTTGAACCGTCCAACAATGAGGTGAAATCGGGAAGGAAGCTTCCCGGTTTCACAGGTCGTAGCGTCAGCGAAGACCGCGCGCGTGGTTGCGGGAGCAAACACGCGCCGGATCGATGCGAGAGCAGCGATCCGAGCACAGACGGCGAGAGCCGGCTGTGCGGTCCCCGGATTGACGCCCAAGCGACCATCTGGGGACACTCGATCACGCACGTTCTGCGTGATCGAGAAGCCAGCGCACGACAAGCTGCAGAACGCGATACGAAGCCCTGGACCCTGCACGCCGACCAGCAGACGCGCAACATACTGCGCGACGAGGAACAGCGCAAGGTCTCATCGACCACCGCAGCGAAGTATCGCCGCGAATACGAACGGCTGCGCGCCGAAGGCATCACCGCACTGGACAGAGCGCGGACACGACAGCACTACGACCTGCTGCGGACCGCGTCGCACTACTGCATGGAAACCGACGTGCGCGCGCTCCGGGCTGCATCGGAGCGCGCGCGCCGCGCCGGCCACCTGGAACAGGCGCAACGCCTGACGCTGGAAGCCTGGAAACTGGCGGTGGAGATGGACGTACAGTTTCGCCAGCCGGACCGGAAAACGTGGAAGGACAAGGCGGACGCCATGCGAAAAGCCGGGGATCCGATCGTGTCGAAGTCGAAGCGCGACACGATCGCCCCGGCCCCGTCGCTGGCGGTCGCGGCCCTGCTGACGGCAGGGCATCACGGCGTGAAGGTTGCTGAGCGCCACGCCGAGCGGGTCGCCGTGCTGGCGCTGTTCGGCGTCCGGCCCGCCGAACTGAAGCGCGGCATCGAACTGTCCCTGGCGGCCGATCCGCAGAGCGGCCGCCCGTTCCTCGCCGCGCGGGTCAAGGGCGTGAAGGTCAACGCCGAACGCGGCCAAGCCTGGCGCACGCTGGTGGTACCGGTCGATAACACCGCCGCAAACGGGCTTGCGGCGGTCGTTCGTGAGCGCGGCGGCAAGGCTATGGTGTCGATGACCGACGCCGATCACCGGAGCCTGAACCGCGCGCTGAAGCCCTCGGGCCTGTCGATCTACTCGTTTCGCCACGCGGTCGCCAGCGAACTGAAACGGGAAGCCATCCGCAAGCCGGAGACGGCAGCCGGAGCGGCAACGTTCATGGGGCACACGAGCACGCGCAGCCTCATGAGTTACGGGCGCGCTGCGCACGCCCGTGGCGGTCGCCGCTTCGGGGCGCGGGCGGAGCGCGCGGTGCGGAGCGTGCCCGTTACGTTCCAGCAGAAGGCCGACGTGCGCGAGGCTGCCCGCGCGACGGCCGCCCAGGCGACCGCCCCGCGGGTTCCAAACCTCGGAGCGCTAGCGCGCCGGCTCCCAACGCCCGGGCTGACGCCACCACGCGGGCCAAAACTGCCCTGGAAGCGGTAGACCCCGCCCGGACGGGGCAGCGGGTCAAGGAGCGCGCAGCGACCCCGCAGGGGCCTGTCCTTGACGCGCTGAACCGGCCCCGCACGCTCGGACATGGGTGGGCAGAGCCAGAGCGCTGCCCACCCATGCCGACCGGCGGCGGGTCAGGTTCATCACTGCACGCGCCAGCCGTTGTTCGTTTTTGCCATCATCGCTTCATCGTTCACGGATGCGGTCATCCCCGGCAACTTCGGGAACTTGTCGCGCTCGACCCAGGACGGTACGTCGTCGATCTTCCAGGTGAACTTCACATCGGACATGCCGGCGTTGTCCTTGTTCGGGACCGTGAACTCGGTCACCTCATCGACGGTCTTCGTCCCGACGCAGAAGCCCTTCTGCGGGTCCCATGCGCCAGCGGATCGCCCTTTGTCCGTGAGGTTGATGGTGAACGCCGAGACGTTCATGAAGCCTTGCTGGACCAGTCCGAGTTGTACGGTCGCAATGCCCTCACGGTTCAGCCCGTCCAGGATGCCGACCTGTTCTTTCGTCATGCCCTCCGACGGGATCTGGATCGGCCACTGCACCGCCGCGCTGTTCTCGATGTTCCAGCAGACCGTCTGTGGTTTGTCCTTGAAGAACTGCGCCAGTCCGTCTTTCAGGTCCCCTTTCGACGGCCCGCTGCTGCATCCGGCGAGCACTGCGGCAGCGGCGGCCAGCGTCCCGAGCATCAAAATTCGTTTTTTGTTGTTCATGGCAACACCTTGTTTGTTATACGGCTTGTTGGTCTTGATGAGCGGGACCGCTCACTGGCCGTTCAGTGCGCGTTCCACTTGTACCGACAAGGAACTGGCCATAGGCTGGGTCAGGCCACCGCCGAGCCAATGCTCGACGCCCCGCGCCTGCACTACGACCTGCCACGACCGGGCCGCGATGCCCTTCCCGACACCGCCGGTGCTGCTGACGCCCGTGTAAGTGCCGCCCGAGCCGATCCCGGAATAAACCACGGTCTCACCGGCAGCAGGGGCCGTGATATAGATGCGTTCGAGGTCCGCGCGCGCCAGGGCAGTGCCGTTGTCCAGCGTGATCCCCGCCGGGCCTGCCGTGAACTGCGTCAGGCGTCGGCCGCGATTCGCCCCTTTCAGTTTCATGCTGCGCAGCGAGACGCAAAGCAACGCGGTACCGCCGACCAGCACCACGGCCAGCACGACGTTCGCGCTCGCCAGGCCGATGAACAGACCGGCCAAGATGACGGCCGCGATGGCCAACTGGATCTTTTCCCATGCCCCGTTGAGCGGCAACGGCCGCACCGTGAACCGTTTCGCTCCATTGTCGATCTGCTCGACGTCATACAAAGCCTGCGCCATCTTCACGATCTCCCAGATGTAAAACCACGTTGAAAGTTTCACTATAAATCAATAGTTGCAAGTTGGATCATTCAATAGGGACGGAAAGACAACAACACTTCGTGTCATCGAATGATGTGGGGTGTCATGGTGGAAGATCAGGCCAAGCAGCGAGACCGGGAACTGGCGCGGCAGGTCGGCGCACGTCTGGCCGCTCGACGGAAGGCCCTGCGCCTCACCCAAGACCAACTGGCCGAACGGCTTGGGATCGAAAAGGAAAGCGTGTCCCGGCTAGAAACCGGGTTCGTGTCGCCATCGCTGGGGCGACTGTCCACGTTGGCGGAAGCCCTGGACGTGTCGTTGCTGGACCTGCTGCGCGACGTGTCCGACCGACCGCAGGACCAGGCCGCCAGTCTGACCGCCGCCATCGCGCGCCTGCCGGTTCGGCAGCGGGCGCTGGTGGTACGGACCGCTACCGAACTGGCGGCGATCCTCCAGGACGGCGCAGAATAGCCGATGCACCACTGCCGTCAGGCCGGGATTTGACGGCAGCCCCTGGCGTTGCAGGTTGAAAGCATCACCTACCGCCAGAGCCTGCCATGCCGACCGGGAATCCCTTCCTCCAGAGACGCAGCCCTGCGGGCTGTTTCGCCTCGCCATCCAACTGCGGGTAAGGTGCTCACTTCGTTTGACGTCTAGACGTCAAAATGCTACGCTCCTCGGCCATACACCGCACACCACCAAAATCTCATGTCGTTGGCACCAGGCGTAATCCGTGATTCCATCGTTGACTACCTCGCAATGGTCGGGGGGGACGCATCAACAAGCGAGATTATTGCGGCGGTAACCAGAACGGTTGGAACCGTGCCGACCTCATCGGTCAGGTCATACCTCAGCCTCAATACGCCCGAGACGTTTGAGCGTGTAGGTCGTGGACGTTACCGCTTGCAGAGCTCAACACTCCTTGAACACCACACCAAAGCCGAAGGGAAGGCCCTGACCATCGGTAAGGCGAAGCTCTACCAGGACGACTGCTTTGACTGGCTCGCAAGCCAAAAACCCCGGTCCATTCAGGCGGTCGTAACAGACCCCCCCTATGGCTTGGTTGAATACACGGCCAAAGAAACTGCAAAACTACGAGCCGGCAACAAGGGGGGAATCTGGCGTATTCCTCCGTCGTTTGATGGCCACCAGCGCGCGCCTCTCCCCCGCTTCACGGTATTGAACGAAGCAGACAGGCAAGCGCTTCACGCCTTCTTCAAGCGTTTTGGCACCCTGATCGCAAAGGTCGTGGTGCCTGGGGCCAATGTCGTCATCGCGTCGAACCCGTTGCTCGCCCACATTGTGGCCGAAGCGATGGGGCAGGCCGGGCTGGAGCTACGCGGCTACATCGCCCGCCAAGTGATGACCATGCGAGGCGGCGATCGCCCCAAGAACGCGCACGTCGAGTTCGACAGCGTCTCTGTCATGCCCCGGTCGCAATGGGAGCCTTGGGTGGTACTGCGCGCGCCCCTTGACGGCCGCGTCCAGGACAATCTCCGCCAATGGGGGACAGGAGGATTCCGCCGCCCGACAGCAGAACGGCCTTTTGGTGACTTGATAAAGTCACATCCAACGCCTGCCAGCGAGAAAAAAATCGCGCCGCACCCTTCACTGAAACCGCAAGCGTTCATGCGCCAGGTGGTCCGCGCAGTGCTGCCGCTCGGTGAGGGCACTGTTCTGGATCCATTTATGGGGGCCGGATCAACGCTGGCTGCCGCCAACGCGGTCGGCTACGACAGTTGCGGTGTCGAACTGGATCAACAGTTCTTCGACCTAGCGACCGAAGCTGTACCGAAACTCGCAGCACTTCCCGCAAAGAACGCGCAGCCGGACCTGTTCTAGCCGTCTACTGCGCTACTTTGTAGACCCACCCGGCCCGCAACTTCTGGACACCGTGCTTGTCCAGTGTCGCGGTTCTGGTGCCCAATGCCCCGCGCGAGTTGCTACGGAAATCAGACTCGACCACCTGGGCCAGATAGACCTCTGTGAAACGCATCGGCCGCCGCTCAGACGCAGGCTCGGTGGTGGAATCCACCTCGTAGACAAACACACACATCCACTGCGCGCGTGCACCGTGGGTATCTACGGCCCCTCCCGCCTTCCGCGTGCTCTTGATCTCAACCCCCTCAGTGCCCGACGCAACTGCATCGTTTGCGTAGCGCGCCCGGAGGATCAAATCTGGATGTCCGTTGAAATGCTTGTTTTCGACCAGGGAACGTGAAAACTTCGCCAAGGATGCGGTGATCATGTCGGAGATCAAACCCGACATCGCCGCCGGTCGCATCATGTCGTCCAACCGATGCAGCCCCTTTGCGGACAGCAGCGTGTTCACATCGTAGAAAAAATCATAGATGTCCTGCATCGCGTGCTCAAAGTCGCTGATTCGAAGCGAGAACGGCAGATCAGGATTGGGGTTGAAGGCGTCCCTGTCGATTTCTGCTTTTGTAGTCAAAAACGGTCTCCGGTAGGCCGAAAGGCTGGAATCCGCGATGTTACACGTTTCGGCCCCTGAAACCGTGGTAACCTCCGCCTCAGCCTTATCGTGAGGTGGTACCGCTGGCGCATCTCCAACCTGCGACACGATTTACCATCCGATATAAAAGCGAGCTGGATCAAGGATTTACGATCGCACCCTGCGTATCCCTGATTCGCCACCAGCATCAAAGAAACCCCTGATTTTCCTCGTGAAATCAGGGGTTTTCCCATTCTGGCGGGTGAAAAACGTCTCCAGGACGCGTCTCCACCGTGAGTTCGCCACCATGCCTTTACACCTGCCGTCGCGGCTGCGCCGCACGTCCTACGGTGTCTTCCATTTCCGCATCGTCCTGCTGCCTCACCTCGCCGCCATCGCTGGCAAAAAGGAAGTCTGGCGGTCGCTGCGCACGCTTACCAGACAAGCGCCTCAGCCGCCGGAACCCGCCTCGTTCACATCTCAGTCCGGCTTGCTTCGCACTTCGAACGACCTAGTCGACCAGCAACGCCGCACGCATCAGAATCGATGCACACCACCGTCCGTCAACGTTCGATACGCTCCCGCGTCATGCGCAAAAGCCCCGCCATCGCAGATGTCGCGGTAGCCCCATCACGCCGCGCAATGGCTTCGAACACGGTCGTGTGCTCAGGCAGCGCCGCATTAAACACATCGGCGCGTTTTGCGTTCACGCGCAACTGGCCTTCCAGCGTGCGCGCAATCAACGCGCCGAGCGGCACCAGCAGTTCGTTGCGGCACGCCGCCAGCACCGCGAGATGAAACCGCAGATCGGCACGCACCCACTCGTCCATGTTGCGCGCGCTCGCCATCGCAGCATGCGCATCGCCGATCGCGGCCAGCGTATCCGCCTCGTGCGCGCTCGCGGCAAGCCCCGCCGCGTAAGGCTCGATCATCTCGCGCATCTCCTGCAGCTTGAGCGCGAACGCGAGCGGCGGCGCAACGCGCGCGTACCAGTCGAGCACGTCCGCATCGAGGAGGTTCCAGGCATCGCGCGTGCGCACCCGCGTACCGACGCGTGGGCGCGATTCCACGAACCCCTTCGAGGTGAGCGTGCGCAGCGCCTCGCGCAGCACGGTACGGCTGACGTCGAAGGTCTCCATGAGTTCGGCTTCGCGCGGCAGCACCTCACCCGGCACGTAATCGCCGCGCAGGATCGCACTGCCGAGTTCGAAAGCCACCGTGCCATGCAGGTCGCGCTGAATCGCCGTTCTCCAGATAGTGGGAAGCCCTCGTAAATAATACTATTAATAGCACTAAAAGGCGATTTATCCATTAGCATGTGCTCCTCAGGACGTGCCGCTCCGCGCGCCGCCACCCTATTCCGGAGACCCCGCCATGAAAATCACCAGGCTCGAAACCTTCGTCGTCCCGCCCCGCTGGCTCTTTCTCAAGATCGAGACGGATGAAGGCATCGTCGGCTGGGGCGAACCCATCGTCGAAGGCCGCGCGCATACGGTCGAAGCCGCCGTGCATGAGCTCGCCGACTATCTGATCGGCAAGGATCCGCTGCTCATCGAAGACCACTGGCAGGTCATGTACCGCGCCGGCTTCTATCGCGGCGGCCCGATTTCGATGAGCGCCATCGCGGGCGTCGATCAGGCGTTATGGGACATCAAGGGCAAGCATCATGGCGTGCCCGTGCACGCGCTGCTGGGCGGCCAGGTGCGCGACAAGATCAAGGTCTACTCGTGGATCGGCGGCGACCGTCCGAGCGACGTCGCGAACAACGCGCGCGCCGTGGTCGAGCGCGGCTTCAAGGCGATCAAGATGAACGGCTCGGAGGAGCTGCAGATCATCGACACCTTCGACAAGGTTCAAGGCGTCATCGACAATGTCGCGGCCGTGCGCGAGGCCGTGGGCCCGAACGTGGGCATTGGCGTGGACTTCCATGGCCGCGTGCACAAGCCGATGGCCAAGGTGCTCGCGAAGGAACTCGATCCGTACAAGCTGATGTTCATCGAAGAGCCCGTGCTTTCGGAGAACGTGGAGGCGCTGCGCGACATCGTCAACCAGACGAGCACGCCCATCGCGCTCGGCGAGCGGCTCTACTCGCGCTGGGATTTCAAGCACATTCTCGCGGGCGGTTACGTGGATATCATCCAGCCGGACGCCTCGCATGCCGGCGGCATCACCGAATGCCGCAAGATCGCCGCGATGGCCGAGGCCTACGATGTCGCGCTCGCGCTGCACTGCCCGCTCGGCCCGATCGCACTCGCCACCTGTCTGCAGATCGACGCCGTGAGCTACAACGCGTTCATCCAGGAGCAGAGCCTCGGCATCCACTACAACAAGGGCAACGATCTGCTCGACTACATCCGCAATCCCGAGGTCTTCGAGTACGAAGACGGCTTCGTGTCGATTCCGCAAGGACCGGGCCTCGGCATCGAGGTGAACGAGGAGAAGGTGCGCGAGATGGCAAAGACCGGCCACCGCTGGCGCAATCCTGTGTGGCGCCACGCAGACGGCAGCGTCGCCGAGTGGTAAGCGTCGGATCATTGTGGGAACGCAGTCGCTACCCGGGGCTCGCGTGCCGCACTATGCACGTTACGTGACGCAACTCACGCGGCGCGTTTCACCGCCGTAACGTTTGAGGCCGCATCGAACACGATTCGCCGCATGACGCCCCCGGGCGCATGCGGCGAATGTCGTTTACGCACATAAGCAGAACGCGGCCAGGGCCATGCAAACGCCCGCCACACAAGGCCCGCTACCCCTGCGTGCCACACCGCGCCGCATCGCGCGACAGGTCCGCCGCACGACTGGCCTGCTCCTTGCTGAATCTCCTGCGAGACCCACTACAAATCGCAGGGATACCCATGGAAGCGATGCTCCCCGACTATCTGATTCGCGAACAGGCCGCCGTCGGCGCGCTGGTCGCCTTCGGGATCCTGCGCGTGATCGCGGCGGCCATGGCCTGCACGCGCGGCTGGCGCATCCTCTCGGTCGAGCACGCCTTCATCGGCTTCGCGGTACTGTGGTGCGCACCGCAACTCTTCGACCTGCTCGCGCATCCGTCTTCGGAGCTCGCTCTCGCCGGGCTCGAAGGCAAGGCTATCGGCTGCGCCATCGCCCTCTTCTTCGCGCCCATCCTCAGCCACCGGCTCGGCTACGAGTGAGGCCGCGGCGCACCGGGTCTGCCGGCACGCGTATCAGCCCTGCAACACATAGCCCGGCACGCTGCGCGCCAGCACGGCCGCGGCCACGAGCACGCCGATCATGACGATCGCTTCCAGGTGGATCACGTTCACGAAGCGGTGCGCGGCGGCAGTCGATGCCGAGCGGCGCAACTCCGGCATGGCGACGATCCGGTTGTAGCCGCCCAGCACGAGCGCGAGTGTCACGAGGCTCAGCTTGAGCAGCAGCACGTGGCCCCACGAGCTTCCGGTGAGCGCGGCAAACGAACCGCCCGTGCCGCGCAGGGCGTTGAACACGCCCGTCGCCAACACGATCCCGACAGCGAAGAGCGCCACGTTCGACACCTGCGCCGACGTGCGGATCAACATGCCGCGCGCCGTCGAGGCGCCGAGCGCCGGCAGCACCGCGAGTCCACCGGCCATGACCACGCCGCTCCACGCGCTTGCGCTCAACACGTGCAACGTGTGCAAGCCGAGCGCGGCCGAGGCAAAGCCGGCGTCGGCGGCATGGCCAAGCGCGGCGCGGCCACCCGCGATCACGATGAGCACAATCCATAGCACGCCGTCGCGCAGGGCACCGCCCGCAGCGAACACGGTCACGAAGAGCAGCAGAGCGCCGCCGAACGCAACGCTCCACGCCTGCCCCACGTGCGTCTGCGTGAGCACCGTCGAGACCACGCCGAAGGCCGAAGGCAACGGTTCGCCGCTGATCGACGCGCTTTCGTAAAGCAGCCACATGAGAAGCGCGATCACGAGCACGAGAGCCGACACGCGCTGCGAGCGTTGCGCGCGCAGCCATGCCGCGCGGGCGGGCGAGACGGGACTGCTGCCGTCCTTGCCGAGCCACGCGCCATAGAGCGCCGAGCCGAGCGCGAACGCATACGAGACGTTGACGAGGGCGGCCATCGCGACCTGCCCGATCCAGAGCCAGTCAGCTTTCATCGGACCCGCTCCTCCCGGCGCACCGCGCAGGAAGCGGGCAAGGAAACGATGGCCTTGCGGGCATGCCGCATCGAAAAGGAAAGAGCAATTAGAGTCATCGAGAGCAGTGGCAGGGAAACAACATGAAAACAAAACTGCGCGAAACCGTCAGGCCGTGGCGTGACCCTCTCGCAGGCGCTATCCGAGAGGCGGGCCTCATTCGATAGATACCGCGCCAATCGGTTCAATCGGGGACGAGACCTCGGCATGCAGCGACGGTCGCGAGAAGGCGAACCTGACCGCCAGCGACAGGTCCCCTCAAGCGCAGTGTGAACAAACCCGCACCACGGATCGGTCATTGGGTGCAGAATGATACCGACGAAAGCGTGTCGATTTGCCGCGAACACATCGGGAAGCCTCGTCGCAGGGCCGACTGGCGGGTGCGTCAAATAGTCGCTATCAGGTCGCAATGATAGAATCGCTGCGTCACCGCAGCGCGCACGGTCTTCTGTTTTTCATCGCGCGCAGCCTAAAACCCGGGCTCCTCGAAGCCTGGTTCAGGTTCACGATAAAAGATGGAGTTACGCGTGTCCCCAAGACGTATCCTCCGACCGCTCATTCCGCTCGTTGCGCCGCTGGGAGCCGTACTGCTCATCGGGACGACCGGCTTCCTGACCGCCGCGCACGCGCAGGCGACCCCGCAGCCCAAAGCCCCCGACACGATCGCAGCGCGCGTGCAGGGCTGCACTGCCTGCCACGGCACGCACGGCCAGGGCACCGACAACGACTACTTCCCCCGTCTCGCCGGCAAACCGGCCGAGTACCTGTACAACCAGTTGATGAACTTTCGCGAGGGGCGCCGCAAGTACCCTCCGATGAACTACCTCGTCACCTATCTCTCCGACGACTATCTGCACGAGATCGCCACGTACTTCTCGCAGCAGCGGCCGCCTTATCCGCCGCCCTCGCAGCCGACGATGGGAAGCAGCACGCTCGCGCGCGGACGTGACATCGTCCTGCACGGCGACCCGGCAAAGGAAGTCCCGGCCTGCGTGGCCTGCCACGGCGCGAAACTGACCGGGATGGAGCCGGCGATCCCCGGGCTCGTCGGCTTGCATGCGGACTACATCAGCGCGCAGATCGGCGCCTGGCGCTCGGGTTCGCGCCACGCCAAAACGCCGGACTGCATGCACGAGATCGCCACGCGACTCAGCGACGACGACGTGAACGCGGTCGCGGGCTGGCTCTCGACCCAGCCCGCTCCGCAGAATCCCGTGCCGGCACCGGCGAACTCGTTGAAAACGCCGCTTGCCTGCGGCAGCGAACCGCAATAAGGCGCCGGGGGAGACAGCCATATGAACCGCAAGTCCCTGTTCGCACTCTCCGCCGTGATCGCGGCCGCCGCCGCGGTGCTCGTGCCGGCGCTGTGGTCCGGCAGCCGCTATCTGCACGACGGCGCGGCCCTCGCGGCAACGCCCGCCGACCAGACCGGAGATGCCGATCTCATCAAGCGCGGCGAGTACCTGGCGCGCGCCGGCGACTGCGTCGCCTGCCACACGGTGCGCGGCGGCAAGCTCTTCGCGGGCGGCCTGCCGATGGCCACGCCGTTCGGCACGCTCTACACGCCCAACATCACGCCCGACGACCAGTACGGCATCGGCAAGTGGAGCGCCGACGACTTCTACCGCGCCATGCACACGGGCCGCTCGAAAGACGGCAGCCTGCTCTATCCGGCGTTCCCGTTCGCGAGCTACACGAAGGTCACGCGCGCCGATGCGGACGCGATCTACGCCTATCTGCGCTCGGTGGCGCCCGTGCACGTGGCAAGCCGCCCGCACGAGCTGAAGTTCCCGTTCAACAATCGCAACCTGCTGATCGGCTGGCGCACGCTGTTCTTCCATGAGGGCGAGTACAAGCCCGACCCGAGCCAATCGGTCGAATGGAACCGCGGCGCTTATCTGGTGGAAGGCCTCGGCCACTGCAGCATGTGCCACACCTCGATCAACGCGGTGGGCGGGCCGGTCAACTCGGCGGCCTTCGCGGGCGGCCTGATCCCGCTGCAGAACTGGTACGCGCCGTCGCTGACGTCGAGCGAAGGCGGCCTCGGCAACTGGGACATCACGGAGATCTCGAGCCTCCTGAAGACGGGCGTCTCGCAGCGCGGCGCCGTGTTCGGCCCGATGGCCGACGTGATCCACAACAGCCTGCAGTACCTCTCGGACGACGACATCAAGGCGATGGCCACGTACCTCAAGACCATCCCGCAGAAGAAGGAAGCGCCCGAGACGATGCAGATGGAGACGTCGGAGGCTTTCGGCGGCGAGCTGCAGCAGCAGGGCCAGAAGATCTATCACGACAATTGCGCAAAGTGTCACGCGGAGAATGGCCTCGGCATGCCGCCGAACTTCCCGCCGCTCGCGAACAACCAGTCGATCCAGATGATTTCGGCCGTGAACCCGATCCGCATGGTGCTCAATGGCGGCTATCCGCCGAGCACCGAGCGCAATCCGCGGCCCTACGGCATGCCGCCGTTTGCCCAGGCGCTATCGAACCAGGAAGTCGCGGCCGTCGTGACCTTCATCCGCATGTCCTGGGGCAACAAGGGCAAGCCGGTGTCGCCGCAACAGGTGGCCGATCTGCGCTCCGCGCCGCTCGACTAGGCGCCGCCTGCGGTCGCGCGCAAGCCGTTACTGCTATAGTTGCGTCTGCCTGAGGGGGCGCAGCCTGCTGAACATCGCAGGCTGCGCCCTTCGCTATTGGGATCCGGAAGGTTGCAGCAGGCTCGCGGGCCCGGCCCGCGGCGCGTCGCGCGCGGTGCCGGGGCAGGTAGAAGAAGAAGGAGTTGGTATGCACGCCGGTGAGCGTCTTAACAGCATTACTCACCTCGTGGGCGCAATGTTGTCGGTGGCGGGCCTCGTGTCGCTCGTGACGATAGGGGCGCTCCATCACGACGCGTACAAGGTCGTGAGCTTCAGCGTTTATGGCGCCATGCTTTGCGCCTTGTACACGATTTCAACGCTGTATCATGGCGTGCGCGGTCCGCGTCTGAAGGCATTTCTGCAGAAATGCGATCATTCCGCCATCTACCTGCTGATCGCGGGCAGCTATACTCCGTTCACGCTCGTGACGTTGCGCGGGCCGTGGGGCTGGTCGCTGTTCGGCGTGAGCTGGGGACTGGCCGTTCTGGGCATCGTGCAGGAACTCACGCTCGGCCGGCGCACGCGCCTCGTTTCGATGATCCTGTATGTGGTCATGGGCTGGCTCGCGGTAGTCGCGGTGCGCCCGTTGCTCGAAGCCTTGGCGGCTGCGGGCACGGCCTGGCTCCTGGCCGGCGGCATCATCTATAGCGTCGGCATTTATTTTTTCGTCAACGACGAACGCATCCGGCACGGACACGGTATCTGGCATCTGTTCGTACTGGCCGGGAGCGTCTGTCAATTCGTCAGCGTCGCGCGCTACGTCGCGTGACGCATCATTAGCGAAGCCATCGCATGGCCGCCGCAGTGTCCGCGGCCACACGATGCAACTTAACGCCAGCCGGCGGGTCTCGATAACCCGCCGTCCAGACGGCGCGCGCACTGGCGCACCGTTTTCGTAACGTGAAAAGGCCGGAGCCCCAAGGGCTCCTCGCAGCCGCGCGCAAGCGCGCCGCGCTGCGCCGTTCGCGCCATCGCAACAAGAAAGAGTGTTTATGTCCTTTGATTCTCTCGGCTTGTCCGAACCGCTAGTCCGCGCTGTCAACGAACTGGGCTATACGACGCCCACGCCCATCCAGCTGCAAGCCATCCCCGCCGTGCTGAACGGCGGCGACCTGCTTGCCGGCGCCCAGACGGGCACCGGCAAGACCGCCGGCTTCACGCTGCCGATCCTCCAGCGCCTCTCGGAAATGCCGCCTGCGGCAACGGCCAGGCGCGTGGTCCGCGCACTGATCCTCACGCCCACGCGCGAACTCGCCGCGCAGGTGGAAGAAAGCGTGCGTGCCTACGGCAAGTACCTGAAGCTGCGCTCCACGGTGATGTTCGGCGGCGTCGGCATCAATCCGCAGATCGACGCCTTGAAGCGCGGCGTGGACATCGTTGTCGCCACGCCGGGGCGCCTGCTCGATCACATGCAGCAGAAGACGATCGACCTCTCCCAGCTCGAAATCCTCGTGCTGGACGAAGCCGACCGCATGCTCGACATGGGCTTCATCCACGATATCAAGCGCGTGCTCGCCAAGCTGCCGCCGAAGCGCCAGAACCTGCTCTTCTCGGCCACCTTCGCCGACGAGATCAAGGCGCTCGCCGACAGCCTGCTCGATTCGCCCGCGCTCATCGAAGTCGCGCGGCGCAACACCACGGCGGAGACCGTGGCGCAGAAGGTTTATCCCGTCGATCGCGACCGCAAGCGCGAACTGCTCACGCACCTGATCCGCCAGCACAACTGGTTCCAGGTACTCGTGTTCACGCGCACGAAGCATGGTGCGAACCGTCTCGCCGAGCAGCTCACGAAGGACGATATCAGTGCGCTCGCGATTCACGGCAACAAGAGCCAGTCCGCACGCACGCGCGCGCTTGCCGAGTTCAAGGACGGCACGCTGCAGGTGCTGGTCGCAACCGACATCGCGGCGCGCGGCATCGACATCGACCAGTTGCCGCACGTCGTCAACTTCGACCTGCCGAACGTGCCCGAGGACTACGTGCACCGCATCGGCCGCACGGGACGCGCAGGAGCGACGGGCGAAGCCGTATCGCTCGTATGCGTCGACGAGCACCAGTTGCTCAAGGACATCGAGAAGCTCATCAAGCGCGCCGTCCCGCAGGAAGTGATTCCCGGCTTCGAGCCGGACCCGAACGCCCGGCCCGAGCCGATCCAGCGGCGCAGCCAGGGCGGCGGCGCACGCGCGCCGCGCCAGGCGCAAGGTTCGGGTCAGGGTCAGGCACGCGGCAACGCGGGCGGCAGCAAGGCCAAGCCCGCCCAGGCGCGCGACGATGGGCGGGGCGAGTCTCGCAACGGCGGCAATGGCTCGGGCAATCGCGGCGGTAATCGCAACGGTCAGCCTGGCGGCAACCGGAACGCCGACGGCAACGGCAACGGTGCACAGCAGCGTGCATCGAAGCCCGCGGGTGGCGCACGGCCTGTAAAGGGGCAAGGCGCGGGTGCGTCGCGTGCGGAACACACGCGCCGCGAAGGCGCACGTGACCACGACCGCACGCGCGGTGCATCACATGAAGGCGCCGCAGCTCGCCCGCAACGCAAGGCGCAGTCGAATCCCGGCGCGCTGCTGAGCGGCCGGCCCGGCGGCGACGCGCGCCGCAACGGCCGCGGCACCCACGACCGTTGATCCGTTACGCGTTACGCGACGGTTGGCCAGGCCCCGGCCGACCGTCGTCGACTTCGTTTTACAGACTGCGCGAGAAAGTCTTCGCATAACAGAAAGGCCCGCCGAACATCCGGCGGGCCTTTTGCCTGCGACGCGCAGCGCGCCTGCCTAGCGGAAGAACACGTGCTGCGTGATCTTGGCGAGCGGATAGTGCACGCTGGGCTGAATCCGCGCAGGAATATCGAGCGGCTTGAGCAACATCTTCACGCACATGTCTGCAGAAAGATTGTGCCGCACCAGCCGGTTCACGCGCGCAGTCAGTTCGCGGTTGTAAGCGGGGTCGTTCACGCGATCCGGATAACGTATTGCGAACACGTGACGCAGCGCGATCTCCGAATCCTCGTTCTTGATCTCCATCACCCGGCGCAGCAACGCGCCGAGCACCGCCAGCCGGCCCTGGCCTTCAATCTGGTTGTACTTCTTGAAGTAGCGGAAGAAGTGCTTGTAGTGGCGCACTTCGTCGGAACGAATGTTGTCGGTGATCTCCTTGAGCACCGGCTCGTCCGAGCATTCGCCGATCGCACGGTATAGCGTGGCCGTCCCCGTTTCGACCACGCAGCGCGCCACCATTTCGAGCCCGCGCGTCTTCTCGAACTCCTCGAACGAGCAGGTCTTCGAATATTCCGTAAAGAAGTTGTGAAACGCGGTATCCCAGTCGAACTCGGGCCACACGTACTGGATGTAGGTCTTCAGCGCGCGGCCGTGCTGAAGCTCCTCGGGCTCCCACTCGGTGTTGAGCCATTCCGAGACCTCTGGGTCGCCATTGAAGAACACGCTCAGATTGCTGGTGTACAGGTCCGAGCCGCTCTCGATGAACGACGAGGCACACAGCAGCAACATCAGGTCTTCGTTGACCGCAGCGCGCTGACGATCAATGCGTGTAAGGTCAATGTCTTCGATGCGCCAGGGCATCACGTGGCGAAGCTCAATGTCGTTATGCATTGTCTTGTACTCCCAAAGCGGTATCCGTATCCGCGCAGCGCGCGGCGCAGCGTGCGACCTGCACCGGCCTTCCTGCGCGGTGGAAGGTACCAGCCATCTGTGATCCATCTTAGCTGTTGTTTCGCCAGGTTGCAGTCAAAGAGCACAGACCGCTCCCGGCAGGTCCAGTTCCGGAAAAAGACGCCTTGAACGGTCCCCACCGGAGCCGCCGGTCGGCAGTGACGGGCAGGCACTTTGCCCTGCGGGACGCATTAAGCGAACCCGGCGCACGGATCCGGCCCGACGCCGGGAAATTCCGGGCATCGGCCCAGGGTTCGCGCAAACGCTCGATCCGCCGCGCATTGTGGCACCGCGACGTAAACTTGAAGTGAAATCAAGGATTTGCCCGCTCGCACAACCCGCTGCTCGACGGGGTGAATGTCAAACGGAAAATTTTCGGGGCGTGGTTTGTACAACGCAGCCCCTTTGACTACACTCCAGTTCCCCGCCGCCGATCCCGGGCTGGATGCCGTTTGGCTACCGCTCTGGGCGCCGTTTTGGCCACAGACGCTGGCTGATGTGTCCAGCAAACGATCCGCGCGGTTGCAGGCTTTCGCTCACACCCACCGCATTCTGTCGCCAGACCGCCCTAGTGGCTCACCGCGGCGACCTCTAATGCGGTAACACGGAGAGAACGATGCTGAGTCCGCATGAATTCGCCACCCTGCTTCTAGTGAAGGACGCGCCTAATCAGATCGACATGGAACGAGAAGAGCTGGACGCCTTGCTCGAGCGACAACTGGTTCAACTGGAACGACTGGCCTCGGGCCGCCAGCAATGGCGACTCACCGAAAGCGGCGACACCGCGCTGCGAGCCATCAAACGGTGTTCCTAGGCGAGCGGGCGCCGCGTACAAGGCGCTCTCCCACTGACCTGTCAAAGTTTTCGGCTGGGGCGGAGCGCGGGAAGCATCCGCAGAACCGCTTCGTCGAATCCATCCCCGATGCAGGCGCACGGCTTCAGACGAACGCGCCTGCAGTGCATGGTCACGCGGACCCGCGCGCTTCATGCCCGCGTGACCACTTTTTCCAGCCGCGTTGCCCGGGGCGTTCCGCGGTAGTACCCCCGATAGCTCTGCCCGACACGTTGCCCGGCCTTCAGCCCGCGCGCAAGGTGGGGTCCACCGCTGCGCGCCAGCTAATGGCCGCGGCCCGCTGCTGGTTGAGATACGCCACCCACTGATTGCGCGCATCGGGATCGTGGCTCGTGCCAAGCGCGTTGTAATGCTGCGCGAGCGCCGCCTGGAAGCCGCAGTACTGCTCCTGTGAAAGCTTGCCGCGGCGGTTGGCGACATAGGCGTCGAAGGTCGCGGCGTAGACCGCCTGAGTGTCGGCGCCGAAGTCGACCGGCTGGCCGCCGCACATCTGCTGCAAGGCGGCGAAGGACGGTCCGCCAAATCCGCCGCCCTGGGGCGCCGGCGTGCTTGCACATCCCGCCAGCAATGCCGCCGCGCCGATCATCGCCAGTCCACGCATGTCTTCTCCTCTCTTCGGTTGAACGACTCGTCTGTCACGCTCGATTGGCCTATTGTCGCATCGCGCGCGCTGCCCGGCCTCCTGGCCGTTCGGGCGATGGACATAAAAACACGTATCATGATGCTTTCAGCCCTCCGCCCACCCGGACCCGCCGCGTTGCCGGCAGTCCGCCGTTTTGCCCGCTCTCTGACGCATGATCGACCACCTTATTTGCGACTGCGACGGCGTGCTCGTCGACAGCGAAGTCATTGCCGATCGCGTGCTGTTCGAAACGCTGAGCCGCACCTTTCCCGGCGTCGATTTCCACCCCGTCGTGAAGTCGGCTTTCGGCCAGCAGACGTCGCGCTTTCTCGACGATGTCGCGGCGCGCTTTCAGCTCACGATGCCCGGCGACTTCCTCGATACCATCGACCACAACATCGAGATCGCGCTCGCCGAATCGCTGTGCCCGATCAACGGCGTGCGCGATGCCCTGCGCCAGATCGCGCTGCCGGCCGCCGTGGTGTCGAACAGCCGCCTCGCGCGCGTGAGGGCGTCGGTGCACCGCGCGGCGCTCGATGCGATCTTCGGCGAACGCGTGTTCAGCGCCGAACAGGTCGCGCGGCCCAAGCCTTATCCGGACGTCTATCTGCATGCCGCCCAGGCGCTCGGCGTCGAGCCGGCGCGCTGCGTCGTCGTCGAGGACAGCATCTCAGGCCTGAACGCAGCGCGAGCCGCCGGCATGAAAACGATCGCGTTCGTCGGCGCGAGCCACATTCCCGCGGGCTATGCGGACGTGCTGCGGGAAATGGGCATCAACCGGATCATCGAACGGATGGAAGAGCTGCCCGCGCTCGTCGAAGCAGGCGTGCGCGGGGAATTCGGCGACGTGCAGTCCTAGCCGCGCGAGCGGCGGTACCGGCGCAGTCCGGCCGCACCGGTGCACCGCCGCTCAGCAGGCATCCTGCCCCACCGCGACACGCGCGTTGCGCACCGCCGCGGCGCGGCCGTCGAGCCGCGCCGCGCATCCCGTCAGCAGCAACGCAGCCACCGACACCGCGGCGGCCACCCACGGCAGCGAATCGAGCGCGACGCCGTGCGCGATCGCCAGCCCGCCAAGCCACGCGCCCATCGCATTGCCGACGTTGAAGGCGCCGATGTTGAGCGTCGAGGCGAGATTCGGCGCCGCCGCGGCCTTCGCCACCACGCGCATCTGCAGCGGCGGCACGGTCGCGAACGCGGCAACACCCCAGACGAACACGGTGATGGCGGCGGGCAGGCTCGCGTGGCTCGTCTTCGTGAACACGGCCATGACGAGGACCAGCAGCACGAGGATGCCCATCAGCGAGGGCATCAGCGCGCGGTCGGCAAGTTTGCCTCCCAGCGTATTGCCGAGCGTGAGTCCGAGGCCGAACAGCACGAGCATCAGCGTGACGCCGCGCGGCGAGAAGCCGCTCACCTGCTCGAGGATCGGCGCGATATAGGTGAACACCACGAACACGCCGCCGAAGCCGAGCACCGTCATGCCGAGCGCCATCCAGACCTGCGGATCGCGCAGCACGCGCACTTCATGGCCGAGCCCGGCCGGTGCGCTGTCGTGATGGTTCGGCACGAGCGCGCTCACGCCCGCGAGCGAAATCACGCCGAGCGCACTGACGATCCAGAAAGCCACGCGCCAGCCGAACTGCTGGCCGATGGCCGTGCCGAACGGCACGCCCAGCACGGTCGCCAGCGTGAGGCCCGTGAACATCAGCGCGATCGCGCTTGCGCGCTTTTCGGCGCTCACGAGCGAGGCGGCCACCACGGCGCCGATGCCGAAGAACGACCCGTGCGCAAACGAGGTGACGACGCGCGCGACCATCAGCAGCGGATAGTTCGTGGCCACCGCGCACAGCACGTTGCCGACAATGAAGATGCCCATCAGCAGTTGCAGGGCGAGCTTGCGCGGCATACGGCTCGTCAGCACGGCGAGCAGCGGCGCGCCCGCGGCGACGCCGAGCGCATAACCGGTCACGAGGAGACCGGCAGCGGGAATCGACACCGCAAGGTCGTGCGCGACCTCGGGCAACAGGCCCATGATCAGAAACTCGGTGGTGCCGATGGCAAAAGCGCTGATCGCCAGCGCAAGCAGGGGAATGGGCATCGCAGACTCCAGAAACGTTCAGGCATTGTCGCTGCGCCGCATCAATTTGATAATTGGCGTAGCATTTGAATCATTTTCAAACGTAATCTGAAAATCGCGGCGATGGACAATCTGGGCGACATCCGGCTTTTCGTCGAAGCGGCGCGGCTCGGCAGCCTTTCGGCGGCGGGGCGCAAGCTGGGCCTCACGCCCGCGGCGGCGAGCGCGCGACTTGCGCGCCTCGAAGCCGGCCTGCACGCGCGCCTCTTCGACCGCACCACGCGCCAGTTGCGCCTCACCGACGAAGGCCGTCTTTACCTGAACTGCAGCGAGCAGGCGCTGCGCTCGCTCGACGACGCCAAGGCCGCGCTTCAGGAGGGCCAGAACGTCGTGCGCGGGAAGGTGAGGATTTCGGCGACTTCCGACTTCGGCCGCAATCTGCTGATGCAGTGGCTCGACGAATTCCGCCAGCAATACCCCGAAGTGCGTTTCGCGCTGATGCTCACCGACTCGCTCGCGAATCTCGTGCAGGAGGACATCGACCTCGCGATCCGGTTCGGCACGCCGCAGGACAGCTCGCTGGTCGCGCGGCCGCTCGCGCCGAACCGACGCGTGCTGTGCGCCTCGCCCGCCTACCTCGCGCGGCGCGGCGAACCGCGCGAGCCGCGCGATCTGGTGGAGCACGACTGCATCGTGATCGGCTCGGCGGCGGGTCCCGTGAACGAATGGCGCTTCGCGCGCGGCGACGTCATCCAGCAGCACACGGTGTCGCTGGAAACGGCGCTCGAGACCAACGACGGCGCCGTCGCGCGCCAGTGGGCGCTACGCGGCTATGGCCTCGCGGTGAAATCGATTTGGGACGTCGCCGACGACCTGCGCGCCGGGCGCCTCAAGATCCTCATGCCCGACTGGCGCTATCCGGACGCGCCGCTGCACGCGCTCTACCACCGCAACCGCTTCGTCGCGCCACGCGTGCGTGTCGTACTCGATTTCCTCACCGCGCGCTTCGCGCAGGTAGCCGACGAACTGGATGCGCTCGTGCCGTGCGCTCCCGTTTCGGCGCCCGAGGGCGGACGGCGCAAAAGGCTATAATGTTGGATTACCGAATCGCGGTTCGGCTTCGAAAAACGCGTACCAAAAGAACGTGTAAACAAAAGCGCCACGAAGCCGAAGCAAACCCGAAACAAGCCGCGCGATTCAGCCCCCTTTTTCACCGTAGTCCAGACCCGCAGCACCCGGACGACGCCCCCAGGTCAACCACTGCGAACGGCGAATCCCGATGACCAAGAAAGTTTATGTAAAGACCTTTGGCTGCCAGATGAACGAGTACGACTCCGACAAGATGGTCGACGTGCTCGGCGCTGCCGAAGGTTTAGTGAAAACCGACACGCCCGAAGACGCGGACGTGATCCTGTTCAACACCTGCTCGGTACGCGAGAAGGCCCAGGAAAAAGTGTTCTCCGACCTCGGCCGCGTGCGCGAACTCAAGGAAGCGAACCCGAACCTGCTGATCGGCGTGGGCGGCTGCGTAGCGAGCCAGGAAGGCGCGGCGATCGTTGCGCGCGCGCCGTACGTCGACCTCGTGTTCGGCCCGCAGACGCTGCACCGCCTGCCGCAGATGATCGACGCGCGCCGCGCGAGCGGCCGCGCGCAGGTCGACATCACGTTCCCCGAGATCGAGAAGTTCGACCATCTGCCGCCCGCGCGCGTGGAAGGCCCGAGTGCGTTCGTCTCGATCATGGAAGGCTGCAGCAAGTACTGCAGCTATTGCGTCGTGCCGTACACGCGCG
Source organism: Paraburkholderia yinzeri (assembly GCF_046581065.1). Lineage (NCBI taxonomy): Bacteria > Pseudomonadati > Pseudomonadota > Betaproteobacteria > Burkholderiales > Burkholderiaceae > Paraburkholderia > Paraburkholderia yinzeri. The sequence goes on along the minus strand of NZ_JBFOCJ010000001.1, from coordinate 1,406,235 downwards.
GCGAGGAAGTGTCGCGGCCGCTCGACGACGTGCTCACCGAAATCGCCGGCCTCGCCGACCAGGGCGTGCGCGAAGTCACGCTGCTCGGCCAGAACGTGAACGCTTACCGGGGTGCGCTCACCGTCGGCTCGACCGACATCGCCGATTTCGCCGCGCTGATCGAATACGTCGCCGACATTCCCGGCATCGAGCGCATCCGCTACACGACCTCGCACCCGAAGGAATTCACGCAGCGCCTCATCGACACCTACGCCAAGGTGCCCAAGCTCGTGAGCCACCTGCACCTGCCCGTGCAGCACGGCTCCGACCGCGTGCTGATGGCGATGAAGCGTGGCTACACGGTGCTCGAGTACAAGTCGGTGATCCGCAAGCTGCGCGCAATCCGCCCCGACCTCTCGCTTTCGACCGACATCATCATCGGCTTCCCGGGCGAGACCGAAGAGGACTTCCAGAAGACCATGGCGCTCGTCGAAGAGATGAGCTACGACACGAGCTTCTCGTTCATCTACAGCCCGCGTCCCGGCACGCCGGCCGCGAACCTGCACGACGACACGCCGCGCGAAGTCAAGCTCAAGCGCCTGCAGCACCTGCAGGCCACGATCGAAGAGAACGTGCAGCGCATCAGCCAGTCGATGGTGGGCCGCGTCGAGCGCATCCTCGTGGAAGGTCCGTCACGCAAGGATCCCAGCGAGCTTTCGGGCCGCACGGAGAACAACCGCGTCGTCAACTTCCCGGCGCCGCTTGCCTCGCACGCACGCCTGATCGGCCAGATGATCGACGTGAAGATCAATCACGCGTATCCGCATTCGCTGCGCGGCGAGCTGGTGCTCGCGCACGAAGACACGTCGGCGCTTGCGCACTGAACGGCGCGAGCCCTGAACCGGAGTTCACTGCTACCTTGAAGAATCAGCAACAGCAACTCGAATTCAACGCGCCGCGCGACGACAACGCGCGGCTCGCCAACCTCTGCGGCCCGCTCGACGAAAATCTGCGGCAGATCGAACAGGCGCTCGACGTCACGCTCTCGCGCCGCGGCCACCGGATCGCGATTCGCGGCCGCGGCGCGAAGCTCGCGCTCGCCGCTCTCGAGAACTTCTACAACCAGGCGCGCAACCCGCTTTCCGTCGACGATATCCAGCTCGCGCTGGTGGAAACGCGCCACCGCGGCAACCCGGCGAACGACGCGCGCAATAGCGCTAACGGCGGCAATGGCAGCAATGGCGGCGCTGGCGAGATCGACCCGCGCTTTCGCGGCGACCCCGATCATCCGTTCGACGAACCGGCGGGCGATGGCCTGGACGCCGAAGAACTCGGCCCGAAGCTCTACACGCGCCGCGCCGACCTGCGCGGCCGCACGCCCGCGCAGCGCGAGTATCTGAAGCAGATCATCTCGCACGACGTGACGTTCGGCATCGGGCCGGCCGGCACCGGCAAGACCTATCTCGCCGTGGCCTGCGCCGTGGACGCGCTCGAACGCGACCAGGTCAAGCGCATCGTGCTGACGCGCCCGGCCGTGGAAGCGGGCGAGCGTCTCGGCTTCCTGCCGGGCGACCTCGCGCAGAAGGTCGATCCGTATCTGCGTCCGTTGTACGACGCGCTCTACGACCTGCTCGGCTTCGACAAGACCGCGAAGATGTTCGAACGGCAGATGATCGAGATCGCGCCGCTCGCCTACATGCGCGGCCGCACGCTCAATCACGCGTTCATCATCCTCGACGAGGCGCAGAACACCACGCCCGAGCAGATGAAGATGTTCCTCACACGTATCGGCTTCGGCTCGAAGGCCGTCGTGACCGGCGACACCACCCAGGTGGACCTGCCGCGCGGCCACAAGAGCGGCCTCATCGAGGCGCAGCAGGTGCTCGCGAACGTGCGCGGCATCGCGCTCACGCGCTTCACGAGTGCCGACGTCGTGCGCCATCCGCTCGTCGCGCGTATTGTCGAGGCGTACGACGCTCACTCGAAAAAGGACGAAGGCAACGGCGACGCTCGCTGAATGCCCGCGTGACCGCAAGCGCTGCCCGAGCTTTTATGGCCCGCACACCGAAACTCAAACTGACCGTGCAGTTCCCCGCCGCGAAGGCGTTCCCGCAGCACAAGGCGGCGCTGCCGCGCGCGACCGTGGCGGCGTGGGTGAAGTCCGCGCTCTTCGCGGACGCCGAGCTGACGGTGCGCTTTGTCGATGCCGAGGAAGGCCGCACGCTCAACCGCACCTATCGCGGCAAGGACTACTCGACCAACGTGCTGACCTTCGCCTATGCGGAGAGCGAGGACGATCCCGTCACCGGCGACCTGATCCTCTGCTGCCCCGTGGTCGAAAAGGAAGCCGCCGAGCAGGGCAAGCCGCTGGCCGCGCACTATGCGCACCTGCTCGTGCACGGCACGCTCCACGCGCAGGGATACGATCACGAGGAAGAGGCCGAGGCCGAGGAAATGGAAGGCATCGAGACCGAAATTCTGACCTCGCTGGGCTTTCCCGATCCGTACCAATAAGCCCCGGCGTCCCTGCCCGGCCTGCACGAGATGAGCGCGAAGACCCCCGATCCGATTCCCGAACCGCCCTCGGGCGGCACCGCGCCCGCACCGTGCCCCGGCTACCCGCCGGCGCTGGGCGAACCGCGCCTGCTCACCGAAGCCGAACTGCGCGCCTCGCTCGACGGCACGCTTGCGGACTGGGACCGCACGAGCGACCTGTGGCTCTTCGGCTATGGCTCGCTGATCTGGAACCCGGGACTTCCCACCGTCGAAAACGTGCGCTCGCGCGTGCACGGGTTTCACCGCGGGCTTTACTTGTGGTCCCGCGTGAACCGCGGCACGCCCGAGCAGCCTGGGCTCGTGCTCGCGCTCGATCGCGGGGGCTCGTGCGCAGGCGTGGCGTTCCGCCTCGCCGCCGAGGGCGTGATGCCCCACCTCGAAGCGCTCTGGCACCGCGAAATGCCGATGGGCTCTTACCGGCCCGCATGGCTGCCCTGCGCGCTCGAAGACGGGCGACGCGTTTCAGCCCTCGCCTTCGTCATGCGCCGCGACGTGCCCACCTACACCGGCAAGCTCACCGACGACACCCTGCGCACGGTGCTTGGCTGCGCGTGCGGGCGCTACGGCACGACGCTCGACTACGTGCGGCGCACCGCGGACGCGCTGCGCGAGACCGGCATGCCGGACCGCGCCCTGGAGCGGCTGCTCGCGCGCTGCGCCTGACGCGCGCGGCAATCCCCGGCGCCCGTCGTGCGCCCCGCCTTGCCCAACCCATATTGATTGACCACGCGCCCGCGCAGCATCTGCGTTAGGATTGGGTGGCCGGCGCACCTGGGTTACACAGGCGCGCCACGGGCATGATGTATCCTTAACGCTCCGCAACAGCGCGCCCGGCCATCAACAGGCTATCAAGGCGCACCACCATGAACGACTCCTATCCCAGTCGACGACATACCGACAAACCGCAGGAAAAGCGCTCGCTGCTCGAGCGACTGACCGACTTCATCTCGCCCGAGCCCGACTCGCGTAGCGAGCTTCTCGAAATCCTCCAGGACGCGCACGCCCGCAATCTCATCGACGCCGACTCGCTGTCGATGATCGAAGGCGTGTTCCAGGTCTCCGAACTGTGCGCGCGCGACATCATGATCCCGCGCGCCCAGATGGACGCGATCAACATCGCCGACCGTCCGGACGATTTCATCCCCTTCGTGCTGGAAAAGGCGCACTCCCGTTATCCCGTGTACGAGGGCAACCGCGACAACGTCATCGGCGTGCTGCTCGCGAAGGATCTGCTGCGCTACTACGCCGAAGAAGAATTCGACGTGCGCGGCATGCTGCGCCCGGCCGTGTTCATCCCCGAATCGAAGCGGCTGAACGTGCTGCTGCACGACTTCCGCGTGAACCGGAACCACATTGCGATCGTCGTCGACGAATACGGCGGCGTCGCGGGCCTCATCACGATCGAGGACGTGCTGGAGCAGATCGTCGGCGACATCGAGGACGAGTACGACTTCGACGAGGAAAGCGGCAACATCATCGCGGCGCCGGACGGGCGCCACCGCGTGCGGGCGCTCACCGAGCTCGAACAATTCAACGAGGCGTTCGGCACCCATTACCCCGACGAGGAAGTCGACACGATCGGCGGCTTCGTCACGCACCACTTCGGCCACGTGCCGCACCGCGGCGAGAAAGTGCGCATCGGCGACCTGATCTTCGAGGTGCTGCGCGCCGACGCCCGCCAGGTCCACATGCTGCTCGTGCGCCGCGACCCGATGGCCGGCCTGCGCGAAAGCGAGCTGCAGCCGCCGGGAACCTGAACCGCCCGCCGGCGGCGCTTCTGCCGCGCGGCGACACAGCGCCGGCCTGCGGGCCGGCGTTTGCTTTTCGAAAGGCCGCTTCGCCCGGCCTCCCCATGCGTCGGCCGGGATCGAAAACCGACTCGCGAAAATGCTATCGTTGCGCTCGCTGCCCGCCTGCGCGTCCGTCTCACCTCGCGCACCGCCGCAACTCAGGCCACACAACCGCGCAAGCCCAGCGCAACCCGATTCCATGTCCGAACCGATCGACTCCCGCACGCGCACCGGCGCACCCATCGAAGCGCCGACCGAGGCACCGCAGGACGCCACCGGCGCCGCGCGCCGGGCGCTGCCCGTCTGGCACTATCTCGCCACCGCCGCGCTGGGCGCGCTCAACACCCTTTCCTTCGCGCCCACGCCGCACGGCGGCTGGCTCGAAATCGCCATCTTCGCGGGCTTCTACTTCTGGCTCACGCGCACGACCGGCTGGAAGAGCGCGCTCTTCACGGGCTGGGCCTTCGGCTTCGGCAACTTCGTGAGCGGCGTCTGGTGGCTGTACGTGAGCATGCACGACTACGGCGGCATGCCCGCGCCGCTCGCGGGCACCGCGCTCGTCCTGTTCTCGCTCTATCTGGGGCTCTATCCCGCGCTGGCAGCGGCGGTCTGGTCGTTCTGCGCGGGACATGCCCGCAACGGCCTTGCGGACGACATTCCGTTCTCGCCCACCTGGCACGGCGCGTTTGCCTTCGCGAGCGCATGGGCGCTCGGCGAATGGGCGCGCGGTTATGTCTTTACCGGCTTCCCGTGGCTCGCGAGCGGCTACGCACAGGTGGACGGCCCGCTCGCCGGCTACGCCCCGATCGCCGGCGTGTATGGCGTGGGCTGGGTGCTTGCCCTCGTCGCGGCGCTGGTCGCGCAGGCGCTGGTCCGCGCGTGGGCGCTGAAAGGCCGTCCCTCCGGCGACGAGCCCGCGGCGCCGGCCCAACGCCGCAGTGCGCCGCGCGCCGCCGTCGCGATGCCGGCGGGGGTCGCGGTGGCCGCGATCGTCGCCGGACTGCTGCTGCCGCTCGTGCCGTGGACCGAGCCTACCGGCGCACCGCTCGACGTGCGCCTTCTGCAAGGCAACATCAAGCAGGAAATGAAGTTCTCCGATGCCGGCACGATGGCCGCGCTCGGCGAATTCCAGCAGCTCATCACCGAAAAACCTGCCGACCTCGTCGTCACGCCCGAAACCGCGATCCCCGTGCTGCTGCAAGACATGCCCCAGCCCTTCGCCCTCGCGGTCCGGCGTTTCGCCGACTCCACCGGCACGGCCATCCTGTTCGGCGCGATCGGCGGCACGATCACGCCGGACGGCCGTATCGTCGACTTCACGAACAGCCTCTTCGGCATCACGCCGGGCAAGCCCGGGCTCTATCGCTACGACAAGCACCACCTCGTGCCTTTCGGCGAATTCGTGCCCCTGGGCTTCCACTGGTTCGTGGCCATGCTGAATATCCCGCTCGGCGACATGGCCCGAGGCCTGCCCGTGCAAGCGCCGTTCCTCGTGCACGGCCAGCCGGTGGCCGTCGATATCTGCTACGAAGACATCTTCGGCGAAGAGATCGCCCGCACCGTGCGCGAAAATCCGGCCTCGCCCGGCATCCTCATCAACTCGACGAATCTCGCCTGGTTCGGCGACACGATCGCGCTCGACCAGCATCTGCAGATCGCGCGCATGCGTTCGCTCGAAACCGGCCGGCCCATGCTGCGCGCCACCAATACCGGCACCACCGCCGCCATCGACGCCCACGGCCGCGTGATCGCGCGCCTGCCCACCTTCACGGCGGGTTCGCTCGACGTGCGCATCGAAAGCACAGCGGGATTCACGCCTTACGTGACGAGCGGCAACAATACCGTGGTCGCGATTTCGCTCCTGATGCTGGCGTTCGGCTTCGCCTTCGGGCCGGGACGGCCGGGGCGCGGCAAGACCCCGCACTAACCTCACAATCGCCGCCCAGGTCTCAATACCGCGCCAATCCGGTAAAATTCAACGTTTTAGCACCAGGCCGTCGCCCGGCCAGGGCTGCCGGGCACCTCGCCCGTGCGCGCCGCCGGGGCCGTGGTTTCCTGCCCCAAAAAAGCAAACTGCAGGCATTTCATGCTCACGTTTCAGCAAATCATCCTGACGCTCCAGTCCTACTGGGACAAGCAGGGCTGCGCGCTGCTCCAGCCGATCGACATGGAAGTCGGCGCCGGCACCTCGCACGTCCACACCTTCCTGCGCGCGATCGGCCCCGAGCCGTGGCGCGCCGCGTACGTGCAGCCGTCGCGCCGCCCGAAGGACGGCCGCTACGGCGAAAACCCGAACCGTCTGCAGCATTACTACCAGTACCAGGTGGTGCTCAAGCCCGCGCCGGAAAACATCCTCGACCTGTACCTCGGCTCGCTCGAAGCCCTCGGCTTCGACCTCAAGCAGAACGACGTGCGCTTCGTCGAGGACGACTGGGAGAACCCCACGCTCGGCGCCTGGGGGCTCGGCTGGGAAGTGTGGCTGAACGGCATGGAAGTCACGCAGTTCACCTACTTCCAGCAGGTGGGCGGCCTCGACTGCAAGCCGGTGCTCGGCGAAATCACCTACGGTCTCGAACGTCTCGCGATGTATCTGCAGAAGGTCGAGAACGTGTACGACCTCGTCTGGACCGAGTGGGAAGAGCAAGGTCCGAACGGCCCCGAGCTGCGCCGCCTCACCTATGGCGACGTGTACCACCAGAACGAAGTCGAGCAATCCACGTACAACTTCGAGCACGCGAACGTCGACTTGCTGTTCACGTTCTTCAACGCGTACGAGGGCGAAGCGAAGCGCATGATGGAGCAGCAGCTCGCGCTGCCCGCCTACGAGCTCGTGCTCAAGGCCGCGCACACGTTCAACCTGCTCGACGCGCGCGGCGCGATCTCCGTGACCGAGCGCGCCGCCTACATCGGCCGCATTCGCGCGCTCTCGCGCAGCGTGGCGCAGTCGTACTACGAGTCGCGCGAAAAGCTCGGCTTCCCGATGCTCGGCAATCCGGTGCACGGCGTGCCCGGCCTCACGACCGACGAACAGGAAGCCGCGATGCCCGCGTGGGCGCCGCCGCTGAAGGTCGAACGCAAGTTCGACGAGGAATGACCGGATCACCAGAACAATGACCCAAGCCCATCACGCCACTCTCCTCGTCGAACTGCTCACCGAGGAACTGCCGCCGAAGGCCCTCGCGCGCCTTGGCGACGCCTTCGCCGAAGGCATCGCGCAGCGCCTCGCCGCGCGCGACCTGATCGAAGGCGATCTCTCGTTCGAACGCTACGCCACGCCGCGCCGCCTCGCGGTGACGATCAAGAACGTGCGCAGCGTCGCACCCGAAAAGCAGGTGCGCGAAAAGGTGCTGCCCGTTTCGGTCGCGCTCGACGCCAACGGCCAGCCCACCGCACCGCTCGCGAAGAAACTCGCGGCGCTGGGCTTCCCCGACTTCCCCGTGAGCGACCTCGAACGCGCCTCGGACGGCAAGAACGAAGCGTTCTTCCTGCGCTACGCGGCGCCCGGCGCGACGCTCGCCGACGGCCTGCAGGCCGTGCTCGACGAAGCGCTCACGAAGCTGCCGATCCCGAAGGTCATGACCTACCAGCGCCCGGACGGCAGCAACGTGCAGTTCGTGCGTCCCGTGCATCGCCTGACCGCCCTGCACGGCGACCAGATCGTGCCGGTGAGCGCATTCGGCGTGGACGCCGGCGATACCACGCGCGGCCACCGCTTCCTCTCCGAAGGCCCGATCGCCATCACGCGCGCCGACGACTACGCGCACACGCTCCAGCACAAGGGCTACGTGATCGCGAACTACGCAGACCGCCGCGAATCGATCCGTTCGCAACTGATCGCCGCGGCCGGCGACGACAAGGTCGTGATGCCCGAAACGCTGCTCGACGAAGTGAACTCGCTCGTCGAATGGCCGGTCGTGTACGCATGCAAGTTCGAGGACGAATTCCTGCAGGTGCCGCAGGAGTGCCTGATCCTCACCATGCAGACGAACCAGAAGTACTTCGCGCTCACGGACGACCAGGGCCGCCTGCGCTCGCGCTTTCTGATCGTCTCGAACATCGCGACCGATACGCCGGACGAGATCGTCGAAGGCAACGAGCGCGTCGTAAGGCCGCGTCTGGCCGACGCCAAGTTCTTCTTCGAGCAGGACAAGAAGAAGCCGCTGGCCGACCGCGTGCCGCTGCTCGCGAACGTCGTGTATCACAACAAGCTCGGCTCGCAGTTGCAGCGCGTGGAGCGCCTCGAAGCGCTCGCGGGCGAGATCGCGCAGCAGTGCGGCGCAAACGTCGAGCTCGCGAAGCGCGGTGCGCGCCTCGCGAAGGCCGACCTGCTGACCGACATGGTGGGCGAATTCCCCGAGCTGCAAGGCACGATGGGAACGTACTACGCGCGCCACGACGGCGAGGCCGAGGAAGTGGCCATCGCGTGCTCGGAACACTACCAGCCGCGCTTTTCCGGCGACGCGCTGCCGACCACGACCACGGGCACGGTCGTCGCACTCGCGGACAAGCTGGAAACGCTCGTGGGCATCTGGGGCATCGGCCTCGCGCCCACCGGCGAAAAGGATCCGTTCGCGCTGCGCCGTCATGCACTGGGCGTGCTGCGCATTCTCGTCGAGAAGCAACTGCCGCTCGACCTGGTCGTTCTGCTGCGCGCCGCACAGGCGCAGTTCGCCAACGTGCCCGCCGTGACCGACTCGACGGCCGCGATCTACGAATTCTGCATGGACCGCCTGCGTGGCGTGCTGCGCGAGCGCGGCTACGCCGCCGCCGAAATCGACGCAGTGCTCGCACTGAACCCGACGCGGCTCGACGACATCGTCGCGCGCCTCGACGCCGTGCGCGAGTTTGCAGCGCTCGCCGAAGCGGCTTCGCTTGCCGCCGCGAACAAGCGCATCTCGAACATCCTCAAGAAGTCCGAGATGGCCGACGATGCCGGCGTGCAGATCGCGCTCTTCGTCGAAGCCGCGGAAAAGGCGCTGCATGCGCAGCTCGAACAGGTCGCGCCGCGCGTGGAATCGCAGCTCGCTTCGCGCGAGTACACGGGCGCGCTCACGGCGCTCGCGGCGCTGCGCGAAACGGTCGACACGTTCTTCAACGACGTCATGGTGAACGCCGAAGACCCGGCGCTGCGAGCCAACCGCCTCGCACTGCTCAAGGCGCTGCACCGGCAGATGAACAGCGTCGCCGACATCTCGCGGCTGGCCGCGTGATGCCACTGGCCCACTATTGAGCGCGACGCCATGCCGACCAGCTCCAGCAGAAAACTCGTGATCCTCGACCGCGACGGCGTGATCAACGTCGACTCCGACGCGTACATCAAGTCGCCCGACGAATGGATCGCGATCCCCGGCAGCCTCGAAGCGATCGCCCGCCTGAACCAGGCGGGCTACCGCGTCGCGGTGGCGACGAACCAGTCGGGCATCGGCCGCGGACTGTTCGACACGGCCGCACTCAACGCCATGCACATCAAGATGCACCGCCTCGCGGCCGCCGTGGGCGGACGCATCGACGCGGTGTTCTTCTGCCCGCACACGGCGCAGGACCACTGCGACTGCCGCAAGCCGAAGCCCGGCATGCTGAAGATGATCTCGGAACGCTTCGAAGTGGCGCCGGAGGAAACCGCGGTGGTCGGTGATTCGCTGCGCGACCTGCAGGCGGGCGCCGCGCTCGGCTTTCCCACGCATCTCGTGCGCACCGGCAAAGGCGAAAAGACCCTCGCTGCGGGCGGCCTGCCCGAAGGCACGCAGATCCATGACGACCTGCGCGCGTTCGCACTCGACTTCCTCGCCAACGAGTCCGCCTGAACTCATGCGACGCTAACCCGACCGGGTGAGGCGCGCACAACGGCGCCACCCGCTCAATCCTCCCGGCCCGACCGATGCGCTTTCTCCGCTCCCTGCTGCTGTTCATCTACTTCATCGTGTTCACGATGCCGTACGCGACGGCGTGCTTCATCGCGTTCCCGTTCATGAACGCCGACCGGCGCTACTGGATGGCGGTGGGCTGGTGCCGCACGACGCTGTTCGTCACGCGCTGGCTCAACGGCATTCGCTACCGGATAGAAGGCATGGAGAATCTGCCCGACGGGCCGGCGGTGATCCTCTCGAAGCACCAGTCGGCCTGGGAGACGCTTGCCTTTCCCGCGCTGATGCCGCGTCCGCTGTGCTATGTGTTCAAGCGCGAACTGCTCTACGTGCCGTTCTTCGGCTGGGCGCTCGGCATGCTGAAGATGGTCCATATCAACCGCAAGGAAGGCAAGCATGCTTTCGGTTCGGTGACGCGCCAGGGCAAACAGCGCATGGCGGAAGGCGCGTGGGTCATCATGTTCCCGGAAGGCACGCGCACGCCCACGGGCAAACAGGGCAAGTACAAGACCGGTGGAGCACGCTTCGCCATCGAAACCGGCGCACCGGTCGTGCCGATCGCGCACAGTGCGGGCCGCGTCTGGCCCCGCAACTCGTTCATCAAATATCCGGGTATAGTCACGGTGTCGATCGGCAAGCCGATCGAGACGACCGGACTCTCGCCCGACGCCGTGAATACGCGCGTGGAAAAGTGGATCGAAGCCGAAATGCGACGCATCGATCCGGCGGCGTATCGCGAGACCGATGGCGCGTCGGCCAATACGGCACGCATCTGATGTGCGCGGGCCGCAACTGAGCGACGCGAGCATCGCGCACGCAGCACACGCTCAATCGCACCCGACCTGACGATGCAGAAGTCCAACACGCCGCGGCCTGCTGCGGCGCTCGATAACCGGCAGCTCGACTTGCCGCTTTTTAGGGAAGCGGCGCCGGACGTGCTGCCGGGTTCGCCCTCGCCTACACCGACACCCTCACAGCACCCGGGCAAAGCGCCGCTCGCTCCGGACGGCACGCGGCTGCGCAGTCTCGCCCTGGGTGCCCGCACACTGCATTACCGGCTCAAACGATCGTCGCGTAAATCGATCGGCTTTGTCATCGACGGTACCGGGCTTTCCATCACGGCACCGCGGTGGGTCACACTTGCCGACATCGAAACGGCTATTGCCGAAAAACAGCGGTGGATTTTCGCGAAACTGGCCGAATGGCAAACGCGTGTGGAGCAGCGCGCGCTGCCGCGCGTGGAATGGGAGAATGGGGCGGAGCTGCCCTATCTCGGCAAGCCGATACGGCTGCGGCTTGGGGCTTCCGTTCTCGACTTCGATGAGGCAACGCGCGTGCTCGCTTTGCCATTGCCGCCACATGCCGATTCGCAGCAGATCAAGGATCGCGTGACTGGATGGCTGCAAGGCGAAGCGACACGGGTTTTTGGCGAACGGCTTGGGGTCTATGCCGCGAAGCTTGGGGTTGCGTTCCGGTCTTATGCGCTTTCCTCTGCGGCCACTCGCTGGGGTAGTTGCTCGAGCGAAGGGCGGATCCGGCTCAACTGGCGGTTGATTCATTTTCCGCTGTCCGTTGTGGACTACGTCGTGGCGCATGAACTCGCGCACCTCAGGGAGATGAATCATAGCCCGAGGTTCTGGCGGACCGTGGAGTCGATTTTTCCGGAGTTTCGGGAAGCGAGGAAGGCACTCAAGCAACATCCGCCGGAGATGGTGCCGGGGATGTGAGTTAGAGTTGCCTATCCGCAATTTTGTCCAGAACGATCTTTGCAGGCACCCCAACTACCGTCGAATACGCAGGAACATCCTGCAACACTACGGAATTAGCGCCTATTTTAGCGCCCTTACCGACCACAACCGGCCCGAGAATGCAGGCTCCAGCGCCAATCAAGACATCGTCCAGTATAACCGGTGCCCCTGGTTTTCCGCGTCCACCAATAACCACGTTGGGAGAAATAATTATATTATTTCCCAACCTGGCATGTCGATGCACAACGATTCCCAAACCTTGGTAGCCAAATACTACATTCTTACCCACTACCACCGAGGGTGGAAGGGATACACTAAACACTATCCTGTTGATAATTTTCAGAATCCACGGGATAAATGGCACGCCGCAATTGAAAAAAAATCTCGATACCCTATATATATAAATCAAGATCAATCCCTCCAAAAAAATTCACCCTTGTCCGCCCAAATTATTTTTCATTGCGTCGAATATCTTTATCAAAACTACAAAGAATCCAACAAATATAAAATTCACGTCCCAATATCCAGCGTGAATCGACATCAAGCTTAATGAAAAGAAATAGCAAAAGCAAAATCTGGAATCCACGCCATGCGAAAATGCGTAATTCCGATACCAGCGAATAAACCAGGCAATCAAAAACAAGCCGACAAATACCCCAACATACCCAAAATCCGTATATAAAGCCCCTTGCAGCGTCGGTGTAATGCTCATCGGGCGCCCTGCAACCCAACGCGCCCCAGTCAAATCACCTATAACGTTTCTCGCCCCCCAATGCTTGCCCGGAAGAAGAGTCTCAAAGTTGCTCATCATCAGGCCGCCATACATAGGCTCCTTCAGCGCGATGCCTATTTTTGCGATCGTGCTTTGGCTGAAATCGAACATCGACAATGCGGGCACCAACGGCAAAATATATTTATGGGCCAGCACAAAATTGAAATCGACATTTTCAAAAAAGCGCGCAACGTCGTAGTTCTGTGAAATTCTGAAGAGTGAAAGGCAAGCCGCAAACAGGCCAAGTGCGCCGCCAACAAATACGCTTAACCAAATAGCACGCGAACCCGAAAGCCTAAAAACCACCCAATAGCAATAATATGTCAGGACAAAAGCGAGCACGGGCGATCTATAGCCCAGAATCAAAATCCCAACTATGTAAACAATTGGCTGAAATATCCCGGGGCGTTTTTTTCTCTCTAAATCCGATATCATCCTTGTCAATATCCAGAAACCATACAGCGGAGCCAGATTTGAAAGCAACGCCGAATTCTGGAATCTCGCCTCCCCTTGCAGCAACGGAAGGCCATGATTAAGTACAATAGCCGCAGAAATACAGAAAGCAAAAATCAGGAAAAACAGGATTGTCAGTTGCTTCGATTTTCTGAATTTTTTTAGAGCTACCGGTTGCCGGATTTTCAAGCGCGGCGCCGAAAAATACCCTATGAAAAGCCCCGCCATGCCAATCGCAAATAATTCCCAGCACAGTGTTTTATCGTATGTCCCCTTGATGATCCACGGAGCATCCACTAAACCAAGAACGTTATAACCCGCATAGGCAGCTACAAAGATCGCAAATGGATTGGCTCGACGGAATATATTGGCTTCCCCTTTGGGGGCTCGCCTTGCATCATCCAGATCACTAGTCTTCATAATAATCGCCTAGGCCCAATATCTTCTTATGTACGCATGTGCAAGCATTATCGCGAAACGGCTATTTGTAACGAGATATCGACGCCACATCCGACCTGGCTCCTGGAAAACGCGATACAGCCATTCAAGGCCTGCTTTTTGCATCCAAATCGGTGCGCGACTAACCCTTCCAGCTACGACGTCAAACGTACCACCGACTCCCATCACGAAGTCGACTCCCAGTTTATCTTTCCATCGATTAATAAACACTTCCTTCTTCGGTGAGCTAATGGCAACGAATAACAGCCGAGCCCCTGATTTTCTTATCTTCTCGACAACCTGCGCCTCATCGTTTCCGAAATATCCGTGGTGCAATCCTGCCAGCTTTAAATTCCGGTAGCGATGGCAACATTGTCTTGCGGCCTCCTCGACGACTTCGGAAGTTGCCCCTAGAAAGAAGACGGGGAATTCATGCGTCTCCGCCATCTGAAGAAGGCGCTCAAAGAGATCGACTCCCGCGACACGCTCCGGAACGCGAAGACCAAGAAACCGTGCCCCCCAGACCACACCCATACCGTCAATATTGACGATATCGCATGCGCGAACTGAATTGGCGAGATTTTCATCGGACTGCATGTTCACAATTTTTGCGACGTTTACGACAACGTGCTGAGTGAACCGTCCAGCCTCGATTCTTTCGGTTATCCAGCTAACTGAGTCGTCCATGGTTACTGCATCCATAGTACAACCGAATAAATTGATGTGATTCCATTGACTTCTGCTTGGCATTTGTCTGTCACCTTGCTACTACGTATATCGAGACCGGGCCATAAAAAATAGAAATTCTGTTAATGTCGGTAGGTTTTTTATTCCAATCCGGCTTATAGAGCCCAATCTTAAAATAAGAATCCTCGACTCCCGGGTACGCGTTAGGGTGTCCCTCGGAATCAAAGACGAGCAGATCGTCCTTGAACAGCCTGGTACTTGCGACGTTCCCCGTTTCGTCGGAAACGTAGTCCAACTTCCAGTTCACCCATCGCCCCTTGTCTTTGTCCGCACAGCAAAGCCACTCTCCAGCCGAGACTTGCTCGTGATGTACGCCACCATGCTGGGAAATGGCGTACTTCGCTCCCTCAAGGGCGAGCGCTACAGTCGGGCCACCCAGCCAGTGACCCTGATTAATCTGAGTAATGATTACCAGCTGTTTAGCATCGAATTCAAAATCCGACGGAAGCAAAGTTGACCATTTCACTATATATTCTTTACCCTGCTCAAAGCGAACAGGTGCTGGAAACAAAAGCTCTCCACGTGGAACACCGTTTTCAACGTGTGCGAAATCTTCGCTCCGGTTTAGTGTCACCCGGAGTACTCTTTCGAATTTTCCAGTTGGATCGGGAATCACTTCGAGATCGCCTGCGTTTGCCTGGACACCAAATGCTTTCGAAATCCCTTTGGCCCAATCAGCGCTAAATAGCAACGTAGGCTGAGGCCTGCCGTTGCTATTCGCGATAGCCGCGCTCGCGAAGACGCACCCCGTCGTAAGGAAGAAAACCATCAGACAGCGAACAAAGAAAAATCCCGGCAGAGTCGCAACCGGGCCGGTTCGCTTTTCTTTCATCAAGCCCTCGCCATCATATCTTCGTAACATTCTGTGTATTTCTCAATTACACGAGCCGTCGAATATAGATCGATCGCGCGTCGGGCTCCGGCTTTACCCATTCTTTCCGCCAGGAAGCGGTCCTCGATAAGCATCCGGATACACCGTGCTAATGCGCCCTTGTTCGATTTTTCGACGAGAAATCCAGACACCTGATTTTCGACAAGATCGGGGAATCCACCGATATTTACGCCAACAACGGGCAGACTACAAAACATGGCTTCCAGCGTTGCAATGCCGAATGCTTCGTAATGGCTCGGCATGCAGAACAGCCTGGCGTTACGAAGGAAATTTATCTTCTCGTCCCCGTCTAACCAGCCCCAAAAAAACACCTGATCGTCAATCCCAGAAGATTCGGCATACCGCGCCCACTTCTTCGTGTCCCCGGTTCCAGCCAACCGAACATCAACGCGCACGCCCTCATACTTCAAGAGGCTCACAGCCGCCAATAAGTCCCTGACGCCTTTTTCTTCGGTAAGACGGCCGGCAAAGGCCACGTAATTGGTCGCACCCTGTTGGTCTGTCTGCCCGTCATTTCGACCGGCAGCTTCCTCTATAAACCGGGCAGAATTGCCAATGATGTGTAATCGCCCAGCGTCGGCCCCAATGTTTACGAGCTCGAAACCTACTGCATTGGAAACAGCTACCGTTGCGCAAGCTTTAGCGACAAAGTATTCGATAGCAAACTTGATACACTTACTGCTTTGGGCCCAGAAATCGGTAAAATTCCCGGCATGCAAATGAAATATCGTTTTCCTTTTGAGCAATTTCGCCAAAATGAAAAAAATAAATTTCCGAACGAACGAGCCCTTTACCGAAACATGGAAATGAACAATATCGGGAAAGCGCATCATTTTCCATACGAACTGGGGGATATCAAAAAACAGGAATTTCAATTGCCCCCTCTTATTCCCGAATCCGCCAGTTTCAAATGATGATATCTCGATTCCCCGGACACGAAAATTTTCCTGCTCCCGTGCCAACTCGTCCATAACCGACGCAATTCCACCTCGCTGTCCTCTTCCGGGGCCAACGTGAAGGACCTGAATCGTCTTTGTGGACCTGGAACTCTTCATTTTCACGCTATCCAATATAATTTCGCTGAACCCGGACACCAAAGCTGACCTTTACATCAGAATCATTTAAATGAAAAAAGAGAAAGAATTCTTCTTGATCTTTCATTCCAAAAAATCAACGCCACGTAGATCATAAATATGATCGCTTCAGAAATGACAAATGCTTCGGCGGCGCCCTTCGCTCCGAGCTTGGGTACCATAGCCAGCGAGAGTGTTATATTTATCAGCCCAGCAACGAATATTGACACCGATCTCTTTCTGCTCGCACCTGAGGGCACCAATATCTGCAAACCTATAAAATAGGCAAGATTTCCGAAGATAGCGGAAAAGCAGAGCACGAAAAGAACGTTCCCAGCACCTTGAAATGCGGCTCCAAGAACGATTCGAACAATGAGGTCTGAATTGATTGCGATAACAGACACAGTCGCGGCAGATATAATCGCTGTTGCAGATACCCCATAGACGATAAGTTTCGCTGCTACTCTTCGATCGGATCGGAGCAAACGCTCAATCCGTGGGTACACAACCGCACTTATTTGTGCAGGAACAAGATTCGCCACAACCCGGATTTTGTCCGCACCTGCATATATCCCAGCAGCATAAGCGCCGGAAAAATGCATCAAAATAACTGAATTAGCGGATCCGAACAATGTCACAGAAGCTGTCGCAACAAACATATCCGTTCCATCCCGCAGTTGCTTCATGATCGAGGAAATTTTTAGAACGGGCCTCCCTATATAACCCTCTTTGTAAGCGATCAGAAGCGAAATAAATGCGGCGACGATTGGTCCCGTTGCCTGAATTGCAGCCGCGATGCAGATATCATCCGGTTTTTTGACCAGGAAAAATGTCAAAGGCACTGTGACCAAGCGATTGGAAAACACCAAAGCAGAAATTAAATTGAATTTCTCCAGCCCTTGAAATAACCAGTACACAGTGCAAACATTTGCCGCAACACCACTCCATGACACCAAAAGCACAATCTGCGAGTCCCTGGTTCCGGTGCCCAGAGCTATATAACCCAATAAAAAAGCCGTGCATATAGCACAAATCAGAGCTTTCCCACCAATCACGGACCAGATCAGGTGATTTGTCGCTTCTCGATTAGAACGACATGCAACAACAGCTCGCGGTCCACTTAGACTGAATCCCCACTCGGAGAGCAATGCACCATACGCGGCGATTGACATCGCGTACGCAAGGAGCCCGAAGTGTTCTGGGCCCAGCACACGGGTCAAGTAGGGAAACGTGGCAAACGACGCGATGTAGTTGCCGGCCAAGGACATGACCATCAAAAACACATTTCGCCCGACACGCCCGCTGTTCTCAGACCGGCTCCGCACAACAAACGCCCCCTACCTGTAGTAACGTAATCCACCATTTCCTGGGCGAGGTGCTCGCGCGGAGCACCCTCCATTGACCCAAGGATCAGGAGCGAGCCAACACCCCACGCGTATCAATCACGACCTTGGCCTGCAGGCGAATCGGATCGACCTGCTTGAACTGCGCGTGGTCGACCAGAATGACAATGACGTCTGCTTCGGCCATCACCGTGCGCAAATCACCAAGCCTGAGACGACCCTCGAGTGCATCGGGCAGGTTACGAATGTTTGGCTCGACAGCGACGACTTGTCCTGGGAACCTGTTCGCCAGCTCTTTGGCTATCTCCACTGCGGGGCTCTCGCGCAGGTCGTCGATATTCGCTTTGAACGCAAGGCCAAGACATGCAATCTGCGGTTCCCGAAACCGCTTTGCCGCCCTCTCTACGCGCTCAACCACCCAATGGGGCTTATCGTCATTCACCGTGCGTGCCGCGCGAATGAGTCGCGCCTGCTCCGGCGCCGAATCGACAATGAACCACGGATCGACAGCAATACAATGGCCACCCACGCCCGGCCCCGGCTGCAGGATGTCGACACGAGGATGCCGGTTTGCCAGTTTGATCAATTCCCACACGTTGATATCCAACCGGTCGCAGATCAGCGAAAGCTCGTTGGCGAAAGCGATATTCACATCGCGGAATGAATTTTCGGTGAGCTTGCACATTTCCGCAGTTCGTGCGTCTGTGACGATGCATTCGCCACGTACGAAGACCTGGTATAGTTCGCGTGCCGCTTCACTGCAGCGTCGTGTCATGCCGCCGATTACCCTGTCGTTTTCGACCAGTTCGCGGATCACATGTCCTGGCAACACGCGTTCCGGACAATGCGCGACACGCACGTCCGACATGTCGCCCACCTGCTGCGGAAATGTGAGGTCTGGCCGCATTTCCGCCATCCACTCGGCCATTTGGGCGGTCGCGCCGACGGGCGAGGTCGATTCGAGTACGACAAGATCACCTTTCTTCAAAACCGGCGCAACCGCGCGGCTTGCTGCTTCGATATACGAGAGATCCGGCTTATGCCCGTCTGTAAACGGCGTGGGTACGGCGATAAGAAATGCATCGGCAGGTTCCGGGTTGGTTGTCGCCCGCAAATAACCCTGCGAAACAGCGGCGTGCACCAACATGTCGAGTTCCGGCTCGACAATATGAATTGCGCCACGATTTATGGTATCGACCGCGTACTGATTGACATCAACGCCAATCACTTTCTTTCGACGTGCGGCAAAAGCCGCTGCCGTCGGCAATCCTATATAACCCAAACCAACAACCGAAATGGTTTCAAAGTTCATGATGATCTAGCCTTATTTCCTGATGTCGTCATGCCGCTCGAACCGCAGCACCCAACCAACCATTCAGCACGTGCGCAATTCGATCGCACGCGTCCCCATTGCCATATGGGTTATCGCCTCGACTCATCGCCGCATAGATTCCGCGATCGTCCAGCAATTGTGGAGCAATCGTCAATAGTGGTGTACGGGCGGGACGGCATGATCAGGCGGCCAGCGCTTGAGGAGCCGGTGTGCTTTCAATCACCGGGTTTCCGTCTTTGAACGGAACGCCCTTCAGAAGCTGATCAATTTTCTCGGCGCTGCGAATCTTCCTCCAGGTCTGCCCGGCCGCTTCAATCAGCTTGAACGCCATCGCCAGGAAGGTCGCGCGCGACAGACAGTTGCGCGTGCGGCTCGTGCGATGGCGTACCGTCGCAAACGTCGATTCGATCGGATTCGTGGTCCGCACATGCTGCCAGTGCTCCGCAGGGACATCGTAGAACGTGAGCAGTGCGTCTCGATCCTTCGTGAGCTTCTCGACAGCCTTCGGGTACTTGGCCGCGTACACGTCGACGAACTGATTGAACGCAACAATCGCATCGGCGCGCGTCGCGGCATTCCAGATCTCTGCGAGCGCCGCCTTGGCCTTGCCGTGCTGCGATTTGGGCATCGCGTTGAGGATATTTCCGACCTTATGAAACCAGCAGCGCTGATGTCGCGTTTGCGGGAACACCTCATCGAGTGCCGCCCATAGTCCCATCGCGCCGTCACCAACCGCGAGCAGTGGCGGCGCCTGCAGGCCGCGCGCTTTCAGATCGAGCAGCAGTTCAATCCACGACTGTTTCGACTCGCGGTAACCGTCGCTGAGCGCAACGCGCTCCTTGCCGCCGTCCGGTTTCACGCCGATGATCACGAGCAGGCACTGCCCGTCCGAATCCTCTGTGCGGGCTTGAGTATGGATGCCGTCGGCCCACCAGTAGACCCAGCGCGAGGCGGACAGGTCGCGCTTGTTCCACTTCTCGTACTCTTCTGACCATGCGGCCTTCAGGCGGCTCACGACGCTCGCTGACAGCCCTTTAGCCTGCTCGCCGAGCAGCTCGGACAGTGCGTCGCCCATGTCGCCGGTTGAGACGCCTCGCAGGTACAGCCACGGCAGCGACGATGACACGCGCGGCGACTTGCGCACATAGGGCGGCACGATCGTCGAATTGAACTTGATGCCGGAGCTCGAGCGGTCGCGAACCTTCGGTACCTTGACCGGCACCGGGCCTACCGCCGTGACGATCTCGCGCTCTGGCAGGTAGCCGTTGCGCACGACCGCGCGCCGGCCGTCCATCGTCTTCACATTCGAATATTGCTCGAGCATCGCCGCCAGTTCCGCCTCGATTGCCTGCTGGATGATCCGCCGCGCCCCTTGCTGGATCAGATCGTCCAGGCCGGGTGCGCCCTCAAATTGCGGTTCTGCTGTTTGACTGCTGCTCGTTTCCTGCGTATGTTTCGCCATGGTGGTGGAGTTCGATTGAGGAAGTGTTACCGTGGAAAGCAACATTCTCCATCAATCGCCACCGCCTTCTCCTGCCTCCTCCCTACGCCGCATACACCACTTCCGACGATAACTCGCAATTGTGTAACGGCACCCACGATCGCCGTCACGTCGGTTCCGACGAGACGAACCACACCGGCATCCACTGCTTCCTGGCGCTCGGTCGTTTCGCGCATCACGAGCACCGGCTTGCATAAAGAAGGCGCTTCTTCCTGAATTCCACCCGAGTCAGTCAAGATCAGATATGCACGATCCATAAGTCTGACGAACGGAAGATAGTCGAGTGGCTCGATCAAATGCACATTCGCAATACCGGTCAGCAGTCGGCTCACCGGTTCGCGCACGCTGGGATTCAAATGAACCGGGTAGACGATGTCCACATCCGGATGAGCGCGGGCCAACTGCGCGAGGGCGGTACAGATGCGCTCGAACCCGTCTCCAAAACTCTCACGACGATGTCCAGTCACGAGAATAAGACGTCGCGCTGCGTCGAATTGCGGGAGCATACGTTCTGCTTCTTCGCGCAATCTGGTGTCGGTCGACAAGCGTTGCCGGACATGGAGCAACGCATCGATCACGGTATTGCCTGTGACCACAATCGATCTCGCCGGCACGCCTTCTCTCAGCAGGTTAGCCTGCGCTCTCGCAGTGGGGGCGAAATGCAGCGCGGTTAGCGCGCCTGTTAGCTTGCGGTTCGCCTCCTCCGGCCAGGGCGAAAGGAGATTCCCCGTCCGCAAACCAGCTTCGACGTGCGCAACCGGGATTTGTTTGTAAAACGATGCAAGCGTTGCGGCCATCGTGGTGGTCGTATCGCCATGGACAAGAACCATATCGGGTCGCGCATCTGCCAGCACATTCCGCATGCCCGTAAGAATGGTTGTCGTAACGTCATAGAGATCCTGACCGCGCTTCATGACGTTCAAATCGAAGTGGGGCTGTATGCCAAACAGATTGAGCACCTGATCGAGCATCTCGCGATGTTGTCCAGTTACGCAGACCTGGCAATGAATACCTGGGTCACGTTGAAGGCGCATAACAAGAGGCGCCATCTTGATCGCTTCCGGCCGCGTTCCAAACGTTAGTAGTACATTCTTTTTCATTGATACCATCTCTTACGGAAGCACCCTGCGAACAGGGCGTGCGCTTCAGTCGGAATTCTTGCTGTAGTTGGAATATGCTCCGTAACTTGTGCCACGCGCGGGTACGTCGGTGAGCAGCATTCCATCAACGCCAACACCTGCGCTAGCGAGCTGCCGCGTACATTCACGCAGCTCAGCGGCCGAGTGCTGGCCATGCCGCACAACCATCAACGTGGCACCCGCATGTTTGCCGATCACGACTGGATCTGTGACCGCCAGCACAGGGGGCGAATCGATAATGACCATGTCGTAGACTGATGCGAGTACCTTGAGCACGTCGCCAAGCCGATTACGGACGAGAAGTTCCGCCGGACGATCGGGTATCGAGCCTGCCATCATCGCATCGAGGTTCGGCAACACTTCACGATGAATGACATCCTTCGGGTCACGGCCGGTAAGCACGTCCGAAAGCCCAGGTTTGTTATTGATCGAAAAATACGAATGCACGTCGCCGCGCCGCATGTCAGCATCGATCAGCAAAATCCGTTTACCGGTCGCGGCCAATACTGCTGCGAGGTTCACCGAGACAAAGGATTTACCTACACCCGGGCGTGGGCCGGTCAACATAACGATGTTGTTTTCCGGCTTTAGCACACCAAACTGCATGGCCGTACGCAAGCTACGCAGGCCCTCCACAGCCACGTCGTCCGGATGCACTGCCGCCAGCACACCAGGTTTGGTCGGATTGCGGCGCACCGACTGACGAAGTGCCAACTCCTTGTTGCTGTGCGAAATGATCGCGTAGACCGGGATGTCAACGGCGTTCTCGATCTCTGCCGGGCTTTCCAACCCGCGGTTAACCATGCGGCGCCCGAGCGCGGCCGCGCACCCAAGTAACAAACCCAGGATGGCGGCTACGGGCAGTACGATAATCTTCAGCGGACGAACCGGTTCCTCCGGCACAACGGCGTAATCGACAGTGCGAACGTTGCCGAGCTGCCCCGCCTTCAGAACACGCAATTGCTCCGTGCTATCGAGCAATTTCATATAGAGATCGGTATTGACCTTCACATCGCGCATGAGACGCAGCGCTTGCTGCTCCGTTTCCGGCAAAGCGGTCACTTGCTGCTCGTACTGTCCTTGCTGTTGTTCCAGTCCAGCGATACGTGCGTCAATCGCGGCGACCATCGGATGCGATGCCGTATACTTCTGGACCAGATCCGCTCGCTGTTGTTGAAGCTCTATCAGCCGGGTTTTCGTATCAACAACCGTCTGCAGCAAAAGCTTGCCTTGCGCATCGAGATCAATTGCACCCGCTTTCGCTCGAAATGCGTTATAGCGTGCCTCGGATTGATCGAGGTCGGCGCGAAGCTGCGGTAATTGGTCACTGAGAAAATTCAACATCTGCTGCGCCTGCGCCGACTTCCGATCGACGTTACGTTGCACATAGATGCTCGCGATCGTGTTGACGATTGCTGTCACACGCATCGGATCCTCACCGTCGAGCTTCATTCCAATGATGCCCGACTGCTTTGTTACTTCCTCAATGTCAAGTTTCTTCTGCAGCCTGGCGACCGTCAGTTGCGTCGAGTATCGCTTCAGATCGAAACGTGTGCCCGGTCTCGCGAGCAACGACGTGACCTTGATTGCGACAGGACCATATTGAGTATTGCCAGTCGCAATCGCGCCAACGCGCCCTCGGAGTACCACGTGGTTGTCCGGGTCGGTCAACTCAAAGCTGTCTTCGCCCAGCGCTGTCAATCTGAATTTGTCTTCATACTGAGCCGGAGGCACATCGAACTGGCTAACGCCGATACGCTCACCTCCCCACGCGTAGTGCTTCAACCCCAATATTGGCGATAGCAGCTCGCTGCTGTAATGCGACCGGTAACGCGCAACGGAAGCCCCTATAAGCGGAAAATAATGTGGGCGTGCGTCGATATCAACGTGCAATCTCGTAGCCGTATCCGCAACGACCATTCGCGACCGAATCAATTCGATTTCAGCATCGGCAGTCGCCTTTGCCTGAAACAGCGATGCAAGATCACCAAGCTTGTCGTTGAGCGAACCCGATCCGGAATCATCATCCACCTGGATCAATGCATCCGCGCGATAAACCGGTGTACCGAGAAATGCATAGAGCGCGCCGATCGCGAACACAATCGCCGTAACGATCCCGATCAGCGTAGCGTTCTCCCGAAGTACACCGAACAACTCCGAGAGATCGATTTCATCATCACCTGCCGCGCCCGCCGCGGCGTTTTGCTTAAGAAGAGTCATTATTCAATGAACCTGCTGTCCTGCCAGAACGTCGCGCCAATGCGCGACGCCATGTTCGATCTGCGCAACCGCCAGATCGAACGTTGCGCGATGCCGCCGGTACGGGTCGACAATGTCGATGCCCTCATCCTCGATCAAACGAAATACTTTGCCGCGCGTGAAAGGCCACGCGGACTCGATCTGCTCCCGCTGCACCCTCGTCATCGTGAGAATCAGATCGGCTTCGCGAACCAGCTCATCCGTAAGAGACGTTGCCACGTGACCTTCGAGCCTGACTCCTCTGTCGCGCGCCAACTCGACCATGAGCGGATCCGCACCCTCGCCCACGAGCGCATGCGTGCCGGCGGAACTGATGCCAACGCCAGGCAGCGACTGCGCCAGCATCGCGGCCGCCAAAGGGCTACGGCAGATGTTGCCTTCGCAAACAACCAGAACGTTGTCGATCATTTCGCCACTAGGCCAGCGGTCAGTCCCGCGTTGATTGCCGGAATCAACAGCGTCAGCACGCGGTTGAAGCGGACCAGACCATTGCCGTCGACATAAACGACGTCTTTGGGCTGAAGATCGAATTCCTTCGCCACGAGCATGGCCACCGGCGATCGTCCGTCCAGATGGAAGACCTGCGGCTTGCCGTTCAACGCGCCGCGAATCACGAACATCTGCACCGCGTCCGCCGTCGACGAGTTCACGCTGCCCGCCTGGGCAATCGCATCGGCCAGCGTGATGCGACCCGTGCGTTTCGGGATGGCCAACATGGGCTTGTTGACTTCGCCCATCACATACACGTCGTTTTCGTCGCGTGCGACGACACGCAGCATGTCACCCGGCTTGAGATACAGCCGCGACGGACTGAGGCCGCTCGCCACCATGTCCGTCAGGTTGAGGCGGTAAGACGCGCCGCCGCGTACGAGCACGAGATCGCTCTGGTCAGCCGTGTCGGCAAAACCGCCAGCCCGCGAAATCGCTTCGTACAGCGACATCGGCACGTCGTTGACAGCGATCACACCGGGGTTGTGCACCTCGCCGTCGACATACACTTCGTGAGCGCGGTAGGAAGCCATGCGAACGGTCACCTGCGGCTTCACGAAATAGTGAGAGAGCGCCGCCGCCAGACGATGTTGCACTTCTTCCGGGCGAAGGCCCGCAACGTGCATCGTGCCTGCGTAGGGAAACGTCAGATCGCCCGACTGGTCGACAACAAAGCCTGAGAAAGGATCGCCGGGGCGCGTGGAGGACTGCGATTGCGTAGCGCCCACGGCCTGAGCGAGTTCGGGGTGATCCCACACTACGATCTGCAACACGTCGCCGGCCCCAATCGCGTAAGGCTGCGGAACAGGTGAAAGCAGGTCCATCTGCTGCTTCTGTTGCTCCAGGCGTGTTTCCTGAAGTTGCTTCACGTAAGCAACGTCGAGTTCTGTGATGGGCACTTCCGGCGTGGCGGAAGTCGCGTCCGCCACTGTCGTATCCGAACCGCCTGCTGCACCGGGCAAAGCCGATGTGGGGACACCCGGCGAAACCGGCATGCGCATGCCCGGGGCAACCGTGCAAGCGCCCAGCACCGTGCAAAGCGCGATAGCCAGGCTCGCGCCTGTGAGTCGCACGGGGACGTTAAACCGCACCGGGCGGCCTGCACTAGCACACGTTTTGTTTGATCGTTTCAGCACTTCTACTTTCCAGCCATTCAATAAGCGTTGCGGTGTATCAGTCCCTTGAACACCGTGGCGATTACGATGCGCATGTCGAGCCCGAAGGACCAGTTACTGAGGTAATAGAGATCGTGTTCGACACGCCCCTGCATCTTCTCCACGCGATCCGTTTCGCCACGAAAGCCGTTCACCTGCGCCCAGCCCGTAATGCCTGGCTTGATGCGATATCGGTGGATGTAGCCCTCGACGATGTTCTGATAAAGCGTGTCGTGCTCGATAGCGTGCGGCCTCGGTCCGACGACCGACATCTCGCCGCGGAGGACATTGAAGAACTGGGGCAGTTCGTCGAGGCTCGTGCGACGCAAAAATGCACCGACACGCGTAATGCGCGGGTCATTGCGCGTAGCCTGCTTGACGACGCCATGGGTCGTTTCATGCACGCGCATGCTGCGAAACTTGTAGATTTCGAACACTTTGCCGTTCGCGCCCTTGCGCTTCTGCGAGAAGAGCACCGGACCACGCGACGAAAGCTTCACGGCGATCGCGATGATCAAAAGCAGCGGTGAGATCGCCATCAATACAATCAATGCGAATGCGCGATCGAAGATATTCTTCGCAAGGAATGCGTCCGACGATAGCGGCGAACCCACGAGATTGATGGCCGACGTGCCGTCGAGGTCGATCATTTCGCCCTCGAAGAGCGCAAGCCCCCTCACGTCGGGAATGAAACGAATGTTGATCAGATCGTTGCGGAACAACTCGATGAATTCGAGTATCGTTTGCTGTTCCGTGAGCGGCAAGGCGAGCCACAACTCCTCTACCTGGTAGCGACGCACGTATTCCGCAAAACCGAAGCGGTCGCGAAAGGCAGGGATGGTGCCTGGTGCTGCGCCCGATTCCGGGCCGGTGTCGAAGATCGTCGAAACGAGGTAGGCCGAATCGGGCGCCGACCCGACCTTGCGTAGCAAATGCCGGCAATGGGCACCGCTGCCCACGATCGCGACCGCGCGCGTGCGGGCTCCCTGTTCCGTGCGCCGCAAGGTGAGCCAGCGTTCGAAGAACCGACAGACGACAAGGCCAAGTCCGGAAATGAGCGCCCAGCGCGCAAACCAGTTGCCGGCGGGACGATAGGGATCGAGCAGGACGATAACGAGCAGCATGGCAACGGCGAGCGCCGTGGTCCACGCCAGCGCAGGAATACAGACGCATCGCCAGAAGACCTGCCGGCGGGTGATTCGGTACAGGCCGAATACCGGGAACAGGAAAGCGGAAGTCAACAGCGCAAACGCAATCAGGGCGCTGTCATAGCCAGGCTGGCCGGCGCTCGCCTCGAGACGCAATGCAGCGGACGCACTGACGGCAATCACGACGACGTCCAGCAGGCGCGCCAGCGCGCCGCTACGACCTCGTGATGAGCCGGCATCGCGGTGAGCGGGCAAATGCATGGAGCTTTCCGGGGATGAATGGATAGCCGCATCGTTGCCGATACGGTCCGTCACAGCAGGCGCAGGCCTGCTGCGACTACTTGCCAAAGGTTCATTCGAAGGAGTTCCAGCCACGCGGTACATCGGTCAGAGATGAGAAATGAGAATGACGAGTAGGAATTACAAGAAGGCCGATAAACTGCCGGCACGTCGCCCATTCCTCTCTCCGTGAATTCGGAGACGCTTGCATGCGCATATGAGAACTGCCGTCATACCTGAAGGCGGGCATATCGGACACCATCTTTCACGCACGAGCCTTTATTGCCGAATCGCTTTATGGTTAATGACCGATGAAGTAATTCTCGTAGGCCGTCGCTTTTGCGTATATAGGATTAGTCCGATAACGACTCGCGCGAGGCAGCGCACACAGCCTTCACGCCATCTCGATATCAATTCATCACTCGGTGTGCCGCGGCCCGGATCCGCAGTCCGTTATCTGAAAAATGTCGACGCGAGTCTTTGTTTCGAAATATTTCGGTCCCGGATGGCGAGAGCGAAATGACCCGACGATGCGGACAAAATGGGAACTATTGTGCAGCCTGCGCAAGACGCAGATAGCCGCACTTATTTCCTCATAAAAAAGACAGAATTTTAAATTTCTGCAAATCGCCCGATATTGTTTTTTTATTTGTCGGACGCAATATCAATTTCAAATAAATCTTGACAGCCTTTCAAGACGGCATCGGATTTCTCCGACACCATCCGAGGCACATCCCTACTTCTTCTGGATGAACTCGATCTTGTACCCATCCGGATCGGTCACGAACGCGATCACCGTCGTTCCATGCTTCATCGGCCCGGCCTCGCGCACCACGGTGCCGCCCTGTTCCTTGATCTTCGCGCAAGCGGCATAGGCATCCTGCACTTCGACGGCCAGATGCCCGAACCCCGTGCCGAGGTCATAGGAAGGCGTATCCCAGTTGTGCGTGAGTTCGATCACCGTGCCGTCACGCTCGTCGGTATAGCCGACGAAGGCCAGCGTGAACTTGCCGTCGGGAAAATCTTCGCGGCGCAGCAGTTTCATGCCGAGCAGTTCGGTGTAGAACTTGATCGAGCGATCGAGGTCGCCGACCCGGATCATCGTGTGAAGGAGACGCATCGTGTACTCCATTTTGCCGTCGTCAAAAACGGGACTGTACCAAAATCCCCTGCGCCGTGCCGACGCCGGCAAGCGCGGCTGATTTGCTCTAGCATGAACGCCATCCCGAACTTGCCGGCCGGATCGGCAACGCGGCGGCAAATCAGGCAGTCAATCGATTCGAGGAGCGGACATGCGGATTCTGGTAGTGGGCGCAGGGGCAACCGGTGGTTACTTTGGCGGCAGGCTGGCCGCCGCCGGGCGCGACGTGACGTTTCTGGTCCGGCCGGCGCGCGCCGCGCAGCTACGCGAGGCCGGGCTCGTGATCCATAGCCCGCATGGCGATCTCCACTTGCGCGACGTAAAAACGATCACGCAGGACGTACTCGAGGCGGGAAACGCGCAGCCCTTCGACGTCGTGCTACTGAGCTGCAAGGCCTACGATCTCGACGGCGCCGTCGATTCCTTCGCCGCGGCGGTGGGTCCGTCCACGCTGATCCTGCCGCTCCTGAACGGCATGCGCCATCTCGACGTGCTGCAGGCGCGCTTCGGCACGCAGGCGGTACTGGGGGGCGTCTGCCTGATCGCTTCGACCCTCAACGCCCAGCGCGAGATCGTGCATCTGAACGACGCGCACGCGATCACCTTCGGCGAGCTGGGCGGCGGAATCTCCGCAGGCGTGCAGGCTGTCGCCGATATTTTCTCGAATGCCGGCTTCACCGTGAAGGCCAGCGAGCGGATCCTCCAGGAGATGTGGGAGAAGTGGGTATTCCTGGCCTCGCTCGCGGGTTCGACGTGTCTCATGCGCGCCCCGGTGGGCGTTATTCTCGCGACGCCCGACGGGGAAGCGATCGTCGAACGCCTGTTCGCCGAATGCCGCGCTATCGCCGCGGAGAACGGCCATGCGGTACGCGATGCGTTCGTTGAACGTTCGCGTTCGATGCTGTTCGCGGCCGGATCGCCGCTCACGGCGTCGATGCTGCGCGACGTCCAGAACGGTTCTCGCACGGAAGCCGATCACGTGCTCGGCGACCTGATCCAGCGCGGCGGCACGGCGCAAGCCGGCGACGCCCCCTCGGTGCTGCGCGTTACCTACAGCCATCTGAAGGCCTACGAGGCCCAGCGCAACGTCGCCAACTGAGAGGTTGACGGGGCAGCGCTCCCTGCCCGCGTCAGGGGTATCGGCGCTCCTTACAGACGGATTTGTTATCGTAACGATCCGCCTTACAGCCGTTCTCCGACTGACCGATGAGCACCCTTACCCTTCCCGCACGCCGCGCGCCAGACAGCCAGGCTGTGATCCTGATGGTCGTGCTCTGCGCGATCTGGGGCTTGCAGCAGGTTGCCATCAAGAGCGCCAATGTCGCGCTGCCGCCCGTGTTTCAGGCCGGGCTGCGCTCGGCGATCGCAACGGTGCTCGTATGGGTGTGGGCGAGCCGGCGCGGCACGCCGCTCTTTCGCGAAGACGACACGCTCGGCGCCGGTCTGCTCGCGGGCGTGCTGTTCGCCGGCGAATTCGTTTGCATTTTCCTCGGCCTCACGATGACGAGCGCCTCACGCATGGCCGTGTTCCTCTACACCGCGCCTTGCTTCACGGCCCTCGGTCTGCACTGGTTCACGCCGGGCGAACGGATGCGGCGCACGCAGTGGATCGGCATCACGGTGGCGTTCGCCGGCATGGCGCTCGCGTTTGCGGATGGTTTCGCGCGCAACGGCGCGGGGGACTTGCGCGCGACGCTGACCGGTCTTGCCGGCGACGCGCTCGGCGTACTCGGCGGCGCGCTGTGGGCCGCAACTACGGTGGTCGTGCGCAGCAGCACGCTCGCCCATATCAGTGCGAGCAAGACGCTCTTCTATCAACTGGCGGTGTCGGCAGTGGTATTGCTAGCACTCGCAGCAGGGCTCGGCCAGCTCGAAGTCCACACGGTCACACCGCTCGCCGTCGTGGCGCTCGGCTATCAGGCCATCGTCGTCGCGTTCGCGAGCTATCTCACCTGGTTCTGGCTGCTCACGCGCTATATGGCGTCCCGGCTTTCCGTATTCTCGTTTCTCACGCCGCTCTTCGGCGTGACGTTTGGCGTGCTGCTGCTCGGCGAGTCGTTCAGCGGCCGCTTCCTCCTCGCCGCCCTGCTCGTGCTGGCCGGCATCGCGC
Organism: Paraburkholderia yinzeri; assembly: GCF_046581065.1. NCBI lineage: Bacteria > Pseudomonadati > Pseudomonadota > Betaproteobacteria > Burkholderiales > Burkholderiaceae > Paraburkholderia > Paraburkholderia yinzeri. Next base: position 1,376,027 of record NZ_JBFOCJ010000001.1, on the reverse strand, counting down.
TGGTGAACGCGCCCGCCAAGGCGCAGGCGCGCTGACGGCGCGGCTCAGCCGCCCGTCTGCCCAGCCAGCCCCAGCGCCTGGGCAATGCGCACGTACTCCTCCACCGGCACCTCTTCCGCGCGGCGTGCCAGATCGAAGCCGAGTGCTTCGAAGTCCAGGCGGTCGCGATAGTCGCCAAGCGTGTTGCGCAACATCTTGCGCCGCTGCGAAAACGCAGCAGTCACGAGCTCGCCGAGAATCGAGCCGTCGACCTCGGGCAGTTCGTGCGGCGCGTACGGAATCATGCGGACGATCGCCGAATCGACCTTCGGCGGCGGCTGGAACGATTCGGGCGGAACGTCGATCAGCTTGTCGATGACGTAGCGGTACTGCAGCATCACGGTGAGGCGGCCGAACGCCTTGCTGCCGGGCTCCGCGACCATGCGCTCCACCACCTCGTTCTGCAGCATGAAGTGCTGATCGATCACGCAAGGGGCAAATGCCGCAAGGTGAAACAGCAGCGGGCTCGAAATGTTGTACGGCAGGTTGCCCACGATGCGCAGCGACGGTTTCTCGCCAGGCGCGGCGAGCGAGCTGAAATCGAAGGCGAGCGCGTCGCCCGCGTGCAGTTCGAGCAGCGCCCCGAACTTCTTCGTGAGGCGCGCGATCAGGTCGCGGTCGAGTTCGACGGCATGCAGCGGCGACTCCGGGGTCGCGAGACGTTCGATCAGCGGCTCGGTGAGCGCGCCGAGGCCCGGCCCGATCTCGACCATGCGCTCGCCTCGCTGCGGGCGGATCGTGTCGACGATCGAGTCGATCACGCCGGTATCGACAAGGAAGTTTTGACCGAAGCGCTTGCGCGCAAAGTGGCCCTGGTATTGTCTGCTGCTATTGGACATCGTCTTGAGTATCGGTCAGAGAGCGCGGCGGTGCCGCGCCATCGAAACAGCGGTATCGATCGCGGCGATCAGGCTGCCCGCGTCGGCACGGCCCGTGCCGGCGAGGTCGAGCGCGGTGCCATGATCGACCGAGGTACGAACGATCGGCAGGCCCAGCGTCACGTTGATGCCCTCGCCGAACGTCGCGTATTTCAGGACCGGCAGGCCCTGGTCATGGAACATGGCCAGCACGCAGTCGGCGTCTTTCAGGTAACGCGGCTGGAACAGCGTGTCGGCCGGATACGGGCCCCGTACGTCGATGCCCGAGTCCGCGGCAATCTTCAGCGCCGGCGTAATCGTTTCGATCTCCTCGCGCCCCAGGTAGCCGTTCTCGCCCGCGTGCGGATTGAGCCCCGTGACGAGGATGCGCGGCTGCGACACGCCGAAATGGCAACGCAGGTCATGATCGATGATGCGCACGGTCTCGACCAGCCCGTCGATCGTGAGGGCAGCGGAGACGTCCTTGAGCGGCAGATGGGTCGTGGCGAGCGCGACGCGCAGCGGCCGCGCGCCGGTTCCCGCCAGCATCATGACCACGCGCGGCGTGGCGGTGCGCTCGGCCAGGTATTCGGTATGGCCGGTGAACGGCACGCCGGCATCGTTGATGGTGCTCTTCTGCAGCGGTGCGGTAACGATGGCGTCGAATTCGTGCGCAAGCGCCCCGTCAATCGCCCGGTCTAGCAAACGCAGTACATAACGGCCGTTCGCGGCATCGAGCTTGCCCGGCTGGGCAGGCACGCCAAGCGGTACGTGTTCGACACGCACGCGGGAGCCGGCGTGTAGCGCGGCCCAATCGACGTTCACGGCACCCGCGCGCGCGGCGAGCAGGTCCGTGTCGCCGAGGACGACGAACCCGGCATCGGGCCAGTGGGCCGCCGCGCCGGCAAGCGCCGCCGCAGTCAGCTCCGGGCCGACGCCGGCGGGTTCGCCGGTGGTGATCGCGATGCGCAGCGGCCCCACCCCTCGCGGAGCCGGCAACGAGGATGCAGGGGCGTTCACGGCGCGTTTTCCTTTAGTTCTGCGGCGGCGTCATGCCGGGGATCTTGTAGTCGACGTAGGCGCCGTCGCGCAGCTCGCGCAGCCAGTCGGCATAGGCCTGTTCCGCCTTGCGCTGGCCGATGGCCTGGCGCGCGAGATCCATCTGCTGCGCAACCGAGCCTTCAGCGTCGCGGCGGCCCAGCACCTGGATCAGGTGATAGCCGTACTCGGTGCGCACCGGATCGCTGATCTGGCCGTCCTGCAGCGAGTTCATGGCGCGCTCGAATTCAGGCACCGTCTCGCCCGGGCTGATCCAGCCGAGATCGCCGCCCTGCGAGGCCGAGCCGTCCTGCGAGTAGGTGCGCGCGAACTTGGCGAAGTCGCCGCCCGCCAGCACCTCGCGCTTGATCTCCAGCAGCTTCTGGCGCGCTTCCGGCTCCGACATGCCCTCGCCAACGCGCAGCAGGATGTGGCGCACATGGGTCTGCACGAGCGTCGGCGCGGCGCCGGCGGTGCCCTGGCTCGTGCGGCGGTCAACGAGACGGACGATCTCGAAGCCGTCGTTGGTGCGGATCAGATCCGGATTGACTTCGCCCGGACGCAGCGTCGCGGCGGCGGTCACGAATTCCGGCGGCAGCTTCGACGGGTTCAGAAAGCCCATGTCGCCGCCCTTGCTCGCGTCAGGCGCCTGCGAGTCCGACTTGGCGAGCTTCGAGAACTTCTCGCCCGACTGCGCCTCCTTGAGCAGCGCGTCGGCCTTTGCCTTCGCGGCATCGATGTCGGTCTGCGACTCGTTCAGCGGCGCCTTGATGAAGATGTGCTCGAAGTGCAGATCGTTCTGCTGGCCCACGTTCGGCCCGCGCTGGCTCGCGATGTAGTTCGCGACTTCCGCGTCCGTAACCGAGATCTTGCTGTCCACTTCCTTCTCGCGCAGCTTCGAGAGCGTGAGTTCGGTGCGCGCGTCGCGCGTGAACGTGGTCCAGGGCACGCCTGCCGCCTCGATGCGGGAGCGGTAGGTGGCGAGGTCGAGGCCGTTGGCCTGCGCGAGGCGCTCGAGCGTGCGCTGCACGGCCGCGTCGTCGACGGTGATGCCGTCATCCTTCGCCTTCTGGAGCTGGATGCGTTCGAGCACCATCTGGTTGAGCACCTGGGCGCGCATCTGGTCCATCGGCGGCACCGGGGCGTTCTGCTGCTGCAGGCGGTGCACGATGAGGCCCACGCGATCATCGAGTTCGCGCTGCGTGATCACGCCGTCGTTGACGACGGCGGCGATCGTGTCCACGGTTTGCCCGGGATTGGCGGGCAGACCCTGCGCTTGCGCCGGTGCGGCCGGCATGAGACCCGCTATGGCGAGGAAACTCGCAGCAAACGCTGCCAGGCGAAGCTTTTTCATGATTCCCACAGATACTCCAATGTTGGCGGGCAGCTTCGCCCGTCTCTATGCACCGACCCCGCGCTGCCTCGCGCGCCTTCCGTTTCCGGAAAAGCGCGACGGATCACGCGTTATTGATAATCCGAGAAGCGCGACTGCGGCGGCGGCATCGCGGGCAGCGGCGTATAGCCCGCTACGCCGGCCTGGAACGCCGCTGTCAGCCCGTTGTCGACCTTCGTCAGTCCCTTCAGCGTCAACTGCGCCATGAACCGCGTCCCCGAAGTCTGGGCGCCCGCTGAATTGACCCCGTCCGAATAACGCTGCAAACCGACGCCGAGCGTCCAGCAGTCGGCGTCGTACTGGAGACCGACGAGACCGTCGACCAGGGCGTGGCCAACCAGATCGTAGTTGATGCGGCCCACGGCGTACACCCGGTGCGAGAACGGCCATTGCGCCGAAATCAGAAGCTGGTTGATCGGCGTGTAGTCGAGCGTGGTGTTCGCGCGCGTGTAGCGGTACGCGATATTCAGCACGCGGCCGGGGCCGGCGCTGTATCCGAAACCGACGCTCGCCTTCGTGAGCTGATTATTGTCGGCATTATATTGGAACGCCGTTTCCGAAGCGAAACCGCCCCCGATCTTCAGCGCCGCACCGGCGATCAGATCGGAGTGCGTCGCTTCCGCCGACGTCTCGCCCGGCAGAAGCGTCACGCGCTGATCCTGGAAGTAGTACTGCTGCGCAATCACGAAGCGCGCGCGCTCGTCGCCGGTCGCCGGATCGATGAAACGCGTGGTGAGCGCGGCGGTAATACGGTTCGCGTCGGCAATGCGGTCGTCGCCGACGAACGTGTTCGGCGTGAAGATCTCCGCGAGCCCGAAGTCGGACTCGGCCGTGTCGAAAAGGGGCGCGAACTCCTGGTTCCGGTACGGCGTGTACACGTAGTACAGGCGCGGCTCCAGCGTCTGGATGTAGTCGCTGCCGAACAGGTGGACATTGCGCTCGAACACGAGCCCCGAGTCGAAGCTGAAGGTGGGCACCTGCTCGGTGAAGTCCTTCGGCTGCCCGACGGGCGAGCCCGAGCCGATTTCGCTCAGGTCGTACGACGCGAAGTGCCACTGCACCTTCGGCGTGACGAAGTAGCCCGGCCCGACCACCGAGTACGACAGGTACGGGCTGAAGGTGATGCGATCGCCTTCGGTCGAGTCCGGGGTCGTGATGGTGAAACGCGAGTAGTCGGCGGTCGCGCCAAAGTCGAAGCCATCGACGTTGTACTTGTTGTACTTGATGTTCAGCTCGGGCTCGCGGCCGTACGGCGCCGTGGACGGCGCGAGCGTCTGCCAGTTCTGGACACGCGCGAGCACCGACCATGGCCCGTTGTTGTACGTGAGGCCGGCTTCCTGCTGGTACAGCAACTGCGTGCCGTTCAGGAACTGGCTGGCCGGCGACGCCAGGTCTTCCGGATACTGGCTGTCCGAGACCTTGTTGTAGTAGATGTATCCGCCGAACCCGTCGCCGAAGTTCTGGTTGTGCTGGATGAACAGCGCGTAGCGGTTCGTGTGCGTCTGCGAATCGTCCGGCAGGAACGTGCCGGTCATGGTCCCCGAATAGTTCGGCGTGAGATACCGGAAATTCGCCGTCGTAAACAGGCCGCGCTTGGACATCAACTCCGGCGTGACCGTCGCGTCGTAGTTCGGCGCGATGTTGAAGTAGTACGGGACCGCGATGTCATAGCCGTTCGTCGAGTCGATCGAGAACGTCGGCGGCAAAAAGCCGCTGCGGCGGTCGCCCGAGAGCGGGAACGAGAGCCACGGGCTCGCGAAAATCGGGATGTTCTGAAAGTACAGGACGCTGTTGTGCGCCACGCCTTCGTCGGCGCCGGTGTCGAAGTCGAACTCGCTGCCCTTGATGTACCACGAAGGGTTAGTCGAGCACTGGCACGCCGTATAGGTGCCGTTCGTGAGCACCGAACGCTCGTTGTCGAGCAGGTCCGCGCGCTCCGCGGTGCCGGAGCCGCCTGTCAGCGTGAAGTGATACTTTGCCGCCGGCATGAAGCCTTCGTTCGCTTCGACCTTCAGGTGCCCTTCGGGTCCCGCAAAGGTCGTGCCGTCCTGCGACACCACGACGTGGCCGTACGCATCGGCGATATCGGTGTCTTCGTCGTAGTGCAGCGCGTCGCCCTTGACCGAGTTGCTGCCCTGGCGCAGCTCCGCCGCGCCCTTGGCCGCGAGGTCGGTGTCCGTGGTGCCCGTGGTCGAGTCGCCGAGCACGAACGTGGCCGGATGCTGGCCCGGCACAGGGGGAAGGTCTTCGAGCTGCGGCGCAAGGCGCAGGCTCCACGGACCGTCTAGCTGCTCGGGCTGGGCGGCCGCACCCGACAGTTGGGCGTGCGAAATCGCGGGCATCAAGCCCGGCACGGCCACGAGCGCCGCGATGAGCCGCCGCTTGCCCGGCACGCCGTCGTCACTTCTGGAGATCGTCTGGAAAAGCTTTCTGGGCGGCATGTATGGTTTTGGCGAATCGGCCCGGCCATCAGCCCCCGGTCAGGGACACCCGCTTCTCGCGCGGGCCCCGGCTCAGACCGGGCGCACAGCGGATAGCCTTTCATCGGACGATGAAGGCGGCAAGCGTACCGTCATGCGGGCTTTGGCGCGAGTCGCGTCAAAAAAGTCGTGGGGTATTATATGGCAAGACGTTGATCCACTGATTCTGCTCCCGGTTTTCATGACTCCAACCGCCGTGCCCCGCGTGGCCGATACGCGCCTCGACCTCCTTGCCAGTTGGCTCGCCTCCCATGCGCAACGCTACGCGCTCGATCTCGCCACGCTCGCTCCGGCTTCCGCCGACGCGAGCTTCCGGCGCTACTTCCGTATCGGCAGCGCCGGGGAGCACGGGGCGACGCTGATCGCCGTGGACGCGCCTCCGCCCGAGAAATGCCGGGAGTTCGTGCAGGTCGACGAACTGCTCGCCAGCGCGGGCGTGCACGTGCCGCGCGTGCTGGAGGCCGATTTCGACGCCGGTTTCATGCTCGTGACCGACCTCGGCACCGCCCCCTACCTGAAGGCGCTGCAGGACGCCGGCCCCGGCCCGCGCTCCCGCGAGCTGATGCGCGACGCGCTCGACGCGCTCGTGCGCTGGCAGCTCGCCTCGCGCGAAGGCGTGCTGCCGCCGTTCGACGAAGCTTTCCTGCGCCGCGAGATGGAACTGATGCCGGAGTGGTACCTGCAGCGCCACCTGGGGCGCGAGGTGGACGCGGCCACGCGCGGCGTGCTCGACCGCACCTTTGCGCTGCTCGTCGAAAACGCGCTCAAGCAGCCGCAGGTCTTCATGCTGCGCGATTTCATGCCGCGCAACCTGATGATCGCGAGCCCGAACCCGGGCGTGCTCGACTTCCAGGACGCCGTGTCCGGCCCGATCACCTACGACGTGGCTTCGCTGCTGCGCGACGCGTTCATCGGCTGGGACGAAGAGTTCGAACTGGACTGCTTTGTGCACTACTGGGAATGCGCGAAAAAGGCTGGCCTGCCGGTGAACGCCGACTTCGGCGAGTTCTACCGCCAGCTCGAATGGACGGGCCTGCAGCGGCATATCAAGGTGCTGGGCCTTTTTTGCCGGATCAACTATCGCGACGGCAAGCCGCACTACATGGGCGACCTGCCGCGTTTCCTCGGCTACGCGAGCAAGGTTGCACACCGCTACCGGCCGCTCGCGCCGTTCGCGCGGCTCATCGACGAGCTGCGGGGCACGGCCGCCGAAGCCGGCTACACCTTCTGAGCCCCCCATCCCGACCCATGACGAGGCCGAATCCATGAGCCGCGACCGCTTCGAGCGCACGGCGATGATCTTCGCCGCCGGGCGCGGCGAGCGCATGCGCCCGCTGACCGACGCCTGTCCCAAACCGCTCCTGCCCGCGGGCGGCAAGCCGCTGATCGTCTGGCAGATCGAGCGGCTCGCCGCGGCGGGCTATACGAATATCGTGATCAATCATGCCTGGCTGGGCGAGCGCATCGAAGCGGCGCTCGGCGACGGTGCGCGCTTTGGGGTCGCGCTGCGCTATTCGCCCGAGCCGCAGGCGCTGGAAACCGCTGGCGGCATCGCGCAAGCGCTGCCGCTGCTGGAAACGCACGGCGAGCCGGCCGTGTTTGTGGGCGTAGCCGGCGACATCTTCAGCGATTACGATTTCGCGCGCCTCGATACGCATGCCGAAGCACTCGCCGCGAGAGCCGAGCCGGGCATGCATCTCGTCATGGTGCCGAACCCGCCATTCCACCCGAACGGCGATTTCGTGCTGGGCGAAGACGGCGTACTCGCTCCCGACGGCGCACCCCGCCGCACGTTCGGCAGCATTGGGCTCTACGACACGCGGATGTTCCGCGACCTCGCCCCCGGAACGAAGCGCGCGCTCACGCCGTACTATCGCGAAACGATCGGACAGGGCCGCGCCACCGGCGAGCTCTACGAGGGTCGATGGGAAAACGTCGGGACGCCGGAGCAGCTCGCGGCGCTCGACGAAGCCCTGCGCGCCTGAGCCTCCGCGTGCCGGCCCCAGGCGGCGAGATTCGTCCTCCACCCGTCACTTGCCGCCCGCCGCCTCCTCGATTTGCGCGTCCGGCTGCGCCGCGCGCTGCTGCTGGAGCGCCCACATCTGTGCGTAGTGACCACCTGCGGCCAGCAGCGCTGCGTGGGTGCCGCGCTCGACGATGCGCCCGTGGTCCATCACGATGATCTGCTGGGCGTGCACCACCGTCGAAAGCCGATGCGCGATCACGAGCGTCGTGCGATCGCGTGCGATGTGGTCGAGCTCCTGCTGGATCGCGCGTTCGGAACGCGAGTCGAGCGCCGAGGTCGCCTCGTCGAACAACAGGATCGGCGGGTTCTTCAGCAACGTGCGTGCGATCGCCACGCGCTGCTTCTCGCCGCCCGAGAGCTTCAGCCCGCGCTCGCCCACCGGCGTGTCGTACCCCTTCGGCAGGCTCTCGATAAACGCGTGAATATGCGCCGCGCGCGCCGCCGCGATCACTTCGTCGCGGCTCGCCGTGGGCCGCCCGTAAGCAATGTTGTAGTAGATCGAGTCGTTGAAGAGCACCGTGTCCTGCGGCACGATGCCGATCGAGGCGCGCAGCGAGTCCTGCGTCACGTCGCGGATATCCTGTCCGTCGATCGTGATCGCGCCGCCCGTCTTGCGGTCGAGGTCGTAGAAGCGGAACAGGAGGCGCGAGAGCGTCGACTTGCCCGAGCCGCTGTGCCCCACCACCGCCGTGGTCGTGCCCGCCGCGATCGTAAAGCTCACGTCGTGCAGGATCTGCCGCGCCGGCTCGTACGCAAAGTTCACGTGCGAAAAGCGCACCTCGCCGCCGCGCACCGCCAGCGCCGGCGCGCCCGGCTCGTCGGCCACCTCGCGCGAGACCGTGAGCAGCGTGAACATGCGGTCCATGTCGGTGAGGCTCTGCTTGAGTTCGCGATACACCACGCCAAGGAAATTCAGCGGAATGTAGAGCTGCAGCATGAACGTGTTGATGAGCACGAGGTCGCCGAGCGTAAGCCGCCCCGCCATCACGCCCTGGGTCGCGCGCCAGAGGATGAACACGAGCCCTGTGCCGATGATGGCCTGTTGCCCGAAATTCAGCGCGGAAAGCGAATGCTGGGACTGGATCGCGGCGGCGCGGTAGCGATGCAGGTTCTCGTCGTAGCGCTTCGTCTCCCATTCCTCGTTGCCGAAGTACTTCACGGTCTCGTAGTTGATCAGCGAATCGATCGCCCGCGAGTTGGCGCGCGAGTCGAGTTCGTTCATCGTGCGGCGGAAATGCGTGCGCCACTCGGTCACCTTCACGGTGAACACGATGTACGCCGCCAGCGCGACGAGCGTGACGATCGCGTAGTACGCCTCATATTTCACGGCGAAAAAGCCGAGCACGAGCCCGACTTCCACCAGCGTCGGCAGGATGCTGTAGAGCGAGTACGAGATGAGCTGCGTGATGCCGCGCGTCCCGCGTTCGATGTCGCGCGACATGCCGCCCGTCTGCCGGTCCAGGTGAAAGCGCAGCGAGAGTTCGTGCAGATGCCGGAACACCTTGAGCGCGAGCTGGCGCACGGCGCTTTCGGTCACCTTCGAAAAGAGGATTTCGCGCAGCTCGGTGAAGAGCGAGGTCGAGAGCCGCACGACCGCGTACGCCACCACGAGCAGCCCGATGCCGCCCACAAGCACGATGCCGGGCGCGTGCTCGGCGCGGCCTAGCGCCGCGAGGTGGCGCACGGAAGCGAGGCCGTCGACGATGTGCTTCATCACGATCGGCACGCCGAGGTTCGCGACCTTCGCGCCGATCAGGCAGGTGAGCGCGAACCCCACGCGCCACTTGTAGGCGGTGAGATAGGGCAGCAGCGAGACGATGGTCTGCCAGTCGTTGCGCGGCCCGGTGGCGGGCAGCGGCGGTTCGTTCGAGGCGGGAAAGCGGCGCATGGCGGCAGCGGGAAACCGCGTGGTGTATTCGGGACTTTGGGCGACGGGATCGGCGCGAACGCCCCGCGACGGCCGGCCTGGGCCTCGCTTTCCCGTACAATTCGTGATTACCGTATTGTCGCAGAAGGCGCCCGGCGCCGCTCATCGCCGCCTTGCCGCGCCGGCCGCGACATTCCCCCTCCTTTTCGTGAACTTTCGTGGACCTTCGTGGACGACCGATGACCAACGCCCTCCCGCTTCCAGAAAAACCGCCCGCGCTGCGCGTCGTGCCGCAGCCCTCGGACGCGAACGTCCACGGCGACGTGTTCGGCGGCTGGATCATGTCGCAGGTGGACATTGCCGGCTCGATTCCGGCGAGCCGGCGCGCGAACGGCCGCGTCGCCACCGTCGCCGTGAACTCGTTTCTGTTCAAGCAGCCGGTGTTCGTCGGCGATCTGCTGAGCTTCTACGCCGAGATCGTCAAGACCGGGACGACCTCGGTGACCGTCGAGGTCGAGGTGTACGCCCAGCGCATGCGTCTCGCCGACGAAGTCGTCAAGGTGACGGAAGCGACCCTCACCTACGTCGCCACCGGCAACGACCGCCGGCCGCGTCCGCTGCCGCCGATCGCCACCTGATCCGGGCCCGGGCCCCGGGCGCGGACGTCCCCCGCCCGTTCAGGCCATCCAGGCCGTCCCGGCCCCTTCTTCGTACGCAATGCTCGCGCCAAGCAGCGTCGCGACCTCCTCGCCGGGCAGCGGCGGCGCGAAAAAGAAGCCCTGCATTTCATCGCAGGCGCGCTCGCGCAGGAATGCGTACTGCGACGACGTCTCCACGCCCTCCGCCACCACCAGCAACTGCAATTCGTGCGCGAGCGCGATGATCGCCGCCGTGATGGTTTCGTCGTCGCCGCCCGAGCCGATATCCGCCACGAACGAGCGGTCGATCTTGAGCCGGTCCACCGGCAGCCGCTTCAGGTAGCTCAGGCTCGAATAGCCGGTGCCGAAGTCGTCCACCGAAAGCCCGATGCCTAGCGCGTGCAGCTCGTTGAGCATCGACACCGCCTCTTCGGCGTTGCGCATGAGCGTGCTCTCGGTGAGTTCGAGATCGAGCCAGCAGGCTTCGAGACCGGTTTGCGCGAGTACCTCGGTCACGAGCTGCGCGATATTGCGCTGATTGAACACGCGCGCCGACAGGTTCACCGAGACGCGCACCGCCGGCAGCCCCGCGCGCTGCCAGGCGTGGTTCTGGCGGCAGGCCTCGCGCAGCACCCAGTCGGAAAGCGAGCCGATCAGCCCGCTTTCCTCGGCGACAGGAATGAACTGCGAGGGCGGCACGACCCCGGTTTCCGGGTCGTGCCAGCGCACGAGCGCCTCCATGCCCACGATACGCCCCGTTCCCACCTCCACCTGCGGCTGGTAGTGCAGCCGGAACTCGCCGTCGCGCAGCGCGCGGCGCAGGCGCCGTTCGAGGTTCATGCGCGCGCCCACGCTCGCGTTCATCTCCGGTTCGAAGAACTGGAAGGTGTTGCGCCCCATGTCCTTGGCGCGGTACATCGCGACATCGGCCTTCTTGAGCAGCGTCTCGGCGTCGCCGCCGTCCTGCGGAAAAAGGCTCGCACCCATGCTGCAACCCACGTAGAGCTCAGTGCCGTCGAGCCACACGGGTTCCGAGATCATGGCCCGCGCCCGCTCCATCCAGTTGATCAGCGATTTTTCGTCGAGGGTGTCGGTCAGCACGATCACGAACTCGTCGCCGCCGTGGCGCGCAACCGTGTCGCTCGTGCGCGTGCAGCGCGCGAGCCGCTCGGCCACGACGCGCAGCAGCCGGTCGCCCACACTGTGGCCGAGGCTGTCGTTTACATTCTTGAAGCCGTCGAGGTCGATGAACACCACGGCCACGCCGCGCTCGTGCCGGTGCGCGGTGACGAGCGCCTGCTGCAGGCGGTCGCGCAGCAGATTGCGGTTCGGCAGCAGCGTGAGGCTGTCGTAGTTCGCCTGATATTCGAGCTGCTCCTGGTAGCGGATCAGCGCGGTGACGTCGTTGATGATGCCGATGTGATGCGTCGTCCGGCCTTCCAGGTCGGGCACCGGCGCGATCAGCAACTGGTTCCAGAAGAGCCCGCCGTCCCTGCGGTAATTGCGCAGCACGGCGCTCACCTCGCGGTTCGCGGCCAGCGCCTCGCGGATCGCGACAAGCCCGTCCTGGTCGCGGTCGTCGCGCTGCAGCAGACGGCTATCGAGCCCGATCACCTCGGCCGGGTCGTAGCCCGTGATCCGCCCGAACGCCGGGTTCACATATTCGATCAGGTTGCTGCCGCCCGGCCCCGGCGCCGTGATGAGAATCGCGTTCACGCAGGCGTCGAGCGCACGGCTTTGCAGGCGCAGCGCGAGGTCGGCGCGCTTGCGCTCGGTCGTGTCCGTGAACGAGCCCAGCACGCCGATTACGCGGCCGTCGCCGTCCAGCATCGGCAGCCTGCTCGTGAGCGCGGTCTTGTGCACGCCGCCGACCGTCATGTCCTCTTCGAAATTGATGTTCGGCAGCCCCGATTCGAGCACCTCGCGGTCCTGTGCCCGCATGAGCGCGGCGTAGGATCGCCACGGCAGATCCTCGTCGGTCTTGCCGATGATCTGCTCGGGATACGCGAGCCCCGCGTCGCGCGCGAACGTCATGTTGCAGCCCAGATACCGCGATTCGGCGTCCTTCCAGAAAATGCGCTGCGGAATGTTGTCGATCACCGTTTCGAGCATCTGGTTCGAGCGCTGCGCCTCTGCCTCGGCGAGGATCTGCTCGGTCACGTCGTCGGCGTGCACGAAGACGGCGGCGCGGCCGAGAAACGTCAGCGCATGGTGCGCAATGTTGGCGCTGATCGTCGAGCCGTTGCGGCGGCGGTGATGCCAGACGCCGGCCATCGTGCGCACGTTCGGCGTGAGCGTGTCCGTGCGCGCGAGGTATTGATCGAGACGCGCGACGTCCTCGTGCGCACGGATGTCGCGGATCGTCATCGTGAGGAACTCTTCCTCGCGGTAGCCATACTGCTGGACCGCCGCCGCGTTGACGGCGAGAAAGCCCAGGGTCTCGCGGTCGAATACGTACATCGGCACCGGATGGGCGTCGAACAGCCCCTGGAACCCCTCGCTGATGACACGCGTGCCGTGCAGCTTTTCGCGGGCCGCGCTTTCGCGCGCGCCGAAGGTGTAGAGCAGCAGCGTCGCCCCGGCGAGCATCGTCACGATCAGGAGGATCGAGGCGCGGCTCGACGAGCGCGACGATTCGCTGAGCGCGGCCGACAGCGCCAGGTCCTGCGCGCCCTGCAGCGCCGAGAGCCGGGCGTCGAGCCGGTCTACGCTCGCGTCGAGGCGGATGTATTCGGTGGTGGCCCAGGTGGCGGCGTCGGGGGCCAGCGCTGCGAGCGGTGAGGTAGCCGTGGACGCGGGCGTGGCGGCGCCGGCAGGCGGCGCCACCGCTCCAGTGACGTTGGCCTGCGCTCGCGCGTCGGCGACCCGCTGCTCGACGCGCGCAAAGGTGCCGTCGACATCGCGCGCCAGCTCCAGCGCATCGAGCGCCACGGTGTCGAACCGGCCGCCCAGTGCGGGGGTGCCGGCCAGCTCGGCGCTCACGGAACGCGCTGCCTGCTCGAGCGTCGCGGCGCGCCGCGCACGCGTGTCCGCCGGCTCGGTCTCGCCCGTCGATTCGTAGCGGCCGAACGCGGCAAGACCGCCGCCCAGCGCCCCGCGAAAACGATCGAGATCGTGCCTCACGCGCGCCGCCTGGGCAGCCCGGGCGTCGATCTCGCGTTGCGCGCCGATCTGCGTCCAGGCGACGAACGCATTGGCCCCGACGGCTGCCGCAACGACCGCCAGATTAATGAGCTGGCGTCTTGGAAAGAGAAGGTTCATTGTGTGCCGAACGTCGTTCGTCCCCCGCTCGATACGCGCGGAACGAAGGAAAACGACCTGCGTGCGAATGGCTGGCGTCTGCTGCGCCAAACCGGATAACGGCACACATCGGCAAGGCTTGAGGAAAAAAGGGGAAAAAACCGACGATTAGAGGAGAACCCAAGGGGAAGAACCCAAGGCGGGAAGCGCCTAAAGCGGCGCCGCCAGTCCGAACTCATGCATGGCCGGCACGAAGTCGTGGTTGCTCTCGGGCTTGCGCGCGAGCTTGGCGAGCACGTACCGCTGGAACGGCGCAAGCCGCGACCAGGCGTCGAGGTCCGGCACCGCGAGACCCGCCAGCGCTGCCTGGTGCCCTATGCCGTCCGGTATCGCACTCGCGTCGCGCCAGGCCGGCGCCGCGTCGGGCTCGAACCATTCGGGCTCGACATTGGCATGCGTGCGCAGCATCTCGAAGAGCGCGTGGTCGAAGTTCGGCTCGATTTCGACGTCCTCGTCCACCGGAAAGCGCGCGAGAAGGCGCCGGTCTTCCCACGGCAGCAGTTGCCATTGGGAGAGCGAGATGCGCAGCCCGAAACGATCCAGATTGAAGCGCACGCACATGGGAATGAAGGTGAGGTTTTCCGACGATTCGACCTCGAACCCGAAGAGGAGCGGAGCTTCGTTCAAAGACATGGCAGTATCCTCGCTTGGCGGGCGCGAGCGGGAGACGCCCGCCTGAGGTATTTTAGAACCTTCCGCGCGGCGCGCGAGCCGCGCCGCACAAGGCTGCATGGAGCATCACTCTTGAACCCACTGGAAACCGAAGGCCAGCCCGGCGCCGTCGAACTGCGCGTACACCGGCACCGCGGCGGCACGGTCGAAACGACCGTGGACCGCGTCGGCCAGGAATGGCCCGTCGCGCTCGTGTTCAACGGCATCTCGCACGCGGTGATGATGTGCACGCCGTGCGATCTGGAAGCGTTTGCGGTGGGTTTTGCGATTTCGGAAGGGATCGTCGGCCGCAACGCCGACATTCAGGACATCGAGGTCTACCTGCGCGAGGACTCGGACCTGCCCCACGCCGAAGTCCATCTCACAGTCGTCCAGCAGGCGTTCGCCGGCCTCAAGGAGAAGCGCCGCGCGCTCGCCGGGCGCACCGGCTGTGGCGTGTGCGGGATCGAGAGCATCGACCTGCTCGACCTCGAGCCCGAACAAGTTCCGGATACGGGTTTCATGAGCCGCCTCGCTCCCGAAGCGATTGCGCGCGCCGCGCGCGAGCTGCCGCAGCATCAGGCGCTCACGAAGCTCACCGGCGGCCTGCACGCGGCCGCGTGGTGCGATGCCGAGGGGGCTATCCTCCATGCGTTCGAGGACGTCGGCCGCCACAACGCGCTAGACAAGCTGATCGGCCAGCTTGTGCTCGAGCGCGCCGATACGCAGCAGGGCTTCGTGTTCCTGTCGAGTCGCGCGAGCTACGAGCTCGTGCGCAAGGCGGCGCGCGTGGGGATTCCGATGGTCGCGACGATCTCCGCGCCGTCCTCGCTCGCGATTGCCATTGCGAAGCGCGCCGGACTGCGGCTCGTGAGCTTCTGCCGCGAGTCGGGTTACGTGGACTACGAAACGGCCTGAGAAGGCAACGGCCCCGCCGAAACAGGCCCGGCGAGGCCTCGCATGTCAGTCGAACTGGCGGAAATCGGGCTTGCGCTTCTGCAGGAACGCCGTGAACGCCTCGCGCGCCTCGGGCGCGAGCAGCATCTTGCCGAAGTGCACGCCCTCCTCGCTCATACGCGTCTTGATCTCGTGCTCGCTCGTCTGTTTCATGAGCGCCTTCGTCACACGCAGCGACGCGGCCGGCAGCGCCGCGAGCTTCGCCATCTGCCCCGCCACGAACGCGTCGAGCTCGGCGGCCGGCAGCACGCGGTTCACGATGCCCATGCGGTGGGCCTCCGCGGCGTCGAAGGCCTCGCCGAGCAGCAGCTTCTCCGCCGCGGCCTGGTAGCCGGCAATGCGCGGCAGGAGCAGCGACGAAGCCGCTTCAGGGCACAGCCCGAGCTGCGCGAACGGCACGGCGAAGCGCGCGTTATCGGCGGCATAGACCATGTCGCAATGCAGCAGGAGCGTCGTGCCCACGCCGATCGCGGGACCGGCCACGGCCGCGACGAGCGGCTTCGTCGCGCTCGAAATGGCGTCGAGGAAGCGCATGACGGGCGATTCGCCGCCGGTGGGCGGCGTCTTCAGGAAGTCTTCGATGTCGTTGCCGGCGGTGAAGACCTCTGCATGTCCGCGGAGCAGCACCGCGCGCACGGCGGTGTCGGCGTGCGCGTCCTTGAGCGCGTCGAACATGGCCTGGTACATCGGCGGCGTGAGCGCGTTCTTGCGCTCGGGCCGGTTGATGGTGATCGTCAGCACGCCGTTGTCGCGGGCGATCAGGATTTCGTTGCTCATTGTCTTGTCTCCAATCTGTCCGACTAACCTTTCGTCGATACGAAAAACGGCCCGCAGACCGCGAGGCCTGCGAACCGTGTCGTTGATGCGCCTGTCATCGGGGCGCCCGGACTGCTTACAGCCGCTCGATGATGCCCGCGGCACCCATGCCGGTGCCGACGCACATCGTCACCATGCCGTATTTCAGGTTGCGGCGGCGCAAACCGTGCACGACCGTCGAAGCGCGGATCGCACCCGTCGCGCCAAGCGGGTGGCCCAACGCGATCGCACCGCCCAGCGGGTTGATCTTCGAAGGATCGAGGCCGAGATCCTGAATCACCGCCAGCGACTGCGCGGCAAATGCCTCGTTCAGCTCGATCCAGTCGAGGTCGTCCTGCTTCAGGCCCGCGGCCTTCAGCGCGGCCGGAATCGCTTCCTTTGGGCCGATGCCCATGATCTCCGGCGGCACGCCGCGCACCGCGAAGCTCACGAAGCGCGCGAGCGGCGTGAGGTTGAACTGCTTGAGCATCTTCTCGGAAACAACGATCAGCGCACCTGCGCCGTCCGAGGTCTGCGAGCTGTTGCCCGCCGTCACCGAACCCTTGTTCGCGAATACGGGGCGCAGCTTGCCGAGGCCTTCGAGCGAGGTGTCCGCACGCGGACCTTCGTCGAGCGCCATCAGGCGCTCCTTCACCTTCACTTCGCCCGAGGCGAGGTCCGGGAAGCGTTCGACGATCGTGTACGGCGCGATCTCGTCGTTGAACTCGCCGGCCTGCTGCGCGGCGAGCGCGCGGCGGTGCGATTCCACGGCGAACGCGTCCTGCGCCTCGCGGCTCACCTTCCAGCGTTCCGCGACCTTCTCGGCCGTGAGACCCATGCCGTAGGCAATGCCGATGTTCTCGTTCGAGTCGAAGATATGCGGCGACATCGAGGGCTTGTTGCCCATCATCGGCACCATGCTCATCGACTCGCAGCCGCCCGCGATCATCGCGTCGGATTCGCCGACGCGGATGCGGTCCGCCGCCATCGCAAGCGCGGTGAGGCCCGAGGCGCAGAAGCGGTTGACGGTCACGCCGCCCACCGTGTTCGGCAGGCCCGCGAGCAACGCGCCGATGCGTGCCACGTTCAGGCCCTGCTCCGCTTCGGGAATCGCGCAGCCGATGATGGCGTCTTCGATCACACGGGTGTCGAGACCCGGCACCTGCGCCACCGCCGACTTGATGGCGTGGACGAGCAGCTCGTCCGGGCGGGTGTTCTTGAACGCGCCGCGCGGCGCCTTGCCGATGGGCGTGCGGCTCGCGGCGACGATGTAGGCGTCCTGCAACTGTTTGCTCATCTGATACTCCAGTCCTGTTGTGCGTACCGTTTGTGCCTGGTTTGTGCCTGAAGCGGTGCCGCTTAGTTACGCACCGGCTTGCCGGTCTGCAACATGCCCATGATGCGTTCCTGCGTCTTCTGCGTGCCGAGCAGGTCGACGAAAGCGCGGCGCTCGAGCGCGAGCAGCCATTCTTCGTCGACGAGGCTGCCCGCCTCCACGTCGCCGCCGCAGACCGCTTCGGCGATGCGGCTCGCGATCAGGAAGTCGTGGTCGCTGATGAAGCGGCCGTCGCGCATGCCGACGAGCGATGCCTTGATCGTCGCGATGGCCGAGCGGCCCGCCACGGGAATCTGCTTCGGGCGCAGCGGCGCGCGGTAGCCCGACGCGCTCAGGGCACGCGCTTCCTTCTTCGCGGTGTCGAGCAGTTCGAACACGTTGAAGACGATCTTGTCGGTCGGCTTCACGTAGCCCATCTCGCGTGCGTCGAGGCCCGACGTCGACACCTTGGCCATCGCGGCGTTCTCGAACGACTTCTGCAGGAAGCGCAGCAGATCGCTCGGTGCGGCGCCCACGGCAGCGGCCGCATCGGCGGCGCGCAACGCGGCTTCCTTCAGGCCGCCGCCTGCGGGCACGAGGCCCACGCCCACTTCGACAAGACCGACATAGCTCTCGATGTGCACGACGCGCTTCGCGCTATGCAGCATCAGCTCGCAACCGCCGCCGAGCGCGATGCCCGACACGGCCGCCACGACCGGCACGTTCGCGTACTTAACGCGCATCATGCTGTCCTGGAACTTCTTCACGAACGGCTCGATGCCCTTGGCGCCGCCCATCATGAAGGCGGGCATGGCTTCTTCGAGGTTCGCACCGGCCGAGAACGGGCCGCCCGGCGCGCCGAGCTTCAGCGACGTCGGTTGCCAGATCACGACGCCCTTGTAGCCTTCCTCGGCGATCTCGATGGCCTTCACGAGGCTGTCGAGCACGCCCGGGCCCATCGTGTTCATCTTGCTCTTGTACGAGACGATGACGACGTCGTCCTCGCCCGCGCGGTCGTCCACCCACGCGCGCAGATGCTCATTCTCGAACAGCGTCTTGCCCCAGGTCTTCGGATCGCGCGCGTTCGATTCGCCGAACAGCGCCGCGCGGAACACCTGGCGCTCGTACACCGGCAGGTTCGAGCGCGGCACGAAGCGTTGCGCAGCCGGCGACCACGAGCCTTCGGCGCCATGCACGCCACCGTTTGCCGCCACCGCACCTTCGAACACCCATGCGGGCAGCGGCGCGTTCGAGAGCGTCTTGCCGGCGTCGATGTCTTCCTTGACCCACTCGGCCACCTGCTTCCAGCCGGCGGCTTGCCAGCCTTCGAACGGACCTTCGTTCCAGCCGAAGCCCCAGCGGATCGCGAGGTCGACGTCGCGCGCGTTGTCAGCGATCGACTGCAGATGCACGCCGATGTAATGGAACACGTCGCGGAAGATCGACCAGAGGAACTGGGCTTGCGGATGCTGGGTCTCGCGCAGCAGCTTCAGGCGTTCGGCGGGCGGACGCTTGAGGATGCGGCCGACGATTTCGTCGGCCTTGCCGCCCGCGTCGACGTACTCGCCCTTCTCGGCGTCGAGCACCTTGATCGCCTTGCCTTCCTTGCGATAGAAGCCGCCGCCGGTCTTTTGACCGAGCGCGCCCTTGGCGACGAGCGCGGCCAGCACGGCCGGCGTCTCGTAGACCGGGAAGAACGGATCGTCCTTCAGGTTGTCCTGCATCGTCTTGATGACGTGGGCCATCGTGTCGAGGCCCACGACATCCGCCGTGCGGAATGTCGCCGACTTCGCGCGGCCAAGGCGGCTGCCCGTCAGGTCATCCACTTCGTCGAAGCGCAGACCGAACTTCTTCGCCTCGGCAATCACCGCGAGGATCGAGAAGATGCCGACGCGGTTCGCAATGAAGTTCGGCGTGTCCTTCGCGCGCACGACGCCCTTGCCTACCACGCTCGTGAGGAAGGTTTCGAGCTGGTCGAGGATTTCCGGCTTCGTGTGCGCGGTCGGAATCAGCTCGACCAGATGCATGTAGCGCGGAGGATTGAAGAAGTGCACGCCGCAAAAGCGTGCCTTGAGCGCCTCGTCGAAACCGTCGGAGAGCGCCGTGATCGACAGGCCCGAAGTGTTGCTCGCGAAGATCGCGTTTGGACCGAGGTGCGGCGCAACCTTCTTGTACAGGTCGTGCTTCCAGTCCATGCGCTCGGCGATTGCCTCGATCACGACGTCGCACTCGGCGAGCTTCGCGATGTCGTCTTCGTAGTTCGCGGGCGTGATGTACTGCGCGTCGTCCTTCACGCCGAACGGCGCGGGCGAGAGCTTCTTCAGGTTCTCGATCGCCTTGAGCGCGATGGCGTTCTTCGGGCCTTCTTTCGCAGGCAGATCAAAGAGGAGCACGGGCACGCGGGCGTTGATCAGGTGCGCGGCGATCTGCGCGCCCATCACGCCGGCGCCGAGCACGGCCACCTTGCGAATATTGAGATTGCTCACGTTGTTCCTCCAGCGGATATGCAATGTTGAGCGCGATATTGCGTAAATGGGGGTGAGGGCGGCGCCAGCAGCACGTCGGTGCGGCGCCGCGTTCGGACATCGGAGAAGCGGAGCGCCGCGCGTACCGCGCAGGCGCCCCGTAGGCTTTTAGAACAGCGCTTCGTCCACTTCCATCAGCGTCTTCGAGCCCGCGCGAGCCTGGCGGATCGAGGTCGCCGTTTCCGGCAGCAGCTTCGCGAAGTAGAAGCGCGCGGTAGCCAGCTTCGACTTGTAGAACGGATCGCCCGAAGCTTCCTTGTCGAGCGCAATGCGCGCCATGCGCGCCCAGAAGTACGCGAACACGAGGTGGCCCGCAGTGCGCAGGTACGGCACCGCGGCCGCGCCCACTTCGTCGGGGTTCTGCATGGCCTTCATGCCGATTTCCATCGTGAGCTTCTGCACCTTGTCGCCGATATCGGCGAGCGGGTTCACGAACTCCTGCATCTCCGGCTTGATGCCTTCGGCTTCGACGAATTCGGTCACGAGCTTGCCGAACTTCTTGAGCTTGGCGCCCATGTCGCCCAGCACCTTGCGGCCCAGCAGGTCGAGCGACTGGATCGTGTTCGTGCCTTCGTAGATCTGGTTGATGCGCGCGTCGCGCACGTATTGCTCCATGCCCCACTCGGAGATGAAGCCGTGGCCGCCGAACACCTGCATGCCGAGGTTCGTGCTATCGAACGCGTTGTCGGTCAGGAACGCCTTGATGATCGGCGTGAGCAGCGCCACGAGATCCGCCGCTTCCTTGCGCTCGGCTTCGTCGGCGTGCGAAAGCTCCTTGTCGATCTGCAGCGCCGACCAGTACGTGAACGCACGGGCGCCTTCGGCCCAGGCCTTCTGCGTGAGCAGCATGCGGCGCACGTCCGGGTGCACGATGATCGGATCGGCGGGCTTGTCCGGCGCCTTCGGGCCGGTCAGCGAGCGCATCTGCAGACGGTCCTTCGCGTAGGCGAGCGAGTTCTGGTACGCGACTTCGGTAAGGCCGAGACCCTGCATGCCAACGCCGAGGCGCGCCGCGTTCATCATCACGAACATGGCGTTCAAGCCCTTGTTCGGTTCGCCGACGAGCCAGCCCTTCGCGCCGTCGAGGTTCATCACGCAGGTCGCATTGCCGTGGATGCCCATCTTGTGCTCGATCGAGCCGCATTTGATGCCATTGCGCTCGCCAGGTTCGCCCGCGACGGTCGGAATGAGCTTCGGCACGACGAAGAGCGAGATGCCCTTGGTGCCCGGGGGCGCGTCCGGCAGACGCGCAAGCACGAGGTGGACGATGTTCTCCGACATGTCGTGCTCACCGCTCGAAATGAAGATCTTCGTGCCGGTGATCGCATACGAGCCGTCGGCGTTCGGCTCGGCTTTGGTACGCAGGATGCCCAGGTCGGTGCCGCAGTGCGGCTCGGTCAGGCACATCGTGCCGGTCCAGGTGCCTTCCACGAGCTTCGGCAGATAGGTCTGCTGCAGCTCGGGCGTGCCGTGCGCGTGCAGACACTCATAGGCGCCGTGCGAGAGACCGGGATACATGGTCCACGCCTGGTTCGCCGAGTTGAGCATTTCGTAGAGCGCGTTGTTCACGAACGCGGGCAGGCCCTGCCCGCCGTACTCGGGATCGCAGCCGAGCGCCGGCCAGCCTGCTTCGACATACTGCTTGTACGCTTCCTTGAAACCCGCCGGCGTGGTGACGACGCCGTCGCCGGCATACGTGCAGCCTTCGCGGTCGCCGACCTGGTTCAGCGGAAACAGCACCTCGGAGCAGAACTTGCCGGCCTCCTCGAGCACCTGGTTGATCGTGTCGGCGTCGAGGTCGGCGTGCTTCGGCATCTGCTTCACTTCGCCTTCCACGTTCAGCAACTCGTGCAGCACGAACTGCATGTCGCGCAGCGGCGCGGTGTACTGTCCCATCTCTACTCTCCCAAGATTGAGCGTTGCCAGTTTGTTGCCGCCGCGACGCAACCGCCGCCGTCAGCCGCTACTGGCTTTGGCTCTGATACGAAACAATCAGTTTTTCGAGCGCGGCCCACGCATAATCGACGGCGTCCGGCAGATGCAGGAAGCGGCCATCATGATGCAGACCGAGCGTTACGCTATAGAGTTCGAACAACATCAACTGCGGATCGGTATCGCGGCGCAGATGCCCTTCTTCGATCGCCTGCGAAATCGCCCGCAACAGCGCGGCGCGCCACATCGTGACGCTTTCGACCAGACGCTCGCGCACCTGGCTGTCGGCACGATCGTCGTACTCGACCGCGCCGCTGATGTAGATGCAGCCGGTCGTGACTTCGTGAATGCGCTTTTCGAACCACCGCGACAGCATCGCACGCAGACGAGGCAACCCACGCGGTTCGCGCAAGCTCGGAAAGAAGACTTCTTCCTCGAATCGGCGGTGATACTCGCGCACCACCTCGGCCTGCAGATCCTCGCGCGACCCGAAATGCGCGAAGACCCCGCTCTTGCTCATCTGCATGCGCTCCGCCAGCAGGCCGATGGTCAGGCCTTCCAGTCCGTCCCGGCCCGCCAGGTCGAGTGCTGCATCCAGAATCGCGGCTCGTGTCTGTTCGCCTTTTCGCATAGCTTTTTTTACCGTAACGATGTGACCCGTTCGGGCCTGAAGTAAAAATCGAACGGCCGTACTATTGTTGGCGACAGCCGTCCGTGAGACAAGGAATTTATTAGAAACCGATTTCTAACCGGTTCTCTAATTCTGGGGCATCGGAAGGTGCGCACAAGCGAACTTTCCTCCGGACTTTTCCCCGATTGCTCCCTGGTTAATTCATATGGCAGGTGCGCCTAGTCGTAGCCGCCCACCGTGAGCAGCTTCATCACCGCGCGGTAGCCCGCATAGGCCAGCCAGTTCATGGCCCGCTCGAACACCGGGCGCGCCTCGTAACGCGCGCGGTCGATCTGCGTGGCGTCGCCGAACGCCTCGAGGATCGCGTCGCGCAGTTGCTGGATCTGCGGATGCAGCACCATCAGCACGTTCGCCTCGTTGTTGAGCACGAGGCTCAGCGCGTCGAGATTCGAGGAGCCCACGGTACCCCAACGCGAATCGACGACGGCCACCTTGCCGTGCAGCATGGTCTTTTCGTACTCGGCAATCTGCACGCCCGCCGTGAGCAGCGCGTGATACAGGAAGGGCACGCCGTAGTCGAGGACCTTGAACTCTTTTCGTCCTATCAATAGCCGCACCGAAACACCGCGCCCCGCCGCCTCGACGAGTGCGCGGCGCAGCCGCCGTCCCGGCATGAAATACGGATTGGCGAGCAGCACCTCCTCGCGGGCTTCGCCAATGGCATCGAGATAGGCCTTCTCGATCGCCCGCCGGTTGACGACGTTGTCGCGCGCGACGAACGCCACGCACGGCACGCGGGCGTTGCGCGGGTCGGGCACGCTCGCGCGCAAACGCGCACGCAGGCGCTCGATGACGCCCGCGGCACGGCCCGGGGGCACGACGGGCGCAAGCTCGCGCAACATCTCGTCGAGCGCCTCGGTGGGGCGGCCAGCACCATGGCCGGTGGGATGCGGCGCCATGAAGCCCGCGCTCGCGGGCACGCCGGGAAAGCGCGGCACCGCCGAAGGCTGCGGCAACGGCGG
This sequence comes from Paraburkholderia yinzeri, assembly GCF_046581065.1. Classification (NCBI taxonomy): domain Bacteria; kingdom Pseudomonadati; phylum Pseudomonadota; class Betaproteobacteria; order Burkholderiales; family Burkholderiaceae; genus Paraburkholderia; species Paraburkholderia yinzeri. Next base: position 1,352,561 of record NZ_JBFOCJ010000001.1, on the reverse strand, counting down.
CCGGTGGCCGAGCCGGATGCGGCGCCACTGCAGTTCAATGGCCTCGCGCACGTCCACGACCACGGGACCGCTCAACCCGACGCCGAAGTCCCAGCGCGGGAACGGCAGTTCGTGACCGTCCTGCCAAAGATCGTCGACGACGTTGATGCCGCCGCAATAAGCGTACCGGTCGTCGATCACGGCAAGCTTGCGGTGCGTGCGCGAGAAGCCGAACTGGCCGAAGATGCGCGCGTTGTAGACGCGATGCTCGACGCCGGCCGCGGGCCACGCGTCGAAGAGCGCGATATGCGGACTGCCGATGCCGTCGGTGATCACGCGCACGCGCACGCCGCGCGCGGCGGCGCGTACGAGCGCGTCGGACAGGGCGCGGCCGATGCTGTCGTCGCAGAAGATGTAGGTTTCGAGCGCGACGTCGTTCGTGGCGGCGTCGATGCCCTCGATCATGGCGCCGAAAAGCGCCGCGCCCGAAGCCAGCAGCCGCACCTCGTTACCGCTCGTGAAACGATAGCGCGAGCGGTAGCGCTGCCCCAGCAGCAGGTCGCGCAAACGGACGGCACGGCGTGGGTCGATATCGCTCACGCGCGCGCTCCGCGAAGACGGTCGGGCAATTGCAGGATCGCTTCGCGGTTGGACGACGAGAAGCACCGCGCGGCCGCTTCCTGGTACGGCAGCCACAGATACGCGAGATGCTCGCGCGGCGAGAGCGTAATGGGCGTGCCGGGCGGCACCTGGAGGCTGAACCAGTGCTCGGTGTTGCGCGTGATGCCGGGCGCGTAGCGATGGCGCCAGACGGAATAGATCTCGTATTCGATCTCGTGGCGCCAGTCGAACAGCGCCTCTGCGCTCACGCCCGCCGAGCCCACGACGATGCCGGTTTCCTCGGCCACTTCACGCACGGCCGTCTCGGCAAAAGGTTCGTCGGGACGGTCCTTCGAACCCGTCACCGACTGCCAGAACCCCGGGCGGTCGGCACGCTCGATGATGAGCACGTCAAGCTGCGGTGTGTGAATGACGACGAGTACGGATTCCGGAATCTTCGGCGGCTTCTGCATGGTGACGGAGCGTGGGTGGACCGCTGGAGGAAATGTAACGCAAAAAGCAAAAAAGGCGCACGATGCGCCTTTTCTGCATTGCGTCGAGTCGCGCGGCGCGCTTACTGCGCGGCCTTCTGCTCGGGCTGACGCAGACGGATATGCAGCTCGCGCAACTGCCGCTCGTCGACGGGGCTCGGCGCCTGCGTGAGCAGACACTGGGCGCGTTGCGTCTTCGGGAACGCGATCACGTCGCGGATCGAGTCGGCGCCGGCCATCATCGTGACGATGCGGTCCAGACCGAATGCGATACCACCGTGCGGCGGCGCGCCGTACTGGAGCGCATCCAGCAGGAAGCCGAACTTCGCGCGCGCTTCTTCCGCATTGATCTTGAGCGCGCGGAACACCTTGCTCTGCACGTCTTCCTGATAGATACGCACCGAGCCGCCGCCGATTTCCCAGCCGTTCAGCACCATGTCGTACGCCTTCGCAAGACAGCGGCCCGGATCCGTTTCGAGGTATTCCAGGTGCTCGTCCTTCGGGCTCGTGAACGGGTGGTGCGCGGCCACGTAGCGGTTTTCTTCCTCGTCGTACTCGAACATCGGGAAGTCGATCACCCACAGCGGCTTCCAGCCCTTCTCGACCAGACCGTTGGCCTTGCCGAACTCCGAATGGCCGATCTTCAGGCGCAGCGCGCCCAGGCTGTCGTTCACAACCTTCGCGCGGTCGGCCGCGAAGAAGACGATGTCGCCGTCCTGCGCGCCGGTGCGCTCGAGGATCGCCGCGATCGCCGCGTCGTGCAGGTTCTTGACGATCGGGCTTTGCAGACCGTCACGGCCCTTCGCGGCCTCGTTGACCTTGATCCACGCGAGACCCTTGGCGCCGTAGATGCGCACGAATTCCGTGTAGCCGTCGATGTCGCCGCGCGAGAGCTCGCCGCCCTTCGGCACGCGCAGCGCCGCGACGCGGCCGTCCTTCGTGTTGGCCGGTGCGCTGAACACCTTGAAATCGACGTCCTTCATGGCGTCGGTCAGCTCGGTGAATTCGAGCTTCACGCGCAGGTCCGGCTTGTCCGAACCGAAGCGGCTCATGGCTTCCGAGTACTGCATCACCGGGAACTTCGCGTCGAGCTCGACGCCGATCGTTTCCTTGAACACGTGACGCGCCATGTCCTCGAACAGATCGCGGATTTCCTGCTCGCCGAGGAACGACGTTTCGCAGTCGATCTGCGTGAATTCGGGCTGACGGTCGGCGCGCAGGTCTTCGTCGCGGAAGCACTTGACGATCTGGTAGTAGCGATCGAAGTTCGCCACCATCAGGAGCTGCTTGAAGAGCTGCGGCGACTGCGGCAGCGCGAAGAACTGGCCCGCGTTCACGCGCGACGGCACGAGGTAGTCGCGCGCGCCTTCCGGCGTGCTCTTCGTGAGCATCGGCGTTTCGATGTCGATAAAGCCGAGCGCGTCGAGATACTTGCGCACGGCCATCGTCACGCGGTAGCGCAGGCGCAGGTTGTGCTGCATCTGCGGACGGCGCAGATCGAGCACGCGGTGCGTGAGGCGCGTGGTTTCCGAGAGGTTGTCGTCGTCGAGCTGGAACGGCGGCGTGACCGATGCGTTGAGCACGGTCAACTCGTGGCACAGCACCTCGATCTTGCCGCTCGTGAGGTTCGCGTTGACCGTGCCTTCCGGACGGTTGCGCACCACCCCTTTGATCTGCACGCAGAACTCGTTGCGCACGCCTTCGGCAACCTTGAACATCTCGGCGCGATCCGGGTCGCAGACCACCTGAACGAGGCCCTCGCGATCGCGCAGGTCGATGAAGATGACGCCGCCGTGATCGCGGCGGCGATGCACCCATCCGCACAGCGAAACAGTTTGGCCCAGCAGCTGTTCGGTCACCAGACCGCAGTATTCAGATCTCATCGACATGATGTTCGTCTTTCGTTATGCATGAATTGAACGGGCGGGGCGCACACGGCATACGGGCAGCCGGCGCGGCGCCCGGTATTACATCGGAGGATCGATGGGACGGCGCGCAGGCGCAGCCGGGGCGACGACGCCCATCGAGACAATATACTTGAGCGCGGCGTCGACGGTCATGTCGAGCTCGATCGCCTCGCGTTTCGGCACCATCAGGAAGAAGCCCGACGTAGGATTCGGCGTGGTCGGCACATAGACGCTCACGTGGTCTTCCTGCAGGTGGTTCGCCACGTCGCCGCCCGGAATGCCGGTGAGGAAGGCAATCGTCCACGACCCCTTGCGCGGGTATTCGATCAGGAGCGCCTTGCGGAATGCGTTGCCGTTGCTCGAAAGCAGTGTATCGGAAACCTGCTGGACGCTGCTGTACAGCGGTCCCACGAGCGGGATGCGCCGCACCAGTGCGTTCCACCACGACACCAGCTTCTGCCCGATGAAATTCTGGGTGAAGAGCCCGACCACGAAGATGAACGCGAGCGTGAGCACGGCGCCGAGCCCCGGCAGGTGCTGGCGCGGCTGCCACGCTTCGGGCAGGAGCAGCAAAGTCTGATCCATCGTGCCGATAATCAGGCTCAACACCCACAACGTAATGCCGAGCGGCACCAGCACCAGCAAGCCGGTCAGGAATATCGTCTTGAGCGTCGCTTTCTTCGTCGTCATGTGCACCGCCATTGGGGCCGCGGCGTAGCGCGCGGCTCTCGTGCGGCCCGGTTCGCGAAAACCGGACCGCGGTTTCTCAGGTGGCTCCTGTCGTGCTCGCCGTCGAGCCCGTACTCGCCGCCGGGGCGCTCGAAGCTGCCGGCGCCGCCGTGCTCTCTCCCGCCGGCTTGCTGCTTTCCGGCGACGAGGCGGCATCCTCGGTCGCCACCTTCTCGCCGGACGCCGCGCCGCTCGCGCCACTGCCGCCGCCGTTATTGCCGCCGCGGAAATCGGTGACGTACCAGCCCGAGCCCTTCAACTGGAAGCCGGCCGCGGTAACCTGCTTGCGGAACGCGTCCGCGCCGCAGCTTGGGCACTGCGACAGGGGCGCATCGCTGATCTTCTGCAGCACGTCTTTCTGAAAGCCGCACGACTCGCAGCGATAAGCGTAGATCGGCATGATCTCTATCCTGATGAAATTCTGGTAATTGCCTGCAAAGCCTTGAATTATAGCCGCAAATGCTCCCCCGCCCCGGCAATGGCCGGGCGAGCGGCGGTTGTGGCCAATGTCCCGTTAGTTTGGGGCGACGGCCGGCGACATCAAGGGACGGTCAGGAAGCCCGCGCAGGCAGATCGTTGCGCCGCCATGTCATCCAGCGCTCGCGCCCCTCGAACACCGGCAGCGAAGCCGTGGCCGGCTGATCGTCGAGCAGCGTGAAGTACGGTGACAGGAGCGCATCGAGTTCCGTGCGCACGATCGGGAACGGCGGCCCCTTCTGCGCCTCGCCGATGAAAAAGTAGCCGGCAAGCAACGCGCCCGGCTGGAGCAGCGCCGCCATGCGCAGCGCATAGTTCTCGCGCTGAGCGGGGGGCAGCGCGCACAGGAACGCGCGCTCGAACACCCACTGCGGCACAAACGGCGGTTCGTACGTGTAGAAGTCGGCCTCCTCCACCACGGCCGCGTGCTTGCCGAGCGCCGCGCGCGCACTCGCAACCGCCGCGCTCGCGAAGTCGATGGCTCTCACCTTGCGCCCGCGCCCGGCAAGCCAGCCGGCCTCCCAGGCGTTGCCGCAGCCGGGTATCAGCGCGGCGGCATCAGGATGGGCATTCGCGAACGCCTCGAACTGCGGCTGGACGCCCGCCTGGTCCCAGGGCGTGAAGCCGCGCTCGAAACGCTCGTCCCAGAACGACGGTTGCGCCGGATCGCGCGTGGCAAACTCCGGAGCGGTGGGCGCCGGAGGAGGGGTCGATTCGTTCATGCCGTGTGTCCTTGTCCGCGCAGCACAAAGTGCGCTGCCTCAATCACGTTAGCCGCTTCAGCCACCCACGGCAAACACGATCCACGCGCGCGCCGCCACCACGCCGATCCCCACCGCGATACCGAACACCAGCAGCCCCTGCAGGAGCCGGTTCGTGCGCCGCTGTTCGAGGAGCAACGCGCGGATCGTCTCGTCGCCGACTGCATGCCCCGAATCCTGCCGATGCAGCAGCACCTGATGCACGAGACGCGGCAGTTGCGGCAGCGTTTTGCTCCACTGCGGCGCCTCTATTTTCAAGCGTTCGTACCAGCCGCGCAGGCCGATCTGCTCGGTCATCCAGCGTTCGAGATACGGCTTGGCCGTTTTCCAGAGATCGAGCTCCGGATCGAGCGAGCGCCCAAGGCCCTCGACGTTGAGCATGGTCTTTTGCAGCAGCACGAGCTGTGGCTGGATTTCGACGTTGAAGCGTCGCGAAGTCTGGAAGAGGCGCAGCAGGACCTGGCCGAGCGAAATGTCCTTGAGCGCGCGGTCGAAATACGGCTCGCAGACGGCGCGGATCGCGCTCTCCAGCTCCTCGACGCGCGTGTGGGGCGGCACCCAGCCCGACTCGATGTGCAGCGTGGCGACGCGATGATAGTCGCGCTTGAAGAAGGCGAGAAAGTTCTGCGCGAGGTAGTTCTTGTCGAAGTCCGAGAGCGCGCCGACGATACCGAAGTCGAGCGCGATATAGCGCCCGAAGTGCGCCGGATCGAGGCTCACCTGAATGTTGCCGGGGTGCATGTCGGCATGAAAGAAGCCATCGCGAAACACTTGCGTGAAGAAGATCTCGACGCCCTCGCGCGCCAGCTTGGGAATGTCCACGCCGGCCGCGCGCAGCTTGTCCACCTGGCTGATCGGCACCCCGACCATGCGTTCCATGACGAGCACGTTGCTCGTGCTGAACTCCCAGAACATTTCCGGCACGAGCAGCAGATCGAGACCCGCGAAGTTGCGGCGCAACTGACTGCCGTTGGCGGCCTCGCGCATGAGGTCGAGTTCGTCGTGCAGGTACTTGTCGAACTCGGCCACCACCTCGCGCGGCTTCAGGCGCTTGCCGTCGGCCCACAGGCGCTCGGCCCACACGGCAATGTCGCGCAGCAGCGCGAGATCGGAATCGATCACGGGCCGCATGTTCGGCCGCAGCACCTTCACGGCGACCGCCTTGCCCGCGTGCTGCCCGGACTTCAGCCTCGCGAAGTGCACCTGGGCAATCGAGGCGCTCGCCACCGGCACGCGCTCGAAGTCGTCGAAGATCGCGTCGACCGGCGCGCCGAGCGACTTCTCGATAATGCCGATCGCGACAAGGGAGTCGAACGGCGGCACCTGATCCTGCAGGCGAGCGAGTTCGCTGGCGATGTCGGTCGGCAGCAGGTCGCGGCGCGTGGACAGCACCTGGCCGAACTTCACGAAGATGGGACCGAGACTCTCCAGTGCGAGACGCAACCGCACGCCAGGCGGCTGATCGAACTTGCGACCGATCGTGGTGATGCGAAGCAGCAACCGCACACGGCGGTCATTGATCCGGCTCAACATCATTTCGTCGAGGCCGAAGCGGATAACCGTGAAGAAAATCTTCAGAAAACGCAGGAAACGCATGTTCTAGAGGCCTGTTGTCGGGCGCGGGCCACTTGACGACGTAGCGCCGCCGGCAGCCGTTTTTTGTTCGATGCGCTCGATGCGCTTTTCCACGCGCGCGAGGGCGTCGCGCGCGCGGGAGAGTTCGGCGGACAGGCCGTCCAGCTCGGCGCGCCGCACGAGTTGCGGGTTTTCGTCGAGCAGGTATTCCGTGACCGAGCCAAGTACGTTGCGGCCGGTGCGCAACGCCTGCTCGCCCGCGGCGCGCGCGAAGGAAGCAACGCGCGCGGCACTCGCGTCGCCGATCAGCTTCGCGAGATCTTCCTCGGGCTCCCAGCGCAGATGCTCGGCAAGCTTGCCGATGACCTGCGCGAACTCCGCGTCGCCCTCGATCTTGACGTGCTTCATCACCGCGGACTGACCGCCCTGCACGAACGACGACAGCGCGCCCGCCGGCAACGAGAGCGCGACGTCCGCGTGCTGCACCTCGAGTTCGTCCACGGCGGCAAGATAGCCGTCGGGCTGGACGAGCAGCGTGAGGACGACCGGCGGACACGAGAGTCGCGCCGTCTTTCCCGCATAGGGAGCGAGGCGTTCGCGGGCCCACGTTTCGCGGGCGAGCAGGTGATTGACGGAGGCAGCGAAGGGCTTGGCGGCGAGAGTCATCGGCGTGGGGAACAAGAAAACCCGCGCGGGCAACACAGCCCGCGCGGGCTCCTATTGTAACGTTCGCGAACTGCAATCGCGCCCCAGTGCGGCCTCAGTGCACCCTCAGTGGGTCTCGATCTGCTGGATCCCTGCGAGCAGCCAGCCTTCGCCGGTCAAACGCGACTTCGAAAGATTCCAGATCTCCACGAACGGCTCGGCTGCCGCGCCCTGTGTCTCGCGGATCAGGCCGTAAAAGCGCACGCTCGCGACGGACTCGTTGCCCTGCTCCGCCACGTCGAGCAGATCGGCGTTGAGCTGCACGACATCGGTCTGGTTGGGCTGCGAACCCCGGTCCGCGAGATCGACACGGACCTCGGCAAACATTTCGGGGGTCGTGAATTCGCGGATGTCGTCCATGTTGCCCGCGTCCCAGGCGGCCTGCAGGCGAACGAAGTGCACCTTCGCGCTGCGTAAAAACGCCTCGGTATCGAAGCCTGCCGGGACCGACGGCGCCGCGGCAATCTGCGGCGTGGTGAGCGGATTGGCTTCCGGCGCGAGGGACTGGCCCGTGGGCGGCGCGCTATAGCGCGGCTCCTGGGGATAGCCATGCATCTGGGTCAGGCCGCCCGACGGCGGCAAGCCGGCACCGCCCGTCTGATATGCCGCCGGAACGGCACGGCGGCGGCTCATGAGCTTGCGGATCAGCCAGATGGCGACGAACGCGATCAGCGCGATCACGATGGCATTGGCCATCGCGCCCGCAAATGCCTCACCAAGGCCGAAGTGCGAAAGCAGCGCCGCGATGCCGAGGCCGGCCGCAAGGCCTGCGATGGGGCCGAGCCAGCGATTGCGCGCGGGCGCGGCGGCTGCGGCGGGCACCGGTGCGGGCGCGGCGGGCTGGGCGCGTTGCGCCTGACCAGGCTGCTGCGAGGACGTGGGCGAGTTGGGCTGCGCAGGCGGCGGCGTGGTGCTGCGCTGCGAAGCGACGGACGATTGTTTGCCGATGCTGCGGCTGCCGCCCATGCGGCGGGCTTCGGCGTCGAACGAGGCGAAGCTGCCGGCAATCATCACGCCGGTGACAGCCAGCACTCCGATCCGTCTGGCCCACTGCAATGAAAGCTTTGAGAAAGCATTGACGCGGGGCTCAGACATGACAGAATTTCCTTTAGAGACAGAGATTTGGGAACGCTAATACTTTGTCCCGACGTGCAAGGCTACCACGCCAACTGACAAATTGTAATATTTGACGGCATCGAGGCCGACTTGTTCCATCATCGTCTTCAAAGTTTCCTGGTCGGGGTGCATGCGGATCGATTCCGCGAGGTAGCGATAGCTGTCGGCGTCCTGCGCAAAGCGCGCGCCGAGCCACGGCAGCACCTTGAACGAATAGACGTCGTAGGCTTTTTTGAGCGGCTCCCAGACCTTGGAGAATTCCAGCACGAGCAGGCGTCCGCCCGGCTTGAGCACACGGCGCATCTCGGCGAGCGCGGCGTCTTTGTGGGTCATGTTGCGCAAGCCGAAGGCCACGGTCACCACGTCGAAATAGTTGTCCGGAAACGGAATTTTCTCGGCGTCGCAGAGCAGCGCGGGCGTGAGTACCCCATGGTCGATCAGCCGGTCGCGGCCCACGCGCAGCATCGACTCGTTGATGTCGGTATGCCAGACCTCGCCCTTCGGACCGGCCTTCTTCGCGAACGCCATCGAAAGGTCCCCGGTGCCGCCCGCGATGTCGAGCACCTTCGCGCCCGGCCGCACGTTGGCCTGGGCGATCGTGAAGGCCTTCCAGGCACGGTGCATCCCGCCCGACATCAGATCGTTCATCAGGTCGTAGTTCGAGGCGACCGAGTGGAACACGCCGGCCACCTTCTTCGCCTTTTCCTGTTCGTCGACTGTCTGATAGCCGAAGTGGGTTTTGCTCATCGCGCTCGTCCTTTCGCGGGGGGTCTGGTCTTGAGGATAGTCGTCGGCGCCGGAACGCGCCGACAGCGGGGCAGGATCGTAACAGGAAGCGTCAGTGGCAGTGGCCGTGCGCCGCTGGCGGAGGCGCCATCGGCGCGTCGCGCTCGGCGCCTGCCGCCTTCAATTTCGCGAAGTACTCTGCCCAGAGTTCGTCCTGGCGCGTCGCCAGCTCGTAGAGCTGGTCCCAGGAATAGATGCCCGAGTTGTGGCCGTCCGAGAAGGTCGGCTGCAACGCATAGTGGCCGACACCTTCGAGCGCCGTGATCGTCACCTCGCGCTTGCCGGTTTGCAGCGTCTCCTGCCCCGGCCCGTGGCCGCGCACCTCCGCCGAAGGCGAATACACGCGCATCAGCTCGAACGGGATGCGATAGCTCTCGCCGTTCGCGTACTGCAGCTCCAGCACACGCGAGACGGCGTGCACCACGACGCCGGTCGGCACCGGCGTATCGGATTTCAGTCCACTCATGATCGTCCTCGGGCTCGTGCCCGTTCTGCGCGGCGCGCGCGAGATGCGTCAGGCCAGCGCCTGGTCCATCTCATGGCGCACCGCGTCGCGCAGCAGCGTGGCCTGCGCGCGGCGCTGGCCCAGCATCGCCTCGGAAACCGTCCGCTGGCGCGGCGCCCAGACGGGCAGCGGGAAATGCGCGTCGTTCGTATAGCGCGGAATGACGTGCCAGTGCACATGCGGAACCTGGTTGCCGAGGCTCGCCAGGTTCACCTTCGACGGCTGCATGACGCGACGCAGCGCGCGTTCGACGGCGTAGACGGCGCGCATCAGATGTTCCCGGTCAGGCGCGGCGAGATCGGAGAACTCGGCAACGTGACCGTTCCAGATCACCCGGCAGAAGCCCGGGTAATCGGTCTCCGACGTCGCCAACACGACGCGCATCCGCTCGTCCTGCCACAGCACGTCGCCGCCATCCTCACTGCAGAATACGCATCCCATCATCGCCCCCGAAGCCGCCGTCACGAAATCATACGGAATTATTACGCGCCGACATTAAACCAGCACGCGCTCGATTCCGCCATTGTTCGCCTTCTGGACATAGTCTGCCATCCAGTTTTCGCCCAGAACGTGCCGGGCGATTTCGACCACGATGTAATCGGCTTCGATGCCAGCGTCCTCGTTGTAGCGCGAAAGCCCCTGGAGGCACGACGGGCAGCTCGTCAGGATCTTGACGTCCTGTGCCGTGCCCTGCCCGCCCGCTTCCTGCGGCGTCACCGGCTGCACGCCGTTGGCGTTGCCCACGAGCGGAATGCCGCGCAATTTCGCCGCACCCTTGCGGATCTCCTCTTCCTTGCGGAAGCGCACCTGGGTGGAGATATCGGGACGCGTCACGGCCAGCGTGCCCGACTCGCCGCAGCAGCGCTCGTTCTTTTCGATTCTGTAACCGTCATGTTCAGAGCCCATCAGTTCGTTGACGAGCTTGACCGGGTCAACGGTCTTGATCGGCGTGTGGCACGGGTCGTGGTACATGTAGCGCGTGCCCGTGACACCGTCGAGCTTGATGCCCTTCTCGAGCAGGAACTCGTGAATGTCGATGATGCGGCAGCCCGGGAAGATCTTGTCGAATTCATAACCGGCGAGCTGGTCGTAGCAGGTCCCGCACGACACCACCACGGTCTTGATGTCGAGGTAGTTGAGCGTGTTGGCGACGCGGTGGAACAGCACCCGGTTGTCCGTGACGATCTTCTCGGCCTTATCGAACTGCCCCGAGCCGCGCTGCGGATAACCGCAGCACAGATAGCCCGGCGGCAGCACGGTCTGCACGCCCGCTTCCCAGAGCATCGCCTGGGTGGCGAGACCCACCTGCGAGAACAAACGCTCGGAGCCGCAGCCCGGGAAGTAGAACACCGCCTCCGAATCGACATTCGTCGCCTTCGGATTGCGGATGATCGGCACGATCTTGTTGTCTTCGATGTCGAGCAGCGCGCGCGCCGTCTTCTTCGGCAGGTTGCCCGGCATCTTCTTGTTGACGAAGTGGATCACCTGCTCCACGACGGGCGGCCGGCCCGTGGTGGCAGGCGGACGCACCGTCTGCTTCCTGATGACCTTCTTGAGGATGTCGTTGCCGAGGCGCTGCGCCTTGTAGCCCACGCCCATCATCGCGTTGCGCGCGAGGTTGATGGTCTGCGGGTTCGTGGCGTTGAGGAAGAACATGCCCGCCGCGTTGCCCGCGTTGAACTTCTTCTTGCCCATCTTGCGCAGCAGGTTGCGCATGTTCATCGTCACGTCGCCGAAGTCGATCTTGACCGGGCACGGCGTCACGCACTTGTGGCAGACCGTGCAGTGGTCGGCCACGTCGTTGAACTCGTCCCAGTGCTTGATCGACACGCCGCGGCGCGTCTGCTCTTCGTACAGAAAAGCCTCGACCAGCAGCGAGGTCGCGAGGATCTTGTTGCGCGGGCTGTACAGCAGGTTCGCGCGCGGCACGTGCGTCGCGCACACGGGCTTGCACTTGCCGCAGCGCAGGCAGTCCTTCACCGACTCGGCGATCGCGCCGATATCGGACTGCTGCATGATCAGCGACTCGTAGCCCATCAGGCCGAACGACGGCGTATAGGCGTTGCGCAGGTCGGCGCCGTCGAGCAGCTTGCCCGCGTTGAAGCGGCCCTGCGGATCGATACGCTGCTTGTAGGCGCGGAACTCGGCGATCTCGTCGTCCGTGAGGAATTCGAGCTTCGTGATGCCGATGCCGTGTTCGCCGGAAATCACGCCATCCAGCGAGCGAGCCAGCTTCATGATGCGCGCGACCGCCGCGTGGGCGTCCTGCAGCATCTCGTAGTTGTCCGAGTTGACCGGGATGTTCGTGTGAACGTTGCCGTCGCCCGCATGCATGTGGAGCGCCACGAACACGCGGCCGCGCAGCACCTTCTTGTGAATCGCCTGGGCTTCGTCGAGGATCGGCTTGAACGCGCCGCCGTTGAAGATCTGGCGCAGTTCCGCGCGGATCTCCTGCTTCCACGAAATGCGCACCGTGCGGTCCTGCGTGACGTGGAACACGGTGGCCTCGGGCTGTGCGTCGACGCGGTCGGCGAACTTCTCCGCCAGCGCCTCGTAGCCGAGCTGCACGAGATAGTGCTGCGCCTCGCGCAACGACATGTCGAGCATTTCGCCGACGAAGGTCCAGCGCTCGCGCACGCGCTTGAGCAGATCGAGCGCCTGCTGCACGCGGTCTTCGAGCAGTTCCGCGGACGGAATCTCGCTCGCGTCGTCGCTGCGGCCAAGCGGCAGATTGCCGGCCTTGAAGAATGCTTCGAGCGCGTCGAGCAACTGCAGCTTGTTCTTGATCGACAGCTCGATGTTGATGCGCTCGATGCCGTCCGTGTACTCGCCCATGCGGTTGAGCGGGATCACGACGTCTTCGTTGATCTTGAACGCGTTGGTGTGCTTCGCGATGGCGGCAGTGCGGCTGCGGTCGAGCCAGAAGCGCTTGCGGGCCTCGGCGCTCACGGCCACGAAGCCTTCGCCGCTCTTGCCGTTGGCCATGCGAATGACTTCCGACGTGGCGGTCGCGACGGCATCGGCGTCGTCGCCGACGATGTCGCCGATCAGCACCATCTTCGGGAACGCGTTGCGCTTGCTCTTGGTCGCATAGCCCACGGCGCGCAGATAGCGTTCGTCGAGGTGCTCCAGACCGGCGAGGATCGCGCCGCCCTGCTTCGAAGTTTCGAAGAGATAGTCCTTGATCTCGACGATGCTCGGAATCGCCTCGCGCGCCTGGCCGAAGAACTCGAGGCACACGGTGCGCGTATGCGCGGGCATCTTGTGCAGCACCCAGCGCGCCGACGTGATGAGGCCGTCGCAGCCTTCCTTCTGCACGCCGGGCAGGCCGGCCAGGAACTTGTCCGTGACGTCCTTGCCGAGGCCTTCCTTGCGAAAGCGCTTGCCCTCGATGTCGAGCCATTCCGTGCGCAGCAGCTTCTCGCCCGGCGCGTGCTCGCCGTCGAACCATTTCAGTTCGAAGCGCGCCACGGCCACGTCGTGAATCTTGCCCATGTTGTGGTCGAGGCGCGTGACTTCGAGCCAGTTGCCCTCGGGATCGACCATGCGCCACCAGGCGAGATTGTCGAGCGCCGTGCCCCACAGCACCGCCTTTTTGCCGCCCGCGTTCATCGCGACGTTGCCGCCGATGCACGAAGCGTCGAGCGAAGTGGGGTCGACCGCGAACACGAAGCCCGCGGCTTCGGCCGCCTCGGTCACGCGGCGCGTGACGACGCCGGCGCCCGAGTAGATCGTGGGCACCTTGCGGTCGACGCCCGGCAGTTCGGTCATCTCGACCGGACCGAGCTGTTCGAGCTTTTCGGTGTTGATAACGGCCGAGAACGGGGTAAGCGGTACGGCGCCGCCCGTGTAGCCCGTGCCGCCCCCGCGCGGAATCACCGTGAGGCCCAGCTCGAAGCAGGCTTTCACGAGACCGGCGATTTCCTCTTCCGTGTCGGGCGTCAGGACCACGAACGGATATTCGACGCGCCAGTCCGTGGCGTCGGTGACGTGCGAGACGCGCGCGAGGCCGTCGAAGCGGATGTTGTCCTTCTGCGTGCAGCGGCCAAGCGTCTTCGTCGCGCGGCGGCGCAGCTCGGCCATCTTCTCGAACTCGCTCGCGAACGAATCGATCGCGCGGCGCGCGGCGGCCACCAGCGTCTCGACGCGCGCGGAACGGTCCATGCCGGCTTCGTCGCCGTGCTGGCTCAGGTCGGCGCGGCGGCGCTTCTCGATTTCGGCGAGACGGTGATTCAGCGCCTCGATCAGGAGCGCGCGACGCTTGGGATTGTCGAGCAGGTCGTCTTGCAGGTAAGGATTGCGGCGCACGACCCAGATATCGCCAAGCACTTCGTACAGCATGCGCGCCGAGCGGCCCGTGCGGCGCTCCGCCCGCAGTTCGGCAAGCGCGGCCCAAGCTTCCTCGCCGAGCAGGCGGATGACGATTTCGCGATCCGAAAAGGACGTGTAGTTGTACGGAATCTCGCGCAGGCGCGGTTCGATGTCGGCGGCCACGGCGGTGGCGGCGCCGTGAGGATCGAAAACTTGAGGTGCGTTCATGGTTGGACGACTCTTTGGGTCAGCATCGCACGGCGGCTGGCAAGCCGCCCGGCCGATGCTGACGGGGCGCATGGGGCGCTATTCTGAAATCGTGTCCGCCTGTGGCTGGTTGCGGACTTTAGGGTGGGGAAACTTTGCGGCGGCAGCACTCACGCCGACGGTTCCCCGGCGCTCAGACTCCGCGACACGATCGTGCGTGACGGATGTGCCGCTGCGCCGCGGGGCGGGTCTCGCGCCGCGCGGGCATCAAATGGGCTGTCCGAGGTTGCCAGTGCATCTTCCGATCCTGGTTATCAAAACCGGATTTTAACGCATGATCCGCCCGTGCGCTGACGCTGTCCGGTAAGCCCGGAGACGGATAAGGCCAATGATGAACCGCGACCGCGGCACGGAATAATTCGCCGTCCGGAAGGTCGGGGAATGAGGACGGAGCGTCCGCCAGCGCCCTCATCGTTGGCGCTATCATTGACGTTTTCCCGTCATATTTCGTTGACTCTCGCGCTCAGGCGCCCGCCCGCATGGCCTCCCACGACGATTACCTGAAGAAAATCCTCACCGCGCGCGTCTACGACGTGGCCCGCGAGACCGAACTCGAACGCGCGCCGAACCTCTCGGTGCGCCTGTCCAACACGGTCTGGCTCAAGCGCGAGGACAACCAGCCCGTGTTCTCCTTCAAGCTGCGCGGCGCCTACAACAAGATGGCGCAGCTCACGCCCGCGCAGCTCGAGCGCGGCGTGATCACCGCCTCGGCCGGCAACCACGCCCAGGGCGTGGCGCTCTCGGCGGCGAAGCTCGGCGTGAAGGCCGTGATCTGCGTGCCGGTCACCACGCCCCAGGTGAAGGTCGATGCCGTGCGCGCGCACGGTGGGCCGACCGTGGAAGTCGTGCAGGCGGGCGAGTCGTACAGCGACGCCTACGCCCACGCCGTGCGCCTGCAGGAGGAACGCGGCCTGACCTTCGTGCACCCGTTCGACGACCCGGACGTAATCGCCGGCCAGGGCACGGTGGCGATGGAGATCCTGAGCCAGCATCAGGCCCCGATTCATGCGATCTTCGTGCCGATTGGCGGCGGCGGGCTCGCGGCGGGGGTGGCGGCGTACGTGAAGGCGGTGCGCCCGGAGATCCGCGTGATCGGCGTGCAGACCGACGACTCGTGCGCGATGGCGCAGTCGATGGCGGCGGGCCGGCGCGTGGAGCTGACGGAAGTGGGGCTGTTCTCGGACGGCACGGCGGTCAAGCTGGTGGGCGAGGAGACGTTCCGGCTGTGTCGCGCGTATCTGGACGAGGTAATCACGGTGGATACCGACGCGCTGTGCGCGGCGATCAAGGACGTGTTCCAGGACACGCGCAGCGTGCTGGAGCCGGCGGGGGCGCTGGCCGTGGCGGCAACCAAGCAGTACGTGGAACGCGAGGGCATCCGGGGGCAGACGCTGGTGGCGGTGACCTCGGGCGCGAACATGAACTTCGACCGCATGCGTTTCGTGGCCGAGCGCGCGGAGGTGGGCGAGGCGCGCGAGGCGGTGTTCGCGGTGACGATTCCGGAGGAGCGCGGCAGCTTCAAACGCTTCTGCGAGCTGGTGGGCACGCGCAGCGTGACGGAGTTCAACTACCGCATCGACGACGCGGAGCGCGCGCACATCTTCGTGGGGGTGCAGATCCGCAACCGGGGCGAGTCGGAGCAGATCGCGCAGGCGTTCGTCTCGCATGGCTTCCCGACGGTGGACCTGACGGGCGACGAGCTCTCGAAGCAGCACATCCGCTACATGGTGGGCGGACGCTCGCCGCTGGCGCACGACGAGCGCCTCTTCCGCTTCGAGTTTCCGGAGCGCCCGGGGGCGCTGATGCGCTTTCTGTCGTCGATGGCGCCGGAGTGGAACATCAGCCTGTTCCACTACCGCAACCAGGGGGCGGACTACAGTTCGATCCTGGTGGGCATCCAGGTGCCGGCGGCGGACGACGCGGAGTTCCGGCGCTTCCTCGCCACGCTCGGCTACCCGCACTGGGAAGAGACGCAGAATCCGGCGTACCGGTTGTTCCTGGCTTAAACGCAAACCAAACATCAAAGGTCAGCACAAGTGAGCGTTTCGCTCTCCGACAAACTCGTGGTCGCGGTCTCCTCGCGCGCGCTCTTCGATTTCGAAGAGGAAAACCGCGTCTTCGAGGACGGCAATCTCGCCGCCTACGAAGCCCTCCAGCGCGAGCGGCTCACCGTGCCCGCGCAGCCCGGCGTCGCCTATGCGCTGATCCGCAAGCTGCTTGCGCTGAACAACGGCTCGCATCACGTCGAGGTGGTGATCCTCTCGCGCAGCGATCCGATCAGCGGCCTGCGCACCTTCAGCTCGTGCCGCGAGCATGGGCTCGACGAGATCCAGCGCGGCGTGTTCACGCGCGGCCGTGCGCCGTGGGCCTACCTGAAGCCGCTGAACGCGTCGCTCTTTCTTTCCGCCAATCAGGACGACGTGCGCGGCGCGCTCGCTGCCGGCTTCCCGGCCGCGCGCGTTTTTCCTGAATCGGCGACAATGGCGGGACGCAACGCGAACGAGATTCGCATCGCGTTCGACGGCGATGCCGTGCTGTTTTCCGACGAAGCCGAGCAGATCTTCCAGCACGAGGGTCTTACGGCTTTCGTGAGCCACGAGCGCGACAACCGCGACCTGCCGCTCGCACAAGGCCCGCTCAAGCCACTGCTCGAAGCGTTGAACCGCCTGCAGAAACTCGCGGACGCCAATGCGCAGATGCGCATCCGCACGGCGCTCGTCACCGCGCGTTCGGCGCCGGCGCACGAGCGCGCGATCCGTACGCTCATGGCCTGGAACATCGAAATCGACGAAGCGATGTTCCTCGGCGGACTCGACAAAGGCCCGTTCCTGCGCGAGTTCGAACCCGACTTTTTCTTCGACGACCAGATCCGCCACTGCGAATCGGCCCGCTCGGTCACGGCGACCGGACATGTCGCGAGCGGCGTGGCGAATGTCGTACCACCGGCCACCGTGCCGGAAGCAACCGTAACCAGCAGCACATCATGACTCCCGAACACTCTCCGCTCGGCAAACCCGCCACCTACACCGAACAGTACGACGCCTCGCTGCTGTTCCCGATCCCGCGCGCCGGTGCGCGCGAAGCGATCGGCATCGGCATCGGCGCGCAACTGCCCTTCTTCGGCACCGATATCTGGAACGCCTACGAGCTTTCGTGGCTCAACGCGCGCGGCAAGCCGCAGATCGCCATCGCGACGTTCTTCATCCCCGCCGATTCGCCGAACATCGTCGAATCGAAGTCGTTCAAGCTCTATCTGGGCTCGTTCGCGCAGACCCGGGTCGATTCGGTCGAGGCGGTGCGCGACACGCTCAAGCGCGATGTCACGGCTGCCTGCGGCGCGTCGGTATCGGTGCGGCTCGAACAGCCGAGCGCGTTCGGCAAGATCCCGTTCGAGGAGTTCGACGGACTCTCGCTCGACCGCCTCGATCTGGATGCGGAGGTCTATCATCCCGACGCGTCGCTCCTCACCGCCGCGTTCGACGAAGCGCCGGTCGAGGAAACACTGGTCTCGAACCTGCTGAAGTCGAATTGCCCGGTGACGGGCCAGCCCGACTGGGGCAGCGTGCAGATCCACTACGTGGGGCCGCAGATCGACCAGGCGGGCCTGTTGCGCTACATCATCTCGTACCGCAATCACACGGGCTTCCATGAGCAATGCGCGGAGCGCATGTTCGTGGACATCCTGAACGCGTGCAAGCCGGACCGCCTCGCGATCTATGCGCGCTACACGCGCCGCGGCGGGCTCGACATCAATCCGTTCCGCACCAACTACAACGTGCCCATGCCCGATAACGCGCGGCTCGCGCGGCAGTAAAGACGAGAGCCATCCAGGAAGGAAGCGCCGCGGCAGTCGTTGGGGAATCGCCCACCCGGCCCGGCGCTTTTTTTACGCCGGTCAGTGCGGCAGTTCGGCAGCGCCCATGCGCCGCGCGATCACGGACGCGCGCTGCGCGAGATACGGCGAATTGCGATGCTCGTCGAAGTACTTCGGACGCGGCAGCATCACCGCCAGCCGCGCCGCCTGCCAGGCCGTGAGCTTCGACGCCGACGTGCGGTAGTAGTAATGCGCCGCGGCCTCGGCGCCGTAGACGCCATTGCCCCACTCCACCGAATTCAGATAGATCTCGAAGATGCGCTCCTTGTCGAGCAGCGTCTCCAGCATCCACGTGATGATGAGCTCCTGCCCCTTGCGGATATAGCTCTTCTCGCGAGAAAGAAACAGGTTGCGGGCGAGTTGCTGCGAGATCGTGGACCCGCCGCGCACGATGTGGCCGCGCTGCTTGTTCCTTTCCCACGCCTGCAGGATGGCGTCGGTTTCGTAGCCGTTGTTATTGACGAAGTTCGCGTCCTCGGACGCGATGATGGCGCGTTTGAGATTGCGCGAGATCTGGTCGTACGGCACCCACTGATGCTGGATCGGGTACTCGGCGCCGAGCCGTCCTTCGTCGGTGCGCATGAACGCCGTCGATTGCGGATCGACGATATTCCAGAGCGCGATCTGCACGAAGTAATAAGCCTGCAGCGCAACCCAGGCGATCGCGAAGACCGCGCCCGCGTAGGCCAGCCAGCGCAAAGCGCCCGGTCGCGTTGCGGCTTCGCGGCCAGGCATCGTGCGTCCTCGCGCGCGGCGCGCCACCATGGGTGTCAGGCCTGCGCCGCGAGCTGCGCGCGCAGCGCGGCCAGCACCGGCGCGCTGTCGGGGCGCACGCCGCGCCACACGTAGAACGATTCCGCGGCCTGCTCGACCAGCATGCCAAGCCCGTCCGCCGCGCGTGCGCCGAGCGTCTGGGCGTGACGCATGAACACCGTGGGCTGCGCGCCGTACATCATGTCGTAGGCGAGCGTGCCCGTGCCGAACGCGCGCTCGTCGCATTCGGGCAGCGAGGCGTCGAGGCTGCCCGCCGTCGCGTTGACGATCACGTCATAGGGCGTCGGTTCGACCGTCTGCGGGCCGCCGCCCTGGATGACGCATCCCGCCTCGGCAGCAGCCGGCGCGAATTGCTCGACCAGCTCATGCGCCTTCGCGGCCGTGCGGTTCACGATGGTGATCTCGCGCGGGCCGCGTTCGAGCATCGGCAGCACGACGCCGCGCGCCGCCCCGCCCGCGCCGAGCAGCAGCACGCGCGCGCCCTTCAGCGCGACGCCGAGATTCGACTCGATATCGCGCACGAGGCCGAAGCCGTCGGTGTTATCGCCGAAGATGCCGTCGGCGTCGAAGCGCAGCGTGTTCACCGCACCCGCCGCCGCCGCGCGCGGAGAGAGCCGCTGCGCGAGCGCGTACGCTTCGAGCTTGAACGGCACCGTCACGTTGAGGCCCCGGCCACCGGCCGCGTTGAACGCGCTCACCTCGGCAACGAAGCCATCGAGCGGCGCGAGCAGCCGCCCATATTCGACACGCTCGCCGGTCTGCTGCGCGAACTGCGCATGGATGAACGGCGACTTGCTATGTGCGATCGGGTTGCCGACCACCGCGTAACGATCGACCTGAGCGGAAACCGTGCTCATTCGCCGGTCTCCGCCGCATGCTGCACGCCCGGCGCTTGCTGGGGCGTTTCGCCGTCCGGATCGCCGCTCGCTTCGGACTCGCCCTCCGCGGCAGGCGCATCCGATTCGGCCAGCGCCTCGGCTTCGCTTTCCGCCGACGGGTCAGCGGACTCGATCACCTCTTCGTCCTCGCTCTCCTCCGCTTCGGCGCCGCTCGTCACGACCGGCGCATCGAGCACGCGCAGCATGCGCACCGAAGCCTCGATGGTCAGCTCGTCGATCGACATCACTTCGAGCAGCACGCGCGTGCCGCGCGCATGCACGCCGAGCGCGGGCACGTGCATGATGAGCGGCACTTCCTCGAAGCGCACGAGGTCGTCCTTGATAACGGTTGCGGCGAACTCGCGGCGGTTTTCCTGCTGGAGCCAGCGCAGGCACCAGAAGTACTCCATGCGGCGCTGATGATCGGCGTAGGCGGTGTAGGTCTCGTCGAAGCCCTGCACGACGGCGAACAGGTCGGCGTCCTTGGGCTTGAACGGCGCGGCGAGCTTCGCCGTCACGCCATGCTCCACGCAAGCGAGCAGTTGCCACTGGTTCACGAGGTCGACATAGCGACGCAGCGGCGAAGTGCTCCACGCATACTGCGAAACGCCCAGCCCTTCGTGCGGCGCGGCCGAGGTCTGCATGCGCGTGCGCTTCGGGCCGCTCGGCGCGCCGAACGCGCGCTGCGAGCGATAGATGCCCGGCACGCCGTGGTCGTGCAGGAACGCGCCCCACGTCGAGTTCGCCAGAATCGCCAGCTCCGCCACGATCATGTCGAGCGGCGAGCCGCGGCGGCGCGGCGTGATCGTGACATGCTCGCCGTCCACGTAGAAGTTGAAGTCGGTGTTGCGCTGCACCTCGCGGCGCAGGCCATAGCCGGCCCGCGCCTGCTGGCGCTTTTCGAAGAGCGCCTGCGCGAACGGCCACAGCACGGCGATGTCGTCCTTGTGCGGATACTCGCCCGTACCGGCCGCAAGCGTTTCTTCCGTGACGAGTTCGTCGAGCGTGTTGTGGCGCAGGTTGTTCTTCACGAACACGCGCTCGGCGCGCGTTTCGCTCGCGACGATCTCCTGCGTCTCGCGGTTCACGATGCTGTAGAGCGAGAGCGCCGGACGCAGTCCGCCTTCCTTGAGCGTGAACGCATCGACGAAGTCGTCGGGCATCATCGTGATCTTGTCGCCGGGCATGTAGACCGTCGAAAGACGCGTGCGCGCGATCGTGTCCGCCATGTCGCCGCGCTGGATGCCGAGCGCCGGCGCGGCGATGTGGATACCAATGCGCACGCGGCCGTCGGCGAGAGGCTCGATCGAGAACGCGTCGTCGATTTCGGTGGTCGTGACGTCGTCGATCGAGAACGCCTCGACGTGCGCCTCGGGCAGATCGTCGGGCAGCGAGCCCACCTGCACGGGCGGGAAACCGGTGCCGTGCGGAAAGAACTCGGCGAGAAAGCGAGCCTCGTGCAGCGCGCGCGGCGACGCAATGCCGCCGCATTCGAGCATCAGGCGCGGCATCGAAATGCCGCGCGCCGCCGCCGCGGCTTCGAGCGCCTTGTACTCGATCGTATTCTTGTCGGGCTTCGTGAGGAGGCCCAGCGCCTTGCCCTGGAACGCCTCCGGCAGCTTGCCCGCCTTCAGCTCTTCCTCGTAGCCGGCCTGCACGAGCGCCTGCTGGCGCTTGCGTTCAAGCGACGCGAGCGCCATCTTCAACTGCTCTTCGGGAGCGCGCTGGTACTGGCCGCGCCCTTTGCGGCGGAAATAAACGGGCGAGCCATGCAGGCAGAGCACGAGCGAAGCCCGTTCGACGGGGCCCGAGGCCTCGCCGAAATACTCGGCGGCGAGCGCCGTAAACGCAAATTCGTCGGCAGGCGCGCATTCCCACAGGAAACCGAGGTCGATCTCCTGCGCGGCCGCATCCGCCTGTTCCATCAGATCTGCGGCGGTGGGCTTCTCGAACTCGATCAGCACGTCCTTCGCGCGCACCTTCGCGCGGCGGCCGCCGGGCAACTCGACCTGAAACGCATCACCCTGGCGCGCCAGCACGCTGCCGGCCTTGAAACTGCCCGATTCCTCAAAGAAAACGTTCACTCAATACTCTCGTTCAGACTTGCTTCGACCGCCAAAACCGTGTGGCGTGACGGTACTGCTGTATACATATAGACGTTCGCGCGCGCGGCGCGATGCCTGCTAACGGGTCAGCCCGAAGATGAACCCCTGCGTCAGGGCGTATCGCACCATGCGATCACGTCGTCGACATAGTCGGCGAATTCGCTGATGCCGTGGTCGCTGCCCTCGATCAGCCGCGTGGGCACGCCCGCGTAGTGCGCGAGCATTTCGCGATAGTCGAGCACCTCGTCGCCGGTGGCGGCTATCAGCCAGTAGCGCTCGGGACGCGTCACGTGCGCGACCGCCAGCGTGCGCAACTCGTCCAGATGGCGCGGTTCGACGACGATGTTGCCGCCGCCATGCCAGAGCGGCTGCTCGCCCAGATACTTCGAGAGATCGCGGTCCGGCACCACGGCCGGATTGAGCAGCACGGCGCGCCAGCCGTGCTTTTCGGCGAGATGCGTCGCGAAATAGCCGCCGAGCGAACTGCCGATCAGCGTGACGCGCTCGTCCGGCTGCAAACGCCCGGCTCGCTCGCCGATTTCGTGCTCGGCCAGTGCGATCGCCGCAAGCGGCGAGACCGGAAGCGTCGGGCAGAGCCATTCGCCGGCACGCCCCAGAACGTCGAGGCGCGCCGCGAGCAGCCGCGCCTTGAACGACTGCGGCGACGAGCGAAAGCCGTGCAGATAGACGATCACGCGGCACTCCGTGCCGAGAGCGCGTCCAGCAACTTCTGATGCACGCCACCGAAGCCGCCGTTGCTCATGACGAGCACCTGGTCGCCGGGGCGGGCGGCGGCCACCACCGCGTTCACCAAGGCGTCGAGGTCGTGGAACGCATGCGCCTTCTCGCCAAGCGGCGCCAGCGCGCCCGCGAGATCCCAGCCGAGCGCGTCCTTGCCGGCCTGCGCACCATAGCCGAACACGAGATCGGCGTCGGCGAGACTCGCGGGCAACTGGGCCTTCATCACGCCGAGCTTCATCGTGTTCGAGCGCGGCTCCAGTACGGCGAGGATGCGGGTGTTGTCGCGTCCTACACGCGTACGCAGGCCGGCGATCGTCGTCTCGACCGCGGTGGGATGATGCGCGAAATCGTCGTAGACGGTCACGCCGTCCACGCTGCCGCGCACTTCCATGCGGCGCTTCACGTTGCGAAAACCCGAAAGCGACTGGGCGGCCTGCGCAGGCGGCACGCCGACACTGCGCGCGGCCGCAATCGCCGCGAGCGCGTTCTGACGGTTGTGCTCGCCCTGAATCTGCCAGTCCACCACGCCCACGCGCTCGCTGCTGTGATAAACCGCGAAACGCTCGTCGACGGGCACGCCGTCCTCGGCCGGCAGCGCCTGCCAGCCGCCCGCCACGCCAAAGCGCTCGACTTCGCTCCATACGCCGCGCGTGAGCACGCGTTCGAGCGCGTCCGAGCGCCCGTTCGTCACGATGCGGCCGACACCGGGGATCGTGCGCACGAGGTGATGGAACTGCGTCTCGATGGCGGCGAGATCGGGAAAGATATCGGCGTGATCGTATTCGAGGTTGTTCAGCACGGCCGTGCGCGGCCGGTAGTGGACGAACTTCGAGCGTTTGTCGAAGAAGGCCGTGTCGTACTCGTCGGCTTCGATCACGAAGAAGCTCGAATCGGTGAGCCGCGCCGACACGCCGAAATTGAGCGGCACCCCGCCGATCAGAAAACCGGGATTCAGGCCGGCGTCCTCCAGCAGCCACGTGAGCATCGAGCTCGTGGTGGTCTTGCCGTGCGTGCCCGCCACCGCGAGCACCCACTTGTCGCGCAGCACATGCTCGCCCAGCCACTGCGGCCCGGACGTATACGGCAGGCCGCGATCGAGGATCTCCTCCATCAGCGGATTGCCGCGCGAGACGACGTTGCCGATCACATAGAGATCGGGATTCAGTTCGACCTGGCTCGCGTCGTAGCCCTCGATCAGGCGGATGCCCTGCGCTTCGAGCTGGGTGCTCATCGGCGGGTACACCCCCGCGTCGCAGCCGGTCACGGTGTGGCCCGCGCTGCGCGCGAGCACGGCGAGACCGCCCATGAACGTACCGCAGATGCCGAGGATATGGATGTGCATAAGCCTTGCGCGCCGCATGGGCGCCGGAAAACGGGTTATCGGGGTTGCCGGGGGGTTGCCGGAATCGGGAGGCGCGAAGACGGCGGCGTGCGCCGCCGAAGCAAAGAGCGATATTGTACCCGAGGCGCCCCGCGCGTTTTCGGCGCAAGGGCCCGGGCCCGGCGCCTTGCACCGCGAAGGCCCGGGGACATTCTCTAGTATGATTCGAGGATGGTTCGCAGATCACATTTCGATCCGCAACGCGTGCGCGAGGAAATCGCCATCGCGGCAGCACGGATGATCGCCGAGGATGGCCTCGACTACGCAACGGCCAAGCGCAAGGCAGCACGGCAGGTCGTGGGGGAAACGCGCATCGAAGGCACCTGGCTGCCCGATAACGACCAGATCGAAGAAGAGATCCGCGAGTATCAGGCCCTGTTTCAGGGAGAAAGCCAGCCGGCGGTGCTGCGGCACCTGCGCGAGATCGCGCTCGACTGGATGAAGCGGCTCGAAGCCTTCAACCCGTTCGTGACGGGTGCGGTGCTCAACGGCACGGCGGGCGAGCACTCCGACATCCATTTGCAGATCTTTTGCGACAACCCCAAAGACGTCGCCATCTGGTTCCTGAATGCGAATGTGCAGTACGACGTATCGGAGACCCGCCACTTCGCCGCGCGCGGTTACGTGGAAACATTGAGCTTCATCTACAAGGCTTCGCGTGACGGGGAGCCGGTAGGCATCCACGTCGCGCTCTACGATACCGACGACTTGCGCGGCGCCGTGCGTGCCGACGCGCGCGGGCGCCTCGCACGCGCGAATGCGCAGGCACTGCGGGCCTTGATCGACCAAAGCGACGAAAGCGGCGGTGCGGCTTCCTGAGCCATGTTTCACCCTTCATTCAACCAGCACGATCAACTGAAAAGCGCAGCGATGAACACGAAGCGGATTCTGGCCGGCCTCGCAGTAGCGGCGGTGGCCGCCGGCGGCGGCATTCTGGCGGGACATTGGGCCAACGGCGGCGATACCGGCACGGCCGATGCGGCGTCGGTCTCGGGCAAGCAGGACGCCGTCGGCCAGCTCTGGACGGCGGCCGTCACGACGCCCGACGGCAAGCCCCAGTCGCTCGCGCTCTACAAGGGCCGGCCGATCGTGGTGAACTTCTGGGCTTCGTGGTGCGGTCCGTGCGTCGAGGAGATGCCGGAACTCTCGGCGCTGCAGCGCGAGTACGCGAAGAAGGGCATCCAGTTCGTCGGCCTTGGCGTCGATTCGAGCGCGAACATCAAGACCTTCCTCCAGAAAGTGCACGTGGACTACCCCGTCTATGTCGCCGGCTTCGGCGGCGCCGACGTTGCCCGCGCGTTCGGCAACACGGCCGGCGGCCTGCCTTACACGGTCGTAATCGATGCGAACGGCAACGTACGCGCGACAAAATTAGGCCAAATCAAGCCGGACGAGCTTCGCCGAACCCTTGACGCACTTTGACGCCGTGGAATATTTGACCGGAACTTAACACCCGTATTGCTATTTTTGTCGCAGAATTTACAGCTTTTGACGGAAGATCCACGATTCCGCCGGGTTTCGGGCAGAGTCAGGGTCATATCACCCGCTCGGAAAACTAGACAAATTTCTCTAATCGGCGATAAAGTTCGCGCAACTCCACGGAAATGAAGCGACCATGACGCGACTGCTGGTTCTGCACGGCCCCAACCTCAATCTTCTCGGCACCCGGGAACCCGAGGTGTATGGGCGCGTGACGCTCCCGCAGATCGATCAGGCGCTGGCCGACCGCGCCGCGGACGCAGGCGTCGATCTGGCGACCTTCCAGAGCAATCACGAAGGCGCCCTCGTCGACCGCATCCAGGCCGCCCGTGCCGAGCAAACCGACTTCATCCTGATCAACCCGGCGGCATACACGCATACCAGCGTGGCGATCCGGGACGCACTGGCTGGCGTCGGCATTCCGTTCGTCGAGATTCACCTGTCCAACGTGCATCGCCGCGAGACCTTTCGGCATCACTCGTATTTCTCCGACCAGGCCGAGGGCGTCATCTGCGGCCTCGGCTGGAAGGGCTATCTGTACGCCCTCGAATACGCGCTCGACCGGCTCGCCGCCGGCAAGCGCGGCTGATTCGCGGATCGCGCGGGTGAGCCAGCCGACGCATTCGGACAGCAAGACAGACAACACCAATCCCGTGCCGGGGCTCGCGCCCCGGCACCTCACGTATTCAAAGGGGCTGCACCATGGATCTACGTAAGCTGAAGACTCTGATCGACCTCGTCTCCGAATCGGGTATCTCGGAACTCGAAGTCACTGAGGGCGAAGGCAAGGTGCGTATCGTCAAGAATGCGCCACCGGTTTACGTGCAGCCGGCGCCGGCCCAGTACGCCGCCCCGGCCATGGCTCCGCTCGCGGCGTCCGGCCACGCCCCCGAAGCGGCCGCCCCCGCCGCTGCCGCACCGGCCGTTCCGCAAGGCCACGTCGTGACCTCGCCGATGGTCGGCACGTTCTACCGCGCACCGTCGCCGGGCGCCGATCCGTTCGTCCAGGTCGGCGACACGGTCAAGGAAGGCCAGACGCTGTGCATCATCGAAGCGATGAAGCTGCTCAACGAAATCGAGTCGGACGTGGCCGGCGTGGTCAAGGAGATCCTCGTCGACAACGGCCAGGCCGTCGAATACGGTCAGCCGCTGTACGTGATCGCCTAAGGCCGGGGGCGCATACCCACCATGTTTGAAAAAATCCTCATTGCCAATCGCGGCGAAATCGCGCTCCGTATCCAGCGCGCCTGCCGCGAGCTCGGCGTCAAGACGGTCGTCGTCTATTCGGAAGCCGACAAGGAAGCCAAGTACGTGAAGCTCGCCGACGAGGCGGTCTGCATCGGCCCGGCTCCGTCGAACCTGAGCTACCTCAACATGCCGGCGCTCATCAGCGCGGCCGAGGTCACCGACGCCGAGGCGATCCACCCCGGCTACGGCTTCCTCTCCGAAAACGCGGACTTCGCCGAGCGCGTCGAGCAATCGGGCTTTACGTTCATCGGCCCGCGCCCGGAAACGATCCGCATGATGGGCGACAAGGTCACGGCGAAGCAGACGATGATCAAGACCGGCGTGCCGTGCGTGCCGGGCTCGGAAGGCGCACTGCCCGACGATCCGAAAGAAATCGTGAAGATCGCGCGCACGATCGGCTACCCCGTCATCATCAAGGCTTCAGGCGGCGGCGGCGGTCGCGGCATGCGCGTGGTGCACACGGAAGCGGCGCTCGTGAACGCGGTCAACATGACCAGGGAAGAAGCGGGCCGCGCCTTCGGCAACCCGCAGGTCTACATGGAGAAGTACCTCGAGAACCCGCGCCACATCGAGATTCAGGTGCTCGCGGACTCGTTCAAGAACGCCGTGTGGCTCGGCGAGCGCGACTGCTCGATGCAGCGCCGCCACCAGAAGGTGATCGAAGAAGCGCCGGCGCCGGGCATCGCGCGCCGCCTGCTCGACCGCATCGGCGACCGCTGCGCCGACGCCTGCAAGAAGATGGGCTACCTCGGCGCGGGCACGTTCGAATTCCTGTATGAGAACGGCGAGTTCTACTTCATCGAGATGAACACGCGCGTGCAGGTCGAGCATCCGGTCACGGAGCTGATCACCGGCATTGACATCGTGCAGGAACAGATCCGCATTGCGGCCGGCGAGAAGCTCTCGTTCCGCCAGCGCGATATCCAGTTGAAGGGCCACGCGATCGAGTGCCGTATCAACGCCGAAGATCCGTTCAAGTTCACGCCGTCGCCGGGGCGCCTCACGTCGTGGCACATGCCGGGCGGTCCTGGCGTGCGCGTCGACTCGCACGCCTACAACGGCTATTTCGTGCCGCCGAACTACGATTCGATGATCGGCAAGCTGATCACCTACGGCGCGACGCGCGAGCAGGCGATTCAGCGCATGCGCATCGCGCTCTCGGAAATGGTGGTGGAAGGCATTTCGACCAACATTCCGCTGCACCGCGAGCTGATGCTCGACGCGAAGTTCGTCGAAGGCGGCACGAGCATTCACTACCTCGAAAGCCGTCTGGCCGAACGTCAGGCTGTAAAGAAGGACGAAGCGTAATTCATGAGCTATCGGGAACTGATCGTCGAGCTTGAACGAGACCGCGCGGAAGAACTCTCCGACGCGCTGATCGAGCTCGGCGCGCTGTCGGTGTCGGTGGAAGACGCCGACGCCGACACGCCCGACGAGCAGCCGCTCTTCGGCGAGCCCGGGCTCACGCCCGAGCGCACCGCGTGGCAGCATTCGCGCGTGATTGCGCTGATCGGCGACGACCAGGATCCGGCCGTGCTGCTCGCGGCCGCTTCGAACGAACTCGGCCTCGCCGAGACGCCGAAGTTCTCGCTGCGCGAAGTCGAGGAACAGGATTGGGTGCGCCTCACACAATCCCAGTTCGAGCCGATCCCGATCGGCAAACGCATCTGGGTCGTGCCGTCGTGGCACGACGCGCCCGATCCCGACGCGCTCGTGCTCGAACTCGACCCCGGTCTCGCCTTCGGCACCGGCAGCCACCCCACCACGCGCCTGTGCATGGAATGGCTCGAAGAGCACGTGAAGCCGGGTCTTTCTCTGCTCGACTATGGCTGCGGCTCGGGCATCCTCGCGATCCTCGCGAAGAAGTGCGGCGCCGCCCCCGTGATCGGCATCGACATCGACCCGCAGGCCGTCGAATCGGCACGCCATAACAGCGCGCGCAATCATGCCGATGTCACCTATGGCCTGCCGGACGACTGCCCTCCGGGCGAGTTCGACATCGTCGTCGCGAACATCCTCTCGAATCCGCTCAAGCTGATGGCCTCGATGCTCTCTTCGCGCGTGAAGCCGGGCGGGCGCCTGGCGCTCTCGGGCATCCTCGCGCGCCAGGCCGAGGAAGTCGCCCGGGTGTACGAACGCTGGATCGACATCGCGGTATGGCGCGAGCACGAAGGCTGGGTCTGCCTCGCGGGTACGCGGCGCGGCTAGCCGCGGATTGCCAGTAGAATGGCGGGTATCGCCAACCTCCCGGTCCCGGCCCACATGCTCCTGGCAACGCGCTGCCCTTTCTGCGAAACCGTCTTCCGTGTTCAGCCCGCGCAGCTTGCCGCGCGCCGCGGCCTCGTGCGCTGCGGTCATTGCAGGGAAACGTTCGACGCGTCGGGCAGCCTGTTCGAACTGGCCGAGGGCGGCGATTTCGCAAGCGCCGTGCCTGTCGGCGCCGATATCGCAGCGGGCCTGTTCGCACCCGCGCCCTCTGCCGCTCCGCCCGACTTTCCCTCACACGCCTCGGCAGCACCGGTCGCACCCGATTTCTCGGCCAGCGCATGGGATCCGTGGGCACCGCGTGCCGACAGTCGCATCGACCCTGGCCTGCAATACAACGCCGACCACCTGCCGCGCGCCGGGGCAGCGCCCGCGGTCACGCCCGGCGTCGAGTCGGATGCCGGGCACTACGACGAGCCCACGCTCGCGGCACCTTCCACGCGTGACGAGCCAGCCGCTCAATGGCGCCGCGTCGAACCCGACCTCACCGAGCCCACCCTTTCGGCGAACGAAGCTTCGGCCGCTGCGGTGAACGATCCCGAACCGGTGTTCTCGCGCAGTCCTGCCGCAGCGGCAGCCGCGCCCGCGTTTGGCGCGCTCTCGCCGAACGACGGCGCCGAGCCCTTCGCCGTGACGCGGGAAGCGCCCGCGCGAGCGCCGCGCCGCACCGGCTGGCGCATCCTGGGGGGCTTGCTCGCGATCGTGCTGCTGGCTTTGCTGGGTGCCCAGCTCGCGTGGTGGCTGCGCGAAACCGTGATGGTCTACTGGCCCGGCTCGCAGCCGCTCTACGTAGAGGCCTGCGAGCAGCTCGGCTGCCGCGTGCAGCCGCCGCGCGACATCGACGGCCTGCAGGTAGAGCCGTCCGATCTGCGCCAGGTCGACGATCCTCACCATCTCGAACTGAAGGTGCCGCTACGCAATCATTTCAGCGTGGCGCTCGCGTACCCGGCCATCGAGCTCACACTGCTCGACCGCCAGAACAACGTGGTCGTGCGCCGCGTGCTGTGGCCGCAGGACTATGTCCCGCCCGGCACGCGCGTCGACGCCGGCCTGCCCGCGCGCACCACGCAGACGATGATCGTGCGGCTCGATACCGGCAGCGTGGTTGCGTCGAACTTCCGCATCGAGATCTTCTATCCTTGATGCCCGTTTCGTTTGCGGCGCCGTCTGCGGGCGGCCCGCGCGTTCCCTGTGTCCGGATGACCGGACGCGCCTCTCACCACACTATGAATTCCCGGAGAGCACATCATGAGTCAAGTTACGCTGGGTGGTAACCCGATCGACGTCGCAGGCACGTTTCCGTCGGTCGGCCAGAAGGCGCCGGCGTTCTCGCTCGTCGGCAAGGATCTGAAGCCCGTCTCGCTCGCCGACTTCGCCGGCAAGCGCAAGGTGCTGAACATCGTCCCGAGCCTCGACACGCCGGTCTGCGCCACCTCGACGCGCAAGTTCAATGAAAGCGCCGGCAAGCTCGACAACACGGTCGTCGTGGTCGTCTCGGGCGACCTGCCGTTCGCCGCTTCGCGCTTCTGCTCGACCGAAGGCATCGAAAACGTCGTCACGGCCTCGACGTTCCGCGGCCATGACTTCGCCCAGGCCTACGGCGTGGACGTGACGAGCGGCCCGCTCGCCGGCCTCACCGCGCGCGCGGTGGTCGTGCTCGACGCGAACGACAATGTCGTCTACGCCGAGCGCGTGGGCGAAATCAAGAACGAACCGAACTACGACGCTGCCCTCGCAGCCCTGAAGTAATCCGGCGTTCGCGCGCGCTGCGGCGCGCGCCTGTCTTTCCTGCTTCTCTCCCGCTTTTTCCCGCTTCTTACTTTACGCATTACAGGAACCCAGCCTTGGCTACGCTGATCTGCGGCTCGCTCGCCTACGACAACATCATGACCTTCGAGGGTCGCTTTCGGGAGCACATCCTGCCGGAGCAGGTGCATATCCTGAACGTGAGCTTCCTCGTGCCGACGATGCGCCGCGAGTTCGGCGGCTGCGCCGGCAACATCGCCTACGCACTGCATCTGCTCGGCGGCGACGCGCGCATCATGGCAACGCTCGGCGGCGCCGACGCCCAGCCCTATATCGAGCGCCTCGACACGCTAGGCCTCTCGAAGGCGCACGTGCGCGTGCTGCCCGACACCTGGTCGGCGCAGGCGATGATCACGACGGACTTCGAAAACAACCAGATCACGGCATTCCACCCGGGCGCGATGATGCAGTCGCACCTGAACCGCGCCGACGAAGCGCCCGGCATCAAGCTCGGCATCGTCGCACCGGACGGCTTCGACGGCATGGTCCAGCACGTCGAACAGTTCGCCAGCGCCGGCACGCCCTTCGTTTTCGATCCGGGCCAGGGCCTGCCGCTCTTCGACGGCGCTTCGCTGCGCCGTGCGATTGAACTTGCGACCTATGTCGCGGTCAACGACTACGAAGCCAATCTTGTCAGCCATCGCACCGGCTGGTCGTTCGACGAGATCGCCAGCAAGGTCGACGCGCTGATCGTCACGCGCGGCGAGCACGGATCGCAGATCTATCACAGCGGCAGCATCGAAGAAATTCCTGCGGTGCAGGCCGAACGTGTGCTGGATCCGACCGGTTGCGGCGACGCGTTCCGCGGCGGCCTGCTCTATGGCATCGAGAACGGCCTCGACTGGGCAACCACCGGGCGGCTCGCAAGCCTGATGGGCGCGCTCAAGATCGAACACCAGGGTCCGCAGAACTACGCGCCCACGCGGGTGCAAATCAATGAACGGTTCAAGGCAGCGTTCGGGTACGAGCTGCCGAAATGAGCCGAGGCCCGACGGGGGGCCTTTGGGAGCTACGGGAATGAAAATAACAAGTTGTCTGATTGCGGCAGCCGCGATCGCGGGTTCGCTCGCGATGTCGGGCTGCGCATATAACAGCAGTTCCGCCGACGTCTACACGGCGTCGCAGGCGCAGCGCGAGCAAACGGTCCGCATGGGCACAGTCGAGAGCGTACGCGCAGTGAAGATCAGTTCCAACAACGGGCAGCCTAGCGGACTTGGCGCCATCGGCGGCGGCGCGCTGGGCGCCGTGGCGGGTAGCCAGATCGGCGGCGGAACGGGTTCGATCGTGACGGGCATCATCGGCGGCATTGCGGGCGCCGTGGCCGGCAACGCGATCGAGAACGGCGTCGCGATGCGCGATGGCCTCGAGATCACGGTGCAGCTCGACAACGGCGACCTGCGTGCGATCACACAAAGCGCCACGGGCGAGGTCTTCAACGCAGGCGACCGCGTGCGCCTGCTCTCAAGCGGTGGCGTGACCCGGGTCACCCACTAAAGCCGGTTTTCCCCTGTACCGCGGCGGCGCCTCGCGCCATAAGCGGAACCTCAGGCGCATGCGCTCCCCTGTGCATGCGCCTTTTTTCATGCGCCGCGCCTGACCAGCGAGCAAACAGGACGGAGGCAGGCCCCAAGGGCAAGACGAAAAAAATCCCGCCACGGGCAAGCCCGCCGACGGGATCACGTTCGGACCTCGAAATTGCCTCGAGGCTGGCCGAACTGCGAGGCACGCACGCCGCGCGCCTCGCCTGGTACTGCGTATTACGGACGGCTGCCGGTCGGGAACGGCCATGCTGCAGCCGGGTTCAGCGCCGTCTTCACCGTTGCTGCCGGCGCGGCCGGTTGTGCAGCAGCGGGGGCAGCAGGCGCGGCAGCGGCAGCCTTCTTCGCAGGCGCTTTCTTGGCAGCCTTCTTCGCGGCAGCCTTCTTCGCAGGCGCCTTCTTCGCGGCAGCCTTCTTCGCAGGCGCGGCCTTCTTCGCGGCAGCCTTCTTCGCCGGTGCGGCCTTCTTCGCGGCAACCTTCTTCACCGCGACCTTGCGGGCTGCAACCTTCTTCGCCGCGGCCTTCTTCGCCGGTGCTGCCTTCTTCGCAGCAACCTTCTTCACCGCGACCTTCTTGGCTGCAACCTTCTTCGCTGCGGCCTTCTTCGCCGGTGCTGCCTTCTTCGCAGCAACCTTCTTCACGGCGACTTTCTTCGCTGCGACCTTCTTGACTGCAACCTTCTTCGCAGCAGCCTTCTTGGCCGGTGCAGCCTTCTTCACTGCGGCCTTCTTCGCCGCCGGTTTCTTCTTGGCAAGTGCCATTTTCTTCTCCTTCAAGTTCAGATGAGAGTCAGTTCAAACAACACCCTTCGTCAAAACCCGCTTCCCGCAAACGCTTCTCAGGGCGCACGCTACGAAGCGGGCTATTCATCGGCGTACGCTGATCCCGCGCGCTTACGCTAATGAATGCGGTAAGGCGCGCCGTGCCTTCGGGCACAGCGCGCCAGGTCAACCCGGCGTCGGATACCGACACCGGCCAACGTTCGTTGAGGGCGCGGGGGCCACGATGCGTGGGGCCCGCGCCTTTTTCCGGGGGGAAGTTTGCCCATCCCTCTGAAGGGTTCGCAAAGTGCCGGTCATATCGATGAGCCGCCAAGGCTCCGGCCAGGCTTTGCATCAGGCGTTCCTGCTCCTAATCATCCAGCCGGCACTCGCGCATCGCGTGGCGCGGCCGGCAACCCCAAAAGACTTGATCCGCAGTGCGCCCGGCTCACTCCCAGGACAACGCACCGCCCGTCTGATATTCGATTACGCGCGTCTCGAAGAAGTTACGCTCCTTCTTCAAGTCGATCATCTCGCTCATCCACGGGAACGGGTTCTCTTCGTTCGGGAACAGCGGATCGAGTCCGATCTGCTGGCAACGACGGTTGCAGATGAAGCGCAAATAGCTCTTGAACATCGCCGCGTTCAGACCCAACACGCCGCGCGGCATGGTGTCTTCGGCGTAACGGTATTCGAGGTCCACGGCCTTGCGGAACAGATCAGCGATCTCCGCACGGAATGTGGGAGTCCACAGGTGCGGGTTCTCGAGCTTGATCTGGTTGATGAGGTCGATGCCGAAGTTACAGTGCATGGACTCGTCGCGCAGGATGTACTGGTATTGCTCCGCTGCGCCGGTCATCTTGTTCTGGCGGCCCAGCGCGAGAATCTGCGTGAAGCCGACATAGAAGAACAGGCCTTCCATGATGCAGGCGAACACGATCAGCGACCTGAGCAGCGTCTGGTCGGCTTCGGTCGTGCCTGTCTTGAAGGCGGGATCGGTCAGCGTCTGGATGAACGGGATCAGGAACTCGTCCTTGTCGCGGATCGACTTGACCTCGTGGTACGCGTTGAAGATCTCGCTTTCGTCCAGACCCAGCGATTCGACGATGTACTGGTAGGCGTGCGTGTGGATCGCCTCCTCGAACGCCTGGCGCAGCAGGAACTGGCGGCATTCGGGGGCCGTGATGTGGCGGTAGGTGCCCAGCACGATGTTGTTCGCGGCGAGGGAGTCGGCGGTCACGAAGAAGCCGAGGTTGCGCTTGACGATGCGGCGCTCGTCCTCGGTCAGGCCGTTCGGATCCTTCCACAGGGCGATGTCGCGGGACATGTTGATTTCCTGCGGCATCCAGTGGTTCGCGCAACCGGACAGGTATTTCTCCCAGGCCCACTTGTACTTGAACGGGACCAGCTGATTGACGTCGGTCTGGCCGTTGATGATGCGTTTGTCGGCGACATTCACGCGCGCTTCGGACGACACCGGCGCAGCCGGCGGCGGGGCAACCGCGAAGTCGCTGGAGAAGATGTTCTCCGCCGTGGAAACCTGAGGAGCAAAACGCTGACCGAACTGCACGTCGGCGTTCGAGACGGCGAATCCCGCGGGGTTGCGCATCGTGTTTTGCTGCGCACCGCTCGACGGAGTTACGGCCGTGTTCTCGTCATCCCAGTTGAGCATAAATGTCACCATCAATTTAGATCGGTTTGTACCATCTTTTCGTGAGCGATAAAAGGGTTCGCACACGAAAATTCCTTTTTTCGAATCGCGTTGCGACGTGCATACAACACTTTGTGATTGCAGCGAGTCGATCACGTCGTATGAGCGATGCGATGACGACGCATTCGAAGGTCGTTACTTGATTCGAGTGAGCCGCATTTGCGTTGCGTGCTGCGTGTCCCGAGTACATCGGCGAAGACGCCAGGGATTCCTGATGCCTTGCTCGCCAGCCTCTTGTATGAATCGCGGCATGGCTGCCCTGCGTGTCGGTGAGAATCCGTCGCGCGCGATGCGACAGACGGGATTCGAAACAGGCGACGCGCATCGCACGCGCCGCCCTGCACTACTGTTTACTAGTGACGACTACGGCCGCACGTCACTGGCAGGCTTCGCACTCTTCGAAGCCCGGGTCGCCCGGACGCATCATGCACACGGGCCCCTCGGCTTCCGGTGCGGAGGCAGCCACCGCTTCAGCCGCCGTGGCCGGTGCCGATTGCAGCACCGTCGAACCCGCGTTGCCGCCAGACGCACCGAAGCCCGCGCCGCCACTGAACGCACCACCGGCACCACCGGCACCGCTGCCGCCATCGCCGTTAGTCGGCACGGCATTCAGCGCGCCATGCGCGACCGTCGACTTCTCGACGTGCGTGGCCGCCATCGTGCGCAGGTAGTACGTGGTCTTCAGGCCGCGGATCCAGGCGAGCTTGTAGATCTCGTCGAGCTTCTTGCCCGATGCGCCCGCCATGAAGATATTCAGCGACTGCGCCTGGTCGATCCACTTCTGGCGGCGCGAAGCCGCTTCGACGAGCCACGTCGGGTCGACTTCGAACGCCGTCGCGTACACCGCGCGCAGATCGGCCGGGATGCGGTCGATGCGCGAGAGCATGCCGTCGAAGTACTTCAGGTCGGCGACCATCACTTCGTCCCACAGGCCGCGTTCCTTCAGGTCGCGCACGAGGTAGTCGTTCACCACCGTGAATTCGCCCGAGAGGTTCGACTTCACGTAGAGGTTCTGGAACGTCGGCTCGATGCAAGGCGAGACGCCGATGATGTTCGAGATGGTCGCGGTCGGCGCGATCGCGATGCAGTTCGAGTTGCGCATGCCGTGCGTGGCAATGCGTTCGCGCAGCGAGGTCCAGTCCATCGACTCGCTCGAATCGACTTCGACGTAGCCGCCGCGCTGTTCGGCCAGCAGCTTGAGCGTGTCCTGCGGGAGGATGCCGCGGTCCCACAGCGAGCCGCGGTAGGTCGAGTAGCGGCCGCGCTCTTGCGCGAGCTCCGTCGACGCCCAGTACGCGTAGTAGCAGACGGCTTCCATCGAGCGATCGGCGAACTCCACCGCTTCCTGGGAAGCAAACGGCGTGCGCAGGAGGTGCAGGCAGTCCTGGAACGCCATGATGCCCATGCCCACCGGACGGTGCTTCAGGTTCGAGTTACGCGCCTTCGACACCGCGTAGTAGTTGATGTCGATGACATTGTCGAGCATGCGCATCGCCACGCTGACGGTGCGCTTGAGCTTGTCGTGGTCGAGCGCGTAGCTGCCGTCGGCCTGCTTGACCATGTGCGCGACGAGGTTCACCGAGCCCAGGTTGCAGACGGCGATTTCGGTGTCGCTCGTGTTCAGCGTGATTTCCGTGCACAGGTTCGACGAGTGGACGACGCCCACGTGCTGCTGCGGCGAGCGCACGTTGCACGGATCCTTGAACGTGATCCAGGGGTGGCCCGTCTCGAACAGCATGCCGAGCATCTTGCGCCACAGCTGGGCGGCCGGCATCTTCTTGAAGAGCTTGATCTCGCCGCGCGCGACCTTGTCTTCGTAAGCCGTGTAAGCCTGCTCGAACTCGGCGCCGAACTTGTCGTGCAGGTCCGGGCAGGTGGACGGCGAGAAGAGCGTCCAGTCCCCGCCTTCCATCACGCGTTTCATGAACAGGTCGGGAATCCAGTTCGCCGTGTTCATGTCGTGGGTGCGGCGGCGGTCGTCGCCGGTGTTCTTGCGCAGTTCGAGGAACTCTTCGATGTCGAGGTGCCACGATTCGAGGTACGCGCAGACCGCGCCCTTGCGCTTGCCGCCCTGGTTCACGGCCACGGCCGTGTCGTTCACCACCTTCAGGAACGGCACAACGCCCTGCGACTTGCCGTTGGTGCCCTTGATGTGCGAGCCGAGCGCGCGCACGCGCGTCCAGTCGTTGCCGAGGCCGCCCGCAAACTTCGAGAGCAGCGCGTTGTCCTTGAGCGCTTCGTAGATGCCGTCGAGGTCGTCGGCAACCGTCGTCAGGTAGCACGACGAGAGCTGCGAGCGATGCGTGCCCGAGTTGAACAGCGTGGGCGTGGACGACATGAAGTCGAACGTCGAGAGCACGTTGTAGAACTCGATCGCACGCGCTTCACGGTCGATCTCGTTGAGCGAGAGGCCCATCGCGACGCGCATGAAGAATGCCTGCGGCATTTCGATACGCGTGCCGTGCACGTGCAGGAAGTAGCGGTCGTAGAGCGTCTGCAGGCCGAGATAGCCGAACTGCAGGTCGCGGTTCGCGTCGAGCGCGTTGCCGAGGCGCTTCAGGTCGAACTGCTGGAGCTTGTCGTCGAGCAGGCCGGCTTCGATGCCGCGCTTGATGAACTGCGGGAAATACTCGGCGTAACGCTGGGCCATTTCGGCCTGCGTCACTTCCTCTTCGAGAATTTCGCGACGGATCGTGTGCAGCAGGAGACGCGACGTGACCTGGCTGTACGCCGGATCCTTTTCGATCATCGTGCGCGCGGCAAGAATGGCCGAGTCGTAGACCTGCGACATCGGCACGCCGTCGTAGAGGTTCTTCACCGTTTCCGCCACGATCGGATCGGGGATCACGGCATCGCCAAGACCGTCGCACGCCGAAACGATCAGCGCGCGCAGCGCGTTCAGGTCGAGCGGACGGGTCACGCCGTTATCGGTGACGTTCAGGCCCGGCGCGGCCGGCGCCGCGGCTTCCTGGGCGACGCCGCGCTCCTGGTTGCGCTTCTCGCGGTAGAGCACGTAGGCGCGCGCCACGTTGTGCTCGCCGCCGCGCATCAGCGCGAGCTCGACGTGATCCTGGATGTCTTCGATATGGAACGTGCCGCCGTTCGGCCGGCTGCGCACGAGCGCGCGCACGACGCTCTGCGTGAGCTGCTCGACGAGTTCGCGCACGCGTGCCGACGCCGCGCCCTGCCCGCCGTTGACCGCCAGAAACGCCTTCGTCAGCGCGATCGCGATCTTCGAAGGCTCGAACGACACCACGCTGCCGTTGCGGCGGATCACCTTGTAGTCGGCGAACTGCGTCGCGTTCGTCTGGCCCGCTTGCGGCTGGCCGCCCAGTGCGTGCGCGGCAGGCGCGCCTTCATACCGGGTCGAGACGTTATCGGTCGTTTGCATGTGCAAAGCTCCTGGTCCTGGAAGTGTGCGAAGCGTATTCGCGGATTAAAACGGACGCCGCGCCCCCGTGTGCGCGGACGATATTGCGGAGAAAAAAAGCCAGCCTGGCGAGGCTGCCGGATGCGGCAAGGCTGATGGGACAAACGGGACGCCGGTCTTCATCGTGGATGCCGCGATCATTGGCTGTACCTTCTTTCTCGATTACAGCCGGTGCGCCGGTTCTCTTGGCCGGATGCACCGCACAAAGTTCTTTTCCCTATGCCGGGAACACGCGCGGCGCCGTGCTTTTCGAGCGGGGCGCCGCAGTACGACACAACATATGGTGTAAAGCTCTGTTTCAGGTACAAAGTATAGTGGAACTTGCCGGGTGGTCAAACGCCTTTTTTTACTGGTTCCATCTTGACAAGGCGTAAGCCCCGACAGCGCGGGCGTTGCCGCCGGACACACGTTCGAATGGTCTGCTTCGGGCCCGGGAACACGCGCGCCGCAGGCGCGGGGCGTGCTCAAATGGTGGGCAAAACGCCGTGTTCCGGACACGCTCGCTGCGCGTCACGACGCCGCGTTTTGCTTGTTTGGCTCGTTTTGCGCCGGACGACGATAGGGGAAGTACGTATCGCCGAGTTGCGTCTCGCGCTGCAGCCGCGCCCAGTCGAAATACGGACCGGGATCGGTCTTGCGGCCCGGTGCAATGTCGGAGTGGCCCGCGAGCGCCTCGACCGGATAGTGCGCGGCAAGCGCCTTCACCAGCGCCGCGAGCGTCGCATATTGCGCAGGTTCGAACGCGGCGGTGTCGCTGCCTTCGAGCTCGATGCCAATCGAAAAATCGTTGCACCGCTCGCGGCCGAAGAAGTCGGAGACGCCCGCATGCCACGCGCGCTCGTCGCAGGAGACGAACTGCTCGAGCGCGCCGTCGCGATGGATCACGAAGTGCGCCGAGACACGCACGCCGCGCAGATGCCGATCGAAGTACGGATGCGCGTCGCAATCGAGACGGTTGAGGAAGAGATCGGCGATCTCGGGGCCGCCGAACGTGTCCGGCGGCAGGCTGATGTTGTGCACCACGACGAGGGTCGGCACGGCGCCCGCGGGCCGCGCTTCGAAGTTCGGAGACTGCAGATGGCGCGCGGCTGGAACCCACCCCCGCGCGTCCACCTCGAACGACGGCGACGCCGCGCTCATCGCGCCGCGCGGTCCTGGCCCGCGTGACGCGCGGCATAGGCGCGCGCGTGCTCGTGGCTGCAGAACGACTGCGAGCCCATCGTCACCGAATCGCTCTGCGGCGCATGCACGCCACACTCGGCGCAGCGGACCATCAACTCAGGCAGCGTGCCGCCGCGGCCGCTCTCGTTCGCGGCGCCCGCGCCGTTCGGCGCACGCCACGCGCCCTGCCCGTTCTGCTGGCCGGGGCGCGACTGCGGCTGCGCACGGCGCAGCGCCTTGACGAGCCACTGGCCGACGACGAAGAGCAGGATAAGGAAAAAAATCTGTCTCATAGGTTCAACACGGAGGTCCAACGCAGAGGTTCAACGCGGGAATCGACACGCACTCAGACAACCGGGCGGTGCAGCAGCACCTCGAAGACGAACCGGCTGCCGACATAGGCCAGCAGCAGCGCAACGAACGACGCGATCACCCAGCGAAGCGCGGCACGGCCGCGCCAGCCCGAGACCTTCCGCGCGGTGAGCAGCGCGCCGAACATGAGCCACGAAAGGATCGCGAACACGGTCTTGTGATCGAGCGAGAGCGGCCGGTCGATCAACTGCTCGCTAAATACGATGCCGGAGACGAGCGTGAGCGTAAGCAGCACGAAGCCCGCGCCGATCAGGCGGAACAGCAGCGTCTCCATGGTGAGGAGCGGCGGCAGCGTCTCGATCCAGTTCGAGAGCCAGCCGCCACCGCGCGTGCCGGCATTGCGCTGGAAGCCGCCGCCGCGCAGCGCATGCAGGCGGCGCTCGACGGCAAGCATCAGCACGGCGTGCAGCGCGGCGATCGCGAAGAGCCCGTAGGCAACGTTGGCGATGACGAAATGCAGCTTGAACATTGGCGCGGCGGCATACGGCAGCACGCGCACGCCGCCGAACGCGAGCGGCAAGAGCGACGCCAGGGCCGCGAGCGGCAGCAGCAACAGACGCAGCCCGTCGAGCTGGAAGAAAAAGCTCTCGATCCAGTAGATGCCCGCGCCGAGCCAGAACATCGCCGACAACGCAAACGCGAAGCCGAAGATCATCTCGTGGGCGGGGAAGATCGTCATGTGCAGCAGCACGCCGTGCGCGGCGAGCGCGACGAAGAGCAGCGTGCGCGAGAGCGGCCCGAAGCTGCGCGTGCGGGCGGTGCCGGTGGCCGCGGCACCCGACATCGCCACCGGCACCGCGGGCACGCCGCCGAGCAGCGGCTCCATGCCGGCGTGACGCAGCGCGCGCCAGTCGGCGGCGCACAGTCCGCCGTACAGGAGCACGGTGAGGGCATACAGTACAATATCCATGTTCGAAGTTTACTATAGGCCCCTTGGCGCGCGCCGGATTGACCCCGCGCGCGTAAGGTCCGGGCCGCACTGCTCACCGCTCCCCATGCTCGACAATCTCACTCAACGGATGGCGCGCGTCGTCAAGACGCTGCGCGGCGAAGCCCGGCTGACCGAGGCCAACACGCAGGAAATGCTGCGCGAGGTGCGACTTGCCCTGCTCGAGGCGGACGTCGCGCTGCCCGTCGTGCGCGAGTTCATCGCCAAGGTCAAGGAAAAGGCGCTGGGCGAGGAAGTGATCGCCAGCCTCTCGCCGGGCCAGGCGCTCGTCGGCGTGGTGCAGCGCGAACTGACCGCGGTGATCGGCGGCGACTACGAAGGCAAGGCCGCCGAGCTCGATCTCGCCGTCACCCCGCCCGCCGTGATCCTGATGGCCGGTCTGCAGGGCGCGGGCAAGACCACCACGGTCGGCAAGCTCGCCAAACTGCTGCGCGAGAAGTACAAGAAGAAGGTGCTCACCGTTTCCTGCGACGTCTATCGTCCGGCCGCTATCGCGCAGTTGAAGACGGTGACCGAGCAGGTCGGTGCCGACTTCTTCCCGTCGCAGCCCGACCAGAAGCCCGTCGATATCGCCAACGCGGCCGTGGACTGGGCGAAGCGCCACTATCACGACGTGCTGCTCGTCGACACGGCCGGCCGCCTCGGTATCGACGAGGCGATGATGCAGGAAATCGCCGCCTTGCACGCGGCGCTCAAGCCGGCCGAAACGCTCTTCGTCGTCGACGCGATGCTCGGCCAGGACGCCGTCAATACCGCCAAGGCGTTCAACGACGCCCTGCCGCTCACCGGCGTCGTGCTCACCAAGCTCGACGGCGATTCGCGCGGCGGCGCCGCGCTCTCCGTGCGCCACATCACGGGCAAGCCGATCAAGTTCGTCGGCGTGGCCGAAAAGCTCGACGGCCTCGAAGTCTTCCACCCGGACCGCATGGCGAACCGGATCCTCGGCATGGGCGACATTCTCGCGCTCGTCGAGGAAGCGCAGCGCGGCGTGGACGTGCAGGCCGCCCAGAAGCTCGCCGACAAGGTCAAGAAAGGCGGCGACTTCGACCTCAACGACTTCCGCGCGCAGCTCTCGCAGATGAAGAAGATGGGCGGCCTCTCAACGCTCATGGACAAGCTGCCCGCGCAGTTCCAGCAGGCCGCCGCCGGCGCCGACATGGGCGTCGCCGAAAAGCAGTTGCGCCGCATGGAGGGCATCATCAACTCGATGACCCCCACCGAGCGCGCCAAACCCGACCTCATCAAGGCTACGCGCAAGCGCCGCATCGCGGCCGGCGCGGGCGTGCAGGTGCAGGAAGTGAACCGCATGCTCAACCAGTACGAGCAGATGCGCACGATGATGAAGAAACTGAAGGGCGGCAACCTGCAAAAGATGATGCGCGGCATGAAGGGCATGATGCCCGGCATGCGCTGATTTGCCGGACCCGGTCGCGGCGCAGCTCCCGTGCCGCGACCGGGCTCCCGGGGCTCACCCGTAACGCGGCGCGCAAGCTGGAATGCGCGGGTTTATGCTGTAGCGCGCGCCGACGTTATTTTCCACACTTCACAGCTACAGCTACGGTCCCGCCAGAGTCATGAATCGCGAAGAAGCCCTCCACATTTTCCGCCACTCCGAAGAAATCGTTTCAGAGGGCGAGGTCAATGCGTCGATCGGCCGGATGGCCGAAGCCATCCGTAGCGAAATCCGCGAGGACTTCCCACTCGTGCTGTCGGTGATGGGCGGCGCCGCCGTGTTTACCGGCATGCTGCTGCCGCACCTCGATTTCCCGCTCGAGTTCGACTACATCCACCTCACCCGCTATCGCAACGCCATCAAGGGCAGCGCCGAGATGCAATGGCGCGTCGCGCCGCGCGAATCGGTGAAAGACCGGGTCGTGATCGTGCTCGACGACATCCTCGACGAGGGCGAGACCATGGCCGCGATCCGCGACCGCATCCTCGCGATGGGCGCGAAGCGCTTCCTCTCGGCCGTGC
The DNA here is from genome assembly GCF_046581065.1 of Paraburkholderia yinzeri. Lineage (NCBI taxonomy): Bacteria > Pseudomonadati > Pseudomonadota > Betaproteobacteria > Burkholderiales > Burkholderiaceae > Paraburkholderia > Paraburkholderia yinzeri. The sequence continues at coordinate 1,309,904 of NZ_JBFOCJ010000001.1, read as the reverse complement.
TGTGCGAAAAGATCATTCCGAAGGCGAAGCCGCTCCACCCCGACTTCTGCGGGTTCTCGGTGCCGGATCGCTATGTGTTCGGCTGCGGCATGGATGCGAAGGGCTACTGGCGCAACCTGCCCACTATCCGCGCGCTGACCGAAGGCGCCTGAATCGCGTCGCCCCGTGCTCACGCGGGAGCGGACGCACCATGAAGAAAGCGGCCCGCGGGCCGCTTTTCTGTTTGTGCCGCGGCAGCACCGGACTCAGAGGTGATGCACGAAATTGCTGATGCCCGCGAGGATCATCTCCACCGAAATCGCCACGAGCACGAGCCCCATCAGCCGCTCGAACGCCGTCACCACGCGCTCGCCAAGCCATTGCTGGATGCGCTCGGACAGCACCAGCACGCCCGCGCAGACCACCATCGTCACGGTGAGCGCGCCGATCCATTCGTAGAGCTTACCGGGCGCCTGCGAGGTGAGCAGCATGACCGTGGCAAGCGCGGAAGGCCCCGCCAGCGCCGGAATGGCGAGCGGCACGATGAGCGGCTCGCCGCCCTTGTCGCCGCCGCCGAACGGGCCGCCCGGATGCGGGAAGATCATGCGCAGCGCGATCAGGAACAGCACGATGCCGCCGCCGATGCGCAGCGACGTGTCCGTGAGCCCCATCATCCGCAGAAAGCCGTTGCCGGCCACCATGAAGATGAGCAGGATCGCGAACGCGATCGCCACTTCCCGCAGGATCACGATCGCCCGACGCGACCGCTCCACATGGTGCAGGCACCCGATGAAGAGCGGAATGTTGCCGAGCGGATCGGTGATGAGGAGGAGCAGGACAGTCGCGGAAAGGAAGCTGTATTCCATCGCTTCCTGGCCGCTTAGCGCGCGAGCGCCGCGCGGACCTTCTGCGCCACCGCCTGCGCGGCCTCTTCGGCCGGCAGCAGGGTCGGCTCGGCGTCGCGGCGGCCCTGATACTCGATCTTGCCTTCCTTCAGGCCCCGCTCGCCGATCACGAGACGATGCGGTACGCCGATCAGCTCCCAGTCGGCGAACATCACGCCCGGACGCTCGCCGCGGTCGTCGAGGATCACATCCACGCCGGCCTTCACGAGCTCGTCGTAGATGCGTTCGGCGTGCTCGCGCACGAGTTCGCTGCGGTCCATGCCCATCGGGCAGAGCACCACCTCGAACGGCGCGATCGATTCCGGCCAGATGATGCCCTTCTCGTCGAAGTTCTGCTCGATCGCCGCGCCCAGGATACGCGTGATGCCGATGCCGTAGCAGCCCATCTGCATCGGCGCGGGTTTGCCGTTCTCGGCGAGGAAGGTCGCGCCCATTGCATCGGAATACTTGGTGCCGAGCTGGAACACATGGCCCACTTCGATGCCGCGGCAGATGTCGAGCACGCCCTTGCCGTCCGGCGAGGGATCGCCCTTTTTCACGTTGCGGATGTCGGCAACGACCGGCTCCGACAGGTCGCGGCCCCAGTTCACGCCCGTCGTGTGGAAGTCCGCAACGTTGGAGCCCACCACGAAGTCGCTCATGTTCGCGACCGTACGGTCCGCGATCACCTTGACGGGCTTCTTCGTGTTGAGCGGCCCGAGGTAGCCCGGCGGCGTGCCGAACCATTCGACGATCTCGGCCTCGGTCGCGAAGCGAAAGTTGGCGAGGCCTTCGAGCTTCGCCGCCTTGATCTCGTTCAGGTCGTGGTCGCCGCGCAGCATCAGCAGCCAGATCGTGGGCTCGGCGCCTTCGTTGTCGGTCGCCAGAATGATCGACTTGATGGTGCGCTCGAGCGGAATGCCGAGCAACGTCGCCACGGCCTCGCACTTCGCCGCACCCGGCGTCGACGTCTTCGTGAGGGCCTCGGTGGCCGGACCGCGCGCGGCGACGAGCGGCAGCGCATCGGCGGCTTCGACGTTCGCCGCGAAATCCGAGGTCGGGCAGTAGGCGATATCGTCCTCGCCCGTTTCGGCGATCACGTGAAACTCGTGCGAGCCGCTGCCGCCGATCGAGCCATTGTCGGCCGCGACCGCGCGGAACTGCAGACCGAGACGCGTGAAGATGCGCACGTAGGCGTCGTACATCTTCTGGTACGAGCCCTTGAGGCCTTCGATGTCCTTATCGAACGAGTACGCGTCCTTCATGATGAACTCGCGGCCACGCATCACGCCGAAACGGGGACGGATTTCGTCGCGGAACTTCGTCTGCACCTGATAGAAGTTCACCGGCAGTTGACGGTAGCTCTTGATCTGGTTGCGCGCGATGTCGGTCACGACTTCCTCGTGCGTCGGGCCCATCACGAAATCGCTCTGCTTGCGATCCTTGAAACGCAGCAGTTCCGGCCCGTATTTTTCCCAGCGCCCCGATTCCTGCCAAAGCTCGGCCGGCTGCACGGCCGGCATCAGGAGCTCGATCGCGCCCGCGCGGTTCATTTCCTCGCGCACGATCTGCTCGACCTTGCGGATCGAGCGCAGGCCGATTGGCAGATAGTTGTAGATGCCGCCCGCGACGCGGCGGATCATGCCCGCGCGGACCATCAACTTGTGGCTGACGATTTCGGCGTCAGCCGGCGCTTCCTTCAGGGTGCCGATAAAGAAACGGGAGGCTTTCATTCAGATTATCCAAAGGCGGCGGCCCGGTGAGAGACCGCCCGAAAGAGTCCAACGATGGAGTTCACAGACCCGACATTATGACAACGCCCCATGCGCCGCACCGATGACGCCAGCCGGCCTTGCGGCGAACGCTGCTTGCGCGCTCGCCGCAAATCGCGCCAATCTTCCGGCCGCCGGGTGCGTGAGGACCGTTATCTGTTTATAATCAAAGCAATTTTAAAGGATTCGAAGGTGGTTGTATGCTGGATCGTGAAGGCTTTCGCCCGAACGTCGGCATCATCCTCTTGAACGCGCACAACGAGGTGTTTTGGGGCAAGCGGGTTCGCGAACATTCCTGGCAGTTTCCGCAAGGGGGCATCAAGTATGGTGAGACCCCCTTGCAGGCAATGTATCGGGAGTTGCACGAAGAAACCGGGCTGCATCCTGAGCACGTCAAGATTGTCGGTCGCACGCGCGACTGGTTGCGTTATGAGGTGCCGGACAAGTTCATCAAGCGCGAAGTGCGCGGCCATTATCGCGGTCAGAAACAGATCTGGTTTCTGCTGCGCATGGTCGGGCGCGATTGCGATATCTGCCTGCGGGCAACGGAGCATCCCGAGTTCGATGCGTGGCGCTGGAACGATTACTGGGTACCGCTCGAAGCGGTCATCGAGTTCAAGCGCGACGTCTATCAGCTCGCGTTGACCGAGTTGTCGCGCTTCCTGCGGCGCGCCACCGCGCCGCGCCAGGAGCGCGGCATGCACGCTCACGAGGTCCGCTATCCGCGCATCGTCACGTCGGCACATGCCGATGCCGTGCAGGCCGCCCCGGCGCTGGAAAGCGACTGTGGGGACGACGGCGGGAGTATGATCGTGCCTGCGCCGGACGAGCACGACTAAGCCTGTCACGACGGACGGCGCGCCGGGGGAGAACCCGCGGCAAGAACCGGCGACGCGACCCCACGGTTCGCGCCGCCGTTCGTATTTGCGGCGCTGTGCTTTTGGCCGGGCCGTTGCTTCGAAGGAAAATCAATTTGAAACGATTGGCTCTCGCCGTGGCATGCGCCGCGGCCGCAAGTAGTGTCCTGCTGGCCGCCTGCAGCAGTTCCGGCCCCACCAACAAGGACGATAGCACGTTCGTCTACCTGTTCGACCGCCAGGGCAGCTGGAAGGAAAACGCGCTCGAAGGGCTGCCGCCCATGCCGCAGGCCGGCGCGAAGCTGCTGCCGTTCGACGTCTCGAACGACACGTCGCTCAAGTTCGCGATCGATCCGGCCTCGCTGACGGTCGGCTCCGACGGCGTCGTGCGCTACACGGTCGTCATCACGAGCCCGAGCGGTGCGCGCAACGTGAACTACGAGGGCATACGTTGCGACACGTACGAGTGGCGCCTCTACGCAAGCCTCGATGCCGACCACAACGCCTGGGACCAGACCGTCGCCAACGACTGGTCGCGTATCGAGAACGGCTCGCTGAACGCGTATCACGCCTCGCTCTATCAGGACTATTTCTGCGCGAACAAGATGCCGGTGGCGAAGGCTCAGGTCATCGTCGACAACCTGCGCTACGGCCGCACGCAGGCGTCGCTGATCCACTGACGCCCTGCCCGGAACGGCATAAAAAAAGCTGCCCCGGCTCGATGCCGGCGCAGCTTTTTTGTCGCCCGTATTTCCCCTGGGGATTTGAGGCGCAGTTCAAACCAGCACGAGATTGTCGCGGTGAATCAGCTCCGGTTCCAGCATGTAGCCGAGCACGCCCTCGATCTCGCCGCTCGGATGACGCTGGATCAGCTTCGTTTCGGCGCTGCTGTAGTTCGTGAGCCCGCGCGCCACCTCCACGCCCGCACTGTTCAGGCACGCAATGACTTCGCCGCGCGCGAACGCACCCTGCACGCCGATCACGCCGATCGGCAGCAGACTCTTGCCGTCCGCGGTGAGTTTTTGCACGGCGCCGTCGTCGATCAGCACATGGCCGCGCACCTGCAGGTGATCGGCCATCCATTGCTTGCGGGCCGCCATGCGGGCCGTGCGGGCGATGAGCTGCGTGCCGATCGCCTCGCCCGCGGCAAGGCGCACGAGCACGTCCGCCTCGCGGCCGCTCGCAATCACCGTGTTCGCGCCGCTGTGCGCCGCGCGCTTGGCGGCGAGGATCTTGGTAAGCATGCCGCCCCGGCCGAGGCTCGACCCTGCACCGCCCGCCATCGCCTCGAGTTCGGGCTTGCCGGCGTCGGCCTCGCGGACCAGCGTTGCGGCCGGATCCTTGCGCGGATCCGCCGTATAGAGCCCGCTCTGGTCGGTGAGGATCACGAGCGCGTCGCCTTCGATGAGGTTCGCGACGAGGGCGCCGAGCGTGTCGTTGTCGCCGAACTTGATCTCGTCGGTGACGACCGTGTCGTTCTCGTTGATGATCGGCACGACCCCGAGACGCAGCAGCGTGAGCAGCGTCGAGCGCGCGTTCAGATAGCGTTCGCGGTCGGCGAGATCGGCATGAGTGAGGAGGATCTGCGCGGTGCGAATGTCGTGCCCGGCAAAACTGCTTTCGTACACCTGCGCAAGCCCCATCTGGCCGACCGCCGCCGCCGCCTGCAACTCGTCGATCTCGCGCGGGCGCTTGCTCCAGCCAAGCCGTTGCATGCCCTCGGCGATAGCACCCGAGCTGACGAGCACGACCTCGAAGCCTCGCTCGCGCAGCGCTGCGATCTGCGAAGCCCAACGGCCGATCGCCGCATGATCGAGCCCGCGGCCATCATTGGTGACAAGGCTCGAACCGACTTTCACTACCAGACGCCGGGAATCGGCAATGACGGAACGCATGCTGCGCGGTCTCCCAAATAGCTGATGACGCGTAAAGCTGCCGGCGCGCCATGCGCGCCGGAGAGGGCGAAGATGGGTTATTCCTGCGATGCCTGCGGCTGAACGCCCTCCTCGCCCGGCGTGTCGCGAAAACGCACGTCGGACGCGAGATCTTCCGCCTCGGCCGCGCGGCGCGCGTCCGAATGGGCCGCGATGTAGTCATACACCGCATAGCAGAGGTTTTCGCAGCCCTGGCCCGTAAGCGCCGAAATCTCGAAGACCGGACCGCCCCACTCGAAGCGTTTCACGAAGTCGGCAGCGCGCGCGGCGCGCTCGTCTTCGGGCACCATGTCGAGCTTGTTCAGGACAAGCCAGCGCGGCTTTTGATAGAGCGTTTCGTCGTACTTGCGCAGTTCCTCGACGATGGCCTTCGCCTCGGCCACCGGATCGACGGACTCGTCGAACGGTGCGAGATCGACCAGATGCAGCAGCAGATTCGTACGCTGCAGGTGCCGCAGGAACTGATGACCGAGCCCCGCGCCCTCCGCGGCGCCTTCGATCAGGCCCGGAATGTCGGCGATCACGAAGCTCTTGCTCGGCCCCACGCGCACCACGCCCAGATTCGGCGCGAGCGTCGTGAACGGATAGTCGGCGATCTTGGGCCTGGCGTTCGAAACCGCCGAGATGAACGTGGACTTGCCCGCGTTCGGCATGCCGAGCAGGCCGACGTCGGCCAGCACCTTCAGCTCGAGCTTGAGCATGCGGCGCTCGCCGGGCTTGCCGTCGGTTTTTTGGCGCGGCGCGCGATTCGTGGACGACTTGAAATGCAGGTTGCCGAGGCCGCCCGCCCCTCCCGTTGCGACGACCACGCGCTGGTCGTGCTCGGTGAGGTCGGCGATCAGTTCGCCCGTTTCGAGATCCGAGATGGCCGTGCCCACCGGCATGCGCAGCGTGATGTCGTCGCCGCCCTTGCCGTAGCAGTCCGAGCCGCGGCCGTTCTCGCCGTTGCGCGCCTGGTGCTTCTTCGTATAGCGGTAATCGATCAGCGTGTTGATGTTGCGGTCCGCGACCACGTAGACGCTGCCGCCCCGCCCGCCGTCGCCGCCGTCCGGGCCGCCGAACGGGACGAACTTTTCGCGCCGCATCGACGCGCTGCCATCGCCCCCATCGCCGGCGATGACTTCGATCTTCGCTTCGTCAATGAACTTCATGCGTTACTCCGTCCCGTAATCGGTGAGTGTCGTTATTGTGCCCACGTATTTTGCTCGCCGCCGCGGAGCTTGCCCACCTGGCCGGATGGCCAGCGCCCCGCGAAACGCCGCAAAGCCCAGGGATCCGCACGCGAATAAACAAAAGGCCCCGCAAACCTCGCGGGGCCTTCCTTGCGGCGCTTTTTAGCCCGCTCGCGAGCGGGCTAAAACTCAGGCCGCTACCGGAACGACGTTGACCATGTGCTTCTTCATTGCGCCCTTGGTCGAGAACGTGACGTGGCCGTCGACCAACGCGTAGAGCGTGTGGTCCTTGCCGATGCCGACGTTGTTGCCCGGGTGCATACGCGTGCCGCGCTGGCGAACGATGATGCCGCCGGCGAGGATCGCCTGACCGCCGAACACCTTCACGCCAAGTCGTTTCGACTCGGAATCGCGGCCGTTACGGGAAGAGCCGCCTGCCTTTTTGTGTGCCATTTGTTTGCTCCTTTACCTGCGTGCGCTTACGCGTTGATCGCGTCGATGCGCAGTTCGGTGTAGTTCTGGCGGTGGCCGCCATGCTTCTGGTAGTGCTTCCGGCGACGCATCTTGAAGATGGTCACTTTGGCGTGACGACCGTGCGACACAACGGTGGCCTTGACGGAAGCCCCACTGACCAGCGGCGTACCGAACTTAATCGATTCGCCTTCGCCCACTGCGAGAACCTGGTCGAGCGTGATTTCTGCGTCAATGTCAGCCGGTATCTGTTCTACTTTAAGTTTTTCGCCAACGGCAACCTTGTATTGCTTGCCGCCGGTTTTTATGACCGCGTACATTGAGAACCTCACTCTGAGAATACTTTCCAGACACACTGCGCGCTGGAAACCTTAGATTATACATAGAGTTAGCGGCACAGTCAAAACTCACAGCCAAACCACCTTGACAGCCGCCGCGCTCTGTCGGCACGTGCATGGCGGCAAATCCCCGTGCAGCGCCGAAAGCACCGCCTGGCGGGCGCTTTCCGAGTCTTCCCCCTGGACTGAAGGCCAATCTGGAGGCTCCGCGGGGTCCGACGTTCACGCGATTCGCCTTATAATCCGCGGCACTACCCCTATTTGCCATCATGTCGTCCACCGCCACCCACACCCCCAGCGCAGCTGCCCTGCTCGCCCCGATTGCCGCTGACATGGAGCAGGTCAACCGCGTCATCCGGCAAAGCCTGGCGTCCGAGGTGATGCTGATCAACCAGATCTCCGAGTACATCATCGGCGCGGGAGGCAAGCGGCTGCGCCCGGCGCTGCTGCTGCTCGTCGCGGGGGCGCTCGGCGATCGCAGCACGCATCGTCACGAACTTGCCGCTGTCGTGGAATTCATTCATACGGCGACGCTGCTACACGACGACGTGGTGGACGAATCCGACCTGCGGCGCGGCCGCCAGACGGCCAATGCGCTCTTCGGCAACGCTGCGAGCGTGCTCGTGGGCGACTATCTGTACTCGCGCTCGTTCGAAATGATGGTGGGCGTGGGCAAGATGCGCGTGATGGAGATTCTTTCCCAGGCCACCACGATCATCTCCGAAGGAGAGGTGCTCCAACTCCTGAACATGCACGACGCCGACGTAGATGTATCGCGCTACATGCAGGTGATCCGCTACAAAACGGCCAAACTGTTCGAAGCGGCGGCGCAGCTTGGCGCGGTGCTTTCGGGGTCGGATGCACGAACGGAAGAGGCGGCCGCCGAGTTCGGCCGGCGCATCGGCACGGCATTCCAGCTCATGGACGACTGGCTCGACTATGCGGGCACGGCCGAGGCGATGGGCAAGAACGCCGGCGACGACCTGCGCGAAGGCAAACCCACGCTGCCGCTCATCTGGCTGATCGAACACGGCACGGCGGCGGAAGCAGCGCTCGCTCGCGAGGCGATCGAACAGGGCGGCACGACGCGCTTCGACGAAATCTTCGCGGCCATCACGCGCTCGGGCGCGCTCGATCACACGCTGGAATGTGCAAGGGCCGAGGCACAGGCCGCTGCCGACGCGATTTCGGCCTTCCCCCCTTCCATTTACAAAGAGAGCCTGCTAGAATTATGCTCTTACTCGACGACGCGCCAGTCTTAATTAAAACGCAGTGCGCTGAAGAGTCCAGCAGCAAATTCGGGGTGTAGCTTAGCCTGGTAGAGCGCTACGTTCGGGACGTAGAGGCCGGAGGTTCGAATCCTCTCACCCCGACCAGAATTCAAGGCTCGTAAGTAATTGATTGAATTGGGAAACCAAGCCAGTCAAGGACTTACGGGCCTTTGTCTTTTCCGGCATCGTCAATCTACCTTGTCAATCCGCGTGTCGAAATGTGCGGATGGACGACATGACGACACTGCCTCCTGGACTGGAACCGCATCCCCAAAGCGGGATCTATCAGCTCCGCATCGGCATTCCCAAGCACCTTCAGCACCTGTTCCCTCGCACGAGCAGCGGCAAGCTGGCGACCGATGCTTACAGAGCCAGTCTCAAGACCCGCAATCGCGCTGAAGCAATCACCATCGCACACCAGCTGATAGCCGAACACCGAGTCCGGTTTCAGGCGCTGGAAGACAGTACGCGCCCCGCGCCATTCGTCCCGCTGTCAGAAGAGCTAGAGGCTTACATCGCCCAAGCTGTACAAAACCTGGTCTTGACGCTGGATGAGCAAACCCGTGTCACCCCTCGACTGGTTGGCGCCTACAGGGGCCACACATCCAATGCCGATCAGGCGACATGGGAACAAACGGGAGATTTTCTAACCCACGAGCAAGTCGCAGCAGCGCAACGGTTTGACCAGGAACAGCTTCAGGCTTGGAAGACAGCATTAGCGCGGGGCGACTTCTCGGCCAGCCTCCTTGCATAAGGCTCATGTATTCCAGTTCAGATCTGCAAGGGTCCTGGAAACAACGGATATGCGACGAGCGCGCACAGACCGGCCGCGAACCACACGCCTGCCCACGATCCTGCCACAAGCAGGTGGGGGATCGTGAGCGGTGTGAGAAAGAGGCCGACGTAGACCACCGTGTTTGCCATGCCGAGCGCAGTGCCGGCGCGCGACATGCCGGCGAGCGTCGCAAGTTCCGTATAGGCCACGCCATGCCACGCCGACACGCAAATTCCTGCGATTGCGATCATCGCCGCCAGAGTCATGGCACCGAGTGATATATGCACCGCCAATGCAAGCGCGATGAATGATGCCATGGCGACCAGCGTCGAGCCACGCAAAAAAGCACGTCGGTTTCCACGGCGATCGGTAAAACGCCCGCTCCACACTCGCATCACCATTGCGCCTAGCTGCACGACGACCATCGTTACCGAAATCGTACCGATGCCGAGATGCGCGAGGTCGTGCAGAAACACGGTGGCAAAGGTCAGCACGGCAAATTGCGGCGCGCACAGAATGCCGATACCCAGCACGACCCGCCAGATCTGCGCATCGCGTAACGGTACCGCCTGCGGTGAAGTGGGATGGCCGGCCGGCGTAGTGCTCGCGAACGACGGCTCGTGCAGCCAGCGCCACGCGAACGCCGCCGATACCGCACACATCGCAGCCAGTACACCGTACACCATTGCAAATCCATGTGCTGCCGCGAGCCACGGCAGTATCAGCGCGCCGAGGCCGCCGCCGAGCGGCACGGCGGTCTGCCGGATACTCATTGCGAGCCCTCGCTCTCCATCGCGGAACCAAGCCATCACCGCTCGTCCGCTCGATCCGTTCACGCTGCCGCCCAACAGGCCGACGAGACACATAGCCATCACCAACCAGCCGAGAGTGGGCACTCCCGCAGTGGACGGTGCGACGAGCCACGCCATCGCCACGAGCGTTGCTGCGGTGCTTAGCAGGCCAGTGAGCAGCACGGGGCGATCACCCCAGCGATCGGTCAGGATACCCCACGGCAATTCTGAAAGCGCGACGCCGAGCCCCATCGACCCAAGCGCAAGACCTAGTTCGGCCGTGCTCAGGTGATAACCGGAGCGCAGCCAGACCGCCGTGGTGGGAATTCCGGCTGCAGCCGCCGAGAAGCTCGCGTTCGCCGCGACGCCTACGCCAAGCACTTTCCACCGATGTGCGGCCTCTCGCTCGGTTGACGCGACCATTGCCGTTTTGGGTGTCGCCATATCGTTGACTCCGGAATTTGACACATCCAGTTTCGCTCCTTACGATTATTCTGAATATCGGAAAATAATGAAGTAATCGTTCGATAAAACGGGATGATTGATTATGGGCCACGTCGACTTCGATGTCTCCGTGTTGCGGAGTCTTGTCGCAGGAATGGAGTTGCGGAGCTTCGCGAAGGCTGCTGATCGCGTCGGGCGCTCTACTTCCGCGATCAGTGCGCAGCTTCGTAAGCTTGAAGAACAGGCCGGAACGCCGCTCTTTCGCAAGTCCGGGCGCGGCCTCGCGCTGACCGAGGCGGGGGAAACGATGCTCGCCTACGCGCGGCGCATGATCGAACTTAACGACGAAGCTGCCGTCGCCGTTCGCGGGGTCGATCTGGAGGGTTGGGTCCGGCTCGGCATGCAGGAGGATTTCGGCGAAGCGGTTCTGCCAGAAGTGCTCGGGCGCTTTGCACGTGCGCATCCGAAGGTGCGGATCGAGGCGCGCGTTGCGCGAAATGCCGAACTGCTGGAGCGCATCGAGACGAAGCAACTCGACCTTGCGCTGGTCTGGGGAGATGAAGCGCTTTCCGTCCATAATGCACGCGGCTTTTCGAGCAAACCTATAGCTTCCCCGCCGATGTCCTGGATCGGTTCGTCAACGGTGCCATGGAACCTGGGGTCAGGCGAACCGCTGCCGCTGGTCGCGTTCGATCGGCCTTGCTTATTTCACAGTGCGGCCATCGCGGCGCTCGACCGGGCGGGCATGTCGTGGCGTGTGGCGTTCACCAGTCCGAGCCTCTCAGGATTGTGGGCGGCAGCAGCAGCCGGCCTCGGCCTCACTGTGCGAACGCGCTACGGGTTGCCGGCCACCACCCAGCCACTTGAGGCCCTTGCACTCGGCCTGCCTGAGTTGCCGTCGATCCAGTTAGCCTTGCTGCACACGAACATCCACACGACACCGCTGGTCGACCGGCTCGCCGCAATCGTGCTGGAGTCCTTTCGTAGCGCCCCCGCGCCGTGGGAGCGGGTAGCCGCATGAAAATGCCAGCTTTTTAGCTGCCATTTGTTGATACGCCGATTGTTGATGATCTGGGCCGTCATCCGAATGTCCCAAGCTGGCGGCGCACTCGACGGCTGAGTACAGTGATCGTCGCGGGCGATGCCTATCATGCGAGGGGCATGAAGCGACTCACAGGGGATGGTCGATCCACATGAAAGCGGACGCTCTACCAACTTTCAACCAGCGAGATTCGGTTGGAGGGTCAATCAGTAGCACTGATGTTCGGCTCTGCAATTTTTGCGCGCTGCATCGTTGCAAATCGCTTGGTGCCCCACTGCACGATCATTGCCAAGACTGAGGCCTCGACGAAGGCCGAAACTGGACGCTGGTAAGACAGTGAGAACGAAAGCAGCAAACAAAATGCTGCAAACGAGAACCTGCCAAGCACCATGCCCCGAAGCAGCGAGATCACGAAGGCTGGCCCGTGTGCTCGGTGTGAAGACACCGATAGAACGATACCGAGCAGTGGAAATACTGCGAGCAACCCGCTCCACGAGGGGCCGGCCCAACCGGATAACGAAGTAACCAGTAACGTCAGGGCCGCGCCAGCAACCATTCTGCCTATCAGATCGGACCGCGTAAGCGGCGCACCTGCTGCGACCGCGGAGCTGCGCGGCAAGAACGACTGCCCAAAGCACACAGCCGCGAGGGCGGCGGTTGCGGCCCAAATAGGTGAAGTTGGCAGCATTGATAGGCCACACGCGGAGATAAACCACGTGATGAGCCCGACAGCTAACGCCTGCGGCCACGAGCGTGAGCGGCAGGTCCATGCATATGCGAAATTGAATGCTTCTGAGGCGAGGATTGCGGCAAGGGACAGCGTGGCAGCGTGCGCGCCGAAGCTCGGGCCGTGCGCGAGCACAAGAATGAATAGAATCGGACCGGCAACCACGGGTAGACCCGCCAACCAGCCAGCGGTAGATGGCCCCCACCATTTACCCGACATCGAAACGACGAGCAAGAACAGCGGGACAAGCGTTAGTTTGAGCGCGAGCATGCCGAAATCGAGTGGATTTAAAGTGCGATCTTACCGTTGCCCACGCGCGCAAAACTTCACTGTAACCGCCGAACGGCTGCTATGCGGACACCGCGATGAAAGACCGCTCGTGGCCGCGCTACGCCCCACGACCAAGTACAACGATCGCTTCGGGCGCACGCTTAATGCAACAGGTGTGAGACGACCCGGAAGAGCCCTTCAGCTTTTCGGGTCAAATAGCCGGCAGGTGGCCGGCTACCGCCAGTGGCGAGGTAGCACATCATGATGACGGGCGTTTCGCCGAGCACCGTGCCGTCGTCCAGCACGAGCGTCGGCAGGAATACGCGCGGATTGATGAAGCGGCAGGCGTCGGGAACTGCTCTATGGTCCAGGGATCGACAGGAACTGGCGGGATGTCGATGGCCTTTTCCGCAATCGGGATGCGGATGCTGCGCGAATTGGGCAATCCGCTGGCGTGATAAGGCTTCGCCCCCGACTGAGAACCCTACGGCGAACGGTCAGTTCGATGCCGGGACCGGAGCCGAAGCTGCGCCAGAAGATGCAGCCGGCTTGTGCCAGGAATGTTTTATGTGCGGGCGCCCATGCTGGTTGCGGAACAACTTGTCGGCAACCGCCTTCTGATCGTTGGACAGCGAGGCGTAGAGCGCACTGAATGCGGTCGCGAGCTTCTGCATGTTGTCGGCATGCAACTGAGCCAGCGATGCATAAGACTTCATCGCGTCGTCGGCACTCAACGACTCCAGTTTTTGAGCACGATCCCGTATTGCAGCGTCGGTGCTATGAGCGTTGTCGCGCATGACCTGTGCATACGCATCCCACTGCTGCGACTGCTGGGCGGTGATCTTCAATTCGGAATGGAGTTGGTCAATCCGTTGCTCCACGAAGTCGCCATGCTTCTGCGCTTGATGTGCAACAGCGGAAGATGCGGCGACCGGACTACTTGCCGCCGTCGTTTGCGCCCACGCGGAAGTGGTGCAGAAGGCAAGGACGAACAAGGTGGGAACAACAGTCTTACGGACCAATTTTTTCATGGCTGGATGCTCGCTGATAGATGGGCTGCAGGCAACAACTGTGCGTCGCTCTGACGTTCCATGTGTTGGTGCCGCGCCATGGCACGTATTTTAGTAACCGGCTGGGTAACTGTTTGGATAGTAGTAGGCGCCCGGGGGCGGTGGGGGCGGGGGCGCGGAATAGACATCGGCTGGCGGTGCCTGCGTCGCGTTCGAAATGGCCGCGCCAGCGACAGCGCCAAGGAGCGCGCCCACAACCAGGCCACCGACCAGGTCGCCACCACCATACCCGCCACCGCCGTGATACCCGCCGCCGCCGTGATACCCGCCGCCGCCGTGATACCCGCCACCGCGATACTCGGGTCGGCCGTAACCGCCACCACCACGTCGATCGTGTTGGGCTTGCGCGGGTAGCGCCGATGTCGCTGCAACGATGGCGATTGTCGCCATCGCAGACCAGCGACGTAGGGAAGTACGGGAAATCAGGATCATCGGCTCAAGACTCCTGGCGTTGGATGAATTCCGGATGATACGACGGACCGGTATTGACGCGTCATCAAAAAGTCTACGCGTGTATTCGAAGAAGGTCGTTGGACAGTCATCAGCAGCTTCAGATAACCTGACGCCAATACGTCGCCAAACGGCTTGGCATATTGCTGTGTTACTGCAAATAGCCGTGGCCTGTTCGATTTAATAGGGGCAACTCCACCCTGTTCTTGAAGCTGCTTGATGAGGGAACCGCTGGATCGACGCAGGTTGGGCAGAAGGAGATCGAGCAGGCATTGCTGCCATCGCTGGCTTATAACATCGTCAACGGCAACGCCCTGATCGATGTCGACTTCGACGAAGACGACCTATACCCCGAAGACTCCCACAGCCCGCACCCGCCTCCATTCACTCCGTTACTGCTGGATTGTCGCCCCCTTCAGCAGCCCGGCCGTGAACAGCGCCGCCGCTTTCTCCAATGCGAGCGCCTGCAGTTGCTGTGCGATGGTCGCTTTCGCCTGATCGAACGCCGGCACCTGCGTTGGCCGCATCGCGTCCACCTTAACGATTGCATATGGGCCGCTACCGTCCTTTCCAAGGGCAACAGACTGCGGCGTCACACCACCCGCCGGAAGCTGCGCAATCGCTTGTGCCACGGCAAGCGGCAAGCCCTGGGTCTTGCCGTCTTCCGCGGGAGTCTTGAAGCTGACCCACGGCAGCTCGCCCCCGGCCGCCGCACTCGGCGCCTTGCTGTACTGGCGCGCCAGTGCGTCGAATGGCTGCCCCGACTTCAGTTGCGCAAGCACGATCGTCGCCGTCGCCTCATCCGGCACCACGATGATCCGCGGCTTGTATTCCACCCTGCCCAGCGACGCAACGATCTCGTCGTAGCGGGCCTTGACCTGCGCATCCGTGACGGGCTCGGCGTGAATGTTGTCCTTCAGATAGAGCTGCATTTCGGCGTTCGTCTTCGCCACGTCCATCGCCTGCTGCACCTCAGGCTTCGTGCCATAACCCGCCTTCTCTGCGTTCTGGCGGAACAGCTCACGCGCGATGAGCTGCTGCTTCACCGCCTGCCGCAGTTGCGGTGTGTCGGCCTGATGGCCAACCTGCACCGCCACGCGTACCGCCTCGTCGAGCTGTACGTCGGAAATGCTCACGCCGTTGACGACGGCTGCCGTGCCCGCGGGTAGCCCCGCCGCAGGCGCGTCCGCTGCGTGAGCAAACGTCGGCGCGAACACGCTCAGCGCAACTGAAGCAAACGCCGCTACGCATGCGGCACGAATCGTGTTGTCGAGTCGAAACATGGATTCACCCTTATGAGAAAGATTTTTGCTAGAACGCCCAGTTGAACGTGCCCAGCACGAGCGTCGCGCGCGGGCCGATTTCGGCCGGCCGGCATAGCTGGCGCCCCACCAGCGCCTCGCCCGAGAACTGCTGGGTGTGCCATTGCCACTGCGCGCGCAGGCCGCTGCCGATGCCCACCAGCGTCGGGAAACCCGGCGTCGCGACGAGACTCGCCTTGCCGGCATCCAGAAACACATACGGCTCGATACGGGCGTCGTGCCACACCGGCACGTTCACCCAGGCCAGCTCGTTGCGCGAGTAAATGCCACGGTCACCCGCCAGATCGCCCGAACGGAAACCCCGGATCGTGTCCATGCCGCCCAGGTACAGTTGCTCGGTGCCGTACAGCGCCACGTTCGTGAACTGGCCGCCAACCGCACCGCGATACGCGAACGCTGCCCCCCCCCAGCTTCGGCAGCGGCAACGTGAACGTGCCTGTGGCATCGGCCTTCGTGAACTGGCTGTGCGCGTCGTCGCGCGAGATCCCCGGCGCGTCGTGGTCCGCCTCCAGCCACGGCAGGCCCTCCGAGACGCCGGCATCGAGCGTCACGTTTCCCTGCGCATCGTTGAGCACGAAGCGGTGCAGCCAGTTGCCCCCCACGCGCAGTACGACAAGGCGCTGCGGATCCAGATCGATGTCGTTCACCGCGCGGTCCGTGGAGCAATCGTCAATAGTGGTGTACGGGCGGGACGGCATGATCAGGCGGCCAGCGCTTGAGGAGCCGGTGTGCTTTCAATCACCGGGTTTCCGTCTTTGAACGGAACGCCCTTCAGAAGCTGATCAATTTTCTCGGCGCTGCGAATCTTCCTCCAGGTCTGCCCGGCCGCTTCAATCAGCTTGAACGCCATCGCCAGGAAGGTCGCGCGCGACAGACAGTTGCGCGTGCGGCTCGTGCGATGGCGTACCGTCGCAAACGTCGATTCGATCGGATTCGTGGTCCGCACATGCTGCCAGTGCTCCGCAGGGACATCGTAGAACGTGAGCAGTGCGTCTCGATCCTTCGTGAGCTTCTCGACAGCCTTCGGGTACTTGGCCGCGTACACGTCGACGAACTGATTGAACGCAACAATCGCATCGGCGCGCGTCGCGGCATTCCAGATCTCTGCGAGCGCCGCCTTGGCCTTGCCGTGCTGCGATTTGGGCATCGCGTTGAGGATATTTCCGACCTTATGAAACCAGCAGCGCTGATGTCGCGTTTGCGGGAACACCTCATCGAGTGCCGCCCATAGTCCCATCGCGCCGTCACCAACCGCGAGCAGTGGCGGCGCCTGCAGGCCGCGCGCTTTCAGATCGAGCAGCAGTTCAATCCACGACTGTTTCGACTCGCGGTAACCGTCGCTGAGCGCAACGCGCTCCTTGCCGCCGTCCGGTTTCACGCCGATGATCACGAGCAGGCACTGCCCGTCCGAATCCTCTGTGCGGGCTTGAGTATGGATGCCGTCGGCCCACCAGTAGACCCAGCGCGAGGCGGACAGGTCGCGCTTGTTCCACTTCTCGTACTCTTCTGACCATGCGGCCTTCAGGCGGCTCACGACGCTCGCTGACAGCCCTTTAGCCTGCTCGCCGAGCAGCTCGGACAGTGCGTCGCCCATGTCGCCGGTTGAGACGCCTCGCAGGTACAGCCACGGCAGCGACGATGACACGCGCGGCGACTTGCGCACATAGGGCGGCACGATCGTCGAATTGAACTTGATGCCGGAGCTCGAGCGGTCGCGAACCTTCGGTACCTTGACCGGCACCGGGCCTACCGCCGTGACGATCTCGCGCTCTGGCAGGTAGCCGTTGCGCACGACCGCGCGCCGGCCGTCCATCGTCTTCACATTCGAATATTGCTCGAGCATCGCCGCCAGTTCCGCCTCGATTGCCTGCTGGATGATCCGCCGCGCCCCTTGCTGGATCAGATCGTCCAGGCCGGGTGCGCCCTCAAATTGCGGTTCTGCTGTTTGACTGCTGCTCGTTTCCTGCGTATGTTTCGCCATGGTGGTGGAGTTCGATTGAGGAAGTGTTACCGTGGAAAGCAACATTCTCCATCAATCGCCACCGCCTTCTCCTGCCTCCTCCCTACGCCGCATACACCACTTCCGACGATAACTCCGGTCCGTGCGCATCCACGACAGCGTCGCGTCGATGGCCGTCAGGTCGGACACCGTCCGCCCGAGCTGGTAGTTCCACCCGAAGATGTGGCTGAGCGTACGGCCGTACTCGAGCGCGGTGGTACCGACCAGTTGCTGGTACTCGGAATCGGACAGCGTATAGCTGAACGTGTTGCGGCCCCACGGAACCGCAAACGAGCCGACAAGGGCATTGCTCTCGAGGCTGTCGATGTAGTTCAGGCTCAGGACTTCCTGCAGGCCGATGAGGTTGTCGGCCTCGATGCCAGCCCGGTAGCGCGTGATGCCGGTCGCCTGTGCGCCGTAGGTATCCACACCGAGCGTGCCGTACACGCTGTCACCGGGCGGGTTGCTGATCGCGACCACCGAGTCCCCCACGGTCTGGCCGGGCAGGATCTGGACGCTGGCCTGGTTGCGCCGCATGCGGTTGATCTGCGCCACGCCCTGGTCGATGTCGGACAGGCGCAGCGGGTCGCCCGGATCGGAGGGAAACGCGGACTCGTAGCCTTCGTCGGTGAACCACCCTCCACCTGCCGACGGCTCGTTCGTCGCGAGGCGATGGACAGGCTTGCCGTTGACCGTGAAGGCTTCGATGCGGCCCACCTCGATGGTGACCGCCAGCGTACCCGAAGCGAGATTCTGTGGACCGAGCAGCGCGCGCGTGGTCACATAGCCGGCCGAAACGTAGACATCGGTCAACCGCCTGAGCAGCACGTTCACTCGCCGGGAGCCCAGTTCATGACCGGTAAATGCGGCGATGACGGCATCGAGCCTTGCTTTCGAAACAGCGGTCTTTGCGGGCGGTTCACCCTTCGGCCCGGCAAGCACGATGTGCGCGACACGGAATGTCGGTCCCGATTCGGCAATCTGGTCGACTGGTGTATCCAGCGGGACGTCGAGTATGTTCTGACTGCCCTGCGGCGCCACGCTCACCTGTGCCGGGGGCTGGGCCAGTTGCTGCTGCTGGGCGGCGGCACGCTGCTGGTCGATCAGTTGCAGGCCCGGGTCCTGGATCGGGCGCGGAACGGCGGGCGGTGCAACCGGCGGCGGCGTCTGGGCAAAGATATTCGTTGAAACGGCGAGCGCCGCAGGCAATGCGGCACGCCGCCAGACTTTCTTCGTCTGCATGCTCAGTACCACCACCACGTCGTAAGACCCAGGTGCTGCCCGATCACGACCGGCGTGGTCGACGGTGCACGCACGGTCGTGATGCCGCCCGTCGCACTCGTGCCCTTGCCGCCCGAGATGTAGCCGCCGTTGATGGTCGCGTCGCCTGTGAGCGTCACGAGACCGTCGGCAGTGAATCCGCCCCCGACGTCGGTCGCGATGATCTCAGCCCAGGTGCTGCCGAAGAACGCCTTGAAACCGTGGTCCTGGTTGATCGCCGAATAGCCCAGCACACCGGTTGCGTAGGTGACCGGCGCGCTTACCGCGAGATTGCCTTGCGCGTAGACGTTGCCGCCCGTGTTCGTCGCGCTCGTACCCGCCGTGATGGACACGTTCTGCCCAGACTGGATCGCGCCGCCGTAGGGCGTCACGTCGCTCGATGCGTTGCCATGGCAAAAAATGAAGCAGCTTTCCGAATAGCCCGCCTGACCGGCGAACACCGCCGCGTTAGTGAAGGCTTGCTGCGCGTTGATCGTGATGTTGCCGTCGTCCGACTGGATAATGCCGCCCGAGTTCGTGACGCTGCGGCCGGAGACCGAGACGTTGCCCGCCGTCGAGGCGATGTACGCGAGCTGGTCGGGCTCCGTGACGGTGCCGTAGTCGATGTTGAAGCCGCTGGACGTGTGCTGGAAGAACAGGAAGCGGCCGCCCTCGGACGAGTAGGCAACCGGCGCGCCGCCGTCGACTCCACCCGTGTGATCGATGACGTTGTTCACGTCGCCCTGGGCCGCGAGCGTGACTGCCCCGTTGGCCAGGATGCGGGCGTTGTCGTTGGTGATGTTGCCCTGGGCGTTCAGCGTTGCCGCACCGCTGGCGGCGAACAGGATGCCGAGGCTGGTCGCATCCGAGAGGTTCGTGATGCTGCCGCCGGCGTTCAGCGTCAGGTCGCCCCCACTGGCCGTACCGCTCGCCGAAATCAGTCCGGCCTGCAGCTCGCTGCCGGTATTGCTGATATCGCCGGAAGTGGTCAGCGCAAGAGCGTTGTCGGCGGTGATCTTCGACGGGCCGGTAGCGTCGTCGGCAATCGTGATGCTGGCTGCGTTAAACGTTGTGTTGTTCGACGCGCCCACCTGCATGCCCTGTGCCGACAGTGCGCCGGTCGCGGTGAGGCCGACGTTGCCATCGGCCTCGATCTGTCCGTCGGCCAGCGACATCGCACCACCCGCTGTCATCGAGATGTCGCCGCTCGCCTGGATCTGCGTTCCCTGCATGCCGATCGCGCCGCCTGCCGTCAGCGATACGTCGTTCGCCGCGGTGATGGAGCCGCCAGACGTCGTGATGTCGCCATTGGCCTGCACCGTGGCATCGCCCGCCGTGGCGTAGATCGCTCCCGCGCTGCGCACGCCGGCGCCCTGGTCCGTGACGATGAGTTGCACGCGGCCGGCCGTCAGGCCTCCCGCTGCGGTGATGTCCACCGCGATACCGGGGTTCGTCGCGCTGGACGGCGTCGAACTGGTGAGCCAGTCGTGGCTGTTGTCCGAAGGAGAATATGCCGTGTCGTAGAGACTCGTGCTGCTGCCGATGAGCGCGCGGATGCCGCCCGTCGAACTGGTGAAACTGTTGGTGACCGGGCCGTTGACGTTCAGTTGCTTTGCGATCAGGTCGAGATTGACCAGCGTGCCGGAGAGACCGCCCGGGCCAATCGTGATCGCTCCCCGGTTCGTGGTGAGCACAACGTTACGCTGGGTCTGGCCCGGTGCGGGTGTGATGTCGTTAAAGCTCACTTCGCCGGTCGACAGAACCACGTGGCCAGCGTTCACGAAGGAGCCGCCGTCTACCGTGATGCCGCTGGGATTCGCGATGATCACGTTCGCGCGCGGGCCGAGCACGGAAATCGCGCCCTGAATCAGCGACGGATTCGTGCTCGTGACCTGGTTGACGATTGTGTTGGCGTTCACGCCGACGTTGTTCAGGTCTGCGCCGGCTGATGAAACGTTGAACGACGAGTACGTATTGTTCGAGACGCCGCCGACAGCAGGCGCAATGGTGACTGTCTGGTGGCCGTTGGCCGCCGTAGAAATTCTCGTCGCGGTGCCGCCGCCGGTTACCATGCCGGTGGCCCAGGCCCGGCTGACGAGCAGCGCAAGCAGCGCGCCGGTTGCAAGGCGAAACCGAAACCGTGTACCCCGTAGTCGAAAGAAGCCGTATTTATACATTTTTGTAGTCCTACATTAACGGCGGTTTCATCAACGCCATGCTGCCGTTTCCATACCCAAAGTCGCCTCAGTTGCCTTGCGCAGCGAAGGCCCTGCTTTCCTTCCGGGCTTCAATAGTCACAAACCCACCATGCGACCCGGGCCGGATTTTCGGCTTTGATGCTCGCTCTGTTCCAGACGGTTCTGGACTGCCGCGGCCCGAATGGCTTGTCGTCCAGACCGTCGTATTCTGGCAATGATCTTTTCGTGCGCGCGGAGCCGCCGACCTCGCCAAGCCACGGACCAGTCTTGATTTGAGAGAACATCAACGTGTTGTTTGTGGCCGAAAACCATCGCTGACGCGACTTCATCGCGTCTACTTGCTCAATTAATCCGCGATTAGGTCAAATTTCGGCACCGTGAACACATCTCCGATCGGACCTCGCTGCAGGCGATCGTAACCTTGGCCAGAAACAAAGAACGCGTTACTGTCAAAGTGATCTTTGAAGAGCTTGCGGCGGGCTTTCACTATTGGATTGTCTTCGACAACGTCCGCCATCCTTTCGGTTAGCTGAACATAAACCATTTCTGGCCCTAGCTCCTCTACAGCGTAGGCTGGGGCAGATAACAACAGATCTTTCCCAAATAGCCTCACGTACGCTGGCCCAAAGACGGTGCCCCAGAAAACGTCGGGAAGCCAATGCCGTAAGAGGTGCGTCACCACCATAAAACGCTCGCCAAAGGGTGCTGATCCATTCTCGATAGCGAAGTCTCTGTCCTGCTCGGCCAGCACATCAACTAATGCAAAATCCGCATTCGCGCGCAAGCTTGATAGCTTCAGGTAAGCGACGAGTGCAGCTTGTTCGACCTGCCCAAGTTCGACGCTGAAACTGATATTCGAATGCGTATCGTGAACCTTGGGGGATTTGCTGTTCCATCGAACAGCGAAAGAACCTTCAGCCTTTGGTCGCTTCCTGCGCTGCCAATAGACTGTCTCACAGTTCCCACTGTCCGGGATAAGCCTATCCAGATCTTGACCATCGAAGTCCCTATCAAGGGGCTCCCACCAGCCCCACTTGTCGGGGGATATGCTGGGCAATAGTTCGTGAAACGTCTGCACGGCATAGAGGAAATCCTCTGGCCGTCTAAACGCCAGCGGACTCAGCACGTTGACACTCACCGGAAGCTTAAATTTCACACGGCACCTGCTATTTCGATATCCACGGGCTGAAAGATCCAGTTGCTGGATTGAAGATTCGAATCGATCCACCTGAGCTGTTGACGAGATTCTGCAACGGCTGCGAAATCGACTGCGTGTTCGGGCTAACAATGAGTTGAATCGGATTGCCTGTCGCTAGATAGCCTCTGAATTGGTTGGAATTCGACAGATTCGTAACATCTTTGACTTCCACTATCGTTGAACCGTCCAAGGCATCGGGAATAACCGTCACCGGGGAACCATTTGGCAACGTAACCGTAATACGATCTGTGTTTTCCGGCACCCCGAGCGCCGATAGTGCGTCATCTTGGAATTGTATCCCGCGCTGAAACGGTGTCAGCCCTTCTGTGCTTGTAGAAGGTCCTTGATCACTTGTCGAACCGCCTTCGTCGCCACTGTTTCCGCTCGACAATATCGGTGCGCCGGGAGTAACAACGGGACTCACGACCATCCCACACGCGCCCGGGCCAGCCAGACACGGTGCGGGCGTTACCACCGCACCCGCTGTCGGTGGGGTATTGTTACCACCGCCGTTCGAGCCGGATAGCTGATTATTGGGATCGGCCGGTGGCGTCTGCCCCCCGTAGTTCGCCCGGATCTTCGAAATCAGCCCTTGGACCGTCGAGGAAACACCAGAGCCGATTGCCTGTGTTGCCGGATTACCCGGTAACCACGGCATCAACGAGTAGGCTACAGCCAGCGCTGCGCTGCCGAGTCCACCATTTTGTGCCGCATAGGCCGTATGAGCGGCACTTGCTGTGTCGTTGTTCAACGCCTCGTTCTGCGCGGCCATTGCGCCAGCAGTCACGTTCTGGCCCGCGAGGCCGGCGAGGCCACCGCCCAGCAACGTAGCGAATCCAGCCACTGCCGCCTGCTGGCCTGAATCCAGCGGTGCACCAGTCGGATCGATTGCACTGATAAAATCCGACGAGAACGCTGCGCTCGCCGCCCCACCAATCGCCCCGCCACCGCAACCCGTGCCTTCGGCCGCGCTCGCGGCGCAGCCTAGAGCCGAATGCAGACCAACGTAGGCCAGTTCGCCACCCACCGGGCCGAGATCTGCCGTCAGCGTCGGCGCCTCATTACCAATTGCGTACGCACCAGCGGCAGACGCATCGCTGGCAGCGCTGCTTTCCAGGTTGGTCAGGAAGCTGCCACCTGCAATCGCCGTCTGTACCCCCGCACTGATCGTTGCGGTTGCACCTAACGCAGCCAGTTCTTCCGGCAAGCTCTGCGCTGTTGCCTCTCCCGCTTGCGACACGGTTCCCGTCAGGGCATTACCAACGTTGCTGATACCTGCCAGCTGCCCCAACGTGCTGGTGTTCTGCGGCAGGCTGTTCAACCCCTGATCGAGATTGCCAAGTCCAAACGAACCGGTTGAGCTGTTATAGGTGATGCCATCCGTCAGGCCAGCGGTGAGCACCCCTATCGCGCCCGCCTCCAGGACCGACCCGATGTTGATGCCATTGCCGGCAACAAACTGGCTGGCGAGACTTCCGCTCATGCCGCTCACACCAGCAACAATCATGGCCTGGCCCAGCGTCATCTGTGCCAGGGTCGTGCTCATTGCTGCCGCGGCACCACCGGCAGTAACGATCGACACCACCACCGCCGCCACCATCGCAGCGATCTCGCCCCCCAGACCAACGCTATTGGTGTAGACCATCGAGGTGGTCAGATCGTTGCTGACGGTACTCTGCGTGAAGCTGCTGCCGAGCTGGCTTTTCAGGTTCGTGAGGAGTTGCGCGGTGGCAGCCGTGTTCTCGCTGCCATCCGCGTTCGTGACTTCGAGCGCGCCGCCGATCTGGTTGATGGCGTCTGCGTTCAGGTCGTAGTTCGCGGCGGTCATGTAGCCGCCCTGCTGCACCTCGGTACCCGTGGTGGCCGCCAGACCGGTGCTCACGTCCTGGTAGATGTCCCCGACGTTGGTCGAGCGCTGCTCGTTCGTCAGCGTGCCCGTGTTGACCGTCAGTGTTCCGGAAGCCGAGATCGAACCGGTATTGAGAATGCTGTTCGCGTAGTTGAGCGTAACGTTCGTGCCGGTGATCGTCCCGTCCGCGTTCACCGTCGCGAAGTTCTGCGGCAGCAGCACCTCGGGCATCAGCGCCTGAACCGTCGGGCAGGATGCGTTACCCGTGGCCGTACATCCCGGCTCGGGGACGGTCTCCTCGACGTACCACAGCATCGGCGCATTCACGAGCGCGAGTTGCTGCTGGCTCAACTGCGTGCCCAGCGCAATGTTGTTCTGCTCGGCGTACTGGAGCGCCGCGCCATAGAGCGCCGCCGTATCCTGGTTGTTGATCGACGCCTGACCGGTGCTGTCGGTCGCACTGGTCGTGCTGTAGAAGCTCGACTGGCCCGTCTCCTCAAGCGCAGCCTGCTCGACCTGCTGCGCCTGCGTGTACGGATCGTAGTAAAACTGCGTCGTATCGGGTTGCAGGCTCGCGGGCAACTTCGCGAGGAGCGCCGCAGGCGAAACGTCATCCGTCACCGCCGAAGCCGGGCTGTTTACAAGGTACGTCACGTTTTCCGTCTGACTGCCGACGGTCTGCACCGCAGTGCCGTTACCCACACCGTTAGCCGTTTCCGCCTGTGCCGTACCGGCCTGGGCGCCGATGGGCGCGTTCACGGTAACGCTGCCGGGCGCGACCGGCCTGCCCACCGTGGTCGTACCCAGCGGCAGGTTCGCGGGCGGCCCTGCCGTGCCCGTCACGGACACCGGCTGCCCGGCCATGTTCGTCAGCAGCCCCGCACTGTTGACCGTCGTTGCAGCGCTGGCCGGAACGGCCGGTGGTCCCAGCGTAATCACCTGTCCCGAAACAGCGGGCGGCGGCGTATAGACGGTCGGGTTCGTCAGCCCGTTGACCAGCGTTGCGCCCGTGAGGCTGACGGTCTGGCCGATCACGTTACCCGTGTTGGTCAGCGTCGGCGAATTCACCGACAGCGCGTTGCCCGCCTGGATGGTCCCCGGCACGAAATCCGGCAGTCCCACCGCATCGGGCAGCCCCGGCGGATTCTGCGTGTCGCCGGACACGTAGGCGCTGCCGTAAAGCTGCTGGCACAGCGACGTGTTCCCTGCGCAGCCAAACGCGATCGACGCCGGGTTGTTCTTGTCGTACCCGCCCCGGTAATACGCGTACAGGTACTGGTTGCTGCTCGCGGCGCTGCCCGTCGCGTTGATCGTGACGTTGTTCAGCGCCGTCACAAGGCTGCCGGTATTGCTGAAGGTTCCGGCCGTCAGGTTGACGTTGTGGTTGGCCGTGATCGTCGCCGGACTGGCTGACTGCACGTCGACATATGCCTCACAGTTCAGCGTACAACTGGTGAAAGGCGTGGCGCTGCCATAGTTCTGGTGGATCTGCACGGGTGCCGCGATCGTGTTCGTCAGCGTCGCCGCGTTGAGGTCCACGTCGTTACCCGCTTCGATCGCGCCCGAGGTGTTCGTCACGCTCGCCGCCTGCACGAGGTTCGTCGGCGTCGCGGAGGTGTCGCTCGCTGTCGTGCCTGCGCCGCCGATCACGACGTTACGACCTGCGACCAGATTCCCGTAGGTGTTGCTGACCGTGTTCGCAGCGATGACGACGTCGTTGGCCGCCGTGACGTTCGCGTTGATCTGCTGGTAGCTGTACGTCTGCGAGTTGTTGTTGCTCGTCGCCCCGGCGGTGCACCCCGAATACCCCGACGCACAACCGGCCGTCGTGGTCATCGTCCCGGTGTTGGCCCCCTGGTTCGTGAAGCTGCTCGCTGTGATGTTGACGTCGTTGCCCGCCGCAATGTTGCCGCCATTCGTAAGACTGCCGCCCGAGAGATTCACGTTATGACCGGCCACGATCTGGCCCGTCGTTCCCTGCTGCGTGACCGAAGACGACACCGACGGAATCGCGATCGCGCTGACCGCATCGAATGTAAAGGACGCCGGTGGCGCGGCGGGACCCGAGTTGTAGCCGCTCGAGCGGGATCCGTACTGCCCGCTCGAATTCCCGCGCCCCCAGACCGAGATGCCGCCTGAGGCCTGCATCGATGCCAGGGCGTTCATGAACGCCGTCAGCGACGCGGAATCGACAGCATCGGTGACGGTCGTGGTAATCGACGTGCCGCTATTCTCGAGCGACTGCACGTTCAGGTTCGCATCGTTGCCGGCGCTGATCGTTCCGCTCTGGTTATTGAGGCTGTTCGCCGTGAGATTCAGGTTGTTACCCGCTGCGATCACCGAACTGGCCGCGAACGACCCGGTGGTCGTCGTGGTTTCCGTGACGGTCGGGATCGTCAGCGTCCGCGTCGCCGCGGCGCCGGAGATGTCGCTGTTCTGCACGAACCAGAGGTCGGCGCTGCCGCCCGCCACCAGGGTTCCGACCTGCTCGAACGTCACCGTTCCCGAGGTCGCGACCGGCGCGCTCTGGGGACCTTCCGGGAAACCGTCGGCGCCTCCCCAATCGGGGTTGCTCGCGATTCCGTTCCAGCCATTCGCGGGAATCTCGCCGGTGGTGGCGAGCAGCCCACCCAGCGTGACGGGCTGGGTCACCGTCACCAGTTCCAGGCCACCACCAAACTGTCCGCCCCCGCTACCGGCCCCGTAAGCGGTCTCCGTGCCGATCACGGTGGACATCAGCAGCGGTGTGTTGACGACGGTCGTCGTGGAGGTGGTCGTCGTGGTGGACGTCGCGGCCGAATTGATGACGTTGTTCGCGTTGATCGTGAGATTGTTCGTGGCCGAGATCGTGCCGCCCGCATTGGTCAGATCGCCCGAGAGATTGACCGTCATGTTGCCGGCACCAGCTGCACTGCTGCTGTTGCCAACCTGGGTCGTCCCGTTCGAGTTGTCGTAGCTCGTGCCGGAAATCGTGAGTTCGTTCACGGCTTCAACCGTGCCCGCGTTCGTGCCTGAGCCGTTGAGCGTGAAGGCGTCGCCCGCCTGGATCGTTGCACCCGCAGCGTTCGCGAGCGAACCGTTGATCGTCAGATCGTTCGCATTGACGGTACCCGAATTGGTCACCGCACCGTTGAGCGTCAGCGAGCCGGTGCCCTGGTTGATCGTTCCCGCGTTGCTGATGCCCTGCGACGCGGTCACGTTGACAGTCGTGCCCGGCAGCGTCCACGTGCCCGAATTACTGATAGCCTGGGCCGAGAGGTTGAACACGTTGCCGCCGTTGACCGTACCGAATACGCTGGATGACGGATCGATCGTCTGGTTCGGCAGGTTCAGCGTGACGCTGTTCTGGCCCAGGATCTGGCCATTCGTGCTGTTGTACGAGCCATTGCCGCCCGTCACCGTCACCGAGGTATCACCCGTCGCGGCCGTAGGATGGTTCACGTCTCCGGCGAAGATCAACCCGTTGGTGTTGCTCAGGTTCGCCGTGGTGAGATTAAGCGCGTTCGTTGCCAGCAGGCCACCGGTGTTGGCGGTGGTGCCCGCTACGGTGAGATTCGTGGTCGGGCCGTAGATCGTGCCTGAATTGTTCAGGTTCGCAGCCGTCACCGCCATCGTTTCGAGCGACGACAGCGCGCCCTGGTTCGTAACGTTACTTCCCGAGACAGTCAGAGTGCCCTGTGCCATCTGGGTGCCAACGTTCGTCACCGTGCCGCCGGCGAGCGTGGCGTTGCCCATGTAAGCGGCGGTGCCGCCTGTGGTCAGGTTCGCGGTGCCCGTCGCGCTGTACGTGCCGCCGATCACCGCGTTGGCGGTTGTGACGTTCGCCCCGTTGAGCGTGGCATTGCCGTTCACGCTCAGCGTTGGCGCGCTCGCGCTGTAGGCCGCGTTCAGTTGACCGGCCGACGTGTCGAGGCTGTTGATCGCGGTGGCACTGAGATTGCCGCCCACGGCCAGCCCCTGCGTCGTGATGATCGTGCCGGTCAGCGTGGCATCGTTCGATACGGTCGTCTGTGCGCCCAGCGTCAGGCTCTGGCCCGCGTTCAGCGTTACCGATCCCGCCGACGATACGGTTGCGTTCGCTGTGAGGTTGCCGCCGTTCGCATTCATCGCGAGGTTGCCCAGCGACTGCACGGTGCCCTGCGCGTTGACGTTCATGCCCGCCGTCACGCTCATGGCACCGCCCGAGAGCGCGTTGCCGAGCGTCGCGCTGCCGTTGGTGGCGGTGAGCGTTTCGGTGCCGACGGCCGTTGTCGCGCCTACCGTGAGGTTCTGGCCAGCCGTCGCCGCCAGGTTGTTGCCCGTCTGGATTGTGCCGGTCAACGCAATGTTGCTGCCGGCTGTGAGCGTCGTGTTGTTCGCGACATTGACGGCCCCACTGCCGGTGAGGCTGCCGCCCGCGTTCACCGTGGCATTGCCCGTGCCGTCCGCTTCGAGACCGCCATCCAGCGCCACGTTGCCGCCGGCGCCGACAGTCGTATCGCTGCCGCTATGCACCGCGCCCGAGACGGTGGCGTCCTGCCCTGCCGAAATCGCAATCGTACCGGGGCTAGAGAGCGTGCCTGCCACGGTGACGCTGCCCGCACTGGAACCGATCTGCGCGTTGCCGCCGCTGGTGACCGTGCCGCCCAGACTCACGCCCTGCTGGCCGTTTGCGTTGAGCGCGCCGGCCGTCGTGACCGTCCCGCCCGTAGAGAGCGTGCCGCCGCTCGCCGAGAGGCTCATGTCGCCGACCGAGGCGACTGAACCGTCGATGGCAGCACTACCACCCGAGGTCACCGTGAACGCGCTGCCGCTCGTAGCGCTGCCGCCCAGGGTCGCGTTACCCCCTGCGCTGACGGCAATCGCACCGGGCGCTGTGAGGGTGCCGCCGAGCGAAGCGTTGCCGCCCGCTGTGGCCGTGACCGTCGAACCGGACTGCACGGCACCCGTCAGGCCGATGTTCTGGCCCGCGGCGAGCGACACCGCGCCCTGCGAGGAAGCGACGTTGCCATTACCCGAGATCGAGCCCGACTGCGCGCTGACCGTCACCGCCCCCTGCGCCTGCGTCGTGCCACCCAGCGCGACGCCCTGTCCGGCCGTGACGTTCGCCGCACCGTTCGACTGCAGGTTGCCGCTCACGGTGGCGGTGCCCGTCGTCGCGCTGATCGTCGTGTTGCCCATTGCGGCGATGGCACCACTCACCGCCGCATTGCGGCCTGCGCTGAGCGCCACCGTACTGCCACCGCTGACACTGCCGTTTTCGTTCACGTCGCGTCCGGCCTGGACCGTGATCGTTCCGGGAGCAGAAACATTCGCCAGCGACACATCCTGAGCCGCCGTCGCCGACACGGCCGCACCGCCCTGGACGGCACCGCTGTACGCGATGTTCCCGCTCGCCGACAGGTTCACATTCCCCTGCGTCGTGCCGATGGCACCGGTACCGGTCAGGTTGCCGTTCGTCGCGGCAAGCGTCGCATCCCCCGTGGTGGTGAGCGCGCCATTGACGACGACGCTGCCGCCGCGGACGCTCGCCGTGGCCGCCTGGGTCTGTCCGCCCAGCGTCGTGGTGCCGCCGGACTGTACCGTGATTTCCCCGGGCGTCACCGCCGTACCTGACAGCGTGGCGTCACCGTTCGCGGCCGTCACGCTCAGGGTTCCCAGTGCGGATACGTTCCCGCCGATCAGCGCGCTTTGCCCGGCCGAGACGGACAACGCCGCATTGGTGACGACATCGCCCGTGATCTGCGCCGTACCCGTCGTCGCGGCAATCGACGTATTGCCAACACCGCTCGCCGCGCCATTCACGCTCGCGTTATGCCCGCCCGTGAGCGTAACGGTGCTGCCGCCCTGCACAGCGCCATTGATCGTCAGATCCTGGCCGGCGTTTGCCGTAATCGTGCCCGGCGCGCTCAGCGCCGAGTTCACCGTCAGGTCACCTGTTGTGGCCTGCAGCGCGAGGCTCTGGCCCGACACCGAGCCGAGCGTCATCGAGTTGCCGGCATTGAGTGTCGTGCTGCCATTCGCAGCCACCGACGTGGCGTTCAGATTGCCACCAGCGGTAAGCGACGCACTCTGACCCGCCGAGACGCTGCCCGTCGCGTTGATGTCCCCGTTCGCGCTGACCGTGTAGTTCTGGTTGGCCAGTGCCGTGCCGGTAATGTTCGTCGCACCTGCGCTCGTGAGACTCACGTTCTGGCTGGCATACGTTTGCCCGACCGTGATGTCGCCGTTCGCATTGACGACGGCGTTGCCCGCCGTGGCGGCAAGCGGCCCCTGCATGTTCACGCCCATGCCGGCGGCAGTCGAAACGATAAACACCTGCCCGCTGGTGACCGAACCGAACTGGCTCGCGTCGATTGCAACACCACCATTGCCGATGGCCGACGCCGTGTTGGTCGTGCCGTTGGAAGCGGTGTCGTACGTGGTACCCGTAAAACCGGTGGCGGTAGGCGTGACGAGCTGGTTGCCCGAGATGAGGTTGACGCGGTTGCTGGCCTGAATGGGCGCGTTGACCGCGAGGGTCTGGCCGATGAGGTCGATGTTGCCAACGGTACCGGCAATGCCAGGACCGGGCGTGCCGTTGTTGCCCGGTGGCCCGTTGATCGAGATGTTGCCGGAGTTCACGCTGTACGCGAGCGCCCCGGCATTGGCATAGCTTGTCGCCGTGCCACCCGCGGCCGTGATGAACTGCGGCGTGCCGGTCGTGAGCGTGAGGTTCGAGATATTGGTGAGCGCCGTGCCGCCCGGGATGGATATGCCGTTTGGATTACTAATGATCAGAGACGCGGTGTTGCCAAAAATCTCCAGTGGCCCTGATATCACGGAAGCGTACTGGCTACCGGTGGACGTCACCTGCGCCAGGATCGTCGAGGCGGCGCGCCCCGCAAGGTTCGGGTTGGCGCCCACCTGGCCGCCCGTGAGCGACGTGCCCGCCACGAGACTGTTATTGAAGATCAGCTCTTCGCTGCCCGCCGAGAGACTCTGGAACTGCGAGACGGACAGCCCCTGAGCATTGGGCGCGGGAATGTTGATAACGGGTACGCCTGCCGAACTCTGGGTGACGGCTGGCTGGAACGGAACCGGTGCGTGCGGGTCGACGATCGGCGCGGCGTGCGCCGTCTGGTCTGCGAGCAGCACGGCCGGCGCGAAATACATCACGCCCGCCATGACGGCAGCCGTGACGCGCCGCCACAGCGCCGTGCCGGATTGCCCCTACCCCCGCATCCATGAACCGCATCCGGTCCGCAGCCGCCGCGCGCTGCATGGCGCCACGGACGATGTTATTTACCCCGTTGTGCATCTTGCCTACTGCCTGTTTGTTCTTGTTGACCCCTTACAGCGAATGACGGGATGTTACTGGAAACAGGGACGCACCATTGTTAACGATCGGCAACATCAGCGATTTTTCGGCGAAAAAACCGCAGAAAATGCGAATTGCATATTCAAATGCTGATTAACTACCTGGATATAGACCCGTTGCCCTGGCTCGCGACACACAGGCACGAACGCCCAGGCGGTGCGGCGAGTGCATGGCGCCGGGAAGCTGCACAGCGTCACCCGTTGACGCACAAGCGAGGATCAGCACAGGCAATGCGTGACGCCTACATCGAGCTAACCCTGCGAGGGACATCCAACCACGAAAGCTCAACATCATTCATGCCGATAAAACCCGGCGCGCGAGTGCGTGAGAACTGCCGATGTACCCTGCTATGCGTCGTTTGTGCCAGCCGGTAGCGTCCTGATTTCTGCAATCTTCTTGAACATCGCCAGATAGTCCCGGCGATGTTCGGACAGCCACAGCACGATCCGCGCGTCCGCCAGCAAATTCTGGAGATAATTGGTCAGCATCATCAGTTGCAGCGTGTCGCGCCCATAGCTCTGATCGTAAAGATGGGCTTCCGCCTGCAACGTTGCTACTTCCTTTTCCAGACGGGCATTGGCTTCGGCGAAGCCGTTACGTTTTGGCACCACCTGACCGCTCTCCACGAGCTGGTCGGGTGGTGAAGATTCCAGCATGGCCTGAGCGAACTTCGACGAGTAGTTGTTAAAGTCGACCATCCGTGTTGCCGCATCGATCTGGCGGAACGGTTTCATCTTCCTCAGTGCCTGAAACACCCCGAGCGCACACTGCTTGTCGCCGAGTATGGTGGCGGCTTCGTCACAGACGCCGTCGAGCAGGCGAAAGCGCACCTTGATGGCATCCAGCGATATCCCGAGCGCGCAGGCGAGATCTTCCGCCGGAACACCATGGTCAAGGGCTTTCACGATCATCCGGTGAACCTGCACGGCGGCCATCCCGTTGAAGTGACGGTTATAGGTAAAGCTCTCGTCGTCCAGCGCGACGAGACATACTGCAAAGCCGACACCGCACTCCCTGAGCGCATGAAGCCGCACATGGCCGTCGATAACGAGCCAGGCGCCGGCTTCGGCGGGATGCTGCCTGACCACGACAGGTTCGACCAGCCCGATGGCCTTCACCGAAGCGAGGATCTGCGCGTACTTCACGCTTTTCCATACGCCCTCGGAGAGCGTCTTGTTCGGACGCAGACACGCGAGATCAAGCCGTACGCAATGTTGCTCGAAGCCCAATGCAACGGGCTTCGGGGTTTGCAGCATGTTCATGTACCGACTCCCGCTCCGTCCTTTCTCAGGGCTGCCAGCTTCAGAAACTCCGGCATCGAATTACGGCTCTCCTCTGAGAGCAGATCGACGAATTCATCGACCTGCAGCAGATCGCGAAAGGCTTCGATGACGCCGATCAGCCGCGACTGCGTGAATTCTGCCCGCTTGACGACGGCCCGATGCCGGGCGGCCTCCTGCTCATAGAGCCTGCGCAGCTCGTCCGGCTTGTAGGCTTTGCTACGCGAACGGGATGAAACGTTGTTGCTCAACGTCTTGCCGGACTTCGCACGCAGTTCGAGAAGTTTGCGGACGACGGCGACCTTCCTTCCCCGCAATTCATTGCGGTTATAGGCGTCCATGAGCAGGGTCTGGCACTCGGCGTCGGGCGCTCGCGCGATATCGACCGCGAGACTGAGCGGCATCTGGCCCGCCTCAACAGCCGCCAGCAGGCGCTTTTCACCACGATCAAGGAGTATCCCAATTTCCTTGACCCACTCAGCAGAGCAGCCGATCTTGCGGCCGATTTCCGCATTCGAATAACCACGGTGCCGCAGGATCGAAATGTTTTCCAGCACCTCCACAGCGCGTGGCTGGCGTCTGGCGATATTTTCAACCAGACTCTTGATCAGGCACTCGCGCTCGGGCGCAGAGATCACCAGCGCGGGAATCTTCTTCTGCCCGAGAATCATGAACGCTTCCAGCCGGCCCTGACCGCACACAAGGTCATAGATTCCTGTATGGGCCGTCTCGTCAGTCCTGCATACGGTGATCGGCCTTTTCAGGCCGACCGATTCGATGCTGCGCACGATCTCCTGATGAACCCGGCGGTTACGTTCACGCGGGTTTAGTACCCGGATCCGGTCGACGTCGATCAGCTCGACGGTTTCGCCCACTTCATCTTTCATGCCGCCTCCCTGCAGGGTGTGCGTGCGCTCAGTCCATAGAAGATCGACAGATCGTCATACCGGTAGGCCTCAAGGAAAAAGTGGTTCTCTTCCCTGAGCACCTGCACGTCCTCGGGGAAGTCGATGGATGGCAACACGAAATAGTCATATGCGAACGTGTTCGTGGAATCCATGCGCACAATGATGGTGACGTCAGGCATCAGGGCTCGATCGAGATGCACCGCCCAACGCCGGCGTCCGGTGCACGTCGACCGGCAGCGGACGACAACCACCGACACGGTGAATTCGCCATTCACCAGCAGCAGGTCTGCAATTTCGCCACGCGCGACCCATCCCCCTGCCGCTTCGATGCCATGCACAATCTCGTCGACAACAGAGGGATGCAGACGGCGTAGCGCCTCGTTGATCACAAGGTATCGGTAGTCATGCGCGGGCCGAAAACCGACCAGCGAATAGGCTCGCAGCAGACCACCGAAGCGCGAGGCATAGGCCCCGCTTGAAGGCATGTCCTCATGTTCGTCGATGACCCAGCCCGAGAGGAATCCGGTTCGCGCGAGCAGCGAACGCAGCGCATCAAGCATCTCGTCATCGGTCATGCGGGCGTGGCGCGCGGCGATGATTTCCTGTGCCGCCCTGAACAGCGCCAGCGGGACGACCGGCTCGAATGCGCCGTCGCAGCGTACCCATTCCTCTGGAGGATTTCGCCGATGCTCCATTTTCAACCGGAACGAGGTCCGGTTCCAGACGTTGTTGCCGATGTACTTTTCGTTCGTGAGAACCTGGTGGACCGTCCCCCGGGTCCATGGTCTGTCCAGATCGGTACGGATACCCTGTTCATTCAGGTAACCCGCGATCTGGCGCTCGGTCCAGTGGCTGCCGACGAACCGCCTGTACATGTTCAGAACGATCGACACCTCCTCTGAGGGACCAGGCACGAGAATGACCCGATCAGTCTGGATGCTCTTGTGCTGTCGCAAGGCAAGGATTTCCTTGGGTTGGCGTTGCGCATCAACAAGCTGACGACGTATGCCAAAGCCCGCTGTGCCGCCCTGCCGGACCCTGAGCAGCACCAGCGTGCGCTGTCCTGCAAACACTTTCTGGGACAGGTTGCGGCTGAAGTCACCTGATGCCATCCGGCGCACCTGGCGAACGAGCCCGGCGACCGGACTGCCATCGTTGGCAATATCGTCCTCGCAATAGATGATCCGGATGCCCGCCCTGCGGCAGAGCTGCTCGTAAAAGCTGCTTTCGTCGGCATCCTGGAACCGCCCCCAGCGGCTGACGTCATAAACAAGAACTGCATGGAAATCGGCCCGGCCCTGTGTCACATCCGCAATCAGGGATTTGAGGCCTGGGCGCCCCTTGAAGGTCAGCCCACTCCTTCCCTCGTCGACGTAGGTGCGTACAACACGCATGGCGTGTTTGTCGGCGTATTCGGAAATCGCGGCGCGCTGGTTCTCCGTTGAGTACTGCTGGTGATCGGTCGACATGCGCAGGTATTGCGCGACCGGTTCCAGATCGTCGCGACCGTCCCTGCGTATCTCGCGAACCGGCTCCAACGCCATCTTCTTCTCCCACCAGCCCTTACGGAGCCGATGCTGCGACTCATCGCGTTTCAGTGTGATGACCGTTTCTGGGCATTTCGAAGAATGTCGGGGTGCCAGCTCCTGGTTTCAGAGGACGCACCGCGTTTCTGATGAAACGGCATCGCCGCGCAATATGCAGTCGCCCACATAAGGAACCACGGCTGCACGATTGAAGATATGGAGTAGCAGACGAGGGATCGAGTGATTTGCTTGAAAGTGATCAACAGCGCGGCTGAAATAACGCCGGAACGTGGGAATTAGAAACGCGCCGACAGTGCTTGCCAGAATGGCGGTCAGCAGGAAAAGCTGAAAGTCGCCGAGCAGACCATGCTCCATGTGATGAGCGATATCGAGCTCAACCCGCTTCGCTATGAATGGTCCCTGAAAGGAATTTGCCGTCCGGGAAACCAAGGCGATGATCCCGGTTCGACGGACGTGGGCAGCGGAAGGCTACCTGGCGTGCGCTTCGCCTCAAGAGGTGCAGCGACAGCAATCGGCTTCACCGCTTACGATCCGAAGATGAGTGAACGATGAGCTGCGACGCCTGCCGCAACGCCCGCGGCCGATGCGAACGTCGCGTTTGTCCAGGTACTCGAAGCGTCACCGGCGGCAAACACGCCCGGCACGCTCGTCTGCTTCCATTCGTCCACACGGATAACGGGGCCCATCGGTCCTTCTTCGAACGCGCATCCGAGCTGTGTCGCGAGTGGGCTCGCCATTCGCGTCCGGGGCGCGACGAAGAGTGCATCGATAGCGACGACCCGGTCATCGGCGAGACGCAATCCGGTTATGTTGGGGGAAGCTCCGATTATGTCGATGACGGGCGTCCGCTCGATGAGCACGTTACGGGTGTCGAACAGAGCAGCCTCTTCGGGCGTCGGTTGGACGATGCCTTGCGTGAACCATGTCGTCGGTCCCCAATCAGAAACGAGCATCGCCTGATGGACTGAAAGCGCGTGTGTCGCCAGAACGCCGAGCCGTTTGTCTCCTACTTCGTAGCCGTGGCAGTATGGACAATGCAGTACTGAAAATCCCCATCGCTCTTCAAGGCCGGGCACGGACGGTAGTTCGTCGCGAACGCCCGTGGCGAGAATCAGGCGATCCGCGCTCAAAGTGCTCCCATCGCCTTGTGTGACGAGAAATCGATCACCGATACGTTCTGCCGTGCTGGCTTCCCTCGCGACGATCCGCGCGGTCGGATACGCCGCCAGTTGGGCTGTCGCTTCGCCGATGATCTCGGCTGGCGCCTTGCCATCCTGTCCGAGGAACCCATGCGAGTGTGGTGCGAAGCGATTGCGTGGACGCCTGTCATCAAGCACCAGTACACGCCGTCTCGCGCGCACCAGTTGCATCGCGGCGGAAAGACCGGCGAA
Source organism: Paraburkholderia yinzeri (assembly GCF_046581065.1). Classification (NCBI taxonomy): domain Bacteria; kingdom Pseudomonadati; phylum Pseudomonadota; class Betaproteobacteria; order Burkholderiales; family Burkholderiaceae; genus Paraburkholderia; species Paraburkholderia yinzeri. Next base: position 1,273,366 of record NZ_JBFOCJ010000001.1, on the reverse strand, counting down.
GCTGCCACCGATCACGATGACATCGTAATGTGCTGACATAGGTTTCCTCCTTCTCAAGTAACTTGTCTGGTTGCATGATAGCGCCGTGCTACACTATCACGCAACTCCAAATGTTTCATGAGATAGTCCCCCAGGATGAAAACCGATAGCCGCATATCACGGGCCCTGCACGCGCTGATTCACCTGAAGTATGCGGATGGCCCGTTGACTTCCGAAGCGCTCGGCAAGATGCTGGATACGAATGCCGTCGTTGTTAGACGCTTGTTTGGCGGTCTGCGCGACATGGGTTATGTCACGTCAGAAAAGGGGCACGGCGGCGGATGGGTATTGGGCAAACCGCTTGAGAACATTACGTTATTGGACGTCTATCGCGCAGTCGGTGAACCACCGCTTTTCTCGGACCTCGTTTCGCACGATCACCCGGAATGTCTTGTCGAACAGGCGGTGAATGCGCAACTTTCAGAGACGCTCCAGGAAGCCGAGACCGTCATGCTCGCGAGATTCGCGAAAGTCACCATCGCGATGCTCGCGCGCGACTTCGAAGCCTCCACGTCCAGGTCAACGTCGACGAAGCGCCGGTCCCGGTCGACGAGTCGGTGACGTTCGCGTGCCAGCGAGGGTTGATGCCAAGACGGGCAGCGATCGTTGCTCCAACGCTAGCCCCGCCGCATGGGCGAAGCACAGTTGCGCGTCAGGCTTCTAAATCGGACGACTCACAGAATCACCGTCACACCTGATGCATCGCGTATTGCGAGCGGGCGATTCGTCTGCTCGTGGACCTGGACGACGCGAAAACGAGTCTTCGCTCTCTCGTCGACAATGTGAATTTCACGGCGCGGCATCACGGGTGCCGCTGTGCGCGAGTTAGTGGCGCGTCCAACTCGCAAACTCCTTGGCACGGGGGGCAGCGCCGGCTCAAGCATGTGCGCTAGCAGGACGTCCGTTCTCGGCGGTTGAGATGCCGCCTGAGCGTCTGGTCGACACGCGCGGCGAACGCCTCTTAATGGCCGCTCACAAGCATTTCGTCGGCGGCTGCGTTTCAAAAGACTTCGACCGAACACCAGTCGGGCACAAACCCTTCGAAGATGAAAAAATCGTCGATGTACGCGAGATCGAGCTTTTCCAAAGACCTCATACACGCGTCTGCGGCATCTCCGCCGAAAAACGGACCAAGCGAGATCAGATTGCTAGATTCGTCAAAGTATGTCCGCAAATTAAATTCCGCCATAACCGTCGAGAGATCGACATTCTTGGCCGTGAGTGCGGCTCGTCGGACAACGATTCCGAAATCTCGCGATACCTTCATCTGTAGATGGCCGGAGCAAATGTGTAGCCACGATTGTTAACGATCTACGTGTCGGTGTCGACTGGCCGTTGGTGGCGGCCGACTACCGCCCGATGCAGTTGGCCGTAGCCGACCCGCATCGGCCGTTCCACGCACGGCCTGACGGATGTCTCTTGACGATGCACAGCGGTCCCCCCCAGGCTTTCGCATCAGACGACAACCGGAGACGAACCCGGATTCGAGCGCGACCAGAGGCCATGCGCCACGTCGTCGATTGCACGCACGAGGTGGCCGATATCGTCCTCGCGTGTGGTGTCGATACGCATGGGTCCGCCGATGGTGTCCAGGGTCATTCGCAACGAGATTCCGCCCGGCGCGAGCACCGGCGAAGTAATCGCCCAACTCTCACGTCAACGCCTCAAGGCCCGTCGCCCCAACGAGGAACGCCACGCGCGCAAGGAAGCCGAGGATCTAGACCTTTATCCATGTCGCGTTCCTTCATGCCTTGTTTGTCGCGTCGTCGTGCACGTGCCGCGCTTCATCCCGCCAGTCTTGCCGCGCCCGGCGCATGGTCGCGATGGCCAGACGTGCGACCTTGTGCCAGGCGTAAGGCCGCGGATCGGCGATCATGCTGAGTGCCCGGGCATAGTCGAGCGTGAGCCCTGGCGTCCAGGCCATGGTGACGGCGCGCTTGCGAATCTGCGCGGCAACCCACAATTCCGGCGTCACGATCATCCTGAACAAGGCGCCCCAGCCCGCGCGTGCGCCATACAGGCGGCCCGCCGCACCTTCCAGTGCCGCTTCGAGCGCGCGTGACACGCTGCTGGAACAGTTTCGATGCGTGAGGTTATAGGTCGCATCTTCCTTGTAGATGCGCCAGAACCGTTCGAGTCGCAGCGGATCGTAGTTGCGAATGCGCACGCGCACAGTGGAAGGACACCAGGCCTTCGACTCGATCGTATAGCTTGGCTGAAACGTGCCGGGCACATCGTTTTCTCGTGTCGCGCGCAGCAGACGCGCGAAATCATCTGGAGAACGATCTATCTCGATTGCCGGATAAAGACTCACATATATACCGCCCGGCGATTCGAGCGCGGCGTGTCCCGTCGAAATCACGCCGTTCCGGCCGACGGCCGCGATATACCGATCCACCAGCAAGCGCCGCTGCACTTCCTGCTTCGACGAACCTACCGGCGTCCACACATGCACCGTCAGCGCCGGCTCGTCGTCGGCAGGCGGACCGTCCCATTCGTGTTTGTCGAACGCGGGAAGCGCCGGTGCATCGTGAGCATTTTCGAGGCTCGCCGTTGCGGCGTCAGCTTCGCCCGATAGCGCGGGGTTGCGGGTGAGCTTACGCACGCGCAAGGCGATAAGAATCAGATTCCAGCCCGCGAAAATGCACAGCGCGCCGACGCAATACGGCACCGTGCCGATATAGTGCGTCGGATAAGGTTGAAACATGAAGACGGCCAGTGCGACTTCGAAGATCGCAAAGCCGAGCGCGGTGCGCCAGCGCCGATAACGCACCACCAGGGCGGATGCCGCCTGCAATACGCCATCGCTAAGAAATACCGCGCCGATCAACACAGAAAGAATGAAATGGCCATGATGCGATCCCTCCAGGATCAGCACCGCCGCGACGACGAATGTGATTCCCTTCGCATACCGCAGCCTGCGCTGCCCACCCACGCCCGACCATGCCACCGAAAGCGTCACGAGCCCCTCGGCGAGCAAAAGCCAGCCAACCCATGAAATGGGAAAGCCCAGCGCGCCGTCCAGTGCATCGATGAGCACGCCGATCCCAAGCAACGACAACAGCACGCCCGCCACCATCAGGCTGCACCAGCGATTGCGCAGAAAGTCCGTGCCTAGCAGAATCAGGATCAGTTTGACCATCTTTCTCGGCTCTCACTATCGGATGCGGCTAGAAACCCTCAATACGACGTATGGTATTGCAGGACAGTTACATTGCGCCATTTTCGCGCGGTCATTCGAAATCACCGCCAACCCCGACACTTGACGATGAGGCCGTCATGTTCGATCGATACCAATGGATCAACGCCGGTCTGATGGTGCGCGAAAGCGCGGAACGCTGGGTGAAAGCGGGTGCCGAATACAACGATGGCGCCCTAACCTTTCCTGTTCGGCAAAAAGATAACAGGTTGGCGTCTGAGCAGGACGGCTTTCACTATTTTGCGAACATGGGCGCTTCCTCTTTGCGTGGCGACGCTGCTATCTTCGCCACCCAAGGAATGGCGATTCCCAAACGCTCAGCCGCCGTTCGAGCGTCGGTTTAGTCGGTTCAACCAGTGTCCACTCCTGGCCGCGCTGCGTCCCCCGACCAAGTACAACAATCGCATCATACGCACGGACGGGCTGCTGATGCAGCGCCGAGCGATTCCGCCTCGGCCGCAACATCGCCACGACGACAAGGTGGTCGTAGCGCACAGCAATCAGAGTTGGTGCTCGGACGGCTTCGAATTTCGCTGTGACAACGTCGAACCGCGGCGCGCGACGTTTGCTCTGGATTGCTGCGACCGTGAAGCGATGAGTTGGGTGGCCGCGACGGCTGCTCACAGCGGCGACATCGTGCACGACGTGATGCTGGCTGCAGTGGAAAACCGGTTTGGCAACGAGTTGCATACACCGTCCGAAATCGAGTGGCCGAGCGACAACGGTTCGGGCTATACGGCCGACGACACGTCGGTTCGCGGTGGCCATCGGCCTGAAGCCATTGGCCACGCCGGTGTGCAGCCCGCAAAGTCACGGAATGGCCGGGAGCTTTGTCAAGACGATGAAACGCGACTACGTCGCCTTCATGCCGGAGCCAGATGCAGCGACCGCGGCACGCAACCTGGCCATCGCGTTCAAGCATTACAACGAGAAGCATCCCCATAGCGTGCTGAAATACTGCTCGCCCCGCGAGTTTCGGCGCTCGATGGATTCGGCAACTTTAGTGTGACGCTGTGTCCGGGATTACAGGGTCAACTCCAGCATCAATCGCCGCGCTCCTACGGAGCCGACCATTCCCCTTCCACTATAAACCGGCCCGCCCTTGCTGCTGCAACATCAAGAACATTCACACCGCCCCGCGCCAGACGACCTTATCCACCACGTTAAGCATGGTTTAAGGATTGCTTAAGGATGGCAGACCATAACCGAACTATGGAGTCGATGCGCCCCGGCATCCTTCGACGCTGTGGACGTGGGGGAAATACCATGAGTCTCGTCCTTCCCAGCGCGGTCTTCGCCATCTCGCTGATCATTCCGGCCGCATCGTTCGCCGACCAGTCGACGAGTGTGTCCGCTGCGTATCGGCAACGGTGCGATCGATCATTCGCCCAACGGATCCTCAATGCCCGAAAACCTCGATACATCCTCTCGGGCAGTTAGCGCTGCCCGCGCCTACCGGTACGAAAATGGTCCCGTTCTCACTGGCAATCGAATGCGCGCCCTTTCCAGTGGGAACGTTGCCTATCCATCGAACTCGGCGCGCGTCAATGATCCCGACAACGGGTCCACCGGGGTTACCTACCGCAGCCAGTACATAATGTCCCGACGCCGGGTCATACCAGATCTCGTCGGATCCACCGACTTGCCCAAAGGTCCGGCTCACTTCGTCGGTGTCCACATTGAGCAATAACGTTCGTGCGGGAAAGCCCGCACTCACGGCATCATCACTACATCCGACAAGCAATTGGTTTCCCGGCCCCACAGCGAGTCCGGCCGGCATGCACTTCGATACATGATCCATTCTGACAAGCCGCCCTTGCCTCGGATCCAGCACTGCGACTCCTCCATCGGCGGGCTTATTGTCGAGCTTCGGAATCGCAACATAAACCATGCCGCTTCTCGCGTCCCAGACCGGCTGCTCGATCCCGTCGCTTGCCATGGGTAATGTGATTTTCGAACGGACGGCGTATGGTGGCCGCGATGAAATCAGCGTCACGAAAGGCGGTTCGTCGGCGTTGTTAGCGGCAATCACCAGATGATCTCGCGGATCGTACGCGAGTTCATCCACTCGTTTGACACCCTCGGTCGAAACCGATGTAACAGTGTGCGCAGCGATGTCGATAATCTTTGCACTACTGTTTCCGTCCCCCGCCCAGACTTGATGGCCGTCGATGAGGAGCACACCGTTAGGGCCGCCACGGTCATCACTTTGCGCTCCTTCAAATCCACCAAGTCTTGCCACGAACCTGTGATTTCGTGTGTTGACGAGGTCGACTGAGGCATTTGACCGATCAGCCAATGCGTATAGGCCACCAGTTGCAAAGCCAATATCAAAGCTCTTCAGTGGCACGCCGGGTAAATCGATTCGGCCGACGAAATGTTCCAGCCCATTCGCATGAGCGGTAACGACACACGTCGCAGAGAATATGAGTGCGCCGATAGTTGAGATGTTGAATGGCATATTTGCACGGATAGGTTGAACAGTGCATGCAGTTGTCGGAAGCCAACAGACCGGGAAGCAACGCATCGAGATATCGGATCAACCGGAAGCCGGGCGATATTCCGGAGGAATTGAGTCCGCAGTCCCCGACGAAATCGCAGAATCGCGACAGTCTAGACGATCAAGCCTTATCTCAACCTTAAGCGCTGCAAGACACAAAAATTACGAGAAAAACCGCTGAAAATCAGTACGTGCCATGCCCGAAAGCCAGTTACTATCCGGCGATTGATAGTGGGCGTGCGATGAGGTCATTGTTAGCCGCCTTGCGATTCCCCACACGACACTGTTCGTGCGACAGCATTACGAAACATCGTGAGAAAGATTTTTTCCAATCCGGCTGTATTTTCAATTGCACTAGTCATCTCCGGATGCACGTCATACCAGCCGTTGCCGCTAGCGCAACACGCCCGGCTTGCGGAGCATATCGAGAACATCCGGCATACCCTTCCCGCGCTTGCGGGCGAGACTGCTGCGACCGACATCGACATCACCAGACCGCTGACCGTCGCACAGATTGGCTTGCTCGCTATACTCAACGCCCCTGAACTACAGACCGAGCGAGGCGAACAGGCAGTTGCCGAAGCCCAACTGATCCAGAGCGCGATGCTTCCCAACCCATCGGTCGGCCTCGGATATGCTGCGTTGCTCGGTGGCCCCGGCACCACCGGCGCGTACACGGCGTCCCTTTCCCAGGACATTGCCTCGCTCGTAACCTATCGCCGACGCGTTGCCGCCGCGCGCGCCGGCGTGGAACAGGTCAATGCCAATCTGCTCTGGAAAGAATGGCAGGTTGCGCAAAAGGCACAACTTCTCGCTGTCGATCTGTACTGGGGAATCCGTTCGATCTCCGCCATGGAGGAGGAACTCGCCCTGGTATCGCAAACGACTTCCGACGTGCGCAACGCGGTCGCCGCCGGCGACATGGGCCTTGCTGATCTCGCCCCCGTGCAGGATTCAAAGGCCACGACCGAGCGGTCGCTCGAATCGCTGCGCGAATCACAGTCGGCCAACTGGCAGAGCCTCGATGCGCTTCTTGGCATGAAGCCCGAGGTCCGGTTTGCCATTGCCAAACCCAACCTTCCCGCCCTTCCCGCCGATTCCGACGCGCTGGTAGCCAATGTCCAAAGCCGACGCCCGGACCTGGTTGCACTTCAGCTTGGTTATCGCTCTGCCGACGAAAGCGTGCGAGCAGCCATCCTCGGACAGTTTCCCGCACTGGTGCTGGGAGGAACCTGGGGCTCGGATACGTCGGACATCAGATCAGCCGGCCCGGTAGTAACCTTCGACCTTCCCATTTTCGACCACAACCAGGGGCAGGTCGCACAGACACAGGCAACCCGCCTGCTCCTGCATGAACAGTATCAGCAACAACTCGACGATACCGTCAGCAGCATTCTCGGCCTCCAGGCGAAAAGTCAGCGCATCGCCGCGACTCTTGAGACAGCCAGGCAAGCAGCAATGTCCGCCCGATCTCACGCCAATACGGCAAGGAGTGCCTACGAAAGCAGAGATATCGACCAGCGTACGCTTACCGACTACGAAACGACCTCACTGCAGAGAACGACCGAGGTGTTCGACCTCGAACGCGGACTCGACGAAGCGCGCGTCGCGCTCGCACTGGAACTGGGTCTCGGACTACCCTCGGCCCGCATTGCTCCGCTTGATCAAACGAGGTAATCACGATGCCTCTCAAACCCCTTGCCATCCTCACATTAGTCATGTTTTCAGCGCGTTGTCTGGCAGATGCACCAGGTCCCGCGCCCAGTGTGCTCGTCACGACCACCACACTGCACCACGCGAGCTTGCCGCACACGATCGATGCCTACGGCGTTGCGCAGATCCCCGCGCAGGCAATCCATAGTGTAACGGCCACTACATCGCAAGCCGTGAAAATAATTTTCGTCCGGGAGGCCGAGCAGGTCGACGCCGGCGCGCCACTGGTGCAGCTTGCGCCAAGCCCACAGACGACAGCGGGCTACACGCAGGCTCAGTCGGCGGCACGCGTCGCGGAGCAATTAGCGTCGCGTACCCGCCAGTTGTTCGCTCAACACCTGGCGACAGCCCAGCAACTCGCGGACGCGCAGAAGTCCGCAAGCGACGCCCACGCAAACCTCGCTGCACTCACTGCCGACAGTGCCGGTGCGATTACGATCATAAGGTCACCTTACAAGGCGATCGTCGTGCACGTTGCGGCGACCGCTGGCACGCTCGCGTCGGCGGGTACGTCTCTGGTCGAGCTCGCCAGGCCCGACGGCCTCGTCCTGAAGGTCGGTCTCGTGCCGCCCGCCGCGGTCGAGGTCAACCCCGGGAACCCGGCACAGATATCGGCCACTGGCCCGGGGAGGACGTGTTCCGGCACCGTCCGGCAGCGCGGCGCACTGATTGATCCGGCAACGGGTCTCGTCCCGGTGGAGATCGCGGCAAGCGCGAATTGCCTCCTCTCGGGAGAAACCGCACGGGCCACCATCACAGTCGGCAATCTGGAAGGGTATGTCGTGCCACACGCGGCGATTCTGGTCGACGACAAAGGGCATCCGTATATTGTGCAAGCCAATGGCATGACCGCCCGGAAGGTGGCTGTGACGATCGTCGGCATTCACGGCAAGGAAGATGTCGTCGCTGGCGACGGGCTGAACGCTGGACAGCCAGTCGTGCTGTCCGGCAACTATCAGCTCGACGACGGCGACCGGATTCGACTCGCTCCGTCCGACGCGGGGGCCCAATGAGCTTTGCCACCTGGCTTCAGCGCTATCGGCTTCCGGTACTCTGTGTGGCCTTCGTGCTCGCGCTCGCCGGTGTGTATGCCACCGTGAATTTGCCGGTAGGACTGTTTCCCGTCACCAGTTTCCCCCGCATCCGCATCGAGGTGGATGCGGGCAGCATGCCCGCCAGGCAGATGCTCGTCGACGTGACGGAACCTCTGGAGACGGCCGCACGTGCGGTGCCCGGGGCCGTGGACGTTTCGTCGACAACCTCGCGAGGATCGGCTGAGATCTTCGTCGACTTCCCGTGGGGATTCGACATGAATCAGGCATTGCTGAGCGTTGACGCAGCCTTCGCGCAGCGCATGCCCGATCTTCCCCAGGGAACAGCCTATAGCGCGATCCAGATGAGCCCGAACATCATCATGCCGTTTGTATCGTACGCACTGGTTTCCGGAAGTATTCCGTCCTCTGAACTGCGGCAGATCGCGTACTACCAGATCAGACCGCTGTTGACCGGCATAGCCGGTATTCGACGCATCGGCGTGCTGGGCGGCAAGACACCCGAGGTGCAGGTCTCAGTCGAGCCGCAAACACTCCAGGCCTATGGTCTTACGCTGGCCGATGTCACCCGCGCCCTGTCGGATACCAACACCGTCACAGCGGTTGGCCGGCTGGAGGATGACGATCGGCTCTATCTTGCCGTCGGCAACAATGCGTACACTTCGCTCGACGCGGTACGCAAGGTGACGATCCGAACGGGTAAAGGGGGGGTCGTGCCCCTCGCGCAGATTGCGCGGATCAATATGGGATCGGAGCCTCAATGGCTGCTCGTGAGCGATAACGGTCATCCCGCAGTCACGTTCGACGTATTTCAGCAGGATCATTCGGATTCGCTGGGCCTCGCGAAGCAGGTGACGCAGCGCCTCGATGCGTTTATGAAAACGCAGTCGAAAGAGATTCACCTCTACAAATGGTACGACCAGACCCAACTTGTCCGCTCGTCGATTTCAGCTCTCGAGGAAGCTATCGCCATCGGTCTCGTCTTCGCCGCAGGCGTGCTTTTCGCTTTCCTCAGAAACTGGCGCGTCACCGCGGTGGCCATGATCATCGTACCGATGTCCGTGCTGTGCAGCATTCTGATCCTGTCAATGTTCGGGATGACCTTGAACATCATGACGCTCGGCGGCATAGCTGCCGCCATCGGACTGCTCATCGACGACGTAATCGTCATGATCGAGCACATTGCCCGCCGCGCCGGCGCCCCGGATCAGCAAAACCCCGATGCAACCGTGCTTAAGGCCGCACGGGAATTTCTCTCTCCCCTGCTCGGCTCGTCACTCGCCACCACCATCATTTTCATTCCGCTCGCCTTCCTTTCCGGCGTCACCGGTGCGTTTTTCAAGTTCCTGTCGTTGACGATGGCGGTGTCGCTGATCATTTCCTTCATGCTCACCGCATTCGCCTCGCCGCTGCTCGCGCGGATGCTAATCGACTTCAGTAAATGGTCGGATCCGGGCCACGGCAGACAGACGCGGGCGCGGCAAGTTCATGCGCGGCTGCTCGACCAGTTGTTTCGCAGTCCCTGGCTGATTGCTCCTGGCCTGCTCGTTCTCGCTGGTGTCGGTTATGTGGCTTACCATCACGTCGGCACGGGTTTTCTGCCCCGCATGGACGAGGGCGGCTTTGTGCTCGACTACAACACGGCACCTGGCACGTCGCTGAGCGAAACCAACCGCGAACTCCAGCAGGTCGAGGCGCTGCTCAAACAAAGCCCCTACGTGGATACGTACTCGCGCCGCACCGGAGGAGGACTTGGGGGCGATCTCACGGAAACCTATCAGGGCGACTTCTTTGTTCATCTAGTGGATCCTTCAAAACGCCCCGACATCTGGAAAGTCATGGATGGCATATCCGGTGATATTGCCCAGCTCGTGCCCGGAATCGATTTCGACGCCCACCAGTTGATGGACGACATGATCGGCGACATGGTGGGCCGTCGGCAACCCGTCGTGGTGCAATTGAGCGCAAAGGATCCGGATGTCCTCGGTGAAGTCGCGAAGAAGGTGGCTGACTCCATCCGCAAGGTTCCGGGCATCGAGCCGGCATCAGTGAATGACGGTGTGATCCCCGCTGGCGACGCGCTCGAGATTCACGTCGATCCAGCAGCAGCGTCCCTCAAGGGAATGACATCCGCCGATGTCGAGGCACAGGTCTACCATTATCTGAACGGCAAGGTGGTCACCCGTTACCTCGGTACGACACAGGATGTCGGGGTCAGGCTTTGGCTGGACGCGCCGCATGACCCGATCTACAGGGACCAGCTTGGCGAACTCCCGATCACTACGCCGGATGGTCAGCTGTTTCCGCTTGGCACGGTGGCGACTGTGCAGTTCGTTTCCGGACAACCGCAGCTGACGCGTGACAATCTCGCCCAGATCGTCGCCGTCACGGCGCAGATCGGCGGGTCGCATGACCTGGGTTCAACCATTGCCACCGTCAGGCAGGCGCTCGACCAACCCGGCATCATTCCGCCCGGCGTGACCTATACGTTCGGTGGCGCCTGGCAGCAACAGCAGATGGCGGCCCGGGGAATGATCAAGGTGTTCGCGGTGGCGGTCGCCGCGGAACTGGTTCTCCTGCTATTTCTGTACCGGGAACTGGCCATTCCGCTGGTCATCATGGCCACCTCGCTTATTTCGACCGGCGCCGTGTTCATCGGCCTCTGGCTGACCGGCGTCGAGCTGAACATCACGGCCATGATGGGCATGGTGATGATCGTCGGCATCGCGACGGAGATGGCGATTTTTCTCGTTTCGGAGTACCAGATGCTGCGCAGAGGGATGAGCGCAAGCGTCGCAATACAGGAGGCGGCGCTCAATCGGCTTCGTCCGATCCTGATGAGCACCCTCGCGATGATATTCGCGCTCGTTCCGTTAGGTGCTTCAATCAGCGGATCGGGCGATCAGATGCTGCAGCCGCTGGCTATCGCGATTATTTCGGGGGCGCTCGTGCAGTTGCCGCTCGTACTGCTCGCCATGCCTGTGACAATTGGTCTCCTCGGACGCAACCGTGTCCGGAAGGAGGAGTCGTGAACTGCGTACCTGATCGGGCGCCCAGAAGTCGGGCACCGCAAACGGTCAACGTAGGACGCCCCCTGCAAGCAGTGCCACGCGAGGCACTACGGGCTCTTACAAATTTAACGAACGCAGGAGAGGCTGCCAGCAACGACGCGATCTGAATCTGCCGACTAACGGGGCTATGTGCCTCACGACACGAGCTTCTCGCACGGCGCAATGAAAGGCACCTGGAGAGTAGCCGCCGCGCCGCGCGTATGCCGGCGGATTTACCTCGTTCGCCTTTCCGCCGAAAACCTCAACTCACCCAAAAAATGAGTATCAGATGGAGCGCAAGATCGCGGGACTGTCTGGCACACTGGCCGGCCTTGCCACCCTGGGAAGTACGGGTGCACACGCTGCGGCCGATGTCGCTGCACCGCAGGCACCCTTGTCGGCGGCGTCCTATCCGACCTGCTTCAACCCATTCCGAACGCTGTCGAGACACTGAAAGCCCACAACGCGGAACTGGCACAGCAATCACGTAGAGCGTCACCGGAAATGGAACAGGTGCAATGGTAACCTTTGCCGAAAGCGCGAAATGGTGGCCAGTTCACACCAGTTTCGGGGTTAGGGCCGAACCTCCCTTCGAAGACAAATTGACCATCACGGCGGCTGACCCGAACCTCGCTGTCGTGAGGATAGAAGAGTTCAATCCCGTACTGTGCGCCTTCCACGAACGGCAAACAACGCCAACCCTGCTCGTGAGAGCCATCCCGCCGCGACTCCTTCGTTCCGCCCCAACCCGGTACTTCGATCCGTGTGCGGCGCGGTGCCAGACGAGGTTGCTATAGCCTGATTTTGACGTTGACCATGATAGTGCTCTGGCAATAAAGAAATGGATTGATACAAATCCACCGGAGGGTGACGCCTACACGCATATCCCCCAATTTATATCATCGGGTTCGTGCCTCGCGCGATTGTGGGTTAATCATACGTATTTCTGAAGTTCTGGTTCGATCGCCTCCTGATACGTGAATCGGCGAGATTGCCAGGATCGATGTGGACCTCCCAAAGCGTCCCCACCGCGCCTCCGCAGCTGAATTCGGACTGGTTCACATTAAATAAACTTCACCATCCTTCGAGAAACTGGCATGTCCCGGCCCTCTCTAATCAGGAAGGAGAGACGCACAATGTACAAACTCGTTCTTGCGGCAGGAGTATCAATACTACTGGCGGGATGTGCGCTGGACCAGGGCTATGGATATGACTATGGATATGGCTACGACCAACCATGGTTCACGAACTATTATGGCGACGCACCGGGCTACGAACCCGCCTATGGCGGTGTTTGGGGCGGCGGTGGCGGCTACGATCATTATGGCGGCCGGTATGGCCACGGCTACTGGCACGGTGGCGATGGTTGGCATGGCGGTAGTGGCTGGCATGGTGACCACGGGGGTCCGTGGGGTCACGGGCCAGGAGGTCGGGGCGGACACGGTGGAGGTCACGGCGGGGGCGGCGGGCACGGCAGCGGCCACTAGCATCGCCCGGTTGTGTCGAAGACGGCGTTATGAAAGGAACAACAACTACCAGAGTTGAACAGGCGCCAGAAAATCCTTCTGTACAACTCTCAATATACCGAATCCATTCCCGGTGGGCGGTGCTTGAAACGTCGGCGCACCCAGTAATACTGCTCTGGAAGCCTAATGATCTGCTCCTCGAGAAACGCATTCATGCGTCGCGCGTCGACCTCATCATTCCCCGACGGGAAATCTGCAAGTGCTTCGAAAATTGTCAGCTTGTACCCCTGATACTTCGGAAGCACCTCCGTCACGAACGGGACAACCCGCGCGCCGCCCAGTCTCGCCAGCCGCGAAACAGCCGTGAGTGTGCACGCGGGAACATCGAAAAAAGGCACAAAGACCGAACCGTCGACACCGTGGTCCATGTCCGCTGCAAGCATGACGGGCTTACCGGAACGCAGCAAGCCAACAATCTTTCGTGCACTGGTCGCGCGTTCAATCATTTCGGCGCCGAACCGACCACGTTGCCGCCTGGCCACATCGCATAAGACCGTGTTCGACATACGTGTGTACAGTGAGGCCACAGGGTAGCGGGTTGAGTAGAGCATGCAGCCGACCTCAATGCCTACAAAGTGAAAGCCCATGAAGATGGTGGGTGGTGCAACTTCGTCATCAAGATCGATCCTGCTCTCGATTTGCACGATGTCCCGCATCGACTGGGCATTGCCAAACCACTGAATGCCTCTCTCAAGATAGCTGCGAACAACATGGCGAAAATGAGCTCTTGCGAGTCTCCGCCGCTCACATCCGCTCTTCTCCGGGAAGCAGAGATGCAGATTCACATGGACGATATGCTTGCGGCGGCTCGGCAGCGCATATAACGCAGTTCCAACACCCACTCCGAGCCGCGCTACGAACCCATAGGGAAGTACGGAGAGTAGGCGCAGCAACGTCACGATAAGCGCACGATTGAAGTGTTTCAAAGCCCGTCCCTTATTGATGGCAAAGTCTCGAACGCAAGGTCATACACGACGCAGACGAGCCTCCTGTCCATCGCTGTTTCATTCGCGTGCTTTCGTTCCAGTCCGACATGCCATAATCGAATCGAATATTTACCGGAGTGCATGTACGACTGAACGGACGCAACGGTCCGGGCAATCTCGTCGAACGCACTGCCGTGAAAACCACCTAGTCCCGGCTGCCCCCCGTCTGCCGGCCGACCGGCTCGCTTGACCAACCAGAAAGGCCGACATGGAGCAGCACAAGTCTGCGCCGCATGCAGTGCTTTGAAACGGATACAGTGGGTGAGGCACCGTCGTAAAAAACGGCGTCCCGGTTTGCCAAAGCACGATCAAAAGCCCGTCGAGCAACGATCTTTACCCACACCACCGAGGCCACGATCAGGGAAATAGCGTAGAGCCTGAACGACTCGGGGAGTTGAAGTCCTGTCGATTTATTTGAAATCGCTGCCGGGACGAAGAGGATTAACTGGATGCAAATCGCAGAAAGCGAAGCCACGAAAAGGTGGGTGCGGAAAATACGAATCAACCTGGCACTCTTGTCATAGCGCACGGACACTCTTCCTGATGCTTGTTCGGCGACCGGATGGCACAGCTCAAACCCCGGCTGCAATTCGCAGTTCGAAATATGCACTGGTATGAAGAAAAATCTTTCCCCAACGCATACCATCCAACGATAACACCGGAAGCTTAAGGTACGCTGAGCTGTATCCTCCGATCGAGTGATTGTTTTCTTACTGTTCCATCTGTTCATGTTGGCGTTCGCGCAGGCGCTTTCCGCGGACCGTCCATTTTTTATTCAGCATTCGCAGCACAAACCGCTCGCTTCATCCGAACCACTCATCGCCCAGACACGCCGCCAGATGGCGAGCCGAGGCCATCTTCGCATCGGGAATCTGCGGCAGCACACCTGCTATGACGCAAGTGGCCTTGTCGCGCTCAGGAATGCAGTACGTATGGCGAAGGATTGCTGGCCAGAAGTGAGAAGCGGACGTAATGCTTGCTCAATGCGTTGAGCCTCTTCTCTGGTGAACGTATTGTGAAGCAACTCTCCAAGAGGCGGTGCCCATGGGAAAGGCGGATTTTTCAGCAGAACATCCCACGACGTGGTGGGCGAAGGACCTACGTCGATATGAAATTCCATGTGGATGTCTGTAAACCCCGCATCCATGGCATAGCGCACCAGGTCTCGTTCGTTATAGTTGGTGACCGGATTCGCTGCGATACCTTCGTCGGTACCGGGAAGGTGCGTGATTTTCCAGCGATAAAGCAGACGGGAAATATGATCGTCAGTACCGGCCGGAAGCGCGTCGACCGTCTTCTTCAAGGCAACTACGTCGAGCGCGTCATCACGACAGATAGGCTCGGCGATGGAAATCCGCCCGCCAGGCTTCACGACACGGTAAAACTCGCGCAGCACGGCAGGTTTGTCGGGTAGATAGGCCAGCACCGCACGGGTCGTAACAGCATCGACACTGGCGTTTCCAATGCCCTCAAGCGCCTCGGCTGAGCATTGGGTAAAAGTGCACTGTTCTCGAACCCCGCATTGGATCGCGGTTGCTTCGGCATGCTGAAGCAACGTTGCGGAAATATCAATCAGGATCGTTTGCAGAGAGGGGCCGATGCGGTCTATCGAGCGAAACGCAACCAGTCCATCGCCCGTGCCAACGTCGACAAGGGTCATGCCTGCCCCAAGCCTGGCACCGTCGATGACACGATCGGCATATCGACTGATATCGGCACGGAAAGCCCGTTCGTGAGCGGGATCGCCGGCAAATCGCTCACGCAGAAGCCAATTGGCCCAGAGGTCGGATTGGATGCCTTCTCGCTTGGTGTTCATCGATTGCAGGTCCACTAGAATGCCTGGAAATTCGCTGGATAAGCTGATCCCATTCAGGACCGAAACAAAGCGTTGTTCGGAGGGTTGTTTTGTAAGCCTGAACTATATCGGCCAGAACTTATGGCAACCTTAAGGGCTCCGTCCGTATTGGCGATGCTCATACCGTGAGCTGCGCGCGGCAGCTTCGCCAGTCAGACAGCCACCGGGGAAGAAGCAGGTGCTAACCGGACAGGCCCGGGAGTAGTCGGGTCGGTAGAGATGGATGGAGACGCGGGAACCCTGATTTTTCGCCGTCTCGCTGATTCAACATGGGGGCGGCAGGTGAACCGCAAGGAACGCTGCTGGGAAAGCGGGAGTGAGAACGCGCAAGAAGCGAAGGGTGCCCGTAACGAGTGGCATAAGGATTCAAAATTTGCTCCGACCTGAAAGGGTGCTGACATGCGCGTGGTGCGGCTATCGTAGGCCCGCATCAGGGATTCACTGAAGGGATGCTGGTGAGAGACCGGTTGGGCCACGGTTCAGCACCCTTGTCTCGGTAGCGGGACGAATCAACGATGTGACACCAGCGAAGATTGCCGATGCACGAGGCAACCGGCATCGGTGAGATGCTTAATGCCGCGCGCGAGCCGTATGCGGCGAAACTCGCACGTACGGTTCTTCGAGGCCGCATTTCCGGAAGGAAGCGCGGCTACCCTCTCGAAGCGTGAACAGACGACAGCGGCAGCGAGGGAGAGCAACGCAACATGAATGTCGAGACGACGCTCGAAACGAATGCGCAGTTTGCCGAAACCGGCAAACCAGGCATGAGCGCGTTCGACGACCCAGCGATGCCGCTCCTTGCTCTCTCCCCCTTTGCGAGCGATACGAGCCACGATTCCGCGCCGCCTCAGGTAACGCCGACAGCGGGCAAAGTCGTAGCCCTTATTGGGGGGCTGGCCATTCAGTCCAGACATCGCCGGGATGGCATCGACTGTCCACTCAAACGCCATCGAGTCGTGCCGGTTGGCCTCTGTGACCGTGACAGCAAGCGGAATACCTCGCGCATCTACGACGATGTGCCGCTTCGACCCGAGCTTGCCCCTGTCTGTCGGGTTGGCGCCGGGTTCCAGCCCCAGGGAGCTGGAAACGCTGGCCGCATCAAGGCTCGCTCGCTCCCAATCAACCTGGTCGTGCTCACGCAGTCGGCGCAGCATTGCCAGGTGCAACCGACCCCATACGCCTGCATGCTGGGCGGCGTCCCGGTCGGTCGTACAGGCATGCCCGAGGAAGTAGCGGAACTGACTGCATTTCTTGCTTCGGAGCGGGCAGGCTTCACTTGCGGCGTCGACTACGTCCTCGATGGCGGGACCATCCAGACTGCCTGACTAGCGATGCGAGGCAAAATCGTGCGAGGCGTCAGGTGAGCCATTCCTCGCTCAGGGTCCATAACCGCCGAGCCGCCTCCGTATCCCGCGCCCACGGCAGCACGCCGTTCAAGTCCGTGTGATCTGCATCGACAGCTACGGCAATATCGCAGTCTTCGCAATAGACTCCCCCCTTGCCGTCGAGCATCGGGTTCGTGGCGCACCATACCGTCGTCGCAGCACCCTGCGCGACGCTCTTGTATAAATGCCGCTGTTCGGCCGGAATCTCGCCCTGCTCGTTTCTGAACCCCAAGGCCTGCAAGTCGGCGAGGCTGATATGCCGCTGCAGGCCGGTCTCGATCCGCCCCGGATGGACCGAGAACGCCCGAATACCGTCAGCCGCGCCGCGCCGATCGAGTTCAACGGCGAACAGCGCCGTTGCCGTCTTGGCCTGTGCATAGGCGATCCACCGGTCGTAGGCGCGCCGATGGAAATGCGGATCGTCGAAATCGAACGCGGCCCTGCGATGCGCGCCAGAGGACAGCGCAACGACACGGGCACCCTGCGCGCGCTGAAGCACGGGCCACAGACGCGCGACCAGCCTGAAATGCCCGATATGGTTCGCGGATAACTGTAGCTCGTAACCCTTACCGTCCCGCGCAAACGGCGAAGCCATCACCCCTGCGCTATTGACCAGCAAATGCAGCGGACGGCCACTGCTCAGGAATGCCTCGGCAAAGGCATCAACCGAGAGCGGATCGAGCAGATCGAGCGCCGCGAATTCCAGGCGGTCGATACCGTCGAGTGCCTGACGCGCTTTGTCCAGATCGCGTGCGGGAATGACAACCGTGGCACCGGCCTGCGCGAGCGCCCGTGTCGTTTCCGTTCCGATACCCGAATATCCGCCCGTCACGATAGCAATTTTCCCAGTCAGATCGACGCCCTGTATGACATCGGCTGCTGCCGAATGGAATCCGAACCCAGAGTTCAGCGGTGCCTGCATCGTGGTCATTATCAAGCTCCTGTCTGTTCGGTCGAAGAAAGCACGGCAGCCGGCTCGTAGTATTCGGTGACAAGCCCATCCGGATGTCGGGCAAGCAGGTTGCGACCACCGGCGGCACTCTCATGAATGCCCTTGACGATCTCTGCACCCTGCGCCTCGAGCACGGAGGCAATATCGTCGAGCGAATCGACTGTGAGCACGGCCTGAACCGGACGTAACGGCTCAAGCGTAGCGTCGTCTCCAGCCAGCAACACGAAGCTGCCAACGACGGCGACATGGACTCCGGCTTGCGGCATTGCGATCCGGCGACGGCACCTAGTGGATTGAATGGCTTCGTAAAAGGTCACCATGGCGTCGAGCTGGTCGGAGGTCACATCGACGGAAGGCATAACTCAGGATGCTCATGCTTGCTCCTGATTCAGCATCACGACACACTCGAAACTGCCTGCCTTGGCCGCCATCCGCATCCCTCGGGGGAGTTCGTTGAACGGCAGTGTGATCGCCCGGATCGCGCCGAGATCCAGCAGACCGGCACGCACGAGATCGAACAAACGGCGGTACGCGCTGCGCGGATACATGAAGTTGCCGATGATCTCCCAGCCATTGAACATGACTTCCAGATAGGAGATCGGCAGCGGCACGGTCATCGAGCCCATCAGGACCAGACGCCCTTCGCGACGCAGACTGCGGAGCACGGCCAGCGTCATGTCCGGGCTGGTCGCACCGCCGACCATATCGAAGGCCAGGTCCGCGCCGCCACCGGCTTCGCGGATGCGGGCCGTGTCGGCCGCAGCATCGCCGGTCGCCGGCACCGTCACGACACGTGCCCCGCCCGTCCTGGCGATCGCGGCGAGCGCATCGGCATTACGACCAACCGCTACGACACGCCCCGCGCCCATCGCCAGGCCGAGCAACACCGCCGCAGTGCCATAAGCGCCCGTGGCGCCTGAAACCACCAGCGTTTCTCCAGCAGCAAGGCGGCCGCGCAGCAAACCACCATAAGGCACGATATAGCGCATGCTGCTGGCCAGACTGGCCGCATCGTGATCCTCTAGCCCGTCGATCGGCGTGACGGTCGTTGCCGGCAACAGAGCATATTCGGCCAGCGTGCCGTCCGACCAGTCCCGTTGCATGTCTTGTGCGACCGCACCGAGCGCCGTCACTCCCAGCAGAAACTGCCCGGGTTCGGCGACGTTCTCCTGCGCCACGACATGCGAGGAAACCACCACGCGCTGACCGGGTTTCAGGTGCCAGACGTCCGATCCCACGGCGTGAACAACGCCGACGCCATTGCCGCCCGGAATAAACGGCCGGTCGGGTGCATGGTAGATCGGCAGTTGTCCTGCCACGTAGGCATCCATATAGGACATCAGCACGGACGCTTCCATGCGAACGACCACGCTTCCCGCACGCGGTTCGGGCGTCGGAAGATCAACCTGCTGCAGCGTCGCGCCCAGTCTCTCGAGTTGCCATGCTTTCATCGCCATCTGCCCTGAAAAGGAACAGACGGCATGATGATCCGATTTGGTCTATATTTATATAATTAAAAATGCTATTTTTCTATTAGATAGTACAGATATGGATGCACTCTCGGACGTCCTCTCCACGCTGCGCGTCAGCAGCATGCTCTCGACCCGTTTCGAGGGACGCGGCGCCTGGGCCATGCACTTTCCGGCCTACGAGCACATCAAATTCGGCAGCGTGCTGTCGGGCCGCTTCTACTTATGGCTGGAAGACGGTACGCCGCTGGCCCTGGAAACTGGCGACTTCTATTTGATGACATATGGGCAGCCGTTCTATTCGGCCAGCGATCCGACGTGCCCGCCGCAAGACGGCGTGGCGGTCATTCGCAGCTCGCGCGGTGAAGACGGCATTGCCCGCTACGATGGCGGAGGCGAAGCCGCCGAGGTCAGCCTGGCCAGCGGCCGATTTACGTTCGAGGACGACGCGGCCGATTTGTTGTTAAGACATCTGCCGCCGTTGATTCATCTGCGCGCCGCCGATGTCGGGACATCTGCCCTCGCCTGCATACTCGATCTGCTGCGGCTGGAATCCAGTAGTCTGCATGTCGGCGCCGATGTCGCGAGCAGCAGCCTCGCTGCGCTCGCGCTGGTCAACATCCTGCGCGCGTGGCTGAATACGACGCCCCGTTCCGCCGGCTGGCTCGGCGCGCTGTCGGATGCGAAGATCGGCAAGGCCCTGTCCGCCATGCATGCGGAACCGGGCAGGCGATGGACGCTGGAAAGTCTCGCCGATCACGTCGCCATGTCGAGAACGGCGTTTGCCAACCGCTTCCGCAACCGGGTCGGACAACCGCCGCTCGACTACCTTCAGCATTGGCGCATGACGCTCGCGCGCGCGGCGTTACGCCATACCGACATACCGTTGCCCGAACTCGCTGCACGCTTCGGCTATCTGTCCGATACGGCCTTCAGCAGCGCGTTCAAGCGGCATACCGGCGTCAGTCCCGGTCGATTCCGAGCAAAAGAAAAGCGGGAGCAGCCGCGCCACCGAACCGGATAACTGCGAACCTGTTCAGGCACGCGCCGCAAGCGCTGCCGCCGCGATGCCTTCGACCCAATCCTGATGCGAATTCAGTGCGGGACGCGGCCGAAGCCGTGCCAACTCCCTGGCCGCAGGGCCGATCAGCGACTCTTGCCAGAGAACGCGCACGCGAGCGTCAGGCAGATCTTCAATCACCCAGCCGCAATGCGCGTCAACGATCTTCCGGCCGTCGTTCTCGACCCAACCATGCCATGCGAGGCGGCCTGGCCCGCCATCGGTCGGCGTAGCGTATTCGACGATCTCGGCCTGTACCAGCGCGCCACCAACGACAAACTGAAACCGCGTGCCGAAGCGCAGCTCAGACCCGCCGCCATCATGGAAGCGGATCTGCCAGATCTCCGCAGAACTCTCGGGCCAACGTGCCGTATCGGCCAGAAACGGCCATGCATGCGCGGCGCTCAGGCTCGCCACGACCGTTTCGTTCGACACGAAATAGTCGGTTGTGCCCGGCAGATAGCTCTCGGGCCAGATTACTTCGCTCATAACTGCGATTCCTGTAAGGTGGGTCGGATGGCGATGTTCCGAAGCGCGTGACCGCTGCCACGCAAACGCATCACTCGTGCGAAAACAGCTTGTCGCCAAACATGAAAAACACCAGGCCCGCCAACATCACGCCCAACCCGGTGAACTTCCACCAGGGCAACGGCCGCAATGGCATCTGGATCAGGCCCAATCCGTCGATGAACATCCCCGCAGTCAACTGTCCAACGATGAAAAGAAACATCGCGTTCGTCACGCCGATCCGCGGGGCAAGAAACACCGTGGTAAATACGAATGCCGCGCCAATGGCACCGCCCAACCAGCGCCACCACACCTGCTGCCCGATGTGAACAAAGACAGCGGGCCAGTCGGCAAAGCAGGCCGACACGCCCCCAAGACACAGCGCACCGATCGCAAACGAAAAAAAGGATGCGACAAGGGGTTGTCCGCCAAGGCCAGCACTCAAACGGCTATTACCTGCCGTGGGGAAATTGCAGGGGTCGAGGTGGAGTTAACCGAAAAATACAGCCATCTCCTGCACAAGTTCGTAGACGATGTCACCATGCAGCTATACATGGACGAAGCCCAAACGGGCCACTCCCCGCTGTTCACCAAGTTGATCATCGCAAGTACCAGCGAAGGAATCCTCAAGCAGTACCGGACAGCGTTTGCGCCGGGTCTGGAGACCCGGCAACCGGTCAAAAATGAAGCTGGCCGCTGGGTTTCCCGGCCAAGCGGCTGGAAAATCCCGCGCGACATCGATGGCAAAATCTCGTACCGACTCCTCGACTAACCCGGAGAAAACCGGCGCCTTCCGTGGTAAGCCGAGGATTAGTTACCTTGTCAATTCGACGCGCATTTGACGTTGACGAATTGCCCGGAAAGCCTTACTCCACGGTCGATACAGAGAGGTTCGAATCCTCTCACCCCGACCAGAATTTCGAAAAAACCGCGCAAGCATTGCGGGGTTTTTTTTCGCCTGCTGTCTTTTGCCAGGTACCGCGTGCCCGATAAGCGAGCACCACGGCCCGGCCTCAACCAGCCGTCGAAGGGCTGACAACGCCCCTCTGCTATAGTCTCCCCATCCGTTTCTCTCACTTTCGCGACGCGTGGACCACCTCCCGTTATGGGCGCAGATTGGCGCCGTCTTCGTCCTGCTCATCTGCTCCAGCTTCTTCTCCATTTCCGAAACGGCGATGATGGCGCTCAACCGCCATCGGCTGAAACATCTCGCCAACCACGGCACGCTTGGCGCGAAGACCACCCAGAATCTGCTCGGCCGCACGGACCTGCTGCTCACGGTCATCCTGATCGGCAACAACCTCTTCAACACGATCATCCCGGTTCTCACGACCTCGATCGCGCTGCGCACTTTCGGCCATAACAACCTCGTGCTTTCGGTCGCGACCGGCATCGTCGCGTTCCTGATCATCGTGTTCGCGGAGATCACGCCGAAGATCGTCGGCGCAACCTTCCCCGAGAAGATCGCCCTGCCCGCCAGCCTCCTGATCGCGCCACTCATGCGCGTAACCAAGCCGGTCGTCTGGTTCGTCAACCTGTTCGCCAACAGCGTCCTGCGTCTTTTGCACATCAACACGGCCAACGCGCACAACCAGCGCCTCTCGACCGAAGAGCTGCGCAACATCGTGCTCGAGTCCGGCAGCTTCATGCCGACCAAGCACCGCAGCGTCCTCCTGAACCTGTTCGACCTGGAGAACATCACCGTCGACGACGTGATGATTCCGCGCCGGCGCATCGAGGCGCTCGACTTCGACGCGCCGCTCGACGACATCCTCCATCAGCTCGAGACCTGCTATCACAACAGGCTCATCGTCTATCAAGGCGACATCGACCGCGTGCTGGGCGTCCTGCACGTGCGCAAGACGCTGTCCGCGCTGCACAACCAGGAGCTGGAACGAGAGACGCTGCGCGAGCTGCTCGACGAACCGTATTTCGTGCCCACCGGCACGCCTGTCTTCCAGCAGCTTCAGTACTTCCAGGAAGGCCGGCACCGCGTCGCGCTCGTGGTCAACGAGTACGGCGAGATGGAGGGCCTCGTCACGCCGGAAGACATCATCGAAGAGCTGATCGGCGAGTTCACCACGACCCTGCCGCGCAGCGGCGCGGGCCGCGGCGGCTGGAACGAGGATGGCGAATGCATCGTGCCGGGCAGCATGCCCTTGCGCGAGCTGAACCGCTGGCTGCATCTCACGCTGCCCACCGACGGTCCCAAGACGCTCAACGGCCTGATCCTCGAAATGCTGGAGGAGATTCCCGAAGGCGACGTGTGCCTGCAGATCGGCGACGCGAAGCTCGAAGTGCTGCGCAGCGACGACCAGGCCGTGCGCACGGTGAAGCTCTTCAAGCCCGGCGCGAAGCCGCGCGCCAGCACGCTGAAGAAGACAAAAAAGCGCTTGCCGGGCCGTTAGCCATCTGGCCGAGTGGCGCACGAGTCGCGCGTCGCTGGATGATGGAAGCCGTCCTCCATGAAGACGGCTTCGGCCGGATACCCATGTTTCGCATTCCCTACCGTGAGGCGGCGCGCCGTGCGTGCTCGTCCGCGCTGGCGACGGCCGGCGGCGGCGGTATCGCTCGCCCGGCGGCTCCCGCATCGCTTGCCGCTACCGACGTCGACGACGCGCCCGCGGTGCGACTCCTCACCGACACGCTGCGCGAAGCCGCACGACGCAATGCCTCCGATCTCCACGTCGAGCCGCTCGAGCGTGGCTGGCGTATACGGCTGCGCATCGACGGCGTGCTGCACGAAGCGGCGCGGCCGCCCGCCCATCTGCGCGATGCGTTCATCACACGCGTCAAGGTACTCGCGCGTATGGACATTGCGGAGCGGCGCATCCCGCTCGACGGACGGCTGCGTCTCGCGCCGCCCGGTTCGGCCCAGGCCGCCGAGGACTATCGCGTGAATTCGCTGCCCACGCTCTTCGGCGAGAAGCTCGTGCTGCGCCGGCTCGAAGCCTTGCCCGCGAATCTCTCCCTTGCCGCGCTCGGGCTCGACGAACTGCAGCAGCAGGCCGTTGCCGAGGCGATCGGCGCGCCGCATGGCCTCGTGCTCGTCACCGGTCCTACCGGCAGCGGCAAGACGCTCTCGCTCTACTGCTTCCTGCAGCGGCTCAACAACGATTCGCGCAATCTGTGCTCCGTGGAGGATCCCGCCGAAATCCAGCTCGCGGGCATCAACCAGGTCAACGTGCGCGAAAAGGCGGGGCTCACCTTTGCGGTCGCGTTGCGCGCGCTGCTGCGCCAGGATCCGGATGTCATCATGATCGGCGAGATCCGCGACGAGGAAACCGCCAGCGTTGCGGTGAAAGCGGCGCAGACCGGGCACCTCGTGCTTTCCACCCTGCATACCAACGACGCGCCCGCCGCCGCGGCGCGGCTGATCGATATCGGCGTCGAACCATATAACCTCGCCGGTGCAGTGAGGCTCATCACCGCGCAGCGGCTCGTGCGCAAGCTCTGCTCTCAGTGCCGCACGAGCGCCCGCGAATCGGCCGCGACGCTGCGTGCCGCCGGACTGGACGCCAACGAGGAAACCTGGAGCGCAAGCGGCTGCGAAGCGTGTCACGGCATCGGGTATCGCGGACGCATCGGGATTCATGAGGTGATGCCGGTGTCGGAGGTGCTGCGAGATCTGATCGTCGCGAAACAGGGGGCGCGAGCCATCGCGCGGCAGGCGCGTTCGGAAGGTGTCGCGACACTGCGCGACGCCGCGCTCGCCCGCGTGCGCGACGGCACGACGAGCCTCGCCGAAGCACTCGCCGCGACGGATACGCCATGACGCCCGCTCGCGAGGTCCACACCCGGCCACCAGCCGAGTGGCGCTACGCGTGGCAAGGCTTCGATGCTTTGGGCAAGCCGCAACGCGGCACGCTGATCGCAGTCGACGTGACTGCCGCCCGGTACGCGCTCAAACGCGAACGCATCACCGTCACGGCGCTCGCGCAGCGACGGCCCGCGCCACGCCCGCGGGCGAGCCACGCCGACGTCACGCGCTTCACGCGCCAGTTGTCGAGCCTGCAGCGCGCCGGCCTGCCGCTCGCGCCGTCGCTCGAACTACTCGCGCAATCGCCCGGCCCTGGCGGCATGCCGCGTATCGCAGGCGCACTCGCCCGCGACATCACGGCCGGCATGCGCTTTTCGGATTCGCTCGCGCGTCATCCCGCCCGTTTCGGCGTGCTCTACTGCCAGCTCGTCGCGGTTGGCGAGGCGTCCGGCACGCTCGCCGCCGTACTCGGGCGTATCGCCGACGACCGCGAGCGCGCCGCCGCACAGCGTTCGAAGGTACGGGCCGCACTCACCTATCCGGTTGCCGTCCTTTTGCTTGCCGTGGCCATCACGGCGGCGCTGCTGGTCTGGGTCGTCCCCACCTTCAAACAGATCTTCGACGGTTTCGGCGCTGCGCTGCCCGCGCCCACGTTGTTCGTCCTGATGCTCTCGGCCGCCGCGGCACGCTGGAGCGCGCCTGTCGCAGCATGCATCGCGGCGGGCGTTGCCGCAACACTCGCCACACTGCGCCGCTCGGCACGAGCCCGCATCGCTTTCGGCCGCGTCGGGCTCAAGCTGCCGGTCACGGGCTCGCTGCTCACGGCGCTCTGCGCGGCGCGCTGGAGCCGCGCGCTCGGGACCCTGCTCGCAGCGGGCACACCGCTCGCCGATGCGTTCGATTCGCTCACCCACGCGAGCGGCAACGCCTTCTTCGACCACGCGAGTGCAGGCATCAGCGCGCGCCTGCGGCGCGGCGAGCGGCTCGCGTCTGCAATGCGCGCCACAGGCTGCTTTCCCGCCGACGTCATCCAGCCTGTGGCCGTTGCCGAGGAGTCCGGAGCGCTCGACGCCATGCTGCTCGACGTCGCCTCGCTCGCCGACCGTCAGGTGGACGAAAAGATCGGCCTGCTTTCGAGTCTGTGCGAGCCGCTCGTGATCGTCGTGCTCGGAGCGCTGGTCGGCGGGCTCGTCGTGGCGATGTATCTTCCCATCATTCAACTAGGCAACGTGGTGTAGCATCGCTGCCAGATTCCCGCTCCGACCATGCCTCTTCATTTCCTGCCCGCTCCCGACCTCGCGGCCACCGGCCCGGCCAGCGCCATCGACGCCGCGCTCGCCACACTGCCGCCCGCCGTGCTGATGGTTTTTGCAATCGTGCTCGGGCTCGTCATAGGCAGCTTCCTGAACGTGGTCGTGCACCGGCTGCCCATCATGGTGGAGCGTGCATGGCGCGCGGACGCCGCCGAGACGTCGAGCCAGCTATTCGCCGACGACGGCCTGCCCGAACGCTACAACCTGTGGCTACCGCGCAGCGCCTGCCCGCATTGCGGCCACGTTCTACGCGCCTGGGAGAATATCCCCGTGCTTGGCTGGCTGGCACTGCGCGGTCGCTGCTCGCACTGCCACGCGCGCGTGAGTGCCCGCTATCCGCTCATCGAACTGGCTGGCGCCATCTGCGCGGTGCTTGCGCTCGCTGTGTTCGGCCCTTCCGGCAAGGCGCTGGCCGCGTTCGCGCTGTGCGCCGCGCTCATCGCCGCGAGCGCCATCGATCTCGAACATCAGATGCTCTACGACGAAATCACGCAGCCGCTGCTTTGGGCCGGACTGATCGTGAATCTGTGGGGCACGTTCGTCACACTGCACGAGGCCGTAATCGGCGCCGTCGCGGGTTATCTCGCGCTCTGGTGCGTGTACTGGCTGTTCCGGCTCCTTCGCGGCATCGAAGGCATGGGCTACGGCGACTTCAAACTGCTCGCGGCGCTCGGCGCCTGGCTAGGCTGGAGCGCTTTGCCGCAGATCGTCGTGATCGCCGCCGTCGCGGGCGCCGCTGTCGGCCTCGCTGCCACCTGGAGCGGACGCATGCGCTTCGAGGAGCCCTTGCCGTTCGGCCCGTATCTCGCCGCGGGCGCGCTCGTCACGCTGTTTGCGGGTACGCCGTTCTATTTCATGTGGGGGAACTGAGCGATGTTCTCGGTCGGATTGACAGGAGGCATAGGCAGCGGCAAGTCCACGGTCGCCGACCTGTTCGCGGCACACGGCGTGCCGATCGTCGATACCGACGTGATTGCCCACCGGGTCACGGCGCCGCATGGCGTCGCCATGGAGGCGATCCGCGAGCAATTCGGCCCTGAATTCGTCGCAGCCGATGGCTCGATGGATCGTGCCCGCATGCGCGCGCTCGTCTTCGGCGACGAAACGGCCCGCAAGCGCCTCGAGGCGATCACGCATCCGCTCATCCGCTCGGAGACCGAACGCGAATCGCTCGCCGCGCGTGGCCCGTACGTCATCGTCGTGGTACCGCTGCTCGTCGAGTCCGGCACGTGGAAAACGCGGGTCGACCGCGTGCTCGACGTCGATTGCAGCGTCGAGACGCAAATCGAACGCGTGATGCGCCGCAACGGCTTCACGCGCGAGCAGGTGCTGGCCATCATTGCGCGCCAGGCCACGCGCGATGCGCGCCTCGCGGCTGCCGACGACGTCGTCGTCAACGACGGCGCCACGCTCGAATCGCTGGCGAGAGACGTGGACGCCCTGCATGCACGCTACCTCGCACTCGCACAATCCGCCGGCACGCAAAGCTGAACGCCGCGGCGCGCAGGGTTGACGACAGGACAGGGATCACACCGCCCGCCGCTCCCGGGCGAGCCGCGGGCGTCACGCGCGAACGGGGCGCTTTACCCGCGATTGCGACCGTAGTCCCACGGCATTAGAATGTCCTGCAATCCTTCACCGACCACGCCCGAGGCGAGCGCGCTTGATTCTTTACGAGTATCCCTTCAACGAGCGAATCCGTACGCTGTTGCGCCTCGAAGACCTGTTCGAGCGCTTCACGTTTTTCCTGACCCAGGAGGATCCGAGGGAACATCACGTCGCGCTTACGACGCTGTTCGAAATCGCGGAAGTTGCGGGCCGCGCAGACCTCAAGTCGGACCTCATGAAGGAGCTCGAAAGACAGCGCCAAACGCTCGCGCCGTTCCGCGGCAATCCCGGCATCGAGCAGAACGCGCTCGAAACCGTGCTCGGCGAGATCGAGCAGACACTCGCGGGCCTCACGCAGATGCAGGGCAAGACCGGCCAGCACCTGGCCGATAACGAATGGCTCGCCAGCATCCGCAGCCGCGCGATCATTCCGGGCGGCACCTGCAAATTCGACCTGCCCTCGTACTACGCCTGGCAACAATTGCACCCCGACCAGCGCCGCCAGGACATCGCCAAATGGGTCATGCCGCTCCTGCCTCTGCGCGATGCGGCCGCAATCGTGCTGCGCCTCGCGCGCGAATCGGGTCAAGCGTCGAAGGTGATGGCGATGCAGGGCAGCTACCAGCAAATGCTTTCGGGCCGAGCCTATCAGTTGATGCAGGTGCGCGTGGCACCGGATTTGCGCGTCATTCCGGAAGCGAGCGCCAACAAATACATGCTGTGGGTACGCTTCACGGTGCAGGATGGCGATCTGCGGCCGCGCGCCGTGGACGTCGACGTGCCGTTCCAGTTGACGCTGTGCAGCCTTTGACGGCTCGAAGCGCAGATTTTGCCAGCAGCGTTTTACCAACCGTACCGGCGCCTCGCAGAGCGCGCCCGACTGATTGACCATTCAACCGCATGACCACTGTCGTCAAATGTCCGACCTGCGGCAAGGATGTCCGCTGGGTACCGGAAAACCGCTTCCGCCCCTTCTGCTCGGAACGCTGCAAGCAGATGGATCTGGGCGCCTGGGCCGCCGAAAAGTACCGCATCGGCGGCAACGACGAAGACACGCCCCCCGATGACGAGGCGCCGCCTACGGACACGCGTCAATAGCCGGTAGTCCAGGCCCGGCCGCACCAATGAAAAGGCCGCTGCGCGAATCGCGCAGCGGCCTTTCTCGTCCCGGCCTCCGCTCAACCGCACCAAGGAGGGCGAGCGGAGAAGCCGCTCCGTTTCACCGTATCACTCGGCGGCCAGCCATTCGAGCACCGGAATCGTCGCCGGCAACAGCGGCTCGACGCTCGCCGGCAGCGACTGCCAGACGAACGCCTGACCCTCGCGCCCATGGGGCTCGCCGCTCCACTCGGTCACCTTGCAGAAATAAAGCCGCACGTAGGCGTGCGGATAGTCGTGCTCGAGCGTGTGCCAGAGATGGCACGCCTTCACGTCGATGCCCAGTTCCTCGTGCAGTTCGCGCGCGAGCGCCGCCTCGACCGACTCGCCGGCCTCCAGCTTGCCGCCCGGAAACTCCCAGTAGCCCGCGTAGGGCTTGCCTTCGGGGCGCTGCGCGAGCAGATAGCGGCCGTCGGGCTGCACCAGCACGCCCACGGCCACCTCGGTCACCGGGCGCGACGGCGTAGCCATGTTCTCCGCGTGCACGCTCATGCCTCTTGCGCCTTCTTGCCCGACCAGTCGCGCGCGAACTGCCACGCCACGCGGCCCGAGCGCGAGCCGCGCTCCAGCGCCCAGACGAGCGCGTCGCCGCGCGCCGATTCCACTTCGGCATCGGCGCAGCCGAAATGACGCAGCCAGTGGCCGACGATCGTCAGGTAGTCGTCCTGCTTGAACGGATAGAAGCTCACCCAAAGCCCGAAGCGCTCCGAAAGCGAGATCTTTTCTTCGACCACCTCACCCGGGTGGATCTCGCCGTCCGGCATGTGCTTGTACGACTCGTTGTCGCTCATGTACTCCGGCAGCAGATGGCGGCGGTTCGACGTCGCGTAGATCAGCACGTTGTCGCCCTGCGCGGCCACCGAACCGTCCAGCGCCACTTTGAGCGCCTTGTAGCCCGACTCGCCTTCTTCGAACGAAAGGTCGTCGCAGAAAACGATGAAGCGTTCGGGCCGGGTCGCGATCAGGTCGACGATGTCGCCCAGGTCGTGCAGGTCGTCCTTGTCCACCTCGATGAGACGCAGGCCGTCATTCGCGAAAGCGTTCAGGCACGCCTTGATCAGCGACGACTTGCCGGTGCCGCGCGCACCCGTGAGCAGCACGTTGTTAGCGGGCTTTTTCAGCACGAACTGGCGCGTGTTGCGTTCGATGAGGTCCTTCTGGCGGTCGATGTTCTGCAGGTCGTCGAGCGAGATCGACGACACCTGCGGCACCGGCTGCAGATAGCCGCGGCCCTGGCGCTTGCGCCAGCGAAACGCCATCGCGGCATTCCAGTCGACGTCGGGCGCGGCCGGCGGCAGCACCGCTTCGAGGCGGCCGAGCAGCGCCTCGGCGCGGGTCAGAAACTGTTCGAGCTTGTCCATGGGCTTGAAAGCGAAATCGGGAACGAATCAGGAGCGGTAGTCCGCGTTGATGCTCACGTAGTCGTGCGAAAGGTCGCAGGTCCAGACCGTGGCCTCGGCGTTGCCGCGGCCCAGCAGCACGCGGATCGTGATCTCGCTGTTCTTCATGACGCGCTGGCCGTCTTCCTCGCGGTAGTCGGGATTGCGGCCGCCCGCCTTCGCAACGAGCACCTCGTCGAGGTACAGGTCGATCTTGCCCACGTCGAGGTCGGTCACGCCCGCATAGCCGATCGCGGCGAGGATGCGGCCTAGGTTGGGATCGGAGGCGTAGAAAGCCGTCTTGACGAGCGGCGAGTGGCCGATCGCGTAAGCGATCTGACGGCACTCGGCCACGTCCTTGCCGCCTTCCACCTGCACGGTCATGAACTTCGTCGCGCCCTCGCCGTCGCGCACGATCAGTTGCGAAAGCGTCTGTGCGACTTCCGTCACGGCGTCGCGCAGTGCCGCATACGCGGGCGAATCGGTGGACGTGATGGCCGGCAGGCTCGACTTGCCCGAGGCGATCAGGATGAACGAGTCGTTGGTCGAGGTGTCGCCGTCGATCGTGACGCAGTTGAACGAGCGGTCGGCCACGTGCTTCACGAGCTCGTCGAGCACCGGCTGCGCCACGTTCGCGTCGAATGCGAGGAAACCGAGCATCGTCGCCATGTTCGGCTTGATCATGCCCGCACCCTTGCTGATGCCCGTGAGCGTGACCGTATGGCCGTCGATCGTGACCTGACGCGAAACGGCCTTCGGCATCGTGTCGGTGGTCATGATGGCCTGCGCGGCGTCGTACCAGTTCGCGGCCTTGCGGTTCGCCAATGCGGCGGGCAGGCCCGCGATCAGCCGGTCGACCGGCAGCGGCTCGAGAATCACGCCCGTCGAGAACGGCAGCACCTGCGAGGGCTCGATGCCCGCGAGGTCCGCCAGCGCGTCGCAGCTCGCGCGCGCGTTGGCGAGGCCCGGCTCGCCCGTGCCTGCGTTCGCGTTGCCCGTGTTGATCACGAGCGCGCGGATGCCCTTGCCGCCCGAGCGGACCTTTGCAAGATGCTCGCGGCATACCGTCACCGGCGCCGCGCAGAAGCGGTTCAGCGTGAACACACCCGCGACGCTCGCGCCTTCGTCGACGGAGATCACGAGCACGTCCTTGCGGTTGGCCTTGCGGATGTTGGCTTCGGCCCAGCCGAGCGTCACACCGGCGACCGGATGGAGTTGTGCGGGATCGATCGAGGGGAAATTGACAGCCATGGTGGCGACCTGTCGAAAAGGCAATGCCGGCCGAGGCACATCGGGCCTGGCCGGCATTGGGAATCAAAAGGCAGGCCCGGAACGCTTTCCGGGCCACCGGAATCAACGGCAGGACCGCATGCGCCACGCGGCGAACGAAACAGCGCGCGCGCCGCCCGACATCACGAGATCTTGCCGTGGCACAGCTTGTACTTCTTGCCGCTGCCGCACGGGCACGGATCGTTGCGGCCCACCTTCGGCACATTCTGGCCGTCGGGCGTTACACCTGCGTGGCTCATGGCCGCGCCGACCATTGCCGCCGCGGCGTCGGCCGCGGGCGCTGCCGCCGTGGGCCCCGCAGCCGCATCGGCTTCGGCGAACTCCGCATGGCGGAACTCGACGTTCTCGAGATGGCTGCCCTGCTCTTCCAGTTGCTCGGCGGCCTCTTCGAGCTGCTCCGGCGACTGGATCTGCACGTTCATCACGATACGCGTGACTTCGTGCTTCACGGCGTCGAGCATCGCGGCGAACAGTTCGAATGCCTCGCGCTTGTACTCCTGCTTCGGATTCTTCTGCGCATAGCCGCGCAGATGGATACCCTGGCGCAGATGGTCGAGCGCCGCGAGGTGCTCGCGCCAGCTGCGGTCGAGCGTCTGCAGCATGACCGAGCGCTCGAACGCGCTGAACGACTCGCGGCCCACGAGCGTGACCTTCTGCTCGTAGCTTTCGTCAGCGGCGGCGAGCACGGCTTCGAGAATCTCGTCGGCGTCGATCGAGGTCGACTCGTTGATCATCTCCTGGATCGCGAGGTCGAGCTGCCACTCGTTGCGCAGCAGTTCCTCGAGCTCGGGCACGTCCCACTGCTCTTCGATGCTGCCGTGCGGCACGAACTGACGCACGATCTCGGTGATGACGCCGTGGCGCATCGCCCCGATCGTCTCGGTGATGTCGTGCGCTTCGAGCAGCTCGTTGCGCTGCTGGTAGATCACCTTGCGCTGGTCATTCGAGACGTCGTCGTATTCGAGCAGTTGCTTGCGGATGTCGAAGTTGCGCGCTTCGACCTTGCGCTGCGCCGACTCGATCGAACGCGTAACGATGCCCGCCTCGATCGCCTCGCCTTCCGGCATCTTCAGGCGGTCCATGATCGCGCGCACGCGGTCGCCCGCGAAGATGCGCAGGAGCGGATCTTCGAGCGAGAGATAGAAGCGCGACGAGCCCGGGTCGCCCTGACGGCCTGCGCGGCCGCGTAGCTGGTTGTCGATGCGACGCGACTCGTGGCGCTCGGTGCCGATGATATGCAGACCGCCGGCGGCCTTCACCTGGTCGTGCAGCGTCTGCCACTCGTCGCTCAACTGCTGGATGCGGCGCGCCTTTTCGTCGGCCGGGATCAACTCATCGGCTTCGATGAACGACGCCTGCTTCTCGGCGTTGCCGCCCAGCACGATGTCGGTGCCGCGGCCCGCCATGTTCGTGGCGATCGTGATGCGTTGGGGGCGCCCTGCTTCGGCGACGATCGCCGCTTCCCGCGCGTGCTGCTTCGCGTTCAGCACTTCGTGCGGCAGACCGGCCTTCGTGAGCAGATGGGAGAGCAGTTCCGAATTCTCGATCGACGTCGTGCCCACCAGCACCGGCTGGCCGCGCTCGTAACACTCGCGGATGTCGCGGATCACGGCGTCGTAACGCTCGCGCGCGGTCTTGTAGATCTGATCCTGCTTGTCGATCCGCTTGGGCACGCGGTTCGTCGGGATCACCACGGTTTCGAGGCCGTAGATCTCGTTGAATTCGTACGCTTCGGTGTCGGCCGTGCCGGTCATGCCCGAAAGTTTCGCGTACATGCGGAAGTAGTTCTGGAACGTGATCGAGGCGAGCGTCTGGTTCTCGCTCTGGATCTTCACGTGCTCCTTCGCCTCGACGGCCTGGTGCAGGCCGTCCGACCAGCGGCGGCCAGCCATCAGACGGCCGGTGAACTCGTCGACGATCACCACTTCGCCGTTCTGCACCACGTAGTGCTGGTCCTTGAAGAACAGCGTGTGGGCGCGCAGCGCGGCGTACACGTGGTGCATCAGCGTGATGTTCTGCGGCGCGTAAAGGCTCTCGCCCTGGCCGATCAGGCCCCACTCGGCGAGCATGCGCTCGGCCTTTTCGTGGCCCGATTCCGTGAGGAACACCTGGCGCGCCTTTTCGTCGAGCGTGTAGTCGCCCGGCTTTTCCACGCCCGTGCCGTCGGCCTTCTCTTCGCCGATCTGGCGCTCGAGCAGCGGCGGCAGCGCGTTCATGCGCACGTAGAGTTCGGTATGGTCTTCGGCCTGGCCCGAGATGATGAGCGGCGTACGCGCTTCGTCGATCAGGATCGAGTCCACTTCGTCGACCACCGCGAAGTTCAGCGCGCGCTGCACGCGCGCCTCGGTCTCGTAGACCATGTTGTCGCGCAGATAGTCAAAGCCGAACTCGTTGTTCGTGCCGTACGTGATGTCCGACGCGTAAGCCTGCTGCTTCATCGCGTGGTCCATCTGCGACAGATTGATGCCGACCGTCAGACCGAGGAAGTTATAGAGACGGCCCATCCACTCGGCGTCGCGCTGCGCGAGGTAATCGTTCACCGTGACGACGTGCACGCCGCGCCCGGAGAGCGCGTTCAGGTAGGCCGCGAGCGTGGCGACGAGCGTTTTGCCCTCGCCCGTGCGCATTTCGGCGATCTT
Organism: Paraburkholderia yinzeri; assembly: GCF_046581065.1. Lineage (NCBI taxonomy): Bacteria > Pseudomonadati > Pseudomonadota > Betaproteobacteria > Burkholderiales > Burkholderiaceae > Paraburkholderia > Paraburkholderia yinzeri. The sequence goes on along the minus strand of NZ_JBFOCJ010000001.1, from coordinate 1,238,926 downwards.
GCCGTAATGCAGCACCATGCCGCCGATCAACTGCACGTCGAAGTGGCGCATCTTGAGCACGCGCTTGCTTGCTTCACGGCAGACCGCGAAAGCCTCGGGCAGCAGCGCGTCGAGCGAAGTGCCCTTCGCGACGCGCTCGCGAAACTCGGTGGTCTTCGCGCGCAGTTGATCGTCGGTGTATTGCTCGATCTGCGGTTCGAGCGCATTGATCGCCGCGACCGTCTTCTGATATTGCTTGATCAGGCGCTGATTGCGGCTGCCAAAGATTTTCTGTAAGAAACCGGTGGTCATCGGATCGGTGTCTGCGTCGCGGCTTCGGCCAGGATTCCCGCGCGGGTTTTGGCGCCGCTTTCGGCGTTTAGCCTGCGCTACGCACCCGGATCGGAAGGACCTCGGCGGCTTAAGCCCAAATTAGTGGATTCGAATCGGACATTTTAGCACGCGCCCTTACCCCCGCCTGTGTCAGAGGCGAGAACGGACGCGCGCGCGCAATGCCCGCGCGGCAAGCCCGCCGGCTGCTTGCGCCCGGCTCGCGCCCGCTTTGCGAGCGCGGCCTGGCTGAACGGCCGGAGAGGCGTGGAAGCGCACCGGGCCGGCTACAATGGCACTATCTGTCCGCGCCCTCACGTGTGCGCATCCTACGCCTATCCGACATGAGCCGTTTCTCGCCGTTTTCAAGGCCATCTGCACCGCGCTACGCCCAGGCGGTCGCCGAAGTGCTGAGCCGCACCGACGCTTTTGCGCCACTGCGCGCCGGCGTCGAGCAGATGGCGGCGATGCGGCGCGATCTGCAGGCGCTCCTGCCCGACTATCTGGCAACCAGCGTGGAGCCCGGCTTCATCAAGGACGGCAAGCTTGCGCTCTTCGCCGCACACAATGCGCTTGCGGCACGGCTGCGGCATCTGGAGCCGCGCCTCGTCGCCGACCTGCAGGCGCGCGGCTGGGCAGTCGACGCGGTGCGCATCCGTGTGCGTCCGCAAGCGGTGAAAGAACCGAAGGCGCCCAAACAGGCGCGCATGACGCCCGTGGGCGCGGCAGCACTGATGGCGCTCAGCGAGGACCTGCCACCCTCGCCGCTCCAGGATGCGCTGGCACGAATGGCTGCGCGCCATCTGAACAAGCGCTGACCGGCAAGTGGCCGGAAATAAAAAAGGGTGGCGTCAAGCCACCCTTTTTCTTTGCCATTCCGGCCGCCCCTCTTGCAGGCGGTACCTCGTCCTCAGGCAAATGCCGTCTGCGCTTCGTAGCCGAAACCGCGCGGCGCCTTCTGCGTGTCCTCGAAAGTGACGATTTCCCAGGCGTCTTCGTGCGCCAGCAACTCGCGCAGCAGCGCATTGTTCAGGCCGTGGCCCGACTTGTACGCCGTGTAGGAAGCGAGCAGCGGATGCCCCACCACATACAGGTCGCCGATCGCGTCGAGCATCTTGTGCTTCACGAATTCGTCGTCGTAGCGCAGGCCGTCGTTGTTGAGAATGCGGTACTCGTCCAGCACGATGGCGTTGTCGAGACTGCCGCCGCGCGCCAGCCCCAGGTCGCGCATCATTTCGAATTCGTGCGCGAAGCCGAACGTACGGGCGCGCGCGATTTCGCGCACATACGACGTATTCGCAAAATCCACTTCGAGCACCTGGCCCGTCTTGTCGACGGCCGGATGACGGAAGTCGATCGTGAATTTCAGCTTGAACCCGAAATACGGATCGAGGCGCGCGAACTTGTCGCCATCGCGAATCTCGACGGGTTTCCTGACCTTGATGAACTTCTTGGGCGCGTTCTGCTCTTCGATGCCTGCCGACTGGATCAGGAACACGAACGAGGCCGCACTGCCGTCCATGATGGGAATTTCTTCGGCGGTCACATCGACGTAGAGGTTGTCGATGCCCAGGCCCGCGCACGCCGACATCAGGTGCTCGACGGTCGAGACGCGTGCGCCGTCCTTCTGCAGCACCGAAGCGAGGCGCGTATCGCCGACCGCCAGCGCCGATGCGGGGATGTCCACCGGGGTCGGCAAATCTACGCGCGAAAACACGATGCCCGTATCCGGGGCGGCCGGACGGAGCGTCAGATCGACCTTGCGGCCCGAATGCAGGCCGATGCCGACCGTCTTCACGATCGATTTGATGGTTCGCTGCTTCAACATGGTTCTCTGCTCATTGAAAATCCCAATCGGGACTTTTTAATTCATAGCACGAATTATACTCCAGAAGCGCGGAGTCCGTTGTTTTCCGCAGCGTGACAATCTGTTTCCCGTTGTTACGCCATCAGGACGAACGACGGGCCGATGACCGAAACGGAGGCGTTTCCGGTCATCAGCCCGCCCGGTGCCACGTAATAACCCGTCACATTTACGTCATCTGTCCGTTGCGTTGCGGCAACGTGACACGGGCATGAACGCTCATGCGGGACTCAACGTGGCGAGGATGCTCGCCGCATCGCTGACTTCAAACTTGCCGGGCGCTTCGACGAAAAGCGTCTTGACCACGCCGTCGTCGATCACCATCGCGTAGCGCTGGGAACGGATTCCCATGCCGCGCGCCGACAAGTCCTGCTCCAGACCAAGCGCCCGGGTGAAGACCGCACTTCCGTCGCCCATCATGCGCACCTTGCCCGCGGTACGCAGATCGCGTCCCCACGCGCCCATCACGAACGCGTCGTTGACGGATACGCACCAGACTTCGTCGATGCCGGCGGCGGCAAGCGCCTCAGCCTTCTCGACATAACCCGGCACGTGCTTCGCGGAACAGGTCGGCGTAAATGCGCCCGGCAATCCGAAGATCACCACGCGCCTGCCCGCCGTCTGTTCGCGCACGCTGAAGCTATTCGGCCCCAGCGTGCAGCCTTCGCGCGCGTCCTCGACAAACTCGTAAAGGGTCGCGTCGGGCAGCGCTTCACCCTGTTTGATCATGGCTCGTCCTTCGCATCAATGCGCAAGCATGTTACACGCGCAATCTCACAATTATCCGCCACCAGGCTTACAGGATTGTCAGGCGGCACACCGCCCTTGCCGCACGCCGAAGCGTTGCGGACAACGGTCCCTGCCGCTGATCCTCGCGGATGCGGCCCTGCTGGCCTTCATTGCGGCGCCACGCGCGCACAGTCCGTCTGCGAGCGGGCGCCACACCGGCACCGCGCCGCAGCCAGATGCAGACCGTGCTCAGTCCGCCTGCTTGCGCAGGAACGCCGGGATGTCGTACGTGTCGACGCCCTTCTCCTGCAGCGCCTGCACATGCGAGGCCGCGGTGTCGCGCGACGTGCGCCAGACAGCCGGCGTATCCAGCGCGCCGTAGTCCGCCGTCGTGCCCACCGACGGCTGCGGTGCATACGCCTGCATCGTCGGGATCGGATGGTTGTCCGTGCCGGTGCGCAGAAGCGTCATCGGCGCGGCCGACTGCTGCTTCTTCGCGGCGCGGCCAAGGCCCGTCGCCACCACCGTCACGCGCAGGGCGTCGCCCATCGCGTCGTCGTACACCGCACCGAAGATCACCGTGGCGTCTTCCGCCGCGTAGCTCTTGATGGTGTTCATCACTTCGCGCGTTTCCGAGAGGCGCAGCGAACGGCTCGACGTGATGTTGACCAGCACGCCGCGCGCGCCCGACAGATCGACGCCTTCCAGCAGCGGGCTCGCCACGGCCTGCTCGGCCGCGAGGCGCGCGCGATCGACGCCGGCGACCGTCGCCGTGCCCATCATCGCCTTGCCCTGCTCGCCCATCACCGTCTTCACGTCTTCGAAGTCGACGTTCACGAGGCCGTCGACATTGATGATTTCGGCGATGCCTGCGACCGCGTTGTTCAGAACGTCGTCTGCGCACTGGAAGCACTTGTCCATCTCGGCGTCATCGCCCATCACGTCGAACAGCTTGTCGTTCAGAACGACAATCAGCGAGTCGACGTGATCCTCCAGTTGCTGCGAGCCGGCTTCTGCCACGCGCATGCGCTTGCCGCCTTCGAACTCGAACGGCTTGCTCACGACGCCAACGGTCAGAATGCCCATTTCCTTGGCGATCTGCGCCACGACCGGGGCTGCGCCCGTGCCCGTGCCGCCGCCCATGCCCGCGGTGATGAAGACCATGTGCGCGCCGAGCAGTGCGTCGGCGATGCGCTCACGCGCTTCTTCAGCGGCGGCACGGCCCATCTCCGGCTTCGCGCCCGCGCCCAGACCCGTGTTGCCGAGCTGGATCACGGACGATGCACGCGAACGCGAAAGCGCCTGCGCATCCGTGTTCATCACGATGAAGTCGACGCCTTGCACGCCGCGGTTGATCATGTGCTGCACGGCATTGCCGCCAGCGCCACCGACGCCCACCACCTTGATGATGGTGCCGTTGGTTTCCGTTTCCAGCATCTGGAATTCCATGTTGCCTCCGTCAAGAAAAAGATACCGCTCCTCGGCCGTTATCCAGTGGAAGATCGGGCAACCCTCCACCGCGCGCCGGCCGCCGTCACCGGCGCTTGATGCTCATTCGCTGCAACTACGCGTCCTCTTCAGAAGTTGCCGAGGAACCAGTCTTTCATCCGCGTGAAGACCTGGCCCATCGACCCCGACTGCACAGCAACCTTGCGCCCGCGCATGCGCTGCGAGCGGCCTTCCACGAGCAGGCCCATCGCCGTCGAGTAGCGCGGGTTGCGCACCACGTCGGCCAGACCGCCCGCGTACTCCGGCACGCCAATGCGCACCGGCTTCAGGAAAATGTCCTCGCCCAGCTCGACCATGCCCGGCATCATCGCGGCGCCGCCAGTAAGGACCACGCCGGAGCTCAGGAGTTCTTCATATCCCGACTCGCGCACCACCTGCTGCACGAGCGAGAACAACTCTTCCACGCGCGGCTCGATCACGGCCGCCAGCGCCTGGCGCGACAGCGTGCGCGGACCGCGCTCGCCAAGACCCGGCACTTCGATCATCTCGTCCGGATCGGCCAGCGCCTGCTTCGCGATGCCGTAGCTCACCTTGATGTCTTCCGCGTCGGGCGTGGGCGTACGCAGCGCCATCGCGATGTCGCTCGTCACCTGGTCGCCCGCGATCGGAATCACCGCGGTATGACGGATCGCACCTTCGCTGAAGATCGCGATGTCGGTCGTGCCGCCGCCCACGTCCACCAGCACCACGCCGAGTTCCTTCTCGTCGTCGGTCAGCACCGCCAGCGACGAGGCCAGCGGCTGCAGGATCAGGTCGTTCACTTCGAGGCCGCAGCGGCGCACGCACTTGACGATGTTCTGCGCCGCGCTCACCGCGCCCGTCACGATGTGCACCTTCACTTCGAGGCGGATTCCGCTCATGCCGATCGGCTCGCGCACATCCTCCTGACCGTCGATGATGAATTCCTGCGTGAGGATATGCAGCACCTGCTGGTCGGTCGGGATGTTGATCGCCTTCGCCGTTTCGATCACGCGCGCCACGTCGGTTTGCGTGACCTCCTTCTCCTTGATCGCGACCATCCCGCTCGAATTGAAGCTGCGGATATGGCTGCCCGCGATGCCGGTGAACACGTTAGTGATCTTGCAATCGGCCATGAGTTCCGCTTCTTCGAGCGCGCGCTGAATAGACTGCACGGTGGCCTCGATGTTCACCACCACGCCCTTCTTGAGTCCTTTCGATTCGCTCTGGCCGAGACCGATCACCTCGTAGTGGCCTTCGCCCTTCAACTCAGCGACGACGGCCACCACCTTCGACGTCCCGATGTCGAGGGCGACCAGCAGATCCTTGTAGTCTTTACTCATAGCGTGCTCGTTGCGTGTGATGTCTGGTTACTTCTTGCCTGGGGGCGTGTCGCTGATGAAGCGCATGCCGGCTGCCCGGATCGCAAAACCGTTCGGATAGCGTAGGTCCGCATATTCGATATCTTTCCCCCAACGTTGCGTGACCGCCGCCCATGCCACGACGAGCCGGTGCGAGCGTTCGCCGAGCGTGTCCGCGTTGCGCTCGCGGCCCAGTTCCACCTCGGTCCCGTTCGAGAGCTTCACTGTCCACGCGTAACGCGGCGAAAGCGTCACCTCGTCGGGCGTCAGGCCGAGCGGTGCAAACCATTTCTGGAAGTCGTGGTAACGCGCGACCACTTCCTGCGCACTGCCATCCGGGCCGTCGAATGCGGGCAGATCCTGGTCGAGCTCGCCCTGGTTGGCCGTGAAGAGCTCGCCGTCGGTACTCACGAGCTGATCGCTGCCCCACGTGCCGAGCGGCTTGTACTCCTCGAGCGACACGGCGAGCGCATTCGGCCAGACGCGCCGCACGCTCGCATGGCGCACCCACGGCATCTGCTCGAACATCTGGCGCGCGGCATCGAGGTCGACGGTGAAGAAGTTGCCCTTCAGGTGGCCGACCACGCTCTGGCGCACCGTAGGCGCGTTGATGTGGTCGGTGTCGCCCTCGACGCGGATCTCGCGCAGCGCGAAGTTCGGCCGCTGCACGAGCCAGTAGCAGCCAGCCGCCAGCAGTGCAAGCGCGAGGAGCGCGTGCAACGCGTTGGTGGCAAGGTTGAGCTGGCGTACGTTATTCCACATTTCGAGATTGTTGCGTCAAAGAGTCCGGTGCAATCCGTTGATCAGATGAGTCGGTTAGCGGGGTTAGTCCTTCAGCGTGAGCGACAGCACTTTCACGACCAGTTCCTGATACGGAATACCCACCGCGCGCGCCGCCTTGGGCGGCAGCGAGTGATCGGTCATGCCCGGCGCCGTGTTCACTTCGAGGAAATACGGGTTGCCCGCGCCGTCGATCATGAAGTCGGCGCGGCCCCAGTCGGTGCAGCCGAGCACGTCGAACGCGCGGCGCGCGAGCTTCTTGAGGCGCGCCTCTTCCTCCGGCGCCACGCCGCACGGAATCAGGTATTGCGTCGTGTCGAGAATGTACTTCGCGTCGTAGTCGTAGAACTCGCCCGCGGGCACGATCTTGATGAGCGGCAGGTCGAGGTCGCCTGCGACGCATGCCGTGTACTCACCGCCGCCCTCAATGCTCTTCTCGACCAGCACGATCTTGTCGTACTTCGCGGCTTCCTCGATCGCCGCGACGAGTTGATCCGCGGCCTTCACCTTGATCACGGCCACGCTCGAGCCTTCACTCGCGGGCTTCACGAAAAGTGGCAGACCGAGCTTCGCCACGATCTGCGGCGCGCTTGCGGCATAGTCGTCGCCGCGCAGCACCGCTTCGAACTGCGGCGTGGGAATGCCGAGCTGCTGCCACACGAGCTTGCTGCGGAACTTGTCGAGCCCGAGCGCCGAGCCGAGCACGCCGGTGCCCGTATAGCGGATGCCGTAGAAGTCGAGCGCGCCCTGAATCTGGCCGTTCTCGCCATAGCCGCCGTGCAGCGCATTGAACGCGCGCACGAAGCCTTCGTCCTTGAGCGCCGAAAGCGGCCGCTCGGACGGATCGAAAAGATGCGCGTCGATGCCGGCGCCCGTAAGCGCCTGATGCACGAGACGGCCCGAGTTGAGCGACACCTCGCGCTCGGCGGACACGCCACCGAGCAACACTGCCACCTTGCCGAATTGCTTGGGGTCGAGACTGCTCATGTCACTCACACCTTCTGTTCCTGTACGGCAATCCGGCCCGGCACGCCGCCGATCGAACCCGCACCCATCGTAATCACCACGTCGCCGTCGCGAACCACGGCGGCGAGCGCCTCCGGCACTTCGTCCACCGTTTCCACGAACACCGGCTCGACCTTGCCCGCCACGCGGATCGCGCGTGCGAGCGCGCGGCCATCGGCGGCGACGATCGGTGCTTCGCCCGCGGCGTAGACGTCGGTCAGCACGAGCGCGTCGACGGTCGACAGCACCTTCACGAAATCTTCAAAGCAGTCGCGCGTACGCGTAAAGCGATGCGGCTGGAACGCCAGCACGAGACGCCGCTCGGGGAACGCGCCGCGCGCGGCCGCGATGGTCGCGGCCATCTCCACCGGGTGATGCCCATAATCGTCGATCAACGTGTAGGCGCCGCCGCCGTTGACGGGAATTTCGCCATAACGCTGGAAACGGCGTCCCACGCCGTTGAACTCGGCGAGCGCGCGCTGAATGTCGGCGTCCTTCACTTCGAGTTCGGTCGCGATTGCGATCGCGGCCAGCGCATTCTGCACGTTGTGCGTGCCCGGCAGGTTCAGCACGATGTCGAGCGACGGCGCGTCCTCGCGCATCGCCGTGAAGTGCATCTTGCCGTCGCGTGCGACGACATTCACCGCACGCACCTGCGCATCGGATGCGAGACCGTAGCGGATGATCGGTTTCGAAACGAAAGGCAGGATCTCCTTCACGTTCGGATCGTCCACGCACAGCACCGCGATGCCGTAGAACGGCAGCCGGTGCGTGAATTCGATGAACGCCTGCTTCAGGCGCGCGAAGTCGTGCCCGTAGGTGTCCATGTGATCGGCGTCGATGTTCGTAATGACTTCGATCACCGGGAAGAGATTGAGGAACGACGCGTCCGATTCGTCGGCCTCGGCGACGATGAAGTCGCCGGTGCCCAGGCGCGCGTTCGCGCCCGCGCTGATGAGACGCCCGCCGATCACGAAGGTCGGGTCGAGCCCGCCCGCGGCCAGCACGCTCGCTACGAGCGAGGTGGTGGTGGTCTTGCCGTGCGTGCCCGCAATCGCGATGCCCTGCTTCAGGCGCATCAGTTCAGCGAGCATCACGGCGCGCGGCACGATAGGGATGCGGCGATGTCGCGCCGCGAGCACTTCGGGGTTGTCGCTGCGCACAGCCGTGGAGACGACCACGGCGTTCGCGCCTTCGATGTTCTCTTCCGCATGGCCGATCGAGATGCGCGCGCCGAGCGCCGCGAGGCGGTCGGTAACGCCGTTCTTCGCGAGGTCCGAGCCGCTCACCTGATAGCCGAGATTGACGAGCACTTCGGCGATGCCGCTCATGCCCGCGCCGCCGATGCCGACGAAATGGATATGTTTGACGATGTGTTTCATTGCTTTCCTCCCGCACCAGCGCCCGCCACCGCCGCACAGATGCTCGCGACCTGATTGGCGGCGTCGGGTTTCGCGAGCGCGCGGGCGCGCCCGGCCATTTCCGCCAGCGTTTCTCTTGTTTGTTGCCGCAGCCAGTCGGCAAGTCCTTCCGCCGTCAGGTCGCGTTGCTGCACCACCCTCGCTGCATCCTTGTCGGCAAGGAACGCGGCGTTGGTGGTCTGATGGTCGTCCACGGCGAACGGGAACGGCACGAAGCACGCTGCCACCCCCACCGCCGCGATTTCCGCCACCGTCATCGCGCCCGAGCGGCAGATGACGAGGTCGGCGTTGGCGTAGGCGCTCGCCATGTCGTCGATGAACGGCACGAGTTGCACGCCTTCGCCCGCATCCGCGTTTGCGCCGGGCAGCCCCGCATCGGCATAGTTCGCCTTCAGCGCATCGATATGCTTCGCGCCCGCCTGATGCACGACTAACGGACGTTCGCCCGGCGCGAGCAACGCCAGCGCACGCGGCACGACTTCGTTGAGCGCCGCCGCGCCAAGACTGCCGCCCACCACGAGCACGCGCAGCGGACCGCTGCGTGCCGCATAGCGGGCGCGCGGCGCTTCCACATGCGCCAGTTCTTCGCGAATCGGATTGCCGGTCCACTCGCCGTGCGGCAATGCGCCCGGGAATGCGACGAGTACGCGCTTCGCGAGCTTTGCGAGCACCTTGTTCGCGAGGCCCGCGATCGAGTTCTGCTCGTGCAGCACGAGCGGGCGCCCCGAGAGCGCGCTCATCACGCCCGCCGGGAACGTGATGTAGCCGCCCATGCCGAGCACGACGTCCGGCTTTACGCGCGCGAGCGCCGCGCGGCTCTGCGTGAACGCGCGCAGCAGGTTCAGCGGCAGCATCAGCTTCGTCTTGATGCCCTTGCCGCGCACGCCGCCAAAGCGCACGTACTCCATCGGGATGCCGTGCTTCGGCACGAGCGTCGCTTCCATGCCGGCGGGATTGCCGAGCCATACGACACGCCAGCCCCACGCCTGCATGCGGTGCGCGACCGCGAGCCCCGGGAACACGTGCCCCCCGGTGCCGCCGGCCATCACCATGAGCGTGCGCGGTGCTGCGGTCATACCTTGCCCCCGCGCATCAAGACTCGGTTCTCATAGTCCACGCGCAACAGGAGCGCCACCGCGATGCAGTTGAGCAGAATGCCCGAACCGCCGTAACTCACGAGCGGCAGCGTGAGACCCTTGGTTGGCAGCAAGCCGAGGTTCACGCCCATGTTGATGAACGCCTGCGCGCCGAACCACACGCCGATGCCCTTCGCGACGAGCCCCGCGAAGGTGCGGTCGAGCGCAAGCGCCTGGCGGCCGATCTCGAACGAGCGGCGCACGATCCAGTAGAACAGCAGGATCACGACCAGCACGCCGACGAAGCCGAGTTCCTCGCCGATCACGGCGAGAATGAAGTCGGTGTGCGCTTCGGGCAGGTAGTTGAGCTTCTCGACGCTACCGCCAAGGCCCACGCCGAACCACTCGCCGCGCCCGAACGCGATCAGCGAGTGCGTGAGCTGATAAGCCTTGCCCTGCGCGTAGCGGTCGTCCCACGGATCGAGGTACGCGAAGATCCGCTCGCGGCGCCACGGCGAGAGCCACACGAGCATCGTGAACGTGCCCACCGCGGTCGCCACGAGGCCGCCGAACAGCTTGCCGTTCACGCCGCCGAGGAACAGCACGCCCATCGCGATCGCGGCGATCACCATGAACGCGCCCATATCGGGTTCGAGCAGCAGCAGCGCGCCCACCACGCCCACGGCAAACGCCATCGGCAGGAAGCCCTTGGCGAAGCTGTGCATGTACTCCTGCTTGCGCACCGTGTAGTTCGCCGCGTAGATCGTCACGGCGAGCTTCATGATCTCCGAAGGCTGCATGTTCGTGATGCCGAGCGGAATCCAGCGGCGCGCGCCGTTCACGCCCTTGCCGATGTGCGGAATCAGCACGACGACGAGCATGACGAGCGCGATCAGGAAGAGCTTCGGCGCGTAGCGGTCCCACGTCGAAACGGGGATGCGGAACGCCACGACCGCCGCGAGCGCGGCAACCACGAGCGAGGCGATGTGACGCGCGAGGAATGCGTAATCGTGATACGAGGCGTACTTCGGCGAGTCGGGCATCGCGATCGACGCCGAATACACCATCACTACGCCGAGGCCGAGCAACGCAATGACGGCCCACAGCAGCGAGTGGTCGTAGTCGAGCATGCGCGAGCGCGCGGGGCTCACACCATTGACGACGCTCGCGAGACCGCTCGCACGCGCAGCCCCACCGCCGGACGCACCAGTGGCGCCACCCGAGGCGCTGGCCTCGCGCGACAGACGCGAACCGAATCGTTCGGACCAGCTCATATCATCGTCCCCCGTTCTGCGGCGATTTCCTCGACCGTGCCGTGGAACACGGCGGCGCGATGAGCGTAGCCCTTGAACATGTCGAAGCTCGCACACGCCGGCGAAAGCAGCACGACGTCGCCGGGCTGCGCGAGCGCCGTCGCGGCACGCGTGGCGGCTTCGAGCGTCGGGTAGTCGGCGATCACGATGCCGGTAGATTCCAGCGCGGCACGAATTTGCGGAGCATCGCGGCCGATCAGCATCACCGCACGGCACCAGCGCGCGACGGGGGCCGCAAGCGGTCCGAAGTCCTGACCCTTGCCGTCGCCGCCCGCGATCAGCACCGCGCGCTGCGCGAGGCCGTCGAGCGCCGCGACCGTCGCACCGACGTTCGTGCCCTTGCTGTCGTCCACGTAATCGATGCCGTCGATCGAGGCGATCAGCTCCACGCGGTGCGGCTCGCCGCGATACTCGCGCAGGCCGTGCAGCAGCGGCGCGGCGGGCAGGTCGATCGCGCGCGCGAGCGCGAACGCGGCAAGCGCGTTCGCGGCGTTGTGCAGACCGCGAATCCGCAGGGCGTCGGCCGGCATCAGGCGCTTGCTGGCGAGATTCACGCTCGCCGCTTCCTGTTGCTTGCGCCGGCGTGCGGAGACCGGTTCGTCCGTCGCGTCGCGGTCGTGCGCCTGCACGAGCCACAGCATGCCGTTGTCGCGCGAGAGGCCATAGTCGCCGTCCTGCCGCGGCTCGTCGACTCCGAATGTGACCACGCGAGCCGTGCCGTCCGCGGATGACGCGAGCGACATCACGCGCGCGTCGTCGCGGTTGAGCACGCGCGTCGTTTGCGGCCCGAAAATACGGCCCTTCGCGGCGGCGTAGGCGTCGAGCCCGCCGTGCCAGTCGAGGTGGTCCTGCGTGATGTTCAGGATTGCGGCGGCATCGGGAGCAAACGTGTGCGACGTCTCCAGCTGGAAGCTCGACAGTTCAAGCACCCAGACGTCGGGCAGCGCGGTGTTGTCGATCGCTTCGGCCAGCTTGTCGAGCATCGCCGGGCTGATGTTGCCGGCCACGGCCACGCGCTTGCCCGCGCGCTCGCAAAGCAGGCCCGCGAGGCTCGTCGTGGTGGTCTTGCCGTTCGTGCCGGTAATGGCGAGCACCCTGGGCGCGTAGCCGCTCTCGCCGAGGTGCTTCAGCGCCTGGGCGAAGAGTTCGAGTTCGCCCCACACGTCGATGCCGCGTTCGCGCGCGGCCGCGAGCAGCGGCACGAGATCGGCCGCGAGCGGCGAGAGGCCGGGGCTGATGGCGACGAGTTCGACGCCGTCGAGCAGCGCCGTCGAGAACGGGCCGCCGACGAAATCGGCATCGACGCCGTGCACGGCGAGTTCGGGCAGACCGGGCGGCGCTTCGCGCGTATCGGCAACGCGCAGGCGGCAACCGTGCCGCGCGCACCAGCGCGCCATGGCAAGCCCGGATTCACCGAGCCCCAGCACGAGCACCATCGGCTTTTGCCGATCCCGAAACTTCTCGCCAAACATCGCTTGCTTCCCTTGATGATTTACTTGATGACTCAGCGCAGCTTGAGGGTGGACAGGCCGAACAGGCACAGCATCAGCGTGATGACCCAGAAACGCACGACGACCTGCGTCTCTTTCCAGCCCGACAGCTCGAAGTGGTGGTGCAGCGGCGCCATCTTGAAGATGCGCCGGCCTTCGCCATACCGCTTCTTGGTGTACTTGAACCAGGTGACCTGCAGCATCACGGAGAACGTCTCCGCGACAAAGATGCCGCCCATGATGAAGAGCACGATTTCCTGGCGCACGATCACGGCGATCGTGCCGAGCGCGCCGCCTAGCGCGAGCGCGCCCACGTCGCCCATGAACACCTGGGCCGGATACGTGTTGAACCAGAGGAACGCGAGGCCGGCCCCACCCATCGCCGAGCAGAAGATCAGCAGTTCGCCCGCGCCGGGAATATGCGGGAACAACAGGTACTTCGAATAGACCGAACTGCCCATCACGTAGGCAAACACGCCGAGCGACGCGCCCACGAGCACGACCGGCATGATGACGAGGCCGTCGAGGCCGTCGGTAAGGTTCACGGCGTTGCTCGCGCCGACGATCACGAAATACGTGAGCGCGATGAAGCCCCAGACCCCGAGCGGATAGCTGATCGACTTGAGGAACGGCAGCAGCAGGTCGGCGCGCGCGGGCAGGCCCATCGAGAGACCACTCCTCACCCACGCCATGAAGAGATCGAACACGCGCACGTTGCTCGCCTCGGACACGCTGAAGGCGAGATACACGGCGGCGAAGAGCCCGATCACCGACTGCCAGAAATACTTCTCGCGCGAAGACATCCCGCGCGGATCCTTGTGAACGACCTTGCGATAGTCATCCACCCAGCCGATCAGCCCGAACCCGAACGTCACGAGCATCACGATCCAGATGAAGCGGTTCGCGAGATCGGCCCAGAGCAGCGTCGAAACGGCGATGCCCAACAGGATCAGGACGCCGCCCATGGTCGGCGTGCCCGACTTCACGAGGTGCGTCTGCGGCCCGTCCGTGCGCACGGCCTGGCCGACCTTCATCGCGGTCAGCTTGCGAATGACCCACGGGCCCAGCACGAGCCCGATCGCCATCGCGGTGATGGTCGCCATCACCGCGCGGAACGTCAGATAACTGAACACGCGCAAGAAGCTTGCGTCATTCTGCAGCCATTGCGCCAGCGCCAGTAACATGCCTTGTATTCCTTCGTATTTCAGTGCGCGCCGGACGCAGCGTCCGACGCAGGGTTTTGCGGATTCGTCAGGGCCGCTACCACGCGTTCCATCTGCATGAAGCGCGAGCCTTTCACGAGTATCGTTGCGCCGCTGCCGTAACCGGCCGTGGCCAATGCGTTCACCAGTTCGCCAACGCCGGCGCAATGCAGCGCGTTCGCGCCGAAAGCCGCCGATGCGTCGCTCGCCGCCTGCCCGAGCGTGTAGAGCGCGTCGATGCCGCGCTCTTTCGCGTACGCGCCCACCTCGCGATGGAACGCCGGACCTTCGTCGCCCACCTCGCCCATGTCGCCCAGCAGGAGCACACGCGGCGCAGCCTGCGCCGCGAGCACGTCGATCGCGGCGCGCACGGAATCGGGGTTCGCGTTGTAGGTGTCGTCGATCACCGTTGCGCCCGTAAGTTCCCCGAGCGCGGCATGTTTTACCTGCAAGCGGCCCTTCACCGGTTCGAACGCTTCGAGGCCGCGACGAATCGCATCGAGCGAGACCCCTGCCGCCACCGCCGCCGCCGTGGCCGCAAGGGCGTTGTGCGCGTTGTGCGCGCCCAGCACCTGCAGTTCGACTTCGAGATGCCCCTCGGGCGTCGCGATTGCCAGGCGGTTGCCGGTGAGCTTGCCCGTCACCGCGGCGTCCACGGCGCTTGCTTCCGTATGCAGGGCGAAATCGAGAATCTGCGAGCCGGTCGCCGCAACGCGCCAGATGCCCGCGTAGGCATCGTCGGCGGGAAATACCGCGACGCCTTCGGGCTTCAGGGCGTGGATCACGCTGGCGTGCTCGAGCGCGACGGCTTCCACCGTCGCCATGAACTCCTGATGTTCGCGCTGCGCGTTGTTGACCACCGCGACGGTCGGCTCGGCGAACTTCGCGAGCAGCTCCGTCTCTCCCGGATGATTCATGCCGAGTTCGACGACTGCAAGGCGATGTGCGCTCGACAAACGCAGCAGCGTGAGCGGCACGCCGATGTCGTTATTGAGGTTGCCGGCCGTCGCGAGACGCAACGCCTCGCCCACGGCAGCCGCGAAGATCGACGCGATCATTTCCTTGACCGTCGTCTTGCCGTTGCTGCCCGTCACCGCGACGAGCGGCAGCGTGAAGCGCCGCCGCCAGCCGAGCGCAAGCGCACCGAGCGCCGCACGCGTGTCGTCCACGCGCAGGGCGGGCGTGCGCCAGTCGCCCGGGCTGCGCGAAACGAGCACTGCGCTCACGTGACGGTCCGCCACTTCCTGCAGGAAATCGTGCGCGTCGAAGCGGTCGCCCTTGAGCGCCACGAACAGGTCGCCCGGGCCGGCCATGCGGCTGTCGGTCGAGATACGCGCGAACGTGGCGTTCTCGTCGCCGAGCACGCTCGCGCCCGGAATCAACGCCGCCGCATCGCGCAGGGAAAGCATTGTCATTCGCCGCCTCCGCGCCCATGCCGATCGGAAGTCGGACGGGCTGCGAGAGCAAGCCGCGCGTGGTCCTGATCCGAAAACGCGCGCTTCTTGCCCATGATTTCCTGGGTCGCCTCGTGGCCCTTGCCGGCCAGCACGACGACGTCTTCGCGCGCCGCGCCGCGCACCGCCTGCAGGATCGCGCTCGCGCGGTCCTCGATACGGCGCGCCTGGTCAGGCTCGCGCATGCCGCCAACGATCTGGTCGATGATCGCGGCAGGCGATTCGCTGCGAGGGTTGTCGCTCGTCACAACGACCTGGTCGGCAAGCCGCTCGGCAATCGCGCCCATCAGCGGACGCTTCGTGGCGTCGCGGTCGCCGCCGCATCCGAACATGCAGACGAGCTCGCCGCCGCGCGCCGCCGCGATCGGGCGCAGCGCATCGAGGGTCTTTTCGAGCGCATCGGGCGTGTGCGCGTAATCGATCACGACGAGCGGCTCGTCGTGATCGACGCGGCCGCCCAGGCGCTCCATGCGGCCATTCACGGGCTGCAGCTTCGCGAGCTCGTTCAACGCGGCCACGAGCGGCACGTTCGCGGCCAGCAGCGCGCCGAGCACGCCAAGCAGGTTGCTCACGTTGAAGAGGCCGAGCGTCTGTACCTCGACTTCGGCGTCGCCCCAGTCGGACGTCGTCAGATGGAACGCCGTGCCCGTGGCCGTCGCGCGCACGTTTTCCGCGCGCAGCCATGCATCGGCAACGGGCGCCTCGGCAGCCGGCGTCGCGACGCCGTACGCGATCGTGCGCGCATGGCCGCGTGTCGAAGCCAGCAGGCGGCGGCCCGCTGCGTCGTCGGCATTGATCACCGCCGCGCGCAGCCCGGGCCATGCGAAAAGACGCGCCTTCGCCGCCTCGTAGGCCTCGAACGTGCGGTGATAGTCGAGGTGATCCTGGGTCAGATTCGTGAAGATCGCGACGTCGAACGACGTGCCGTTCACACGGCCCTGATGCAGGGCATGCGACGACACTTCCATCGCCACGGCCTGCGCGCCGGCCTTGTGCAACTGCGCGAGGCTGCGCTGCAGTTGCGGCGCGTCCGGCGTCGTGAAGCCGGTATGCGTAAGCTGGCCCGGAAAGCCGCTGCCGAGCGTGCCGACGATCGCGCACTTCTGCCCGATCGCCGTGAGCGCCGTGGCGACCCACTGGCTGCACGACGTCTTGCCGTTCGTGCCCGTCACGCCGACCACGAGCATCGCGTCGCTCGAATCGCCATACCAGCCGCTTGCGATTTCGCCTGCCAGCACGTCGAGCTGCGGCACCGCGAGCGACATCGACGCGTCCGCCTGGCCTGCAAAACCTTCCGGCTGATAGAGGATCGCTGCGACGCCGCGCTCGATCGCGTTGTCGATGTGCGGACGGTTGTCCGCACCGTCGACGGCGTAGGCCACGAACACATCGCCCACCTTCAGCGAACGCGTGTCGGCGTGCAGATCGGCGGTGGGCGCGATGCGAGCGCGCAGCCACGCGAGCGCGTCCGCGATCTGCCGGTGCGCGGGATGCCGGGTGCGCGCGGCGCTCATCGGACGACTCCGGGTCGGTTGTTCGCGCTATCGGCAACGGTCATGTGGCGAGCGGCGGCGGTGGACTTCGGCGCGGGCGACGCGTGCTTCGCCGGCGCGGCCGCAGCCGTTGCGGGCGAGTTCGACGGCGTGGCCTGGGCGCTGTCGTCGGAGACGACGAGCTGCTTGACCGGCATGTCGGGCGGCACGTTCAGCGTACGCAGCGTGTCGCCGGCGATACCCGCGAACACCGGACCCGACACGGCGCCGCCGAAGTGGCTGCCGGCGGTCGGCTCGTCGATCGACACGGCCACCACGATGCGCGGGTTGGGCATCGGCGCCATGCCGACGAACGACGCGCGGTACTTCGACTTGTCGTAGCCGCGACCCTCGTGCTTGTACGCCGTGCCCGACTTGCCGCCCACGCGGTAGCCCGGAACGGCTGCATCCGGCGAGGTGCCGTCCTTCGACACGACGCTTTCGAGCATGGTACGGACTTCGCGTGCCGTGGTCGGCGAGAACACCTGGGTGCCGGTCACCGGCTGATCGTCGCCCGGATGGCGGAACAACGTCACGGGCAGGATCTGGCCGTCGTGCGCAATCGCCGTGTACGCGCGCGCGAGCTGGAACAGCGACACCGAAAGGCCGTAGCCGTAGGACATCGTCGCCTGCTCGATGCGGCGCCAGCTTTTCCACGGACGCAGGCGGCCCGCCGCCGCGCCGGGGAACCCGACCTTCGGCGCCTGGCCGAGTCCGATGCTGGTGTACATGTCCCACATTTCCTCGGGCTTGAGCGTCATCGCGATCTTCGTCGCGCCAATATTGCTCGACTTCTGGATCACGCCGCCCACCGTCAGCACGCCGAATGCGGCGTCGTCGGTGATGGTCGCGCCGTCCAGCGTGAAGTGGCCCGGGCCCGTATCCACCAGTGTAGTCGGCGAGACCCGGTGCAGATCCAGCGCCAGCGACACCGTGAACGGCTTCATGATCGAGCCCGGCTCGAACACGTCGGTCAGGACACGATTGCGCAGTTGCTCGCCCGTGAGGTGCGAGCGGTCGTTCGGGTTGTAGGTCGGATAGTTGACGAGCGAAAGCACTTCGCCCGTGCGCACGTCCACGACCATCGCGGCGCCGGCCTTCGCCTTGAATTTTTCGACGGCCGCCTTCAGGTCTTCATACGTGATGTACTGGATCTGGCTGTCGATCGACAACCGCACGTCCTGGCCATCGTGCGGCACCACCTGCTCGTCCACGTCCTCGACGATATGACCCATGCGGTCCTTGATGACGTGGCGAATGCCCGGGACGCCCGCGAGAACCTTCTGGTCCGCGAGCTCCACGCCTTCCTGGCCATAGTCTTCGACGTTCGTGAAACCGATCAGGTGCGCGGTGATCTCGCCTTCGGGGTAATAACGCTTGTATTCGTTGCGCTGATAAATGCCCGGAATGCCGAGCAGCGCCACTTTGGCGGCGACGTCGATCGGCACCTGCCGCTTCACGTAGACGAAGGTCTTGTCTTCGGAAAGCTTCTTGCGCAGATCGGTCGTCGACATGCCGAGCAACTGGCCGAGCTGCGTGAGCTTGTCGGCGCCCAGGTCGTCGGGCACGTCTTCGGGAATCGCCCAGATGGCGCGCACCGGCAGGCTCGTGGCCAGCACGAGCCCGTTGCGGTCGAGAATCTTGCCGCGCGTGGCGGCCAGCTCGATCGTGCGCTGATAGCGGCTCTCGCCCTGCTTCTGATAGAACGCGTTGCCCGGGCCCTGGATCCAGAACGCGCGCGCGGCAAGCGCGACGAACGCCATGAACAGCATGAACACGACGAGCTTCGAGCGCCACATCGGCAGGCGCACGGAGAGAATCGGATTCGACGAGAACGCGACGCTCTTGCGGCTGTTGCCCTTTTTCATCGCGTGCCTCCGCGACGGCTGGAAGCCGCGACCGGCGAGGAAGCCGGCGCCGACGTGGGCACCGGCGCCTCGGTAGCGGCGGCGGCACCGGACGCGAGCGTCAGATATTGCGTGCGGCCAGTCGTGACGGCTTGCATCTTGAGCGAATCGGTAGCGATCTGTTCTACGCGCGATGTCTTCGACAGCGCGCTCTGCTGATATTGAAGCTGATCGTAGTCCTGCTGAAGCTGGTGCTCTTCCGCCTGCGCGCGCTGCAGCTGGATGAAGATCTGCCGCTGCTGGTTGGTGGCGTTGACGACCGACAACGCACAGCCCATCACGACGATCAGCAGGAAGATGTTCAGGCGGTTCATGGCGTGACGCGCTCCGCGGTGCGCATCACGGCCGAGCGGGCGCGTGGGTTCGCGGCGACTTCCTCGTCGCTCGCGAACCCGCGGCCGAGCAGCTTGAGCGGCGGGCTGGGCAGGTCGACGGCGCGGATCGGCAGGCGGCGGTCGATCGCAGGCGCACTGGCGTGCGCCTGCATGAACCGCTTGACGATCCGGTCTTCGAGCGAATGAAAGCTGATGACCACCAGCCGCCCCCCCTGCTCAAGCGTCGCCAAAGCCGCCTCTAGAACGGCTTGCAGGTCCGCAAGCTCTTGATTGACGTGAATCCGTATAGCCTGAAAGGTGCGGGTTGCCGGATCCTTACCCTTCTCACGGGTCTTGACGACGTTAGCCACGATTTGGGCAAGCTCGCCCGTGCTGTCGAGAGGCCCGAGACGTTCGGACTCTGCCCGGCGAGCAACAAGCGCCTTTGCAATCTGAAAAGCAAACCGTTCTTCCCCATAATCTCGTATCACCTCCGTCAGTTCCTGCAGCGTGGCCCGAGCGAGCCAGTCGGCAGCGGACTCGCCGCGCGTCGGGTCCATCCGCATGTCGAGCGGACCGTTTGCGCGGAAACTAAATCCGCGCTGCGGATCGTCAACCTGCGGCGACGACACGCCAAGGTCCAGCAGCACACCCGACACACGCCCTACCCCGCGCGACGCCAGGGCGTCGCGCAGCGAAGCAAAACTCTCATGCACGATCGAAAAACGCGGATCTTCGACGGTGGCGGCCGTGGCGATCGCCAGCGGGTCCTTGTCGAACGCGATCAGACGCCCGGCTTCGGAAAGCCGGCCGAGAATCGCGCGACTATGCCCGCCGCGCCCGAACGTGCCGTCCACATAGACGCCGTCCGCGCGCGTGACCAGCGCATCGACCGCTTCATCGAGCAGCACCGTGCGATGCTGCAGTCCTTGTCCCATCGCAGATGCCATAGCTCGTTAACCGCGATCAGAACGTGAAATTCTTCAAGGCGTCGGGCATGCCCTGCGCCATCGCCGCCTGCTCCTTGGCGATGTACGTCTGTGCATCCCACAACTCAAAATGACTACCCATGCCAAGCAGCATGACTTCCTTTTCCATTCCTGCTGCCAGACGCAATTCAGGTGAGACGAGCACGCGGCCCGCGCTGTCGAGATCGACGTCGGACGCGTTGCCGAGAAAGATGCGGCGCCACCAGTGCGCGTCCATCGGCAGCGCAGCGACCTTCGCGCGGAACACTTCCCATTCAGGGCGTGGAAATAGCAACAGGCAGCCGTCCGGGTGCTTGGTGATCGTCACCCGTCCTTCTGCCTGTTGTTGCAGCGCATCCCGATAGCGAGACGGAATCGACATCCGTCCTTTCGCATCGAGTGCCAGCGCCGACGCCCCCTGGAACAATTTGCTCCCCCTCGCGCGGCGCCACTCGCCGCTCGTCCCAATTCAAATGAATTTACCCGAATACGCGCCTGAAATCACACAAAAAAACACTTTCTCACACTGTCTCCCACTTTAGAGGAACGCCCCACGAGGGTCAAGGGACGCAGGCCATTTCTTGACGAAATTTATCCGTTAGAACAAGGACTTAGCGGCGCTTCCTCACGTCGGCCCGAAAACCAAAAACCGTTATGAATGAATGAACTAACGCAGGTTCTGAAGGTGATACGTGAAAAACGTGGCGAAAACGGCGGGGGCGGTGGGATTCGGAGGGGATTAAAACGGCGGGTGTGGCAGGCGAAATGGTGGGCGATTAGCGAGGACGGCGAACGCCGCCGCCCCACTTCAAAGCGTCAAATATAGTAGGCCGTGCGGGTCATGACTTTCGACGCGGCACGCATGAGCGCTCGCATCGGGAGCGGCAACTCGATACCCCCTGCGTCGGTGGCGGCCTTCGCGTGCGAGATCTCATCGACACGCATCTGTTCGACCACGGCGCGCGATTCCAGATCGGCCGGCGGCAGGCTATCCAGATGGCTGTCGAGATGGTGTTCGACCTGACGCTCGGTCTCGGCCATGAAACCCAAGCTCACCTTGTCGCCGAAGCGGCCCGCAGCGAAACCGATTGCCAGCGCACCGGCATACCACAGCGGATTGAGCAGGCTCGGGCGCGAGTCGAGCGCCTGCAGGCGGCGCGCGGTCCACGCGAGATGATCTTCTTCCTCGAGCGCAGCCTGCGTGAACGCCGCCTTGAGCGTGGGCGAGCGAGTGGCGAGCTTCTGTGCCTGATAGAGCGCCTGGGCGCACACCTCGCCGACATGGTTCACGCGCATCAGGCCGGCCGCATGTGCGCGTTCGGCCTGGGTGAGGTCGTTCGCGGCCTCGAGTGCGGGTTCTGCGGATTCGTCGGCGCCGGACTCCGTGCCGGCCAACACAGCCGGTACGGGCATCGGCCGCGACATGCGCGACACCCCAGTCATCGAACGCAGGCCTCGATCGAATTCGGTAATCAATTCGTCAAGCGTCATCCAACCTCCCTTTCGATACGCGAGCGGAAGGCGAGCGTCGGTCGTCTTTCGCCATTACTTGATCTTACGAATTACTGTCAATCAGCAGCACCGCTGATTGCTAACCTCATATTCTATTCCATGTTGTGTAAACGAAACAGGTACTTAGCGATGCTTTGAATCGCGGCTTTTTGACATAGACTTGCGTCTGACATTACGCAGGACTTCTCGCGACGCTGCGCGGCGAGGCTTGGTCATCTGCTACCAGTTCGAAGAAGAACAGCCGTTTCATCCTCGAAGGCGCCTGCGGGCGCCTTTTTCTTTGCCGCGTGCACCAAAGAAAATGGCCTGCCCTCACGGGCAGGCCATGTCGCACGGCAAGCTCGCCGCGGCGCGCGCCGCTCAGGCGCGGCCGTCGCGCAACTCGCGCCGCAGAATTTTGCCGACATTGCTCTTCGGCAGTTCGTTACGAAACTCGACGATCTTCGGCCGTTTGTAGCCCGTAAGCTGCGACTTGCAGTAATCGAAAACGTCCTTGTCGGTCAGCGCCGGATCCTTTTTCACGATAAAGAGCTTCACCGCCTCGCCGGAATGCGGGTCGGGCACACCCACCGCGGCCACCTCGAATACGCCCGGCAGCTTCGCCACCACGTCCTCGACCTCATTCGGATAGACGTTGAAACCCGACACGAGGATCATGTCCTTCTTGCGGTCGACGAGCTTCACATAACCGCGCGTGTTCATCACGCCTACGTCGCCCGACTTGAAGAAGCCGTCCGCCGTCATGACCTTCGCGGTCTCGTCGGGCCGGTTCCAGTAGCCCGCCATCACCTGCGGGCCGCGGATGCAGATCTCGCCCGGTTCGCCGATCGCCAGCTCCTTGCCTTCGTCGTCGCGAATCGAAATTTCGGTCGAGGGCAGCGGCAAGCCGATGGTCCCCGTGTACTCGGTCGCCGTGGTCGGATTGCAGGTCACGCTAGGCGACGTTTCCGAGAGCCCATAGCCCTCGATGATGGGCGCATGCGTCCTTTCGTACCAGCGTTTCGCCACCGCTTCCTGGACCGCCATGCCGCCGCCGTTGGCCACGAGCAGCTTCGAAAAGTCGAGCTTGCCGAAATCGGGGTGATTGAGCATCGCGTTGTAGAGCGTGTTGACCGCCGGAAACGTCGTGATCGAATAGCCTTGCAGCGCCTTGATCATGCCCGCGATGTCGCGCGGATTCGGAATCAGGACCGCGAGACCGCCGGTTCGGATCGCGAGGAGCCCGCACACGGTCAGCGCGAACACGTGGTAGAGCGGCAGCGCCGCGACCGTCACCGCCTGCTGGTCGGCCGGCAGCTTCGAAAGCGCCGGCTCGGTCCAGGCGGCGGACTGCAGCACGTTCGCGATCAGATTGCGATGCAGCAGCGTCGCGCCCTTGGAAACGCCCGTCGTGCCGCCCGTGTACTGGAGGAACGCGATGTCGTCGGGCGTCTGCTCGACGGGCCTGAAGCTCGCGCGCGCGCCGGCGGCAAGGGCGCCGTTGAAGCTGACGTGGCCCGGCAGCGTCCACGCCGGCACCATCTTCTTCACGCGCCGGACGACGAAATTGACGAGACAGCCCTTCGCGCCAAGCAGATCGCCCATCGACGCGACCACGACGTGCTTGACCGCCGTATTCGCGATAACCGTGTCCAGCGTGGCGGCGAAATTCTCGAGAATGACAATCGCCTCGGCGCCGCTGTCCTTGAGCTGATGTTCGAGTTCGCGCGGCGTGTAAAGCGGGTTTACGTTCACGACCACATAGCCCGCGCGCAGAATTGCCGCGAGCGCGACGGGATATTGCAGCACGTTCGGCATCATGATCGCGATGCGCGACCCGGGCACGATGCCGCGCGACTGGAACCAGGCCGCGAGCCGGCGAGAAAGATCGTCGAGCTCGCCGTAGGTGATCGACTTACCCATGCACGCAAAGGCCGGCTTCGTCCGGAACGTGCTGAAGCTCTCTTCGAGCAGCGCCGTGATGGACGCGTAGCGCCCCGCGTCGATCTCTGCTGGAACGCCGGGGGGATACGATTTCAGCCAGATTTTTTCCATGCGGCGTCTCCTCCGTTAATTTTCGAATGATCGTGCTAAAACGTGGATCGTAGCATGGCGCTCCGGGCTTTAAGCCGCTGGATCAGCGAGTTAGAGAAGCCCTTCGAACGCCGGCCGCGCATCCAGTGCGGTGCGCAAGCCGACGCGGCATGCGCCAGTCGTCCACCGGGGAGCCTCAGGCTCGCTCGACTTCCACGAGGCAGTCATAAAACGTGGCGGATCCGCCGAGGTCGGTCAGCGCCTGGCTCGTCACCTCGTTGGCGTTGCGGCCGTCGGGGGCGAGCTTCTTCCACCAGATCGACAGACCGACCACAAGGCCCTCTCGCGCACGCTCGCTCACGCGTGCCCGCGCGCGCAGGGCGCCGCGGTCGTTGAAGACGCGCACTTCGTCGTCGTTCTCGATGCCGCGGCGGGCGGCATCGACAGGATTCAGGTCGACGTGCGGCTCGCCTTCCGTCGCGCGCAGACTCTCGACATTGACGAAGGTACTGTTCAGGAAGTTGCGCGCCGGCGGCGATATCATCGCGAGCGGATAGCGGGCAGCCAGTTCAGGCGCGCCATCCGCCGATTCGTAGGGCGGCAGATAGTCCGGCAGCGGATCGAGCCCCGCTTTAGCGAGCGCCTCGCTGTAGAACTCGCACTTGCCCGAGGGCGTGCGAAAGCCGCCGTTCGCGAACGGCGCATCGGCAATCTGAAGCTTTGCCCAGCCGTTCGACTTCAGCGCGGCCCAATCGATACCCCCGAACGCCGGGTCGTCCCAATGAAACGCCCTGGCCGCCACTTCGTCGTCGCTCTCGAAGAGGGCCGGTTCGGTCAGCCCCATCCTGCGGGCGATCATGCGGAAGATTTCCGTATTCGGACGCGCCTCGCCCACCGGCGCGATGGCGGGCAGATTCGCCATGACGTGCGTATGGCCATAGGACTTATGGACATCGAGGTGTTCGAGCTGCGTCGTCGCGGGCAACAGCAGATCGGCGTAATCGGCGGTGTCGGTCTGGAACTGCTCCAGCACGATCGTGAAGAGGTCTTCGCGCGCGAAACCCGCCGCGACCTTGCCCGAATCGGGGGCGACCGCCACCGGGTTCGAGTTGTAGACGACGATCGCCTCCACCTTCGGACCCAACGCGACATCGCCCGCATGCGTGAGCGCATCGCCGATCTGGTTCATGTTGATCACGCGCGGCAGCGCTTTCGGCCAGCCCGGGATCAGGTCCGGGCGCTGCAGCGCGTTGGCATCGACATTGGCCCACCCCGACGACGACAGTAGCGCGCCCCCCGCGCGTTCCCGCCAGGCGCCGCTCAGCGCCGGCAGGCACGCGATCGCGCGCACCGCGTTGCCGCCGCCGCGCACGCGCTGCAGACCGTAGTTCATGCGGATCGCCGCCTTGCGCGTCGAGCCGTAGAGACGCGCAAGGTCGACGATCGCCTGCTCGTCGATTCCGCAGATCCTTGCCACGCGCGCCGGCGTGTAGGTGAGTGCGCGTGCCTTGAGCGCGTCGTACCCATGCGTGTGCGAGGCAAGATAGTCATGGTCGAGCCGGTCTTCTGTGATCAGGACGTGCATCATGCCGAGCGCGAGCGCACCGTCGGTGCCGGGCTTCAATGCGATGTGCTGGTGGCACTTTTCGGCGGTCAGCGACCGGTACGGGTCGATGGCGATCAGCGTGGCGCCATTGCGCTTCGCTTCCTGGGCGCGCGTCCAGAAATGCAGATTCGACGCGACCGGATTCGCGCCCCAGATCAGGATCACCTCGCTTTCGGCGAAGAACTCCGTATGCATGCCGATGCCGGAGCCATACGTGTAGCGCAGGCCCGCCGCACCGGCTGCTGCACAGATCGTTCTGTCCAGCCGCGACGCACCGAGCTTGTGAAAGAAGCGTTGCGAAATACTGTCGCCCTGTACGAGGCCCATCGTGCCGGCGTAGCTATAGGGGACGATCGCTTCGGGCGAGCGCCGTGCGATTTCGCCAAGGCGATCTGCGGCGATTGCGCATGCTTCATCCCAACTGATGGGCTCAAACCGCCCTTCGCCTTTGCGGCCCACGCGCTTCATCGGCTGCGTCAAACGCTTCGGATGGTGAACGCGTTCCGCGTAACGGCTCACCTTTGTGCAAAGTACGCCCTGCGTCGGCGGATGATCGGGATCGCCCGTCACCTTGACCGCCCGGCCGTGCTCTACGGTCACGCGCATCGCGCAGGTATCGGGGCAATCGTGGGGGCAGACCGCACGGGCAAATTCAGCTGAGGCGTTCATGGGTCATCCATCGGGCGAGGCGTCGTTTCTGTCGAACCGGAGCGAAGTTGGCGCCAGCACTTGTCGGCTGTAGTCAGGGCGTTCGCCCTTGTTACACCGATCCGGTCCCACGCAAAGCGTTCTCGCGATTTTAGTATGTCCGGCCCCACGTCCTGGGAGAGACCCCGGCCGGTTGGCGCGAAAAAAAAGGTTGGGCGTAGAATGGGTTGCCCAGGCCCCGCTCGATTCCGGGTGCTCACCTGCTACAACCCGTCCGCCATGAAACTGATTCCTGAAATCCAGTCCGCCCAAGGCGAAATCCAGACCCTCCGACGAACGATCCACGCCCATCCCGAACTGCGTTACGAAGAAACCCACACCTCGGAGCTCGTTGCATCGAAGCTCGCCGAGTGGGGCATCGAAGTGCATCGGGGACTGGGCAAGACCGGCGTGGTTGGGATCCTCAAACGCGGCAACGGCTCCCGGTCGATTGGTCTGCGCGCCGACATGGACGCGCTGCCAGTTCAGGAACTCAATACCTTCGAACACCGCTCGCGCAACGAAGGAAAAATGCATGCATGCGGCCATGACGGCCATACCGCGATGCTGCTTGGCGCGGCGCAATACCTGGCGAGGCACGGCCAGTTCGACGGAACGATCGTGTTCATTTTTCAGCCAGCGGAAGAAGGCGGTGCCGGCGCGAAGGCCATGATCCAGGATGGCCTGTTCGAACGCTTTCCCGTCGACGCCGTGTTCGGCATTCACAACTGGCCTGGCATGCCGGCGGGGTACTTCGGCGTGACCGAAGGGCCGATCATGGCGTCAAGCAACGAATTCCGGATCGTGATCACGGGCGTAGGTTCACATGCTGCACTGCCACACAACGGACGCGATCCGGTTTTCACGGCCGTGCAGATCGCAAATGGGCTGCAGAGCATCATCACGCGCAACAAAAAGCCCCTGGACACAGCCGTGCTGTCGATCACGCAGATTCATGCCGGCGATGCGGTGAACGTGGTGCCGAACGAAGCGTGGATTGCGGGGACGGTCCGCACGTTCACTACGGAGACACTGGATCTCATCGAATCACGCTTGCGCAAAATCGCGGAAAGCACCGCGGATGCGTACGACTGTTCGGTCGAAATCTCATTCTTGCGCAACTATCCACCAACGGTAAACAGCCGTGCCGAAGCTCAATTCGCGGCGGAGGTCATGCGCGAGCTGGTAGGCGATGACTGCGTGGACGCGAATATCGAGCCGACGATGGGCGCCGAAGACTTTTCGTTCATGCTGATCGAGAAGCCGGGCTGCTATGCGTTTCTCGGAAATGGCGACGGTGGCCATCGCGAGGCCGGCCACGGTGCGGGGCCTTGTATGCTGCATAACGCGAGCTACGACTTCAACGACCAGTTGTTGCCGGTTGGCTCGTCGTACTGGGTGCAACTGGCGACGAAATTTTTTGCCAGACAGTAGAGCGGGAGACGGTCGGGCTAAAAGCCGTCCTTCGGGACGGTTTTTTGTGCGCGGGATTTGCGCGGGCTGCCGGGGTCCGGCGAGTGGAGTGCGTAAACGCCGAAACCCCGGCGCTCTGTGGGAGAGGCCGGGGTTCCGGGTTACAGCATGAGGAGCCTGACGATTACCTACTTTCACACGGGCAATCCGCACTATCATCGGCGTGGAGCTGTTTCACGGTCCTGTTCGGGATGGGAAGGGGTGGGACCAGCTCGCTATGGTCATCAGGCATGACGGGTTGCTGCGTCGCAGTTTCCTGCGCCACAGCCAGTCGGGAAGAAGCGTAAAGAGGTTTCTTGTTGGGGTTGTGTTGTTTGTGGCACAACACCGATCTCTCAACCTGTGCGCACTTCACTCCACGTCGGGAGCGAGGCACACCTGTTATAGGATCAAGCCTTACGGGCAATTAGTATCAGTTAGCTTAACGCATTACTGCGCTTCCACACCTGACCTATCAACGTCCTGGTCTCGAACGACCCTTCAAGGAGCTCGAAGCTCCGGGGAAGTCTCATCTTGAGGCGAGTTTCCCGCTTAGATGCTTTCAGCGGTTATCTCTTCCGAACATAGCTACCCGGCAATGCCACTGGCGTGACAACCGGTACACCAGAGGTTCGTCCACTCCGGTCCTCTCGTACTAGGAGCAGGCCCCCTCAAACTTCCAGCGCCCACGGCAGATAGGGACCAAACTGTCTCACGACGTTTTAAACCCAGCTCACGTACCTCTTTAAATGGCGAACAGCCATACCCTTGGGACCGGCTACAGCCCCAGGATGAGATGAGCCGACATCGAGGTGCCAAACACCGCCGTCGATATGAACTCTTGGGCGGTATCAGCCTGTTATCCCCAGAGTACCTTTTATCCGTTGAGCGATGGCCCTTCCATACAGAACCACCGGATCACTATGACCTGCTTTCGCACCTGTTCGACTTGTCAGTCTCACAGTCAAGCACGCTTATGCCATTGCACTATCAGCACGATTTCCGACCGTACCTAGCGTACCTTCGTACTCCTCCGTTACCCTTTGGGAGGAGACCGCCCCAGTCAAACTGCCTGCCATGCACTGTCCCCGATCCGGATTCACGGACCAGGGTTAGAACCTCAAACAGATCAGGGTGGTATTTCAAGGACGGCTCCACGAGAACTGGCGTTCCCGCTTCACAGCCTCCCACCTATCCTACACAAACCGGTTCAAAGTCCAATGCAAAGCTGCAGTAAAGGTTCATGGGGTCTTTCCGTCTAGCCGCGGGGAGATTGCATCATCACAAACACTTCAACTTCGCTGAGTCTCGGGAGGAGACAGTGTGGCCATCGTTACGCCATTCGTGCAGGTCGGAACTTACCCGACAAGGAATTTCGCTACCTTAGGACCGTTATAGTTACGGCCGCCGTTTACCGGGACTTCAATCAAGAGCTTGCACCCCATCATTTAATCTTCCGGCACCGGGCAGGCGTCACACCCTATACGTCCACTTTCGTGTTTGCAGAGTGCTGTGTTTTTATTAAACAGTCGCAGCCACCAGTTTATTGCAACCCCTTCACCCTTCCGGCGCAGGCCGGTCAAGCTACCAGGGCGTACCTTATCCCGAAGTTACGGTACCAATTTGCCGAGTTCCTTCTCCCGAGTTCTCTCAAGCGCCTTAGAATACTCATCTCGCCCACCTGTGTCGGTTTGCGGTACGGTCAACGTGAAACTGAAGCTTAGAGGCTTTTCCTGGAACCCCTTCCAGTTGCTTCGCTTCCGAAGAAGCTCGCGCCACACCCTTGAATCCTGCGCCCGGATTTGCCAAAGCGCCTTCTCCAATGCAGCGACCGGGACTTCCAACACCCGGACAACCTTCCGCGATCCGTCCCCCCATCGCATTTCACGCCGGTGCAGGAATATTGACCTGCTTCCCATCAGCTACGCATTTCTGCCTCGCCTTAGGGGCCGACTCACCCTACGCCGATGAACGTTGCGTAGGAAACCTTGGGCTTACGGCGAGGGGGCCTTTCACCCCCTTTATCGCTACTCATGTCAGCATTCGCACTTCTGATACCTCCAGCACACCTTCCGGTGCACCTTCGCAGGCTTACAGAACGCTCTCCTACCATGCACATAAATGTGCATCCGCAGCTTCGGTATATGGCTTAGCCCCGTTACATCTTCCGCGCAGGACGACTCGATCAGTGAGCTATTACGCTTTCTTTAAAGGGTGGCTGCTTCTAAGCCAACCTCCTGACTGTTTTAGCCTTCCCACTTCGTTTCCCACTTAGCCATATTTGGGGACCTTAGCTGGCGGTCTGGGTTGTTTCCCTCTTGACACCGGACGTTAGCACCCGATGTCTGTCTCCCGTGATTGCACTCTTCGGTATTCGGAGTTTGCTATGGCGAAGTAATCCGCAATGGACCCTTCAACCATGACAGTGCTCTACCCCCGAAGGTGAGACACGAGGCACTACCTAAATAGTTTTCGGAGAGAACCAGCTATTTCCAGGTTTGTTTAGCCTTTCACCCCTATCCACAGCTCATCCCCTAACTTTTCAACGTTAGTGGGTTCGGTCCTCCAGCACGTGTTACCGTGCCTTCAACCTGGCCATGGATAGATCACCTGGTTTCGGGTCTACACCCAGCGACTAATCGCCCTGTTCGGACTCGCTTTCGCTACGCCTGCCCTATCCGGTTAAGCTCGCCACTGAATGTAAGTCGCTGACCCATTATACAAAAGGTACGCCGTCACCCCTTGCGAGGCTCCGACTGTTTGTATGCATGCGGTTTCAGGATCTGTTTCACTCCCCTCCCGGGGTTCTTTTCGCCTTTCCCTCACGGTACTGGTTCACTATCGGTCGATCACGAGTATTTAGCCTTGGAGGATGGTCCCCCCATCTTCAGACAGGATTTCACGTGTCCCGCCCTACTTGTCGTACACCCAGTTCTTCCAATCTGTTTTCGCCTACGGGGCTATCACCCGCTATGGCCACACTTTCCAGAGTGTTTGGCTAACAGTTCAGATAAAGAGTACAGGCTGATCCCATTTCGCTCGCCACTACTCTGGGAATCTCGGTTGATTTCTTTTCCTGCGGCTACTTAGATGTTTCAGTTCGCCGCGTTCGCTTCACGTAGCCTATGGATTCAGCTACGGATACTCCATACGGAGTGGGTTTCCCCATTCGGACATCCCCGGATCAAAGCTTGTTTGCCAGCTCCCCGGGGCTTTTCGCAGGCTACCGCGTCCTTCATCGCCTGTGATCGCCAAGGCATCCACCACATGCACTTGTTCGCTTGACCCTATAACGGGTGTGTCTCTTTCGTGTTGCCACGTCCGGACTCACTCGCTACAGGCTGAGTTTTCGCGTTGTGCCGTATTCCAAAGCAATCTTTCGATCACTTAAAAAATACTTCGATACAATCACAACCCTGATTCACTTACTGACGCCCATCTCTAGACGCGTTCAGATGAATCTCTTTACTACTTCTTCCTGATTGTTAAAGAACGACAGCCGATACTTTACGTACCGCTCTGACTGGCTCAATCGCCAATGCGTAATACCCGGTTTGTGTTCAAACCGGACACTAGGCATTAAGGATTGGTGGAGGATGACGGGATCGAACCGACGACCCCCTGCTTGCAAAGCAGGTGCTCTCCCAGCTGAGCTAATCCCCCAGTCACATTCTCAAGGGATCTGCCCGTCCACAGACAGTGGTGGGTCTGGATGGATTCGAACCATCGACCCCCGCCTTATCAAGACGGTGCTCTAACCGACTGAGCTACAGACCCCTGAGTCTGTCTTTTCTACAGCCGACAAGTGTGAGCGCTTAACACGCAGTGAGCAGAAAGCTCTGGAAAGGAGGTGATCCAGCCGCACCTTCCGATACGGCTACCTTGTTACGACTTCACCCCAGTCATGAATCCTGCCGTGGTGACCGTCCTCCTTGCGGTTAGACTAGCCACTTCTGGCAAAACCCACTCCCATGGTGTGACGGGCGGTGTGTACAAGACCCGGGAACGTATTCACCGCGGCATGCTGATCCGCGATTACTAGCGATTCCAGCTTCACGCAGTCGAGTTGCAGACTGCGATCCGGACTACGATCGGTTTTCTGGGATTGGCTCCACCTCGCGGCTTGGCAACCCTCTGTTCCGACCATTGTATGACGTGTGAAGCCCTACCCATAAGGGCCATGAGGACTTGACGTCATCCCCACCTTCCTCCGGTTTGTCACCGGCAGTCTCCCCGGAGTGCTCTTGCGTAGCAACTGGGGACAAGGGTTGCGCTCGTTGCGGGACTTAACCCAACATCTCACGACACGAGCTGACGACAGCCATGCAGCACCTGTGTGATGGCTCCCTTTCGGGCACATCCACCTCTCGGCAGACTTCCATCCATGTCAAGGGTAGGTAAGGTTTTTCGCGTTGCATCGAATTAATCCACATCATCCACCGCTTGTGCGGGTCCCCGTCAATTCCTTTGAGTTTTAATCTTGCGACCGTACTCCCCAGGCGGTCAACTTCACGCGTTAGCTACGTTACCAAGCCAATGAAGGCCCGACAACCAGTTGACATCGTTTAGGGCGTGGACTACCAGGGTATCTAATCCTGTTTGCTCCCCACGCTTTCGTGCATGAGCGTCAGTATTGGCCCAGGGGGCTGCCTTCGCCATCGGTATTCCTCCACATCTCTACGCATTTCACTGCTACACGTGGAATTCTACCCCCCTCTGCCATACTCCAGCGATGCAGTCACCAATGCAGTTCCCAGGTTAAGCCCGGGGATTTCACATCGGTCTTACATCACCGCCTGCGCACGCTTTACGCCCAGTAATTCCGATTAACGCTCGCACCCTACGTATTACCGCGGCTGCTGGCACGTAGTTAGCCGGTGCTTATTCTTCCGGTACCGTCATCCCCCCCCGGTATTATCGAAGAGGATTTCTTCCCGGACAAAAGTGCTTTACAACCCGAAGGCCTTCTTCACACACGCGGCATTGCTGGATCAGGGTTGCCCCCATTGTCCAAAATTCCCCACTGCTGCCTCCCGTAGGAGTCTGGGCCGTGTCTCAGTCCCAGTGTGGCTGGTCGTCCTCTCAGACCAGCTACAGATCGTCGGCTTGGTAGGCCTTTACCCCACCAACTACCTAATCTGCCATCGGCCGCCCCTTGAGCGCGAGGTCCGAAGATCCCCCGCTTTCCTCCTCAGAGCGTATGCGGTATTAATCCGGCTTTCGCCGGGCTATCCCCCACTCCAGGACACGTTCCGATGTATTACTCACCCGTTCGCCACTCGCCGCCAGGATTGCTCCCGCGCTGCCGTTCGACTTGCATGTGTAAGGCATGCCGCCAGCGTTCAATCTGAGCCAGGATCAAACTCTTCAGTTCAAACCTGTTACTGTTTTCTGTCCCTCTCGGAACAGGTCGCTCACTCAAAGCTGACAGGTTCTGAATAAATTCAAAAACCTGACTTACTTTGGTGTGAGACTCTTGATACTTGTGCTTTCCGACAGACTCCGAAGAATCCACCGGCCCGCCCACCGCATCAAGCGCCCACACCTGTCGGCTGTAAATTTTTAAAGATCGTTCGCAAAAACGCCGCTAAAACTCATCAACTGCCGGCTTCTTCCTGCGTCGCTGCGTCTGCAGCAGAGAAACGAGATTATGAAGCGTCTCTTTCGCTTCGTCAACACCTTTTTTGCGCTTCCGCTTGAAAGCTGTCAACTCCACCGCCGCCCGTTTCCCTCCGGCGGCCCCGCTGCCCGTACATCTGAACTGCGAAGGGGGCGAATCCTACCGCCCCTCCGCAGCATCACGCAAGGGGATACGAGAAAAATTTTGCCTGCCGCCAACTCGCAGCGACAGGCCCACCGGCGTCACTTGTTCTTGAAGGCCGGCTTGCGCTTCTCCATGAACGCGGCCATCCCCTCTTTTTGATCCTCTGTCGCAAAGAGCGAATGGAACATGCGGCGCTCGAAGTGCACCCCCTCCGCCAACGTAGTTTCGTAGGCGCGGTTCACCGACTCCTTCGCCATCATCACCGCTGGCAGCGAGTATTCGCTGATCGTGGCCGCCGCCGCAATCGCCTCGCTCAGCAAATCGGCAGCCGGAATCACGCGTGAGACAAGGCCGGCACGCTCAGCCTCGGCGGCATCCATCATCCGGGCGGTCAGACACAGATCCATTGCCTTCGCCTTCGAAACCGCGCGCGGCAGGCGCTGCGTTCCGCCCGCCCCGGGGATCACACCAAGCTTGATCTCCGGCTGGCCGAACTTCGCCGTATCCGCCGCAAAGATGATGTCGCACATCATCGCCAGTTCGCAGCCGCCGCCCAGCGCAAAGCCGGCGACCGCAGCAATGATCGGCTTGCGGATCGTGCGGATCGTCTCCCAGTTCCGCGTGATGTAGTCGCCCTTATAGACGTCCATGAAGGTGTAGCTCGCCATCATGCCGATATCGGCGCCGGCTGCGAACGCTTTTTCGCTGCCCGTGATGACGATCACGCCGATGCCCTCATCCGCGTCGAATGCCTTCAGCGCCGTGCCAAGCTCGTCCATCAGGGCATCGTTCAACGCGTTGAGCGCCTTCGGCCGGTTAAGCGTAATCAGGCCAACTTTGCCGCGTGTCTCGACCAGAATGTTCTCGTACCCCATACATCCTCCTTACCTCTAAGAAAAGTCCCCAAAAAAACTTTCACGCCAAACTTTGACTAATGCTAACATTTGCCAACCAACCGGTCGGTTAATTAATCGGCGCGGGTCTAGTCCAACCCCTCAATCTACGTTTGCCCCATGACACATCCCTTGTTTGCCCGGCACGAAAACGTGCTGCAGAAGGCGGTCGCCGCCATCGAGACTCGTGGTTACTGGAGCCCGTTTGCCGAAATGCCCAGTCCAAAAGTGTACGGGGAAACCGCCAGCGCCGACGGCGAAGCCGCGTTCAAGGGGCACCTGAACCGTACGTTCGAACTCGACCAGCCGACCACCAGTGAAACCGTAGGCAGTGAGGTCTCGCCGTTCGGCTTTGCAATCGGCGCCCGCTATCCGAAGGCGACGCCCGACCAGCTCATCGCTGCCGCGAGCGAGGCGCAGCGCAACTGGCGCGCTGCGGGCCCGCAGGCATGGGTGGGTGTCAGCCTCGAAATTCTCGAACGCCTGAATCGTGCGAGCTTCGAGATTGCCTATAGCGTCATGCACACCACCGGCCAGGCGTTCATGATGGCCTTCCAGGCAGGCGGCCCCCATGCGCAGGACCGTGCGCTCGAAGCTGTCGCGTACGCCTGGGACCAGTTGCGCCGCATCCCGGCCGACGCGCATTGGGAGAAGCCGCAGGGCAAGAACCCGCCGCTCGCCATGCAGAAGCGCTACACGGTCGTACCGCGCGGCACGGGCCTCGTGCTCGGCTGCTGCACGTTCCCGACCTGGAACGGCTACCCCGGGCTTTTTGCCGATCTCGCGACCGGCAACACCGTCATCGTCAAGCCGCATCCGGGCGCGATCCTTCCGCTCGCGATCACGGTGCGCATCGCACGCGATGTGCTGCGCGAGGCCGGCTTCGACCCGAACGTGATCACGCTGCTCGCCACCGATCCCAACGACGGCGCGCTCGTGCAGTCGCTCGCACTGCGCCCCGAGATCAAGCTCATCGATTTCACCGGCAGTACGCAAAACGGCGACTGGCTCGAACAGCACGCCCATCAGGC
Source organism: Paraburkholderia yinzeri (assembly GCF_046581065.1). NCBI lineage: Bacteria > Pseudomonadati > Pseudomonadota > Betaproteobacteria > Burkholderiales > Burkholderiaceae > Paraburkholderia > Paraburkholderia yinzeri. Next base: position 1,203,776 of record NZ_JBFOCJ010000001.1, on the reverse strand, counting down.
CCAGGTTTATACCGAGAAAGCGGGCGTCAACCAGATCGTGATCGATTCGGTGGACGATCCGAAGGCCGCAGCACGCAACATCGCCTTCTCGCTCTCGCTGTACTCGGGCCAGATGTGCACCGCACCGCAGAACATTTACGTCCCGCGTGACGGTATTCGTACGGCCGAAGGCCACATGAGCTTCGAGGCCGTCGCGCAGGCAATTAGCGGCGCCGTCCAGAAGTTCGTGGCCGATCCGGCCCGCGCCGTGGAAGTACTTGGCTCGATTCAGAACGAAAGCGTCACGGCACGCATCGACGAGGCACGCCAACTGGGCACGGTGCTGGCCGACAGCCAGACGCTCGAGCATCCGCAATTCCCCGGCGCACGCGTGCGCACACCGCTCGTGCTCTCGCTCGATGCCGCCCGCGACGCAGCATCGTTCACGCGCGAATGGTTCGGCCCGATCTCGTTCGTGATCGCCACCGACTCGACCGCGCAGTCGCTCGAGCTGGCCGGATCGATCGCCCACGACCACGGCGCGCTCACCCTCTCCGTCTACAGCACCGATGACGCCGTCATCGACGCGGCCCACGAAGCCTCGATCACTGGTGGCGTGGCGCTTTCGATCAACCTGACAGGCGGCGTGTTCGTCAATCAGTCGGCGGCGTTCTCGGACTTCCACGGCACGGGCGCGAACCCCGCTGCGAACGCAGCGCTGGCCGACGCCGCATTCGTGGCGAACCGCTTCCGTGTGGTTCAGAGCCGAGTCCATGTTGAACCGAAAGCGGCACCGGTCGTAGTCGGCTGAACGGCCTATGCCGTTTGGCCGAATGGCGCCCGATCCCCTGTCCCTCTAGCATGAAAGGCAGGGCGCACTTGCGCGCTCCGCCTCCAGGAACTCCGAGATGACCGAAGCCTATATCTGCGACGCGATTCGCACTCCGTTCGGCCGCTACGGCGGCGCACTGAAAGACGTCCGCGCGGACGACCTCGGCGCCGTGCCGATCCGCGCGCTCGTCGAACGCAACCCGGGTGTGGACTGGCGCGCGCTCGACGACGTCCTTTACGGCTGTGCAAACCAGGCCGGCGAAGACAACCGCAACGTCGCGCGCATGTCCGCCCTGCTCGCGGGCCTGCCAACGGACGCACCCGGCACCACGATCAACCGCCTGTGCGGCTCGAGCCTCGACGCCGTCGGCAGCGCGGCACGCGCGATCAAGGCGGGTGAAGCGCGACTCATGATCGCGGGCGGCGTGGAGAGCATGACGCGCGCACCTTTCGTCATGGGCAAGGCGGCTTCGGCATTCGCGCGCGACGCCAGCATCTACGACACCACCATCGGCTGGCGCTTCGTCAACCCATTGATGAAGCGCGAGTACGGTATCGATTCGATGCCGGAAACCGCCGAGAACGTCGCAGTCGAGTTCGGTATCAGCCGCGCCGACCAGGACGCCTTCGCGCTGCGCAGCCAGCAGAAGGCGGCCCGCGCGCAGAGGGACGGTACGCTCGCGCACGAAATCGTTCCGGTGGACATTGCGCAGAAGAAAGGCGATCCGATCCGCGTCGCGCTCGACGAACATCCGCGCGAAACGTCGCTGGAAACGCTCGCGAAGCTCAAGGGCGTCGTGCGCCCCGACGGCAGCGTGACGGCAGGCAACGCGTCGGGGGTCAACGACGGCGCCTGCGCACTGCTCATCGCCAACGAAGCCGCCGCCAGCCAGTACGGCCTGCGCCGCCGCGCCCGCGTGCTTGGCATGGCGACGGCCGGCGTTGCGCCGCGCATCATGGGCATGGGTCCGGCACCCGCTACGCAGAAGCTGCTGAAGCAGCTCGGCATGACGCTCGCGCAATTCGACGTCATCGAGCTGAACGAGGCTTTCGCGTCGCAAGGGCTCGCTGTGCTGCGCCAGCTCGGGCTGAAGGACGACGATGAGCGCGTCAATCCCAACGGCGGCGCGATCGCGCTCGGTCATCCGCTCGGGGCCTCCGGCGCGCGGCTCGTCACGACGGCGCTGTATCAGCTCGAGCGCACGCAAGGACGGTACGCGCTTTGCACGATGTGTATCGGCGTCGGTCAGGGTATTGCCCTCGCCATCGAACGAATCTGATCGGAGACAACCGATGTCCTACGAAGCGATCCGCGTCGAGACCGACGCCTCCACCGGCGTGGCAACGATCACGCTGAACCGCCCCGACAAACTCAACAGCTTCACCCGCGCAATGCACCGCGAACTCGCAGCCGCGCTCGACGAGGTCGTCGCCTCGGGCGCGCGTGCGCTCGTGCTGACCGGTGCCGGTCGCGGCTTCTGCGCAGGCCAGGACCTCGCCGATCTCGACTTCACGCCTGGCGCCATGACGGACCTCGGCACGCTGATCGCAGAGTATTTCAATCCACTGATCAAGCGCCTCCAGGCGCTGCCGATGCCCGTGATCGCCGCCGTCAACGGCACCGCAGCCGGCGCCGGCGCGAATCTGGCGCTTGCGTGCGACATCGTGCTCGCGGCACGGTCGGCCAGCTTCATCCAGGCCTTCGTGAAGATCGGCCTCGTACCCGACTCCGGCGGTACGTGGTTCCTGCCGAAGCGCGTGGGCATGGCGCGCGCCCTCGGCCTCGCGATGACTGGCGACAAGCTCCCTGCCGAAAAGGCCGAAAGCTGGGGCCTCGTCTGGCAGGTGACCGACGACGCCGAACTCGCCGCCACGGCCGCCGCATTCGCCGCGCAGCTCGCGAAGCAACCCACGCGCGCGATCGTGGCAACGCGCGAGGCAATGCGCGCATCGGCTTCCCGGACGCTCGACCAGCAGCTCGATCTCGAACGCGATCTGCAACGCGAACTCGGCGCCTCATACGACTACGCAGAAGGCGTGAAGGCGTTCATCGAAAAGCGCGCGCCGCGCTTCGAGGGCCGCTGATATGTCCACGCAAACGTCAACGCCCGCCGCCATGTCCCCGGACGAACTCGCACGCGCCACGGCGCAAGCCATGTACGACGCCGACGCTTGCAGCCGCGCGCTCGGCATGAAACTGCTCGAAGTGCGCGCGGGCTACGCGCGCCTCTCCATGGCCGTGCGGCCCGAGTTTCTGAACGGCCATCAGATCTGCCACGGCGGCCTGATCTTCACGCTGGCCGACTCGACTTTCGCGTTCGCCTGTAATTCGTACAACGTGAACACTGTCGCCGCCGGCTGCTCGATCGAATTCCTGCGCCCGGTCCAGCCCGACGACGTGCTCACGGCCGAAGCGATCGAACAAATTCTTTCGGGGCGCAACGGCGTCTACGACATCCGCGTAACGAACCGCGCGGGCGAGACCGTCGCGCTTTTCAGGGGCAAGTCCGCGCAAATTCGAGGCACCGTCATTCCGGTCGCGGAGTGAGCCGCGTCCGCCCGCTCGATTCCTCACGCCCTCACGTAACACACCCAAGATCCAGGAGACACCGATGACTACCACGCTGCCGCTCGAGCCGATCGAAACGGCGAGCCGCGACGAACTTGCGGCGCTTCAGCTCGAACGGCTGAAATGGTCGCTTAATCACGCTTACGAGAATTCGCCGGTCTACCGCCGCAAATTCGACGAAGCGGGCGTGCATCCGTCGCAGGTGCAGTCGCTCTCCGATCTCGCGCGCTTTCCGTTCACGACCAAGAAGGATCTGCGCGACAACTATCCGTTCGGGATGTTCGCCGTCCCGCAAGAACAGATCTCGCGCATTCACGCTTCGTCGGGCACCACGGGCAAGCCGACCGTGGTCGGCTACACGGCGCGCGATATCGACACCTGGGCGAATCTCGTCGCGCGTTCGGTGCGCGCTTCCGGCGCCCGGCGCGGCGACAAGGTCCACGTGAGCTACGGTTACGGGCTCTTCACCGGCGGCCTGGGCGCGCACTACGGCGCCGAGCGCGCCGGTCTCACCGTGATTCCGTTCGGCGGCGGTCAAACCGAAAAGCAGGTCCAACTGATCCAGGATTTCCGGCCCGACATCATCATGGTCACCCCGAGCTACATGCTCGCGATCGCCGACGAAATGGAGCGTCAGGGCATCGACCCGGCCAGTTGCTCGCTGCGCATCGGCATCTTCGGCGCCGAGCCCTGGACCAACGACATGCGCACCGCCATCGAGCATCGTATGGGCATCACCGCGGTCGACATCTACGGGCTTTCCGAAGTCATGGGTCCAGGCGTCGCCTCGGAGTGTGCCGAAACCAAGGACGGCCCCACGATCTGGGAAGATCATTTCTATCCCGAGATCATCGATCCGGAAACGGGCGAAGTGCTCCCCGACGGCGAGTTCGGCGAACTGGTGTTCACGTCGCTCACGAAAGAGGCGCTGCCGATCATCCGCTACCGCACGCGCGATCTCACGCGTCTCTTGCCCGGTACCGCGCGCACCATGCGCCGCATGGAAAAGATCACCGGGCGTTCGGACGACATGCTCATCATCCGCGGCGTGAACGTGTTCCCGACGCAGATCGAGGAGTTGCTGCTCAAGCAGCACGCGCTCGCGCCGCACTACCAGATCGTGCTCACGAAGGAAGGGCCGCTCGACGTAATGACGCTGAACGTCGAGCCGTGCCCGGAAAGCGCCCCCGACGGCGCCGCGCTCGAGAAAGCACGCGACGCGCTGGCCTACGAGATCAAGGCACTGATCGGCGTGACCGCCAGCGTGAACGTGCTCGACGTAAACGGCATCGAGCGGTCGGTGGGCAAAGCGAAGCGCGTGATCGACAAACGTCCGAAGTAATATCCAGCCGCCGCCCGGACGCGCTCTCCAGGGCGAAACCTGGACAAAGTGCGTACCAAACGAAAAAGCCGGCAAATCACCGGCTTTTTCACGTGCATCGAAGCACACGCCAATCTTACGAATTCGGGAACAGCAACCACATCCGGCCGCCCTGCTTCATCTTGCCGGCAAGGTCGCCCGCGTCGTCGCCAAGTCCCCAGAAGTAATCGGCGCGCACGCCGCCCTTGATCGCCGTTCCGGTGTCCTGGGCAAACACGAGACGGTTGAGCGGCGTATTCGTGAGCGGCCGCGTGGTCTGAAGAAAGACCGGCGTGCCGAGCGGGATCGACGACGGATCCACGGCAATCGAGCGCTCCGGCGTAAGCGGAACTCCAAGTGCGCCGATCGGACCATCGGCGCCACCCTGTTCCGCCCCCTCCGACCCCGGCATTTCGCGGAAAAAGACGAAACGCGGATTCGTATCGAGCAGCGCATCCACGCGCGTCGGGTTCTCCCGCGCCCAGGCCTTGATGCCCTGCATCGTCGCCTGCGCCGGCGTCAGCTCGCCGCGGTCGAGCAGCCATTTGCCGATCGACCGGTACGGCTGGTTGTTGGTCCCGCCAAAGCCCACCCGCATCACGCTGCCGTCTTCCATCGTGATGCGGCCCGAGCCTTGCACCTGCAGGAAGAACGCCTCGATCGGATCGTCCACCCACACCAGTTCGTTGCCGTCGAGCGCGCCAGAACGTTCGAGCTGCGCGCGCGGCGGCAGCGGGGTGCCCGCACGATAGCCCGACGGCCAGTGATAAAGCGCCGTCTGATAGATCCCGTGCCGCGTGCGCGAACCGCGCAGCAGCGGCTCGTAGTAGCCGGTCACGAGGCCGTCGAGCGTGCCATCGCTATTGGCGAACTGGTAGGGCGTGAAGTAGGTTTCGAAGAACGCGCGGGCAGCGGACGCGTCCAGGTCGTCAAGCTGCCCGGCTGCCGCGCAGGCGCGCTGCCAGCGCGGATCGCGTGCGAGACGCGAGCAGTTCGCACGCAGCGCCGCCGTCACGCCGATCAGCGAATCGTCCTGCCAGCCCGGCACCTGCTGCCAGGAGACCGGCGTGAGGCGCGCCGCCGCAATCTGGCCGGGCACCAACGGCGTTCCGGTGGGCGGCGCAGTCCGCACGTAGCTCGGGCCGCCGCACGCGGCAAGCAGTGCAGCCAATGCAATCGCACCGAGCCAGCCTGCCATGCGGCCGGCATGCAAACCTTGCCCACGCCTGAATCCGGGCATCGGCCCGGAAACATACCCCGAATCGCGCCTACAATGCTTGTTCTCGATGGATGCCGCCATGTCTGATCTGTTCGACGAATACCCGATGCTCATGTTTGGGCTGGAAGCGTTGCTCGCGCTATTCCTGTTGATTTTCATCGTTGTGTGGACCGCGTCGGGCAGGAAGAAGCGTGACCCGCACGACCGGCGTCAGGAGTAGCTGACTGCCAATGCGCGCCACGGTTCAATGCAGCGTGCGCGGCATGCGCAAAACGAACTCCGGCACGGGCGCCTCGAAGCGCCCGGCGTCCTCCGCCACGCAGAAATACTCGCCGCGCATGGTGCCCACGGGCGTCGCGATCACGGCCCAGCTCGTGTACTCGAACTGCTCGCCCGGCTTGAGCAGCGGCTGGTGCCCGACCACACCCAGCCCCTTCACTTCCTGTACGTGATTCTCGCTGTCGGTGATGACCCAGTGGCGGGCGATCAGTTGCGCGCTCACCTGTCCGGTATTACGAATGGTCAGCGTGTAGGCGAACGCGTACTGCCGACGCTCCGGGTCCGATTCTTCGGGCAGGTAGCGCACCTGCGACGTCACGCTGAATTCGTACTGGCTCATCCTGGTTCCGGTCGATAAGGCGGGCACGGCAAACGCCGCGAAGCCCCGCAAACCCGACGCACCAAGGCGGCGCAGGCGTCTCCCCCTGTCGGGCATATGGTTTCGCATTCTGCTTGATGCAGCGGGTGCCCGCAACCCGGCACGCATCGAGGAATCGCCCTGGAGTGCCCCTGTCCGGCATGCCGCCGGTCCGTGCCGCCGCGTCCGGCAAAGGCCGCCGGCCCGGCCGTGCGCAGCGCCGTCGGCGCCCCGCCAGCGGCGGTAAAATGGCGTTTTTCCGTCTATCTGCATCCGATTTCGCCATGACGCAATTCCGCATCGCCCCCAGCATTCTCTCCGCCGACTTCTCGCGCCTTGGCGAGGAAATCCGCAACGTGGTCGCGGCAGGCGCCGACTGGATCCACTTCGACGTGATGGACAACCATTACGTGCCGAACCTGACCATCGGGCCGCTCGTGTGCGAGGCGATCCGCCCGCACGTCGACGTGCCCATCGACGTCCACCTGATGGTGCGTCCGGTGGACCGTATCGTGCCCGACTTCGCCAAGGCGGGTGCGAACGTGATCAGTTTCCACCCGGAAGGCTCGGATCATATCGACCGTACGCTCTCGCTGATCCGCGACCACGGCTGCAAGGCCGGCCTCGTCTTCAACCCGGCCACGCCGCTCAACTACATCGATCACGTCATGGACAAGCTCGATCTCGTGCTGATCATGTCGGTGAATCCGGGCTTCGGCGGCCAGTCGTTCATTCCCGAGGCACTCAACAAGCTGCGCGAGGCGCGCGCGAAGCTCGACGCCTACCGCGAACGCACGGGCCGCGAGATTCATCTGGAGATCGACGGCGGCGTGAAGGTCGACAACATCGCAGAAATCGCGGCTGCAGGCGCGGATACGTTCGTCGCGGGTTCGGCGATCTTCGGCAAGCCCGACTACAAGGCCGTGATCGACCACATGCGAGCACAACTGGCGACGGTCGGCCAGCAGCAATGAATACGCCGATCACTTTCGCCGCGCCGCGCATCGAGGCGGCGCTGATCGACCTGGACGGCACGATGGTCGACACCGCCGACGACTTCGCGGCCGGTCTGAACGGCATGCTCGCCCAGTTCGACGCCGAGGAAACCACGCGCGAGGAAGTGATGGGCTATGTCGGCAAAGGCTCGGAGCACCTGATCAAGAGCGTGCTCGCGCCGCGCTTTGCCGCCGCCGAGGCCCAGTCCCGCTTCGAAGAGGCCCTCGCGCTCTACCAGGACGAGTACGCCAGGATCAACGGCCAGCACACGCGCCTCTACCCGGAAGTTGCAGAAGGCCTTGCCGCGCTGCGCGAGGCCGGCGTGAAGCTCGCCTGCGTGACGAACAAACCGCACCGCTTCGCCGTGGAGTTGCTGCAGCAGTATGGTCTCGCGCCGTACTTCGAAGTCGTGCTGGGCGGCGACAGCACGCCGCAAAAGAAGCCCGATCCGCTGCCGATGCTGACCGCCTGCGCCCAGCTCGGTGTGGCGCCCCAGTCGGCCGTCGCGATCGGCGATTCGGAGAACGACGCACTCGCGGGCCGCGCGGCCGGCATGGCCACGCTTACGGTGCCTTACGGCTACAATCACGGCCAACCTGTTCAAAATATCGAATCGGATGGTATAGTGGCCACGCTGCTCGACGCCGCCAAGGCGATCGCAGCGCACAATCACCTGACCTGAAAGTCTCTTTTCCTCATGTTTCTGAATAAAAAACGGAGTCTGAGCAGCATCGACCGGGGAGCTTGGCCCTGGCGTCGCTGGTCGCACTAACCTCTCCCGAGGTTTGCTGAGGTTTGCTCATGTTGAGTGAAAATTTGTCTTCAGCCCCGTTTTTTATGTCACTGCGCCTACGCGCGTGTCTCGTTTCCAAACTGTTGCGGTAACCCACCCGTCGGCTGACTGGCCGAGGTAATCCGTTGTCCTGCGTGTCGTTTCGCCTTACCCGGCGTGACGCGCGACGCAAGAACGGATCGCCGTGTCCAACGGCCGGGTAACATCCGCACATCGGCGCCCTGCCATCGGGGTACCGGGAACACGAGCGAGCGCCAGCGCAACCATGCACCCAACAGCCGCCATCGCGCTCACCGCCCGCGCCCTTTTCGAGCCGCGACCGGCCCGCACGAACAGGATCGGAACATGACCGAACTCGAATTCCAGTCCCTCGCCAACGAGGGCTACAACCGCATCCCGCTGATCGCCGAAGCGCTCGCCGATCTCGAAACGCCGCTCTCGCTGTACCTGAAGCTCGCGCAGCCCGAGCGCGGCGGCGCCAACTCGTTTCTGCTGGAGTCCGTGGTGGGCGGCGAGCGCTTCGGGCGCTACTCGTTCATCGGCTTGCCGGCCCGCACGCTGATCCGCGCCCGGAGCGGGCCGAAAGGCGGCGTGAGCGAAGTCGTCCGCGACGGCCAGGTGATCGAGACGCACGAAGGCGACCCGCTCGAATTCATCGCGCAGTTCCAGGCGCGCTTCAAGGTGGCGCAGCGCCCCGGCCTGCCGCGCTTCTGCGGCGGCCTCGCCGGTTACTTCGGCTATGACGCGGTGCGCTACATCGAGAAGAAGCTCGCCGACACCGCCCCGCCCGACGACCTCGGCCTGCCCGACATCCAGTTGCTCGTGACGGAGGAAGTGGCGGTCATCGACAATCTGGCGGGCAAGCTCTACCTGATCGTCTACGCCGATCCGCAGACGCCCGAGGCCTATACGAAAGCGAAGCAACGCCTGCGCGAACTGAAGCAGCGACTGCGCACGACGGTGCAGCCGCCCGTGACCTCGGCGAGTGTGCGCACCGAGATCTTCCGCGAGTTCAAGAAAGACGATTACCTCGCGGCCGTGCGCAAGGCGAAGGAATACATCGCCGCCGGCGAGCTGATGCAGGTACAGGTGGGCCAACGCCTCACAAAGCCGTATCGCGACAATCCGCTTTCGCTCTATCGCGCACTGCGCTCGCTGAATCCCTCGCCGTACATGTACTACTACAACTTCGGCGATTTCCACGTGGTGGGCGCCTCGCCGGAGATTCTCGTGCGCCAGGAGCAGCGCGGCGAAGACCGTATCGTGACGATCCGTCCGCTCGCGGGCACGCGGCCGCGCGGCAACACGCCCGAGCGCGACGCCGAGCTCGCCACCGAGCTGCTCAACGATCCGAAGGAAATCGCCGAGCACGTCATGCTGATCGACCTCGCGCGCAACGACGTGGGCCGCATTGCCGAAATCGGCTCGGTGACCGTGACCGACAAGATGGTCATCGAAAAGTATTCGCACGTTCAGCACATCGTGAGTTCGGTCGAGGGCAAGCTCAAGCCCGGCATGAACAACTACGACGTGCTGCGCGCGACATTCCCCGCCGGCACGCTATCCGGCGCGCCGAAGGTGCGCGCGATGGAACTGATCGACGAACTGGAGCCCGTGAAGCGCGGCCTCTACGGCGGCGCGGTCGGCTACCTGTCGTTCAACGGCGAGATGGATCTCGCCATCACGATCCGCACCGGCCTCATTTACAACGGCAATCTCTATGTGCAGGCCGCGGCGGGCATCGTCGCCGATTCGGTGCCCGAGTCGGAATGGCAGGAGACCGAAAACAAGGCGCGTGCCGTGCTGCGCGCCGCCGAGCAGGTGCAGGACGGCCTCGACAGCGACTTCTGAGCGGGAGAAAAGACCATGTTGCTCATGATCGACAACTACGATTCGTTTACCTACAACATCGTCCAGTACTTCGGCGAGCTCGGCGAAGACGTCCACACGTACCGCAACGACGAAATCACGCCCGACCAGATCGCCAGGCTGAACCCCGAGCGCATCTGCCTCTCGCCGGGCCCGAGCAATCCGCAGCATGCGGGCATCACGCTCGACGTGCTGCGCGAGTTCGCCGGCAAGACGCCTATCCTCGGCGTATGTCTCGGTCATCAAGCGATCGGCGAAGCGTTCGGCGGCCGTGTCGTACGCGCGAAGACCATCATGCACGGCAAGGTGAGCCAGATCGAAACCGACGGCAAAGGCGTGTTCGCCGATCTGCCGAAGCACTTCAACGTGACGCGCTATCACTCGCTCGCCATCGAACGCGAGTCGTTGCCCGACTGCCTCGAAGTGTCGGCATGGACCGAGGACGGCGAGATCATGGGCGTGCGCCATCGCGAACTGGCTGTCGAGGGCGTGCAGTTCCACCCCGAATCGATCCTCTCCGAGCACGGCCACGCGCTCCTCGAGAACTTCCTCAAGCAGTCGAAGCGCGCCGTTACGGCGCGTAGCGCATAAGAACGGAGGCGAGATCATGATCACCCCGCAGGAAGCACTGCAACGCACGATCGAGCACCGCGAGATCTTTCACGACGAGATGCTGCACCTCATGCGCATGATCATGCGCGGCGAGCTTTCGCCCGTGCAATCGGCGGCCATCCTCACAGGCTTGCGCGTAAAGAAGGAAACCATCGGCGAGATCGCCGCCGCCGCGACCGTGATGCGCGAGTTCGCGAATCACGTCGAGGTGCAGGACAACTCGAACTTCATCGATATCGTCGGCACGGGCGGCGACGGCTCGCATACCTTCAACATCTCCACCGCGTCGATGTTCGTCGCCGCCGCGGCGGGCGCGAAAGTCGCCAAGCACGGCAATCGCGGCGTGTCGAGCAAGTCGGGCAGCGCGGACGTGCTCGAGGCGCTGGGCGTGAACATCGATCTGCAGCCGGATCAGGTGGCCGCCTCGATCGCGGAAACGGGCATGGGCTTCATGTTCGCACCGAATCATCATCCGGCCATGAAGAACATCGCCGCCGTGCGCCGCGAGCTTGGCGTGCGGACGATCTTCAACATTCTCGGCCCGCTCACGAATCCGGCCAGCGCGCCGAACCAGTTGATGGGCGTATTCCACGCCGATCTCGTCGGCATCCAGGTGCGTGTGATGCAGCGCCTTGGCGCCAAGCACGTGCTCGTCGTCTACGGCAAGGACGGCATGGATGAGGTGTCGCTGGGCGCCGCAACGCAGGTCGGCGAGCTCAAGAACGGCGAGATCCGCGAGTACGAGATCCATCCCGAAGACTTCGGCATGCAGATGGTTTCGAACCGCACGCTGAAGGTCGAGAACGCCGAAGAATCGAAAACCATGCTGCTGGGCGCGCTCTCGAACGAGCCTGGCGTCGCGCGCGAGATCGTCGCGCTCAATGCGGGCACGGCGCTCTATTCGGCGAATGTCGCGAACTCGATCGCCGACGGCATCGCGCTTGCGCGCGAGACCATCGCGAGCGACCGCGCGCGCGCCAAAGTCGACGAACTGGTACGCTTCACTCAACAGTTCAAACGCTGATCGAACACTGTTTTTGCAGACCATCATGAGCGACATTCTCGAAAAGATCATCGCGGTCAAGCGCGAAGAAGTGCGCGCCGCCGAAGCGAGCGCGCCGCTCGAAGAGTTGCGGCTCGCGGCGGCGTCGCGCGATCTGCGCGACTTCGTCGGCGCGGTGCGCGCAAGGCACGCGAACGGCCAGGCGGCCGTGATCGCCGAAGTAAAGAAAGCCAGCCCCTCGAAAGGGGTGCTGCGCGCGCACTTCGTCCCTGCCGACATCGCACGCTCGTACGCGGAACATGGCGCGGCCTGTCTCTCGGTGCTGACCGACGTGCAGTTCTTCCAGGGCAGTGCCGCCTACCTCGAAGCCGCGCGCGCCGCCTGCGCGCTGCCGGTGCTGCGCAAGGACTTCATCGTCGATCCGTACCAGATCCTCGAAGCCCGCGCGATGGGCGCCGACGCGATCCTGCTGATCGCCGCCGCGCTCGAACCGGGCCAGATGCGCGAACTCGAGGCCTACGCGCATTCGCTCGGTCTCGCCGTGCTCGTGGAAGTGCACGACCGCGACGAGCTCACGCACGCGCTCACGCTGAAGACGCCGCTCATCGGGATCAACAATCGCAATCTGCGCACGTTCGAAACGACGCTGCAAACGACCATCGACATGCTCGACGACGTGCCGGAAGACCGCATCGTCGTGACGGAGTCGGGCATCCTCTCGCGCGCGGACGTCGAGAAGATGCGCGCGCTGTCCGTGCACACGTTCCTCGTGGGCGAGGCGTTCATGCGCGCCGAACATCCGGGCGCGGAACTCGCGCGCATGTTCTTCTGATAGCGGGACGCAGCCATGGCCATCGAACGGGAAATCAAGCTCGCACTACCACGCAACCAGGTAGACGCGGCGCTGCGGTTTTTCGAAAAGCGCGCAGGCACAGCGGGACGCGCCGTGCGGCTGGAAAACGTCTATTTCGACACGCCGGCCCTCACGCTCGCGCGCGCAAAGAGCGCGTTGCGGCTGCGCCGCACGCCGGATGGCTGGCTGCAGACGTTCAAGACGGTCGGCGTCGCCCGGAACGGCCTGCATGCGCGGCACGAATGGGAGATGCCGGTGGCGGGCGAAGCGCTCGAAACCGACCGCCTTCTGCGCGAATGCAACGAAGCCGGTGTCGCGACGGCGCTCTCCGAAGCCGCGCCCGCGCTGATCGCCCTCTTTCGCACCGACTTCACGCGCACGCTGTGGATGCTATCGGTCGAAGGCGTGCAAATCGAGGCCGCCATCGACCAGGGCGAAATCACGGCGGAAGTGGACGGCGAAACGCGCCGCGCGCCGATCTGCGAAATCGAACTGGAACTGAAGGGCGGAGACGAAGCCGCGTTGCACGTGCTCGCCGCGCAACTCTCGGCAGAGCTGCCGGGCCTCGCTCCCGACGACATCAGCAAGGCGCAGCGCGGCTACCGGCTGCGTGAAAGCTAAACCCGAGGGCTGAACGCCAGGACGGCGGGGCGTGCGCCGCATTGAAACGCCGCGCGATTGCTGCGAAACTTCCCGCCCATGACTTCCACGAAACGCACGCGCGCTGCGGAGCCGGTGCAGGCCTCGCTCTTCGACGACGACCTGCCGGCCACCGCGCAGGACACGCTCGACGAGCCTCCCGCCCCCGAAATCGATCCGCGCCAGATCTCGATCTTCTCGCTGCTCGATGACGATTCGCCGGCCGCCCCAGCCGCCAACCAGGCCGTATCCATCATGCCCCACGCCACCCAAGCGCCTGACCAGCGCCTCGAAGACCAGTTCGACGCCCTGCCCGCCGCCTGGCGCAAGCTGCTGGAGCCGTTCACCGCCAGCGACGCGTACCCGCCACTCTGCCGCTTCGTCGACGAGGAGCGCGCCGCGGGCAAGACCGTCTATCCCGCCGATGTGTTCCGCGCCCTGCGCCTCACCTCGCCCGACGACGTGAAGGTGGTGATCCTCGGCCAGGACCCCTACCACGGCGAAGATCGCGGAACGCCGCAGGCACACGGCCTCGCGTTTTCGGTGCCACCCGCCGTGCGGCCGCCGCCGTCACTGCGCAATATCTTCAAGGAAATCGCGGCAAGCCTGGGGATCGAAGCGCCGGACCACGGCTGCCTCGACGCATGGGCGCGCCAGGGTGTGCTGCTGCTCAACACCGTGCTGACCGTCGAGCGGGCCAATGCGGCCAGCCACGCCAAACGCGGCTGGGAACGCTGCACCGACACCCTGATCCACGAACTCGCCACACGTCACGAGCATCTCGTGTTCATGCTGTGGGGTGCCCACGCGCAGGCGAAGCGCGCGCTGGTCGAAGCGCGACCGCATTGCGTGCTGGAGGCGCCGCATCCGTCGCCGCTTTCGGCACATCGCGGCTTTCTGGGCTGCGGGCATTTCGCGCAGGCCAACGCTTACCTCGAAGCGCACGGCCGCAAGCCGATCGACTGGCGTCTGCCCGAGAAGGCCGAAGTGCTTGCCTGAGCCGCGAGCGGACGTAGCAACGAAAAAAACGCCACGAAATCGCTTTCGTGGCGTTTTGCTTTACGGCTAGTCGATACGGCGGACGGGCTCTGGCGACGCCCGCCGCAGAACTTACGCCGCTGCGATGGCGTCGCGTGCGCCCGCGAGCGCGGCGCTAGCGGCTTCCGGCCCCATGTTCAGGCCTTCGGCATAGATAAAGGTCACGTCGGTCATGCCGAGGAAACCGAGGAACGACTTCAGGTACGGCGTCTGGCTGTCATTCGGCGTGCCGTGATATTTGCCGCCGCGTGCCGAAACCACGAACACTTTCTTGCCCTTCACGAGGCCTTCCGGGCCATTTGCCGTGTACTGGAAAGTAATGCCTGCGCGGGCGATCCAGTCGAAGTAGGTCTTGAGCTGCGACGAGATGCCGAAGTTGTACATCGGCGCACCGATCACGACGACGTCCGCGGCCTGCAGTTCGGCGATCAGCGCTTCGCTGCGCGCGGCGACGGCCTGCTGCTCCGGCGAACGCTGCTCGGCCGGCGTGAAGAACGCGCCGAGAACGGTGTCGTCGAGGTGCGGCAGCGGCTCGGCTTGCAGATTGCGCGCGACAACCTTCGCGCCGGGATGCGACTGTTGCAGCTTGCTCGTCAATTCGTTGACGAGCAGCGTCGACTGGGCGCCTTGCGAGCGGGCGGCGGAGTTGATTTGCAGGATCGTGGTCATGGTGGCTCCTTCGGGTTTGGGTGCGCGGCGTTGCGCGAGTGAAGCCATTGTGTTTATTTGCCGCGCCCCGAAAAAGAGGTTCGCCGATGACGGATTGTTGCAGCGATAGAACAATCGCCGGCATGGAAAAGCGGTGCACCCCTGCGCCGCTTTCGTCTGATCTTATGTGTCGGCGCGCCCGCTCAGCCCGCCAGCCAGCGTTCGCGCAGCGCACGCGACGCGGGCCGCTTGTCGGTGATAGCGAGTTTGTAGCGCGCGACGTCGGGCGCATCGAGCGTGAGGCGCGCCACGCGTAGTTCGTCGCGCCGGAACGCATGAATCTCCACCTTCGCGCCCGGTTGATAGCGCCCGAGCAGGCTGTCGAGGTTCGAACCCGTCACCCGCAGGCCGTCGAGCGCGACCAGCACGTCGCCGGCCGAAAGGCCGGCTTTCTGTGCCGCGCCGCCCTCGAACACCACGGCGAGCGTCGCATCCGCACCGCCGCGCAGGCGCGCACCCAGCGACGGCTTCGCGCCGCGCTCCGGCTCGCCGTCGAGCGCCACGCCGAACGGCTCGAAGAGCGTCGCAAGCGGCAGATCGCGCGTGCCGCGCACGGCATCGGCAAAAAGACCGCCCAGCCACACGCCGGTCGCCTCGGCAATCAGCGCCTCGACTTCCTCCTCGCCCACGCCCACCGGCTTGCCGCGATAGAAGTCGCGTCCGTAACGCTGCCACAACAGACGCATCACGTCGTCGAGCGACTTGCGCCCGCCCGTTTCGGCGCGGATCGCGAGATCGAACGCAAGCGCCACGAGCGAGCCCTTCGTGTAGTAGCTGACGATCGCGTTCGAGGCGTTCTCGTCCTGACGGTAGTACTTGACCCACGCGTCGAACGAGCTTTCCGCAACGCTCTGCTTCAAGCGGCCCACGCCGCGCAGCACGCCAGCTACCGTTTTGCCGAGGAGGCCAAAGTAATCGTCGGTGGCAATGAGACCGCTGCGCACGAGCATCAGATCGTCGTAATACGACGTGAAGCCTTCGAAAAGCCACAGCAGCGAGGTGTAGTCCTCGCGGGTGAGGTCGTACGGCACGAACGCCGCGGGCTTGATGCGCTTGACGTTCCACGTGTGGAAATATTCGTGGCTGCACAGACCCAGGTAAGTGCGATAGCCCTCGCTCATCTCGGGCCTGCCCTTCACGGGCAAGTCGGTGCGGTTGCAGATCAGCGCGGTGGAAGCGCGATGCTCGAGGCCGCCGTAACCGTCACTCACGGTCTGCGTCATGAACACATACCGTTCCATCGGCGCGCGCTTCGTGCGCGGTTCGAAGAGCGCAATCTGGACCTCGCAGATCTTCTTCAGATCGCCCGCGAGACGTTCGGTATCGAGTCCGATCACACGACCCGCGATCACGATGTCGTGCGGCACGCCATGCGCCTTGAAGCTCGCCAGCGTGAACTCGCCGAGCGTCACCGGATGGTCGATCAGTTCGTCATAGTCCGACGCCACGTATTCGCCGAAGCCGTAGCGCTTGGTGCCGCGCGCCTCGGCCATTGCGGTGGCGACGCGCCAGTGGCGATACGCATGGCCATCGGGACGCTGGATGTCGACGACGCATTGCGCGTCCTCGTGGCCCGGCACCGCGAGAAACACGCTCGTGCCGTTGAAAAAGCCCACCGTGTCGTCCAGGTGCGCCGCGCGCACCGAGAGGTCCCACGCATACACCTCGTAGCGCAGCGTGAGCGCGCCTTTCACGGGCGCCGCCTGCCACGTGTGCTTGTCGGTCTTGCTCACGCGCACCTTGCGGCCGGCGTCGTTGAACGCGCGCAGCGTGACGATGTTGCGCGCGAATTCGCGGATCATGTAGCTGCCCGGAATCCACACCGGGAGCATGACCCGCTGGCCGTCCGGCGCGGGATCCTCGACGGTGAGCGTCACCTCGAACAGGTGCGCGGCGGGGTTCTTCGGGATGAGGGTGTATCGGATCGGCTTCATCGGCGGGATCGGTGACGGGGGGCGGAATTCAGCGAATCGAAAGGGCCGGCCACGGCGGGCAAAAAAAGACCGGCCGCTCAAAGCGGCCGGTGTCGTCCTGCGGGATTCAGTGCGCGTCGTTCAGCTCGCGCTCGAGCCGGTCCGCCGAAACGGCGCCTGGCAGGCGGCGGCCGTCGGCGAGGATCACGGTGGGCGTGCCGGTCACGTTCATCTTCGCGCCGAGCGCGAGGTTGCTGTCGATCGCGGCGGTATTGCAGGTGCCGGCGGCCGAGGGCGCCTCGCGATTCAGCATCCACGATTCCCACGCCTTCGCGCGATCCGACGAACACCAGATCGACTTGGCCTTCACCTCGGAATCGGGAGAAAGGACCGGGTACAGGAAGGTGTAGACCGTGACGTTATCGATCGACTTCAGCGTGTTTTCGAGCTGATGGCAGTACGGGCAATTCGGGTCCGAGAAAACCGCCATCTTGCGGCTGCCGTTGCCCTTCACCACCTTCACGGCGTTCGCGAACGGCAGGTTCGCGAAGTTGACGCGGTTCAGGTCCGCAAGGCGTGCGTCGGTGAGATTGGTGCGCGTCTTCGTGTCGACGAGGTCGCCGATCAGCACGTAATCGCCGTTCGCGTCGCTATAGATGATCTGCGAGCCGAGGTTCACCTCGTAGAGACCCGCCACCGGCGCCTTCGTGATGCCCTTGATGTCGGTGTCCGAGCCAAGGCGCGCCTGCAACGTGGCCTTCAGCTTGTCGGTGACCTGGTCGGCCTGGGCCGAGCAGCCGAGCACGGCGGTCATCGCCGCCAGGACGAGCGCGGCAATCCGGATTCGCTTTTGCATGACTTGCTTCCTGATTCTGTCTGGCGCGCGACTCGCGCGCCGGTGTTCGGTGTGGATGGCAAAGAGGACCAAGAGGGCAAAACGGCCCGGTTCGACCCCACCTGCTCGGGGCTCTGGCGGTCAGGCCGTTGTGCCTGCACCCTGCCGTCGGCCCCGGCGGCTTCAGCCATTCTGACGCTGCAAGGCGGGGACAGCAACCGCTATTCCCGCCGCGCGGCCGTACCGTCAGCCTAGCGCCGCAGCAACCAGCCAGCGTTTGAGGAGCGGCTGCGCGCCCACGAACGCCATGCCGGTATTACGCACGGCCTGCGCAATCGTACCGGGAATCGAGAACAGCCGTTGCAGGCCGTCGGTGGCGACGACGAGCTTGCGAATGTCCTCGCGGCGGCCGCGCTCGTAGCGGCGCAGGAGCACGGTGTCGCCGAGGTCGCGGAACGACTCTTTCTGCGTGATCACGTCGACGAGCGCCGCCACGTCGCGCAGGCCGAGGTTCACGCCCTGGCCTGCGAGCGGGTGGATCAGGTGCGCGGCGTCGCCCACGAGCGCCACGCGGGGCGCGATCAGCCGGTCGACGGTCTGGAGCGAAAGCGGGAAACCGCGCGCAGGCGTCACGCATTCGAGCGTTCCCACCTGCTCCAGCGTCACGCGCTCGACTTCAGCGGCAAGTTGCTGCGGGTCGAGTTGCAGCAGCGCTTCGGCATGCTCCGTCTGCGCCGACCAGACGAGCGACACGTGCTGATCCGGCAGTGGCAAAAGCGCGACGATCTCACCGTCCCGAAACCACTGGAAGGCGGTCTCGCCGTGCGGACGCGAGGCGCGGAAATTCGCGACCACTCCGGTCTGGCGATACTCGCGTCGCGCCACCGTCGAGCCGATCTGGGCGCGTACCCACGAATGCGCGCCGTCGGCGCCGATCGCGAGGTCGGCTTGCAGCGTGCGGCCGTTGGCGAGACCGATCTCGGCCGCGTACGGCTTGATGTCGAGCGTCTGGGCGCGCGAATCGATCCACGTGAGGTTGGGCTGGAAATGCAGCGCGGCGTCGAGCGCGCGCTCCACCACCGACGATTCGGCGATCCACGCAAGCTGCGCCACCGAGGCCTGCCAGGCCGAAAAATGCAGCTCGGCGGCCGCGTCGCCGAACACGCGCATGTCGTAGACGGGCGTGAGGCGCGCGGGGTCGATGGCCTGCCAGACTCGCAGCCGCTCGAATAGTGCATGGGAGCTGCGCGAGAACGCGTAGACGCGTGCGTCGAACACCGCGTCGGCGGGCAGCGGTACACAGGGCTGCGCGAGCAGCGCCACGCGCAGGCCACCCTGGGTCAGCGCGAGCGCCGCCGACTTGCCGACGAGCCCGCCGCCGATCACGACGACGTCGAAAGTCTGGTTGGTTGCAGTCATCCGCGCATTATAGCCGCGGGGCACGTCCTGAAAGGGTCGGACGGGTGCGCCGTTACGGTGTATGAGCACGTGGCCCATTGCCGCAGATCCAGCCTGCGCGCAGGCGGCTTCGCCTCCGGGGCGGGTGCATCCCGCAATCCCCCGCGCAGGGCGAACCCGCGCCCGGAGGAGGTTACAATTATGGTTTTGGGTGACAAGCAGAGATTTACATGAGCCTCCAATGCGGCATCGTCGGCTTGCCTAACGTCGGCAAGTCCACCCTCTTCAACGCGCTGACCAAAGCGGGCATCGCCGCCGAAAACTATCCGTTCTGCACGATCGAGCCGAACGTCGGTGTGGTCGAAGTGCCGGATCAGCGCCTGAAGGCGCTTGCCGAAATCGTCAAGCCCGAGCGCGTCTTGCCGGCCGTGGTCGAGTTCGTCGACATTGCGGGCCTCGTCGCGGGCGCCAGCAAGGGCGAAGGCCTCGGCAACCAGTTCCTCGCGAACATCCGCGAAACGGACGCCATCACGCACGTCGTGCGCTGCTTCGAGGACGACAACGTAATCCACGTCGCGGGCAAGATCGATCCGCTCGCCGACATCGAGGTGATCAACACCGAACTCGCGCTCGCCGACCTCGGCACCGTCGAGAAAGCGCTCACGCGCTATTCGAAAGCCGCGAAGTCGGGCAACGACAAGGAAGCGGCAAAGCTCGTCGCCGTGCTGGAAAAGGTGCGTGCACAGCTCGACCAGGCAAAGCCCGTGCGGGCGCTCAGCCTGAACGAGGACGAGCAGGCGCTCATCAAGCCGTTCTGCCTGATCACCGCGAAGAAGACGATGTACGTGGCGAACGTGAAGGACGACGGCTTCGAAAACAATCCGCACCTCGAAGCCGTGCGCAAGTACGCCGAAGCCGAAAACGCGCCGGTCGTGGCGGTTTGCGCGGCGATCGAGGCCGAAATCGCCGATCTGGACGACGAAGACAAGTCCGCCTTCCTCGCCGACATGGGCATGGAAGAACCGGGCCTCGACCGCGTGATCCGCGCGGGTTTCAAGCTGCTCGGCCTGCAGACATACTTCACGGCGGGCGTGAAGGAAGTGCGCGCGTGGACGATCCACATCGGCGATACCGCCCCGCAGGCCGCCGGCGTGATCCACACCGACTTCGAGCGCGGCTTCATCCGCGCGCAGACCATCGCCTTTAACGACTTCATCCAGTACAAGGGCGAAACCGGCGCGAAGGAAGCCGGCAAGATGCGCGCGGAAGGCAAGGAATATGTCGTGCACGACGGCGACGTGATGAACTTCCTGTTCAACGTTTAACGCGCCCTGCACGCTGCCATCGCCAAGGCCCGCTACGAGCGGGCTCAGGCCACAGAAAAACCCCACGCTTTTCCGAGGCGTGGGGTTTTTCTTTATCGAGAGCGCTACGGGTGTCGTTTGAGCGGAAGCATCAAGATCATCGGGTGCACCGGCGACTCCCGAAAACCGTAGTACTCGTAGAACCGTTTCGCATGCTCGTTCAACGCATGAACGAGCAAGGCCCGGACACCGGCGTTTTCCGCAACCGAATACACGCGTATGACGGCATCCTGGAGCAAAGCCGCACCAAGCTTGTTGCCTTGGGCGCGAACATCGACGGCAAGCCTCGCGAGCACCATGACCGGCACCGGGTCGGGCATATTGCGCCGGATGGGCCCGGGAGCATCCGAATGGGCGACGGCGCCCGCCGCGAGCGCGTAATACCCCAGCACGCACTGGTCGGGATCGGCCACGACGAAAGTACGACTGGCCCCGTTCAGGTGGTTGGTCAATGCGCGCTGTTTGAGCCAGCTGTCGAGAGACGGCTCGCCGCAACGGAACTCATCGAGCCGATGCGTGGCGGCGAGCGACTGCGGCGCCGAAAGCCGTACTTTCACGCCTTGTCCGTGTCCCACGGAGCCTTGACGGCCATCAGACGCTTGAGGCCTCGATTGCTGTCTTGCGGCTCGTCCAGCAGCGCCGTGAACTGCCGAAATTTGTCCGCATCCAGGCCGAAAAAGACCTGATCCAGCACAACGGCTTTCGCACGCTCGCACGCGGCTTCCAGCATGAAGTCCGAGCGGTTCTTGCCCAGCAGATCGGCGGCATGGTCGATCAGATCGCGCTGCTCGGGCAGCGCGCGTAGATTGATGGAAGCGTCGCGCATGGGACTTCCTTTCGCGTATACACAACAGCTACACATCGTACGTTGACGTATAGCTATTGTCAACACAAGACGCGGGATTCGCCGCTTGAAGGAATCGCAGCGGGAATCGCAACAGGACTTGCGGCGCGCGCCATCGAGGCCACCCGGATTCACGCCCCCATCGTCCGCGCCCCGTACAATAGCGGTTTGCGCGACACCCCAATTCGCGGTCCGACGCGTCGCCTGCAAGCGCATAACCCGCGTCCCGCCCCCTTTTCTCCCGTTTCCAAAGACACTCTCATGGCCCAATACGTCTTCACCATGAACCGGGTCGGCAAGATCGTGCCGCCCAAGCGCCAGATCCTGAAAGACATCTCGCTGTCGTTCTTCCCGGGCGCGAAGATCGGCCTGCTCGGCCTGAACGGTTCGGGCAAGTCCACGCTCATCAAGATCATGGCCGGCGTCGACAAGGACATCGAAGGCGAAGCCACGCCCATGCCGAACCTCAACATCGGCTATCTGCCGCAGGAGCCGCAGCTGGATCCGGAAAAGACCGTGCGCGAAGCGGTCGAGGAAGGTCTGGGCGACGTGTTCAACGCGCAGAAGAAGCTCGATGAAATCTACGCCGCCTACGCGGAACCGGACGCCGACTTCGACGCGCTCGCCGCCGAACAGGCGAAATACGAAGCAATCCTCGCCACGACGGACGGCAGCGCGGAACAGCAGATCGAAATCGCTGCCGACGCGTTGCGTCTGCCGGCATGGGACGCGAAGATCGGCAATCTCTCGGGCGGTGAAAAGCGCCGCGTCGCGCTGTGCAAGCTGCTGCTCGAAAAGCCCGACATGCTGCTGCTGGATGAGCCGACCAACCACCTGGACGCCGAATCGGTCGAGTGGCTGGAGCAGTTCCTCACGCGCTTCCCGGGCACCGTCGTCGCCGTGACCCACGACCGCTACTTCCTCGACAACGCCGCCGAGTGGATTCTCGAACTCGACCGCGGCCACGGCATTCCCTGGAAGGGCAATTACTCCAGCTGGCTCGACCAGAAGGAAGAGCGCCTGAAGCAGGAAGAAGCCACCGAATCGGCACGCCAGAAGGCCATCAAGAAGGAACTGGAGTGGGTGCGCCAGAACCCGAAGGGCCGTCAGGCCAAGTCGAAGGCGCGTATCGCGCGCTTCGAGGAACTGTCGAGCCAGGACTACCAGAAGCGCAACGAAACGCAGGAAATCTTCATTCCGGCGGGCGAGCGTCTGGGCAGCGAAGTCATTGAGTTCAAGAACGTCAGCAAGTCCTATGGCGACCGTCTCCTGATCGACAACCTCAGCTTCAAGATTCCGGCGGGCGCGATCGTCGGCATCATCGGACCGAACGGCGCCGGCAAGTCGACGCTGTTCCGCATGCTCACGGGCAAGGAGCAGCCGGATTCGGGCGAAATCGTGCAAGGCCCGACCGTCAAGCTCGCCTACGTCGACCAGAGCCGCGACGCGCTGGCCTCCGACAAGACCGTGTTCGAGGAAATCTCGGGCGGCGCGGACGTGCTGACGGTGGGCAAGTACGAAACGCCGTCGCGCGCCTACATCGGCCGCTTCAACTTCAAGGGCGGCGACCAGCAGAAGATCGTCGGCAACCTGTCGGGCGGCGAGCGCGGCCGTCTGCATCTGGCCAAGACGCTCATTTCGGGCGGCAACGTGTTGCTCCTCGACGAACCGTCGAACGATCTGGACGTCGAAACGCTGCGCGCGCTTGAAGACGCGCTGCTCGAATTCGCGGGCTCGGTGATGGTGATTTCGCACGATCGCTGGTTCCTCGACCGTATCGCCACGCATATCCTGGCGTTCGAAGGCGACTCGCAGGTCACGTTCTTCGACGGCAACTACCAGGAATACGAGGCCGACAAGATCAAGCGCCTCGGCGAAGAAGCCGCGCGCCCGAAGCGTCTGCGCTACAAGCCGATCAGCCGCTAAACGGCGCGGGATCGGACCGGCCTTCAGCGGTTCAGCCGAACCGCCGAAGGCGACGGCAGCTACGGCAGTCTTCGGGCTGCCGTTTTTTCTGGCACGCGCGGCATGGCGGTTGCTCGAAACCCGCTACGCTGCTTCCGATGTTCCACGCCGGGCCGGGTTGCGTTCGAGACGGTGCCCGGCCCTTCTGCGCGAGGTGCCCCGCATGGCAAAGCCGATTTCCCACCGCCGCGTCCCACGCTTTGCCGCCGTCGCCGCGATCGTATTGGCGGTGCTCGTGCTGGGCGCGCTCGGCGGCCTCTACGCCCTGCAGCATGCGGTGAAATCGCGCGTGGCTGAGGCGCTCGCGCCCATCGGCAGCGCGGGCCGCATCGACGTCGCGTTCACGCTGAATTCGGTCGAGCTGTCCGACGTCCACATCAAGGCGCCGCCCGGCTGGCCGGCTGCCGACGCGCTGCACGCCGGGCACATCATCGTCACCCCCGACCTGCGCGCATTCCTTGCGCACCGTGTGCATGTTCGCGACATCACGGTGCGCGATTTCACGATGAACGTCGTGCGCGGCGCCAACGGCTCGATCCAGATCCTGCCGAACCTGCGCGAAGCCATGCAAAGCGAAGCGGTGGCGCCCGCCGCCGGCGCACCGGCCGGCCAGGCCATGCCGTCCGAAAAGCTCATCGACCATGTCGCCTTCGAGCACGGCGCGTTCGTCTTCTACGACCGCTCGGTGAGCGATCCACCGTACCGGGTCATCGTGAGCGATGCCAATGCGACGGTCGATCGCATCCATCTGCCCGCGCTCGCGGAGCCGACCCAGGTGTCGGTGACGGGCTCGATCAAGGGTCCGCAGCATACCGGGCAGGTCTCGTTCGGCGGATGGATACGCATCGCGAGCAAGGATTCGCAAACCACCACGACGCTGCGCGGCGTCGACATCTCGACGCTCGATCCTTACCTGCTCCGCAAAGCCAGTACGAAGGCGCAGGTCACGGGCGGCACGCTGGACCTCGATATCACCTCGACGGTGAGCGCTTATCGCCTGCACGCGCCCGGCACGATCACGCTGCATCACCTGCAACTCGCAACCAGCGGCGACCCGCTCGACACCTTCCTCGCGATCCCGACGCGTGCCGCCATCGCCGCGCTCAAGGCGCACAACGGCGACATCACGCTGCATTTCGTGCTCGACGGGAATCTGCACGATCCGAAGTTCCGCCTCGACGAAAACCTGACGATGCAGTTGCGCACCGGCTTTGCAAAGGTGCTCGGGGTGAGTGCGGAGGGCGTGGTGCAAGGCGCCGGCCAGACCGCGAAGGGTCTCGCCGATGCGTTGCGCAACCTGCTGGGCGGAGGAAGTACGCAGCCGTCGAAGTGAACGCGGCGGTCCGCTGCGAGCGTCAGATGGGTAGGCCCAGTTCGCGCAGCCGGGCGTCGGTGGCGGCGTTGCTGATGTGATGCACGCCGTGCCAGCCGAGCGCCGTGGCGGCTTCGGCGTTGTGGCGATTGTCGTCGATGAAGACGAGTTCTTCGGGCCGCACGCCCGGCAGTTGCGCGTCGATGCGGCGAAACATTTCGTGGAAGATCGCCGCATCGGGCTTCACGAGCTGCACGCGCCCGGACACCACGATGTCACGGCAGCGCCGCAGCACGTCGAAGCGCTCCCAGGCCCAGGGGAAAGTCTCCGCGGACCAGTTCGTCAGGCCGAAAAGCGGCACACCCGCCGCCTCCAGCCGCTCGAAGGTCGCGACGCCGCCTTCGAGCAGGCCGCCGATCATCTCGTGCCAGCGTTCGTAGAACGCGCGAATCAGCGCCTCGTGTTCCGGAAACTTCGCCACGAGCTCCGCCGTGCCCTCGGCGATCGGCTGGCCGCCGTCCTGGCGCACCACCCAGTCCATCGTGCAGACGTGGGTGAAGAACCAGCGGCGCTCGCTTTCGTCCGGAATCAGCTCGCGATACAGATACTCGGGACTCCAGTCCACAAGCACGCCGCCGAAGTCGAATACGACTGCCTTGATCGTCATCGCCGCTTTCCCTGGCGTTCCGCTCAGATCGGTTGCGTGCGGGCTTCGAGCCACGCCAGCGCATCGCCGGAAAGAAGCGGCGACACGCGCAACCGCGCCGTCCGGTGGTAATCGTTGAGCCATTCGCGCTCGTCGTCGCGCAGGAGCGACATGTCGATACAGCGCGTGTCGATCGGGCAGAGCGTGAGCGTTTCGAACATCAGGAAGTCGCCAAACTCGGTCTTCTGCGCGGACTGGTTCAGCACGAGGTTCTCGATGCGCACGCCCCACTTGCCGGGCCGATAGATGCCCGGCTCGACCGAGGTGATCATGCCTTCTTCCATGGCCGTCCACGGCTCGGCAGGCGCGTAATGCGAAATCACCTGCGGGCCCTCGTGCACGTTCAGGAAGTAGCCCACGCCGTGCCCCGTGCCGTGGCCGTAGTCCGCGCCAGCGGCCCAGATCGGCGCGCGCGCGACGGCGTCGAGCATCGGCGAGCGGATGCCGCGCGGGAACTGCACGCGCGAAAGGGCCATCATGCCCTTCAGCACGATCGTGAAATCGCGCTTCTGCTCGTCGCTCGGCGTGCCGACGGGCACGACGCGCGTGATGTCGGTCGTGCCGTCCAGGTACTGGCCGCCCGAGTCGATCAGGAGCAGGCCGTCGCCTTCGATCACGCTATGCGATTCGGGCGTCGCGCGGTAATGCGGCATCGCGCCGTTCGCGTTGAAGCCGGCGATCGTCGCGAACGAGGGCGACACGTAGCCCGACTGACGCTCGCGCGCGGCGGTGAGCTTTTCGTCGATGGTGAGCTCGGTGATCGTCTCGCGACCTTGCGCGGCTTCGAACCACGCGAAGAATTCGGCGAGCGCGGCGCCGTCCTGCTCCATCGTCTTGCGCACGTGCTCGGCCTCGGCGGCGGTCTTGCGCGACTTGAAGAACGTGCTCGGATTGATCGACTCGACGAGCTTCACGCCCGCCGACAGTGACTGCAGCAGACCGAACGTCACGCGCCGCGGATCCACGAGCAGCGACTCGCCCGCCGGCAGCGCGGCGAGCGCCGCCGGCGCCTCGGCGTAGGGCTCGATGCGCACGTTATCGCGCGCGAGCGACTGGGCGAGCGCCACCGGCACCTTGCCGTCGGCGATGAAGAGCGTCGCGGCGTCCGGCCCGATCAGCGCGTGCGCGACGAACACCGGGTTGTAGCTCACGTCGGTGCCGCGCAGATTGAAGATCCAGGCGAGATCGTCGAGCGTCGAAATGAAGTGCCACTGCGCGCCCTTCTCCTGCATGGCGCGGTGCACCTGGGCGAGCTTGCCGGCACGGCTCGCGTCGGCGTGCGGGGCGGCGTGTTCGTAAACGAGTTCGTGCGGCAGCGCGGGGCGCGCGGGCCACACTTCGTCGAGCAGGTCGAGATCCGTGCGCAGCTTCACGCCGTGCGCGGTCAGCATGCCGGAGAGCACGCGCGCCGTGGCCACGCCCAGCACCGCACCGTCCACGGCAACCGTACCGCCCGCCGCCACGTTCTGCGCGAGCCACTCGATGTGCGGCGCGGTCTGCTGGCCGCCCGTCATCTTCATCAGCTGGATGCCCGTAGCCGCGAGCTGGTTCTCGGCCTGCGTCCAGTAGCGGCTGTCCACCCACACGCCCGCGAAATCCTTCGTCACGACCAGCGTCCCCACCGACCCCGTGAAGCCCGAGAGCCACTGCCGCCCTTGCCAGCGTGGCGGCAGATACTCGGAAAGATGCGGGTCGGCGGACGGCACGAGCATGGCGTCGACGCCTGCGCGCGCCATTTCGGCGCGCAGGGCTGAGATCCGTTCGGGAATCGTGGAGGGGTCGGGAAGTCGGGCGTTCATGGTTTCACCTGCGGGAAATATTCGAACGGGGCATGGATCAACGCCGCAGACGCAGCGTGACGACAAGCGCCGCGAAAGCGAGTGCGAAAGCGGTGCAGACGGGCCACTCGAGGAGCTCGCCATCGTAGAAGAGACCGGTCGCGCGACCGCCCGCCCGGGCCAACGCGGCGCCGAGCGCGCCCGCGACGAGCGCCAGAACGAGGCCGCTATGCGTCCGGCGGCGCAAAGGATGCAGCCACCAGCCCGCGAAACCGACCACAATGCCAAGCACGGCGATACCTGACCAGCCCATCAAGAACCCGCCCTAAGCACTTTCAGACTTATCTGATAGGGATGTCGCCCCGCGCTGACTAACATTTTTTCTCATTTAGCTGATTTTCACTGAAAGCCGGTCGGCTCGGCGCGCCCCGTGAGCGAATGAGTGTAGGGGGCGGCATCGCGCAAGGCAAGCGCATCCGGCCGCAGCGGCCGGAATCCCCATGCGAATCGCTCTTGTCGAGCCCGATGCGAGTCAGGCTGAAATCATCCTGCGCCTGCTCATTGCAGGCGGGCACGCGTGTCAGCGCTTCCCCGACTGCGCCTCCCTCCTCTGCGCCCTCGAGAACGACGCGTTCGATCTCATGCTGGCCGCCTGGTGGTGCGGCGACGCGGGTGCCGACGACCTGATGCCGCGCGCCCGCCACACGTTGCCCGGCTTGCCCGTGATCGTGCTGATGGCGTCGCCGCACGAAAGCGAGATCGTCTCCGCGCTGCACGCCGGCGCCGACGACTGCATAGCCAAGCCGGTGCGCGGCCCGGAGATGCTGGCGCGCATCGACGCGCTGCTGCGCCGCGCCGGCGTGCGGCGGCCGCACAATCGCGCGCACCACGGCTTTGGTGCTTACCTGTTCGATTCGGGGAACTATGCGGTCTCGTTCCGGGGCCAGACCGTGACCCTCACGCCGAAAGAATTCCGTTTCGCGCTGCTGCTCTTCACGAACGCATCGCGCCCCGTTTCCCGGGCGCGCATCCTCGAAACGGTCTGGAATCTGAACCGCGACGTAAGGTCGCGCACGCTCGACACGCACGCCTCGCGCTTGCGCAGCAAGCTACAGATCGCCCCGGAGCACGGCTGGCGCCTCACAACGCTGTACGGATTCGGCTACCAACTTGAAAGACTGCCGGTGGCCAAGGCGGCAATGTCCAGCGCGGAATACCCGGACTCTGCCGGCGGCCATGTCGGAAGCGAGGAAAAGTTATAATATCCGCCTAAATCTTGCCCCCATGGTATGCAGCTTCTAACGATCGGAATCAACCACCACACCGCGCCTGTCGCCTTGCGCGAACGCGTGGCGTTTCCGCTCGAACAGATCAAGCCTGCACTCGCCCTGTTCAAGGACGCCTGGTCGAGCCGCCGCGCGCTCAACGCGCCGGAAGCCGCCATCCTGTCCACCTGCAACCGCACCGAACTCTACTGCGCGACTGACGACCACGCCTCGCGCGACGCCGCCGTCCACTGGCTCTCGCAGTATCACGGCATCCGCGAGGAAGAACTGGCGCCGCACGTCTATGCGCTGCCGCAGTCGGAAGCCGTGCGCCATGCGTTCCGGGTGGCATCGGGGCTCGATTCGATGGTGCTCGGCGAAACGCAGATCCTCGGCCAGATGAAGACCGCGGTACGCACGGCCACCGAAGCCGGCGCGCTCGGCACCTATCTGAACCAGTTGTTCCAGCGCACCTTCGCCGTCGCGAAAGAAGTGCGCGGCACGACGGAAATCGGGGCGCAATCGGTGTCGATGGCTGCCGCGGCCGTGCGTCTCGCGCAGCGCATTTTCGACAAGATCGCCAACCAGCGCGTGCTGTTCATCGGCGCGGGCGAGATGGTCGAACTGTGCGCCGCGCACTTCGCCGCACAGCAGCCGCGCGAGCTCGTGGTGGCGAACCGCACCGCCGAGCGCGGCCGCTATGTTGCCGAGCGCTTCGGTGGCCACGCCATTCCGCTCTCCGACCTGCCTACGCGCATGCACGAGTTCGACATCATCGTGTCGTGCACGGCCTCCACGCTGCCGATCATCGGCCTTGGCGCCGTCGAACGCGCGGTGAAGGCGCGCCGCCACCGGCCAATCTTCATGGTCGACCTCGCGGTGCCGCGCGACATCGAACCCGAAGTCGGTCAGCTCGAAGACGTGTTCCTCTACACCGTCGACGACCTCGGCACGATCGTGCGTGAAGGCAACGCCTCGCGCCAGGCCGCCGTCGCGCAGGCCGAGACGATCATCGAGACGCGTGTCGCGAACTTCATGCAGTGGCTCGACGCGCGCAGCATCGTGCCGGTGATCCGCCACATGCATACCCAGGCCGACACGCTGCGCCGCGCCGAACTGGAACGCGCGCGCAAGATGCTCGCGCGCGGCGACGATCCGTCCGCCGTGCTCGAAGCGCTCTCGCAGGCGCTCACCAACAAGCTGATTCACGGCCCAACGCACGCGCTCAACAGCGCGAGCGGCGAAAACCGTGACTCGCTCATCGAACTGATGAGCGGGTTCTACCGGCATGGCCAGTCCGGCCAGCCGGGCCGTGGCGCGCGCGACGCGCAGGCGGCCCCGTCCGCGTCGTCGGCGGACGACACGTCTTCCGAATCGTCCGGTTCTTCGGACCGTTAGCGGCGTGAACCGCTAAGGCGGCGTCAGCCCACGCCGCACGCCCGGGCACGCCGCCCGCTACGCCTTTTTCTCCCGCAGCCCTACCCGGAGCCGCTCCGACCCGCCCCGATGAAAACGAGCATGCAATCCAAGCTCGACCAGCTGACGACACGCCTGGCCGAGCTGAACGACCTGTTGAGCCGTCCCGACGTGACGTCCAACCGCGACCAGTACCGCAAGCTCACGCGCGAGCATTCGGAACTGGGGCCGGTGGTCGAGCAGTACGCGCATTGGCGCCAGGCGAGAGACGACGAGGCGGCGGCGAAAGACCTGCTCGCCGACGCCTCGATGCGCGAATTCGCCGAAGACGAGGTGAAAAGCGCGCGTGAACGCATGGCGCAGTTGCAACTTGAATTGCAGAAAATGCTGCTGCCGAAAGACCCCAACGACGAGCGCAACGTCTTTCTCGAAATCCGCGCGGGCACGGGCGGAGACGAGTCGGCCCTGTTTGCGGGCGACCTGCTGCGCATGTACCTGCGCTTCGCGGAGCGCAGCCGCTGGCAGATCGAGATGATGTCGGCGAGCGAGTCGGACCTCGGCGGCTACAAGGAAGTGATCGTGCGCATTGCGGGCGAAGCCGCGTACTCGAAGCTCAAGTTCGAGTCGGGCGGCCATCGCGTGCAGCGCGTGCCGGCCACCGAAACGCAGGGCCGCATCCATACGTCCGCCTGC
Organism: Paraburkholderia yinzeri; assembly: GCF_046581065.1. Lineage (NCBI taxonomy): Bacteria > Pseudomonadati > Pseudomonadota > Betaproteobacteria > Burkholderiales > Burkholderiaceae > Paraburkholderia > Paraburkholderia yinzeri. Next base: position 1,173,181 of record NZ_JBFOCJ010000001.1, on the reverse strand, counting down.
ACGGTCGCGGTGATGCCCGAAGCCGACGAAATTGGCGAGGTCGAGATCAATCCCGCCGATCTGCGTATCGACACCTTCCGCGCCTCGGGCGCGGGTGGGCAGCACATCAACAAGACCGATTCGGCGGTGCGCGTCACGCACATGCCGACCGGCATCGTCGTCGAGTGCCAGGACGACCGCTCGCAGCACAAGAACAAGGATCGGGCGCTCAAGGTGCTCGCGGCGCGCATCAAGGACAAGCAGTACCAGGAGCAGCACGCCAAGGAAGCGGCGACGCGCAAGAGCCTCGTCGGCTCGGGCGACCGCTCGGAGCGCATTCGCACCTATAACTTCCCGCAAGGGCGTCTCACCGACCACCGCATCAACCTCACGCTCTACCGCCTCGAATCCATCATGGACGGCGAGCTCGACGAACTGATCGGCGCGCTCGTCTCGGAGCATCAGGCCGAGCAGCTCGCCTCGCTCGGCGATGCGGACTGACGCCGCGACCCACGTGAGCCAGACGTGAAGAACGAAAGCGCCGTCACCGCCGACACCCTGCTGCGCGCCTCGCCGCTGCCCGCGCTCGAAGCACGCATCCTGCTCATGCGCGTGCTGGGCTGGCGCCGCACCGAGCTCATCACGCGCGGCGACGAAGCGCTCGACCCCGCGCGCGGCGACGCGTATCGCGCACTCGAAGCACGCCGCGCGCGCGGCGAGCCCATCGCGCAACTGGTGGGCGCGCGCGAGTTCTACGGCCTCGACTTCGAAATCACGCCCGACGTGCTGATTCCGCGCCCCGAGACCGAGCTGCTGGTCGAAACGGCGCTGGCCGCCATCGAAGGGCTTGCGCGGCCGCGCGTGCTCGATCTCGGCACCGGCAGCGGCGCCATCGCGGTAGCGATTGCTTCGGCGCGGCCCGATGCGCGCGTCTGGGCCGTGGACCGGTCGGCGGCCGCACTCGGCGTCGCCGCACGCAACGCGCAGCGCCTGCTCGACGCCCGCCGCCCGGGCGGCGCGATGACCTTCGTCGCCGCCAACTGGTACGACGCGCTCGACCCGGCGCTGCGCTTCGAGGCGATCGTGAGCAATCCGCCCTACATCGCGAGCGGCGATCCCCATCTCGACGAGGGCGACCTGCGCTTCGAGCCGCGCGGCGCGCTCACCGACGAAGCCGACGGTCTCACGGCCCTGCGCGCCATCGTGGCCGGCGCGAGCGCGTACCTCGCGCCGCGCGGCGTGCTCTGGATGGAGCACGGCTACGACCAGGCCGAGGCCGTGCGCGCGCTGCTGGAAGGGCAAGGATTCAGCGAGGTACGCTCGGAAAAGGATCTCGCCGGCATCGAACGGATCAGCGGCGGCCGGCTCGCGGGCTGAACGGCGCAACGGCGCGGCGGGGCAGACTTCCGGCCGCGCTTTGGGCCACGCTTCGGGTCGCCTTTGGCGCCCGGCCCGCGCAGGCGAAATCCGCTATCATTTCACCCTGTTCCGCATCAATACATTGCAAGGTCAGTCATGGACACCCAACAACGCATCAAGCAAATCGTCGATGAAAACGCCGTCGTCCTCTTCATGAAGGGCAACGCGCAGTTTCCGATGTGCGGCTTCTCGGGCCGCGCGGTGCAAATCCTCAAGGCCTGCGGCGTCGATCAGTTCAAGACCGTCAACGTGCTCGAGGACGAAGCGATCCGCCAGGGCATCAAGGAATTCTCGAACTGGCCGACCATTCCGCAGCTTTACGTGAAGGGCGAATTCGTCGGCGGCTCGGACATCATGATGGAGATGTACCAGAACGGCGAACTGCAACATCTGTTCGCCCAGGCGTAAGCACCGGGGGACGGCGGCTACGCGCCTGCCGCCCTGCTTCGTGCCCGACCCCGCCTTTTCGTGAACGCTTCCGGCGTCGCCCCCTCCGCCGCCCCGCGCAGACTGATCGTCGCCATCACTGGCGCGACCGGCGCGATTTACGGCGTGCGCATCCTCGACATGCTGCGCAAACTCGGCGGCGTCGAGACCCATCTGCTGATCTCGTCGGCCGGCTGGCTCAACATCCAGCACGAGCTGCAACTCGCCAAGGACGATCTCCACGCGCGCGCCGACGTCGTGCATTCGGTGCGGGACGTCGGCGCCAGCATTGCCTCGGGTTCGTTCGCCACCGACGGCATGATCGTCGCGCCCTGCTCGATGAAGACGCTCGCGAGCGTGGCGCACGGCCTCTCCGACAACCTGATCGCGCGCGCCGCCGACGTCACGCTCAAGGAGCGCCGCCGCCTCGTGCTGCTCGTGCGCGAAACGCCATTCAACCTCGCGCATCTGCGCAACATGACGGCCGTGACCGAAATGGGCGGCGTGATCTTCCCGCCGCTGCCCGCCTTCTACAATCAGCCCGCCTCGATCGACGAGATGGTCGACGATACGGTCGCGCGCGTGCTCGACCTGTTCGCACTCGGCCCGGCGCTCTCGCCGGCCTGGCAGGGATTGCGCGGCGCCACCGCCGACTGAGCGGCGCGAGCGCGGACGCCACGCTTCGCGATTACCAACAGCGGCGACACAATCAATTCCCTTTCGCCCCGTTTAATTCGCTGCAGTAGGCACTTATATTGATCGCAACCTAGTCTCTACAGGCTGCCTTACTGCAGCCTTCGATCATGACCACCGCTACCCGACTGCCCACCCTGTTCCTGTCGCACGGCGCCCCGACACTGCCGATCGACCCCTCGCTGCCCTCCGGCGGCTTCACCGCGCTCGCCTCGCAATTGCCGCGTCCCGAGGCCGTGCTGATGCTCTCGGCGCACTGGGGCACGCTCCAGCCCGTCGTGAGCACCGCGGCACAGCCGGAGACGATCCACGACTTCTACGGCTTCCCGCGCGCGCTCTACGAAATCCAGTATCCGGCGCCAGGTGCGCCCGATATCGCGCAGCGTGCCGCCGCGCTGCTGCGCGAACAGGGCGCGGCCGTGGGCGAGGAGCCGCACGGCCTCGACCACGGCGCCTGGGTGCCGATGCTGCTGATGTTCCCCGAAGCGGACGTGCCTGTCGCCCAGTTGTCGATCCAGCCGCGCGCCGACGCCGCGCACCACTACGCGCTTGGCCGCGCGCTGCGCGCCCTGCGCGAAGACGGCGTGATGGTGATCGGCTCGGGCCAGATCACGCATAACCTGCGTGCGGCGGACTTCTCGGCGCGGCCGGAAGACGCCGACCCGCGCGTGGCCGAGTTCACGGACTGGTTCGAAGCGCATCTGGCCGCGCGCGACATCGACGCCCTGCTCGACTACCGCCGCCGCGCACCGCACGCGCAGTTGATGCACCCGACCGACGAGCATCTGCTGCCGGTCTTCACGGCACTCGGCGCCGCGGACGACGACTACACGTTCGGCGTCCAGTCGCTGGGCACCTACCAGCGGGCACTTGCGATGACGAATTACGTATTCGGCTCCGCCCACTGATCGACAGCACACCGCACAACCGCACGAAAAAAAGCCCGCCTGAATCTCTCCAGGCGGGCCTTGCTGTTCCTGGCGGCACGAACGCCGCCCAAAGAGGACCGGCGATCAGTGCGCGCCGATGCCCTCGAGCACCTCGTCCTCCTCGTCGCGCTCCTTCAGGTACGGCGAGCGATAACCCGAGTGAACGCCCCAGAAGTAGAACACCAGCGAGAACAACGCCACCACCAGCATGTCCCAGCCGTAGGGAATCACGTTGCTGCCGCCGAACTGCTTGCTGCCGATCAGCGAAAGCACCGCCATCGTCGGCAGGTAGGCGCACAGCCACCACGCCGCCTTCAGGTCCTGGCCCCAGCCGCCCCAGCCCTTCTTGCCCTGGAAGTAGAAGTACACCGGCAGCGCCACGATCATCAGCAGAATGATTTCGCCCGTCAGCGGCCACTTCGCCCAGTACAGGATCATCGACGCGCAAACAAATGCGAATGGCGCGATCACCTTCATGAACGGCACCGAGAGCGGACGATCGAGGTCCGGCGCGGCACGCTTGAGCGCCATCAGGCTGATCGGACCGGTGAGGTACGAGATGACCGTCGCCACCGAGATCACCGCCGCCAGCGAACTCCAGCCGCGGAAGAAGAACATGAAGATGAACGACACGAGCAGGTTGAACCACATCGCGTTGCGCGGCACGCCGTAGAACGGGTGCACGTTGCCGAACATCTTCGGCATCGTGTTGTTGCGCTCCATCGCGTAGATCATGCGCGAAGTCGTCGCCATGTAGGTCGTGCCGGTGCCGCTCGGGCTCACGAACGCGTCCACGTACAGCAGGATCGCCAGCCAGTTCAGGTTCAGCGCGATCGCGAGTTCCGCGAACGGCGACTTGAAGGCGAACGTGTTCCAGCCTTTGAGCACGTCGGCGGGGTTGACCGCGCCGATGTAGGCGATCTGCAGCAGCACGTAGATCACGAGCGCGCAGACGATCGAGCCGATCACCGCGAACGGAATGCTCTTCGACGGATTGCGCGCTTCACCCGCGAGGTTGATCGGGCTCTGGAAGCCGTTGAACGCGAACACGATGCCGCTCGTCGCGACCGCCGTGAACACCGCCGACCAGCCGTAGGGCGCGAAGTCGGTCGACTGGCCGAAGTTCTCGTGGTGGAAGCCCGTCGTCATCAGACCGATGATGGTCAGGCCCGGGATGATGAACTTGAAGATCGTGATGGCGCTGTTGGCGCGCGCGAAGAGCGTCACGCCCCAGTAGTTGAGCATGAAGTACACGATCACGAGCAGCGCTGCGAGTCCCAGCCCCGAATGGGTTAATGACCCGTCGACGAAGAGCGCGTGTGCCCAGTCGTAGGGCCAGGTGCTCATATACTGGATCGAGGCTTCAGCTTCGATGGGGATCACCGAGACGATGGCGATCCAGTTGGCCCAGGCGCTGATGAAGCCCACCAGCGCGCCGTGAGAGTAGCGGGCGTAGCGCACCATGCCGCCCGACTCCGGGAACATCGCGCCGAGTTCGGCGTAGGTGAGCGCGATGGCCAGAATGACCACGGCGCCGATCACCCAGGCGCAGATGGCCGCGGGACCCGCAATCTTCGCCGCCTTCCACGCGCCGAACAGCCAGCCCGAACCGATGATCGAGCCGAGGCCCGTAAACATCAGCGCAAACGGGCCGATGTTCCGTTGAATAGAACTTTTCACGTCTTCTCCTGTTTCAAGAGCAGTTCGACACCGGGAGCCCCGTCTGTTGTACGGGCGGTTTTTTATAGATATCGCAACTGCGCGCAATGCATCGATTGCACCCAAAGGCGCAACCTTTGCGCGGCGCGTAGTTTAACGGTTGCACTGCCAAAACACGTCAAAAATCTGCAGACCCCCTACAAAAAAACGGTGATCGAGCAAGGTTTGTAAGCTCTCGTTTCGACCCTAACGTAAAAAAACATTGAGATTCTGGACTTTCTGTTGACCTTCGGGGCAATTAGCCGTATAAAGTTCGGGCAGGATTTCAAGCGGCGAGTGTGAATAGGTCTTTCGTAGTTCGCCCATCAACGGTACTCCGGCTGGTCCCATACCCCTTCCTTGATTTTCGTGCACCTCTCTGGCTTCGGCCTCAATTCATCTTTAGGAAAGTAATATGGAAACCGGTACCGTCAAGTGGTTCAACGACGCTAAGGGCTTTGGCTTCATCACGCCGGACGGCGGCGGCGAAGATCTCTTCGCGCACTTCTCGGAAATCAAAGTCGACGGCTTCAAGACGCTGCAAGAAAACCAAAAGGTGCAGTTCGAAGTTCGCACGGGCCCGAAGGGCAAGCAAGCTGCGAACATCAAGCCGGTCTAAGCGCGCTGTTTTCAGCATCCGTCAGGATCCCGCCAACGGGATCCTGATGGCAAGCTTACCGAAAAACCCCATGCTTCTTCCGGAAGGTGGGGTTTTTCTTATCCGCGCTTCAGCCGAACAGGCGCTGCGCGTGAATGCCAAGACCCGTCGCCACGCTCGCGAGGCGATCGCCGAACACCGGGCGCGCCTGCGGGAACGCCTCAGCAAGCGCCTCGGTCAGGAACAGGAGGCCCGTGGAACCGCCCGTGAAATAGAGCGCGCCCACGTCGGCAGTCCTCACGCCTGCCGCCTGCACCGTCTCGCGCGCGGCCTCCACGATGCGGCGCGTTTCTTCGCGGCCCGCCTCGATTAGTTCGGCGTTGTCGAAGGCGAGCCGCAGATCCGGCTCCACGGCCTCCAGATCGATCAGGGTCTCGCCGCCCGCCGACACGCCGATCTTCGCCTCCTCGCCGCGCGCCGCCAGCGCGTGACCCAGACGCTGCTCGACCACGCGCATCAGGCGGTCGTGATGCCGCGCGTCGCGATACAGGTGACGCATCAGCTTGAGGTCGGCGGCACGCTTCGGGGTATAGACCGTATTGATCAGATGCCACGTCGCGAGGTCGAAGTACACGCGATTCGGTATCTCGCGGCCTTCCGGGTCAAGCGACTGATAACCCAGTTCGCGCAGGATCGTCGCCAGTTCGACACGGCGGTCGAAATCGGTGCCCGCAACATGGACGCCATGGTGCGCGAGGACATCGCCCTTGCGTTCGAGCCGCTGCACGCGCGCCGGCCCCACGCGCACGAGCGAGAAGTCCGACGTGCCGCCGCCAATATCCGCCACCAGCACGAGCCCCTCTTCCGTCAGCCGCGATTCGTAGTCGAACGCGGCCGCAATGGGTTCGTACTGGAACTGAATCTCGCGGAATCCCACCGCGCGCGCGGCCGCTTCGAGCTGGTCCTGCGCAAGCTTGTCGGCGCGCGGATCCTCGTCGACGAAGAAGACCGGCCGGCCCAGCACGGCCCGCTCGATCGGCTCCCCGGCGCAGGCCTCGGCGCTGCGTTTGAGGTGATCGACGAAAATCGCGATGATGTCCGTATAGCGCATGGCGCTGCCGTCGCCGAGATCCGTCGTGCTCTCCGCCAGCGGCGAGCCGAGGATGCTCTTCATTGAGCGCATCAGGCGCCCGTCGAAACCGTCGATATAGGCGGCCAGCGCCGCCCGGCCGAATTCGCGGGTGTGTTCGTCGGTATTGAAGAACACGGCGGTGGGCAGCGTGACGTGCGCATCTTCCACGGGCGCGAGCCGCATGGCGCTGCCGGACGCGTCGGACGGGCCGGATGAAGGCAGCGCCACCGCCGAATTGGAGGTTCCGAAGTCAATCGCGCAGAACGTGGTCATGGCAGGAAAGCGTGCCGCGCAAAGTCGCTCGCGCACGTCAGGAAGGGCTGGGAAGGACGGGCTTTTTATCACGAAAGCCAGATGGCGGGCAACCTTGGGGCCACTGCGGCGCCATGTTGCAGCGCCGCAGTGGCGGCAAAGAAAAACGCGCGGGAAGGCCGCGCGTTTTTTGTCCAACAGGGGTCCGACGGCGCGCCTTTGCGGTGCGCCCGAGCGCTCGAATCAGCCCTTGAACGGCTTTTTCCACGCGTTCGCGTAAGCGATTTCCCCCACCGCCGCGCGCGTGCGCTCCGCCTTCTCGCGGTCGCGCAGCACGGGTTCGAGCTTCTCGGCGTCGCCATAGTGGCCAATCGAGATGAACGCAAGCGGTTCCACGTCGTTCGGCAGTGCGAACTCGGTGCGGAAGGCCTGAACGTCGAAGCCGCTCATCTGGTGCGCCGCGAGCCCGAGCGCATGGGCCTGCAGGACGAGCGACATCGCCGCCGCACCGGCGTCGTATTGCGCCGTGCGATTCACTTCGCCCTTCGTGTTGAGCGTCTGCGCCGTCACCGCGATCAGCACCGGCGCCGGCGCGTTCCACTGCTGGTTGAACGGCACGAGCGTTGCGAACGCGCGCTTGAACGCAGCCTCGTCGGCCGCGCGGTCGAACACGATGAAGCGCCACGGCTGCATGTTGTAGCCCGAAGGCGCCCAGCGCGCCGCCTCGATCACCGCATGCAGCGCCTCGCGGCTCACCGGTTCGTTCGAATACGCGCGCGGGCTCCAGCGGCCGGCGATCAGTTCATGGATGGGCACGGCTGTCGGTGCGGGTTTGTGCTTCGTCATGCCTTGTCTGTCCTTCAGTGAGGGCGCTCGCCCGGGGGCCATCAGGATAACCGGAGCGCGCATTTCGCGCTCGCGTGCCCTCGAAAGCCCGGGCGCCCCGCCGCTCAGACCGCCTGCACGCCCACCGCACGCGAGCCGCGGTTGATCCGCAGCACGAGGAACGAGGCGACGAGACACAGGCCGCCCGAAATCATCGAAGCGACGGTGTACGTGCCAAGGCTCGAACGCAGCAGCCCCGCGCCGAAGGCCGCGAAGGCCGCACCCAGTTGGTGACCGGCCACGACCCAGCCGAACACCACAGGCGCGCGTTCCTTGCCGAAAACGTCGGTGGCAAGACGCACCGTCGGCGGCACGGTGGCGATCCAGTCGAGACCGTAGAACACGGCGAAGATCGGCAGACCGAAGAAGTCGATGCCGAACGCGTGCGGCAGATAGATGAGCGAGAGCCCGCGCAACCCGTAGTACCAGAAGAGCAGCACGCGGCTGTTGAAGCGGTCCGAGAGCCAGCCCGAGAGCGTCGTGCCGAACAGGTCGAAGATACCCATCGTCGCGAGCAGCGACGCGCCCTGTACTTCGCTCAGGCCATAGTCGCCGCACATCGCGATCAGGTGCGTGCCGACATAGCCGTTCGTGCTCGCGCCGCAAATAAAGAAGCTGAAGAACAGAAGCCAGAAGTCGCGGGAGCGGCTGGCCGACGTCAGTGCGCCGAACGCGATCTTCAGCGGATTCTGTTGCGGCGCCGGCGGCTCGACGGGCGTGTCGTGATCCTCGCCGTAGGGGCGCAGCGCCATGTCGGCGGGCCGCTCCGGCAGCAGGAGCGCGACCAGCGGAATCACCGCGGCCGCAGCAACCGCCACCACGAGCACCACGGGCTGCCAGCCGTATTTCTGCGCGATGGCCGCAAGAAAGGGCAGAAATACGAGCTGGCCCGTAGCCGAGCTGGCCGTGAGAACCCCCATGGCGAGGCCGCGGTGCGTCGTGAACCAGCGCGTGACCACCGTTGCCGAAAGCGAAAGCGCGGCCACGCCCGTCGCGCCGCCCACCATCACGCCCCAGATCAGCACCATCTGCCACGGACGCGTCATCAGCGCCGACAGCGCCACGCCGGCTGCCATCGAGCCGAGCGCGACGAGCAGCGTCGGCCGCACGCCGAAACGCTGCATCGCCGCCGCCGCGAACGGCCCCATCAAGCCGTACAGCGCGATGTTCACGGAGATCGCGAGCGAGATCGTCGCGCGGCTCCAGCCGAACTGGTGCTCGAGCGGCACCATCATCACGCTGGGCGTCGCCCGCGTGCCCGCCGCCGAAAGCAGCACCAGAAACACCACCGCCACGACGAGCCACCCGTAGTGGAAACGCCCGCCCACCATTTTTGCCGCCCAGTTCATCCTCGCTCCTGTCGCTCCGTGCAGAGCCGTGTCCGTCCTGCCATCTTCCAGCATGTACGTCGCGGCAACAGTTTGTTACCGACCAGTCACAAGTGTGTTGCGATAGTAGTGACCAGTCGGTAACATGTCAAGCAGATCCCATCGGCGAGAAACTCATGACCGAACACGCCCCCGCTTCCAACGCCCGCACCCCGGGCAAGCAGCGCATGCAGATGGCAGGGCCGCGCGCGCAGGAGCATCTGCTGCTCGCGGCGGACGAACTGTTTTATCGGGAAGGCGTGCGCGCGGTAGGCATCGAGGCTGTCGTGGAACGCGCGGGCGTCAACAAGATGAGCCTGTACCGGCAATTTTCATCGAAGGACGATCTGGTTGTCGCGTACCTGAAACGCTGCGACAAACGCTTTTTCGAGCGCCTCGAAGCGAGCGTCGCGAAGCATCCGGGCGAGCCCGTCAAGCAACTGTTCCAGTATTTCGACGATCTGACGCAGCGCGCCTCGGTCCCCGATTACCGCGGCTGCCCGTTCGTGAACATCGCCGCCGAATTTCCGGATACATCGCATCCGGCGCGTCATTCCGTGGCCGACAACAAAGCGAAGCTGATTGCGCGGTTGACCGAGCTGGCCGAAGCCGCGCGCGCCGCCGATCCCGCCGCGCTTGCCAACGAACTGGCGCTGCTGGTCGAAGGGATTTACGCGGCGAGCCAGACCTACGGCCCGGGTTGCGGGCCGATCCTTGCGGCGCCGCGCATGGCGAAGCTATTGATCGAAGCCGCCTGCCGGGCCCCGCTGGACGCAACACCCTCGAACGCCGGCTGAGACGCGAGACCGCGCGGGCTCGGTCGCATGCCGCCGGTAAAATGACGCGATGACCGATACCGCCGCCCCTCGCCCCGACCACGCCGAGATTCTCGCCACCACCCGCCACTGGCTCACGCGCGCGGTGATCGGCCTGAACCTCTGCCCGTTCGCAAAGAGCGTGCACGTGAAAAAGCAGATTCGCTATGCGATCAGCGAGGCGAGCGATCTTGCGGGCGTGCTCACCGATCTCGAAACGGAGCTGAAGGCACTCGATGCAGCCGATCCCGAGCAGATCGACACAACGCTGTTGATCCTGCCCCACGCGCTCGCCGACTTCCTCGATTTCAACGACGCCCTGGTTTTCGCCGATCAACTGATCGCGCAATTGCACCTGGAAGGCCGGCTGCAGATTGCGAGCTTTCATCCGCACTACCAGTTCGAAGGCACCGAGCCCGACGATATCGAGAACTACACGAACCGCGCCCCCTGGCCGGTCCTGCACCTGCTGCGCGAGACGAGCATCGAACGCGCGGTCGAGGCGTTCCCGGACGCCGCGGATATCTACGAACGCAACCAGGCGACACTGCGCCGCCTTGGCCTGCAAGGCTGGCGCGACTGGATGAACCAGCCCGGCAACGAAGCCGGAGATTAAGAAGGGACCGTCCCGGTGACTGGCTCGGGCGCGGGGTCCGCGCCGCCATCGTCGGTAAAGAAGCGCTCGTTGAGTTCGGCAAGGCCCAACGTGTCGAGGATCTCGGCAAGCCGCTCCGCGGGCCGGCGCCGCGACAGGTTCTTGTACTGCGCCACGATGAGTTCGTTCTTCATCGAGTGCTCCCATCCCACGAGCTCCGTCACGCTCACCTGGTAGCCGTGCGCCTCGAGTTGCAGGCAGCGCAGCACATTGGTGATCTGGCTGCCGAACTCGCGCGTATGCAGCGGATGACGCCAGATCTCCGTCAACGCCTGGCCGAGCGACTTGCCCTTATTGCGCCGCAGCACGCCCGCCACTTCGGCCTGACAGCACGGCACGACCACGATATGGCGCGCGCGCTTTTTGAGCGCGAAACGTAGCGCGTCGTCGGTAGCGGTGTCGCAGGCGTGCAGCGCGGTCACGACATCGACCTCGGGCGGCAGTTCGCTCGACGTGATCGAGTCCGCGACGGACAGATTCAGAAACGACATGCCCTCGAAGCCCAGCCGCTGCGCGAGTTCGCGCGAGCGGCGCACGAGCTCGTCGCGAGTCTCGATGCCGATGATGCGCGACTTGTCGTGCAGTTCCTTGAAAAACAGGTCGTAGAGGATAAAACCAAGGTAGGACTTGCCTGCGCCGTGATCGACGAGCGTGACGTCGCGGCCGTCCTGCTTCACGTCCTTGAGCAGGGGCTCGATGAACTGGAACAGGTGATAGACCTGCTTGAGCTTGCGGCGGCTATCCTGATTCATCTTGCCGTCGCGCGTGAGGATATGAAGCTCCTTGAGGAGCTCGATCGACTGGTTCGGACGGATTTCGTAAGTCTTGCTGGACATCGGTCGGGAACTGGAGAGGTATCTTTTGCCGCGTTACGTGCGACAGATGACGGAACGGAGAAGATTTACCTGCCATTTTACGAAAAAAGCAGGGCAAGGCCGCCACGCAAATCGAGCGGCCCGAAGCGTCCGGAACGCTGCCCCCCACGTCCGGACGGCAGGGAGGGGGTTGATTAGAAAAGACACGGCGGACATTCGTCCCCGATGTCCAGAAGGGACCAATGGGAGCGCAACCATCCGGCCATGCACCGGACGGAGCGCATGGGAGGTCGCACCGGTCGTTCCGGCGGCGACGGATCAGGCACGTCGCAGTCTGTCGATGCGTAGCGGACGCACGACGCTGCACGTCCTTGTACGAGGCTCGCAATGAATACGAAACCGGACGGAGATGCCGAGCAGAAATTCCAGGAATTGCTCGCGAAACTGCTCGTCGTTCCCGAGTGGACCGAAAAGCAGCAACTGGAGCTGGAAATGGCGCGCGATATCTCGGTGGAAATGCTGCGGATTGCCGAAGAAATGCGCGACGGCGCAAGCGATCTCGAAACCTGCCTGATTCTGCTGAAGTATGCAAAGGTTCTCGACTTCGTGATGTCGGCGCTGGCCGCTCGCCGGGACATCAAGCCGCAGACGTTGCGCGTGATCTTCAAGCTCGCGGGATTGAAAGTCGACGAGGCCTATCCCGGCTAGCGGGCTTTGCCGCGCTCGAGCCCCGAAGCGCAGGCGCCGTGTCGTGCGCTTCGGCGGACCGGCTTTTGCCCGTGCTCACGCCGGCCGAACTTTCAGGCGCCAAAGCGAGGTCACTTCCTTCGCGCGCGCTTCGTATAGCGGGTCGGTGCGATCCGCGGCCTTCGGGTGACGCGCGCGGATATCCTCGCGTCCCATCACCGTGAGGCCGGCGCTCGCGATCATCTCCGTGAGCGCTTCGCGTGTGCGCAGGCCGAGATGCTCGGCAAAGTCGGAGAGGATCAGCCAGCCCTCGCCGCCCGGTTCCAGATGGTCTTTCAGGCCATCGAGGAAACCGCGCAGCATGCGGCTATCCGGATCGAAGACGGCGTATTCGATGGGCGAAGCGGGCCGCGCGGGCACCCACGGCGGATTGCAGACGACCAGCGGCGCCCGGCCCGGCGGGAACAGGTCCGCTTCGACCACCTCGACGCGGTCCCCATGGCCCATGCGCCCGAGATTCTCGCGGGCGCATGCCAGGGCGCGCGGATCCTGATCGGTGGCGACGACCGTCTTCACGCCGCGCGCGGCAAGCACGGCAGCGAGCACGCCGGTACCGGTCCCGATGTCGAACGCCTTCTCGAGCGACGGCAGCGGCGTGCGCGCGACGAGATCGACATATTCCCCACGCACCGGCGAAAACACGCCGTAGTGCGGATGAATGCGCGCGTTGCCCAGCGCCGGAATTTCCACGCCCTTCTTGTGCCATTCGTGCGCGCCGATCAAGCCCAGCAGTTCGCGCAACGAAACTGCCGACACCTCCCCCGTCGCCGGCCCCCACGCTTCCTCGCAGGCGAGCCGCGCATCGGGTGCGCGACGCAGCGAAATCGTGTAATCGCCTTCCAGGGGGATCAGCACCATGCCCAGCGTGCGTGCCCGTTGCGACTGCGCCTGCCGGTGCAGATTGAACGCATCGAGCGGCGAAGCGGGCGCTTTGCGCGGCTTGCGGTCGGCGCGTCGCGCCATGGCCTGCAGCAACTGACGCGCGTTCTGGTAGTCGCCTCGCCAAAGCAGCGCCGTACCCTCGCAGGCGAGACGGTAGGCGGCATCCGCCGTCGTGCGGTCGTCGGCGAGCACCACGCGCTTGGGCGGCGGCACGCCCGCCTCGGAGCGCCAGCGGACGGTGCGCGGGCCATCGGTATCGGGCCAACTAAGGGTGAAGATGTCGGTCATGGTAGTCGTAGGCAAAACGGCGCGGCCGCGGCGGCGCCATCATATAGCAGAGCGACGTGACGTGCGGCACGGGCTCTCGCCACCTGCCACGATCATCGCCTCTTCGCGCGCGAGCGTCGACCCGTACGGGGAGCTCGCGCTTAAAATGAGCGGCGCCCGGCGCTTTACGAGCATCGGCGGACGACTCCCAAGAAAAATCATGCCCGAGACCGACAGAAAAAGACGCGTGCGTGCACGCCGCACGGCGCTCGACGAGCGTTTCTACGCCGAACTGCTGCATATTGCGGGCCTGTGCGAGACCGTCGAGAAGGGCAAGCCGGCCATCGCGCGGCACCCCGTGCACGCGAGAATGCACGGATCGCTCGTCGAAAATGCGCTGGCCCGCATCGAGGCGCGCGATGGAGCAGCCGGTTCAGCGGATGTGCAGGAGGAACGATTCGGCATGGTGGTGCGGTTGTGCGTCGCGTGGCTCAGCCGTCTCGTGTTCCTCAAGCAGCTCGAAACGCGGCTCCTCGCGCTACACGACAACGACCCGGCTTACGCGTTTCTGCGCGCGAACCGCATTCGCTCCTTCGGCGAACTCGACGCCTTGTGTCGCAACGTGCTCGCCGATGCGGCCGCCGGAACCTGCACGCGGATCCCTCCGCTTTCGCCGATCCCCCGCTTCGACGGTTCGCTCTTTGCGCCACACGATCTGCAAGGTGTCGCGATCCCGCTCGGTGCGCTCGCCGACGCGCCGCCATTGCCTGTCTACGCCGAAACGACCCTCCCCCACGCGGAGGGCCCGCTCTGTCCCGTTGCCTATCTGCTCGATTTTCTCGATGCTCACGCTTTCGCAAGCGAAGCACCGCTGCCGGGCAATGCGGGCAAACCGAAGGTCGATACGGCAACGCTCGGTCTGATCTTCGAGAAGTTCAACGGCTACCGCGACGGCGCGTGGTTCACGCCGGGGCGTGTCGCCATGCACCTGTGCCAGGCGGCAATCGAATCGGCCACGGTCCGCCGGTTCAACGAACGCAAGGGTTGGCACTGCGAAACCATCGATCAGTTATGCCAGGCAATCACGGATCGCGACGAAGCGCGTGCAATCGTGGACGGTCTGCGCATCTGCGACCCGGCGGTGGGTTCCGGCCATCTGCTCGTTTCGGCGCTCAATGCCCGGATTGCGCTGAAATCGCGGCTTGGACTGCTGACCGATACCGAGGGCCGCCCGCTTGCAGGTTATCGATTCGAGGTCGCGTCGGACCGTCTCGTTGTGAAACGGACTAACGACGACCCGCTGCACGGCGCGGACGGAAAAGAAGAGCGCCGCCGGCTCGACGCGGCATTGTTCAAAGAAAAACGGGCAATCGTCGAGAACGGCCTCTTCGGCGTGGACATCAATCCCGATGCGGTGAGAATGGCGCGGCTGCGACTCTGGATGGAACTGCTGGCACACGCCGCTTACGACGCGAATGGCGAGTTCTCGACGCTGCCGAACCTTGACGTCAATCTCCGCGTCGGCAACGCAACGATCAGCCGGTTTGCCCTCGACGCACCGATGCATGGCACGCCGCCAGAGAAGATCGAGGTCGTTCGGAATTATCGCGACGCGGTTTCACAATACCGTGCCGCGGCATACACGAATCACACGCAACGGCGAAGCACCAGGGACAGGATCGCGCAGACACACGCGGCTCTGCTGTCGACGCTGCGCCCGGCCCCCCTGCAAGCATTGCGCGCGTCGTCGCGCATCCTCGAAAGCGCTTTCGAATGGCGAACCGGATTCCCGGAAGTGCTCGATGACGACGGCACATTCCGCGGCTTCGACGCCGTCGTCGCCAATCCGCCGTACATTGACTCCGAGCGCATGGCCAACGACGGCCAACAGGACTTGCGCGAGCACCTCGCGCAACGCTGGCCGGCGGCGAAGGGCAACTGGGACCTCTACGTCGTGTTCATGGAACTTGGGCTCGCTTTGCTCGCGCCCGCGGGGGCGATGGCGTGCCTCACTCCGGACAAGTGGCTCTCGAAGCCGTTCGGCGACGCGTTCCGCGCGCGCCACCTGGACAAGATCGAACGCATCGTCGCGCTGGGCCGCAATGTGTTCGAGCAGGCGCTGGTCGATTCGATCGTCACGGTCTACGCGCAGGAGGGCACCGCTATCGTTTCGACGGCCCGGCTCGAAGGCGACGCAGTCACGCCGCTCGCGCATACGCCGAAGGCTGAACTGGGCGCACCGTGGAGACTCGATGCTCTGCTTTCGCCGCACTACACGTTCGTGCGGCAAATCGAGCGCTCGCACCCTGCACTCGGTTCGCTGCTGCGTTGCGAGAACGCATGCGCGACATCGGACGCGTATCGGCTCAAACCGCTCATCGAAGAAGCAAACGGTGGGTTCTGCGCGCAACGTCAGTTCCGGGTGATGAATACCGGAACGCTGGGCCAGTTCGTATCGCGCTGGGGCGTCAAGCCGATGACCTATCTCGGCGAGCGATACAGGGAACCCGTGGTCGAGCGGGCGCGCTTCACGGCGGAATTCGCCAACGCGTACCGGGAGCGAGCCGACGCGAAAAAGGTGATCGTGAAGGGACTCACACGACTCGACGCCACACTGGACCTCGACGGTGACACGATCCCGGGAAAAACGACGCTGATCCTGCGTTCCCACGACGACGGTCTGCTGAAGTTCGCGGCAGCGGTGCTGAACTGCCCGCTTTCTGCGTTCTTTTTGCGAGCGCGTTACCCGTCCGCCAGCTATAACGGCGGCATTGCGTACACCAAGGCGATGATCGATTCGGTGCCGGTGCCGGGAGAGATCGAGGTTCGGAACGCGGTGGTCAGGCTGGTTGATGAATTGCTGGCGCTCGACCGCGCGGGGCGCGCAATTGAAGCTGTGGCAGCGGCCCGGGAAATCGATCGAGTGCTGTATGGGGCTTTTGGGCTGTCCGCGGAGGAAGTCGAGCGAATGTCGGCCTGCTTGCCGACAACGATGGGCAAACTTTCGTCCCCGGATTTCGGCACCCGGAAAGCACAAGGGGTTACGTGATTTTCACGTAACCCCTTGCTTTGTTTGGTGGCTGCAGGAATGTAACAAATCTACGCAACACCCACCAGACAAGGACAGATGAAATCCAAAGCTCCATTCATGCCCCCAGAAGTGCCCCCAAATTCGAGTGGCACACCGATTCAGGTCAGTGCCTTCAATGGTTGACGCGGCATTCGCAGCAGCTAGCGATTGTGCATGCCGTCTTAACGTACTGCACGGCGCTGGGCGCCGCAACCTGAATTTGACGCCCCCAGCCCGACAACATCGGTGACGGTCGGCCGATCGTAAAACATCTCACGCCTATATCACCTCATTGAGCATCCCCCCGGAATGCTTGGGCAACGCCGTTTGCCCCGACTCTCCATGAGGTTGATACATGAACCATTCACTTTCCTGCCCCCGCTGCAGTTCCACCCGTATCACTACGCGGGATTACGGTCGCAAGGCCGGTGGTGTCGTCGGCGCGTCGGTCGGCGCAGCCGGTAGTGCTGCTGCCGCGCTCGGCGGCGCTGAAGCCGGCGCGGCCCTCGGCATGGTCGCCGGTCCGGTCGGCTCGCTCTTCGGTGGCCTGGCCGGTGCGCTCATGGGCGCATTGTTCGGCGGCGCCGCAGGTTGTGCCGCGGGCTCCGCGGTTGGCCAACAACTCGACACCCATGTGCTCGACAACTACGAGTGCCAGGCGTGCGGCCATGTTTTCGGCCAACCGCACTCGTCCTGACGCCTGACGGCGCTTTCGCTTTCCCCCTTTCGTGCCGGGATGCCTGCCGCCCTTCGGGGCGGCAGGCATCTTCGCATTCTGTTTTCCGCTATCTATCAGGAGTTCACCATGCATCTCGTTCAATCCATGGCCTACGTCGGCGACACCCCGTGGCATGGTCTCGGCAATCCGCTCGCGCCTCGCCAGCCGCTCGAAGTCTGGGCGCGGCAGGCCGGCATGGACTGGCGCATCGAGGAAGCCGAAGTGCGCTTCGTCTCCGGCAATGCCGGTTCCAGCCTCGGCTCGATCCACGCCTTTCCTGAACAGAAGGTTCTCTACCGGTCCGACACGAAGGCTCCGCTATCTGTCGTGTCGTCACGCTATCAGGTCGTCCAGCCCGCCGA
Organism: Paraburkholderia yinzeri; assembly: GCF_046581065.1. NCBI lineage: Bacteria > Pseudomonadati > Pseudomonadota > Betaproteobacteria > Burkholderiales > Burkholderiaceae > Paraburkholderia > Paraburkholderia yinzeri. The sequence goes on along the minus strand of NZ_JBFOCJ010000001.1, from coordinate 1,155,472 downwards.
CATACTGGAGTTCTATCGTGACCTGACCGAAGCGGGTGGCTTCGAACTCGAAACGGCTGGCGTCCTCAAGGAAGGCAGGAAGCTCTGGGCCCTCGCCAAAACCGGCCAGAGTGCAACCCTCAGGGGACGCGACCGGGTGAACGGCTACCTCCTGCTTGCCACCGCCTGCGACGGCACACTCGCAACCACCGCCCAGTTCACGTCCGTACGCGTCGTGTGCAACAACACGTTGGCAATCGCACTCGGCGACAGTACCAGCGCTGTCAAGGTGCCCCACCGCAGCCAGTTCGACGCCCAGGCCGTCAAGCGCCAACTCGGCATCGCTATCTCGTCCTGGGACGGGTTTATGGCGCGTATGAAAGCCCTGTCTGAACGCAGGGTGAGCGACGAAACTGCCGAAGCCTATTTCCGCCGCGTGCTGACCTACAACGCAGGCAGTACGTCCGATCGACCCGTTTCGGCCACCAATGATAGTGCCGTCAAAGCTGTACAGACACTGTTTGGTGGCCAGGGCAAAGGGGCCGATCTGGCCTCGGCAGCCGGAACCGCCTGGGGGCTGCTCAACAGCATTACCGAGTTTGTCGATCACCAGCGTCGCGCGCGCAGCGAGGACCACCGGCGCGACGCGGCCTGGTTCGGTGCGGGCGCCACGATCAAGCAGAAAGCGTGGGACGAGGCCATGAAGCTTGTCGCATGAGTCCCATCCCTTCATCACGTCATACACGCCCGGCCGGATTGCTCCCGCCGGGCGTTTCTCTTTTCAGGAGGTTCCCATGTCACAGCCTGAAGCCGCCGGGAACAGCCGCAGGCGCCCGGCCCTGCGTCTGGTGGAAACAAAGGACATGCCGCGTGAAGACTGGCTTGAGGTGAGGAAAAACGGTATCGGTGGTTCGGACGCAGCCGCTGCGGTCGGGCTGAATCCGTACATGAGCCCACTGGAACTCTGGCTCATCAAGACCGGGCGCGACGCGAATCTGGCTCGCCCCGATCCGGACGACACAACGGAGCCGGTCTACTGGGGCTCGTTGCTGGAGCCGATCGTCGCGGCGTCCTACACAAAGCAGACCGGAAACCGCGTGCGGCGTGTCAATGCCGTGCTCCGGCATCCCGCGATTCCCTTCCTGCTCGCCAACATCGACCGCGAGGTGATTGGCACGCCCGGCGTGCAGATCCTTGAGTGCAAGACGGCAGGCGAATTCGGTGCGCGACTCTGGCGCGAAGGCGTACCGGAGTATGTGCAGGTCCAGGTCCAGCACCAGCTCGCGGTTACGGGCAAGCAGGCGGCCGATGTCGCCGTACTGCTCTGTGGCCAGAAGCTTGAGGTCCACCGGATCGAGCGTGACGACGATCTGATCGCACGGCTCATTTCGCTCGAAGCGGCGTTCTGGCGATTCGTGGAAACCGATACGCCACCTCCGGCTGACGGGTCTGATTCAGCCGATCGTGCGTTGCGCTGCCTGTATCCCGGTACGGGCGGCACGGTCGACTTTACGGACGATCGTCACCAGTCGTCGGTGTTCGCCGATCTCGTTGCACTGCGCGCTGACATCGAACAACGCCAGACGCAGGAAGCGTTGCTCAAACAGACCATCCAGCAGGCAATGGGCGAAGCGGACCGGGCCATCTTCGAGACGGGTTCGGTGTCGTTCAGGCGCAGCCGCGACGGTACGGGTGTCGACCTCAAGCGGCTGCTCGCCGATCACCCGGACTTCGCCTCGCAATACACCCTGACAAAACCGGGTTCACGCAGGTTTCTCGTCTCCACCTGAACTTCCTTTCCCTGCTTTCCTTCCTTTACAGGAGTATCAAAATGCTCAAGGGACTTTCCATCACGCCGCCCGTCATCGGGCGCATCTCCATCGGTCGCGTTGTCGAGAAGAACGGCAAGCGCCTGCCGGAAAAGGACGACCAGTTCACGATCACCACGCAGGTCCAGAACCGGGACGGATGGATGCTGCATCCACTCAACGAATCGCTGCGCAAGGCCGAATCGGGCAAACCCGCCGGCAAGCTGCGCGCGATTCCGGTCCGGTTCCTCTTCAACGATCCGGACCTCAACCTGCGCGCCGGGTACTCGCTGTTCGACCGCGACACGGGCCGCCCCGTGTGCGTCGGCAATGGCGAAACCTGCCGGCGCGCGGGCGACACCGGCATCGAGGAACTGCCCTGCCCGTCGCCAGACGGCTGCGCATTCGGTCGCGCCGGTAACTGCAAGCCTTACGGGCGACTCAACGTTACGATCGGCGACGAGGACGAGCTGGGTTCGTTCATCTTCCGCACGACCTCGTACAACTCGATCCGTACGCTCGCCGCCCGTCTGCATTACTTCAGCGCAGTCTCGGGCAACCTGCTCGCGTGCCTGCCACTGGAACTGAAGCTGCGCGGCAAGTCCACCACGCAGAGCTATCGCTCGGCGATCTATTACGTGGATCTCGCCGTGCGATCTGGCAGTACGCTGGAAGCCGCGATCACCGGGGCGCGCGAACTGGATGCGCGGCGCAGGGCGGCGGGTTTCGACCAGCAGGCGCTGGACACCGCCGCACACGCCGGTTTCAGCAACGGTGCCTTCGAGGACAGTATCGAGGATGGTGCTGCGGTCGTCGACGAGTTCTATCCCGATGCCGGCCAGACGGAGGGTGCAGGGCCGGGTACAAACGCAGACGCCGGCAGGGAGGACACCAGCGGCGAGCCGGCCACGACCTCGCGGCCGGAGTCGTCATCGCTGCGCCAGAAGCTCGAACGCAAAACGGCGCTTCTCGGCGGCAACGCAGCATGAACACTGACGACATCCGCAGCCAGAACGCAGCCGTGTGCATGCCGTTCGTCTGTCGTGACGGACGGCTCCTGCCCCGCTGTCACGATCAACTGACCGATCTTCCGCCGGGACTGTATCTCGCGCTGTTTCATGGGCGCAACGATCCCGATACCGGTATGGACGACTGGGGGTTCGACGGGCCGGTCATCGGGCCGCTCGAATACGTCCATACGACCTATGCATCCGATGTGACGCTGCGTTTCGTCGACGGGCAGACAGCCGCACGGTATTTCCCCGATACCGGGTTCATCACGAACCTGGCGACCGGGGTGCGTACGTGCTGCACCGATGCGGCACTGGCGATCGCGCACGACCTGATCGTCTTCGATGGCCGGTACTTCGACGACTGGTCGGTATTCGTTGCCGGTCAGCGCACGTAGCCAACGCCTCCCCGCCCGGTTTCTCTCTCCGGCTTCTTTCTCTCATTCCGTTCACCGGACGCCTTCAACGCGTCCCGGAGACATATCACCTATGGAAAACCAACCCAACGTCGAAACCCGTTTCCGGCTGCTGCGACCACCGGCCCGTATCCCTTTCTGGGTCGCGACGCTCGCGACGACCACCGCGCTCTGCCTGTCGGTTCTGGCTGGCTGGCAGCGCGGCGGCACGTTGCCCGAGCGGAGCGTATGGATTGCAGTCGGCATCGTCCTCGTCGTTAGTGCCCATCTGCTGCCATCGCTCATACGCGGCTCGCCCGTCACGATCCGGCTCGCAGGTACCCTGCTATGGGGAACCTGCATGGTCACCGCCTGCTACGGCCATGTGATCTTTTTCGTGTTCGCCCAGCAGCATGCCGGAGATGCCCGCGTGTCCGCCGCAGCCTCGGGCATCGCGGATATCGTGGCACGTCCTGCTCGCCCCCTGGCAGCCGTCATGGACGAACGGGCGAGCGTCACGCATCAGCTCGCGCTCGCCCAGGCACGTCGCTGTGCCCGTGACTGCACGGTCCTCGATGTCCGGCGCGCCACGCTCACCGCGAAGCTCGACGCGCTGAACGCCTGTTACGGCTCGGGCTATTTGAGTTTGGGCGGGGGGTATTTGTCTCGCGTTCGTCCAGGGCGATTTCCTGAATTTCAGCGTGAGCATCGTGCGATGCGGTGGACATGAGATAGGCCGGTACTCCTCTGTTATCGTGAGACGGCTCTCACACCAGCCCACGAACGCAGAACAGCCCGGCCTATGCTTCGGATCGTACATTCCTTTCTCACGCTCGAACAGCATCTTCGCTCCATCGTCACCACGCCCCAGTCCTATCATCCCGGCCGCTGCCCGCACTGCGGCCGCACGTGCCTGTGGGCGCACGGCTTCTATGAACGCAAGGCCGACCGAAGCGTCACCGGCGCGCTCAATCCGGTGCCCGTGCCACGCTATTGCTGTGCCGCCTGCCGACGTACCTGTTCGCGCCTGCCGCTGTGCATCTGCCCGCTGCGCTGGTACGGCTGGGCGTTGCAGCAACTCGTGCTCTGCCTGATCCTCTCTGGCCTGTCGCTGCGCCGCATCGCAGCCCTGGTCGGCATCGATCGCCACACCGTGCGCCGCTGGTGGCGATGGCTCATGCGCTGCAGTGAGGACTTTGCCTTCGCCCTGCGAAGCCGCTTGCCCGAACTGGGCCGCGCAGCCGACACGGCGACCTTCTGGCGCCCCTGCTTCGCGCTCATGTCGCTGTCGCGTGCGATGGCCTGGCTTGATCTGGATGGCCTCGATGTCCCGTGATCGGCTGAACGCAATTCCACACGAGACGCACTGCCGGACGCGGTAACGGGCAACCCACAGGGTCTGCCCACTGCCGCCTGCACGGCATCAGGCGTTTCATGAGGTCTCTTCCACTTCAACGGAGACTTCATGAACGACATCGACCCCGTGGCGCTGTTCCGGCTGTCCGTGCTCGGCCCCATCGTGAGCCGCGAGCGACTCGAACGCGGCGAGCTGCTACAGCTGTTGCGTCAGCTCGCCCTCAAGGAGTACGCGATCCCGGGCTCGCGCCGGCGTCACATCAGCGAGCGCACGTTGCAGACGTGGTACTACGCCTGGCGACGCGAAGGCATCGCAGGGCTCGCCATCCGGCCGCGCACCGACACGGGTCGCTCGAAGCTGCCCGAGGTCGTGCAGGCTGCGGTGCTCGCCGCCAAACGCGAGAACCCCAGCCGCTCGGTGCGCCAGATCCGGCTGTTGCTGGAGGCCACCGGCATCGTGGCGCGCGGCACACTCTCACGCTGCGCCGTGCACCGCCTGCTCAAGTCTCACGACCTCTCGCGTATCGCCAGCCCTACAGTCGTTGCCCAGGAGAAGCGCAGCTTCGTGGCCGAGTACGCTGGCTCCATCTGGTACGGTGACGTCATGCACGGCCCGACGTTCTCGTTTGGCGGGGCGCGCCGCAAGACCTATCTCGTCTCGCTCATGGACGATGCCTCGCGCCTCGTTGCACACAGCGCCTTCTGTCTGTCCGAGACGGCCCTCGAGATCGAGGGCGTGCTCAAGCAGGCGCTCTTGCGTCGCGGAATTCCAAAGATGCTCGTCGTCGATAACGGCGCGGCCTATCGCGCCGCGAGCCTGCAGACCATCTGCGCAGACCTGGGCGTGCGTCTCGTGCATTGCCAGCCTTACCAGCCCACAAGCAAGGGCAAGCTCGAACGCTGGCACCGTACCGTACGCGAGCAGTTCCTCTCCGAACTGGACACCACACACATCCGCGAGCTGACTGACCTGAACGCGCGGCTGTGGGCGTGGCTCGAACAGGTCTACCACTGCGAGCCACACAGCGCGCTGGGCGAGAACGTGACGCCGCTCTCGCGCTACCGGCAGGACCTGCCGCGCATCCGCGCGCTCGGCTCGCTTGCCCCCAGGCTCGATGAGCTGTTCCTGCACCGCGTCGAGCGACGCGTGCGCCGCGACGGCACCGTCTCGTACGAAGGCGCCGTCTTCGAGGTGCCCTATGAACTCAGCGGCCACTACGTCGTGCTCGTCGTCGATCCGCACGCCGGTACGGTCGTGCGTGTCCAGAGCAGGCAGGGCGCTCCACTGGGCGCGGCCACCGCGCTTGATGCGCTGGCCAACAGCCGGCGCCGGCGCAGCAGGACGCCCGCCGTTGCCGCGACTGCAGCGCCCGCTGCCACAGCCAACCTCATCGAACTCGTCCATCAACATCATTACCGTCGCGAGGACTGACACATGTACCGCCAACACTTCGGCCTGCGTTGCGCGCCGCTGGACACCGACGGCACCGATCTGTGGGACGATGGCGCGCTCGCGCGCCTGTCCGAACGCTTCCAGTGGCTGCTCGACAGCCCCGGCATCGGCCTGCTCACCGGGGAGCCCGGCGTGGGCAAGACCGCCATGCTGCGCCACCTCACGCGCAACCTCAATCCGCACCGCTACCAGACCATCTATCTGTCCGAGACCGAGTTCGGGCGCATCGACCTGTACCGCTCGCTGGCCCGCGAACTCGGGCTCGAACCCAGCTACCGGCGCGCGGACCTGTGGCGCGACATCAAGCAGCGCATCACCGAGCTGGCCAACGGCAAGCAGGTCCTGCCGGTGTGGATCATCGATGAGGCGCAGAACCTGCCGCCGGAGTTCTTCCGCGACTTCCCCTCGTTCCTGAACTTCGCCTTCGACGCCCGCAGTCTCATCACCGTGTGGCTTGCCGGCCATCCGGAGCTGGCCCCGATGCTCGAGCGCAACGCTTACGCCGCGCTCTACAGCCGCATCCAGACCCGCGTGCAACTGCAGCCCGTCACCGAGCACGCCCGCTTCGCACAGCTCATCGCCCACGCGCTCAAGGCCGCCGGCTGCAACCACACGCTGATCTCCGAAACCGGGCTCGAACTGCTGCGCCAGGCTTCGCGCGGATTGCCGCGCAATGCCGGGCGTATCCTGCGCACCGCCATGCAGCTGGCTGTGCCCAAAGGGCTGAACCATCTGCCCGACGAGCTGTTGCAGCAGGCGATTGGGGAAATGCGATGAGCCGCCGCCCTCAGCAGCCAGGTCAGTCACGCACACCGTCCACGCGTATCGGGCCACGACCGCCGCCGCTACCCGCGCTCACCGACGAGGCGGCGGCCCAGATCCAGCAACTGTTGTGCGACTGGCTGCTGTGGTTCAGCAGCGCATACGCAGAGCAGATCCAGCGCAGCAGGCAACCATGGTCCGCCCCGGTGCGGCATCACATCGACGATCCGTTCTGAGCGACGGCCCCGGGCGAGCATCCCGGGGCCGTTGCTCTTGCAGCGCGCGACAACATTGCGCCGGGTGTCGATCTACGTCTCGCGTTCGACTGCGGTTCATTCATTCTCGCTGAGCGCGAGACATCCGCCACTGTCTCAACGCCAAATATCTCGCACTACAGAATACCGTTTAGATCGCGACGGAACAAACGCCCAAGCCGATGACATCCGGCGAGACGAGGCCGAACGTGACCGGGCCGCGACCCGGCGTGACGCATTACGGGCCGATCCCGTCACGTCGCGACTCGCGGCATTACTGGGCGTCAGTACCGCACGCGTCGATCTGCTCTCCGGACTGGCATTCGCCGCCGTACTCGAAGGCGTCGCGTGCCTGCTGTGGACAGTCGCGCTCCGGCCGCCGCCGTCGTCACCTGCATCACCCGCGACGGCTGTCGTCCCCGCCGCCAACAAGGCCACTCTCCCGGCAGTCACGACGGGTCACACCAGTGAGGTTGCCAGTCGTGAAACCGCTACCGGCAGTCACGTGCCGTCTGACACTGACATGGCGGCGTTGCCGCGCACCGGGTTAGCCGGCGACGACGTCATGCAGCTCGCGCGCGACGTTGCCGCCGGTCGCGTCCGGCCAACGGTCGCCGACATCCGCCTGCATCTGGGCTGTTCGCAGGCCCGCGCCCTTGCGCTGCGCCGCCAGCTCGCCACCCTCACCCCGACGGCATAAGCCGGGCCTGCGCCCGGCGATCCAGTTTTTTCCACTCCCGCACTTGCGTTGCGTGTCCGGCCCGTCCGGAGGCCCTCGCTCGCCCTTTTCTGGAGCATCCCGTGGAGACCACCGACCTTGTCAAAAGCATCAGCATCACCAATCTCGCCAACCAGCGTGCCGCGGTCGTCGAACGCGTCCGCGCCGCGCTCGACCTGCTCGCCGAAGCCGAACAGCTCGCCAGAGCGGCACACCTCGGCTTTCCCCGCCTCGTACTCGATGACGCCTATGCCTGTCGCGGCAGGCCGGGCGTTACCGGAGACTACGCGAAGCGCGACGAGGCAAAAGCCGCCATCGTCAGCGTGATCGACTCGCGCGGCTGGAACTACCTGCTGTCCGAATCGGGGCTGCGCACCTTCATGGATGCACAGGCGCGCGGGCAGTGGGACCGGCAGCTTGCCGATGGCGACGTCCCGGAGCTCACCGCCGCCAATATCGAAGCCACGTTCGCGCAGCTCTACGGCGTGCGTGGCGACATGTTCGAGCGCGGGGTCATTCAATGCTTCCAGCGGCTGTCGTGGGACTACAAAACCAATCAGCCATTCAGGTTCGGCAGGCGGATCATCGTGACGTCTCTGCTCAGCTCCGGTTCCCCGAATCACCGGGTCATCGACGAACTGGACGACCTGATCCGCGTGTTCTGCGTACTCGACGGCAAGCCCGAGCCAGACCACCGGCACGGCGCCTATGTCCTCGTCTCGGACGCGCGGCAGGCACGGCAGACAGAAGCTGAAAACGACTATTTCCATCTGCGCTGGTTCAAGAACGGCAATGGACATCTGACCTTCAGGCGGCCTGAACTCGTCGACCGGATCAACCAGATCCTCGCGAAGCACTACCCGAACGCGCTCGCTTCAGAAGCGCAGTAGTGCCTCTTCACCGTCAGACGCATTTCGCGTCCGACCTTTCCCTCTGTTTCTGCGACCCCGCATCCGGTTCGGCCGGAAACCGGTGTCCGCTCTCTGACTGGAGAAGTCCATCATGAATCTGCTTTCGACCCAGCACGCTGGCCCGCACTTCAGGCCTGGCCGTATCCTCGCCACGCCTGCCGCCGTGGCGGTCCTCACCGATGCAAAAGTCTCGATCATCGATCCGTTGTGCCGTCACGGGCGGGGCGACTTCGGCGAACTGGCTGAACCCGATCGCCAGCAGAACAAACAGGCGATTGCGACCGGCCATCGCATCCTGTCCAGCCATGTCTTCACCGGCGGGCAAACCGTCTGGCTCAGCACGGATGGAAGATCGCCCGGCTACGATCGTCCTGTTGCCGGGCGATGACTGACATGCTGATCCAGCAATTTCATGCCGGTATCCGGCCCGGCCAGCAATTGACGGTCGCCGGGTCCGGCACGCCGCTCTTCAGCCGGCAGGGCCATTGGGACGGCGGGAGCACCCTGCATTGCGTCGCGATGGGGCTTGCCCTGCTCGACAAGCTTGCCGATCCGGTCGCGCTGCCGTATCACGCGGGCGGCAACGAACGGCGCGTATGGGATCGCGTCTGGCCTCACTACCTGCACGGCCTGACGCTCGCGGAACTGGCGAGCTTCATCGCCGAGCTGAATCTGGGAGTGCAGCCGGTCGTCTGCCCGGGTCCGGCGTCCGGGATCCTGCGCTTCATCTCCAGGGAATTGTCGCGCGGGCGACCGGCTATCGTCGGCTGGCGGCAGTCACGGCCAGTCCGCTGGCATGCAGCACTGGCGGTCGGCGTCGAGGGACGGCGGGATGAGCGCACGTTCCTGCCGAACGCGCTGCTCCTGGTCGATCCCGCTGGCGACGAACCCGGAATGGCTGGCTTTAACGCCCGGCTCGACTGGCATGAGCCGGAGTCGATACGTTATCGCTCCTGCCGCGCCCGACAGGTCGTCACGATCGAGGGCGCCGTCTCGATGCGCCCGTTGGTCAGCGCAAGCGCTGACGCCTGATCTCCGGTGGCGTCGCCGCGTTCGCGCGGCGCTCGCCCGTCGGCTTCAACGACACGTTGTTCAACGGCGCGAACAGCTCGGCCAGCGTCACGTTCAGTGCGTAGCAGATATTCGCCAGCGTCTCAACAGACGGATTGGCGATACCGCGCTCGATGGCCGAGATGTACGTGCGGTCAACGTGCGCCTCGAAAGCGAGCGTTTCCTGGGATTTCTCCGCTTCATGCCGGCATGCCTTGATCCGCTTGCCGAGGGCAATCGAGATCGGGGCAGGATGCGTAGCGGAAGAAGTTGAACGCCTGATAGTCATGGCAAGCAGAATGCCCGCCAGAAGACCAATTCACGACGCTATAAACACTTCAATTATAGTAGCATATACTCTACAAATAACACTGCCTGATGGGATCGCGAGCCTTGACTGGTCTCAATCGCAGCCGCAGGTTCGCTGCACGCGTTTCTGTAGTGTAAACACGTCAAATATTACATCGGGGAATGAAGCAATGTGCACGTGGCAGTACCAAAAGAAAAAGCCAGCGATTCAATTGTCCAGCACCCGGATCTGGAAGGGAGAAGCGACGACTGGCACGCACCTGCCCCTGCGGAGCTTGCAGACAAGCCCGACACGTCACCGGCCTGACAAGGCTTCCGCATCAGTCATATCGTCGTCAGGTTCTTCGTCTTCCCGCCCGCCATCACCGCGATGGTTGCCGGGCATCAGCTGACATCCGGCCCTCTTCGAAAACATGCCGGAATTGGCGGCCTCCATGGCAATCACGATGGGGCATTACCGGTAAGTCAGGGTGTTGCCGGACATCGATGACGTGCCACCCAGAAACGCAAGCGGTGCCACGGGAGCATTTTTAACTCGTACCTTGTCACCTTATGCGAGGTTCGAAAAAGGCCAATCAAGTCATGACGAATTTTATTCACCTCGAACCACAGGAAGTCACCATGAAAAATCAATCCGATATTGACAGCAGTGTCATTTTTAGCAACCAGTACCTCGGTAGCAGGCATGAAAAAATAATTCTCTGGCTTTTAGCTTTCGCGCCCTTGATCAGTCTCGTGATCCGTTCGATGCTAATCGGGTTGAACGCTGGAATCAGTGGAATCGAAGATGACCAGTTCGACGATTACATGGCATATTCTTTTTCCCATGCTCATTATTGGTGGGTTGCAGTCATTTGCAATTATGGCCTGACACTGATTGACTACCTTCAATTAAAGAAGCACCAGATCAACACGAAACAGTTCGGCAAACTGTCTTTTATCATCCCCGTTTACCTCTGGAGACGCTGCAGTGCCTTTCAGCAGTCCAGGGTGATTTTTTGGGTCTGGCTGGGAATCGCAATATTCTGTGAGCTTATGGTTCGCGCATTGATCCAAGGTTGACCTTCACCCCCCAGATTATCATAACAAATTTATAAAAGGCTTTAAAATTGAAAACCGAAAAATTTAAATCATTGCTGTCGCTCGTTGTCATTTTCGTGATGACCAGCTTTCTGGCTGCCTGTTCGGAGTCTGACAAGCCAGGCAAATCCGAAGCAAAGCAGGCCGTCAAAACTGCTCTGGGAGACTGCCAGTACATTGATGTTCAGGATTTCAAGAGAATCAATGGCATTCGTCAGCAGGACGGTAGCTACGTCGTCCAGGTAAGTTATACGCTCGATCTCACACCACCTGATGACGTCAAGTCATTCATCAAGAATACATATCCCCAATATGCGCAAACCACCAAAGAAAGTGTGGCTGATGCAAAAAAGACAGTCGACAACTGGAAGCAGGCTCAGGATGCCTGGGTTGCAGCCAACCCCGGCAAGACCGCTGACGATTACATGATGGAAAACCAGGAGGATCATTTAAAATATAATCGGGCACTTCAATTATACTCGTACACTCCTCAGCAAATTGACTCGCAAATTAAAGAGTATGGGCTCTTTCAAGTCGAAATGACTTTGGAAAAAGATTGCCCCAACACACCTCATCAGGTTTTCGACCAGTTATTCTCATCCAGAAATGGAAGCAAGCCGCTTGAAATAGATGATTTCACTGACGATGTAACGATGACAGCCGATTCGTTCGAAATCCGTATGATCAAGACCGACAATGGCTGGCAAATCGCCCAATAGTCGATCATGCGTACCGGGCCCTGATCTTCCTTGATTATTTCTCACATATAGAAGGAGAAACCGGTCTGTCGGACCCGGTCATCTTCAGGAGGAAAACGCCCAATGAGCCCCAATGAATTCATGGATTTGCAGGATAGAACGCAAGCACGGCACCGTATGGCGCGTCGCGCTTGACGCACTTGAGACCGCCATACGGAACGGGCAGGTATGCATCGGCGATGTATTGCCACCGCAGCGCTTGATGGCTGATTTCATGGGTATTCATCCCAACACCCTTAATCGCGCGATGAAACAAGCCGCACGGGAAGGGTTGATCACTGCGAGTCGCGGTCGCGGCACCACTGTCATCGGCCGCCCAGGGCCATGAACGGTCCATGTGTGCGCTGTAAAAGCTCACTCCGGCAGTACCCACCTACTACAACGAGGTCCAGAGAAAGATGAAGAACGCCAACACGGGAATCGCACGGTTCGCACTGTGCGCGTCCATGACCGCCATACTCACCGCCTGCGGAGGCGGCGGTGGAGGCAGCAATTCGGCGGCCGGCACATCCGGCAATGGTTCCAGCAGCCAGACCCAGATCAGCGGCAAGGTGATCGACGGCTACATATCCGGCGTCACCGTCTGCCTGGATAACGGTCAGAGCGCTTGCGACAACTCTCAGCCGACCGCCACGACCGACAACACCGGCAGCTATTCGTTCAAGGTTGCCGGCGACATGACCGGAAAGAAACTGCTCGCGATCGTGCCGGCCGGCGCGACGGACGTGACCTCGGGCACGACGCTCCAGAACGGGTTTACGCTGTCTGCGGTCGTCTCGGGTTCCACGCAGAACGTGACGCCGCTCACGACGATGGTCGTCGCACAGATGAACGCCGGCCAGAGCCAGCAGCAGGCCACGCAGTCCGTCCAGCAGCTCGTCGGCAGCCAGGTCGACCCGAATGCCGATTACATTGCCAGCGGCGATACCGCCACCGCCGCGATCTCTGCCGACATGGTCAGCCACATGACGACGCTTGCCGGTCAGGGGCCGGTTTCCTGGTCGCTGGTGCAGGCTACGCTGAATGCGTACGTGTCGAAGGGCACCGTCGACGGCGTCGGGCAGTCCGATGTCGACGCCCAGCTAACCAACCCGGCATTCAGCCAGGCGGTTGCCGCGACGACGGCGCTGGCTGGTCCGCTTTACACCGTGGACGGGGACATGTTGCAGCAGGTGCCTGACAGTGTCTGGTCTACCAGCGTCTCGCCGGTGCGGGAGAACTGGACACTTTCCGGCCAGACGCTTAGCGTCACCCAGGAGGTCCAGAGCAACGGCAAATGGTCACCCGTGTCACCTGTGGGCAGCTATGACGCAATGTTCAGCGGCAATTTCATTTCGTTGACCTCCGGCGAAGGGGCCTATCTGATGAAGACGGACGGGTCGTGGACGAACTGGCTCACCAACGACCAGCTTCATCCGGCGTATACGCTCTCGCAGACCGGTAATAATCTTGTCGGCACCGACCCGAACACGGGCGATACGGTCACGGTTTCGTACCGTACAACCGATGTATCGGGAGAGCCCCTTTCGACGGCATTGCAGATCGACTACCGCAATCCGGTACGCAGCTCGATGACAGGCAGCTTCCCGGCGGGGACGACAGCTTATCTGGCGACGATGCAGCATGCGAATGACCAGATCATGCTGACGGCCAACGGAATCGGTATACCCTGGCTCAATGGTGCATTTACGTCAATCGCTGCCATCCCGCTCACGGGGCTGACCGCCTTCCCGAATGGGCTGACAGTATCGGGTCTCGGGAGCGCGTCGCAAACCTATACGTCCGTGCAGCAAGTCGCCGGAACGCAGATCGCTATCGGGGGCAGTTGCCTCCTTCTGGATATCGAGGCAAACGGCGTTGCGCAGATCGTCGAAAGCGGTGCCCATGGCTGCAACTATGGCAATGAACCGCTTGGTTTCCCGGTCACGGGCAGCTGGTCGGTCTATCCCCGCAATCCGGACGTCATCACGATTTCCCTGCCGAAGGCAGTCGGTGCGCCCGACGTGCCAATCGACGACACGATCAAGAACACGATCAATGCAGGTGGTTCGCTCGTCATTGCCCTGATGAACGGCAAGCTCGTCAGCGGCTATATGGTTCCGGCCACTTCACCAACGACGGTACTGCAGGTTCCGGCCGCCCTGACGAACACCATTGCGACATCCATGCGCGCCGCAGCCGCCACGATCGGCATGCAGCAGAACCCGTAAAGCCAGCGCTTTCCCGGCAAGACTGGTACAGCCCTCGGGCTGTACCAGTCTTGCTGTACTGGCTAAATGCACCGGACCACTTCTCATCCAGCAGGGTGAACCCCTCTTCGGCCGCGAGACAGGCGCGAATCCTTGCAATACGATCATCAACAACTGTCATACGGACTGCGCGCTCAGATTATCAGGCGTCGACCGACATCGACTGCTGCGAAGCAACGAGCTTCGGCGGCGGCTCGCACTTGCAGATACAAAGATCGTCGTTCAATGCGGCATGGCGACCATCGGGCGCGGTCATCACCTGACGCGGACCATCGCACTTGATTTTCCCCGTCGTATGGCACACAGGGCATTGCACGTCGTCGCCCTCGTGGGCGACATCGCGGCCCATGAACTGGATCGTCGTAGGCGTAGCGACTACCGTCCCGTTCGCGGTGGTCTTGTCGTCGTTAAGAATTAAGCAACGCTTCATTGTTGTTTCTGTAGTCCAATCGATGGACAATCAAACGAGAAATGACGATCACCGCAGCTTTAACAGTTGCCGCCACGAGCCAGCTAAAGCACCTGCACGTTAGCGGGTCAAATCCCCAGCTTGGAGCCACGCCTCAATGGGCTGCTTGCCCACACGTTCGTAATGGATTTGCAGCCAACCGTCATCTCCCTTGCGGATCACCGTGACGCGATCGCCGTGGATCAGATAACCGCGGTGACTGCTGCCCACAGACGGCTGCGCATACAGCCATGCTCTATCAGGCTTTACGACCCATACTGCTTGTTCGTTCGTTGTCGCATCCTGCGACAATTCTCCACTGACCGATGGTGCAGGTTTAGCTGCCGCCTCTGCAGCCGGTCCTAGTGCAGCTTCGATCTTGGCGTAGTAGCTCGCGTTTGTGGCGCTAGGAGGATCGCATGCTTTGAGGTTAGTGAGACCGAGGGCGGCGTTCAAGTTATCCTTGATGTTGCTACCTGGCGAGCCGCTGTACTGTGCCCACAGACCCTGCGCCGTAGGCTTTGCAAGCTTGTCCATGGTCTGCGTCTCGCCAGAACCCAAAGTGTCGTCCCATGAGTCATTCTTCGCGTCCCACGTGCCACCGCACACGCCGCCTGAATCGTCGCGGAAAACACAACCAGTGGCCGTGTCAAGGATCGGGCAAAACTGTCGGCTCTCTAAGGCGGGCTTTCCCTCCTCAGTACTAACGACTCCGTTCCGTGTCCAGTTGAGCACGATGTATCGACCGTCAGACGACAAAGCATGCTCGACTGGATGAGAAAAGATGACCCCCCCTTCCGCCGTCAGTGATTCGTTCGGTACGATAGGTAGTGCAGTTCCGTCAGGGCGTATAAATGTTAGACGTGTCCAGCCAGCGCCGAATATTCGAAGCAGCTGCGAGGGAACCGGCTCAGACAGGACCAACCGCGAGTGGTTAGAAAAATCGACAATAGAAGTATTTTCGGCGCACTGTACGTCGTGCGCGGCGATCGCTATGCAAGCAAGCGAAGCGATTTGGGCTGCGATTCGGATGTTCATTGCAATGTCGATTTGAGATTATTGTAACGACCCGGCGCAACGGAAACTCCATTCGAGATCGCCATGCGGCGTGTCGTGCCGTATTGATCAGCCAAAGCTTGCTCTAGCTCCGCACGTGCTGGTCCCCAGTTGTTTGGATTGCGGGGCGCGGTAGGATGAGTAGCATACAAGTGATTGAGCGACGTCGCGAGGTCATCATCTACAAAAGCGGGCCGATTTACGCTCTGGTCAAGCACCGTTGCTCGGCCAAGGTCTCCCTGAAAATACTCGCCAACCGAATAGTCATAGTCGGTCGGACGGGAGGCTAAACACTTGCGCAGACGACTGACGAAATCCTTGATCTGCAACTTCTGAAACCGCAAATCAGATATTGCGTGCGCGATTGCTGCGACTGCTGGATTGGGCAAATACTGATGGTTAGTCTGCTTGTCACAACCGTCCCTAATCCTCTCTCGCAGATTCGCTCCGGTCATTAGTTGACCTCCTGTAACCTCTGGATGTGCAAACGAAAGGCGTGCGCCATCACCTGCGCCCACCACCGTCCATCCACATTTAGCAAAGAGTTCTTGATAGCCCGACTCGCTTTCTGCACGGAAATCCGCGACTTGCTGGGCAAACTCTCCTCCACCATCACTTGGGCGCATGGTCTTTTGCATAGCGCCAGCAGTAATAACTTGATCGTCGTAAGACTGAACCGTGTCGAGCTTACCTTCGTTTGGCGCCATAGCCGCGATGATGCGACTCTCACTTGCAGTCATCTCACCATTAAGCTGCATTGCCTGAAGTGCGGGCGCATTTGCGAGTGTCATAGAGCCCCAATAACACGGACCATAGTGTCCATTCCAGCGCACGACCTGAATTTTTTTATTGAGGCAACAACCGCAAGCACAAGCGTCAGGATCAAAAAAATTCCCCACGATACCAACGGGATGCAAGTGATAGACACTCGGTGTCGACACCGGTTTCAATACCTCTTTGCACGCATCCCACATCTGCAATTGCTGGATTCGCTCTTTCTCTGTCGTCCAATACGGCAGGCCATCGTGCATAAAGGGGTCGAGCGCATCCCATTTGGTCATCTTCCCGCCCCACTCGCTTTCATATTTCACCACCAGATGATCGACCCGGCTCGCGCGCCATTTCAGATTCAATGCGGAGAGCAAATCCTGACCCTGGACCCTGCCGTGTGGTTGGGTTTTGGGCGTCAGAATCTCATCCAGCTTCTCGATCAGTGGATTGCTTTTCGCCACATTGAAACCGGCTTCGAAAGCGCTCTGTTCTTCTGACGTAGCCTTATCGCCTTTCAGATAGAGATAACGCCTGTAAAGGTCGACCGTCGCCAAACTCGACGACAGTAGCTCGAAACCAGCCCACGCCCATTTGTTCTGCAACGAGACATTCGGCTGGCCTGATGCGCAGACGAAGCCATCGACCGTGTTCATATTGGCGTCGCCCGCGTCGACCTCGTACCAGGTATGCTTCTGGTCGTCCATGTGCCCGGTCAGACCCGCGATATTGACGACACGGGTATAGTCGCTCGTTCCGGACGGTGCAGCCGATAACGATAGCGGAAACGAATTCCACGCGCGCCGCGTGTCTGTGCTCGCCAGTTCGCTGCGTGCAATCCAGTAATTCGTTGCGCTGGTCGCCCCGGGGGCCTTGACCTGCACCTTGGTCCACATGCCTGTCTGCGATGCGTCCTGAGCAAGCGTCACTGCGGTATTCGCGGGCAGCGTCAAATCACCGGCGCTTTTATAGCCGTACAGATTTGCGCCTTTTGACAGTACCAGTTGCGTCTTCGGCTCTTGCGTCAATTGCGCCGCACGTGCCCGGCTGCGCGCCAGAAACGCCTGCAAATCGTCACCGGCGAACACCTCGACATGCAGCAATGCCCGCTGCGGAGTGGGCGGCAACGGCGAAGCATGTTCGGCATTTTGATATTCGCCCAGATAACCCACCACGTCACCGGCACTGATGCGAACGGGCTCAGGCAGCACGTAGACACTGTCGAGGGCCGCGGGATTGATCTCGCTATCGAGCCAGTCAAGAAACACCCAGCCATGCGAAGCGTCCGGCGGCACCGGTTTCCCCGGCTGAATCGGAACTATCTCACCGGAGATGACGCTCGCAATGCGCCCCCAGTGCTTTGGAGCATGTGCCAAACGTTGCATCCTGACTTTGCTGCCCGAACGCAAAATACCGATGCTCTCGCCTGCATGACCCTTGTTGTCACGATGCACATGTGAACCCATGACCGGTTCCCCGGTCTTGACATCCTCCTGTTTATCCTTGGCGCGCTGGGCGTTGACCGTATAAATCGGCTCGGCATTGTAGTAGCTGGGCCAGGTTTTCTTGTTCTTGTCCTGTTCCGAGTGCTGATACACCGTGCAGGGGGCCAAATGCATATACAGGCTGAAAAAGACCAGCGAATCCGCCGGGTCCGTACTTAGCTTGTTCGGTTCATTCTTGGCAGGTGCTACCGTTGACGGTTGCGTCGGAGAGTTATTTGCCGGCACCGCAGGCAAGGTCAGCTTGTGCTTGACCAATGTGAAGCTTCGCGAATATAACACCGTCGATTTGTCGGGATAAGACAAATGCTGGTAGTCGCTATCGAGCCGGTAAGCGACGACCTCACCATCGGCAATGCAGCGAACGCCACTACTGCGGTCCATCTCGCTATCCGTGACCGTCGATGATGTGCCAGTCTGATCGAGGTGAATCCCGCCATGCCATAGACCGTTCAAGCCTAGAGGGAAGGAGCCATCGCTCCCTTGGAGGGCGGCCAGGTAGGCGTCGGGGTTCACCGTGCCAGTCGCATTTTTTTGTGGAAATGGATAGGCCCATTGAGAAACCGGGGTCAACGTATCGCCATTGTCAGCTGCCATGCAGTATGTTTCCTGATTGTTCTCATAAAAGCGCCGCGTGCTCCCCGGCACCCTGCTGCTTCGCTACGCGCTTATCCCGAAAACGATGTCGAACGCTTCGGCTTGCCATCTGCGGCTACCCATGACGGGAACGTCGTATCGAGCCGCGTCGGTCCCGAGAAGTTATGTGTCGCCCCCTTGATATCGATCTTGCCGGGGGCGTGAATCTCGATGTTGCCATCCTTGATCCGGATATACGCGCCGCCGGAAGTCAGCAGGATTTCCTGCTTTGCAGCTGCCACGATATTCTCCGTCGCCGAGAGCACCTTCACCGTTTTCTGCGCCGTCAATTCGATGTTATCGCTCTGCGCCTGAACTTCGACCTTCCCCTTCGCCGCAAACAGCTTCATCCCCGCGTTCTGCACAAACAGGCTGATCTTCTCAGCCACGCTCGCCACCAGCGATTTCCCGCTCGCGATGAACGTACTCTGGCCGCTCACCACATTGGTCTGCTGCCCGCTCGCGATATGCACCGACTGCTGCGTTGATAGCGCAATGCCGGATGGGCTTGCAAGCAGCATCACGGGTTCCTTGAACGCGTTCGCGCTGCCCGTGCCCCCGCCCGCCGTCCTGCCTCCCGACTGCGAGCCCTGTACGCTGCCCTGCGTCGCATCCGTGAAGCTCTTCAGCGCGTCGTGACCGGTATCCAGACTTTCCGCCTGATGCTGCTGGCTGGCTTGCGACATCGCCTCCATGGTGCTTTCGGAACTGACGAGTTGCTGCTGCGCCTCGCGCACGTCCATCTGCTGGCTGTTCGCCGCCTTCGGATACGTCGTGACGTACATCCCCTGTGCAGCACTCACTGCACCGTACGAACCCGTAGTCAACGCAAATCCTGAGCCAAGGTATGAACCGCGCGTGTTGCCGCTCTGGTCGATCAGGTACCCGAGATGCAGCATGCTGTTCCCGCTGCTGCTCATCAACTGCATACGGTTCTGTCCGGTTGCATCGTCGAGGACCATCTGGTTATAACCGGAACCCGAGTATTCCTTCGACCGAAACCCCGACAGGATGCCGTCGCTATGCCATTGCGGCTGGACGCTCCCGTTGTAGACGCGGTGGAGCACGATCGGTCTGTCGCAATCTCCGCCAACATAACCGATGAGGACTTCTTCGCCGACCCGGGGAACGTGGACGCTCCCGTAGCCGCCGCCCGTATCCGACTGCGCAACTCTCACCCAGCACGATGCACCCGCATCCCCCGGATTCTGCCGGTCCCAGATGAACATCACCTTCACCCGGTTCAGCTCGTCCGTATAGACCTCCTCGCCCTTCGGTCCGACGACAACGGCCGTCTCCAGATGCATCTCCGGCTTCTTGTGCTCGAACGGGCTACGGTACGGAACCGTAACGCGCTGCGCCTCGACTTCGGCCAGAAAGAAACCGGCTGAACCGTCCGCATGGGTAACGGTTTCCCCAGTATGCTCGGCCTTTGCCTGCGCCAGTTCGCTCTGCAAGCTATGCGGAAAGCTCGCCTCCTGATTCGACAGCGGCAGGTTGTTCTCGATATACCGTCGCACCTTGATCGCCGCAAACTCGCACTGACTGGCCGCATCGCGGTCATGCTCTGGATGACCGCTCAGCTCGAAGCGTCGACCGGCATCGATGCCCCGGACACTACCCGTGCCAAAGAATCGCTTGGCCCGCGACTCCCATTCTTCCAGATGAACTTTCGAAAGCTGCTCGCCGCGGTCCTGGGTCAGATACGTGTAGGCGCCAGTGTATTCGTAGACTTCCGCCTGTTCCGGCAGATTCCCCTGTCCAGGCATCGTCGGCAGCGAAGTGCCCTTGGGGCGGACGGAAGACGATGGTGCCTTGTAGTCGAACGTACGCGTCGTATAGGTGGTGCTCTGCAGGGTGCGCGTACCCGACCATTGCGTGAAGGCATCCGTTTCGCTGCCCGTACCCGACCGATAGAAACTGAGCGGATTTGTCGACGCTTCATCAAGCGAATAGATGTCATCGGTCACGACCAGCGTATGCGACTTGCCGTCCCCGGCATGGCGCCAGAAGCCGAACAGGCCCTCCTCCTCCATCAGCCGCTGCACAAAATTCCAGTCCGTCTCGCTCTGGCGGCAATAGGAGCGTTGGGGCAACGGCTTGCGCAGGACGAACTGAAACTGGCCCTGCGCCTGCGGATGCATGTTGAAGACATCGGTGATGATGGCGTCGGCAGTCTTGTCCTGCCAGTACCGCATGTCACGGCGGAAGCGCAGGAAGTGCATCCATGATGCATAAACCAGTTGATAACTGGACAGACTCCCATCGCTGCCCAGCCTTCTCGCCGTGTGAATATAGCCATTGATCGGCAGGCAGGATTTGTCGGCCTGCTGAATCCACAGCGTCATCGGCTGGGCAATGAGCGTCTTGAGCTGGACATCGCCCGCGCTAGACACCATATCAAGGGTGACGCTGAAATCCCGGCCCAGCTCGGAACAAGTTACCGCCCGGCGCGGCACAAGCGCATTATTCGGTAAAGACGGAATATCCGTCTTGATCAAACGGTCCTGCTGGATCAATCCGCCACGGATTATCTGGGCCAGTTCGGTCGAATTCATGCGTATTCCATATTCTTGTGCGTTGCAGGCCGACAGCTTTCGTTCTCAACGGAACGGCCCCGACTGTATAGCCGGCCGATTTTAGGTTTCAGGAATATGCCTCGTCAACCGTAAGATAATCATGGATTGTAAAACCCGCCTGAAAGATAACCCGAACTTAATCTGGAACCTGAAATGCGGAGGCGTGAGCCGTATTACACCAGCACTGCACCCAACGGCAGCATAGCCGGCATCTGATAATCGTATTCAATCTGCATGCTCGATACCTTGTCGAGTCATACATGCAGGAATCGTGTTACAGACGACAGCGACACAGCCACCAACCCGGTCAATCCAGCGAGGTCGGGGGTCACCGAACCGGCGACCTCCTCTCAGGCGCGAACGGTGATATGTCGTCACTGGCCAGAAACCTAGCGAGCCGCGTCTGGGCGTCGGCAATGATGTAAGCGGGAGCACTCAGAAATTGTTGATCGCGGAGGGACAGCACCCGCTGGATTGCAATCATCCCTTCAGATGATCCCTCGAATCGTCCCTCGGCTTTACCGCGAACCGCACATTCGTGCAACGCAGTTTCCGCGAGTCGAAACATATCGGGATCAGACCGGCCCTGAGTTACGTCGTCAACAAAGTATGCGCAATAGATCGCGCTGAATAGCTGGCCGATGATCGATAAATTACCTTGACCCGTCACGAGCATATGGTAAGCCATATGGTGTTCGATCGATTTTCTGCGGGCGACCGACACCGGAATGGGCAATAACATCTCCTTCGTCATCGGTTGCCGTGTCCTTCGCTGCTGCCGTCTGGTCATAGTACGGGGCCGTTAAAGATTTCTTCGATAATGCCAACATATCGATCAGGCAAGGACAATACCTGGTTTGTGTTCTTGTCTGAAGATCGTTCTGGCTCCCCTTGCGAAGATCAGCGCGCACATTGCGTCCGCCGGGGTTCGCAATTCGGTAGTCGCGACCCTGGTGGCGAAGAATGACTCGCTCGATTTAGCCATCGAACTTCTGTAACCGACCCGTTTGCGGCATTCAGGCTACGAATCTCGCCGCCCGGAAGCAGACATCCTGCACAGGCCGCGGCGGAGATCTCTCCGACCCGCCGAAACCCGTTTTTTCGAGCGCTCAATGGTTCTAGGACACCGAGGGCTTGGTGGCATTGCACGGTGCCAACGCTTCGCGCAGCTTCGTCATTGCAGAGCTGTGGGCGGCCGCAGCCCATTCTGGCTTGAATTCCGTTGCTAGTGCCATTGCCTTAGCGAAGTCCGGCATGGCGTGGGACTGCTCAATGGCGTCGCGGTACTCGGCAGCGGTAGCCTCTGCATCGATGGTGGCTTCAAAAATTCCTGCGGCGTTCAAGCAATCAAGCATCACCGAACCAACCACCGATTCGCACTTTTCGATGACATGTAGCAAATATTTGTCAAATGCGACGAATGTCTTTTTCCGACTCTGGTTTTGAACTTTCGGCTCCGCAAGGACCATCGGGAAGTTACCGTCAATGTGCGCAGCAGACGTGATATTCAGCCCGCGGTGAACGACTGCATTGCGCAGCTCACGAATGTAGGAGTAGTTCGCCTCACCGTCCTGAAATCCATCAAATACTAAGCGCGAATACAACTGCGTTTCAAAAGTGTTTGGCTGCAGCGTAGTCGTTTCACGGAAGAGTTCGGTCGCTGCCAGAAGATTCAAAAAGTAGCCGGAGTAATGAACTCTCATGTCCATCTGATCAGTGACGGAGAGTTGGGTGCGGAACGAGAGCGCGGCGCGCAGCGCAGTCTGTCTTGCGGACATGTACCACGATAGCGAATAAAGCATATCTCGGTTGGCGAAGCTCAAAGTCGTCATTGGTCCTCCTTGCGGACGCTAACATTAAATCGGACGAAGATCGTAGCTTAAAAGTAGTACTGCCCGAAAGGCGACATCAGCGACCGACAGTAACTGGCCGGCTACCGACGCTCCGACCCAAGATAGATTCAGTGCACTCCCTCAGTGCACCTCAATGTGGACTATCAATCGAACAGCGCCGCGTACGATTCGGCTTTCAGGACGACGACTGCGCCAGCAGCACACGTGCCGTGGCGCGGCCACACGGTACACGTGCGCTCGCACCACGGTCATTCGAGGAACACGTACTCCGCTAGATAGGGGCTCCGCCCTTCCTCGCCCTCGCGCACACAGGCTTGCGCGGGAGCCGCGCCGCCGTGCGTGGCAAGCCGCTGCACGTAGCGCACCGTGCTCAGGAGACCCAGACCGCCCGCATTGGTGGATGAGAGGAGCAGCATTGGGATCGCCGCGCCGTCGTCGGGATTGGCGGCGTGCTGCAGCAGCTTGCCGGTGATCCGGCTGCCGTCCGGCGCTTCCCACGACGGTCCCGCGCTGTGCCTGACGACGAGCTGGCCGGAGGCGTCGTAGAGATCGGCTTGCGGCGCCTGGAAGGTCCACGCCAGTTGATTCGCGGCGTCGCGCCTGCACACGTAGATCTGCACGCCCGATGCCTCTAGCGAGGCCACCACGTGCGTCGCGCCGGCGGGCTGCAGAACGTCGGGCACCGGCGTCTGGGCTTGGGCCAACGAAGGCGCCACGCTGCCAGCCAGCGCCGTCGCGATCGCAAAAGCGCGCCGCGTTGCCCGGCGGACGTCACGGCCGCCTCTACGAATCGATTGGGTCATGCGCGTTGTCCCTCGATGAATGTCTCAGCGTACCTGCCGATCATACCGGGAAACCGCTGCGAGACGCGGGTGCCGCCGCGCCGTCACTTCGGGTCGTGTACAACGGGCCCGCGCGCGTAATCCACGACATCGGTTGATCAGGTGTGCACTTCATGCTACTGACGCATTCCGACCCGGAGCGGTAGTTCGCGATGAGCCGATCAAATGACGGCTTTGGTGTGAGGAGCGGGCACATTCGCCGGAGACGATCCCCATCGGACGCTCGCTACGCACGATTTCAACGTCCGTTCGGTACCGAAATTTTATGGATCCTGGATTCGGTGCGCCGTTATTCCGCCGCGAACGACGAAGGAAACATGTCGCGCCCGTTATCGCCCCTTACGCGGCGGACGTGGCCATTTCCTCTTCCTCGTCTAGCACTTCCTGGGGTACCAGCAGTGACGTGGTGACTTCGACGTTGTCGCGCAAGCGTCGAAGCAATGCCTCACGCCTCTTGCAACAGAAGGCTTCGAAATCTGCGAAGCACAAGCTGTCTTCTCCGGTGAGCAGCAGGTCTGCAGCTTTGAAGCCAGTATGGGGCTCTGCCATCCAGTCGACCAGCGCCATATCCTGCTTCGACCGGTTCTGCGATGTATGCAGAAGATGCAAGTTCGCGATCGAGTTCCAGTTGACAGGGTCACTGTAGAAATTAAGGCGATCGGGCGCGTCCTGGAGAAACGATGCCGATGCGAGCGCCGCCTTGTCAAAAGCGCTTGCCGGATGCAGGTGATCGATGTCCAGAAGCAGATGTTCGTTGACTTCAGGGAAAAGGAGATTCAACACCAGGCGACAACGCGGATCCCCGTACTGAATATCCAGCAGACTTTTCAGGTAATCCTCGTCGAAACGCAAATCCTTGTTGGTGGTTTTGAAGGCGTCGATGATTTCCTTCAACGGGAAGGCGCCCTTGGACCTGTTGGACGTGACGACATTCCTCATTCGTGTCAGCACGCCATCCGCCTGTCCGCCGAACACCCCGCGCAGAAGAGCCATATTGAGCCAGCGCGACAGGTCCGCCCGCTCGTCACGAAGGTGATTGAGGTTGTTGATGCTCAAATAGAGCGGCTCGCCGGCATAAGACTGGCGGTAGAGATAGTAGGCCAATGGGATAACCGCGTTTTTGGCTCTCAAAGACTGGTCGTTAAGCCCGAAGCGGCGAAGCAGTTTGAACGTTTCGATCACGCACGCCCTGATCCCTTTCCACTGCTCCTGAATCTTGCTGACCTGGTTGGTGTCAAAGTTCTTGACTTTGAACTTCACGTCGGCCTCAGTCAGCATGAGACACGTTTTCAGCACCCAGTCGCGGCCTATCGAGAAGTTCATAGCCGAACTTTGCCGTACTTCGACCACGAGATCATCGATATCCGTGCGAGCGTCGCCCTCCCAATTGGCGATCGCGATCGACATGAGCAGATCTGAGAAAGCAAGCGGCGTGCCCCCGCTATTTGTCCGGATGAACACGTCCAGGACGTGATCGATGTCCTGGCTTTCCTCGTTGTAGTAGTGGATCACCTCTTGATGCCGAATGACGTAGTACAGGCGGGTTAATGTATTGCGCGCATACTCGTTGTCCGCCAGGGAGTGCTGCCTGAGATAAGGCAACACCACTTTGGGTCGAATCTGGTCCAACGAAGCCACTTCCGGCAGTCTTAACACTTGACCCACTTCGAACCAGTGAGAAGAAGGGTCTTCCGCGTACTGTTCAACCTGGCTCTCAGCCAGGAAGCGGAAGTCGTACTGTGTCATCGACTCGTTTTCCTGTCCCTCCAAGCCCTTCGTCAAGTTCAGGAACAGGCGTCGCGGTGGCAATATCTCATCGTTTCGTGTGTTGGGCCACCAGACGCGAGGGCGCTTATAGGCATACGTGCCCTTCAATCCGATATAGATCGATGTCAACCGTTGCTGGCCATCGATCACCGCCTTGAAATCTTTGAAATCCCCATGAGTGGGAACATGATCATTAGATTCCTTGAATCGCTGGCAGTAGTGAGTCAAAAAATCGTAAAAGCGGTAATGGTTCTTGATCGCCGTGCTTGTGACGTCCCACATCATGAAGGTGCTGATCGGGTATCCTCGCATCAGCGAGTCGAACAGGACGCAAATCTGCTGCGTCGACCAGACGAAATTGCGCTGAATCGCTGGTAGCAAGAATGTTCGATCATCAATGTTCCGTAGCGCCTGACGAATCGAGATCGGCTTTTCGAATTGGCCTGCCATTTGTGTGTTTCTCCAAATCCTTTTTCAATGCACGTCGACATCGGCACGTTCTATTCAATAGTCCGTGCGTTCCCGTAGATACGCCTCGGTGGTTCAATTGCACGTCCCTCAGTTGAAGGGAGGCAATATCGGATAAAGCCTTCGTTCGACGGGAACGACTATGCCAACGCCATTTCGAATGCTTCTTGCGCGTCAAAACCCTCCATGAGGAGCGCCAGAATTTTCTCCCTGTGGTTACGAATAGAGGCGGGAAGTCGTGCCTCGTTTTCCTTGAAGTAGGCGAAGAGCACGTCTCGAGCCGCAACTTCCGAAAGCGGCGTTCGCTTGCTGATACGTATGGCCTCGACCACTTCCGCTTCGAATACAACGACATCGACTTCCCAATTGAAGGCGAACGCCTCTTTCTGAAGCTCGCTTGCCTGAGCAAGCCCCACGTAGTTTGGACCGGGCACGGTCGTTCCCCGCTGAACTACGATACTGGCAAGATCCGGAACGCCACGGCGCAGGCAAAACGTACGGATCACGTCAAGAATTCTGCCCGACGACCGCGGGATGGCACGCCGAATTTCGCTGTTGTCGGGGTATATCGCCCGAGCTCGTTCAATTAGAACGCCATAGCTGATGAGCTTTCCTTGCTTCGCGCATTCGACCAGAATAGGGAAGAGGAGACTGGCCAGTCGAAGCGAACGTTCCGTGACATTCGGATACAGGGGAGCGATTTGGCACATGGGCGCGCTTTGATCGATGTGATATGTGTAATCTCCCGATCCTGGAAAACTAGATTGGGTAGCTGGTTATCGGCTACCTGATTAAAACCTTGAGTTTCCTGCCCACGCCTTTCAGGCAAGAAGGTCCGCTGTCTGGGGCGGAACTGACATCTGAACATCCACATGAAAGCGTTTGCGACCGGCCGTTGGTAGCCAAATCCGGGCCGACGGCGAACGCACCAAACCGACCCACAGCGGCCCTACGCCGCTCTCCAGAGCGGACGGTCAGGCTTTGCGGGCCAGTATCCACCCTAGCTTTCCGCTCGCTAAAGCCGTTCCAAAGAGCACGATCGCGCATCCAGCGATCATCACCAATGTGATCGCCTCCCTTAGGAAAGCTGCGCCCCAAATCATTCCAAAGACAGGGATAAGAAATGTGACAGACGCAGCGTATGTGGCACCGACGCGCTCAACGAGCCTGAAAAACAACACGTACGCAAAGCCCGTACACACCACGCCGAGTGCTGCGACGCATGCCCAGGTCGACGGCGCGACGCCGTGCTTCGGCCAGAAGAACAGCGCGAGTGGGATCAGCAAGGTTGAGGCAAACAGTTGACTGCCAAAAGCGACAACGAACGGATCCACGCCCGCCAGATGACGTTTGGAATAGTTGACCGCAAACCCGTAGAACAGAGTCGCGAGCAGCGCAGCACCGATTGCGAGCGGGAGATTGCTGGCACCGCCGATGAGGGTGCCCCAAGCCAGAATCGAGTTATCGTCGGAAGTGGTGTATGCGGCGTAGGGAGGAGGCAGGAGAAGGCGGTGGCGATTGATGGAGAATGTTGCTTTCCACGGTAACACTTCCTCAATCGAACTCCACCACCATGGCGAAACATACGCAGGAAACGAGCAGCAGTCAAACAGCAGAACCGCAATTTGAGGGCGCACCCGGCCTGGACGATCTGATCCAGCAAGGGGCGCGGCGGATCATCCAGCAGGCAATCGAGGCGGAACTGGCGGCGATGCTCGAGCAATATTCGAATGTGAAGACGATGGACGGCCGGCGCGCGGTCGTGCGCAACGGCTACCTGCCAGAGCGCGAGATCGTCACGGCGGTAGGCCCGGTGCCGGTCAAGGTACCGAAGGTTCGCGACCGCTCGAGCTCCGGCATCAAGTTCAATTCGACGATCGTGCCGCCCTATGTGCGCAAGTCGCCGCGCGTGTCATCGTCGCTGCCGTGGCTGTACCTGCGAGGCGTCTCAACCGGCGACATGGGCGACGCACTGTCCGAGCTGCTCGGCGAGCAGGCTAAAGGGCTGTCAGCGAGCGTCGTGAGCCGCCTGAAGGCCGCATGGTCAGAAGAGTACGAGAAGTGGAACAAGCGCGACCTGTCCGCCTCGCGCTGGGTCTACTGGTGGGCCGACGGCATCCATACTCAAGCCCGCACAGAGGATTCGGACGGGCAGTGCCTGCTCGTGATCATCGGCGTGAAACCGGACGGCGGCAAGGAGCGCGTTGCGCTCAGCGACGGTTACCGCGAGTCGAAACAGTCGTGGATTGAACTGCTGCTCGATCTGAAAGCGCGCGGCCTGCAGGCGCCGCCACTGCTCGCGGTTGGTGACGGCGCGATGGGACTATGGGCGGCACTCGATGAGGTGTTCCCGCAAACGCGACATCAGCGCTGCTGGTTTCATAAGGTCGGAAATATCCTCAACGCGATGCCCAAATCGCAGCACGGCAAGGCCAAGGCGGCGCTCGCAGAGATCTGGAATGCCGCGACGCGCGCCGATGCGATTGTTGCGTTCAATCAGTTCGTCGACGTGTACGCGGCCAAGTACCCGAAGGCTGTCGAGAAGCTCACGAAGGATCGAGACGCACTGCTCACGTTCTACGATGTCCCTGCGGAGCACTGGCAGCATGTGCGGACCACGAATCCGATCGAATCGACGTTTGCGACGGTACGCCATCGCACGAGCCGCACGCGCAACTGTCTGTCGCGCGCGACCTTCCTGGCGATGGCGTTCAAGCTGATTGAAGCGGCCGGGCAGACCTGGAGGAAGATTCGCAGCGCCGAGAAAATTGATCAGCTTCTGAAGGGCGTTCCGTTCAAAGACGGAAACCCGGTGATTGAAAGCACACCGGCTCCTCAAGCGCTGGCCGCCTGATCATGCCGTCCCGCCCGTACACCACTATTGACGATTGCTCGCCAGAATCACGACGCCCCCAAGCCCAAGCATCAACCCGACAGCTTGCCCAGGTCGCATTGATCCTCCGAAACTAGCGACCGCAATTAGCGCAGCCCAGAGTGGCGTCGTCGCGTTTAAGATCGAATCAACTCCCGCGTTCACGTAGAGAGTCGAATATGCGAGCAGACAAAACGGTACGGCCGAGTTAGTTACGCCTACGACAATCAAAGGCCACGCTTTGGATCTAAACTGGCTACGTGCTGTTGCTGATCGAAGCACTGGCGCCAGAATGGCTGCTGCGATTGTGACGCGCAGCGCGATTAAAGGGATCGGTCCGAGTACCGGTGCCGCCACACGCATGAAAAGAAACGATGCACCCCAGATAGCAGCAAGCGCGAACAGTTCGATTACGTTCATTGAGTATGTTGATCCAGTGTTTGAATAGTAATAGGCGCTTGCGTCCCTCACTTTTGCAAGGCTGGGAGTGGCGGGTGCACGAGCGACCCGCGCGACAATGCTTGGTCGCGATGGGGATCGGGGACGTTAAAAATCACTCCACCCGGAAAATCCGAGACAACGTCGCTCTACGCGCCTAAGCTCGACAGACCGGGGCTATTCGCGTTGCGCTTGGTGGCGACGCCAAACGTGCAACGTTGCATAGGCTCGCCACGGCTGCCATCGTTGGGCGTGTTGGTTAAGTGCTGGTGCGCTCGAATAGCCTAGTTGCTTCTTCAGCACGGCATCGCTGTCGGGGAATGCATTGGGCCATGCCAGCGCGCGCATAGCGATGTACTGGACCGTCCATTCGCCAATTCCCCGGATACTCCTTAGCGCGGCGAGCGTCTCGTCCAGAGGTGCCAACGGTTCCAAAACAATCCGACCGGTGGATACTTCCCTCGCGAGGGCAATGATTGTTTCTGCCCGGATGCGTGTGATGCCTGCCTCCTGAAGTGCTGTGGCCGGGATGTCGGCGAACACCGTTGCCGAAGGAAACGTCGTCGACAAGTCGAAGGGGCCAGCGAGCTTCGTCCCAAAACGGTCAGCTATCCGCGATAAGATCGCTCGCGCATTTGAAACGGAGATTTGCTGTCCGACAATCGCACGGGCCGCAACCTCGAAACCATCAAAGGTGCCAGGAACCCGCATACCCGGTAACTCGGCGGCCAGGTCGCCCAGATGCATATCGATCAGGTCAGGGCGGGCGGAAAGGTCGAACATCCGTCGGACTCGGCCGATAACGGGTGCGATGACTGGCGTCAGGGAGATGGAGACCTTAACGTCGATCGCATACCGGTGTGGTGCATGCGTTACGCCGATCCATCCCGCTATGTTCTGGGTGCCCCGCTTTAGCTCGATGACTCTGGTATAGGAGTCGTCGCCAATGTGCTCAACACCGGCGATTTGCCGGTGCGCGAGAAATGCAAGCACGCCTGACCAGGAAAAAGGCGGTCTGTATCCGAGCGAAAAGGTGATGGTTTCCTGCGGATGAGAGTCGATCTCCTTCCGGAACCGAAGTGGATTCAAACCATATTGTTTCAGGAACAGGTCATTCAACCTCCGGACGCTGCCGAACCCTGCTGTCAATGCCACTATGGTGACTGGCAAACGCGTTTCAGTCAGGAGGCGCTTTGCCAGCAGCAACCTTTGCGTCTGAGCGAATTCGATCATCGATACGCCGTATTCGGCAACGAAAATCCGCCGGAGGTGCCGGTCGGTAACGCCAATGCGCGCCGCAAGCTCTGCGAGACTTGCCGTGTTCAGAAAACCCTCTTCGATGAGTGTCGCGGCCGCCTGCGCTAGTCGGGCCGACGCATCAAGTAGTCCGTTTCCGGGTGCCAACTCCGGGCGGCAGCGCAGACAGGGGCGAAACCCAGCTTTCTCGGCCGCTGCCATGTTAGGGAAAAATCTACAGTTCCGCTGCTTTGGGGTCCGGACGGGACAAACCGGTCGACAGTAAATTCCGGTCGATGTGACACCGACGAAGAACCAGCCATCAAAGCGGCGATCTCGCGAAAGCAATGTCTGGTAGCAGGTGTCAGGGTCGAGGTTCATGCTCAAACTTTAGCGGAAACCAGCGCGTGACTCTGGCCAGATTCGGACATGAGTATTTGATCGCCTGTGAGCTGAGGCCCGACGTGCTGAAGCAGCATCGCTTCTTGCCGAGTGGAACGCCGTAGGTCATGACCAATTGTTGACGATCCTGCTCGTACGGGCGAACGGCCGAAACTGGCCGGCCACTGCCCGACGAGGTTGGACAGGGGCGACCCATACCGGTCCTTCAATGTTCCCCGAAGGAGACGCTGGAGATCAGCATGTGGTCGAAGCGCAAGCCAGGCTTACCTCGATCTGGCTATGAATAGCCCCACCCGGAAAGCACTTTCAGACCGTTGCCAGAACCAGACGCGTAGGTGTCGCACCGATATGCAATCCGTCGGTTCGATTTTCGAGATAACGCTGGTTCAACGCGTCCGGAGTCCATGTGTTGCTATGGCTGAAACCCAATTCAGTCAACGTCTCGGCCAGGACGGTCGGCTCAAAGAAGGTCTTCCATGGTTCACCGCGCTCGGCGAATTGCGCCGTCAACTGCTCCATCGCCATACGCATGATCGGTGGCAAACTCGAAAGCGGCATCGCGTATTCGAACAGGACCGCGCTGCCTTTGGCGCAACTGGCGATGAAGCGTAACGTCTCAATGACCGCGGCCTCATCGAGATACATCGTCACGCCGAGCCAACTGAAAATGGCCGGCGCATTAGCATCGAAACCGGCACGCGCCAACTCCTCTGCCAGACCGACGCCCTCGAAGTCAACTGGCACAAAATGCAACGACGGCGGCACCACGATGTCTGCCTCGCTCAGGCGGGCCCGCTTCCACTCTTGCATTGGCAGCAGGTCAACCTCGAAGATACGAGCTGCCGCATCGGGATGCCGGTACGCGCTGGTATCGAGCCCCGCCCCGAGAACCACATACTGGCGAATGCCGCGTTCGACAGCCTCGCCCCACACATCGTCGGCAAGCCGGCTGCGTACGATCACCGAGCTACGCATCCCCACCGAGGTCGGATGGCGGAACCTGTCGATGTTGTCACGCAGTGTCTGTGCCTCGGCTGCGCCGAGGACCGTTAGAGCAACAGGATCGTCAAGTACCAACGGCCGATCAAGGAGTTGATGCGCGGCCCGCTGCGTCGCCACCATCAACGCGCTCGGCTTGGGGCCGGCGTTGAGCGGTGTCATGTCATGACCGACAATATGCGCCTTGTGCAGATAGGCCAACAGCGAATCGTCGAGGCCGATGCCCAGTTGCAGATCCGGCTCGCGCATCAAGGCATCGCGCACGCGCGCTTCCAGGACTGCGTCGTCTCCGCAAAAGCTGTCGAGAAATAGTTGCTGCCAGCGCTTGACGATCTCCTGAACCGGTGCTGCCCCGGCGTCGACGCCCGCTTCCATCTGTGCCCTCAGTGCGACTACCAGCGCCGGCCATGCTTGACTTTTCGCGGTGGCGAACTGGCGACGCCGCACCTCGTCGGCCTGCTCTGGATTGAGGTACTTGGCGAACAGTACGCAGCGCGCGTGCGTGAATGCTTCGTCGATCCATTCCAGCATCTCCATCGTAATGCCGACGATTTGCCGGGCGCGTGGTTCACCGAGTTGCATCGCCATCAGCTTGGTAGCGAGCGCCGGGTCGTTGCGGGTCATTCGGATCACGAGCCTGATCCAGCGCCAGGCCAGTGCCTGAGCGGCATCACTTTCGGTCGGCAGTGCCTGCTGCACAGCAACGCGAACCTCGTCAATGAGCCCGGTCCACGACGGATCCGTCGGTGGCACAGTATCCGGCCCGGATGCCAGCAGCGTATCGAGTTCGTCGTCATCAAGGTGCTTTTGGTACATGTTCATCAACTCCAGAGCATTCAGCCAGTCGGTCGCCGCTATCTCGCTACCGGCGGCGGTCACGTCAACGATGTATTGCAAGTGACGACTGAGACGCTGCGCACGCAGTGCCTGCGCGTTGAGCTCCGTGATCTGACGCTGCAGAAGCTGTCGCGGAACGTCGGCCGGTCGAGCATCGAGGCTGGCCTTGATGTCCGGCAGCGAATACCCGAACCGTTTCAGGGCCTCAATACGATGCAGCCGGATGAGATCGTCCCGCCCATATAGGCGCGCCCCCCCGTCGGTGCGCTGCGACGGCGACAGTAGCCCGATTGAATCGTAGTGGTGCAGGGCCCGGACACTCAATCCCACCTTCTTCGCCAGTTCGCCGATCTTTAGTCGCATTGCGTTCCCAGTCGTTGGTGTCAACCATAGAAGCTGACGTAGCGTCAGGTGCAAGTGAAATCGACGGGTTTGTGTGCGTGCTGGGAGCGCGCCCAAAACTCAAGAGCCTTAAACGATACAGGATTTCGATTGTTGGCAATCTGGCCCTTGGTGTCGACTGACCGGTTCCGGCCGTGCTATGCCCCACGACCAAGTACAACGATCGCTTCGGGCGCACGCTTAATGCAACAGGTGTGAGACGACCCGGAAGAGCCCTTCAGCTTTTCGGGTCAAATAGCCGGCAGGTGGCCGGCTACCGCCAGTGGCGAGGTAGCACATCATGATGACGGGCGTTTCGCCGAGCACCGTGCCGTCGTCCAGCACGAGCGTCGGCAGGAATACGCGCGGATTGATGAAGCGGCAGGCGTCGGGAACTGCTCTATGGTCCAGGGATCGACAGGAACTGGCGGGATGTCGATGGCCTTTTCCGCAATCGGGATGCGGATGCTGCGCGAATTGGGCAATCCGCTGGCGTGATAAGGCTTCGCCCCCGACTGAGAACCCTACGGCGAACGGTCAGTTCGATGCCGGGACCGGAGCCGAAGCTGCGCCAGAAGATGCAGCCGGCTTGTGCCAGGAATGTTTTATGTGCGGGCGCCCATGCTGGTTGCGGAACAACTTGTCGGCAACCGCCTTCTGATCGTTGGACAGCGAGGCGTAGAGCGCACTGAATGCGGTCGCGAGCTTCTGCATGTTGTCGGCATGCAACTGAGCCAGCGATGCATAAGACTTCATCGCGTCGTCGGCACTCAACGACTCCAGTTTTTGAGCACGATCCCGTATTGCAGCGTCGGTGCTATGAGCGTTGTCGCGCATGACCTGTGCATACGCATCCCACTGCTGCGACTGCTGGGCGGTGATCTTCAATTCGGAATGGAGTTGGTCAATCCGTTGCTCCACGAAGTCGCCATGCTTCTGCGCTTGATGTGCAACAGCGGAAGATGCGGCGACCGGACTACTTGCCGCCGTCGTTTGCGCCCACGCGGAAGTGGTGCAGAAGGCAAGGACGAACAAGGTGGGAACAACAGTCTTACGGACCAATTTTTTCATGGCTGGATGCTCGCTGATAGATGGGCTGCAGGCAACAACTGTGCGTCGCTCTGACGTTCCATGTGTTGGTGCCGCGCCATGGCACGTATTTTAGTAACCGGCTGGGTAACTGTTTGGATAGTAGTAGGCGCCCGGGGGCGGTGGGGGCGGGGGCGCGGAATAGACATCGGCTGGCGGTGCCTGCGTCGCGTTCGAAATGGCCGCGCCAGCGACAGCGCCAAGGAGCGCGCCCACAACCAGGCCACCGACCAGGTCGCCACCACCATACCCGCCACCGCCGTGATACCCGCCGCCGCCGTGATACCCGCCGCCGCCGTGATACCCGCCACCGCGATACTCGGGTCGGCCGTAACCGCCACCACCACGTCGATCGTGTTGGGCTTGCGCGGGTAGCGCCGATGTCGCTGCAACGATGGCGATTGTCGCCATCGCAGACCAGCGACGTAGGGAAGTACGGGAAATCAGGATCATCGGCTCAAGACTCCTGGCGTTGGATGAATTCCGGATGATACGACGGACCGGTATTGACGCGTCATCAAAAAGTCTACGCGTATATTCGAAGAAGGTCGTTATACAGTTATCAGCAGCGGCGGCTTCGGATAACCTGACATCAACACGTCGCGCCAGACACGGCGAGTGCCGCAGGTCCGGTCACTGACACCGTGCCCGTTATGGCTCGATTCAATCGGTCCAATCTTCATCAGGCGACACCACATTCCCATCCGCTCCATCAGACGACTCGCCGTCGATCAAATTTTCAGTGGCGTTATTCGCGTCGACATCAACACGAGGACGACCAGCCTTCACCTTCTCCGGCGCCTTTCCCATGCCGAACGTGCGAACGCGCTCCGCGCACTTGATCATGAGGTACTGCTCCGCCTTGGCGAGGTACACGAGATTCCTTCGTAAGGCCTCCCGCCTCTCGGTATCGTTCCAGTTGATCTGTCCGACACCAACGCCGTGACCACGCTCCTTATACTTCCGCTTGAGCCGCTCGGCGTTGCTGTTCCAGTATTCGCCCTTGCCTTCCGTGATGGCATCAACCCAATATTCACCGATCTGCTTCGCGATGAACTCGTCGCGGTTGTGCTCCGCCGAATAGAAGAGAATCACGTGCAGGTGCAATCCCGTGTCTTCCCCCTGCTCGATTGCCCATACATAGTTCCTAATACCTGACATCAGCCGATTGAAGCGCCGTGCAGCGAAGAAGCGGTCGCGGTGCTGCTGGACTGTCTCGTATGTAGTCCCGCAACGGAATTTCGGCTTGTAGCGCAACGTCAGCGAGAGCACCAGCCAGCGAGATCTTCCTGTCTCCTTCGAGAACATCGCCTCCTCCAACACCAGCACGCTCTGCTTATTTTTTTCGGCGTTCACCAGTCTCAGACGCTCACGCTCCGTGAACTCGCGCGACTGACAACGCTCACGAACCCGATCAATCAGCGCATTGAACAGGTCCATACAACGCATGCCATCTGCACCGCACGTGTCACCCGGCTCTCCGAGACAGAACGGATCTGGACTGAGTAGTCTCAATTCCTTGCAGGCATCGTAGAAGACTTCGACGCGTGTCGAGTAGCGGTACATGTCGGAGTATCGCTTCAGCCATTCGTTCATGCGACGGTAGTACTTCTTGCCAAGGTATAGCTCGCGAATCTTGCTAACCTGAGCGTAACGTGTTGTTTCATCAACAAAGCCTCCCTTCCAACGTTTCTCGATGTCCTTTACGAACTTTTCGATACCGAGAAGATATTGTGAGCCATAGCCCTTGTGGATGATCGTCGCTCTCCTTTCTCTGACATTTCCTTCTTCAACGTTTATGCGTTCGTCAAGGCGAGCGATGGTCTCCAGTTCTCCCTGGTCTTCCGTGATCTGGTGCATGATTGCTTCGTAATGTCGTCGCAGAGCATAGCGACAGTGGTGAACAGTCTGCCTCCTATGCTTCGAGTCATCAAAGTAGCTGGAGCGTTACGCAGCAAGCAACGTTAGTAAGCTGGAGACGTTTTTTTTTGCAGATTGATCGATGTCCGATTTCATCGAAGATGGATCTATCATTCTCATCCATCATTCACCCTCTTGTTTACTGCTATAAATTGCTCTGTATTTTTCATATAACAATCCTTCATTATTTCGCATTCCATATGAAGCAAAATTGGATACAGCCCAGAAAACATGATCAACGCATCGACTCACCCCACTGGCGTGAAGAGGACTTACCTATCGTTCGCTTCTGTCATATACATAGATACGCACGCAATTAAGAACCACTGCACGTCTGCGCTGGCGATGAGCTTCCTGAACACGGCATGATCTCAAGAACATGTAGAATTCATGCTCCACAATTCGAAAGCAGGCAACCGAATCCTCTATTCGGCTTCGCGCCACGAATGGTTCGACGAAAATTGCAATCGAAGTCCGTATGTGTTGTCGTACACGTTTTGGAAAACGAGATTCTGCGGGAATTTCAAAAAATTAGTGAAAAAAATTTTGATGAAGTCCGTGCGCTTTCTCGTGAATCTTCTGTGAAATTTTGCACGATAAAGCACTCGCCTGACCGGACGTTCACATCTGCTCCCGGAAAACGTGGGGGTGGCCCCCACCCCAAACCGGAAGATCATTAGCTTAGCAAAATCAATAGGTTAAGTGTTTTGGATGCCGTTTTTGGGCTACACGCCCATGTGGCTACACGATCATTCAGTGCAGCCAACACGCCCCCTGACCGACCGTCGTGCGCCTCGGGTCTTGCGCTCCGGGATGCCAAAATACTCCCCTGCGGGTTCGTTTTCGAGACGCACCAGCGCTCGTCGGCAAGCGAAGTAGCCGAGCGTTTCCCGGAGCTTTTCACGCCCGCAAACGTCATCGGCGCGAACGTCACCATGCACCCACTGCCTGGGGTCGTACAGTCGGCCAATCCAGTCTCCGCGACGATAGGTTCCCCGCCCGTCAGTCGCTATCCGAACCCAGTACGCTCCGATCAGATCCGCGTGATCCTCACTGGCCCCACCCCTCTGGGCCGCTTCACTGTCTATGTCATCAAGCACCTTCTGCAAGGCAGCACTGCTGAACAACAACGTAAGGTGTAACTCATAGCAGCCGTCAACTGTCGGGATGATCGCCCAGACGTACCCCGGTGCGGCGGTAAAGAGGGCTGGCTTGCGTCTCAGGCGATCAAAAAAGAGCGCGCGGGATTTACGGAGCAATTCGAGATCGCGCCGTTGATCGTCCATCGGTACTGCGACCCAACCGGCCGTCGCCTTGACGTGCGACAGACGGAGATGAAGCACCGTCACGCTATCATGCTGGGAGAAGAAATCCTGAAGGTAGGTGTTCAGGTTCGCCACGTTCTCGCAACTCCCCAAGCTCCAGTTGTGAAGCTCGCGCCGCAGTAGCTTTCGGGCATGCATGATCTGCCGAAAACTGGCAACGAAGTCGTTGTAACTTTCCGCAATCGAGGAATCCAAGTACTCAACACTTTGGCATTTTGCGTCTCCCCGGTAGCCGGAGATGTCGCTGCTGAAAAATACCTCCCCCAGTAGTCGCAGATGCGGGGCAAACAGGAATTGATTTGCGTACGGGCCTGACGGATTGAGTATCGTTATATCGGCCATGAGGAATGGAAGCATGGCTGCCAGCTTTCGGGCCGCGCTGTCGAACTGATTCTGCGTGTAAACGAACTTGCGGGGGTCAGAACCAGCATGAAAGGGGGCGGTAGTGGCTTCAAGCGCGAGGCAGACGAATTGCTCAAGCCTTAGCGCCCGAGACATTTCGGGGCCGTCCAGAATCGTGTCCGGATCAATACGAAATGCCAGATGGCGATCGACATGCGTGGCTAGTCCCACGTTGTTCCAGGGAAGAATGGGAGGGATATATTCTGGTGGCGTCATTGCGCTGCTCTGTATAGTGCGATCCGGGTCGGCATAGTCTCGCAAGCTACTCGTCCATCCACCGTGAGGTGAACGGAAGAGCCACTCGTGCGATCAGCCGATGTGGGACAGTTTGCCCCGACAGGCTGACCGAGGTGCGAAAGGATAGGAGTCCAGTTCTAACTTGACGACGCGTCGCCCGTTTTCGGTTCGCGGGATGACGTGGGCCAACCCCTCACCGCAGATCGACGTGATGGCCTCTTTCATTTCGGCCCTGTTCCAACCGAAGTTGGGCGCCAGTTCCTCGATGTCGGATTTCCGCCAACTCACCTCTCGCCATCTGTACTGGCGGTCGTAAAGATAGTCCAGCAGGCGTTGAGCGCGTTGTGCCACCTCAGGTATCGGCTTTGGCGGAAATACCGCCGTAAGCCACTGAGCCCCGAAGAATTCGGCGATCGTCACGGCGCGATCCATCGTGTCGAACGAGACAGTGCCTTCGTAACGCTCGAACACGTGCATGCAGCCAGCAATCCGACGAGCATTTGTGGCCAAGCGTACGGCAAAGACGATCTCGTCTCTCTCGTCCAAAGCGGCGCTTGCCATGTACTGGAAGTGTTCTTGGGCACGCCGCAGTATCTGCTCCGCCTCCGAACTGACCTCGATAAGCGGTAACTGGCTTACTGACATCGTGTTGAGCTTGATGCTCGCGCCCGTGATCAATTCCACGATGCGCTGATCGTAGTCGAGCAAAGCCGATTCCGATTGCGTGGCCCCCGCGCCCTCATGAGACAACTCGTCGGTCTCCATCATCAGCAGGCGGAACAGATAACCCGAAGCGATTGCATCCTGCGCATGCTTGTCGAGCCAAGCACGATGCGCGTCATCCTGCACATTGATGCACGTGACAAAAATTGTGCTGTCCGGGACATGCTCGGCGATGTCGTCCCCGTCGTCGGCACGATCAAACGACGGTATGTTGCTGTCATACAGGTCGCTCAAGTCATGGAATGAACGGCCAAGCTGGCTCCCGAGATAACCACGCCCCTCCGGCATACTGAGCATCGACCAGATGCTACCGCCGCGAATCTTGCGCAACAGAGCGGGAAGCGTCACGTTGTCGAACAGCCAACGCTTTCTCCAGCCTTTCATCGCCTCCTCGACAGGCGCATTGAAGCGGTCATGTGCCTTCGACTTGCCACTCAACCGCGCACCAGCGAACAAGATATGCAAGCCGAGCGGCATCGAATGGCCGTTGCGATCACGAATACGGAAATTGCCCGCAACGGCAAAAGAGACTTTGCCGAGGATGTTGGCGAGGGTGGCACCGTACCCCGCGCCATGGATCGCATGGCACTCATGAGCCGCGCGATACATGCCAGGGGTCAACGCACTGATGGCTCGCTGGACCTTCGGCGGATAATAGCCTGTCGGCAGATGGCTCACCTCCCGCGACACGCAGATGCGATTTTGCGAGGGAACGAAGCCCCTGCCACCGTTGTGGACCGTGGCGTTCATCATGCAACGACCTCTTCATTCCCGCTCTTAGGCATCGAATTTGCAGGTTGGTCAATCGGTTTGTCGTAGTCATTCCCAGAACCGTTCCTGACGACTTGCTCTTTGAGCTCCGCGTACAACAGCTCAGCCTCACGCTTCGTTAAGCACGGGCCCCCGCTTTCGCGAATCAACGTGACAATCGGCGACCATTTCCAGCCATGCGCCAAAGCCTCATCGATCACCGGAACGAACGGATGCAAGCGCGCGGACTTGATCTGCTCGCGCGACTTCTTCAAGCGGATCGCTTGAAGTGCGCCAACCACGTCCGGTGTTCTCTTTTCGGATTTCATACCCTGTCTCTTCATCATGAGCTTCCCTCTCTCAACTAATTTCATATGCAATCCTAAATTTATAGATAGGAAGATTGCCAACCACGTATCTCTCGCTACGAACCTCACGTTGGCAGCAAAGCTTACCTACTAGCCCCGCTCCCCCGTTGCTTTGACCGACCCAGCCAGTTGCATCACACTACAGTCATTACGATGCGAACTCGATCCATAGCGCCTACTTTCGCGAACTGCATGACAGTTGCATTCGACCTCTCGCAACAAACGCCCTCTATCGGGGTAGCGGTCACTTTTCCACCGAATGGCCTCTTCGTTTGACTGTTGATCCGGAATTACATGGCCAAACCTCAATCCATTATTGGAGCCATATCGCCATCCTTCGCCTACTCCTTTTCGGCACTGGATTTTTTGGCTAGATAATTGGCCGTCGCTTCACCCAAGATGCGTGTCGCGTTGCCAATCTTGAATGGCTTTGGGAGGTCACTGCCCTCACGTTTCCACTCCGCATAAGCCCACGACTTCGACTTAGCTATGATTGAACAAAATTGCTTCACACTAAGAACCGGGGGAATTTCATTCAACGTCATACGACACCTTTTATTCATAAGAACTGCAGCAAAGGACCCCGCGAGAGTACTTCGGTAATGCTGCGTTGATTGTCAAGATAGAACGTGGCCAATGAACCACACCTAACCTACCTGCATCGATCTGTGCGGCTCTTCGCGGCACAGATCGATGGACATATGTTAGGAAAGTGACGCCAGTACCGACAGACGTCTGCTAAAAATAAAATTTCGGGCACAAAAAACCCCTCAACTGGAGGGGTTATAGGGTACGATCAGGATGATCACTCTTGGAGTTTGACAGAATGCGGAAATCTGTCCGGTGATTCTTCCAGCCAGCCGCCGATTGTTCTCGCAAGGTTTTCGCACTTCAGCCCGTGGTTTTCGACAAACTGGGAATACTCCCCAGTCAGTTCATCCGCGACCTCATCAACAGCTTGACTGGTGGAATTCCATCCTTCAGGACTCGGACTTTGTAGAAGAAGCTCGGCGACCTTCTTTTTTACCTCTTCATTGCGAGCTGCTTTGCCTCTGCCCCCCGTACGCGCGCGAGCCTCGAATCGCCTCGTTGGGTCAGGAATGAACATCCCTTCGCCCGACCAATAAGTACCCCACTTAACATTGCGCGATGCCTGCTCTAGGTCATTCCTCGCCAATGCTTCGGTTCCCTCAATAACATGGGCAATCGCCAAAATCGGTGCCGCAAAATGAGCGGAATATCCAATGCCAGTGATAGCCTGCTTGAATAATAAACCTCGAAGCTCTAGATCTTCAGTTGAACGGCCTGATCTCATTTCATCTTTAAGTGTGACAACCCAATCTAGCCACGTATCGTTTAGCGAGTTTTTTGAAATATAATTTTCAACTGACGCTTTAATTGCATCTAGCTTGTTCTGCAACTCGTCACTAGACTCAAGAGGGTTAGAACGTGGGCTTGGTAGAACCTGTACATTCCACTTGCCGGCATCCGCCCGAGTATGAACCGTCGTGATTACAAGCGGCTTTTTCTCGTGCTCTCGATACAGCTCAAATTTCAGACTAATCTTAGTCACGCCTTTCTTTTTAAAGAGACGTTTGAGAAGATTCCCCGCTTCCTTGAAGCTCATCTCGACTTTCAGCGCAGAATTAGGTTTTTCGATCTTCACATCTATTCGGCCTCGTTAAATCAACGCCTATCAATATATTTTTCCAATGCCGCATACAAACTACCAAACATCAATACTTCCGCAGCGAATCATCATCCTTCCATACCAGCATTCGCCTTAAGTGTTCCCAAGTAATCAGCCCATTTCTGCATCATAGCCCGACGCTCCTTGATGAATTTTGTGCGGTTATACGCTTTGCCGAGTGCATCGGGAACCGTGTGAGCAAGCTGGTGCTCAATAACTTCTGGTTTTTGTTCCAACTCTTCGTGCAAAATCGTGCGTGCCATCGCCCGAAAGCCGTGACCGGTAATTTCGCTGCGGGTGTCGTAACCCAAGCGCCGAAGAGCAGCATTGATGGCTGCATCGCTCATCGGGCGCTGGGTTGAACGCGCCCCCGGAAATACGTAACGGCCATCTCCGGTCAACGCGTGAAGCTCGCGCAGAATCTGGACCGCTTGAGTTGCAAGCGGAACTAAATGCTCGGTCTTAGTCTTCGTGACAAGGTATCGCCACTCGCTCTTATCCAGATCAAACTGTGTCCATTCAGCTTTGCGTAGTTCCCCGGGCCGCGTGAACAACATGGGGGCGAGCTTAAGCGCACACAGAACCGGAAACGTCCCAGAAAAGCCATCGAAAGCCCGCAGCATCGCGCCTACCTTATCCGGATCAGTGATAGAAGCAAAGTGCGTCGTTTGCGCCGGTGGTATCGCATTGACCAGATCACGAGCCGGGTCATGCTTACAATAGCCTTCCTTGATTCCGTAGCGGAATGCACGGCTAATCTCTCCACGAACCTTGTGAGCCGTAAAACGAGCGCCACGACTATCAATCCGCTTCAGCACCGTCAAGACTTCAGGCGCATCGATTTCGGCCACTGGCCGCTTTCCAATCCACGGAAAGACATCCTTCTCGAAGCGGGCCTTGGTCTTCGCCATCGAGCCAGCCGTAACATACGGTTTGAGTTCCGCCATCCAGCCAAGCGCGACTGCCTCGAAGGAATTGGTCGCTGCGAGGTGAGCCGCCCGCTTATCGGCTTTCTTCGCCTCGCCGGGATCAATACCCACAGCAAGCTTCTTCCGGGCATCGTCACGCTTTTCCCGAGCAACAGCTAACGGCACGTCTGGGTAGACGCCCAAGGCAAGTCGCTTCTCCTTGCCTAGAAAACGGTATTTGAGCCGCCAGTATTTTCCGCCAGACGGCGAAATCTCAAGGTACATGCCGCCGCTATCAGCAAGGCGGTATGGCTTTTCACGGGGAGCGGCTTTGCGAATCGCGATATCAGTCAACGGCATAAGGCATTTACCTTACAGCGCTAGGGGGCACTTTTCCCGGGGGCATTTGCGATATTGCAGAGACTCCCCCGGTGGTGCCCCCACATGCCCCCGGATTCAGGCGGGCACCGTCGGACAACATCGGAATAAAAAAACCCGCTAAGCCTTATGCTATCACGGGTTTCTGGATTTCCGAGGACAACCTCGGATGGGTAATTGGTGCCGGCTGCAGGACTCGAACCCGCCACCTGATGATTACAAATCAACTGCTCTACCAGATGAGCTAAGCCGGCGTAGCCCGCAATTCTACTTCATTTCACGATCTTGAGGTGACCCTTGCCGGCTTTCGCCCCGTCGTCGCCCTTTTCGGGCGCGGCGGCTTCGGGAACATCGACGGGCTCTGCGGGCAACCCGGCCACAGTCCCTTCTTCATGCTCGTCCCGCTCGGAGGGCAGCACGTCACCGGCATCCCCCGCCGCCGCTTCGACCGGGAACGCCATGCCCTGTCCGTTCTCGCGCGCGTAGATCGCGAGCACGTTCGCCACGGGTACCTCGATCTTGTGCGACTTGCCGGAAAACCGGGCATTGAACTCGATCGCCTCGTTGCCCATCTGCAACTGGCTCGTGGCCTCGAAGCTGATGTTCAGCACGATCTCGCCGTCGCGCACGAACTGGCGCGGCACACGCGTCCGGTTATCGACCCGCACCGCGATATGCGGCGTAAAACCGTTATCGGTGCACCACTCGTACAGCGCTCGAAGCAGATACGGCTTCGTGGAAATCTCTTGCATCAACGATCCTTTGCCGGGGCTGCACGCCGCACCGAAAACGCCGCGCACCGCCCCTGATTGCCTGCAGGAAGGTCCGCAGGAACTTAGCGGCGCATCACCTTTTCCGACGGCGTCAGCGCTTCGATATAGGCCGGACGGCTGAAAATACGCTCGGCGTACTTCATCAAAGGCGCCGCATTCTTCGACAGTTCGATGCCGTAGTGATCCAGACGCCACAGCAGCGGCGCGATCGCGACGTCGAGCATCGAAAACTCTTCGCCCAGCATGTACTTGTTCTTCAGGAAGATCGGCGCGAGTTGCGTGAGGCGGTCGCGAATCGCGAGGCGCGCCTTCTCGTGGTTCTTCTCGGCGGCCTTGCCCTTCTCGTTTTCGAGCGTGCTCACGTGCACGAACAGTTCCTTCTCGAAGTTGAGCAGGAACAGGCGCGCGCGGGCGCGCTGTACCGGGTCGGCCGGCATCAGTTGCGGATGCGGAAAGCGTTCGTCGATGTACTCGTTGATGATGTTCGACTCGTACAGGATCAGGTCGCGCTCGACCAGAATCGGCACCTGACCGTAAGGATTCATCACGGCGATGTCTTCCGGTTTGTTGAACAGGTCGACGTCGCGG
This sequence comes from Paraburkholderia yinzeri, assembly GCF_046581065.1. Taxonomy (NCBI): domain Bacteria; kingdom Pseudomonadati; phylum Pseudomonadota; class Betaproteobacteria; order Burkholderiales; family Burkholderiaceae; genus Paraburkholderia; species Paraburkholderia yinzeri. The sequence goes on along the minus strand of NZ_JBFOCJ010000001.1, from coordinate 1,111,145 downwards.
ATTTCGAAGTCCATGCCCTTTTCGAACAACACCAGCCGGCAACGCTGGGAGAACGGGCAGGTAGTGCCGGAGTACAGAACCATCATGATTTACATTTCCTCAATAAACCCAAAAGGCCAGCGGGCGATCACTCCGTCAGACGGCTTCCAGACGGTTTGCTCGCGGCGCCGGCCCCACGTCGGTCAGGACGTGACTATTTGATATCTTTCCAGTACGCGGCGTTCAGCCGCCAGGCAAAAAAGCTCAGAATGCCAAGGAACAGCAGTACCCACACGCCAAGCTGCTTGCGGGTCTTCTGTTCCGGTTCCGCCATCCAGTCCAGGTACGCCACCAGATCGCCCACGGCGGCATCATAATCCACCGGCGAGAGCTTCCCGGGCGTAACCTGATCGTACCCCGCAAAGCGGTGCGTCTTTTCCCCGCTTTCCAGGTCCGTCACGTCCTCGAACTTCGCGTTGCGTATGCCCTGCAGTTGCCAGAGCACATTCGGCATGCTCACGTTCGGATACACGAGGTTGTTCCAGCCCGTCGGCCGCGTGTCGTCGCGGTAAAAGCTGCGCAGGTACGTGTACAGCCAGTCTCGTCCGCGCGCGCGCGCCTCCACGGAGAGGTCCGGCGGCGCCACGCCGAACCACGATTTCGCGTCGTCCGGCCGCATGGCGATCGACATCGTGTTGCCGACCTTGTCGGTCGTGAACAGGAGATTGTCCTCGATCTGCTTCTGCGGAATGCCGATTTCCTGCAATGCGCTGTAGCGCATCAGATTCGCACTGTGGCAGTTCAGGCAGTAGTTTACAAACAATTGCGCGCCATGTTGCAGCGAGGCAAGATTTTCGCTGTTATCGGGCGCGCGGTCGAGCGGAATGTTTTCCTGGGCTCGCACCGGCCCCGTGGCAAGCGCGCAGACCAGCGCCAGCGCGGCCACGCCGAACCCGGCGCCCGCCCGCGTGAGCGCCGCATAGAGGGATTTTGTCGTCATGTTTTCCTCGCTCACGGGTTAATGGGGCTTGAACCGCACGCGCTCGGGCGGCTGCTTGAACGTGCCAAGCGGCGTCCAGACCGGCATGCCGAGGAAAAACGCGAAGTAGACGAGCGCGCAAACCTGGGCGATCAGCGTCGCCGCTGGCGATGGTGGTTTTGTCCCCAAAAATGCCAGCGTCAGGAAGGCGATAACGAAAATCCCGAGGAAAACCTTGTGGAATGTCGGCCGGTAGCGGATCGACTTCACTGGCGCCCGGTCGAGCCACGGCAGGAAGAACAGCGAAATCACCGCCGATCCCATCACCACCACGCCCCAGAACTTCGACTCGGTGAAATACATCGCGAGGATCACGAGGATGGCCAGCACGGGCAGCCCCACGCGCCATTTGCCGCGCGCCCGCACGAGCGAGAGCAGTCCGAGCAGCGCGATCACGATCATCAGCACGATCTTGAAGGGGTCGGTGGTGGCGCGCAGCATCGCGTAGAACGCCGTGAAGTACCACACCGGCGCGATTTCGGGCGGCGTCTGCAGCGGGTTGGCCGGGATGAAGTTGTTCGCTTCGAGGAAGTAGCCGCCCATTTCCGGCGCGAAGAACACGATCGCCGCGAAGATCATCAGGAAGATGCACACGCCCATGAAGTCGTGCACGGAGTAATACGGATGGAACGGAATGCCGTCGAGCGGAATGCCGTCCGCGTCCTTTTTCTCCTTGATCTCGATGCCATCGGGGTTGTTCGACCCCACTTCGTGCAGCGCGACGATATGCGCGACGACGAGGCCGATCAGCACGAGCGGAATCGCGATCACATGGAACGCAAAGAAGCGGTTGAGCGTGATGTCCGAAACGACATAGTCGCCGCGGATCCACAACGAAAGGTCCGGGCCGATAAACGGAATCGCCGAAAACAGGTTCACGATCACCTGCGCGCCCCAGAACGACATCTGGCCCCAAGGGAGCAGATAGCCGAAGAAGGCTTCGGCCATCAGACACAGGAAGATCGCACAGCCGAAAATCCAGACGAGTTCGCGCGGCTTGCGGTAAGAACCGTACAGAAGCCCGCGGAACATGTGCAGATAAACGACCACGAAGAACATCGAGGCGCCCGTGGAATGCATGTAGCGGATGAGCCAGCCCCACGGCACCTCGCGCATGATGTACTCGACCGACGCGAACGCGAGCGTCGAATCGGGCTTGTAGTTCATGGTGAGGAAAATGCCGGTGACGATCTGGTTCACCAGAACGAGCAAGGCCAGCGAGCCGAAGAAGTACCAGAAGTTGAAGTTCTTCGGCGCGTAGTACTCGGACACATGCGCGCGCCACGTCGCGGTGAGCGGGAAGCGCCTGTCGATCCAGCCGAGGAGGCCCGTCGTCTCCACCTTGTTGTCGGTTCCCGTCGCCATCACGCTTCTCCTTGTTCGTCCTTGCCGATCACGATCTGCGTCGGGGACGTGAACATGTACCGGGGGATGTCAAGGTTCTGCGGCGCGGGCTTGTTCTTGAACACGCGCCCGGCCAGATCGTAGGTGGAGCCGTGGCACGGGCACAGGAAGCCGCCGGGCCAGTCGTCGGGCAAATTGGGCTGCGGGCCCTCCTGGAAGCGCGGCGTCGGCGTGCAGCCCAGGTGGGTGCAGACGGCAACCGCCACGAGAATGTTCTTGTGCTCGGGACGCGAGCGGTATTCGTTCTTGCAGTATTCCGGCATCGGCATGGAGAACGGATGCTCGGAGTTCGGATCCGCCAGCTCGGGATCGGCCTTCACGACATCGGCCATCATGCGGTCGGTGCGGTTCAGGATCCAGACCGGCTTGCCGCGCCAGGCCACCGTCATCATGCTGCCGGGCTCGAGGCCGGTGATGTCGACTTCGACGGGCGCGCCGGCGGCGCGGGCCTTTTCGGATGGTGCAAACGAAGCTACGAACGGTACGACGGTGGCGACGCCTCCTATGCCACCTGCTACGGACGTCGCAATCAGCCAGGTTCGGCGGCTGCCATCGACGCGGTCATTTTCATTGTCTCGCATCACATCGCCCCACTTCTGAGTTGGATTTATCCGTCACGCCGTGCTTACCCGCGTACTGCCGAACGCTAGTTTGCGCGAATGGAGTCGGCATTTACAAGGGGCGACCTCCAAAAAGCGCGCGAAGTCCTTGATATGTCGGGGTTTTCCCGCACGAAAAAGGAGATTCCTGGTTGGCCGTTGTAAACGCTTTCTGAATAAATCCGGTGCGATGACACCTCGTGCAGGACACCCGCCAATCCACTCAGACCGGATTGTGAATGTCGATGAAGAGATGCTCGATGCCGAAAGTGTCTGCCAGATGCGAGCCCACCGCCTGCACGCCGAAACGCTCGGTCGCGTGATGGCCTGCTGCGAGAAACGCCACGCCGCTTTCGGCCGAAATATGGAAGGTCGGCTCGGAAATCTCGCCGGTGAGGTAGACGTCGGCACCGGCATCGATCGCCGCCTCGAAGAGCCCCTGTGCCGCGCCGGTGCACCAGGCCACGCGACGCAGCTCCCAGTCGGGATCGCCGATCACGAGCGGAGCGCGGCCGAGCGTTTGCTCGACCTGCGCCGTAAAGTGCGCAAGCGTGATCGGCATGGGCAGCGTCGCCATCCAGCCGAGGTCCTGCTCGCCGAAGCGCTGCTCGCCGATCCAGCCAAGGCGGGCGCCCAGTTGGGCGTTGTTGCCCAGTTCCGGGTGGCTATCGAGCGGCAGGTGGTAGGCAAAGAGGCTCAGGTCGTGCTGTAGCAGCGTCTTCAGGCGCCGGTACTTGCGGCCCGTGATTTGCGGCGCCTCATTCTTCCAGAAGTAGCCGTGATGGACCAGCACGGCATCGGCACCCCATTCCAGCGCGGCTTCGAGGAACGCGAGCGAAGCGGTCACACCCGTCGCGATCTTCTCCACCCGGCGGCGCCCTTCCACCTGCAGGCCATTGGGGCAATAGTCCTTGAAGCGCGCGGCTTCGAGAAGATTGTTCAGATACAATTCCAGTTCGATCCGATCCATATAATCCTCTAATCCTCAGATGCTTAGACGCTTTTGGCTGTTCTTCGCCCAGGCGGTGACGGTCCTGCTCGCGTTGATGTTCATCGTCGCAACGCTCAAGCCACAGTGGCTGCAGCATCAGGGGCAATTGGGCAAGCAGCTTGCCGAGCCAATCGTGGCGCTGCGGGAGGTGGCGCCCAGCATTGGCATCGGCGGCGGCCCGGCGCAGGGCTCCTATGCGGACGCCGCCCAGAAAGCGATGCCCGCGGTCGTCAACGTGTTCTCGAGCAAGGACGGATCGCTCCCGCCCGACCCGCGCCAGAACGACCCGCTGTTTCGCTACTTTTTCGGCAATCCCAACAACAATCACAAGCAGCAGGATCAGCCTGCCGCGAACCTCGGCTCGGGTGTCATTGTCAGTCCGGACGGTTACATTCTAACGAACCAGCACGTCATCGACGGCGCCGATCAAATCGAAATCGCGCTCTCGGACGGCCGCACCACGACCGCGAAGGTCGTCGGCGCCGACCCGGAGACCGATCTCGCGGTACTCAAGATCAATCTGCCGAACCTGCCCACCATCACGCTCGGACGCATGGATCAGGCGCGCGTGGGCGACGTGGTGCTCGCCATCGGCAATCCGTTCGGTGTGGGCCAGACGGTCACGATGGGCATCATCAGCGCGTTGGGGCGCAATCACCTCGGCATCAATACGTTCGAAAACTTCATCCAGACCGATGCGCCCATCAATCCCGGCAACTCCGGCGGCGCGCTCGTGGACGTGCACGGCAACCTGCTCGGCATCAATACGGCCATTTACTCGCGCTCGGGCGGCTCGCTCGGGATTGGTTTCGCGATTCCCGTTTCCACGGCGCGCAGCGTGCTGGAGAGCATCATCACGACGGGCTCGGTCACACGCGGCTGGATCGGCGTCGAACCGCAGGACGTGACGCCCGAGATCGCCGAATCGTTCGGGCTGAACCAGAAGTCGGGGGCGATCGTCGCGGGCGTGCTGCAAGGCGGCCCGGCCGACAAGGCCGGCATCAAGCCCGGCGACATCCTGCTTTCCGTGAACGGCGAGGAAATCACCGATACGACGCGTCTTCTGAACGTGATCGCGCAGATCAAGCCCGGCACGGACGCGAAGATCCACCTTGAGCGCAAGAACAAGGACATGGATCTCGACGTGCTGATCGGCAAGCGCCCGCCGCCGCCCAAGCAGCCGGAACAGGAAGACGGCGAGGACGACGACAACGGCGGCTAACCCTCACCCAGGACCGCCAGATACCGGAAAAAGCAAAAAGGCCGCGAACTTGCCGTTCGCGGCCTTTTTTGTCCCTGCGGCACGCTGCGTGCGGGGGCGACACGGGGTCAGCCTAGCTGCTGGCCGCCTGCTCCTCGTCGGCGGCCTTCTTCTCGCCGGTGCCGACGAACACGCGCGCGGCGATGATCCCGGCCTCGTAGAGCACGATCAGCGGCAGCGCGAGGATGAGCTGCGAGAACACGTCCGGCGGCGTGACAACGGCCGCGACGATAAACGCGCCGACGATCACGTACGGACGGATCTCCTTGAGCTTCTTCACCGTAAGAAGGTTCATGCGCACGAGCAGCACCACGACGATGGGCACCTCGAAGGTCACGCCAAACGCGATGAACATGGTGAGCACGAAGCTCAGGTAATTGTCGATATCGGTCGTCATCTCCGCGCCAAGCGGCGCGTTGTAGTGCGCCATCACGCGGAAGATGGTCGGGAACACGACAAAGTACGCGAACGACATCCCGCACAGGAACAGCGTGTAACTGCTCGCAACCAGCGGCGCGACGAGCTTCTTCTCGTGCTGGTAGAGGCCGGGCGCGACGAACGCCCAGATCTGGTAGAGCACGACTGGCAGCGCGATCACGAACGCGACGAGCATCGTGACTTTCATCGGCACGAAGAACGAGCCGGTGACGTCGGTGACAATCATCTTGCCGTCGCGCGGCAGGTTCTGCATGAGCGGACGCGCGAGCAGCCGGAAGATGTCCGGCGCCCAGTACACGAGCCCGACGAACACGACGATGACCGCAATGCCCGCGCGGATGATGCGGTCTCGCAGTTCGACGAGATGGGAAATGAAGGTCTCTTCGGCACCTTCATCCTGTTTTAGCTGGGGGTCGCTCACACCGGCCCTCGATTGAAGATGGACGTACGCAAGATCGGCATCAGAAGAAGCGCACCGGCCGGCGCAGGCTGGCCGGCGTATGCTGCGCGACACGCGCCGCACCCGACTGCACGCGTGTGCGCCGCAGCGTGGCACGCTTGTACCAGACGGGCGTGGTGGCCTGCTTCACGCGCCAGTTCTTGCGCCTGGCCGGCACGGCGCCGGCGTTGCCGCTGCGCCAGGATGATGCCCCCGCGTCCGCGGTGACGCCCGCGACGCTTTCGGCTGTTATAGCGGCGTGATCAGCCCCGCCCGCGATGCTCGGCGACACCGAAGTCCCGGCGCTCCACGCGTCGTTCAGTTCGGCTTCCTGCTTGCGCAGGTTGTCGTGGACGGTCTTTTCGACGTTGGTCGCCGCCTGCTCGAACTCGGTCTTCATGCGGCGCAGCTCGTCGAGTTCGATCTCGCGTGTGACTTCCGCCTTGACGTCGTTGATGTAGCGCTGCGCGCGGCCGAACAGGGCGCCGGCCGTGCGCGCCACACGCGGCAACCGTTCCGGTCCGAGCACGACCAGCGCGACGACGCCGATCAGCGCCATCTTGGTAAGACCCAGATCGAGCATGAGTGGAAGCTTCCGTCAGCCTGCGGTGGGACGGACGACCGCCTTAGCGGTAGTCCGTACGTTCGCTCTTGTCCTTGGCCTCGACATCGACCGTGCCGCCATTGGACGGCAGCTCGCGCTTCTGCGCGTCGGCGCCGGCGGCCTCGCTGTCACGCATGCCTTCCTTGAAACCCTTCACGGCACCGCCCAGGTCGCTGCCGATATTGCGCAGTTTCTTCGTGCCGAAGACGAGCGCCACGATCAGCAAGACGATCAGCCAGTGCCAGATGCTCAACGAACCCATGATCCCAATTCTCCTTGACCCCGCCGTCGCGCTTCGTCCATGCGGCGGGAAAATCGCAGCGTGCCGTCGGCGCGCCTGCGTATTGACGCCGCCCATCGAAACGGGGCGGCGTAACCCGAAAATAGTGCCGGTGTAGTGTGGCCGCAGTGTGGCGTTCGCGTGGCAGCGTTAACCCATGCGATGCCACGGTCGCGGTCCGGCAAGCAGATGGGCGTGCAGGTGATAGACCTCCTGCCCGCCGCCGGGCCCCGTATTCACGACGGTGCGAAACCCGGTATCGCCGCCGGTGTACGACACGCCAAGCTCCTTCGCAAGCCGCGCGACCAGTACAAACATTCTACCAAGCAGCGGAGCGTCGTTTTCGCCGCAATCCGAAAGGGTAGAAATATGCTGGCGCGGAATGACGAGTATGTGCGTTTGCGCTGCGGGGCGAATATCGCGAAAAGCGACGAATTCGTCGTCCTCGTAGACCCGGGTGCTCGGAATCAGCCCGTCGGCAATCTTGCAGAAGAGGCAGGTGCTGCGATCGTGACTCATGGTGCTCCAAGGTCAATGGCACGCGATAGACGCCCGGATGCCGGGGTACTCAGACCCACCCGCGCGGGTCGGCCAGCGGCTTGTTGTCGTACAGATACAACCAGCCTTTGATGATACGGTACAACGTCCAGATTGCGACAGCCCACAGGACCGGAACGCCGACCAGCACGATGATGAGGGCGACGCCGATGAGGTGCCCGGCCAGCGCGAGCCAGAAGGTGCGGATCTGCCAGGTGAAATGCTGCTCGTAGGGCGTGCCGAGCGCCTCGTCGCGTTTGAGGTAGTTCAGGATGATCGCGATGAGTATCGAGATGCCGCCGGTGAGCCAGTACACGGCATAAAGCGCGTAGAGCACGTGCGTCAGGGTGCGCAGGCTGCGCAGACGATCCGCTTCGACCGGATCGCGAACGGTGGGAGGCGGATATCCGCCGGGCATGGACATGCTGCTCGTCTCCTGTCGATCCGGAGTTAGTGCTTTAGCTGTCGGCCGGAGTTAGTGCTTTAGCACTTACTTCGGCCCCATGCAAAGCTCTTACTCCGGTCCCATGCAGAGCTGTCGATCCGGAGTAAGTGCTTTAGCTGTCGGCCGCCCGCCTCGCCGGCACGGTTCAGTCGCCGTTCTGCTCGCGCTCGCGGCTCTTGCGCAGTGCCTTTTCCTCGAGACCCGAAAGGCCCTCGCGACGTTCCAGCTCCGCCAGTACGTCGGCGGGACTCAGGTCGAAATGCGAGAGCGCCACAAGGCAATGAAACCACAGATCGGCCATTTCGCCGACGAGCGCCGTCGGCGCGCCGCCCTGGCGCAGATCCTTCGCCGCGAGCACGACCTCGGTCGCCTCTTCGCCGACCTTCTTGAGCACCGCGTCGTCGCCCTTGTGGAAAAGGCGCGCGACGTAAGAAGCGTCCGGATCGCCGCCCTTGCGGCTGTCGATCACCGCCGCGAGGCGCAGCAGGGTGTCGTTGGTGCTGAGTTGCGTCATTTGTAGATGTGTTCGGGGTCTTTCAGCACGGGATCGACGGCGACCCAGCGGCCCTCGTCGACGGTGCCTTCGAATTGCTGGAAGAAGCACGAATGGCGGCCCGTATGGCACGCAATGCCCGAAACCTGCTCGACCTTGAGCAGCACGACGTCCTCGTCGCAGTCGAGGCGGACGTCGCGCACGTGCTGCACGTGGCCCGATTCCTCGCCCTTGAACCACAGACGCTGGCGCGAGCGCGAAAAGTACACGGCACGGCCCGTTTCGACCGTCTTCGCGAGGGCCTCGCGGTTCATCCACGCGAACATCAGCACGTCGCCCGTCGTCGCTTCCTGCGCGATCACGGGCACGAGGCCGTTGGCGTCCCAGTTGACCTTGTCGAGCCAGGCCGATTTTTCGATAGCGTTCGTCGTCACGTCACAACCTCACCGAGATGCCCTGATCGGCCATGAAGCGCTTCGCCTCGCCAACCGTGTGCTCGCCATAGTGGAAGATGCTCGCCGCCAGCACCGCGTCGGCATGACCCTTCACGATGCCGTCCGAGAGATCCTGCAGGCCGCCCACGCCGCCCGAGGCGATCACGGGGATCGGCACAGCGTCGGAAACGGCACGCGTGAGATCGAGGTCGAAGCCGCTTTTCGTGCCGTCGCGGTCCATGCTCGTGAGCAGGATCTCGCCCGCGCCGAGCTCGGCCATCTTGCGCGCCCACTCGACCGCGTCGATGCCGGTCGCCTTGCGCCCGCCGTGCGTGAACACCTCCCAGCGCGCGGGCTCGCCGGGCGCCGAAGTGCGCTTCGCGTCAACGGCGACGACGATGCACTGCGAGCCGTACTTGTCGGCGGCGTCGCGCACGAGTTGCGGATTGGCCACCGCCGAGGAGTTCATGCTGATCTTGTCCGCGCCCGCGTTGAGCAGACGGCGCACGTCCTCGACGGCGCGCACGCCGCCGCCGACCGTCAGCGGAATGAACACCTGCGAGGCCACCGCTTCGATGATCGGCAGGATCAGGTCGCGCTGGTCGGAGGTCGCGGTGATATCGAGAAACGTGAGTTCGTCGGCGCCCTGCTCGTCGTAGCGGCGCGCGATTTCGACGGGATCGCCGGCGTCGCGCAGTTCGACGAAGTTGACGCCCTTGACGACCCGCCCGGCGGTCACGTCGAGACAGGGGATGATGCGTTTGGGTAGAGCCATGATCTTGCCGATGTTGCCAGTCGATTGAGCCGCGTGGCGCTTGACGTTATCAGGCGTCGTCCGATTCGCGCAGGCTGTCTGCACGGGTCTGGGCCTGGGTGAAATCCAGATCGCCCGAATAGATGGCGCGGCCGCAGATCACGCCTTCGACGCCTTCGTCTTCCACTTCGCAGAGTGCGTCGATGTCGGCCAGGTTCGAGAGGCCGCCGCTCGCGATGATGGGAATCTTCACCGCGCGCGCAAGGCGCACTGTTGCCTCGATGTTGATGCCCTGGAGCATGCCGTCACGGCCGATGTCGGTGTAGATGATCGACTCGACGCCGTAGTCTTCGAACTTGCGCGCGAGATCCACGACTTCGTGGCCCGTGAGCTTGCTCCAGCCGTCGGTGGCGACCTTGCCGTCCTTCGCGTCGAGACCGACGATGATATGGCCCCCGAATGCCGTACAGGCTTCCTGCAGAAAGCCCGGGTTCTTGACCGCGGCCGTGCCGATGATCACGTACGAGAGGCCGTCGTCCAGATAGCGCTCGATCGTGTCGAGGTCGCGAATGCCGCCGCCGAGCTGCACGGGAATCCGGTCGCCCACTTCCGCAATGATCTCGCGGATCGCGTCTTCGTTCTTCGGCTTGCCTGCGAAGGCACCGTTCAGGTCGACGAGGTGCAGGCGCCGCGCGCCGCGCTCGAGCCAGTGTCGGGCCATGGCCCCCGGCTCTTCGGAGAAAATCGTCGCCTGGTCCATATCGCCTTGCTTGAGGCGTACGCAGTGACCGTCTTTGAGATCGATGGCCGGAATCAGCAGCATAGCTATCGCGTGTTATCTGGGAAGAAGGTTGAATACAGCCGGCGCCGGTCGAGAAAAAGGCCGATCCGACGCCGTTTCGCTAGTTTAGTACAAGTCTTTCGGCCGTCTTGCTGACGCAAATCGGGTTGGCGGTCGCACTGGCCGAACGGCCGATGCCCGCGCCGCGCGAGCCCGTCCGGGCCATCACGGGTTCCAGTGGACGAAGTTGCGATAGACGCGCAAACCCGTCGCCGCGCTCTTTTCCGGGTGAAATTGAGTGGCGAAGATGTTATCCCGCGCCACCGCCGAGGTAAAGGCGGCGCCGTAAGGCGTCTCGCCCACCGTGTGAGCCGTGTCGTCGGGCACGACGTAGTAGCTGTGCACGAAGTAGAAGTGGCTGCCGTCGGGCACGCCTTCCCAGAGCGCATGCGCGCGCGTCTGGCGCACGACGTTCCAGCCCATCTGCGGCACCTTGAAGCGGGAGCCGTCGTCCTGCAGTTGCCCTTCCAGCTCGAAGCGCACGACCTTGCCGGGCAACAGCCCGAGGCCCTTCGTGTCGCCCTCGGCGCTCCAGTCGAACAGCATCTGCTCGCCCACGCACACGCCCATCAGCGGCTTCGTACGCGACGCCTCGATCACGGCCTCCTGCAGGCCCGATTCGGCGAGCGAGCGCATGCAGTCGGGCATCGCGCCCTGGCCCGGCAGCACGACGCGGTCGGCCGCGCGGATCGCCTCGGGGCGATCGACGATGGCTACGTCGGCTTCGGGCGCCGCCTGTTTCAGCGCCTGGGCCACCGAACGCAGGTTGCCCATCCCATAATCCACAATCGCAATTGAAGTCTTCATCTCGAATCAGGCCGCGTGGGCCCTGGCTCCTGGCTTGATCTGGCGGAAGCAATGCGTACGCGCCCTTCGCATGCCGTCCAATCCTCATCACCTTGCGGCGACGGCAATCCGGTATCGCCGGCACGAAGCGGCAGATCGCCGGTGCGGCAAGCCGCGCGCGGACCTGGCCGCACTGCGCAACCGGCACGCCTGCGCCACCGCGCAAAGGGCGCGGCGTGCTAACCGGAGTGCGTCGGGCCTGCGTGCGCCGCTCGTCGTGTACGGTGTAGGTCGTTAAAGGCTGCCCTTCGTCGACGGAATCCGGCCCGCCGCGCGCTCATCCAGCTCGGAAGCCTGGCGCAGCGCCCGCCCGAAGGCCTTGAACACGGTTTCCATCTGATGGTGAGCATTCAGCCCGCGCAGATTGTCGATGTGCAGGGTCACGCCCGCATGGTTGACGAAGCCGCGGAAAAACTCGATCGACAGATCGACGTCGAACGTGCCGATGCGCGCGCGCGTGAACGGCACGTGAAATTCGAGGCCCGGACGGCCGGAGAAGTCGATCACGACGCGCGAAAGCGCCTCGTCGAGCGGCACGTAGGCATGGCCGTAGCGGCGAATGCCCTTCTTGTCGCCGATAGCCTGCGCCACCGCCTGGCCGAGCGTGATGCCGACGTCCTCGACCGTATGGTGATCGTCGATATGCGTATCGCCATGCGCCTCGATTTCCAGGTCGATCAGACCGTGTCGTGCGATCTGGTCGAGCATGTGGTCGAGAAACGGCACGCCGGTCGCGAGCTTCTGCTCGCCGGTGCCGTCCAGATTGATCTTGACGCGGATTTGCGTTTCGCTGGTGTTGCGAACGACTTGCGCGACGCGCATGGCAATTTCCTTCAAACAACCCGTAACAGGAGAGTTAGAGAACGAAGCTCACTTCAGCACGAGCTTCAGCGCGGCGAGGAGCTGCGCGTTTTCGTCGGGTGTCCCGACGGTGAGGCGAACACAATTCGCCAGCAATGGGTGCATTTTACTCACGTTTTTGATCAAAACCCGCGCCGTGAGCAGCGTATCGAACACCGCGGCGGCGTCCGGCACGCGCACCAGCAGGAAATTGCCGGCGCTCTCGAACACTTCGGCGCCCGGCAGTTTCGCCACTTCGGCCGCGAGCACCGCGCGCCCGGTGCGCAACTGCGCGGCCTGCGCGTCGAGCACGTCCACGTGATCGAGCAGGAAATTCGCGGCGGCCTGGGTCAGCACGTTGACGTTGTACGGCGGCCTCACCTTGTCGAATTCGTTGAGCCACGAGGGGCGGCCCGCCAGGTAGCCGAGGCGGATACCCGCCAGCCCGAGCTTCGACATCGTGCGCATCACTACGACGTTGTCGAACTCGCCCGCGCGCGGCATCCAGCTTTTCTGCGCGAACGGCTGGTAAGCCTCGTCGATCACGACGAGACCCTGCGCGGCCTGGGCTGCCGCGATGATGCGCTCGATATCGGCGTCGTCGAATAGCGTGCCGGTCGGGTTGTTCGGGTACGCAAGCCAGATCACGGCGGGACGATGTTCGGCGATCGCCGCGAGCATGGCATCCGTATCGAGCGTGAAATCCGCATTGAGCGGCACGCCCACGAACTCCACCTGCGCGAACTTCGCCGACATGGCGTACATCACGAAGCCGGGCACCGGCGCAAGCACCTTCGCGCCCGCTTTCGCGCACGCCATCGTGATCATGCTGATGATTTCGTCCGAGCCGTTGCCAAGCAGCACGTCGCACTCGGCCGGCGCGCGCATGACGGCCTTGAGCTTCGCGATCAGCGCCTCGGGACGCGGCGCCGGATAGCGGTTCAGCGCGACCTCCGTCAGATGCTCGCCCAGTCGCGCCGCAAGATCGCCGGGCAGCGTGAACGGGTTTTCCATGGCGTCCAGCTTCACGAAGCCGGTCGCGTCGGGCACCGGATAGCTCGTCATCGCGAGCACATCGGGGCGGAGGATGTCTTGTGGTGTCGTCATGTTGGGCGGGCGGACGCGCGCGATGGCGGCCAGCCCTCTATCGGACGGCTTCGGAGCCGCCCTGGTTATCGTAAGGTTCTCGCAAACGGGTCTTGCCGTTCCATGCGCCTGCAGAACGTTGCACAACCGGGCCAGCCTGCCATGGATCGCACGGCAGGGTAGCCCGGCACCGGGCCGCCAGGTGCGGTCAGCCCTGCTTCATCCGGTATTCGGCGCTGCGGGCGTGAGCCTGCAGGCCCTCGCCATAGGCCAGTTCGGCGGCGATTTCGCCGAGCGTCTGCGCGCCTTCCGCGCTGACCTCGATGAGGCTCGAGCGCTTGAGGAAATCATAAACGCCGAGCGGCGACGAGAAACGTGCGGTACGCGACGTAGGCAGCACGTGATTCGGCCCCGCGCAGTAGTCGCCGAGGCTCTCGCTCGTGTAGCGGCCGAGGAAGATCGCGCCGGCATGGCGGATTTCGGTACCCCACTTCTGCGGGTCCAGCGCGGAGATCTCCAGGTGCTCGGGCGCGATCTCGTTGGCGATGGCGCAGGCTTCGGCCATGTCGCGCACCTTCACGAGCGCGCCGCGGTTCGTGAGCGACGTGGCAATGACTTCCGCACGCGGCATGCTGGGCAGCAGCTCGCCGATCGCCTCTTCCACGCGCGCGATGAACGCCGCGTCCGGGCACAGCAGGATCGACTGCGCAAGCTCGTCGTGCTCGGCCTGCGAGAACAGGTCCATCGCGACCCAGCGCGGGTCCGTGGTGCCGTCGCAGAGCACGAGGATTTCCGAGGGGCCCGCGATCATGTCGATGCCGACCGTGCCGAACACGCGGCGCTTGGCCGACGCCACATAGGCATTGCCGGGGCCGCAGATCTTGTCGACGGGCGGAATCGTGTCCGTGCCGTAAGCGAGCGCCGCCACGGCCTGCGCCCCGCCGATCGTGAACACGCGGTCCACGCCGCCAAGCAGCGCGGCGGCGAGCACGAGCGGATTCTTCACGCCGTCGGGCGTGGGCACGACCATGACGATCTCGCGCACGCCCGCTACGCGCGCGGGAATCGCGTTCATCAGCACCGACGACGGATACGCGGCCTTGCCACCCGGCACGTAGAGGCCCACGCGGTCGAGCGGCGTGACCTTCTGGCCGAGCACGGTGCCGTCCGCTTCGGTGTATTGCCAGCTATGCGAGCCGCACTCGATGCGCTGCTTCTCGTGGTAGCCGCGCACGCGCGCCGCCGCCGCTTCGAGCGCCGCGCGCTGCTTGGGCTCGAGGCTCTCCAGCGCCGCTTCGAGTTCGCTCATGGGCAGCTCCAGCGCCGCGACGCTGTTGGCCGAAAGACGGTCGAAGCGGTTCGTGTAGTCGAGCACGGCGGCGTCGCCGCGCGCTTTCACGTCGGCAAGGATCTGCGCCACCGAGCGCTCGATCGCCTCGTCTTCGCTCGCCTCGAACGCGAGCACCGCGTGCAGCGCCTTCTTGAAACCTTCGGCGCTGGAGTCGAGTTTGCGAATCGTGATAGCCATGCTGATACCCATCCGTAACGGTTTGTGCGCGAGGGCGCCCTGAGCCGGCCCCCTCGTGCGAACGACGCCTGCCTAAGCTGGCCTTAGCCAGCCGTGGCAGCAGCCGCGTTGGCGCCGCGACGCGACGCGCGTTCGAACGCGTCGATGAAAGGCCGCAGCGCGGCGCGCTTCAACTTGAGCGCCGCCTGGTTCACGACGAGGCGTGACGAGATCGGCATGATCTCCTCGACCTCGACCAGATTGTTCGCGCGCAGCGTACCGCCCGAGCTGACGAGGTCGACGATCGCATCGGCGAGGCCGACGAGCGGCGCCAGCTCCATCGAGCCGTACAGCTTGATCAGGTCGACGTGCACGCCCTTCGCCGCGAAGTGCTGCCGCGCGGTTTCCGTGTATTTCGTCGCGACGCGCAGGCGCGCGCCCTGGCGCACCGCGTTCGCGTAGTCGAAGCCCGCCTTCACGGCCACCGACATGCGGCAACGCGCGATGTCGAGGTCGATCGGCTGGTAGAGGCCGCTGCCGCCGTGCTCCAGCAGTACGTCCTTGCCGGCCACGCCGAAATCCGCGGCGCCGTATTCCACGTAGGTCGGCACGTCGGTCGCGCGCACGATGATCACGCGCAGGTTGGCATCGGTGGTCGGCAGGATCAGCTTGCGCGAGGTCTCGGGGTCTTCCGCCACCTGCACGCCCGCGGCGGCGAGGAGCGGCATCGTCTCTTCGAAGATGCGGCCCTTCGAGAGCGCGAGCGTAAGCGGCGCGCCTGCCGCCGCAGCCGGCGTCTGGACGGTGCTCATGCCGCGCTCCCCTTGATGCGCCTCACGTTCGCGCCGATCTTCGTCAGCTTCTCTTCCATGCGGTCGTAGCCGCGGTCGAGGTGATAGATACGGTCGATCAGCGTCTCGCCGTCGGCGCACAGGCCCGCGATCACGAGGCTCGCCGAAGCGCGCAGGTCGGTTGCCATGACCTTCGCGCCCGAGAGCTTCTCGACGCCCGCCACGAGCGCCGTGTTGCCGTCGATGGTGATGCTCGCGCCCAGGCGGTTCAGCTCCTGCACGTGCATGAAGCGGTTCTCGAAGATCGTTTCCACGACCTGCGAGGTGCCGTCCGCCAGCGCATTGAGCGCCATGAACTGCGCCTGCATGTCGGTAGGGAAGGCCGGATATTCGGAGGTGCGCACGTTGACGGCGCGCGCACGGCCGCTCATGCGCACGCGCATCCAGTCGTCGCCCTCTTCGATCGTCACGCCGGCTTCGCACAGCTTCTCGGTGACGGCGTCGAGGATGCCCGGGCGCACGTGGCGCAGCGTGACGTCGCCACCGGCGGCCGCCACGGCGCACAGGAACGTGCCGGCTTCGATACGGTCGGGAATGACCGTGTGCTTCGCGCCGTGCAGCTTGTCGACGCCCTGGATCACGATGCGGTCCGTGCCGATGCCCTCGATCTTCGCGCCCATCGCGACGAGCAGGTTCGCGAGGTCGGCCACTTCGGGCTCGCGCGCGGCGTTCTCGATCACCGTTTCGCCCTCGGCCAGCACCGCGGCCATCAGCAGGTTTTCCGTGCCGGTCACGGTGATCATGTCGGTGACGATGCGCGCACCCTTCAGGCGCTTCGCCCGTGCCTCGATGAAGCCGTGCTCGATCGTGATCTCGGCGCCCATCGCCTGCAGGCCCTTGATGTGCTGGTCCACGGGGCGCGCGCCGATCGCGCAGCCGCCGGGCAGCGACACCTTCGCCTCGCCGAAGCGCGCGACGAGCGGCCCGAGCACGAGGATCGAGGCACGCATGGTCTTCACGAGCTCGTACGGCGCGACGAGATGGGTCAGGTTCGAAGCGTCGAGCTGCACGCGGCTGCCCGACTGCTCGGTACGCACACCCATCTGGCCGAGCAGCTTGAGCGTGGTACGCACGTCCTGCAGGTCGGGCACGTTCTCCAGATGGACCGGCTCCGCCGTCAGAAGGCTCGCGCACAGAATGGGCAGCGCGGCATTCTTCGCGCCGGAAACGGCCACTTCCCCTGCGAGCTTCTGCCCGCCGACGATGACGAGTTTGTCCATGCCTGAGGTTTCCTGATCCGTGCGGCCTGCCTGCTGGGCCGCGTCTTTCGCTTGGGGCGAGGCGCCATTGACGGCGCCGTCTTTATCCTGGGTGATTCGCACTGATATTCCAGATTATGCGTTCTGCCATTCGGCGGGCGTGAGCGTCTTCATGCTGAGCGCGTGGATTTCCTCGCGCATGCGATCGCCAAGCGCGGCGTAGACCAACTGATGACGCTGGATCAGGCGCTTGCCTTCGAAGGACGGCGAAACGATGGTCGCGAAGAAGTGCTGGCCGTCGCCCTCCACTTCGAGGTGCTCGCACGCGAGCCCTGCCGAGATGTACTGCTTGACCTGCTCCGGTGTCGGCAACATGGTGAGAAGCTCCTGTCCTGCTTAGTGGCGCAGCTTGTAGCCGCTCGCGAGCAGACGCATCGCGAGCGCGGCGAGCGCCACGAAAAAAACGAAAACGACCGCGAAGCTCGCAAACGGATTCACGTCGGACAAGCCGAAGAACCCATAGCGAAAACCGTCGATCATGTAGAAAAACGGGTTGAGCCGCGACACTTCGCGCCACACGGGCGGCAACGTATGCGTCGAGTAGAACACGCCCGAGAGGAACGTGAGCGGCATGATGAGGAAGTTCTGGAACGCGGCGAGCTGGTCGAACTTCTCGGCCCAGATGCCGGCGATGAGGCCGAGCGTGCCAAGAATGGCCGAGCCGAGCACCGCGAACGCCACGATGTAGAGCGGCGCGGCGAAGCTCACCGGAATGAACCAGATCGTCACCACGAACACGCCCGCGCCGACCGCGAGCCCGCGTACGATGGACGCGAGCACGTAAGCCCCAAACATCTCCCAGGCGGCGAGCGGCGGCAAGAGGACAAATACGAGATTGCCCGTGATCTTCGACTGGATCAACGACGACGAGCTGTTCGCGAACGCGTTCTGCAGCACGCTCATCATCACGAGGCCGGGAATCAGGAAACTCGTGTACTCGACGCCCGGATACACCTGCACGTGACCGCGCAGCGCGTGGCCGAAAATCGTCAGATAGAGCAGCGCGGTGATGACGGGCGCGAGCACGGTCTGGAAGGCGACCTTCCAGAAACGCAGCACTTCCTTGTAGAACAGCGTACTGAATCCGCTATAACCGCTCATGCCAGCCCCTCGATCACTTCCGGACCGCTCATCACCTGCACGAAGACATCCTCCAGATCGGCCTTGCGGACCTCCACCTCTTCGAGCTTGCAGCCATTCGCGCGGCACAGCGCGAGGATACGCTCGACCTCGTCGTAGTTGGCAAGACGCAGCAGGTGTTGGCGCGTGTTGACGTTCGACGGATCGACTTCGAGCGTGCGCAGCTCGGCAGGCAGCACGCCCTCCGAGAAACGCAGGAACAGTTGCGTGCCCGCGAAGCGCTGCAGGAGCGTGCTCGTGCGCTCGAGCGCCACGACCTCGCCGCGGCGCAGCATCGCGATGCGATCGCACAGTTCCTCGGCTTCCTCCAGGTAGTGCGTGGTGAGCACGATCGTGTGGCCTTCGCGATTCAGGCGCGCGATGAATTTCCAGAGTGTCTGGCGCAACTCGACGTCCACGCCGGCAGTCGGCTCGTCGAGCACGATCACAGGCGGACGATGCACGAGCGCCTGCGCCACCAGCACGCGGCGCTTCATGCCGCCCGAGAGCGCGCGCATGTTGACGTCGGCTTTTTCGGTGAGGTCGAGGTTGGCCATGACCTCGTCGATCCACGCGTCGTTGTTGCGCAGGCCGAAGTAGCCGGACTGGATGCGCAGCGTCTCGCGCACCGTGAAGAACGGATCGAACACGAGTTCCTGCGGCACGACGCCAAGGCTACGGCGCGCATTGCGGTAGTCGTTCACGACGTCGTGGCCGCGCACGGCAATCGAGCCTTCATCGGCGCGCGCGAGGCCCGCAAGAATGCTGATGAGCGTCGTCTTGCCCGCACCATTCGGGCCGAGCAGCCCGAAGAACTCACCCTCCTCGACCGTAAAGCTGACGCCCTTGAGCGCCTGGAGCTCCTTGTAGCGCTTCTTGACGTTACGAATTTCTATGGCTGGCATGACTCGAACGCCGCCCGTCTCGTGGCGGTGCGGCTGTAAAGTGCATCAATGCTGCGGGGGAAGACCGGGAAATGGGGGGACAGCCCGTAGCGCCATCCGTGCCGCCGAAAATCCGGCGGCAACGCCCAAAAAACGGTTGATTATAGGGCAAAGTCGCTACACCCGACCTGGCCCGAAGAGACGCAGAGGAGGGAATCGCGGCGAACCCGCCCAGCCCGCCGGCAGAACCGGGGACCGGGGGCCGCCGCGCGTCAATGTCGCTCGTGGAGGAGCGAATCGACGCCGTAGGCGTGCGCGAGGCTCGCGAGCTTGGAAGGCAGATTGAGGACGTCGAGCGTCGTGCCGCGCTCGCGCGCGGCGCGCTGCCAGGCGATCAGCACGGCCAGCGCCGACGAATCGAATTGCGTGAGGGGCGCGCAGTCGACGGCGGTTGCACCCTGCGCGATGCGCGCCAGGCCCGCCGAGAGCGCGGCTTTCGCGCTCTCGTGGGTCAGCGCCGCACCGGTATCGAAGCTCGTGCTCACGAAGTCTTGCCCGCGGCGAGCTGCTGGTTGCGCTGCGTGAGGAACTGGATCAGGCCATCCACGCCGCCTTGCTGGATCTTTTCCTGGAACTGCTGCTGGTACGCCTGGATCAGCCACGCGCCGAGCACGTTGATGTCGTACACGCGCCAGCCTTGCGGCGTCTTGTACAGACGGTAGTCGAGCTCGATCTGCTGGCCATTGTTCATGACCATCGAACGCACCACGACGTCGGTGTCGTCCGGGTTCGCGCGGAACGGCCTGTACTGGATCTGCTGGTCGCGCACCTGGGCGAGCGCGCCCGAGTACGTGCGGATCAGGAGGGTCTTGAACTGCTCGATGACCTGCGCCTGCTGATCCGGCGTGGCCGTGCGCCAGTTGCGGCCCATCGCCAGTTGCGTCGTACGGCGGAAGTCCATGTACGGCAGGATCTTCTCGTTGACGAGCTGCGTGATCTTGTTGATGTCGCCCGCCTGGATCGACTTGTCGCCGCGGATCTGGTCGATCACCTGCTGGGTGACCTGCTGGACCATCGTATCCGGGTTGCTGGTGTCCACCGTTTGTGCGGACGCCACGCCCGTCATCGCAAAAAACATGGCGAAAAGCGGCAACAGAAAGAATTTTTTCATATCAAGTCCTGCGTGATGGGGAGAAGCACCCCGTTGGAGCCAACAATATCACGCGAGTTCTATCGGGCTCCATCGTTAAACTGCGAAGATTCTGCGACAACCGTTTCTTCATGTTACTCAGCGGCTTACGTCTGACAAATCGGGCGGAGCCGCCGCTCAGTGCAGACGCAGCATCGACGGATAGCCGATACGCGCGGGCGGCACCATCTGGTCGGCCGGCACGGTCGTGTCCGACGCGCCCGTGGCCGCAGCCGCTCCGTTCGGGCCCGACAGCGGCGCAGGGCCGCCAGCCGGCAATGCGGGCGCCGTGCCGGCGGCATTCGACGTGCTGGTCCCTTGCGCACCGGAAGCGGCAGCCGCAGGCGCGGCCGCGCCCTGGTCGACGTCCTCGTACTTCGGCGGCGGCGCGCCTTCGCCGTAGTCGGGCAGGTTCGACGACGCGTTGCCCTTGCCGTCGGACAACTGATAGGCGCGGCGCTGGAGGTAGCCGTTACGCACGAACGAGTACTTGTCGATCGCCGCCCCCTCGAGCAGGTCGCTCGCGCCCAGCAGGTTGGCCCGGGTGCTGACGATGTTCAGGCCGTACAGCCCCCAGCTCACCGCCGCCGGATTGACGTACGTCAGCGGGTTAATGAAATAGTTGCCGGCCGAGCCCACGGCGTCGCGGACCGTGCTCGGGCCAAGGAACGGCAGCACGAGGTACGGTCCGGCCGGCACGCCGTAATGCCCGAGCGTGAGGCCCAGATCCTGGTCGTGCTTGGGCAGCTTCGCGAGCGTCGCCACGTCGAACAGACCGCCGACACCGAAAACCGTGTTGATCACGATCCGCATGATGTCTTCCACGCCGTCGGTGATCTTCAACTGCAGGAGGTTGTTCGCCGCGTTGTAGACGTCGCCGATATTCGAGAAGAAGTTCGTGACGCTGTCACGCACCGGCTGCGGCGTCGCCCACACGTAGCCCTTGGCCACGGGCTTGAGCGCGTATTGGTCCACCTTGTCGTTGAACGTGAAGATCGAACGGTTGAAACCTTCCCACGGGTCGTCCTTCGACGGCGTCTGCACCGTCGCGCACCCCGAGATCGCCAGCACCGCGACACCCATCGCGGCTGCGCGCATGCGCATCGTGAACATTGTTCTTCTCCTTCTCACTTGCCTGCCGCGCCCGAGCCGGCCTCGGCCGGCGCCGGAGCCGGTGCCGAGGCGCCTGGTTTCGCCGCCCCCGAATCGGCGGCTTTGCTGTAGAGGAACTGACCGATCAGGTTCTCGAGAACGATCGCCGACTGCGTCATGGCAATGGTGTCGCCCGCCTTGAGCATTTCGCTGTCGCCGCCCGGCTCCAGGCCGATGTACTGCTCGCCGAGCAGGCCCGAGGTCAGGATTTTCGCCGACGTATCCTTCGGGAACTGGTATTGCTGGTCGATGTTGATCGTCACGAGCGCCTGGTACGTGTTCGTGTCGAAGCCGATCGACGCCACCCGGCCCACGGTCACGCCCGCGCTCTTCACAGGCGCGCGCGGTTTGAGCCCGCCGATGTTGTCGAACTTGAGCTTGACCGGATAGGTCGTCTGGAACGACAGCGAGCTCATGTTGCCGGCCTTCAGCGCGAGAAACAACAGCGCGATGAAGCCCAGCACCACGAACAGACCGACCCAGAAGTCGAGAGCATTCTTTTTCATCGTCATCCCAATCAGAATCCGTTGCGGCGGCGCCAACGCCTGCCGTCTTCAGGTGGAACCGCCGAGGCGGGGCTGCGCAGTCTGCGCGACCCGGCCACTCACAGCGTGCGACCTTAGCTGAACATCAGTGCGGTGAGCAGGAAGTCGAGACCCAGCACGGCGAGCGACGCGTACACGACCGTCTTCGTGGTCGCGCGCGACACGCCCTCGGGCGTCGGCCTGGCTTCGTAGCCCTGGTAAAGCGCGGTGAACGTCACGGCGAAGCCGAACACGAGACTCTTGATCACACCGTTGCCCACGTCGGTCCAGACGTCCACGCCGCCCTGCATCTGCGACCAGAAAGCGCCCGCATCGACGCCGATCAGCAGCACGCCCACCACGTAGCCGCCGAGTATGCCGACCGCGCTGAAGATCGCCGCGAGGATCGGCATGGCGATCACGCCCGCCCACATGCGCGGCGCGACCACGATCCGCACGGGATCGACCGCCATCATCTCCATCGCGGTCAGTTGCTCGCCGGCCTTCATGAGGCCGATTTCCGCCGTGAGCGAGGTGCCCGCGCGGCCCGCGAACAGCAGCGCCGTGACGACCGGCCCGAGTTCGCGCACGAGCGAAAGCGCCACCAGCAGGCCGAGCGCCTGTTCGGAACCGTAGCGGTTGAGCGTGTAATAGCCCTGCAGGCCCAGCACGAAGCCGACGAAGAGCCCCGAGACGGCAATGATCAGCAGCGAATAATTACCGACGAAGTGGATCTGCTTCGTGACAAGGCGCGGTCGCCGCAGGAGCGGAAAAAATTCGAGCACGAGGCGCACGAAGAAGCGGGCCGCGTGACCGGCGCGCGTGATCTGTTCGATGACCGAGCGCCCGAGCGAGCTGATGGCGCCGATCATGAGCGGTCTCCGCCGATGCCGAAATCCGCGGCGAGCGGCACGTCCGCCGGGTAGTGAAAACGGAACGGGCCGTCCGGCGCGCCGTCGATGAACTGGCGCACCGTCGGGTCGGTGGAGGCGCGCAGCTCGGCAGGCGTGCCCTGCGCGTGCACGCCGCCGTTGGCGAGAAAGTACACGTAGTCGGCGATGGCGAACGACTCGGGCACGTCGTGCGTGACGAGGATCGAGGTCGCGCCGAGCGCGTTGTTGAGCGTGCGGATCAGGTTCGCCGTGATGCCGAGCGAGATCGGGTCGAGGCCCGCGAACGGCTCGTCGTACATCATGAGTTCGGGGTCGAGCGCAATGGCGCGCGCCAGCGCGACGCGCCGGGCCATGCCGCCCGAAATCTCCGACGGCGCGAGATCGCGTGCGCCGCGCAAGCCCACGGCGTTGAGCTTCATCAGCACGAGGTCGCGGACCAGCTCTTCGGGGAGGTCGGTGTGTTCGCGCAGGGCGAAGGCGACATTCTCGAACACCGACATGTCGGTGAAGAGCGCGCCGAACTGAAACAGCATGCCCATCCTGCGCCGCAGGGCGTAGAGGCCTTCGCGCGACTGGGCGCCGACGTCTTCGCCATGAAACAGCACCTGGCCGCGCCGGGCGCGCACGAGACCGCCGATCAGACGCAGCACCGTCGTCTTGCCGCCGCCGGAGCCGCCCATGACCGCCACGACCTGGCCGCGCCCAAAGCGCATGTTCAGGCCGGACAGGACGAGCCGGTCGCCGTAGCCGAAATCGACGTCGCGCAGCTCCAGCAGGGATTCAGATGAGGATGGCACGTAAGCTGACAGTCCATTTACACGAAGGCGGGATTATAGGGCCATCATGAAAAAGCTGCCGTGACGCGCCCCGTCGCCGATCCAGCCGGTAAAGGACGTCAACCCGACGTCGACCGGCCCCCCGACGGCATGGCCGGACACAACGTCCGACCTTCCGTCAGCGGGCCATTATTGCGTAAACGCGTTCTGCAACGCAGCAACAGCTCCAGCCGGGTCGGCGGCCTCGGTCACCGCCCGCACGACGGCTGCGCAGCCGACGCCCGTCGCGAGCACCTGCGGCAGCACGGCGCCGTCGATGCCGCCGATCGCCACCAGCGGAACCACGCCCTCGAGAAGCTGCACGTAGCGCACGAGACGCTTGAGCCCCTGCGGCGCGGTCGGCATCGCCTTGGTCGTGGTCGGGAACACGGCGCCGAGCGCGATATAGCTTGGGCGGAAGTGCAGCGCCGTGAGCATCTCGAAGTAGCCGTGCGTCGAGAGGCCGAGACGCACGCCCGCCGCTGCGATGGCGCCGAGATCCGCGTCGCGCAGATCCTCCTGGCCAAGGTGTACGCCGTAAGCGCCGGCCGCCAGCGCCTCCCGCCAGTGGTCGTTGATGAACACGCGGGCATCGTGCCGGCGGCCCGCCGCAACACAGCGTTCTATTTCCGCCACCAATTGCGGCGATTTCGGCTGCTTGCTGCGCAACTGCGCCGTCTTTGCGCCGTAGTCGAGCACGCGCTCGACCCAGTCGGCCGTCGGCAGCACCGGGTACAGGCCGAGCTTCGCCGGGCACGGCGCGAACGGTTGGGCCGGCGCGGCCGGCAAGTCCAGCACGCGCGGAAAGCGCGCGAAGTCGACCGGCCACGCGTCCTCGCCAGCCTCGTCCCCGTCGCGCCAGGCCAGCGCCAGCACGAGCGCGTCGTGCGGGTCGAAGCCGCAGTCGAGGAAAGCCGCCAGCGCCGGCACCCAGTCTTCGGCCAGCTCGCCTTCCAGCGCATAGCGCTCGCCACCCAGATGCAGCGTCACACGGCCCGCTTTGGGAGCGTCGCCGGCCGCTTCGATCACGCCTGCGCCTTCGGTCATCCAGCGCGCGATGTTCGCGAGGTGCGGCGTCGCGTCGGTCAGCATGATCAGGTCGCCGCCGTTCGGCGCGTCCGGCGGCGTGAGGCAGATGCGCCAGGGCGCGTGCGTCGGCGGCCAGTCTCCAAGGCGCGCGCGGATGCGCTCTGCGGTGGTGGTCAGTTCGTCGGCCGGCGGCCAGAACAGCTCGCGGTCCTGCGGTCGCAGCATCTCGGTCATTGCTGGCCTCCATCCTGATGCCAGAACGGCATGCCCACGACGGGCGTGCTCGCCACGGCCGCCTCGCGCTCGGCCATCGGCCCGGCAAGATACGCGGCGCGGCCCGCCTCCACGCCCAGCGCGAACGCGCGCGCCATCGCGTCCGGGTGCGTCGCCTGCGAGACCGCCGTGTTCAGCAGCACGCCGTCGAAACCCCATTCCATCACCTGCGCCGCGTGCGAGGGCACGCCAAGGCCCGCGTCGACGATCAGCGGCACGTCCGGCAACCGTTCGCGCAGCACGCGCAGGCCATAGGGATTGATCACGCCTTTGCCGGTGCCGATCGGCGCGCCCCAAGGCATCAGCGCCTCGCAGCCCGCGTCGAGCAAACGCCGGCCGATCACGAGGTCTTCGGTGCAGTAAGGCAGCACCTTGAAGCCGTCCCGCACGAGGCGCGACGCGGCCTCGATCAGGCCGACCGGGTCGGGCTGCAGCGTGTAGTCGTCGCCGATCAGTTCGAGCTTGATCCAGTCGGTATCGAAGACTTCGCGCGCCATGTGGGCCGTCGTCACGGCTTCGTTGACGGTGAGGCAGCCCGCCGTGTTCGGCAGGAGCGGCACGCCGTGGCGCTTGAGCAGGTCGAAGAAGCCCGCTTCGGCGGTGCCGTCGTTCATCTGGCGGCGCAGCGCCACGGTGATCATGCCGGGCCGCGCCGCACCGATCGAATCGGACAGCGACTGCAGCGACGGATAGCGCGACGAGCCGAGCAGCACGCGGCTCGCGAAGGTTTCGCCGTAGAGCGTGAGCGCGTCGGCGGTGGAAGGGGTGGTCATGGCGGAAGAATCCTTGCGCGGTGGCATCGGGTCGAGGCGTCGGAGGAGCGCAAAAGCGGACGCAAAAGCACGCGAACGGGCGAGACGGCTCAGCCGCCCGCCACCGGGCTCACGACGTCGAGGCGGTCGCCCGCCTGGAGCGTGCGCGCGCCATGCTGGCCGCGCGCGACGAAATCGCCGTTCAGCGCGACCGCATAAGGCGGCCGTGCGCCGAACGCGGTGAGCGCGTCGGCGACGGTCGCCCCTTCGGGCAGCGTGAGCGGCTTCTGGTTGATCTGTATGTCCATGTCGATTCGGTTCACTACAAGTCCTGTTACTGGAAACACCCCTCGTGCAGCCCTGCCGCTGCGCGTCAGGCCGTCTCCCGCGCGCCCTGCACATGCAGCATCGCGCTCCAGCGCGAGTCGCGGCGCAGCGTTTCGAAGGCGTCCTGATCGGCCACGCGCTGGTCGAGCAGCGCCCGCGCGCAGCGGACCGCTTCGTCGGCCACGGCGGGCGCGATCATGAAACCGTGCCGGTAAAGGCCATTCACGCGCAAGGTTTGTGCGCCGTCCCAGATCAGCGCCGGACGATGATCGGGCAGCGTTGGACGGCACTGCGAATTGAGTTCGAGGATGCGTGCCTCGCCGAAGGCCGGATGCACGGCGAACGCGGCGCTCAGCAATTCGAGCGCCGAGCGCACGCTCACCGGCGACATGTCCTCGCCTTCGATCTCGGTGGCGCCGATCACGTAGAGGTCGTTCTGCTTCGGCGCGATATAGAGCGGATAACGCGGATGCAGGAGGCGCACGGGCCGCGAGAGCCCGATGCCCGGTGCATGCACGCGCGCCACCTCGCCGCGGATTCCGCGCAACGCGGGCAACGCGGGCTTGGCGCCCAGGCCCCGGCAATCGATCGTCACGCGGGCACGCGGCAGATCGGCGTCGTTCACGCTCGTGTGCCAGTGCGTTTCGACGCCCCGTTGCGCGAGCCCCGCCGCCAGCGCACCGAGCACCTGGCGGTTGTCGAGCTGTCCTTCGCCAGGCAGCAGCCAGCCGCGCGCGAAGCGCCCGGCAAGCGCGGGCTCGGCCGCGTCCAGTTCCTTGCCCGCAAGCGCGACAAAACCCTCATTGGCGAGCCAGTGAGGTGCATTCGCGCGCACGCGGCGCTCGAACAGCGGCGCCTCGGTGCGGTCGGCGTGATGCCAGACCACGAGCGTGCCGTTGTGCTGGAAGAAGACCGGCTCGGGCAGTTCCGCGAGAATCTGCGGCCAGGTCTCGAGCGACGCGACCCCAAGTTCGGTGATGAGCAGTTCGGCGACGGCGGCCTCGGCCAGCGGCGCAAGCATCGCGGCCGCGACCCATGCGGCCGCGTCGGCGCCTTCGGGACCGCCGCGCTCGTAGAGCGCCACGCGGTGGCCCATGCCGGCGAGCCGCCAGGCGACGAGGCGCCCGGAGAGCCCGCCGCCGAGAACGGCGAAGTCCGGCATGGCTGCAGCAGAGCGGACGTCGTTCATGACGCGACTCCGCAGCGCGCAAACACGCGTATGCCGGAGCAGGCCAAAGTGCTGATCGAAATGCTGACCAGCGCGCGGGCCCAATAAACTAAATGGACTGAGGAATAGGCGGTCATCGTATCCTTTCCGTACGGCAACAGCAGACGTACCCAAGGACGAAACCGGCTGGCAAGGCCGGCCGGACAGGCGCGAGGGGCAATGGGACACGGGTCCCATGCGCGCTTGCCCGGCGGGAAACTGGAACTGGCTCCAGCAAGACTTTCCGGAAACTTCCCGCGCCGGTATTACCCGGATCGGGTGCGAAGGGTCTCTCTCAGCCTCACAGCGACATGCACGGCATGCCGGCGAAGCACCCCTGTTTCGTCAGCGGACATTAGACCACAAAAGGCGCGGGGCCCGCAAACCGCGCCGGCGCTGGCGCCGCGGCCCGCTTCCCTCGGGTTCGCGCCGTGGTTCCGCGACCGCTCATGCCGAACGCCACGCACCCTCACCCGCCCGGCGCACCGGCACCGGGCATTTGCCGGGAGGCGCCTGCGCTCTGGCACAATGCCCGCAACGCCCGGTTCCGCCCGCCACCAGCCGCCGGTGAGACAATGGGCCGCGCGCTTACACGTCGATTGAACGGCGGTTAAGCCCGGCTTAAGCGGTTCGCGACAGAATCCCGGCACCGCCGTGCCGCGCCGCACGCTTGCCTTTTCCGGCCTCGGGCCGGGTCTATATCAGGACGCACATGACCAACCTTTCTTCCCGCGCCACGCCGGATCAGCCCGAAAAGATCACGGCCTGGAGCCTGATCAAGCCCTACTGGGTGTCCGAGGAGCGATGGATCGCCTGGGGGCTGCTCATCGCGATCGTCGTCATCAACCTGCTGGTCGTGTGGATCAACGTGCGGCTCAACAGCTGGAACGCCGACTTCTACAACGCGCTGCAGGGCAAGGACGTCAAGCAGTTCCCGCACCTCCTGATGATCTTCACGGTGCTCGCGTTCGCCTTCATCATCCTCGCGGTGTACGGGCGCTATCTGCGTCAGATGCTCGGCTTCCGCTGGCGCCAGTGGCTCACCACGCGCTTTCTCGACGAGTGGCTCGGCAAGGGCGCGTTCTATCGCATCGAGCGCGACCGGCTGGCCGACAACCCGGACCAGCGGATCAGCGACGACCTCCAGTCGTTCGCGACCAGTACGCTCGCGCTCACACTGGACCTGCTCTCCACGGTCGTTACGTTGATCTCCTTCGTGACGATTCTCTGGACGCTCGCGGGCGCACTCTCGATCACGCTGGGCGGCCACCCGCTCGCGATTCCGGGCTACATGGTGTGGGCCGCCGCGCTCTACGCCGTGCTCGGTTCGATCGTGATCCAGAAGGTGGGCCATCCGCTCGTGTCGATCAACTACCAGCAGCAGAAAGTGGAGGCGGACTTCCGCTTCGGCCTCATCCGCCTGCGCGAAAACGCCGAGCAGATCGCCTTCTACGACGGCATGGACACCGAGCGCGGCAGCGCGCAAGGCCTCTTCCAGCACATCCGCGACAACTGGTGGCGCGTGATGAAGTACACGAAGCGCCTCACTTTCGTGCTGAGCTTCTACGGCCAGATCGCCATCATCTTCCCGCTCGTCGTCGCCGCGCCGCGTTATTTCGCCGGAGCGTTCACCTTCGGCGTGCTGATGCAGATCTCGCAGGCGTTCGGCACCGTGAGCGACTCGTTCTCGTGGTTCATCAACAGTTACTCGACGCTGGTCGACTGGCGCGCCACCGTCAACCGTCTGCGTGAATTCGTGCGCGTGGTCCACTCGCCGCGCCTGAAGGAAACCGTCTCGCCCGCCACCGAGCACGGCGGCATCAACCTGCACTTCGTCGACGCGAATGTGCTCTCCACCGACCACCTGAAGCTCGCCCTGCCTAACGGCGTGCCGCTTTCGGAAGTCCGCGACGTCGCCATCAAGCCGGGCTCGCGCTGGCTCGTGCGCGGCCCTTCGGGTGCGGGCAAGAGCACGCTGATGCGCGCGCTCGCGGGCCTCTGGCCGTTCGGCGAAGGCTCGATCGACGCGCCCGTGGACGCGCGCATGATGTTCATCCCGCAGCAAAGCTATCTGCCGATCGGCACGCTCAAGGCGGCGCTCACCTACCCGTCGCCGGCCGACGACTACAGCGACGAAGACTGCCGCGAGGCGCTGCGCGCCTGCCGTCTCGAAGACTACGCGGACCGCCTCGCCGAATCGGCGCACTGGACGCGCGTGCTCTCGCCTGGCGAGCAGCAACGGCTGGCCGGTGCGCGCGTGCTGCTGCACAAGCCCGACTACCTGTTCCTCGACGAAGCGACGAGCGCCCTCGATTCCGACAACGAAGGCCGTCTCTACAAGCTCTTCAACGAGCGTCTGCCGAAAGCGGCGATCGTGAGCGTCGCGCATCGCGAGTCGCTTGCGGCCTTCCACGACGAGACGCTCGACATCGAGCGCATGCCCGAAGAGCGGATCGCCGCTTAAACTTGGGGCCGGCGGGCGCGTCGCACCGCTCGCCGACGCTCCGGCATCGAGTCCTTCAACCGCGTCCTGGCTAACGGAAATGCAAACGAAACGCTCGCCTGCCTGTTCCGTCGCGCCGTAAAATAGCCCCCGCTCCAGCATTCATGCCGCATACGGCATGACAAATGGTGGCGCACACAACAATTGGGGGAAGACACGCGATGGGATCGTTCCAGTGGTTCACGGAACTGAACGGGCGCGAGCGTCGAACGCTCTACGCCGGCTTCGGCGGCTACGCCGTCGACGCGTTCGATTTCATGATCTACTCGTTCCTGATCCCCACGCTGATCGCCGCCTGGGGCATGAGCAAGAGCGAAGCCGGCATGATCGCGACGAGCTCGCTGATCTCGTCGGCGCTCGGCGGCTGGCTCGCGGGCGTGCTGGCCGACCGCTACGGCCGCGTGCGCGTGCTGCAGTGGACGATTGCGACGTTCGCGATCTTCACCTGTCTCTCCGGATTCACGAACTCGTTCTGGCAGTTGCTCGCCACGCGCACGCTGCAGGGCTTCGGCTTCGGCGGCGAATGGTCGGTGGTCACGATCATGATGGCGGAGACCATCCGCTCGCCGCAGCACCGCGCCAAGGCGGTGGGCACCCTGCAGAGCAGCTGGTCGTTCGGCTGGGCAGCCGCCGCGATCCTCTACTGGGCCTTCTTCGCCGCCCTGCCCGAGGCGCTCGCCTGGCGCGCCTGCTTCTGGATCGGCATCGTGCCGGCGCTCTGGATCCTCTATGTGCGCCGCAACGTGAGCGACCCCGACGTCTTCGTGCAAACGCGGCGCGAGCGTGACAGCGGCGCCGCGCGTGCGCATTTCCTGCAGATCTTCTCGCGCGCGCATCTCGCCACCACGCTGCTCGGCAGCGCGCTCTGCACCGGCATGCTCGGCGGCTACTACGCCATCACCACCTGGCTGCCCACGTACCTGAAAACCGTGCGCCATCTCTCCGTGTTCAACACGAGCGGCTACCTGTTCGTGCTGATCGTCGGTTCGTTTGTGGGCTATATCGTCGGCGCGATCCTCTGCGACCGCATCGGCCGGCGCGCCTCGTTCATCCTGTTCGCGCTCGGCTCGTTCGCGCTCGGCATGGCCTACACCATGCTGCCCATCACCAATGGCGCCATGCTGCTGCTCGGCTTTCCGCTCGGCGTCGTGGTGCAGGGGATCTTCGCGGGCATCGGCGCCTATCTCTCCGAGCTTTATCCGAATGCGATCCGCGGCTCCGGTCAGGGCTTTTGCTACAACCTCGGGCGCGGTCTCGGCTCGCTGTTCCCGATTCTCGTCGGCATGCTCGCGCAGTCCATATCGCTCGTGAAGGCGATCGGCGGCGTGGCCGGCGCCGGCTATCTGCTGGTGATCGTCTCCGCTCTCTGCCTGCCCGAAACGAAGGGCAAGGCGCTCGCTGCTCGATCCGCTGCACGATGAGTCCGAACGTGCTGCAATACCTCCCGTCCCACCCGAGTCGACCGGCATGAAAACGATCGTCCTCGGCGCCGGTGTGATCGGCGTCGCTACTGCGTATTATCTGAGCGAGCGGGGCTGCGACGTCACGGTCGTCGAGCGCGAACCCGGCGTCGCGCTCGGCACGAGCTTCGGCAACGCGGGCGTGATCGCGCCTGGCTACGTCACGCCGTGGGCGGCGCCCGGCATGCCCGCGAAGCTCCTCAAATATCTGTTCAAGCCCACTTCCCCGCTCATCTTCCGGCCCACGCTCGCCCCCTCCCAATGGCGCTGGATCGCGCGCTGGCTGCGCGAATGCGACCTCGAACGCTTTCGTCTGAATAAACAGCGGATGCAGCGCATTGCCTGCTACAGCCGCACCTGCCTGCACGCGTTCCGCGAAACGCATGCGTTCGAATACGGGCGCAGCCAGGGCTATTTGCAGCTCTTTCGCAGCGACTACGACCTGGCACTCGCGCAACCAGCGCTCGACGTGCTGCGCGATGCGGGCATCGCCTGGCGCGAACTCGACGCCGCGGGATGCACGCAGATCGAGCCGGGGCTCGCGTGGTCGCATATCAAGCCGGTTGCGGGCATCTACCTTCCCGACGACGAAGCGGGCGACTGCGCGCGCTTCACGCGCGAGCTGCGCGCCGTGTGCGAAGCCAGGGGCGTGCGCTTTCTGCTCGATACCGAAGCGGAGGCTCTGCAGGCCGAAGGCGGCAAGGTGAGCGGCGTGCGCGTGCGCGCCGGCCGCGGCAAGCTCAACCGCCGCGAGCAGCGCCGCGCGCCGGCCGAGGTGCTGAGCCCGTCCGCGAGCGCGCCCGAAGCGCCGGACGCGGCGCCGCGAACGCTCGCCGCCGACGCGGTGATCGTCGCGCTGGGCGTGGAGAGCGCAGCACTCGTGGCGCCGCTCGGCGTGCGCGTGCCCCTCTATCCCGTGAAGGGCTACTCGGCGACGCTGCCCGTCGTCGACGAGCAAAAAGCCCCGCGCGCCGCGCTCATGGACGAATCGCTCAAGACGGCGATCACGCGCTTCGGCCCGTATCTGCGCGTCGCGGGCACGGCGGAGCTGGGCGACCATCGCGCGACGCTGCGCGAACAGGCGCTGCAAACGCTCATGAAAGTGCTCGACGACTGGTTCCCGCATGCGGCCACGCCCTCGTCGGCGCAGTTCTGGGTCGGACGGCGGCCCATGGTGCCGGACGGCGCGCCGCTGCTTGGCGCTTCCGGCGTCGAGGGACTCTGGCTCAACGTCGGGCATGGTTCGACAGGCTGGGCGATGTCGATGGGCTCCGGGCGCGTGGTCGCCGATCTCGTCACGCAGCGCACGCCCGAAATCGATCTCGATGGGCTCACGCTGGCGCGCTACCGGCGCAACGGACACTGAGGCGCGTCACCCGAATACCCTGCTTGCCCCTCACGCCAGCGCCACGCTGGCCAGCGCATCGTAGCGCGCCCCCTGGCGGGCGAGCGTACTCGAATACAGCACGAGCGACTCGAATCGCAATGGCGGCAGCGCTTCGCCGTTCATCGCGGCGGGCCCCGCTGCCGCATCGCGCGCAAACCGTGCGAGCGTCACATGCGGGCGAAATGCGCGCGCATCGAGCGGCAACCCCACCTCGCCCATCAGGGACCGCACGCGCCAGTCGAGCGCCGTCAACGCGTCCGACATCGCCAGCGCAGCCACGATCAGCCGCGGCTGCGCGCGGCTGGGCCAGCATTCGATTTTCGTCACAGGCGCAGGCGGAACCGGCAGCGCTTGCCCGGCCAGCCGCTGCGAGAGCATCTCGCCCTGATCGAACGACATCGCGCCGATGAACGCCACCGTCAGATGCAACTGCGCATACGGCACGCGCCGCACGTTGGGCGGCACGTCGAGCGCGGCTAGCGCGTCGCGCGACGCCGCATCGGGCGCGAGCGCGACGAAGCAGCGCCGCCATTGATCGGTCTCGCGGGCTTCGGACATAATCGGTGGCCGTCAAGTGGGTCGGGCAATCGCGTCATGGTAACGTGCGCGCGCCAGAACGTAAAAAAGCCGGACACCCTTCCCGGGTGCCCGGCTTCGATATCGGCCGGAAGTGAGTGCCTTATCGCGGCAGCTCCGTGCGCCCCATCAAATAAGCGTCAACCGAGCGCGCGCATTGACGGCCCTCGCGGATCGCCCAGACGACGAGCGACTGGCCGCGGCGCATGTCGCCGGCGGCGAAGACCTTGTCGACCGACGTGTAGTACGCCTTCTCGCCTTCGGTCGAGGCACGCACATTGCCGCGCGCATCCTTGTCGACGCCGAACGCTTCGAGCACCGGCGAAACCGGCTGCGTGAAGCCCATGGCGAGCAGCACGAGATCGGCCTTCATTTCGAACTCCGAACCGGGCACTTCGACCATCTTGCCGTCCTTCCACTCCACGCGAGCGGCGACGAGCTTTTCGATCTTGCCGTTCTTGCCTTCCAGACGCTTCGTGGCCACCGCCCAGTCGCGCGAGCAGCCTTCCTCATGCGACGACGAGGTGCGCAGCTTGATCGGCCAGTACGGCCAGACGAGCGGCTTGTTCTCCTCTTCGGGCGGCTGCGGCAGCAGTTCGAACTGCGTGATGCTCTTCGCGCCATGGCGGTTCGACGTCCCCACGCAGTCGGAGCCCGTATCGCCGCCGCCGATCACCACGACGTGCTTGCCCTTCGCCACGAGCTGATCGGCCAGCTTGTCGCCCGCGTTGACCTTGTTCTGCTGCGGCAGGAATTCCATCGCGTAGTAGATGCCCTGCAGTTCGCGCCCAGGCACCGGCAGGTCGCGCGGCGTTTCCGAACCGCCCGCGATCACCACGGCGTCGAACTGCTCCTTCAACTGGTCCGGCGTGATGGTTTCCTTCGCCGTGCTGCCGATAAATGCCGGCAGTTCGCCCTTGCCAATGAAGACATTGGTGCGGAACGTCACGCCTTCGGCTTCCATCTGGCGCATGCGGCGGTCGATCAGCCACTTCTCCAGCTTGAAGTCGGGAATGCCGTAGCGCAGGAGACCGCCGATGCGGTCGTTCTTTTCGAACACCGTCACGTCGTGCCCGGCGCGCGCGAGCTGCTGCGCGGCGGCGAGACCCGCGGGGCCCGAACCCACCACGGCCACCTTCTTGCCGGTCTTGTGCTTCGCGATCTGCGGTGCGACCCAGCCTTCGGCCCAGGCCTTGTCGATGATCGCGTGCTCGATCGACTTGATGCCGACGGGATCGTCGTTGATGCCGAGCGTGCACGCCGCTTCGCACGGCGCCGGGCAGATGCGGCCCGTGAACTCGGGGAAGTTGTTGGTCGAGTGCAGCACGTCGATCGCCGACTTCCAGTCCTGGCGGAACACCAGGTCGTTGAAGTCGGGGATGATGTTGTTCACCGGGCAGCCGTTGTTGCAGAACGGAATGCCGCAGTCCATGCAGCGCGCGCCCTGGATCTTCGCGTCCGAGTCGGCAAGTGCCGAAACGAACTCCTTGTAATGCTTCACGCGCGTGAGCGGTGCTTCGTACGCCTCATGCTGGCGCTCGTATTCGAGAAAACCGGTTGCCTTACCCATTTGGCTCTCGTCCATCCATGTATTCGGTGAGGGGGTCGGCGCCTGCCGCCGCGCGCTTCACGCGCAGCGGCAAGCGCTCCTTCGTCTGTACGTCGTGGTGTCGCGGCTTCAGGCGGCCAGCACTTCCTGGTTCGCCTTCTTCGCGCCGATCTCGCCCAGCGCGCGCTTGTATTCCGTGGGGAACACCTTCACGAACTGACGGCGCGACGCGTCCCAGTTCTCGAGCAGCACCTTCGCACGCGGCGAGCCGGTGAACTGGAAGTGACGCTCGACGAGTCCCTTGAGCAGCGCTTCGTCGGTCTGGCCCGCGTGCCACAGCGCGCGGTCCACGGTGCGTTCCTGTTCGGCCTGCTGCAGCACCGGATCGAGCGCGACCATCGCGCGGTTGCACTTGCCGGCGAACATGCCGTCCGGATCGTAGACGTAGGCCACGCCGCCCGACATGCCGGCCGCGAAGTTGCGGCCCGTCTCGCCGAGCACGACCACCGTGCCGCCCGTCATGTATTCGCAGCCGTGGTCGCCCGTGCCTTCGACAATCGCCGTTGCGCCCGAGTTACGCACCGCGAAGCGCTCGCCCGCCACGCCGCGCAGGAAGGCTTCGCCTTCGAGCGCGCCGTACATCACCGTGTTGCCGCAGATGATGTTTTCTTCGGACTTGCCGCGGAAGTCGTTGGTCGGACGGATGATGATGCGGCCGCCCGAGAGGCCCTTGCCGACATAGTCGTTGCCGTCGCCCACGAGGTCGAGCGTAATGCCGCGTGCGAGGAACGCGCCGAAACTCTGGCCCGCCGTGCCCTTCAACTGGATATGGATCGCGTCGTCGTCCAGACCGTTGTGGCCGTACTTCTTGGCGATCATGCCCGAGAGCATCGCGCCCACCGTGCGGTTCACGTTGCGCACCGGCTGGATGAACGAGACGTGCTCGCCCGTTTCGATCGCGGCCTTTGCCTTCTCGATCAGCGTGTGATCGAGCGCGCGGTCGAGACCGTGGTCCTGGGTGTCGACGTGCTTGCGTGCGACTTCCTCGCCAACTTGCGGCTGATAGAACACGCGCGAGAAGTCGAGGCCCTTCGCCTTCCAGTGCTCGACGCCCTTGCGCGTATCGAGCAGATCCGCGCGACCGACCAGGTCGTCGAACTTGCGGATGCCCAGTTGCGCCATGATTTCGCGCACTTCCTCGGCGATGAAGAAGAAGAAGTTGACGACGTGCTCGGGCTGGCCCGAGAACTTCGCGCGCAGCACCGGATCTTGCGTCGCGACGCCGACCGGGCAGGTGTTCAGGTGGCACTTGCGCATCATGATGCAGCCCTGGACGACGAGCGGCGCCGTCGCGAAGCCGAATTCGTCCGCGCCGAGCAGCGCGCCGATCACCACGTCGCGGCCCGTCTTCATCTGGCCGTCGGCCTGCACGCGAATGCGGCCGCGCAACTGGTTCAGCACGAGCGTTTGCTGGGTTTCGGCGAGGCCGAGTTCCCACGGCGTGCCGGCGTGCTTGAGCGACGAGAGCGGCGAGGCGCCCGTACCGCCATCATGGCCGGCGATCACGACGTGATCGGCCTTCGCCTTCGCGACACCCGCGGCCACCGTGCCCACGCCCACTTCCGACACCAGCTTCACCGAGATCGACGACACTGGGTTCACGTTCTTCAGATCGTGAATGAGCTGCGCCAGATCTTCGATCGAGTAGATGTCGTGGTGCGGCGGCGGCGAGATGAGGCCCACGCCCGGCACCGAATAACGCAGCTTGCCGATGTACTCCGACACCTTGTGGCCCGGCAACTGGCCGCCTTCGCCCGGCTTCGCGCCCTGCGCCATCTTGATCTGGATCTGGTCCGCCGACGACAGATACTCCGCCGACACGCCGAAGCGGCCCGACGCGACCTGCTTGATCTTCGAACGCAGCGAGTCGCCATCCTTCAGCGGGATGTCCTTCACGACTTCCGGCCCGATGATCGACTGCATCGTGTCGCCGTTCTTGATCGGAATACCGCGCAACTCGTTCCGGTAGCGCTTCTCGTCTTCGCCGCCTTCGCCCGTGTTCGACTTGCCGCCGATGCGGTTCATCGCGACCGCCAGCGTGGCGTGCGCTTCCGTGCTGATCGAGCCGAGCGACATCGCGCCCGTGGCGAAGCGCTTCACGATTTCCTTGGCCGGCTCGACGTCGTCGATCGAGATCGCGCGCGCCGGGTCGATGCGGAACTCGAAGAGGCCGCGGAAGGTCATGTGGCGCTTCGTCTGATCGTTGATCAGGTGCGCGTATTCCTTGTATGTCTGGTACGAATTGCTGCGCGCCGAGTGCTGGAGCTTGGCGATCGCGTCGGGTGTCCACATGTGGTCTTCGCCACGCACGCGGTAGGCATACTCGCCGCCCGCGTCGAGCATGTTCGCGAGAACCGGGTTGTCGCCGAATGCGTCGTGATGCAGACGGATCGCTTCTTCCGCCACTTCGAACAGGCCGATGCCACCCACCTTCGAAGCCGTGCCCTTGAAGTACTTCTGCACGAGGTCGTCGGCAAGACCGACCGCTTCGAAAATCTGCGCGCCCGTGTACGACATGTACGTGGAGATGCCCATCTTCGACATCACCTTGAGCAGGCCCTTGCCCACCGCCTTGGTGAAGTTGTAGACGGCCTTCTCCGGCGACAGATCGCCCTTGAGGCCCTGCGCCATCTGTGCGAGCGTTTCCATAGCGAGGTACGGGTGCACGGCTTCCGCGCCGAAGCCCGCGAGCAGCGCGAAGTGGTGCGTTTCGCGCGCCGAGCCCGTTTCCACGACGAGACCCGTACTCGTGCGCAGACCGTGCTCGACGAGGTGCGAATGGATCGCCGAAGTGGCGAGCAGCGCCGGGATCGCGACGTTGTCGCGATCCGCGCGGCGGTCCGAGACGATCAGGATGTTGTAGCCCGACTTGACCGCATCCACCGCTTCCGCGCACAGCGACGCGAGGCGCGCCTCGATGCCTTCCTTGCCCCAGGCCACCGGGTAGCAGATGTTCAGTTCGTAGGAGCTGAACTTGCCGCCCGTGTACTGCTCGATCGCGCGGATCTTCGCGATGTCCTTGAAGTCGAGCACCGGCTGCGACACTTCGAGACGCATCGGCGGGTTGATGTTGTTCGTGTCGAGCAGGTTCGGCTTCGGGCCGATGAACGACACGAGCGACATCACCATGTTTTCGCGGATCGGGTCGATCGGCGGGTTCGTGACCTGCGCGAACAACTGCTTGAAGTAGTTGAAGAGCGTCTTGTTCTTGTTGGACATGACCGCCAGCGGCGAGTCGTTGCCCATCGAGCCGACGGCCTCTTCACCCGACATCGCCATCGGCGCCATCAGGAACTTGAGGTCTTCCTGCGTGTAGCCAAACGCTTGCTGACGGTCGAGCAGCACGGCGGCTTCGGCACGCGCGGTCGCGACGTCTTCCGCCTTCGGCTCGATCTCGTCGAGCTTGATGCGCACGGCGTCGATCCAGCTCTTGTAGGGCTTGGCGTTGGCGAGGTTGTCCTTCAGTTCCTTGTCGTCGATGATGCGGCCGTGCTCCATGTCGATCAGGAACATCTTGCCCGGCTGCAGGCGCCACTTCTTGACGATCTTCGATTCGGGGATCGGCAGCGTGCCGGCTTCCGAGGCCATGATGACGAGGTCGTCGTCGGTGACGACATAGCGCGCCGGACGCAGACCGTTACGGTCGAGCGTCGCGCCGATCTGGCGGCCGTCGGTGAAGGCGATCGCGGCGGGGCCGTCCCACGGCTCCATCATCGCGGCGTGGTACTCGTAGAACGCCTTGCGGTTCTCGTCCATCAGCGTGTGCTGTTCCCAAGCTTCCGGGATCATCATCATCATCGCGTGGACGAGCGGATAACCCGCCATCACCAGCAGTTCGAGGCAGTTGTCGAACGACGCCGTGTCCGACTGGCCCGGGTAGATCAGCGGCCAGAGCTTCGGCAGATCGTCGCCAAGCACGTGCGAGGCGATCGCGCCGGTACGGGCGTTCAGCCAGTTCACGTTGCCCTTCACGGTGTTGATCTCACCGTTGTGGGCGATCATGCGGTACGGGTGAGCCAGCTCCCACGCCGGGAACGTGTTCGTCGAGAAGCGCTGGTGCACGAGCGCGAGCGCCGAGACGACGCGCTCGTCCTGCAGGTCGCGGTAGTACACGCCCACTTGGCCCGCCAGCAGCAGACCCTTGTAGACGACCGTGCGCGCCGAGCACGACGGCACGAAGTATTCCTTGCCGTGCTTGAGCTTGAGCGCCTGGATGCGGTGGCTCGCGGTCTTGCGGATCACGTACAGCTTGCGCTCGAGCGCGTCCGTAACCATTACGTCCTTGCCGCGGCCGATGAAGATCTGGCGGATCAGCGGCTCGCTCGCCTTCACAGTGGGCGAGATCGGCATGGCGTGGTCGACCGGCACGTCGCGCCAGCCGAGCACGACCTGGCCCTCGGCGCGCACCGTGCGCTCGAGTTCCTGTTCGCAGGCGAGGCGCGAGGCGTGTTCCTTCGGCAGGAAAATCATGCCGACGCCGTACTCGCCATTCGGCGGCAGCGTCACGCCCTGCTTGGCCATTTCCTCGCGATAGAAGGCGTCCGGAATCTGGATCAGGATGCCCGCGCCGTCGCCCATCAGCGGATCGGCGCCCACGGCGCCCCGGTGATCGAGGTTCTCGAGAATCTTCAAGCCTTGCTGAATGATTTCGTGGCTCTTCTTGCCCTTGATATGGGCGACGAAGCCGACGCCGCATGCGTCGTGTTCGTTTTGCGGGTCATACAGACCTTGCGCGGCGGGCACCGCGGCGCGCTGCAGGTGATCGTTCATGGGGACCGTCCAAGAATGGCCAGGGCTGGCCGTTGATTCCGTACTTTTTTGTTCCCGCCGCTTGCGCGACCGCTGTACGGCGTTGCGCGGGCGATGCGGGCTTCCCGCGTTGTGCGCCAAGGAGAGCCGAAAGGCGAATATACGCGACGAATCAAGGGCATGCAAATAAAAGTGCATGATATAACCCCAATTATCAAGATGGTGCATCCGCACAACTTTTTATTGGGGACTTATCAAAAGCGGGCAAAAGAAAGCGGCATCGAAAGATGCCGCCTTTCTGAGTAAACCATTGATTTAAAAAAGATCAATGCGTGCCAGTGCCCGGCTTTCGCTCCTCGTGCGTGGACGGCGAACTGGCCGGCGCGGTGCTCCCCGTTGGGGACGAACCGGGCGCATGCCCCTCCGAACCGGCCGGCTGGCTACCCGGATGACCCGCCGGATGTGTTGTCGGCTGACCACTACCGTGTCCGCCAGGCGAGTTCGTGGATGAGGGCGGCGTAGCGCCCGGTTGATTTGACCCTGATGAACCAGCGGCCGCCGGCGAAGGCGCCTCGCGCACCTTGCGCGGCCGGCCGCGCGGCAGCGGCGAGACGCGGCGGTTCGCCGAGCGCGAGGCCCAATCGCGCCAGCTCTCGCTGCCGAGCACCCAGCCTTTGAGAGTGGCCTGCATCAGTTGCGAGGTCTCGCGCTCGTCCAGCGGCTGCTCGCACAGTTCGCGGTAGGCGCGCTGACGCTCGAACGGCGTGTTGCCGAGCGCCCAGTACAGCGGATGGTCGGTGATGAGACTGTCGACGGTGAGCCCGATGTGATGCCGGTAGCTCGACCACCGGTAGTCCTCGGGTACCGCGACGAGATGACCGCGCGCCGGCGCCAGTTCGACCACCCGGCTCGCGAGCAGGAAGAACCGCTCGGCCTCGATCACCGTGGCCCGGTAACGACCTTCCCACAGCGTGCCGCGCCGCGCATAGCGGCGGTTGAAGTGCGCCACGTAGCGCCTGCCGACGGCCTGCATGGCCTTCGGCAGGCTCGCCTCGTCGGAAGGGGTGGCGAGCAGTTGCACCGCGCCGGGCATCAGCACCCATGCGTGAACCGCCAGATGATGATCGCGCGCCGCCGCCTTCAGGCAATCGATGAAAAGCTCGTAGTCCTGGTCGTCGACGAATGCGGGCTGCTGGTCGAGTCCGCGCAGGATCACGTGCTGCGGCTGATCGGGTACATATAGACGTGCAAGCCGTGCCATGCTCGATTTTCCATTAGTCCGTTGGTGAATACCCGCAGACCCGCCAGGCCGCGCCAGCGCTCGGTGCGCAAGGCATACGGCTTGAAGCGGAAACGTCGCGGCGCTTAGGGAGAAGCCTCTAACCGTGGCGTATGGTTTGTTGCAAACGTTGTGTTCATAATGAGCGGGCCTTTTATGGAGGAGCACATATATGAAATTAAAACAGGCGCTGGCAGGTATCGCCGCGCTCGCCAGTTTTTCGGCAGCACACGCTCAATCAGCCAACACGTTCTACGTTACGACAGGGTGGTTCCACTTCGCCCCTCAGGACGGCAGTGACCCCCTCAAAATCGACAGCGTTGGCGGTTCTCCAGTCAACATGTCGTTCCCGGGCACCGGTGCCGGAGTCGGTTCGGCCGATACGCTCGGCCTCAGCTTCGGCTACTTCATCACCGACCACATCTCCACGGAACTCGAGCTGGGCATCCCGCCGACCTTCGATCTGAACGGCGAAGGCGAACTGAGCCCGTACGGCAAGCTGGGTTCGGCGAAGCTCTGGAGCCCGGCGCTCCTCTTCAAGTACTACTTCAACAAGCCCGACGCCAAGTTCCGCCCGTATGCCGGCATCGGCGTGACCTACGCCTGGTTTACCGACGACCACATCACCAACGGCGCCTTCGAACAGAGCGCGGCCCTTGGGGGTCCGACCAGCGTTTCGACAGATCGTTCCTGGGCGCCGGTGTTTAACGCGGGCTTCAACTACAACTTCACCAAGCACTGGTTCGCGGGCTTCTCGGTGTCCTACATTCCGATCAACGTGACCGCCACCCTCGACACGCAAAAGCAAACACAGGTCGGTGTCCTGTCGCAACGCGCGGAAGCCAAGATCCACCTGAATCCGATCGTCACTTACCTGAAGGTCGGTTACATGTTCTAACTGCCGCGCCGGGCTACCGCCCGGTTCACCGCCCTCCGCCAGCCCTCGCGGCCCCCGGCGGCGGGCGGCATCCCCACCTTCCCGCATCCGGTCTTCACCACACACAAGCAGGCTTTCCCTGATTCTATGCCTCTGGGAAAAACCGTGCTGTCCCCGTAATCACCTAATGCGGCGTCCGGCCGCAAAGCCCCGTCCGGCGGGCCGCCACGGCAAGCTGCCTTGTACACCTTCGGGTGCCGGGTACCGGATTTGCGCAATACTCTGCCTCATGGCGCCCGATTTTCGGGGGCGAAACGAACGTCATCTTTGCTTTTCAACCACGGAGCCATTCATGAGCGCATT
Source organism: Paraburkholderia yinzeri (assembly GCF_046581065.1). Taxonomy (NCBI): domain Bacteria; kingdom Pseudomonadati; phylum Pseudomonadota; class Betaproteobacteria; order Burkholderiales; family Burkholderiaceae; genus Paraburkholderia; species Paraburkholderia yinzeri. The sequence continues at coordinate 1,069,251 of NZ_JBFOCJ010000001.1, read as the reverse complement.
TCCCAACACGCGAGACGCCCTCGGGGAATCCTGGACGAGGACAGGTCACCGTGCGCGACGCATTGCGCGCCGCGGGCGCAGTGCCGCAGCCGATATCGCCGACGAACTGCGCGAACTGCTGGCCGAACTCGAAAAGTCCCTCGGCGAGGGTACCCAGGCCGACGCCGCCGAGCTGCGCGCGGATCTGAGGAAACGCCTCGACGTAGCGCGCGAGCGCCTCGAAGCGGCGCGCGCGGCAACGCGCGAGCGCGCGGACGAGGCCTTTGCCCAGGCCGACGACTACGTCCGCACCAACCCCTGGCAGGCCATCGCCATTGTGGGCGGCGTCGCGCTGATCGCCGGCGCACTGATCGCGCGCAGCCGCTGAAACATCCATGACCGGCGACGGCGCGACAAGAAGGCTCGCCGGCTGCGCGCCCGTTCAGCCGTCGAGGGCGTGTGGCCCGATCAGGTCGATGCGGTCGGTGCAGATCGTGTCGACACCCCAGCGCACCAGCAGACGGGCGCGCTCGAGATCGTTCACCGTATAGACGAGCAGGCGTAGCCCGGCCGACTTGATACGTGCGACCAGCGCCTCGTCCAGGTAGCGATGGCTCGCATGCAGCGATACGCATTCGAGATCGGCCGTCTGCTCGCGCCAATCCGCCGGCACGTGCTCGAACAGCAGTCCGCGCGGCAGTTCGGGCGCAGCCTCGCGAGCCATCGCGAGCGCCTCGAATGAAAACGACGACAACAGCGGCGCCGGTGTCTCGCCGCGCCACAGCCGCGCGGCCTCCTGCGCGACGAGGCATCCCGTCTCCACGTCCCGGTGCGGGCACGGCTTGATTTCCACGTTGGCTGCAAGGCCCTCTTCGCGGCAGCACGCGGCCACCTGCGCGAGCGTCGGCATGCGCTCATCCGCAAAACGCGCATCGCGCCAACTGCCGGCGTCGAACGCGGCCAGTTCGTCGTAGCGCAGCCGCGCCGCCGCGCCGTGGCCGTTCGACGTGCGCTCGACGGTGTCGTCGTGGAGCAGGAAGACGACGTCGTCGGCCGAGAGCTTCGCGTCGAACTCGACCATCGTGTGCCCGTAGCGGGCACCCGTGCGCAGGGCCGCCAGCGTGTTCTCCGGTGCGAGCGTGCCGCCGCCGCGGTGTGCGCAGACGCGCGGATACGGCCAGGCTCTCATTCCGTGGGCTCCCGGGTGCATTGGCAAGCCGCAATCAGACGTCGTCGTCGACGACGAAAAGGCGGCGGTATTCCTTCAACGCGTAACGATCGGTCATGCCGGCGATATAGTGCGCGATCAGGCGCGGCTGCGCCGACGGATCGGGCGACTGGTAGGCGGGCGGCAGGAGGCGCGGATCCTCCGTGAACGCGGCGAACAGGCCCGTCACGACCCGCTGTGCCTTGTTCGCCATGCGCATCACGCGGTAGTGCCGGTACAGATTGCGGTAGAGGAACCGCTTGAGCGTCGCCGCCTGGGCCGCCACGGCCGCGCTGTGCGCCACGAGCGGCGGCGCGCTGCGCACCTCGTCAATCGACTGCGGGGCGTGCTTCGCCAGATTCCGGCTGGTTTCTTCGATCAGATCGACGATCAGCGTATTGATGATGCGGCGTACCGTCTCGTGAATCAGCCGGCGGCCCTCGATCTGGGGAAACTCGGCGCGGGCGGCTTCGTAGTGCGTCCGCCAGAGTTCGACTTCGGCCAGTTGCTCGATGGTGATCAGGCCCGAACGCAGGCCATCGTCCACGTCGTGATTGTTGTAGGCGATCTCGTCCGCGATATTCGCGATCTGCGCCTCGATCGACGGCTGACGCCCGAGCAGGAAGCGTTCGCCCAGGTCGCCAAGCCGCCGCGCATTCTCGCGCGAGCAGTGTTTAAGGATGCCTTCGCGCGTCTCGAAACAGAGATTGAGGCCATTGAAAGCGCCATAGTACTCCTCGAGCTCGTCCACCACGGCGAGGCTTTGCAGATTGTGCTCGAAGCCGCCGTGCTCGCGCATGCAGTCGTTGAGCGCGTCCTGGCCAGCATGACCGAAAGGCGTATGGCCAAGATCGTGCGCGAGCGAGATCGCTTCGACGAGATCCTCGTTCACGCGCAGGTTGCGCGCGACCGAACGCGCGATCTGCGCCACTTCGAGGCTGTGCGTGAGCCGCGTGCGAAAGAGATCGCCCTCGTGGTTCACGAACACCTGGGTCTTGTATTCGAGCCGCCGGAACGCCGTGGAGTGGACGATACGGTCGCGGTCGCGCTGAAATTCGCTGCGCGCTGCGGGCAGTGGCTCCGGGTGGCGTCGCCCGCGCGACCGGGAGGCATGTGCCGCGTACGGCGCGAGCACGGCCTCGAGCGAGGCTGCAAAGGACGATGCGCCAACGCCGGGAACCGCGCCCGGCTGGCCTGCTGAAACTGCACTGCGACTATCGCTCACCGGTTCCTCCGCAAGGTATGTGGGCCGGCGGCGCTCAATCCTTCGTCGTGACGGCAAGCGTGGCCTGAACGGCTTCGTCCGGCGCGAGGGTGATCAGCGTGTCGCCGAAGCGATTCAGCAAGATGAATTTGATCGCACCGCCTTCGGCCTTCTTGTCGACCTGCATCAGCTCGACATAGCGACTGGCGCCGAGCGCCGGCGCGCGCACCGGCAGCTTCGCGGCCGCCACGACCTGCACGAGCCGCTCGCGCGAAGCCTCGTCCAGATGGCCGAGCCGCACCGAAAGATCGGCCGCCATCACCATGCCGCAACCGACCGCCTCGCCGTGCAGCCACTCGCCGTAACCCAGTCCCGCTTCGATGGCGTGGCCGAACGTGTGGCCGAAATTGAGGATCGCGCGCAGGCCGCCTTCGCGTTCGTCGGCGGCCACCACGGACGCCTTGATCTCGCAGGAGCGCTTGACGGCGTGCGCGAGCGCCTGCGGGTCGCAGCGGTTGAGCGCCTCGACGTTGGCTTCGATCCAGCCGAAAAACGCCGCGTCGGCGATGGCGCCGGTCTTGATCACCTCGGCAATGCCGGCCGCCAGCTCGCGCTCGGGCAGCGTGCGCAGCACGCCGATATCGGCGATCACGGCCTGCGGCTGGTAAAACGCGCCGATCATGTTCTTGCCGAGCGGATGATTGATCCCCGTCTTGCCGCCGACCGACGAGTCGACCTGCGACAGTAGCGTAGTCGGCACCTGGATGAACGGCACACCGCGCATATAGCAGGCCGCCGCAAAACCGGTCATGTCGCCGGTCACGCCGCCGCCGAGGGCGATCAGCGTGGTCTTGCGATCCGCACGCGCGGTGAGGAGCGCATCGAAGATCTGGTTCAGGGTTTCCCAGTTCTTGTACGCCTCGCCATCGGGCAGCACGACCGTGCGGACGTCCTTGCCGAGCGGCGCAAGGGCCGCGCGCAGGGCTTCGCCGTAAAGCGGATCGACGACGGTGTTCGTGACGATCGTCACCGACTGGCCGGCGATATGCGGCGCAAACAGTTCGGTCTGGCCGAGGAGGCCCGTGCCGATGTGGATGGGGTAGGCGCGGTCGCCCAGTTCGACGTTGACGGTAATCATGCTGGCCATTATGACTGACGCGCCTTCAGCGCGCCGGGGTTCGCGCGACGCCGGCCATGTCGAGCTGCATCAGCACCATGTTGACGAGCCCGTTGACGGAAGGCCGGCCGGTTTCGATGACGAAGTCGGCGATCTCGCGGTAGAGCGGGTCGCGCACCTCGTAGAGCGCTTCCAGACGCGCCTTCGGGTCTTCGGTCTGCAAGAGCGGGCGATTCTTGTCGCGCCGCGTGCGCAGCCACAGATCGTGCGGATTCGCGCGCAGATAGACGACAAAGCCGCGCTCCTTGAGCGCGAGGCGGTTCTCGGGCCGCAGCACGGCACCGCCGCCGGTCGCGAGGACGATGCCCTCGCGGCCAGTCAGCTCGTCGATCACGTGGGCCTCGCGCTCGCGAAAGCCCGACTCGCCTTCCAGCTCGAAGATCACGGGAATGCGAGCGCCCGTGCGGGCCTCGATCTCATGGTCGGAGTCGAAAAACTCACGCTCCAGCCGGCGCGCGACCGCCCGGCCCACGGTCGTCTTGCCGGCGCCCATGAGCCCTACGAAAAAAACATTGGCGTTTGCGTCCCGCACTTGCAGCGTTTCCTGTTTAGGTTGGTGCCGCAGCTTACTGGCAAAGCGGCGGGGTTGTCGAGCCTGCGGCCCGCGCTTCGACGCCTGCCTGCCGTCGAAGCGAAAATCAGGGGTCAATTCGCTCCGACGACGCGCGGTGTAATGAACACCACCAGTTCGCTGCGCTGATCGCGGTGCGCCCGATGCGAAAAAAGCGCGCCCAAAAGGGGTATTTTGCCCAGGAGCGGCACACGCGTCACATCGTCGCGATCGTCGGACGCGTCGATACCCCCTATCGACACTGTTCCGCCGTCCTCGATCTCGACCCGCGTCCGCACGTGCTTGGTGTTGATCGCCGGCCCCGCGGCGGTCTGCTCGCCGACGCTGTCCTTGGCGACGTCGAGGTCCAGGATCACATGGCCATCGGGTGTGATCTGCGGCTCGACCTCCAGTTTCAGGCTGGCGCGGCGAAACTGCACGCCCGATACGCCCTGCCCGACCTTCGCCTGGTAGGGCAGTTCGGTCCCCTGTTCGACGACGGCCCGCGTGCGGTCGGCGGTGACGACGCGCGGGCTCGACACCACGCGTCCGCGCCCCTCGGCCTCGATGGCGCTCAACTGAACGTCGAGCAGGCGCGTGGCGTGGGCGGCGAGCAGCGAAATGCCGGCCTGCGCGGCATCGAAGCCCGCCAGCGGCCCTGCGGCCAGGTCGAAGACCACGCCGTCCTTGCCGCCCTGCACGCCGCGCGCGGCGCCGTCACCCTGAACCGGTGTCACGCCGAGCCGCACGCCGAGTTCGTGCGACAACCCCTCGTCGCCCTCGACGATGCGCGCCTCGATCAGCACCTGCCGCGCCGGCGCGTCGAGCAGATCGATCAGATCGGCGATCTGGTCGAGGCGCGCCGGCAGATCGGTCACGAAGAGCAAATTCGTGCGCGCGTCGGCCACGGCCGCGCCGCGTTTGGACAACGCGCGCTGCGTGCCCGAGCCGCTCAGGAGGCGCTGGACGTCTTCGGCTCGCGCGTAGTGCAGTTCGAATGCGCGGCTCGCCAACGGTTCCAGCTCGGCGGCCCGCGCATGCGCTTCGAAGCGTTGCCGCTCGCGCGCCGCCAGTTCGGCCGCAGGAGCCACCCAGATCACGTCGCCCGCACGCTCCATCGCGAGGCCATTCACCTCCAGCAGCAGATCGAAGGCCACGCGCCACGGCACCTGTTCGAGCCGCAGCGTCACCTGGCCGCGCACGCGCTCACTCGCCACAATATTGAGCTTCGTGAACTCCGCGAATGCATGGAGCACGGCGGCAAGCTCCGCGTGCTGGAAATTCAGCGTGATCGGGCGATTGGGCGGCAAACCGTCGGATTTCGAAGCCGGATCGCTCAGCCGCTGCGGAGCGCGTAGCGGGACCGGCGGGCCTTCGAGCGATTCGCCGGCGGGCGTACCGCTCGGCCCGGGGCCGGCATGCAAATCGTCAGCCGCACCGTTCGCTCCGCTGGCCTGCTTCGCATCGGGATTGGAATCCTCGCTGCCGGCAGGTTCGCCACCTGCCGCGCCTGCAAACGGATTCGCAGCCCAGCCCGTTATTTCGTCCGTACCGGCGCCTTCGGGTAGCGGCGGCACCGACTGCCGCACGACCGCTTGCGCGGCGGCTCCCGGTTCCGGCAGGGGCGGTGGAATCGCAAGGGCCGCACCAGACATAGCGCTGAAACCGGCCAAAGTTGCGAGGACCGCGCGAAGGTGCCTCATTCGGCCTCCTCCGTCCAGCCCAGCGTCTCGCTCGCTCCGCCGGAGGACAGAACCACGTGCGAAGGCGCAATACGTTCGACGCGACCGTTCCCGAACGACTGTCCCGCCGTCACGGCCTGAGTGCCCTCGGGCGTTTCGATCAGCGCGACGATAGCCTTGCGGTCCAGCATGATGCCCGCCAGCCGCCTGCCTTCGCTCGTCCTTGCCGCAAAGCGGTCCGAAAATGGGTCGAATGTCGGGCCGTCGTTCCCGGCGACCCCATCGGCTAGCAGCAACGCGGGCAGGCGGTCGAAGACCTGCAGGGTCGCGGCAATCGAGAGACCCTCTCCGCTGGCACGCCTGATCGCAATGTCGACCGGCACGGCAAACCCGGGTGCCGCGCCCAGCCCGGCGAGAAAGCCATGCAGCTCGGCAAAGCCGCCCCGCGCAACGAGCTTGAGCGTGCGGAATGTTGCGAGACCTGCTCCGCCAGCCGCGGCCGGTTCGAGCGATTGCAAGGAGAGCCCCGATCTCGACGCCAGCCCGGACATGTTGCGGATATCCTCGGCTGTCGTGTCCGCGTGCGCACGCTGCCCCTCTATTGACGCAGCCGCCGCCCGGAGTGCGGGCAGGCGTGCCACGGTCCGCCGGGCTTGCGCGAACTCACGCTGCGCATCGTTCAATCGCGCTTCCGACGCGCGCAGCCCAGCAAGATCTCCCACCGTGCAGGCAAAACCCGCCAACGATGCAGCGAGTACTGCCGTTGCCACGAAAACGCTCAACCTCTGCCGCCAGCCCCACGCATGCAGTGCCGCCCGGCGGCGCAACGCGGCACCATTCATATTTGCGAGCGAATCGGCTCGGTCAACGAGCACGCTACTCATTTCGGATTCCTCAATCTGTCTTCATGGCTTTCGGTCGCCCGCTTCGCCGGTCCCGAATACGCGCCCTGCCAAACGACTCGCACCATCACGTGGATCGGCTCGTTGCCGGCCGTCGCTTCTTTCGCACCTGCCGCAGGCGGTGCCCGCTTCAGCTCGCGTACGCTCACCTCAGCCGCTTCGGGCAGGGCGCGCAGGTGCCCGAGCCACTCGGCCACCGTGGACTCGTCAACCGCCGCAGCTTGCAGTTCCGCTTCGTCGCCGCGCTGCACTACCTGTTGCAGCGCGACGCCCGCGATGCCCGCGCTGGCCAGCCCATCGAACAACGCCATCAGGCGCTTCAACGGCTTCGCGTGCTGCTGCGCCAGTTCCGCTGCGGCGTGCTGCGCAGCCGCCTCGCTTGCGAGCCGGCCTGCCTCGGCAAGCGGCAAGCGCAACCGTTGCACGGCCTGCTCGACGACCTCACGCCGCGCATCGGCCCGGCCACGCGTCCACAGTTGCCAACCGACGAGCGGCGCGACACAGGCACAGCCCAGAAGCGCCGCGGCACACCACTCGAACATCCGCCGCCACAGCAACCGGCGCATTTCGCGCTGCCGCCACGGCAGCAGGTTGAATCCGATGCGCATTGCGACGCTCTGTGCGCTGCCGCTACCCCCGCGCCTCATTCACTCACTCCCCGCAGTGCCAGACCGAAGGCCACCGCGCACGACGGATCGTGCGCCAGCCCCGCCGCAAGCGGCCGCTCCGGGTCAGCAAGCGTCGCGCATTCGAACGGCAAGGCAGGACAGCCAAGCACGCTGCCGATATCCGCCAGCGTGAAGTGCACACCACTCAGCAAGGCGAGGTCGCCGGCCACGACGGCACAGCCCGGCGGCTCCTCCTGCACGAGATCACGAAGCGCTTCGACGAGGTCCGCGTACTCGAGCGCGGGAAAGCGCATTTCGCGTGCGATGGCATCGTCGGCCACGGCCCAGCCGCGCACGCCCTCGGAACCAATCCATAACGCCACATACGGTTCATGCGGCGGCAACTCGAACACCGCCGCATGGCGCAACGCGCGCAGTGCGGCGTGAGCCTCGTCGTCCACGGCGCACAACGTGATACCCGCCATGGCCGCGCACTCGATGCGCGCCTCCAGATGTGCACGCGCCGTCGCGGCAATCGTGACCTGCGCCCCGCGAGGCACCGTTCCGCTCCAGGGCGCCACCCGCCAGTCGACGGCGAGTTCGTGACGCTCGACGCCCGCCACGCGTTCCGCTTCCGCCAGCACGAACGGCTCCAGCTCGGCATAAATCTGCGACTCGTCCGCATGACAGCCGGCCGGCGCGAGATGCGCGAGCGGCACGGTCGCGACGAGCGTGGCATTCGTGGGCAGCGCCATCGCGCAGCGCATCGAAGCCGCCGCGCACACGCGCGGCAGCCGGCTGAACACGCTGCGCAGCGCTTGCACGACCGCGGGGCGATCGACAATGTCCGCACCCGCCATCGCCTCCCGCGCGAGCGGCTCACTCGCCAGCCATTCGACGCGCACCGGGCCCGCGCCAAAAAGGCGCCGGCTCAGCACGGCCAGCGTGACTCCGCGCGCCGCGACATCGACACCTGCGGCAAAGCGGCGCGCACCCAACAACATCGGCCTCCCAAACCCCATTGCAGTCCCTCATTGGCTTCGCTCGCCACGAACCGTTCGGGCGTTTGCGTCAGGAAGCATTGTGCAAACCCCGCACCGCTCCGAATATTCGTCCGAACGGCCAATCCGGGCCACCGCCGCTATTCAGGCGTGAGGGGCGCGTCTACAGTGAAGGCATGCGTCTGCCGGCTCTCATCGTCAACGTAAGCATCCCGAAAGCATCCGGTGCCGGACGGCTATAATCGCGGGACTGTTTTTTCGGTATCCGTATGCAAGAGATCTCGTCGCCGTCGCCCGTTCCACCGCCTACACCGCCCGCGCCGCCCAAACGCCGGCGGCCGTGGTGGTTCAAGCTGCTCATCGGCTTCGCCGGCCTGATCGTGGCGGGCGTGGCCTGCGCGGCGCTCGTGCTCGGCTACGCGTTGATCGTCGCGACACCGAACCTGCCGTCGATCGACGCGCTCACCGACTACCGGCCCAAGGTCCCGCTGCGTATCTACACGCGCGACCACGTGCTGATCGGCGAATTTGGCGAAGAACGGCGCGACATCGTGCACATTCAGGACGTGCCGGACGATCTCAAGAAAGCCGTGCTCGCGATCGAGGACGCGCGCTTCTACGACCATGGCGGCGTGGACCTCACGGGCATCGCGCGCGCCGGCATCGTCGCCCTCACTAACGGCCACGCCACGCAGGGCGCGAGCACGATCACCATGCAGGTCGCGCGCAACTTCTTCCTGTCGAGCGAGAAGACCTACACGCGCAAGATCTACGAGATGCTGCTCGCGTACAAGATCGAATCGAAGCTCTCGAAGGACCAGATTCTCGAGGTCTACATGAACCAGATCTACCTCGGGCAGCGCGCGTACGGCTTCGCGAGCGCGGCCCGGGTGTATTTCGGCAAGGACCTGAAGAACCTCACGCTCGCCGAATGCGCGATGCTGGCCGGTCTGCCGAAAGCGCCGTCGGCCTACAATCCCGTGGTCAACCCGAAACGGGCGAAGGTTCGTCAGGAGTACATACTGGAGCGCATGCTGGAGCTGCGCTACATCACGCAGGACCAGTACGACGAGGCGGTGAAGCAGCCGCTCATCGTCAAGAGCGCGACCAGGGAATACAGCGTCCATGCGGAATATGTCGCCGAAATGGTCCGCCAGATGATGGTCGCGCAGTATCACGAAGAGGCCTACACGCGCGGGCTGAACGTCCTGACGACTCTCGATTCGGCCGACCAGGATGTGGCGTATCGTGCGTTGCGCAAGGGCCTCATGGACTACGAACGGCGTCACGGCTATCGCGGCCCCGAGGCATTCATCGATCTGCCCGAAGACACCGATGACCGCGAGCAGGCCATCGACGACGCGCTCCTCGAACACCCGGACAACGGCGAACTCATCGCGGCGGTCGTGACATCCGCGAGCCCGAAAGAGGTCGAGGCCACCTTCATCGACGGCAATGCCGCTACCCTCCAGGGCGACGGCCTGCGCTTCGCGCAGTTCGCGCTCGGCCCGCGCGCGCAGCCCAGCCAGCGCATCCGGCCCGGCGCGATCATCCGCGTCGTGCGCAACGACGCGGGAGACTGGTCGATCACGCAATTGCCGCAGATCGAGGGCGCCTTTGTTTCGGTCGTGCCGCAGGACGGCGCGATCCGCGCGCTCGTGGGCGGGTTCGACTTCAACAAGAACAAGTTCAACCACGTCACGCAGGCGTGGCGCCAGCCGGGCTCCAGCTTCAAGCCGTTCATCTATTCGGCCTCGCTGGACAAAGGGCTCGGGCCGGCCACCATCATCAACGACGCCCCGCTCTTCTTCAGCGCCGCCGAAACGGGCGGCCAGGCGTGGGAGCCGAAAAACTACGGCGGCGGCTTCGACGGCCCGATGACCATGCGCACCGCGCTCATGAAATCGAAGAACCTCGTGTCGATCCGCATCCTCAGCCACATCGGCACGAAATACGCGCAGCAGTACATCACGCACTTCGGGTTCGACGCCGACCGCCATCCGGCCTATCTGCCCATGGCGCTCGGCGCGGGTCTCGTCACGCCGCTGCAGATGGCGGCGGGCTATTCGGTATTCGCCAACGGCGGCTACCGCGTCAATCCCTATCTGATTGCCGAAGTCACGGACCAGCGCGGCATGGTGGTCGCGCAGGCGCAGCCGCTCGTCGCGCAGCAGAACGCGCCGCGCGCCATCGACCCGCGCAACGCGTACATCATGAACAGCCTCTTGCAGAGCGTCGCGCAGCGCGGCACGGGCGCGAAGTCGAACGTCCTCAAGCGCACCGACCTGGGCGGCAAGACGGGCACGACCAACGACTCGCGCGACGCGTGGTTCGCGGGTTATCAGCACACGCTCACCGCGATCGCATGGATCGGCTACGACAACCCGCGCAGTCTCGGCGACAAGGAAACGGGCGGCGGCCTCGCACTACCCGTGTGGATCGACTACATGGCCCGAGCGCTCAACGGCGTGCCGGAGTACAGGATGCCGATGCCCGATGGCGTCGTGACGCTAGGCGACGAGCTGTACTACGCCGACATGACGCCGGGGAACGGCTTCGTCTCGACGGTGGGTATCAGCCAGGCGGCGCTCGATGCGGCGGCGAGCGGCGCATCGGATGCGAGCGGAGCAGCGGGCGCGGCCGGCGCCGGGGAGGCGCCGGAGCCCGAGCAGGTGAACGCAAAGGAGAAGGAAGACATCATGAACCTGTTCCGCGGGCACTGAACAGGCAGCGCTGGCGCAGCCAGGCGGCTCAACCCTGGTCAGGGCGTAAAGCTGACCGGCTCGCCGGCCTGCTCCGTCGCATAAGCCGAGAGCGAGGAAAAGAACTCCGTGCCGCTTCGCGTATCGCGCCATTCACCGTCGATAAAGCGGTAGTGAAAACCGCCCGCCTTCGCGGCAATCCAGATCTCGCTCATCGGCGGCTGCAGGTTCACGATGATCTTGGTCCGGTTCTCGAATTCGAGTGTCAAAACATTGCCGCTGCGCTCGAGTTCGATATCGGCATCGGCCTCGTCCACAGCGCGCTCCACCGCTGCCAGCACGGCTTCCGCGCGGCCCAGGTAGTCACTGTCGGTCATGCTAAACTCCACCGGTTATTCATTCAGGGACAATTATGCGTGTCATTTCCAGGATGCGCGCAGCGGCGCCCGGCGCAATTTTAGCCATTTCGGCAGTCTTTGCACTCGTCGGCTGCGGCCAGCGCGGCGCGCTCTACATGCCCACCGTGCCGCCGCTTCCGCCCAAGCCCAATTTCGAAACGCAAGACACCGGAACGACAGCGCCTGAAGCCGCGTCCGCGGCTTCGAGCGCTTCGGGTGTTGAAGCAGGCTCGATTCCCGACACGTCCGGCACGCCGCTCACCCTGTCCCCCGACACCGAACTCGGCACGACCCCAACGGCGCCCGCCAGCCCGCAGCCGGCTTCCAGCGCCACGCCAACCCAATAAGACGCTCGCATGACCCAACCCGCTTTCCACCGCATCGACGGTACGTTCTACGTCGAGGGCGTCAGCGCCACCGATCTCGCCGCGCAGTTCGGCACACCGCTCTACGTGTACTCGCGCGCGGCGCTCACCGCCGCATGGCATGCCTACGCCGACGCGTGCGCCGGCCGGCGCGCCTCGATCCACGTGGCGGTCAAGGCGAACAGCAACCTCGCGGTGCTGAACCTGTTCGCGCGCCTTGGCGCCGGCTTCGACATCGTGTCGGGCGGCGAACTTGCGCGCGTGCTGGCCGCGGGCGGCAAGGCGGAAAACGTCGTGTTCTCGGGCGTCGGCAAGACCGCCGACGACATGCGTGTCGCGCTCGAAGCAGGCGTGAAATGCTTCAACGTCGAATCGATTCCCGAACTCGACCGCCTGAACGCGGTGGCGGGTGCCCTCGGCAAGACGGCGCCGGTCTCGCTGCGCGTGAACCCGGACGTCGATCCGAAGACGCATCCCTACATCTCGACGGGCCTGAAGGCAAACAAGTTCGGCGTCGCGTTCGACGACGCGCGCGCCACCTATCGCGCGGCGGCCGCCATGCCGCATCTCGACGTCGTGGGCATCGACTGCCATATCGGCTCGCAGATCACCGAAATCGCGCCTTACCTCGACGCCATCGACAAGCTGCTCGAACTCGTCGGCCAGATCGAGGCCGACGGCGTGGAGATCCGTCACATCGACGTGGGCGGCGGCCTCGGCATCCGCTACAACGACGAGACGCCGCCCGAGATCGGCGCATTCGTGCGCACGGTGCTCGACCGCATCGAGGCGCGCGGCGCGAAGGACGGCAAGGCGCGCGAAGTGTTCTTCGAGCCGGGCCGTTCGCTGGTCGGTAACGCAGGTGTACTGCTCACGCGCGTGGAGTTCCTGAAGCCGGGCGCGGAGAAGAACTTCGCCATCGTCGATGCGGCGATGAACGACCTCGCCCGTCCGGCGATGTACGACGCGTACCATGCGATCGAGCCAGTCGTGGAACGCAACGCGCCCGCCCAGACTTACGACGTGGTCGGCCCCGTCTGCGAAAGCGGCGACTGGCTCGGCCGCGCACGCACGCTCGCGATCGAACCGGACGATCTGCTCGCAATCCGCTCCGCGGGTGCGTACGGCTTCGTGATGAGCTCGAACTACAACACGCGTCCGCGCGCCGCCGAGGTCATGGTGGACGGCACGCGCGTGCACGTCGCGCGCGAACGCGAGACGGTCGCGCAGTTGCTGGCCGGCGAGCGGATCCTGCCGGACTAAGCCGGCAACGGCACAGCCTCAAAAAAAGCGACACCTCTTTCGAGGCGTCGCTTTTTTGTTATGCAGAACGCGCTGGATGTTCCGTCGCGATCTAAACGGTATTCTGTAGTGCGAGATATTTGGCGTTGAGACAGTGGCGGATGTCTCGCGCTCAGCGAGAATGAATGAACCGCAGTCGAACGCGAGACGTAGATCGACACCCGGCGCAATGTTGTCGCGCGCTGCAAGAGCAACGGCCCCGGGATGCTCGCCCGGGGCCGTCGCTCAGAACGGATCGTCGATGTGATGCCGCACCGGGGCGGACCATGGTTGCCTGCTGCGCTGGATCTGCTCTGCGTATGCGCTGCTGAACCACAGCAGCCAGTCGCACAACAGTTGCTGGATCTGGGCCGCCGCCTCGTCGGTGAGCGCGGGTAGCGGCGGCGGTCGTGGCCCGATACGCGTGGACGGTGTGCGTGACTGACCTGGCTGCTGAGGGCGGCGGCTCATCGCATTTCCCCAATCGCCTGCTGCAACAGCTCGTCGGGCAGATGGTTCAGCCCTTTGGGCACAGCCAGCTGCATGGCGGTGCGCAGGATACGCCCGGCATTGCGCGGCAATCCGCGCGAAGCCTGGCGCAGCAGTTCGAGCCCGGTTTCGGAGATCAGCGTGTGGTTGCAGCCGGCGGCCTTGAGCGCGTGGGCGATGAGCTGTGCGAAGCGGGCGTGCTCGGTGACGGGCTGCAGTTGCACGCGGGTCTGGATGCGGCTGTAGAGCGCGGCGTAAGCGTTGCGCTCGAGCATCGGGGCCAGCTCCGGATGGCCGGCAAGCCACACGGTGATGAGACTGCGGGCGTCGAAGGCGAAGTTCAGGAACGAGGGGAAGTCGCGGAAGAACTCCGGCGGCAGGTTCTGCGCCTCATCGATGATCCACACCGGCAGGACCTGCTTGCCGTTGGCCAGCTCGGTGATGCGCTGCTTGATGTCGCGCCACAGGTCCGCGCGCCGGTAGCTGGGTTCGAGCCCGAGTTCGCGGGCCAGCGAGCGGTACAGGTCGATGCGCCCGAACTCGGTCTCGGACAGATAGATGGTCTGGTAGCGGTGCGGATTGAGGTTGCGCGTGAGGTGGCGCAGCATGGCGGTCTTGCCCACGCCGGGCTCCCCGGTGAGCAGGCCGATGCCGGGGCTGTCGAGCAGCCACTGGAAGCGTTCGGACAGGCGCGCGAGCGCGCCATCGTCCCACAGATCGGTGCCGTCGGTGTCCAGCGGCGCGCAACGCAGGCCGAAGTGTTGGCGGTACATGTGTCAGTCCTCGCGACGGTAATGATGTTGATGGACGAGTTCGATGAGGTTGGCTGTGGCAGCGGGCGCTGCAGTCGCGGCAACGGCGGGCGTCCTGCTGCGCCGGCGCCGGCTGTTGGCCAGCGCATCAAGCGCGGTGGCCGCGCCCAGTGGAGCGCCCTGCCTGCTCTGGACACGCACGACCGTACCGGCGTGCGGATCGACGACGAGCACGACGTAGTGGCCGCTGAGTTCATAGGGCACCTCGAAGACGGCGCCTTCGTACGAGACGGTGCCGTCGCGGCGCACGCGTCGCTCGACGCGGTGCAGGAACAGCTCATCGAGCCTGGGGGCAAGCGAGCCGAGCGCGCGGATGCGCGGCAGGTCCTGCCGGTAGCGCGAGAGCGGCGTCACGTTCTCGCCCAGCGCGCTGTGTGGCTCGCAGTGGTAGACCTGTTCGAGCCACGCCCACAGCCGCGCGTTCAGGTCAGTCAGCTCGCGGATGTGTGTGGTGTCCAGTTCGGAGAGGAACTGCTCGCGTACGGTACGGTGCCAGCGTTCGAGCTTGCCCTTGCTTGTGGGCTGGTAAGGCTGGCAATGCACGAGACGCACGCCCAGGTCTGCGCAGATGGTCTGCAGGCTCGCGGCGCGATAGGCCGCGCCGTTATCGACGACGAGCATCTTTGGAATTCCGCGACGCAAGAGCGCCTGCTTGAGCACGCCCTCGATCTCGAGGGCCGTCTCGGACAGACAGAAGGCGCTGTGTGCAACGAGGCGCGAGGCATCGTCCATGAGCGAGACGAGATAGGTCTTGCGGCGCGCCCCGCCAAACGAGAACGTCGGGCCGTGCATGACGTCACCGTACCAGATGGAGCCAGCGTACTCGGCCACGAAGCTGCGCTTCTCCTGGGCAACGACTGTAGGGCTGGCGATACGCGAGAGGTCGTGAGACTTGAGCAGGCGGTGCACGGCGCAGCGTGAGAGTGTGCCGCGCGCCACGATGCCGGTGGCCTCCAGCAACAGCCGGATCTGGCGCACCGAGCGGCTGGGGTTCTCGCGTTTGGCGGCGAGCACCGCAGCCTGCACGACCTCGGGCAGCTTCGAGCGACCCGTGTCGGTGCGCGGCCGGATGGCGAGCCCTGCGATGCCTTCGCGTCGCCAGGCGTAGTACCACGTCTGCAACGTGCGCTCGCTGATGTGACGCCGGCGCGAGCCCGGGATCGCGTACTCCTTGAGGGCGAGCTGACGCAACAGCTGTAGCAGCTCGCCGCGTTCGAGTCGCTCGCGGCTCACGATGGGGCCGAGCACGGACAGCCGGAACAGCGCCACGGGGTCGATGTCGTTCATGAAGTCTCCGTTGAAGTGGAAGAGACCTCATGAAACGCCTGATGCCGTGCAGGCGGCAGTGGGCAGACCCTGTGGGTTGCCCGTTACCGCGTCCGGCAGTGCGTCTCGTGTGGAATTGCGTTCAGCCGATCACGGGACATCGAGGCCATCCAGATCAAGCCAGGCCATCGCACGCGACAGCGACATGAGCGCGAAGCAGGGGCGCCAGAAGGTCGCCGTGTCGGCTGCGCGGCCCAGTTCGGGCAAGCGGCTTCGCAGGGCGAAGGCAAAGTCCTCACTGCAGCGCATGAGCCATCGCCACCAGCGGCGCACGGTGTGGCGATCGATGCCGACCAGGGCTGCGATGCGGCGCAGCGACAGGCCAGAGAGGATCAGGCAGAGCACGAGTTGCTGCAACGCCCAGCCGTACCAGCGCAGCGGGCAGATGCACAGCGGCAGGCGCGAACAGGTACGTCGGCAGGCGGCACAGCAATAGCGTGGCACGGGCACCGGATTGAGCGCGCCGGTGACGCTTCGGTCGGCCTTGCGTTCATAGAAGCCGTGCGCCCACAGGCACGTGCGGCCGCAGTGCGGGCAGCGGCCGGGATGATAGGACTGGGGCGTGGTGACGATGGAGCGAAGATGCTGTTCGAGCGTGAGAAAGGAATGTACGATCCGAAGCATAGGCCGGGCTGTTCTGCGTTCGTGGGCTGGTGTGAGAGCCGTCTCACGATAACAGAGGAGTACCGGCCTATCTCATGTCCACCGCATCGCACGATGCTCACGCTGAAATTCAGGAAATCGCCCTGGACGAACGCGAGACAAATACCCCCCGCCCAAACTCAAATAGCCCGAGCCGTAACAGCTGGAGCGCAAGTGCCTACGTGGCCCGCACGGCGCTCCCCGACCGATACCGCGCAAGCAGCCAGACGCCAATCCGCCAGCCGAGCAGCACGATCAGGATCGCCGCATAGAGCTTGGGCTGTGCGAGGTCGTGCTTGCCCGCCTTCATCCACCAGAAATGCAGGATCGCCAGCACGCCTATCGGATAGATGAGCCGATGCAGCGTCTGCCAGCGGCGTCCGAGCCGACGCGCCATGCCGCGCGTCGAGGTCACGGCGAGCGGAATCAGCAGCACGAAAGCTGCGAAGCCGACCGTGATGAAGGGCCGCTTGCCGACATCCTTGAACATCGCCATCACGTCGAACCACTTGTCGAACCAGATGTAAGTCGTGAAATGCAGCGCAGCGTAGAAGAACGCGTAAAGGCCAAGCATGCGGCGAAAGCGGATCAGCGTGTTCCATCCCGTGAGCCGGCGCAGCGGCGTGACGGCCAGCGTGATGCAAAGAAACACGAGCGTCCAGAGGCCCGTCGAGCGCGTGATGAACTCGATCGGATTCGCGCCGATCTGCCCGGTTATGCCGAAAAGAACGATGCGCGCCAGCGGATACCACGCCGCCACGAAGACGGCGGCCTTGACCCAGGGCAGCCAGCGCGGACCGGCCGGCACTTTCGCGGCGGCACGTTTCGCCGCGGCGTTCTTCGCGGCCGCGCGCGGCGCCGCTGCGGGCGCGGTGCCGGCTGTCGTCGTCGATTCCATCGGTTGCTCCATTGCTGCCTCGAACCTCAGAAGTTCTTGCGCAGATCCATGCCCTGATACATCGACGCCACCAGATCGCCATAGCCGTTAAACATCAGCGTCTTGCGCTTGGGCGTGAAGAATCCATCCTCGCCAATACGCCGCTCCGTGGCTTGGCTCCAGCGCGGGTGATCGACGTTCGGGTTCACGTTCGAATAGAAGCCGTACTCGTTCGGCGCGTAGGTGTTCCAGCTCGTCGGCGGCTGCGCCTCGACGAAGCGGATCTTGACGATCGACTTCGCACTCTTGAAGCCATACTTCCACGGCACGACGATGCGCACGGGCGCGCCATTCTGGTTCGGCAGCACCTGGCCGTAGAGCCCCACCGTGAGCAGCGTCAGCGGATTCATGGCCTCATCCATGCGCAGCCCTTCCGAATACGGCCAGTTGAGGACGGGATCGGAGATGCCGGGCATCTGCGAAGGATCCGCCAGCGTGATGAACTGGACATAGCGCGCATTGCCGGTGGGCTGGGCGCGGCGAATCAGCTCCGAGAGCGGCACGCCAACCCAGGGAATCACCATCGACCAGGCCTCCACGCAGCGGTGCCGGTACACGCGCTCTTCGAACGGCGCGAGCTTGAGGATCTCGTCGATATCGTAAACTTTCGGATTCCTGACCTCGCCCTCCACGCTCACGCGCCACGGACGCGGCCGCAACGTATGGGCGTTCTCGGCCGGATCGCCCTTGTCGGTGCCGAACTCGTAGAAATTGTTGTACGTGGTCACGTCCTTGTACGGCGTGACCTTGTCGGGCACGACAAACTTCGCGTCGGTCTTCGCGGGAAGTTTCTGCGCCTTCGGATCGGGCGACGCGTACTCCGCATGGGCGCGCGTCGCGCCGAACGTCCCCGCGATGCCGCCCAGCGCGAGCGCACCCGCCGCCTGCAGCAAACGTCTGCGCTGTTCGAACACCTTTTGAGGCGTAATCTCGCTCGCCGGGATGTCGTCACCGTTGAGGAGGATCCTGCTGCTACGCCTGATCAACATGTTGCTGCTCCTATGTCGTCCACATCACCACTAACACGCGCATCGGACGAATCTTCCCCGGGAACGAAAAAAAACCGCCGGTGCGAAGCATCCGACGGTTAGTTCGTCCTGCGGGCGGAGAAAGTTACAGCTTGCCGTAACTATGCAGACCCGAGAGGAACATGTTCACGCCCAGGAAGGCGAAGGTGGTCACGAGCAGGCCCGTGAGCGCCCACCAGGCGGCAATGCCGCCGCGCAGGCCCTTCATGAGCCGCATGTGCAGCCACGCCGCGTAGTTGAGCCAGACGATCAGGGCCCAGGTCTCCTTCGGGTCCCAGCTCCAGTAACCGCCCCAGGCCTGTGCGGCCCAGAGCGCGCCGAGGATCGTCGCGATCGTGAAGAAAGCGAAGCCGACGGCGATCGACTTGTACATGACGTCGTCGAGCACCTCGAGCGCGGGCAGGCGGTCCGCCAGCACGCCGCGCTCCTTCAGCAGATAAGAGACGCCGACCATGGCCGCCAGCGCGAAGCTGCCGTAGCCGATGAAGTTCGCCGGCACGTGGATCTTCATCCACCAGCTCTGCAGCGCGGGCACGAGCGGCTGGATCTGCTGGGCGTCGCGCGAGATCGAGTACCACATCAGGAAACCGACGGCCGCACTGATCACGAGCAGCACGAAGGCCCCGAGCGCGCGCGTGTTGTAGTGCTTTTCGTAATACAGATAGAAGAGCGCCGTGATGAGGCTGAACAGCACGAACACTTCGTAGAGGTTCGAGATGGGAATGTGGCCGACGTCCGCGCCGATCAGGTACGACTCGTACCAGCGCACCATCATGCCGACGAAGCCCATCAGCACGGCCGCCCACGTAAGCCGTGTGCCAATCGCGCCGCCCGTTTCCGAGCGCGAAAGGAGGCCGATCCAGTAGAAGAACGTGGCAAGCACGAAGAGCGCGCTCATCCAGAGGATGGCCGACTGGCTCGACAGGAAGTACTTGAGGAAGAAGGCCGAATCGGCGCGCGAGAGGTCGCCCTGGTAGAGCTGGATCGCCCCGATCGAGATCACGGCGATCGCAGCCATCAGAAGGCGCGACGGCTTCCAGCGCCAGCCGAGCACGACGAGCGCCGGCACCACGCCGCACAGCACCAGCTTGTCGTAGTAGTTCATGTGCGCGTGATAGCGGTCCAGCGCGAAACCCGCGCCGGCCACGAGCGCCAAGGCGAACAACCAGTCCACCACCGAAAGGCGGCGCAGGAAGGGGCGCTCGTCGAACAGCGCGTCATCGGGCAAGCCGTGCGCACCCTCGCGCGCGGCGCCCGCAGCCGCCGCGCGGCTGGCGCGGCGGGCATTGGCAGAAGAAGAAACCTGGGTCAAGTCCATGGGCTTACCGCCGTTGATCATGAGAATCCGTGGATCGAGGCGCACGGTCCGGCCCGCTTTCGCCACCCTCGCCCCCGTCACTTTCCGGTGTGGCCCGGGGCGCTACTCCGAGCGCGCGGCCAACCGCGTCGCGGGTGCGGGCAAATTCCTTTTCGAAGTCCAGGGTCCGGCGTGCGGTCGACATCGCCATGATCACGTCCACGCCGTGATGGTCCTGCTGGTCCTGATCCCTGCCGGCATCCTTCAGCCAGAACCACAGCCGCCGTTCGCGCACGTAGAACATGGAGAAGATGCCAAGTACGAGGAGCAGGCTGCCAAGATACACGACTTTTTTGCCCGGCGCGCGCGTCAACTGAAATACCGAAGCTTGCACCTGCCTGAATGAATCGAGCTGTAGATAGACCGGCGCGCCGTACAGGAAGCTGTCCGAAACCGCGTTGATCGAATCCTGCACGAAACGCGCCGAGTCCGCGTCGGGCTTGAGGTCGGGCTCACCGGCCTGTTCGCGCGCGATCTGCCAGAGGTCCCACGTCGCCCCCTCCAGCATGCGCAGCAGGAGGCCCGCAGCCTTCTCCTGCTGATCCTTCGGCACCGACTTGTCGATGAACGCCGCCACCGCCTGGAAACCGCCTGCGTCCTGCGGGTCCGCAGACTTCGCGGCGGACTGGCCCGTGCCCGCAAAAAGGGTCAGCACGCGCAGGGCACTGTCCTCCAGATGCTGCTGGAGCTCCTTGTTCGAGTCAGGGACCGAGCGCAGTGCGAAGCGATGCGCCGCCCCGGCGCGCAGCGCCGGGTCCTCGTACGCCGCACGCAGCATCACCCACTCCTTCGGCGTGCCGCCGCTGTCGGCGGGAATGCGCACGTAGCGGAACGGATCGTCGGGGTTCTCGCGCATGCCCGCGAGGAACATGCGCGCGCCGCTCACGTCGACGGGCAGCATGTAGTTGTTGTACTCGCGCGCCTGGCCGTCCTTGTCGCGGATCTTGTACTGTACCGACGGCCCGACGTTGTGCAGGTCGAGCGGCTTCGACGACTTCGCCCCCGAACCGAGGCGCTCGTCGAACGCCTCCTTGAGCGACTGGTGCGCGACTCCGCGCACGTCGTTCGCCCCGCTGCCATTCGAGATGTTTTCGACGTTGATCGCGCGGAAATCGGCGAACTCGATGGTCTGGCCGTCCACGCCCGGCACGGTCTCGCCCGCCGGGAGCTTCAGCGGCGAAGTATTGCCGACCGTGCCGCCTACGGAGAAGCCCTTCGCGCTCGCGCCGACCATAGGCCAGGCCGTCATCGAAAGCTGCGAGCCGCCGTCCTGGAAGCTCGACTGGTAGATCGACACGCCGTCGTATTCGAACGGCTTGTTCACCTCGATACGAGCCGGAATGCGCTGGCCGGTCTTGTGGTCGATCACGACGATATCGCTCGCGAAGAGCTTCGGCATACCGGTCGAGTAGTAGTCGACGATGAACTTGTTCAACTGGATCGAAAACGGCAGATCCTGGATCAGCGAGCCGTCCGGCTCGTTGAGGATCGCCGTGGAGACGTATTGCCCCTCCGGAACCCAGGCATAGCCGCGGAACGTCGGGTTCGACGTGGAAAGCCGGTGCTCGGGCGGAATGTCGTTGATGACGGCATTGCTGCGGATCGGCGTCTTGTCGAAGAGCCACATCTGGAGCTTGATCGGCAGGTTGCTGTCGAGCAGGCCGCCGATGCAGATCACCACGATCGCGACGTGCGCGAAGATGTAGCCGACTCTCGTGAGCGCGCCGCGCTTGGCCGCGATCAGCGTGGCGCCTTCGGACTCGCGCGTGACGAAACGATAGCCAAGCCGCTGCGCAAGCTTGCCGAGCGCCGCGGCAGCCTCCTCGCGCGATGCGCCGGCAACGGTGAATTCGCCTTTGTGGTGGAACGCGCGCAGGCTGCTTTCGCGGACCTTGTCCTTCCAGCTCTTCATGTCGGCGATCATCTTCGGGCCGTTACGGATCACGCACAGCGAGATCGACGTGACGAGAAAGCCGAGGATCGTCATGAACCACCAGGCGCTATAGACCGTGTAGAGGCTCAGCGACCGGAAGATATCGGCCCAGAACGGACCGAACTGGTTGACGTAATTGGGGTAGGGGTCGTCCTGCGTGAGGACCGTGCCGATGATGCTCGCAATGGCAAGCACCACGAGCAGCGCGATGGCGAAACGCATGGAGCTCAACAGCTCGACGCCGCTTCTCACCGCCTTCTGGCGTACGTTCAACTGCAGACCCGATGTGGTGACGCTCATTCAAACTCCGCTTCTAACGGCGACTCAACTCGCCAGACAGCAAAAAAGGGTGCAGGGCTGTCAGCGCCCTCACCCTTTTCTTGTTCTCCAGCCGGCATGCGCCGGCCTTTCAGTGCAGGCCGGCCGCGTAGTCGGCGACAGCCTTGATCTCGTCATCCGAAAGACGGTGCGCGATCGTGTGCATCGCCTCGTTGTTGTTGCGCGTGCCCTGCTGGAAGGCATCGAGCTGCGCGACGATGTACTCCGACCACTGCCCCGAGAGCCGCGGATACTGGATCGGAATGCCCTGCCCGTTCGGGCCGTGACACGCCGCGCAGGCCGGCACGCCACGGTCGGCAATACCCGCACGCCAGATCTTCTGGCCAAGCGGCACCGTATTCGCATCGTGCGCATAGCCGGGCTTGGGTGCCTGCGAGGCGAACCACGCGGCGACGTTGATCATATCCTGATCCGAAAGCGCCGAGGCCATGCCGGCCATAATCGCGTTATTACGCGCAGGGGGCTTGCCACCCTGCGGTTTGAAGTCTTTGAGCTGTTTGACGAGATACTCGGCGTGCTGACCCGCGAGTTTGGGATAGGCGCCCCCCGAGCTGTTGCCGTCGGCGCCGTGACAGGCTGCGCACACCTGCGTGGCGACGGCCTGCCCCCGGGCGAGATCCGGCTTGGCGGGCTGCGCCGCCGCGTGCGCCAACATCATCGAGGAACCTGCCGTAAGACCTGCCGTTATCGCAAATACGAGGAACTTCAAGGACTTGCACAGTCGATTCATTCGCGCACCTTGTTTCGTATTGTGGGAATCAGGTTCTGCAAAGTACGACGGCGACCGATCTACCTCGAAGGCCCGCGCCGGCCTCACGGGTATTCAGTAAACCATCGCATTGTACAATAGCGCGGTGGACGCAACCGCGCCAGTCGGGCCTCGCCCCGATGTCCCTTAATCGTTCCCGGCCGCTTCCGGGCCTGCTGACCAGGTGGCCTGAGGCCGTCAGCTTGTCTCACACATTGTGGTTTCCCAGATGGCCTTTCTGCTGCATCAAGCCCGCTTCTTCACAACGGTGAATCACCTGCGCGACCTGCCCGCTACGGCGCGGCCGGAAATCGCGTTCGCCGGGCGCTCGAATGCCGGCAAGTCCACCGCGATCAATCTGCTGTGCAATCAGAAGCGGCTCGCCTTCGCCTCGAAGACGCCGGGACGCACACAGCACATCAACTACTTCGACGTGGGCCCGGCGGACGATCCCGCGGGCTATCTGGTCGACTTGCCCGGCTACGGCTATGCCGAAGTGCCGGAAGCGTCGAAGGCGCACTGGGAGGCACTGCTGTCCCAGTATCTGAAAACGCGCGCGCAACTGCGCGGCCTGATCCTGATGATGGACGCGCGCCGCCCGCTCACGGAACTCGACCGCCGCATGATCGAGTGGTTTGCGCCCACCGGCAAACCGATTCACGCGCTGCTGACCAAGTGTGACAAGTTGACGCGGCAGGAATGCACGCTCGCGCTGCGTACGGCGAAGAAAGGCTTCGACGAATATCGTCAGCAGGGCTACGAGGGCGCGCTGAGCGCGCAGCTGTTCTCGGCGCTCAAGCGCGTGGGGCTCGACGAAGCGCACGCGCTGATCGAGAGCTGGCTCGTGCCGCCGGCCGACGCCGGTACCTCAGACGAAACCCCGGCAAGTCCCGCCCCGTAACGATCTTCTACGCATGCGCGTGCGGCGGTCGATGCCGGCCGGGGCGCGCATTCCTTTTTTCGAGGACCCGCACGGCAGATGCCGAGGGCCGGTTCGCGCGTGCCCTGCACATTCGCGCCGCACATAAAAAAACCCGCCGTAAGTGCCGGCGGGCTAAACAGCCTTATCGAAAAACGACAGGCACCCGCTCAGGGAGGAGAAGCGGGGAGCTCGGCGCAGGGCGCCTCGCTCGATCGGTATGATATACCATTGTCCCGAAAAGTTTCCGGGGGCCCGGAAACGCCGTTCGATTCACGCGCAGTTCGAACCATCCCATTGCCGTCATGAGCTTCTATCCGCATCATCGTCCGCGCCGCATGCGCCGTGACGACTTCTCGCGCCGCCTGATGCGCGAAAACCTTCTTACCACGAACGATCTGATCTATCCCGTGTTCGTCGTCGCGGGCGACAACGTGCGCGAAGCCGTGCCGTCGATGCCCGGCGTCGATCGCGTATCGATCGATCTCCTGATGGGGGTCGCCGAGCAATGTGTCGAGCTCGGCGTGCCGGTGCTGTCGCTCTTCCCGGCCATCGATCCCGCGCTCAAAACACCCGACGGCATCGAAGCCACGAACCCCGACGGCCTGATCCCGCGTGCCGTGCGCGAACTGAAGAAGCGCTTTCCCGACCTGGGCGTGCTGTGCGACGTCGCACTCGACCCGTACACGAGCCACGGCCAGGACGGCGTACTCGACGAGAATGGCTACGTCATCAATGACGAGACCGTCGAGATTCTCGTCGCTCAGGCCCGCACCCAGGCCGAAGCCGGCGTCGACATCGTCGCGCCGTCCGACATGATGGATGGCCGCATCGGCGCGATTCGCGAAATGCTGGAGAGCGAGAACCACATCCATACGAAGATCATGGCGTATTCCGCCAAATATGCTTCGGCTTTCTACGGACCGTTCCGCGACGCGGTGGGTTCGGCGTCGAACCTGGGCAAGGGCAACAAAATGACCTACCAGATGGACCCGGCCAATACCGACGAAGCGCTGCGCGAAGTCCGCCTCGATATCGAGGAAGGCGCAGACATGGTGATGGTCAAGCCCGGCATGCCGTATCTCGACATCGTGCGCCGCGTGAAGGACGAATTCCGCTTTCCGACCTATGTGTACCAGGTGAGCGGCGAATACGCGATGCTCAAGGCCGCCGCACAGAACGGCTGGCTCGACCACGACAAGGTGATGATGGAGTCGCTGCTGGCATTCAAGCGCGCGGGCGCGGACGGCATCCTCACGTATTTCGCGCTCGACGCCGCGCGGATTCTGCGCGCCCAGAAGTAAAGTCCCCGGAGTCGGGCGGCGCTCGGCTCAGTTTAGTTGACCCAGGTGACTGGCAAGGAGAAGGGGCACGTCGAAATCGACGTGCCCCTTCTCCTTTGAGCCCGACAGGTTCGATCAGGACTGCGGTGCAGGCGACGCCATCGGCGCAGCCAATTGATCGAGCCGCGCGAGGAAGCGGTCGGCAGGCTCGTAGCCCACGACGCGCAACACTTCGTGGCCCTTGTCGTCGAAGAAGATGATGCCGGGCGGTCCGAACAGGCCAAAGCGCTTGAGCAGCGCCTGGTCGCCGACATTGTTCGCAGTGACGTCGGCGCGTAGCAGATCGAGCTCCTTGAGCCGCGCCTGCACGCGCGGGTCGCTGAACGTGAACTTCTCCATCTCCTTGCAGCTCACGCACCAGTCCGCATAGAAGTCGAGCATCGCCGGTTTGCCCGAGGCGCCGAGCGCCGCGTCGAGTTGTGCCGGCGAAGCGACCGGGGCAAACGCCAGATTGTCTGCCGCAGAAGTATTTGCGGACGCCCCGGCCGTGGCCGCCGTCGCGCTCACGCCATCCATGCGCAAAGCGAGCACAGCTAGCGGGCGCAGCGGATCGGTCGAGCCCGCCGCCAGACCGACCAGCAGCGTTGCGGCCCAGATGGCAAATGCCGCTCCAAGGCCGCGGCCGAGGCGCCGCCAGACGCTCGGGCCACCCGCGTTGGGCGAGAAGAGCCCCAAAGTGGCAGCGGCAAAGAGCAGCCACAGTGCGGCAAGCAGCATCTGCGCCGCTGCGCCGAGCACCGGCCACACGATCCAGAGCGCGGCAGCCAGCAAAACGACGCCAAAAAACACCTTCACGCCGTCCATCCAGCTACCCGCGCGCGGCAACAGCGTGCCGGCGCCGAACCCGATGATCATGAGCGGCACACCAAGACCGATCCCCATCGCGAAGAGCGCGGCACCGCCGAGGACCGCGCTCCCGGTGTGCGCGATGAACGCGAGCACGGCGAAAAGCGGCGCGGTCATGCACGCGCCGACGACGAGCGCCGAGAGCGCCCCCATCACCGCGACGGCGGCGAACTTGCCGCCCGAGCGGCCCTGCGAGGCACGCGAGGCGCCGTCCTGCCAGCGTTGCGGCAAGGCGATGTCATAGCCCGCGATCAAGGTGAGCGCAAACGCGGTGAGCAGCAGTGCGAAGGCGCCGAGCACCCAGGGATTCTGCAGCCAGGCACCGAGACTCTGACCGACGAGCGCGGCCGCGATGCCGAGCACGGTGTAGACGAGCGCCATCCCAAGCACATAGACGAACGACAGCGTGAAGCCGCGCGCGCGCGTCACGCGCGCCCCTTCGCCCACGATGATCGCCGAGAGAATCGGAATCATCGGATACGAGCACGGCAGGAGACTCAACACCATGCCTGCGACGAAATAGAGGCCCACCACGGCGAAGAAGCCTCCGCCTTGCAGCAGCGACTGCGCGTAGTCGGCGCTCGTGGCACGCTCGTACCAGGGCTCGCCGGCGCTGTCCGATGCCGGTGGGGGGGGGCTCTGCGCGGCGTTTGTTGCCGCTCCGGTCGCCACGCTCGCCGTCACACTCGCCGCCGCGCCCGGTCCCGCCGACTGCAGCGCGGCCCCGCTCACGTGATACACATGCTCCGCCGGCGGATAGCACACGCCGGCATCGGCGCAGCCCTGCGACGTCACGGCCAGATCGAACGGGCCGCTAGCGCTCTTCACCGGAACGCGGATCGTCAGTTCGCCGCGATAGGTTTCAACGTTCTTCTGGAAGGTGGGATCGAACTTGACATGACCCGGAGGAATATCCGCGGTGCCCAATGTCGCCGTACCATTGCGCGTCGCGAAAGCGAAGCGCTCCCGGTACATGTAGTAGCCATCAGCAATCTTGAAATGCACGTCGACTTCGCCCGGCTGTTCCACCGCGCTGAAGCCGAACGCCTGATCAGGCGGCAGGAAATCGTCGTCCGCGTGGGCGAGCGGCGCCGCCGCGAACATCGAGAGCGTGCAGCAAAGAAGCAGAAGAAGAGACAAGCCGGCGCGCAGGCGCCGTTCGAAGCGGTTAAACATGGATGGGACGCTGGGTTTCGGCATTGACCCACTGCCCGTAAGCGTTCGACGCCGTGACCTGCCAGGAGAGGATCTCGGGCGTGTCATAGGGATGCCGGGTCTGGATGAACTGTTCGAGGTCGGCCGCGCGGGCCGTGCTCGTCTTGAAAAGCAGTTGAATCTCGTCGGCGGATTCGATCTGGCCTTGCCAGTGATACTGCGAATGAACCGCGCCCAGCCGCGTGACGCACGCCGCCAAACGCTGCGCAAGCGCGTCCGCGGCCAACCGGTCGGCAGTCGCGGCGTCGGGCACCGTGGTCAGCATCAAGGTCACATTGAGGGTCACGGCGAACTCCGGCGCGAAACTTCAGACAGGACGTTATCGTACCACCGGCGGCCAAGGCCTTCCGGCCGTGGCCAGCCTGCTCGAAGGCGGGGACGCCAAGGCAGGAACACGGGCATCGCCAGGCGACTTCACACGGTAAACACCGGCGCGCCGCGTTTATTCCTCTGGCCCGAAAACAAAAAAGCCAGGCAAGCCTGGCTTTTTTTCATAACGGCTGGAGCACCGCAGGAAGCTTATTCCGCTTCTTGCACGTTCTCTTCCGCAACTTCCGGACGGTCGAGCAGTTCGACGAGCGCCATCGGTGCGTTGTCGCCGACGCGGAAACCGAACTTCAGGATGCGCAGGTAGCCGCCCGGACGGTTCGCGAAACGCGGACCGAGCACGTCGAACAGCTTCGTGACCGAGTCACGATCGCGCAGGCGATTGAACGCCAGACGGCGGTTTGCCAGCGACGGCTTCTTGCCGAGCGTGATGAGGGGCTCGACAACCTTACGGAGTTCCTTCGCCTTCGGCAGCGTGGTCTTGATGACTTCGTGCTCGATGAGCGAGTTGGACATGTTACGGAGCATTGCCAGACGGTGGCTGCTCGTGCGGTTCAGTTTCCGCAGACCATGACGGTGACGCATTTCAGTTTCCTTGAAACAAAGTTTTGGTCCAGCTCTTCTATCGCCTCAGCGGGTTTGACACCCCACAACCAAAGCACGGGCCGGTACGTGAAAAAAGCAAGACGCGGATTTTAAAGGAAAATCCGCGTCCGTGCCAGACTTGCTTACTTGTCCAGACCAGCCGGCGGCCAGTTTTCGAGCTTCATGCCGAGCGTGAGACCGCGCGAAGCGAGCACTTCCTTGATCTCGTTGAGCGACTTGCGACCCAGGTTCGGGGTCTTGAGCAGCTCGTTCTCGGTACGCTGGATCAGGTCGCCGATGTAGTAGATGTTCTCGGCCTTCAGGCAGTTCGCCGAGCGAACCGTGAGTTCGAGATCGTCCACCGGACGCAGCAGGATCGGGTCGATCTGCGGTGCGCGCGACGGGGCTTCCGCCGCCGTTTCCGTGCCTTCCAGCGCTGCGAACACCGACAGCTGATCCACGAGGATGCGGGCCGACTGGCGGATCGCTTCCTCGGGCGAGATCACGCCATTGGTTTCGATGTTCATCACGAGCTTGTCGAGGTCGGTACGCTGTTCGACACGCGCGCTTTCCACGGCGTAGCTCACGCGGCGAACCGGCGAGAACGAAGCGTCCAGCACGATGCGGCCGATAATCTTGGCCGACTCGTCGCCGTAGCGGCGCACGTTGCCCGGCACATAGCCGCGGCCCTTTTCGACCTTGATCTGCACGTCGAGCTTGCCGCCCTTCGTCAGATGCGCGATCACGTGGTCGGGATTGATGACTTCGCAGTCGTGCGACAGTTCGATGTCGCCCGCCGTCACGACGCCTTCGGCTTCCTTGCGCAGCGTAACCGTCACTTCGTCACGGTTATGCAGCTTGAACACCACGCCCTTCAGGTTCAACAGCAGGTTGACCACGTCCTCTTGCACACCGTCGAGCGTCGAATACTCATGCACGACGCCTGCGATCGTCACCTCGGTCGGCGCATAGCCGATCATCGACGACAGCAGCACGCGCCGAAGCGCGTTACCCAAGGTGTGGCCATAACCGCGTTCAAACGGCTCCATGACCACTTTCGCATGGTTGTCGCCGAGCGATTCCACAGCGATGATCTTGGGTTTCAACAAACTGGTTTGCATAGGTTTTCCTTTTCAATACCCTCGGCTCGTTACACCGATAAGGCTGAGATGGCAACAACCTGAAAAAAACAGCCGAGGCAGCCTCCTGCGCGAAGCACAGAGGTGACCCCGGCCGTCAATCCGATTAACGCGAATACAATTCGACGATCAGGCTTTCGTTGATGTCGCCAGCGATGTCGCTGCGCTCCGGCATGCCCTTGAAGGTGCCTTCGAACTTCTTCGCATCGACAGCGACCCAGCTCGCCATGCCGCCTTGCTCAGCCAGCGACAGGGCTTCAACGATACGAGCCTGCTTCCTGGCCTTTTCGCGGATGGCAACGACGTCGCCAGCCTTCACTTGCATCGACGGGATGTTCGCAACGACGCCGTTCAGCGTGAGAGCCTTGTGGCTCACGAGCTGACGCGCTTCAGCGCGGGTCGAAGCGAAGCCCATGCGGTACACGACGTTGTCGAGACGCGATTCGAGCAGTTGCAGCAGGTTTTCGCCGGTGTTGCCCTTGCGACGGTCCGCTTCCGCGAAGTAGCGGCGGAACTGGCGCTCGAGCACGCCATAGATGCGCTTGACCTTCTGCTTCTCGCGCAGCTGGGTGCCGTAATCCGACGTGCGGGCGCCCGAAGTGCGGCCGTGCTGACCCGGCTTGCTGTCGAGCTTGCACTTGTCGGCGAGCGAGCGGCGCGCGCTCTTCAGGAAGAGGTCGGTGCCTTCACGGCGGGACAGCTTGGCCTTCGGGCCGATATAACGTGCCACGTTGCTTTCCTTCGATAATTAATCACGCAAAACCTGCCGGTTTCGCGCTAGTCCGGCTCTTTGAACCGAACGGTGGGCTTAGTCAATTCAATAACGCCGAGAGCCTGCGGGCGCCGTTACCGGCGGCACAGGCACACGGCAAAAGCGACACCTTAGATGCGGCGGCGCTTCGGCGGACGGCAGCCGTTGTGCGGAACCGGCGTCACGTCGGAGATCGCGGTGATCTTGATGCCAAGACCATGCAGCGCGCGCACCGCCGATTCGCGGCCAGGACCGGGGCCCTTGATACGCACTTCGAGGTTCTTCACGCCGTATTCCATCGCCACGCGGCCAGCCGACTCGGCTGCGACCTGAGCTGCGAACGGGGTCGACTTGCGCGAACCCTTGAAGCCCTGACCGCCCGAGGTTGCCCAGGCAAGCGCGTTGCCCTGGCGGTCGGTGATCGTGATGATGGTGTTGTTGAACGACGCGTGAACGTGAACCACGCCCTCGGCGACGTTCTTCTTAACCTTCTTGCGAACGCGTTGCGCCGCGGTGTTGTTCGAAGCCTTAGCCATTACGTTTTCCTGTAACTGTCAGTTCCGCTTACTTCTTCAGCGACTGTGCTGCGCGGCGCGGACCCTTGCGCGTGCGCGCATTGGTACGCGTACGCTGGCCACGCAGGGGCAGGCCCTTGCGATGGCGCACGCCGCGGTAGCAGCCGAGGTCCATCAGGCGCTTGATGTTCATCGTCACTTCACGGCGCAGATCGCCTTCGACGACAAACTTGCCCACTTCCTCACGCAGCTTTTCAAGATCCGCGTCGTTCAGGTCCTTGACCTTCTTGTCAAACGGGACACCAGCGGCAACGCAAATGTTGCGCGAGCGCGTGCGGCCAACACCGAAGATCGCCGTCAGGCCAATTTCAGTGTGCTGGTGGTTCGGGATGTTAACCCCTGCGATACGAGCCATTGTTTTTCCTCAAACAAAAAGCGCAAGCGCGCTAATCAGCCTTGACGCTGCTTGTGGCGCGGGTCCGTGCTGCAGATCACGCGAACGACGCCGTTGCGCTTGATGATTTTGCAGTTGCGGCACATGCGCTTTACCGATGCCATCACTTTCATGATATTACCCTTTTTCTAAATCACTTCGCCCGGAACACGATCCGCGCACGCGACAGATCGTAAGGCGTCAACTCAACCGTCACCTTGTCGCCCGGGAGAATGCGGATGTAGTGCATCCGCATCTTTCCGGAAATATGTCCCAGCACGACATGGCCGTTCTCCAGCTTCACCCGGAAGGTAGCGTTGGGGAGGTTTTCGATAACCTCACCCTGCATCTGGATTACATCGTCTTTGGCCATAGGTCCTTTTAACGCATCGGGACGCCGCCGCCCTTGAAGTTAGCCTTCTTGAGCAACGACTCATATTGTTGCGACATCACGTACGACTGCACCTGCGCCATGAAGTCCATTGTGACGACGACAATGATCAGCAGCGACGTTCCACCAAAATAAAACGGCACATTCCAGCGCAGCACCAGAAATTCAGGCAGCAGACAAACGAACACGATATAGATCGCACCGGCCAGCGTCAGACGCGTGAGGATGCGGTCGATATAACGGGCCGTTTGATCGCCAGGACGAATGCCCGGTACGAACGCACCACTCTTTTTCAGGTTGTCAGCCGTTTCCCTGCTGTTGAACACCAGTGCGGTGTAGAAGAAGCAGAAGAACACGATCGCCAACGCGTACAGCAACACGTACACGGGTTGACCGGGCTTCAGGGCTTCGGCCACATTGTGCAACGTGTCCGCGAACCAGCTGTTTCGCGACCCCGAACTGAACCAGTTCAGGATGGTTGCCGGGAACAGGATGATCGACGATGCGAAGATCGGCGGAATCACGCCCGACATGTTCAACTTCAGCGGCAGGTGGGACGACTGCCCGCCGTAAATCTTGTTGCCGACCTGACGCTTCGCATAGTTCACGAGGATCTTGCGCTGGCCGCGTTCGATGAACACCACCAGGTACGTCACAGCCGCGATCAACGCGACCACGATGATGGCGGAGAACGGACCCATCGAGCCGGTCTGCACCAGCGAGAAGAGGCCGCTGATCGCATTCGGGAAGCCCGCCGCGATCCCGCCGAAGATGATGATCGAGATGCCGTTGCCAAGGCCGCGTTCCGTGATCTGCTCACCCAGCCACATCAGGAACATCGTGCCGGTCACGAGCGTCACGACCGTCGTCAGGCGGAACACCATGCCCGGATCCACCACGAGGCCGGGCTGGTTTTCCAGCGCGACCGCAATGCCGAACGCCTGAAACGTCGCCAGCACCACCGTGAAGACCCGCGTGTACTGCGTAATCTTGCGTTGTCCTGCCTGCCCTTCCTTCTTCAGCGCTTCCAGCTGCGGCGAAACAATCGCCATCAGCTGCAGGATGATCGACGCCGAGATATACGGCATCACCCCCAGCGCGAAGATCGTGAACCGCGACAAGGCACCACCCGAGAACATGTTGAACATGCCAAGGATGCCGCCCGACTGGCTCTGAAAGAGCTTCGCCAACTGGTCCGGGTCAATGCCCGGAACCGGAATGTGCGCGCCGATGCGATAAACGACCAGCGCCAGCAGCAGGAACACTGCACGCCGGCGCAGGTCGCCGAACTTCGGTGCGCTGCGACCGGTTTTTGCGAGACTCGGGCTAGTAGCCAAGTAGCTTCTCCGATGCAGATGCTAGTGACGGCGGGCGAACCCGCACGCAACCCTCACAATTACTCGGCGAAAGAACCGCCTGCTGCTTCGATCGCAGCACGCGCGCTCTTCGTCGCACCCAGACCCTTGACGACGACCTTGCGCTTGATCTCGCCGGTGGCGATGATCTTCGCGCTACGGGTCAGTTCGCCCACGAGGCCTGCCTGCTTGAGAGCCAGCAGATCGATTTCGTCGACCGGCAGCTTCTCGATGTCGGCGAGACGCACTTCACCGACGAATTCCTTCGTCAGCGAGGTGAAGCCGCGCTTCGGCAGACGACGCTGCAGAGGCATCTGACCGCCTTCGAAGCCGACCTTGTGAAAGCCGCCCGAACGCGATTTCTGACCCTTGTGACCGCGGCCAGCGGTCTTGCCGAGGCCGGAGCCGATGCCGCGACCGACGCGACGCTTTGCGTGCTTCGCGCCTTCTGCCGGCTTCAGGTTATTCAATTCCATTTTCAACTCCTGGAGTCCTGGTCGACCGCTTAGCCGATGACCTTGACGAGGTACGAGACCTTGTTGATCATGCCGCGCACAGCCGGCGTGTCCTGCAGCTCGGAAACCGAGTTCAGGCGGCGCAGGCCGAGGCCGCGCACGGTGGCGCGGTGCGATTCGCGGGTCCCAATCAGGCTCTTGACGAGCTGAACCTTGACAGTTTTTTCAGACATGGTACCCACCCTTAGCCCAGAATGTCTTCGACGGACTTGCCGCGCTTCGCCGCGATGTCGGCCGGGGTCGACTGCTTGCGCAGGCCGTCCAGCGTCGCACGAACGAGGTTGTACGGGTTCGTCGAACCGTGGCTCTTGGCCACGACGTTCTGCACGCCCATCACGTCGAACACGGCGCGCATCGGGCCGCCGGCGATCACGCCGGTACCTGCCTTCGCCGGAGCGAGGAGGACCACCGATGCGCCGTGCTTGCCGTGCACTTCGTGTTGCAGGGTGCCGTTCTTCAGGGGCACCTTGAACATGTTGCGGCGAGCTTGTTCCATCGCCTTCTGGACAGCGACCGGCACTTCCTTAGCCTTGCCCTTGCCCATACCGACGCGGCCATCACCGTCGCCAACCACGGTCAGTGCGGCGAAGCCGAGAATCCGGCCACCCTTCACGACCTTGGTCACGCGGTTGACCGAAATCATTTTTTCGCGAAGGCCGTCGTCGCGTTCGTCAGCCTGAACTTTCGCTTGCATCTTTGCCATGACGAATTCCTTCCTTAGAACTTGAGCCCGGCTTCGCGCGCAGCATCAGCCAGCGCCTTGACGCGGCCGTGATAGCGGAAACCCGAGCGGTCAAAGGCGACGGATTCGATGCCGGCGGCCTTGGCCTTTTCTGCGATACGCTTGCCGATCAGCGTGGCAGCGGCGACGTTGCCGCCCTTGCCCGACTGGTCAGCCAGTTGCGCACGCACTTCGGCTTCGAGCGTCGACGCGCTGGCGAGCACCTTGGTGCCGCAGGGCGAGAACACTTGCGCATAGATGTGCGTGTTCGTGCGATGCACGGCCAGGCGCGCGACCTGCAGCTCAGCGATCTTGAGACGCGTCTGACGAGCGCGGCGCAGGCGAGATTGAGTCTTATCCATGATTGCGCACCCTTACTTCTTCTTCGTTTCTTTGAGGATCACGACCTCGTCGGCGTAGCGCACACCCTTGCCCTTATAGGGCTCAGGCGGGCGATAACCGCGCACTTCGGCAGCGGTTTGGCCGACTTTCTGCTTGTCGATCCCCTTGATCACGATTTCCGTTTGCGACGGGGTTTCAGCCTTGACGCCTTCCGGCATCTGGTGCACCACGGGGTGCGAGAAACCCAGCGACAGGTTCAGCTTGTCGCCTTGCGACTGAGCACGGTAACCGACGCCAACCAGCGTCAGCTTGCGCTCGAAACCCTTCGTCACGCCTTGCACCATGTTCGCGACGATCGCGCGCATCGTGCCCGACATCGCATTCGCTTCGCGGCTTTCGTCGATCGGCTCGAACTTCAGCGTGCCGTTGTCGTTCGCCACCTTCACGAGGCGGTTCGCTGCCTGCGAAATCGTACCCAGCGGGCCCTTGACGGTAATCTTCTCGTCGCTGAGCGTCGCCTCGGCGCCTTGCAGCGCGATCGGGCTCTTACCTACTCGAGACATGTCTCTTCTCCTTCGGCGTTAAGCGACGTAGCAGATGACTTCGCCGCCCACGCCATTGGCGCGAGCCTTGCGGTCCGTCATCACACCCTTGGGCGTCGACACGATCGCAACGCCGAGGCCATTCATGACCTGCGGGATGTCGTTGCGGCCGCGGTACACGCGCAGACCCGGCTTCGAGACGCGCTCGAGGCGCTCGATAACGGGACGGCCAGCGTAGTACTTCAACGCGATGTTCAATTCCGACTTCGCACCTTCGGTCTTCACCGCGAAGTCGTCGATATAACCTTCGTCCTTCAGAACTTGCGCAATCGCAATCTTCACTTTCGACGAGGGCATAGCAACCGAAACCTTCTCGACCATCTGCGCATTG
The DNA here is from genome assembly GCF_046581065.1 of Paraburkholderia yinzeri. NCBI lineage: Bacteria > Pseudomonadati > Pseudomonadota > Betaproteobacteria > Burkholderiales > Burkholderiaceae > Paraburkholderia > Paraburkholderia yinzeri. The sequence continues at coordinate 1,034,254 of NZ_JBFOCJ010000001.1, read as the reverse complement.
CGGATGCGAGTCAGCATATCAGCGATAGGATCACTCATGCTCATTTATGTTTCTCCTATTACCAGCTCGCCTTGGTGACGCCAGGGATCTCACCACGGAACGCGATCTCACGAATCTTGTTACGTGCGAGACCAAATTTGCGGAACGTACCACGCGGACGACCCGTGATCGCGCAGCGATTACGCTTGCGGGTCGGGTTCGAGTTGCGCGGCAGTTGTTGCAGTTCGAGGCGAGCTGCGTAGCGCTCTTCTTCCGACTTGCTTTGGTCGTCGATGATCGCCTTCAGCGCTGCGCGCTTCGGCGCAAATTTCGCTGCCAGACGAGCGCGCTTCTTTTCACGTTCGATCAGTGCCAGTTTAGCCACGGTAACCTCAGTTTCTGAACGGGAACTTGAAGCTGGCGAGCAGTGCCTTTGCTTCGTCGTCGGTCTTCGCAGTCGTCGTGATGCTGATGTTCAGCCCACGCAGCGCGTCGATCTTGTCGTAGTCGATTTCGGGGAAAATGATCTGCTCTTTCACACCGATGTTGTAGTTGCCACGACCGTCGAATGCCTTGCCCGACACGCCACGGAAGTCGCGCACGCGGGGCAGCGCAACCGTCACGAAACGGTCCAGGAATTCGTACATCGCCTGGCCACGCAACGTGACCATCGCACCGATCGGGTAACCCTGACGGATCTTGAAGCCAGCGATTGCCTTGCGAGCCTTCGTGATAACCGGCTTCTGGCCGGCGATCTTCGTCAGGTCGCCAACGGCGTTTTCGATGATCTTCTTGTCAGCGACGGCTTCGCCAAGACCCATGTTCACGGTGATCTTGGTGATGCGCGGCACTTCCATGACCGACTTGTAACCGAACTTCTCGATCAGGCCGGGAACGACCTTCTCTTTATAAAATTCTTGCAAACGTGCCATTTTTTTCTCCGCAGCGTCAGGCGCTCAGGACAGCACCGGTCGTCTTCAGGAAACGAACCTTCTTGTCCCCTTCGACCTTGATGCCCACACGCGACGGCTTGCCGTTCGCGTCGACCAGCGCGACGTTCGAGATGTTCAGCGGCATTGCCTTGGCTTCCACGCCGCCCGTCGTACCCTTCATGGGGTTCGGCTTCACATGCTTCTTCGCAATGTTGATGCCTTCAACGGTCACACGCTCTTCGCCCACAGCCAGCACGACGCCGCGCTTGCCCTTGTCTTTGCCGGTGATGACGATGACTTCGTCACCCTTGCGAATCTTGTTCATCGCGACTCCTTACAGCACTTCCGGCGCGAGCGAAACGATCTTCATGAATCGTTCGCTACGCAGCTCACGCGTCACCGGCCCGAAAATACGGGTGCCGATCGGCTCAAGCTTGGTATTCAAAAGCACGGCGGCGTTGCCATCGAACTTGATCAGCGAGCCGTCTTGACGGCGCACGCCCTTCGCGGTGCGAACCACGACGGCGTTGTAGATTTCGCCTTTCTTCACGCGCCCACGCGGCGTTGCTTCCTTGACGCTCACCTTGATGATGTCGCCAATGCTGGCATAACGACGCTTCGAGCCGCCGAGCACCTTGATGCACATGACTTCACGTGCACCCGTGTTGTCGGCTACTTCAAGCCGAGATTCGGTCTGGATCATGGTTTATCTTTCCCAACTTAATCCGGTCGCGCCACCATGGCACATCCGGTCAGTCTTGGTCCCGTCAGCCGCGCCGCCACTAAAACGACCGCTCAGCTGCTTGGGTTAGAACAGCAGCGACGGCAAACGAAACCGGCCATCGCATTCCGGTGAATCTTGCAGATCCGGACTGGCGCCCGGATTTTGCTCTCCCACCCGCATCCGCCTGCTGCTTTGCCAACAGCAAGCCTCATAAAGAGGGAAGACCAAGACTATAACTCGATAATCTTGGTCTCGCAAGCGAAATCTTTAGCGATTTCAACTACTTCTCCAACCCGGGGTTGGATCAACCGAGGCCCCGGGCTGGTGTTGCGTCACGTGTTAGATGACGCGTGCTGCTTCGATCAGCTTCGACACGGTCCAGGCCTTCGTCTTCGAAACGGGACGAGTTTCCTGGATTTCCACGAGGTCACCCTCGTTGTACGTGTTCGACTCGTCGTGCGCGTGGTACTTCTTCGACTGCACGACGTACTTGCCGTAGATCGGGTGCTTGACGCGGCGCTCGACCAGAACGGTGACCGTCTTGTCCATCTTGTTGCTGACGACTTTGCCGACCAGCGTCCGCTTAAGCGAGGTTTTCACGCTTTCGTTCATTTCTGGTTCGCCTTCTCAGTCAGGACGGTCCGCACACGTGCGATGTCGCGACGAACCTTCTTCAGCTGGCTCGTGTTCGTGAGCTGCTGGGTCGCGAGTTGCATGCGCAGGCCGAATTGCGCCTTAAGCAGGTCCGACAGCTCCTTGTTGAGCGCGGCCTGGTCTTTCTGGTGAAGTTCGGATGCCTTCATCATTCACTCCTTAGGCGCCGAGCTGGCGAACCATGAAGACCGTCTTCAGCGGCAGCTTGGCTGCAGCCAGACGGAAGGCTTCACGGGCCAGTTCTTCGGACACACCATCCATTTCGTACAGCATCTTGCCCGGCTGAATCTCGGCGACGTAGTACTCCGGGTTACCCTTACCGTTACCCATACGTACTTCCGCCGGCTTTTGCGAGATCGGCTTGTCCGGGAAGATCCGGATCCAGATGCGGCCGCCACGCTTGATGTGACGCGTCATTGCACGACGCGCCGCTTCAATCTGACGCGCGGTCAGGCGACCACGACCGATAGCCTTCAGACCGTATTCACCGAACGAAACTGCATTGCCGCGGGTTGCGACACCGGTGTTACGACCCTTCTGCTCTTTGCGATACTTCCTGCGTTTCGGTTGCAGCATCGTTATTCTCCACTCTTGCCGTCACCGCCGGCGCCACGGCGCGGTGCGCCACGACGGGCACCCGGTGCGCCTTCGCCATCACGGCGCGGACGACGATCGCCCGGGCGCGCGTTGCGGCGCGGACGCTTTTCTTCGGCGACTTCTTCCACCACCGGTGCGTCGTTGCGGCCGAGCGTGTCGCCCTTGTAGACCCAAACCTTCACGCCGATGATGCCGTACGTCGTCTTCGCTTCCGAGGTTGCGTAGTCGATGTCGGCGCGCAGCGTGTGAAGCGGCACTCGACCTTCGCGGTACCACTCGGTACGCGCGATTTCGATACCGTTCAGACGGCCGGCGCTCATGATCTTGATGCCCTGGGCGCCCAGACGCATCGCGTTCTGCATCGCACGCTTCATCGCGCGGCGGAACATGATGCGGCGCTCGAGCTGTTGCGTGATCGAGTCGGCGATCAGTTGCGCATCGGTTTCCGGCTTGCGGATTTCTTCGATGTTCACGTGCACAGGCACGCCCATGCGCTTTTGCAGTTCGGCCTTGAGGAGTTCGATGTCCTCGCCCTTCTTGCCGATCACCACACCCGGACGCGAGCTGTAAATCGTGATGCGAGCGTTCTTTGCCGGACGCTCGATCACAACACGGCCCACCGAAGCGTTCTTCAGCTTCTTCTTCAGGTATTCACGAACACCGATGTCTTCCTTCAACATCGCCGCGAAATTGTTGTTGTTCGCGTACCAGCGCGAAGCCCAATTGCGGCTGACGGCCAAACGGAAGCCAGTCGGATGAATTTTCTGTCCCATCGTATGGCTCCTTAATTCCCGACCGTCACAGTGATGTGACAGGATTGCTTCTCGATGCGGTTACCGCGACCCTTTGCGCGTGCGGTGAAACGCTTCAGCGAAGCAGCCTTGTCGACGTAGATGCTCTTGATCTTGAGCTCGTCGATGTCGGCGCCCTCGTTGTGCTCCGCATTGGCGATCGCCGAGAGCACAACCTTTTTCACGATGCCAGCCGCTTTCTTCGGCGAGAACGTCAGAACGTTCAGCGCCTTGTCGACCGGCAGACCGCGGATCTGGTCAGCCACAAGGCGCGTCTTCTGCGCCGAGATGCGGGCACCGCGATGAATTGCCTTCACTTCCATCTTGATTGCCCCTTATTTCTTGGCCTTCTTGTCGGCCGCGTGACCCTTGAACGTACGGGTCAGTGCGAACTCGCCAAGCTTGTGGCCGACCATGTTTTCCGTGACATACACCGGAACGTGTTGACGGCCGTTGTGAACGGCGATCGTCAGGCCGATGAAGTCCGGCAGGATCGTCGAACGACGCGACCAGGTCTTGATCGGTTTCTTGTCGCGCGTAGCTGCAGCCGCCTCAACCTTCTTCAGCAAATGGGCGTCGCAGAACGGACCTTTCTTGATAGAACGTGCCATTGCCTACTCCTTAACGCTTGTGACGGCGCTGGACGATCATGCTCGTCGTGCGCTTGTTGCTGCGGGTACGGTAGCCCTTCGTCGGCGTGCCCCACGGGCTCACCGGATCGCGACCTGCAGCGGTCTTGCCCTCACCACCACCGTGCGGGTGATCGACCGGGTTCATTGCAACGCCACGGACCGTCGGGCGGATACCGCGCCAGCGGTTCGCGCCAGCCTTACCGATCTGACGGAGGCTGTGCTCTTCGTTGCCGACTTCACCGATCGTCGCGCGGCACTCGACGTGCACGCGGCGGATTTCGCCCGAACGCAGACGAACCTGCGCGTAGACGCCTTCACGGGCCAGCAGCATCGCCGACGTACCCGCCGAACGCGCCATTTGCGCGCCCTTGCCCGGCAGCATTTCGATGCAGTGGATCGTCGTACCGACCGGGATGTTGCGGATCGGCAGGGCGTTGCCCGAGCGGATCGGCGCTTCCGAACCCGACATCAACGCCTGACCCACCGTCGCGCCCTTCGGAGCGATGATGTAGCGGCGCTCGCCGTCTGCGTACAGAACCAGCGCGATGTTCGCGCTACGGTTCGGGTCGTACTCGAGACGCTCGATCTTTGCCGGAATGCCGTCCTTGTTGCGACGGAAATCGATCACACGGTAGTGCTGCTTGTGACCGCCACCCTGGTGACGCGTCGTGATGTGACCATTGTTGTTGCGACCCGCCTTCGAGGACTGCTTTTCGAGCAGTGCCGCATGCGGCGCGCCCTTGTGCAGTTCCTTGTTGACGATCTTCACCATCGCGCGGCGACCGGGCGAAGTCGGCTTAACTTTCACGATTGCCATGATTACTTGGCCTCCGCTTCAAAGTTGATTTCCTGGCCGGGCTTCAGGCAGACGTACGCCTTCTTCACGTCCTTGCGCTTGCCAACGAAGCGGCCAAAACGCTTGTTTTTGCCCTTCTGGACCAGCACGTTGACGGAATCGACTTCCACCTTGAACAGCAGCTCGACAGCAGCCTTGACTTCCTGCTTGGTCGCGTCCGGCGCGACTTCGAACACAACTTGTTCGTTCTTGTCCGCCACCAGCGTCGCCTTTTCGGAGATCACCGGCGCGAGCAGGACCTGCATCAAACGATGATCGTTCTTGCGAATCTCGCTCATGACAGCAACTCCTCGATCTGGGCGACCGCAGCCTTCGTGATCAGAATCTTCTTGAAGTAGATCAGCGAGAGCGGGTCGGCGAAACGCGGCTCAACGACTGCCACGTGGGGCAGGTTGCGCGACGCGAGATACAGGTTCTCGTCAACCGTGTCGGTGATGACCAGCACGGACTCGAGACCCATGGCCTTGAACTTGTCGGCCAGCAGCTTCGTCTTCGGCGCTTCGAGCGACAGCTCTTCGACGACCGAGATGCGGCCTTCGCGGGCCAACTGCGAGAAGATCGAGCAGAGACCTGCGCGATGCATCTTCTTGTTGACCTTGTGCGAGAAGTTTTCTTCCGGCGAGTTCGGGAAAATGCGACCACCGCCGCGCCACAGCGGGCTCGACGACATACCGGCACGAGCACGGCCCGTACCCTTCTGGCGCCACGGCTTCTTGGTGGTGTGCTTGACCTGCTCGCGATCCTTCTGCGCGCGGTTGCCGCTACGTGCGTTCGCCTGATAGGCGACGACGATCTGGTGAATCAGGGCTTCGTTATAGTCACGGCCGAACACGACATCCGACGCGTTAACGGCAGCACCTTCCTGACCATTGGCGTTCAGGAGCTTCAGTTCCATTATTCCGCTCCTTTCTTCACGCGAGCCTTGACCGCCGGCGTCACGAAAACCTTACCGCCCTTCGCGCCCGGAACAGCACCCTTCACGAGCAGCAGCTTGCGCTCTGCGTCGATACGTGCGATTTCGAGGTTTTGCACCGTCACGGTTTCGTCACCCATGTGACCGGTCATGCGCTTGCCCGGGAACACGCGGCCCGGATCCTGCGCCATACCGATCGAACCCGGCACGTTGTGCGAGCGCGAGTTACCGTGCGAAGCACGGCCGGATGCGAAGTTGTAACGCTTGATGGTACCGGCGTAGCCCTTACCGATCGAGGTGCCTTGCACGTCGACCTTCTGGCCTTCCGAGAAGAGATCCACACCGATCACCGCGCCATTCGACAGTTCGGCAGCCTTGGCGGCGTCGATCTGGAATTCCTTGAGGATTTCACCGGCTTGAACGCCAGCTTTGGCAAGATGACCTGCGAGCGGCTTCGTCACGCGCGATGCACGACGCGTACCGAACGCAACCTGAACGGCCGTGTAGCCGTCGGTTTCAACAGTCTTGATCTGCGTCACGCGGTTGTCGGACACGTCCAGCACGGTAACGGGAATCGAGTCCCCATCGGCCGTGAAGATACGGGTCATGCCAACCTTGCGACCTACGAGTCCAAGGCTCATCGTTTTCTCCATTCCCGACTGCGATTGGTCGGGGCTAATTTACAAAGTACCGGTGCTTTTTCAGGGCGCTTTTGACAAGACAACCCCAATGGGACGCACCGATTTTTTGCGCAAATGCGCGAAAAGACGTCAAGTATAACGTCCTTTCTCGTTTTCCGCAAGCAATCAAAGACTTACAGAGGGAAGACCCGCTGACCGGCAATCCAGGCAGCGTTCAGAGGCCTTACTGCAGCTTGATTTCGACGTCCACACCAGCCGGCAGGTCCAGCTTCATCAGTGCGTCGACGGTCTTGTCCGTCGGGTCGACGATGTCCATCAGGCGCAGGTGGGTGCGGATTTCGAGCTGATCGCGCGACGTCTTGTTGACGTGCGGCGAACGCAGGATGTCGAAACGCTGGATGCGCGTCGGCAGCGGCACCGGGCCACGAACGATTGCACCCGTCCGCTTCGCCGTGTCGACGATCTCGGCAGCCGACTGGTCGATCAGGCGATAGTCGAAAGCCTTCAGGCGAATACGGATTTTCTGGTTCTGCATGACAATTCCTTGAAAAGAGCGAGGCGGACTTGCTCCGCCAGACTAGATAAAGAGCGAAGGATCGGGGTGCGACGGAGAGCCGCGCCCCGATCCCGGGTACATCAACTTCTACAGCAAGCTATCAATTTTACTCGATAACCTTGGCGACGACACCTGCGCCGACGGTACGGCCACCTTCGCGGATCGCGAAGCGCAGACCTTCTTCCATCGCGATCGGCGCAATCAGCTTCACCGTGATCGACACGTTGTCGCCCGGCATCACCATTTCCTTGTCCTTCGGCAGCTCGATCGAGCCCGTCACGTCCGTCGTACGGAAGTAGAACTGCGGACGGTAGTTGTTGAAGAACGGCGTGTGACGGCCGCCTTCGTCCTTGCTCAGCACGTACACTTCGGCCGTGAAGTGCGTGTGCGGCGTGATCGAACCCGGCTTCGCCAGCACCTGGCCACGCTCCACGTCTTCACGCTTCGTGCCGCGCAGCAGGATACCCACGTTGTCGCCCGCCTGACCCTGGTCGAGCAGCTTGCGGAACATTTCCACGCCCGTGCAGGTCGTCTTCACCGTCGGCTTGATACCGACAATCTCGATTTCCTCGCCAACCTTCACCACGCCGCGCTCGATACGACCCGTCACCACCGTGCCGCGACCCGAGATCGAGAACACGTCTTCCACCGGCATCAGGAACGCACCGTCAACCGCGCGCTCCGGCGTCGGGATGTACGTGTCCAGCGCGTCGGCCAGGTTCATGATCGCCACTTCGCCCAGCTCGCCCGTGTCGCCTTCCAGCGCCAGCTTCGCCGAACCCTTGATGATCGGCGTGTCGTCGCCCGGGAAGTCGTACTTCGACAGAAGTTCGCGCACTTCCATTTCGACCAGCTCGAGCAGCTCCGCGTCGTCCACCATGTCGCACTTGTTCAGGAACACGATGATGTACGGCACGCCAACCTGGCGGGCCAGCAGGATGTGCTCACGCGTCTGCGGCATCGGGCCGTCGGCGGCCGAGCACACCAGGATCGCGCCGTCCATCTGCGCGGCACCCGTGATCATGTTCTTCACATAGTCGGCGTGGCCCGGGCAGTCAACGTGCGCGTAGTGGCGGTTCGCCGTTTCGTACTCGACGTGCGCCGTGTTGATGGTAATACCACGGGCCTTTTCTTCCGGCGCCGCGTCGATCTGGTCGTACGCCTTGGCTTCGCCACCGAACTTCTTGGTCAGAACCGTCGTGATCGCTGCCGTCAGCGTGGTCTTGCCGTGGTCAACGTGACCGATCGTGCCCACGTTCACGTGCGGCTTCGTCCGTTCGAATTTACCTTTTGCCATGTTTCTCTTCTTTCAAAAAAGTGGTGAACCGGTGACTGTTCGTTGCGAACCGGGCCCATGCCTGGTTCGCTCCGTGCCGATGCTTACTTCGCCTTCGCGCTGATGATCGCGTCGGCCACGTTACGCGGTGCCTCTGCGTAGTGCTTGAATTCCATCGTGTACGTGGCGCGCCCCTGCGTGAGCGAGCGCAGCGACGTCGAGTAGCCGAACATTTCCGACAGCGGCACTTCGGCGCGAACGATCTTGCCGCCGCCAACCATGTCTTCCATGCCCTGGACGATACCGCGACGGCCCGACAGGTCGCCCATCACGTTGCCCATGTAGTCTTCCGGCGTTTCGACTTCGACGGCCATCATCGGTTCGAGGATGACCGGCTGAGCCTTGCGCATCGCTTCCTTGAACGCCATCGAACCGGCCATGCGGAACGCGTTTTCGTTCGAGTCAACGTCGTGGTACGAACCGAACGTCAGGTGAACCTTCACGTCGACGACCGGGAAGCCCGCCAGCACGCCCGACTTCAGCGTATCGGCAATACCCTTGTCCACCGCCGGAATGTATTCGCGCGGAATCACACCGCCCTTGATCTCGTCCAGGAACTCGTAGCCCTTGCCCTGCTCGTTCGGCTCAAGCGTAATGACCGCGTGACCGTACTGGCCGCGACCACCCGACTGCTTGACGAACTTGCCTTCGACGTCCTTCGCGATGGCGCGAATCGTTTCGCGGTAGGCAACCTGCGGCTTGCCGACGGTCGCTTCCACGCCGAATTCGCGCTTCATACGGTCGACCAGAATTTCGAGGTGGAGCTCGCCCATGCCCGAAATAATGGTCTGGCCCGATTCCTCGTCCGTCTGGACGCGGAACGACGGATCTTCCTGTGCCAGGCGGTTGAGCGCGAGGCCCATCTTTTCCTGGTCCGGCTTCGTCTTCGGCTCGACGGCCTGCGAAATCACCGGCTCCGGGAACACCATGCGCTCCAGAACGATCGGGTTCGCCGGGTCGCACAGCGTGTCACCCGTGGTCGCTTCCTTCAGGCCGACAGCCGCAGCAATGTCGCCTGCACGAACTTCCTTGATTTCTTCACGGTTGTTCGCGTGCATCTGCAGAATACGACCGAGGCGTTCCTTCTTGCCCTTCGTCGAGTTCAGCACCGTGTCGCCCGAGTTGACGACGCCCGAGTACGCGCGGAAGAAGATCAGCTGGCCGACGAACGGGTCGGTCATGATCTTGAACGCGAGTGCCGAGAACTTCTCGTCGTCGGCTGCGCGGCGCTCTGCCGTTTCACCGTTTTCGAGCTCGCCCTTGACCGGGGGAATGTCCACCGGCGACGGCAGGAAGTCGATCACGGCGTCGAGCATGCGCTGCACGCCCTTGTTCTTGAACGCGGTGCCGCACAGCATCGGCTGGATTTCGCACGCGATCGTACGGTCGCGCAGCGCCTTGACGACTTCGGCTTCCGAGAGCTCTTCGCCGCCGAGGTACTTTTCCATCAGCTCTTCGCTGGCTTCGGCTGCCGACTCGATCATCTTCTCGCGCCACTCGTTGCACGTGTCAACGAGTTCGGCCGGGATGTCGACGTAGTCGAACTTCGTACCTTGCGACGCTTCGTCCCAAATGATGGCCTTCATCTTCAGGAGGTCGACGACGCCCTTGAAGGTTTCTTCCGAGCCGATCGGCACCACGACGGGAACCGGATTCGCCTTCAGGCGGGTCTTCAGCTGGTCGTAGACCTTGAAGAAGTTCGCGCCGGTACGGTCCATCTTGTTGACGAACGCGAGACGGGGAACCTTGTACTTGTTCGCCTGGCGCCACACCGTTTCCGACTGCGGCTGCACACCACCCACCGCGCAGTAGACCATGCATGCGCCGTCGAGCACGCGCATCGAGCGCTCGACTTCAATCGTGAAGTCGACGTGGCCCGGGGTGTCGATGATGTTGATGCGGTGTTCCGGATAGTTGCCGCCCATGCCCTTCCAGAAGGCCGTGGTAGCAGCGGAGGTAATCGTGATGCCACGCTCCTGCTCCTGCTCCATCCAGTCCATGGTGGCGGCGCCGTCGTGAACTTCACCAATCTTGTGGTTCACGCCGGTGTAGAACAGAATGCGCTCGGTCGTCGTCGTCTTGCCGGCGTCGATGTGAGCGCTAATACCGATGTTGCGGTAGCGCTCGATAGGAGTCTTGCGAGCCACTTTGATCCTCTATGGGGAGGTGCGCGCCGGGTTCGATCCCGACGCGCCTGAACACAAACGGGCGAGGCGCTGGATAAGCGCACCCGCCCGGAATTTTTTCCGCTTTTGGAGCAAACCCCAGTTGGGGTTTTCTCTTAGAAGCGGAAGTGCGAGAACGCCTTGTTCGCTTCTGCCATCCGGTGAACTTCGTCGCGCTTCTTCATCGCGCCGCCACGGCCTTCGGCCGCTTCGGAGAGTTCACCTGCCAGACGCAGGGCCATCGACTTCTCGCTGCGCTTCTTCGCGGCTTCACGCAGCCAACGCATCGCCAATGCCATACGACGCGAGGGGCGCACTTCGACCGGAACCTGATAGTTCGCACCACCAACGCGGCGGCTCTTCACTTCCACCACCGGCTTCACGTTGTTGAGCGCGACAGTGAACACTTCCAGCGGGTCCTTGCCACCCTTGGTCTGGATCTGTTCGAAAGCGCCGTACACGATACGCTCGGCAACCGACTTCTTGCCGGAGAGCATCAGCACGTTCATGAACTTGGCTACATCAACGTTGCCGAACTTCGGATCCGGCAACACTTCCCGCTTGGGGACTTCGCGACGACGCGGCATGTTTCTTCCTTTAACTTTTCAGTTGAAGCGTGGAGAGAACCCAACGCTCCGCGGCCACCAACTAACCCGATTCATCTCACGACTTACCAGCCTGGTCGGGTGACCACTTACTCGACAGCACCGGCGAATCCGGCACCACCGCCTGTATCGCCTCGCGCTTTCGACAAGCACGGACGACCCTTCTGTAATGCTTACTTCGCAGCCTTGGCGCGCTTTGCGCCATACTTCGAACGAGCCTGCTTACGATCCTTGACGCCCTGGGTATCCAGCGAGCCACGAACCATGTGGTAACGCACACCCGGCAAGTCCTTCACACGGCCGCCGCGGATCAGCACGACCGAGTGTTCCTGCAGGTTGTGGCCTTCACCACCGATGTACGAAATGACTTCGAAGCCGTTCGTGAGGCGAACCTTGGCGACCTTACGGAGTGCCGAGTTCGGCTTCTTCGGCGTCGTCGTGTACACGCGGGTGCACACGCCGCGACGCTGCGGGCAGTCCTGCAGGGCCGGGCTCTTGCTCTTCGTAGCTTCCGAAGCGCGGCCTTTGCGAACCAGTTGATTGATGGTTGGCATTGTTTATTCCTGAAATTGAACAAAATCGGCGCATTTATTCCCGGGCAAAGCGGAAAACCATGCGCAATCGATCCGGAACCCGTAATGGGGAGTCCCCACGGACGTTTGTTTCCCACCATTCGGACGGCGAGCGCAAACATCCCAAGAACCGGAACCCAGCATGATATTCCGAAAATGCCAAGCAAGTCAACGGCTTGCGACTTTCGGAGACTTGGCCCTTCGCAACGGGCGATAACGGAAACCGCTTATTCGTCGCCGACCACCTCGACGAGCTCCTCGCCGAAGCGTTCGAGCTTGCGCGCGCCAATGCCGGGAATCTCGCGCAGCTCGTCGACGGACTCGGGGCCGTTACGGGCGATCTCAGCCAGCGTGGCGTCGTGGAAGATGACATAAGCCGGCACGCCCTCGCTCTTCGCCGTTTCGGTACGCCATAGACGCAGGCGGTCCCAGCGCGATCGCTGGCGCGGGCTCATGCCAAGGGTCGGATCGGCGCGCTCGCTCGTGCGGCCGGACGACTGGCGCGTGCGCTGCGGCTTGACGTAGCGGCGCATCGTCACCTTCTGCTCGCCCTTAAGGACGGGCTTGCTCGCCTCCGTGAGCACGAGCGAACCGAAGCCGTCGTGATCGACGGCGAGAAAACCGAACGCCACGAGCTGCCGGAAGATTGCTCGCCACTCGGCTTCAGCGAGCGCCGCGCCGATGCCGAACGTCGAAATCTTCTCGTGCCCGCGCTGCAAGATCTTTTCGTTGCGGTTGCCGCGCAGGATGTCGATCAGATGGCCCGCGCCGAAATTGAAGCCGCTGGCACGCTGCGCGCGGAACACGCACGAAAGCGCCATCTGCGCCTCGCGCGTGGCATCCCAGGTGTCGGGCGGCTCAAGGCACGTATCGCAGTTGCCGCAGGGCTTGCTCTCTTCGCCGAAGTAGGCAAGCAGCCGCACGCGGCGGCACGACGCGGTTTCGCACAGGCCGAGCAGCGCGTCGAGCTTGCCGGTCTGCACGCGCTTGTGGGCCTCGTCCGCATCGGATTCGTCGATCATCTTGCGCTGCTGAACGACGTCGCCGAGGCCATAGGCCATCCATGCGTTCGCCGCCAGCCCGTCACGGCCCGCGCGGCCGGTTTCCTGGTAATAACCTTCCACGCTCTTGGGCAGATCGAGGTGCGCCACGAAGCGCACGTCAGGTTTGTCGATGCCCATACCGAAAGCGATAGTCGCGCACATCACGACGCCCTCCTCGCGCTGGAACATCTCCTGATGCTGCTGGCGTACTTCGAACTCCATGCCGGCGTGATAGGGCAACGCGCGAACGCCCTGCCCCTTCAGCCATTCCGCGGTCTCCTCGACCTTTCGGCGCGAGAGGCAATAGACGACGCCGGCGTCCGTCGTGCCGTCGGCGCGCGTGTGCTCGGCGCGGATGAAATCCAGCAGCTGCGCGCGCGCGTTGTCCTTTTCGACAATGCGGTAGCGGATGTTCGGCCTGTCGAAGCTCGACACGAAAATACGGGCGTCGTCGAGCGCGAGGCGGTGCACGATCTCGTCGCGCGTGATGGCGTCCGCAGTCGCGGTGAGCGCAATGCGCGGAACGTTCGGGAACCGCTCGTGCAGCACCGAGAGCTGAATGTACTCGGGCCGGAAATCGTGTCCCCATTGGGACACGCAATGTGCCTCGTCGATGGCGAACAGGCCGATGCGCGCGCGTTCGAGCAGATCGAGAAAACGCGGCGTCATGAGCCGCTCCGGCGCGACATAGAGCAGATCGATGTCGCCTTCGCGCAGCGCGCGCTCCGTGGCAGCGGCCTCGGAGCCGGAGAGCGTCGAGTTGAGGTAGGCGGCACGTACGCCCACTTCGGTGAGCGCCGCCACCTGGTCCTGCATGAGTGCGATGAGCGGAGAAACGACGATGCCGGCGCCATGACCGGCCTCGTGGCGCACGAGCGCCGGGATCTGGTAGCAGAGCGACTTGCCGCCGCCGGTGGGCATGAGCACCAATGAGTCCCCGCCAGCCGCGACATGCTCGACGATCTCGGCTTGCTGCCCTCTAAAGGCGGGATAACCGAAGACTTCGTTGAGAATTTCGAGGGAGCGGGACATGAAGGCGGCGACGGATCGGTAGAAAAGCGCGAAGCAAAGGCAGTGGACCGGATTTTACCAACCCGGGCGCGCCTTGACCGCCGTGACCGCGAAGATTGGCCGTTCGGCCTGGGAAATACGGGAGGAAAGCGAGGAAAACGAGCGCCCCGGCCTTAAAATCCGCGCCGGCCCGCACGCTGAAGCGCACCGACGATCGTCACGATACCGGCAACGACGGCGACGACCACAAGCAACCCGACCGGCAGCAGCACGACACTACCGGCCACGAGCAGGAGCGAGCCGAGCGCGAGAAGTGCGGCGCCCATCTTCACCTTGCCGGCGAGCTGCATGATGAAGCCGATGATCAGAAACGCCCAGAGGACGAGAAACGTCGCGAAGAACATCGCGGCCGACTGCGCCCCGACGTTATGCAGCAGATGCGAAAAGATGGCGACGCACGCCACCAGATTCAGGATGAGACCGGTCCCGACCAACCACATGATTACCGCCTCCAGATTCAGATAACACCGCCCATGCCATACGGAAATCCGCACGAGCGCAGACGTGGCGCGCTACGTTAGCACGCTGCACTCCGGCACGCAGCGCGCCGCGCCGACACTGCGGCACGAGGCCGCAGGCGCGAGCGCAACATGTACCGCACCGCCGGCGCGCCAGCGCCAAATAAAAAAGCCGTCCGGTCGAAACCAGACGGCTTTGCGACGCCATCGCGGCGAAGTTTCGGCAAGAGGCGGCTGACGCCGCCCCGCTGCTTACTCGTCCGTCGTATGCGGCTGCTGCGGCTCCTCGACAGCCGGGGTTTCCGGCGTGCCGAAGTCGAACGCTTCTTCCGCTGCGATCTGGTCGAAACGCTCGCGATCCGACGATTCCTTCGCACGGCGCGCCTTGTGGAACGCGAGACCCGTACCGGCCGGAATCAGACGGCCGACGATCACGTTTTCCTTCAGGCCACGCAGATCGTCGCGCTTGCCCATGATCGCCGCTTCGGTCAGCACGCGGGTCGTTTCCTGGAACGACGCCGCCGAGATGAACGAGTCGGTCGAGAGCGAAGCCTTCGTGATACCGAGCAGCACGTTCTCGTACGTTGCCGGACGCTTGTCTTCCGCGTTCATCTTGTCGTTTTCGTCGAGCATGTCCGACCGCTCGACCTGTTCGCCAGGAATGAAACGCGTATCGCCGTTGTCGGTGATCTGCACGCGGCGCAGCATCTGACGCACGATCACTTCGATGTGCTTGTCGTTGATCTTCACGCCCTGCAGACGGTACACGTCCTGCACTTCGTCCACGATGTAGCGCGACAGCGCCTCGATACCCTGCAGACGCAGGATGTCGTGCGGATCGGCCGGGCCGTCCACGATCATTTCGCCCTTGTTGACGACCTGACCGTCGTGGACCAGCACCTGCTTTTCCTTCGCGATCAGGAACTCGTGCTGATTGCCTTCGAGGTCCGTGATGACGAGACGCTGCTTGCCCTTCGTGTCCTTGCCGAACGACGTCGTACCCGTGACTTCCGCCAGGATACCTGCGTCCTTCGGCGAACGTGCTTCGAACAGTTCCGCCACACGCGGCAGACCACCGGTAATGTCACGCGTCTTCTGCGCTTCGGTCGGGATACGTGCGAGCACTTCACCCACCTGAACCTGCTGACCGTCCTTCACGGTGATCAGCGCGCCCACCTGGAAGCCGATCTGCACCGAATGCTCCGTGCCCGGAATCTTCACTTCGTCGCCGTTCGCGTCGATCAGCTTGACCTGCGGACGCACGCTCTTCGAAGCCTGCGAACCGCGGCGCTTCACGTCGATCACGACGAGGGTCGACAGACCCGTGACGTCGTCGATCTGCTTCGCCACGGTCACGCCTTCCTCGACGTTTTCGAACTTCACCGTGCCACCGTACTCGGTGATGATCGGACGCGTGAGCGGATCCCACGTTGCGAGCTGCGCGCCGGCCTTGATCTGCGCACCGTCGAGCTGCAGCAGCGTCGCGCCGTACGGCACCTTGTGACGCTCGCGCTCGCGGCCGTGATCGTCGGCAATGATGGCTTCGCCCGAACGCGAGATGACGATCTGCTCGCCCTTCGCATTCGTGACGTAACGCATCGTCACCGTGAAGCGGACCGTACCGTTCGACTTGGCTTCCACCGACGAAGCCACCGCCGCACGCGACGCCGCGCCACCGATGTGGAACGTACGCATCGTGAGCTGCGTGCCCGGTTCGCCGATCGACTGTGCCGCGATCACGCCGACGGCTTCGCCGACGTTCACGCGCGAGCCGCGGCCGAGGTCGCGGCCGTAGCACGCTGCGCACAGGCCATAGCGCGTTTCGCAGGTGAGCGGCGTGCGCACGCGCACTTCGTCGATGCCGAGACGCTCGATCTCTTCGACCGAATCTTCGTCCAGCAGCGAGCCCGCTTCGTACAGCGTTTCCTGCGTTTCCGGATTGACGACGTCCGCCACCGCGACGCGGCCGAGAATACGGTCGCGCAGCGCTTCGACGACTTCACCGCCTTCCACGAGCGCCTTCATCGCCACGCCGTTCGACGTGCCGCAATCGTCCTCGACGACCACGAGATCCTGCGTCACGTCGACGAGACGACGCGTCAGGTAACCCGAGTTCGCGGTCTTCAGTGCCGTATCAGCCAGACCCTTACGTGCGCCGTGGGTCGAGATGAAGTACTGCAACACGTTCAAACCTTCGCGGAAGTTCGCGGTAATCGGCGTTTCGATAATCGAGCCGTCCGGCTTCGCCATCAGGCCACGCATACCCGCCAACTGACGGATCTGGACCGCGGAACCCCGCGCGCCCGAGTCGGCCATCATGTAGATCGAGTTGAACGATTCCTGACGCGTTTCCTTGCCGTCGCGGTCCACCACCGGTTCCGTCGCGAGCTGCTCCATCATCGCCTTGCCGACCGCTTCCGACGTTGCCGACCAGATGTCGACCACGTTGTTGTAGCGTTCCTGCGCGGTGACGAGACCCGACATGTACTGACGGTCGTACTCCTTCACCTTCTTTGCGGCGTCGCCGACAATGGTTTCCTTCTGCGGCGGCACGAGCATGTCGTCCACGCAGATCGAAATACCGGCGCGCGTAGCAAGACGGAAGCCCGACTGCATCAGCTGGTCGGCGAAGATCACCGTTTCGCGCAGACCGCACTTGCGGAACGCGGTGTTGATCAGACGCGAGATTTCCTTCTTCTTCAGCGGCTTGTTCAGCACCGTGAACGGCAGGCCCGGCGGCAGGATTTCCGACAGGATCGAGCGGCCGACCGTGGTCGCATACAGCGAGATCTTCGGCACGAACGCGGGTGCGCCTTCCGACTTGTCCTCGTTGTGGACCATTTCGGTAATACGCACGTTGACGCGCGAAGCCAGCTCGACTTCCTTGTTCTCGTACGCGCGGAGCACTTCCGACACGCCCGTGAACGTCATGCCTTCGCCCTTGCCGTTGACCGCTTCACGCGTGGCGTAGTACAGGCCCAGCACGATATCCTGCGACGGCACGATCGACGGATCGCCGTTGGCCGGGAACAGGACGTTGTTCGACGCAAGCATGAGCGTGCGCGCTTCCATCTGCGCTTCGAGCGACAGCGGAACGTGAACGGCCATCTGGTCACCGTCGAAGTCGGCGTTGAACGCCGCGCAAACGAGCGGGTGCAGCTGGATTGCCTTACCTTCGATCAGCACCGGCTCGAAAGCCTGGATACCGAGACGGTGAAGAGTAGGCGCACGGTTCAGCATGACCGGATGCTCGCGGATCACCTCTTCGAGGATGTCCCACACCACCGCCGTCTGGTTCTCGACTTCCTTCTTCGCCGCCTTGATGGTCGTGGCAACACCCATCGTTTCCAGCTTGTTGAAGATGAACGGCTTGAAGAGTTCGAGCGCCATCAGCTTCGGCAGACCGCACTGGTGCAGCTTGAGCGTCGGACCCACCACGATGACCGAACGGCCCGAGTAGTCCACGCGCTTGCCCAGCAGGTTCTGGCGGAAGCGGCCGCCCTTACCCTTGATCATGTCGGCGAGCGACTTGAGCGGACGCTTGTTCGCGCCCGTCATCGCCTTGCCGCGACGACCGTTGTCGAGCAGCGAGTCAACCGCTTCCTGGAGCATCCGCTTTTCGTTGCGGACGATGATCTCCGGCGCCTTGAGCTCGAGCAGACGCTTCAGACGGTTGTTGCGGTTGATGACGCGGCGATACAGATCGTTCAGGTCCGAGGTCGCGAAACGGCCGCCGTCGAGCGGCACGAGCGGACGCAGTTCCGGCGGCAGCACCGGCAGCACTTCGAGCACCATCCATTCGGGCTTGATGCCCGAACGCTGGAAGGCCTCGAGCACCTTCAGGCGCTTCGCGTACTTCTTGATCTTCGCTTCCGAGCCGGTGTTCTTCAGCTCCGTGCGCAGCGTCTCGACCTGCTCGTCGATGTTGATCGCGCGCAGCAGCTCGCGCACGCCTTCCGCGCCCATTTCGGCACGGAATTCGTCGCCGTATTCCTCGACCTTGTTGTAGTAATCCTCTTCGGTCATGATCTGACGCGCCTTCAGCGGCGTCATGCCCGGTTCGATCACCACGTACGCTTCGAAGTACAGCACGCGCTCGATGTCGCGCAGCGTCATGTCGAGCACCATGCCCAGACGCGACGGCAGCGACTTCAGGAACCAGATGTGCGCGACCGGCGAGGCCAGTTCGATGTGGCCCATGCGTTCGCGGCGCACCTTCGCCAGCGTGACTTCCACGCCGCACTTCTCGCAGATCACGCCACGGTGCTTCAGGCGCTTGTACTTGCCGCACAGGCACTCGTAGTCCTTGATCGGCCCGAAGATCTTCGCGCAGAACAGACCATCGCGTTCCGGCTTGAACGTCCGGTAGTTGATGGTCTCCGGCTTCTTCACTTCACCGAACGACCACGAGCGGATCTTGTCCGGCGAGGCCAGACCGATCTTGATCGCGTCGAAAACTTCTTCTTGTTGGACTTGCTTGAATAGATCGAGCAGAGCTTTCATTGCCTTCTCTCCGTAGTCCGATTAGTTGCGGTCGAGGTCGATGTCGATACCGAGCGAGCGGATTTCCTTCACCAGCACATTGAAGGATTCCGGCATGCCCGCGTCGATCACGTGGTCGCCCTTGACAAGGTTCTCGTACACCTTCGTCCGGCCCGTCACGTCGTCGGACTTCACCGTCAACATTTCCTGCAGCACATACGAAGCGCCATACGCTTCGAGCGCCCACACTTCCATTTCACCGAAACGCTGGCCACCGAACTGCGCCTTACCACCCAGCGGCTGCTGCGTGACGAGCGAGTACGGACCCGTCGAACGCGCGTGCATCTTGTCGTCGACAAGGTGGTGCAGCTTCAGGTAGTGCATGTAGCCCACGGTGACCGTACGCTCGAAGGCTTCACCCGTGCGGCCGTCGTACAGACGCACCTGGTTCTTCGACTTCGTCATGCCGAGGTTCTGCGCGATATCGTCCGGATAGGCGAGATCGAGCATCTTCGACATTTCTTCTTCGGTCGCACCGTCGAACACCGGCGTCGCGAACGGCACGCCTTCACGCAGATTCCGCGCGAGTTCGAGAATCTCGTCGTCGCTGAAGCTGTCCAGATCTTCCGCGTGACCCGACTCGTTGTAGATCTTCGTGAGGAACGCGCGCACTTCCGCGATCTTCGTCTGACGCTGCAGCATTTCGCCGATACGCCAGCCAAGACCCTTCGCGGCCCAGCCGAGATGCACTTCGAGAACCTGACCCACGTTCATCCGTGACGGCACGCCGAGCGGGTTCAGCACGACGTCGGCCGGACGGCCATCAGCCATGTACGGCATGTCTTCGATCGGAACGATCTTCGACACGACACCCTTGTTACCGTGACGGCCGGCCATCTTGTCGCCAGGCTGCAGACGGCGCTTCACCGCGAGGTACACCTTGACCATCTTCAGCACGCCCGGCGGCAGTTCGTCGCCTTGCGTGAGCTTCTTGCGCTTCTCTTCGAACGCGAGGTCGAACTGGTGGCGCTTCTCTTCGATCGAGTTCTTGATCGCTTCAAGCTGGGCCGCGGCTTCTTCGTCGGCGAGGCGGATGTCGAACCAGTGGTAGTGGTCGAGATCGCTCAGATAAGCCTGATCGATCTTCGTGCCCTTCGCGAGCTTCTTCGGACCGCCGTTCGCCACCTTGCCGTCGAGCATGCGCGCGAGACGCTGGAACGCGTCGCCTTCCACGATGCGCAACTGGTCGTTCAGGTCGAGGCGATAGCGCTTCAGTTCATCGTCGATGATCTGTTGCGCACGCTTGTCGCGCTGGATGCCTTCACGCGTGAACACCTGCACGTCGATGACCGTGCCGCTCATGCCCGAGGGCACGCGCAGCGACGTATCCTTCACGTCCGAAGCCTTCTCGCCAAAGATCGCTCGCAGCAGCTTTTCTTCCGGCGTGAGCTGGGTTTCGCCCTTCGGCGTGACCTTGCCCACGAGCACGTCGCCCGCTTCGACTTCCGCGCCGATGTACACGATGCCCGACTCGTCGAGACGGCCAAGCTGCACTTCCGCGAGGTTCGAAATGTCGCGCGTGATTTCTTCCGGTCCGAGCTTCGTGTCGCGCGCAACGACATTCAGTTCTTCGATGTGGATCGACGTGTAGCGATCGTCCGCAACCACCTTCTCCGAGATCAGGATCGAGTCTTCGAAGTTGTAGCCATTCCACGGCATGAACGCGATCAGCATGTTCTGGCCGAGCGCGAGCTCGCCCAGATCGGTCGATGCGCCGTCAGCCAGCACGTCGCCGCGCGCAACCTTGTCGCCCATCTTCACGATCGGACGCTGGTTGATGTTCGTGTTCTGGTTCGAACGCGTGTACTTGATGAGGTTGTAAATGTCCACGCCGACTTCACCGGCGACGGCTTCATCATCGTTCACGCGAATCACGATACGGCCTGCGTCGACGTAATCGACCACGCCACCACGCAGCGCCTGAACCGTCGTGCCCGAGTCAACCGCAACCGTACGCTCGATGCCCGTACCGACGACCGGCTTTTCCGGACGCAGGCAAGGCACGGCCTGACGCTGCATGTTCGAACCCATCAGTGCACGGTTCGCGTCGTCGTGCTCGAGGAACGGAATCAGCGAAGCTGCAACCGAGACGATCTGCGACGGCGCCACGTCCATGTACTGGATGCGGTCCGGCGTGACCATCAGCGTTTCGCCGGCTTCACGCGACGAGACGAGTTCGTCGGTCAGCGTACCGTCGTCGGCCACTGCCGCGTTCGCCTGAGCGATCACGTAACGGCCTTCTTCGATTGCCGACAGATAGTCGATCTGGTCGGTCACCTTGCCGTCCGCGACCTTGCGATACGGCGTTTCGAGGAAGCCGTATTCGTTCAGGTGAGCGTACAGAGCGAGCGAGTTGATCAGACCAATGTTCGGACCTTCCGGCGTCTCGATCGGGCACACACGGCCATAGTGGGTCGGGTGCACGTCGCGGACTTCGAAGCCTGCGCGCTCACGCGTCAGACCGCCCGGGCCCAGTGCGGAAACACGACGCTTGTGCGTGATTTCCGAGAGCGGGTTGGTCTGGTCCATGAACTGCGAGAGCTGCGACGAACCGAAGAACTCGCGAATCGCCGACGAAATCGGCTTCGAGTTGATCAGGTCGTGCGGCATCAGGTTTTCGCTTTCGGCCTGGCCGAGGCGTTCCTTCACTGCACGCTCGACACGCACGAGACCCGCGCGGAACTGATTTTCCGCGAGTTCGCCCACGCAACGCACACGACGGTTGCCGAGGTGGTCGATGTCGTCCACTTCGCCCTTGCCGTTGCGCAGTTCGACGAGGATCTTGATCGTCGCGAGAATGTCGTCATCCTGCAGCGTCATCGGGCCGACGATTTCGTCGCGGCCGACACGGCGGTTGAACTTCATACGACCCACCTTCGAGAGGTCGTACGCTTCTTCGCTGTAGAACAGACGATTGAACAGGGCCTCGACCGCTTCTTCGGTCGGCGGCTCGCCCGGACGCATCATGCGGTAGATCGCGATGCGCGCAGCCGTTTGATCGGCGGTTTCATCGATACGCAGCGTCGACGAGATGTACGGCCCCTGGTCCAGATCGTTCGTGTAGAGCGTCTGGATGTCCTTGATCTTCGCTTCGCGCAGCTTGTCGAGCACGCTTTCGGTGATTTCGTCGTTCGCGTTCGCGATCACTTCGCCCGTGTCGCCGTCGACGACGTTCTTCGCGAGAACGCGGCCGAGCAGATAATCTTCGGGGACCGAAATGAACGTCGTCTTCGCGTTTTCGAGGTCGCGGATGTGCTTCGCGTTGATCCGCTTGTCCTTCTGGACGATGACCTTGCCTTCGCGATCGCTAATGTCGAAGCGCGCAACTTCGCCGCGCAGACGCTCCGGCACGAACTCCATCTGCGCGCCTTCCGGCATCAGCGTGAAGTTGTCGAACACGAAGAAGTTCGCGAGGATCTGTTCCGGCGTGAGGCCGATGGCCTTCAGCAGGATCGTGACCGGCATCTTGCGGCGACGGTCGACGCGGAAGTACAGCACGTCCTTCGGATCGAACTCGAAATCGAGCCACGAGCCGCGGTAAGGAATGATACGGGCCGAGAAGAGCAGCTTGCCCGAGCTGTGCGTCTTGCCCTTGTCGTGTTCGAAGAACACGCCAGGCGAACGGTGTAGCTGCGAGACGATGACACGCTCGGTACCGTTGATGACGAACGAGCCCGTCGGCGTCATAAGCGGAATTTCGCCCATGTACACTTCCTGCTCCTTCACTTCCTTGACGACCGGCTTGCTCGGCGATTCCTTGTCGAGCAGGACGAGACGCACCTTGGCGCGCAGCGCCGAGCAGTACGTCAGGCCACGCTGCTGGCATTCCTTGATGTTGAATGCCGGCGGCGACAGCATGTAGCTGACGAACTCTAGACGAGCAAAGCCGTTATGGGAAACAATAGGAAAAACGGACGTAAACGCAGCCTGCAGACCTTCCGGTTTGCGTTGTACGGTCGGCGTTTCTGCTTGCAGAAACGTGCTGAATGATTCAAGCTGGGTAGCCAGCAGGAAAGGAACCTGGTGAACGATGGGGCGCTTCGCGAAACTCTTGCGAATACGCTTCTTCTCGGTGAAGGAATATTGCATACGATCTCCGAATCACGGCGGGTAGGACGACCCGAGTGTTCACCGACTGAGACCCGATGGCTGCGCGAGCCCTGGAAGCTTGGTGGTTGGCCTCTACCAACCGCTGGCTGACGGCAACGGATTTCGGCTTGTCATAACTTGCCCGCTGCCCGACCAAACTTGCCTTCTGCAGTCGCTTCAGAAGACAAAGAGAAGCGTCGTGCGCCTGGATAGTGCCCTTGCAGCTTGCACCCGGCGAAAGACGTTTTTCTTTGGCTTCTGGGTTCCGCATCCTGCCTCCGACTCCTGAAAAATCGAACACAAAAACGCAGAATCCACAAAGCACAAAAAGGCCGGCGGTGTAAAAACCGCCAGCCTTCGCACAGCGCGCTGAAACTTACTTGATTTCAGCCTTCGCGCCGGCTTCTTCCAGCTTCTTCTTCGCTTCTTCAGCAGCGGCCTTGGGCACCGCTTCCTTCACGGGCTTCGGTGCACCGTCGACCAGATCCTTCGCTTCCTTCAGGCCGAGACCCGTCAGTTCGCGAACGGCCTTGATGACCGACACCTTGTTTGCGCCTGCTTCAAGCAGGTTGACCGTGAATTCGGTCTGCTCTTCAGCAGCTGCAGCTGCACCAGCGCCGCCTGCCGGGCCAGCGACTGCCACAGCAGCTGCCGACACGCCAAACTTCTCTTCGAAAGCCTTGACCAGTTCGTTCAGTTCGAGAACCGACATCGAGCCAACGGCTTCGAGGATGTCTTCTTTTGCGATTGCCATTTGAAATTACTCCAGATTTGAATTCGGAAACAGCTAGCGATCCTTCTCGCTTGCCTGTGTTCGTTCGCTGACCTGAAATCAGGCAGCTTCTGCTTGCTTCTTTTCCGCCAGCGCGGCCAGGGCGCGCGCCATACCGGAAACCGGAGCTTGCATAACGAACAGCAGCTTCGAGAGCAGTTCTTCGCGGCTCGGGATGCTGGCCAGCGCTTGCACGCCTGCCTTGTCCATCACCTTGCCTTCGTAGGAACCGGCCTTGATGATCAACTTGTCATTGCCTTTGGCGAAGTCATTGACGACCTTCGCTGCAGCAATGGCATCTTCCGAGATGCCGTAGATCAGGGGACCAGTCATCTGCTCTGCCAGCGGAGCAAACGGGGTACCTTCAACGGCGCGACGCGCCAGCGTGTTCTTCAACACGCGGAGGTACACCTGCTGCTCGCGCGCTTTCGCGCGCAGCTTGGTCAGATCGCCAACCGCGATTCCACGATACTCGGCCAACACGACGGTCTGAGCCTTCGCGACTTGCGCGGAGACTTCAGCGACGACGGCCTGCTTACCTTCTTTGTTCAGTGGCACGGTTAACCTCCAGATTCGACACCCAACGCTTTCACGCCAGATGCCGCATTCAACAACGGCGACCGACCAGTCCGGAGTAACTCAGTTTGCGTTTGTGGACGTTGCCGCCCGCTCCCGCTCGCTACAGCACTTCAAAACCTTTTCGGGTTCGCCATCTGCGTTGGCTTTGCATTAAGGAAACACCCAACTGCTGCATTTCCGCCAACGGTCTTTGACAACCGGTTGCACGATGCGAGACTGCCAGCGCACAACCGCCCAAAGCCCTTTAAATCCGCGCTGCGACCCTTTTGGGACCGCAGCGCGGCAAAACTATTACGCTGCGAGCGACGACTGATCGACGCGAACGCCGACGCCCATCGTGCTCGAAACTGCGATCTTGCGCAGGTACACGCCCTTGCTCGTCGCCGGCTTTGCCTTGGTCAGGGCGTCGAGGAGCGCGTCCAGGTTGCTGCGCAGCGCTGCCGGCTCAAACGATGCACGGCCAATGGTCGCGTGGATGATACCGGCCTTGTCGACACGGAACTGCACCTGACCCGCCTTCGCGTTCTTGACCGCGGTGGCGACGTCCGGCGTCACGGTGCCGACCTTCGGGTTCGGCATCAGGCCGCGCGGGCCGAGGATTTGACCGAGCGTACCGACGACGCGCATCGTGTCCGGCGAAGCGATCACGATGTCGAAGTTCAGATTGCCACCCTTGATCTGCTCGGCGAGGTCTTCCATGCCGACGATTTCGGCGCCGGCTGCGCGAGCTTGTTCAGCCTTTTCACCTTGCGCGAACACGGCAACGCGAACCGACTTGCCGGTGCCTGCGGGCAGCACGACCGAGCCGCGAACGACCTGGTCCGACTTCTTCGCATCGATGCCGAGCTGGACCGCGACGTCGACCGACTCGTCGAACTTCGCCGTGGCGCATTCCTTCACGAGCGACAGTGCGTCGGCGATCGGGTACAGCTTCTGGCTGTCGACCTTGGCAGCGAGTGCCTTTTGACGCTTCGAAACCTTAGCCATTTACACGCCCTCCACGACGATGCCCATCGAGCGGGCGCTACCAGCGATCGTGCGGACCGCTGCGTCCATATCCGCTGCCGTAAGATCCGGCATCTTGGTCTTGGCGATTTCTTCAGCCTGAGCGCGCGTGATCGTGGCGACCTTGTCGGTGTGCGGCTTGGCCGAACCCTTGTCGACCTTCGCTGCCTTCTTGATCAGAACCGTAGCCGGCGGCGTCTTCAGGATGAACGTGAAGCTCTTGTCCGCGAATGCCGTGATAACGACCGGCACCGGCAGCCCCGGCTCCATCGCTTGAGTCTGCGCGTTGAACGCCTTGCAGAACTCCATGATGTTCAGACCGCGCTGGCCCAGTGCGGGACCGACCGGCGGCGACGGGTTGGCTTTACCTGCAGGAATCTGCAGCTTGATAAAGCCGATGATTTTCTTTGCCATGTTGAAAACCTCGTTGGAACGCGTAAGCGTTCAGGTGAGTGATAGCGCGCTTTCGTCCGGCGTACTACCGCTGCTGGACTACTGACGCTCCTCTACGGCCATAACGCGGACCGTAAGCGCGAAAGAACGGGCCGCATCCGTAGACGCGACCCGTTGGAATTCGATTTACAGCTTTTCGACCTGGCCGAATTCGAGTTCGACCGGTGTGGCACGACCGAAAATGGTGACGGAAACCCGAACGCGCGATTTTTCGTAGTTCACTTCTTCGACGCTGCCATTGAAGTCCGTGAACGGACCGTCCTTCACACGAACCATCTCGCCGACTTCAAACAGGGTCTTGGGACGCGGCTTCTCCACGCCCTCCTGCATCTGCGACATGATCTTTTCGACTTCGCGCGGCGAAATCGGGCTCGGGCGATTACGTGCCCCGCCGACGAAACCGGTCACCTTCGCCGTGTTCTTCACGAGGTGCCACGTTTCGTCCGTCATTTCCATCTCGACCAGAACATAGCCCGGGAAGAAACGACGTTCGGTCACCGATTTGTGACCACCCTTTACCTCGACGACTTCTTCAGTCGGGACGAGGATCTGGCCAAACTTGTCCTGCATGCCGGCACGGTCGATGCGCTCTTGAAGCGCACGTTGCACGCTCTTCTCCATGCCGGAGTAGGCGTGCACGACGTACCAACGTTTTCCGCTCGGGGATGCCGGTGTATCGCTCATATCATTTCCAACCCAGAATCGCCGAGAAAATCACCCATTCGATGGATTTGTCGCAAATCCACAGAAAGATGGCCATGGCCAGCACAAAGCCGAAGACCACAAGCGTTGTCTGCGTGGCCTCTTTGCGGGTCGGCCAGACGACCTTGCGAACTTCTTTGTACGAGTCTTTGGCAAACGCGATGAAGCTCTTGCCGGGCGCCGAGAGAAGACCGACTACCACCCCCGCGATGACGCCAACTGCCAGTACGGCACCGCGGACATACCACTCCTGGCTACCGAGCCAGTAGAACCCTACGAACCCGGCCAACACCAACAATACGCCCGCCGCAAGCATCAGCTTGTCGCTGGAAGTATTAACAGTTTCGACGGAAGGATTCGCCATAACACCTTAAAGAACAACGCGCTTAAGGCGCGATACGTTGGCAGGGGCAGAGGGAATCGAACCCCCAACCTTCGGTTTTGGAGACCGACGCTCTGCCAGTTGAGCTATACCCCTAAACCATTTTGGGGTTGGCGGCTTCGCCAACCCCGGAAACAACCGGTCAACGAGCTAACTGGCTTACTCGATAACCTTGGCGACGACACCTGCGCCGACGGTACGGCCACCTTCGCGGATCGCGAAGCGCAGACCTTCTTCCATCGCGATCGGCGCAATCAGCTTCACCGTGATCGACACGTTGTCGCCCGGCATCACCATTTCCTTGTCCTTCGGCAGCTCGATCGAGCCCGTCACGTCCGTCGTACGGAAGTAGAACTGCGGACGGTAGTTGTTGAAGAACGGCGTGTGACGGCCGCCTTCGTCCTTGCTCAGCACGTACACTTCGGCCGTGAAGTGCGTGTGCGGCGTGATCGAACCCGGCTTCGCCAGCACCTGGCCACGCTCCACGTCTTCACGCTTCGTGCCGCGCAGCAGGATACCCACGTTGTCGCCCGCCTGACCCTGGTCGAGCAGCTTGCGGAACATTTCCACGCCCGTGCAGGTCGTCTTCACCGTCGGCTTGATACCGACAATCTCGATTTCCTCGCCAACCTTCACCACGCCGCGCTCGATACGACCCGTCACCACCGTGCCGCGACCCGAGATCGAGAACACGTCTTCCACCGGCATCAGGAACGC
This sequence comes from Paraburkholderia yinzeri, assembly GCF_046581065.1. NCBI lineage: Bacteria > Pseudomonadati > Pseudomonadota > Betaproteobacteria > Burkholderiales > Burkholderiaceae > Paraburkholderia > Paraburkholderia yinzeri. The sequence goes on along the minus strand of NZ_JBFOCJ010000001.1, from coordinate 1,006,488 downwards.
ACCGTCAACCGCGCGCTCCGGCGTCGGGATGTACGTGTCCAGCGCGTCGGCCAGGTTCATGATCGCCACTTCGCCCAGCTCGCCCGTGTCGCCTTCCAGCGCCAGCTTCGCCGAACCCTTGATGATCGGCGTGTCGTCGCCCGGGAAGTCGTACTTCGACAGAAGTTCGCGCACTTCCATTTCGACCAGCTCGAGCAGCTCCGCGTCGTCCACCATGTCGCACTTGTTCAGGAACACGATGATGTACGGCACGCCAACCTGGCGGGCCAGCAGGATGTGCTCACGCGTCTGCGGCATCGGGCCGTCGGCGGCCGAGCACACCAGGATCGCGCCGTCCATCTGCGCGGCACCCGTGATCATGTTCTTCACATAGTCGGCGTGGCCCGGGCAGTCAACGTGCGCGTAGTGGCGGTTCGCCGTTTCGTACTCGACGTGCGCCGTGTTGATGGTAATACCACGGGCCTTTTCTTCCGGCGCCGCGTCGATCTGGTCGTACGCCTTGGCTTCGCCACCGAACTTCTTGGTCAGAACCGTCGTGATCGCTGCCGTCAGCGTGGTCTTGCCGTGGTCAACGTGACCGATCGTGCCCACGTTCACGTGCGGCTTCGTCCGCTCAAACTTACCCTTGGCCATATTCGACTCCTAAGAGGATTTTCCGTACGTTGCGCGGGGCGCGCAAACAATCACTGGTCTTGCTGGTGCAGACTGATACCGCTGTGTCCAACTGGTGCCCATGGGCAGGATCGAACTGCCGACCTCTCCCTTACCAAGGGAGTGCTCTACCACTGAGCCACATGGGCATTTACTTCACTTTGCTGGAGCGGGTGAAGGGAATCGAACCCTCGTCGTAAGCTTGGAAGGCTTCTGCTCTACCATTGAGCTACACCCGCGAGGTTCGCCGATTTTGTCGGCTAACGCCGATTCCCGACACTACTTCAGCTGAATTCTGGTGGAGGAGGTTGGATTCGAACCAACGTAGGCGTAAGCCAACAGATTTACAGTCTGCCCCCTTTAGCCACTCGGGCACCCCTCCGCAGAGAGCTGATGATTATGGGGGAACATCCGCTAAGTGTCAAGCACTTTGTTCGGAGCAGAACCCACAACGCTCTCACTTATAGGGCTAGAACAAAAGCAAAAACCCCGGCTTGTGAGGGCCGGGGTTCTGCTGGATAAGGAGCCTGACGATTACCTACTTTCACACGGGCAATCCGCACTATCATCGGCGTGGAGCTGTTTCACGGTCCTGTTCGGGATGGGAAGGGGTGGGACCAGCTCGCTATGGTCATCAGGCATGACGGGTTGCTGCGTCGCAGTTTCCTGCGCCACAGCCAGTCGGGAAGAAGCGTAAAGAGGTTTCTTGTTGGGGTTGTGTTGTTTGTGGCACAACACCGATCTCTCAACCTGTGCGCACTTCACTCCACGTCGGGAGCGAGGCACACCTGTTATAGGATCAAGCCTTACGGGCAATTAGTATCAGTTAGCTTAACGCATTACTGCGCTTCCACACCTGACCTATCAACGTCCTGGTCTCGAACGACCCTTCAAGGAGCTCGAAGCTCCGGGGAAGTCTCATCTTGAGGCGAGTTTCCCGCTTAGATGCTTTCAGCGGTTATCTCTTCCGAACATAGCTACCCGGCAATGCCACTGGCGTGACAACCGGTACACCAGAGGTTCGTCCACTCCGGTCCTCTCGTACTAGGAGCAGGCCCCCTCAAACTTCCAGCGCCCACGGCAGATAGGGACCAAACTGTCTCACGACGTTTTAAACCCAGCTCACGTACCTCTTTAAATGGCGAACAGCCATACCCTTGGGACCGGCTACAGCCCCAGGATGAGATGAGCCGACATCGAGGTGCCAAACACCGCCGTCGATATGAACTCTTGGGCGGTATCAGCCTGTTATCCCCAGAGTACCTTTTATCCGTTGAGCGATGGCCCTTCCATACAGAACCACCGGATCACTATGACCTGCTTTCGCACCTGTTCGACTTGTCAGTCTCACAGTCAAGCACGCTTATGCCATTGCACTATCAGCACGATTTCCGACCGTACCTAGCGTACCTTCGTACTCCTCCGTTACCCTTTGGGAGGAGACCGCCCCAGTCAAACTGCCTGCCATGCACTGTCCCCGATCCGGATTCACGGACCAGGGTTAGAACCTCAAACAGATCAGGGTGGTATTTCAAGGACGGCTCCACGAGAACTGGCGTTCCCGCTTCACAGCCTCCCACCTATCCTACACAAACCGGTTCAAAGTCCAATGCAAAGCTGCAGTAAAGGTTCATGGGGTCTTTCCGTCTAGCCGCGGGGAGATTGCATCATCACAAACACTTCAACTTCGCTGAGTCTCGGGAGGAGACAGTGTGGCCATCGTTACGCCATTCGTGCAGGTCGGAACTTACCCGACAAGGAATTTCGCTACCTTAGGACCGTTATAGTTACGGCCGCCGTTTACCGGGACTTCAATCAAGAGCTTGCACCCCATCATTTAATCTTCCGGCACCGGGCAGGCGTCACACCCTATACGTCCACTTTCGTGTTTGCAGAGTGCTGTGTTTTTATTAAACAGTCGCAGCCACCAGTTTATTGCAACCCCTTCACCCTTCCGGCGCAGGCCGGTCAAGCTACCAGGGCGTACCTTATCCCGAAGTTACGGTACCAATTTGCCGAGTTCCTTCTCCCGAGTTCTCTCAAGCGCCTTAGAATACTCATCTCGCCCACCTGTGTCGGTTTGCGGTACGGTCAACGTGAAACTGAAGCTTAGAGGCTTTTCCTGGAACCCCTTCCAGTTGCTTCGCTTCCGAAGAAGCTCGCGCCACACCCTTGAATCCTGCGCCCGGATTTGCCAAAGCGCCTTCTCCAATGCAGCGACCGGGACTTCCAACACCCGGACAACCTTCCGCGATCCGTCCCCCCATCGCATTTCACGCCGGTGCAGGAATATTGACCTGCTTCCCATCAGCTACGCATTTCTGCCTCGCCTTAGGGGCCGACTCACCCTACGCCGATGAACGTTGCGTAGGAAACCTTGGGCTTACGGCGAGGGGGCCTTTCACCCCCTTTATCGCTACTCATGTCAGCATTCGCACTTCTGATACCTCCAGCACACCTTCCGGTGCACCTTCGCAGGCTTACAGAACGCTCTCCTACCATGCACATAAATGTGCATCCGCAGCTTCGGTATATGGCTTAGCCCCGTTACATCTTCCGCGCAGGACGACTCGATCAGTGAGCTATTACGCTTTCTTTAAAGGGTGGCTGCTTCTAAGCCAACCTCCTGACTGTTTTAGCCTTCCCACTTCGTTTCCCACTTAGCCATATTTGGGGACCTTAGCTGGCGGTCTGGGTTGTTTCCCTCTTGACACCGGACGTTAGCACCCGATGTCTGTCTCCCGTGATTGCACTCTTCGGTATTCGGAGTTTGCTATGGCGAAGTAATCCGCAATGGACCCTTCAACCATGACAGTGCTCTACCCCCGAAGGTGAGACACGAGGCACTACCTAAATAGTTTTCGGAGAGAACCAGCTATTTCCAGGTTTGTTTAGCCTTTCACCCCTATCCACAGCTCATCCCCTAACTTTTCAACGTTAGTGGGTTCGGTCCTCCAGCACGTGTTACCGTGCCTTCAACCTGGCCATGGATAGATCACCTGGTTTCGGGTCTACACCCAGCGACTAATCGCCCTGTTCGGACTCGCTTTCGCTACGCCTGCCCTATCCGGTTAAGCTCGCCACTGAATGTAAGTCGCTGACCCATTATACAAAAGGTACGCCGTCACCCCTTGCGAGGCTCCGACTGTTTGTATGCATGCGGTTTCAGGATCTGTTTCACTCCCCTCCCGGGGTTCTTTTCGCCTTTCCCTCACGGTACTGGTTCACTATCGGTCGATCACGAGTATTTAGCCTTGGAGGATGGTCCCCCCATCTTCAGACAGGATTTCACGTGTCCCGCCCTACTTGTCGTACACCCAGTTCTTCCAATCTGTTTTCGCCTACGGGGCTATCACCCGCTATGGCCACACTTTCCAGAGTGTTTGGCTAACAGTTCAGATAAAGAGTACAGGCTGATCCCATTTCGCTCGCCACTACTCTGGGAATCTCGGTTGATTTCTTTTCCTGCGGCTACTTAGATGTTTCAGTTCGCCGCGTTCGCTTCACGTAGCCTATGGATTCAGCTACGGATACTCCATACGGAGTGGGTTTCCCCATTCGGACATCCCCGGATCAAAGCTTGTTTGCCAGCTCCCCGGGGCTTTTCGCAGGCTACCGCGTCCTTCATCGCCTGTGATCGCCAAGGCATCCACCACATGCACTTGTTCGCTTGACCCTATAACGGGTGTGTCTCTTTCGTGTTGCCACGTCCGGACTCACTCGCTACAGGCTGAGTTTTCGCGTTGTGCCGTATTCCAAAGCAATCTTTCGATCACTTAAAAAATACTTCGATACAATCACAACCCTGATTCACTTACTGACGCCCATCTCTAGACGCGTTCAGATGAATCTCTTTACTACTTCTTCCTGATTGTTAAAGAACGACAGCCGATACTTTACGTACCGCTCTGACTGGCTCAATCGCCAATGCGTAATACCCGGTTTGTGTTCAAACCGGACACTAGGCATTAAGGATTGGTGGAGGATGACGGGATCGAACCGACGACCCCCTGCTTGCAAAGCAGGTGCTCTCCCAGCTGAGCTAATCCCCCAGTCACATTCTCAAGGGATCTGCCCGTCCACAGACAGTGGTGGGTCTGGATGGATTCGAACCATCGACCCCCGCCTTATCAAGACGGTGCTCTAACCGACTGAGCTACAGACCCCTGAGTCTGTCTTTTCTACAGCCGACAAGTGTGAGCGCTTAACACGCAGTGAGCAGAAAGCTCTGGAAAGGAGGTGATCCAGCCGCACCTTCCGATACGGCTACCTTGTTACGACTTCACCCCAGTCATGAATCCTGCCGTGGTGACCGTCCTCCTTGCGGTTAGACTAGCCACTTCTGGCAAAACCCACTCCCATGGTGTGACGGGCGGTGTGTACAAGACCCGGGAACGTATTCACCGCGGCATGCTGATCCGCGATTACTAGCGATTCCAGCTTCACGCAGTCGAGTTGCAGACTGCGATCCGGACTACGATCGGTTTTCTGGGATTGGCTCCACCTCGCGGCTTGGCAACCCTCTGTTCCGACCATTGTATGACGTGTGAAGCCCTACCCATAAGGGCCATGAGGACTTGACGTCATCCCCACCTTCCTCCGGTTTGTCACCGGCAGTCTCCCCGGAGTGCTCTTGCGTAGCAACTGGGGACAAGGGTTGCGCTCGTTGCGGGACTTAACCCAACATCTCACGACACGAGCTGACGACAGCCATGCAGCACCTGTGTGATGGCTCCCTTTCGGGCACATCCACCTCTCGGCAGACTTCCATCCATGTCAAGGGTAGGTAAGGTTTTTCGCGTTGCATCGAATTAATCCACATCATCCACCGCTTGTGCGGGTCCCCGTCAATTCCTTTGAGTTTTAATCTTGCGACCGTACTCCCCAGGCGGTCAACTTCACGCGTTAGCTACGTTACCAAGCCAATGAAGGCCCGACAACCAGTTGACATCGTTTAGGGCGTGGACTACCAGGGTATCTAATCCTGTTTGCTCCCCACGCTTTCGTGCATGAGCGTCAGTATTGGCCCAGGGGGCTGCCTTCGCCATCGGTATTCCTCCACATCTCTACGCATTTCACTGCTACACGTGGAATTCTACCCCCCTCTGCCATACTCCAGCGATGCAGTCACCAATGCAGTTCCCAGGTTAAGCCCGGGGATTTCACATCGGTCTTACATCACCGCCTGCGCACGCTTTACGCCCAGTAATTCCGATTAACGCTCGCACCCTACGTATTACCGCGGCTGCTGGCACGTAGTTAGCCGGTGCTTATTCTTCCGGTACCGTCATCCCCCCCCGGTATTATCGAAGAGGATTTCTTCCCGGACAAAAGTGCTTTACAACCCGAAGGCCTTCTTCACACACGCGGCATTGCTGGATCAGGGTTGCCCCCATTGTCCAAAATTCCCCACTGCTGCCTCCCGTAGGAGTCTGGGCCGTGTCTCAGTCCCAGTGTGGGTGGTCGTCCTCTCAGACCAGCTACAGATCGTCGGCTTGGTAGGCCTTTACCCCACCAACTACCTAATCTGCCATCGGCCGCCCCTTGAGCGCGAGGTCCGAAGATCCCCCGCTTTCCTCCTCAGAGCGTATGCGGTATTAATCCGGCTTTCGCCGGGCTATCCCCCACTCCAGGACACGTTCCGATGTATTACTCACCCGTTCGCCACTCGCCGCCAGGATTGCTCCCGCGCTGCCGTTCGACTTGCATGTGTAAGGCATGCCGCCAGCGTTCAATCTGAGCCAGGATCAAACTCTTCAGTTCAAACCTGTTACTGTTTTCTGTCCCTCTCGGAACAGGTCGCTCACTCAAAGCTGACAGGTTCTGAATAAATTCAAAAACCTGACTTACTTTGGTGTGAGACTCTTGATACTTGTGCTTTCCGACAGACTCCGAAGAATCCACCGGCCCGCCCACCGCATCAAGCGCCCACACCTGTCGGCTGTAAATTTTTAAAGATCGTTCGCAAAAACGCCGCTAAAACTCATCAACTGCCGGCTTCTTCCTGCGTCGCTGCGTCTGCAGCAGAGAAACGAGATTATGAAGCGTCTCTTTCGCTTCGTCAACACCTTTTTTGCGCTTCCGCTTGAAAGCTGTCAACTCCACCGCCGCCCGTTTCCCTCCGGCGGCCCCGCTGCCCGTACATCTGAACTGCGAAGGGGGCGAATCTTACCGCCCCTCCACAGCACTACGCAAGGGGGAACGAGAAAAACTCGGCTTACCTCCCGGCCAACGCTGCCAGCGGCACCGCCTCAGCCATCGCCGCATAGCCCGTATCGCTTGGATGGATGTGGTCGCCGCTGTCGTATTCGCGGCGCAGTCGCACCGGATCGGCCGGATCGCGCAGCACGGCATCGAAATCCGCGACGTCGTCGAACGCGTGGCTAGTCCGGATCCATTTATTCACTGCCTGGCGAATCGCCTCGCGTTCCGGCGGCAACGAGGCCGGAGTCAGCGTCGCCCCGACAATACGCACGTCGTGCGCGTGGGCCTGTGCAATCACCCGCTTGTACCCCGCAATCAGATCCTCCGCGTTCACGCGCGTATGCGGCGCGTCGCAGTCGAGACCGCCACGCGGCGGCATTGCCTGAAAGTTGATGTCGTTGATGCCGATGAGCAGCACAGCCGTTTTCACACCGGGATGGCCGAGTGCATCACGTTCGAAGCGGCGCTCCAGCGCGTCGCCGTAGCAGGGCGAGTCGCTCAACAGCCGGTTGCCACTGATCCCGAGGTCGATCACGGCCAGACCCGGCCTTTGCTCGCGCGCAAGCCGTCTGGCCAGTGCATCCGGCCAGCGGCGGTTCTGGTTCAGCGATGACCGCATGCCGTCCGTGATCGAATCACCGATCGCCGCGACGGTCGCCGCACCGGGCGCCTCGACGGCAAGCCCCGTCACCCACGCATACTGCGTGAAGCGCTGCGAGAAGGCCGCGCCCGATGCGTCGGCGACGTGATCGCCCGGCCGCGAGACGTAGTTCACCTGGCTCGCCACCCTATGCCAGGCGACCATCGTTTGCCCGGATCCCATATAGGAGCTGATCGCGTACGCCGAGCCCGCGCGTATGTCGATGCGCACCGGATCGCTGTCCACAGCCCCGCCAGGCGGCACCGCCACACCCGGCTGTCCGCCGAACGTCACCCGTGCGGCGCCCGCTTCGCTGGCCGCCGCCTCGCCCGACGACGGCGCGATTCCCATCGCCTCGATGACGAGCGGCGCGCGCCCGTACTCATTGCTGATATGCACGCGAGCGACCTGGCCGCCCAACGTCGGATAGACGATCTGCCGAACCGTGCGCCCCGCGACGGCCGGCGCCCGATAAAGGGGCGGTGGTGCCACGAGCGCAGGAATCGACTGCAGCGCCGTCGCCCAGCTCGTCACCCAGGAGGCCGAAGGTTGATCGGCAAACGAAGGCCCGCTAACGGCCAGCGAAGCAAGAAAAGCGGCGCCGGCCGCAACGCGCGAAAGAGCAATCTTCATCCGGAAGAGCATGGGAGAACAAAACGCCCATTGTGCCCGATGCCCCGCAACATCGACCTTCCAACCTGCTGACACGACGAAGATCCCTCTTCGATCCGCGATCGGGGCACACCGCTGGCGATTCGCATCCGATCCGCTAAAACTCAATAAGCGGGTTCGGCCCGCTCTTTTTTGCTCCATCGCAAAAATTTATTTACCGACCGGTCGGTTGGTTTATACTGCGCACCATACCTAACCTCGAAGAGAGCGTTCGCCATGTACACGCAATCCCTCGACATCCCCGGCAACGTCGCCCCGCTCGACGCGGACGCCGCCTCGCCGGAGCAGGCCCGGTTCGATGCCGTGATGGCCGCCGACGGCAAGATCGAGCCGCAGGACTGGATGCCCGAAGCCTACCGCAAGACGCTCGTGCGCCAGATTTCGCAGCACGCGCATTCGGAAGTGGTGGGCATGCTGCCGGAAGGCAACTGGATTTCGCGCGCGCCAAGCCTCAAGCGCAAGGCGATCCTGCTCGCCAAGGTGCAGGACGAAGCGGGCCACGGCCTCTACCTCTATAGCGCGGCGGAAACGCTCGGTGTCTCGCGCGATCAGTTGGTCGATGCCCTGCACGCCGGCAAGGCCAAATACTCCAGCATTTTCAACTACCCGACGCCCACCTGGGCGGACGTCGGCGTGATCGGCTGGCTCGTGGACGGCGCCGCGATCATGAACCAGATCCCGCTGTGCCGCTGCACCTATGGCCCTTACGCGCGCGCCATGATCCGCATCTGCAAGGAAGAGTCGTTCCATCAGCGCCAGGGCTTCGACGCCCTGCTCGCGATGATGCAAGGCACCGACGCCCAGCGCGAGCTCGTCCAGCAGGCCGTGAACCGCTGGTGGTGGCCGGTGCTGATGATGTTCGGCCCAAGCGATGCCGATTCGGTCCACAGCAACCAGTCGGCCAAATGGGGGATCAAGCGCATCTCGAACGACGACCTGCGCCAGAAGTTCGTCGATGCGACCGTCGAACAGGCCAAGGTGCTGGGCGTGACGCTGCCCGACCCGGATCTGAAATGGAACGAGGCGCGCGGCCACTACGACTACGGCACGATCGACTGGGACGAATTCTGGCGCGTCGTGAACGGCGACGGCCCGTGCAATCGCGAACGCCTTGGCACGCGCGTCAAGGCGCACAACGAGGGCGCATGGGTGCGCGAAGCCGCGCTTGCCCATGCGGAGAAGCAACGCCAGCGCGCCGCGAAGCAGGCCGCCTGACCTGGCGCAAAACATGGGGCCGGAGTCGGCGTCGAAGCGCCCGTTCCGGCCGACACAGGAATCTGGAAGGAGATCAGTGATGAACAAGGAATGGCCGATCTGGGAAGTGTTCGTGCGCAGCAAACAGGGCCTCGACCACAAGCATTGCGGCAGCCTCCACGCCGCCGACGCCTCGATGGCGCTGCGCATGGCGCGAGACGTCTACACGCGCCGCCAGGAAGGCGTGAGCATCTGGGTGGTGCCGTCGTCGGCGATCACGGCGTCGGATCCGAACGAGAAGGCCGAGCTCTTCGAACCGGCCGGCGACAAGATCTATCGCCACCCGACGTTCTATACGCTGCCCGACGAAGTCAATCACATGTAAGAGCACCAACATGACGACGCCCACGCAAGAACACCTGGCGTACGTGCTGCGCCTCGCCGATACGGCGCTGATCCTCGGTCAGCGCAACACGGAATGGTGCGGCCACGGCCCGATCCTCGAAGAGGACATCGCGCTCGCCAACATGAGCCTCGACCTGATCGGCCAGGCGCGCCTGCTCTACACGCATGCCGCGACGCTCGACAAGACGCTCACCGGCCGCGAGCTAACCGAGGACGACTACGCCTACTTCCGCGCCGAGCGCGAATTCGCGAACTACACGCTCGCCGAGCTACCGCACTTTGGCCCGCTCGCCGGCACGACGCATTCGGCCAACGATTATGCCGTGACGATCGTGCGCAACTTCCTCTACGCCTCGCTGATGGCGCATCTGTGGACCGCGCTCCTGCGCTCCGCCGATCCGCAACTGGCCGCGATCGCCGAGCGCTCGATCAAGGAAACGCGCTATCACGTGCACCACGCGCGCGAGTGGCTGATCCGCTTCGGCGACGGCACCGAGGAGTCCCATCGCCGCGCGCAGGCGGCACTCGACTGGCTGATGCCGTACACGCGCGAATTCTTCAGCACCGACGCGGTGGAAACCGCCGTAGCCGAGGCCGGCATCGCGCCCCTCACCGCGCAGTTCGAAGCCGCGTGGCGCGCCGAAGTGGAAGCCGCGCTCGAAGAAGCCACGCTCACGCTGCCGGAAGCCGTCAAGCATGTTACGACCGGCAAGCTGGGCGAGCACTCGGAACATATGGGCTACGTCCTCGCCGAGATGCAGAGCCTCGCCCGCCAGCATCCGGGCGCGCGCTGGTAAGCCGGACCCGCCCACGCAGCCAATCAAGGAAGTCACGATGCAAGCCATGGCAGATCACGCACTCGAGCGCGCCTGGGAGGTGCTGGAATCGGTACCCGATCCGGAGATTCCGGTCGTGTCGATCCGCGAGCTCGGGATCCTGCGCGACGTGCGACGTGCCGCCGACGGCCAGCTCGAAGTGGTCATCACGCCCACCTATTCGGGCTGCCCGGCGATGTCGCAGATCGCCGAAGACGTCGCACACGCGCTCGATAGCGCCGAACTTGCGCCGTACCGCATCGCGACCACCCTGACCCCCGCGTGGACCACGGACTGGATGACCGACGCAGCGCGCGAGAAGCTGCGCGCCTACGGCATCGCACCGCCCACGGGCCAGTGCGGTTCGGGCGCCGCCACCGCCGGCGAACAGCCCATCACGTTCATGCCGCGGCCGCTGCCCGCGCCCGCTTGCCCGCACTGCGGTTCGCAGCATACCGAGCGCCTCGCGCAGTTCGGCTCGACCGCCTGCAAAGCGCTGTACCGCTGCCTCGACTGCCGCGAACCCTTCGACTACTTCAAACCCTACTGATATGGCCACTCCGCAATTCCATTCGCTGCGCATCCGCGAGGTGCGGCCCGAAACCGCGGACGCGGTCTCCGTCGCCTTCGAGATTCCGCCCGAGCTCCGCGAGGCGTATCGCTTCACCCAGGGGCAGTTCGTCACGCTCAAGACCCACATCGACGGCGAGGAAACGCGCCGTTCGTACTCGATCTGTGTCGGCGTGACCGACTACGACCGCGACGGCGAACTGCGCATCGGCATCAAGCGTGTGCGTGGCGGGCGCTTCTCGAACTTCGCGTTCGACCAGCTCAAGCCGGGCCACGAAATCGACGTGATGACGCCCGACGGCCGCTTCTTCACGCACCTGAACGCCGAACACGGCAAGCACTACGTGGCGTTCTCCGGCGGCTCGGGCATCACGCCGGTGCTCGCGATCATCAAGACGACGCTCGAAACGGAGCCGCGCAGCGCGTTCACGCTCGTGTACGGCAACCGCAGCGTGGACCAGATCATGTTCGCCGAGGAACTGGAGGACCTGAAGAACCGGTTCATGAACCGCTTCATGCTCTACCACGTGCTCTCCGACGACATCCAGGACGTCGAGCTCTTCAACGGCGTGCTCGATCAGGCGAAGTGCGCGTCGTTCCTCGAATCGTTGCTGCCGGCTGCCGGAATCGACGAAGCGTTCATCTGCGGCCCGGCGCCCATGATGGATGCCGCCGAAGCCGCGCTCAAGGTCGCGGGCGTGCCGTCCGGGAAGGTGCACGTGGAGCGCTTCGGCACGCCGCTGCCGCAGGCCGGCGTGCCGCCCGTCGAGATCACCGAAAACACCCCGGCCGCCGATCTCGAAATCGTGCTCGACGGCAAGAAGCGCAAGCTGCGCCTGCCGTACGAGGGCGTGAGCCTGCTCGACGTGGGTCTGCGCGCGGGCCTCGCGCTCCCCTACGCGTGCAAGGGCGGTGTGTGCTGCACCTGCCGCGCAAAGGTGATCGAGGGAGAGGTGAAGATGGACAAGAACTACACGCTCGAGGAGCAGGAAGTGAAAGACGGCTTCGTGCTGACCTGCCAATGCCATCCGGTGAGCGAGCGCGTGGTGGTGAGCTACGACGAACGCTAGAGGCGGCTGACGCCAGGCTGACGGGGCGCTCGCGCAACAGTGCGCTTTCGGCGCTCAAGCGATCCGCTTACACTAGGGGCCGCCCGCAACCGGCATGGTGCCGGAACGCGGGTGGTCCTTTTTGTTCTGGCATTCCCGATGACCACGATCCACCTCACTCACAGCGAGCCGGCAGCGGCCGCACTGCGCCAGGCCCTCGAAGCGGAAGGGCGGACCGAACGCGTGATCGCGCTGCCCGACGACCTGACAGTCGGCCCGCTGCGCGACATCGACGAGCCCGCCGACCCGGCCGCCGACCAACGCGCCGCGTTCTGGCAGCGCCTGGGCGGCGTGCCCGAGACGCTGACGGCCCACGACTGCGCGGCGCTCGACGCTCTCGAAGCCGACGATGCCAACGTGGTGATCTGGCACACGAACGACGCCGCCAATCAGTTGACGCTGCGCCGCATCTGCTATCGGCTGCGCAACGTGCCGCAGCGCCTGAACGAAGTGCGTCTCGCACCGGACGAAGTCGCGGGCGAAACCGCGGCGGCGCGCCTCGCGGCCCGCCTGCCGGACGCCGCGCCGATTTCCGTGCTGCGCATCACGCGGCTCGCACTCGAATGGCAGGAGGCGAAGTTCGCGAACGGCGAGACGCGCCGCTGGCGCGACAATACGTTCACGAGCGGCACCTGGGCGGATCTGGACCAGTTGATCCTCGATACCCTGAGCGCGGCCCGCACGCCGTGGCTCGCTCCGGACGCAATCGCGGCGGCCCTGCCGCGCGCGGGAGCGCGCGCGCCGGTGGCCGAACCCGTCGTGCTGTGGCGCCTGCGCGAACTGGCGGCAGCCGGCGAACTGCGCCTGCGCGACGACATGCACGCGGCGCCGGCGAACATCGAGCCGCAGCCCCGCACCGCCACGCTTCATACGGCAACGCAGCCTCCCCTTCCCCGCTGACAAAAAATCAAACATGGCCCGTACCCGAGCGCCCGACCACGAGACCCAACGCGACCAGATTCTCGAACTCGCCGCCGCGAAATTCGCGCAGACGAGCTACCCGAGCACGTCGATGTCCGATCTCGCCGCGGCGAGCGGCACCTCGAAGGCGCGTCTCTACCACTACTACGAGAGCAAAGAAGCGATTCTCTTCGACCTGCTCGACCGGTACACGAAGCGGCTGATGCTGATCATCGCCGAGGTGGAAGGGACGAGCCAACGACGCGGCCTTGACGAGCGGGAAACCTTTGCCGAGCTGATCCGCGCGTTCCTCGCCGAATACGAGACGTCGCACAGCCGCCACGTCGCACTGCTCAACGACGTCAAATACCTCGTCGACGCGCAGCGCGAGATCATCCTGAACCGGCAGCGCGACGTCGTGGCGGCTTTCACACGCCAGCTCGCGCGCGCCTACCCCGGGCGCGTCACCCCGGAAAACCAGACGGCGCTGACAATGATGGTGTTCGGCATGATCAACTGGACCTTTACCTGGCTCAAGCCGGGCGGACGGATGGCCTACCGGGACTTCGCCGAGCAGGCGATCGCCGTGATCGATCACGGCTTGCAAGGGGCTTGAGCACGATGTGCTGACCGAGCAGTTGCACTGCATCGCAGCATGACGCTCTTCCGCAACACTTCGGACCCTTATGCGGCCCCAAAAATCAATCTCATAAAAATCAATGGCTTGCGCGAATCCGACTCTTAATTAGGCGCAACACTCAAATCGAAAATACGGGTTTTCCCTAGCCCCACCCCAGGGTTTTCGCTAGAATTCGTTTTGCGGCGCATCATGCCGCATGAATTTTAAGGAGAACCGACCCATGAACAAGCTTTCGACCCAAGCCGCCGCGCCGATCCTGCCGTCCGGCCGCACGCTGACGTCCGGTCGTTCGCCCGCCATGGTGCGCGTCCTCACTTCGGCCGACCGCGAGCGCCTGCTCAAGCACTTTCTCGCACTCGACCAGGACGATCGCCTGCTGCGCTTCGGCCAGGCTGCACCCGACCATGTGATCGAGAACTACGTCCGTTCGATGGACTTCACGCGCGACACGGTGTTCGGCGTGTTCGACCATCAGCTGCAACTGGTCGGCGTAGGCCATCTCGCCTACCTCCCCGCGGACGGCAATGGCCGCACGGCCGAATTCGGCGTTTCGGTGCTGGAAAGCGCGCGCGGCCAGGGCATCGGCTCGAAGCTGTTCGAGCGGGCCGCGATCCGCAGCCGCAACACGCATGTCACGACGCTCTACATGCACTGCCTGTCGCGCAACGCCACGATGATGCACATCGCCAAGAAGTCGGGCATGAAGATCGAGTACGCCTACGGCGAAGCCGATGCTTACCTCTCGCTCGCACCGGCCGACCAGAGCAGCATCATCGCGGAAATGCTGCAGGAGCAGGCTGCCGTGTTCGACTATGCGCTCAAGCGCCAGGCACGCCAGGCGTCGAAGCTGATCGAGTCGATTCTGCCGCAGGCTATCGCAGCCTGAATCCTGACTCATCGGCTTGAATGAAAAAAGCGGCTTCGGCCGCTTTTTTCATTCCTGCTCCATTCCTGCGCCGCCGCCGGCATTTCAACGGATCAACGGATCGGCAGCGCCGTCGTCTCCTTGTACGTCTGGAGCGAGAAGCTCGACCGCACGTCGATCACCGAAGGATGGTGCAGCAACTGGTCCTGCACGAAGCGCGAGAAGTGCGCCATGTCCTCCACCTGCACACGCAGCAGGAAATCCATGTCGCCGGTCATGGCGTGGCAGGCCACGACTTCCGGCCAGGTCTGCACTGCCGCGCGAAACAGCTCCGCATGCGTGACACCCTCCCGTCCCGCCGCCGTCGGGCCGCGCTTCTCCAGCCGCACGCTGACGTAGGCCAGCAGGTCGAGCCCCAGCTTCTGCGCATCGAGCAGCGCCACGTAACCGCGGATCACCCCGGTCTCCTCCAGCCGGCGGATGCGCCGCAGGCACGGGCTCGGCGAGAGGTTCACGCGCTCCGCGATCTCCTGATTCGAAAGCCGGCCATTCTCCTGAAGAATCGCCAGAATCCGCCGGTCGATCGCGTCCAATTCCAGATCAGCCATTTTCTGCCACTCAATAATGTATCGATGGCATTTTATAGCTCAATCTGGCGATTCCAAGCCCCATATCGCAAGCTTCCTTCCGAATTGAACGACTACACTGCCTGCACGAAATTCGGACGTTCAACTTCGATCGCTCTTACGGGCGTGGGCCCCGAGTAAGCGCTAAAGCGCTAACTCGGGTCGACACAGGAGACAACCATGCAGGTCCCCACCTGGGATAACCCCGTCGGCACCGACGGCTTCGAGTTCATCGAATACACCGCGCCGGACCCCAAGGCGCTCGGCAAGCTGTTCGAGCGGATGGGCTTCACGGCCGTCGCCCGTCACCGCCACAAGGACGTCACCCTGTACCGCCAGGGCGACATCAACTTCATCGTGAACGCCGAGCCCGACTCGTTCGCGCAGCGCTTCGCGCGCCTGCACGGCCCGTCGATCTGCGCCATCGCGTTCCGCGTGCAGGACGCCGCGAAGGCCTACCAGCACGCGCTCGAGCGCGGCGCCTGGGGCTTCGACAACAAAACCGGTCCGATGGAGCTGAACATTCCGGCCATCAAGGGCATCGGCGATTCGCTGATCTACTTCGTAGACCGCTGGCGCGGCAAGAACAGCGCGGCGCCCGGCAGCATCGGCGACATTAGCATCTACGACGTCGATTTCGAGCCGATCCCCGGCGCCGAGCAGAATCCGAAGGGCCACGGGCTCACCTACATCGACCACCTGACGCACAACGTTCACCGCGGCCGCATGAACGAGTGGGCGGAGTTCTACGAGCGCCTCTTCAACTTCCGCGAAATCCGCTACTTCGACATCGAAGGCAAGGTGACAGGCGTGAAGTCGAAGGCGATGACCTCGCCGTGCGGCAAGATCCGTATTCCGATCAACGAGGAAGGCTCGGAGACGGCCGGCCAGATCCAGGAATACCTCGACGCCTATCACGGCGAAGGCATCCAGCACATCGCGCTCGGTACGAACGACATCTACGGGACGGTCGATGGCCTGCGCGCGTCCGAGATCGCGCTGCTCGACACGATCGACACGTACTACGAACTCGTGAACCGCCGCATCCCGAACCACAGCG
This sequence comes from Paraburkholderia yinzeri, assembly GCF_046581065.1. NCBI lineage: Bacteria > Pseudomonadati > Pseudomonadota > Betaproteobacteria > Burkholderiales > Burkholderiaceae > Paraburkholderia > Paraburkholderia yinzeri. The sequence continues at coordinate 990,137 of NZ_JBFOCJ010000001.1, read as the reverse complement.
AGCCGCTCGCGGAACTGAAGAAGCGCAAGATCCTGATCGACGGCGCCCCCGAAGACCTGCTGCTGCAAATCTTCACCGAGAACCAGATCGGGCCGATCTTCTTCGAGATCATCCAGCGCAAGGGCAATCAGGGCTTCGGTGAAGGCAACTTCAAGGCGCTGTTCGAGTCGATCGAGCTCGACCAGATTCGCCGCGGCGTGGTGCAGGACAAGGCCTGACCCAGGCCTGGCCGCAGTGCGGCCATGAAAAAAGGGCGAAGACCGCAAGATCTTCGCCCTTTTTGTCTTTCTGGAGCCACCGCCGCACACCCGGCAGGCGCCCCGGTGAATGGAATGCCGCGCGGATCAACGCGGCATTACGGAAATCATCAGGATTGGCGTTCGGCCTTCGTGGCCCCGGTAACACCGATATCAGCCTTCGCGCACTGCGTGTACTGCGCCGTGCGGACGAACGCATTCGACGAGCCGTTGCTGCTCGCGTTCGAATGCAGCGGCGCGCTCATGGCGAAGAACGCGGCCGAGACCGTCAAGAAGGTCTGGATATGCCGATTGTTCATGCTGTACTCCTTTTTTCAGACTGCCTGTTGCGGTAGTACCCCTATTTGCTGCCTGGGGCGCTGCGCGGTTTGCACAGGTGGGGGATTAGACAGAAATATCAAGACTGGTTCCGGATTCGTGTAGTTTTTACACGCTGTTACGCCGCGCAGCATTCGGATACATCCTCTGTTACACGGCTTCCCCGGGTTTAACGCACGGCACGCCGCCGCGAAGTCGGGCTTCCCCCGCGCAATCGTGCTTTCTTGCGCCGAGCGGCGGGTTTGCCCCAGTGCTACCATCGGTAAAAACACGCCAATATGGCGCCCCGGGCCGGAGCATCCACAAGATGCCGAGGCACTGAAGTTCTGGTGATCCCAAGACTAATGGTGGATGGAGGAGTACCCACAATGAATGCCCCGCTAGACGCTGGTCAGCGTGCTTCGCTCGAAGCCGCGCTAGCTTCCGTCACGCTCGACGACAAATACACCCTCGATCGCGGCCGCGCGTACATGAGCGGCATCCAGGCGCTGGTGCGTCTGCCGATGCTGCAACAGGAACGCGACAAGGCTGCCGGTCTCAATACTGCGGGATTCATTTCCGGCTATCGCGGTTCGCCGCTCGGCGGTCTCGATCAGTCGCTCTGGAAGGCGAAGCAGCATCTCGCCGGCCATCAGATCGTGTTCCAGACTGGTGTGAACGAAGATCTCGCGGCCACGGCCGTCTGGGGCTCGCAGCAGGTGAACCTGTACCCGTCCGCAAAGTACGACGGCGTGTTTTCCATGTGGTACGGCAAGGGCCCCGGCGTGGACCGCTGCGGCGACGTGTTCAAGCACGGCAACTCGGCCGGCTCGTCGCGTCACGGCGGCGTGCTCGTGCTCGCCGGCGACGACCACGCGGCCAAGTCGTCCACGCTTGCGCATCAGTCGGAGCACATCTTCAAGGCCTGCGGCCTGCCGGTGCTGTTCCCGTCGAACGTGCAGGAATACCTCGACTTCGGCCTGCACGGCTGGGCCATGAGCCGCTACTCGGGCCTCTGGGTCGCCATGAAGTGCGTGACCGACGTGGTGGAATCGTCGGCCTCGGTCGAGATCGACCCGCATCGCACCCAGATCGTCCTGCCGGAAGATTTCCTCGTGCCCGACGGCGGACTCAATATCCGCTGGCCGGACCCGCCGCTCGTGCAGGAAGCGCGTCTGCTCGACTACAAGTGGTATGCCGGGCTCGCTTATGTGCGGGCGAACAAGCTCGACCGCGTCGAGATCGACTCGCCGCATGCGCGCTTCGGCATCATGACCGGCGGCAAGGCCTATCTGGACGTGCGCCAGGCCCTCACCGACCTCGGCCTCGACGACGAGACCTGCTCGCGCATCGGCGTGCGGCTCTACAAGGTGGGCTGCGTGTGGCCGCTCGAAGCGCAAGGCGCGCAGGCGTTCGCGCGTGGGCTCGAAGAGATTCTCGTGGTCGAGGAAAAGCGTCAGATCCTCGAATACGCGATAAAGGAAGAGTTGTACAACTGGCCCGACGCGCAGCGTCCGCGCGTGTACGGCAAGTTCGACGAAAAGGACGGCGCCGGCGGCGAATGGTCGGTGCCAATGGGCAACTGGCTCCTGCCCGCCCATTACGAGCTCTCGCCCGCGATCATCGCGAAGGCGATTGCCACGCGTCTCGAGAAATTCGACCTTCCTTCCGACGTGCGCGCGCGCATCGCCACGCGCATCGCCGTGATCGAAGCGAAGGAGAAGGCGCTCGCGAAGCCGCGCGTGCAGGTGGAACGCAAGCCGTGGTTCTGCTCGGGCTGCCCGCACAATACCTCGACGAACGTGCCGGAAGGCTCGCGCGCGATGGCCGGCATCGGCTGCCACTACATGACCGTGTGGATGGACCGCAGCACGAGCACGTTCAGCCAGATGGGCGGCGAAGGCGTGGCGTGGGTCGGCCAGGCGCCGTTCACGAACGACAAGCACGTGTTCGCGAACCTCGGCGACGGCACCTACTTCCACTCGGGACTGCTCGCGATCCGCGCGGCGATCGCCTCGAAGGCGAACATCACCTACAAGATCCTCTATAACGACGCCGTCGCGATGACGGGCGGCCAACCCGTGGACGGCGTGCTCACCGTGCCCCAGATCACGCATCAGCTCGCGGCCGAGGGCGCGGCGAAGATCGTGATCGTCACCGACGAGCCAGAGAAGTATCAGGGCGTGACCTCGCTCGCACCGGGCGTCACCATTCATCACCGTGACCAGCTCGACACGATGCAGCGCGAACTGCGCGAGATCCCCGGCACCACGATCCTGATCTACGACCAGACCTGCGCCACCGAAAAACGCCGTCGCCGCAAGCGCGGCACGTATCCGGACCCGGCGAAGCGCGTCGTCATCAACGAGGCTGTCTGCGAGGGCTGCGGCGACTGCTCGGTGCAGTCGAACTGCCTCTCCGTGGAGCCGCTCGACACCGAGTACGGCACGAAGCGCCAGATCAACCAGTCCACCTGCAACAAGGACTTCTCGTGCGTGAATGGCTTCTGCCCGAGCTTCGTCACCGTTGAAGGCGGCCAGTTGCGCAAGCCGAAGGCGAGCAGCGTAGCAAATGAAACGATGCCGGCCGTGCCGACGCCCGACCTCCCCGGCCTTGCGCAGCCGTACGGCGTGCTCGTGACGGGCGTGGGCGGCACCGGCGTCGTGACGATCGGCGCGCTGCTCGGCATGGCCGCGCACCTGGAGAACAAGGGCGTGACCGTGCTCGACGTGACCGGCCTCGCGCAGAAGGGCGGCGCCGTGATGAGCCACGTGCAGATCGCGAACCAGCCCGCCGACATCCACTCCACCCGCATCGCCATGGGCGAGGCGAAGCTCGTGATCGGCTGCGACGCCATCGTGACCGCCAGCGACGACTGCGTCTCGCGCATGCAGGCCGGGCAGACGCATGTGGTGCTCAACAGTGCGCCCACACCCACGGCCGAGTTCATCAAGAACCCGAGCTGGCAGTTCCCGGGCTCGAACACCGAGGCCGACGTGCGCGCGGCGGCGGGCACCGACAACGTCTCCGCCGTCGACGCGAACCGCTACGCGCTCGCGCTGCTCGGCGACGCGATCTACACGAACCCGTTCGTCCTCGGCTATGCGTGGCAGCGCGGCTGGTTGCCGCTCACGCACGAGTCGCTCACGCGCGCGATCGAGCTGAACGCCGTGCAGGTGGAGAAAAATCTGGCGGCGTTCGAGTGGGGCCGCCGCGTCGCGCACGATCGTGCTGCCGTGGATACGCTCGTCAAGAAGCCGTCTGCCGGGCAGAACACCGAAGCTGCGGACACCAGCGCCGGCGCGAAGATCGTCTCGCTGCACACGCCGAAGGCGCTCGACGCGCTGATCGACAAGCGCGCGCAGTACCTCGCCGCGTATCAGAACGACGCCTGGGCGTCGCGCTACCGCGCGCTGGTTGCCGACGTGCGCGCGGCGGAAGGCAAGATCGAGCGTCCCGACGGTCAGTTCGCGCTGACCGAAGCCGTCGCGAAGAATCTGCACAAGCTGATGGCGTACAAGGACGAGTACGAAGTGGCGCGCCTCTACGCCGACCCGGCGTTCATCGAGAAGCTGAAGGCGAGCTTCGAGGGCGACTGGAAGCTGAACTTCCATCTCGCGCCGCCGACCTTCGCGAAGCACGACGGCAAGGGCCACCTGGTGAAGAAGCAGTACGGCCCGAGCATGCTCACGGCGATGCGCCTGCTTGCGAAGCTCAAGTTCCTGCGCGGTACGGCGTTCGATCCGTTCGGCCGCACTGAGGAGCGGCGTCACGAGCGCGCGCTGATCGGCGAGTACGAGGCGCTGGTGCGCGAACTGGCGAGTGGCGCGAACGCGGAAAATCTCGCGCTTGCGGTGGAATTGGCAAGCCTGCCGGACGGCATCCGCGGCTACGGTCACGTGAAGGAGAACAACCTCAAGGCCGTGCGGGCGAAGTGGGCGACACTGCTGGACAAGTGGCGCTCGCCGCAAGGCGGCGCGGCGCGTCATGCTGCGTGATACGCCGTGAGGCAGTAGCCCTGCCGTAAAGACGAAGGGCGCTCCGTGAAAACGGAGCGCCCTTTTCTATTGAGCATCTGAATCGGGGACAACGCCGGCGCGCGTCGCACGCACGCCGGCATTCGCATCACGCGCTCAGCGCGCCGCCGCCTTCGCGTTCGCCGCGTTCGCCGAAGCCACCGCCGTCATGTTGATGATGCGTCGCACGGTTGCTGCCGGCGTGAGGATGTGCACCGGCTTCGCTGCACCCAGCAGGAACGGACCGACCGTCACGCCTTCGCCGCCGATCACTTTCAGCAGGTTGTACGCGATGTTCGCCGCTTCCACGTTCGGCATGATCAGCAGGTTCGCCTCGCCCGCGAGCGTCGTGCCCGGGAACGACTGCTTGCGGATCAACTCCGAAAGCGCCGCGTCGCCGTGCATTTCGCCGTCCACTTCGAGCTGCGGCGCGCGCTGCGCGATCAGCTCGCGCGCCGCCTGCATGCGCTGCGCCGTCGACGAACGCACGCTGCCGAAGTTCGAGCTCGACAGCAGCGCGACCTTCGGCACGATGCCGAACTTCTCGATCTCGCGCGCGGCGAGGATCGTCATGTCGGCGATCTGCTCGGCGCTCGGCACTTCGTTCACGTAGGTGTCGGAGATGAACAGGTTGCGGCCCGGCAGCATCAGCAGGTTCATGGCCGCGTAGTTCTCGGCCTCCTTTGCCTTGCCGAACACCTGCTCGACGAACTTCAGGTGATAGTCGAAGCTGTTGAGCAGGCCGCAGATCATGCCGTCGGCGTCGCCCAGATGCACGAGGATCGCGCCGATCAGCGTGTTGAACTTGCGCATCGACGCCTTCGCGACCTCGGGCGTGATGCCCTGGCGCGCACCCAGGTCATGGTAGGCCTGCCAGCTCTTCTGGAAGCGCGGATCGTCTTCCGGATCGACGATCTCGAAGTCGGTGCCCGGACGCAGCTTCGATCCCATTTTCTTCAGACGCATTTCCACCACCGACGGACGGCCGACGATGATGGGCTTCGCGATCTTCTCGTTGAGCACGAACTGCGCGGCGCGCAGCACGCGCTCGTCCTCGCCCTCCGCGAACACGATGCGCGCGCAGTTGGCCTTCGCCGCCGCGAACACCGGGCGCATCACCATGCCCGAGCGGTAGACGGTCGCGCCAAGCTGCTCGCGGTACGCGTCCATGTCGGCGATCGGGCGCGTGGCGACGCCCGAGTCCATCGCGGCTTGCGCCACGGCCGGCGCGATCTTGATGATGAGACGCGGGTCGAAGGGCTTCGGAATCAGGTATTCCGGGCCGAATTCGAGCGTGTGGCCTTCATAGGCCTTCGCCACTTCGTCGCCCTGGTCGGTTTCCTCGGCGAGTTCCGCGATCGCGCGCACGCACGCGAGCTTCATCTCTTCCGTGATGGTCGTGGCGCCCACGTCCAGCGCGCCGCGGAAGATGAACGGGAAGCACAGCACGTTGTTGACCTGGTTCGGATAGTCCGAACGGCCCGTGGCGATGATCGCGTCCGGGCGCACTTTCTTCGCTTCTTCCGGACGGATTTCCGGTTCCGGGTTCGCCAGCGCGAGGATCAGCGGCGTGTTGGCCATGTCCACGACCATCTCGGGCTTGAGCACGCCGGCGCTCGAACAACCGAGGAACACGTCCGCGCCCTTGATGGCGTCGCCGAGCGTGCGCGCGCCGGTGTTCGCCGCATAGCGCGCCTTCGACGGATCGAGATTGCCGCGGCCTTCGTAGATCACGCCCTTCGAGTCGACGACGAGCGTGTTCTCCTTCTTCAGGCCGAGCTTCACGAGCAGGTCCAGACACGCGATGGCCGCCGCGCCCGCACCCGAGCACACGAGCTTCACGCTGCCCAGTTCCTTGCCCACGACCTTCAGGCCGTTCAGGATCGCCGCGGAGGCGATGATGGCCGTGCCGTGCTGGTCGTCGTGGAAGACGGGGATCTTCATGCGCTCGCGCAGCTTCTGCTCGATGTAGAAGCACTCGGGCGCCTTGATGTCCTCGAGGTTGATACCGCCGAGCGTTGGTTCAAGCATGGCAATGGCGTCGACGAGCTTGTCCGGATCCGACTCGGAAAGCTCGATGTCGAACACGTCGATGCCGGCGAACTTCTTGAAGAGACAGCCCTTGCCTTCCATCACCGGCTTGGCCGCGAGCGGGCCGATATTGCCAAGGCCCAGCACCGCGGTGCCGTTGGTCACGACGCCGACGAGGTTGCCGCGCGACGTGTACTTCTGCGCGTCGAGCGGATCCGCGTGGATCGCTTCGCACGCGGCGGCGACGCCGGGCGAATAGGCGAGCGAGAGGTCGAGCTGGTTCGACAGCGGTTTGGTAGGCGTGACCGAAATCTTGCCGGGCTTGGGATTCTGGTGATACGCCAGCGCGCTTTGCTTCAGTTGTTCATCCATTTTCGGGCCTGCCTGGACGTGAGAGACGTGAGAGGTTTTATGGTCATGAACCCGCCGTCCCGCATGGCACGCTCAGGGCTTCGATTGCGTCAGGCCTGTGGCCGGACCCGCGGCGAAGCCACCTCTTGCGGCCGGCGAAGCGGCGAGGGCGAATTGGCGGGGGGAACTAGTGTACACCCCGGGCACAGCGCAGGAACTCGGGGTGAGGACTGATACCCGGGATAGCGCGGACATGAACTGTCCACGGGTGAAACGGCGGAATGGAGAGGGGTCTGTGGGGGCCGCTACTCCAGAGCGGCGCCGCGCCGTTCCGGGATCAGGAACAGCGTCGCGAGTATGTCGAGCAGGTAGATCGAGGCCAGCATCGCGAGCGCCGCGCCGAACGAAAACCGCGCCGCCAGCGCGCCGACGGCCAGCGGCCCGAAGCCGCCCACGGCCCGCCCGATGTTGAAGAGCACGTTCTGGGCGGTGGCGCGCGCAGCCGTGGGATAAAGCTCGGAGATGAGCGCGCCGTACCCGCCAATCATGCCGTTCACGAACACGCCCATGGCCGCGCCGCCCACGAGCAGCGCGATCGGCGTCGCGAGATGCGCGTAGGCGAACACCATCGCGACGGCCCCGGCCTGATAGAACAGGAATGCGGGCTTGCGCCCGAAACGGTCGGCGGCAAGGCCGAAGAGCCAGATACCGAGCGCCATGCCGGCGACGGTCGCCGCCGTCCAGAGCCCGGACTTCGTCAGCGAGTAGCCGAAGGACCGCGACAGATAGGCGGGCAGCCAGATCATGAGCCCGTAATAGCCGAAATTCTGCACCGAACAGAGAACGACGACACCCAGGCTCGCACGCGCGGTGCGAGCGTCGGCCACGAGCAGGCGCAGCGCGCCGGGACGCTCGCCCCGTACCGCCTGCTCCACGCGCGACGCATGGGCGACGAAGAGTGCCGGCTCCTCCACGCGGCGGCGCACCACGAACGACACGACAGCCGGCAGGAGACCGAGCGCGAACATGCCGCGCCAGCCGATCACGGGCAAGAGCCACGGCGTAAGGAGCGCGGCGGCGAGCACGCCGAGCTGCCAGCCGAGCCCGACATACGACGACGCCCGCGCGCGCAGATGCGCCGGCCACGCCTCGGCGACGAGCGCCATGCCAATGCCGAACTCGCCGCCCAGACCGATACCGGCGATCGTCCGGTAGACGAGCAGATCCGCATAGCCGCGCGCAAGCGCACAAAGGCCAGTAAAGACGGCGAACAGCAGGATCGTCCAGGTAAGAACGCGCACGCGGCCGTAGCGGTCGGCGAGAAGCCCGAACGCGATGCCGCCGGCCACGGCGCCGACGAGCGTCCACGTGACGAGCGAGCCGGCCTGGGCGGTGGAGAGATGCAGCTCGGCGCTGATGGCCGGCAGCATGAAGCCGAGCATGAGCAGATCGAAGCCGTCCATCGCATAGCCGAGCACGGAAGCGACGAGCGCGCGCAAGGCGTGGCCGCGCGTCGTTTCGACGGAGGCAGCGGGAGGAGAAACGACGGTCATGGAGACTTCCTGTACAAGCCGGGTGTCGGGTATCGGGTGTCCGCCCGGATAAACCCGCGAGAGTGTAATGGTGAGCTCGCGCGGTCACAACCGTGAAAGAAAAGCGCGAAAGCCACATCGGCCGAGAAATGATCGATCCCCCAAATACCGCCCGGACCGCGTTACACGTTGCGCGAACCAGCCCCACCAGCCAACTCGTCTCAAAAGTTCAAGTCGGGTAAAATACCGGCCTACGCGCGCAAGAGAAGCCGTCCGAACCGAGCGGGTGAATACTGCCCCGCGCCTTCGGGCCGCGCACGCCAGAGACCCCAGCGGTACTGCCGGGTCCGCCGTGCCAGCGCCACCGGGCTTGACGCCCACCCTCCCTCGCTCTCATATCCAAGGATTCGCCCATGACAGGCTACGATCGCCAGACGATCTCGGACACGACCGCCAAGATGCTGCTCGAAGTGAAGGCCGTGCACTTCAACGCCGAAAAGCCCTTCATCTTCACCTCCGGCTGGGCGAGCCCGGTCTACATCGACTGCCGCAAGCTGATTTCGTATCCGCGCGTGCGCCGCGGCCTGATGGAAATGGCCGAAGCCACGATCCTGCGCGACGTCGGCTACGAGCAGATCGACGCCGTGGCCGGCGGCGAAACCGCGGGCATTCCGTTCGCCGCATGGCTCTCGGACCGCCTGATGGTGCCGATGCAGTACGTGCGCAAGAAGCCGAAGGGTTTCGGCCGCAACGCGCAGATCGAGGGTCTCCTCACCGAAGGCCAGCGCGTGCTGCTCGTCGAGGATCTGACCACCGACAGCCGCAGCAAGATCAACTTCATCAACGCGCTGCGCACGGCCGGCGCGACGGTGAACCACTGCTTCGTGCTGTTCCACTACAACATCTTCAAGGAGAGCGTGTCGGTCCTCAAGGACATCGACGTGGACCTGCATGCGCTCGCCACGTGGTGGGACGTGCTGCGCGTCGCGAAGGCGTCGGGCTACTTCGAAGCGAAGACGCTCGACGAAGTCGAGAAATTCCTGCACGCTCCGGCCGAATGGTCCGCGGCGCATGGCGGCGCAACGGCGGCACCGCAGTAAGTACGCAACGCCAGGCATCGCGCCCAAGCAACAGGCCATCTGCCCGCCGGGCGATGGCCTTTTTTCATGGGCGCCGCAGGCGCCACGGGCGTGTTACCGGGCGGCGCAACGCTGCGTCAATGCGAAGCTTCGACACCGTGGTGCGTGTCTGGCACATGCGAAGAGAGGTTCAGCAAGCCATTGCTCTGCGCGTACTGAAACAGCTCCGAGTCGCGGTCGAGCCCGAGCTTGCGCATGGCCGTGTTCTTTTGCGTGCTGATGGTCTTGATGCTGCGGTTGAGCTTTTCCGAGATCTCCTTGATGGTCATGCCCGACACGAAAAGCCGCACGACCTCCAGTTCGCGCCTCGACAAGAGCACTTCGTCGGTCTTGCCGCCGCTGTTCAGGCGCAGCGATTCGAGCGCCGCCCTCACCTGCGGGCTCATGTATTCGATGCCGCGGCTCACCTGTTGCACCGCGAGGCCAATGTGGCCCAGGTCGTCGGACTTGTGAACGACGGCGATCACGCCCAGCTCTCCGAGTCGTTTGAGCAGGGCGGCATTCTCGAGCATCGTCAAGACGACGATGGGAATATCGGGAAAATTGCGGCGCAAATAACCGATCAGCGGCAAGCCGTCGCCAAACTGCCCGCCGGGCATGGCGAGGTCGGTCACGAGCACGTCGCACGGAGTCGTCAGCAGCGCCTTGATCAGCTCGGTGGACTGGCGTGCGCGCGCGACGACCTGGACACCCGGAAATTTGAGGAGCGCTTGTTCCGCGCCGAACAAGATAACAGGATGATCGTCCGCGACTACGATCCTGATTGGCTGCTGCATTCACCCTCCTCTCGGCAGGCCTGTGCTCCTTTCGGGCAAGCCTGCTTGTTTTGTTCTGGCGTACCCTCACGGACATGCAGCAGGCCTCTGCCCGACACTGCCCGCGATCCTCACCGGCAGACGAGGGCGCACGCGACTATAGCCGATGTCCTCTACCCCACAACGACCGATGTGGCGAAGCCTCGCCCTGAAATGCCGCTATATTTGATCGAGTTCAATTCGGAGCACAATTCGAATCGGCCTCGCAGGAAATGCCTGGACGGCTCGAAAAAATACAGGAAACCATCCGATGGCTTGCCCGTATGTCGCGATCACGGTCCCGCTCGCCCGTCGCCGGCATGGCATGGCGCGCGGTTTGGTCCTGCTCGTCGCTGCCCTGCATACCGCCGGCATGGCGCATGCCGAAGGTGCGTTTTCGGTTTCCAGCACAACCTTCGGGAACGGCGGCAGTGTCGCCACCGCGCAAGTCTTCAACGCGGAAGGCTGTGAAGGCGGTAACCGCTCGCCGCAGCTCTCGTGGCGCAATGCGCCCGAAGGCACACGCAGTTTCGCAATCACGATGTTCGACCCCGACGCTCCGGGCCGCGGCTGGTGGCATTGGGCCGTCGCGAACCTCCCGGCCCGCGTGAAGGCCTTGCCGGAAAACGCGAGCGGGTCCGGCGCATTGGCGAAGCTCGGCGCAGTGGAAGCGCGCAACGATTTCAACACCGGCGGCTATGGCGGTCCCTGCCCGCCGCCCGGCAAGCCGCACCGGTACGTGATCACGGTCTACGCCATCGGCACCGACAAAATAGCGGGGCTCGAACAGGGACGTCCGGCTGAGATGTTCGATCACGAGATAGACGGCGCTGCGCTCGGCCGCGCGCAGCTCACCGTCAGCTACGGCCGCTGAGCATGACGACGCGGGCCGGGCCAGGCTGCCCGCCAGCAAAAACGCCACCGCATAACCGTCACACGACGGCCGCATCATCTCGTTGCGGGCTCCGGCAAAGCCGTGAGCCGCGGCGGTTCCCGCCCGTACGGGTTACTCCCGATTTTTTTTCCCGCCGGCACGCACGGTGGCGCGTCCGAAGTCTTAGAATAACGTTCCGGCGCTGGGCGGATCCCCCGTTGTCCACGCGCGCCCCGGGCCCATTTAACTGCGCACCCCGCGTTCAGAGAGATCGAGATGAGCACGAAAGTTTTTGTCGACGGACAGGAAGGCACGACCGGCCTGAAGATTTTCGAATACCTGTCAGCGCGCGCCGACGTCGAAATCCTGCGGATCGACGAAGCGAAGCGCAAGGACGTCGAAGAACGCCGCCGTCTCATCAACGCCTCCGACGTGACGTTCCTCTGCCTGCCGGATGTCGCCTCGCGCGAATCGGCTTCGCTGGTGGAGAACGACCGCACCGTGCTGATCGACGCGAGCACGGCGTTCCGCACGAGCTCCGACTGGGCCTACGGCCTGCCCGAACTCACCCGCCAGCAGCGCGAGCGCGTGCGCACGTCGAAGCGCATTGCGGTGCCGGGCTGCCACGCGTCGGCATTCGTGCTGGCGATGCGTCCGCTCGTCGAGGCCGGCCTCGTCGGTCCCGATTTCGCGGCGCACGCCTACTCGCTGACCGGCTACAGCGGCGGCGGCAAAAAAATGATTGCGGAGTACGAAGCAGGCGGCAACCCGAAGCTGATGAGCCCGCGCCCCTACGCGCTCGGCCTCACGCACAAGCACCTGCCGGAGATGAAGTCGCACGGCGGACTTTCGTCCACGCCCGTGTTCACGCCGGTAGTCGGCCCGTTCTACAAGGGCCTCGCGGTCACGACCTACTTCTCGCCGAAGCAGCTCACGCGCGGCGCGAAGCCCGAGGACGTGCTGGCGCTTTACGCCGAGTACTACGCGGGTGAGGCGTTCGTGCGCGTGGCGCTGTTCAACGCCGAGGAAAACCTCGATGGCGGCGCCTTCGACGTTCAGGCGAACAACGACACGAACCGGGTGGATCTCTTCGTGTTCGGCAACGACGAGCAATTCGTGACGGTCGCGCGCCTCGACAACCTCGGCAAGGGCGCTTCGGGCGCGGCGATCCAGTGTATGAATCTCGCGGTAGGCGCAGCGGAAGACGCCGGCCTCAAGGGATGAGCGACACGCCACCGCTCGCCTGATGCGGCGGGCACCACGCAAAACCGGAGCCTCGCGCTCCGGTTTTTTTATGCCTGTCTCGGCCTGGCGCGCAAAGCAAGCAAAATGCAGGGACGAAAAAAAGCCCGCCAAAGAGGCGGGCTTAATCCATATCAGAGGAGACATGGAGGAGACAGAAACAAGTATAGCCGCCTAGGTGATGCAATGCAACATGTAAAGTAGTACGCACCCTAGTACGCCCCGTATTTGTTGTAAATTTACAACATTCGTCTAGCTGCCGATCATCGAAAGAATAAAGGTCAGCTGATCGAGCCCCACCGGGCGCACCAGATGCACGTCGAAGCCCACTGCGAGCGCCTCGTCGCGGTGGCGCGAGTCGGGCCATCCGGTCAGCGCGATCAAAAGCGGCGCGCAGGCACCACAGGCGTCGCGAAGGCGCCGTACGAGGGTTGCCGGCTCCTCCTCCAGCAAGGAAAGCGCGACGATGACCACGTCGGGCGTGAAGCGCGCGGCAGCCAGCAGCGTATCGTCGAGCGTGCGCGCGGCATAGGTCGCGTAGCCGAGATCGGTCAACAACGTACCTAGCTCCGTCAGCGATTGTTCGTCGTTGTCGGCGATCAGGATGCGCTTGTCCATCCCCCGTCTCCCATCCCATGCAGAACTGTCGCGCTCTGTGTCTTTGTCATGCCGGCCTGTTCAGGCCGTCCGGCGCGGCGCCCAACGCCTCCACTATGGTCATTGTGGCCGCCCGCTTCGATGCGCATCGTGCGTCAACGCGCAGTCATATGAGGATTGTTACGTCGGCACCCCGGTCGCCGCCAGCACTTCGACGAGCGAATCGCGCAATAGCGCGACGGCCCGCACAAGCCGCCCCGGCAGCGCATGATGCACGAGCCAGGCGTCGACGCCGGTATCGAAATCGACCACGTCGATCGCCTGCAGCGCATCGCGAAACGGACTGCGCGCCAGCACGTGCGGCGACACGATGCCGATGCCGAGCTGGCGCGCCACGAGCGAAAGCTGCAGATCGGAACCGAATGCCTCGACGGCCACGTTGAACGGCAGCCCGGCCCGCGCGAGCGAGCGCGAGAGCGCCGAGCGCATGCCGCAGCCGTCCTGGTTGAGCACCCACGGATGCAACGCCAGATCTTCCAGCGTGACCGGATCGCTGGGCAAACCCAGCGCGCGCGACGCGACCACCGTTGTCGGCATGAAGGCGAGGCGTGTGCGTTCGAGCGATTCCGGCAGCGCGCTGTCGCCCGGCATCAGCACGACGGCGGTGTCGATTTCGGCCCGCTCGACCGACTGCAGCAATCCCGGCGACCAGCCCGCCGTCACGCGCAGCGTGAGCTTCGCAAAAGCGCCGCGCAGGCGGTCGAGCGGCTGTTCGAGCGCGAGGTCGGAGAGAAACGGCGGCACGCCGATGCGCAGTTCGCCGGCCGGCTCGCTTTCGGGCGACGCGACGGCCAGCAGTTCGTCCACGGCACCCAGCACGTTGCGCGCGAGACGGTACACCTCGCGGCCTGCGGCGGTGGGCTTGAGCGGCTTGGCCTGGCGGTCGAGCAGCGCGAGACCCAGCGTGCTTTCCAGACTCTGGACGCGGCGCGTCAGCCCGGGCTGGGTGAGATGAAGCCTTTCGGCGGCGCCGACAATCGAGCCGCTTTCCACCACAGCCACGAAGGCTTGCAGATCACGCGTGTTCAAAACAATCTCGCATAATTAATATCAAGATATTTCAATTGTCGCATAACCTTCCGGCTTCTAGGATAGGCGAAACCGTCTCATCCGGAGCGCCAACATGACTCGCCTCGCCGAGCTTTCGTCCCCTTCCTGTGCCGTCGTCGCCACCGACAAACCGCACGCCGATCAGCAAGACGAACTCCACGCCGGCCAGCTGACCACGGCGATGACGCTGTTCTTCAGCGCGACCGTGGGCTTCATCGTCATCAATCTGTTCGCCGCGCAGCCGCTCACCGGGCCTATCGCCGCTTCGCTGCAGGTCCCGCACGCACTGACCGGCCTGATCTCGATGCTGCCGCAGCTCGGCTATGCCGCCGGCCTCGTCCTGCTCGTTCCGCTGTCCGATCTGATCGAGAACCGCCGCCTGATCGTGCGCACGCTCCTCGCCTGTGCCGCACTGCTCGCCGTGCCGCTTTTCGCGCATTCCGCCTGGGCGTGCCTCGCCGCGCTATTTCTCGCAGGCGCCACGTCCAGCGTGATCCAGATGCTCGTGCCGATGGCCGCCTCGATGGCGCCGGAAGCGCAGCGCGGCCGCGCGGTCGGCAATGTCATGAGCGGGCTCATGCTCGGCATCCTGCTTTCGCGGCCGCTCGCGAGCTTGATCGCCGGATCGATGGGCTGGCGTGCGTTTTACGGTGCGGCCGCACTCATCGACGCGCTGCTCGCCGCCGTGCTCGCGCTGCGCCTGCCGCTGCGCACGCCGCACGCCCATACGCGTTATACCGGGTTGCTGCGCTCGCTCTGGACGCTGCTCGCCACCGAGCCCGTCCTGCAACGGCGCGCGATCTCGGCCGGCCTCGCGATGGGCGCGTTCAGCGTGTTCTGGGCGTCGATTGGCCTGCGGCTTGCCCAGGCGCCGTTCGGCTTCGGCCTGCACGGTGTGGCGCTGTTCGCGCTCGCCGGCGCGAGCGGCGCCATTGTCACGCCGCTCGCCGGGCGGGCCGGCGACCACGGGCACGGTCGCGCCGCCCTGTGCCTCGCGCATCTGCTGATGCTGGCTGCGCTCGTGCTGGTCGCCGTGGCCGGAGCGGGCGGATTCGGATTTTCGCCCCATGCGCACCCGCGCCTCGCGCTCGCCGCGCTCGTGATCGGCGGCGCAGCGCTCGACGCCGGCGTCGTGATCGATCAAACGCTGGGCCGGCGCGCCGTCAATCTCATGAATCCCGCCGCGCGCGGGCGGCTGAACGGATTGTTCGTCGGTGTGTTTTTCGTTGGCGGCGCGCTGGGCGCCGCGCTTTCAGGCGTCGGCTGGGCCCTCGCGCAATGGCCCGGCGTGTGCGCCGTGGGCGCGGCGTTTGCCGGGGGGGCGTTCCTGTATGGCATCGTGGGGCGAACCAACCGGGTCGGGACGTAGCGGCATGCTCAATACCGCTCAGCGCCAGACGGCGGGCCTCACGCCCGCCCTGCGCGCCGCGCCGCCACCTTACCGAGCACCGCAAAGTCGCGCTCCCCGTCGCCGTGTGCAACGGCTTCGATCAAGCTGTCACGCACGACGCTCGCCACCGGCATCGGCGTGGACACCGCATCCGCCGCCGCCAGCGCGAGCCGGACGTCCTTGAGACCGAGTCGGGCCTTGAACATCGCGGGCTCGTAACGATCCTCCGCAATCATGGCTCCGTAGCCCGCGTAAACCGGTCCCGGAAACGGGCCGCCCGTAATCATGTCGAGAAAGTCGCGCATCGCCACGCCATGCCCCGCGAGCAGGGCCGCCGCCTCGCCGAGCGTCTCCACCGCAGCCCCCAGCATGAAGTTCGCCGCGAGCTTCATCACGTTCGCCTGCTGCGGCAGCGAGCCGATGCGGCAGGTCCTCTGCCCCACGGCGTCGAAGAGCGGCTGCACGCGGTCGACCGCCTCGGCGTCGCCGGCCGCGATGATCGTCAGCTTTGCCGCCCTCGCGACGTCGGGGCGGCCCATCACCGGCGCCGCCACGTAACGCAACCCCCGCTCGGCATGCTCGCGCGCCAGCTCCCCGGCCAGCGCGACGGAAATCGTCGCCATGTTGACGTGTACGAGACCGCGCGGCGCCGCGTCCAGCAACGCCGCGCCGAACACCTCGCGCAGCGCCGCGTCGTCGGCGAGCATCGAAAAAGCAGCGTCGCCCGAAAAAGCCTCGGCCGGCGTGGCGACGATCTGCGCGCCCGCCTCGGCGAGCGGCCGCGCGCGCTCCGGCGTGCGGTTCCAGACTCGCACCCGGTGCCCCGCCTTCAGCAGATTCGCGACGATCGCGCTGCCCATTTCACCAAGACCGATGAATCCGATATCCATTACATCCTCCTTCATGTTGGGAACGCGCAAGTAAAGCATAGGCGTCCGCGCGCTGCAGACGGCCGCCCGGACGCCGATGGTCGGTGCGATACTCACCGCATGGTCACCGCCACCTTTCGCTTCTACGAGGAGCTGAACGATTTCCTTGCGCGGCCGCTGCGCCAGCGCTCGTTCAGTTGGCAGTGCGCGCGCGCCGCCTCGGCCAAGCACATGATCGAGGCGCTTGGCGTACCGCATACCGAAGTGGAGCTGATCCTCGTGAACGGCGAATCCGTGGGCTTCGACCATCCGCTCGCCGATGGCGACCGCGTTGCCGTCTACCCGAAGTTCGAGGCGTTCGACATCCGTCCGTTGCTGCGCGTGCGGGCCGCGCCGCTGCGCGAACCGTCCTTCGTCGCCGACGCGCATCTGGGCGGTCTGGCCCAATTGCTGCGGCTGGCGGGCTTCGACACGCTGTACGACAACAACTACCCCGACGACGAGATCGAGGCGCTGGCCGCCGCGCAACATCGCATCGTCCTCACCCGCGACCGCGAACTGCTCAAGCGCCGCACGATCACGCACGGCTGCTACGTGCGCGCGCTCAAGCCCCAGATACAGTTGCGCGAGATCTTCGAGCGGCTCGACCTTGCCGCCAGCGCGCGCCCATTCCGGCTCTGCCTGTCGTGCAACGCGCCGCTGCATGCCATCGATCGCGACGAGGCCCGCGAGCGCGTGCCGGAGGGCGTATTCGAGCGCCAGACGCGCTTCGTCACCTGCGACGTCTGCCGGCGCGTGTTCTGGGAAGGTTCGCACTGGCGGCGCATGCGCGCACTGATGGACGGCCTCGCGGCTGACGGACACGCCGCGTCCGTCGTTTCCCGCCCCTGACTTGCCCCTGATTTGCCGACATCCTTGGGCGGCGACGGCAATGAACATAGCGATGGACGCTGTCGCGCGAATGCGTACAATGCGCGCCACTGCCCAATACCGGAGCCGCAAACATGGCGATGAAGAAAACCGACCTTGAGAAGAACAAGGCGCTGAAACTGATGCAATCGACGAAGCAGGCGGGGCCCGATCGCTTCGGCAAGGGCTCGGCGCCGGCCGAGCTGGACCGCCGCGAGCGCCGCAAGCTCGACCAGGCGCAAGGGCTTGTGCCGTTCGCCTGCAAGCTCAACGCCGATCTGGTCGCGCAGTTGAAGTCGCGTGCCGAGAGCCATCCGGGCGGCCTGAACGGGCTGCTGACCGAGCTGCTGGAAGCAGGCCTCGCGCACGACGCGTCCTGAGCGTCATCGCAGCAATCCGGTCGCGCCGGCAAGACGCGGCTGCGAAAAAAGCCAGAGCGTTGCTCTGGCTTTTTTTTGCGCGATGCCTGGCGGAAGACAATTGGCTTTCAGTTCGGATACGATCTGGATTCGTCTTCCCGGCAAATCGCATACGGACCGTTGCTCCCGCCACCGGGAGCGGTCCCGCAGCCGTCTTCGCAGAACGAGAAACCCGCTTGAAATCCCGCCTGAAATCCGCTTCCCGCCAACACCTGCGCGCCAACCTGCTCATGCTGGCCGCCGCCATGATCTGGGGCTCGGCGTTCGTCGCCCAGCGACTGAGCCTCGACGCCATCGGACCATTCCTCTTCACCGGTCTGCGCTTTCTGCTGGGCGCCGCCGTCGTGTCGGCGCTCGTGCTCGCGCAGCGCCGCACCACGGCGCGACGCACCATGACCGCGCCGCCAGCGCTCTTCGATGCCCGGTTGCTGCGTTCGGGCTGCCTGCTCGGGCTCATGCTGGCCGTGGCCATCTCGCTCCAGCAGATCGGCCTGCGCTATACGAAGATCGCCAATGCCGGCTTCATCAGCTCGCTCTATGTCGTGATCGTGCCGCTGCTGGGCGTGCTGCTGCGTCATCGCACCGGCCCCGGCACCTGGATCGGCGCCGGGCTGGCCGCAGTCGGGCTCTATTTCCTGAGCATCAACGATCACTTTTCGGTGATGTATGGCGACTCGTACCAGCTTGGCTGCGCGATCATCATTTCGATTCAGGTGATGCTCGTGGGCCACTACGCGCCGCGTCACGATCCGCTCGTGCTTTCCGTCGTGCAGTTCGTGGCCTGCGGTGCGGCCTGCCTGCTCGTCGGCCTCGCCTGCGAACCGCTCCCGCTCGCGAGCCTCGTACGCGCCGCGCCGGCCATCCTCTACGGCGGCGCGCTTTCCGTGGGCGTCGGCTACACGATCCAGGTCGTCGCGCAGCGCGACGCCGCACCCGCCCACGCGGCGGTGATCTTCAGCATGGAAGGCGTATTCGCGGCCCTCGCGGGATGGATCGCGCTCGGCGAAACGCTCACGTCGCGTGCACTCGCAGGCTGTGCGCTGATGCTGACCGGTCTGCTCGTCTGCCAGTTGCTGCCGTCCCGCCAGCCCGAAACTGACAAAGAAGCGCACGAGAAGCACCCGGCAACGCAACCGCAGCCGGCGGAACCGGCCTGATCGTCCGCAGGTTCGTAACGCACGCATCGACCGTCGCGCACGGGCGGATCAGGCGGGGTTATCCACGGCACCTTCTGGACAAGCTGGGGATGACCTGGCGAACGTCCTGTGGAGGACTTCTTGATAACTGCCGCACTCACGAGAGATGCCCAAAAGTTATCCCTGAAGCCCGCGCGACATTCAGAGTTTGTCCGCATGGCTATTCGTTCGGCATCGTTTTGAACCGGCAGGTATTTCGGACGTTGTCCACAGTAAATGCCCCGCTTTGTTAACTGTTACTACGTATACATATAGATGGGTATACAAACCCATAACGCGCGCGGCATTGGCTGCGTGCCTGTGCTGCACACCTGCGCAGCGTCGATGAAGAAGAAACCCCGGGCTGTTCGTTCTAGCCGCCCGCCATCATGCGCTCGACGGTATCGGCAAGGTTGCGCAGGCCGAGCGTGGCCGGATTGCGCTCCACCACGCCAAAGCATTCCGTCCGGCGCGGCGCCGGGTCGACGACGAAATTGCGCGGGTGCTCGCCAAGCCGTTCGCGCGGCAATAGCCGCTCGGGTGGAATCACCTCGAACGCGGTGCCCACGGCGATGAACAGGTCGTCGGGCGTCATGGCCTCCTGGATGCGCCAAAGCGTCTCGTATTCGGGCGCGGCTTCATTGAAGAACACCACGCCGGGCTTCACGCCCTCGACTTCGCCACACGCCGGACAGGCCGCCTTCGGATCCAGCCCCGGGCCGCTCGCCGGGAAACGATAGTCGCAGTCGGTGCAAAGCAGCGAGATCATGTCGCCGTGCAGGTGCGTGACCTGGCGCGCGCCCGCCTGCTCCAATAGGTTGTCGATGTTCTGCGTGACGAGATGCACGCGCTCCGTGCCCCAGGTGTCCTGCCATTGGGCGAGCAGCCGGTGCGCGTCGTTGGGACGCGCGCCCGCGCATTCGCTGATGCGCTGGTTGTAGAAGCGGAATACCGCCGGCCGGTTACGACGCCACGTCAGGTAGTTGCACACCTCGTCGAGGTTGGCGTGCGACCAGATGCCATCGCCCGTGCGGAACGTGGAAATGCCGCTCTCCGCGGAAAGTCCCGCTCCGGAAAACACATACAGGCGCGGCGCCCGTTCTCGCTGCTGTTCGGCCAATTTCATCTCCTTGCCTGATCGGCGCCATTATGATGCCGCCTCGCGCCTCGCGCCTCGCGCCTCGCGCCTCGGGCAGCCTTCGCACGCGGCGCTACACCCTGAGGCAACCCAGAAACACGAAGGGCGCTGAAGACTGCTTCAGCGCCCTTTCTGGCTACCACCTATCGACACTCATCGCCGACCAAGAACCCAACTCACTCCACCGTCACCGACTTCGCGAGGTTACGCGGCTTGTCCACGTCGGTGCCCCGCGCACAGGCCGTGTGATACGCGAGCATCTGCAGCGGCACGACATGCAGGATCGGCGAGAGCAGCCCATAGTGCTCCGGCATGCGGATCACGTGAATGCCGTCTTCGCTCGTGATGTGCGTGTCGGCATCGGCGAACACATAGAGCTGGCCGCCGCGCGCGCGCACTTCCTGCATGTTCGACTTGAGTTTCTCGAGCAGCGTGTCGTTCGGCGCCACCGTCACCACCGGCATGGCCTCCGTCACGAGCGCAAGCGGCCCGTGCTTGAGCTCGCCGGCCGGATAGGCCTCCGCGTGGATGTACGAGATTTCCTTGAGCTTGAGCGCGCCTTCCAGGGCGATCGGATAGTGCAGCCCGCGGCCGAGGAACAGCGCATTCTCCTTGCGCGCGAATTCCTCCGACCACGCGATGATCTGCGGCTCCAGCGCGAGCACGCCGTTGAGCGCGGCCGGCAGATGGCGCAGCAGCTTGAGGTACTGCGCTTCCTGCTCGGCGCTCACATGGCCGCGCAGCTTGCCGAGCGTCACCGCGAGAATGAACAGGCCCACGAGCTGCGTCGTGAACGCCTTCGTCGAAGCCACGCCGATCTCGCGGCCCGCGTGCGTAAGGAAGCTGAATTCGGTGAGGCGCACCATCGCGCTCGTGGCCACGTTGCACACCGCGAGCGTGTGCTGCATGCCCAGCGACTGCGCGTGCTTGAGCGCGGCGAGCGTGTCGGCGGTTTCGCCCGACTGAGAAATTGTCACGACGAGCGCGCGCGGATTGGGCACCGACTCGCGGTAGCGGTACTCGCTCGCGATCTCGACCTCGGTGCGGATTTTCGCCACCGACTCCAGCCAGTATTTGGCCGTGAGGCCCGAGTAATAGCTCGTGCCGCACGCGAGGATCAGGATGCTGTCGATGCCTTGGAACACCTCGCGCGCGTTCTCGCCGAACAGTTCCGGTTCGAACGACTCAGCGGCCGGAATGGTGTCGCCGATGGCACGCGGCTGCTCGAAAATTTCCTTCTGCATGTAGTGGCGATACGGGCCGAGCTCGACGGCGGCGCCGTAAGCCTGCACCTCGCGCGCCTCGCGCATCACGATATGGCCTTCGCGGTCGGCAATGCGCACGCCTTCGAGCGTGATCTCGCAAACGTCGCCCTCTTCCAGATAGCTGATGCGGTTCGCGCTGCCGGCAATGGCGAGCGCGTCCGAGGCGATGAAATTCTCGCCCGCCTCGCCGTAGCCCACCACGAGCGGCGAGCCCGCGCGCGCGCCCACCACGGTATGCGGCTGGTCCTTGTGCACGACGCCGATCGCATAGGCGCCCGCAAGCTGCCGCACGGCCTCGCGCACGGCGGCGAACAGATCGCCCTTGTAGAGGCTGTGGATCAGATGCGCGATCACCTCGGTGTCGGTCTGCGTGATGAACTCGTAGCCCTTCGCGCGCAGCGCCTCGCGCAACACTTCGTAGTTCTCGATGATGCCGTTGTGCACGAGCGCCAGCGCTTCGTGCGAGAAGATCGGGTGCGCGTTGTTCACGGTCGGCGCGCCGTGCGTGGCCCAGCGCGTGTGGGCAATGCCGGTCACGCCTTCGAAGCGCGCTTCGCGCACCTGCTCGTCGAGCTCGGCCACGCGTGCGACGCTGCGCACGCGCTGAGGTCCGGCCGACGTGACGATCGCCACGCCGCACGAATCGTAGCCGCGATATTCGAGGCGCCGCAGTCCTTCGATCAGAACGGGCACGATGTTACGTTGCGCTACTGCACCGACGATGCCGCACATGGATTTCGATCCTTTGCAAAGAGAGGCTGTACGGTTGCGCTGCGATGGCGCGCTACCGGCTGCTGCAATTCATTACTTCTTTTTCTTGACGGGCCGCACGTAGCCGGCCTTCTCGACCTGGGTCTTGCCGTTGAGCACGAGCATGTCGTTGGCCACGTCCTTCCACACCGTCGTGCCGGCCGCGACGGTCACGCCGCTACCTACGCGCACCGGTGCCACGAACTGCGTGTCGGAGCCGACGAAGACGTTGTCGCCGATCACCGTGCGATGTTTGTTGGCGCCGTCGTAGTTGCAGGTGATGGTGCCCGCGCCGATGTTCACGCCGGCGCCCACGTCCGCATCGCCCACATAGCTCAGGTGATTGGCCTTCGAGCCCGTGCCGATGTTCGCATTCTTCACCTCGACGAAGTTGCCCACATGAACCTCGTTGGCCAGCTTCGCGCCGGGGCGCAGACGGGCATACGGCCCAAGCACGGCCGCTTCGCCGACCGTCGCGTCTTCGATATGCGTGTAGGCGTCGATGCGCGTGCCCGCGCCGATCGCGGCGTTGCGGATCACGCAGTTCGGACCGACCGTGACGTTGTCCGCCAGCGTCACGTTGCCTTCGAACACGCAGTTCACGTCGATCGACACGTCGCGCCCGCACTGGAGCGTGCCGCGCACGTCGATGCGCGCCGGGTCCGCGAGCGTGACGCCCGCCACGAGCAGCGCCTCGGCGACGTTGCGCTGGTGCACACGTTCGAGTTCGGCGAGCTGCTGCTTGCTGTTGACGCCGAGCGTTTCCCACTCTTCGTCGGGCTGAGCCGTGACGACCGGGTGTCCCGCCGCGATGGCCTGCTCGACGACGTCGGTGAGATAGAACTCGCCCTGCGCGTTGTCGTTCTTGAGCGCGGCGAGCCAGCCCGCAAGCGGCGCGCTCGGCGTAATGACGATGCCCGTATTGATTTCGGCGATTCGGCGCTCGGCCTCGCTCGCATCCTTCTGCTCGACGATGCGCACGACCTGGCCCGCCGCGTCGCGCACGATGCGCCCGTAACCGGTGGGATCGTCGAGCGTGACGGTCAGCACGCCGTAGCCGTCCTTGCCTGCTGCTGCGGCAAGGCGTTCGAGCGTCGAGGCGCGCGTGAGCGGCACGTCGCCGTACAACACGAGCGTGGGCACGCTCGTGTCGATGAACGGCAGCGCCTGCTGGAGAGCGTGGCCCGTGCCGCGCTGCTCGTGCTGGACCGCGAACTGGACGTCGGGCGCGGCGACGGCTGCGCGCACCGCGTCGCCGCCATGGCCGATCACGACGACGAGTCGCGTGGGCTCAAGCATGCGGGCGGTATCGATGACGTGCGAGAGAAGCGGCCGGCCGGCCAGCGGGTGCAGGACTTTGGGCAGCGCGGAGTGCATGCGCTTGCCCATGCCCGCAGCCAGAATCACGATGTTCATGGCATCGGCGAACAGGAATTTGAAGCTGCCGATTCTAGCATGCGGGTTTGTCCGGAAAACGCGCCGCAGCGGTCAGTTAAGCCTTGTTTGACAAGGCTTTGTGCGCGGGCCGGGGAGCCTGCGCAGCGGCGCCGCCGGACGGGGTCAAAACCCGGCATCCGGCGGCAGGCAAACGTTAAAGATCGTCGAACTTCGTAAACGAGATCGGCGTGCCTTCCGCGGAGGGCGACGGCGTATCCGTCGAGCACGGCTCCTCGTCGAAGGCGATATCGCCCTGCGGATCGGCCTCGCCCGTCGCGCGCAGGTCCTTGAAACCGAACAGCGACGCGTCCATCAGGTGCGACGGCACCACGTTGCCGAGCGCGTTGAACATGTTCTCCACGCGGCCCGGGAAACGCTTGTCCCATTCGCGGATCAGCGCCTTCATTTCGGCGCGCTTGAGGTTCGGCTGGCTGCCGCAGAGATTGCACGGAATGATCGGGAATTCGCGCAACTGGGCGTACTTTTCGAGATCGACTTCCTTCACGTAGGCGAGCGGGCGGATCACGATGTTCTTGCCGTCGTCGGACTGCAGCTTGGGCGGCATGCCCTTGAGCTTGCCGCCGTAGAACAGGTTCAGGAGCAGCGTTTGCAGGATGTCGTCGCGATGGTGGCCGAGCGCGATCTTCGTCGCGCCCAGCTCGCCCGCCACGCGGTACAGAATGCCGCGGCGCAGCCGCGAGCACAGCGAGCAGGTGGTCTTGCCCTCGGGCACGAGGCGCTTGACGATGCTGTAGGTGTCCTGATTCTCGATATGGAACGGCACGCCGATCTGCGTCAGGTACTCGGGCAGCACGTGCTCGGGAAAGCCCGGCTGCTTCTGGTCGAGGTTCACGGCCACGATCCCGAAGTCGATCGGCGCGCGCTCGCGCAGGCGCAGCAGGACGTCGAGCATCGCGTAGCTGTCCTTGCCGCCCGAAAGGCATACCATCACCTTGTCGCCGTCCTCGATCATGTTGTAGTCGCCGATCGCCTGGCCGACCTGGCGCGCGAGCCGCTTGAAGAGCTTGTTGTTCTCGTACGCTTCCTTCTGCTCGCGGCGCGTGAGCGCGCGGCGGCCTTCGGCTTCGGTCTCCGGCGCGGCCCCTTCGAGCGGGCCGCGGTCCTCTACCGGGAGGGTTTCGGGGGCGTTCATGAATCAGTCCTCTTTGATGCGAAAGACCTCGACGCCCACCGCGTCGCAGTCCGGATAAACGTCGGGCTTTTCGGTCGACAGGCGCACCGCGCGCACGAGCGGGTGCGCGAGCAGGGCCGTCGCGAGATCGTCGCAGAGGGTTTCCTGCAGATGGATGTGGCCCTGGCCCACGCGCGCGGCCACGGTCGCGCGCATGTAGTCGTAGTCGACCACTTCGCGCAGCTTGTCCTCGCGCGGCGTGGTCTGCGCGAGCGGCACGAACAGGTCGACGTTGATGACGACGCGCTGTTCGCCGCGCTTTTCGAAGTCGTGCACGCCGATATTGATGTTCACTTCGTAGTTGCGCAAAAAGAGCCGGCGGCAATCGGCGAGCCGGGGGTGCAGCAAGACGGCGGACATAGTCGTTCCAGTCGATAAAAAACCGTGCCTTCGCGGCACGGGCGGCGCCGCTCAGGCGCCGGTCAAAAACATCACGTCGCGCGGCAGCGGCACGAGGTGCTGGCCGCCGTCCACGACGAGCGTCGTGCCCGTCACGCCGGACGCGCTCGCCAGATACAGCGCGGCCGCCACGAGATCCGCGGGCCGCGACGCACGCTTGAGCGGCGTCATCTGGTGCGCGGCCGCGAAGCTTTCCGGCGTCTGGTCGCCCGACTGCAGCGTGAGGCCCGGCGCGAGCCCGACCACGCGCACCTTCGGCGCGAGCGCCTGGGCGAGCGCGACGGTGGCGTTCGCGAGCGCGGCCTTCGTCAGCGTGTACGAGAGATAGTCCGGATTCATGTTGTACAGCTTCTGGTCGAGCACGTTGATGACACACGTGCGCAGCGACTCGTCGGTTGCCGCGGCCTCGGGCGTCGCCTCGTAAAGCGTGCGCGCCAGCACGAGCGGCGCGCCGACGTTGATCGCCATGAGCTGCAGCAGCTTTTCGTAGCCGACGTCGAGCGCCGAATCTTCCTCGAAGCGCGAAGCGTTGTTCAGCACGCACGCGGGACGCCCCAGCGCCGCCGTGCAGGCCGGGACGAGCCGCGCGACCTCGCTTTCGTCGGCGAGATCGGCCTGCAGCGCCACCGCGCGGCGGCCCAGCGCCTCGATCTGGGCGACGACTTCATCGGCTGCCGCGCGCGATTCGCCGAAATGCACCGCCACGTCCCAGCCATGCGCCGCAAAGCCCACCGCCAGCTCCCGCCCGATCCGGCGCGCGCCGCCCGTCACCAGCACCACGCGTGCAGCGGCCGGCGCTCCCGAAAAATCGGGGCCGGATACTGGGGCCGCCGCGGAGAAGCCGGAAGCCGGGCGGATGCCGGAAGTAGCGCTCATTTACAATGCCGGGATGAATCCGAAAGCTCACGAGCCCGATAGTTTACCTGTTCCCGAGCCGATCGCGCTCGCGCAGTCCGAGGCGCTCGCCGCGACGCTGCGCGCGCAGATCGCGGCGGCGGACGGCTGGCTGCCGTTCGACCGCTATATGGAGCGTGCGCTCTACGCGCCGGGCCTCGGCTACTACGGCGGCGGCGCGCGCAAGTTCGGCTTCGATGCCCGCGACGGCAGCGACTTCGTGACGGCGCCGGAGCTCTCGCCGCTTTTCGCCGCGACGCTCGCGCGCGCGCTGGCCGAAGCGCTCGCCGCGAGCGGCACGCGCGCGCTGATGGAGTTCGGCGCGGGCACCGGCAAGCTCGCAGCCGGCATCCTGCTCGCGCTCGATGCGCTCGGCGTCGACTTCGATTCCTATGCAATCGTCGACCTGTCCGGCGAGTTGCGCGCGCGCCAGCGCGCGACGATCGAAGCGCTCGCGCCGCATCTCGCGCCGCGCGTGACCTGGCTCGACGCGTTGCCGGCGCAGTTCGAAGGCGTGGTGGTCGGCAACGAAGTGCTCGACGCAATGCCGGTGCGTCTGTTCGCACGCAAGGATGCGGTCTGGCACGAGCGCGGCGTGACCGTCGGCGCGCAAGGCGCGTTCGTTTTCTCCGACCGCCCCGCCATGAGCGGGCTCGACGCGCACTGGCCCGAAGGCGTGCTCGCGGGCGTCGAGGGCAGCGAAGACTACCTGACCGAAACCCACGAGGCGGCGCTCGCGTTCACGCGCACGGTCTGCACGATGCTCGTGCGCGGCGCGGCGTTTTTCATCGACTACGGGTTCCCGCGCCGCGAGTACTATCACCCGCAGCGCGCGCAGGGCACGCTCATGTGCCACTACCGGCACCGCGCGCACGGCGATCCTTTCCTGTACCCCGGCCTCCAGGACATCACGGCGCACGTCGAATTCACGGGCATCGCGGAAGCGGCCGTCGAGTCCGGCGCGGAAGTGCTCGGCTATGCGTCGCAGGCGCGCTTCCTGATGAACGCGGGCATCACCGAAGTGCTTTCGGAGATCGATCCACGCGATGTCCAGCGTTTCCTGCCCGCCGCGAACGCCGTGCAGAAGCTGGTCTCCGAGTCGGAGATGGGCGAGCTCTTCAAGGTGATCGCGTTCTCGCGCGGCATCGACACTACGCTCACGGCGTTCGCGCGCGGCGACCGCAGTCATACGTTATGACGAGGCGCGCAACGCCATGATCCGCTGGTTCCTGACCACCTTCATCGCCGTTGCGATACTGTCGAGCGCGCAGCCCTGGCTGAGCAAGCTCGGCATCGGCAGGCTGCCCGGCGATATCACGCTGCGCCTTTTCGGCCGCGAGTATCCGCTGCCATTCATGTCGACGCTCGTGCTTTCGATGGCGCTTTCGCTGCTCGTGCGCGTGCTGTAACGCTCACGCGGCCGCGAGCGCGTCCTCCACCGCCTTGACACGCGCGCGGTGCACCGCTTCCTTGATCTGCTCCGCACCGCCGCCGCAATCCCGCGCGATGGCGCCCGCGTCCACCGCGCGTGCCGCCACCAGCGCCACGCGCAACCGTTCGGCCTGCGGATACGGCGCGTTCTCCCAGCCGAGGCGCCCGCGCAGATCCGCCTCGCAGGCCTGCAGCGCTTCCGCGAAACGCGCCGGCTTGCGCAGCGCGTCGCCGCGTTCGAGCATCCGCACGAGCGCCGCCCCGCCCATGTCCATCACGCGATGCACGTTGCCGTGTTCGCGCGCAACGAGCATGGCCAGGTCGCGGCATTCGTTGGGTACGCGCAGGCGATCGCACAACGGCTTGAGCAAATCGACGCTGCGCCCTTCGTGGCCGATATGGCGCGGCAGCACGTCCTCGGGCGTGGTCGCCTTGCCGAGGTCGTGCGTGAGCGCCGCAAAGCGCACCGGCAGCGCGTAGCCCTGCGCCGCCGCGTAGTCGATCACCATCATCACGTGCACGCCCGTATCGACTTCCGGATGGTAGTCGGCGCGCTGCGGCACGCCATAGAGGCTGTCCACTTCGGGCAGCACGCGCGCGAGCGCGCCGCACTCGCGCAGCACCTCGAACATGCGCGAGGGCTTGTCCTCCATGA
The DNA here is from genome assembly GCF_046581065.1 of Paraburkholderia yinzeri. Classification (NCBI taxonomy): domain Bacteria; kingdom Pseudomonadati; phylum Pseudomonadota; class Betaproteobacteria; order Burkholderiales; family Burkholderiaceae; genus Paraburkholderia; species Paraburkholderia yinzeri. Next base: position 961,974 of record NZ_JBFOCJ010000001.1, on the reverse strand, counting down.
GGCCACGCGCCACTTCCTGCCACACGCGTTCCGGCACGAGCGCATCGGCTTCGCCCGCTTCGACCATGCGGCGCATCAGCGCCATGGTTTCGGGCGCGACGGTGAAATCCGCGAAACGCGCCGCGAAGCGCGCGACACGCAGAATGCGCACCGGGTCTTCGAGAAAGGCGTCGCTCACGTGGCGGAACACGCGCGCGCGCAGATCGCCCGCGCCGTCGAACGGATCGATCACCGGCCCGCTCATCACGTCGCCCGGCAGCATTTCGCGCGCCATCGCATTGATCGTGAGATCGCGGCGGGCGAGATCCTCTTCGAGCGTCACGTCGGGGGCATAGAAGAACTGAAAGCCGTGGTAGCCGGCTGCGGTCTTGCGCTCGGTGCGCGCGAGCGCGTATTCCTCGTTCGTCTGCGGATGCAGGAACACCGGAAAGTCCTTGCCCACGGGACGATAGCCCTGCGCCGCCATCTGCTCGGGCGTCGCGCCCACCACCACGTAATCGCGGTCGCGCACCGGCAGCCCGAGCATCTCGTCGCGGATCGCTCCGCCCACGACATAGATTTTCATGGAGCGAGTTCGTCGTCCGCCACGATGTGGGTCTCGCGGCGCGCCGCCTCGATCCACGCGGCCACGGCCGGCAGCGCCGTCACCCGTTGCACGTAGGCAGCCGCTTCGGGCGAGAGCTTCGGCTGATAGCTGTTGAAGCGCATCGCGACCGGCGCATACATCGCGTCGGCAATGCCGAACTCGCCGAACAGGAACGGTCCGCCGCTCGCCGCCAGGCATTCGCGCCAGAGCGCGTCGATGCGCGCGATGTCGGCGAGCACGTCCGGCTCCGTGCCCACGCCGGGACGCGTGAGGCGGATGTTCATCGGCATCGCGTTGCGCACGGCGCCGAAGGCCGAGTGCATTTCGGCGCTGATGCTGCGCGCGCGAGCGCGCGCATTGGGCTCGCGCGGCCAGAGCGCGTGCTGCGGATAGCGGTCGGCCAGCGTTTCCGCGATCGCGAGCGAGTCCCACACGGCGAAGCCGTCGTCGGACACGAGGCACGGCACCTTGCCCGAGGACGAGTAGGCGAGGATCGCGGCCTTGGTGCCCGGCTCGTCGAGTTCGATCAGCACTTCTTCGAACGGAATGCCGAAATGCGTGAGCAGCAGCCACGGCCGCATCGACCACGACGAATAGTTCTTGTCTCCGATTACGAGTTTCATCACAGGCTTGAAGTGTAGGGTTGGAAAGATGCGGCTAGCGCCCCGCGTGCGTGCGGAACAGGTTGAGCCGCGAACGCTGCGAGGCGTCGCCGAGATACAGCGGCGCGACGGCTTCGATGCTCGCCGGCTCGATGCCGAGCTCCGGCGCAAGCGGCCCCGACAACACGCTGTCGACTTTCATCGAATCGAGATTGTCGCGCGTGAGCATCGGCTCGCCAGGCGCGATCTCGAACGAGAGCGCCTGCAGCCGCGCAAACGCTTCGGGCAGGCGCATGATGCGCGCATGGCGGCCCACCACCTCGCCGCAATACGCGACCAGCTGTTCGAGTGTGTAGACGCTCGGGCCGCCGAGTTCGTAAGTGTGCCCGCTGGCGGCGTCGAGATCGAGCACGTTGACGATCGCCTTCGACACGTCGCCCACGTAGACGGGCTGGAACTTCGCGTCGGGCATCGCGAGCGGAATCGCGGGAAAGAGCTTTTGCAGGAGCGCGAAGCGGTTGAGAAACAGGTCGTCGGGGCCGAACACCACGGAAGGCCGAAAGATCGTCGCGGCCAGCGACGCCGACGCATGCACGGCCTTCTCGCCGTCGCCCTTCGAGCGCAGGTACATGCTGGGCGCGCGCGGATCGGCGCCGATCGCGCTCACGTGAACGAGCCGATGTACGCCCTTGCCTTCGCAGACGGCGACGATCTTCGTCGGCAGCTCGACGTGCAGCTTCGCGAAGCCGGCTCCGTAAGGATCGCCGCGCCCGCCGTTGAGCGTGCCGACGAGATTGATGACGGCGTCGGCGCCTTCCACGAAGCTCGCGAGCGCAACGGGATCGAAGACGTCGGTCTCGATCACGTCGATGGGAAGCAGCGTCAGATGGCGGGCGCTGTAGCGCCGCCGCGTGGCGATGCGCACGGTCTTGCCCGCCTCGACGAGCGCGTTGACGAGATGACTGCCGATGAACCCCGAACCGCCGATCACTGCGATGGTTTGATGTCGCATCTCCGACCTCCCTGGTGCAGGCGGCGGCGCGGCCGCCTAGGGCGCGATGTAACCGAGACGCGCCTTCAGCGATTGCGGGCGGCCCTCGAACAGCGCCGCATAGTAGACCGTGTTCGACAACACGTTTTTCACGTAATCGCGGGTTTCCTGGAACGGAATGGATTCCGCGAAGATGGCGCCCTCAACGGGCTGCTGCAACGACTGCCGCCATGTGCTCGGGCGGCCCGGTCCGGCGTTGTAGCCCGCGGTGGCGAGCACGGCGGAACCGTCGAACTGATTGTAGATCATCGACAGATAGTTGGTGCCGAGCAGGATGTTCGTGTCGATGTCGTTGAGCTGGTCGCGCGACAGCGGGCCGAGGCCGATCTTCCTCGCCACCATCTGCGCCGTGGCCGGCATGATCTGCATGAGGCCGCTCGCGCCCACGCCCGAACGCGCGTTCATGATGAAGCGCGACTCCTGGCGCATGAGGCCGTAGGCCCATTCGACGTCGAGGCCGGTCGTTTGCGCGTCACGGTCGACAATGTCGCGATACGGCGCGAGATAGCGCAGCGAGAAGTCGTGCTCGCTCACGGTGCGGTCGGCCGTGTTGACGGTGCGGTCGAGCAACTGGATGCGCTTCGCGTATTCGGCGGCGGCGAGCAATTGACGGTCCGTCATGTTGCGCAGCGGCCAGTTCCATTCGCGATTGCCTTCAAGCCGCAGGTTCAGTGCGTAGAAGCGCTGCGCGAGGGCGAAGCCGGGCGTTTGCGCGGCCTGCGCGATTTCGGCGTCGGTGACCGTGGTCTTCGGCGGAATCGTGATCTTCTGGCCAAGCTCCTCGAGCGCCAGTTGCCCGTAGAAGTTGTAGCCCTGCGAGATCTGCGTGAATTCCTGGTTGGCGCCGGCCACGTCGCCCGCCTGCTTGAGCGCGCGGGCGTGCCAGTAGACCCACGAAGGCTGCGCGCGCAGCGCCGCGGGCATCTGCTCGATCGACCAGCGCACCATGGTCCAGTCGCCGCCCAGCAGCGCAGCGCGCACGCGCCACTCGTAAGCGGGATTCGAGAGCGGCGCGTTGGCCGAGAGGCGATACCAGTCGAGGGCGCCCGGCATGCGCTTCTGCGCGGCCTCATAGCCGATCGTGCCCCAGCCGATCCCGCGCTCGGGCAAGGCCAGCGACGGCGCCACCGCCGCGAAGGTCGCGGCCGCCATCGCCGGATCGTTGCGCGCCATCACCGTGACGGCGAGCAGCGCGAGCTGATGCGACAGCGGGTCCGCGCTCACGCCGGCCGCCAGCGTGATGGGCGGCGTGTTCACGGCCTGCGAGAACGCGGCCGCATCGGGCTGCGTGGCGAGGCCGCCAAGCAGCTTGAAGCCCGTGCCGGTCTGGTTCTGTTCGTAGGCGAGACGGATTTGCTGCCAGACGTCGTCGCTCGTCAACTGGCCTTTGATCGCGAGCGCGGTCACGAGGTCCACGCAGCCGTCGCCGTAGTAGCGCGGATCGGTGAGCAGCGCACGCGCGTCGTTCGCGACGTTCTCGCCGTGCGCCGCGCGCGATTCGAGCGCGTAGCACTTCACCTGCGTGTCGTCGTTGAGCACGAAGCGCGGGTATTGCTGATCGAAGTTCGCCCAGTCGTGGCGCGCGCCGAGCACGAGCAGATAGTCGTTGCGCAGCCGGTCGGCAATGGCCTCGCCGTCGTGGCGCTGCAGGAACGACAGCACGGGCGCATCGGGCGCGTCGGTGCGCGCGTGGCCCTGCGAATCGAAAAGCTGCGGCTTGAGCTGGAAGTACTCCAGATACGAGGGCGCCGGATAGTCCGGAATCATCGCGGCGAGTTGCGCGGCGCGCGCCGGGTCGTTGTTGCGCGCGGCTTCGCGAAGCTGGATGAACGTCTGGTCGTCCGGGGAAAGCTGGGCGTCGAGGGGAAGCGCAACGGGACGCACGGCCGACGCCGTGCTGCACGCGACGAGTGCCGCGGCGGCCAGCGCGAAACCGGCCGCGCGATATACTCGGACAAGGCGTTTGGACATCGTTATTTCTGGAGCACGAGGTGAGCCCAAGCATAGCACGCAACCCCCGCGCTCAATCCAAAAAGACGTGGCGCGCAACACTCGCTGCAACACGTCTCGAAGCCGCGTCGGACGTGGCGCTCAGCGCTGCGCTGGAGCAGCGTCTTGGCTTGCTCGTCGAACGTCTCGCGCCGCGCTCGATCGGCTTTTACTGGCCCTTGCGCGGCGAGTTCGACGCGCGTACGTGGATCGCCGCCTGGCTACGCGACGGGTCGTCGCGCAGCGCGGCGCTGCCCGGCATTCCCGAGCGTCACGCGCCGCTCGCGTTCTATGCGTGGATCCCCGAGGCACTCCTGCGCGAAGGTCATCACGGCATCCCCGAACCGGCATCGCAGGAGCGCGTGGTACCAGAATTGCTGCTCGTGCCCTGCGTGGGCTTCGACGCACAAGGCTACCGCCTTGGCTACGGCGGCGGCTATTACGATCGCACGCTCGCCGCGTGGCCGGGCGAGCGCCTGCCGATTACCGTGGGCGTCGCCTGGGAAGCGTGCCGTATCGACGAGGGCGTGCCCGAGCGCGAAGCGCACGACTTGCCGCTCGACGCCATCGTCACCGACGCCGCGACGCATCTCACGCCGCGACTGGATTCGCGCCTCGGCGCGCCCTGACACACACCCACACGCGGCGCGCAACTTAAAGCGAAGCCGCCGCGCGCGCCGCGGTGTCGTAGAGTCCCGACGCGTTGCGCATGATCTGTGCGGCGTCGCCAATCTGCTCGTTGCTGAGGCCGCTTTCCTTGAGCGTGGCGATCAGGCAGCTTTCGCGCACGTCGCGGTAGCGCAGGCACAGGTCGCGCCCCTCGGGCGTAACCGAAAAGAACACTTCCTTGCCGCTCTTCTCGCTTTTTACATACCCTCTGGCAACGAGCTTCTTCAGCGCATAGGTGGCGACGTGCGTGTCCTCGATGTTGAGCACGAAGCAGATGTCGGCGAGCTTCTTGCGTCGATCGCGATGTCCCACGTGATGCAGCAGCGACACTTCGACGGCCGTCATGTCCTTCACGCCCGCCGCCGACATGCAGCGCACCATCCAGCGGTTGAACGCGTTGCTGGCCATGATGAGGGCGTATTCGAGTTCGGAAAGCTCGGCGCTCGATTCGGAGACGAGATGCTCGGACGAAACGATCTTGGTCGGCTGGCGCGACATGAGGAGAACCCGTGGTCGGAAAGGATCGTGTCGAGAGTGTAGTGGTGCGCGAGGGAGCCAGCGCCTGGCGAAAACTCTTATTGAGATATTGTAGGTAATTTATCGACAATGTGTCCCAAACAAGGAAAGGCGGCCGCTCTGGCCTCCCGCCCTTACGCGCAACGCTCCCACCCTTACGCACAGCGAGCCGCCGCGACGATTCGCGCGGCCCGCGCCGCGGCGAGGCACAATCCTGTGAGGAACCGCATCCTTTAACCGCCATGCCGAACCCTACTCCACGCATCTTTCCGCTTGGTGACGTGGCGCTCGTCTGCGAAGCGCCGCCGCCCGCCACGCTCGAAGTCCAGCGCCGCGTCTGGGCCGTCGCCGCGCTCGCGCGAGACTGGGCGCCCGTGCGCGAGGTCGTGCCCGGCATGAACAACCTGACCGTCATCTTCGACCCGCTCGAGGCGGACGCCGACGAGCTCGCAGGGTGGCTCGAAGCCGCCTGGCGCGACGCGGATGCCGCGCCGTACGCGGGCCGCGACGTCGAGATTCCCGTCTCGTACGGCGGCGAGGGCGGTCCCGACCTCGAAGTCGTCGCGCGTCACACGGGCCTCGCCGCCGCCGACGTGGCCGCGCGCCACGCCGCGGGCGTCTATGTCGTGTTCTTCCTCGGCTTCCAGCCCGGCTTCGCCTATATGGGCGGACTCGACGCCGCGCTCCACACCCCGCGCCGCCGCGAGCCGCGGCTTGCCGTGCCGGCCGGATCGGTGGGCATCGGCGGCGAGCAGACGGGCATCTATCCCGCGCGGTCGCCGGGCGGCTGGCAACTGATCGGCCGCACCTCGCTCGCGCTCTTCGACCCCGCGCGCACGCCGCCTGCGCTGCTCATGCCCGGCGACCGCGTGCGCTTCACCATTGCGGAGCTCCTCGCGTGATCGAAGTGCTCCGCTCAGGCCCCCTCACCACGATCCAGGATCTGGGCCGGCCGGGCTACCGGCATCTGGGCATCGCGACGGGCGGCGCGCTCGATCCGCTCGCGCTCGAAGTCGGCAACCGGCTCGTCGGCAACCGGTCCGACGCCGCCGGCATCGAAGTCACCTTCGGCCCCGTCGCGCTGCGCTTCGCGCGCGCGACGCGCATCGCCATCACCGGCACCGAGTTCGGCGCGACGCTCGGCGGCCGCCCCGTCTGGTCGTGGTGGAGCCTGCCCGTCGCCGTGGGCGAAGAGCTCGTGCTAGGCGGCGCGAAACGCGGCATGCGCGCCTATGTGTGCGTGGCGGGCGGCATCGACGTGCTGCCGATGCTCGGCTCGCGCAGCACCGATCTTTCCGCCGGCTTCGGCGGCCTCGCCGGCCGCGCGCTCAAGGACGGCGACCGGCTCGCGACCGGCGCCAGCGCCGCGCCCGGCGGCGAGCGCGCGTCGCTCGCAACCGGCGCGCCGCCATTCGGCGTCAAGGCGCCGGCGCTGTGCAACTGGGTGCTCACCGGCGAAGCCCCTCACCGGCGCGGGCGCCATCCCGACGGCCTCCCATGGGCGGTGCCGGTGCGCGTGCTGCGCGGCCCGGAATACGACAGCTTCGCTCCCGAAGCGCATCGCACGTTCTGGTCGGACGAATGGCTCGTTACGCCGAACAGCAACCGCATGGGCTACCGCCTTTCGGGCACGGCGCTCGAACGCGAGAGCGGCGTGGACCTGCTCTCGCACGCGGTGCTGCCGGGCACGATCCAGGTGCCGCCGAACGGCCAGCCGATCGTGCTGATGAGCGACGCGCAGACCACCGGCGGCTATCCGAAGATCGGCTCGGTGATCCGCGCCGACCTCTGGAAGCTCGCGCAGGTCCGCCTGAACGGCGGCGTGCGCTTCGTGGAGACGACGCCCGCGGCGGCCCGCAAGGCGCTCGAAGAGGAACAGACCTACCTGCGGCAGATCGACATCGCGATCGCCATGCACGACGAACGCTACGCGAGCCGCCGGGCGGCGGCGCCACGCGCGTAGCCCAGCAGCAGCGACACCGGACAAGCAGGACAACCCAGGGCAACAGCGCCAGGAGGAACACCATGACCACCATCGATCTGAACGCCGATCTCGGCGAGGGCTGCGGCTCCGACGAAGCGCTGCTCGATCTCGTCAGCTCCGCCAACATCGCGTGCGGCTGGCATGCGGGCGGCGCCAACGCGATGCGGGAATGCGTGCGCTGGGCCGTCGGCAAGGGCGTGTCGATCGGCGCCCACCCGAGCTTCAACGATCCGGAAAATTTCGGCCGCAAGGAGATGCACCTTCCGGCCGGGGAAATCTACGCGGGCGTGCTCTACCAGCTCGGCGCGCTTTCGGCGATCGCCCAGGCCGAGGGCGGGCGCATCGCCCACGTGAAGCCGCACGGCGCGCTCTACAACCAGGCGGCGCGCGACGCGGAAATCGCGGATGCGATCGTCTCCGCCGTGCACGACTTCGACCCCTCGGTGGCGGTGTTCGCGCTCGCGGGCAGCGGCCTCGTGACGGCCGCGCGCAACGCGGGGCTCGCTGCCGTGGAGGAAGTGTTCGCCGATCGCGGCTACCGCGCGGACGGCTCGCTCGTGCCGCGCAGCGAGCCGGGCGCGCTGCTCGACGACGAAGAGACCGTGCTCGCGCGCACGCTCGCGATGATCCGCGAACAGCGCGTGCAGGCCGTGGATGGCGCATGGGTGCCGCTCAATGCGCAGACCATCTGCCTGCACGGCGACGGGCCGCATGCGCTGGCGTTCGCGCGGCGCATCCGCGCGGCGCTCGACGAGGCGGGCATCGGCGTGCGCCCCCTGGACACGGCAGGCGACTGAACAAGAAGCGGCACTCACGAAAACACCAATTATCCGGAGGAGATCGAGATGCCCACCACCGTCAGCCTGTGGCCCCTCATCGGGGTGGCCGTGATCATCGTCGGGTTCATATTGCGCTTCAATCCGATGCTGATCGTGGCCGCCGCCGCCATTGCCACAGGCCTCGCCGCCGGGTTCCCGCCCGGCAAGATACTCGCCGCCATCGGCACCGGCTTCATCAAGACCCGCAACATTCCGCTCATCATCCTGCTGCCGCTCGCGGTGATCGGCCTCTCCGAGCGCCACGGGCTGCGCGAGCGCGCGCAGATCTAGATCGGCAACATCCAGGCGGCTACCGCGGGACGCCTCCTGATCGTCTACCTGTTCGTGCGCGAGATCACGGCCGCAGTCGGGCTGACGGGGCTCGGCGGCCACCCGCAGATGGTGCGTCCGCTCATCGCGCCCATGGCCGAAGGCGCCGCCGAAAACCGCTTCGGCAAGCTCGCCGACTCCGTGCGCTACACGCTGCGCGCTTATGCGGCCTCCGCCGACAACGTGGGCCTCTTCTTCGGCGAGGACATCTTCGTCGCCTTCGGCGCGGTCGTGCTGATGACCACGCTGCTCAAGGAGGCGGGCGTGAGCGCGGAGCCGATGCATGTCGCGCTCTGGGGTATCCCGACAGCGCTCTGCGCGTTCGCGATCCACGCCACGCGGCTCTGGCTGCTCGACCGCCGGCTGGAGCGCGAGCTGGGCGGTGCGCGCAAGGACGGCGGTGCCGCTCTGGACGGAACCGGAGCCGGCGCCGAAGCCCCAACGCCGGATCGACAGCGCGGCATGGGACAGGGAGACGAGGCATGACGCTCACTATCGACTACCTGTTCTGGCTGCTCGGCATCGTGCTCCTGATCGTGGGCGGCATGATCGTCGCGGACCGCGCGCATCCGCGGCGCTTCACGGCCGGCGGCTTCTGGCTGCTCTACGCGCTGATCTTCCTCGCCGGCGACAAGCTGCCCGCCGAGGTCGTGGGTGCGCTCGTGATCGCGATGGCGCTGATCGCCGGCTTCGGCGGGGTGACGGCCGCGAAGCCGAAGGTCTTGTCGCTCGAAGCGCGCATGGCGAGCGCGAAGCGCCTCGGCAACCGCCTCTTCGTACCCGCGCTGACGATCCCGTTCGTCACCGTCCTCGTCACGCTTGCCGCGAGCCACCTCGTGTTCGGCGGCACGCCGCTCTTCGAACCGAAGAACGTCACGCTGGTGGGCTTCGGCGTGGGCTGCGTGATCGCGCTCGCCATCGCCTGCCTCATCACGCGCGACAGCGTCGGCCAGTCGATGCAGGAGACCCGCCGGCTCGTCGACGCGCTCTCGTGGGCGGCGGTGCTGCCGCAGATGCTCGGCATGCTCGGGCTCGTGTTCTCGGACGCGGGCGTGGGCAAGGCGGTCGCGCACGTCACGACGTCGTACATCGACATGGACCTGCGCTTCGTCGCGGTGGCGGTCTACTGCGTGGGCATGGCGCTCTTCACGGTCATCATGGGCAACGGCTTCGCGGCGTTCCCGGTGATGACGGGCGGCGTGGGCGTGCCGGTGCTCGTGGGCGTGTTCCATGTGAACCCGGCAATGATGGCCGCCATCGGCATGTTCTCGGGCTACTGCGGCACGCTCATGACGCCGATGGCGGCGAACTTCAACATCGTGCCCGCCGCGCTGCTCGAACTGCCGGACAAGAACGCGGTGATCCGCGTGCAGGTGCCGACCGCACTGGGCATTCTCGTCTGCAATATCGTGCTGCTGAATCTGCTCGGGTTTTGAGGCGCGCGGCGCTCACCCCGGATCGACATTGAAGCCGTGCTGGCGCAGCAGCGCCAGCACCCCCTTGGGGCCGCCCAGGTGCAGCGAGCCGATGGCAACGAAGAGCGGCTTGTTGGGCGCGGCGATCTGCAGCATGCGCGAGACGAAGCGCCGATTGCGCGCGTAGAGGATACGTTCGTCGATCGAATCGGAAACGCGCGGGTCGTGCGCCAGCTTCTCCGAACGCGCGCTCTCCCACGCGGCAATCGCGTCGGCATCGCCCACGCGCCACAGGTGCAGCAAGGTCTGCACGTCGGCGGCGTTCTGCGCCGGCGTCTGCGCGAGATCCTGGGCCAGCATCTCGCGCTGCTGGGCCAGCGTGAGGCGCGTGAACGCGCGCATCTGCTCGGAAAGCGTCTCCAGCCCCACGATGCGGCGGCCCTTGAGCCGCAGAAAGACGTTCTGCAACTGCGCCTCGGTGCCGTACTCGGTCTGCAGGCCCGCGCTCAGCGAATCGTAGGTCTCCACGAGCAGCGATGCGAGCCACGGTCGCATCCGGCGGATTTCGGCGAGCGCCTCGGGATTGCCGCGCAGGCGCGCCTCCAGCTTCTGCCATAGCGGATCGGGCAGCAGTTGCGGCAGGCAGGGCCGCGAGCACACGCCATATTTCGAGACGTCGTCCTGCGAGACGAGCAGATCGTCGGGCGAGAGTTCGAGGGCGAGCGTGGGCGAGGCGTTGAGCGCCGCGAGGATCGACGGGCGGAACGGCTGGTTCGGCGGATAGTCGGCCGGATCGCCCACGTGCAGCGTGCCGAGCACGTAGATGGTGGTCGTGCCGCGCGTGGCGACGTAGTACGGCATGCGCGCCGGCTGCACGCGCACGGGACCGCCGGCGGTCGTGCCCGAGGCGTAGCTCGGCACCGCGGGCGGCGCGTGGAAGCCGGGGATGCCCGCGCCCGTCGAGGGCGCACCCGGCACCGGCATGGGCGGCCGGATGCCGGGCGTATTGCCGGCGGAGCCGCCCGCGAGCGCCGCAGGCACGAACGAAGGCCCGAACGCGACCGCCAGCGCGAGCGACGCGCCCACGGCTACACGCGCGGCAGTACGCTTCGGCATACGCCATAGCGCACGCAGGACCGAAGCGATACGGCCACCGGCTGTACGCAGGCGGCGCGTCGCGCAACGCGCCGCTGTCTCATCAGGCCGGCATGGGCCGCCCATCCTGTTCCCCCACCTCCTCAGCACGATGGCAGGATACCTGACGACCGTCCACTTCGCGAAGCCCCGGAACCTCCTTGCGGCACCGCTCGATCGCATACGGGCAGCGCTGATGAAACGTGCAGCCCGAGGGCGGATGGAGCGGCGAAGGCAGCTCGCCTTCGAGCTGGATCTTCACGCGCCGGTCGGCCGCGAAGATCGCGGGCGTGGCGGAGAGCAGCGCCCGCGTATAAGGGTGGCGCGGCTGCCCGATCACGGTCCTCCGGTCGCCCAGCTCGGCAATGCCGCCGAGGTACATGACCATCACGTCGTCGGCCACGTGCTCCACCACCGAAAGGTTGTGCGAGATGAAGACGTAGCTCGTGCGGAACTGTTCCTGCAGGTCCATGAACAGGTTCAGGATCTGCGCCTGGATCGACACGTCGAGCGCGGAGACGGGTTCGTCGGCCACGACGATCTGCGGATCGAGGATCATCGCGCGCGCGATCGCCACGCGCTGGCGCTGCCCGCCCGAAAACATATGCGGATAGCGACTCGCATGCTCGGGCCGCAGGCCGACGATACGCATCATGTGCGCGATGCGGTCCGCGCGTTCGCCGGCCGTCAGCTTCGTGTTGATCGCGAGCGGCTCGCCCAGCGTCTCTTCCACGGTCTTGCGCGGGTTGAGCGAGGCGTACGGGTTCTGGAACACCATCTGCACGCGGCGGCGCAGTGCGGCGGCTTTCTCTCCGCTCGCGCGCGCGACGTCCTCGCCGTCGATCACAAGGCGGCCCGCCGTGGGCGGCTCGATCATCGTGAGCTGGCGCGCGAGCGTGGACTTGCCGCAGCCCGATTCGCCGACCACGGCAAGCGTGCGGCCGCGCGCGAGCGAGAACGAAACGCCGTTGAGCGCCTTGACCGTGCTCTCGCCGAACAGACCGCGCCGAACGGTGTAGTACTTCTTCAGATCCTCGGCGACGAGCACGCGATCGTCGTCGCGGCCCGCATCGCGGGGCGTTTGAGGCGTGTGGGGCGTGGGGTGGGGAACCGCGTTCATTGCGCGCCTCCGTTCGTCTGGGTTGCCGCTAGATTGAGCGGCTTGATGCAGCGAACCTGCGCGAGCGACGCTGCGCCCACGTCGGTCATGCTGCCCGGCAGCGGCCCGAGCGCGGGACGCGCCTTCCGGCAATCGTCCACCGCATACCGGCAGCGCGGCGCGAAGAGACAGCCGCCGGGCCGGTCGTCGCGACCCGGCACCATGCCCGGCAGCGCCGCGAGGCGCTTCGCGCCCTTGTTGTGCTCGGGAATCGCGGCGAGCAGCGCCTCGGTGTAGGGGTGATGCGGCCGCGCGAAAATGTCGGACACCCGGTTCGTCTCGATGATCTCGCCCGCGTACATCACGGCCACGCGCTGCGCGACCTCGGACACCACGGCGAGATCGTGCGAAATCAGCACGAGCGCCATGCCGCGTTCCTTCTGCAGATGCACGAGCAGTTCCATGATCTGCGCCTGGATCGTCACGTCGAGCGCCGTGGTGGGTTCGTCGGCGATCAGGAGCTTCGGGTTGCAGGCCACGGCCATCGCGATCATCACGCGCTGGTTCATGCCGCCCGACATCTGGTGCGGAAAGTTGTCGATGCGGTTCTTCGCGTCGGGTATGCCCACCTGGTCGAGCAGTTCGAGCGCGCGTGCGTGCAGCGCGGCGCCGCGCAGGCCCTCGTGCAGCTTCAGCACTTCCTTGATCTGGAAGCCGACGGTGTAGCTCGGATTGAGGCTCGTGAGCGCGTCCTGGAACACCATGGCGATGTCCTTGCCCACGATCCTGCGGCGCTCCCTGCCCGTGGCGCTGAGCAGGTCGCGGCCGTCGAATGCGATGGAGTCGGCGCTCACCTTGCCGGGCGCGTCGACGAGGCCCATCAGCGCCATCATCGTCACGCTCTTGCCCGAGCCCGATTCGCCGACGATGCCGAGCACCTCGCCGGGCGCCACGGAAAGATTCACGCGGTCCACGGCAGGCAGGCCGTTGAAGTTCACCGCCAGATTGCGGACGCTCAGCAGCGCATTCGTCTGGATATTGCTCTGATCGTTCATCTCAGGCCATCCGTTTCAGCTTGGGATCGAGCGCGTCGCGCAGCCCGTCGCCGAGCAGGTTGATCGCAAGCACCGAAATCAGGATCGAAAGGCCGGGCATCGTGACGATCCACCATGCGCTGTCGATATAGTCGCGTGCCGAGGCGAGCATCGCGCCCCACTCCGCCCGCGGCGGCTGCACGCCGAGGCCGAGGAAGCCGAGCGCGGCGGCGTCGAGAATCGCCGAGGAAAAGCCGAGCGTCGCCTGCACGATGAGCGGCGCCGTGCAGTTGGGCAGCACCTGCGAAAACATCAGCCGCAGCGTGCCCGCGCCGGCCACGCGCGAGGCCGTGACGTACTCCTTGTGCAACTCGCCGAGCGCGGAGCCGCGCGTGAGACGCACATAGCCCGGCAGCGCGACGATCGCGATCGCGAGCATCGTGTTGGTGAGGCCCGGACCGATGATCGCGACCACGGCCACCGCCAGCAGCAGCGACGGCAAGGCGAGCAGCACGTCCATGAGACGCATGATGGGCGTGTCGGCCCACTTCTCGAAGAACGCGGCGACGAGCCCGAGCACGACGCCCGGAATCAGCGCGAGCACCACCGAAACACAGCCGATCCAGAGCGAAAGGCGCGCGCCGTACATGAGGCGCGAGAGGATGTCGCGGCCCGCTTCGTCGGTGCCGAGCAGGAACTTCGCGTTGCCGCCGTCGAGCCAGGCGGGTGGAATCTTCACGTAGTCGCGGTATTGCTCGATGGGACTGTGCGGCGCGATCCACGGTGCGAAGATCGCGACGAAGACCAGCACGAGCACGATGACGCCGGCACCCACGGCGCCTTTGTTCTGCGCGAAGTTCGCCCAGAATTCGCGCAGCACGAGCAGGCGGCCCGAGGGCGGCGCGAGCGTTTTGGGCGCGGCGTTCTGAATGTCGGCCATCACGCCTCCTCGTTTCGTTTCAGGTATTGTGGGGTTGGCATCGTCATGGCGCGATTACCTCGTATGGCGGATGCGCGGATTGAGCACGCCGTACAGAAGATCGACGAAGAGATTCACGAGGATCACGAGCGTCGCGATCATGAGGATGCCGCCCTGCACCACCGGATAATCGCGGCGCGCAATCGCGTCGATGAGCCATTTGCCGATGCCGGGCCAGGAGAACAGCGTTTCGGTGAGCACCGCGCCCGCCAGCAGCGTGCCGACCTGCAGGCCGATCACGGTGACGACGGGGATCAGCGCGTTGCGCAGCGCGTGCACGACGATCACGCGCGCGGGCGAAAGCCCCTTCGCGCGCGCGGTGCGAATGTAGTCCTCGCGCAGCACTTCGAGCATCGAAGACCGCGTCATGCGCGCGACCACCGCGAGCGGGATCGTGCCGAGCACGATGGCGGGCAGGATCAGATGCGAAAGCGCGGAGCGGAACGAGCCTTCGTCGGTGCCGGGCAAGAGCGAGTCGATCAGCATGAAGCCGGTCACGTGCGGAATGTCGTACTCCACGGCGATGCGCCCCGAAACCGGCGTCCAGCCCAGCTTCGCCGAGAACACCATGATGAGAATGAGGCCCCACCAGAAGATCGGCATGGAGTAGCCGGTGAGCGCGGTGCCCATCACGCCGTGATCGACGAGCGTGCCGCGCTTGAGCGCCGCGAACACGCCCGCGGGCAGGCCGATCACGAGCGCGAAGAGAAGCGCGCAGATCGAGAGCTCGACGGTGGCGGGAAAGCGCGCGAGGAACTCGCCCATCACGCTCGTATTGGTGATGATCGACGTGCCGAGATTGCCCTGCAGCGCATGGCCGACGTAGTGCAGATACTGAAGCGGCAGCGGTTCGTCGAGCCCGAGGCGATGCATCGCCTCCGCATGCATCTGCGGGTCGACGCCGCGCTCGCCCATCATCACTTCGATGGGATCGCCCGGAATCAGGTGGATGAGCGCGAACGCCAGCATGGTGATGCCGATGAAGGTGGGTATCACCATGCCGACCCGGCGCAACACGAAGCGGAACATGTTGTGCTCCCCCCAAAGCTTGAAGTGAGTCTGAAGACGAGTTTGACAATAAAGCGCGACCGGCGACGGGGGCTCGTGACCCCGGTCGCCGGACCTGATCCGGCCAGTCGTCCTGGTTGCAGGGCCGACGGGCCGAACGACCACTCGCCCGATGTTACTGCACGCTCACACCGTCGAAGCGCGCGTAGCCCAGCGGCTCGATGCGCATGTCGATCACCTTCTTGCTGACCGGCTGATAGACGGTCGAGTGCGCGATGGGCGAGAACGGCAGTTGCTGGGCGAAGATCTGCTGCGCCTCGGTATAGTACTTCGTGCGCTGCGCCTGATCCGACGTCACGCGGCCTTTCTGGACCAGATCGTCGAACGGCTTGTAGCACCACTTGCCGAAGTTGTTGCCGTTAACGGCCTCGCAGCCCAGCAGCGTGCCGAGCCAGTTGTCGGGGTCGCCGTTGTCACCCGTCCAGCCTATCAGCATCGCGTCGTCCTCGCCCGCGTGCGCGCGCTTGATGTACTCGCCCCATTCGTACGTGACGATCTTCGCCTTCACGCCGATCTTTGCCCAGTCGGCCTGGATCATCTCGGCCATCAGGCGTGCGTTCGGGTTATACGCGCGCTGCACCGGCATCGCCCACAGCGTGATCTCGAAGCCGTTCGGCAAACCGGCCTTCGCGAGCAGCGCGCGGGCCTTCGCCGGATCGTACGGATTGGCCTTCAGGCTCTTGTCGTACGACCACTGCGTGGGCGGCATCGGGTTGGTGGCGGGCTGACCCGCTCCCTGGTACACCGAATCGATGATTGCCTTCTTGTTGATCGCCATGTCCAGCGCCTCGCGCACCTCGACCTTGTCGAGCGGCTTGTGTTCGACGTTGTACGAGAGATAGCCCAGGTTGAAGCCCGGCTGCGACGGCATGGCGATATTCGGTTCCAGCTTGAGCGGGGCGATGTCGGCGGGACGCGGATAGCTCATCACCTGGCATTCGTCGCGCTTGAGTTTCTGCACGCGCACGCTCGCGTCCGGTGTAATCGAGAAGATCAGCTTCGAGATCTTCACCGCGCCCGGCTTCCAGTAGTCGGGATTGCCTTCGAAGCGGATGGTCGCGTCCTTCGTGTAGCTCTTGAAAGCGAACGGTCCCGTGCCCACCGGATACTGGTTGATGTCGGCGGCCTTGCCGGCCTTCAACAGTTGATCGGCATACTCGGCCGAGAGGATCGAGGCGAACTCCATCGCCATGTTCTGGATGAACGGCGCGTTCGGCTCGTTCAGCGTGAACTTCACCGTGTACGGATCGACCTTTTCGACCCTGGCGATCAGCTTGTCGAGGCCCATGTCGGTGAAGTACGGGAACGACGCCGGGTACGCCTTGCGGAACGGCTGGTTCGGATCCAGCATGCGCTGGAACGTGAACACCACGTCGTCGGCATTGAACTCGCGCGTGGGTTTGAAGAACGCCGTGGTCTGGAACTTCACGCCGTGGCGCAGATGGAAGGTGTAGGTCTTGCCGTCGGCGGAAACGTCCCACGACTGCGCGAGACCGGGCTCGACCTTCGTGCCGCCGCGCTCGAATTCGACGAGGCGGTTGTAGACCGTGAACGTGTTCGCGTTGAAGTCGACGCTCGTCGTGTATTGCGCGGGATCGAAGCCGGCGGGGCTGCCTTCCGAGCAGTAGACGAGCGTTTTGTTCGGAATGCTTTCGGCCTGCGCGAGAGGGGCTCCAGCCATCGTTGCGGCCGCAAGCACGAGGCAAGAGGACCGTCGTGCAGCGCGCAACAGTTTATTTTCGTTCATGTTTCCTCCAGTTCTGTGCCGGCCGGAACCGGCTTGGCGCATCTTGCCCGAGACCATGCTGCGGTCACGAGCAAGCGGCGTGATGCGTATGCAAAACACGCGCAAAACGCATAACTTTCTATTGTCGCCGCCCCTCCAGCGCAGACGTATGATGGCCGTCAATCCAGATGGTATTTGATACGCAACTCGAATGGATTCGAGCGTGCATAAAAAACCGCGCGGCCCTGCCATGTGACAGGAGCCGCGCGGTCTGTCGATCGAGTTCGTCGCGGCGTTCGCGCGCCGCCTGCGCCTCAGAAGCCGAGGCGCTCGCAAACGGCCTTGGTGGCCGCAGCGCTATTGAGCGTGTAGAAGTGCAGGCCCGGCACGCCCGCTTCGGTGAGGCGGCGGCACAGCTCCGTCACCACGTCGAGGCCGAACGCGCGGATCGACTCGCGGTCGTCGCCGAAGCTTTCCAGACGCTTCGCGATCCAGCGCGGCACTTCCGCGCCGCACATCTCGGAGAAACGCATCAGCTGCGAGTAATTCGTGATCGGCATGATGCCGGGCACGATCGGCACGTCCACGCCGAGCTTGCGGGCGTCCTCGACGAAACGGAAGTACGCGTCGGCATTGAAGAAGTACTGCGTGATCGCCGAATCCGCACCCGCCTTCACCTTCTGCGCGAACGCGTCCAGATCGTGGCGCGGCGAGCGCGCTTGCGGATGGTACTCGGGATACGCGGCCACTTCGATGTTGAACGCGTCGCCGGTCTCCGCGCGGATGAACGCAACGAGGTCCGAGGCATAGCGCAACTCGCCCATTTCGCCCATGCCCGAAGGCAGGTCGCCGCGCAGCGCGACGATATGGCGGATGCCGTGCGAACGATAAGCCGCGAGGATCTCGCGCAGGCTATCCCTCGAGGCGCCGATGCACGAAAGGTGCGGCGCCGCCTCGATGCCTTCCTTCGCGATGTCGACCACGGTGTCGAGCGTGCCCTGTTGCGTCGAGCCGCCCGCGCCGAACGTCACCGAGACGAACTTGGGCTTGAGCGTGGCGAGCTCCGCGCGCGTGGCGCGCAGCTTCTCCACGCCGTCCGGCGTCTTGGGCGGGAAAAATTCGAATGAAAGTTCGATCGGTTTCATGATGGGTTGCCGCTGCGGCGCCTCAGAGGCTGCGGTTGCCGAAAATCAGGGCGGACAGCAGCCACGACACGATGCTGTAGAGGATCGAGCCGAAGAACGCCGACCAGAAGCCCGACACTTCGAAGCCTTTGAGCAGCGAAGCCGCGAGCCAGAAGCACAGCGCGTTCACCACGAGGATGAAGAGGCCGAGCGTGACGATCGTCACGGGCAGCGTGAGCAGGATCAGCACCGGGCGCAGCACGGCGTTGATGAGGCCGAGCACGAGCGCGATGATCAGCGCGGTGCCGAAGCTGCGAATGTGAATCGACGGCACGAGCCAGGTGATGATCAGCAGCGCAAGCGCGTTGATCACCCAGGTCAGCAGCACGGTCATGGTTAGCTCCTTGTTCTTGACGGTATGGCAGGTGGCCGAAGGGGCGTCGACCGTGCGAATTGCACGGTCGACGCCCCAGCATCCCGCCAACGACTTAAACCCGGCTTAAGCCTGGATCAGTAGCGGTAGTGGTTCGGCTTGAACGGGCCGTTCTTGTCCACGCCGATGTACGAAGCCTGGTCGTCGGACAGCACGGTCAGGTTCGCGCCGATGCGCGCGAGGTGCAGGCGCGCGACCTTCTCGTCGAGATGCTTCGGCAGCACGTACACCTTGTTCTCGTACTTCTGCCCTTGCGTGAACAGTTCGATCTGCGCGAGCGTCTGGTTCGTGAACGAGTTCGACATCACGAACGACGGGTGGCCCGTGGCGCAGCCGAGGTTCACGAGGCGGCCTTCGGCCAGCAGGATGATGCGCTTGCCGTCCGGGAAGATGATGTGGTCGACCTGCGGCTTGATGTTGTCCCACTGATACTGACGCGTGGAAGCGACGTCGATTTCCGAGTCGAAGTGGCCGATGTTGCAGACGATCGCGTTGTGGCGCATCGCCTTCAGGTGATCGTGGTTCAGCACGTGGTAGTTGCCGGTGGCCGTCACGAAGATGTCGGCCTTGTCGGCGGCGTATTCCATCGTCACGACGCGGTAGCCTTCCATCGCCGCCTGCAGCGCGCAGATCGGATCGATTTCGGTCACCCACACGGTGGCGCCCAGGCCGCGCAGCGACTGCGCGCAGCCCTTGCCCACGTCGCCGTAACCGGCCACGACGGCGATCTTGCCCGCGATCATCACATCGGTCGCGCGCTTGATGCCGTCGACGAGCGATTCGCGGCAGCCGTACAGGTTGTCGAACTTCGACTTCGTGACCGAGTCGTTCACGTTGATGGCCGGGAACGGCAGACGCCCTTCCTTTTCCATCTGGTACAGGCGGTGCACGCCCGTCGTGGTTTCTTCCGTCACGCCCTTGATGTGCGCGAGGCGCTTCGAGTACCACGCCGGATCGATGTCGAGGTGCGCAGCGATCGACTTGTACAGCGCGACTTCTTCCTCGTTCGTCGGCTTGGCGATGACCGAGCGGTCCTTCTCAGCCTTCGAGCCGAGGATCAGCAGCAGCGTGGCGTCGCCGCCGTCGTCGAGGATCATGTTGGCGAACTCGCCATTCGGCCATTCGAAGATGCGGTGCGAGAATTCCCAGTATTCGTCGAGCGATTCGCCCTTGAATGCGAACACCGGCGTGCCACCCGCGGCGATGGCAGCGGCAGCGTGATCCTGGGTCGAGAAGATGTTGCACGAGGCCCAGCGCACGTCGGCGCCCAGCGCCGTCAGCGTCTCGATCAGCACGCCTGTCTGGATCGTCATGTGCAGCGAACCCGCGATGCGCGCACCCTTCAGCGGCTGCTGCGCCTTGTATTCTTCGCGCGTTTGCACGAGACCGGGCATTTCGGTTTCGGCGATGTCGAGTTCCTTGCGGCCCCAGGCGGCAAGCGACATGTCGGCGACGACGAAATCCTTGGCTTGATCTTGCGGAATTGCGGCGTTCATCACGCCCTCCTTTCTAAAATTGACCTAGAAATTAAAGACGTGAGCGCCGTTTCGATGCGGCATTCGCATCGCGAAATCCACGGGATACCTCGGGATATTTGCGAAAACAGAGTGCCGGATTGAGCGTCTCCGAGCCTGGCGGGGCGAACCCGTCGCAGCGCTCCTCGGAGTCGAGGCGTGATTGTAGCAAATCGGGATGACGGCCGCGCGAGCGGCCTGGCGCCGCGCGGCGCCGGTGTTTGACGCGCCGGGCCGACGCGAGATCGCCAGTCGCCGCTGCCGGATCAGATCGGCAGGAATCCCAGCGCCGGTGCGAGCAGCACCATGGCCACGCCCGCGATCATCATCGTGAGGCTCGCCACCACGCCTTCCTCGCTGCCGAGTTCGCGCGCCTTCGCGGTGCCCACGCCGTGTGCGGCCGCGCCGAACAGCGCACCGCGCGCGAGGCGCGTGCGCAGCGGCACGCACGCCAGCACGAGTTCGCCGAACAGCATCCCGCACACACCCGTGGCAATCACGAAGAGCGCGGTGAGGTCGCGCGGCGCGTGAATCTTGTCGGACACCGCGAGCGCGAACGGCGTCGAGATCGAGCGCGTCATCAGGCTGCGCTGCAGATCGGGCGCGAGATGCAGCAGCTTCGCGAGCGCGAGCGAGCCGCCCACCGCGACGACGATGCCCACCGTCACGCCCACCGTCAGCGAGATCCAGTGACGCTTGATGAGCTCGCGGTACTCGTAGATCGGCACGGCGAACGCGACCGTCGCGGGCCCGAGCAGCCACATGAGCCAGCGCGTATCGGCAAAGTAGACGGGATACGGAATGTGCAGCGCGAGCACGATCGCACCCAGCACGACGGGCACCGCGACGAGCGGCGTGAGCCACGGCGAGTGAAAGCGCGCGTAGAGCGACTTGGAGGCGAAATAGAGCGCGACCGTGGCGATGAAGCAGGCGGCGGCGATCAGGCGTGCGGCGTCGTCGGCGAACAGGGAGGAAAGAAGCGTGTTCATGACGGGTTCATCCTGGAAAGCGATCGGTCAGGCTGCGATGCGAAACAAGGCGCGGATCGCCAGGTCAGGCGCGCGCATGCTGAAGACGCGCGTGCTGCACCCGGCGCAGCGCGAGGCGCCGTTCGAGCCGCGCGGCCTGCTCCACGGCAATCGCCACCGCCACCATCACCATCAGCGTGCCGCCCATCACCACGAGCGCGAGGCGCCATCCGTCGGCGCGAAACAGGCCGCCGTACTGAACCGCCGCCACGGCGGCCGGAATGAAAAAGAGCAGCATGTCGGAGAGCAGCCAGTCGGCGCCGGCCTTCACCCAGCGCGGCGCAACGCCGCCGCAAAAAAGCAGCGCGAGCAGCGCCACGAGACCGACCACGCCCGACGGCACCGGCAGGTGCGTGACGCGCACGAGCGCGTCGGCGGCAAACCAGACGCCGGCCAGCAACGCCGACTGAGCGGCGATCCGGCCCACGCGCGCCAGTCCGCCCGCGTCTTGCGGAGCGTTGCGGGAGGAGGGAGAGGTCGGAGCGATCATGGCAAACCCTGGCTGGCGTTTCGATGGAAGTCAGTATAGGTTGCACCGCAACATAAATAAAATGACTTAGATTTATCGAAGTCATTCCAATCTGGAATTAAAGGTCACGACCGTGGAACTGCGCGCGCTTCGCTATTTCATCGAGGTGGTCCGGCAGCAGAGCTTCACCGCTGCCGCCGAGGCCATGCACGTCACCCAGCCGACCATCAGCAAGATGGTCAAGGCGCTGGAGGATGAAACCGGCACCCAGTTGCTGCTGCGCGATGCCCGCCAGATGGTGCTCACCGACGCGGGCCGCGTCGTCTGGCAACGCGGCCAGGACGTGCTCGCGGCGCAGGCGCAGCTGGAAGCCGAGCTTGCCGATCTGGCCACGCTGGGCCGCGGCGAGCTGACCATCGGCATTCCGCCGATGGGCGGGTCGCTGTTCACGCCGGCCATCGCGGCGTTCCGTCAGCGCTACCCGAGGATCGAGTTGAAGCTTTTCGAGCAGGGTTCGCGCGCGATCGAAGCGGCGCTGATTTCGGGCGAACTGGAACTGGGCGGCGTCCTGCAGCCCGTCGATCCGGCGGCCATCGACGTGTTGCCGATCTCGCACGAGGTGCTGTGGCTCGTCGCGCCGAAAGGCTCGCGCTGGGACGGCGCCGCGACCGTGCCGCTCGCCGACCTCGCCGCCGAACCGTTCGTGTTCTATGGCGAAAGTCTCGCGCTCAACGACGTCGTGCTGCACGCCTGCCGCGCGGCCGGCTACGTGCCGCAGATCGTGGGGCGCAGCGGGCACTGGGATCTGATGGCGGCGCTGGTACTCGCGGGCGTGGGGATCGCACTTCTGCCCGCGCCTTACGTGCGGCGGCTCGATTCGGCGCGCTTCACCTGCCTGCCGGTGAGCGAACCGGAGATCGCGTGGGACATGGCGATCGGCTGGAAGCGCAACGCCTATCTGTCGCATGCGGCGCGCGCGTGGCTCGACGTGGCGCGCGAGGAGTTCGGCAAGCCCTCGTCGTTTCTCGACGATTTCGTGCGGCCGCCGGGGTTGGAGGGGGGCGCCCGCAGCCAATGAAAAACCGCCCGGTTCGCGCCGGGCGGCCTCCTTCAAGCCATCCCCACCCGCCTACTGCTGCGGCACGAACTCGATGCGACGGTTGTGGAACCGGCCGCTTTCGGTATCGTTGCTGTCGACGGGTTTCGCATCGCCATAGCCTTGCGCGCTCAGCGTGCCGAGCGGCGTGCCCTGCGCTACGAGGTAGCTACGCACGGCCAGCGCGCGCTGCTTCGAAAGCGCGAGGTTGGCTGCCGCGTCGCCCACGTTGTCCGAATAGCCCGCCACTTCCAGCGCCACCGGCTTGCCGTTCTTCGCGCACGTATCGAGCACCTTCGCCGACTGGCGCAGGTCGTCGGCTGCCGTTGCCGGCACGGCCGAGCTGCCCGTCGCGAAGTTCACGACCTGCAGGTTCAGCACTTTCGATACGTCGTCGGCCGCGCACGAAGCGTCGGCGCCGAAGAGGCCCTTGATCGCATCGCGGAAGGACTGCGTCGCGCTCGCCACGGCTTGCTGCGCGTTGAACGCGCTGACGTCGAAGGCCGAGCCGAACAACGCCTTGAGCTTGTCGAGCCAGCCCGCCTTCGCATCCGCCGCCGCGCCGCTCAGTTCGACGTGCGTACCGTCGATCTTCACTTCAGCGCCCGGCAGCGCCATCAGCGGCAGGAGACCGTCGAGGTGCGCGAGCCATCCAGCCGGCTTCGTCGCCGGGTCGATCGTCACGTTGACTGCGAACTTTCCCGCTCCGAACTTCTTCGTCAGCACGTCGAGGAGTTGCGCTTTCTCGGCTTCGCTGCCGACCGTCGCCGCAATCGTCGGTACGCCGGCGTTGCTCACCGTGAACGACAGGTGCGCATCCTGTGTCGGTGCGGGTGCCGCGGGAGCCGAGGCCGTATCGCTTGCTGCCGTTGCAGCAACGGCAGCCGAGGCCCCGGACGCGACGACAGGCGCCGAAACCTCGGAGGCCGGTTCGGCTGCCGGCACCGCGGCCGGTACCGCGCTCGCGGCCGGCTCGGGCTGCGCGGCCGAGTCGGCGGATTCGTCACGCTGGCACGAGCGCAGCGCGAAAAAGGCGATGGCGAGGACCAGCAGCGCGAGCAGCCACACGATCCACGCATGGCTGCGCTGACTCGGCGGCGCGGGTTCGCGGTCGAGGGTCTGCGGCGGCCACGAGTTCGCCACCGGCTGCGACGGCGGCTGCGGATGCGGATGCGCGAGATGCGCCGATACGTCCTTGAGCTTCGCAAGAATTGCCGCACCAAAGGCCGCCGCGCTGCCGAGACCGATCGCGCTCGCAATCCGGTCGGTGAGGTGCGCGCTGACCGCCGGCAATTGATGGCCAAGCAAGGTAGGCAGTTGTCCTACAGAACCCTGCGATTGCGTGAAATGCTGCTTCAGAATGCCCATCAGCGTTGCGCCGACCACGCCGCACAGCGCGAAAGCCGTCGATTGCGGCGCACCCGTATGCTCGGCCACGGCATCGGACAGTGCGCCGACGTTCGTGCCGGTCGCCTTCTGGATCAGTTCGCGGCCCCCCGCTTCGAGCGCGGAAAGGCTCGCCGTGTTCGAGAGCAGGCTGGGCAGTTGCTTGCCGATCTGGGCGTTCGCCGCGGGCGACATGATGGCCGCAAAAAGATTGCGCGCGCCCTCGGCCGTGCTGCCCCGGTGCATGACGGCCGCGACGAGCGCGGGCGCGGCGGCGCCGGTGATCCGGCGGGTGTATTCAGGTGTGAGGCCGAAACGGGTGGACAAGGTTTTGACGACATCGTCGCTCAGGACCGTTTCCAATAATTGAAAGACGTTGATACTCATCGACGCGGCTCCTCCGGTTCGCGGACGCGCCAACTGACACGCCCCACTGCGGGCGCGATTATAGGGAGTGCGAAATCTCGAAAATGGGTGCGAGCGACGCACCGTACAGTATTTAACGAAAACCACCTGCCGCACGTGCTTTTCGTCAATGCACGTTCATGGGGAAACGCGCGAGCCGCCCCGTTTTACGGGGAGCGGCATGCGCGCGGGTCGGATGAAGCCGGAGGAAAGGCCTGCGTCAGACCGCCATGCCTGCACGGCTCGTATCGTCGTGCGCATCGCCGTGGGTGCGGCGCGCCTGCGTCATGAAGTCGGCCGCCCGCTCGCCGATCATGACCGTCGGCGCGTTCGTGTTGCCGCCAATCAGCGTCGGCATGACCGAGGCGTCGGCGATGCGCAGTCCGCTCACGCCGCGCACGCGCAGTTGCGGGTCCACCACCGACTGCGCGTCGCTGCCCATGCGGCAGGTCGAGACCGGGTGATAGATCGTGTCGGCATGCGCGGCGATGGTCGCGCGCAATTCGGCTTCGGATTGTCCCGCATGCGTGTAGAGTTCGCGGCCGCCCAGTTGCGCGAGCGGTGCCGCATCGATGATGCGCCGCGCGAGGCGCGTGCCCTCCACGAGCAGGTCCATGTCGCGCGTATCTGACAGAAAGCGCGGATCGATTACGGGTGCAACGCGCGCATCGGCGCTCGCAAGCGTCACGGTGCCGCGGCTGAACGGCCGCAGCACGCAAACGGGCAGCGAATAGCCATGCCCCCAATGCAGGCGGCGGCTGTGATCGTCCACGAGCGCCGTGCAGAAGTGCAGTTGCAGATCGGGCCGATCGAGATCGGCGCGGCTCTTCAGAAAGCCACCCGCCTCCGCCACGTTGGTCGTGAACATGCCGCGCCGCGCACCCACGTAGCGCGCAAGCCCCGGCAGCATCTTCGCGACGCCGCGCAGCGAATAGCCGATGGTTTCGCTCGAATGGACGCGCTTGTTGTACGTGAAGTCGATATGGTCGATCAGGTTGCGGCCTACCTCCGGCGCGTCGTGCAGCACGGCAATGCCGTGCTCGCGCAGCGCCTCGGCCGGGCCGATGCCCGAGCACATCAGGAGTTGCGGCGTGTTGAACGCCCCGGCCGCGAGGATCACTTCCGCGCACGCCTCCAGCGTTTCGATCCGGCCGCCGCGCGCCACCTCCACGCCGCTCGCGCGCGCACCGTCGAAGGTGACGCGCAGCACGGTCGCGTCGGCGATCAGGTGCAGGTTCGGCCGTTCTTGCCCAGGCGTTTTGTCATACAGATACGCGCGTGCGACGGTACAGCGTTCGCCGCCGCGCTGCGTCACCTGGTAAAAGCCCACGCCTTCCTGATCGGGTCCGTTGAAGTCGTCGTTGGCGCGAAAGCCCGCCTCCAGCGCCGCGCGCACGAAGCGCCCGGCCACCGGATTGCGCTCGCACAGGTCGGAAACGCCGAGCGGGCCGCCCGCGCCATGCAGCGCGCTCGCGCCGCGCGAGTTGTCCTCGGCGCGCACGAAGTACGGCAGCACGTCGCGCCAGGCCCAGCCCGTGCAACCCAGTTGCGCCCACTCGTCGTAGTCGAGCGGATGGCCGCGCGTGTAGATCATCGCGTTGATCGCGCTCGACCCGCCGAAGCCGCGGCCGCGCGGCTGGTAGCCGCGCCGGCCCGCCAGCCCCGGCTGCGGCACGGTTTCATAGCCGTAGTTGTTCTTCATGCGGCGCGGCACGAGCCCCGCGACGCCCATCGGCATGTTGACGAGCCAATTGCGTCGCGTGTGCGGCCCGGCTTCGATGAGCGCGACGGTCGCGTCGGGACAGTTCGCGGCCAGCCGCCCGGCGAGCGATGCGCCGCCCGAGCCGCCACCTACGATGATGTAGTCGTATGCCATCGCCTCCTCCCAGGTTCTTCGCGCCGCGCCGGGTTTGCCCACCGGGTTTGCCCACGATTGGCGCTCAGCGCACGCTCGTTCGATAATTCTTTTTCGCGCATTGTAGAAAGCGTCACGTGCGAGCGCTGCAATTTATGTCAGAGAGTTTCCTCTAAACCGTAGGACGCCGCCGCGCCTAACATGAAGGGCGCGGCAGACGCCACCGATGAAAGGTTCCGGCAAGCAGTCAGGGAGCGCTGGAACGATCAATGGGCCAGAAGAGCCCGTCCCAAGGAGGCAGGCAGATGGACACAGCACGTCGCCCCGGCACGACCCATGAAGTGACGAACCAGGCGCCGCCGCTTGCGGACTACAACCTGTTCGCCACCGACGCGGCGCTCGCCGAAGCCCTCGAGCGCGCCGGCGCCGGCTGGCATCGCGAAGCCCTCATGCGCGACGGCGGGCAGCTCGGCACGGCCGAGACGATCGCACTCGCGGATCTCGCCAACCGCCACGAGCCCGAACTCTTCACGCACAGCCCGCGCGGCGAGCGTATCGACGCACTCGAATTCCATCCGGCCTGGCATCGCCTGCTCGCCCTGCTGCGCGCCGAAGGCCTGCACGCGCTGCCGTTTTCGAACCCGCAGCACGGCGCGATGGCCGCCCGCAGCGCGGGCTATTTCCTGCACGCCCAGATCGAATCGGGGTCGCTCTGCCCGATAACGATGACCTTCGCGAGCATCCCCGTGCTGCAACGCGAGCCCGCGCTCTTCGAGTCGCTGCGCGAGCGCCTCTATGCGCGCAAGCACGACCCGCGCGATCTGCCGTGGCCGCAAAAGTCGTCGATGATGATCGGCATGGGGATGACCGAGAAGCAGGGCGGCTCCGACGTCCGCAGCAACCGCACCGAAGCGTGCCCTGCCAGCGCCGCGAGCGGCCGCGGCGCGCAATACCGGCTCACCGGCCACAAGTGGTTTTTCTCGGCGCCGCAGTGCGACGCACACCTCGTGCTCGCGCGCACGGGCGAAGAAGACGCGCTCTCGTGCTTCTTCGTGCCGCGCTACGCGCCCGACGGCACGAAGAACACCGTGAACGTGCAGCGCCTGAAGAACAAGCTCGGCAATCGCTCGAACGCGAGCAGCGAAGTCGAATTCTTCGACGCGTACGGCGTGATGATCGGCGAGGAAGGCCGGGGCGTGCCCACCATCATCGAAATGGCGAATTACACGCGGCTCGACTGCGTGATCGGCAGTGCGGCGCTCATGCGGGCGGCGCTCGTGCAGGCGATCCATCACGCGCGGCACCGCAGCGCGTTCGGGCGTCTTCTCGCCGAACAGCCGCTCATGCAGAACGTGCTCGCCGATCTCGCGCTCGAATCCGAGGCCGCGACGGTGCTCTTCATGCGGCTCGCGCAGGCCTTCGAGGAAAGCGCCGATTCGCTTGCCGCGCGCGCGTGGCGCCGCGTCATCACGCCCGCCGCGAAATTCTGGGTCTGCAAGCGCGCGCTCGCGTTCACCGGCGAGGCGATGGAGGTCTGGGGCGGCAACGGCTATGTCGAGGAAGGGCCGATGGCACGCTTTTATCGCGAGGCGCCCGTCAACTCGATCTGGGAAGGGTCGGGCAACGTCATGTGCCTCGACGTGCTGCGCGCGCTGGAGCGCGAAGCCGACGTCGCGCAGGCCCTCTTCCTCGCCTGGCGGCGCGACGCGCACGGGCATCCGGGACTCGAAGCGGCGCTCGATCGATTGTCTGCACTGCTGAACGGTGCGCCCGGCACGCGCGAAGCGAACGCACGGCACATCGCCCAGCAGCTCGTACTGATCGCGCAGGCCGTGGTGCTGCGCGAAGGTCCGGCCGAAGTCGCCGACGCCTTCATCGCCACGCGTCTCGACGAGCACAGCGCCGATTGCGGCCGCGTGTTCGGCACGCTGCCTGCGCGCTTCGACCATGCGGCGCTCGTCGCGCGCGCCTTTCCGGCGCCGTGAACGGAGCGGCGAAAGAGGCTTTGAAGCGCGGAATCCCGCATCGAGAACCACAATACATTCCAGTCCCGAGGACCGACCATGAAGCACGACCTGCCCGAGGCCCTTTCGCCCGATTCGCCCGATTCGCCCGATTCGCCCGATTCGCCCGATTCGTCTGATTCCCGCGAATCGCACCACGGCCTCCTCACCTTGCTCGCCGCGCAGCGCGAAGCCTTCCTGCGCGAACCCTTCCCCGCCTGGGAAACGCGCGCGCGCCATCTCAAGGCCTTGCGCGCGATGGTGATGGACAACCGCGACGCGCTGGCCGAAGCGATGAACGCCGACTTCGGCCAGCGCTCGAAAGCGGAAATCACGCTGGCCGAATTCGTGACGCTGAAGCAGGAGATCGACTCGGCGCTCAGGCACGGCGAACGCTGGATGAAGCCGCAGCGGCGCGGCGTGGGCAGATGGCTGCGCCCGGCACACGCGAAAGTGGTGCCCCAGCCGCTCGGCGTGGCCGGCATCGTCGTGCCGTGGAACTATCCGCTGCTGCTCGGCGCGGGGCCGCTCGTGTGCGCGCTCGCGGCCGGCAACCGCGCGATGATCAAGATGTCGGAGCTCACGCCGCGCACGTCGGCGCTCGTCGAGGAGCTGATCGGCAAGACCTTCGCGCGCGACCACGTGGCCGTGGTGAACGGCGACGCCTCGGTGGGCGCCGCCTTCACGGCGCTGCCCTTCGACCATCTGCTGTTCACGGGCTCGACGCGCGTCGGCCACGAAGTCATGCGCGCGGCGGCGGCCAATCTCACGCCCGTCACGCTCGAACTGGGCGGCAAGTCGCCCGCGATCGTAGGCGAAGCGGCGCGCTTCGACTACGCGGTCGACAGCCTGCTGCTCGGCAAGACGCTCAACGCGGGGCAGACCTGCATCGCCCCCGACTACGTGCTGCTGCCGCGCGGCAAGGAGGCGGCCTTCATCGAACGCGCGCGCATGCGCTTTGCGCAGCTCTACCCGGACTTCCTGCACAACGGCGACTACACCTCGATCATCTCGGCGCGCCATTTCGAGCGCCTGCTGCGGCTTGCCGACGAAGCACAGGACGCCGGCGCGCAACTGCATCCGCTCGGCGGCCATGACGCGGCGGCGCGCCGCCTCGCGCCCGTGATCGTGACGGGCGCGCCCGAGGACACGACGCTCATGCGGGAGGAGATTTTCGGGCCGCTATTGCCGCTCGTGCCCTACGACACGCTCGACGAAGCGCTGCGCTACGTAAATACGCGCGCGCGTCCGCTCGCGCTCTACCTCTATGCCGACGACGCGCGCACGGTCGAGCGCGTGACGCACGAGACGGTGGCGGGCGGCATGTCGGTGAACGACACGCTCATGCACATCGCCGCGGAAGGCCTGCCGTTCGGCGGCGTCGGGGCGAGCGGCATGGGTGCGTACCACGGCTATGAAGGCTTCGCGACGTTCTCGCAGATGAAGCCCGTGTTCACGCAGTCGCGCCTGAACGGGCGCGGGCTCATCGCGCCGCCCTACGGGCGGCTCTTCAACGCGCTGATCAGCTTGATGATGAAGTTCTGAGCGGCGCGGGCAACGCGGCCGGCTGCATGGGCCGCGCCGGCTGCATCGGCTGCATCGATGTGAGCGCGGCTTTCGCGGCGCCGGCTGCCGCATCGCTTCCGGCTGCCTTCTCCGGCTGCACAGCTTCGAGCTGGTGCAGCCACGCGAGCAGTTCCGCGACGGCCTGATAGAGCCTTGGCGGAATCTTCGCATCGAGATCCACCTGCATCAGCAGCGACACCATTTCGGGCGACTGATGCACGTACAGCCCGGCCTCCTTCGCGCGCTGGACGATCATGTCGGCGACGATGCCGTAGCCCTTCGCCACGACGCGCGGCACGCCTTCGGCGGTGGGCGTGTCGTAGGCGAGCGCCGCGGCTGTCTTGCGGTGCATGCGGCTCATCAGAGCTCCCAGTCGAAGTCGGCGGCGGCGCCGTCCGGCGCAGGGGTAGGCGCTTGCGCATGGACTTGCGCGTCCTGCGCGGCGGCGGCGGCCGCTGCCGCAGCGGCGCGCGCATAGGCACTGGCCGCCTTCGACGCTTCGGCGGGAGCCGGTGCGCCCCCCACCTCGCGGATCGAGAGCGAGGTCAGCGCGAGGCCCAAGGCTTCGAGCCGGCCGCGCAGCGCATCGCCGCCCGCAATCAATCGCACCGCGCCGCCCGGATTTGCCTGCACGCGCACGGCCAGCGCCTCGCCCGCCAGGGTGAGCTCGGCGTCCACGGTGCCGAGTGTCGGCAGCGAGAGCGTGAGCCGCGTGCGCCACGGCGCATCGGCCGGATCGCCGCCCGCCCCATGACGCCCGTCGCGCGGATCGAAGCGCTCCTGCTGGAGGCTCCAGTCGAATCGCACGCCGGGCCATGCCTCGCCGGTCCAGCGGAATTCGCCGGTAGCGAGCAGGTCGAGCTGCTGGCGCACGAGCGGAATCACGGCGGCGTGCACCGCCTGGCTCTGCGCCTCGTTCTGCGATGCGGGCAGGAGCGTCGCCTCGGCCAGCAGGCCGTTCGTGCGCACGAATGCCGCGCCGGCCGGGTTCGAAGCAAGCAAGGCCGCGCCGGTCTCCGGCCCCAGGTTGGCCGCCTGCGACGCATTCGTGCCATCGCCGCGCGCGCCGCCGGGCATCGCGTCACGCGCGCCCGCTTCGGCCCAGAGCACGTCGTCGGCTTCGTCGGAGGCGAGCGCCCAGTCGAGCGGCAATTGCGCCGAGGCATCGACGAGCCGGTTCTGCGGCTCGTCCGCGAGCGAAGCGGGCGTACGCTGGCCAAGCAGCCATTGCGCGAGGTGCGATTCGTAGAAAAGACCGCTGCCGGTCACGGTCTGCTGTAGCGCGGCAGCGAGCGCAGCGACCGGGCCCGACTGCGCGGCGGCGGCCTGAGCGGTCGCGCCAGCGCCAGCGGCCTGCCCGGCGGCGGCAGCGTCCTCTGCCGCCAAAGCGACCGCGGCGGCATTGGCCGTCGCGGCGCTATCGGTGAAAGCGGAGGCGGGATTCGCCGCGCCTTGCGCGAGCGCGGCGTCCGTGTCGGCGATCAGCGCGGCTTCGAGCGCCGCCAGATCGGCCGCCGCGGCGCCGGTGGTGACCCCAGTGGCCGCAGGGGCGGCCGTGGCAGGCATGCCGGGCAGCGGCAGGGAAGCGTCGCCGGGCGTGGCCGCATCGGGATCGCTCCAGACCGGCGCTTCGCCGACCACGGCGGGCGTCGCTTCGCCGCCGGAGCGGATGATGGCATCGAGCGCGAGCGCAACGGCGGAGAGTACGGTCAGCGCCGAAGCCTGCGGGGCGGTGCCGGTTTGCGAGTCGGCAAGCGCGGCGGCGCCGCCCGTGGCGAGGGCGGAGACCCCCGTCTGCGCGGCGCCGGCGCTGCCCTGCGAGCCCACCGGACTGAGCCCGCTCACGCCGCCCGCCAGCAGCGCGGCGCTGCCCGTGTCGATTCCGTTCATGCGCTCCCCGAAGCCGCCGGGTCGCGGCGCTCGCGGCGCAGTGCCCGTCTGTCAATATCGATATCAGCCGGCGCTTTCAGCGCGCGCCATACAGTTCTTTCAGGACCCTGGAAGGCTGCGCCGTCCCCGCGAACAGCGCCGACAAACGCGCCATGCAGGGACTCGCGAGATCGCGGATGGCCGCATCGTCGGCAAGGATCTGGCGGATCAACTCGAACTTGCGCGCGCGTTCGGCACCGGTGAGCCGTACGCCGCCGTCGGCGGCCTTGAGCGCATCGACGAGTGAGCGGTACTCCTCCTGGAGACCGATCAGCGCATTCCAGTGCGAATCGCGTGCCGCGCAGAGCATCTGCCCCGAGACTGCCGCAATCGCTTCGTAGCGGGCGAAGTAGTCTGCTTTCGAACTCATCTCGTCAATGGACCGGACCCCGGAGCGGCTGGCAATGCGCCCGGCTGCTCGGCTTCCGGCGCGATTCCCAGCCATGCTTCCTCGAGCGTTGCCAGCAGCCGGTCGACCTCGACCAGCTTGGACTCGCTCTGTTCAATATTGGCTTCCAGCAGCCGCCGTG
The DNA here is from genome assembly GCF_046581065.1 of Paraburkholderia yinzeri. Lineage (NCBI taxonomy): Bacteria > Pseudomonadati > Pseudomonadota > Betaproteobacteria > Burkholderiales > Burkholderiaceae > Paraburkholderia > Paraburkholderia yinzeri. The sequence goes on along the minus strand of NZ_JBFOCJ010000001.1, from coordinate 929,636 downwards.
TCATATAGCCGTACAGCGTATTCAGGCGCTGCGCGATTTCCCCGCCCGCCTCCGCGTTCAGCGACAACTGGAGCCCACTTTCGACAATCCGGATCGCCTTGCTGATCGCTTCGCAACGCGGCCCGACATTGCCCATCTGCAAATGCAAGCGTGCCTGTGCGACCGCTTTGCGCGCCCCCTGGTACAGGAGCACGATCAGCTTGTGCGGACTCGCGCCCATGACCCCTGTCTGAACCCCCACGCGTGCGTAAGCATTGGCTCCGGAATGGGCAGGGGAAAACATCGGCGCTTCTCCTCGATACGTGCTGCGGTGGTTACGGTGTAGGCACCCGGCGCGCACGGCGCGTCAGGCAGCTTGTAACCGGGTTATCGGAACGAAGCGGGAGAAGCTTTAGTGCGACGTCAGTGCGACGCGATCAGACCTGGATCTGCATGAGGTCGGTGTAGGCGGAGACCAGCTTGTTGCGCACCTGGAGCCCGAACTGAAAGCCGACGTTGGCTTTCTGCATGTCCACCATGACGTCGTTGATCGACACGTTGTTCGACCCCAATTCGAACGCCTGCGACTCGCCCACCGCCTTTTGCTGGTCGTCGCTGATCTTGTCGAGCGAGGCCTTGAGCGCCGCGGCGAACCCGCCCGCCGTCGCCGCGCCCGACGACTCGTCGGCGGCGGTCGTGCCGCCGGCCGCCTGCGCCGCCATCGATTGCATTTGCGCGAGTGCGGAGGTGAGCGGGGATATGGTCATGGTGACTCCACGAATCTGGAAGGAATGGCGCGCCGCTCGCGCGGCCGCAATCGCCCGGTACCCGCCGCAGCCTGAGCGGACAAGGGCGCCGAGTCTGGTGGAGAGCATAGCAGCGGGCCCTTTGCGGGAGCGCCGAAACTAGGGGGAAAACCCGGCTCTATTCCCGCAATCGGCTTGCCCCGCCCCCCGGATAATTCTCCGGTGTGAAAGTCCCGGCCGTGCGCGCGCGGCGCCGCCGGCGGGACGCAGCAGGACTCCCGGAGAACCCCGACGCATGGATTCGTCAGCCAACTCTTTGATCAACCCCGACGCCCGCCTGGGCCTCGCCACGGGCGCTGCCGCAGCGGGCGCGGCGACGCCCGGCGCCGCCGACGACTTCGGCGGCGGCGCAGGCGGCTTCGCGCAGCGCCTCGGCTCGCTGTCGTCGCTGCGGGGCATGCGCGGCAACCCGCGCGCGCCGCTCATCGTGGCCGTTGCGATATTCGTCGCGGTCGTGGCGGCGCTCGTGCTCTGGTCGCGCGCGCCCGACTACAAGGTGCTGTACAGCAATCTTTCGGACCGCGACGGCGGCGCCATCATTACTGCGCTCCAGGCCGCAAACGTTCCCTACAAGTTTTCGGACGGCAACGGCGCGATTCTCGTGCCTTCCGACCAGGTCAACGAAATGCGCCTGCGCCTCGCTTCCCAGGGCCTGCCGAAGAACGGCTCGGTCGGCTTCGAGCTGATGGACAACCAGAAGTTCGGCATCAGCCAGTTCGCCGAGCAGGTGAACTACCAGCGCGCGCTGGAAGGCGAGCTCGAGCAGACGATCGAGTCGATCGCGAGCGTGAAGTCGGCGCGCGTGCATCTGGCCATCCCGAAGCCCACCGTGTTCGTGCGCGAGCGCGAAGCGCCCACCGCCTCGGTGCTCGTGAACCTCTATCCGGGCCGCGTGCTCGACGACGGCCAGGTGGCCGCCATCACCCATATGGTGGCGGCCGCGGTGCCCGACCTGCCGGTGCGCAACGTGACCGTGGTGGACCAGGACGGCAACCTGCTCACGCAGAGCAGCTCGGGCGCCGGCCTCGACGCCTCGCAGCTCAAGTACGTGCACCAGGTCGAGCACGACACGCAGGCGCGCATCGACGCCATCCTCGCCCCGCTCTTCGGCGCGGGCAACGCACGCTCGCAGGTGAGCGCCGACATCGACTTCTCGAAGCTCGAGCAGACTTCCGAAGACTACGGCCCGAATGGCAGCCCGCAGCAAAGCTCGATCCGCAGCCAGCAGCAGAGCATCGACACGGAAATGCAGCAGGGCGGCGCCTCGGGCGTGCCGGGTGCGCTTTCGAATCAACCGCCGCAGCCGGCCTCCGCGCCCATCACCGCGCCGGCGGGCGCGAGCGGCGCGCCGGCCACGACGCCGATCTCCGACCATCGCGACACCACGACCAACTACGAGCTCGACAAGACCGTGCGCGACTTTCAGCAGTCGCCGGGCGGGATCAAGCGGCTTTCGGTCGCCGTGATCGTCAACTATCAGCCCAAGGTGGACGCGAAAGGCCATGCGACGATGCAGCCGCTCGACGCCCAGAAGCTCGCCCAGATCGACCAGCTCGTGAAGGACGCGATGGGCTACGACGCGAAGCGCGGCGACTCCGTGAACGTCGTGAACGCGGCGTTCCAGCAGGAAGTCGACCCGGACGCGAACCTGCCGTGGTGGCGCCAGCCCGACATCATCGCGCTCGCGAAGCAGATCGCGACGTGGCTCGGCATCGGCGCCGTGGCGCTGTTCCTCTACTTCGCGATGGTGAAGCCGGCGCTGCGCCGCGCGTTCCCGCCGCCGGAGCCGGCCGCGCCCGCGCTGGCCGGCAGCGACGACGCCGAGCCGCTGCTGCTCGACGGCCTGCCCCACGCCGAGAAAAAGGCCGAGGACCACGACAGCGAAGCCGCCCTGCTCTCCTTCGAGAGCGAGAAGCACAAATTCGAGCGGAACCTGGAATATGCGCGCACGATCGCGCGCCAGGATCCGAAGATCGTTGCAACCGTCGTGAAGACCTGGGTGAACGATGAGCGCTGAAGGGGCTGTCAAGAGTGCACTGCTGCTGATGTCGATCGGCGAGGAGGAGGCCGCGGAGGTCTTCAAGTTCCTCGGCCCGCGCGAAGTGCAGAAGATCGGCACGGCCATGGCCACGCTGAAGAACGTCAAGCGCGAAGAGATCGAAGTCATCCTGCAGGAGTTCGTGAAGGAGGCGGAGCAGCACACCGCCTTCTCGCTCGACTCCAACGACTACATCCGCAACGTGCTCAACAAGGCGCTCGGCGAGGATAAGGCCGGCGCCATCATCGACCGCATCCTGCAGGGCGGCGACACGAGCGGCATCGAAGGGCTCAAGTGGATGGACTCGGGGTCGGTGGCCGAGCTCATCAAGAACGAGCACCCGCAGATCATCGCGACCATCCTCGTGCACCTCGACCGCGATCAGGCCTCCGAAATCGCCTCGTGCTTCACCGAACGCCTGCGCAACGACGTGCTGCTGCGGATCGCGACGCTCGACGGCATCCAGCCGGCCGCGCTGCGCGAGCTCGACGACGTGCTCACGGGCCTGCTCTCGGGCAGCGACAACCTCAAGCGCAGCCCGATGGGCGGCATCCGCACGGCGGCCGAAATCCTCAACTTCATGACGAGTCAGCACGAAGAAGGCGTGCTGGAAAGCGTGCGCCAGTACGACGCCGAGCTCGCGCAGAAGATCGTCGACCAGATGTTCGTGTTCGAGAACCTGCTCGATCTCGAAGACCGCGCGATCCAGCTGCTGCTCAAGGAAGTGGAGTCGGAGTCGCTCATCATCTCGCTCAAGGGCGCGCCGCCCGCGCTGCGCCAGAAGTTCCTCTCCAATATGTCGCAGCGCGCGGCCGAACTGCTCGCCGAAGACCTCGACGCGCGCGGCCCCGTGCGCGTTTCGGAAGTCGAAGCGCAGCAGCGGCGTATCCTGCAGATCGTGCGAAATCTGGCCGAAAGCGGCCAGATCGTGATCGGCGGCAAGGCGGAAGATGCGTATGTCTGACGAGACGACGGCCGAAGCCAACATGGCGAAGGCCCAAGCCAGAACCTCGGCGTACCAGCGCTGGGAGATGGCGTCGTTCGACCCGCCGCCGCCCCCGCCCCCGCCGCCTTCGCCCGACGAAGAGGCGGCCTTCGAGGCCGAGCTCCAGCGGCTGCGCGACGACGCGCATGCGCAAGGCGTGGCCTCGGGCCACGTCGCGGGCCAGGCGCTCGGCTACCAGGCCGGCTACGACCAGGGCCACAAGCAGGGCTTCGAGCAGGGGCTCGCCGATGCGCGCGCCCAGGCGCGCCAGCTCGCGCAGATCGCGCAGCGCTTTTCCGACGCGCTCACGACCGTCGAGGCGGGCGTGGCCGAAACGCTCGTCGAGCTCGCGCTCGACATTGCCCAGCAGGTCGTGCGCCAGCACGTCCAGCACGACCCGACCGCGCTCGTCGCGGTGGCCCGCGAGGTGCTCGCCGCCGAACCCGCGCTCGCAGGCTCGCCGCAGCTCGTGGTAAGCCCCGCCGACCTGCCCGTGGTCGAGGCCTATCTGCAGGAAGAACTCGAAGCGCGCGGCTGGACCGTGCGCACCGATCCGGCGCTCGAGCGCGGCGGCTGCCGCGCGCAGGCCGCCACCGGCGAGGTCGACGCGAACGTCGCCTCGCGCTGGGAGCGCGTGTCCGCCGCGCTCGGCAAGGTCCGGCCATGGTGACGCCGCCGCCCGCCGGAACGATCCACACGAGCGACCTGACGCCGCTCGAGCAGGAGCTCGCGCTCGCTTCGTTCGGGCCCGGCGCGCACGACGCGGAGCAGGCCGCCATGCTGGTGGGCGGCGACGTCCACGCAGCCCCTGCCGCCGCGGCCGGCGGCCCGCACGCGGGCGTTGCCGGCAGCGCCGCGGCAGTCCCGCCCTACACGCCGCCGCCTCATTTCGATCCCGCGAATCCTCATTTGCAGTCCTGGAACGCGTTCCTTTCGGGCGTGCGCCAGCGCAACGTTCTGGCAAAGCCGCTGCGCGCCTGCGGCCGCCTCACGCGCGCCGCCGGCCTCGTGCTCGAAGCGGTGGGCCTGCGCCTCGCGGTGGGCGCCGAAGTGATGATCGAACTGCCGCCCGGCGCCACGCTGGCGATGGCCGAAGCCGAGGTGGTGGGCTTCTCGGGCGACAAGCTTTTCCTCATGCCCACGACCGAGGTCGCGGGCCTCTTGCCCGGCGCGCGCGTCTGGCCGCTCGAAGCCGCGCCGATCGCCAATCCCATGGCGGGCGCGAAGCGCCTGCCAGTGGGCTGGGGCATGCTCGGCCGCGTGGTGGACGCCTCCGGCAAGCCGCTCGACGGGCTCGGGCCGCTCGCGGCCGAAGCCGACGCGCCGCTCACCGCGCCGTCGATCAATCCGCTCAACCGCGAGCCGATCCACAAGGTGCTCGACGTCGGCGTGCGCGCGATCAACGCCCTGCTCACGGTCGGGCGCGGCCAGCGCATGGGCCTCTTCGCGGGCTCGGGCGTCGGCAAGTCGGTGCTGCTCGGCACCATGGCGCGCGCGACGAGCGCCGAGGTGATCGTGATCGGCCTGATCGGCGAGCGGGGCCGCGAAGTGAAGGAATTCATCGAGCAGATCCTCGGGCCCGACGGGCTCGCGCGCTCGGTCGTGGTGGCCGCGCCGGCGGACGTCTCGCCGCTGCTGCGCATGCAGGGCGCCGCCTACGCCACGACGCTCGCCGAATATTTCCGCGACCAGGGCAAGCACGTGCTGCTGCTGATGGACTCGCTCACGCGCTACGCGATGGCGCAGCGCGAGATCGCGCTCGCCATCGGCGAGCCGCCCGCGACCAAGGGCTACCCGCCTTCGGTATTCGCGCGCCTGCCCGCGCTCGTCGAGCGCACCGGCAACGGCCCCGAGGGCGGCGGCTCGATCACGGCGTTCTACACCGTGCTCACCGAAGGCGACGACCAGCAGGACCCCATTGCCGACTCGGCGCGCGCGATTCTCGACGGCCATATCGTGCTCTCGCGCGCCCTCGCGGAAGCGGGCCACTATCCGGCCATCGACATCGAAGCCTCGATCAGCCGCGCGATGACCGCGCTGATCGACGACCAGCACCTGAACCGCACGCGCGCGCTCAAGCAGATGCTTTCGCGCTACCAGCGCAACCGCGACCTCATCAACGTGGGCGCTTACGTGAGCGGACGCGACGCGGTGCTCGACCGCGCGATCGCGCTGTATCCGCGCATCGAGGCGTTCCTGCAACAGGGCTTTCGCGAGACCGCCAGCTACCCGTCCAGCCTCGAAGCGCTCGGCGCGCTCATCGGCCAGACCTCCCCAGGAGCCAGGACATGACGCAACACTCCCCGCTGCAAACCTTGATCGGACTCGCGCAGGACGACGTCGACGCCGCCGCGCAGCGGCTCGGGCGCATGCAGCGCGAGAAGAACGAGATCGAGACCCAGCTCGAGGCGCTCATCAACTATCGCGCGGAGTACCACACGCGCTTCACCGAGTCGGCGCGCCAGGGGATGGCGGCCGGCAACGTGCGTAATTTCCAGGCGTTCATCGATACGCTCGATACCGCCATCGAGCAGCAGCGGCGCATGCTGGACCAGGCCAGCGCGCGCCTCGAGGCCGCGAAGCCGGAATGGCAGCGCTGCAAGCAGAAGCTCGGTTCATACGAAGTGCTGCAGGCGCGCCAGGACGATGTGGCCGCCCGCAAGGAAGCGCGCCGCGAACAACGCGACTCCGACGAGTACGCCGCGCGCATCCTGCGCATGCGTGCGCCGCAACACCCTTAACCGTAGGTATCCGAAGGAATCGCCATGCCGATCCTTGCCATTGCCAGTTCACTGCTCGACGCCGTAGACGACGCGTTGTCCAGCAGCTCCACCAGCCAGGCGACCCAGGGTAGCCAGGCCTTCGCGCAAACGCTGCAGCAGAGCATCGGCGCCCAGCAGCAAAACACGCCGCCGGCATGGCAGAACAACCCGTCCTCGCAAGCGGCCCAGTCGTCGCAGCAGGGCTCGGCCACGGCGTCCGCGTCGCAGGGTCAGCAGTCGTCCCAGGCCGCGCAATCCGCACAATCGGCCGCGACCGGCGGCGCGCAGGGCAGCGGGAGCCAGCAAGACGCCAGCGCCCCGGACGGCAGCTCGCAGTCGTCGGGGACGCAGCACACGTGGGGCAGCGGACAGCATCGCAGCGGCAACTCACCCACGCAGCAGCAGGCCGATGCCGCCGGTGCGCAGGCCGCCGCCGCGGCCATGCAGGCCCAGGCGCAAGCCCAGGGCGCGACGGCCAGCGCCAACGGCCAGTCGGACGCCACGCTGCAGAGCCTCGCATCGAGCGCCACGGCCGGCGCGCTGGCCAACGGCGCGAGCGATACCGCTTCGGACAGCGGCGGCGCTTCCGGCGGCGCGAAGTCGGTCCACGACGCGCTGGAGGCCGCGCTTTCGGCGGCGCGCGGCGGTCAAGGCGCCGTTTCGGCGCGCTTCGCTTCGATGGGCGCCGCGGCGGGCAACGCCGCCGCGGGTGCGACGGCCGGCGCCAGCGGTGCCGCGAGCGCCGGCGGCTCGGCGGACGGCTTCGCCGCTCACCTCGCCGCCCACGGCGCGGGGAAGGATGCGGGCACGACCGGCACCGCCAATGGCAGTACGCTGGCCTCCGGCGCGAGCGCGGGCGCGAGTCCCGCCCAGGCCGCGGCCGACGCCCTCGCCGCCGCGGCGACGACGCAGCAAGGATCGACCCAGACGGCCGGAGGCGGCACGAACCAGGCCGCCGCGGATGCGCTCGCCGCGACCCAGGCCGCCGCTGCGGCGGCCGCCCAGGCCCAGGCCGTGGCCCAGGCGCCGACCGCGGCTGCCGCGGCCGGCGCGAACGCCGCCGCGCTGAGCCCGCAGGTGGGCACCTCCGACTGGGAGGACGAGCTGAGCCAGAAGGTCGTGTTCCTCTCGAACGCGAACCAGTCCTCGGCCGAACTGACGCTCAATCCGAAGGATCTCGGCCCGCTTCAGGTCGTGCTGCAGGTCTCCGAAAGCCATGCCCATGCGCTCTTCGTCTCGCAGCACCAGCAGGTGCGCGACGCTGTGGAGGCCGCGCTGCCCAAGCTGCGCGAGGCGATGGAGCAGAACGGCATCGGCCTTGGCAGCGCCAGCGTGAGCGACGGCTTCGCGCGGCAGATGAACCAGCAGGGGCAGCAGGACGGCGGCAACGGTTCGCGCTCGGCGAGCCGCGGCGGCAGCGGCAGTGGCGGCGCCAGCTCCGGCGACGACACCGGCACGGTGACGGCCTCCACGGCAACGCAGCGCAGCGTCGGCCTGATCGACACCTTCGCCTGAGCGCTTCTCCCCTTTAACCGGTCCGCGGGACGAGACAAGGCGCGGCGCATTCAGGCCGCGCCCGCGCCGCCGCATGCGTTGCGAGGCCTTGCGCGGGCCTTGCGCGGCCCGCGCAACAAAAGCACGAGATAGCCGGAAATCCCCCTTCTATTCCTCCCATCGCTGCAAGCCAAAAGCCAGAACAATGCAAGCTCCCGGGATTAACGGCCCGCAAGCCCGCATCCCAGCCCGTACGCAAGGCTCACAACGCACATGGCCACCACGACCGCAAACCAGCAAGCCGCTCCCCAGAGCGCGAAACCCGGCCCGATGAAGCGCCTCATCGTGATCGCCCTGATCGCGCTCCTTGCCGCCGGCGCGGCAGCCGGCGCGACCTGGTTCGTGATGCAGCGGCACGAGGCCAGCGCCCCCGCCGCGACCCCGAGCGCGCCGGTTCCGGCCGTGCCGGTGTACTTCGCGCTCGACCCGATGACGGTGAACCTGCAGTCCGACGACGGCGAAACGCACTATCTGCGCATCGGCCTCACGCTGAAGCTCGACACGCTCGCGACCCAGGACGCCCTGCGCGACCGCATGCCCGAGATTCGCAGCCGCGTGCTGCTCGCGCTCTCGAACAAGCATCCCGAAGACCTCGCCACGCTCGACGGCAAGCACGCGCTCGCCGCCGAGCTGGCCGCGCTGATCGCCCAGCCGACCGAGCCGCACGGCACGCCCGCGCACGTCGAAGACGTGCTGTTCACCGAATTCGTCGTGCAGTGAGCGAACACCCATGACCCAGCGCGCATCGCAACCACGCACGCCGCCGCACAGCTCACGTACGGCGCGCGCGCGCCGCGTCCCAGGCGGGGAGAGCTACGCATCATGAGCATGAACCACAGCGAGTTCATGTCCCAGGAGGAGGTCGATGCCCTCCTCAAGGGCGTCACCGGCGAAGTCGACTCGGACCAGGATCAGTCCGAGAACAAGGGCGTCCGCCCCTACAACATCGCGACGCAGGAACGCATCGTCCGCGGCCGGATGCCCGGCCTCGAAATCATCAACGAGCGTTTTGCGCGCCTCTTGCGCGTGGGCATCTTCAACTTCATGCGCCGCACCGCCGAAATTTCGGTCGGGCCCGTGCGCGTGCAGAAGTACAGCGAATTCACGCGCAACCTGCCCATCCCGACGAACCTGAACCTCGTGCACGTGAAGCCCCTGCGCGGCACGTCGCTGTTCGTGTTCGACCCGAACCTCGTGTTCTTCGTGGTGGACAACCTGTTCGGCGGCGACGGGCGCTTTCACACGCGCGTGGAAGGCCGCGACTTCACGCAGACCGAGCAGCGCATCATCGGCAAGCTGCTCAATCTCGTGTTCGAGCACTACACCACGGCGTGGAAGAGCGTGCGCCCGCTGCAGTTCGAATTCGTGCGCTCCGAAATGCACACGCAGTTCGCCAACGTCGCCACGCCCAACGAGATCGTGATCGTCACGCAGTTCTCGATCGAGTTCGGGCCGACGGGCGGCACGCTGCACATCTGCATGCCGTACTCGATGATCGAGCCGATCCGCGACATACTCGCCTCGCCCATCCAGGGCGAAGCGCTCGACGTGGACCGCCGCTGGGTGCGCGTGCTCTCGCAGCAGGTGCAGGCCGCGGAAGTGGAGCTCACCGCCGATCTCGCCCAGGCGAAAGTCACCTTCGAGCAGATCCTGAACATGCAGAAGGGCGACGTGCTGCCGCTCAACATCCCCGAGCACATCGTCGCCAAGGTGGACGGCGTGCCGGTGATGGAATGCGGCTACGGAATTTTCAATGGTCAATACGCGTTGCGGGTCCAGAAGATGATCAGCGCAGCCGACACGATGAAGGAAGGTGGATATGAGTGACGTGAACGCCACGCCCGCTGACGAACCGGTCCACGAAAGCGGCGCCGACGCCGCCGCAGCGGCCACGCAGGACGACGCGCTGGACGACTGGGCGAGCGCGCTCGCCGAACAGAACGGCCATGAGCTGGACACGCAGCCGGCAACGTCCGCGGGCGTGTTCCAGCCGCTTTCGAAGGTGAGCCCGACCAACACGCGCAACGACATCGACATGATCCTGGACATTCCGGTCCAGATGACGGTCGAGCTCGGGCGCACCAAGATCGCGATCCGCAACCTGCTGCAACTCGCGCAGGGCTCCGTGGTGGAGCTGGACGGCCTCGCGGGCGAGCCGATGGACGTGCTCGTGAACGGCTGCCTGATTGCCCAGGGCGAAGTGGTGGTCGTGAACGACAAGTTCGGCATCCGCCTCACCGACATCATCACGCCCGCCGAGCGGATCCGGAAGCTCAACCGATGAAACCGCTGGCAGCACGCGGCGGCCGGGCGGCGCACGCCGCCTGGCGTCTCCTCGGGCTGGCCGGCAGCGCAATCGCGTTGTCGGGTGCGGCCGTCCCTCTCGCCGCGCACGCGGCCGATCTCAAGGCGGTGAATGCCGCCGCCCTCTCCGCTTCCGGCGCATCCGCGGCCTCGGGCGCCGCGACGCTCGGCGCGGGCAGCGCCGTTCCCGCGCTCGGCTTTGGCGCCGTGCTGCAAACCGTGTTCGGCCTCGCGCTCGTGATCGCCGTGGTGTTCGGCTGCGCGTGGCTCGCGCGGCGCCTGGGAGTGCAGGGTGGCCAGCGCAATGCGCTCGTGAAGACCGTCGGCGGCACCTCGCTCGGCGGCAAGGAGCGCGTGGCCGTCGTCGAGATCGGCGATACCTGGCTCGTACTCGGCGCCGCGCCCGGCAACGTGCGCCTTCTCCACACCATGCCGGCCGGCGCCGCGCCGCAGACGGCGGCCGCCACGGCCCTCGCCCCGCTATCGGGCAGCTTCGGGCAACGCTTTCGCGACGCGCTGAAGAGCGAAGCCGGCAAACGATTCAGGCGTCACGACGCCGGAGCGCAGTAAATGCACAGCCGTTCCCTCCCCGCCGCGCCGCACCGCGCGCGCATCGTCTCGCGGGCGCGGGCCCGGTTGTCCGGCGTGCCGCCCGCGAGGCTGGCAACGAGGCTGGCAGCGTTGCTGACCTTCGGCGCCGCGGCGCTCGCGCTCGCGCTGCCGCATGCGGCGCTCGCGCAGGCCGCCCAGCCCATGGGCCTGCCCGCCTTCAACACGAGCCCGGGCCCGGGCGGCGGCACGACGTACTCGCTGAGCGTGCAGACGATGCTGCTGCTCACGATGCTGTCGTTCCTGCCGGCGATGGTGCTGATGATGACGAGCTTCACGCGCATCATCATCGTGCTCTCGCTGCTGCGCCAGGCGCTCGGCACGACCACGACGCCGCCCAACCAGGTGCTCGTGGGCCTCGCGCTCTTTCTCACGCTGTTCGTCATGTCGCCCGTGATCGACAAGGCGTACAACGACGGCTACAAGCCCTTCTCGGCCGGCACGCTGCCCATGGACGAGGCGGTCTCGCGCGGCGTCGCGCCCTTCAAGACCTTCATGCTGCGGCAGACGCGCGAGTCGGATCTCGCGCTCTTCGCACGCATCTCGCACGCGGGGCCCATGCAGGGGCCCGAAGACGTGCCGCTCACGCTGCTCGTGCCGGCCTTCGTCACGAGCGAGCTGAAGACGGGCTTCCAGATCGGTTTCACGATCTTCATCCCGTTCCTCATCATCGACCTCGTGGTGGCGAGCGTGCTGATGTCGATGGGCATGATGATGGTCTCGCCCACGACGATCTCGCTGCCGTTCAAGCTCATGCTGTTCGTGCTCGTGGACGGCTGGCAGCTCCTGATCGGCTCGCTCGCGCAGAGCTTCACCTGAGGAGACCCGCCCATGACGCCCGAAATGGTCATGACCCTCGCCCACGAGGCGATGTACATCGCGATGCTGCTCGCCGCGCCGCTCCTGCTCGTGTCGCTCGTGGTCGGCCTGACGGTGAGCCTCTTCCAGGCCGCCACGCAGATCAACGAAACCACGCTCACGTTCATTCCCAAGCTCATCGCCATTGCGGTGACGCTCGTGATCGCCGGGCCGTGGATGCTCACGACACTCGTCGACTATATGCACCGCATATTCGCGAGCATTCCCACGCTAGCGGGCTAGCGCGGCGCGCCGCCACCCGGGTTTTCCGCACGACTCGCGCACGATGTTCACGGTCACCTACGCCCAGATGAACGCCTGGCTCACCGCATTCCTGTGGCCGTTCGCGCGCATCCTCGCGCTGATCGCCGCCGCGCCGGTGCTGGGCAACGCGTCGCTGCAGGCGCGCGTGAAGATCGGCCTCGCCGCGTTCACGACGCTCATCGTCGCGCCCACGCTCGGGCCCATGCCGCAGGCCACGGTGTTTTCGGCCGACGGCGTGTGGATCCTCGCAAACCAGTTCCTGATCGGCGTGGCGCTCGGCTTCATCATGCAGATCGTCTTCGGCATCGTCATGACGGCGGGCGACCTCATGGGGCTCGGCATGGGACTCGGCTTCGCCAGCTTCTTCGATCCGCAGGCGGACACCAACGCGTCGGCGGTCTCGAGCCTGCTCAACACCATCGCGATGCTCACGTTCCTCGTGCTCGACGGCCATCTGCAGATGATCGCCGCGCTCGTGGACTCGTTCCAGTCGGTGCCGATTGCCGCGAACGTGCTGGGCGCGGCGGGCTGGCGCCAGATCGCGGACTGGGGCTCGGTCCTGTTCGCCACGGGCGCCCTGCTCGCGCTGCCCGTGATCGTCGCGCTGCTGATCTCGAATCTGTGCCTCGGCATCCTGAACCGCGCCGCGCCGCAGATCGGTATCTTCCAGGTGGGTTTCGCGCTGACGACGCTGGTGGGGATGCTGATCGCGCTGATGATGGTGCCGAACCTGATCCCGTTCTTCGCGCGGCTCTTCGATGCCGGCATCGACCAGATGGGGCGTGTGGCGACGGCGTTGGGTTCGGCGAGGTAGCGGGTGGTAGCAGAAGGGGCCTGAGTCAGTGCCGAAGCGCTGACTCAGGCCGGCAGTTCAGGGGTTGATGTAGTTGAAGAGCGAAAGACTCTGGGTTGCCGCGAAGGTCTTCTGCGAGGCCGTCAGCGCGTTCTCCACTTCCGTGTACTGGGTGATCGCCGAGGTCATGTCGGTGCTCGTGAGGTTCGAGAGGTTGGTCGAGACCTGCAGCGAATTCGTCGAGGTCACCGTCTGCAGTGCCTCGACTTCCTGCTCGCGGCCCCCCACCGAGGCCTGGATCGTGGTGACGTTCGACAGCGAATTGCTGAGCGCGGTCATGCCGGTCGTGAGCGCGTTGTCGAGGTTCGCGCTCGCCGAGGTGTTGTTCTGCGACGGCGTGTTGAGCGCGGCAATGACGTTGTCGAGCGTGGCGAACACGTCGCTGTAGGCCGAGGAAGTGCCCGGCTGCACCGAGAACGAATCGCCGACGGCCGGCGTGCCCGAGATCGTCACGTTCATGCCGCTGCCGAGCGGGATCGCCGAACCGGCCGTATAGTCCGTGGGGCCCACGCTGGTGCCGGCCGTGCTGTCGGTCACCGTGTAGGCAAGCGCGCCGGTCGTCGGGTCGGTGCTGAACGCGATCGAGTAGTCGTCGTTGTTGGTGGACGCCGAAGCGTTGGTCACCGTGACCGCGCTGATCGTGCCGGTGCCCGAGTTGCTTGCGTTGCCCGCAGGCACGGCCGCCGAACCCACCGAGGGCACGCTCATGAACACCGAGCTGCCCGGGTCGGCAACGGCGATCTGGCTCGAGCCGGACACCTGGATCATGCGCTGGCCCGCGTCGCCGTTATAGGTCACGCCGATACCGCTGGCGTTGTTCGTAAACACCGACGACGTGCTCTGGAAGCCCGAGAAGATGGCGTTGCCCGAGCCGTCCGTGGTGTTGGCATACGACATCAGCTCGCTGCGGTAGCCCTCCAGTTGCTGGGCGAGCGCCGAGAGATCCGCGTTGTTCATCGTGCCGCTCATGGCCGACTGCATGGCCGAATTGGCGCTCTGCAGCGTGGTCGTGATGCTCGTGAGTGCCGTGCCTTCCGTTTGCAGCGACGAGAGCGCCGTGCTCTGGTTCGCCGTGTACTGCGAAAGGGTGGCGCTCGTGGCCGAGAGCTGCACGGCCTGGGCTGCGCCCACCGGGTCTTCCGCCGGGCTCGTGATCGCCTGGCCCGACGACACCTCTTGCTCGATCTGCAGCAGTTGGGCCTGCTGGTTCTCCATGTTCATGAGGCTGGAGGTGTAGAGCTCGGAAGTCGCGATACGCATGGGTCAACGCCTCAATAAAAAATGCCGGTCAAGCGCCTGCGAAAATGCCGATCAGGGTCTGGAACATCGTCGCCGCGGTCTGGATCACCTTGGCGTTGGCCTGATAGAGCTGCTGGTACTGCTCCAGGTTGGCCGCCTCTTCGTCCATGTTCACGCCCTCCACCGACTGCTGCTGCGACGTGAGCTGCGTGACGAGCGACTGTTGCGAAGTGCTGGATGCGTCGAGCTGGGTCGCCGTGTTGCCGACCGAATTCACGTAGCTGGCGTACGCGCTCGTGAGCGTGGTCGTACCCGTGAACGCCGTGCTCGACGCGAGGTTCGCGATCGCCAGCGCGTTGCTGCCGTCCTGGGTGCCGCCCGTATTCGCCGAAATCGTGAAGGTGTCGTTGGTCGCGGGCGTGCCCGTCATCGTGAAGCTCACGTTGTTCAGGCCGTCCGCTGCCGGGCCCGTGATCGTGATCGTCGCGCCCGTGCTGGGGTCGTAGCTCACGCCGGTGGCGGGCGGCGTGCCGGAGCCGATCGTCACCGTCGTGGGCGTGCTGGAGCCGGGAGTCGTGACGCTCACGGTCGTACCGGTCGGGAAGCCCGAGAGCGTGCCGCTCGTCGCCGGGGCCGTGGGCGCCGTGTACGTGAGCGCGACAGGGCTGCTCGGCACCGTGAAGCCGGCCGTGGTCGAGTACTGCGTGATCGTGGCCGAGCCGGTGTTCGTGCTGCTCGCCGCGACCAGCACGGGCGAGGAGGTGGCGATCGCGCTCGCGTCCGTGGTCGCGACGCCGAAGCTGTCGAGCGCATTGGCCGTCGGCTGGATCGAGTACGAGTCGCCGCTGTTCATCGTGCCGGTCGACGTGATGCTCATGCCGCCCGCGAGGAACGGGTTGGCCGTGCTGGGCTGGGTCGTGGTCGAGCCGACGACCGCGTTGGTCGTCGTGTCGGTGAGCGTCCAGGTGCCGGTGCCGCTCGCGGTCGAGTACGAAAGCGCGTAGTTGTCGGTGGGCGGCTGCGTCGGGTCGGTCAGCGTCACCGCCACGGAGGCGCTGCCCGTGTTGTTCGTGTTGCCGGTGACGAGCGCCGGGCTCACCGAGAAGAGCGCCCCGCCCGCCGCGCCGCTGGCCGTATAGCCCGCTTCGTTCTGCGCGTTGACCTGGGCCGCGAAGCTCGTGGCGATCGCGCCGAGCTGCGCCTGGGCCGGGTCGAGCGTCTGCGTGACGAACGACACGAGGCCGCCCACCGTGCCGCCTTGCAGCGCGGCCGACGAAAGCGGCTGCGGCGTCGTGGTCGAGCCCGTGAGGCCGCTCCAGGCCACGGTGAATTCGGACGAGTTGGTGCTCGACGGCTGCGTGGTGAGGCTGTAGCTCTGGGCGCCCGTCACGAGCGGTTGACCGTTGCCGAGAAAGACGCTGTAGCTGCCGTTGTTGCTCTGCACGACCTGCACGCCCACCAGTTGCGAGAGGCTCGCCACGGCCTGGTCGCGCTCGTCGAGCAACTGGTTCGGCTGCTGGCCCGCCGTGGTCGCCGAAGCGATCTGCGTATTGAGCTGCGCGATCTGCTGCGAATAGGTGTTGACCTGCGACACCGCGTTCGAAAGCTGCGTATTCACGCTCTGACGCATGGCGTCGTATTGCTGGCCCGTCTCGTTGATCTCGGCCGCGAGCGTCTGCGCGTCGGAAAGCGCGGTCTGGAGCGTCGACGTGTCCGAGGGCGAGTTCGCGGCCGTCTGCATGCCCGTGAAAAACGCGGTAATCGACGAGGCGATGCCGGAGGTCGGGCTGCCCACGAGATTCGAGAGCTGCGTCGCGAGATTGTAGGAGGCCGTGAGCGAGCTGTTGGTGGACTGGGCGTTGTTGAGCGACGTGGTCAGGTACTGGCTGTACGCGCGCGTGATCGTCGCGGTGGTCACGCCGTTGCCGATATAGCCCGAACCCGAGTTCTGGCCGGTGGCCTCGGTGTAGTCCGCCGATTCGACGTCGTAACCCGCGGTGCTCGAGTTGCTGATGTTCTCGCCCGCAGTCGCGATACCGATCTGGGCCGCCTGCAAACCGCTCAAACCGATCGAGAAGATATTCGTGGTCATCCGTCGTGATCCTCGTGAACGTCCATCCGCCGGAGGCGGCCGCGTTGGGTGGACTCCCTCTTATAACGGCAGCGCGCGACGAAAATTGAGTGCCGGCGCGCGCAGCAAGCCGCGCGGGAAACGTTTGCCGCAACCGCGGCGGCGCCGTGCGGACCGCCATTGCGGGCCCGCACGGCCCGGCCCGGACGCAGCGGGTTCGCTCAGGCCCGCGCGAGCGAGCGGCGCTTCATTTCGAGCTGGGTGATATAGCGCTGCAGGCTGTTTTCGGTCGAACCCGGCAGCGCCTCGAAACGCATGCCGAGGTGATAGCGGCGCTCGCCGTTGGGCAGGTCGATGAAGCGCAGCACGACGAGCGCGAGATCGACGCGCAGCTTGCCGTACGCGCGCAGGTCGAGCTCGACGTCGGGCAGGTACGCGCCCATGCCGATCGTGCCGGCGCGCTCGTCGCTCGTGCGCAGACCCACGCCGCCGAGCGACACGTCATGCACCTCGAACGCGAAGCGCTCGCCGTCGGGCAGCGTGCCGCGGCACAGGCAAGGCTCGAGCACGGGCGTGTCGACGCGAAAATACTCGCGGCGCTGCACGTAGAAAAGCACCTCGGGGAACGACGCCTCGAACGCAGGCCGCCCTTCGAAATCGGTACGGCGCGGCGTGGGCGTGTTGAACTCCACGCGCACGCCGTCCGGCGACGCATGGAACTGGCATTGCGGCGTATCGAGCACGCCGGTGTTCTGGTCCGCTACGCCGCCCCAGTCGAACACGAAGGTGAGCGTGCGCGTGTTGACGTCGAGGATGCGCGTGACGAGCTGGCCGCCTCGGTATTGCAGGGTGAGGAAATCGCCGCGATTGGCGAGATTGCGCAACTGGACGCCTACCTCGAGCGGATTGCGGCGACCGAAATCGGGGATCTCGTCTTCGTCCCCAGCCTGGTCAGTGTGATTCGAGTGAACGGTATTCATGGGCCTGCCGGAATTTCGTGGACCTGAGGCACGCGGCCGGCGCGTACCTTCCGGGCGGCATGCGCCACCCTTTCTTTCCCATCTCGCCAGCTTTAGCGGCAAAGTCGCGCGAAAATTTAGGGTGCAGCACAAAAATATTACAGGCCGTGATATTTACGCCCGGCTTGCCGCGGCAGCCAGGCGCGGTCCTCAAGCCATCAGCTTCATGATCGACAGCAGCTTCTTCGCGTAGTGCGGGTCCGTTGCGTAGCCCGCGCGCTGCATGCCCTGCGCGAAGCCTTCCGCGCTGTGCGCGCTGTTGATGACGGAGGCGTAGCGCGGGTTGTTCTTGAGCATGCCCGCGTAGTCGGCCATCGCATCGTCGTAGGAGTCGTAGGCGCGGAACTTCTCCACCACGCGATGCGGCTGGCCGTTCACATATTCGGTCGTGACGGTCGACACCGTCTTGCCGGTCCAGTCCTTCGAGGCCTTGATGCCGAAAACGTTGTGGCTCGTCGTGCCGTCGGCCTTCTTGATCTCGCGCTTGCCCCAGCCCGATTCGAGCGCCGCCTGGCCGATGATGAAGCGCGCCGGAATGCCCGTTGCCGAGCTGGCCTGCTGCGCGGCGCTGGCGAGCTTGTCCACGAAGCCGTCCACCGAGGCGTCGCCGCTCGCGCCGGCGGGCACGAGCGCGCCGTTCGGGCCGTAGCCCGAGCCATTGCCGAGCGAGCCGTTGGCCGAAGCGTTGCCGTAGGCGCGCCCGAGCGCGTTGAGCATCGCGAGGTTGCCCTCGCTGCCGCCCGCCACGCCCGTCATTCCCGCGCCCTGGCCGGCGAGACCCGTGAGCGCGTCGGCTGCGCCGCCCGCTGCGTCCGCGCCCTCGGCGCCGCCCATGGTCCGCATGAGCTGCTTGAGCATGGCGTTGGCGACGCCGATGCCCTTGTCGGACATCTGCTGCGAAAGCTGCTGGTCGAGCATCGAGACGAAGTTGTCGCCGTCTTTCGAGTCGAGCGGGCCGTCGTCGGGCGTTGCTTCGCGCATGCTCTTGAGCATCATTTGCGTGAACACTGCGTCGAACTGCTTCGCCGCCGCCTTCACGCCCTGCTGCGGCGAGGCGTTGGCCGCCGCGCGCATCGCGTCGAAGCCCTGCACGTCCAGCGCGAAGCGGTTCGTGAGGTCGAGGCTGCTGCCGATCTTCGAGTTGTCCATCCGGGTTCCTTAGATGATTTCGAGGTCGGCGCGCAGTGCGCCCGCCGCTTTCATCGCCTGCAGGATCGACATGAGGTCCGCCGGCGTCGCGCCGAGCGCGTTGAGCGCCTTCACGACGTCCGCGAGATTGGCGCCCGCCGTCACGAGCTTGAGCGATCCGTTGTCCTGCTTCAACTGGATCTGCGACTGCCGCGCCGCCACCGTATTGCCGTTCGAGAACGCGTTCGGCTGGCTCACCACCGTCTGCGTGTTCACCACCACCGAGAGATTGCCGTGCGCCACGGCGCAGTTCTGCAGCGTCACCATCTGGTTCATGACGATCGAACCGGTGCGCGCGTTGAGGATCACCTTCGCCTCCGGCTGGGCCGGCGTCACGTTGAGATCCTGGATCTGCGCGATGAAGCCCACCTGCGCGGCGGGGTCGGCCGGGCCGCGCACCTGGATCGTGCGGCCGTCGAGCGGCATGGCCGTGCCCTGGCCGAACATGTTGTTGATCGCCGACACGATGCGCTGCGTCGTGTCGTAGTCCATGTCGTTGACTTCCATCTGCAGGATGCCGCCCTGCTGCGCCACGGGCGAAGGCACCGCGCGCTCCACGATCGCGCCGGCCGGAATGCGGCCCGAGTCGAGCTGGTTCACCTGCACCTTGCTGCCGTTGGCCGAGGCGCCCGCGCCGCCCACCGCCACGTTGCCCTGCGCCATCGCGTAGACCTGGCCGTCCGCGCCCTTGAGCGGCGTGAGCAGCAGCGTGCCGCCGCGGATGCTCTTGGCGTTCGCGAGCGAGGACACCGTCACGTCGATCTGCTCGCCGGGCCGCGCGAACGGCGGCAGCACGGCCGTCACCATCACCGAGGCGACGTTCTTCAACTGCATGCTGGCCAGCGCCTGGGCGTTCACGGTGGCGCTGTTCGAGGTGTTGTTGATCGAGATGCCGAGGTTCGCGAGCATGTTCGAGAGCGTCTGCATCGTGAACGGCGCCTGGGTGGTCTGGTCGCCGGTGCCGTCGAGGCCCACCACGAGGCCGTAGCCGATCAGCGGGTTGTCGCGCACGCCCTGGAACTGCACGAGATCTTTCACGCGCTCGGCGCGCGCGGGCGTGGAGAAGGCGAGCAGCGCCCCGCACGCGAACGCGACGCCCAGCGCCACGCCGAGGGCGGCGAGCATGTCTTTCACGCGCGAGCGGCGCGCCTGCTGGAAGCGGATCTTCACCATGGCGCGACGTTCAGGAAAAAGCGTTGCAGCCAGCCCATGGTCTCGGCTTCGTCGATCACGCCCTTCGCGGAGTATTCGATCTTCGCGTCGGCGACGTCGGTGGAAAGCACGGAGTTGTCTCCGGCAACGGTGTTGGGATTGACCACGCCGGAAAAGCGCACGAATTCGTTGCCCTGATTGATGAGCATCTGCTTTTCGCCGGACACGACGAGGTTGCCGTTGGGCAGCACGTTCGTCACGGTCACGGTGAGGACGCCCGTGAACGTGTTGGACGCGGCGGCACCGCCGGTGCCCGCGAACACGTTGGAGCCCGTGGAATTCATGTTCATCTTGCCGAACAGGCCGTTCAGGAAGCCCGAGCTCGTGGTCCCGAACTGCGTGGTGGACGAACGGTTCGTGTTGGCGCCCGACGACTTGGTGGCGTTGATGTTTTCCGAAATGATGATCGTCAGGATGTCGCCGATGTTGCGCGGACGCTGATCCTCGAACAGCGGCCGACCCGCATAGCCCGGGTTGAAGATCGCGCCGGGCGAGCTGTTGGGCGGCGGCGGCGGCGGCACGGCCGTCATCGGCTGCTGCGTGATCGGCTCCCGCTTCGGGTAATACGCGCAGCCGGCGAGCGCCATGAAGGCCGCGCCGGCCAGAAGGGCCGCCGCGCGTCTGCGAAGATGGGTAGGTACCGCCATGCTCTTTACCGCCTCGATTCCATGCCCGACATCAGATCGACATCTGGCTCAGGGTCTGCAGCATCTGGTCGGACGTGGTGACCGCCTTGCTGTTGATTTCGTACGCGCGCTGGGTCTCGATCATGTTCACGAGCTCCTGCACCACATTCACGTTCGAGGCTTCCACATAGCCCTGGTTGAGCGTGCCCGAGCCGTTCAGGCCCGGCGTCGAAACGATCGGCGCGCCCGACGAAGCCGTTTCCGACAGCAGGTTCTCGCCGTTCGACTGCAGGCCGGCCGGGTTGATGAACATGGCGAGCTGCAGCGAGCCGATGGTCGTGTTGTTCGACGAGCCCGGCGTCGTGACGGTGACCACGCCGTCGGTGCCGATCGTGAGCGAGGTGGCGTTGGGCGGAATCGTGATGGCCGGAATCACCTGGTAGCCGCTGGAGGTGACGAGCTGGCCCTGCTCGTTGGTCTGAAACGAGCCGTCGCGCGTGTAGGCCGTCGTGCCGTCCGGCATCTGCACCTGGAAGAAGCCGGCGCCGTTGATCGCAACGTCCTTCGAGTTGCCGGTCTGCTGCAGGTTGCCCTGCGTGTAGAGGCGCTCGGTCGCGACCTGCTGCACGCCGGTGCCGACCTGGCTGCCCGAGGGCAGCTCGGTCTCCTGCGTGGAGTTCGCGCCCGGCTGGCGCAGCGTCTGATACATCAGGTCTTCGAACACGGCGCGCGAGCCCTTGAAGCCGTTGGTGCTCACGTTCGCGAGATTGTTCGAGATCACGTCCATCTGCGCCTGCTGCGCATTCATGCCGGTGGCGGCGATGTAGAGCGATCGGTTCACGGTGTGTTTCTCCCCGTTTTAGCCCCATTCGGGCCGCGCGCGGCGCGGCCCGAATGGGGCGTGTAGGTGCCTGGTAGGTGCCTGGCAGGTGCCTGGTTGAATGCCTAGCTGAACTGCAGCAGTTGGTCGGCCGTCTGGTCGTTCTGGTCGGCGGTCGTCATCAGCTTTGTCTGCATCTGGAACTGGCGCGCGTTGGTGATCATCGAAACCATCGCGGCCACCGGATTGACGTTGCTGCCTTCGAGCGACTCCGGCGCGATCTGGACCGTCTGGTCCGCGTCGGCGGGGTTGCCGTCGGCCGTGCGAAAGAGGCCGTCGTCGCCGCGCGTGAGCGAACCCGCGGGCGGATTGACGAACTTGATCTGGTCGATCACCGCAATCGCGTAGGGCGGGCTGCCCGGCGCGATGGCCGAGACGGTGCCGTCCTGGCCGATCGTCACCTCGGAACCCGGCGGAACCGCGATCGGACCGCCGCTGCCGATCACCTGATAGTTGTTGGCGGTCACGAGCTGGCCGTTCTCGTCGACGTGCAGGTCGCCCGCGCGCGTGTACGCCTCGTTGCCGTCGGGGGTCTGCACGGCCATGAAGCCCTGGCCCTGGATCGCGATGTCGAGCGGATTGCCCGTTTTCGTGATCGCGCCGGGCGTCATGTCCGAGCCGGGCGTGGACGACAGCACGAAGGTGCGCGTCGTGTCGTCGTTTACGGTCGAGCCGTCGCCGTACGACATCGGCACGTCGCGAAAGTTGGCGAGCTGCGCGCGAAAACCCGTGGTCGAGACGTTCGCCAGGTTGTTCGCCACGGTGGCCTGCTGCTCGAGCGCCTGGCCGGCGCCCGTCATCGCTGTATAGATCAGTCGGTCCATGATTCGCCCGTTTCCTCAGGTGCCCGATGGGTGGTCGATCGCTGGCTTACATCTGCAGCAGCGTCTGGTCGACGGTCTGCTGCGTCTTGATGGTCTGCGCGTTCGCCTGATAGTTGCGCTGCGCGGTGATCAGGTCGACGAGCTGGTTCGTCAGGTCCACGTTCGACTCTTCCACCGAGCCGCCCGTGAGCGTGCCGTGGTTCGTGCTGCCCGGCGTCGAGACCTGCGCCACGCCCGAAGCCGCCGTTTCCTGGAACTGGTTGCCGCCCAGGTTCACGAGGCCGTTCGGGTTGTTGAAGTTGGCGACCACGATCTGGCCGAGCGCCATGGTCTGGCCGTTCGAGTAGTTGCCCGTGATGGTGCCGTCCGTGCCGATCGTGAAGTTCGAGAGCGTGCCGCTCGCGTAGCCGTTCTGCGTGAGGTTGTTCACGCCGTTCGCGCTGCCGTACTGGGTCGTGCCGTTGACGTCGATCGCGATGCTCTGGCCGGTGGCCGCGCCGTCGGTCGGGTTGATCTTCAGGTTGAAGACGCCGGAGGTGGCCGTGGCGACGCCGCCCGTCGTCGTGCCCGAGAGCGTGCCCGACGAGTTGAAGGTCATCGTGCCGAGGTCCGTCGTCGTGCCGTTGTTCACCGCATAGACTTCGGCCGAGCCGGTGGCCGACTGCACGTAGTACAGATTGACCGTCTGCGTGCCGCCGAGCGAGTCGTAGCCCGTGATCGAGGTGGAGTAGCTGTAGCTGCTCGAATTCGTGGGGTCGAACGGGGTGACGGTCGGCGCCGAGGCCTGGGCGTCCAGGTTCACCTGCGCCGAGACCGAGGTCGTGGCGAGCGGTGCGATGTTGGTGGTCGGCACCTGTAGCGGCACGGTCTGCGCGGTGTTGATCACGCCGGCCGAGTTCGCGGCATAGCCCATCAGCTCGTTACCCGCGGAATCGGTGATGTAGCCGCTCGAATTGAGCTGGAACACGCCGTTGCGCGTGTAGGTGAGCGTACCGTTGTTCGACATCTGGTAGAAGCCGTTGCCGTTGATCGCCACGTCGAGCGCCTGGCCCGTCGTGTCGATCGTACCCTGCGCGAAGTCCTGCTGCACGTTCGCCAGCGCCGCGCCGAGACCGATCTGGTTGTTCACCGAAGTCGCGAGCGTATTGGCGTAGACGTCCGCGAACTCCGCCGTGCTCTGCTTGAAGCCCACGGTGTCCGCGTTCGCGATGTTGTTGCCGATCACGTCGAGATCGTTCGACGCCGCAGCGAGACCGCTCAAACCTTGCTGGTAGCCCATGTTTTCTGCTCCGCGTTATGTCGTGATCATTCGATGCCGGCCACGCTCGACAGCGCGACCGTATTGCCGTTGGCGAGTTCGAGAGCCGCCGCGCCGCTCGCCTGCTGAACCACGCCCGTCACCTGGCTCGCGACGAGCGCGGTGGCCGTGGCGGACTGGCCGTTGGTCGTGGCCGAGGCGCTGATCGTGTAGGTGCCGGCCGGCAGCGCGGCGCCCGTCGAATCGGTCGGCGTCCAACTGACCGGCACCGTGCCCGCCGCCTGCGCGCCGAGGTCGATCGTGTTGACGACCTGGCCCGCCGAATTGGTGATCGTGAGCTTCGCGTCCGAAACCGCCGCCGGCAGCGACACGCCGATCTGCGCCGCCGTGTCGCCGGAGCCCGAGCTCGCGGCCGTGACCGCGAAGCTGCTGCCCGAAGCGAGCACGGTCGAACCCACCAGCAGCGCGGCCTGCGCGTTCTGGCTCGCGGAGAGCTGCGTCGAGAGCGACGTGAGCGACGTGTTGAGCTGGCTGATGCCCGACACCGTGTCGATCTGCGCAAGCTGCGAGGTCATCTGCGAGCTGTCCATCGGGTCGGTCGGGTCCTGGTTCTGCAACTGGGTGACGAGCAGTTGCAGGAAGGTCTGCTGCAGGTCGCTCGCACTCGTGCCGCTGACGGAGCTCGACGCGCTCGTGCCGTTCATCGTGTCGAGCAATTGCTGCGATACGGTGGCGGAGCTGCCGCCGATGGTGGTATTGGTGGTCAACGCGTTCTCCTGGGATGCGTTTCGTCTTTCGTTGCGTGTGATCTTGCGTAACGTTTGCCCGACCGGGCAGCCCGAGCCCCGCTCAGGTGCCGATCGTCAGGGTCTTGAGCATGAGCTGCTTGGCGGTGTTCAGCGTTTCGACGTTGGCCTGATACGAGCGCGACGCCGAAATCATGTTCACCATCTCCTGCACCGGATCGACGTTCGGCATCGTCACGTAGCCGTTGGCGTCCGCGGACGGGTTGCTCGGGTCGTAGGTCTGCTTCATCGGCGTCGGGTCGTCGATTACGCCCGTCACCTTCACGCCGCCCACCTGCTGGCCCGAGGCCGTGCGCGCGCCGCCGAGCGGGTCGACCCCGAACACCACCTGCTTCGCCTTGTACGGCTGGCCGTCGGGGCCCGTGGTGGAATCGGCGTTGGCGAGATTGGACGCCGTCACGTTCAGGCGCTGCGACTCGGCCGTCATGGCAGAGCCGGCAACGCTGAAAATATTCATCAGGGATGGCATGGTTTCGTTGACCTCACTGCAATGCGAACTCGTATCCCGGGCGCGGCGCGCCCGCTCGTCGTGCGCTGTCGTTGCGCTTCATCCTTAGCTCGAACCCGACGTGATCGCCGAGATCATGGTCTTGATCTGCCCCGAGAGCACCGTCATGCCCGTTTCGAAGTGCAGCGCGTTGTCGGCGAACTGCACGCGCTCGGTGTCGAGATCGACGGTGTTGCCGTCGAGCGCGGGCTGCACGGGGTTGCGGTACATCAGCGGGCTCGAGTACTGCGTGGTCGGGCCGCCCGTCGGGATCAGCTTTGCGTTGCCCATCATGTGGCCCGACTCGTCGGCCGCCATCGCCATGCCGCTCGTCACGCCCGCCGGCTGCGCCATCGCGAGCGGCGCGGCGCCGCCGCTTTCCGGCGCCGCCATGCCGGCCGGGGTCGTCGCGCCCGCCTGTCTGAGGGCGCCTGCGAGCGACGCGGAAAAATCGACGTCGCGCGCGAGATAGCCCGGCGTATCGGCGTTCGCGATGTTTGCCGACAGCAGCGCCTGGCGAGTGGCGCGCACGTCGAGCGCTTCGCGGCCGAAGGCGAATTCGGCGTCGAGTTTGTCCAGCATCGGCGTCCTCCGTTGCACGAAATGCACGAAATGAAAGGCGCGGCCGGCGCACGTGCGGAACGCGCAGACCTTTTCGCATGGAGAGGAATGTTAGGTGCGGCTGGCAAGAACCAATCGGACGAATAGCCGGTAAAGCGCCCCTCTATTCGACGCAAGCGCGCGAGGAGCGCCGCCTAGAATGCGATGCGTGTCAATGCATTAGAGGGAGAACGACGATGCCGCAGACTGCCCCTTTCCGTGCGCCGCGCGCCGGCATGGACCGGCGCTCGCGCGGCCGTGCGTTCGGCAGCCTCGCGCGGCTTCTCGCGCTGTGCTGCGGCCTCGCGTGCGCTGCGCTCGCGCAGGCGCAGTCGGCGGACGGACAGATCTATATCGCGGGGCCAGGCGATCGCAGCGGCGCCGATGCGGCTCGCATGAGCGCAATGCTCGCGGCGCCCGGCAGCGCCGCGGCAGCGACGAATGCGGGCGGCAATCCGGCCGCTTATCCGGCTGCACACCCGACTGCATACCCGGCCTACCCGCAAACGAACCCCGCGGCGCTCGCACGCCCGGCGACTCCATCGAGCGCGAGCGACGAAGCGCAGAACGGCACGATCACGATTCCGGGTCCGGGCGAACGAGCCGGCGCCAGCGCCGCCGACGCGCCGCAGGTCGTCACGATCCCCGCGCCCGGCACCGCCATGCCCACCCCGGCGCCGGCCGTCGGCGCGCGCTACGGCGCGAACGCGCTGCCTCGCGTGAACGTGGGCACGGCGGCAACGCGCGTGGCGCCGGTCGTCGTCGAAGCGTCGGGCACGAGCGCACCCGCTGCGAGCAATGCCGCCTACGAAGCCGCCAACGCGCGCGCCGCCGCCGTGCAGCGCTATGCCGCCGCGGTCGCGAACGCGAATCCCGCCGCGTCCGGTGCGTCCGGTGCGCGCGCCGCGCCGCCTCCCCAGAACGTCGCCATGGCGCCTGCCCAGCCGGTCCCGGCGGGGCAAGAAGACGGCGAAACGATCCGCAAGACCGCGCTCGCCTTCCTCCAGCAGCAGTCGGTCGGCTTGCCCGGCAATGTCGCCGTCACCGTCTCGCCCGTGTTCCCGCGCGGCCTGGCCGCGTGCGATTCGCTCGAAGCGTTCATGCCGCCCGGTGCGCGCACCTGGGGCCGCACGACGGTGGGCGTGCGCTGCATTGGCGCGCGGCCGTGGACGCTCTATGTCGCCGCGCGGGTTGCCGTGGACGTCACCTATTACGTCGCCGGGCGCCAGATCGAGCCGGGCGAGACGCTCTCCGTCGCCGATCTCGTGCCGCGCGAGGCCGACCTCGCGAGCCTGCCGCGCACCGTCGTCACCGACCCGTCGCAGGCTACCGGCGCCCTCGCGCTGCTGCGCATCTCGGCGGGCCTGCCGCTGCGCACCGACATGCTGCGCAGCGCGTCCTCGGTGATGATCGGCCAGACGGTCAAGGTGATCGCAGTCGGCGCCAACTTCACCATCTCGGCCGAAGGCAGCGTGCTCAACAACGCCGCGCCCGGCCAGCTGGTGCGCGTGCGTACGGCTGAGGGCCAGATCATTACGGGCGTCGTGAAAGACGCGAACACCGTCCAGATCCAGATATGAGCGCCAGCACACGTAACAGCATGTAACGGCAGGAGATTCGCGCTAAAGTTCGGGCCGCCGTTTGCCGATATCACGATCAAATCGATCAGGAAGGCCCATCGTGAAAATCGACTCCACCACCAGCAATGGCACGCTCCCGCTGCAGGACAGCGCGGCGCGTACGCAGCAAAGCGAAGCTGCCGGCACCACGAGCACGACCAGCGCCGGCGGCGCATCGGCTGCACCGGCGCAGGCTTCGTCGGGCAGCGCCGGCGACGATGCGAACGTGAGCCTGTCCGGGCTGTCGTCGTCGCTGCGTTCGCTCGCCGCGAGCGGTTCCGCCGACATCGACACGGCGCAGGTCGAGTCGATCAAGAGCGCGATCCGCAACGGCACCCTGCAGATCGACACCGGCAAGATCGCGGACGGCGTGCTGCAAACCGCGCGCGACCTGCTCCAGCCGGCCTCGGGAAATTAAGACCCGTACCCTTACCGTTTTTTACAGCGCAACGATGAAAGACGCCCTGCTAGCCACGTTGATCGACGAACATGCCACGGTGGAGGCCTTCGCCTCGCTACTCGCCGTCGAGCAGAAGGCGCTCACGACCTTGGGCGGCATCGGCTCGCTGCCGCAGATCGTCGAGCAGAAAACGACGCTCACGCAGCGCCTCGCGGGTCTGGAAAAGGTGCGCGACGCCGAACTCGCGGGCCTCGGCCTGCCGGCGGGCCCGAAGGGGCTCGAACTGGCGAGCAGGAACGACGAACGCATTGCGGGCCAGTGGGCGCTGCTCAAAGGCTCGACCGAGCGGGCGCGCCGCAGCAACCTCACGATCGGCATGATGATCCGCACGCGCATGGAGCATAACCGCCGCGCGCTGGCGATCCTGCGCGGCGACACGGGCAATTCCACGCCGATGCTGTATGGCCCGGACGGGCGTTTGCCGGCATTCGGGCTTTGAGAGGGGCCCTGACGGGCTCCGGGATTCGTCCGAGGCGGGCTGCCCCGAACGGGCGCTGAACAAAAAAAGCCGAAGCGTTTTGCGCTTCGGCTTTTTAGTTTCCGTGTGGCTTCGGGTGGTCTGGAGAAAACGCGCCCTCTTCAGTTCTCCGTCCCCGCCCACGCCATTTCGCGCAGCCGCGTGCGCAACCGCGCCACGGCCTGGCTGTGCAACTGGCACACGCGCGACTCGCTCACCTCCATCACCGCGCCGATCTCGCGCAGATTCATGCCGCGCTCGTAGTAGAGCGACATCAGCAGCTTTTCGCGCTCGGGCAGCCGGTCGATCGCCTCGATCAGCGCGCCGCGCAGGCTGTCGTCGAGCAGCGCCGAGAGCGGATCCGAATGATCGACGCAGTAGCGGTCGAGGAACGGCTCGTCCTCGGCGGAGCGGTCGAAGTCCTCGTAGTAGATGAGCTGGCTGCCGTGCAGGTCCTGCAGCATCGACTGGTATTCGTCGAGCGGCATGCTCAGGTGGTCGGCGATTTCGGTTTCGCTCGCCGCGCGCCCGAGGCGCTGCTCGACCTGATGGACCGCCGACTCCACCTCGCGCGAGGTGCGCCGCAGGCTGCGCGGCAGCCAGTCGTTGCTGCGCAGCTCGTCGAGCATCGCGCCGCGAATGCGCTGGCTCGCATAGGTTTCGAACTGCGCGCCCTGATCTTCCTTGTAGCGGTTGGCGGCGTCGAGGAGGCCGATCATGCCGGCCTGGATCAGATCGTCGAGGTCAACGCTAGCGGGCATCTTGGCGACGAGCTGCAGCCCGAGCCGCCGGACGAGCGGCGCATATTTCGCGAGCACGTCGGCCTGCGAGATTTTTCCTTGAGCGTTGTACATCGTGCTCTCCTGCATCATGTCCTCTGCAACGTTCCCCGGTGCCGCTCACGCGGGCTGTGTCGAAGGCCGCTGGGCGGGCGGGTCGGCCCGCCAGCCCGCATGGGCCGGTTCGGGCCCGGATGGAACGCCGGTAACGGTCGAAACGAATGCGTCCGCGGCAGCGGCTGCCGCGGCGCCCGGAAGGCGCGACGCGCCCGGCAAGCGCGACGACACCGCCGGCCGCATGGGCCAGTGCGGCAATGCGCCGGCGAGATGGCGAAAATCGCGTGCGGCCGCCGTCGACGGAAAGGCGTCGACGATGGAGCGCGAAAGCTGCACCGCGCGCGCCATGTGCGGGTCGAAGGCCACACAGCCCGCGCTTTCCAGCGCGACGCTCAGGTAGCGGCTCGCCACGCCCGCGAGGTTGTCGAGAGCGGACTGCGCTTCTTCCACGCTCGCCACCTGGTTGGCCAGCACGCGGAACTGCCCGATGGCGTGCGCGAAATGCAGACGCTTCACGCAGGCATAGGTGTCGGTGATCGACTGCGCGCAGACGCGCATCACGATCAGCACGTCGTGCGCGTGCAGGGCGAGCGGTGACAGGGCGCCTTCGGCGTCGAGCTGGGCATCGATCAGCACGACGTCGGCGGGCCCCGACAGCACCTTCTGGAGTTGCGCGCCGGTGTAGCCCGCGCGGTTGTCGCGCGAGGCGGCCAGCACGCCGAAGCCGAACGGATGACGCCCCACGGCGTCGGCCAGCGTCAGCTCGCCGCTCATCACGGCGGCAAAGTTGCCGGCGCCGCGCACGCCGCCGAGCATCGTGCACACCGAGCGCGGCCCGAGGCACTCGTCGATCACGAGCACGTCCTTGCCCTGCTCCGTGAGCGCGGCGGCGAGATTGACCACGGTGGTGGTGCGCCCCGGCTCTCCCGGGCCGCCCGTGACGGCGACCACGCGCGAACCGACGCGCGCCAGCAGCCGCCGCAGCCCTTCGGCCTGATCGATCACGAACTTATCCAAACTGAACCTCGTGGGCCTGCGAACCCGTGCGCAGCGAGAGCGCGGAAAGCAGCGCGGGAATGTCGTCCTCGTGCGGCACGAACGGCGAGTGTTCGCGCGGCACGCAGAACGCGCTGCGAATCAGGAAGCGGCGCGTGGCCACGTACAGGTTCTCGGGCACCTTCTGGCCCGTCGAAACGTAGTGCACGGGCAGCTTGTAGCGCAGCACCGTGTCGAGCGCGCTGCCCAGATTGGTCGCCTCGTCGAGCTTGGTAAGAATGCAGCCCGTGAGCGGCGCCTTGTCGGGCGAGCTCTGGTAAGCCTGCACGACTTCGTTGAGCGTGTCGCCGTGGCTCGTCGCGGACAGCAGCAGGAGCCGCTGTACGGGGCGGCCCGCGCCGCACAGCATGGCGATCTGGTCGGCCACGGCGCGGTCGCGCTGGCTCATGCCGATCGTGTCGATCAGCACGATGTGTTTGTTCTTCAGTTCGGTGAGCGCGAGCTGCAGGTCCGCGCCGTCGCGCACCGCGTGCACCGAAACGCCGAGGATCTTGCCGAAGATGCGCAGCTGCTCGTGGCCGCCGATCCGGTAGCTGTCGGTGGTGAGGAGTGCCACGCGGCTCGCGCCGAAGCGCATCACGCAGCGCGCCGCGAGCTTGGCCGTGGTCGTGGTCTTGCCGACGCCCGTCGGCCCCATCAGCGCGAACACGCCGCCACGCTCCATCAGCGCATCTTCGTTTTCCAGCACCGGCAGATTCGATTCGAGCACCGACTGGATCCACTCCATGCCGGCCTCTTCCGTTTCCACCGCGGGCAGGCGGTCGATCATCATCTTCACGAGCTGAGCCGAGAAGCCGGCCGCGAAGAGCTGCTTCGTGAGCAAACCCTGGAGCGGGCTGCGGCGCTGGCGCTCGCCCCACAGGAGGCCCGCGAACTGCTCTTCCATCATGCCGCGCATCGACGCGAGCTCGTTCATCACGGTCTCGTTGACCACTTGCTCGATGCGAGAACGGATCGCTTCGCTCACGCCTTGCGCTGCGCCCGCAGCCTCGGCAGCGGCGGTTGGCGCCGGGCCCACGGCCTCGGGACCGTGGCCAAGACGCGCGGCGGCGCGGCGTGCCGCGACTTCGGCGGCTTCGCGCGCCCATTCGGGCGTGCTGGTGTCCACGCCGGCCGGCCGCACCGGATCGGCGGGCATGCCGAGGCCCTTCGCCATCGCATCGGCCGGCGAGATGCCGGCGGCGCGCACGGCCTCCTGCTGGTTCGCAATGCGGCGCGCGTGGTCGATGAGCCAGGGGTTCGACTCGGCCATCGTGCGCGCCTCCCGCGCCGCGACGGGCGAATCGGGAAGGATCGAATGCGCGGCGGCCTGCTCCAGCATCGCAGCGGCATCGCGCGCGGCAAACGGCCGTTGCGCGGCGCGCGCGGAGCCCTGGGCGTTCGGCGCAGGCGCCTGGCCGGCGGTGTTCACCGCAACGTTTGCGCGGCTGCCCGGCAGCGTCTCGCCCGGCGCGCCCGGCATCCCCGCGGAACCGGTCTGCGCGGGCGTGCCGTACACGTCGGGTTTCTGCACGCCCCTCAGCGCGACCGAGACATCGGCGTCGTCGCCGTCATCGTCGCTATCGTCGCCGCTGTCGTTGTAGCCGGCATAGCCCGACAGGCCGGACGAAGCCGTTGCGGCGCCCGGCGTCGCGCCCACCTCGGGGCTTGCGCCGAAAACCGACGAGAACACGTCCGGCACCCCGCCGGCGTAAGGATTCGCAGCGCCCAGGCCGGCCGTCGCTGCCGGCGCCTGGCGCCCGGACTTCGAGACGGCTGCCGCTTGTGCGGCAACGGCGGTTGCCGCGGCATCGGCGGGTGCGATCGCCGCGAGATCGCTGTCCGCGAGCGCGACGATTTCGACGGTGCCGTCGTCGAGCGTGCGGTTCGACAGCACCACGGCGTCGGCACCCAGCGCTTCGCGCACGAGGCGCAACGCGTCGCGGCTGGTACCGCCGATGAATTTGCGAATGTTCAAGCTGGGCCCCCGGTAGAGGTGAGCGGCACGCTTGCCGCCTTCGTTTGCTGCTGGTCTCGTGCGTTGACGATCCTTGCGGGCCGCGCGCGTCAACTTCGACGCGCCGCGCGCAGGACCTTTTCCGATGATGGAATTATTTCCAACGCGGCCCTGTCACGATCGATGGATCAAGCCGGAGAAATGCGGGCAATTCGTGGGATGGGTAACAGACAGGGGGAAGGGCTGGACGGGGCGCGTCAATCGGCGGGCAAGCTCGAAAGATTGGCCGGCATCCTGTCGCCGCAATTTTACAAGACCAATTAAATGACCTATTATTAGCCCTCTAATCAGTCATGAATTGAGCAGGGTTGACGGCGCGCAAGCCGCCTCCCCGCGAGGATCAGCACAATGGAAAACATTCTTGCCCGAGCATCCATCGGCATCAGCGAACTGAAGACCAACCCTACGGCGGCGATCGAAAAGGCGCGTGGTCCCGTCGCGGTGCTCAACCGAAACAAGCCCGTCGCGTACCTGATTCCGGCCGCCGCCTGGGAAGCGATCTGCGAGCGCCTGGAAGACCTCGAACTGGCGAAGATCGTCAAGGAACGTGCCGGCGAAAAAGCCGTGAGCGTCAAGCTTGAAGACCTATGAACTGAAATTCCTGGAGTCTGCGCTGAAGGAGTGGCAGCGTCTCGACGCCACCGTTCGCATGCAGTTCAAAAAGAAGCTTGCCGAGCGGCTCGAACATCCGCATGTCGCATCGGCGCGGCTACATGGCATGCCCGACTGCTACAAGATCAAGCTCGCGGCGTTGGGCTATCGCCTCGTGTATCGCGTGATCGACGGCGAATTCGTCGTGACCGTGATCGCGGTCGGCAAGCGCGAGGCGGGCCGGGTCTATCACGCCGCCTCGCAGCGGCTGCAATAAAAACACGAAGGCCCGCCGAAGCGGGCCCCTCTTCCCCCGATCGCGCTACGGCGCCCTTCTCAGCCGCCGCCCACCACGTTCACCACCTTCACGTTGCGCGTATCCGGCACTTCGGCGTACGACAGCACCTTCAACTGCGGCAGGCTGCGGCGCAAGAAGCGCGAAAGCATGGGCCGCAGCGCGTGCTGCACGAGCAGCACCGGCGCGAGCCCGAGGGTCTGCTGACGCGACATGGCGCTCTCGGTCTGCGTGAGCAACGTATGCGCGAGACCCGGTTCGAGCCCCGGGTTGGGCCCCGACGTGAGCGTCTGCGAAAGCACGCGCTCGAGATTCGCGTCGAGCCCCATCACCTGCATGTCGCCGCTGCCCGGGAACCACTGCTGCGTGATCGCGCGGCCCAGCGCGATGCGCACCGCCGCCGTGAGCTCGTGCGGATCCGTGACGCGCGGCGCGTGCTCGGCGAGCGACTCCATGATCGTGCGCATGTCGCGGATCGGCACGCCCTCTTCCAGCAGGTTCTGCAGCACCTTCTGCAGCGTCGTGACGGGCAGCGCCTTCGGCACGAGATCGTCGACGAGCGAGGGCGTGTCCTTCTGCACGCGCTCCATGAGCGCCTGCACTTCGCGGCGGCCGAGCAGTTCCGAGGCGTGCGTCACGACGAGGTGGTTCAGGTGCGTGGCGACCACCGTGCTCGAATCGACGACCGTGTAGCCGAACACCTGCGCCTGCTCGCGCAGGTTCGTGTCGATCCAGATGGCGGGCAGGCCGAACGCGGGATCCGAGGTCGGCGTGCCGGGCAGCACCGCGCTCACCTGGCCGGGATTGATCGCGAGCCACTGGCCCGGGTACGCCTCGCCCGAACCCACCTCCACGCCCTTGAGCGTGATGCGATAGGCGTTCGGCCGCAGTTCGAGGTTGTCGCGAATATGGATGACGGGCGGCAGGAAGCCGATTTCCTGCGCGAACTTCTTGCGGATGCTCTTGATGCGCTTGAGCAGTTCGCCGTCGGTGTTCCTGTCGACGAGCGGAATCAGGCGGTAGCCTACTTCGAGGCCCAGCGTATCGATGAGCGCGACATCGTCCCAGCTCGCCTCGGTGTTCTCGGTCGGCGCGAGCGCGGTGGGCACGGCGTCGACCAGCACGGCGCTCGCCTTCTTCGCCTCGGCGCTCTTCTTCAGCATGCGGCCCAGCTGGATCGAGCCGCCGCCCAGCAGCAGAAACGCGAAGTGAGGCATGCCGGGAATCAGGCCCATCATCCCGATGATCGAGCCGGTGATCATCAGCACGCGCGGATTCGTGAAAAGCTGGTTGGTGAGCTGGCTGCCGATGTCCTCGTTGGTCGCCACGCGCGAGACGATCACGCCGGCCGCCGTCGAGATCACGAGCGACGGAATCTGCGCGACGAGGCCGTCGCCAATGGTGAGCAGCGTGTAGGTCTTGCCCGCCGAGGCGAAGTCCATGCCGTGCTGCACGACGCCGACGATCAGCCCGCCCACGATGTTGACCACCATGATGATCAGGCCCGCGATGGCGTCGCCGCGCACGAACTTGCTCGCGCCGTCCATCGACCCGTAGAACTCGGCCTCCTGGGCGATCTCGCCGCGGCGCTTGCGCGCGACCTCTTCGTTGATGAGGCCGGCGTTCAGGTCGGCGTCGATTGCCATCTGCTTGCCGGGCATCGCGTCGAGGGTGAAGCGCGCCGCCACTTCGGCGATCCGGCCCGCGCCCTTCGTGATCACCATGAAGTTGATGACCATCAGGATCGCGAACACGACGATACCCACGGCGAAGTTGCCGCCCACGAGGAAGTGGCCGAACGACTCGATCACCTGGCCCGCCGCGCCCGGGCCGGTGTGGCCTTCGAGCAGCACGATCCGCGTGGACGCCACGTTCAGCGAGAGCCGCAGCAGCGTGGAGAAGAGCAGCACGCTCGGAAACGCCGCGAAGTCGAGCGGCTTCATCGTGTACATGCTGACGAGCAGCACGACCACGGAAAGCGCGATGTTGAACGTGAACAGCAGATCCAGCAGGAACGGCGGCAACGGCAGGATCATCATGCCGAGGATCATGCAGATCAGGATCGGCCCCGCGAGGGCGCGCAGGTTCGTGCCTTGCAGCACGTCCGGGCGGCGCGCGAGAAAACCGGTGGGGGCGTTCATTCAGAGGCTCCTTCGTTGCCGCGGCGCGCCGCATTCGGCGAGCTACGGGCGCTGTCACTGCCTGCGGCGCTGGCGGCCGTGCCGGCCGGCCCCGCGGTTCTTGCGTCTGCGGCGTTGGCCGCTGCATTGGCCGGATTGACCTTGTTGGCCGCCGCGGCTTCGGCGCCGAGGGCGTCTTCCGCCTCCTCGGCGGCGTCCTCGTCGCTCATCGCGCCCTTGTCGAGGTCGGGCGGCACGTCGAGATCGGTCGGCGCCATCGGCACGTCGCCGCCCTGCTCGCGAAAACGCTTGAGCTGGTACACCCACGCGAGCACCTGCGCGACCGCGCCATAGAGCGGCCCCGGAATCTCCCGGTTCAGATCGACGTTGTGGTAAAGCGCGCGGGCGAGCGGCGGTGCTTCGAGGAGGGGCACGCCATGCTCGGCGGCGATCTCGCGAATGCGCGCCGCCACGAGGTTCACGCCCTTCGCGATGACCTTGGGCGCGCCCATCTGGCCGTCGGCGTACTGGAGCGCGACGGCGAAGTGCGTCGGGTTGGTCACGACCACGTCGGCCTTCGGCACCTGGGTCATCATCCGGCGGCGCGCCATCGCGCGCTGCTGCTGACGGATGCGCCCCTTCACCTTGGGATCGCCCTCGTTCTCGCGGTGCTCGCGCTTGACCTCTTCCTTCGTCATGCGCAGCTTGCGGTGGTACTGCCAGAGTTGATACGGCACGTCGAGCCCCGCGACCACGAACATGCCCGCCACGGTCATACCGCAGCAGACGGCGACGAGATGAAACGCGTCCGAGAAAGCCCGCGACAGGGGCTGCATGGCGAGGCCCAACACTTCCTCGCGATGGCTCCAGACGGCCAGTCCGCCGATGCCGCCCACCACGACCGCCTTTGCGAACGACATGCCAAGCTGGATCGGGCCGTTCACCGAGAAGATCCGGCCAAGACCCGTCACGGGATTCAGGCGGTTGAAGTTCGGTTCGAGCGACGTCGTGGAGAAGAGCCAGCCACCCAGCGCCATGGGGGCGAGCAGCGCGGCCACGCCGGTGAACGCCAGCACGGGCGCGACCGCGTAAAGCCCCTCGCGCGCGGCGACGCCGGCGCCGCTCAGCATGCGGTTGGTATCGAAGACCGCCGCATGGTTGAAGGTAAACGCCTCCCGCAGCATGGTCAGCAGATGGCCGCCGATCATGTCCGAGAGCATCCACGCACCGTAGAAGCCGGCCGAGAGCAGCGCGAAGGTGGAAAGCTCCCGCGAACGCGCAACCTGCCCCTCCTCCCGCGCCTTCTGCAGGCGCTTGGGAGTGGCGGATTCGGTTTTTTCGAGGT
The DNA here is from genome assembly GCF_046581065.1 of Paraburkholderia yinzeri. NCBI lineage: Bacteria > Pseudomonadati > Pseudomonadota > Betaproteobacteria > Burkholderiales > Burkholderiaceae > Paraburkholderia > Paraburkholderia yinzeri. The sequence continues at coordinate 893,639 of NZ_JBFOCJ010000001.1, read as the reverse complement.
CGCTTTCCTCTGCCACGGATGCTCCGGTCGGTGGCGTGCGGCGCAGGCATTGCGCCGCGCACCCATTTTCAGTGACAGCGATTATTGCCGCGCCACGCCAGCGCCGATTGACGGAGTAAGGCGGAGAAACGGGGGTATTTCAGGGGAATGGGCGGGCAGCCCGGCGCGGGGGAAAGCGCGGAGAGAAGCGGCGCCACCCGCCGGGCGGGCGGCGGGTGGCGAAGCGGGAAGGCGGAAAGACCGGGGGGCTAGAAGGCGACGTAAGGCTGGGTGCCGCCCGTCGCCGTCATATCCTGACCCACGTAAATGTACCGGCCGTAGAAGAACGGCAGGCCGAAATCGAGATCCGGCAAGTTGCCAAACTGCCCTGCAAGATCGTTGAGAGCGTAATTGCCGTTGTTGCCGTTCGTGCCGAGAAGCGTCGCCGCGCTGACCACGCCGAAGTTCACGCTGCCGCTGGAACCGTCGGTGCCCGTCAGCCCCGCGCTGAACGTCTGCGAGCTCGACGGGCAGTAGAACGTGCCGAGCGCGCCGCCGCACTGGGGCAGCGCGCTGTCGTTGAAGAACAGCGCATTTGACCCCGAATCGATGAAGGTGGTCAGCGTGCGGCCGTTGAAGCTGCCCACGATGTCGCCCGACGAATTGGTCTGGAAGCGCTGCGACGCGTTCAGGACATTGTTCGACTGCGTGCCGATGCCGAACACGAGCGTCCCGGCGCCCGAGGTCGCCCCGCTGTACGAGACGGGCGCCATCTCCACGATGACGCCGTTGTTGTCGACGGCGAAGTGCGGCACCGGGTTGGCCACCTGCTGGCTCGTCGTGACTCCCACGGCGCTGCAACTCGATCCGCTCGGGCACGAATAGTAGAAGCTCCCGCTGGCGCTCTCGCAAGTCGAGCCGCAATCCCAGGGCGAGACGCCGATGCCGAGGATGCCGTTCGCGCCGAGGTCGCTCGCCGTGCTCTGCTGGGCGCCGTTGCCGGCGCAGCTCGACGGCACGCTGGAGGAGCCGAGGTCGCCGATCACCTGGATCGGGATGTTGCTCGCGGTCTCGCCGCCGACCTTGACGTCGGCGCTGCGCACGGTGCCCCAGGTGTAGCCGTCCGCGAACGCCGTGCATTCGGCAAGCGTGCCGCCGCTGGCCGTATTCAAGGGCAGCGTGTTCAGCAACGCCCCCAGCGCCGACGACACGATGCGTAGTCCGTACGATGCCGTATCCACCTGGATGTTGTTCACGACCGTGCAGTTGCTGGTGCCGCTCACGCAGATCGTGACGCTCACCGTCGGAATGTTCGGCACGCCCGCCACCCCGCTGTTCACGCTGACAGGCACGGTGTTCGAGGCCGTTGCCGCGATGGGCTGCTCGCTCGGCAGGGGCGGCAGCGAGGAGGTGTCGACGCCCGTACTGCTGCCGCCCCCGCTGCTGCTACTGCTGCTATTGCTGCTGCTCCCCCCTCCGCCACCGCCGCCGCCACCACAAGCCGCGAGACAAACGGTCAGCGCGAGGAGCGGAAGCAGGGCGCCGCGCCGCAGCCCCAAAAGGAAGGAGAACCGGAATCGTTGTGCGAACGTGATCACGCGCCGTCTCCCTGGGTCACTGGATGTCGCTGGCGCTGACGCCAGACGGCAGGCTGGCCGGCAGCCAGGCTTGCCCCGAGAAGGCGCCCATATGCCCGCCGGAGTGCACGACGAGGCCCGACTGCTCGACCACGCCCGGGCCGCGCATGAAGCCCGCCGCGCGGTTCGCCTTCACGCCCGCCACATACTGCGGAAAATAGCTGCCGAGCAGTTCGGACAGATTGGGCATCTGCGGGCCGCTCCAGGCGACGCCGAACACGCTGCCCGCCTGCGAGACATACTCCCGCACGACCGTGCCGTTGGCGAGCGTGGTCTGGCGGACCGTATAAGAAGCGGATGCGGCGGAAGATCCCGTAGCGCTGGCCTCGACGGCCTGCCGCGCCACGCTGCCGGCGGCGCCGGCCTGCGCGGCGGCGTTGCTCAGGGTGTTGACGGTGGCGCCCGCAGGCGTCGTCATGGGCGCGCTGCCGAGGCCGGCCACGGCCGGCTGGGCGCAGACAAGCGCGATGGCGCCGGTCAGCGTCAGCGCGGCGAGCCGCGCGCCGGCAGCCCGCGCAACGTTGAACGAAGCGTTCGAACCAAAGGCAGCCATACTCCTCCCGATCGGTAGCTGGCTCCGCGGCAACCGCACCGCGGGAAGCGGCGGATGTCGCGGCGCAGCACAAACGATCGCCGCTGCCGCCCTGGTCCGCCGGCGCCAGTATGCCAGCCCAGGATTACAGCAAGCTCGATGCCCGTCCGCCCGGTTGCATTCCGTTGCGCTGGGCTAAAAGCCGAGGCTCGCGAGCAGATCGTCCACCTGCCCCTGGTCCTGCATGACGTCGGTCTTGCCTTCGGGATTGATCTGCGGGCCGTTCAGGAGCGATTCGGGGCTGCCGGTCGCAGAAACGGCAAGCGACGCGACCGCCGCCGCAACCTGCTCGCGCCGCTCCGGCACGATGTTCTCGACCAGCACGCCGAGCAGTTGCTGCTCGATCAGGTACACGACGTCCATGATCTTCTTGATCACCTGGCCGGTGAGATCCTGGAAGTCCTGGGCCAGCATGATCTCCAGCAGGTGCTGGTTCGTGGCCGTGGTGGCCTCGGGCACGCCGCCCAGAAACGCGCGCGTGTCGTCCATCAGCGCGCGCACTTCCTCGCGGCCGATCGGCGCGTCGTACCACGTCGACCAGCGCTCCGACAGCGTCTTCGCGTCGCGTTCGAGCTGCTCCTGCATCGGCTTGGCGAGCTCGATCGCCGAAAGCACGCGCTCGGCGGCCTGCTCGGTCATGTTCGCGACGTAGCGCAGACGGTCGCGCGCGTCGGGCACGGCTTCCGCCGCGCGCTCCACGTGTTTGTCGAGGCCGAGCTCGCGCATCGAATCGCGCAGCGTGCGCGTTACGTGGCCGATGCGCGCGAGGATGCGGTCGCTGCTGGCGTACTCGTCGGCGTGCACGCCGCCCGCCTCTGCGCTGATGGGCTCGTTCACGTCAGCTCCCGGCTTTGGCCATCTTCTCGAGGATCTTGTTCAGCTTTTCGTCGAGCGTCGCGGCCGTGAACGGCTTCACCACGTAGCCGCTCGCGCCGGCCTGGGCCGCCGCGATGATGTTCTCCTTCTTCGACTCCGCCGTCACCATCAGCACCGGCAGGTGCGTGAGGCTCGCGTCGGCGCGGATTTCCTTGAGCATCGCGAGGCCGTCGAGATTCGGCATGTTCCAGTCGGAGATCACGAAGTCATAGCTGCCGCTGCGCAGACGCGCGAGGCCCGCCGCGCCGTCTTCGGCTTCGTCGACGTTCGAGTAGCCCAGTTCCTTGAGCAGGTTGCGGACGATCCGGCGCATCGTCGGAAAGTCGTCCACCACCAGAATCTTCATTCCCTTGTCCATCTCGTTTCATTCCTCCAGGCTAAACCCGGGCAATTATCCAGACAAGCGCGACGCCTATCCAGATAAATTAATCGCGATCGATCGCGCCAACGTTTTACGTCGCCACGATCTCTCGAATCGGGATTCCGGCGGTGCGCTCCCGCTGCGCCCCGCCCTTCTTTCTTACACGCGCTGGACGCGCTCGCCCATCATGGCGAGTCGCGCCATCACGCGGCGGCTCATGTCGGCGAGCGGCGAGATGTCGTCGGCGGCGCCCAGCGCAATCGCTTCGCGCGGCATGCCGAAGACGATGCAACTCGCCTCGTCCTGCGCGAACGTGTGAGCGCCCGCGCGGCGCATCTCCAGCAGGCCCGCGGCGCCGTCGCGCCCCATGCCCGTGAGGATCACGCCGATTGCGTTCTTGCCCGCGTGCGTCGCCGCCGAACGGAACAGCACGTCCACCGACGGGCGATGCCGGTTCACCGGCGGCTCGTCGGAGAGATGCGCGATGTAGTTCGCGCCGCTGCGCGCGAGCAGCAGGTGCGCGTGGCCCGGCGCGATGTACGCATGGCCCGGCAGCACGCGCTCGCCGTGCTCCGCTTCCTTCACGGTGATGCGGCACAGGCCGTTCAGGCGCTGCGCGAACGACTTCGTGAAACCGGGCGGCATGTGCTGCGCGATCAGCACCGCGGGCGCGTCGGGCGGCAGCGGCGTGAGCACTTCGCGGATCGCTTCCGTGCCGCCCGTCGAGGCGCCGACGATGATCAGCTTCTCGGTCGAAAGCAGCGGGTTGTTGAGCATGGGGGCCTGGACCGCACCGGCGGGCGCGGCGTGGGCGCCGCCCGCTGCCGTGCCGGCGGCCGCTGCCGCGCCGGGGGCCGGCGCCGGGGGCGCGTGATGCGCGCGCACGCGGGCGCGCGCGGCGGCGCGCACCTTGTCGGCGAGCTTTTCCGCGTATTCGAGCATGCCGTCGCGGATGCCGACCTTTGGCTTCGTCACGAAGTCGACGGCGCCGAGCTCCAGCGCGCGCAGCGTGATTTCGTTGCCGCGCTCGGTCAGCGACGACACCATCACGACCGGCATGGGCCGCAGGCGCATGAGCTTCTCGAGGAAGTCGAGCCCGTCCATGCGCGGCATTTCCACGTCGAGCGTCAGCACGTCGGGGTTGTGCTGCTTGATGAGTTCGCGCGCCACGAGCGGATCGGGCGCGGTCGCAACGACCGTCATGTCCGGCTGGCTGTTGATGATTTCCGTCATCAGACTGCGAATCAGCGCCGAATCGTCGACGCAGAGAACCTTGATTTTTTGCACAGCGTTCACGCCTCCTCCACTGTCCTGGCGTTGTCTTGATTCGTTGTGGGCCGCGGCTGGCCGCTCGCGCCGAAGAGCTCGATGCGGCTGCGCGCCGGCGCGGGCTGCGAGGCTGGCGACGTGCCGGCCTGCCCTGGCCCGGCGGCGCGTCCCGGCCCCGGCGTGAGGCCGAACAGCTCGACGCGCTCGCGCGCCTTCGCGAGCCGTTCGGCACGCGCCTCGGGGGTCTGCCGCGCGAGCGCCTGCTCGCGTTCGGTCACGCTCGCCTCCTGCGAAAGCCGCAGCTTCTTCACCATCACCTGGCCCGTGCGCGGCAGGAACGCCACCTTGCGCGGGTGCGAGCCCTGCAGATCCTCGGCGACGATGCGGATGTTCTCCAGCGCGAGATAGCGGCGCACGAAGGCCGAATTGCGGTCGCCGATATTCATCGTCGTCATGCCCGCCAGCACGGCCGCGCCGCCGAACACCTTCGCCTCGAAGCGCTCGCGCCGCCCGCCCGCCTTGATGAGTTCGTTGATGAGCACTTCCATGGCGTAGGCGCCGTAGCGCATGGCGTCGGAGGCCGCCTGGGCAACGTCGGCGCCGTCGTCGGGCAGCATGAAGTGATTCATGCCGCCAATGCCGGCCGTGCGATCCTGGATGCACGCGGCCACGCACGAGCCCAGCACGGTCACGAGCACCATGTCCTCGTTCGTCGTGAAGAACTCGTTGGGCAGCAGCTTCACGCCGGGGCGGTCGAAGTGCGTGTCGAAGTAGCGATTCGTCGCAATCGGGAGGCTGGCGCTCATGCGGTCGCTCCGATCGTGTCGTCGACGCGGCGTGCGCCGCCGCCGTCGCTGTTGCCGTCCACGCGGCGGCTGCCGCGCGTCAGCTCGTACACCGTCTGGCCGCGCAGCCTGAAAGCCTGCGTGACATACGTGAAGTTCTCCGAATGGCCTGCGAACAGCAGGCCGTCCGGTTTCATCAGCGGCTCGAAGCGCGAGAGCACCTGCGCCTGGGTCGGCTTGTCGAAGTAGATCATCACGTTGCGGCAGAAGATCGCGTCGAACGTCTGGCGCAGGCCGTAGTCGGCGTCGGTGAGATTGAGCTGTTCGAAGCGGATCATGGCGCGCAGCTCCGGGCGCACCTTCACGAGACCCGCGTGGCCGCCCGTGCCCTTCAGGAAGAAGCGCTTCAGGCGCTCCGGCGTCAGGTGCTTCACCTGGTCGTACGAATAGATGCCCGCTTCGGCCTTGGCCAGCACCTGGGTGTCCAGATCGGTGGCGAGCACGCGCGCCTCGCGCGCGCCGCGATCGCCCAGCGCTTCGATCAGCGTCATCGCGATCGAATACGGCTCCTCGCCCGTCGAGGCCGCCGAGCACCAGACCGAAACCGGCTGCGAACCCGGTGAGCCCCGGCGCTTCACGAAGTCCGCAAGAATCGGAAAGTGGTGCGCCTCGCGGAAGAACGCCGTGAGGTTCGTGGTGAGCGCGTTCGTGAACGCTTCCCACTCTTCGGTATCGTTGCGCGATTCGAGCTGGTCGAGGTAGTCGCGGAAGCTGTCGAGACCTAGCGCACGCAGGCGCCGCGCAAGACGGCTGTACGCCATGTCGCGCTTGTGGTCCGAGAGCGAGATGCCCGCGCGGCGGTGAATCAGCGCGCGGATACGCTCGAAGTCCGCTGTCGTGAATTCGAAGTCGCGGTTGCTCTCGCCGGGCAGGCCGGGCAGGCCGCCCGCCTCGGCGGCACCCGGCTGCTGCCCGGCGCGATCGCCGCGCCCCTGACGGGAAAAACGCAGGCCCTTCATGATTCTGCGCCCCCCTCGTGCCCGGCCGCACGCGTGCCGGTGCGCAATGCGTGCAGCGCGGCGGGCGCGGCGGCCAACTCCCGGGCGGCCGCGCGGAACGACTCAATCCGTTCTTGTGCGCTAGTGTGCATTGCGATGACTCGTCAGTTCGTCGGTACTAGAACGTTTCCCAGTCGGCATCGTCCGAAGACGTCGACGACACCACCGGTTCCACGCGCGCCGCGGCCGCCTTCGGCACCGCTGCCGCCGGCCTTGCTGCGCCGGTCGCACTGGTCGCGCTGGTCAGTTTGGCCGCTTTCGCCGCGCTGGCCGGCGTGGCCGCAACCGCCGCGCGGGCCGGTTCCGCAGCCGCCCTGGCGGGCGCGGCAAGAGCGGCCGGCGCGCGCTTGACGGCCACTGCCGCGGTGGCCGAGACGGCATGAACCGCGCTCGCCCCCGCGGACGGCAATGCCGCCGGTCGCGCCGCCGCGCCGCTCGCGCCACCCGTGCGCCAGATGCCGAGCACCGACTGCAGCTGGCGTGTCTGCTCCTCGAGCGAGGCGGCGGCAGCCGCGGCCTCTTCCACGAGCGCCGCATTCTGCTGCGTGACGGTGTCCATCTGCGTGACGGCGCGGTTGACCTGCTCGATGCCGCTCGACTGCTCCTCGGAGGCCGCGCTGATCTCGCCCATGATGTCCGTCACGCGGCGCACGGCCTGGAGAATCTCGTCCATCGTGGTGCCCGCGCGGCCAACGAGGCCCGTGCCGCTCTGCACCTTCTGCGCCGAGTCGTTGATGAGCTCCTTGATCTCCTTCGCGGCGCTCGCGCTGCGCTGCGCGAGGCTGCGCACCTCGCCCGCCACCACCGCGAAACCGCGGCCCTGCTCGCCCGCGCGGGCCGCTTCCACCGCGGCGTTGAGCGCAAGGATGTTGGTCTGGAACGCAATGCCCTCGATCACGCTGATGATGTCGACCACCTTCGCCGAGCTGGCCGCGATGTCCTGCATCGTGTGCACGACTTCGCCCACCACCTCGCCGCCGCGCGTGGCGATGTCCGAGGCGTTCACGGCGAGCTGGCTCGCCTGGCGCGCATTGTCGGCGTTCTGCTTCACGGTGCCCGTGAGCTGCTCCATGCTCGACGCGGTTTCCTGCAGCGACGCGGCCTGCTGCTCGGTGCGCTGCGAGAGGTCGGTGTTGCCCATGGCGATTTCGCGCGCGCCGACGTCGATCGAACTCGCGCCCGTGTTCACCGCGCTCACGAGCTTCACGAGGCTCTCCTGCATGCGCTTGATGCCGGCGAAGAGATGCCCGATTTCGTTCTTGCTGTAGACCTCGATCGGCTGCGCGAGGTCGCCCTGCGCGATGCGCTCGAAGCAGGCCGTGGCGTCGTTGAGCGGCTGCACGATGAGGCCGCGCAGCGCGAAGCGGATCACGACGATCATCAGCAGCGCGATCACGACCAGGCCGCCGATCAGCATGCGCATGAACGCGATCTGCGAGCGCGCGTCTTCTTCGCGCGCCTCGGCGCCGTCCTGCATCGCCTGCGCGAGCGGCGCGGCAACGTTGTCGTAGTCGACGAACATCGGGCTGATCTTCGTGTCGGCAACGGCGTGATAGGCCGTGAGGTCGTTGCCGCGCAGCGCCGCGAACTCGGGCTGCACGCCGTCCTGCAGGAGCGTCGCGCGTTTTTGCGCGAGCGCGTCGAGCGAAGCGGCGTCGCGGCCGTTCTTCGGCACTGCCTGGAAGGCCTTCCAGGCGTCGTTGCTCTTCGCCAGCAATTCGTCGGCGCGGTCGAGCGCCTTCTTCGCATCGTCGGCCTGGTTCGCCGCGGCGAGCGCGCTGGCCCGTTCGAGCGAAACGCGCGAGCGCAGCAGATACGACGAAGCGTCGTTGAGCGAGCGCATCGCGACGAGGTCGCCGCGCGCGATCGTGCCGAGCGAGTCGCTTGCGTTGCCGAGCGCGACGAGCCCGAGCGCGCCGACCACGATGGTCAGCGCAACCAGAATGACCCCGACGCCCGTGAGCGTGGCGCGGATCGACCACTTGTGCAGCATCTCGATTGCTCCTGTCCTGTACCTGGTCACCGGCGGGGCCCGCAAGGCGGCTTTGCCGCTCTTGACGGCGGCTTTCCGCTCTCCCGCGCTGGGCCCTTCACGCGAAGGACCACCCCCGATAACCGTTCGCGATCGTTATCCGAGCGCCTCGATGAGCGCCATTTCGCGGCTCGTCATCAGCTTTTCGATGTCCATCAGAATCAGCATGCGGCCTTCCACGGTGCCGAGGCCCGTGAGGTACTCGGTCGTGAGCGTCGCGCCGAATTCGGGCGCCGGCATGATCTGGTCCATCTGCAGCGTGAGCACGTCCGAAACGCCGTCCACCACCATGCCGACGACGCGGTGCGCGACGTTCAGGATGATCACGACGGTCTGGTGGTCGTACTCCACGCGGCCGAGGTGGAACTTGATGCGCATGTCCACGATCGGGACGATGATGCCGCGCAGATTGATGACGCCCTTGATGAACTCGGGCGCATTGGCGATGCGCGTCACGCTTTCGTAGCCGCGGATTTCCTGCACCTTGAGGATGTCGATGCCGTACTCTTCCGCGCCGAGCGTAAAGACGAGGAATTCCGCACCGCCCGCGTCGGCCTGCTGCGCGTCGCGGCGGTGCGCGCCGGCGCCATGAATGGATTGGACTTCTGCCACGTTAGCCCCTGAACAGTTGGGAGAGGGTTGGAATACAGCGCTGCTTGAGCTTCATACGGTCATGCGGTCATGCGAATTCGGCGAAGGCGCCCGCCGCATGGCTCGCGCTCGAGGCGACGCCATGCGTTGCGCGCGTTTCGCGGTTCAGCGCGGCCACGTCGACGATCAGCGCGACGCTGCCGTCGCCCAGGATGGTCGCCGCCGAAATGCCGTGCACCTTGCGATAGTTCGTTTCGAGATTCTTCACCACCACCTGCTGCTGGCCGACCAGCTCGTCGATCAGCATGGCGAAGCGTCGTCCTTCGGTTTCCATGATGGTGACGATGCCCTGCGTCGGGTCCGTGCGCGCGCCTTCCACGTTGAACGCGCCGTGCAGCGCGACGAGCGGCAGGTATTCGCCGCGCACGCGCACCACGCGGTCGCCGTTGGTGACCGTGTAGATGTCTTCGTGGCGCGGCTGCAGCGACTCCATCACGAAGTTCAGCGGCAGGATGAACACCTCGTTGCCGACCTTCACCGACATGCCGTCGAGAATCGCCAGCGTGAGCGGCAGCACGATACGGGTCGTGCTGCCTTTGCCCGCGTGCGAAGTGATCTCCACGTGGCCGCCCATCGCCTGGATGTTGCGCTTCACCACGTCCATGCCCACGCCGCGGCCCGAGACGTCGGTCACCTGCTCGGCAGTCGAGAAGCCCGGCAGGAAGATGAGGTTCCACACTTCGTCGTCGGTCATGCTGTCGCTGACCTGCATGCCCTGCTTGGCCGCCTTCGCGAGAATCTTGTCGCGGCGCAGGCCCGCGCCGTCGTCGCTCACTTCAATGACGATGTTGCCGCCGTGGTGCGCGGCGGACAGCACGAGCTGGCCCGTGGCGTCCTTGCCTGCGGCGCGGCGCGCTTCCACGGTTTCGATGCCGTGGTCGAGCGAGTTGCGCACGAGGTGCGTGAGCGGGTCGATGATGCGTTCGATGAGGCTCTTGTCGAGCTCGGTGGCCTGACCGAACGTCACGAGCTCCACTTCCTTGCCGAGCTTCGCGGCGAGGTCGCGCACAAGACGCGGGAAGCGGCTGAACACGTAGTCCATCGGCATCATGCGGATGGACATCACCGATTCCTGCAGGTCGCGGGCGTTGCGCTCGAGCTGCGCCATGCCGTTGAAGAGGCGGTCATGCAGCGCGGGATCGAACGTGCTCGTGGTTTCCGCGAGCATGGCCTGGGTGATGACGAGCTCGCCCACGAGGTTGATCAGCTGGTCCACCTTCTCCACGCCCACGCGAATCGAGCTGCCTTCGCCCGCGGCGGCCGCGGCCGCCGGGCGCTGCTTGCGTTCGGTCTCCGCGGCCGGGGCATGGGCTTGCGGCGGCGTTGCGGCAACGGCCGGAGGCGCTTCGGGGACGGGCGCGATGGGAGCGACAGCCGCCGGAGCCGGCGCTGCTGCGGCAACCGGGGCCGGTGCGGGTGGCGCAGGCGGAGCGGCCTCGACCATCGGTGCGGGCTGCACCGCGGCCGGCGCGGCTTCGGCCCCGCCTTGCGGCGCCGCGCCACGGCCGATCGAGATCTGGCTTTCGTCGATCACGAAGCAGCACACGGCGATGATGTCGTCCGACGGCACGTCGGTTTCGAGCCAGAGCGTGATGTCGTCGCCGGTCTTCACCTGGCCCAGCACGCGGCCCAGGTTGCCGAGCTCTTCGAGCAGCAGATCCTGATCCTTCGCATCGACGCGACGCAGCGTGATGCGCAGATGCGGCCCTTCCGCCGCGCCGCCTGCTCCGCCCACGCCGTTTGCATTGCTTGCGTCTTGTCCCGGCGCGGCCGCGATGGCCTCGTCGACGACGTGCTCCGGCGCGCCCGAAGCCGCGGCCCGGGCCGAGGGCAGGTTCGCTTCGAAGGCGGCTTCGAGGTCGGCCTCGGAGTCGGGCTCGGCCGCGCTTGCCGCGACAGGCGCGGGCGCCGCCACGGGGGCCGGCGCGGGAGCGGGTACGGGCGCCGCCAGGCCGCGGCTTTCCGCGTAGAGCTGCTCCAGCTTGGCGCGCATGGCCGCCGCGACGGCCGCATCGGGCTCGGCGCTCGCGCGGTAGTCGGCCAACTGGCCCGACAGCACGTCCTTCGTTTCGAGGAACGTGTCGATCATGTCCTTGCGCAGCACGAGTTCGTTGTTGCGCGCGCGGTCGAGCAGCGATTCGAGGATGTGCGTGGTTTCGGTCAGCGCCGTAAAGCCGAACGTCGCCGCGCCGCCCTTGATCGAATGCGCCGCGCGAAAGATCGCCGCGAGATCCTCGGGATCGGGACGGCCGACGTTCAGATTCAGCAGAAGCTGCTCCATCTGCGCGAGCAGCTCGTCCGCTTCGTCGAAAAACGTCTGGTAGAACTGAGTGATGTCGAGTGTCATGCCTCTGTCACCGCGATATTTGCCTGTTTGGGTGCCGATGCTGCCGTGTCATGCGTACGTCAAGCGCGCGCTTCGCCTAGCGCGCTCGTCAGATCGACGAGCAGCTCCGGGTCCACCGGTTTTTCCAGCCAGCCCGTCGCGCCAGCGTCGCGCAGGGCCACCTTGAAGGTTTCGTCCGATTCCGTGGTCAGCACGAGGATGGGCGTTTCGAGGTACGAAGGATTCGCGCGCAGCTTGCGGATCAGATCCAGCCCGCTCATGCGCGGCATGTGAAGGTCGGTAAGCACGAGGTCGAAGCACTGCGCGAGCGCATGCTCCAGCCCGTCTTCGCCGTCGTTCGCCAGTGTCACTTCGTAACCCGCCCCGCCCAGCGCCGCCTGCAGGATCTCCCGCATGGACGCCGAATCGTCGATCGCCAGAATGTTCCTGATCATCCGCTCCTCTCTCGCGCTGTTTCTGTTGCCGCCGCGTCTTTAGTGCGCCGTCTGCGTTGTCTGCGCCGGGCCCGTCCCCCCCACCGACGCCGCCACGGGCGTGATCCGCACCGGCGCGCTCACGCCGGCCGGCGGCAGCTTCGCCGGTGTCGCCGTGCCCGGCGCCAGCATCGGCAAGAGCGGCTTGCCCGAACCGGCCGCGTCGTCGGACAGCGTCGTGGTGGTCGAGTCGTCGTGCATCAGCGCGTCTTCCGACTTCTTGTTCAGCACGATGATGCTGATGCGCCGGTTCTCCGGGTCGAGCGGATCTTCCTTGTTCAGGTTCTGCGTCGACGCGAGGCCGATCACGCGCATCACCTTCGCTTCGTCCATGCCGCCCGCGATCAGCTCGCGGCGCGACGCGTTCGCGCGGTCGGCCGAAAGCTCCCAGTTGCTGTAGCCCTTCTCGCCGCCGGCGTACGGCACGGCGTCGGTATGGCCCTGCACGATGATGCGGTTCGGCACGCCGTTGAGCGTACTGCCGATGGCCTGCAGGATGTCGCGCATGTACGGCTCGACCACGTCGCGTGCGGTCGCGAACATCGGGCGCTTCTGCGAATCCACGATCTCGATGCGCAGGCCCGTGAGCGTCGAATCGATGCGGATCTGCTGCTTGTACTGGCGCAGCACCGGGTTCGCCTCGATCGCCGCCATCAGCTTGATCTGCAGATCGTGCAGGCGCGCCTGCTCCTGACGCTCGAGCGAGCCCTTCAACTGCTTCATCGAGTCATCTTCGTTCTTCGAGGCGGTGTGCTCGGCACGCGCGGTGGAGCCGTCGGTCTGGCGCGTGACGCCGTCCTGGTCGGTGGAGATGTCGCGCCCGCCGCCCTTCACGATGCTCGAGTCCGTCGAGCTGCGGTCGCCGCCCCAGAGCGTGACCTTGAGCGGCTGGTTGAAATACTCGGCAATGCCGTGCAACTGCGTCGTGGACGCCGAGGAGAGGAGCCACATCAGCAGGAAGAACGCCATCATCGCGGTCATGAAGTCCGCGTAGGCGAGCTTCCACGCACCGCCGTGATGGCCGCCCTTCGCAGGCGCGGCCTTCTTGACGACGATCGTGCGGTCCTTGTCCTTGCTCATCGCGCGTTCCTTGCCGGTGCCTTACTTCGCCTTCACGCGGCGCACGTGCTCTTCGAGCTCGGAGAACGACGGACGCTCGGTCGAGAACAGCACCTTGCGGCCGAACTCCACGGCGATGGCGGGCGCATAGCCGTTCAGGCTCGCGAGGATCGTCACCTTGATGCACTGGAACATCTTGGTCGATTCGGCCACGCGCTGTTCCGCGACGCTCGCGAGCGGGCTGATGAGACCGTACGACAGCAGAATCCCGAGGAACGTGCCGACGAGCGCCTGGGCGATCATCTCGCCGAGAATCGCGGGCGGCTTGTCGGCCGAGGCCATGGTGTGGACGACGCCCATCACGGCGGCCACGATGCCGAACGCCGGCATCGCGTCGCCCACCTTGGAGAGCGCATGCGCGGGGGCCTCGCCCTCGTGGTGATGCGTTTCGATTTCCTCGTCCATGAGGCTTTCGATCTCGAAAGCGTTCATGTTGCCGCCCACCATGAGGCGCAGGTAATCGGTGAGGAATTCGACGATGTGCTTGTCGGCGAGAATCTTCGGATACTGTGTGAAAAGCGGGCTCTTCATCGGATCGTCGATGTCGGCCTCGAGCGTGAGCGTGCCTTCCTTGCGCGCCTTCGCGAGCAGGACGTAGAGGAGCGCGAGCAGCTCCATGTACACGTCCTTGTTGTATTTCGAGCCCTTGAAGAGCGTCGGGACGACGCGCAGGGTCGACTTGATCGTCTTGATGCCGTTGCCGAGGATGAACGCGCCGAGGCCCGCACCGCCGATCATCAGCAGTTCCATCGGCTGCATCATGGCCCCGAGATGGCCGCCTTCGAGCGCATAACCGCCGAAGACGGACAGAATCGTCACGAGTACTCCCACGAAAATCAGCACGGCTGGGTCCTCACTAAAAGTGCCGCGAGCCGCCATCGGCCCGCGTCCTTAGCTGGTTTACGGCATCGGTCTGGAAAACTTTGGGATTGGGGGGCCTGCCCAGGGGAGCGCCTGGGTTGGGGCGAAGCGCCGTGACGGCGCCCCGCATTCGGGGCTCGATCGCAAGAGACGGCGATGGTTGGCCAGGCCGGCGAGCCGCCGAAACCGCCGAAGCCACCGCTCAGCCCGCCGCCGCTACGGCTTCGCTGCTGCGGCGGGTGCGGCCCGCGCGCGATGGCGGCTGGCACAGCCCGCAGACGAAGCCGCGCTGCGGGTCGTGCGCATGCGCGACGAAGTGGCCCCCGCAACGACTGCACGGCGTGAGCTGCAGAAGGCCTGAGGCGAAATAGCGCACGAGCGTCCAGGCGCGCGTGAGACTGAGCGCGGGCTCTTCGCCCTGCAGTTGCAGATGCTCGAGATAGAGCCGGTAGCTCTTCACGATCGCATGGACGCTCTGGCAGCGCGCCTGCCGGCTCATGAACAGAAACGTGTTGTAGAACAGCGAGGAGTGGATGTTGGGCTGCCAGGTCATGAACCAGTCCGTCGAGAACGGCAGCATGCCCTTCGGCGGCGACTCCCCCTTCACTTCCTTGTAAAGCCGGATCAACCGGTCGCGCGAGAGCGAGGTTTCCGCTTCGAGCAGTTGCAGCCGTGCGCCTAGCTCGATCAGTTCGATCGCCAGCGCGATCTCCTTGACCTCGTGCACCACGCTCTTTGTTGCCATAGCCCCCCGATCGTTGCCGGAAATGATCCCGCCCGGCGCGCGGACCGGGCATGGGTAAAGTCGCCGCGAGCTGCGCGCGCGGGGCGCGGCAGGGCAGCGGCCGTGTCAGTCGACCTGTGCGACGGGCTGGCCCGCCATCAGGATGGCGGTATGCGTTTGCGCGGACTTGCCCTTGTCGGCCAGCGCGCTGAGGATGGCGTGATCGTCGAACCGGAAGCGGCACAGCACCTGGTTCGAGGCGGCGAGCCGGACGGTTTGCGCCAGTGTCAGATTGGCGAGGACCTCGGCGAGCTGCTCCGAGATCCCCATGCGGAACATGCCCGTCGATTTGTCGTCGCGCAGCAGGCGTTGCGCGAGCAACAGGTACGACAGGTTCACTTCCTTGATCTCGCTGAGCATGTCGCTATGCGTCGTCGCGCTCATGGATTCCCCCGAATTCGAATCGGCTGGTCAGGCCGGTTACGGAAACGTTTGCTCGGTCGCATCCAGAAAACTGTGGCGAATCTGGGCGAACGACCCGTTTTGTGGTCATCACCGCATTGTGGCCAGGCCGGGCGCAACTGGAAATTGGACGGACACCGCGACGATTTGCAGGACATTGCCTCGCAACCGTGTAGGAATTTTTCTGACAACGGAGGGATGGAAGGAGGGGCGAGCGGATTTACTATGCATTTCGCATAGGCAACCTCGTCGCGCCCGAATTATAAGATGTTTTCATTTCCCTGTAATACGTCCGTGTTCGCCGCGCCGCGGCAGGCACGCCGTTTGCGCATGCCCGCCATCCCGACCCGGTGCGCGGGCCGAGAAGTCCCGGTACACGCATGTTTCCCGCTGTAACAACGCTTAAGCGATTGAAAAAGATCTCGTCATGGCGAGTCAGATCTTCATAATCGAAGTCAGGGATAACCCGGTGCCGCGCGCCCATCCGTATTGCACGCGTGCTTGCCAACCTTGTATGCGACCCGCGTAAGTGCCCGGCACCAACGCGGGTCGACAGGAGATCGAACCAATGCGAATCGCACAAATTGCGCCTCTGTACGAAGCAGTCCCGCCGAAGCTTTACGGCGGCACGGAACGCGTCGTGTCCTATCTGACCGAAGCGCTCGTCGACCTCGGTCACGACGTGACGTTGTTCGCGAGCGGCGATTCGGTCACCTCGGCGACGCTCGAAGCGGCCTGGCCGCGCGCGCTCAGACTCGACCCGACCGTACGCGACGCACTGGCGCCTCACGTCGTGCTGCTGGAGCGCGTGCGCCGCATGGCGCACGAGTTCGACGTGCTGCACTTCCACCTCGACTATCTGCCGTTCCCGCTCTTCTCGACGCTGGACACGCCGTTCGTCACCACGCTGCATGGCCGGCTCGACCTGCCGGAACTGCAGCCCGTGTTCGACTCGTTCCCGGAAGCGCCGGTGATCTCGATTTCGGATTCGCAGCGCCAACCGCTCAAGCAGGCCAACTGGCAGAACACGATCTACCACGGCTTGCCCGAGCGGCTGCTCACGCCGCAACGGGACCGCAAGCCCGAGTACCTCGCGTTCCTCGGCCGCATCTGCCCGGAAAAGCGCGTGGACTCCGCCATCCGCATCGCCGCGCTCGCCGGCCTGCCGCTGAAGATCGCCGCCAAGGTGGACAAGGTGGACCGCGACTACTTCAGGACCGAAATCGAGCCGCTGCTTTCCGAGGCTCACGTCGAGTTCGTCGGCGAGATCGACGAAGCGCAGAAGCCCGAATTTCTTTCGGGCGCGAAAGCCCTGCTCTTCCCGATCGACTGGTCGGAGCCGTTCGGCCTCGTGATGATCGAGGCCATGGCCTGCGGCACGCCGGTCATCGCCTTCAACCGCGGATCGGTACCCGAAGTGATCGAGCCGGGCGTAACGGGTTTTATCGTGGAAGACGTGCAAGGCGCGGTCGGGGCGCTGCAAAATATCAATTCGCTTTCACGCGAAACGATTCGCGCGCGATTCGAAAGTCGCTTCACTTCGCATACGATGGCCCGCAATTACGTCGATACCTATACGGCGCTGATCGAAGCGGAACGCCGTCCGGTGCTGCGTCGCGTTGCCGCAGGCGGTTAGTCCGCCTGCCGGCGGTCGGCACAAATTTTCGATAAAAGCCGACGAATGCACCCTGTGTATCGTTTGCGCGCACGCTATTGGCGCAATTACGGGATGCGCTTAAAAAAGAGCCGCGTGGCGTCACGCGGCTCTTTTGCTTCCTGTCGCAATTCGCGCGTCAGGCAATCTGATAGCGCTCTCGATTCTTCCCTGCAATCCACTTGGGCGGCTTGCCACGCCCGCTCCAGGTTGCCCCGGTCTTGGGGTCCTGATAACGCGGCGGCAGCGGCGCCTTCTTGGGCGGACGTCCGCGTCGGGCGCCCGCCGCGAACCCGAGATCCTGAGCAGTGAGCCCGTACTCGGCAATCTTCTCGCGGATCGTGTTGATCACATCCGCGAGTTCAGTGCGCCGCGCATCTTCAGCCTGGGCCTGAAGCTTCGCGATCTGAGCTTTAAGTTCTGAATATTGCGACATTCTTCCCCCTTTTATCGAACGTTCCAGTTCGAGAAGAGATTAGACGTAAATATGGGAATTAGCAATCGCCGTTAATACTTCTTTATCGGGACAATCCAGTATTTAGCGATTGTCATCTACTGTGAAATCCCTCATCCATAGCGCGCAATAATTCGGTCAATAGCATCGGAATTGACAATTCTTCACACCCGCCCATCAGTCGACTGCCTAGAATCTGGCGCGTGGCAAAGCCGGACTTTTTTCCCGCTACTTCAAATCGACTTTTCGAGGTGTCAGAAGATGCACTTATCCAAACGACTCATTGCCGAAATGTTCGGCACTTTCTGGCTCGTGCTGGGCGGCTGCGGCAGCGCCGTGCTGGCAGCCAGCTTCGCGGGCCCGGTTCACGGGCTCGGCATCGGCTTCGTCGGGGTGGCGCTTGCATTCGGCCTGACCGTGCTGACCATGGCGTACGCCATCGGCCATATTTCGGGCTGCCATCTGAATCCCGCCGTGAGCGTGGGCCTCACGGTCGCCGGCCGGTTCCCGGCGCGTGACCTGCTGCCGTATATCGTCGCGCAAGTGGTCGGCGCCATCATTGCGGCATTCGTGCTGGCCCAGATCGCCACGGGCAAACCCGGTTTCGATCTCGTGGCGAGCGGCTTCGCGACGAACGGCTATGGCGAACACTCGCCGGGCCACTATTCGATGGCGGCGGCGTTCCTGTGCGAAGTCGTGATGACCGGCTTCTTCCTCTTCGTGATTCTTGGCGCTACCGACGAACGCGTGCCCGCCGGCTTCGCACCGATCGCAATCGGCCTGTGCCTCACGCTGATCCACCTGATCTCGATCCCGGTCACCAACACCTCGGTCAATCCCGCTCGCTCGACGGGGCCGGCGCTGTTCGTCGGCGGCGAAGCCGTCTCGCAACTCTGGCTCTTCTGGCTCGCGCCGATCGTGGGCGCCATCATCGCGGGCATCGTTTATCCGGCTATCGCAGGTGCTCCCAAACGAACGGCTGGCGAAGCCTCGCTGCAAGCGTAGGGCGGAACAGTCCGGCCGCGCTGCTAGAATCGGGCGACCTATCGACCTCTACCGTTCACGGTCCGCCCCATGAAGCGTTCACGAATCTGGCTTGCTCGCATGGCGTCGAGCCTCGCACTGGTGAGCGCCTGCGCGCACGCGGCCGACAACTCCACCCCGACGGCAACGACGGCTGCGGCTACGGTGGCCACGAACAATCTCGAAACACTGGTGTTCGTGCGCCACGGCGAAAAGCCGGCGGCCGGCCTCGGTCAACTCAGCTGCAAAGGCCTGAACCGGGCGTTGGCACTGCCGGCCGTGATCGCGGCGAAATACGGCAAGCCCGACGCCATCTATGCGCCCGATCCGGGCGAGCAAAAGAACGACAGCGGCAAGCCGTACTACTACGTGCGCCCGCTCGCAACCATCGAGCCCACGGCGATCCAGTTCGGCCTGCCGGTGGAGACGCCGTACGGCTACTCGCAGATCGACAAGCTAGGCAACGCACTCGTCGATCCGAAATGGCGCGACCGCACCGTACTGGTTGCCTGGGAGCACCGCGAAATCGAGACGCTCGTGCGCCAGATCGTGGTGGCGCACGGCGGCGACGCAGCCGACGTGCCGAAGTGGAAAAGCGCCGACTTCGACAGCATCTACGTGCTGCGCATCGACTGGAGCAGCGCCGCACCGCGCGTGCGCTTCACGCGCGAGCGCGAGGGCCTCGACGGCCGCTCCAACGATTGCCCGTGCGCGACCTTGCCCGGCACGCAGTAACGGCGGCGCGAGCTTACGACCCGAGTTCGTCGCCGAGCGCGAAGAGCTTGCGCAGATGATGCGCGACACCCGCCTCGAAGTTGTTGCCGATGCGCGGCACGGAAGGCAGGCGGGCGATGAGATCGGGATTCGCATTGTTCATCATGAACGGATGGCCTGCTGTTTCGAGCAGGTCGATGTCGTTCATGTTGTCGCCGAACGCGACGCACCCCGCCGCGGCCACACCGAGCCGATCGAGCACGACGTTCAGCGCACGGCCCTTCGAAACGCCGGCGCTCATCACCTCCAGACAGTCGGGCAGCGAATAGGTGATGTAGAGCGCGTCGCCGAACTCCGCTTCGAGACGTTGCGAGATGTGCGCGAGGTCAGCCGGATCGCCGATATAGAGCGCCTTGGCGATACCCACGCCGTCGTGCGCGTGCAGGTTGGTGACGTGGTATGCAAAGCCCGAATCCTGGTGGAAGGCGAGCAGTTCCGGCGCGTCGCGGTCGATAAGCCAGGCATCGTCGGAGAACAGGCTGACGATGACGCGGCCATGCTCGCCCGTCACCTCCGGCGAGACGAGGCGTTGAATGACCGGCTCGGGCAGATTGCGGGCGTGAATCAGCGTGTCGTCGGGCGCATGCACGCGTGCGCCGTTCGAGGTGATCAGATACGGGCGGATTCCCAGCACGTCGCGAATCCCCGCGACGTCGCAATAGTGGCGACCCGTCGCAATGACGAACTGCAAACCCTGAGCGTCGAGCCGGCTGAGCGTGGCAACCGTGAAAGGATCGAGCTGGTGATCCGAATTGAGCAGCGTGCCGTCTAGATCGGTTGCGATGACCTGGTACATGGGACAAAGGCGAACAGCGGAACAAGAAACGCCAAATCGTAGCATCTGCGCGCGGACACTGCGCCGCGAACCGCCGTGGGAAATTAGCCGGCTGGTGCGCGAAATCAGGCCCTACCTGGACAATCGTGACTAGCTACGACTAGCCACAACCCGCCGCCGCGAGCCGTGCGGCCTCGCGCCGGGCCAGCGTGAGCGCACCGCTGGTAGAGTCGGCCAGCGGCGCACGAAGGCGCCCGCGCACGGCCTGCGGCACCCATTCGCGCAACGGCTGGCCAAGCCCGCCCGACAACGCGGCCGGCAGTGTGGCGGTGGAATCGAGCGCGAGGATGAGTTGCGCGACGGCTTCGCCCGCCTCGGCCAGCAGCTTTGCAACGAAAGGATGCTCGCGATGGGCGAGCACCACCGGCGCCAGGCTCGCATAGGCGGTTTGATTGGCCGCGCATAGCCAGGCGATGAGGCTGTCGCGGTCCGTTGCACCGGCGTGCGCGAGCAAAGCCTGAGCAAAAACGTCTAACGGCGCGCGGCCGTCGAGCGCCATCTGCGCCCAGGTGATGGCGCGCAGGCCGAACCAGGCGCCACTCGCTTCGTCACCGGAGGGAAAGCCGAAGCCGCCCGCAATGCGGCAGGCGCCCGCCGCATCGAGCACCGCCGCTACGCTGCCGGTACCGAGTGCGACGACCACCCCCGCTTCGCCGCCGTGCGCGCCGAGCAGCGTCGTGTACGCATCGCTCTCTACCGCGAGGCCTGCCACCGGCGGTGCCTGCCCGCGAAACGGCGCGAGCCAGTCGGGATTGTTCGCGCCCGCCAGCCCGCAGCCGAGAACGCAGTGCGACCAGTCGAACGCGAGCCCCGCTTCTTCGAAAGCGGCGCGGCATCCGGCTTCGATGGACGCCCAGGCGCGTGCGATGCCAAGGCCGAGCCCGGACGGGCCCGCAGCGGCGCGCGCCAGTTCCACACCGTTCGCGTCGCCGAGCGCGACACGCGTGCCGGTGCCGCCGCCGTCCACGCCAATGAGCCAGGTCGATGTCTGCATGATGATGAGCGCCGCGCCGTACGCGCGACGGGTGATGATGGATCGTGCCGCAGAGACTAACGGGTCTGGGGCATTCGCACAATTGGCCGGAAGGCCAGGTGGCGGCGCACCCACTATCCGCTATGCTGGCGGGGCCCGACCGAACTGGATGGACGGAACCCAAGGCAAGGAGAGAGCCGTGACACACCGCTGCAACTGGGCGACGACCGAATCGCTCGCGCACTACCACGACACCGAATGGGGCGTGCCCTCGCGCGACGACCAGCACCTCTACGAAATGCTCGTGCTGGAGGGCGCGCAGGCCGGCCTGTCATGGTCCACGATCCTCAACAAGCGCGAAGGATACCGGCGCGCGTTTGCGGGCTTCGAGATCGGGAAGGTTGCGCGTTTCACGCCAAAGCAGGTCGAAACGCTCATGCAGGACGCGTCGATCGTGCGCAACCGGGCCAAGATCGAGTCGGCGATACTTAATGCGCGCGCCGTGCAGCAGATTCAGGCCGAGCACGGTTCGCTCGCGAAGTTCATCTGGTCGTTCGTGGACGACACGCCCATTCAGAACGACTGGCCGTCGTATCGCGACGCGCCGGCTTCCACCGAAGTCTCGGACGCGCTCAGCAAGGCGCTGAAGCAATACGGCTGCAAGTTCGTGGGAACGACGATTTGCTATGCGTTCATGCAGGCAGTGGGTATGGTCAACGACCATGAACGCGACTGCATGTGCCGCGCGGGATGCGCCGCTCAAGGCAAGAAGCGGCGGGCGACAAGCAAGACCTGAACACGCCGGGCACCGGGCGAATCGTCCAATGCCGCCGAGAAGCCGCAATAGAGCGCGGCAATCGAAAAGCGGCAGCGCAAAACGCAAACGGCGGCGCAGCTTCATGCGAAGCATGCGCCGCCGTCTGGCAGAAAAGCGCGAAAGAAGCTTAGTGGAGCTTCTTCGGCAGCATCTGGCTGCGCAGGCGCTTGTGCAGGCGCTTCACAGCAGCAGCCTTCTTGCGCTTGCGAACGGCCGTCGGCTTTTCGTAAGACTGACGCTCACGCAGCTCGGCGATCAGGCCATTCTTTTCGATTGCACGGCGGAAGCGGCGGATGGCCACTTCAAACGGCTCGTTTTCCTTCAGAAGAATCGTCGTCATGTATTTCCTAACTCAATCATTTGATACGGTTCAAAGGCGCAAGCGTCAATCGCTCGCGCACCGGCCCTCCGGTCGTTCGCCGCATGGGGGGGCGTAACGAAAGGCAAGGCGGCCACGGAGGCCGGAAAAGAGAAGTAGGGGGTTCACTGCGGAACGCGACCAGGCTTACCTTGCAGCTTCACGCCTGACCGCCGGTTTGCGGCCGCCAACAGTAACGAACACGGCAACAAAACAGGCAAAGATCTCAATTCACTCTCAATGATATCAGGAAACGATCTTGCCGACCACATTTTCTTGATTCTTCTCAGGCACTTGCGCGCCTGAACCCATACGCAGCGTTCCGGAGCTATTTATCCGCGGATATCGGCGGGCGGCTACCGCATGCCGCAGCCGCCCGTGTTGCGCAACATTGCGCGCCATCGCGCATCAGGCACTGGCGTCGTTGAGTGCCTGGATGTCGGCCGGATCGAGCTTCAGGTGCACGGCGGCCACGAGGCTCTGCACCTGTTCGAGCGAGGTCGCGCTGGCGATAGGCGCGGTGATGCTCGGCCGCGCGATGAGCCACGCCAGCGCCACCGCCGCCAGCGTCGCGCCGTGTCGCTGCGCAACGTGATCGAGCGCCGCGAGGATGCGCACGCCGCGGTGATCCAGGTACTTCTCCACCCGCGAGCCGCGCGCGCTCTTCGTCAGATCCTCGCGCGAGCGGTACTTGCCGGAAAGGAAGCCGCTCGCGAGGCTGTAATAAGGCACGACCGCGATCTGCTGGGCGAGCGCCACCGGCTCGATGTCGGCCTCGTAGTGCGCGCGGTCATACAGGTTGTATTCCGGCTGAATGATCTGATAGGCCGGCAGCCCCGACTTGCGCGACACCGCAAGGGCTTCTTCGAGGCGGGCGCCGCTGTAGTTCGACGCACCGATCACGCGCACCTTGCCGGCCTCGATGAGCCGCTGGTAGGCGGTCAGCGTCTCGTCGAGCGGCGCCTTCTGGTCGTCCTCGTGCGAGAAATACACGTCGATGTAATCGGTCTGCAGACGGCGCAGCGAATCCTCCACCGCCACCGTAATATTGGCGGCTTTCAGGCCCGGCCGGCGCGGATCCTTCGCCACCTTCGTTGCGATCACCACTTTCTCGCGCTTGCCGCTTTTCGCGAGCCACTTGCCGATGATCGTTTCCGATTCGCCGCCCTGGTTGCCCGGCACCCACGCCGAATAGACGTCGGCCGTATCGATGAAATTGAGGCCGGCGTCGGTGAAGGCGTCGAGGATCGAGAACGAGGTGGCTTCGTCGGCGGTCCAGCCGAACACATTGCCGCCGAACATGAGGGGCGCGACCTGCAAGGCCGACGTGCCGATCCTGCGTAGTTCCATGATTTCTCCAATGACTGGGGCAAGATTGAAGCTATGGAGCATACGCCGGACCTGCCTCGCGTGCAGGACGCCCGGATGCTACGTGCCGCCCGCTCCGAACGTTTCGACACACGCCTTGCGCACCGCCCCGACGAGCGCCGGCCAGCCGCCGGCCTGCGTTTGCCGGAACACGCGCACCGTGCCGGGATACCACGGGGAATCGTCGCGCCCTTGCAGCCAGCGCCAGTCCACGTCGTGCCCGGGCAGCATCACCCAGCAGCGCTTGCCGAGCGCGCCGGCAACATGCGCTGTGGACGTATCGACGCAGATGACGAGATCGAGCTGCGAAACCACCGCCACCGTATCGGCGAAGTCCTGCAATTCCGCGCCGAGATGCAGCAGCGGCTGGTTCGCGGGAGGCGACTGCGCCTCCTCTTCGCCCTGCCCCTTCTGCAGGCTCACGAAGTTGAGACCCGGCACGGTCCAGAGCCGCGCGAACGCGGCGAGCGACGGCGCCGACCGGTACGCGTCGTTGTGATGGCGCGGATTGCCCTTCCACACGAAACCGATGCGGGGCCCCGGCGGCAGCGTGTCGAGCCGCTCGCGCCAGCGCGCCTGCAACGCCGGCTCGGGCTTGAGCCAGACCGCGTCGGGAATGGTGTCGAGGGTCGTGCCCACATGCAACGGGACGCTCATGAGGCTCGTCCAGCAATCGAATCCGGCTGACTTCTCCAGGGCTTCGCTGTGATCCATCACGCCATCGACCGATTCGTGCGCAGCAAAGATCCGGTGCAGTTCGCCGCGGCAGCCGACCTCGATGCGCGCCGCGCCGCTTGCCTTGAGCAGCGGCAGGTAGCGGCCGAATTGCAGCATGTCGCCAAGCCCGTCCTCCTGCCAGATCAACAGGGTACGGCCCGCGAGCGGCTCGCCTCGCCATTGCGGGCATTTCAGCATCTTGCCGCTCGCGTGATGGATGAAGCCGGGCCGCTCGTAGCGCGCCTCGTAGAGCGGCCAGCCCTCCTCGAAGCGCCCGGTGGCCAGCAGCAGCACGGCCAGGCCGAAACGGGCGTCGCCGTAGTTGGGATTCAGCGTCAGCGCCGCGCGCGACGCGATCTCGGCTGCGGAAATCCTGCCCAGCTCCTTCATCACGCTGCCGAAGTTGTGCCAGGCTTCGGCCAGATCCGGACGCAGCTCGATCGCCCGGCGAAACGCGTCGGCCGCCTCCTCATAACGATTAAGGGCGTGCAGCACGCAGCCGATATTGTTGTGCGCCTCAACGAAGTCCGGCCGGTACCGCAAGGCCTCCCCATAGGCGTTCGCGGCCTCGGACAGACGGTTCTGCGCCTGCAGCGCCGTGCCGAGGCGGTAATGCGTCTGAGCGTGGTCCGGGTGCATCCCGAGCACCTGGCGGTACGAGCACTCGGCCTCGGGGAAACGCTTGAGCGCGGCGAGCACCACGCCCAGGCTGCCGTGGACTCCGGCATGGTCCGGGCGCAGCGTCGCGGCCAGCCGGTAGGTCCGCTCGGCCTCTGCGAGGCGGCCCGTCGCTCGCAGGATATCGCCAAGCTGATTCAGCGCTTCGACATGATGCGGCGAGATCGCGAGCACCTGGCGCCAGGCCCCCTCCGCCTCCGCGGTGTGCCCCCGCGCTTTGAGCAGGATGCCGAGATGATGGTGCGCATCGGCGAAATCGGGCTTGATCTCCACGCACTGCCGCCACCAGGCCAGTGCGTCGTCTTGACGGTCGAGACCCAGCGCGGCGACGGCCGCGACGTTCAACGCCTGGGCGAGCCCGTCTGGCGTGGCGTCCCGAGGGGCGTCGAGTACCGGCTGAAGCAGCGCGAGGGCGTCGGCGAACCGGCCGGCGAAGCAGAGCGTCAGCGCCTGCTGCTGGCGCTCGGGAAGGGGAAGATCGGACGTTGGAAGCACGGAAGCTGGGCGGCGGGTTGATCCATTGCCTGGGCGCGCCGCCTTGCCGGCACCCCGCGCGGCGAGGCGAGCCCACGACGAAGGATACGACAGCGCCGCGCTGGGCCATGGGCGGAAAAGGGCGAAATCCGCGCGCCAATTCGAACGATTCCGGCAGCGGCGAGCCATGGGCAACCGCCAAAGGCGGGGCAACGACCCTGCGCGAGCCAGCCGCCATGCACTACGCATTGACGCGCGCGGGAACGTCCGCCGCGGCGCCCTCCGATAAACGTCCGATCAATATTTTCCTCAAGTTTTCCGGCCGGTACGCCGACAACCAGGAAAGCGGCAGACAACACGCCCGCGTTTCTGCCCTGTTCAACATGATGATTCTGTACCCATCCGGGAGAGAGTAATGCTCACCATTAGCAGCAACGTCAATTCGCTGATCGCTCAGGAAAACCTGAACAGCTCGGGTAGCGCGCTGACCCAGGCCATCACGCGCCTGTCGTCGGGCAAGCGCATCAACAGCGCAGCAGACGATCCCGCAGGTCTCGCCATCTCCACCACGCTGCAATCGTCGATCAACGGTCTGACGCAAGGCGTGTCGAACGCGAACGACGCGGTGTCGATGGTCGAAACGGCCAGCACGGGCCTGAGCCAGATCACGACCAGCCTGCAAACGATCGGCCAGCTCGCCGACGAATCGGCTGCCGGCACGCTGTCGTCGACCAACCAGGCCGCGCTGCAACAGGAAGTGGCGCAGCAGGTCGACGAAATCAACCGCCTCTCCTCGCAAACCACGTACAACGGCATCAACCTGCTGAACGGCACGGCCGGCAACGTTTCGGTGCAGATCGGCGCGGACGTCGGCCAGACGATCTCGATCAACCTGAGCCAGGGCGTTTCGGCAGCTTCGATCGGTAGCGGCGCTGTGTCGTCGGGTACCGTGGTGGGCTCGGTGAGCGGCCTCGACCTGACCTCGACGGGCGCGGCAAACTCGTCCGGCGGCGCGGGCGCGATCACGTCGATCAACATCGTGGCGAACGGCACGGGCGGCTTCACGTACACCGACCAGAACAACCAGGCGATCAGCAGCTCGGTGGCCGCCACGTTGTTCACGGTCACGGGTTCGCCGAACGGCATTTCGACCATCAGCCTGTCGTCGAGCACCAGCAACGGTCTGAGCCTCAACAACGAACTGGGCGCCATCAACGCCGCAACCGGCAGCGCCGCGGGACTCCCGACGACGGCTGGCACGGTGTACGGCACGCTGTCGGGTCTCGATATCAATCCGACCACGGGCAGCACGGCCTCGGCCGGCACGGCCAATGCCATCACCTCGATCACGGTCGAATCCAACGGTGCGGGCGGCTACTCGTTCTTCGACCAGAACGGCAACCAGCTCAGCAGCACGGCTGCAAGCGCCATTTTCGGCAGCACGGCAACGGCATCCACGTCGACCGCACTTGCGTTCAACGGCGCCACCCCGTACAGCACGATCTACGGTAGCGCCTCCACGGGCGGCGGCACGTCGACGGCCAGCGCCACCGATCCGACGTCGCTGCAGTCGATCAACTACCTGAACCAGCCGTCGTCGATCGCCAACGTCGACGTCAGCACGACGATGGGTGCGAACCTCGCGATCGAATCGGTCAACAACGCGCTGGCCTCGATCAACAACATCCAGGCTACGCTCGGCGCAGTGCAGAACCGTCTGACCGACATCTCGACGTCGCAGCAAGCAGAGTCGACCGACCTGTCGAGCGCGAACTCGCAGATCATCGACGCGAACTACGCTCAGGAAACGGCGAACTACACGGCCGCATCGGTCGCGCAGCAAGCGGGTATCTCGGTGCTCGCGCAGGCAAACTCGCAGCCGCAACAAGTGCTCTCGCTGCTGCAGAACCTGTAACAGGCAGTCGTAGCATGTAGTATCAGGCGCGCCGCGGAGCATTCACGCGGCGCGCCCTTGTCGTTTTATTCGGCCAACATGCTGGTCGTATCGTCGAGCGCCAGTACGGAGTTTCTCCATGACCACCATCAGCGGAACCACCTCGTCCACCTCCAGCACCAGTTCCGGCACCACCACGACTGCCGCGCAGGCCGCCGCATCGGCCCAGGCCGCCGCCGCCGCCGCGCTCAAGACCGCGGCCGAGTCGATCATCGGCCAGGGAACCGGCGACAGTTCGCTGGACGTCTCGACGCTCGTCTCGGCGCTCGTCACCTCGAAGGTCGCCGGGCAGACGGCCGAACTGAGCGCGCAGGAAGCCACCGACAACGCACAGATTTCCGCGTTCGGTCAGTTGCAGTCCTCGCTCTCGAACCTGCAGACCGCCATCCTGCCGCTCTACAGCGGCGCGATGCTGACGGCCTACTCGGCCACGACGAGCGGCACCGGCATCACGGCCACGGCGGGCATCAGCGCCGTCGCAGGCACGTATTCGGTCGACGTCACGCAACTCGCCACCGCGCAGAGCCTCACCTCGAGCGCCTTCACCACGTCGGCTGCCGCCGATGTCGGCACGGGTAGCCTGACGGTCGGGGTGGGCAGCAGCTCGATGACGGTCAACATCACGTCGTCGGACGAAAGCCTGAGCGGCATTGCGTCGGCGATCAACACGGCCGACAACAATCCGGGACTCACGGCTTCGGTCGTTACCGGCGCCAATGGCCAGTATCTCGTGCTCACGGCCGACTCCACGGGCGCGGCCAATACGATCACGATTACGCCCGGCGCGGGTGCGAGCTCCGGGCTCCAGAGCCTCCAGTACCCGCCGGCAAGCTCGACGGGTTCATCGAGCTCGACGATGTGGACCCAGACGTCCGCCGCGCAGGACGCCGACCTCACGGTGAACGGCGTCGCCGCAACCAGCGCAAGCAACGCGGTCACGGGCGTCATCACGGGCGTGACGCTGAACCTGACCGCGGCGGCCGTGGACACGAGCAAGAGCGGCACCGGGACGCAGACGCTCACCGTCACGGCCGACACCGCGACCGAGATCTCGGACATCAGCAACTTCGTGACGGCATATAACTCGCTCGTCAGCACGATCAGCACGCTAACCTCGTACAGCCCCTCGAGCTCGACGTCGAGTTCGAGCTCGACCAGCGGCCCGCTGATCGGCAACGCGCTCATCACCTCGCTGCGCAACGCGCTCGGCAACATCGTGGGCAGCAGCGTGTCGAGCAGCGGCACGAAGGGCACGCTTGCGTCGCTCGGCATCACGCTGAACAACGATGGCACGCTGTCACTCGACACGAGTACGCTGGATTCCACCGTCGCCAGCAATCCCTCCATGGTGCAGTCGTTGTTCAACCTGTCGAACGGCTTCGGGGCGCAGCTCAACAAGACGATCACGCCGTACACGCAGACCGACGGCCTGATCGACTCCAGCGTCAGCGGGCTGACGAGCAACCTCGACAGCCTGACCTCGCAGACCAACAGCCTGACCGCCTACTCGAACGAACTCACCTCGCAGTACGAATCGCAGTTCACGGCGCTGGATGTGCTGATGACCAGCTCGAACCAGAGCGAGCAATATCTGACTTCGCTGTTCGGCAACTCGAACAGTGCGGGCGCGTACTCCAGCAGCTCGTCGAAGTAACGGGGGAAGGACACCATGGCCGAATCGCACGCTCATGCCGATCAGACCCAGTTGGTCAACCAGGTCTACGAGCTGACGCTCGAGATCGAGACAGCGGTACAACTGTCCGACTGGCAGCGTGCGGCGCGACTCGCGCTCGAACGCTCGCCGATGGTGCATGCGATCACGGCCGTCCAGTCCCCTCCGGCGCTCGCGCTGATCCGCGCCGTCCAGGCCCTCGATGCGGCAAGAGTCGAAACGGTACGCGCGGCGCGGGAAGCGCTGGCCCGCTCATACGATCAGGCCAAGGCCTCCGTGGGTGCCGCGCGGCAATATCAGCGCGTAGCCCGGTTTTTCTAGTCCGCCGCGCCGTCCCTCGCTGCCGCTTCGCCGGACCTCCCCGCCCCCGCCTCGCCGCGGGCGGCGAACAGGAGGCCGATCCCCCTTCTGCTTGACCAATCGACGTCCTGGCGTCCCGCATAGACTGTATGCAGGAAGAATGCGGGCGCTCGCGCCACGCCGCCGACACGCAAGCCGAGGGAAACCCATGACCATCGAAGCCGAGCTGCAACAGGCCATCGCTCACCACCATGCCAACCGGATCGAGCAGGCCGGGCAGCTCTATCACGCCATCCTCTCGTCCGAACCCGACCATCCGGACGCGAACCACAATTTCGGCGTTCTCCTGCTGCAGAAGGGCGATGTCACGGGAGGCCTGAGTCATTTGCAGGCCGCCGTTTCGGCCGCGCCGGAGCGGCGCAATTTCTGGGTCAACTACGTCAACGTGCTGACCCTGAGCGGGCGGCAGGAAGAGGCGCAGCGCGCAAGCGAAGCCGCCAGGGCGCACGGCTTCGTCATCGGCACGGCGGGCGTTGCCGCGCCTGCCGCAGCGCCGGAAAGCCCGGAGCCCCTCGAAACGCTGACGCAGCAAGGCCGGCACGACGAAGCCGAGGCGCTGGCCCGGCAACGGGTCGAAAACGACCCGGACGACGCGCTCGCATGGAAAACGCTGGCCTACGCGCAATTGCGGCGCGGCGATCTTGCCAGGGCACTGGCACCGCTGGAAGAAGCCGCGAAGCGCCTGCCGGACGACGCGGAACTCGACCGCCACCGCTACGCCGCGCGGGCCATGCACGACGGACTGGCGCTCGAAGCCTGTCGCGAATACGCGGAGGCCGCGAAGCGCTTTCAGGCCGTGGTCGACACGTATCCCGATCACCCCGACGCGAACCACCGCCTCGGCGCCATGGCGATTCATCTGTGTCACCCCGAGGACGCCATCCCGCTGATCGAGAAGGCCATCGGCGTCAACCCCAATAATCTGCAGTACTGGGCGCACTACATCGACGCCCTGCTTCAGGCCGACCGCCTGAACGCCGCCTGGCTGGCGCTGAACATGGCGCAGAAGCGAGGACTGACCGGCCCGCAGATCGACAAGCTGATCAGCCTCATGACCTTCGTGTCCACCGGGCAGCTACTCAAGGTCCCGCGCCCGATCGCCGCCGCAGGCGCAAGCGCGGCGGCCGACGCCCCGGCCGGTTCGGACGAAGCCGCGACGCAAACTACGCCCGTAGAGGCCGATCTGCGTTTGACGCCCGAGGACGAACAGCACCTGCACGAGCTTGTGAAGCTGTATAACGCCGGCGACATGGAGACCGTGTTGAAGCAGGCGCAAGTCGTTGCGCGCCGTCTTCCGCGGCATCCCTTCCCGGGGAAAGTCCTGACACTGACCTACCACCGCCTCGGCCAGTACGATGTCGCGCTCGAGAACGGACTGAAGACGCTCGAACTCTCGCCCGACGACCCCCAGGTACTGCTTATCGTCGCCGGCTTGTATCAGGTGCGCCACAACATGCGCGAAGCGGCCCGCCACTGCGAGCGGCTGGTGAAGCTGGCGCCGGGAAACAGCGAAGCGCTGCGGCTGATGGGCGTGATCAAGGTCGATCTCGGCGAACTCGACGAAGCCGAACGTCTGGGCCGCCTCGCAATCGACATCCAGCCCTCCTCGCTCGCTTACAACTCGCTCGGCGTGGCGCTGATGAAGCAAGGCAGGCTCGACGAAGCCGGAGAATTGTTCCGCCGCAGCAGCGAACTCGATCCCGACGTACCGCTCCCCTACCACAATTTCGCGTTCTGCTCGACGCACAACGAGAAGCTCACGCCGCAGGAAATATTCGCCGTCCATCGGCGCTTCTCCGCGCACTTCGAGGCGCCGCTCAAGCCGCACTGGCAACCGCACGGCAACAGCCGCGACCCCGAACGTCCGCTGCGGATCGGCTTCATCTCCGGCGATTTTTGCCATCACGCCGTGGCCAGTTTCATCGAGCCCGTGCTCGGCCCGCTCGGCCGCGATCCCGGCCTGTCGCTGCACGCCTACTCGAACACCAGCATCATCGACGAGGTCACGCCCCGGCTGCGCCCGCAGTTCTCGACGTGGACCGACATCGTCGGCATGGACAATCGCAGGGTGGCCGAGCAGATCCGTACCGACGGCATCGACATCCTGATCGATCTGGCCGGCCACACGGCCAATAACAGTCTGCTCGCGCTCGCCCACAAGCCGGCGCCCATCCAGGCCTGCTGGATTGGTTATCCGGGCACGACCGGCCTCGACGCCGTCGATTATTTTCTCGCCGACCGCTTCTGGGTGCCGCCCGCCCAGTTCCGTGATCAGTTCACCGAACAGATCGTCTACCTCCCGGCGCTCGCCCCCTTCGAACCCGAGCGGCTGTCACCGCCCGTCAACCTGCTGCCGGCCCTGCACAACGGCTACGTGACCTTCGGCAGCTTCAACCGCCTCGACAAGCTGCGCCGCGACGTGATCGCCCTGTGGGCGAAGCTGCTGCGCGCCTTGCCCGACGCCCGGCTCGTGGTCGGCGCCATGCCGACCGACGGCAGCACCGGCAAGCTGGCCGAGTGGTTCGCGGAGGAAGGCATCGCGAGCGAGCGCATCGACTACAAGCCGCGCTCGAGCGTTCCCGTGTTCCTGCAGCAGCACCATTTCGTCGACATCTGTCTCGACAGTTTCCCGTTCTCGGGCCTCACCACGGCGCTGCATTCGCTCTGGATGGGCCTGCCCACCGTGACGCTGCCGTCGCACACCGTGCCGGGCCGCAGCGGCCTGACCGCGATGTCGCACGCGGGCCTGACCCAATGCGTCGCCATCGACGAGGACGACTACGTGCGCAAGGCCGTTGCGCTCGCATCGGATCTGCCGGCGCTCGCCGCGCTGCGCACCGGCATGCGCGAGCGCTGTGCCGGCACGCCGATGTTCCAGCCCGAGCGGATCGCGGAGAGCGTGAGCCGCGCGCTGCGCACCATGTGGCGCCGCTGGTGCGCGAACCTGCCCGCCGAGTCGTTCGAGGTCGAGCCGAGCGACAAGCCGTAAAGGAAATCGAACGTGTCAGCCATGCCCGAAAATCCGGCCCCCGTCCAGGCGCAAGCTATCTTGCAGGCAAAGCAGGCGATTGCGAACGCACCGCACGACGCCGAAGCCTGGCATAAACTCGGCTGGGAACACGAAGCGCGCGGAGAGCTCGAAGAAGCCGTGACCTGCTATAGCAGGGCCGTGCAGTTCAAACCGCTCGCGGACGGCTCGTACAACAACCTCGGCAACTGCCTGAACGCATTGGGCCACTTCGACGAGGCGTACGCCGCGTGGCGCACGGCCATCCAGTTGGCCCCCGGCTGCTCGATGTACTACCGCAATCTCGTGCAGTCGAAGGCACTCGCGCCCGACGATCCCTGCTTCGAGTCGCTCGAAGCCCAGATCCGGCAGGCCGCGCGCCTGCCCGCCAGCGCGCAAGCCGATCTGTTTTTCGCCTATGGGCAAACGCTCGCGGAACAAGGGGAGCACGAGTTCGGTTTTGCGCAGATCCTGCGCGCCAACGCCGTTTATCGGCCCACCTTCACCTACGACGAAAACACCGTGCTCAGTGTTTCCGCGCAATTACCGAAGCTGTTTACGCGGGACGTGATGCGCGAGAAGCGAGGTCTTGGCGACCCATCGGAAATACCGGTGTTCGTGATCGGCATGCCGCGTTCGGGATCGACGCTCGTGGAGCAGATCCTCGCAAGCCATCCGCAAATAGGCGGAGTCGGCGAGCGCACGGACTTTGATAATGCGCTGTCGTGGTTGCTCTCGACGAGCCGGGCACAGCCGACGGGCGCATTCAGCCTCGACAAGCTCTCCGAAGCAACGCCGGCTCAGTTGCACGGACTCGGCTCCAACTATCTGCAGCGTCTCGCCCAGGCAGTCCATGCCAGCGGCGAGGCCGGCCCCGCGCGCGTGGTGAACAAGTACCAGTACAACTTCATCCACGCGGGCCTGATCCATCTGGCCTTGCCGAACGCGCGCATCATCCACGTGCGCCGCTCGCCGCTCGACACCTGCCTCTCCATTTATTCGCGCTGGTTCCACGACGTTCCGTTCGGCTATGACCTCGGCGAGTTGGGCCGCTACTACCGTGCCTACGACACCCTGATGGCCCACTGGCGCACCGTACTGCCCGAAGACGTCATGCTGGAAGTGTCCTATGAGGAACTGGTGGCCGACACCGAAGGCGAGGCGCGCCGCCTGCTCGCGCATTGCGGCATGGAATGGGACGCACGCTGCCTGGAGTTCTACCGGACGAAGCGCTCGGTGACGACGGCCAGCGCGGCGCAGGTGCGCAAGCCGATTTATCGCACTTCGATCCGCCGCTGGCGACCGGACCTGCGGGTGTTGCGGCCGCTGCTCGAAGGTCTGGGGCCCGAGCTGGCTGCGACGGTGCAATAGTTTAATAAGCAGGAAAACTAGGCGACCATGCGCGAAGCCTGCATACGCTCGAACGCATCCAGAATGCGCTGCACGTAGACGTTCTTGTGCGCGAGCGGGCCGCCGCTCGCCTCGCGATGCACCAGCATGGTCGCGTTCGCTTCGAAGACAAGTACCCGCCCGTCCGGCAGCAGCGTGAAGTCGATGCCGCCGTAGTCGAGTGCGAGGCGCTGTCCAATCGCCTCGATGGCGCGCAGCGCGCGCTCGCCGAGCGCCACGCCCATGTCTTCGAGAAACCGCCGTTCTTCTTCGAGCTTCCGCGCCTCTCCCGTCATCTCTGCCGAGAAGTAATGGACCATCCAGTGCCGGGAAATGGCAAGGTGATAGGGGTACGGCCGCCCATCGACGAACACGACGCGATATTTGCGGTAGTAGCTGTCCGCACTGCGAAAATCCTCGAACATCGTCAGATAGCACGGCGCGGCGTGCGCTTGCAGCGCTGGCCAGAGCGTATCCATCGATGCATGCAGCACGAGCCCGTCACCGCCATGCGTCGATAACGGCCGCATCAGCAGCGGGAAGCGGAACGACGCCGCGGCGAGCCGCAGCGCAAGCTCCCTGGCCGATGCGGGCAGCTCGTCGAGCCGCAGGCAAAGCGCCGTCGTCGCATTGTCGATACCGGCCAGCAGTTCCGGCAGACGATGCCGCTGCGTCGCGGCGACGGCCGATGGGCGATTGAGAAACGGGCGGCCACAATGCCGCGCGAACGCCTCGACACGCGCCGTGATCGGCACGGCGATGTCCGGCTCGCCGATCGCATTGAACACGAGATCGTAGGGCGGCAGCGTGGCGTCTTCGCTCTCTTCCGCAAAATCGATTGCGTATTTGATGCGGTAGCTCGTCTGCGGCGGCAGCAGCGTGTCGAACGGCACGTTGCCCGACACCTGTCCCGAGCAGAGAATCAGTACGCGCCGCGGCGCTCCCTCGAACGGCTCGACGTAGATGCGCTGCAGCGCGTAGGCGTGGCGCCGGCGCGCGTCGGATTCGGCCGCGTGGCCAAGCCGGTCGAGCACGGCAGCCAGGTTCTGGTGAGCCATCGCGAAGTTCGGCGCGAAGGCAAGCGTGTGTCTGAACCAGTGCAGCGCGGCCGCATTGTTGCCCTTCATGTAATACACCGTGGCCACGTTGTAGAGCGCGATTCCGGGCGCTTCGCGACCCATGTCCGCGAGCATTTTGAAGGTTTCGACGGCGATGCGATGCGCCTGCGCGCCCGTGTCGTTGCCGATGGCCTGCAACGCGTTCGAGAACGCGTCGTGCAGCGCAGCGTTGGCGGGATCGGCGTCGAGCTGGCGGCTCAGCTGGACGAGCATGGCAGGGGATGTGCCATCGGACATCTCGGCGGCATCTGCGCCGGTACGGGGGGGTGAAGGCGAAGCCATAGTGATTCCCAGATCCTGGACGGGCGAGTATCGGGCTCACACCGGGCTCACACCGGCCTCACCGCAGAGATAGCAGGGTACATCGGCGCTATCGCAATCTATTCCCGAATTGAGCCCGAAAGGCGCGTCTTCTCAGCCGATCAGTAGTGTTCCCTGCGCTCCTATACTGCGATGGTCCGGACGAGTCACTAGTCGACCTCCTCACCGACTCGTCTACCGCCGCAGGCTCGATGCGCCATGAAAAATCATATTTACCAGATCTATTATTCCGACGCGACGCACGCCCAGATCGACCCGGGGTTCCTGCCGCTCGACAACACCGGACAGCGTCCGGACTGGTACGAGTATTGGCCAATGCGGCGTTTCCTGGGCGAAAACGCTCTGGATCCGGAAAGCCGCTACGGCTTCCTGTCACCGAAGTTCTTCGAGAAAACGGGCTTGACGGCCGCAAAGGTCAATGCGTTCCTCGAAACCGTGCCTGATGACGTGGACGTCGTGACGTTTTCGCCGTTTTTCGATCAAGCAGCGTTCTTCCTCAATGTTTTTGAACACGCGGCGGCGTGCCACCCCGGCATCGGCCCTGTGATCCAAAGCGTGATTCAACTCGTCGCACCCGGGCTGAACGTCGGCGAAACCGTGATGAGTTCGGTGCAATCCGTGTTCTGCAATTATCTGGTCGCCAAGCCGGCGTTCTGGCAACAGTGGCTGGAGACATGCGAGCGCATTTTCGCGGTGGCGGAAGCGGGCGACACGGAACTGGGGCAGCAGCTCAATGGCGACGTACGGTACGAGAATCAGCGCGGACCTGCCAAGACTTTCATTATTGAGCGCATGGCTTCGCTGCTTATCAGCACGCAGTCCCATTGGAAGGTGCGCGCCTACAACCCGGTGACCTTGCCCATAGCAAGCAAGGCGCTGGGCAAGTTCGGCGAGGATCTGCTGGTACTCGATGCGCTGAAATACATGGCGAGAGAGACCGGGTCTCCGCAGTATTTCGTTGCCTATCTGAGCAGGCGGCATGTGCTTAATGAGCGGCTTAAGACGATGAGTGTCTGAGGGCTGGCTGCCTGAGCGGCGCCGAAATCAATTCGGCCGGTACACAGGCACTATGCGCGCCGCCGCGGCGGCGGCGCTTCTTCCCGTATCAGACGACCGGTATTGCCTTCTCGACCTCGTCCTGACTCGCTTGCACGAACTGCGGCGCCGGTCCATTCGCGAACAGGAAAAACGGCTCTTTCGCGTTGACGCCGTAACGGTCTGCGTCAACACCTGGCAGCACTGTCTCGTGCGCGTAAAGATCCCCATTCAGACCGGCGACGCGGAACCGGTTCACGATATCCGCTCCGAACAGCCGAACGTGATCGTCCTGACCGAAATAGCGAGTGGCAAATGCCCCAGTCGCGCGCCGGTTCAATTCGAAGGTGTGCTTGAGCAGCGGCGAATAAGGCGTCTGGGCCACAAGGTGCCCATTCGGCGCGAGGCAGCGCTTGAATTCGGCGAGTGCGGCTTCGGGTGCATCCACGTGTTCCAGCACGTGGTTGCATACGATCAGGTCGAAATGGTGGTCCGGGAAATCGAGCGCTTCGACGTTGATCCTCACATGGTGAGGAAGCCGCGGGTGCAGATCGCCCGTCACATATTCGAGTGGCTCCAGCGCGCGAATGCGTGGTTCGATCCGCCCTTCGGGCGCAATGTGAAGAACACGCTTGCCGCTCAGGCCGTCGAGCAGTCCCGCGCGCTTGAGATACAACCACAAGTGCCGGTCGCGATCGTTGCAGTGGCATGCCGGGCAGAGGTGCTTGTCCAGCCGCGAACCCACGCTTTCGACCTGAGCGAGAAATTCCAGGTCGATGCTGTTCGCCTGCGGATGGGCCTGCCATTCGCCAACCTGGCAATCGCACACCGAGCACACATTCGGCGCGCTCCCGGCCTTCCTGCGCGCCGCGACCACAGAGCGCGCATGCGCGATATTGGCCTGAAATTTCGGCGAATCGAACAACTGTTGCGGGGGGATCTCGGTCAGGTCACTCAGGTTGAGAAGCAGGGGCTGGATCTCCGCGAGCTTGAGGTTGCCCAGTGCGTGAAGGTAGAACTGCAAGAGCTTTTGCTTCGCGCCTTCCAGTTGTTCCGGTGTGAACTGCCCCGCCGCCGCCTCGCCGCGAACGAAGATTTCCCATTCATAGAAGCCCGCGCTCGCGAACGGGCTTTGCCCGCTGGAGTTCTGCCCGCTGTGGCGACGGAAGCAACTGTGGTAGCCGCGCACCGCCACAACCGGGCCCGCTTCGGCACTGTTCAGGAACGTCGCGACGTCGGTGAGAAAATCGAGTTCCTCTGAGCGGTACGACATCGCGGTCGCGATGTCCAGCCGGTCCCGCACCAGCATCACGTTGCTCGGCTCGCCAATGAAGTTATTGAGCGGGGCGATCATGTGCTGGACGAGAAAGCGGCGATCGAGCAAGGCCATGTCACCGCTGTTGATGAGCGGTTGCGGTGTGTGCACGATCTGGTCGTGCTGGTCGATCAGCACGCGATCATGGAATGCCAGTGCGGCCTGCGGGTGGGCGCGCAGAGCCTGGACCAGGACCTCGACGGAAGTCGGCATCAGCAGGTCGTCGTCATACAGCCACTTGACGTACCGGCCAGTCGCTCGTTGCCACAGGGTCTGGCAGTTGCGCAGGCCGTTCCCGAACCCGTGGTGGAAATACTGAATACGCCGATCCTCGACTTGTGCGACGACGTCGCGCAACCGGCCGTCAGCCGTGTCGTCGCCGACCAGAATCTCGATGTCCTTGAACGTCTGCGCATGTGCACTGGCCAGCGCTTTCAGCAGGAAGTCGGGGCGAAATGCGGGGATAAGAATGCTGACTTCAGCCATAGGGGGATATTCCCTTATCGAAATGAACCCGCGCGGCTCGACTCAATGCGCGACTCGCGGCGGTTGTGCAAGGCTGGCGATCCCCTGGCGCGCGCAAACCCCACGCGGCAGCGGCCATCTCGACAGAGCTTAACCGCGTCCATGCGCACTCAAATACCCGAACAAGGCGTAATAAACCGGCCAAATTGGCCGCGCGTTCACGCTACCCATGAACGCTATTCGCACGAATTGACCGTACTTCTGGCGCCTGATTGATCGATCAGCCGCGGGAGGCCGATGCCACACTCTGCTGCAGAGTGCCGTCGTCAGGGCCGGCGGCCCGACCAGGCAGACCCCGGCAGACCGTCACGCAGACCTGCGCCCCCTATGGACAAGCTCATCCCCGTCACGCAGCCGTACCTTCCTCCGCTGGAAGAATTTCTCCCATTTCTCGAGCAAATCTGGGGCAGCAAGGTGGTGACCAATGGCGGCCCCTTTCACGCCCAGCTCGAAAGCGCCCTGTGCGAATACCTGGGCATCGAGCACATCTGCCTTTTCTCCAACGGCACGCTCGCCCTGATCACGGCGTTGCAGGCGATGAAGATCAGCGGCGAAGTCATCACTACACCATTTAGCTTCGTGGCGACAACGCACGCGCTGCATTGGAACGGCATTCGCCCCGTCTTCGTCGATATCGACCCGGTGAGCATGAATCTCGACCCGGGCAAGATCGAAGCGGCCATCACGCCGCAAACCACCGCGATATTGCCCGTCCACGTCTACGGCAACCCGTGCGAAGTGGAGGCGATCGAGCGGATTGCCGACACCTACGGATTGCGCGTGCTGTACGACGCCGCCCATGCGTTCGATGTGCGCAAGCACGGCCGATCGATCCTGGAATTCGGCGACATGTCCGTCTTGAGCTTTCACGGCACGAAGATCTTCAATACGTTTGAAGGCGGCGCGATCATATGCCGGGACATCAAGACCAAACGCCGTATCGACAATCTCAAGAACTTCGGCTTCGTTGACGAGGTCACGGTCGTTGCGCCCGGCATCAACGGCAAGATGAACGAGTTGCAGGCCGCGTTCGGCTTGTTGCAGCTTCGCCATATCGGCAAAATCAAGTCCGCGCGCGCGCAAATCGCCGAGCGCTACCGCAGCGCGTTTCGCAATGTCAAAGGGCTGGTGCTGCACGACATCCCCAGCCACAGCACGCCGAACAATTCGTATTTTCCGGTGCGGGTGACGCGCGAGTTCCCGATTACGCGGGACGAACTCTATGACGAATTGCGTCGCAGCAACGTATGGGCAAGACGTTACTTTTACCCCCTGATCAGCGAGTTCCCCACGTACCGTGCGCTGCCGTCGGCGTCGCGGGCAAATCTGCCCGTGGCCACGGAGGTATCGCAGCAGATCCTGTGTCTGCCCATTTATCCCGCGCTCGACGCGCGCACGCAGGACCGGATCGTCAATATCGTGCTGAAAGCGGCTGGGCTGGGGCAGCATGCAAGCTGAACGCAAGCTGGTTATCATGCAGCCGTATTTTCTGCCCTACCTCGGCTATTTTCAGTTGATGGCGAAAGCGGACGCGTTCGTCGCCTACGACGACGTCAACTTCATCAACCGCGGCTGGATCAATCGCAACCGGATCAATGTCAACGGCGACGCGCACCTGTTCACCGTCCCGCTGCGACAGGCCAGCCAAAACCGGCTCATCTGCGACATCGAAATCAGCGAGGACGACGCCTGGCGCAGCCGGCTGCTCAAGTCGATCCGCCAGGCCTATTCGCGGGCGAGCCAGTTTCCCCGCGTCATGCCGCTGCTGGAAAAGATTGTCGAATACCCAGCGCGCAACCTCGCGGAGTACGTGCTCCATAGCCTGACAACGCTGCGCGATCACTGTGCATTGAATACGCATATCGTCGCGACGTCACGTTGCTACGACAACGCTCATCTGAAGGCGCAGGCACGCATTATCGACATCTGCCGCAAAGAACACGCCGATACCTACATCAATTCGATCGGCGGAACCGAGCTTTACGATCGCACGGTGTTCTCGGAACAGGGCATCGCACTGCGGTTCCTGAATCCGGTCCTGACGCCCTATGCGAGCAAAGGCAGCCCCTTTCTGCCCGGACTTTCCATTGTCGATGTCCTGATGCACAACGACCCGGACGCCACCGCCGATCTGCTTCATGCGGGAACGCTGTCATGACTCGACACTATCACGCCATCATTGAGCATTACGAAGCGTGTCTCGCGAGATTCGGCGACACCCACAAAGGCGTAGATTGGCCCAACCCGGCGGACGCGCTGAAGCGCTACCAGGTCATGCTCGACCTCATTCGTCCGGGTGCCCAGCCATGCACGCTGCTCGACTTCGGCTGCGGCGCGTCGCATCTCTTCCAGTACATGCTTGAACAGAACGTTCAGGGCGTGCGATATGCCGGCCTCGACGCGTCGGAGAAGTTCTGCGCACTGTCGAAGCAGAAGTATCCGGACAACGAATACATCTGCGCGGACGTCCTGCAGGCGCCCGAATCGCTGGGCGAGTTTGACTATGTCGTCATGAACGGCGTCTTTACGGAAAAGCGCGAGCTCTCGTTCGATGAAATGTTCGACTACATGCGCTGCATACTGGAGTGCGTGTTCGCCAAGGTACGCTGCGGCATGGCCTTCAACGTGATGTCCAAGCAAGTCGATTGGGAACGCGACGACCTGTTTCACATGCCCATCGGCATGCTGACCGATTTCCTCGCGCGCTCGCTCTCGCGCCATTACATCGTGCGCAACGACTACGGACTCTACGAATACACCGTGTACGTGTACAAGGAGCATAACTGATGGCCAAGGTGCTCATTTTCGGCCTGCATGACTATGCCGAACTCGCTCACTATTATCTCGAACACGATTCGCCTCATGAGGTCGCCGGGTTTTGCGTGAACCGCGCGTATCTGCCAGAAGAGCGACGCTTCAAAGGGCTTGAAGTCGTCGCGTTCGAAGACGTCGCCGAGACCCATCCCGCGTCCGACTACCAGTTCTTCGCGCCGATGTCGCCGAAGCGCATGAATGCGGACCGCGAGCGCGTCTTTCAGGAGATCAAGGGCAAGGGCTACCGGCTCGTCAGTTATGTGAGCTCGAAAGCCACGACCTTCGACAATGAGATCGGCGAAAACTGCTTCATCCTCGAGGACAATACGATCCAGCCGTTCACGACGATCGGCGACAACGTCGTGCTCTGGAGCGGCAATCACGTCGGTCACCACGGCGCGATCCGCGACCACGTGACGATGACCTCGCACGTCGTTATGTCCGGCCATTGCGAGATCGGAGCCTATAGCTTCCTCGGCGTGAACGCGACGCTGCGCGACGGTATCAGGATTGGCGAAGGCAGCTTCATTGCAATGGCCTCGGCGATCATGAAAAGCACCGAGCCGTGGTCCGTGTACAAGGGCAATCCCGCAGAAAAGCTCTCGATGTCGAGCAAGGACCTCAGGTTCTAGGAGCCGCTCCGATGTCCGCCATACGCTGGGAAAAACGCGGTCTGATCTATACGGTCGACGAGCGGCTGCCATGGGCCAGCACGCATGCGCAGATTCCGACCTTCGCCGGCTTGCAGGACGGCGCGCTGACGCTGCTCTTCAGCAGCCGCACACCCCAGAATCGCAGCCTGATCGCGAAGCTCCAGGTGCGCGCCGATGCGCCGGGCAAGATTGTCTCCGTGGCGGCCGACCCCGTTCTGCCGCTCGGCAAACCGGGGACGTTCGACGATTGCGGAATGATGCCCTCCTCGGTGATCGAGCACGACGGCGTGCAGTACCTCTATTACATCGGCTGGAACGTGCGCAACACGGTGCCGTATCACAACTCGGTCGGCCTCGCGATCAGCGACGACGGCGGCGCAAGCTACCGGCGCCTCTACGAAGGCCCGATCATGGACCGCACCGCCCAGGAACCGTACTTCTGCGCGACGACCTGCGTGCGCATCGAAAACGGCATCTGGCGCAACTGGTACCTCTCGTGCACGGGTTGGAAAACGGTTGATGGCAAGGCGGAGCCGCGCTACCACCTCAAGTACGCCGAATCGCGCGATGGCATCCATTGGGAACGCCACGGCACGATCGCGATCGACTACGCAAACGCCGACGAAGGCGCGATCGCACGCGCCTCCGTCTACAAGGACGGCCACACCTACCGCATGTGGTATTGCTACCGCGGCTACGCGGACTACCGCGAGAACCGGGCGAGCAGCTACCGCATCGGCTACGCCGAGTCGTCGGACGGCATCGCCTGGCAGCGCCTCGACGATCGCGCGGGCATCGAAATCGGCGCGGCGGGATGGGACTCGTTCATGCTCGCCTATCCCGAGGCCGTCGAAGCAGGCGGGCGACTCCTCCTCTTTTATAAC
The DNA here is from genome assembly GCF_046581065.1 of Paraburkholderia yinzeri. Taxonomy (NCBI): domain Bacteria; kingdom Pseudomonadati; phylum Pseudomonadota; class Betaproteobacteria; order Burkholderiales; family Burkholderiaceae; genus Paraburkholderia; species Paraburkholderia yinzeri. Next base: position 851,241 of record NZ_JBFOCJ010000001.1, on the reverse strand, counting down.
GGCAACGGCTTCGGAGCCAGCGGCTTCGGCTATGCCGAGGCCGTGCGCGAAGCATAGAGAGAACGGCATGATGAACCTGATCGCCGGAGACTTCGAGAAGCAGGGCTACCTGATTGCTTCGTCGCCCGCATTGCAGGCACAGATGCAGTCGATACGGAGCCGGTTCGAAAGCCGGTTCCTTGCGAAATTCCATGACGACGCGCAGCGCAATCGCAATGTGATCAAACTGCTCGCGGAAGACATCGAGACCAAGCGCTTCTTTTGTTCCGCCCATATCGTGAGCGTGCTAAGCGAGCACCTCAAGATCTCCGAGCCGGTGCAGACCGGCCCTATCGTCACGCATTACACGGCGAGCAACGCGACTGGCAACAACTACGGTCTTCCGTATCATCAGGATTGGCCAAGCATGGGCACATCGACGCGAGGCGTGATCGCCTGGACCTCGATCACAGACATCGGCGTGAGCGGCCCCGGCCTGCGCATCGTTCCCGGCAGCCATCTGCGCGGACTCTGGCTCGGCACGCAAACCGACGGCGGGTACGTGCTCGAGCAGCAGGAGATCGACGGCTACGTGGACGTGGAGATCGAAGCCGGTCAAATCCTGTTCATGTCGCCGTTCCTCGTTCACAAGACCCGAACCTCCTTGACGCACGACTGGAAGCTGTCACTGTCGTGCCGTTTCGACGATTTCGGCTGCGAAGAGTGGGACCGCCGCAATTTCGTCAGCGCGTACAGAACGGCAGTGGACCGGCAAGCTTACTTGTCGAACCCTGCGCAAGCCACAACCTGAAAGAGACCGAGCCCCTACCATGACCAGCCAGCCAGCAGACGCGCATCTCGAGGCGCTAGCCACCGACGGGTACACCATCATCGAGCAAGGCATGCCGCCCGATGCCGTCGCGTCCCTTCTGCAAGCGATGCGCGAGCGCAGTGCGAAGCTCGCCGAAGTCGAGCTTGCCGATCAGCCGTTCCTCAACCGCGGCCACGATGTTCTCTACAACCTTCAGCGCGAGGACGTGACGTACGCGCGCATCTTCACGGGCAACCCGCTCGTGATGACGCTCCTGCGCGGCCTTCTGAACGATACCTGGTACAAGCAGATTCCGCAGGACCAGCCGAATTTCATCTTGCGCTCGTTGATTGGGCGCAGCAGCGGCGAACGCGCGATGCCGCTGCACATCGATTCGTTCGTGCCGAGCAGCGGCAAGCTCTGCATCGCCTGTCAGGTCGCCATCGTGCTCGAAGACCAGACACCCGAGCGCGGCTGCACGGTACTCGTGCCGGGCTCACACCGTTCGGACAACTACGCGGACCAGTCCGCGATGGCCGACGCGATACCGATCAGGGCGAAAGCCGGTGACATCGTGATCTGGGACAGCCGCATCTGGCACGGCGCGCTCGGCAATACGACCGGCAAGAGCCGGTGGTCGCTGATCGCCACGTTCGTGCGCTGGTGGATGAAGCAGAACTACGACATGACCGGTACGCTGCCGCAGCACATCTATGAAGCGCTGACCGACGACGAAAAGGCGGTGTTCGGCTACTGCTCGCTGCCCCCGCGCGACGAGTACGACCGTACCGATATGAAAGCCGGGCACGATTTCTTGAAACCGACGGTGGCGGCGTATGGTGGGGGGCGGGTGGGGTATCAGGAGGCGTAGTGGTGATGAGGGGACGGGAGGCTCGGATCATTGCTGGAATTGAAGACCTCTGCTCTCGTCGATCACCGACAAGTCTTGAGAACGAGACGCCCCTTTTCCTTGAACTCGCTGCCGGCCTTTACCGGCTTCGCAATGAGTACCGCGAGGCGCGTTTCCAGCGACGACTCGATGCGCTCGATCGGGCTAGCATCGGCCACGTTCGAAAACGCAAAGGGCCACCCGACGCTCCCCATCGTCATTTCCTTCACGCCGAACGCGACGGAAAAGGTTGCCGCTGCGTTGGACCAGCTCGCTATCGGATGCCGCGTCACGAAGCGCGAGCGTGTCCTGATGTTCCTGTCGGTCATCGGCTATCTAGAGAGCGTCCGCGAATTGCCGAGCGGCTCGTTGCGCACGCACGTCGAACGGATTACCGCTGGCGGCGTGCAGAAGGATCGCGCGGAGATAGTCGTCGAGTATGAGGATTTTTGCGAACGGGCGGCGAAGGATTTGCCGTATGACGTGTCGCTTGAAGTGCTTGCGTTCCACAAGTACAGCGGTCTATCTGCCGAAGCAATGAGCGCAGTTGTCGCAGCGGCGTGACGGAGAATGAAAATGACGCGAGAGGAGTTTGACGCGCTCTGGGGCAGCGGCCAGTTCGATCAAATCTGGAGCCACGACCGAGCGATTGTCGCGCTGGAACAGACGGCGGCTTTCCCGAACGGGAACAAGCTCACGCGCGCTGCTGCGCGGCGAGAGTTGCAGGCCGTACTTACTTCGCCGTGCAAAGTACACTAGATCACGCGCGGACGCCTCGACCACACTTTGTCGCCCGAACCCTTAGCCGGCTGCCAGTAATTTCGTGTACGCATTCTCAGACTTTCTACACGCAAGTAGACCTAAAGCGACACCCCGGCGGACCTCAGGACCACCGGGGAATTAGGGTTACAGGGTCATCTTCTTTGTCGCGGCGCGACTATTTACCGTGCCCGGACAAGGAACATGAAGCAGTCCGCCGTCTTCGGGTAGACAAGTTTGCCGGTACGCCAGTGCTTGAAGCACTTGCAGCAAACCCAGCGATAACCCGGAGGGGCGGGGCGGTTGGTGGTTTCCATAATAGGAACTCCATACCAGCGGCTCCACTTGACACCGGCAACCCACCACCCAATAATGGGCTTCCACAATGGGGATTGTTCCCAGCCTCCCTTACCGACGGATCCATTGTCACAGGGAGATGAAGAGCCTTACGCAGCTGCAACTGCGTAAGGCTTTTTATTTGCGGAGTCCTATTCGTCATCTGGATCGTCCGCAAGCTGCATATCGATATACGCCTTCAACCGCTCTTTATCGGCCTCGTAGAAGGGAATTGGCAATTCCAGCCACGCCATGCGCTCCTTCGGCAGACGTACCGGCACACGAATTACGTCCGGGTTATGCGCCGCAACCGGAGCAGCAGGGTGGACTACGTGCGCCGCCTGCGGTGCCGCTTGCAGCGGTTGCAGTGCTTCGGGCGGTTGTCCTGTGGGCTGCTCCGGGGTAGTCGGTTGCGAGAGCGGATCGTCCTCTGACTGAAATGCGGCATGTTCGTAGAAGCGGGCGAACTCTACGGAGCGCCGGAACACGCTCACATACGCGTCGGCGCCTCCAGGAATGAATCCCAAGCTGATCAGGTCGAAGCGAATATTCGCATCGGACGGCAGACGACCATCGTATTTTTCGAGCAAGGTCGAAAAGATGGAGGGAGTACGCAGCCACCCGATAATCAGTGCCTGTTTCTGTGTTTCCTCCGGGCTGAACTTGTAATTCTCGTAGTCCTTGCTCACGGCCAGAAAACCCTCTTTCGGGCGCTCAAGCAGGCCGTAGTAGCGCAGCGACGCGATCGTTTGTGCGGCGGAACCGTTCGTTGCACTTTTGTACCCGAGCGCCTGCGCCACAATCTCGGTAGGCGTCGCATGACGGCCTTCTACCGAGTACACCTTCTCCACGCGTTCTAGCGCATCCGGCAGAGCCAATGTCGGGGCTCGCGGACTCTTCTTGCGCACGTCACTCATGGGATTTCTCCTCATACAATGCGCGCAGTGTACACTCAATTTTCTCCGCTCGCCACACTCATACGCCACATAAAGTATTTATTTACGGCACATACCCCGCACCTCAAGACGATTATTTGCGAAAAATACGTCAGCAAGGCGGGGCCGAGAGGCGTCAAACGCAGGCGATAGGCTTCAGAAGCCATCGCATTGGGACATTCGCTTTGTTCATGCAGATTGGCAAACAGATAGTTCAGACGTAAAGGTCGACGTACCTGTGTCGGTTCAGTTGCGCCCTGCCAAGAGATAAATACCAGCGTTTTTTCGGATGACTGGCAGGGATGCGAGGCTCGGCATAGTCTGCGGCAGGACGAACTTACGAGTCTAAATCGTGGCTGGCCGGCGATTGCAGCGGTGACGGAGGGGCCGTCCTCGCTAAAGTAGAACTGCCTACCGGAGTCCGGCAGAGTAAAATAACGGCACCCGAGCAATCCTGCTCAGGGCAATCAAGCAGAAATCGTCAGACTCGTATAGGACGCGCGGCGTGTGCTGAGGATCGGAACAGGTTGGCGGTTATTGCCACAACCTATTGATTCCAAAGAATATCTTGGCGCGCCCGGCTGGGATCGAACCAGCAACCCCTGCCTTCGGAGTTACGTAACTGATCCGTGCGCCACATTCTACGGTGCTTTGCGAGCCGTCCCTAATTTAAATCAGACGGTGCGCGTCCCTTCCGCGTCCTTCGGAGAGGTTGTACCAGGCCGGTCGGCTCTGGACCGGAGAGGATACGCCACTTTATGGGACGTGTTCCGGCGTGGCGAAAACGGCGCAGGGCGGCTCGCCGCTAGTAGAGTCAGGCGGAAGGGTGCGAAGGGTCGCCGCGACCAGCGAGAACAGCTTAGAATCGAAGACTGGAAGGCCGGAAATGAAGAAGCCCCGAACGGCTGCAACCGAACGGGGCTGAGGTGACTACTCAGATGGGTCTAGATCAGTTCGCGGGCCTTCCTCCCCTCTTCGCGCGCTCCATCGCATCGACTATGGCGGCTCGCGTCAGGTCCGCAGCTACGCGCTCTCCGTCGTGTCGCGGATCGCGGGCGATGACCTTGCGGTCGTGGATCATGTCGATCACCATGCCCAGCCGTGCGTCCACGGCGTTCCAAAGCACGAAGTAGCGCACACGGTCCCCTTCGGTCGAGCGATACGTGTCGTCATAGCCCAGCACAGCGTCGCGCAGGTGTTCGTAGTTTTCGCTCATGCCGACCTCAAGTAGCGGTTGTTTTGCGTCACGCGCACGTGCTTCTCGTCCGCGCGTTCGATGAGGTAGTCAGCTTTGTCGCCTGTGATCCATTGCGGCTGGTGGCCGCGACCGGACCACGTGCGCCCGGTCTCTGGGTCGCGGTAGAGCGCCGGGAGCGTCCGCTTTGGCAACGCCGGGGAGAATGTCCTTGCGGCTTTCGGCTGACGCTTCGAGGGAAGGGATTGCACGCGGACGGTGCCGACTTCCAGCCCGGTAAGGTCAAACTCCTTCACCAGCGCGGCGCACGTCCTGATCGCCGCGTCGCGCTCGATGGCGTACTGCTCCTTGATCCTCTCAGCGATGCGCTCCGACTCCGCGAGAAGTTCGCGGTAACTTAGGTTGCTCAGTTCCATCTTTCTGCTCCTTTCTCTGTCTTTCTATGATGACTACTTATGGTCGCCGCGAAACGAAGCCGCGCGGCGGTCGGCTTGCTGCCTACTGACGTTGCACCGGGTTGCTCCAGTACGCGCGCTGTCGGGCTTGCTCCGATTGAGTTAAATGGTTGCTGCGCTAAATACGAACGTCTTGCCGTTGAACTCCGCTTCCACGGTATCGCCATGCTTCACTGCCATGCGGATGCGCTTGAGCACGGACGGGCCGGACTCGATCTTGAGGTCACGCACCGCCGCGTCGATGCCCGCGTACAGAGCCGCGCGGCTGCGTTGGCCCTTGATGCGAACGGAGAGCGCGACGCGCGGCTTTGTGGCGGACGCGGCTTCGATCTTGGTGACTTCCTTCGCTGCGGTCTTCTTGGTCATTTATGGCTCCTTTCTCTGGCTGGCGGTTCGGTATTCAGCAAACGCTTAACTACGAAACCGAAGTTTACGCCAACGGCATATTTTGGATACAAAATTCTTGCGTTTTGGACATTAACGTGCTAAGGATTGCGTAACCATCTGATTTATATGAATAATTGGTAAACGAGCGGTGTCCGCGCTGCCGCCCGGATGGACACATATAAAGTCCGTCGAGCGGATCGCGGCTGGGTTACTGCCCGCTCGAAGCGGTCCGGGTGTGTACGGGAGATGGGAAGGCGAGCCGCAGGACGCGGACGGGACGGGAGAGGAAGGAGAAGGACCGGACGGCCCTCGCGGAGCCGTCCTAGCACGGGTTAGCGCGGCTTTCGTCTGCCGATCCGTGCGCCCTTGAGCGCTCCGGTTCCCGGACGCCCCCTGACCTTCATCGGCTGCGGTTCAGGCTTGACCTTCATCGGACGGGCGACGTGCTGCGGCAAATAGATTTCGCCGTCTTCCTGCTCCCATTCCAGAAGCTGTTTCACCGTCTCGTGGTACATCATCCGCCGCGTGACGTGCCGCGCACCATGCGAGTCGCGGAACGCGGTGATAGCGCCGACGCGAAGGGCGATGTGTTGAAGCGCGTCGTGTCGCATTTCGGGAGGCGCGTCCGGGTTCTGCGCGATTTCCCCGTACATCTTGATCAGCAGGTCGTCAATTTCGTAGCGCATCTTGATCAGCAGGTCGGGACTGTCAATGCCTCTCATTACTTCTTCTCCAATCAAACACGTAAAAGATTGCCGCCGTGATTCGCGCGGCGAAGTACGCTGCTGCAAGTGCGAGCACAACGCCGCGCCTGATCGTCATGCAGCGATGTGTTCCGCTTCGCGCGCCGCCATGTCTTCCAGCACGACCAGCGAATCGTCGTAATCGAGCATCTTTGCGGCGCGCTTCCTGAACTCCGGGTAGTCCGCGATGATCGAAGAGCGGCTGGCAAGTCTTCCAGCGCGCGTCATGTAGCTGATGTGACCGTTAAGGTCCGAAGAGTCGGGCGGCAGATAGCAGCCAGCAGCGATCATGAAGTCCAGAACGCTGACCAGCCCGAGCAATCGCGTTTCCGATTTGACGAGACCGGCGCACGCGAACTGTGCCGGTGTGCAGCGCACGCCTCTTGCCGTCTTGGTGAACGAGAGAACGAAGGCGTTGGCTGTGAAGCCGTCGTTTCGGCAAAACACGCCTTGAAACGCCACGATGTCGCGGTCGCTATTCCGTGTGGCTGACGGGATGATGAAGAACTCGTTGTGATCGAGTTCCACCCTGTTTGCACCGTCAGTAGCGACGAGCCGGAACATTTGCGCCTTGAACAGCTTCGACGCGATAGCTCTGTGGATTGACATATTGGTTACCCTGATGAATATCGACAGCCGCGCCCACCTGATGCGGGCGCGGCGTCATCCGCTCCGAAGAGGCTGATGACTCTGGTGCGTTACTTACTGTCCTTCGACACGTCGCCAATAAACGCGTAAACGTCATCGGGCACTTCGTCCGGCAGGCCGAGCGCGACTCGTGCGGGGTTGTATGCGCCGAGCGCTGCGGCCTGATCCGCTGCCGTGGAGAATCGGGCGTGGCGAATCTGCCGGATTTGCGCGGCGTCCTGGCCGGTGATGGCGTTCGGGTCGCCTTCGGTCGGCGTGTTGGCCGTGTCGGTGTGATCGAGGTCTTCGGGATCGTCGTTCGAATTCGCGAGTTGCGTGCGCAGGATCGACGCAGCGTCACGGCCCAGACGCTTGATCGCAGCGTCGATGGCTTTGTTGAGCTTGGGGTTGTTGGCGAGCGCGGCGAGTTCCGTATTGCCGGTCTTCTCCGCGACGTCACGCGCGGCTTTGATGGTTGCGATTCCAGCGTGCAGAACGGCAGCACGTTGGGCGAGTCCCTTCACAGAAGGGGTGACAGCATCGAGTGCCGCGCGACGCTTCTGGCCCTTCACGATGCGCGGGTTGTTCGGGATTTTGGTGTTGCGAACGATGGTCGTCATGATGTGATTACTCCTTGGTGAGCATCTGGCCGTTGTTGGCCGATTGCTGTTGATCTGCCGGTGCGGTACGCGGCGTGTGGTCAACTCCGCCGCCACCGAATTGCGATGCCTTCTGGCCGCCCGCATACGAGTGGACGAGTGTTTCGAGCGCTGCATGCGCTGCGATCTTTGCCTGCGCTTCTGCGGCTGCGCGATTTTCCTGATTGGCCATGATCTCTGCCGATTGCGCGTCCGCTGCCGATTGCGCTGCTGCCTGCGCGTCCGCTGCCGATTGCGCGTCCGCTGCGGTTTGCGCCTGCACCTGCGCGTCCGCCGCTGCTTGCGCTGCGGCTGCGGTTTGCTCTGCTTGATCTGCCATGATTTCTCCTTTTGAGTAGGACTACGAAGAGTCTTGAGTAAATGATTAGCGCGATCTGGCCTTTGCCTTCGACTCCTTGTGCGCCTGATACTGCGCATCGGCTTCGTCCAGCTTCGCGGCCATGCTCACGTCGAACAAGTTGATCGCATCTTCGCCGCTGTAGAACTCTTCCAAGTCCCTCAGCGTTGCTTGCTTCGAGTTGATGATGCTTGCGAGGATCGGATCAATGCCGCGTGCCTGTCGTGGTTCACGTTCGCTACGCAGGTAGCTGGGAACCTTGATCGGCTTCCAGTCGCGCAAAAATCCGACGTTCACCTCACTCCACGCGGCAAGCACCGATTCGAGTACAACGTGTGCCGGGACGAACCCGGTGCGCTCGCGGATATACTCGTTCGAACGTTGTTTAGAGTCTAATGCGACCCAATGTTCGTGTTCGTCCAACACTTCGATCAGCGGCAAGACGGCCATCGGATCGAGCGGGCCGGTGCGATTCACTTCGGCAAAAGCCGCAACTGCACCGGCCTGAAGCGTGCGAAACTTCATGCCGAACACTTCGAACTCTTTGAGCTTTCTCGACATGGGCGTGCTCCTTAACCCTTTACGCTATCGACTTGCTCGTTGAGAGCTTGCTGAACGCTTTCGTGGAGAATCTGCGTGACGCGGCGCTTGAACTGAGCTTGATCGGGAATGCCACCTGTGACGTTGATCGAGATGTTCGACGCGTCGATGTTCACGGTCTGACCCGAAGTGAGTTCCTGACCGCCAGCACGAGCGCGGCCAAGAATCTGTGCGCTGTAATTCTCCAGCGACCGCTCGCTGATCGCGGCCTGCTGAAATTCGGTCATCGCAGATTTCCGCTGGAACGCATTCAGACCGGGCGCATATGCAGCTTGATATGCCTTGTACACGCTGGCCTTCTCAGACGTGAGCGCACGCTGATAGCCCAAGTCCACATCGCCGCGCGAGAACTGGCCTTGGAGGATGCCCGCACCCGTTACACCGCTGACATGCAGCCCTGCGGCAATAGCATCCGCCGCGCTGAGGACGCGCTGCCGGTCGAGACTATTGCCGCCTGCGAGATTGAACGACTTACCGGGCGTCGCAACCCAATGGCCCGTACCGATTGCGCTGCCACCAAAGGCCGCCAGCACCTTCGACACATAGTTCGGATCGGAATTGCCGTTGTATCCGCGCAGACCGGCTTCAAGATTGCCCTTGTTGATGCCAATCTGCTCCTTCAAGATGCCCGCACCGACCATGATGTTTGCTGCCGGGTCCATGACGTTCGAGCCGTTGCCGAGCTTCTTCCAGTTGCCGCGCGTGACTTGCATCAAGCCGCCAGCGCCGGTCTCGCTGTATTGGCCGTTCACACCGTGCGATTCGGTCTGCATCACTGCATAGATCAGTTGCGGGTCAAGGCCGGTCTTATCCGCTGCGGCCTTAATATGCTGCGCATACTGGCTCGATTGCCACGTGCCGGAGCCGCCCGGAACGAACGTGGAACCGCCACCGTTGCTCGCGCCGTTAACGCTCGAAGGCGAACCACCCGCGCCCGATGCCGCGCCAGCTTCGCCCGCGAGAAGCGCATTCATCTCCTGCTCGCCAATCGTGTGCGTGAACGAATTCACGCTGGCGGCAAAGAGCGAAGCCGCGCGCATGTACATCGTGCCCGCGTCGAAAATTTGATGCTGCTGGGTCGCGTCGCTCTTTGCCTTCGCGACGAGCTTCTGGCGCTTCTGGTCGGCATCCGCCAGCGCCTTCTTCGTATCCTGAGCGACAGAGTTGTTGTCATCGAACATGCCCGCGCCATCAGCCATCATGGCGCTGTCGCCCATCTTCTTTAGCCACGCGAGCCAGCCACCGTTCTTCGACGGGCTCAGTGCGCTGCCGACCGCTTCGGGCAGAGCCTTGAAGAAGTTGATGAGATCGGCGGACGCGTCAACGGAGAACTCTTTGATGGCGCTCTTGCCCTTGTTGAACGTCTCGTTCAGCGTCTTCAGATTCTCGTTGTACTGTGCGATGTTGGCTATGTCCTCATCACTCATCTGCACTTTGCCGGCATCGCTGCCAGCGCGGCGCAGTTCATCCACCATGCGCGGATCGAGACCGCCATACGACATGCCGAGTGCTTCCGCCTGCTCGCGGCTCATACCTTGGAAGTTCGCGCCGATGGAACTCATGTTGTCTTGAACGGAGCCGAACGGATTGCCGCCCATCATGCGCAGCTTGTACGCGTCCGCGCCGGTCGGGTCGATGCGCGCGGAGCGAACCATGCCCGCGATGTTGCCCAGGCTCTGATCGACCGTCGCGCGATCTACGTTGCCGCTTGCGGTAAGGGAGCGCCGGACACCTTCAAGGCTCGTCAGATCGATGCCAGTACCATAGGCGAGCTTGAGATTGGCGTTGTACTCCTGCACCTGATCTGCGGCGAACTTCACCGCGAGGCCGATAGCGGTCATCGCGCCAGCAACCGGGCCAGCCGCGCCAAGGAACTTGCCGAACGCGCCTGTGGCCGTGTCGAGCGTCTTACTGACGCCTTGGAAATGCGAGACCATCTCCTTCACGCCCGCCACGGATTTTTCGTGACCCTTCGAAGTCTTCTCCATCGACTCTTGCAGCTTTTGGAGGCGACTGATCGAATCCTTTAGGTCAACTTGGTACATCAAAGTGAAGCGGTCAAGGTCTTCGGCCATTTTTCTTACTCCCCTTTCTTCGCGTTCGCTGCGGCCAATTCGAGCATCGGGCCGTACAGCCGCACGACTTCCGACACGAAGCCCGCGCCAAGGTCTGCGCCGATGGCCTCATATTCCGGCTTCTTCTCGCGCAGGAACAAATCGAACGTGATGCCGTTGTGCGCGAGCGCGGCGTCATACAGGCTCAACGCGACGCGCCAATCGCTGCACAGCGCGTTTATCGCGGTCTCGCTGTTGAGCGGCTTCCCGTCGAGCGTGACGTGCGAGAGCACCTGGACGAGTAGAGCGCGCTTGAACGCATAATCTTTCGAGTCATACGCGTCGATGAACTTGTACTTGATTTCGTACCCGTCCAGAGCGTTGAACGCGCCCAGAACAGCTTCGCGCCCGTCTTCGAGAGTGACCGTGTTGAGGATGGACGTTTCCATTATTTCGAATCCTTGATGGTTTTGACGTTGGCTGTCGCGCGGTCCATCGCTTCGGTCGGGCGAAGACAGCCCTTGAAGATGTACTTGGCGCAGGCGGGGCCGCGATTGTGGAAGGTGGCGCCGGACGCGATCATGGCGGCGCGCAACGCTCGCGGCGAGATGGCCTGATCGAAGCCGATGGCCTTTGCCGCGTCGCGGATGGCACGGCCCGTCACCACTAGCTCGCCGGTATCCCGCGCGTGCGTCATGTTTGCGGAAGCGCGAGCGATGATGGCGGGCATACGCTGGATGAGTTCGTCACTCACGTCTTACTCTCCTTTGTCGTAGTGCGGGGTTTCGTCAGACTGATACTTGATTTCCTTCTCGCGCTTTTCGAGGATGCCGCCAAGGATCACGAAATCGGTCGGCTGGCGATGCTGGCCTTGATCGTGGATGCGGTCGGAAACTTTCATGCTGATGGCGCGGGCAGCGTCTGCCGCGTGATGGGTCAGTTCTGCCACGCGCGCATTCAATTCCGCGTCGCGCTTCTCGCCAAGCGCCACGACAATCTCCGCGACTTCGCGCTGGAACGCGTTCGTGGATTCGTATACGCGGGCCGCAGCGTCGAGCGCTTCGGGCGTGGCGATCAGGTGCTTTCCGAAGACTGCCGCGAAGGATTCGAACGCGCCGTAACCGATGGCCCGGAGCGAAGCGTGAACGTGCCGCTCGTGCGGCGTGAACAGTGCGCGCGCCACGTTGCGCGATGCGAAGTCTTCCGGCAGAAGCGTGTTGTTGTACGCGTTCGTGGTGATCTTGATACGGTCGATAATACTGTTCATAGTGATATGGATACCGAATCGATTGGTGGATAGAACGTTGTTACGAGTTCGTATCGTCCGCCATCCCGGTGTCCAACCGACACGCATCGAACGCTGTAACGAGTTCGGTTAGGTGTACGCCTTCGTGTCGGGGTACGCTCGCGGCATCACACGTATTGGAGTCCTATCAATGCTAGGCCAGCGCGTATTACAGGTTCAGCTTACGATGAGCAACGGCAATGTGGTAACGCTGGACGAGACCTTGGACCTGCGCGTACAGACGCAATCCGTAGCACTCGGCATTCAGGCGCACGCTTCGATTCAGGTTTACAACCTGTCGGAGCAGCTTCGTCTGCAAATCCTCTCGCGCATCAACGAGTACCAAAACCACCTGACGCAATCGAGCGGCAGCGGCAAGCCGTTCGTCCCGGTCACGATCATGGCGGGATATAGCTCAGCAGCACCCTCATCGCAACCCGCCAGCAACAACAGCACGCAGATTTTCACCGGCGAAGCGTACTCATCGCGCCTTCTCAGCGGCCCGCCGAATATCGGAATTCAGATCATGGCCGCGACGCGTCAGGTGGACAAGACGGCAATTCCCGCCGCCCTTCCCGCCGCGCAGATGACGTTCCTTGCCGCAGCGCAGTACGCCGCAGCGCAGGCGGGACTCCAGCTTCAATGCACCGCTTCGTGCAACTCCGTCACCATCACGAACCCGTTCATCACGGCCACGAACGTCGGGCAATTGCCGAAGATGCTGATGTATCTCGCCCCGGCGAACAACCCTGTGGACGTTTTCATCGACAGCGGCACGCTCTACGTGCGCGACCGCAATGCGATTGCTGACGGCTCCACGCCGCTGGCCGTCAACGAGTTCATCGGAATGCCGAACTGGAACGAGTTCGGGTGCGACTTCACCACGCTCTTTCGCACCGACATTCGTATGCACACGGCGGTCGCGATCCAATCCTTGCTCAACCCGTCGCTCAACGGCAATTACGTCCCGTACCGCATCGAGAACGACCTGACGAGCCGTGGTGAGCCGTTCTACACGCACGTGGGCGCGGCGCTGCCTGCTAACGCTTCTGTTCAGTGAGGTACAGCGAAAATGGCTTATGTATCCCGCGTCTATGTAGGCGGCAAACTTGTGTCTTCAGGAAAGGTATCTGGCGCGTTCGATAAGCCGCGCATGAACGGAGCGGAATGCGACCGCGCGCATTACAGCATTCGAGAGCTACAACGACCAGCCGCAGCAGAAAAGGCGCTGTCGGGCGATCACCCGGACGCGCTGCTTGATGACGATGAGGCGTAGTGGCGCTGGCTGGCGTCCGTGTTGTTAGCGCAAAAGAGTGACCTACTCCAGCACTTTATTAAATGGTGCCAGATTGCGACGCGAGCATTGCTGATCTAGTATTAGCGCTGCTCCGAGAGCACCGGCACACCCCGCCGTCTGTCCTACAGAAACCAGTCTAGTTCGCCCGGATCGCGCAACGCGGTCCAAATGGCTCGTGGCGAACAACTCACCTATTGACTTTAATCGCCGCGCTGCACGGCTCGCGTTCGTGCGCGCTCGATATTCACAATTCGGAGCAAGACCATGAACGTAGCCGAGTTCGCAATTATTCAGGCGCTGAACGCAGCAAACCTTCCGATCATCAACTTGAAAACTGATGAGCCGTGCGAGAGTCTGGACGGCAAGCCGCTTGCATTCACGATGTATCACGCGGCGGAAGACGGAAGCGTCCAGATTGTGTGCCGTGGCGCTGAATTCTATTCAAGGATCATCGGTGCCGTTTCGTCCGCGATGGAGTCGCTTCACTCGTGCGGCTTGGCCGCGCCCAGTGTGCGGTTTGAGATGGTCGCTGCGTAATTCGGGAAGCGTCCGCACAGCCCAATGGCGGCTCGTGGCTTCGTGCTGCGGGCCTTTGTTCGCTCGCGGTGTCTCGACAGTGGCGTAAGTGAACACGTTGGGCGCGGAGATAATCGGATCAACTTCTTACTTCGAGGCAAGGAGATTCCGATGAAAGGCGAAGCAAAACTTACCTTCGTCACCTCGTCCGAATTGCGGGCGCAGGTGATCGCCGCTGCGGCTGAGAAGGGAATCACCCCCAGCGAGTTCGTGCGCTTGGCGACGATGCACGTCCTCAAGGAGAAGCCCGAACTGGCCGCCCGGAGCGGTATGCGCAAACAGGGCGGATTTCCGCAGGCTGCATAAAAGAAAGCCGCTGAGGCGTGGGCCTGAGCGGCTTTGAAGATTTCGAGTCCAATCACTTACAACGATTCGGTTACCAGCCGGATCAAATGACAGGAGTCCTTAACGATGAGTATCGCTGAAAATAATGACCGTGGCAACAGCCACGAAGAAAATTCCCTTTCGGATCAAGGCACGTCAGCGAACATCGGCAAGGTGTATGACGGATTCGATGAAGCTATGGAAGGCGCACTTGAACAAGCCGATAAAGAATTGGAGCAAAGTCGGGCACGCCTGATTGCGAACGAAGCGGCGAACGAAGCTGCTGTTGCAGAGCTTCGCAAGGAGCCGGATATTGTGAAGCGGGCCAAGAAGCTGTTCGAGTCGCAGCAGATTGCCTTCAAGGACGTCAAGAAGGTTCGGCAAGGTGATTCATTCATCACGCAGCCGCTGATGACGGACGAGAACAAACTGGTCGTGCTGAATGCGCTGTTCGATGGCGAGCGTGCAAAGCCGCACCGCGATCACTTCCGTGGGCGCATTGTGGATCACAATGGCAAGGTGATTGACGAGTTCTATCCGGTAACGCGCTGGGTCGAAGCGTTTAGCGCTGGCGGGCTGAAGGGTGTAACGCTGGAATCTGCGCGAAAGGTCATCAAGGAATATGCGCTGCCCGACGAGCGCAACGACCTGATCGACAAAGTGAGGGATCGCATCCCGAAGTGGGACGAGACGCGACGCATGGAGACGAAGCTGATTGAGTTGTTCGGTGAGGTTGCTTCTGAATTTCACCGCAAATGCTCGCAGTACTTCTGGCTGTCGCTGTATGCGCGTGTGATGTATCCGGGTTCGCTCGCGCCGATGATGCTGTCGATATTCGGGCCGCAAGGGTGCGGTAAGTCGCGCTTCACGCAGACCCTTTGCAAGATCATCATGTGCGACCCGGAAGCCGACACGACACCGCTTAACATGGCCGGCGAACCGCTTCACTTCCTGCGCGCGATCACCGGACAGTCGATCATCGCAAACGCTGGCGAAATGACCGGCTTTACGCGCGGCGACCTTAACAAGATCAAAGACTTCATTACGCGCCAGTCGGACAGCCTTAACTTCAAGTATGAGGGTGAGCTGCAACAACCGCGCCAGTGGATCACCGTGATGGACGGGAACAAGTTGGACGGTGTGTTTCGCGACGATACCGGCGAGCGGCGCATCATCCTGTGGGTATGCGGTCGGCAGGAGGATGAGCAGGGCAAGATCGCCTACGACCCTGATTTCAAAGTGGCCCAGAACCATTGGGACTCTTTGGAAAACGAAGTGTGGCAGATCATGGCAGAGTGCCAACGCTGGTTCGCGGACAACGGCGAGAAAAAGTATGAAGCGTTCGTGTCGGAAGTTGTCCAGCAAGTAAATGCCGCAAACGAGAAAGTGAAGGCGAAGGGCAACGGCGGCATCTCCGACCCGGTTGTTGAGACCTTTTTCACGAATGCGTTCGCCGCGACACCGATGGTTTGGCGTGAAACTGGCGTGGCGTGCAGCATTCCCGGCACCGAGAAAAAGACTCAGTTTTATGACGTGCCGCAAGGGGTCATCGTGTACGCTGACACGTTCATCCAGACGATGGACCGTGTTGTCGGGAAGCAAAAGGTGACTTCGGAGCGAACGAAGGCTGCGCTGTTTGCTTTCGCGGAGTTGAACGGCGGCATCATCGGCAAGTTCTCCGGGAAAAGAGCGGGCGTGCTGTTCTGCGTCGGCAAGGATACGACTTCAGTTAAGAAACGTGGTGGCCGCGCCGAAGCCGTCGATCAGTTGATCGCTGACGATGGCTCGAATAGCCTGTTCACTGGCGATGAGGCGATTGCCAAGCTGAAGAAGAAGTTCACCGACGATGATGGGTCGAAAGCCGCTGCGGATCAGGCCGATGCGAGGCATGAGCCGTTTTGAGTCCGCACGTTGCTGTTAATGGGTGTGAGTTGTTCGAGGGTCGCAGGCTTCGGTTCGTGGCCCTTTTTGCTTTGTTCGTCGCTGGATTGGCGACGCCTATGTTCATTCTGGTGCCATTCCAGTTCCGTAGTTCCAGTTCCGGGGCAGTCTAGTTCCAGGCCGGAACTGCCTGCAAACGCAAGCGGGGCTTGGGTTCCGTGGTTTTCAGTTCCAGAGTTCCAGTCGAATCACAGTTTCCCTAACTACCCGGCCAACACACTTGCACCCTAACTCTTCTTTATCTATTGGAACTATTGGAACTATTGGAACTAGAGAACCGAAACCCCTTGCAGCATAAGACTTCGACACCAGTTCCAATTTGCCTGCGGCTGGAACTATCGGGAACCGAACTGGAACCGGCCTGCGGCAAGCATCAGCACTCCGTGCGCTTCTGTCCTGCGGCCAGCAGCTAGGGCACTCAGGCCGTGCGGCCTTCACCACAAGCGCCAATCAGCACGCGGCCATACCCGGCGACCGAACAGGGACGGCGCGCCAGCCCACGCCGAATCGCGCACCCTGCCCGAATAAGGCTGTCGCGCACACGCCCGATATGAGGTGACGAAGCGCCGGGACGCGAGCGGGACGGGCGGCGATATTCCGGCGTCGATCCGCCCGCCCGAAAGACCGCAGAACACGCAGCGCCCAGCGAAAACCGTGTCCTACGCGCCTGCATCGACCCGGCCCACACAACCCTACCCGAACGACCCGCGAACGGCTCCTGCAAGGCCAGCTAGACCACGACACTAGCGCCCGTCAAACTCGCGTAACACCTAGTACATTGGATCAATAGACATGGTCGCGGACATCGACACATTCAGCAACGAGTTCATCGCGCACTTTCACAAGGAAGCGCTGCTGCGTTACGTCAAACTTCGCGCCGATGGTCACACCAGCATCGCGGCGTTGACGGGTGCTTTCGGTCACGAGTACGCCATGACCATGAACCCGTTCGCTTACATCAACCTCATCGAAACGTCGGACGCGTACAAGCGCACTCTGGTCGCGGCAGTCGCAGACAAGAAAGACAACCCCATCTGGGACGCGCAGCGAGCAGCCCGCGTTCTCTTCTCCATCGCCACGGACGAATCTGCGAAGCGCGCGGAACGCATCGCGGCAGCGAAGGAACTCAACGTGCTGTTCGGCATCACGATCATTGACGACAAGGGCAACACTCGCATCGGCCACTCGTTCGCGGACTTCCAACGCCTCATCGCGAAGCCTTCGGAATCGAAGCCTCACTAAGCCATGATCGGCACAGAAGAGTATCAAAGCCATCTAGCGGAGCATGGGCGGCGCGTCGCAAACCGCGTCGCCTACTCGTCTATGTCGAAGGACGAGCGCGGATCAACCGATCTGTCCATGTTCTACGCGTGCTATGGCAACGAGCGCGACCTGCCCGAAGACGAACGATCACGCGAAAGTAACCCGGCTAATGACTTTGATCCGTGCGGATGGTTCGCGTTCTACGCCTCCAATCCGTGGGTCATTGCCGCTAGGAGGGTGATGAAGGACAACAACCTGACAGATTGGTGGAACGCGTCGGATGCACCGACACGCCGGTGGATGCTGTCGCTTGCCCACAAGACGGACGACGAACTACGCACGGTCGCGGAAGAACTTGAGCAGCGCGGCGAGCAGGAATGGGCGAACTTCGTTTACTCGCTCACGGAATCCGACCTTGTGGCGCTTTACCTTCTCCGCAATCGTGATCGACGCTGGCCCGATCCGAACCCGCCAGCGCACCTTGGCCAAGTAGCGAAAGAGCAAGTGACCCGCATCCGCAAAATGAAGTAAGAGGCGAACCATGGCAACCTTGAAGAGCAGACTAGCGAAGTCCAAGGACACCGAACAAGCAGACGAGAAGCCCGCAGCCGGGTTCTTCGACGGTTTCGAGTCATCGGGCAGCGGCACAACGGGAATCGACCAGCGCAAGTGGCGCGAAGATGAAGGCACCATCAACTACGATCCGTCGCTGGAACTCCAACAGACCATCGAGCGCGCCGATGTGATCGGACGGGCGCAAGCCGCGCGGCAGGCAGACGTTGCATGCGTTGCTGGCAACCCTGTACAGCCGACCAGCCGCGAGCGCATCGAACATGCCATGCGGCCACGATCCGGCGTGCGCGATGACGGTCTGTATGAGCTATCGACCCATCGCGCTGCTCGCGGCGAAGGCCGGACGAGCGCGGCAAATCGCGCTGCCAAACGTGAGCGACAGGAAGCCCGCGCGTGGTCGATGTTCGCGTGGATCGTGTCGCTTGACGCAGGGCGTACATAACGCATCCGTACAATATCGACACTGTTCACGCTTTCTCGACGGTTGGCGTGTTCGGTGCGTGGGAGTGAGTTGAGGGGAAATCGCCCGGTGTTTGCCAAAAGCGGACACCGGGCTTTTCTTCGTCCGCGCCCCTCTCCCGTCCCGCGCTTCACTCTTCCCATAGCCCAACAGCCCGCGACTCCCGATATGAGGGAGTAACGTTACTGAACGCGATTCAACAATAGATGGAATTGCCAGATAATCAGGCTCCTTCAAAACAACAAGGAAGACCGTCTAATGCGATTCAAGATAACGGGAAGGTCACGGCGAGTCGCGACTGCTATCGCACTTGCCGGAATATCATCTGTCGCAGTAGCGAAGGGCGTGTGGTTGCAGACGTCATCAGGACAGGAAGGCAGTGGACCGGAAGCCGGGTTGCATGTGGAGTACGTCCTACCATCAAGCATCAAAGTGCTCGGAGATGGAAGTCGCGAAGCATTCTTGAAGGATGTTTACTCGCCACCCGTCCATGATCCGTTTTCCGGTTCGGATACAGCATTCACAATCGAGAAGATCGAGGTCAATTGCCGCAACATGAGCTACGGCGTGGTAGCTGGGATGGACTTCGACAAGAATGTAACGCCGCTATCTGCAACGACTGGTGAATGGGACGAGAGCAAGCCTGTATGGTCGTTGAAGAGTATGGAGGTGCTGGACCCAACCTCAGTCACGTATCGAACGGCGAAATACATCTGCGGGATTGCCGGTTAATCGTCATGCAGAGCGCGGCGAGCCGCTGAGACCCACCGCGCGACTTCTAAGGGACTATCAGCCCAGCTTCGCCGCAATCGCGACCGGATCGGGCGCGGAGTACACGGCCAGTTGTGAGAGCGTCCGGTGACCAGAGCACACCTGAATCTCCGCGACGCTCAGGCCACGCTCGATCATGCGGCTGATCGACTCGCGTCGCAGGTCGTGATAGTGAAGACCTTCGATCTCAACGCGCTTGCACAGCCGCACGAACGCGTGTTTGAGCGAGCATCGTTGATCCTTACCAAACGCCCACAGCACGCGTGGCTCGCCCTTCTTCCGAATCAGGCCGGAAAGAATCTCCACTGCACGGTTCGATAGTGGGATCGTTCGCGGGCGGCCATTCTTCGTCATCGGGAAGCGAGCAATCTTGCGATCAAGGTCCACGTTGTCCCATCGCAACGCCAGCAACTCGCCCTGCCGCGCGGCAGTCTCCACGGCCAGTTCGATAGCGGGCCACAAGTGCTGAATCCGCGATTGCTCGCAGCCCTTCCGTAGCCGTTCGAACTCGCCGGGTTGCAGCCGCCTGTCTCGCGGTGCCGGAGCCTTCGGGCGTGTGATCCGACACTCTGGAACGTCGATGCCCCATTCGAGCTTCGCCCGGTTCAGCGCGGCCCGGAGAATATTTAGCTCACGCAGGACCGTTCCGGGCTTCACCTGCTTAAGCCGGTCATCCCGATACTTCGCCAAGATGGCGGGCGTTAGATCGCGCACCGGAATCTTCGTCCACGATTCCCGGAGCCACAAGTTAATCCGCATAACGGTCAGGTCGCCAGCGCGTAGGGTCGGGCAGACTTCCTCCCGGTATCGCCGCAGCAGATCGGCCAGCGTCGAGTCATCCTGCGGCTTCGCGTCGAAAACTTCACCGTTGTCCCAACCGCGCTCCATCTCACGCGCCCACTTCTTCGCGTCGGAGAGGCTTACAAAGGTCTTGCTGAGGGTCGGGCGGTCGCGCCTTCGACATTTCGCCTGATAACGGACGTTACCGCGTGAGTCGGTGCGCTTTGTGAAAGTCGCCATTTTCTGAGTCCCGTATAAGTCCTACGGACACAGAAAGGCACTTGAAGAGGATGGCGCGCCCGGCTGGGATCGAACCAGCAACCCCTGCCTTCGGAGGGCAGTACTCTATCCATTGAGCTACGGGCGCATTGAGACGCTGGCGCTGCCACCAATCGCGAAAAAACAGAAGGAAAGCGGCGCCGCAGTGAGACCGAGAGAATACCCGGTTTCGGTTAAACCGTCCACCGCACGGGGGTTGGCCGGTCAACGCGTCCTGCAATCAGGGCCGCATCGCCAGAACCCCACCCATCCGGCCCCGCCGCTCCGGGTAAACGCCCGCTGAAGACCCCCGCTGCCGCCCACCAGCCGCAAAACCTTGCGTCTATAATCGTCGGTGTTTGATCCATCGCCAGGTTGTACCGCTCACCACAATACCAACGGGAGACGAGACAAGCATGAGCGAAGCACCCCACGGAGCCCCGATCAAAACGCCCGGCCAGCTGATCGCCGCCATCGTCGCCGGGTTTGCCATCCCCATCGTCTGCTGCATCATGCTCGCCTACTACGTCGACAGCACGACGCGCACCGGTGCCGGCACCGATGAGCTTTCCGCCCAGCAAATCACCGCACGCATCGCGCCCGTCGCGCAGGTCTCGGTACGCGACGCCAACGCGCCGCGCGTCTACAAGACCGGCGAGCAGGTCTTTCAGGCGGTCTGCTCGGCCTGCCACGCCACGGGCGCGGCGGGCGCGCCGAAGTTCGGCAACTCGGGCGACTGGGCGCCGCGCATCGCGCAAGGCTACGACACGCTGTGGCACACGGCCCTCACCGGCAAGGGCGCCATGCCGCCGCGCGGCGGCACGAGCCCCGACGATTACAGCGATTACGAAATCGGCCTCGCCGTCGCCTACATGGCGAATCACGCCGGCGCGAACTTCCCGAATCCGCCCATGCCCGCACCCGGCACCGCACAGGGTGCATCGGGTGCGGCAGCGGCCGCGCCGGCTTCAGGTGCCCCCGCTACGTCGGGCGCCGAGGCCAGTGCTGGCCAGGCTTCAGCCGCCGCAGCAGCAATCGCGGCTATTCCACAACCCGCTTCCGCGCCCGCGGCAGGCAGCGCCGAACAAAGCGCCGACGCGTCACAGGCCGGCAAGGCGCTCTATCAGCAGGTCTGCCAGGCCTGCCACGCGGCGGGCGTGCTGGGTGCGCCGAAGTTCGGCAACAAGGGCGACTGGGCGCCGCGCCTGAAGGATCCGATGGATACCATCTACAACTACGCGCTGCACGGCAAGGGCCAGATGCCGCCGAAGGGCGGCTCGAACGCCTCGGACGCCGACGTGAAAGCCGCCGTCGATTACATGGTGAGCGCTGCGAAGTAAGCGCCCACTCGCGTACTGCACGCGCACGAGAGCCCAAGACAAAGGGCTGCATCTCACGATGCAGCCCTTTTCGTTTTCACCGCGTCCTTGCCGTCGTAGTCAAGCACCGCAACCGCGAGCAGCGTTCAGCCCTTCTGCAACAGCGCCTTCAAGCTCGCCAGCCGGTCTTTCGGCGTCATCGGCGCTTCTTCCGCCGTGGGCGGTGGCGCGTCGTCCAGGCCCATCTCCGGGATGAAGCGCGACGCTTCGCACACCACCGTCTCGCGCGCCCGCTTGCGCTTCTTGCACCAGTTCAGGTGCAGGCTGCGCTGCGCGCGCGTGATCGCCACGTACATCAGGCGCCGCTCTTCCTCGATGCGCGCGTCGTCGATCACGTCGTCTTCCGAGCCGCCGCGGTGGGGCATGATGCCCTCCTCCACGCCCACCAGGAACACGTGCGGATACTCCAGCCCCTTCGAGGCGTGCACGGTCGAGAGGCGCACCGCATCGGGGTCCTCGTCCTTGCCTTCGAGCATCGACATCAGCGCCACGGTCTGGATCAGGCCCATGAGGTTCTTGCCGGTGTCGGCGAGGCCGTCGGCATTGTCGTAGCCCGTGGCCTCGCTATCCTCACCGATTTCCTGCTCGGGTTTCGTGCCCTTGCGTTTGAGCCACTCCAGGAATTCCAGTACGTTCTGCCACTTCGACTGCGCCTGGCGTTCGTCGAAAGCGTCGTACAGGTAGGCCTCGTAGTGGATCGCTTCCATGAGGTCGTCCAGCACGACCGTCGCCGGCTCCTTCTCGGCGCGCTCGGCAAGGCGCTGCATGAAGTCGCAGAACACGCGCATCGGCTCGACCTGGCGCGCGGAAAGCCGCGCCTCGATGCCGCCCATGTACACGGCCTCGAACAGCGACACCTTGGCCTGCCCCGCGAACGAGCCGAGCGCTTCGAGCGTGGTGTTGCCCACGCCGCGCCGCGGCGTGGTGATCGCGCGGATGAAGGCGGGATCGTCGTCGTGGTTGGCGATCAGGCGCAGGTACGCGCAGAGGTCCTTGATCTCGGCCTTGTCGAAGAACGACTGGCCGCCCGAGAGCACGTAGGGGATGCGCTCGCGGCGCAGCACCTGTTCGAAGATGCGCGCCTGGAAGTTGCCGCGGTAAAGAATCGCGTAGTCGCGGAACTGCGCCCGCCGCTCGAACTTGTGCGCGGAAAGGCGGAACACCACCGACTCGGCCTCGTGCTCTTCGTCATTGCAGGGCGTGACCGTGATCGTGTCGCCCATGCCGTGCTCGGACCAGAGCTTTTTCTCGAAGAGCTTCGGGTTGTTCGCGATGACGTTGTTCGCCGCCGTGAGAATGCGCACCGTCGAGCGGTAGTTCTGCTCCAGCTTGATGACGTGCAGCTTCGGATAGTCCTTGCCGAGCTGTGCCAGATTTTCAATCGTGGCGCCGCGCCAGCCGTAGATGGCCTGGTCGTCGTCGCCCACGGCCGTGAACGCGGCGCGCGGGCCCGCCAGCAGCTTGAGCAGCTCGTACTGGCAGGTGTTGGTGTCCTGGTACTCGTCGATCAGCAGATAGCGCAGCTTGTTCTGCCAGCGTTCGCGCACGGGCTCGTTCTTCGCGAACAGCTCGGTGGGCAGGCGGATCAGATCGTCGAAATCCACGGCCTGGTAGGCGTGCAGCGTCGCTACGTAGTTGCGGTAGACGATGGCCGCCTGGTGCTCGTCCTCGTTCGAAGCGGTGGCAAGCGCTTCCTCGGGCATCACGAGGCCGTTCTTCCAGAGCGAGATGATCGACTGGATCTTGCGGATGAAGCCTTTATCCGTCGATCCCACTTGTTCCTGGATCATGGCGAAGCAGTCGTCCGAATCCATGATCGAGAACTGGGGCTTGAGCCCCAGATGCTCGGCTTCCTGGCGCAGGATCTGCACGCCCAGCGAGTGAAACGTGCAGACCGTGAGCTGGTTGGTCGGCACCTTGCGACCTTCCTTGCCGGGCGTGGTGAGCGTCTTGCCTTCCAGCAGCTTGCCCACGCGCTCGCGCATTTCGGCGGCGGCCTTGTTGGTGAAGGTGACGGCCGCGATATGGCGCGGCTCGAAGCCTTTCGCTTCGATCAGGTGCGCGATTTTCTGCGTGATCACGCGCGTCTTGCCGCTGCCCGCGCCGGCGAGCACGAGACAGGGACCGTCGAGATAGCGCACCGCTTCACTTTGGGCGGGATTCAGGCCTGCGGACATCGTTGCTGGATGGGAAAAACGGGTGGGACGGCCGGGCGCCGCGCGGGAGGTGCGATGTTAACACGGCCGCGTGCCACAATAACGGCCTCCCGCCCACCGCGGCCGTGGCCGCAGTTCCGTACCGCCGCGCCGCCTCTTGCAGGAATTGCCCCATGACTTCCCCGCTGAAACTCGGCCTGATGGGCTATGGCTTTGCCGGCCAGACCTTCCACGCACCGGTGATCGCGCATTGCCCCGCGGTCGAGCTGGCCGCTATCGCCACCGGCCAGCCGGAGCGCGCCCACGCCGACTTTCCCGAAGCCGCGATCGTTCCCGACCTCGACGCCCTGCTCGCACTCGCCGACGTGGAATGCGTGGTGATCGCCACGCCCAACGACACGCACTTCGACCTCGCCCGCCGCACGCTGGAGCGCGGCAAGCACGTGCTCGTCGACAAGCCGGTCACGCTCACTTCGGCCGAGGCGCGTACGCTCGCCGCGCTCGCGGCCGAGCGCGGACTCGTGTTCGCGCCGTTCCACAATCGCCGCTGGGACGGCGATTTCCTCACCGTACGCACGCTCCTCGAAAGCGGCGAGCTGGGCCGGGTCGCGCACTTCGAATCGCATTTCGACCGCTTCCGGCCGCTCGTGCGCCAGCGCTGGCGCGAAGACGCCTCGCGCGGCGGCGGCCTGCTCTACGATCTCGGGCCGCATCTGATCGACCAGACGCTCGCGCTCTTCGGCACGCCCGAAACGGTGACGGCCTTCGTGCGCACGCGCCGCGACAACGCCACGGCGCCCGACTACGCCCATCTCGTGCTCGGCTACGCACAGCACGAAGCCGTGCTGCACGCGAGCGCGCTGGCGGCCTTCTCGCCGCGCTTCGTGATCACCGGTACGGGCGGCAGCTATTTGAAGAACGGGCTCGACACTCAGGAGGATCAGTTGAAAGCGGGGCTGCGTCCGGGCCAGCCAGGCTTTGGCGCGGGCAACGAGGCGGGGCGGCTGCTTGGGCTGCTCGCGGACGGCAGCGAAAACGAACGCAGCCTGCCCACGCTGAACGGCGACTACACCGGCCTCTATCGTGCGCTGGCCGCAGCGATCCGCGAGGGCGTGCCCTTCCCGGTGAGTCCGCAGGACGCCATCGACGTCATGACCCTAATCGAGCTGGCCACCCAAAGCGCCGCCGAGGGGCGCACGCTACCGTTTGCACGAGGAAACTGAAAGCCCGACCGCGGCGCTCAAGCGTCGCTGGCGCGGGCTTGCCCGCGTCATTGTCGGGGTTTGAGACGCCTTGGCCTCATCGTCGAATATCCCGGCGGACCCGCTGCATACCTTTCATTGTTCCGACACGGATGAAAGATGAATACAAACGGTTACAAGTCCTGGCGCGCGAATCTGTCATCTCAATAAACGCCTGAAACGTTGCTCGTTCGGACAACGCCAAAAAGAGCGACAACGACCAAAGGAGTCTTACATGTCCCGTATTGCACGTGCGCTTGCTGCAAGCGCCCTCGTCTCGACGCTGGCCGCCTGCGTCGTCAACCAGCCGCCGCCCCCGCCCGGCCCGACGCCGCACCAGATTGCCGTCGAGCGCCTGCATCAGGTGGATGGCCGCATCGACAATCTGGGCCGCCGCATCGACGCGCACGTGAATCAGGGCTACTACCCGCCGCCGCAAGGCAACGCGCTGCATCACCGCCTCGACGACATTCGCGGCGAAGCGCATAACATGGCCTCGCAGCACGGCGGCGGCATCTCGCCCGACGAGCAGCGCGTCCTGAACCAGGAACTCGACCAGGCCGCGCACGCGATCGGCGAGTAATTCCCCGAAGTACGCGGGGCGTGTCAAAATTTTTCTGGATTGACACGCCCTGTGCGCCTCGCGCACAATCGCTGCGCGCGCCGGGAGAGCGCGCCGGTTGACAGCTTTCCAGCGCAGCCGGCGCCGCCGAAGGGGCAACCCACAAACTCTCAGGCAAAAGGACCGTGCGCGCCGGACCGCCTTTGCGCCAGCCTTGCGCCACCGTGCGCGCGGCATACGGAAAGGCAAAAAGGTCCGCACTCTGGAGAGCGGCAGCAGAACGGCGGCAAGACAGGCCGCGTTCAGACTGCCCACCGAAGGGGCGCGCGCCGCCCGGACGCTGACCCACTCAACTCAGCGCGCGGCGCAATCTCTCAGGTACCGAGGACAGAGGGGCCATGCATGAAGCGTCCACAGGCACAGGGCCTGCGGAGCCTCATGCATGGCCTTTTTCGTTTTCGACCGTGCCGAGGCCGCCCCATGACCGAACTGAAACGTACCCCGCTCAACGCCACCCACCGTGCGCTCAATGCCCGCATGGTCGACTTCGGCGGCTGGGACATGCCCGTCAACTACGGCTCGCAGATCGACGAGCACCACGCCGTGCGCACCGACGCCGGCATGTTCGACGTCTCGCACATGCGCGTGGTCGATTTCGCGGGCCCGAAGGCGCGTGAGTTCTTCTCCCGCGCGCTCGCCAACAACGTTGCGAAGCTTGCCACGCCGGGCAAGGCGCTCTACTCGTGCATGCTGAACCCCGAAGGCGGCGTGATCGACGACCTGATCGTCTACTACTTCGCCGACGACGAGTTCCGCGCCGTCGTCAACGCGGGCACGGCCGAAAAAGACATCTCCTGGTTCGAAAAGCTCAACGCCGAAGGCGGCTACGGCCTCGCCATCACGCCGCGCAACGATCTGGCGATCGTCGCCGTGCAAGGCCCGAACGCACGCGAGCGGGTCTGGTGCGTGGCACCCTCCTCGCGCAGTTGCACCGAAACGCTCAAGCCCTTCAACGCCGCGAAGATCGAAGGCACGCCGTTCGGCGAGCTGACGATCGCGCGCACCGGCTACACCGGCGAAGACGGCTTCGAAGTGATCGTGCCCGTCGCCGCCGTCTGCGAACTGTGGAGTGCGCTGCAAAACCAGGGCGTGAAGCCCTGCGGCCTCGGCGCGCGCGACACGCTGCGCCTCGAAGCCGGCATGAACCTGTACGGCCAGGACATGGACGACAACGTCTCGCCGCTCGACGCGGGCCTCGCCTGGACCGTCGACATGAAAGAGCCGCGCGACTTCGTCGGCCGCGCCGTGCTGGAGAAAAACGGTTCGCGCATGGCCTTCGTCGGCCTGATCCTGCAGAAGGAAAACGGCAAGGCGGGCGGCGTGCTGCGCGCCCACCAGAAAGTACTCACGCCGCACGGCGAGGGCGAGATCACGAGCGGCACGTTCTCGCCGACCATGCAGGAATCCATCGCCTTCGCGCGCGTGCCGCAGGGCGTGCAGCCGGGCGACGTCGTGCAGGTGCAGATCCGCGACAAAGCCCTTCCCGCAAGCGTGGTAAAACTGCCGTTCGTGCGCAACGGCAAGGTGCTGGCCGCCTGAACGCCGTGCGTCGGGTCGTCTGGCAGGTCGCCTGACCGGCGCGCACGCTCCCCTCTTCCGAAGCATTTGCAAGCAACCGCGAACCACACACTGGAGCATCCTATGAGCATCCCGGCCGATCTGAAATACACCGAATCGCACGAATGGGTTCGCACCGAAACCGACGGCACGCTGACCGTCGGCATCACCGACCACGCGCAGGAAGCGCTCGGCGACATCGTCTTTCTCGAACTGCCCGAAGCGGGCCGCACGGTCGGCGCGGGCGACGCCGTTGCCGTGATCGAGTCGGTCAAGGCCGCCTCGGACATCTACGCGCCGGTGGCCGGCGAGATCGTCGATTCGAACAGCACGCTCGTCGACACGCCCGACCAGGTGAACGGCGCGCCCTACGAATCGTGGCTCTTCAAGATCAAGCCGGCTGCGGACGCCTCGCTCGACCGCCTGATCGACGCCGCCGCCTACGAAAAGGCGATCGGCGCCTGATACCCCCAGCGCCTTTAGCACAACGCACCCGCGCGGCGGTACCAGCCCGGCCGCCGCGCCCGCAGGAACGCCCATGAAGCTCGAACACCCGGATCGTCTGATGAACACTTCTCTCACCCTCGCGGCGCTCGAGACGCACGAAGCCTTCGCCGGCCGCCACATCGGGCCCGACACGGCTGACCAGCAGGCGATGCTCGGCACGCTCGGCTTCGCCTCGCGCACCGCGCTGATCGAAGCGGTGATTCCAGCCGCGATCCGCCGCCAGGAAACGCTGCCGCTCGGCCCGTTCAGCGCGCCGCGCACGGAAGCCGAGGCGCTCGCGGGCCTGCGCGCGCTCGCCGACAAGAACGAGGTGTTCCGCTCCTATATCGGGCAGGGCTACTACGACACGCACACGCCGGCCGTCATCCTGCGCAACGTGCTCGAAAACCCGGCGTGGTACACCGCGTACACGCCGTACCAGCCGGAAATCTCGCAGGGCCGCCTCGAAGCCCTGCTGAACTTCCAGCAGATGATCACCGACCTGACGGGCCTCGCGATCTCGAACGCGTCGCTGCTCGACGAGGCCACGGCCGCCGCCGAGGCGATGACGCTCGTGCAGCGCACCGGCAAGTCGAAGTCGAACGTGTTCTACGTGGCCGACGACGTGCTGCCGCAAACGCTCGAAGTCGTGAAGACGCGCGCGAAGCCGATCGGCATCGAGGTGAAGGTCGGTCCGGCCGCTGACGCCGCGCAGGCCAACGCCTTTGGCGTGCTGCTGCAATACCCCGGCGTGAACGGCGACGTGCACGATTACCGCGAACTCGCTGCCGCGATCCACGCAACGGGCGGCGCCGTGATCGCCGCCGCCGACCTGCTCGCGCTCACCGTGCTCGTGCCGCCGGGCGAATGGGGCGCGGACGTGGCCGTGGGCAACTCGCAGCGCTTCGGCGTGCCGATGGGCTTTGGCGGCCCGCACGCCGCGTATCTTGCGGTGAAGGACGACTTCAAGCGCCAGATGCCGGGGCGTCTCGTCGGCGTGACCGTCGACGCGCAGGGCAACCCGGCGCTGCGCCTCGCGCTGCAAACGCGCGAACAGCACATCCGCCGCGAGAAGGCGACCTCGAACGTCTGCACGGCGCAGGCGCTGCTCGCGATCATGGCGAGCA
Source organism: Paraburkholderia yinzeri (assembly GCF_046581065.1). Lineage (NCBI taxonomy): Bacteria > Pseudomonadati > Pseudomonadota > Betaproteobacteria > Burkholderiales > Burkholderiaceae > Paraburkholderia > Paraburkholderia yinzeri. The sequence goes on along the minus strand of NZ_JBFOCJ010000001.1, from coordinate 822,379 downwards.
TGTACGCGGTCTATCACGGCCCGCAGGGCCTGAAGACGATCGCGCTGCGCGTGAACCGCGTCGCGGCCATCCTCGCCGCCGGCGCGAAGCAACTGGGCTACACGCTCGTGAACGAATCGTTCTTCGACACGCTCACGTTCGAATCGGGCGCCCGCACCCAGGCGCTGCACGACGCGGCGCTCGCGCGCGGCATGAACCTGCGCCGAGTGAGCGAAACGCGCGTCGGCGTGTCGGTGGATGAAACCACCACGCGCGCCGACCTCGCCGATCTGCTCGCCGTGTTCGCGCAAGCCGCGTTCGCGAGCGAAACGCCCTCGGTCGATACCCTCGACGCTTCCCTGGCAAAGGCCGGCACGACTTCGTTCCCGACCGCGCTCGCACGCGAAAGCGCGTACCTCACGCACCCGGTATTCAACCGCCACCATTCGGAAACGGAAATGCTGCGCTACCTGCGCAGCCTCTCCGACAAGGACCTCGCGCTCGACCGTTCGATGATCCCGCTCGGCTCGTGCACGATGAAGCTCAACGCGACCTCGGAAATGCTGCCGGTCACGTGGCCCGAATTCGGCCGCATCCATCCGTTCGCGCCGGCCGAGCAGACGGTCGGCTATCGCGAGATGGTCGATCAGCTCGAGCAGATGCTCGTGGCCGCCACGGGCTACGCCGCCGTCTCGCTGCAGCCGAACGCCGGCTCGCAGGGCGAGTACGCGGGTCTGCTCATCATCCAGGCGTACCACGCCTCGCGCGGCGAAGCGCATCGCAACGTCTGCCTGATCCCCGCATCGGCGCACGGCACCAACCCGGCTTCGGCGCAAATGGCCGGCCTGCAGGTGGTGGTCGTGGCCTGCGACGCGAAGGGCAACGTCGATCTCGCCGACCTGAAGGCCAAGGCTGGGCAGCACGCCGCGAAGCTCGCGGCGATCATGATCACCTACCCCTCGACGCACGGCGTGTTCGAAGAGAACGTGCGCGAAGTCTGCGAGATCGTGCACGCGCACGGCGGCCAGGTGTACGTGGACGGCGCGAACATGAACGCGATGGTCGGCCTCGCGGCCCCGGGCCAGTTCGGCGGCGACGTCTCGCACCTGAACCTGCACAAGACCTTCTGCATTCCGCACGGCGGCGGCGGCCCGGGCGTCGGTCCGGTCGCCGTGGGCGCGCACCTCGCGCAGTTCCTGCCGAACCAGCTTTCGACGGGCTACCGCCGCGATGAAAACGGCATCGGCGCGGTGAGCGCGGCGCCTTACGGCTCGGCCTCGATCCTGCCGATCTCGTGGATGTACATCGCCATGATGGGCGCGGCCAACCTCACGGCCGCCACGGAAACCGCGATCCTCAACGCGAACTACGTCGCGAACCAGCTCGCGCCGCATTTTCCGGTGCTCTACAGCGGCCCGGGCGGGCTCGTCGCGCACGAGTGCATTCTCGACCTGCGCCCCATCAAGGACGCGAGCGGCATCACCGTCGACGACGTCGCCAAGCGCCTGATGGACTACGGCTTCCACGCGCCGACCATGAGCTTCCCGGTGCCGGGGACGCTGATGGTCGAGCCGACCGAATCGGAATCGAAGGAAGAACTCGACCGCTTCGTCGAGGCCATGATCGCGATCCGCGAGGAAATCCGCGCCGTGGAAGACGGCCGCGCGGACAAGGAAGACAACCCGCTGCGCCACGCGCCGCACACCGCGGCCGTGGTGGTCGCCGACGACTGGCAGCACGCCTACTCGCGCGAACAGGCGGCCTACCCGGTGCGCTCGCTGGTGGCGCGCAAGTACTGGCCGCCGGTCGGCCGCGCGGACAACGTCTATGGCGACCGCAACCTGTTCTGCTCGTGCGTGCCGATCGCCGAGTACGGCGACGCAGAAGCAGCAGAGGCCGCGCAAGAGGCCAACGAGGCCTGAGCGTCGCTTTGACGGCCGCCGCGCGTCGCGGGAAGTTGACGCCGGCGGCAGCCATCGCCCTCACATTCGGCGCCGCAAACCGTTACCATCACACACCTGTCAGCCTTGAACCAGGGAGTCCCGCATGGCGCGGAAGGTGCTAACGGTCTCAATCGGGATCTCAACCCGGGTCTTTGCCCCGGTCTCAACCCGAATCTCGGCCCGGCCGGTGCGCGGCTGCGCACCGGCGAGGCCAGTGAGGCTGGCCGCCATGCTGGCTGCGGCATGCTGCTGGCTTGCCGCCACCTCCACCGCACACGCCGCGATGAACTTCTGCGCGGCCCCCGCGCTGCAGACGAGCGAGCGCACGAGCGCGGATCCCGGCGTCAAGGCGCTGGTGGCCGAAGTGCAGGCGCACGTGAACGACGCGCCCCATCCGCTCGCGAAACTGCACACCGAAGGCACGCTGCCGCACGAGGGCATCTACGACCAGAGCGTGGAGGCGGAGAAAGAGCTCGACCTCATGCGCGACGCCGCGCTCGCGTGGCGAGCCACGAGCAACGACCGCTATCTGAAGCTCGTCGACCGTTTCCTCGCCGCCTGGGTCGCCACCTACCAGCCGAGCTTCAACCCCATCGACGAAACGCACTTCGAAGCGCTGATCCTCGCGTACGACATGACCGCGAGCGCGCTTTCCGTGAAGACGCGCAACGCGACGATGGCGTTCCTGAACCGCATGGGCAGCGGCTATATCGCGCAGGTGGACGCGCAGCCGCGGCCGCTGAAAGGCACGTTCGCGAACAACTGGCAGAGTCATCGGGTCAAACTGATTGCGATGATCGCGTTCACGCTCGACAACCGCAAGATGATCGCGGCGGCGCAGCGCCTGTTCGTCGAGCACATCGGCGACAACGTCGCGCCCGACGGCTCGACGCTCGACTTCGGCGAGCGCGACGCGCTGCACTACGTGACCTACGACCTGCAGCCGCTCGTGACGGCCGCGCTCGCCGCGCGCCGCCACAACCGCAACTGGCTGCCGGAAAAGGCCGCCAACGGCGCGACGCTGGCGAAGGCGCTCGACTGGCTCACGCCCTATGCGCTCGGCGAGAAGACCCACGAGGAATTCGTGCACTCGACGGTGCCGTTCGACGCGCGGCGGCGCGAAGCGGGCCTGCCCGGCTATGCCGGCGCATGGGACCCGCAGAACGCCGCCGAGCTGTATCACCTGGCCGCCCGACTGGACGGCCGCTATACGCCGATCGCGCTCAGGCTCGCGCCCACGCCACCCGCGTGGCTAGCCGTGTGCCTGCCGCTGCCCGCGCGTTGATGTTGCGTTGATGACGCGGCGCCTCGCGCACGGTTATTGCGCGATCGTTTGAAACAGTTTTTCAGCTTTTGAAGCAGGAGCAGTACTCATCATGGCAGTCAGCGTTTTCGATCTCTTCAAAATCGGCATCGGGCCGTCCAGTTCGCACACAGTCGGACCGATGCGCGCGGCGCTGATGTTCGCCGAAGGACTCGAGCGCGACAGCCTGCTCGCGTCCACTGCCTCGGTCAAGGTCGAGTTGTACGGCTCCCTTGGCGCGACCGGCAAGGGCCACGGCACCGACCGCGGCGTAATGCTGGGCCTGATGGGCGACGCCCCGGACACGGTCGACCCGGACACCATCGTCGAGCGTCTCGAAGCCGTGCGCACCTCGCGCCTGCTCGCGCTGCTCGGGCGCCACACGATCCCGTTCGTGCAGAAAGAGCACATCGCGTTCTATCGCCAGGCGCTGCCCGAGCACCCGAACGGCATGAAGCTGCGCGCGCTCGACGCCAACGGCGAGACGCTGCGCGAGAGCACGTATCTGTCCGTGGGCGGCGGCTTCGTCGTGACGGCCGGCGCCCCCAACACGAAGGTGCTGGCCGCCGTCGAGCAACTGCCGCATATGTTCCGCACCGGCGCCGAGATGCTCGCACTGTGCGCCTCGACCGGCAAGAGCGTCGCGCAGCTGATGCTGGAAAACGAGCGCGTCTGGCGCAGCGACGAAGAAATCCGCGCGGGCCTGCTGCGCATCTGGGGCGTGATGCAGTCGTGCGTGGCGCGCGGCTGCGGCATCGGCAATCCGGACGCCGACGGCACGCTGCCGGGACCCTTCAACGTGAAGCGCCGCGCCGCGCAGCTCTATCGCGCGCTCACCGGCAACCCCGAGCGCGCGCTGCAGGACCCGCTCTCGATGATCGACTGGATCAATCTCTACGCGATCGCCGTGAACGAAGAGAACGCGGCCGGCGGCCGCGTCGTCACCGCACCCACCAATGGCGCCGCGGGCATCATCCCCGCCGTGCTGCATTACTACGTGCGCTTCACGCCGGGCGCGAACGAGCAGGGCGTGATCGACTTCCTGCTCACGGCCGCCGCCATCGGCATCCTCTACAAGCTCAATGCCTCGATCTCGGGCGCCGAAGTCGGTTGCCAAGGCGAAGTGGGCGTGGCGTGCTCGATGGCCGCGGGCGCGCTCGCCGCCGTCCTCGGCGGCACGCCGCAGCAGGTGGAGAACGCCGCCGAAATCGGCATGGAACACAACCTCGGCCTCACCTGCGACCCCGTCGGCGGCATGGTGCAAATCCCCTGCATCGAGCGCAACGCCATGGCTTCGGTGAAGGCCGTGAACGCCGCACGCATGGCGCTGCGCGGCGACGGTGCCCATTACGTCTCGCTCGACTCGGTCATCAAGACCATGCGCGAGACCGGCGCCGACATGAAGACCAAGTACAAGGAGACGTCGCGCGGCGGACTCGCGGTGAACATCGTCGAGTGCTGATGCGCTACGCGCGTCACGCCTTTCATAGCGACACACATCTGGAGACATGATCGAGATGACGCAGCCGAACGAAACCGTTTCTTCCGCAACCACCACGGGCGCGCGCCTGCTCGTCGACGCGCTCGTCGCGAACGATGTGACGCGCGTGTTCTGCGTGCCCGGCGAAAGCTATCTCGCTGTGCTCGACGCGCTGCACGACGTGACCGGCCAGATCGAGACGATCGTGTGCCGCCATGAAGCGGGCGCCGCCAATATGGCGGAGGCAGCCGGCAAGCTCACCGGCAAGCCCGGCATCGCATTCGTCACGCGCGGACCGGGTGCGACGCATGCGTCGATCGGCGTGCATACGGCATTCCAGGACTCGACGCCGATGATCCTGCTGATCGGTCAAGTAGCACGCGAGCAGATGGACCGCGAAGCGTTTCAGGAAATCGACTACCGGCGCATGTTCGGCCAGATGGCAAAGTGGGTCGCGCAGATCGACGATCCGCGCCGCGTGCCCGAGTACCTGAGCCACGCGTTCCACGTCGCGACGTCGGGCCGTCCCGGCCCGGTTGTGCTCGCGCTGCCCGAAGACATGCTGAGCGAGCCGTTCCCGGCCTCGCAGGCGCAAGCGGTCGCACCCGCCGCTCAGCGCGTGCAGGCGTCGCCTTCGGCCGCGCAGATCGAGCGGCTGCGCACGCTGCTCGCGAATGCGAAGAAGCCCTTCGTGATCGCGGGCGGCCACGGCTGGACGCCGGCTGCGTGCGCCGATCTGCAGCGCTTCGTCGAGAACTGGCGCCTGCCCATCAGCCTCGCATTCCGCTTCCAGGACACGCTGAACAACGATCACCCGAACTACGCGGGCGACGTGGGCCTCGGCGTGAATCCGGCGCTTGGGCAGCGCATCCGCGAAGCGGACGTGCTGCTCGTACTCGGGCCACGTCTTGGCGAAGCGACAACAGGCGGCTACGCGCTGCTCGACATCCCGAAGACGAAGCAGACGCTGATCCACGTGCACCAGGGCGCAGAGGAACTGGGACGCGTCTATGCGGCCGATCTGCCGATCGTTTCGGGCCTGCCCGAGATCGTGTCGATGCTCGCGGCGCTCGAAGCACCGGCGCAGCCCGTATGGGACGGCGCCGCCGAAGAGGCCCACCACGCATATCTCGCGTGGCGCGAGCCGCGCCCGATGCCTGGCGATGTTCAGTTGGGCGAAGTGATGCAGCAGTTGCGCGCGCGTCTGCCCGACGATGCGATCGTCACGAACGGCGCGGGCAATTACGCAACGTGGCTGCACCGGCACTACGCGTACCGCCACTTCCGCTCGCAGCTTGCGCCCACGAGCGGCGCGATGGGCTACGGCGTGCCTGCTGCCATCGCCGCGAAGTCGCTCTATCCGTCGCGCACGGTGGTCGCGCTCGCCGGGGACGGCTGCTTCATGATGTCCGCGCAAGAACTCGCGACCGCAATGCAGTACGGGCTCGCCGTGGTGTTCATCGTCGTGAACAACGGGCATTACGGCACGATTCGCATGCATCAGGAGCGCCACTATCCGGGGCGCGTGCATGGTACGCAGCTCACGAATCCGGATTTCGCGGCCTTCGCGAAATCGTTCGGCGCGCACGGCGAGACGGTCGAATCGACGGGTGCGTTTCTGCCCGCGCTGGAGCGAGCCCTCAATGCGGGCGGTCCGGCGCTGATCGAAATTCGCATTCCGAAGGATGCGAGCACGCCCGCCGCGACGCTTGAGCAAATTCGCGAGACGGCCTTGAAGGCGCAAGGCTAGGCGCGCTTCATCTGGGTTCGAGGCCACGAACGGCCACGGTTGCGGCCAGACAAAACAAAGCCCTGCAGGAACACATCCCTGCAGGGCTTTTTTATGACTTCCAGTGGCGCAAAAGGCAGACGGCAAAAACCGCCCGCGCTTCACGCCGCGAGGCGCATTACTTGCCGCCCACGCTTTGCAGCGTCGTCCACTTGCCGTCCACGACCTTGTACAGCGTGATGCCACCGTTCTTCAGGTCGCCGTGCGAGTCGTACGCGAGATCCTTCGTCGTCACGGCCGGCATGCTGGTCTTCGCTAGGTACGGCAGGTACTTCGCCGGATCCGTCGAATTCGCCGCCTTCATTGCCGCGAACATCGCCATCGCGCCGTCATACGCATACGGCGAGTAGGTCTGGACGTCCTCGCCAAAGCGCTTCTTGTACTTCTCGACGTAAGCGTTGCCGCCCGGCATTTGGTCGAGCGGCAGGCCCGCGAGCGATGCCACCGTGCCATTCGCGGCGTCGCCCGCGATTTGCAGGAAGGTCGGCGTGTGAACCATCTCGCCGCCCATCAGCGGGGCCTTGATGCCAAGCGACTTCATCTGCTTGACCATCGGCGCGGCTTGCGCGTCGGCGCCACCGTAATAGATCAGGTCCGGGTTCTCGGCCTTGATCTTGGTCAGGATCGACTTGAAGTCCACGGCCTTGTCGTTCGTGTACTCGCGGTCGATGATCGTGCCGCCCGACGCCTTCGCCGCCTTCGAGAACTGGTCGGCAAGACCCTGGCCGTAGGCCGTGCGATCGTCAACCACGGCGATCTTCTTCATGCCGAGGTTCTTCACCGCGAACGTGCCGGCCACCGAACCCTGCTGCGTGTCCGAGGTCATCATGCGGAACGTGGTGTTGAAACCTTGCTGCGTGTACTCCGGCGCCGTGGCCATGGCGATTTCGGGAATGCCGGCGTTCGCGTAGATGCGCGAAGCGGGAATCGTCGTACCCGAGTTGAAGTGGCCGAGCATGCCCTTGATGCCGTCGTCGACGAGCTTCTGCGCGACGGTCGTGCCGGTGCGCGGGTCGGCCTGGTCATCGGCCGAATCCAGCACGAAATGGACCGCCTTACCGCCGATCACGGGCTTCGTGGCGTTCATGTCTTCCACGGCGAGCACGATGCCGTTCTGGAAGTCCTTGCCGTAGTGGGCTTGGGCGCCCGTCATCGGGCCGGCGAAACCGATCTTCACGTCCTCGACTTGCTGCGCGTGCGCGGTCCCCGCCAGCGACATGCCCGCGACGATCGCGGCGCCTGCCAGCTGCTTCATGGTGTGTTGCATAGCTTCTCCTTGGTACCAGGTATGGATGGAGCGGCTTGGGCCCAAGGCTTTGCCGCTTCCTTGTCCTGTGACGACCGATGCAGAGTATAGCGATCTCTGCTTAACCGATCGTCATCAGATTTGCATTGCCGCCCGCCGCGGCCGTGTTCACGCTCACCGAACGCTCCGTGAGGAGACGCTCGAGGGCGTAGTCTTCGTCGCCGTTCGCCAGCGCGTGGGCCGCGACGCCCTGCACCGAAACGATCGGCCCGCCACGCTTGGCCACTTCCTTCACGAGGGCGAGCAGTTCGTCGCTGTCGCCTTCGAAGAGGACGGCATCGTACTGCGCGTCGGCACCCTTTTGTACTCCCACATGCGCTTTGAGCGACGCCGGCAGCGCATTCGCGAGCGCCTCGCCCGCCGCGCCCGCGAAGAGCGCACGGTTGCCCGTCGCCAGCACCACGGCGAGCTGCGCGCGGGCGCCCGTCGCCGTGGAAGGCACGCACAGCACCGTGCCGCGCGCCGAAAGCGTGTAGGTGTTGCGCTCGCCCGTCGGCCCCGGCAGCACGGCGGTCGCTCCCGCCAGCACGTATTCGAGGTAGCCGTCGCAGCGGGCGGCCAGTGCCGGCTCGCGCTCGGCGATGAGCCAGTCGCGCAGCGCGGCGAGCGCCGAATGTGCGGACTGCGGCGCCGACTGCGGACGCTCGCCGCTCTCGCTTTGCGGCGCGTCGACCACCAGCGAGCGGACGAGCGACTGCGGCAGACCGGCCGGACGCTTGGCCAGCAGACGCGAGAGATAGAGCGCGCCGCCCGCCTTCGGACCGGTGCCCGAAAGGCCTTCGCCGCCGAACGGCTGCACGCCCACCACAGCGCCGATCACGTTGCGGTTCACGTAGATGTTGCCCACATGCGCGCGGCCGACCACGTGCGCGATGGTTTCGTCGATGCGCGTATGGATCCCGAGCGTGAGCCCATAACCGGTGGCGCGAATCTGTTCGAGCAGACGGTCGAGCTGGCTGCGGCGATAGCGGATCACGTGCAGGACCGGGCCGAACACTTCGCGCTTGAGCTCGTCCAGGCTGTCGATCTCGATGAGCGTCGGCGGCACGAAGGTGCCCGCGGCGCAGCCTTCGGGCAGCGGCATCTGCGTGACCTTGCGGCCCTTTTCGCGCATCGCGGCGATATGCCCGTCGATGCCGCGCCGCGCCTCCATGTCGATCACGGGGCCGACGTCGGCCGAGAGACGATCAGGATTGCCAATCGAAAGCTCCTTCATCGCGCCTGTGAGCATTTCGAGCGTGCGTTCCGCCACGTCGTCCTGCAGGCACAGCACGCGCAGCGCCGAGCAGCGCTGGCCCGCCGAATCGAACGCGCTTTGCAGCACGTCGGCCACCACCTGCTCCGCGAGCGCCGACGAATCGACGATCATCGCGTTCTGGCCGCCGGTTTCGGCTATCAGCGGGATCGGGCGGCCGTCGGAATCGAGGCGCTCCGCGAGCTTCTTGTTGATGAGGCGCGCGACTTCGGTCGAGCCCGTGAACATCACGGCGCTCGTGCGTGCATCGGCAACGAGCGCCGCGCCCACGGTCTCGCCGTCGCCCGGCAGCAGTTGCACGGCACCGGCCGGCACGCCGGCCTCGCGCAGAATGCGCACGGCCTGGGCGGCGATCAGCGGCGTCTGCTCGGCGGGCTTCGCGAGCACCGTGTTGCCGGCGGCCAGCGCCGCGGCCACCTGGCCCATGAAGATCGCGAGCGGGAAGTTCCACGGGCTGATGCAGACCACGGGGCCGAGCGGGCGATGCGTGTCGTTCGAGAACTCCTCGCGGATCTGCGTGGAGTAGTAGCGCAGAAAATCGACGGCCTCGCGGATTTCCGACACGGCGTTCGGCAGCGACTTGCCCGCCTCGCGCACGATCAGGCCCATGAGCGTGTGCATCTGCGCTTCGAGCAGGTCGGCGGCGCGCGCGAGACAGTCCGCGCGCTCCTCCGCGGGCGTGGCCTGCCAGATCGGCGCGGCGGCCACGGCGTGCGCGAGCGCGGCGCTCACGTGCGCCGGCGTCGCCTCGACCACGGTGCCCACGAGGTCGCGATGATCGGCCGGGTTGCGCACTTCGCGCGCCTCGCCCACGGCAATCTCGTTGCCTTCGAGCATGGGCATCGCGCGCCAGTGATGATGCGCGCTCGCGAGCAGCGCCGAAGAGAGCGACGCAAGGCGATGCTCGTTCGAAAGATCGAGGCCCATCGAATTGAGGCGCTCGCCGCCGTAGAGATCGCGCGGCAGCGGGATCTTCGTGTGCGGCGCGCCGGGCGGCACGACTCTGGCGGCTTCGTCGACGGGGTTCGCCACGAGCTCGCTCACCGGCACCGTTTCGTCGGCAATGCGGTTCACGAACGACGTGTTCGCGCCGTTCTCCAGCAGGCGGCGCACGAGGTACGCGAGCAGCGTCTCGTGCGTGCCGACCGGCGCGTAGACGCGGCACGGACGGTTGAGCTTGCCGGCCGCAAGCGGCCCCGTGACCTCTTCGTAGAGCGGCTCGCCCATGCCGTGCAGGCACTGGAACTCGTACTGGCCGGGATAGTAGTTGTTGCCTGCAAGGTGATAGATCGCCGACAGCGTGTGCGCGTTGTGCGTGGCGAATTGCGGATACACGGCGTCGGGCGCGCCGAGCAGCTTCTTCGCGCACGCGAGGTACGAAACGTCGGTGTAGATCTTGCGCGTGTAGACCGGATAGCCTTCGAGGCCGTCCACCTGGGCGCGCTTGATTTCCGTGTCCCAGTACGCGCCTTTCACGAGGCGCACCATGATGCGGTGACGGCTGCGGCGCGCGAGATCGACGATGTAGTCGATCACGAACGGGCAGCGCTTCTGGTACGCCTGCACCACGAAGCCGATGCCGTTCCAGCCCGCCAGCTCGGGATCGAAGCACAGCGCTTCGAGCAGGTCGAGCGAAATTTCGAGGCGGTCGGCTTCTTCGGCGTCGATGTTCAGACCGATGTCGTAGCGGCGCGCGAGCACGGCGAGCGCACGCACGCGCGGCAGCAGCTCGCTCATCGTGCGTTCCTGCTGCGCGCGCGAGTAGCGGGCATGCAGTGCCGAGAGCTTGATCGAAATGCCCGGGCCTTCGTAGATGCCGCGGCCGCCCGCCGCCTTGCCTATCGCGTGGATCGCCTGCTCATAGGAAGCGTAGTAGCGCTGCGCGTCGGCTTCGGTCGTGGCCGCTTCGCCGAGCATGTCGTACGAGTAGCGGAAGCCGCGCGCCTCGTACTTGCGGCTGTTGGCGAGCGCCTCGGAGATGTTCTCGCCCGTGACGAACTGCTCGCCCATCAGGCGCATCGCCATGTCCACGCCCTTGCGGATCAGCGGCTCGCCGCCCTTGCCGATCATGCGCGTGAGCGCCGACGAAAGGCCTGTCTCGCTGTTCGTCGTGACAAGCTTGCCGGTGATCATGAGGCCCCAGGTGGCCGCGTTCACGAACAGCGACGGCGCGTGGCCCACGTGGGATTTCCAGTCGCCCTTGCTGATCTTGTCGCGGATCAGCGCGTCGCGCGTGGCGCGGTCGGGAATGCGCAGGAGCGCTTCGGCCAGACACATGAGCGCCACGCCTTCCTGGCTGGACAGTGAGAACTCGTGGATTAGCCCTTCTACGCCGCCGCCCGTGCGCTTCGCGCGCAGCGTCTCGACGAGGCGCGTGGCGAGCTTCGTGACGTCGCCCGTGAGATTGGCGGGCAGACGCGCCTCGCCGATCAGGAACGGCACGCATTCCGGCTCGGGACGGCGGTACGCGGCCGTAATCGCCGCGCGCAGCACCGACTGCGGTTGCACGTTTTGCGCGAATTCGAGGAACGGGTGCGACGCCGCGTCGTCTTCGGCGTCGGTGGTGGCGCCGTCCGCCAGATCGGTGGCGCCCACGTGCCCGTTCAGCTCGGGCGGCAGTTGACCGTGCTCGATCTTTTCGAGGTAGGCGAAGATGGCTTGCTTGATGAGCCAGTGGGGCGTGCGCTCGAGGCGCGTGGCGGCGTCTTTCAGACGGGAGCGCAGGAGGTCGTCGACTTTGACGCCAAGAGTGGTGCTAGCCATGATTCCTTCGTTTGCCGGCTGACCCGCACCGGCCAATGACCAAAAAGTTGGCGCATCGTAACCTTCCAAATAAAAAGGTGCAACCATCCAAAGAGATGGTTGCACCGCTCGCGATCCCTTGTAGCGCCTGGGTTTGCGGCAAATGCCCGCCAGCCGGGGCAAGCCGGTAGTACTCAGTATTTTCCCTGACCCAAACTTTTTTTGACGCCCTTCACCGAAACGCATTCCCGCCGTTATACAGGTAGCAAGACGGGGGAAAGCAACAAGTACTGGAAGCGTTGAGGCCTGGAATGGAAAAGTTCATGGTGGTGGCGGGAATCTGGATCATGTGTGCGTTTTGCGCAGTGCTGTTCATTCGAGGCGCGTCGGCGCCTGCAATGCAGCGAGTGCGATATGAAAGAAAGCGATAGACGCGCTCGCGCCAGGCACCGCGGCTAGATATCGAGCGGATCGACTTCCAGATTCCAGCGCAGGACGCCGCGCAGCGACCTCAGCACCGGTAGCCATGCGCGCAGCGTGGCCTGAAGCGCCGCGCGCGACTGGCTCTCGACGAGCAGTTGCGCACGGTGGACGTTCATGACCTTCACGATGGTCATCGGCACGGCATCGTAGATGGTCACGCGTTCCGCGTCCGGGATGGCGGACAGCGCGCCGGCGGCCTCGCCGAGAAATGCAAGCGCCGCCTCCAGCGTGCGGCCCTCGGCACGCAGCAGCGCCTGGTAGACGAACGGCGGCAGGTGCGCGTCGCGCCGTTCCGCGAGCTGCGCGTTCGCAAATCCCACGTAGTCATGACGCGCCAGCGCGTGATAAAGCGCATGGCGCGGATAGCGCGTCTGCACCAGCACCTCGCCGGGCAAGCCCCCGCGGCCGGCGCGGCCGCTCACCTGCATGAGCTGGGCGAAGAGGCGCTCGCTCGCGCGGAAGTCGTGCGAGAAAAGCGCATTGTCGGCGTTCAGCACGCCCACCAGGGAAACGCGCTGGAAGTCGTGCCCCTTCGCGATCATCTGCGTGCCGACGAGGATGTCGACGTCGCCCGCATGCACGTCCGACAAGAGCGCCTGCGCGCTGCCCTTGCGGCGCGTGCTGTCGGCGTCGATGCGCAGCACCCGCGCGCCCGGCACCGCGCTCGCCAGTGCTTCCTCGATGCGTTGCGTGCCGCGCCCCATCGGCGCGATGTCGACGTTGCCGCACTCCGGGCACGAACGCGGGATGCGCGACTCCCAGCCGCAGTGGTGGCAGCGCAGCGCGTGCTCGGGCTTGTGCAGCACGACGTAGGCGCTGCAGCGCGGACAGCCGGCAACCCAGCCGCAGGCGTCGCACGAGAGCACCGGGGCATAGCCGCGCCGGTTCAGGAATACGAGACTTTGCTCGCCGCGCTCGAGCCGCGCCTTCATGGCTGCGACCAGCGGCCCCGAGAGCCCTTCGAACGACGCTCTCCCGCGCCGCCGTTCCTCTTCCAGATCGATCAGGCGCACGGCGGGCAACGCAGCGTCGGCCACCGCGCGCCGCGCGAGCGTCAGGCGCGTATAGCGGCCCCGCTCCGCCTGCCACCAGCTTTCCAGCGACGGGGTCGCCGAGCCGAGCACCACCGGCACGCCAAGCTGCTTCGCGCGCCATACGGCGAGGTCGCGCGCCGAGTAGCGCAGGCCCTCCTGCTGCTTGTAGGCGGGCTCGTGCTCCTCGTCCACGACCACCATCGCGAGACGCGGCAGCGAAGCCAGCACCGCGAGGCGCGTGCCGAGCACGATGCGCGCGCGGCCCGCATGCGCGGCGAGCCAGTTGCGCGCGCGCTCGCCTTCGGCCAGACCGCTGTGGAGCGTGACGATGGCGTCGTCGGCGAGCGTGGCCGCGAAGCGCGTGCGGAATGCCGCCTCGAACTGCGGCGTGAGATTGATCTCGGGGACGAGCACGAGCGCCTGGGCGGCGGGCTCGCGTTCGAGCAGCGCCGCGAGCGCGCGCAGGTAGACCTCGGTTTTGCCGCTGCCCGTCACGCCGAACAGCAAAAACGGCGTGAAGCCACGGGCGGCCGCGATCGCTTCGACGGCCTCCGACTGCTCGTCGCTGAGCGTCGGAACCGGTACGGCCAGTTCGGCGGCGACGCTGGCCGTACGGTCTCGATCGACGGCAGCGACCGCAGCGCCCCCGGCGGACCGCATGCCGAACTCGACGCGCTCGTATTCCACCCAGCCCGCCTCGCGCCAGCCTTCCAGCGCCGCCGCGGCCTTCGGGTGAAGCGCGCGTGCATCGGCAAAGTCGAGCTCGCCCCGTTCGGCGAGCGCCTGCGCCAGCCGCCGTAACGCCTGCGCCCGTGCTGGCAGCGCCTCGGGCAGCGCCTCGCGGCCCGCCGGCAGCAGCCGGTAGCGCTCCTCCGGCGCCAGCAGGCGGTCCCAGCGCGAAGGATCACGCAACGCCTGCGGCAACGCGGGTAGCGCGACCTCGCCCAACCCACGCTGGTAATAATCGGCAGCGAACTCCGCCAGCTCGATCCACGGCGCGGAAAGCGGCGGACAGGCGGCACACACGGCACCGACGTCGCGGAGCTTCTCGGGCGGAACCTCGCTGTGAGCGCTCACTTCACAGACGAGACCCACGACGTCGCGGCGGCCGAACGGCACGCGCACCAGCATGCCCGGCTGCGGCTCGGGGGCGTGTTCGGGATAGCGATAGTCGTAGAGCACCTGCAACGGATGATCGAGCGCCACGCGCACGAAGCGGGCCGTCACGGGTTTCTCCCAAGAGCTATCTGTGCGCCACCGCATATTCGGCCGCACTTAAAGTAAAACTTCACATTCAGCGCTAAGTTTTGGATTCCGCAGAACAATCATGCCCTCATCCCTGTGCCTGTGGATAACTTTGTTGAGAACTCACCGCTCGCACACCGGAAAGGCCGTCGCCGGGCCATTACGTGGGACAGCGCACAAATCGCCGTGGAGCGGCGAAAGCCTTGTCTGTCAAGGGTCTGATTGTCCAGATGCTGGTCAGGATGCGCGGCTGCGGCAATTTCTACCTCTTGCGCGCCGCAACGAGAAAAGTGTGCATAAGTCAAGTCTTGACTTCGGCGGAAGCGCTTCCCGCTGGCCGTTTAGGCCCATCCGCACCCTGACGCCCAGAGCCCAGTACATTGCGCTGCATCAAATTCGCCGCACCGAATCCGTGGCAATAAATCGGCCAATCCATGGTCAATGCGTGGTCAATACACGGTCAATGCGCGCCAGTATGAATCGTCCGGCTATGACGATGCACCTCGTCCACCAGTTCGGCGACATGCTCGGGCGGCGTGAATTGCGAAATGCCGTGGCCGAGATTGAAGACGTGGCCCGGATGGGGGCCGAAGCTGTCGAGGACTGCGCGCGCCTGCTCGCGTATCGCCGCGGGCGGAGCAAACAGCACCGTCGGATCGAGATTGCCCTGTAACGCGACGCGCCCGCCCACGCGTTCGCGCGCGCGGCCGAGATTCACCGTCCAGTCGACACCGACGGCATCCACGCCGGTCGCCGCAATCTCGTCCAGCCAGAGACCGCCTCCCTTCGTGAACGTGATGACGGGCACGCGCTCGCCGTCATGCTCGCGCTTGAGCGCCGCCACCACCTGAGCGATGTAGTTCAGCGAGAAACGCTGGTAGGTGCCGTCCGCCAATGCACCGCCCCAGGTGTCGAAGATCATGACGGCCTGTGCGCCTGCCTCGATCTGCGCATTCAGATAAGCGGCGACCGCCTGCGCATTCACTTCGAGAATGCGCTGCATCAGATCGGGCCTCGCGTACAGCATCGACTTGACCGTGCGGAAGTCGTCCGAACCGCCGCCTTCGACCATGTAGCACGCGAGCGTCCACGGGCTGCCCGAAAAGCCGATCAGCGGCACGCGCTGGCGCCCCTGTGCGTCGGTGAGCGCTCGGCGGATCTCGCGCACGGCGTCCGTGACATAGCCGAGCGTCGCGCCGATGTCCGGCACCGCGAGCTTCGCGACATCGGCTTCCGTTCGCACCGGATGCGCGAACTTCGGCCCCTCGCCCGCCTGGAAGTCGAGGCCGAGGCCCATCGCGTCGGGAATCGTCAGGATGTCGGAAAACAGGATGGCGGCGTCGAGCGGAAAGCGTTCGAGCGGCTGCAGCGTGACTTCGGTTGCGTAGTCCGGGTTCTTGGCGAGGCCCAGAAAACTGCCGGCGCGGCTGCGCGTGGCGTTGTACTCCGGCAGATAACGGCCCGCCTGGCGCATCAGCCAGATCGGTGTGTACTCGGTCGGCTGCCGCAACAGCGCGCGCAGAAAGGTGTCGTTCAGAAGGGTATGAGCCACGGGCGGGGGCGCTGGTGCGCTTCAGGATTCAGGAGCAAGCGGTCATTTTACCGGAGCGGCCGTGCCGGGATGGCGGTGATGGGCGGCATAACCGGGACACCGGCGCGCTCGGATCGGCCAACGCTTACCCGTGGCGCACGCGCGGGCTATCATCGAGCGGCTTTCCGAACCCGCTGGCCATTCGCCCTATTGCTATCGAGGAGACTCCGTGAAGAAGAAAGGAGCCGTTATCCGCACGTTCGTGACGTTCACCCTCCTTTGCACCAACGCCTGCGCCGTGCCCGCATGGGCGCAAAGCGCCGCCGCGCCCTCCCGGCTCGACGAAGTGATCGCGCGCGGCACGCTGCGCGCCTGCACGACCGGCGACTACAAGCCTTATTCGTACTATCGGCCGGACGGCGCGTTCGAAGGCATCGACATCGACATGACGGAGTCGCTGGCGAAATCGCTGGGTGTGAAAACCGAGTTCGTCAGGACAACGTGGTCTAACCTGACGAGCGACTTTCTCGCGAAGTGCGACGTGGCAGTGGGCGGCGTTTCGACCTCGCTCGAACGCCAGAAGCGCGCCTTCTTCACCGAGCCGTATCAGGTGGACGGCAAGACACCGATCGTCCGCTGCGGCGACGTTGCCAGGTATCAGACGGTGGCGCAGATCGACCAGGCGTCGACGCGCGTGATCGTGAACCCTGGCGGCACGAACGAGCGCTTCGCACGGCAGTTCTTCCCGCATGCGACGCTGACGGTCTACCCGGACAACGTGACGATCTTCAAGCAGATCCTGGCGGGCAAGGCCGACGTGATGGTCACCGACGCATCGGAGACATTGCTGCAGCAAAAGCTGAATCCGGGACTGTGCTCCGTGCATCCGGACCAGCCGTTCCAGTACGGCGAAAAGGCATGGATGGTGCCGCGCGGCGACGTGATCTTCCAGCAGTACGTCGATCAGTGGCTGCATCTGCTGCGCGCGAGCGGCGAATACCAGGTTATCTACGACAAGTGGCTCAAGTAAGCCGCTTTGCCCTCTGATGCGCGACTCACCGGGCATTAAATCGCACGAAGAGTTGCAACGGACCATTGCAGAGCACGGCGTGTGCCGAGTCGATGGAAAGTTGTCGAAAGACGGCGATGCGGTTCGCATCCGTGCATGGCATGCATGCTTTGCTTAGATCAATGCATCCAAATGTCCACGGGACGGACGTTTGTCTATGCACCGTGAATTCAGGAGATCGACGGCCCATTTGAGTGTCTGTGCGCCACACTACACGCCGGTAAAAATGACTTCGAAAAAACATTCAGGATGGCAAAAAATCCCTCGAAGCCTTACCTGGCGGGCGTTACAACCTGAAACACTTTGTTACCGCGAACCCCCATCAATTCGCCCACAATGCCTTCAACGGTTTCAACACGGATGTGGCTTGGTGTCAGTGTGAGCGGACATGAACCACCAGCCGGTCGGCAGTTTGCCGAAGCCCTTCCAAGGGGCATCCTTGTTGGAGCCGTACCGGCGTTACACCAGCGGTACGTAGCTATCCGGCTCCTTCTTTGGTCTCCTCGCGCTAACCCCGTAGCGTGTGGTTTTTAGCGGGCTCCAGGCCCGCTTTTTTTTCGTCTGCGCTTTTCTCATCCATTCCGGATCGACGCGTGTTGCCGACGGCTTCCGTTCGTTACCCATCCTTCGGTTTCCCGATCATTGCCACACAATGGCCCGCTACGCGGCTCGCTATTTTAACGCGGGCCATGTGTCGCAAATTGATATGGCGGGCGCTCACGCCGTCTTCTGCTCGTCGAGTTTCAGCTCTTCGATCATGCGTGCGCGCATCACGAACTTCTGCGCCTTGCCCGTCACGGTCATCGGCAACTCGTCCACGAAGCGGATGTACTTCGGGATCTTGTAGTGCGCAATCTGCCCCTGGCAGAATGCCTGAATCTCTTCGGCGCTGACCGCTTCGCCCGAACGCAGCACGATCCAGGCACATACCTCCTCGCCGTATTTCGCGTCGGGCACGCCGAACACCTGCACGGTTTGCACCTTCGGATGCCGAAACAGGAATTCTTCGATCTCGCGTGGATAGATGTTTTCCCCGCCGCGAATCAGCATGTCTTTCAGACGCCCGACGATGTTGCAATAACCGTCGGCGTCGAGCGTCGCCAGATCCCCCGTGTGCATCCAGCCGTCGACGATCGCTTCGGCCGTCTTCGCCTCGTCGCCCCAGTAGCCGAGCATCACCGAATAACCCTTCGTGCACAGCTCGCCCGTCTCGCCGACGGGCACGACGCTACCGAACGGATCCACGATCTTCACCTCGAGATGAGGCTGGATCTGCCCCACCGTCGTCGTGCGCTTGTCGAGCGGATCCGTGGTCGAACTCTGGAACGACACCGGGCTCGTCTCCGTCATGCCGTAAGCGATCGTGATCTCCGCCAGATGCATTTGCGAGACCACGCGCTTCATTGTCTCGATCGGGCAAGGCGAGCCGGCCATGATGCCGGTGCGCAGGCGCGAGAGGTCGAAGCGCGCAAAGTCCGGGTGATCGAGTTCGGCAATGAACATCGTGGGAACGCCATGCAGGGCCGTGCATTGCTCCTCTGAAACGGCTTCGAGCGTCGCGCGCGGATCGAACGCTTCGCCGGGGAACACCATGTTCGCCCCCACCGAAACGCAGGCGAGCACCGCGAGCACCATGCCGAAGCAGTGATAGAGCGGCACCGGGATGCAAAGCGAATCCGCCTCGGTAAGACGCATCGCCATGGCGATGAAGCGGCCGTTATTCACAACGTTGCGATGCGTGAGCGTCGCGCCCTTCGGATTGCCGGTCGTACCGCTCGTGAACTGGATGTTGATGGGATCGTCGGCATTCAGCGTGGCGCCGATCGCATCGAGCTCGACCTTGCCACCCCGTTCGAGCCGCTCGCGGCCGTCTTCGATCAATTCGCTAAAATTCAGCATCCCCGGCGTTTCGGTGTCGCCCATGCGGATCACCGCGCGCAGTTCCGGCAGCTTCGCCGCATGCAGATCGCCCGGGGTCGCGCTCGCGAGCTCGGGCGCAAGCGTTTGCAGCATGTCGAGGTACTTCGATGTCTTGAAGCTCTCGGCGGCGACAATCGCCTTGCAGCCCACCTTGTTCAGCGCGTATTCGAGCTCGGCCAGGCGGTAAGCCGGATTGATGTTGACGAGCACGGCGCCAACGCGCGCGGTGGCGAACTGGGTGAGAAGCCACTCGACGCGGTTGGGCGACCAGATGCCGACACGGTCGCCCTTACGAATGCCGATCGCGAGCAAACCCGCAGCGAGCACGTCGACCTCTTCGGCAAATTCACGCCAGTTCCAGCGGATGCCCTGCTCGCGAAACACGACCGCGGGCCGCTCCGGTACCCGCGCCGCGGTGTCCTGCAGAAAGGCCCCGAGGGTGGCATTGGAAAGCGGTACGGCGGTCGTGCCGCGTACATAGGAAAGCCCGTCTTTCGGCGCGATGAGCGCTTCGCGCGCATCGGGTGCGTCGATTGCCATGATGGCCGTCTCCCCGGGAGTCTCGATCCCGATTGAAATCCGTTTGAAAAACATTGTGCGCCGGGCCCGCAGGCGCCGGCATCAAGTTTTACCCGCAGCGCATACGCTGCGTCCGGGTCCCGAGGCACGCACCCTCGCCGCTCCCGAAGGCATGATTTCGCATTACCTTTCCGTAAACGTCAAGTGGGGAGTACGAGCAAAAAAAATGGGCCCCGTTGGGAGCCCATTTCACTTCGCACTACGCGGTACCTGATGGCACCAGCCTGATGCGCGCGTACGCCAGCTCAATGCTGGTTCATCTTGCGCAGGCGCTGGATCGCCGCGAGCTGCGCCACCGCGTAGGCCAGTTCAGCCTGCGCCGTCGCGTACTCGAGGTTCGAGCCGGCGTTCTGCAGTACCTCTTCAGCGCGCTTACGCGCTTCGTCGGCCTTCGCTTCGTCGAGATCCGCGCCGCGGATCGCCGTGTCGGCCAGCACCGTCACGACGCCCGGCTGGATTTCGAGAATGCCACCGGCGACGAACACGAACTCTTCCTCGTCGTTTTCAGCGACGATGCGCACGGCACCCGGACGGATACGCGTGATGAGCGGCGTATGACCCGGCAGAATGCCCAACTCGCCCGCCTCGCCCGGTAGCGCGATGAACTTCGCCCGGCCCGCGAAGATGCTCTCTTCGGCGCTGACGACGTCTACCTTGATGGTTGCTGCCATATATGTCGACTCCTGATCCTGAGTAAGTTGCGTGGGCGTGGCGCCTCGCGAACGAAGCACCGCGCCCCTTTTTCAGCAACTCAACCTTTACTGGATCTTCTTGGCCTTCTCGAAGGCTTCGTCGATCGTGCCGACCATGTAGAACGCCTGCTCCGGCAGATGATCGCACTCGCCGTCGACGATCATCTTGAAGCCGCGGATGGTTTCCTTGAGCGGCACGTACTTGCCCGGCGAGCCCGTGAAGACTTCCGCGACATGGAACGGCTGCGAGAGGAAACGCTGGATCTTGCGTGCGCGGGCGACGGCCAGCTTGTCTTCCGGCGACAGTTCGTCCATGCCCAGAATCGCGATGATGTCGCGCAGTTCCTTGTAGCGCTGGAGCGTCTGCTGCACGCCACGCGTGATCGAGTAGTGCTCTTCGCCAATCACGTTCGGGTCGATCTGACGCGAGGTCGAATCGAGCGGGTCCACGGCGGGGTAGATGCCGAGCGAAGCGATGTCACGCGAGAGCACGACGGTTGCGTCGAGGTGGCCGAAGGTCGTGGCCGGTGACGGGTCCGTCAAGTCGTCCGCAGGGACGTACACGGCCTGAACCGAGGTAATCGAGCCCTTCTTGGTCGACGTGATGCGCTCTTGCAGCTTGCCCATTTCTTCAGCCAGCGTCGGCTGATAACCCACTGCCGACGGCATCCGGCCGAGCAGTGCCGACACTTCGGTACCGGCCAGCGTGAAACGGTAGATGTTGTCGACGAAGAACAGCACGTCGAGGCCTTCGTCACGGAAGTACTCGGCCATCGTCAGACCGGTCAGCGCGACGCGCAGACGGTTGCCCGGCGGCTCGTTCATCTGGCCGTACACCAGCGCGACCTTGTCCAGAACGTTCGAGTCCTTCATTTCGTGGTAGAAGTCGTTGCCCTCACGGGTACGCTCGCCCACGCCCGCGAACACGGAGTAACCGCCGTGCTCCTTCGCGATGTTGTTGATGAGCTCCATCATGTTGACGGTCTTGCCCACGCCCGCGCCACCGAACAGACCCACCTTGCCGCCCTTGGCGAACGGGCAGATCAGGTCGATCACCTTGATGCCGGTTTCGAGCAGTTCCGCCGAAGGCGAGAGCTCGTCGAACGCCGGGGCGTTCTGGTGGATCGCGCGCGTCGTTTCGCTGACGATCGGGCCCGCTTCGTCGATCGGGCGGCCGAGCACGTCCATGATGCGGCCGAGCGTCGGCTTGCCGACCGGCACGCTAATGGGCTTGCCCGTGTTCTTCACCACGGTGCCGCGGCGCAGACCGTCCGACGCACCCAGACAAATGGTGCGCACGACGCCGTCGCCAAGCTGCTGCTGCACTTCGAGGGTCAGTTCCGTGCCTTCGAGAATCAGTGCGTCGTAGATCTTCGGCATGTGCTCACGCGGGAACTCCACGTCGATCACGGCGCCGATGCACTGTACGATCTTGCCTTCCGGCAAAGCAGTTGTACTCATCGATTTTCCTTTCAATACCTGAATTCTTCAGTCGCGCAAAGGCGCACTCTCGAGCCAAGTTCCGGTCCGCTTACACAGCGGCGGCGCCGCTGACGATCTCCGACAATTCCTTCGTGATCGCGGCCTGCCGGCTCTTGTTGTACGACAGCTGCAGTTCGCTGATCACCGTCTTCGCGTTGTCCGAGGCGGCCTTCATCGCAACCATGCGCGCCGACTGTTCCGACGCCATGTTTTCCGCGACCGCCTGGTACACCAGCGCTTCAACGTAACGCACGAGCAACTCGTCCACGACCAACTGCGCATCCGGCTCGTAGATGTAATCCCACGACGCTTTCGGCGTGCCGTCGTCGGCGCTGGCGTCGAAGTCCTCCGCCGACAGCGGCAGTAGCTGCTCGATCACCGCCTCCTGCTTCATCGTGTTGACGAAGCGCGTGTAGGCGAGATAGACGGCCGACAGCTTGCCTTCCGAATACATGTCGAGCTGCGCCTTCACGGCACCGATCAGCTTTTCGAGGTGCGGCGTGTCGCCGAGCTGCACCGACTGCGACACCACCTTCGCGCCGAAACGATTCAGGAAACCGAGACCCTTGCTACCGATTGCGGTGGCTTCGATCTTCACGCCCTTCTCGTCCAGCTCCTTGAACTTCTGCAGTGTCGCGCGCAGCACGTTGGTATTCATACCGCCGCACAGACCCTTGTCGGTCGTAACGAGGATGAGACCCGCAGCCCCGGCGCCTTCGTTCACCATCATGAACGGATGGCGGTACTCCAGGTTTGCACGGCTCATGTGCGCGGCGATGGCACGGACCTTGTCGGCATACGGGCGAGCCGCGCGCATGCGCTCCTGGGCGCGGCGCATCTTCGATGCGGCCACCATCTCCATCGCCTTGGTGATCTTGCGCGTGTTCTGCACGCTCTTGATCTTGCCGCGAATTTCCTTCATTCCAGCCATAACTTGCTCCTTTGTCGACCCAAGTTAGCGCTTTAGCGCTTACTCGGGTCCCAGTCCGTTTATCGTGTTTGATTCCCGGACGGATCAGTATGCGCCGGACTTCTTGAAGTCCTTGATAGCCGCATGCAGCGCGTTCTCGTCGTCCTTCGACAGATCCTTCGTGTCCTCGATACGCTTCACGAGGTCGGCGTGGCTCGTCTTCAGGTACTCGCGCAGGCCCTTTTCGAACGGCAGAACGTCCTTCACCTCGAGGTCGTCGAGGTAGCCGTTGTTCGCCGAGAAGAGCGCGACAGCCAGCTCCCACACCTGCAGCGGCTGGTATTGCGGCTGCTTGAGCAGTTCCGTCACGCGGCGGCCGCGCTCGAGCTGCTTGCGGGTGGCTTCGTCGAGATCCGAGGCGAACTGGGCGAATGCGGCCAGTTCGCGATACTGCGCGAGGTCGGTACGGATACCGCCCGACAGCTTCTTGACGATCTTCGTCTGCGCTGCGCCACCGACGCGCGACACCGACACGCCGGCGTTGATAGCCGGGCGGATACCCGCGTTGAAGAGGTCGGTTTCGAGGAAGATCTGGCCGTCGGTAATCGAGATCACGTTCGTCGGAACGAACGCGGTCACGTCGCCGGCCTGCGTTTCGATGATCGGCAGGGCGGTGAGCGAACCCGTCTTGCCCTTCACTTCGCCGTTCGTGAACTTCTCGACGTAGTCGGCCGAAACGCGCGCGGCGCGCTCGAGCAGACGCGAGTGCAGATAGAACACGTCGCCGGGGTAAGCTTCACGGCCCGGCGGGCGGCGCAGCAGCAGCGAGATCTGGCGATAGGCCCAGGCTTGCTTGGTCAGATCGTCATAAATGATCAGCGCGTCCTGGCCGCGGTCACGGAAGTATTCGCCCATCGTGCAGCCCGAGTACGGCGCGAGATACTGCAGCGCGGCCGATTCCGAAGCCGAGGCGGCCACGACGATCGTGTACTCCATCGCGCCCGTTTCTTCGAGCTTGCGCACCACGTTCTGGATCGACGAAGCCTTCTGGCCGATCGCGACGTAGATACAGATGAGGTTCTTGCCCTTCTGGTTGATGATCGTGTCGACGGCCACCGCGGTCTTGCCGCACTGACGGTCGCCGATGATCAGCTCGCGCTGGCCACGGCCGATCGGCACCATCGAGTCGATCGACTTGAGGCCCGTCTGCACCGGCTGCGACACGCCTTCACGCCAGATCACGCCCGGGGCGATCTTTTCGACCGCGTCGGTCAACTTCGCGTTGACCGGGCCCTTGCCGTCGATCGGGTTGCCGAGAGGATCGACCACGCGGCCGATCAGTTCCGGGCCCACCGGCACTTCCAGAATGCGACCCGTCGTCTTGACGATGTTGCCTTCCGAGATGTGTTCCCACTCGCCCAGAATCACCGCGCCGACCGAGTCGCGCTCGAGGTTCAGCGCGAGGCCGAAGGTGTTGCCCGGAAATTCGAGCATTTCACCCTGCATCACGTCCGAAAGGCCGTGGATGCGCACGATACCGTCGGTCACGGAGATCACGGTGCCCTGGTTGCGAACGTCTGCGCTCGCTTCAAGGCCCTGGATCCGGCTCTTGATCAGCTCGCTGATCTCAGAGGGATTGAGTTGCATTATTCGCTCCTGATGTTCAATTCTGTTGCGTGCCAGCCGCTGCTGCGTGCAATCGATGCTCAGGCGGCCAGTACCGCTTGCATCCTGGCGAGCCGCGCGCGGACCGAGGTATCGAGCACTTCGTCGCCGACCGTGACGCGCACGCCACCGATGAGCGACTCGTCGACTTCGACGGAAGGCTTCAGCTTGCGTTTGAACTTGTGTTCGAGACTGGCGACGAGGTCGTTCAACTGTGCGCCTTCGAGCGGAAACGCGCTGACGATCAACGCGTCGGCTGCGCCCTCTTTGGCGTTCTTGAGCGATTCGAACTGCTCGTGAATTTGCGGCAGCAGTTCCAGGCGATGGCCCGCAACCAGCATCTGCACGAGGTTCTTCGCCTCGGCGCTGTCCTTGAGCGGCGACTTCACCGCCGACAGCAGCAGATCGACGACCTGGGCGTGGCTCACTTTCGGGCTCGACGCGATCGACAGCACCTCGGGCAAAGCCGCAACCTGCGCCAGCTCGGCGACGAGCGAGGACCAGGCTGCGACGTCACCCGCTTCGGCCACGGCGAACAGGGCTTCTGCGTACGGGCGGGCGATGGTTGCAAGTTCGGCCATGATCAGAGCTCGGCTTTCAGTTGATTCAGCAGGTCGGCATGAGCCGTCTGGTCGACTTCGCGCTTCAGGATCTGCTCGGCACCGTGGACGGCGAGTGCGGCGACTTCCGCGCGCAGTCCTTCACGCGCCTTGATGACCTGCTGCTCGGCGTCGGCTTTCGCCTGGGCGACGATGCGCGCCGCTTCCGCGTGCGCCTGGCCCTTGATTTCTTCGGCGAGCGCCTGCGCGCGCTTTTCGGCTTCGGCGATCCGGTGCTGGCCTTCAACACGGGCCTGCGCGAGATCCTGCTCGACGCGCTTGTGCGCCGCCGCCAGTTCCTCTTGCCCCTTTTCGGCTGCCGACAGACCGTCGGCAATCTTCTTCGAGCGCTCATCGAGGGCGTTGACCATCGGCGGCCACACGAACTTCATCGTGAACCACGCGAGGATCAGGAACACGATCAATTGCGCAAACAGGGTTGCGTTGAGATTCACGGTGTTTCCTTCCAAACGTTGCTATAGAGATGCCCGGCAACCGGTGGCCGGATCCAGTGGATCGCCACCCCGGCCGGGCATCCCGTCACTGGCCCCGCGCCGGGCCCGACTCAGTTTGGCAAACTCCACGCCGGAGTCGCGTGCAATATTCGCGGCCAATCTCAGTATGGGCGAGACGCGGTCATCCAGGGAAACTTATCCCGCGATCTTCGACAACAGCGGGTTGGCGAACGCGAACAGCATGGCGATACCCACACCGATCAGGAATGCAGCGTCGATCAGGCCAACCAGCAGGAACATCTTCGTTTGCAGCGGGTTCATCAATTCGGGCTGACGTGCGCAGGCCTCGATGTACTTGCCGCCCATCATGCCGATACCGATACATGCGCCACAAGCGCCCAGACCGATGATGATGCCGATACCGATGGCGGTCGGCCCTTGAATGAGAGCGGTCAGAGCGTGGATGTTGGCGAGCAAATCTTGCATGATTATTCCTCTGAAAAAGACTTGATTACTTGATTTAAAAAAACCGGAAAGCCAGTTAAAGAAACCGGTAAAGCGAGACCCAAACCACAACCTGATGCTACGGGCAGCGCGGCCTTAGTGCTTGTCGTGCGCCTGGCCGAGATAAACCAGCGTCAGCATCATGAAAATGAACGCCTGCAGCAGCACGATCAGGATGTGGAAGATTGCCCAGACGCTGCCCGCGATCACGTGCCCGATAAAGCCAAGCACACCGAAATCCAGGCCGAAGCCCCACATGCCGCCCAGAAGCGCGATCAGCAGGAACAGCAGTTCGCCCGCATACATGTTGCCGAACAACCGCATCCCGAGCGAAACCGTCTTGGCCACGTATTCGATAATGTTCAGCGCGAGATTGGGAATCCAGAGCAGCGGATGGGCGCCGAACGGCGCCGTGATCAGCTCGTGCAGCCAGCCGCCCAGGCCCTTGATCTTGATGCTGTAGTAGAGCATCAGAATGAAGATGCCGAGCGCCATCCCGAAGGTCGCGTTGACGTCGGCGGTCGGCACGATCCGCTGGTGCGGAATCGCCGAGGAAAGGCCAAGCAGACCAATGACACGGCCGGCCAGATCGACCGGCAAGAGGTCGAGCGAATTCATCAGGGCAACCCAGATGAACACGGTCAATGCCAGCGGTGCAATAAAGGTGCGGCTGCCGTGGATCATGCTCTTGGCCTGATCCTCGACCATCTCGACCAGCCACTCGATCGCGCATTGAAAGCGCGACGGCACGCCCGACGTAGCCTTGCGTGCGGCCAGCCACAGAATGAGAATGGTCGCCAGGCCAGTCAGGATCGACCAGAACAGCGTGTCGTAATTGATGATGGAGAAGTCGACGACGCTCGATTGCGGCTTGCTCGAGAAGAACGTCAGGTGGTGCGTGATGTATTCCGCAGGTTCGAGCAGGTGCGATTCGCTTGCTGCCATTTTTTCAGACACCTTAGCAATATTAAAATACGTTCGGCCTGCCGCCCTCGGTTCATCGGCACGCCGGCCGCCAGGGCGCGCGCACGATTACCGAACTCGACAGACACTGATCAAAACGCCAGTGCGACCCAATACGCCTTGAGCCCCACCAGGTAGGCCGCCAACATCGGCAGCCAGCGCACCTCATGATACGTCTCGCCGATAGCGACGAAGAGCGCCAGCGTGATGCCGGCCTTGAACGCTTCGCCCGCCACCAATGCCATCCTGGAGCGGCCTCCTGAGCGCTTCAGGTACAGCGCGAACAGGCCGCCCGGAACCCAGCACACGGCGCCGCCAAGCAAGGCCGACAGGACGGCATGCATGGACCGGTCAAAAAACAGCCAGACAATTAGCGCCACCAACAACGACAAAGCTATTTGTGCTGCCACGACCCGCAGCGGCGTTACACGCGACGGACGATCCACTTTCGGGCCGAACAACTTCCTGGCTTCATCCCGCGTAAGTGGAGTAATTGTATTTTCTTGCTCGATGTCCCAATCATCCCGAGGGGATGATGTCCGATCGTTGGAGCGCTGCTGCGCCCCCCGCGGAGCTGACGCCTCAGACGGCGACAGGTCAGGCGATTTGCGCATCATGCAGATCCTTGGTCCGGCCTACGCCTTACACAAGGCCTTCAGGCGCATCAAACTGTCAATCCGGCCAGATTGTAAGCGATAGTGGCAGGTGATTCAAGATTTTAGGTCGCTCTGTAACGCCTGTGAAACAGCGCATCATGATGCGAAAAAGCGGCCTTTTCGAGGGGAATAAACGACGACTGTAAGGTTCTCGCGTGCGCCTGAAAATGCGACGCGGATCAATGGCGAGGCGAATTGTTAAAGCGGACGTCGAGGTGGCTATTGCCGCAGAGCGCGACACTCATCCACTCGGCGGAAAAACGCTGGAGCAACGCCCCGGAACACCGGATCAAAGATGCAGCAGCAGCCAGCCGCCCGTTGCGCCGGCGAGCAGCCAGAACGGGATGGAATAAAGGTGAAACGGCAGCCACATGCCACGCTCTCCGGCGAGGCGCACCGCAATCAGGTTGGCGAGCGAACCGATCGCGAATCCGAAGCCGCCGACGCTCACCCCGAAAGCCAATGCGCGCCAGTCGTGCGTGAACCCTGCGAGCACGATGGCGGCCGGAACATTACTGATGATCTGCGACAGCACGGCTCCTGCGACATATCCGCGCAGCGGAGCCTCCAAAGCGAGACTGCCGAGCAAACCGTGAATCCACGGTAGCGCGGCCGCACTGCGCAAGACAATGAACATCAGCACGAAGATGCAGAGCAGCAGCCAGTCGATCTTCAACACGATGCGCGGGCGCCACACCAGAAAGCCTGCGGCAACGCCCGCGAGCGCGATGCCGGCGTGATGCGCATCGGCTAGCAGCACGAACGCGACGAAGAGCACCCCGGCAACACTCGCAAGCGGGCGATCGACCGGGTGCGGATCGGTGTCGGTCGAAAGATCGAGCGGCCGGGATTTGAAAGAGAACACGGCGAGGACGAGCAGCATCGTCATCAGCATGGCGCATAGCGGCGCCAAAGCCGCAACGAAGCGGCCGAACGAAACGCCGCTCAGTTGCCAGAGAAACAGGTTCTGCGGATTGCCGAGCGGTGTCAGCACCGAGCCCGCGTTCACCGCGAGCGCAACCATGATCACGAGCTGTCTGAGAGGCAACGGGGTGAGCCGGTGCAGCGAGAGCATGAGCGGCACGACCACGAACAGCGCTACGTCATTCGTCACGATCGTTGCGAGCGCCGCGGCCAGGGCGATCAGGAACAGGGCCAGCGCGCGCTCGGAATGAATGCGCCGCACGAGGCGGTGGGCCATCCACGTCAGC
Source organism: Paraburkholderia yinzeri (assembly GCF_046581065.1). Taxonomy (NCBI): domain Bacteria; kingdom Pseudomonadati; phylum Pseudomonadota; class Betaproteobacteria; order Burkholderiales; family Burkholderiaceae; genus Paraburkholderia; species Paraburkholderia yinzeri. The sequence continues at coordinate 793,584 of NZ_JBFOCJ010000001.1, read as the reverse complement.
AATCCTGAATATTCGATCGCCTTCGTCAGAATCAGCAGGCCCGCGAGCGTCATGACCGTCTGCCAGTCGACCAGCGCGGGCAGCGAGGCCCAGGCGCGCGGGGCGAACACCTGGAGCAGCACGAATGCCGCAACCAGGATGGCGAGCACCGGCTCCGAAACGGCGAGCGCGCCGATACGGCGCAGGAGTCCGCGCGCAGCGTGCCGGGTTTCAGGCAAGGGTTGGCCGTCGCGCACGTCTGCGGCAGCGAACTCAGGCCGCCGTTTCGCCGCGCAGGCGCAGCAGGATGCCGTCGAGCGCGTCGAGGTCGCCGAAGTCGACTGTCAACTGCCCGCGCCCTCGCCTGCCCAGCTTGATCTTCACCGTGGCGGACAGCAGGTCGGAGAGCTCCTCTTCGAGGCGCCGGGTATCGCGGCCGCCGTCATGGGGCGCCTTCGCCTTCAGCACGGGCGTGGCCTTCGTCGTGGCCGTCACGAGCTTCTCGGTCTCGCGCACCGACATCCGTTTGTTGACGACCTGGTTGGCGAGCGTGATCTGCGTCGCCGCGTCCACGGCGAGCAGCGCGCGGGCGTGGCCCATGTCGAGGTCGCCCGCGAGCAGCATGGTCTGCACCGGCGCGGCCAGATTCAGGAGACGCAGCAAGTTGGACACGGCGCTGCGCGAACGGCCGACGGATTCCGCCGCCTGCTCGTGCGTGAAACGAAACTCGTCGAGCAGGCGCTGGATGCCCTGCGCCTCTTCGAGCGGATTGAGGTCTTCGCGCTGGATATTCTCGATCAGCGCCATGGCGGCCGCGGCCTGATCCGGAACGTCCTTCACGAGCACCGGCACCTCGGTCAGACCCGCAATGTGCGCCGCGCGGAATCGCCGCTCGCCCGCGATGATCTCGTAACGGTCGGTGTCGATCGGGCGCACGAGGATGGGCTGCATCAGGCCCTGCGCGCGAATGCTCGCCGCCAGTTCCTGCAAGGCGCCTTCGTCCATGCGCGTACGCGGCTGGTATTTGCCCGCCTGCATCTTCGTAAGCGGCAGCGTGTTGGGCGCGCTGTCGATCTTCACCGCCTCGGTAATGTCCGCGCTGCCGCCAAGCAGCGCCTCCAGTCCGCGGCCCAGTCCTTTCTTCCGTGCTACTGCGTTCATCGTGCTCCCTCAGTCTGCATTGACCGCGAGGTGTGTCAAAAGCGATGTCAAAAACGGCGTCAAAGCGCGCGCACCCGCTCGATCATTTCCGCACCGAACTGCACATACGCCTGGGCGCCGCGCGACGCGCGATCGAACACCACGCCCGGCAGCCCATAGCTGGGCGCCTCCGCGAGGCGCACGTTGCGCGGGATCACCGCGTCGAACACCTTGTCGCCGAAGTGCTCCTTCAACTGCTCCGACACCTGCTGCTGCAACGTGATGCGCGGATCGAACATCACGCGCAAAAGGCCGATCACCTTCAGGTCGCGGTTCATGTTCGCGTGGACCTGCTTGATCGTGTTGACGAGATCGGACAGCCCTTCGAGCGCGAAGTACTCGCACTGCATCGGGATCACGACGCCATGCGCCGCGCACAGCCCGTTGAGCGTGAGCAGCGAGAGCGCCGGGGGGCAATCGATCAGCACAAAGTCGTACTCGGCCTCGACCTGCTCGAGCGCGTTCCTCAAGCGGCGCTCGCGCTGCTCCATGGAGACGAGCTCGACTTCGGCGCCGGCCAGTTCGCGATTGGCCGGCAGCACGTCGTAGCCCACGGCTTCGGGGCGCGTGCGCGCATCGAGCACCGTCACGCCGTCGACCAGTACTTCATACACCGTGTTCTCGCACGCGGCCTTGTTGATGCCGCTGCCCATCGTGGCGTTGCCTTGCGGGTCGAGATCGATGAGAAGGACACGCTGTCCCTGCGATGCGAGGCTCGCGGCGAGATTGACCGTTGTCGTCGTCTTGCCGACGCCGCCCTTCTGGTTCGCAACGCAGAAGATTTTTGCCATCTTTCGAGTGTCCCTTTTACTGCCTTGGATAGTTTGCTTACGTTATCGCGCCTGCACTGCCGCTGTCACGCCGGTTCGACCGTCACTTCGAGGAGATGCCGCTCGGCGTCCAGCATCGGTACATCGAGGCGAATCGTCTGCACCACTTGCGCACCGTCCGGCAAGCGCTCGACTTCGCCGTCCGGGCGCACGCCCTTCATCGCCCAGATCGCGCCGCCATCGGCAACCAGATGCCGGGCCAGTGTAACGAAATCGGCGAGCTCCGCGAATGCCCGCGACACGATCAGATCGAATTTTTTCGGCACTTCGACCCCAGGGCGCAGCGACTCGACACGCCCGGTGATCACGGACAGGTTCGCGAGACCCAGTTCGGCCTTCGCCTGAGACTGGAATGCTGTCTTCTTGTGGACAATGTCGTTCAGCGTCACGGACCAGCCCGGCCGCGCGATCGCCAGCACGATACCCGGCAAGCCGCCGCCGGAGCCCACATCCAGCACCGCGGCACTCTCGCGCAAAGGCAAATGCGGCAGGATCGAGAGGGAATCGAGAATGTGCTGAATCAGCATCTGGCGCGGGTCGCGGATCGCGGTCAGGTTGTAGACCGCGTTCCATTTCGCCAGTAGCGCAACGTAGTCGAGCAATTGCCCATGCTGCCGCTCGCTCAGTTCGATGCCAAGCGTCTGGACGCCCTCCTCCAGCATTCGGGCCAAGGCCTCGCGATCCGCGACGCCGGGTTGCCGCGCGCGGCCCGTCATTGCGCCACCGGCGTGTTGTCCGAGCCGGAATCGGCCGGATTCTGACGCCGACGGCCAAGGCCGCGCTTGAGGTGCACCATCAACAGCGAGATCGCGGCCGGCGTCACGCCCTGGATACGCGACGCCTGGCCAATAGTTTCGGGTCGATGCTGCGTCAGCTTCTGGCGCACTTCGAACGAGAGGCCTCGCACCTCGGCGTAGTCGATACCCTCCGGCAGGCGCGTGTTCTCCTGCGCGCCGTTGCGCTCGATTTCGTCGGCCTGACGATCGATATAACCCTGATATTTGATGCCAATCTCGATCTGTTCCTTGATCTGCGCGAGCAGGATCTCGTCGCCGGCCAGCGGCGTTTCGGGGCTGCATGCACCTTCGCGCAAACCGCACACGCCGTCGTAGCTAACGCCCGGGCGGCGCAGCAGATCCGCGAGGTTGTACTCGCGATCGATCGGCTTGCCGAGCAGCGCCGTCGCCTCTTCGGCCGGCAGGCTTTTCGGATTCACCCACGTCGACTTCAGGCGCTCTGTTTCACGTGAAACAGCGTCGCGCTTGCGGCTGAATGCTTCCCAGCGCACATCGTCGACGACGCCCAGCTCGCGGCCAATCTCCGTCAGGCGCATATCCGCATTGTCTTCGCGAAGGCTCAAGCGGTACTCGGCACGGCTCGTGAACATGCGATACGGCTCCGAAACACCGCGCGTTACCAGATCGTCGACCAGCACCCCCAAGTAGGCTTCGTCGCGGCGCGGGCACCACGCGTCCTTGCCCTGCACCTGCAGACCCGCGTTGATCCCGGCGAGCAGACCCTGTGCCGCGGCTTCTTCATAGCCGGTCGTGCCATTGATCTGGCCCGCAAAAAACAGACCCTGGATCACCTTCGCCTCCAGCGACGCCTTCAGGCCGCGAGGATCGAAATAGTCGTACTCGATTGCGTAACCCGGACGCAGGATATGCGCGTGCTCAAGGCCGCGCATCGAATGCACAAGCTCCAGTTGGACGTCGAACGGCAGGCTCGTCGAGATTCCGTTCGGGTAGAACTCGTTGGTCGTCAGTCCTTCCGGCTCAAGGAAAATCTGGTGCGATTCCTTCGAGGCGAAGCGGTGAATCTTGTCCTCGATCGACGGGCAGTAGCGCGGCCCCACCCCTTCGATCACGCCCGTATACATCGGCGAGCGATCGAGACCGCCGCGAATGATGTCGTGCGTACGCTCATTCGTATGCGTGACCCAGCACGGAATCTGGCGCGGATGCTGTTCGGCGCGGCCCAGGAACGAGAACACCGGCACCGGATCAAGGTCGCCCGGCTGCTCTTCCAGTACCGAAAAATCGATCGTGCGGCCGTCGATGCGCGGCGGTGTACCCGTCTTCAGGCGGCCCTGCGGGAGCTTCAATTCCTTCAGGCGCGCCGACAGCGTCACCGCTGCCGGATCGCCGGCGCGGCCGCCCGTGTAGTTGTTGAGACCCACGTGAATCTTGCCGTCGAGGAACGTCCCCGCCGTCAGCACGACTGCCCGGCTGCGGAAGCGGATGCCAACCTGCGTCACCGCTCCGACCACGCGGTCGCCCTCGACCATCAGGTCTTCGACCGCCTGCTGGAACAGCCAGAGATTCGGCTGGTTTTCCAGGCGCCGACGGATCGCGGCCTTGTACAGGATGCGATCGGCCTGCGCGCGCGTCGCGCGCACTGCCGGCCCCTTCGACGAATTCAGGATACGGAATTGAATGCCGCCTTCGTCGGTAGCAGCCGCCATCGCGCCGCCCAGGGCATCGACTTCCTTCACCAGATGGCCTTTGCCAATACCGCCAATCGACGGATTGCAGCTCATCTGGCCAAGCGTCTCGATGTTGTGCGTGAGCAGGAGCGTCTTGACGCCCATGCGGGCGGCGGCAAGCGCGGCCTCGGTGCCGGCGTGACCGCCGCCGACGACGATTATGTCAAACTCTGTGGGATAAAACATGGCCGGACCTCACGCACGGCGAACCTGCGTGAGCCTTCTCAGAAAAAGTGGGATGGGCGAATTATAACGGTTTAGCGTTTTGAGCCGCTCACGCCCGAATTTTTGTCGGCCTGAGTTAAGGCCTCGGCCCTCTTACTTCTGGCCCAAGCAAGGCCAGGGCGAAAAAAAACGGTGTGTTTCACGTGAAACACACCGCTTCGTGAACAACATACAGAGTCGTCAGGCCGTCTTTTTCGCCAGGCCGAGATACGTTTCGATAACGCGGGGATTCTGCGCCAGCTCGTTCGCCGGCCCTTCCAGTGCCAGATCGCCGGTCTCCAGCACGTAGCCGTAGTCCGAAATCTGCAGCGCCGCGCGCGCGTTCTGCTCGATCAGCAAGGTCGCCACGCCGGTCTGCCGCAGCGCACTGATGATATGGAAGATCTCCTTCACGATCAGCGGCGCCAGGCCGAGGCTCGGCTCGTCGAGCATGAGCAGATCGGGCTTGCCCATGAGCGCCCGGCCGACGGCCAGCATCTGCCGTTCGCCGCCCGAGAGCGTCCCGGCCGCCTGAGCTCGCCGTTCCTTGAGCCGCGGAAACAGATCGAATACGTGATCGAGTTGATCGAGGAAGTTGCGCTCGCCCGCCCGCTTGCGCCGATACGCGCCCAGCACGAGATTGTCCTCGACGGTCATCGTCGCGAACAGTTCGCGCTTTTCCGGCACGAGACACATGCCGCGGGCAACGCGCTCCTCGATCGGTAGCGCGCCCACCTCTTCGCCCAGATAAGCGATCCGCCCGCCCGCATGACCGGTGGCGGGCAGCGCGCCCATGATGGCGTTGAGCAAGGTGGACTTGCCGGCGCCGTTCGGCCCGATCACGGAGACGATCTGCCCGGCGCCCACCGTGATCGCGGCCTGGTGCAGCGCCTCGATCTTGCCGTAGCGAACCGAGAGGCGGGAGACTTCCAGTACAGGAGTCACTGGCGCTTTCATCACTCCACCCCGCCCAGGTAAGCTTCGAGCACCGCCGGGTCCTTCTGCACTTCCTCAGGCAGCCCCTCCGCGATCCGCGTGCCAAACTCCATCACGACCAGCCGGTCGGTGAGGTTCATCACGAAATCCATATCGTGTTCCACCAGCAGCACGCTCATCCCCTCTTCTTTCAGCTTGCGCAGCAGTACGGCCAGTTGCTGCTTCTCCTGGTAACGCAGGCCGGCCGCCGGTTCATCGAGCAGCAGCAAGGTCGGGTCGCAGCAGAGTGCGCGCGCGATCTCCAGAATTCGCTGCTGGCCAAGCGCGAGACTGCCGGCCTCTTCGTACATATGCTGATCGAGGCCAACGCGACGGAGCTGCCTCGCCGCCTCGCCCATGAGCCGCCCTTCCTCCGCAGCGTTGAGCTTCGCGACGCTGCGCAGCACGCCCGCGTGGCCGCGCAGATGCGCACCGATCGCGACGTTCTCCAGCACCGTCATCGTCGGTAGCAGCTTGACGTGCTGAAACGTACGGCCGATTCCGCGCGCGACGATTTCACGTGAAGTCAGCCGGTCGATGCGCTCGCCGCGGAACGTGATCTCGCCGCTCGTCGGCTGCAGCACGCCGGTCACCAGGTTGAACGTGGTCGATTTGCCTGCCCCGTTCGGGCCGATCAGGCCGATGATCTGGCCGGCGCGCACCTCGAAGCTCACGTCGTTGACGGCGACCAGACCGCCGAACTGCTTGCGCGCCTTGTCGACCGTGAGCAGCAACTCGCCGGCGGCGGGTTTGCTGCGCTGCGGCAAAGGATCGGCATGATCGGGCACATGGGCCTGCGAGCCGCGCGGAAAGAATCGTGCGACGAATGGCCAGACACCGCGTCGCGCATATTGCAGCAGCAGCACCATCAGAATGCCGAACACGATGATCTCGAAGTTGCCGTTCTCGCCCAGCAGTTTCGGCAGGATGGTCTGCAGCCAGTCCTGCAGCACGGTCAGAATCGCCGCGCCCAGCACCGCACCCCAAACGTGCGCCACGCCGCCCACCACCGCCATGAACAGATACTCGATGCCGTGGTTCAGGCCGAACGGCGTCGGGTTCACGGCTCGCTGCAAATGGGCGTACAGGAAGCCGGAAACGGCCGCGAGCACGGCCGCATAGACGAAGATGACGACGCGCATCCACGCCGTGTTGACGCCCATCGCCTCGGCCATCAGGCCGCCGCCGCGCAGCGCGCGAATGGCCCGCCCGGCGCGGCTATTCAGCAGATTTTGAACCGAGACGACCGACAGCAGCACGACAACCCAGATCAGGTAATAGATATGGCGCCCCGAATCGAGCTCGATGCCGAACACATTGAGCGCCGGAATGCCGTTGATGCCGTCGTACTTGCCGAGCGCGTCGAGATTGCCGAACAGGAAGTACAGCGCCAGACCCCAGGCGATCGTCCCGAGCGGCAGGAAGTGCCCGGAGAGCCGCATCGTCACGAGTCCCAGCACGAGCGCCACGAGCGCCGTCAGCACTACGCCCGCGATCAGTGCGAACCACGGCGAGATGCCGTACTGGGTCGTGAGATACGCCGTTGCATAAGCGCCGATTCCGACAAACGCGGCTTGCCCGAAGCTCGTCATCCCGCCGATGCCGGTCAGGAGCACAAGCCCGATAGCGACGATCGCATAGAGGCCGATGTAGTTCAGCAGCGTGATCCAGTATTCCGGCATGTGCACGGGACCAGGCAGCACCGGCAGCGCGAACATGACGATCAGAAACAGCCAGAAGAAGCGGTTGCGCAGAATGATTCGTTTCATCGCCTCACTCCTCCTCTTCTTCGGTGTGCGGCGTCGCGAAACTGCGCCACAGCAGCACGGGGATGATGAGCGTGAACACGATCACTTCCTTCCAGGAGCTGGCCCAGAACGACGAATACGATTCGAGCAGACCGACGAACACAGACCCCGCGGCGGCCAGCGGATAGCTCACGAGCCCGCCGATGATCGCGCCCACGAAGCCCTTCAGGCCGATCAGGAAGCCTGAGTCGTAATAGATCGTGGTGAGCGGCGCGACGAGAATGCCGCACAGCGCGCCCAGCCCCGCAGCAAGGGTGAACGCAAGCCGCCCGGCCTGCGTCGTGCCGATGCCGACAAGCCGCGCGCCAAGCCGGTTCACGGCCGTGGCGCGCAGCGCCTTGCCCGAAATCGTGCGGTCGAAGTAGACGTACAGCGCAACGATCAGTACGGCGGCCGTGCCGATCACCCAGAGGCTTTGCCCCGAGATCGAAAGACTGCCGATGTTGAACGTGGCGTCGGAAAACGCATTGGTGCGCGAGCCTTCGGCCCCGAACATCACGAGGCCGAGCCCGACCATGACGAAGTGCACCGCCACCGCGACGATGAGCAGCAGCAGCGTGGTCGCCTCCGCGATGGGCTCGTAGGCCAGCCGGTAAATGAACGGCCCCATCGGCACGACGATCGCGAGCGTGAGCGCGATCTGCACGAGCATCGGCAGCGGCCCGGCAGCCACGCTGCGCGTCAGCGCGTAGAGCGCGATGGGAAACAGCAGGTACTTGCCCGCGAGCGTCACGAGCGTGCGCGCCGCGTACCGCCGCCGCTCGGCGTGCCGCACGAGCCCCGCGGCTTCCACGACGAAGCAGGCCGCGCCAAGCGCCACGAGCAGCCAGCAAGTGGCCGGAAACTTCTGCGACTGCAATGCCGCGAGCGTGAGTGCGCCATAGGAGACGAACTCGCCTTGCGGAATGAAGATCACCCGCGTAACGGAAAACACCAGCACCAGCGCAAGCGCGAGCAGCGCGTAGATGGCGCCCGTGGTGATGCCGTCCTGCGCGAGGATCGCGGCGATCGATAAATCCATACACCCCTCTTCCTGGAACCCAGTCAGCCTGGAACGTCGAGCAACGGACAGGCGAAACAACAGGACGGCACGAACGCGCCATCCGGCGGGATGCGGCAGCCTGCGGCGGCAAACGCGCGTTCACGGCGGGCCGTCCGCTTCGCGGGCGGCCCCTTTTTCACGCGGGAAGCGACATCAGTCGCCCTGCAGCTTCCACTTGCCGTCGACGACCTCGACGATCACGCGGGCGCGGTCGTCGAGACCGTTGTGATCGGTAGGCGTCGTGTTCATGATGCCGTGCGAGAGCGGCAGTTCCTTGATGTTTTCGAGCGCATCGCGCAGCGCGACGCGGAACGCTTCGGTGCCGGGCTGACCCGATTTCAGCGCAACCGGAATCGCGCGTTCGAGCATCTGCCCGGCATCCCACGCGTGACCGCCGAAGGTCGCGACGGAACCGGCGCCGTAGGCCTTCTCGTAGGCCGCCTTGTAGGCCAACGCCGACTTTTTGACCGGATTCGAATCCGGCAACTGGTCGGCCACCAGGATCGGGCCGGCGGGCAGCAATTCGCCGTCGCAGTCCTTGCCGCAGACGCGCAGGAAGTCGTTGTTCGCTACACCATGCGTCTGATAGATCTTGCCCTTGTAGCCGCGGTCTTTCAGCGTCGTCGCGGGCAGCGCCGAAGGCGTGCCCGACCCGGCGATCAGCACCGCGTCCGGATTCGCCGACATGAGCTTGAGCGCCTGCCCCGTCACCGACGAATCGGTGCGGTTGAAGCGCTCGGTCTCGACGATCTTGAGGTTGTGCTTCGCCGCCGCCGCGCTGAATTCCTTGAGCCAGCTATCGCCGTAGGCGTCCGTGAAGCCGATGAAGCCCACCGTCTTCACGCCGTGCTTCTGCATGTAGCCGGCAATCGCATCCGCCATCAGGCTGTCGTTCTGCGGCGGCTTGAAGGCCCATTTGCGCTTGTCGTCCATCGGCTGGATGATCGCCGTCGAAGCCGCGAGCGAAATCATCGGCGTCTTGCCCTGCGCGACCACGTCGAGCATCGCCAGCGAATTCGGCGTCACCGACGAACCGATGATCGCGTCCACGTGATCATCGTCGATCAGCTTGTGCGTGTTCTGCACGGCCTTGCTCGTGTCCGACGCGTCGTCGAGCACAATGTATTGCACGCTCTTGCCCGCGATCTCCTTCGGCAGCAGCGCAATCGTGTTCTTCTCGGGAATGCCGAGCGACGCCGCCGGCCCCGTTGCCGAAAGCGTCACCCCGATCTTCACCTGCGCAAGCGCCACGCCGGCGCTCCCCATCAGCGCCATTGCGAGTCCGGCGCTCATCGCCTTCAATGCCCACTTCGTTTTCATTACGCGTCTCCAAACGCCTGGTTTGCGTGTCGATTGACCCCGCGCCAATCACTAATATCTTCGTAAATTGGCGTCGGCCCTTGAGTGTAGTAACCGGCATCGCGCGTGTAACGCATGGTTTTCCCTGCCTGTGCGCGTCTTGCTTGCGCACGCAACAAAAAAGGCACGACGGAAAACCATCGTGCCTTTCTGGCGATGCTGCTGCGGGCCGGATTCGCGATCGCGGGTACTGCTGTTTCGCAGTGCCGCCGGGATGGAAAATCGTCGGCTAAAATAAAAAGCGCTGTTGGACTCCTGTCCAACAGCGCTTCCTTGTCCGGGCACTTTGTGCCTCAGTTGTCTCCTCGTTCTCCACCTGCAAATTAGGTGCATCAGAACTAGGAGAGACTTTAAACTTCGGGCCCCTGGCCTACAACTAGCATTTACCCTAGTGGTGCAGCGCAGCACCGAATTGGGGCGCGCCGACACCATTTTGTCTTAGGGAAAAAGCGCTGATGAACGGCCGCAAGCGTACACGAGAATTCGCTCGTCTGCAGCGCAGCCCGCAGTCGTCGCGTCCGCCATCAGGTCCGCCGCTCAGGCCCGCCACGTCACGCTCGCAAGGGCTTCACGCGCGCGACGATCTCGCCCACGATGCCGCGCCGGAAGGCCAGCACGCACGCAATGAAGATGAGGCCCGTGACGATCGTTGCGGACTCACCGAGCGAGTTGAACCAGCTCACGCCCGTCAGCGAGGCCAGCGCGCCGCCGATATCGCCCAGCCGGTCCTCGAGCGAAACGATCAGCGCCGCGCCCAGCAGTGGCCCGAACAGCGTGCCCATGCCGCCCACGAGCGTCATCAGGATCACGAGGCCGGACATGGTCCAGTAGGCGTCGCCCAGCGTCTCGAAGCCGAGCACGAGCACCTTGAGCGACCCCGCAAGGCCCGCGAGGCCTGCGGAGAGCACGTACGCGAGCAGCTTGAAGCGGTCGGTGTCGTAGCCGAGAGAAATGGCGCGCGGCTCGTTCTCCTTGATCGCGGCAAGCACCTGTCCGAACGGCGAGTGCACGACCCGAACGATGAACAGGAACGCGAGCGCCATGACGAAAAGCACGACGTAATACAGCACGAGATCCGACGAAAGCGACACGAGGCCGAACAGCTTGCCGCGCGGCACCGCCTGCAATCCGTCTTCGCCATGCGTGAACGGCGCCTGCAGGTAGACGAAGTAGATCATCTGCGCGAGCGCGAGCGTCACCATCGCGAAGTAGATGCCCTGGCGGCGGATCGCGAAGATGCCGGTTACGAGACCCAGCAGCGTCGCCGCCAGAGTGCCCGTCAGCACGCCGAGCTCGGGCGTGAAGTTGAGCGACTGCATCGTGTAGCCGGTGAGGTAGCCGGCCGTCGAGAGAAACATCGCGTGCCCGAACGAGAGCAGCCCCGTGTAACCGATCAGCAGGTTGAACGCCACGGCGAAAAGCCCGAAGCACAGCACCTTCATCACGAAGAGCGGATACACCCCTGCGAGCGGCGCGAGCAGCAGGGCGACCAGCAGCAGTCCATAAAGCGCTTTTCTTTGCATCACCTTTCCTTGCCGAAGAGGCCTGCGGGGCGAATCAGCAGCACGATCGCCATGATCACGAACACCACCGTGGCCGACGCCTCGGGCCAGAACACGCGCGTAAAGCCCTCGATCACGCCCAGTACGAGGCCGGTCACGATCGACCCCATGATCGACCCCATGCCGCCGATCACGACCACGGCGAACACCGTGATGATGAGGGGCTGGCCCATGAGGGGCGAGACCTGGATCACGGGCGCGGCCAGCACGCCCGCGAATGCCGCGAGCGCAACGCCAAAGCCATAGGTCAGCGTGACCATGAGCGGCACGTTGATGCCGAACGCCTCGACGAGCTTGGGGTTCTCGGTACCGGCACGCAGATAGGCGCCAATGCGCGTCTTCTCGATCACGAACCAGGTTGCGAAGCACACGACCAGCGACGCGACCACCACCCATGCGCGATAGTTAGGCAGATACATGAAGCCGAGATCGGTCGCGCCCGAAAGCGCCTCGGGGACGTCGTAGGGCTGCCCCGACGAACCGTAGATCGCGCGGAACACCCCCTCGATCGTGAGCGTCAAACCGAAAGTCAACAGGAGTCCGTACAGATGGTCGAGCCGGTAAATCCAGCGCAGCATCGTGCGCTCGATCACCATGCCGAACAGCCCCACCACCACCGGCGCGATGACGAGCATCGCCCAGTACGGCAGGCCGAAGTAGGCAAGCCCCATCCACGTGAGCATCGCACCCAGCATGAACAACGCGCCGTGCGTGAAATTGATCACGTTGAGCATGCCGAAAATCACCGCGAGGCCAAGACTCAGAATCGCATAGAACGAGCCGTTCACGAGCCCGAGCAGCAACTGGCTCAGCACAGCCGGCAGCGGAATGCCAAAGATCGTCATGAAAGCCGCCATCTCCTCAAGATCGCATTCGTGCGGTACGCGACGCGGCACGGCAAAGCCGTACCGCGCGCCACGAAAACACCGCCGCGCTCAGTTGCGCTCAATTGCACCTGGTACGCTTACTTCCACAAGGCGCAGCGCGATTCCTGCTTCGTCGTGTACGCCTGCTCGCCCGGGATCGTCTCCAGCACCTTGTAGTAGTCCCACGGCCGCTTCGACTCGGACGGCTTCTTCACCTCGACCAGGTACATGTCGTGAATCAGCACGCCGTCCGCGCGGATATAGCCGCCCTTCGTGTAGAAGTCGTCGATCTTCGTCTTCTTGAGCTCGGCCATCACCTTGTCCGAATCGGTCGTACCGGCCGCCTGCACCGCTTTCAGATACGTCATCACCGACGAATAGTCGGCGGCCTGCAGTTCGGACGGCATCTTCTTCGTCTGGTCGTAATAGCGCTGCGCCCACTTGCGCGACGCGTCGTTCTGATCCCAGTACCAGCCGGTCGTCAGCTCGAGGCCCTGCGTCGTTTCGAGCCCGAGGCTGTTCACGTCCGGCAGGAACATCAGCAGCGCCGCGATCTTCATCGTCTTCGTGATGCCGAATTCCTTCGCGGCCTTGATCGAATTGACCGTGTCGCCGCCCGCGTTCGCGAGGCCGAGGATCTGTGCCTTCGACGCCTGCGCCTGCAGCAGGAACGACGAGAAGTCCGAAGCCGAAAGCGGATGCCGGACTTCGCCGAGCACCTGGCCGCCGTTCGCCTTCACGACGTCGGCGGTGTTCTTTTCGAGCGATTTGCCGAATGCGTAGTCGGCGGTCAGGAAGAACCACGTCTTGCCGCCCTGCTTGACCACGGCGAGGCCCGTGCCCTTCGCCAGCGCAACCGTGTCGTAACCGTAGTGGACCGTGTACGGCGTGCACTGCTCGTTCGTCAGCGCATCCGTGCCCGCGCCGGTGTTGAAGTACACGCGCTTCTTCTCGAGCGCGACCTGATTCATGGAGAGCGCGGTGGCCGAGTTCGTGCCGCCGAGCAGCATGTCGAGCCCGTCGCGGTCCATCCACTCGCGTGCCTTCGAAGCCGCGATGTCGGCTTTATTCTGGTGGTCGGCATACATGACCTCGATCGGCTTGCCGAGCACCTTGCCGCCAAAGTCCGCCACCGCCATCTTGACGGCGACGAGGCCGCCCTGGCCGTCGTCGTCGGCATAGAGGCCCGACATATCGGTGATGAAACCGATCTTCACCGCATCGTCGGCGGCCTGCGCATTCCCCGCGCCGAGCGCCGTCGCTGCGGCCACTGCGGCAACGAGGGTGGCGAGCCGCGCGAACGTCGTTTTCTTCATGACAGTCTCCTTCTTTTCTGGTTGCGTTGTTATCGAAGCAATACGGCGAGACAACAATTCACGGCAGACACGTTGCGAGCGGCACGGCAAGTCACCTCCGGCCGGGCCGGCCCCAACATGCAGGCTAATGAAGCTAAACGCCAAGCAGATCGTGAAGCACGGGCATCTTGGCATCGAGTTCGGCCACGCCGAAATGCTCGACGATGTGGCCGTGCTCCATGACGTAGAACCGGTCGGCAAGCGGCGCGGCGAAGCGGAAGTTCTGCTCCACCATGACGATCGTGTAGCCGCGCGACTTGAGCGTGACGATCATGCGTGCGAGCGCCTGCACGATCACGGGCGCAAGGCCTTCGGAGATCTCGTCGAGCAGCAGCAGGTTAGCGCCCGTGCGCAGGATGCGCGCGACGGCCAGCATCTGCTGCTCGCCGCCGGAGAGGCGCGTGCCCTGGCTGTGGCGGCGCTCCGCGAGATTCGGGAACATGGCATAGATTTCGTCGAGCGACATGCTCTCGGCGTTCGGGTTCACCGACGGCGGCAGCAGCAGGTTTTCCTCGCAGGACAGGCTCGCGAAGATGCCGCGCTCTTCGGGGCAGTAGCCGACGCCGCAATGCGCGATGCGGTACGTGGGCATCTGGATGGTCTCGCACCCGCCAATGCGGATCGATCCCGTGCGGCGTCCCGTGAGACCCATGATGGCGCGCAGCGTCGTGGTGCGTCCCGCGCCGTTGCGCCCCAGCAGTGTGACGACTTCGCCGCGCGCGACCGTGAGATCGACGCCGTGCAGAATGTGCGACTCGCCATACCACGTCTGCAGACCCGCGATCTCCAGCGCAGGCTCGCCCTGCGCCGCGGCGCCCGCCGCCGCGCGTTCGACTTCCGTCACCGTGTTCATGGGTGGGCTCCGGCAAGGGCCGCGTCCGCACTGCCCATGTAAGCCTCGGCCACGAGCGGATTCTTCGACACTTCCGCGTAGCTGCCTTCGGCGAGCACCTCGCCGCGCTGCAGGACCGTGATCGTGTCGGAAATGCCCGCAATGACGTTCATGTTGTGTTCGACCATCAGGATCGTGCGCCCGCTCGACACTTTCTTGATGAGCGCCGTCACGCGGTCCACGTCCTCGTGGCCCATCCCCTGGGTCGGCTCGTCGAGCAGCATCAGTTCGGGTTCCATCGACAACGTGGTCGCGATCTCGAGCGCGCGCTTGCGCCCGTATGCGAGCTCGACGGTCGGCACGTCCGCGAAGTCGGTGAGACCAACCTGCGTGAGCAGATCCATCGCGCGATCATCGAGTTCGGCGAGCGTGCGTTCGCTCTTCCAGAAGTGATACGCGGTGCCGAGCGAGCGCTGCAAGCCGATGCGCACGTTCTGCAGCGCCGTGAGATGCGGAAACACCGCCGAGATCTGGAACGAACGGATGATGCCGCGCCGCGCGATCTGCGCGGGCCGCTCGTGCGTGATGTCCACGCCGTTGAACACGATGCGCCCGGCGCTCGGTTCGAGAAATTTGGTTAGCAGATTGAAGCAGGTGGTCTTGCCCGCGCCATTGGGCCCGATCAGCGCGTGGATCGTGCCGCGGCACACGCGCAAGTTGACGCCGTTCACGGCGGTGAAGCCTTTGAATTGACGCGTGAGACCGCGCGTCTCCAGAATCGTGTCGCCGAGAATCATGTCCCCTTCCACGCGAAGTAATGGCGTAACTCTGCACGTTGTTCGCGCGAGCCGCCGCACGAATGCCGATGAAGCAATGAAGCCGCGCCAGTTGTAAGGCGCTTGAAGTCCGCTACCGGCGCATGTTGCGCGCCCCCGTTCTCGCGCATTGTCTCGCCAATGATGCAGCGCAATCATTGGGATTTGCACTTAGGGTAAAGCGTGCCGCCAGACCGGATCGACTTTGCAAGAATGACGCGAGATACGCGCACGATGACCTCATGATCGCGACACATTTCATGCGAATTCGCGATGCGAAAAAACGCACCCAGGTAGTCAGGACAGGCAGCGGCGCGCGCACCGGAACATTCCGGTGTACGTCCTGGATAGTGCACCGCGCAGGCGCTCAGGCTGTCGTCGTCAGCGGTGCGGAGGCCTCCACATTGGTGCGCGCGCCGGCGCCCTCGCGACGATCCGCGCGCATCATCGCGGCGGCACGCTCCGCAATCATGAGCGTCGGCGAGTTCGTATTGCCCGAGGTGATGAACGGCATCACCGAAGCGTCGACCACGCGCAGTCCCTCTACCCCACGCACGCGCAGGCGCGCATCGACCACGGCATCGGGGTCGTCGGCGCGGCCCATGCGGCAGGTGCCCACCGGATGGAAGATCGTCGTGCCGACGTTGCCCGCCGCTTCGTGCAGTTGCGCCTCGGTCTGGAACGCCGTGCCCGGCAGGATCTCTTCGGGCCGGTAGCGTGCCAGCGCCTGCGACGCCGCAATGCGCCGCGTGAGGCGCAGGGCGTTTGCGGCCACGCGGCGATCGTGCTCGGTCGACAGATAGTTGGGCGCGATCGAAGGCGCCGCCGCGGGATCGCCGGAAACGATATGAATGCTGCCGCGCGAAGTCGGCCGCAAATTGCACACCGACGCCGTGAAGGCATTGAAGCGATGCAGCGGCTCGCCGAACCGATCGAGCGAGAGTGGCTGCACGTGATACTGGAGGTCGGGCCGCGTGAGCGCGGGATCGTTCGGATCGGACTTCGCGAAAGCGCCAAGCTGCGAAGGTGCCATCGACATCGGCCCGCTCTGGAGAAGCGCATATTGCAGGCCGATCATGAGCTTGCCCCACCAGTGCGCGGAGGCCGTATTGAGCGTGCGCACGCCGCTCACGCGATACGCCATGCGCAGTTGCAGATGGTCCTGGAGGTTCTCGCCCACGCCGCGCAAATCCTGCACGACGCCGATGCCGAGATTCGCGAGCCTGCGCGCGTCGCCAATGCCGGATAGCTCCAGCAGTTGCGGCGAATTCACCGCGCCCGCGCTGAGGATCACTTCGCCGCGCGCGCGCGCCACGTAGTCGACGTCGCCGCCGCGATACTCCACGCCCACGCAGCGCTTGCCTTCGAGGATCACGCGTTGCGTGAGCGCGCCGGTAATGGTGGTGAGATTCGGCCGCTTCATCGCCGCGCGCAGAAACGCCTTCGACGCATTCCATCGCACGCCGCGCTTCTGGTTCACGTCGAAGTAGCCCACGCCGCTGTTGTCGCCGCGATTGAAGTCGTCGGTGGCGGCGATGCCCTGCTCTTGCGCCGCCTGCGCGAACGTTTCGAGAATCTTCCAGCTGAGCCGCTGCTTCTCGACGCGCCATTCGCCGCCGGCGCCGTGAAACGCGTTCGCGCCGCCGTGATAGTCCTCGCTGCGCCGGAACACGGGCAGCACGGCGTCCCACGACCACGCCGCGTCGCCGGTCACGCGCGCCCACTCATCGTAGTCCTCACGTTGGCCGCGCATATAGATCATGCCGTTGATCGACGACGATCCGCCCAGCACGCGCCCGCGCGGATACGACAGTGCGCGGCCATTCAGGCCCGCTTCGGCCTCGGTCTTGTAGAGCCAGTCGGTACGCGGATTGCCGATGCAGTACAGATAGCCGACGGGAATGTGAATCCAGTGGTAATCGTCCTGGCCGCCCGCTTCGAGGAGCAGCACCGAAACATCCGGATCTTCGGTGAGGCGATTGGCGAGCACGCAGCCCGCCGTGCCGGCGCCGACGATCACATAGTCGAAATCGCCTTCGAGGCGACGCGAGGACGTACGTCCTCCTGAGGATTCCATCGTGGTGGGCATCTGTGTCTCCCGGTTCTTGTCCGATGCGGCACGCGAACCTACTTCGCGACCGGCATCGTGAATTCGGCACCCTTCGCGATGCTGTCCGGCCAGCGCTGCATGATGCTCTTGTAGCGCGTGTAGAAACGCACGCCCTCTTCGCCGTAAGCATGATGATCGCCGAACAGCGAACGCTTCCAGCCGCCGAACGAATGCCACGCCATGGGCACCGGAATCGGCACGTTGATGCCCACCATGCCCACCTTGATCTGCCGCGAGAAGGCACGCGCCACACCGCCGTCGGACGTGAAGAGCGACACGCCGTTCGCGAACTCGTGACGGTTGATGAGCGCCACCGCGCTCGCGAAATCGGGCACGCGCACCACCGAAAGCACGGGGCCGAAGATCTCTTCCTTGTAGATCGTCATGTCGGTCTGCACGTTGTCGAACAGCGTGCCGCCGAGGAAGAAGCCGTCCTGGCCATCGACCGCGTGCGTGCGGCCGTCGACCACGAGCTTCGCGCCCGCGGCCACGCCGGCGTCGATATAGCCCCTCACTTTCGTGCGATGCGCGCCCGTGACGAGCGGCCCCATCTCGGACGCACTGTCCATGCCGTTGCCGATCTTCAGCGCTTTCACGCGCGGCGTGAGGCGCTCGACGAGCTCGTCGGCGATGTGTCCCACGGCCACCGCCACCGAAATCGCCATGCAGCGCTCGCCCGCCGAACCGTAAGCCGCGCCGATCAGCGCGTCGACGGCCTGGTCGAGGTCGGCGTCGGGCATCACGACGAGATGATTCTTCGCCCCGCCCAGCGCCTGCACGCGCTTGCCGTGCTTCGTGCCTTCCGTGTAGATGTATTCGGCAATCGGCGTCGAGCCGACGAACGAGAGCGCCGTGACGTCGGGATGCGCGAGCAGCGCATCCACCGCCACCTTGTCGCCGTGCACGACGTTGAAGACGCCGTCGGGCAGGCCGGCCTCTTTGAGCAGTTCAGCGAGGCGCAGCGACGCGGACGGATCGCGTTCGGAAGGCTTCAGCACGAACGTGTTGCCGCAAGCCAGCGCAACCGGAAACATCCAGCACGGCACCATCATCGGGAAGTTGAACGGCGTGATGCCGGCCACGACGCCGAGCGGCTGGCGCAGGTTCCAGTTGTCGATGCCGCCGCCGATCTGGTCGGTGAAGTCGGTTTTCAGCAGATTCGGAATGCCGCACGCGAATTCGACGATCTCGATGCCGCGCATCACCTCGCCCTTCGCGTCCGAAAACACCTTGCCGTGCTCGCGCGTGATGAGTTCGGCCAGTTCGTCGTGATGCTGGTCGAGCAGATCCTTGAACTTGAACAGAATGCGCGCGCGCTTGATGGGCGCCATCTCGCTCCATGCCAAGAATGCGGCGTTCGCCGCGACGACGGCCGCATCCACCTCGGCCACGGTCGCGAGGGGCACGCGCGCGGCGACCTTGCCGGTTGCCGGGTTGAAGACGTCGCCGTAGCGCTCGCTCGCGCCGCCTTGCGGCTTGCCATTGACATAGTGCGTCAGCGTGCGGACGCCCGCTTCGTTCAGATGTGTCTCGCCCATGTGTCCCTCTGCCGTCGATGAGTGGGCGGCGCCGGCAAGCTACGAACACGCGGCCCCGCGGGGATATTCAGGAAGCGTAATCGCGAGGGCGCATCGCGATCCAATGATTAATGCTCAATTGCGATATAAGACGCGTTAATATCAGGATATGGACCTGACCCTGCTCCGCGCCTTCGTCACGGTCGCGCGCGAGGGCAACCTGACGCGCGCGGCCGGGCACCTGCATCTGACGCAGCCCGCCGTGAGCCTGCAGATCAAGCATCTGCAGGAAGCGCTGGGCGTGACGCTCTTCACGCGCGCCTCGCACGGCCTTGCGCTCACGCGCGACGGCCAGGCGCTGCTGCCGCACGCCGAGCGCGCGCTAGCGGCCGCGGGCGACGTGCAGCGCGCCGCTGCTGCATTGCGTCACGAAGTGCGCGGCCGGCTGCGCATCGGCACGATTCTCGATCCCGCGTTCCTGCGCCTGGGCGGCTTTCTGCGGCAGCTCGTGGAGACCTGGCCGCAGATCGAAACGGCGCTGCGCCATGGCATGTCGGGCTGGGTACTCGATCAGGTGCGTGCGAGCGAACTCGACGTGGGTTATTACATCGGCCAGCCCGGCCCGGATGCGGCCAGCTTCCACGCGATCACCCTCACGCGCTTCCAGTACCGCGTGCTCGCGCCCCCCGGCTGGAAAGACCGCATGAAAGGCGCCGGCGACTGGCGCGCGCTGGCCGCCTTCCCGTGGATCTGGACGCCGCCCGCTTCCGCCCACAACCGGCTGCTCACGCGCCTGTTCGAAGCCGCGGACGCGAGACCGGTGAAGGTTGCCGAAGTGGACCAGGAACCGTCGATGCTCGACCTCGTGAAGTCGGGGGTCGGGCTCACGCTGGCGCGCGACTCCATCGCCCTTGCGGAGGCGCACGCCCACGCGCTCACCATCGTCGAAGGCGTGACGGTGCCCACCGAGCTCACGTTCATCACCCTCGCCTCGCGCCGCGACGAGCCCGCCATTGCCGCCGCGCTCAAGGCGATCGAAACGCAGTGGGCGATATGAGCGCCGCTCATGAGGGCGCCGCCGCACACAACGTCCCTTCTGGTGGCACGGTGTAACAGCAGCGTCACACAAGATTTGCTAGATTGAGCTTTCGCCCACGCGAAACCAGCCTGGCACCGTACAGTCGGCTACGCTGCCGACCTCGCGCGAGCCGCGCGGCGAGCCTGGACTCTCGCTCATCGTTTCCCCTGTTTTTTTCCCGTTTTTTCTCGTTCGACAGGAGCTTTGCATGGCCCGCAACATCGAAATCAAAGCCCGTGCCCGCGAATTCGACGCGCTGCGCGAGCGCGCCGCCCAGATCGCCACCGACGCTCCGCTGATCTTTCGCCAGCAGGACTTCTTCTACGACGTCCCGCGCGGGCGCCTGAAGCTGCGCCAGTTCGACGACGGCACGCCGCCCGAGCTGATCTTCTATCAGCGCGACGACCGCGACGGCCCGAAGGCCTCGTATTACACGCGCAGCCCGGTCACCAATGCGGAAGCCATGCACTCGCTGCTGGCGACGGCGCTGACCACGCGCGGCATCGTCTCGAAGGAGCGCCACGTTTATCTGGCGGGCCGCACGCGCATTCATCTGGACCGCGTGGACGGCCTGGGCGATTTCGTCGAGCTCGAGGTCGTGCTCGGCCCGGAAGACGACGAACAGGGTGGCGAAGCCGAAGCCCACGCGATGTTCAAGAAGCTCGGCGTGGATGAAAGCGATCTCGTGGCCGTGGCCTACGTCGATCTGCTGAACGCGCCGGTTAGCGCGTAAGCCGCGTGCTTTGGCCCCAGACTCGGGGCCAAAGCGCGAAATCGAAGCGCGGAGTCAGGGCGAACCCGCGCCCGGCTCCAGGTGAGAGAGCGGCAGCGGCCCGTTGCGCTTGAACGTCGTGAGCACGATGTTCGAGCGCACGCTGTCCACGCCGGGCACGCGCATCAGCTTCTTCATCACGAACGACGACAGCGCGTTCAGATCCGGCGCCACGATCCGCAGCAGATAATCGGCGTCGCCCACCACCGCATGGCATTCGAGCACTTCGGGCAGCACGTCGATCTGCTGCTGGAACTGCTCGATGATCGAATCGCCATGATGTTTGAGCTTCAGGCTCGTGAACGCCGTGACACCAAGGCCCAGCTTCTCGGGCCGCAGCACGACGCGATAGCCGTCGATCACCTCCGACGCTTCGAGGCGCTGCAGCCGCCTGCCGATCTGCGAAGGCGACAGGGGCACCTGCTCGCCGAGTTGCTGGTGGGTGGCGCGGCCATAGCGCTGCAACACGTCGAGCAGCGCGAGATCGAAGTGATCGAGTTCGAGCATGAAGGGATTTCGCATTGATTCGTTAATCGATGCGCGATTATTGCATATTCATAAGATATAACGCCCAATACGCGCGCATTCCGCGTGCGGCTCGCTCTACACTTGCGTCTTCGCAACCGTACGGCCATGTGCCGCTGCTCACCAACGCCGTGTTCGCCGATGCCATCGAGGCCTATGGCCAGACAGCGCTGGCCGCGCACGCACGCGATCCGCGCGCGCTCACGCCGCTTG
Organism: Paraburkholderia yinzeri; assembly: GCF_046581065.1. Taxonomy (NCBI): domain Bacteria; kingdom Pseudomonadati; phylum Pseudomonadota; class Betaproteobacteria; order Burkholderiales; family Burkholderiaceae; genus Paraburkholderia; species Paraburkholderia yinzeri. Next base: position 772,057 of record NZ_JBFOCJ010000001.1, on the reverse strand, counting down.
CGCGCCTCTACTGGTACACGGTGGAGTTCGGGCTGATGCGTGATGCCGGCGCGCCCGGCGGCGTAACGATCTACGGCGCGGGCATCGTGTCGAGCAGGGGCGAGTCGATCTACAGCGTAGAGAGCGCGGCGCCTAATCGCGTCGCCTTCGATCTCGACCGGGTACTGCGCACGCGCTACCGCATCGATACGTTCCAGAAGACCTATTTCGTGATCGATTCGTTCGAGCAACTATTCGACGCGCCAGGCGCGGGCGTCGCAGCGCGCCTCGCCGATCCGGCGTCGCTGCTGGACGCCAAGCCGTTCGGCGCGAGCGAAGTACTCGCGGAAGACCCCGTCCTCACGCGCGGCACGGGCGCGGGCTGGCTCGACGAAGGCGACGTCTGAAGCGCCTCGCCCTCACGTCAATAGCGCCGCCCGGATAGCTCGCACCCTACGGCCATCCGTGAAAGAATGTCTGATTAGCCGCCGATGACAGCGCCGCGTGCAGACTCGTCACGCCGGTTTCCGCGGCTTCCTGACCGGCCGCCGCGCCGCGCGCGCGCCGGGCCCGCTTCATGACAGGTGCAGAAATGATCAATCGACTCACATCCGAAGAACGCGTCTCGCAGCTCGCCGAACTGCATGGCTGGCAGGCCGTGGCCGGCCGCGACGCAATCCAGCGCACTTTCCGTTTCGCCGATTTCAACGAAGCCTTCGGCTTCATGACGCGTGTGGCCATCAAGGCCCAGGAGATGGACCACCATCCCGAGTGGTTCAACGTCTACAACCGCGTCGAGATCACGCTTTCCACCCACGAGGCCAATGGCCTCACGTCGCGCGATATCGCACTCGCGCGTTTTATCGACTCGATCGCCCCCGGGCCGCTCAGCGTTTGAATGAATACGCGGCAAGAACGCGGCGAAAAGCCGGAAATGAAAGCATAATGAAGGACGTCAGTCGCTCAAACCTTCAGGGCTGAAGGCCGTTCTTGAGGGATACGTAAGATTCCCAGGCCGCTCGCGCCAACGTGTCCAAACGTTCAGGTGATATGGCGTTCTGACGCTGTACAATCAGCAGCGCATACGGCTTGGAGAGCGCGCTAGCCTCCTTGCACAACGCGAGTTCGTCGCCGCTCGATGGCGAGCGGTTGCGCCAGAAGTTGATCGCGGCTTCGAGTTCGGTAATCGAAATATCGGACATGTTGGTCGTGACTCGCGCAACCCTCGCACGCGGCGCCGTTTAGCCGCTGTGCGAATCAGGTGAGATGAGCGGCGCTTCGCGAACTGCGTGCCTGAAACGCTAAACCCATTGTACTTGAGCGAATCCCATGCGACTCCTTCTGATCGAAGACGACCGCCCCATCGCACGCGGCATCCAGTCCAGCCTCGAACAAGCCGGCTTTACGGTCGACATGGTCCACGACGGTATTTTCGCCGAGCAAGCCCTCGCGCAGAACCGCCATGAACTCGTGATTCTCGACCTCGGCCTGCCGGGCATCGACGGTATGACGCTGCTGTCGCGCTTCCGTCAAAGCAACCGCCACACCCCCGTCATCGTGCTCACCGCACGCGACGAACTGAACGACCGTGTTCAGGGCCTGAATTCGGGCGCCGACGACTACATGCTCAAACCGTTCGAGCCTGCCGAACTCGAAGCGCGCATCCGTGCCGTGATGCGCCGCAGCGGCCCGCACGGCGACGTGCCGCGCCCCGAAGTCTCGCTGGGCGGCGTGCGCCTCTCGGGCGTCGACCGCCGCATCTTCAACGACGACAAGCCGCTCGAGCTCTCGCCGCGCGAATTCGCGGTGCTCGAAATGCTGCTGCTGCGTCATGGCCGCGTCGTCAGCAAGGCGCAGTTGCAAGACCACCTCACGCACTTCGGCGGAGATCTCGGCGACACGGCGATCGAAGTCTATGTGCACCGCGTGCGCAAGAAGCTCGAAAACTGCCGTGTCGAAATCGTCACGGTGCGCGGCTTCGGCTACCTGCTGCAGGAAATCCGCCAGGCAGCCTGACGCGGCGGCTGCGGGGTTGTCGCTCCACTACTCTGCCCCCACCGCGCCGCCATGCTGCGGCGCGGCGCAGCCCAATCCCTCCTCCTCTGCCGCGCGGGTGGCCGCCCGCGTACAATGAATGGATTCTTACCGCACGGCATGCCGTGCGGTGTGCCGTGTCGTTTACCCCGGCGCACTCGATTCATTCATGACCCGAATCCACCATGCCTCATCCGGCCGCTAACAGTCTGCGCCGTACGCTGCTGCGCCGCCTGGCCGCCCCGCTGTCGCTGCTCGCGCTGATGAGCGGCCTGATCGCCTACTGGCTCGCGTGGCAGTACACCCAGCACGTCGTGGACCGCTCGCTTGCCGACCTCGCCACGGCCATCTCCAAGCAGATCCAGATCGCCGGCCCCGACGCGCCCATCACCGTGCCGCCGCTTGCGCAAGCCATGTTCTCCGACCCGGTCGAGGACCTCATCTATCGCATCAGCAACGGAGATGCGGAGATTGCCGGCGACCACGACCTGCCGCTGCAGGGCACGAACGTGCGCCGCATGCACTACGCCTACGTGTTCGAAACCGTGTACAAGGGCGTAACGGTGCGCGTGGCCCAGGTGCGCGTGCCGCAGCCCTCGGGCAATCCGATCGTCATCGAAGTCGGTCAGCCGGTGCATCACCGCCTGCGGATCGCCGCCGAATTTCTCGTCGCGATCATGATGCCGCTTTTGCTCCTGCTGCTCGCGGGCTGGGTCATCGTGTGGCGCGTCGTGAACCAGCAGCTCAACCCGCTCACGGACCTCGCCGATTCGCTGAATCGCCAGACCCACACTTCGCTCGAGCCCGTGGACGAGACCTATGTGCCCGTCGAAATCCGCCCGCTCACCGGCGCGCTGAACGCGCTGCTCGGGCGCCTGAAGACCGCGCTCGACGCCCAGCGCAAATTCATCGCCGATGCCGCGCATCAGCTCCGTACGCCGCTCACGGCCGTGAAGCTGCACGCGGAGCAGGCCGCCAACGCGCGCGAACCCCAGCAGGTCAACAATGCGGTCCGTGAGTTGCGCGCGGCCGCCGATCGCGCCGTGCGCTTGTCGAATCAGCTACTTTCGCTCGCGCGTGCCGAACCGGGCGAGCAGGCGGCGCGCTTCGTCGATATCGACATGGCCGCGCTCGCGTTCGAGACCGGTGCGGAATGGGTACCGCGCGCGCTCGCGAGCCACGTCGACCTCGGCTTCCAGCGACTCGATGCGCCCGAGAACGACCGGCCGTTGATGGTGCGCGGCAACCCGGTGCTGCTGCACGAGGTCATCGCGAACCTGCTCGACAATGCGCTCAAATACGTACCGCCCGCCCGTCTCGACGGCGGCCGCATCACGGTGACGGTGACGCAGACCGTCGACGACGACGTGTCGATGGCCGAGATCATCGTCGAGGACAACGGGGGCGGTGTGCCGCTCGCGCAGCAGGCCGATCTGTTCAAGCGCTTCTTCCGCGGCGACGGTCAAACCGAAAGCGGCGTCGATAGCGGCGCGGGTCTCGGTCTCGCGATCGTCCACGACATCATGGCGCTCCATCGCGGCAGCGTGCATTACGAAGACGCTGCGGAAGGCGGTGCACGTTTCATCGTGCGTGTACCGCTCTCGGGCCGCCCAGGCCCGAATGCCGAAACGAACCCGGTTGCGCCCGCGGTCGAAAAACACGAACAGCGGACGGCCGCGTCATCGAAGAGGACCACGAACCAGGCGCCTGTCGACTCCTGACGCATGCTCCTGGCGCCGCTCGCGCATCACGCGAATGCAACAAGGGCCGCTTATGCGGCCCTTGTTCGTTTCAGGCTCAACAGGCTTAACGGGCTTGACGCCCGCGCTTATTTCTTCTTTTTGCCCTTCGCGGCCTTGCCGGACTTACCGGATTTCTTGTCCTTGTCTTTCTCGGGCGGCGCGAGCATCGTGCCGCGGCACTTGCGTGCGCCGCAGCGGCATTCGTATTCGCGCTTGAGCTTGTTGGTCTGTCTGGCGTCGATCACGAGGCCGTAATCGTAGAACAGCTCCTCGCCGGCTTCGATATCGCGCAGCGCGTGGATATACACGTGCCCCTCGATTTCTTCCGCTTCGCAGTTCGGCGCGCACGAGTGATTGATCCAGCGTGCGTTGTTGCCGTCCACCTTGCCGTCGATCACGCCGCCCTCGTCGAGCGCGAAATAGAACGTGTGATTCGGCTCGTCCGGATTGTGCGGATGACGCCGCAACGCTTCCTTCCAGGAGATGCGCTCGCCCTTGTATTCGATCAGGCGCGTGCCCGCTTCGAGCGACACCGCCGCAAACACGCCCTTACCGTGCACGCCGGACTGGCGCACCACGATCTTGCGTACACTCATTGATTGAATCCTTGTGAAGTACTGGGGAGGCTTCACGCAAACGCGGCGCCGAAGAGGCGCCGCGCGCGTGCCACGCTAAAGGCGCGCCACAACTGGAATCGTACACGTTCGCAGCGTTTTCGTTCAAGCCATCGCGCGCACGCGTGCGGCGTGCCTCAACGCTGCCCGAGCGTGGTCTCGCCAAAGAGGCTCTTCTGATCGCGCGGCTGCGAGCGCCAATACTGTGGCGGCGCGCTCACGCTCGCACCGAACTGCGCCGCGGCATGCCATGGCCAGCGCGGATCGTAGAGCATTGCGCGCGCCATGGCCACCATGTCGGCATCGCCGTCCGCAATCACCTGGTGCGCCTGCAGCGGATCGGTGATAAGCCCGACCGCGATGGTCGGCAAGCCCGTTGCCGCCTTCACCTTGCGCGCGAACGGCACCTGGTAGCCGGGCTCAAGCGGAATCTTCTGCAACGGCGAAACGCCGCCCGACGATACGTCGATCCAGTCCGCACCGCGCTGTTTGAGGGCCTCGGCAAACGCGACGGTATCGTCGGGCGTCCAGCCCCCTTCCACCCAATCGGTTGCCGATACGCGCACACCCACCGGGCGATCGCCGGGAAACTCGGCGCGTACGACGTCGAAGACTTCGAGCGGGAAGCGCATGCGGTTCTCGCGTGAACCGCCATACTCGTCGCTGCGCTGATTCGCGAGCGGAGAAAGAAACTGGTGCAGCAGATAGCCGTGCGCCGCGTGCACTTCGATGGCGTCGATGCCAAGCCGCGCCGCACGCCGTGCCGATGCCCCGAACGCTTCGCGCACGCGGTTCAGGCCCGCGACGTCGAGCGCGAGCGGCGGCGTTTCGTCGTCCTTGTGAGGCAGCTCGGAGGGTGCGCAAGGCAACCAGCCGCCTTCGGCCACCGGAATCAACTGCCCGCCCTCCCAGGGCACATGGCTCGATGCCTTGCGCCCCGCATGCGAGAGCTGCATGGCCACGCGGATCGGCGAATGGCGGCGAATGGCAGCGAGCACCGGCACGAGCGCCGCTTCGGTCACGTCGTCCCACAAGCCGAGATCGGCCGGCGTGATACGCCCGTCCGGCTCCACCGCGGTGGCCTCGATGCAAAGCATCCCCGCTCCCGAAAGCGCGAGATGCCCCAGATGGATCAGATGCCAGTCGGTGGCTTCGCCGCGGTCGGCGGAATACTGGCACATCGGGGAGACGACGATGCGATTGGCGAGCGTCATGCCACGCAGCGCCAACGGTGTGAAGAGCGGGCTCATGAGGAAATCGCGAACGAAAAAAGGAGCGTTTGAGAATAGCACGCCGACTTTTCGCGCGCAGACGCGCAACCAGGACATCCCGCGGCGGCAATACCGGCAGGAAGGCGATTCGCAAACCGGTAGAGACGGTGCGGCTACCTGTCGCTCAGGGGCGCTTCACCGCGACATCCGTCACATCGACGGTATCGAGCCATTCGCCGAACATGCGGCTCGCCTGGGCTTCCAGCCGGGGAGCGAAGTTTGCCGTATCGGCGCGCAGCGCGTTGACGTCGACACCCGCCTGCGCGATCTCGGCCGCGTGACCGATCAGCCAGGGCTCGAAGCGGTCGGCGCGCACTTCGGGATGGCACTGCAGCCCGAGCACATGCTTGCCCCACGCAAACGCCTGGTTCTCGCAAAGCGGTGTTGAGGCAAGACGCGTGGCGCCTTGCGGCAGATCGAAGGTATCGCCATGCCAGTGCAGCATGGACGTTGTTTCGCCGTCCAGATGACGTATGGGCGACGCGCGGCCGGCGTCGGTGAGCGTGAGCGGCGTCCAGCCGATCTCGGCCTGCGCCGCCGCGTAGACCCGCGCGCCGAGCACCCGCGCGATCAGTTGTGCGCCGAGGCAGATGCCGAGCGTGGGCAGGCCCGCGCTGATGCGCTTTTCGATCAACCCCGCGAGCGCACCCAGTGTCGGATAACGTGCGTCGTCGCAGGCATTGATCGGGCCGCCGAGTATCACCATCAGCGAAGCCGATACCGGATTGAGCGCACCGACGCGCGCAAAGCCCACGTCCAGGTAACGGACGAGCCGGCCGCGCTCGCCGAGCACGCGCTCGAAACTGCCGAGGTCCTCGAAATAGACATGGCGCACGGCCAATACTTCGCGATTCATCGGCTGATTCATAGGGCGTGTCACGCTAAAAACAGGCGGGCCGGCAGCCGTAAGCCGCCGGCGCACGGCGGGACCACTCATCGAAGCGGCCCGCAGCCGGCCTGCGCAGTCGACCAGAAACCGCAGGTGTTACGCCGCGAAGATCTTCCAGTTTTTCTTCTGGGTCGTCGCATCGGCTTGTTCGTACACCGAGCAATCGAGCCGCAGATCGGTGTCCGACATGTCGATCCCGAGCAGGCGGCAGTGATGCGGCGCCTTCTTCGGGTTCTTGCTGACCTCGAAATTCGAGCAGGTCAGGCACATCCGGTGCTGCGGAATGGCTTCCTGAACTTCGAGCTGATAGACGGTTTTCAGCAGCGTGCGGTAGAACCCCGCCTGCTCGTCGCCGCGCAGCGTGCCGACGGCCTTGGCCAGGAAGTCCGGCCACTGCGCCGCCTTCTTTGCTGCCGTGCGGCCGCGCGACGTGAGGCGCACCGCGAGGGCGCGACCGTCATCGAGTGCGCGACGCTTTTCGACGAGCCCCTTGGTTTCGAGCGTGCTCACCGCGTCGCTGGTCGTCGCGGCGGTCAGTGCCGTTTCCCGCGCAATTTCGCCGAGGCGCATCGGCCCCTTCCGCTGCATCAGCAGCACGAGAATTTCGCCCTGGGTCGGCGTGAGTCCCGCCCCTTCGGCCCAGTCCCATGCCTGGCTCCGCATCGCCGTGCTGAGTCGCAGCAGGCTATGGGTCACTCGCCCGGCTGCTTGCTCTCCGTATACGCCTTCGCTCATAGTCTTTCGCTGGTGTTATTGGCAGCTTGCGCTGCATCGTCAGCCGCCGCGCAATGCGACGGCCTTGTGGGAACCCTGCGTCCAGTATTCCGGACCGCATACTATCTCAAACCACCCCTGCCTTGCTTCGCCGTGCTCCGGCTGGCTTCGTACAGTCGTTTTTCTCTCGCCGCTGAGGCTTCGGACATCGTTTCTGCCCTGCCCCTCCGCAACAAACCGACATTCTATGCGAGAGTAGCAAATCGTACAGCTAAGTTATCCCGCGCAGTTTGTGGATAACCAGTTGATAAGCGCAGGGATAGTATGTGGGTAAGCTCTTGATAACACCTGCGCGCTGATCAGACCTTCGCAGGTTATCCCGTATTTTTCGCGCAAACGCAACTGGAATCTACACGGTTGTCGCACTGCTTCACGCTCCCGGCATTAGCGTAATCCCTTGAGTTTTCAGGCATTTTCTCGCTTGCCGGCGACACGTCCCCCGCTTTTGTCGATTTCGATTGCATCGAAAACCTAAACATTACGCTAAGCAAAATCCTGGAGGACATCGAAATGAACCGTAACGCCGCGAAAAATAGTGTTGCGGGACTTGGACATCGGATTGTTCAAATGCAAAGGGCAGCCTGCAGGCTGCCCTCCTTCCGCCATTCTTGGCAGGACCAGTTCCCGGTTCAAGCGCGCCAGCGCAGACATTGCTGACGCACGGCCTCGTGCAGCGATTTTTCCTCGGCCACCACGCTGCGCAGCCAGGTGGCGTCGTTGGCCTGGCCGCGGGCGATCGTGCCGATCTCGGTCAACGCCCGGGTCGAAGCCAGTGCCTCGCCGTGCGGCGCGATGCGCTCGAGCGTCGCCAGGATGTCCTCCGAGATCGTGCGCCGCTCGCCCGTCTGCGGATCGACACAGGTGCCGGCAAGCCCGAAGCGGCATGCCTGAAAGCGGTTGAAGGTGTAGACGAGGTAATCGTCTTCGAGCGGCATGATCGGCCGGTCGGTGAGCAAATGGCGGGCGAGGGTCTGGATGTAGCAGGCAATGGCTGCCGCCCGCTCGACTGAAAGCGGCGTGTCCATCACGCGCACCTCGATGGTCCCGAAGCCTGGCTTCGGCCGGATGTCCCAGTAGAAGTCTTTCATGCTGTTGACAACACCGGTGTGCACCATCTTCGAGAAGTATCCCTTGAACGCCTCCCAGCTCAGCACGAACGGTGCGCGTCCGGACAGCGGGAACGCGAACACGGAATTCAGGCGTGCCGAGTGAAATCCGGTATCGACGCCCTGCACGTACGGCGACGACGCCGAAAGCGCGATGAAGTGCGGAATGAAACGCGAGAGCGAGTGCAGCAGGAACAACGCGCTGTCCGCGTCGGGGCAGCCGATGTGAACGTGCTGGCCGAACACGGTGAACTGCTTCGCGAGGTATCCGTAGAGTTCCGAAAGGTATTGAAATCGGGGCGTATCGACGATGCGGCGGTCGCTCCATTGCTGAAAAGCATGCGTGCCCCCGCCGCACAAACCCACGTTGAGCCGGTCGGCCGCGGCAACGAGCGTGTCGCGGATTTTGCGCAGGTCGGTCACGGCCTGTTCGTGCGTCGTGCAGATGCCCGTGGAGAGCTCGATCATGCTTTCGGTGATTTCGGGCGTGATGTTGCCCGGAATCTCCTGATCCTTCACGAGGCGCATCAGGTCGCTGCCGGCCTTCGTCAGATCGTAGTCGTGCGTGTTGACGATCTGCATTTCGAGTTCGATACCGAACGTGAACGGTTTCGAGTCGACAAATGATTCCAGTGACATGGCGTCCCCTAGTGCAGGCGCATCGCCCCGGATGGCAGCGGGCGAGGTGCGCAGTGTTCCACTTGCGGCGGCGCGCGGCGTGGCCGCAGCGCCGCCGGTTTCATTCTTCGCCCCGCTCGCCCACTAGTGCAAGCGCGCGATAGACGAGCCACGGTCCGAGCAGTTGCAGCGCGACGACCGCGCACATCACGATCGCGCGCAGCCGCGGATCGAAGTTCGGATAGAGTTCGTAGGTGTCCTGCATGAGCAGCAAGGCAAGCGCCGACATCGGCGTCAGCGCGACCCCAAGCGCCGCGCCCTGCTTCCATTCGAGGCCGCTCGGCTTGGCGAAAATCAGCACACCGACCAGTTTCCCGACGAACCGCGCGACGATCAGTCCGGCCGCGGCCGCGCCGCCAACGAGAATGTCGTGCCACTCGAAAGTCGTCAGTGTGAGAACGAACAGGATCACGGTGAGCAGCCAGCCGGCCGTGCCGAAATGCTGCGGCCACAATTGCGGCCGCGCTTCGAGGTTCTTCACGATGATGCCGGCTGCGAGCAGGCTCAGAATCGTCGATAGCTTGAACACATGCGCGATGCCGATAGCGAGCAGCACGAGGCCGAACAGCGCGACGAACGAATGCTCGTCCTGCGGGCTGAGCCGCCGGTAGAACAAGGTGCAGGCGCGTGCGAGCAGATACGCGAGGATCAGCGATCCGACCAGCAGATAAAGCGGTTGCAGGATCGTCGCGATCACGTTGCCGTAGATCTCCTGATGCAACCAGCCCGAAGCGAGTTTTTCCACCACCACCGCGTACATGCTGTTGAGCCCGGTGAGCGTGAGAAGCCGCTGCGTGACCTGGCCTTCGGCGCGCAACTCGGTCTTGAGCTGAATGACCATGGCGGGCGACGTGGCCATCGCGATCGACGCGACCACGAGCGTCACCATCAGCGGCACCTTGAGGAACAGCAGCACGATCAGCACGAGCACGAACGTGAACGTCGCTTCCGCGAGGCTCGACAGGATCAGCCAGGGATTGCGGCGGATCCAGCGCAGGTCGAGCCGGCTTCCAAGCTCGAACAGCAACAGGCCGAGCGCAACGTCGAGGAGCGGCCGCGCGGCTCGCGCAACGTCGGCATCGATGACGCCGAAGCCCGCCGAGCCCGCAATGAGACCGATGACGGCATACCCCGAAATGCGCGGCAAACGCCAGGCGCGGTAGCAGAGTTCGCCGCATAGCCCGGCGGCCAGCAATGCGAGGCCCGCCCAGAAAATGCCGTCGAGCTGCAGCGGCCAGGCAGGAAAGAACGAAAACGCCGACTTCATCGTGGTGGCTTCTCCTTGTGCAACGTCTTGCATGGGACCGGAGCGAGGCGCTCGAGCGCCAACTCGGGTCGACACGGAAGACGGTCCGGCTGTCCGACGGTGATCAACAGCAGGTGACCGACTGCAGGCGACCAACTGCGGGTGATCGACAACGGCTCACGCACGGGCCAATACAGGCAAGCCGCGTGCCGCACCGGGGCGCTCAGCCCGGGCTTCCGTCATTCGGCGCGTGGCGCAGCCGGCCAGAATACAAGGCCGAAATTCCACGGACGGTGCGCGCCCCGCCGGGCGGGGTTCAACTGCGCAACTACGGGAAAGCACAGCGCCGGCGTGCCGGAAGTGGCAGACAACCGGTGCGGGCGCGTACGTGTGGATGGCGGCGCCCGCGTTGGATGAACGAACGCCGCCGCTTCTCCTGAGCACTAAGAGTCAGGACAAGCGACATCCGTTCCATGGATGCGTCGGCCGTCAGATACGGCACGCGACGCAGGGAGAACGGCGATTGTGCCATAGCTTTTTTGCAATTGTCCCCACTGGCCGCAGCCGGCTGTCGGAGCGGTAATTACGTCTGACTGATGGCACAGATGGAAATTTTGACCGCTATACGGGGATCTCGAAGCAAACCGTACAAAAGGAATGACGGCCGATAGCGATGGCGTCAGCTTTGAATTTATGGTTTACCGTATGTATACATAGTAGAAGTTAACAAAGGGGCCTCTTTCCTGTGGACAACTGTGGATAGCTCCAAAAGATCAGTGACTTGGCGCTCGCACAACCGGTCGCAAAGCATGTGAGGTGTGGTCTGGGATCGTGGAGCAACTTTTTGGCCATCTGGGCGGAGCCGCGAGTTACCCCGTTTACGTCCACATCGATTCCACACGTGCTTCACCTGCAATCCGCGCGGTTATCCACAACATGGCGTGGATAACCTTGGCGCGGTACGCGATGGCGTATCGAACATGTCTAGAGATTCCGTTGGCGCAACGCGCGTTGCAAGAAGCGCGCGGGATCGAGCTGTTCCGCGAGCTCGCGTTCGAGCGGCCACGGCTCGCCTTCGAGCTGCGAGGCGATCAGTTCGGCGCCCAGCGCCGACCATACGAGGCCGCGGGATCCGTAGGCAAAAGCGCCGTAGAGGCCCGGCACGCGTGGCAGGTCGAGCGGCCACGCGCCGGCGAGACGCTCTGCAGAGCGCCGCGCCTCGGCCTCGTCGCCGAGCTGGCCGATCATCGGCAACCGGTCGCTCGTCACGCAGCGAAATGCGGTGCGCCCGTCCAGCTCGCCGGCGCGACCGGACGCGAGCGCGGCATCGAGCCCGGGCAGCATCCGGGCAACGCGTTCGAGGTTCTCCACGTGTCCCGCCGCGCGTAGCTCGGTCCCTGCGTCGTCGACTTCGTAGGTGGCGCCCGCGAGCGTGACGTCGTTCGCGAGCGGCACCGCGTAGCCGTCGCCGATCACGGGCACGCGCAGCGGCGCGATCGGGCTGGGCGCGACGAGCGTGAGCTGGCCGCGCACGAGGCGTGTCGGGGCGTAATCGAGCGTCGCCGCGCGCGCGGCGTCGTGCGCGTTCGCAAAGATCACGACCTCGGCCTGGGCGATGAGCGCACCGGTTTCGTCGAAGACGTCCCAGCCGTTTGCCGTGCGCTCGACGCGCGCCGCGTTCGTGCCGAAACGCGCGTCGAGCAGCGTGCCCGCCGCCGCGCATTGTGCGCGGCACAACGAAGCCGGATCGATTGCGCCGCCGAGCGGATAGAACCAGCCGTCGTAAGCGAGTTCGATGCCTGCGATTCGCGCGGCTTCCTGACGCGAAACCGCATGAGCGTATTCGTTGGGATAACCGAACGAACCGAGGGCCGCGGCCACGGCGCGCGATTCGTCGTCGGTGGCGAGATGAAGGAGTCCGGAATTCGAGCGCACGGGTCCCTCGCCTGCCGCGTCGAGCGCGGCCCAGCGCTGCAGTGCGTAGAGGAAGCCCGCGCGCGTGATGCGCGACGCGCTGCTGTCGTCGCGCGAGATCAGCGGATGGAAGACGCCTGCGGGATTGCCCGACGCTTCGCGCGCCGGCGCGGCACGGCGTTCGACGAGGGTCACGCGCCAGCCGCGGGCCGCGAGCCGCTCCACGAGCGCACAGCCTGCGAGCCCCGCGCCGATCACGACCGCATGGCGCTCGCGCACCGCGGCCGGCAGCGGCGGTTCATAACGCCGCACGCGCCAGCGTGGTGCGAAGCGGCCCACGAGCATCGCGCGTTTCGACCCGAAGCCCTCGACCTTGCGGTACTCGAAGCCGCTCGCCTCGAGCGCGCGCTTGACCTCGCCGGCGCTGCTCCAGGTCGAGAACGTTGCGTCGTCGCCGGCCACGCGGGCCAGCGCCTTGAAAAGCGCCGGCGACCACAGATCGGGATTCTTCGCCGGTGCGAAGCCGTCGAGATAGAAAGCATCCGCACGTAACCACATTTTGGGAAGCACCTCGGACGCGTCGCCAAAAACGAGCGTCAACGTGACGCGTCCGCCTTCGAATTCGAGCCGATGGGTGCCCGGCACGAGCATCGGCCAGGCGTTGGCGAGTTCGTGCGCGAGCGCCGAAAGAGGTGCGTGAGCAACGATCGCATTGAGCACGGCACGCAGATCGCCGCATGTAAATGGGTGCTTTTCCACCGAAACGAAATGCAACCGCTCGCAACGTGCGGGATCGTTGCGCCATGCCGACCAGGTGGCGAGGAAGTTCACGCCCATGCCGAAGCCTGTTTCCAGCACGGTGAAAATGCGGCGGCCCTGCCAGCGTTCGGGCAAGCCGTTGCCATGCAGAAAGACAGCTTCGGACTGGGCGAATGCCCCGGATGCGCTGTGATAAATGTCGCCGAATGCGGGAGAAAACGGCGTACCGTCCTCGCGAAAAGCGAGTGTGGCGGGAGTCAGGATGGCGGTCATAAGGAACGCGAACGGGCTGGAACGTGCAGTGAAAAACGCGCTGGCGCCAGAGACCAGGGCGCGGCAAAGACCTGGCTCGACTTCTCAAAACCCCCGTCCAGCCTGGTTTTGCGGCATCGGGGCGTTGGCCGGACGCAACGCACGACTGTTAGAAATCGTCAATGCAGCGGCCTTTTCGAGGGATTGCGGCCAAAAAATGCAGGCGTTAGCGCGAATTCGGGAGAATCCCACTGCAAATCTTCGAAACCCTTGTCGTTATTGGGTTTGCGCTGCGCTATCATAGCAAGCGCCGCCCAGGGAAGCGGCAGCACGGCCGTTGCGGTGAGGCGCTACGCTCTGCGCCGCAACGAAAAACGCCGGGGTGCTCCGGAACCGTCGCTGCTCGACGGCGCGGCACGCGTCCGTATAATCGGCGCGTTCGCGCTGTTCGTGTCAACCTAAACTGATAAGGACTTTCTCAATGAATAAACAGGAACTGATCGACGCCGTTGCAGCACAGACGGGCGCAAGCAAGGCGCAAACCGGCGAGACGCTGGACACGCTCCTCGAAGTGGTCAAGAAGGCTGTGGCGAAGGGTGACGCCGTGCAGCTGATCGGCTTCGGCAGCTTCGGTTCGGGCAAGCGTGCAGCGCGTACGGGCCGCAACCCGAAGACGGGCGAAACCATCAAGATTCCGGCAGCCAAGACGGTCAAGTTCACGGCTGGCAAGGCGTTCAAGGACGCCGTCAACAAGCGCTAAGGTACTGCCGCTTTAAGTTGACACCCGCCCCCTGGCGGGTTTTTTTCGTCCGCGTTTTTAGCGTTATTCCGGTCGGTGAACGATTTCGCTCTCGCCGCCTTCGTGATCGTCTTCGAGGTCCCAAGACGGAAACGGATCGGCGAAAGCGCTCCATGCCGGTGCGCCGGCCGCGAATTCGGCATCGGACAAGAGGCAGGCGTCGAGCCTCTCCTGCCACGCTGCGCGATCCAGATCCACGCCGATCATGACGAGTTCCTGGCGCCGGTCGCCGATGCTTGCGTCGTTCGCGTCGCCGTACCAGTCGTGGGCGATTTCCTGTTCGAGCTCCGCGTCCTGCGGCCAGGTTTCGCGCGGCTGCGCCGCCCACCATGTGCCGGCCGGCCCATGCCGGCACGTGCCGCCCGCCTGCGAAAGCGAACCGGCCACGTCGTTGCGCGTCGCGAGCCAGAAAAAGCCTTTGGTGCGCAGCACGCCCTTCCATTCTTCGTGCAGCAGCGCCCACAGGCGCTCGGGATGAAACGGCCGCCGCGCGCGATAGACGAAGTTGCCAATGCCGAATTCGTCGGCTTCGCCGTGGTGGTGATCGTGATCGTTGAGCGACGCGAGCCAGCCGGGAGCACTCGAGGCCGCGTCGAAATCGAAGCGCCCTGTGTTCAGCACCTCGCCGGGCGGCACGGTGCCGAAACGGCTCACGACCTGGATGGCACGCGGATTGATGCGCGCAAGAATGTGCTGCAGGTGCGCGAGTTCGTCGTCGCTCACGAGGTCGGCCTTGTTCACGACGAGCACGTCGCAGAACTCCACCTGTTCGATCAGCAGCTCGACGAGCGTGCGGTCGTCTTCTTCTGTGGCGGCGAGACCGCGTTCGGCAAGTGCGTCGGCGCAGGCGTAATCGCGCAGGAAGTTGAACGCGTCCACCACGGTCACCATCGTGTCGAGGCGTGCGATGTCGGCAAGGGAAGTGCCGTCGTCGTCGACGAAAGTGAAGGTCTCGGCGATCGGCATGGGTTCGGCGATACCCGTGGATTCGATCAGGATCGCGTCGAATCGCTGTTCCTGCGCGAGACGGCGGATCTCGGTGAGCAGATCGTCGCGCAGCGTGCAGCAAATGCAGCCGTTCGACATTTCGACGAGCTTTTCCTCGACGTGCGAAAGCGCCGAGGCATCGCGCACGAGCGCGGCGTCGATATTGACGGCCGCGAGGTCGTTGACGATCACGGCGACGCGCAGGCCGGCGCGATTCGCGAGGATGTGGTTGAGCAGCGTGGTCTTGCCCGCGCCCAGGAACCCGGCGAGCACGGTGACGGGCAGTGGCGGCTGGTTCATCGCAGTGTGGCAATCAGAAGGACGAAAGACGGGCCGCACGAATGCGGCGCTAGAACGCATTGTGCATCATGTGCGCGCCCTGCGCTGATCGGCCCTGTCTTTCAGACCGGGCAGGCGTTGCGGCTTACTTGAGGAAATGCCACTGCCGAAGAATAGCGGCGATCTGCTGCGCGTAGCGGTCGCGCTGCGTCGGCGTTTCCGAATGGTAGGCGCCGACCGCGGCCCACGTGTTGCCGTATTTGTTCATCTGCTGGCGCAGATGCCACGCGGCGATATAGACGTTCTTGCAGGGTTCCATCAGCGTGCTCTGCGAGATGCCGTACTGCGCGAGCGTGGGGAGGTGCACGGAATTGATCTGCATGACGCCGTAATCGGTCGATCCGTTAGCATTCCTGTGTACTGCGTCGGGATGATTATGCGATTCCTGCCATGCGATTGCGCGCAGGATCAGCGGATTGACCTGCTGATAATGGGCGGCCGCATCGAAGCAGTCGGCGCGCGCGAGCGTGCTGACGCCGGCCAGCGCGAGCGCGGCGGCAGCAAGGGCAATCGGGCGGGACCAGGCCTTCTTCATGGCAGGGCAAGCAATATGGGCATCCGGATCGCCCGTATGATACCGGCCGCTTATGACGCGTCAAGCCGCCTGTCCCATCCGGATGAGGCCCGGCAAACACGGTCCCGCCGAAAAGACGGTAAGGAACGGTAAGGATAAACGCGGATCACGCGGCCCAATGGCTTACAAAATGCTTTTAAGTCTGCGAAACGAGTAGAGGAGAGTAGAAGAAATCCACGGACTGCCTAACCTTGTGACAAATTCGACACGAAAAGCTGCTACTGTTGCGTTTTTTTGTAGATCATTGGTGGCCGAGGGGACGAGAGAGGCGGCTGCCCGGATCGGCCGGTGGAGGCAGGCAGGCGCGCAGGCCCGCCACGCGCTCACCGCCGCTCGCTCATTCCGCACGAACAGCCGGTGACGCCCGCCATCGGCTTCGATATGACATCCATGAGAAGAAATCGTATGGCTTTGCGCCGCGTTGCCACGGCGCTACTCGTGAGCGGAATCATCTCGGCGCAGGTCGCGCACGCTCAGGTGACGCTTAATTTCGTCAATGCCGACATCGACCAGGTGGCGAAAGCGATTGGCGCCGCGACCGGCAAAACCATCATTGTCGACCCGCGCGTGAAAGGGCAGCTCAACCTCGTTTCGGAGAACCCCGTTCCCGAGGACCAGGCGCTCAAGACGCTGCAGTCGGCGTTGCGCATGCAGGGCTTCGCGCTCGTGCAGGATCATGGCGTGCTGAAGGTCGTGCCCGAGGCCGACGCCAAGCTGCAGGGCGTGCCCACCTATGTCGGCAACACGCCGGTGGCGCGCGGCGACCAGGTGGTCACGCAGGTGTTCGTACTGAGGAACGAGTCGGCGAACAACCTGCTGCCGGTGCTGCGCCCGCTCATCTCGCCGAACAACACGATTGCGGCCTACCCGTCGAACAACACGCTCGTCGTCACCGACTACGCCGACAACGTGCGCCGCATCGCCGCGATTATCGCGGGTGTGGATACGGCCGCCGGCCAGCAGGTCCAGGTCGTGCCGCTGCACAACGCCAACGCGCTCGACATCGCGCCGCTCATTTCGAAGATGCTCGATCCGGGCGCGATCGGCGCTTCGGATCCCACGCTGAAGGTCTCGGTCGTTCCCGACCCGCGCACCAACTCGCTGATGCTGCGCGCCTCGAACGTGCAGCGCCTCGCCGCCGCGACCCAACTGGCGAAGCAGCTCGACGCGCCCACGAGCATGCCGGGCAACATCCACGTGGTTCGGCTGCGCAACGCCGACGCCGTGGAGCTTGCCAAGACGCTGCGCGGGATGATGGGCAAAGGCGGGAACGACTCGTCGTCCGGCAACAATGCGAACTCGTTCAACCAGAACACGGGCGGCGGCAGCAACGGCAGCAACAGCTCGACCGGCACGTCGGGCACGCCGCCATTGCCGGGCAGCTCGCTCGGCGGCGGCAGTACGTCGTCGAGCAACCCGATGACGGGCGGCGGTTCGGCCAACGGCAACGACGATGCGCCATTCCTCGGCGACAACAAGGACAAGGGCGACGACAACCCGGCGGGCGGCATGATCCAGGCCGACCCGGCCACCAACTCGCTGATCATCACGGCGCCGGACGCGGTGTACCGCAACCTGCGCTCCGTGATCAACCAGCTCGACGCGCGGCGCGCCCAGGTCTATATCGAGGCGCTGATCGTCGAGCTGAACTCGGACACGAACGCCAACCTCGGTATCCAGTGGCAGATCGGCAGCGGCAACGTGCTGGCCGGCACCAATCTTGCCACCGGCGGCGGCAACAGCATCATCAACCTGACGTCGGCAGCACTCGCCGCCGGCGCTACCGGGGGCCTGGCCGGCGCGCTCGCCAACAGCACCCTCCAGCAGGGGTTGAACGTAGGTTGGGTCCACAATCTGTTCGGCGTGCAGGGGCTCGGCGCGTTGCTGCAGGCGCTGTCGCAGACGAGCGACGCCAACGTGCTGTCCACGCCTAACCTCGTCACGCTCGACAACCAGGAAGCGAAGATCGTCGTCGGTACGAACGTGCCGATCCAGACGGGCTCGTATTCGAACCTCACGAGCAGCACGGCGAGCTCGGCGTTCAACACCTACGATCGCGTCGACGTCGGTCTGACGCTGCACATCAAGCCGCAGATCACCGAAGGCGGGATCCTGAAGCTGACGCTGTACACCGAGGACTCGGCGATCGTGACCGGCACGACCAACGTGACGACCAATCCCGCCGGTCCCGATTTCACCAAGCGTTCGATCCAGTCGACCGTGCTGGCCGACAACGGCGAGATCATCGTGCTCGGCGGCCTGATGCAGGACAACTACCAGGTCAGCAACAGCAAGGTGCCGCTGCTTGGCGACATTCCCTGGATCGGCCAGTTGTTCCGCTCGGAAAACAAGACGCGCACGAAGACCAACCTGATGGTGTTCCTGCGTCCGGTGATCATCGGCGACAGCGACACGGCGCGTGCGGTGACGTCGAACCGCTACGACTACATCCAGGGCATGACGGGCGCCTACAAGTCCGATAACAACCTGATCAAGGACAATGACGATCCGGTGGTGCCGCCGATGCCGGTCGGTCCCAACGAAGGCGGATCGGCGCTGAACCTGTTCGATCTCGACAAGATGCGGCGCGAGCAGGCCACGCGAATGTTGCCCGCGGCGCCCGCCGCTGCCAGCGGGGCGAACGGCACGAACAGCACGAACAGCACGAGCGGTGCCGGTACGGCGGGCGGCGCGAGCAGCTACGCCGTGCCCACCAACGGCGCGGCGCCGTCCCAGCCCGCCGTGCCCGTCCAGACGTTGCCCGCGCAACCTTTGCTGACTACGCCGGGAGTGCAACAGTGAGCACGCCGCGAACGCCGGGTAGCGAGTCGCGGGCCACGGCGGGCGCCCCGCATGCGGCGGCGCCGCGCGAGGCGCCCTCGCCGCTCGCGGCGCGACTCCTGCCCTACGGCTTCGCGAAGAGCGGCCAGATTCTCGTTGCGCAGCAGCACGCCGACGGCCTCGAAGTGTGGATCGGCGAGCGCACGAACGGCGCGGCGATCGCCGAGGTCGCGCGCAATTTCGGCGCCGTGCGTTTCGTGCGCATCCCCGCCGACGAACTCGCGCTGGCGATCAACCAGGCGTACGCGCGCCACGACGGCAGCGCCGCGCAAGTGGTGGGCGAGGTGGAAGGCGAAGTCGATCTGTCGCGGCTGATGCAGGACATTCCGGAAGTGGAAGATCTTCTGGAGTCCGAAGACGATGCGCCGATCATCCGCATGATCAATGCGCTTCTCACGCAGGCCGCGCGCGAGCAGGCCTCCGACATTCACATCGAACCGTTCGAGAACGCTTCGGTGGTGCGCTTTCGCGTGGACGGCACGCTGCGCGACGTCGTGCGGCCGAAGAAGGCGCTGCACGGCGCGCTGATCTCGCGGATCAAGATCATGGCGCAGCTCGACATCGCCGAAAAGCGGCTGCCGCAGGACGGCCGCATCACGCTGCGCGTGGGCGGGCGCCCCGTGGACGTGCGCGTCTCGACGCTGCCTACGGGCCACGGCGAGCGCGCCGTGCTGCGTCTGCTGGAAAAGGATGCGCAGCGCCTGAATCTCCAGGCGCTCGGCATGGCCACCGACACGCTCGCGAAGTTCGACCAGCTCATCGCGAAGCCGCACGGCATCGTGCTCGTGACCGGGCCGACCGGTTCGGGCAAGACGACCACGCTCTACGCGTCGATGTCGCGGCTCGAAACGGCCACGACCAACATCATGACCGTGGAAGACCCGATCGAATACGACCTTTCGGGCATCGGCCAGACCCAGGTGAACGAACGTATCGGCATGACGTTCGCGCGTGCGCTGCGCTCGATCCTGCGTCAGGATCCCGACATCATCATGATCGGCGAAATCCGCGATCTGGAGACCGCGCAGATCGCCGTGCAAGCCTCGCTCACGGGCCACCTCGTGCTCGCCACGCTGCACACCAACGACGCGGCTTCGGCCGTCACGCGTCTGACCGATATGGGTGTCGAGCCGTACCTGCTGGCTTCATCGCTGCTCGGCGTGCTGGCGCAGCGCCTCGTGCGCCAGTTGTGTCCGCACTGCAAGGACGAGCGCACCGAAGAAAATGGCGACCGGCGCTGGCATCCGGTGGGCTGCGAGCGCTGCGGCCAGTCGGGCTACGCGGGCCGTCGCGGCGTGTACGAGCTGCTGCTCATCGACGAACCGATCCGCGCCCTGATCCACCGCAATGCCGCGGACGCCGAGGTCTTCCAGGCTGGCCGTGAGCAGGGCATGCGCACGCTGCGCGAGGACGGCGATCGCTGGCTCGAGGCGGGCACGACTTCGCTCGAAGAAGTGCTGCGCGTTACGGGCGGCGCATGATGGGCCGTCCGATGGCTTGTCACTAAGCAAGGGCGTTAAGCAAGATGCCGGCATTCCGTTTCGAAGCGATCGACGCCGCGGGCAAGGCGCAAAAAGGCGTACTGGAGGCCGACAGCGCGCGCAGCGCCCGCACGCAGTTGCGCGGCCAGGGGCTCACGCCGCTCGTCGTCGAGCCGGCGGCCAGCCGCACGCGCGGCGAGCGCCAGCAGCGCCTGGCGCTCGGGCGGCGCCTGTCGCAGCGCGAGCAGGCCATCCTCACGCGCCAGCTCGCGAGCCTGCTGGTGGCGGGGCTGCCGCTCGGCGAGGCGCTCGCGGTGCTCACCGAGCAGGCCGAGCGCGACTACATTCGCGAGCTGATGGCGGCGATCCGCGCCGAGGTGCTGGGCGGCCATTCGTTCGCCAACGCGCTCGCGCAGCATCCGCGCGACTTTCCCGACATCTACCGCGCACTGGTGGCGGCCGGCGAGCATACGGGCAAGCTCGGCATCGTGCTCTCGCGTCTTGCCGACTACATCGAGCAGCGCAACGCGCTCAAGCAGAAGATCGTGCTGGCGTTCACCTACCCGACGATCGTCACGATCATCGCGTTCGGCATCGTGACGTTCCTGCTGAGCTACGTGGTGCCGCAGGTGGTGAACGTGTTCGCGAGCACGAAGCAGCAGTTGCCGATTCTCACCATCGTCATGATGGCGCTCTCCGGCTTCGTGAGGCATTGGTGGTGGGCCGTGCTGATCGTCGTGGCGATACTTGCGTGGACGGTGCGCGCGATTTTGCGCCAGCCGGGGCCGCGTCTTTCGTTCGACCGCTGGGTGCTCACCGCGCCGCTCGCGGGCAAGCTCGTGCGCGGCTACAACACGGTGCGCTTTGCGAGCACGCTCGGGATTCTTTCCGCGGCCGGCGTGCCGATCCTGCGCGCGCTGCAGGCGGCGGGCGAGACGCTCTCGAACCGCGCGATGCGCACGAACGTGGACGAGGCCATCGTGCGCGTGCGCGAAGGCACGTCGCTCTCACGGGCGCTCGGCAACACGAAGACGTTTCCGCCGGTGCTCGTGCACCTGATCCGGTCGGGTGAGGCGACCGGCGACGTGACGACGATGCTCGACCGTGCCGCCGAAGGCGAGGCGCGCGAGCTCGAGCGCCGCACGATGTTCCTCACGAGTCTGCTGGAGCCGCTGCTGATTCTGGCGATGGGCGGCGTGGTGCTCGTGATCGTGCTCGCGGTGATGCTGCCGATCATCGAGCTGAACAACCTCGTGCAGTAGCGATAACGGCAGAGGCGGCGTCAGCGAACGTAGATGGTGGGGCCGGCGGCGTTGGCCGGCAGGAAGACTTCGGAGTGCACGCCGTGGCGGTCGACGACGATCGAGCGGGGGCGCACTTCGGCGAGCGTGGCGTCCTGGCCGATCGGACCGCCGAGCGAGACGGCCCTGGCCGGATCGCCGCCGATGCTGACGATGGCGGCCGCGCCGTGCTGGAGCGCGAGGATGCCGAAGAGGTGGATGTCCTGCACCGCGCTGCGGTCGAGCTTGCCGCCGAACAGCGTCGAGGCCTCGTCGAGCGAAACGGGCGCGTGCGCGGCGGCGGCAACGATCGGTGCCGCGCGGCTCGTGGCCAGCGTGATACCCCACCACGTTGCCGTGGCGCAGAGCACCGCGAAGGCGGCGAGGGAGACGAGTCGGATTTGCAGTGCGTTCATGCGTTCCATTGTACGGAGTATTGTGAATTTTTCGACGGCGTGCGGGTATGCCCGGAAGCCGTCACCGCGTGACATTACAATGACCCGCCACGTGTCCTCATGACACGCAGGGTCGGATGCGGCGCCAGGACGGGCGCCGCGGGAAATCATCGCCAGGAGGGAAGCAAGCCATGTCCATGTGGGCCACCAAGTGGGACCAGCGCCGGGACCAGCACCGTGCCGGAATCGAAGGGCTGCGCGCTCGCCGCCAACGCGGTTTCACGCTGATCGAAATCATGGTCGTGATCGCGATTCTCGGCATTCTCGCCGCGCTGATCGTGCCGAAGATCATGAGCCGTCCCGACGAAGCGCGGCGCGTCGCCGCGCGCCAGGACATCGGCACGGTCATGCAGGCGCTCAAGCTCTATCGTCTCGACAACGGCCGCTATCCGACCCAGGATCAGGGCCTCCAGGCGCTGATCCAGAAGCCGACCACCGATCCGGTTCCGAATAACTGGAAGGACGGCGGCTATCTCGAACGCCTGCCGAGCGATCCCTGGGGCAATCCGTACCAGTACCTGAATCCGGGCGTGCACGGCGAGATCGACGTGTTCAGCTACGGCGCCGACGGCAAGCCTGGCGGCGAAGGGAACGACGCCGACATCGGCTCCTGGCAGTAGCGGATTCTCGCGAGGCATGCGCCAGCCCTTCCCGCTTCGTCACGCCGCCCGCTCGACGCCGCGCGCCTTCGCGCGCGGCCGCGCGGGCGGTTTCACGCTGCTCGAAATGCTCGTGGTGCTGCTGATCGCGGGGATCCTGGTTTCGCTCGCGTCGCTGTCGCTCTCGCGCAATCCGCGCACCGACCTCAACGAAGAGGCCCAGCGCCTTGCGCTCCTGTTCGAATCGGCCGGCGACGAAGCGCAAGTGCGCGCACGCCCCATCGCCTGGCAGCCGGTCGAGGGCGGATTTCGCTTCGACGTGCGCACCGACGATGGCTGGCGCCCGCTGCGCGACGACCTGCTCGGTCCGCGCCAGTGGGAAGGCGGCGTGACGGGCGTTGCGATCAGCTATCCGGGCGGCGACGACGACAACGGAGCCAGCCGACTCGTGTTCGGCACCGAGGCCGTCGACGTGCCGGTCGAGGTCACGCTCTTTTCCGCAGCCGGGCGCGCGACGATCGTCGGCACCGGCAGCGGCCGCTACGAGGTGCGCTGACATGCGGCAAGCACGACGCCTGCCCCGCGCGCGAGCGGCGCGCGGTTTCACGATGATCGAGGTGCTGGTCGCGCTGGCGATCGTCGCCATCGCGCTTGCCGCTTCCATGCGCGCGGTGGGCAGCCTCGCCGCGAGCGAAGCCGATCTGCACGACCGCCTGCTCGCCGGCTGGAGCGCCGACAATGCCCTCGCGCAGCTGCATCTCGCGCACGCGTGGCCCGACGTGGGCGAGAGCCGCTTCGAATGCTCGCAGGGCAATCTCGAGCTCACTTGCGTGCAGACTGTGAGCACCACGCCCAATCCGGTCTTTCGCCGCGTGGAGGTGTCGGTCATGACGCCGGGCCGCGCCGGCAATCTCGCGCAACTCGTCACGGTGGTCGCCAATGAGACGAACCGCTCGCTGTGACCGTGCGCGTGCCGCACGCGCCTCGCGCGGCACCGGTGCGCGCGGCTTCACGCTGATCGAACTGCTCGTCGCCATTGCGATCCTCGCCGTGGTGGCGATCCTGTCGTGGCGCGGGCTCGACCAGATCATGCGCGGCCGCGAGACGATCTCGCGCGAGATGGCCGACGAGCGCGTGTTCGCGCAGATGTTCGACCAGATGCGTATCGACTGCCAGCGCGCCGCCTCCGACGACGAAGCCGGCGCGCCCGCGATCTCGCTCGACGGCGGCGTGCTGCAGATCGTGCGCGCGTTCGCCGTGCCGCCCGGCGCGGCGCCGCGGCTGCAGGTCGTGCGCTATCGCGTGAGCGAGGGCCGCGTGGTGCGCTATGCCTCGCCGCCCATCGCCAACCTCGGCGAGCTGCGGCGCGCGACGCGCGGCGGCGAAGGCGACAACTGGAGCGCGCTGCCGATGATGAGCGGCGTGGGTTCGATCAACGCGGACCTCTACGTGCCGAAGGTCGGCTGGACCTCGAACATGCAGGACGTGCGCGCGCAACTCACCGCCAACATCAACAGCATGAGGGTGCCGCAGCTCGGCAACGCGCCCATGCCGCGCTCCGTGACGGGGCTCCAGATACGCGTGGGCGCCACGTCGCTGCAGTCGCCCGTCACGCGGGTTTTTCTGGTGGGCGAATGAACCTGCGCGCGCCCCTTCCTGCGGCCCGTCCGCGCCGCCCCGCCCGTCCCACCTGCCTCGTTAACCGGCGGGATCGGCATAGCCAGCGCGGCGCGGCGATCATCACCGCGTTGCTCGTGGTCGCGCTGTCGGCCATTCTCGTTTCGGGGATCCTGTGGCGCCAGCAGGTGCAGCTACGCCGCATCGAAAACCAGCGGCTCATCGCGCAGGCGCAGTGGATCGCGCGCGGCGCGCTCGACTGGACCCGTCTCGTGCTGCGCTCGGAGGCCGATACCACGGCGGGCATCACCTATCTCGGCGGCACCTGGGGCGTGCCGCTCGCGCGCACGCGCCTCTCGGACTTCCTCGGCCAGATCGGCGACGTGCGCTCCGCCCAGGGCGCGACGACTTACCTTTCGGGTTCCATCGAGGACGCCGAAGCGCGCTTCAATCTGCGCAACCTGGTGTCGAGTCCCGCGCCCGGCGCCCTGCAACTGGACCTCACGCAGATCCAGGCGTTCGCGCGACTCCTGCAACTGCTCGGCCTCAACGGCCAGCTCGCGCAGAGCACGGCGGTCTATCTGCGCTCGGGCCTCGCCTATTCCGCGACGCGCTTTCAGACCGCCACGGTCCCCGGCGCCCCGACCACGACGCCGCAGGTCGTGGGAGGCGCCGCGGGCGGCGCGACGTTCAGCGACAATCCGGGCCTCGACGACACCGAAAACAGCAGCGCCACCGCCCCGATCGTGATGACGAGCGTGGACGGACTGCTCGACGTGCCGGGCTTCACGCCCGACGTGCTCGCGCGCCTGCGGCCCTTCGTGACGATCCTGCCCACCACGACGCCCGTCAACATGAACACGGCAAGCGCCGAGGTGATCGCGGCCATCATGCCGGGCATGAGCCTGTCGAGCGCGCAGGCGCTCGTGGCGCGGCGCCAGAGCGTGTTCTTCCGCAACGTGGGCGACGTGCAGCTCGCGCTTCAAGGTGTTGGCGTGCCGCAGGCCGCGATCGATACGTCGCTGTGCGACGTCAACACGAGCTATTTTCTGGTTCATGGGCGCGTCGAACACGAGCGCGCCGAACTGGACCGCACCACGCTTGTCTGGCGCGACTCGCTCACCCATACGACGCGCGTCGTGCGCGTGAGCGACGACCCATGAAACCGCTTCAGTCCAACATCGAAACGAGGTGCCTTTGAGCACGCTGATCGTCCTGATGCCGCCGCGAGACCCGGCGGTCCACTCGCAGGAATGGCAGTTGCCGGAACTGCCGTTCGTGCTGCTCGACAAGACGGGCCGCACCCAGCGCGCGGGTCGCGCGGCGCTGGCGCTCCTGCCGCGCGGGTCTGCCACGATCCTGCTCGTCGCCGCGCGCGACCTGCTGACGATTCCGGCCGCCGTGCCGCCGCTCAAGGGGCCGCGGCTGCGCCAGGCACTGCCGAACGTCGTCGAGGATCAACTGATCCAGGACCCGCAGACCTGTCACCTCGCGCTCGACTCGCAGGCGCTGCCGGACGACCGGCAGGTGGTCGCGGCGATCGATCGCGGCTGGTTCCGCTTTCTCGTCGAGGGTTTCGCTGCCGCCGGCCATCGCAACTTGCGCGCGGTGCCTGTCGCGCGGTGCCTCCCGCTGCCCGAGACGGCCGGGACCGCAAAAACCGCTGAAACCACCGGGACTGCTGAACCGCCCGAGGCGGCGAAAACGGCCGAATCCGCCGGATCGGCTGCAACTGCGCCTTCCGCGCCCTTGCCTGCCGAGCCGGTGACGGCCTGCGTGTTCGGCCCGGTCATGTCGACCGCGCCTGCACTGCTTGCGGGCACCGCGCCCGATCTTGCGCTCTCGGCGCCGGGCGTCGCGCTCGAGCTTGCGATCGTGCGCGGCGCGACGGCGCAGGGTTTCGCCGTGCCCGCGGCGAGCGTGGCCGCCACCATCGAGGCGCTGGCCGGCGACACGCCGGTGACGCTCTACGCGCTGACCGGCCTGCCGGGCGAACCGGCGGGCAACGCATCGAAGGCAGGGATCGCGCGGCTGCCCGGCGCGCAGCCGCTCACATTCGAAGCGCTTGCGCGCCGCGCACTGACTTGCCGCTTCGACCTCTGCCAGTTCGAATTCGCCTCGCAGCCGTGGCGTCTGGACCGCGCGACACTGCGCCGCCTGCGGTTGCCGATCGCGCTCCTCGCGGCCTCGCTCGTTATCGCGATCGTCGGCGCGAACCTGCAATGGCTGATGCTTTCGCGCCAGCGCGACGCGATGGAAACGCAGATGACGGAGCTTCTGCTCAACACCTTCCCGAAGACGACGGTCGTGCTCGATCCCGCTGGCCAGATGGCGCGCCAGTTGCAGCAGTTGCGTGTCGCGGCCGGCGAGCCCTCGGCCGACGACTTCCTCGCGCTCTCCGACGGCTTTGCGCGCGCGCTGGGCCCGGTGCCGCCGAACAGCATCGCCGCGCTCGACTATCACGACCGGCGCCTCGACGTGACGTTCAAGCCAGGCGCGAACGTCGACGCCGGCCTCGCTGCGCGGCTCGCGCGCAACGGCCTCGAAGGCACGCAGGACAGCAGCAGCGGCAAGTGGACCATCAGGAGCGCATCGTGAATACAACGGCTTTGACCGAGGCATGGGCCGAATTCTGGGAGGCGCGTTCGCCGCGCGAGCAGACCATGCTGACGTGGGGCGGCGCCTTGCTGGCCGTGGCGATCGGCTGGTCGGTGCTGTGGGCGCCCGCCTCCGACGGCCGCGCGCGTCTGCACGAGAGCCTGCCGGGACTGCAGCGGCAGCTCGCGCAAATGACGGCTGAGGCTAACGAAGCCCGCGGGCTTTCGGGCGCGGCGGCGAGCGTCGCGCCGGACGGCCAGGCGCTCAAGGACGCGCTGACGGCGTCGTTGGCCGATCACGGCCTGCAGGGTGCGCAGGTGCAGTTGATCGGCGCGACGGTGCAGGTGCAGATGAAGAACGCCTCGTTCCCGGCCTTTACGAACTGGCTCGACGATGCGCGCAAGCAGTACAAGGTACAGGTGGTCGAAGCGCATATGAGCGCGCTGAAGACCGACGGCCAGGTCGACCTGACCGCCTCGCTGCAGCCGGCGAGCGCGCGGTAAATGCGCCGACCGCCTGGTATGGGACCGGAGACCCTCGCATGACGTACTGGATGCGGCGCGTGCGCGCCGCGTTGCCGTGGCTTCTGGTGGGCGCGCTGTCGAGCGGCATGGTGCTGCTCGCCCGTCTGCCGGCCGCCTGGATCGCGCCGCAATTCGCGCGCGCGACGCAGGGCCACGTGAATCTCGTCGATCCCGCCGGCTCGCTTTGGCAAGGCTCCGCCACGCTGATGCTCGCGGCGGGCCAGGACGACACCGGAGCGACCCTGCTGCCCGGCCGCATCGAATGGCGGACGGCGTTCTGGCCGCTCTTGACGGGCCGCGTGCGCATGCAAATGCGCCAGACCCAGGCGATGCCCGACCCCGTCGTGGTCGAAGCCACGCCGAGGAGCGCCACCGTGACGGCCGGCTCGATCGCGGTGCCCGCCTCGCTGCTCGCGGGGCTGGGTGCGCCGTTCAACACGCTCGATTTCGACGGTAGCGTGCGTCTGACGTGGACCCCGTGGCGCACGTTCGGCAACGACGCCTTCGGCCGGCTCACCGTTTCGCTCGCCGACATGAGTTCGCGGGTCTCGCTCGTCAAGCCGCTCGGCTCGTACGAGGCGGTGATCCAGGCACAGGGGGCGTCGTCGACGCTCGATCTCTCCACGCGCAAAGGTCCGCTAATGCTGAACGGCCGCGGCGTGTTCTCGCGCGCGTCGACGTCGTTCGAAGGCACCGCGAGCGCGGCGCCCGATCAGCGCGACAACCTTGCGGGCCTCTTGAACCTGCTCGGGCGACCCACCGGTCCAGGCACGGTCGCGCTGACCTTCGTGCGCTGAACCGGCCCGCGCTGCGGCGGGTGTTCGGGCGTTAGGGCATTAGTCCGCCCTGGCGGCCTCGCCCGCTTTGGCCGTTTCGCTCATCGCGCCGGTTTCGCGATCCATCTGCGCGACGCTCCAGCCGCCGCCGAGCGCCTTCACGAGCCCAACCGACGACACCATGCGCTCGCCGGCAAGGTTCGCCAGCTTCTGCTGGGCCTGGAACGCCGTGGTCTGCGCGGACAGCACGTTCTGGTAGTCGGTCGTGCCCACCTTGTATTCGTTGACGACGATGTCGAGCGCACGCTTCGCCGACTCCACGGCTTGCTGCTGCACGCCGACTTCCTGCGCGAGGATGCGTTGCGAAGCGAGGTTGTCCTCGACGTCCTGGAAGGCGGCCAGCACGGTGCCGCGGTAGGTGGCGACCTGCTGGTCGTAGGCGGCGCGGGCCGCTTCGGTCTGCGCGCTGCGCAGGCCGCCGTCGAAGATCGTGCCGGCGAGCGACGGCCCGAGCGTCCAGAAGCGCGACGGCATCTGCAGCAACTGCGACAGCACCGAACTCTCGAAACCGCCCGACGCCGAAATCGTGAGCGACGGGAAGAACGCCGACATCGCCACGCCGATCTGCTCGTTCGCCGCCGCGGCCTTGCGCTCTGCCGAAGCAATGTCGGGGCGCCGCTCGAGCAGTGCCGAAGGCATCGAGAGCGGCACAGTGGGCGGCGTGGCCGCGAGGGGCGACGGCGGGATCGAGAACGTCGAGGCAGGCTGGCCGACCAGCACGGCGATCGCGTGCTCGTTCTGCGCGCGCGCGACGCCGTTGTCGATCGCCGAGGCCTGCGCCGACTGCAGTTGCGCCTGCGCCTGGACCACGTCGGCACGGCCCGCCACGCCCTGCGCGTACTGGTTTTGCGTGAGATCGAGCGTCTTTTGATACGCGACGACGGTGTCGTCGAGCAGCTTCTGCTGGGCGTCGAGCGAGCGCAGCGTGAACCAGGTCTGCGCGAGCGTGCCTTGCGCGGAAAGGCGCGCGTTGGCCAGATCGGCGGCGGCGCCCTGCTGGCTGGCCTCCTGCGAGCTCACCGTGCGGCTCACTTTGCCCCACAGATCGGGCTCCCAGGTCGCGTCGAGGCCGAGATTGAAGTTGTTGTCGATCGTGCCGCTCGGGAAGCTGCCGCTCGCGTTGCTCACGCGCGTGGGCGTGCGCGAACGCGTACCGGCGGCCGATGCGCTGACGACCGGGAAATACGCGGCCCGGGCCTCGCCAACGAGCGCGCGCGCCTGCCGGTACGCGGCGGCATATTGCGCGATGGTCTGGTTGTGCGCGTCGAGCTGGTCTTCCAGCGCGTTGAGCTGGGCGTCGTTGTAGATCGTCCACCAGTCGCCGCGGTCGGCGGCATCGGAGGGCTGCGCGACTTTCCAGCCTTCGGGCGCTTCCTTGAACGAAGCCGGCATGGCGCCCGTGGACGGCCGCTGATAGTTCGGGCCGACCGCGCAGCCGGCCAACTGGAACGCGACTACGACCAGGGCCGCGGCGCAGGCGAGTGCGCGGCGCTTCGGGAATCCGGGCAGACGGACAGCGTGGTGGGAAGAACGCGGCATGCAAGCAATCCTGTCGAGGCGGCCGGAGTCATCAGGCG
This sequence comes from Paraburkholderia yinzeri, assembly GCF_046581065.1. Lineage (NCBI taxonomy): Bacteria > Pseudomonadati > Pseudomonadota > Betaproteobacteria > Burkholderiales > Burkholderiaceae > Paraburkholderia > Paraburkholderia yinzeri. The sequence goes on along the minus strand of NZ_JBFOCJ010000001.1, from coordinate 742,292 downwards.
CGCGAGGCGCAGCGGATGGCCGGTCGCGGGGGCACGCAGCGGGTTTGTCGTGTCGCGGGAATGGTAGCGCACGCGCCGCGCGGAACGCGTAAGGTTAATGCAGGGTTGCCTTGCGGTGTGTTACGACCGATGCCGCGCAGATTACGCGCGGTTACGGCGCCAGCGGCGCAGGGCGTCGAGCGCGTAGGCGCCCGCCCGCGTGCGCGGCGTGTAGCCCGCGCGCGCCTGGGCGCAAGCCGCGCGGCACGCGGCCCGGCGGTCCGCGCAAAGCGGCGCCGCGACGATAGCCCGGGCTGCCTGCGTGGACGACACGGCGCGCTTTGCCCGCCGGCGTTGCGCCCACATGAACAGCAGGACCGCGAGGGAGCCGCCCGGCAAAGCAAACACCGCCGCATAGACCGCGAGCTTGCGCCAACCCGCCGCGCTGGCTTGCGCGAGCGCGAGCCGGGCGGTGTCGGTAACGGAGCGGCCAAAGCCGCCGAGCGCATTTTTCAGGTACGGCATGGTGCGATCCGAGGCGTAATGAGGCGTGATGGCGTTGAAGTGATTGCCTGACATAATATTGACTAAGCAATCAAATAACAAACTTATTTGCACTGCACCAATCTTCCTGTTGTTTTTTGTCCAGGCGATGACTTCTTCTTTCCTGATTGACGTATCTGCCTGAGCAGCTAAAATACGCCGATTGCCTCTATGCATCTGGATTCCCGCGTCATGACGAGCGAAGCCCCTTTCGTCCCTACGAAGCCCGGTGTGGATTCGAGCCTCGGCTACTTCCTTTCGACGGCGCGCAACGTGCTGGCCGCGCGAATGGACCGCGCGGTCGCGCCGCTCGGGCTCACGTCCTCGCAGATCGGCGTGATCCTGCTGCTGTGGTTCGAGCGCGCACGCACGCCGAACGAGATGTCGCGCGTGCTTTCGTACGACACGGGATCGATGACGCGCATGCTGGACCGGCTGGAGAAGAAAAGCTTCCTCGTGCGCCAGCGCAGCCTTGCGGACCGGCGCGTGGTCGAACTGACGCTGACACCGCTTGGCCGTGACGCGGCGCAGCAACTGCCGGATCTGATCTCGCAGGTGCTCAGCGAACAGCTTCGCGGCTTTGCCGCCGACGAAGTCGCGACGCTCGTGCGCCTGTTGCAGCGCTTCATTGCCAACGATCCGGCTACCGACCCGCTTTGCAGCGAAGAACTCGCCTGCCCGGCGGCGCAGGCGTTGCATCCGGAAGGCTGAACCCCGTAACGGGCGGCGCGCGCCTGAGCAGCGCCCTTTGTGCGGGCCAATAACTGTCTGGGCAGAAAATGCCGGGGCATCGATAGAAGAGCTGGAGACGCTGGGCAGCAAGCGGCGCCGACGGTTCGACGAACAAGGATCCAGGACCGATGAACGCTTCCACCACGGCGCCCGACGCCGCAGCCGCCGAGCCCGCGCCGCTGCACGGCGGCACGCTCGCGCTGCTCACCGTCGGCCTCGCGCTCGGCACGTTCATGGAGGTGCTCGACACCTCGATCGCGAACGTTGCGGTACCCACCATCTCCGGCAACTTGGGCGTTGCCAACAGCGAAGGCACGTGGGTGATCTCGTCGTATTCGGTGGCGTCCGCGATTGCGGTGCCGCTCACCGGCTGGCTCGCGCGCCGCGTGGGCGAAGTGCGGCTCTTCACGCTTTCCGTCGTGCTGTTCACGTTCGCGTCGGCGGCTTGCGGCTTTGCGTCGAACTTCGAGACGCTGATCTTTTTCCGTCTCGTGCAGGGTCTCGTCTCCGGGCCGATGGTGCCGCTTTCGCAGACCATCCTGATCCGTACGTATCCCCTGGAAAAGCGCGGCCTTGCATTGGGCCTGTGGGCGATGACGGTCATCGTCGCGCCGATCTTCGGCCCCGTGATGGGCGGCTGGATCACCGACAACTACACGTGGCCGTGGATCTTCTACATCAACGTGCCAATCGGCCTTTTCTCGGGCGCCTGCGCGTACCTGCTGCTGCGCGGACGCGAGACGAAAACCACGAAACAGCGCATCGACGCGGTCGGTCTTGCGCTGCTCGTGATCGGCGTGTCGTGCCTGCAGATGATGCTCGATCTCGGCAAGGACCGCGACTGGTTCAACTCGAAGTTCATCGTCACGCTCGCCATCGTCGCCACGGTGTCGATTGCCTTCATGCTGGTCTGGGAGGCCACGGAAAAGGAACCCGTCGTCGACCTATCGCTGTTCCGCGACCGCAACTTCGCGCTGGGCGCGCTGATCATCTCGTTCGGCTTCATGGCGTTCTTCGGCTCGGTGGTGATCTTTCCGCTCTGGTTGCAGACAGTGATGGGCTACACGGCCGGCATCGCGGGTCTCGCAACGGCCCCGGTCGGACTGCTTGCGCTCGTGCTCTCGCCGCTCATCGGGCGCAACATGCACAAACTCGACCTGAGGATGGTCGCAAGTTTCGCATTCCTTATTTTTGCGTTCGTCTCGATCTGGAATTCGACCTTCACGCTCGACGTGCCCTTCAGTCACGTGATCCAGCCGCGTCTCGTGCAGGGGATTGGCGTCGCGTGCTTCTTCGTGCCGATGACGACCATCACGCTATCGAGCATCTCCGACGAACGGCTCGCGAGTGCCTCGGGACTGTCGAATTTTCTACGCACGCTCTCGGGCGCGATCGGGACCGCGGTGAGCACGACGTTCTGGGAAGACGACGCGATCTACCACCACGCGGTGCTCTCGGAGTCGGTGAGCCAGTATTCGCAGAACACCAATTCATATAGCGACACGCTGACGAGCCTCGGCTTCGCGGGCCAGAGCGTGACCGCGCAATTGAACGAAATCGTCACGCAGCAAGGCTACATGATGGCGACCAACGACTTCTTCCGCATCTCGTGCGTGATGTTTCTCGTACTGGCGGTGCTGGTCTGGATCACGAAACCGAAGAAAGGCGGCGGACCGTCGATGGGGCATTGACGGTTCCGCGCGGGGCCGGCGAAGTTGGCGCCGGTGAACCGAAGTCAGGGGGACGTGGAGGGTTGTGCGCCGCCCGTCGTTGCCGCTTCGTCGGCGTCGTCGCCGGGAACGGTCGTCTCGACACCCGTGCGCACGAATTGCTTGAATGCCGCGCCGGCTTCCCACGGGTTGGGCTTGCAGCCGAGCGAACTGTCACAGTGCGCCGCGAAGCCGATCGTCGCGGTGCCGTCGGGGTTGGCCGTCTTCGTGATCTCGTACGCAAGCAGCCGCCTGCCGCCGCCCGGGCCCGACGTCTGGATCAGCGTGTCGGTCACAGTCTGAACTTCGTACTTCGAATGGGTGCGCACCCAGTCCTGCGCACGTTGCCACCACAGATCGCACTGTGTCTTGTCCGGGCACGTGAGCGGTGCGGTCGCGATCTGCATGACGTCCGGGTTCACCTGGCCGCGCGTGGAGCAGGCCGCTGCCGTTACGCAGAGCAGCATCAGCAGGATTCGTTTCATGGTATGGAGTCCTCCCTTCAGGCGCCGCGCGCGGCGCCTTGCGTGGCTGCCGGCACGACGATCATGGGTATAAGTATTGGACCGCGCAGGCGCGCGTTCGTTTCGAGCAAGCGACATGCCCGCCATGTCCGTCAATCAGCGCTCAGACACTGTAGCGATTGAGCGTATAGGCGCGATAGGCCGCGACGAAGGCATCGAACGAGCCGACTTCCTCGCGTTCGAGCTTTGCCTGCTCGTCGAGCGATGCGCGTGCGAGCCCTTCGAAATGCGCAGTCGTTCCGGCATCGAGCGGGCGCGAGAGAAAGTAGTCGGCGTGGTGGCGGCTTTGCGCGAGCGCGAACTGCAGGAAGGTCTGCTTTTCGTCGCGCAGCGTTTGCAGCACACGGGCCGAGGGCGTGAGCGAGGCATCGGCCAGTTTCGCGCGCTGTGCCGCTACGGCGCGCGCGTGTTCGTCGCCGCCGCGCAGCGCGTCGAGTGCGGCGGCGGTGCGCTCGATGCGCGCGAAGAGTTCCTCGGCCCACTCCTGAAAGGGCACGTCCTTGCCGTCGCGCTTGAGCGAGAGGCCCGGGCGCCGACCTTCTTTCGTGACCAGACCGAAGTTTTCGTTGGCTTCGGTGCCGGCTGCCGCGGGCAGGAGCGGGCTTTCGTCGAGCGCGCAGGCGAGCAGATAGGCGTCGAGAAAGCGCGTCGTCTCGAGCGCGATGCCGGTGGGCTCGAACGGATCGATGTCCATGCAGCGCACCTCGACGTACTGCACGCCGCGCGCAGAGAGCGCATGCAGCGGGCGCTCGCCGGGATACGTCACGCGCTTGGGCCGGATCGTCGAGTAGAACTCGTTCTCGATCTGCAGCACGTTCGTGTTGATCTGCACCCACTCGCCGTCGCGGTGCGTGCCGATCGCCTCATACGGCGGATAGGGTTGGCTCACCGCGTCGGCCAGCGCCTCGAGATAGCCGGGGAGGGTGTCGTAGTCGGCATGCAGCGCGGACTGGCCCGCCGTATTCGAGTAGCCGAGGTCGCTCATGCGCAGGCTCGTCGCGTACGGCAGGTAGAGTGTTTCGTTGTCCAGTGTTTCGAGCCTGTGCGGCTGGCCACGCAGAAATCGCGCGTCGAGCGAAGGCGAGGCGCCGAACAGGTACATCAGCAGCCAGCTCGTGCGGCGGAAGTTGCGGATCAGCGCGAGGTAGCGTTCCGACTGATAGTCGACGGGCGTGGACGACGACCGCTCATGCGCATGCAGCGCCTGCCAGACGTCTTCGCTGAGCGAATAGTTGTAGTGAATGCCGGCGATGCATTGCATCGTGCGGCCGTAGCGCAGCGCGAGGCCGAGGCGGTAGACGTGCTTGAGGCGCCCGATGTTCGAGGCGCCGTATTCGGCGATCGGAATGCCCTCGTCGGCGGCGGGTAGCAGGCCCGGCATCGATTCGTTCCAGAGGACTTCGCCATCGCGCGCGAGCACGGCGTAGACGTAGCGATGCAGTTCGTCGAGGCGTGCGAGCGTGATGGACGGATCGTGCTCCGCGGGCGTGATGATCTCGAGCAGCGCCTCGGAATAGTCGGTCGTGAGCGACGGATGCGTGAGCGCCGAACCGAGCGCGGCCGGATGCGGCGTCATCGCGAGCTGCCCGTCGCGCGTCACCCGCAGGCTTTCTTTTTCGATGCCGCGCAGACCGCGCGCGAGCGCGTCGCGGTGCGGCCCGGCACTCAGCACGGAAAGGCGCTGTGCGAGAACGTCGTGCGTGCTTGTAGAGGTCGTGTCTGGCATTGAGGCAGGTCGGGGCGCAAGCCGGCGGCGTCATGTTCCCCTGCGCGCGCCAGCCTGAATATTTTCGTTAGCGGGCACTTTAACATCTCGCCGTAAGACCTGCTTGCGGTCGATTCGGCCCGCTCCGCAGGGTGAATCCGGCGGCCGCAGCGTGCCGTTGGCACCCCGCTGGTACCTCGTTCGCATCCCGTGACCCGGCCGCGCCTGGCCGGTTTCGTCATACCGCTGGCGGCTCAACCGCCGCGTGCGGCGCCTGCGCGATCGGCGATTTCGTTCCACAGATGCATGGCCGCATACGCGCGCCACGGACGCCATGCGTCGCTGCGCGCACGCTGCTGGGTGGCGCGCACGAGCGCGGGGTCGCGCGCGGCGATGGCCTGCATCAGCACGAGGTCGGTGGCGGGCCAGGCATTCGCGTCGCGCCATGCGCGCATTGCGACGTATTCGACGGTCCAGGGGCCGATGCCGGGCAGGGCGAGGAGGGCTTCGCGCATTGCGTCGAGGTCGGGAGAGGTGTCTGCGGCTGTGCCTTGCGGTGGGTTCGTTTTCTCCGGGCCTCGTTCGATCACCACCGCGCCGCTCGCCACGGCCGCGGCGAAGCCCTGCAGCGCCGCGACGCGCTTGCCCGGCATGCCGATGCCCGCGAGGTCGGCGGCGGCGAGGTCGGCGGGCGCCGGAAAGCGCCACGCGGTGCCGGTATGCGGATGACCGTCGATAGGCTTGCCGACGCGCTGCACGAGGCGTCCGACGATCGTCGTGGCAGCCTTCACGCTGACCTGCTGGCCGACGATCGCGCGCACCACGAGCTCGAAGCCCGACCACGCACCCGGCACGCGCAGGCCGGGCGCGGCGCCGACGAGCGGCGCGAGCCACGGATCCGCGGCGAAGTGCGCAGCGATGGCAGCGGGGTCGGCTTGTACGTCGAACATGCGCGCGAGCGGCGCGGCGAGTGCGGCCGCATGCGCGCTCGCCGGACCTTCGACCTCGACGACGAGACAGCGCCGCCGCGGATGGCGGCGCACCGCGAGCGTGCCGCTTGCGCCGAGGAAGTCGATGGCGCGGCGCCACGTGCCGTCCTCGACGCTTTCGACGCCCGGCGTTGCGCGCCCGGAGAAAAAGCGCAGCAGGCGCGGCCAGTCGTAGGGGGCCCGGAACGGCAATTCGAGCGTGGCGCTGGCCTCGACCCTAGCCTGCTCCCGTGCGCCGATTCGCGGTTTGGCGTTGCTCAAGCCGCGGTCTCCGGCGCGTTTATGCGGGCAGGGCGCCGGCCATCGCGCGTTCGGGCCGCGGTCGTTTCACCGGTCGACGGCCCGGCGCCGTGTTCCGCGCGGCCCTTCGCTTCGGCGTCGATCAACGCGGCCTTGCGGGCCAGCCCCCAGCGATAGCCCGCGAGCGAGCCGCCTTTTTGCACGACGCGATGGCACGGAATCGCGAGCGCCACGGGATTCGACGCGCAAGCGCTTGCCACCGCCCGCACCGCGCGCGGCGCACCGAGGCTTTCGGCGATCTGCGTATAGCTGCGCGTCTCGCCGTACGGAATGCGCTGGAGCGCTTCCCATACGCGCTGCTGGAACGCCGTTGGCGCGACGTCGAGCGGCAGGTCGAAGCGGTCGCGGCGGCCGTGCAGGTAGGCATCGATCTGCGCGATGAACGGCGCGACGGCTGCGGTGTCTTCGATGCGGTCGGCATTCGCGAAGTCGGCAGCGAGGCCGACGGCGAGCGTGGCCGCATCGTCGCCGAACGCGATCCGGCAGATACCGCGGCCCGTGGCGGCGACGAGCACGATGCCGAGCGGCGTTGGCGCGCTTGCGTAGCGGATCGTCAGGCCCGCGCCTTTGCGGCGATATGCCGACGGCGCCATGCCGAGCTCGGCCGGTACGCTCTCGTAAAGCCGCGAGGACGAGCCGAAGCCCGCATCGGCACTCGCACGCGTGACGCCCGCGCCTTGGGTAAGGGCCTCTCGCAGGGCCGCGCCCCGGCGAGCCGCCTGGTATTGGCGCGGCGAAACGCCAAGCACGCGCTTGAAGAGGCGTTGCAGGTGAAACGGGCTCAGGTGCACCGCGTCGCCCAGCTCGGCGAGCGTCAGGCGCGCCTGCGGATCGGCGTCGAGCGCGGCGCACGCGCGCCGCACGATCTCCAGCTCGCGCGGCAGCCCGCCCGGACGGCAGCGCTTGCATTCGCGCAGGCCGGCGGCGCGGGCGGCGTCGGCACTGTCGAAGAAGAGGACGTTTTCGCGGCGCGGCAGCCGCGACGCGCACGAGGGCCGGCAGAACACGCCGGTCGTCCGGACGCCGTAGAAGAACGCGCCGTCGGCACTCGCATCGTGCGTGGCGACGGCTTCCCAGCGTGCGGCGTCGGTGGCGAAGGAGGATGCCGGGGCATGAAGCGGGGACGAAGCGGCGGTCATGGCTTGACTCCAGGAATGAACAGTTTCGACGGTTCCCACTGTAGCCGCAGGGCGCTGCCGCGGCGCGCCGGATCTTGCTCTGTCATTCCGGCGCCCGCCCGGTCTGCCGCGCCACGATTTGAAGCCCGCTTTGCTCCTCACGCTTTGCCCCTCATTTTGGCCTCGGGGAGCTGTGCCCGGCATTGATGCGACAAAATGGCATCATTGCGGGTTTTCCCTTAAAAAGTTGTTGCGTCGCGTCAGGCGGCTGTGTATAGTGGTTCCTGTCTCCTCCATGTCTCCTCCTGATATGGATTAAGCCCGCTCACAGTAGCGGGCTTTTTTTCGTCCAGCGATTTTCCATCGCCATTCTTTCTCGATTTTCCGCCTCTTTTCGCACCCGCGCTGCTCGCGGCACGCACACCGACCTGCTTGTGTACGATGCAGTCGGAACCGCCATCATCATCGCCGTCGTCCGGTCGGGAGGGGCGCATCATGCAGATCCAGATCCGCGAAATCGATCACGTCGTTATCCGCGCCGCGGATCTTGCGGCGCTTACGCGTTTCTATTGCGATGCACTGGGCTGCCGGGTGGAGCGCGAACAGCGCGAGCTGGGGCTCGTGCAGTTGCGCGCCGGGCGCTCGCTGATCGATCTGGCGGCAATTGGCGGCCCGCTCGATCGCGAGTCCGGCAGAGGCGATCCGGCGGGCCGGAACATGGATCATCTGTGCCTGCGCGTCGAGCCGTTCGACGGCGACGCGCTCAAGGCCCATCTGGAATCGTTCGGCGCGCGGCCGGGTGACGTGGTGGAGCGCTACGGCGCGGAAGGTCTGGGGCCTTCGCTTTATCTGTTCGATCCCGAAGGCAACATGGTGGAGTTGAAAGGGCCGCCGGCTTCCCCCTGAACCTCGGGCCGGACGAGCTTCGTTTCAGACTTTCTCGGGCGCCTTGAGCACGGCCCACTCCACGGCTACGGGCTCGCTGCTGCCGTTGCCGATCCACGCGGTGCCGTCCTGCACCGTGCACTGCAGGCGCATGGTGCGCTCGGTGAGCTTGCCGAGTGCCTCGGCCACGCCTTCCGCGAGCGTCCAGACGGTCACATTGCGCAAGCGCTCGACCTTGCCGCGCACGCCTTGCCACCAGATGTCCGAGCCGCGGCCGCCGTAGGCGATCACGATGACCTCTTCGGCGCGCCCGCTGGCTTTCGCGATGCGCCGTTCGTCCGGCTGACCGACTTCGATCCACGTTTCGATCGCGCCCGTATAGTCCTTGCGCCAGAGATCCGGTTCGTCGGTATCGGAGAGTCCCTTGCAGAACTCCAGACGCTCATGTGCGAACAGCACGAAGGCGGCGAGGCGGACCATCATCCGCTCGTCGGTTTCGGACGGGTGGCAGGCGATCGTCAGCGCATGGTCGGCGTAATAGTGCCGGTCCATGTCCGCAATCTGCAGTTCCGCCTTGAAGATGGTCGATTTGAGTGCCATGCCGATTCCCGGGCTGCGCAAAAGCCGCACATGATAGCGAAGTTTCAGCGAGCAAGTGGCATGCCGAACGCGCGCGGGCGTACCGTGCTCAGGCGGATAATGGGTCGGGAAGGTGACGGCGGTTTGACAGCGGGGGGGAGTGGCCTTCGCCCGCTTCGTTCGCAGGCCTGAAAATGCTGTAGCCCGGCGAGCATGCGCCAAGCCCATCAGGGTGCGTCGCGCAGGACGCGCGTGGTTACTGCCTGATGAAGCGATCGCTGGTCCAGAGGCCTTGCTGGTCGGTATTGGCGGCGTTCACGAATTCGACGTCGTGACCGACCACGCGCACGATGCGGAACGACTGGTTATCGGGTGTCGAGATGCACTGGAAGCCGGAGAAATATTCCTGCATCTGCTGCTGCTCGCCTGCCTGCTCGTGCTGAGCGACAGCGTCGAGGTTGTCCTTCGACAGGCAGCCGTACGAGCCCGGCTTGAACTGCACGGTTTGCTGCGGCTTGACGGTGGCGTCCTGAGCGAGTGCGGATGCGGTGCACAACAAACCTGCCGTGGCGATAGCTACCGCGGATAGCATTTTCATGTTCTGCCTCCTGCGTGAAATTACTCAGGTTAGCTATGTATTTAACTTCCACCTCGAACACGCGTTTTTCAATCTAGAAGAACGCGATGAGACTTCAAGAACAACTCGTGTGCGACTGCAACAGCGGCGGATTGCCGCAGACGGCGAGCGACACGCCCCAGTGGGGAAGTTGGCCGGTTTGGCGGCGCTTGCCGCGGGAATAGCGAGCAATCCGAAACGTTCGATCAGGCTGCCGACCCTGTCTGGCAAGGCACACTACATTCAGGTGAATTAATCGACCGGGAAATCGCCGACGAATTAAACCGTTTAATACAACGCCGCGAGCCAATGACGCGGCGCACATAAGGTCGCAATCGATCCGATTGCAAAATGGGCGATTAATCCGTCGACCGCAAAACAAAATCGATGCCAGCTCACGGCATTAGCGCCGCGCTGCCCGAGAGACGATTGCCACCGGGATCGCTTGCGCGCTGCGGCACTTCATGGATAAATCGGAGCTCCTTCTGGAGAACCCCCATGACTCTCGCACACTGGCTGCCGTTCGCGATCGCCTCGGCCATCCTTGTCGCCATTCCCGGACCTACCGTCCTGCTGGTCGTCTCCTACGCGCTAGGGCACGGCCGACGCTATGCGCTCGCGACCACGGCCGGCGTCGCGCTGGGCGACTTCACGGCGATGACGGCCTCGATGCTCGGGCTCGGCGTGATCCTCGCGGCCTCCGCGGCACTCTTTTCGATGCTCAAGTGGATCGGCGCGGCCTACCTGATCTATCTGGGCATCAAGCTCTGGCGCGCGCCCGTGATGGACGCCGATGCCCCCGACACGTCCGAAACGCGCACCGGCCGCATCGTCGCGCACGCCTACGCGGTCACGGCGCTGAACCCGAAGAGCATCATCTTCTTCGTGGCGTTCGTGCCGCAGTTCATCGATCCCCATACGGCGGCACTGCCCCAGATCGTCGTCTTCGAGGCGACGTTTCTCGCGCTCGCGACGCTCAACGTATTTGGCTATGCCATGCTGGCCGCCGCCGCGCGCAAGGCGGTGCGCAACCCGCGCGTACAGCGCGCCGTCAATCGCACGGGCGGGTCATTGCTGATTGGCGCCGGACTGTTCGCCGCGGCGTGGAAAAAAGCCGCCGCCTGAGGTTCGGAATACCGGCAAGCGGCGCCAGGTACGGCAGGCACACGTTCTGCGGCTCCCATCGTTAAAGCGGATGCGCGGGTCGCAATGCAAGTGAGTGCTCGCAAACAGTGCAAGCTGTCGCGTAACGGCTACAATAGAATCGCAACCGCTTGACAACCAGGAGGTTATCGTGATCGAACACGTAATACTGGGTGCGTTTCTGGTGATCCCCCTTGTGATCGTCGTCTTTCTGTTTTCGGACGAGATTCTTGAGGAGCACAGGCAACGCGTGGAAGCGGGAGCAACGCATATCGACTGGCGCCATCCGCTGCGCAGCATCCTTCATCACTGAAGGATGCCGTCCGGGCACGACGCACCCCGGAGACACGATGACGCGTTGAACCGAGGAGGCACTCGTGGAAGCCGAGTTCCCCTGGATGACGTACTTCGTCTCGCTCTTCGTGCTGGTGGTGCTGTCGATCGCCTTGAGTCTGCTTTCGCCGTCTCGCGGCCGCCGGTACGGTCCGGATGCGTCGGATGAGGGCGCCGGGCAGCACCGCGGCAGCGAGCGAGCGCCCTGAATGGGCGCGGAGCGCGCCCGCGTCGTCCCCTTAGCCTTCTCTCATCTGATACCGCCCTTAGCCTGTCTGCTCGACGGGCGTGACGCGCAACGTGAGCTTGCGCGTGAGCCTGATAACGTCGATCTCCACTTCCCGATCGATACGCGTGGCGTCGAACAGGCGTTGCAGCGCGTCGATGCCATCCACCGGTACGCCGTCGATGGCGACGATCGTGTCGTCCACGCGTAATCCGCCGAGCGCGGCGGGGCTATCTTTCGCCACTTCCATCACCCGCACCGCGCTCGCGGCGGCCAGATCGAAGTAGCGCTGCACCTTGCGCGCGAGTGGGACGTTGGTCCCCGCGATGCCCACATAAGCGCGCCGTACCCGGCCGTGGGCGAAGAGTTGCGTAATGACCCATTTGGCCGTGTCGATGGCCGTCGCGAAGCAGATGGCCTGGGCGCCCGGAATGATCGCCGTGTTCACGCCGATCACCTGTCCGGCCGAGTTGACGAGCGGGCCGCCCGAGTTCCCCGGGTTGAGTGCGGCGTCGGTCTGGATCACGTCGTAGATCATGCGGCCCGAGTCCGAGCGCAGCGAACGCCCGAGGGCCGACACCACGCCGGTTGTCACCGTTTGCGCAAGACCGAGCGGACTGCCGACTGCAATCGCAATCTGCCCGACCCGCAGTTTTGCCGACTCGCCGAGGGCGGCGTGCGGCAGCGCCTCGGCCGCGCCGATGCGCAGCACGGCGAGATCGGTGCTCGGATCGTCGCCGACGAGGTCCGCCGCGTAGGTGGCGCCGTCGGCGAGCGTCACGCGCAGGCGGCTCGCGCCGTGGACCACGTGGCTGTTGGTCAGCAGATAGCCGTCCGGCGTGAAGAGAAAACCCGAGCCGCTGCCGCCTCGTACGTTGGCGTTGCCTGCTGCGCGGCGCTCGACGGCGATAAAGGCGACGGCGGGCTGCACGCGCTCGAGCGCACCGATCACCGTGCGCGAATAGGCATCGAGGAGGACATCGTCGTTAGGGTCTGCGCGCGGAGCAGGATCGTCGGCGGCGACGCGAGACAGATCGTCGATAAAGGAAGGACGGCGCCCCATGGTCAGATTTCTCCGATGGAAAGTGCGCAGTACATGCAGGGGGCATAGGGCATTTTCAAGAGGCTGGGGAGCGTGCCGCAGCGGTGCTTCCACGCGCGTTTATGCTGAGGAAAAAGGGGGGATTTTGCGATGCCGGCCGGGAGTGGCGCGCCGGAAAGGTTAACAATTGTCAAAATCGCACTCGTCCCGTTGAAGGCCGCTACGCGAGCCATGAGAATGAGACGGCGGCGACGTCCCCTCGCGCCGCGTAGTAGTGGCAAGCTCTTTGGCCGCGGCGTCGCCGCGGCTTTTTTTGTCTGCGCGTTATGCGCCGGATGCCCGCGGCGCCTTAGGCTTCAGTGCTTTGATGCGGGTGTCGGTCAGCGGGACGACGGTTTTCGGCATGCTGGTACACAGAGGCCTGGATGCCGATAGACAGGGTTAGGCAACGCCAGGCGATGAAACCCTGCAGGGATGGGGCGTTGAGGGATCTGGCCAGATGACCTTGGGTGACGGCTTCGATACAGAACCTCTTGATTGGCCGCTGAGGCTTGCTGCGTCTAGCTCGTAGAGAACTCGGGAAATTTTGTGTACCGAAGTGTGTACCAAAAAGCTTGGCTGACTGGAGTTATCCACATCGCAATACTGCGGTGTATCAGCGCTGGGTCCGGCATCGGACTTACAGTTTGACCTGCTCGAATCGTCCTTTGCCGGAGAAACTGTAGGGGACCTTGAACGCAGCGCCGCCCTGCATCCCTTCTGACTGTTCGATGATCCTCGGCCACCAGCGCACAATGTTGTGGGATATATCCCAAAAAGTGCGCTTCGACCAACTCTTGTCCAAAAAGAAAACGATTAGTCCAGCCCGGCTCAGTACTTCACGTTCCAATCCCTTGTTCAGCCTGTCGTGAGTAATCACCGACCAGCCGCCCTCTGTCGATAGCACCTTGATCCAGGCCTCGTCCTTGGTGTCCTGTTCGAATTTCTCCCGTAAATGCACCACGAAGTGCCCGCGGGACTCGCTCAATGCGTGGAGGGCCCTTGCTAGGGCGGGAGGAAGATTGTTGTCGACGAAGAACTTCACGCAGCCAGACTTTCTTCGAAGGCGATCGCCGCATCGACTGCGGCAACGGGCACTTCGTAGAGCCTTGCGACGAAGTTCCTGTCGCCCTCCGCGTTGAACGCCTCGGACAGAACTGATGTCCTGACAGAACCGTGGGTGACAATGGGTTTGCCGAAGGCGATGGCCGGGTCTAGCACAATCGCCTTGCTACGCGGAGACGGGTACCAGCGGGCGGCCAATCGGTCAGCGCCGAACTCGATACCGGTACGCAGCGACGGCTCAATGATCTTCCGGAACGCATACTGTTGTTTCACCAGATCCAGCAGTTCGGTTTCCCCGGTTTTCTCAATGGCCGATGCAAAAATCGTTCGGCCATCAGTGCGGAATTGCTGTGAGGTGAACGGGTAGTCCGTCTTGAAAAGCTCGCGGGCATGCTGACTCGCCACACGAATCGTCTGCAGGCTGACGCCGTGCTCGCGAAAAGCATGCACGAACTGGACTTCAAGGAGATCGTGAAAGCTGATGCCGTCGAGCTCATCGGCGGCGAGTGCCGTTTCCCAGAGTGGGTCAACGGAGACCTGCTCGTGCTTCTTGTCCCGGTAGGAATATCCATCCAGCCAGCGGCGTAGATCCCGGACCGGGATTTTCGTCAGCAGAGCCGCCTCAGGGAAGGTGTATAGGCCGATGCCAGTAAGCTGCATAACCCCTCCCTCCAGAAAATTGACGCGCCGGGAAACCCCCGGTACTCGAAAGACGCCCGATTCTACCTAAATCTGGTGCCGGCCTTGGGCGACGCGTTGTCGTCAGCGATGCGGTGCTAACCTGGAACGTAGCTTAGGTGAACCGTGACGCTGGCACTAACCGACGGAGTCGCGACGACACCTGTCACTCCGGGCGTCATTGACCGCACCCGATTCCTCGTTATTCATTCCCACTCGGCGACACCTTGATGACGCGAGCACGTGCCAGAGTGGTGCTGGCTGAAACTGTATGTTCCGTCACCACACCTCGCGGTGGCACCGGCCGGTACGTGGCCGTTTCGGGAGTGTGCGGGCGAATGAACGACATGTCCGTCGTGGTTCACGTAGTGCCCGTGCTCCTGCAGTTGGGACTCGTCGGGGGAGGTCGGCTGGTAAGCGTGGGCGGTGCTGGCCAGCGCCAACAGGGCTACGAGACTGCCGCGTCGAAGCGCGCCCAATACACGCGCAGCAGCACGGCCCTCGCTCAGGTTGATCCCCGTCATCCCTGTCCTCAAATTAGTTCTGTGGTGCCGGTCAACCCGTTCCAAGTCGATCCCGGCCTCTCGGGCGTCATGCTACACCGAGGTGTGGGCTTGCGCTGATCAGCTCGTCGGGACTGTTCAGCCTCTATGGGATCGTTGCATTGCAATGATTGCTCGTTCCGTTGCCGTCATGATGTTCTCTGCAAAATGCTCGGGAAGACCGAGTACCAGTTGAAGATGATGGTTTCCACCGACGGGGTTTTGTTCGATCACGCTCGAAATGAACTCGGGAATTTTGTTAGCTTGCTCAATGAAGTCGGCGGCGGCACCACTCAGCAACCTATGCACCTCAGCGAAAGGGTCGCTGACGCGGGAAAAGCGCACCGTTTCCTCCCAGGCAAGTGCGCTCGCACACATTTCAGCGACCAGTCTACATACAGCAACAATTTCTACATCTGAGCCGGCAATGCCTGGTTCACCCCATGCTCGGGTAAATTCCGTGTTTGCCAATGTGGTGAACGCCGCGGCGAGTTGCTCAAGCTCCTGCATTCGTTCGGACAGCCACAAGGGGAATTCGGAGGATTCGATCCGCGTTGTGGGCCTAATGTACAAACCGCGTTTGAGCGCAGACCATCTCTGCAATACCGGCGACATCTCAAATCGCAGCATCTCTACGGTCAAGCGATATTCCCAGAAAGAGCCCTTCTCAAGGATGATTCGTTCGGCGAGATAGCTCAAGCGCCCGAACTCCTCCAGATGCCGCTGTTCATAGCGGTGCCGAATTTCAGCGGCCGCTTTCCCGACCTGCTCGGCGATACGATTTTCATGTGCTCGTTGCCACTCAAACATCAGGCCGGCGGGGTACCTAAGAGGATCGTCGTCGATTAACTTGTGGCAGTTGCCACACAGCCAGATCGCGTTAGTAATGGCGCTCCGTTCGGCCGAAGTCATCTCCGGGTCGTATCGCGCGGAACCCGGATTCGCTCCATATATATGAGCGGCCTCTCCGACGTTGACGGCGTCGTTCGGGTCTTCCGCAGGGCCACTTGTCGTCGCACCGCAGTCGGGATTGGAGCATTGGTTTGCGGCACGCTTCGCGAGCGTGACGATCAGGCTTGATTTGAACCTATCTTCGACTCCCATCTTCAATCTCTCTCGTGAAAACCTGCCGATTCAATGGTCTACGCAAAGTCTCGCAATTCTTCAATTCTGCCCCGGTACGCACGTCATTCGGGAAGATAGTACTCGATGGCTTGGTTGGGATCGTCGGTCCAGCAACTACTGAGATTGCGCTCGACAGCGCGCGCATACGCTTTCTCGCCCAGCCACTTGCGCGTCTTCTCAAGGTTTTTGGGCCGCACGTGTTCTTTTTTCTTTGTATTGTCGTGCCAGCCGCAAAACCACACCTTTTTCGAGTCCTCGACGTCTCGCCGGTAGGGCGCCAAGTCGCGTGGCGTGGCCTTGCGGAAAGCTACCCCTTTCATCGCTTCATTCAGGTGGGTAAGGAAGGCGCTCGGCGTGAATCGCTCGGTTGAACCACGAAGACCGAGAATGTCGAGAAGCTTGTAATAAACGTCCGATTCGAATTTGTTCGATGTCTCTAGCGTTCGCGGATTCACATTCAACTCAAAATAGAAATTCTCGCCAAGCGCACCAAACGCGACAACATACGGATCAACATCGACGAAAACGAAAACGTCAAAGTGGCCGTTGTGTAGCCGAAGCCGAAAGTGCGCACGATCCACGTCTGCGGCAGTCATTCGGGGGAGGAGTTCCGCGAGCGAAGTTAGCTTGAATTGCGCCATTGTTGCTTTTGCCTTTCGGTGGTTACTGACTGGTTGCCTGTACTACGGCAACAAGTTGAGGGATCTGGAGTGCACGGTACTGGAGCGGGTCATACAAATACGCGTGAAGGTCTGCGTTCTTCCAGACAGTGCAACGGGACGACAGTCGAATCGGCGCTGGAGCGCGTCCGGCCAGACAGAGCTGGCGCCACGTTTCCCGCGAGACACCAACAAACGGGGCGATCTGCGCCCAGCGGGAGTGGCCAACCAGCGGCAGCGTATCGGCGTGTTTATGCATTGCGCACCTCCCCGGCGCCGAGAGCTTCGCGCCCGTAGACGTACTCCACCCACGTACCACGACCATCACCGTGCCCGAGCCAAGTCGACACGCCTGCAGCAGCTTCCCGCCGCGAGACACCGGCCGCTTTCATACGCTGCAGGTGCTCGACCGTGTACGCGTACCGAAGGCTGTGTGGCGCGTTCTCGCCAGTCATTCCGGCCTGGCGCACCACGTAGTGATAACGGTTCATCGCAGCCGCCAGATCGGACTTGCGCACCAGCTTGCCCCCATACCGCTGGGTGAGTTCGATCGCGCGGAGCACAAGCGCGACGGCGCGCTGGCGATCTAGCGGCGGGCTGCGTCGCGACTTGCCGCCCTTGGTACCGTGGATCACGCTCACGAAGCCGTCAGCCACCGGATTCACCAGCGCGCGCTGCCAGTCCGCGAGCGACTTTACCGAACGCACGCCCTCCTCGGCGCGCAGGCCGAATTCCGCCTGCAGCTCCAGCACCATCGAGACACCGGGATCGAGCGCAGCGACGATCGCGAGGTACGCCTCGAAAGCCTCGCGTGTCATCGGCCGCTTGGTTCCGGCGCGGCTCGCTCCGCCAGCACCCAACGCGGCGTTGCTCATCTTGTCCGCGAACGGCCGGCGCTTGATGCCTTCCAGCGCAGTCCGGATGTGCGCCATGTTGTTCGCGATCGTGCGCTTACTGAGCCCGTGCGCGAGCATATCTGCCGCCCACGCCTCGACGTGCTTCTCCTTGAGCTGGCTCGCGGTGTGGACCTGAAACCCCTCCTCCCAGGTGAAGATAGCGAAGCGCGCGAGCGATTGCTCACGCCCCTTGCGGGTGTGGTGTGCCTGTTTCCCACGCGCCGAGCGCGCAGCGCGGCACAGGTCGGCCGTGAGTGATTTGTGAGACATGCGTGTACCCCGTCAATCCAGCGTTGAGGCTCGACCCCAGGTTGTCTCCCTCGATGGGCCACGGGATGCCTGCGCGCGACGCGCAAGGAAGACAACGAACGGAGGCACGAGCCAGTGCCGGTGAGTTCGGGAGCGTGCTGCGCCAGCAAGCCGACGCAGCCTGCACGACGTCGCCATAGGCGAGAGTCGCAGCAGGTGAACGCTTCCCCCGTTCGTTCCGTGAATTTGGCTGAGCGATCGATCAGGGGGCGCCAATGCCCTGACCGCGCGAATTGATAGGTGCCGGGCAAGCCGGCACGAAATTGCAGACACCGCGGCCCTGCGCGCCGCCGTTCGTCACGAGGACGAAAACGACAGACGCAGCAAGGCCCGGCGTAGGCGCTGGGGAGCGCACGTCACGGATTGATGTGCCGCAGGAGCGGCGAACGGGGGATTACACAGCGCGCCTTTCGCAGGAAGCAAAAAGGCGAACAGGACGCCTCGTCTATCGACGAAGCAGTTGCATCGTCCACCATAAAGCGATGGACGGATTTTGGGTGTCGGGCCCAACTTGAAAATTTATGGCGATGGAGCGAACCACCGCGCCCGCAAAGCGAGCTTCCACTTCATGGCTGCAGATATCGCAGCTGATTTCGGTCGATGCCTCATACCGAGGCGGGGTTTTGCAGTGACAGATTATTCCGACGAATGCGACCTATGCAAGCAATTTCGTTGCTGACGGAGGTGCGCACGGCCTCCGAACCGTTGCACCGCAGAAATTCGAGCACGCGGCCGCGTTGAGCCGCAGCGTCGTTGCTATACTGCGGCTTGAAGATCTCTTTGGCCGCGCTCGCTCGAGTCGCGGCTTTTTGTTTTTGGGCCATGGCGAGCCCCTTACGCGGCAAGCGGCTGCGCTTGGTAGCCTGCCGGATCTTTCATCCAGCGATGCACTTCCTCGTTGCTGTAGACGGTGCAGCGCTCGGTCCAGCGCTGAGGCTGTGGGGCACGACCTTCTTTCACCAGCTTGCGCCACGTTTCACGACTGACTGGAATGAACTGCTGAAGCTGGTTCCAGCGGGAGAAGCCGACTGCGGGAAGCGTCGCGGGGGCGTTGTTGGTTTCGGCATTCGCACTCATGCTTTGGCGCTCCTAGGCGTTGTTTGCGTGCTTGCAGGATGCCGGCGGTGTTTTCGGCCATGAAGTGAGGGAATCCGATTTTCCCTATAGGACCGATGCCGGATAAGGGTTAGCGGCGTGTCGCAGAGAAGCGAATCAGCTTGGAGACATCTATTGGCGGCGCGCTGCGGTTACCGAACTTGATCGACGCGAGGTATTCCGCGCACTTCTCCGCGTCAGCCAAAAGCCGGCTAAACGTTTCGGTATTGCGCATGTTCGGTGAGGCGCCTAGGTCCCCGACGAGAAGTGAGAGCGCCATCCAGAAGTGCAGGACTGGCTCGAATTCGCGCCGCAATTCCTCAAAATATTTTCGGTCCACCCGATCGGAATGTACGTCTGGATAGACCTCGGTCAACGTTTTCTTTGTCTTCGCGTAGACGTCGGCCTTTATCTCCGCTGCGGCCCGGTAGGCCTTTGCCAATGACGGTTTCGAGTGCGGGGAGGCCTGATACATGTGCACGAACGGGAACGCAGCGGCAACGCCGGCGCGCCGCGCGTGTACCGCGCGCGTGATGATGTCCGTCCGAGAGAGGTTGGGGGAGGTGATTGTCAGGTATTCGTCAGCCGACAGCGTAATGGCTGTATCTCTCGCGGCAGCATCATCGCACCGGAGATAAATTTCGTGCGCCGCCCGTGCAGCGGGATCATTGGGGAACCCCATAAGCGCTTCGAGCGCACTCGGCGTAATCGGTGGCCCGCTTGTCATCCTAATAGTGGTCCTCGTTTGCTGGTTGCCGCACTTCGAACCTGCGCATTTGCCAGCCACGGATCTGAACGAGCGCGCGAGCCCACTGCCCCGGCGTGAGAACACGCCACCCAACCTCAGGGCGCGGCCACATGCGCCGTACGCGAAAGCTTTCGATATCGTCCCAGTTCGGGTTGATAGGATTGGCCGTCGGCGCCGCAGTATAGAGGGCGACATACGCGGGGACGTTCGCAAGTCGTGCGAGCTGCTGCATAACGCCGGCTGGCTTCTCTTGCCCGATGTCGCGTGCAACCTCGATGAGCGCTAGCGGAACCTTTCCCGCGTGGTCGTACTCCGCGAAGAGGACGGAATCGAGGTCGACCATTGTCAACGACTCGGCTTGGGCTGCATGCAGATACCGGCGAATCGAGGGTGCGCGATGCCAGGTGCCGTAGGCACGATCGCGACTTTCGTACAGTTCGAGCCTCATAGTCGGCTCCTCAATAAGAGCGGCACAATTGCGCGCCGTAGCAAAGAGTTATTGTTGGCAGGCGCCGGCGGATGCTTCTGCGAGCGCCAAAGTGATTTTTATGCCACGCCCGTCCAGAGCCTCATCGAACACACCAGTGGGACAGCCACCCAATACCCGCGCCGCCGCATCCACTTTCCCGCCGATTAAGGGCAGCATTTCATGCACCATCTCGCATGCCGCCCAATCTGTCCCGTTGTCGAGCGATTTTTCGACAAGAGTCCACAAGGTATGCAGGCTGCTCACAGCATCATTCAGGCTTTGCATAGCAACGGGGACAAGCTCGGTAGAATTGCACTTAGCCATGGTACGGACCTCCTATATAGGTCGTGTTGTGGTCAGGCGGTCACGGTGTTGGTAGCACCTTGGCCGCCGCTTCAATCGCGCCTTTCAGCGCAATTCGCTCTCTGGCACGAAGCCGAGCGCTGCCAGTTCCGGCTCTTTCCGGCAGCCAACAACCGGGTGAATCGTCGAAATGCTCGACGCTTCGAAAGTCGCAACCGAGCTCGGGCTGTACATCGCCACTCGAACGCGCGAATCAGTGCGCTCGACCAGCTTGCGGATCTTGGTCGAGCCGTCGCGCATCACGAGGACGACTTCATCGCCCGGCGCTGCGTCGTCAGTTTCTTCGTAAAGGACGTACTCGCCGGCGAGGAACCGCGGGAACATTTCCTGTGACGTGACCCGAAGAGCCACCAGGGCTGGCGGGGGCTGGATAGAATGCTCGGTAGCCATTGCTTAACCTCACTACAGGTTTTGCGTGGTCAGGTGGCGGATTGTGTTGGCGCACTCTCCGTCACCGCTCTCGCCCAGTAGCCGCCGGGCCCGGTCGTGCAATCTACGCGGCCGTCTGGCCGAAGTTCCCGATTACCACCTTCCGGCCGCCTTCAATCTGCGCTTCGACGAAATCAGCCCACAGCTGCAGGATCTTCCTGCGCTCGTCGGCGTACTCCGCCCGGTTGTACACACCTTTGATGCCCTTGATCGTGTGCGCAAGGGCCTTCTCGATGGCGTCCGACGATTGCCCCATCTCGTGCAGGTGGGTGCTGGCGGTGCGCCGGAAGTCGTGCAGGACGAAATGCTGGACGTCGAGACTGAGCGAGCGCACGGCTTGGTTCAGCGTGCTCTTGGCGATTGGCTGGTCGCCGCGGCCGCGCGTTGTCGGAAAAACATGATCGTGGTTGCCGCTGAGCTCGTGGAGCTCTCTCAGCATGGCGACAGCCTGCGCGGACAGGTAGACCCAATGCTCCTTGTCCTTCTTCATGCGGTCGGCGGGAATGCGCCAGACGCCCGCGTCGAGATCGAACTCGCCCCAAGTCGCTTCGGTCAGTTCGCTCTTGCGAACCATCGTGAGCACCAGCAGGTGAATGGCAAGCTTTAGCGGCCGACGAATATCGGACGCGTACACCGCGCGCAGCAGTGTCGCGATCTCGTCGGGTGACAGGACACGTGTGCGGCTTTCCTGCGTGGCGATGAAGCGCGCGACAACCGCCTGCGCGGGATTGGTGAGCGCGAGCTGGCGGGCGATCGCGTATTCGTAGAGACGCTTGATGACGTTGCGCGTGGAGAGCGCCATTTTCGGGGCGCCGCGGGCCTTGATCTTGTCGCAGACGGCGAGGACGTCGCCGGGCGTGACATCGGCCAGAGGTTTGTTGCCGATCGCCGGGTAGACGTCCTTCTCGAGCGCGCGCTTGATCGTCCGCTGGTACTCCGGCGACATGGGGACCACCTGGCTTGTGTACCAATCTTCGGCGAACTCCTTGAGCGTGTCGAAGCGTTTCACCGCGCCGCGGTCTTTCTTGGCGTCCGCGATGGGAGAAACGCCCTTTGCGACGATCTCTGTGTACCTGCGAGCCTTGTCTCGGGCCTCCAGCAGACTCACCGCCGGGTAGTCGCCAATGGTGACCATCGGCTGGCGCTCGGCGTGCAGTGTGTACCGGAAGCGCCAGACCTTGGAGCCAGACGTCATTACCTCAAGCACGAGGCCGTTGCCATCCGAGACGCGGTAGCGCGCCGCCTTCGGCTTCAGGGCCTTGATGCGGGTGTCGGTCAGCGGAACGACGGTTTTCGGCATGTTGGTACACAGCAGGTAGGTACACGGCGCACCTGTGTACCTAAATGTGTACCATAGATGCCTAGATGTCAATAGACATAGTAAGGCAACGCTAGGTGAAGAAACCTAGAAGTGGTGGGGGTTTGAGCAGCCTGGTTAGACGACCTTGGGCAACCTTGGGTGACGGCTTATTTTCCAATACAAAACCGGCTAAAAATCACCCCCAGCAAGTCATCGGAAGTGAACTCGCCGGTAATCGAATTGAGCGCCTCCTGCGCAAGCCTCAGCTCCTCGGCAAAGAGATCGAGCGACTGCGCGTTCTGCTCCGCATGCGCGGCCGCTTGCGCAAGATGCTCGCGCGCCCCGCGCAGCGCGATCAGGTGACGTTCGCGTGCGAGATACACGCTTTGCGCGTCGGCCTGCCAGCCCGCAATGCGCAGCAGTTCGGCGCGCAGCAGCGCAATGCCGTCTCCCTGCTTCGCCGATAGCCGCACTTCGCGCAGTTCCCCGCCGTCAGGCAGCGCGAGCGTGGCAACCGCCGGCGCCACGCCCGTCAGATCGGTCTTGTTCCGCACACGCACCACCGGCACGCCGGCCGGAAAGCGCGCTGCAATCGTCTCGTCTTCCGCAGTCATGTCCACGCGTGCGTCCAGCAGGTGCAGCACCACGTCGGCGCGCCCGATCTCGCCCCACGTCCGCTCGATACCGATCTTCTCGACTTCGTCTTCCGTGTCGCGCAGGCCCGCCGTGTCGATCACGTGCAGCGGAATGCCTTCGATCTGGATCGTCTGGGAAATCTTGTCGCGGGTCGTGCCGGCCACCGGCGTCACGATGGCGAGTTCCGCGCCCGCAAGCGCATTCAGCAGCGACGACTTGCCAACATTCGGCTGCCCCGCGAGCACCACCGCGAGACCCTCTCGCAAGAGCGCGCCTTGACGCGCTTCCGCGAGCACGTGATCGAGCTGCGCGCGGATGCTGGCGAGCTTGCCGCGCGCGTCGGCGGCTTCGAGAAAGTCGATTTCCTCCTCGGGGAAGTCGAGCGTCGCCTCCACGAGCATGCGCAGCGTCACCACGTCGTCGACGAGCGCGTGGATGTCGCGCGAAAACGCGCCCTCGAGCGAGCGGCCCGCCGAGCGCACGGCGGCTTCCGTACTGGCTTCGATCAGGTCGGCGACGGCTTCGGCCTGCGCGAGGTCGAGCTTGTCGTTGAGGAATGCGCGGCGCGTGAACTCGCCGGGCTCGGCAAGCCGCAGGCCGAATGCGCGTCCTGCCTCGATGCAGCGTTGCAGCACGAGCTGCAGCACGATCGGACCGCCATGGCCCTGCAGTTCGACGACGTGCTCGCCGGTGTAAGAGTGCGGCGCCGGGAAGTAGAGGGCGATGCCTCGGTCCAGCGCCTCGCCGTTGCCGTCAAGGAAGGGCACGTAGCTCGCGTGGCGGGGTGCGAGCGTCTGGCCGGTCAAGGCCTGCATCAGCGCTTCGGCGGCCGCCGCGCCGGCGCGGCCGGCCGACACGCGCACGACGCCAATTCCGCCGCGTCCGGGCGCTGTGGCAATGGCGACGATGGGATCGGAATCGGTGGCAAGCATGGCGGACTGGAACGGTGAGAAGCAACGCGCCGACGGCCGGCGCAAAGTGCGTGGCATTGTATCGCGCGACGGCACGGGCTTTTCAGGCATGGGGCTGCCAGGACGAATCCCCTTTATCTCTAATTAGATAAGATTGATCTTATTTTCTTCCGTCAGATTCTTGGGCGCAATGAGGGGGAAATCCGTCAGATAAAGGGTTAATTGCATGCGTCTGCCGTAACAGGCGGTTTCATACGCACTCACTGGTCAAGCCATTTATATCTTAAATACGCTAAATATGACGTGAATGGTTGTCTTCTTCTTCGAAAGTCGATTGCACAATCCCGGTCATGCCGACCCCCGAAGAAAAAGCCGCCTTTTCAGAACGTCTGAGGTTCGCGATGAAGCGCGCACCCGAGAAGCTGCGTGGCAGCACCGACCTGGCCTTGCACTTCAACCTGCGTCATCGCGGCGAGCATCCCGTCTCTCCGCAGACCGCGCACAAGTGGCTGAGCGGCCGCACCATTCCCACCGACGACAAGCTTCGCACCTTGGCCGAGTGGTTCAAGATCGATGTCCATTGGCTGCATTATGGTCCCTCGCCGGGCGGGTCGGCGCCGGTGCCCAAGCCGATCCGCCGCGATGAGCAGTACCCGCTTTCGCCGGAGTCGATCGAACTCGCGTCGAAGATCGAGGCGCTGAGTCCTCATCACCGTTATCTGGTTCAGGAACTGATCGCCGAGTTCTACGGCGACGCCGAACGGCGCTGACGCGCGTCAATACCCGATTGCCGCACCAACAAAAAAGCCGCCCGGCTCAAGCCGGGCGGCTTCGTCTTTCACGGCTGCTGCGCAAGCTCGCACGGCCGGCGTTACCGCCGTCCGCGCATGCTGCCTCAACTGGTCTTGGCCTGGCTCCGGCCCTTGCCCATCATGCGCGTGATGTAGTACTGCTGCGCAATCGAGAGCACGTTGTTGACGACGTAGTACAGCACGAGGCCAGCCGGGAAGAAGAAGAACATGGCCGAGAACGCGAGCGGCATGAACATCATCATCTTGGCCTGGACGGGGTCCGGCGGCGTCGGGTTCAGGCGTGTCTGCACGAACATCGAGACGGCCATCAGCACCGGCAGGATGAAGAACGGATCCTGTTGCGAGAGGTCGTGGATCCAGAGAATCCACGGCGCGCCGCGCATTTCCACTGAGGAGAGCAGCACCCAGTACAGCGAGATGAACACCGGAATCTGGATCACCACCGGCAGGCAGCCGCCGAACGGGTTCACCTTCTCGGTCTTGTAGAGCTCCATGAGCGCCGCGTTCATCTTCTGCGGGTCGCTCTTGAAGCGCTCGCGCAGCGCCTGCATGCGCGGCGTGATTTCCTTCATGCGCGCCATCGACTTGTAGCTGGCCGCCGAAAGCGGGAAGAACACCGCCTTGATGAGCAGCGTGAGCAGCACGATCGCCCAGCCCCAGTTGCCCACGAAGCTGTGGATTTTTTCGAGCAGCCAGAAGAGCGGCTTGGCGATGATCGTGACCCAGCCGTAGTCCTTCACGAGTTCGAGACCCGGCGCGACGCCTTCGAGCATGCGCTCTTCTTCCGGACCGGCGAAGAGGCGCGCCTGCACGTTGTCGGTCGCGCCCGGCGCGATCGTGCCGAGCGGCTGCTTGACACCGACGCGGTAGAGGTCGTTGTCGAACTTCTCGACGTAGATGTCGCGCTTCGCGCCCTGTTGCGGAATCCACGCGGTCGCGAAGTAGTGCTGCACCATCGCGACCCAGCCATTGTCGGCCTGGCTTACGTAGTCAGCCTTGTTCTTGTCGATGTCGCCAAAGGTGATCTTCTGGAAGTGGTGCTCGTTCGAGTACACCGCCGGCCCGATGAAGGTGTGCGAGAAGCGCGGCGTTTCCACCGGCTGGCTGTCGCGCACGAGCTCCATGTAGAGCGTGGGCGAGACCGGCGTGCTGCCGACGTTCTGCACCTTCGTATCCACGCCGATCACGTAGCTGCCCTTCGTGAACGTGTAGGTCTTCGTGACCTTCACGCCGCCCTTGTCAGGCGAGTCGAGGCTGATCTGGAGCGAGCTGGCGTCGCCCGTCAGGTCGCGGGGGCCGGCCGCTGGCGTGAACACGTCGGTGTGGTTCGGGA
This sequence comes from Paraburkholderia yinzeri, assembly GCF_046581065.1. Lineage (NCBI taxonomy): Bacteria > Pseudomonadati > Pseudomonadota > Betaproteobacteria > Burkholderiales > Burkholderiaceae > Paraburkholderia > Paraburkholderia yinzeri. The sequence goes on along the minus strand of NZ_JBFOCJ010000001.1, from coordinate 716,460 downwards.
AGTCGCCGCCCAGGAGCCCCGTGCGCGCGAGGTACGTGTGGTCCTTCGTGTGGTCGAAGAGCGTCACGTACTGGTCGGGCTTGTTGCCGTCGCTTTCCTGCACGAGCGAGAGCTTCACGAGCGTGCCGCCGCGCGTGTCGATCTCGCCGTCGTAGACATCGGTGTGGAAGTGCACGAGCTGCGCGGCGGCTTCGGCCGGCTGGGACGTGCCCGCCGGCGCCTGGCCCGCGGCGGCGGCCGGCAGGTCGGAAGCGGCGCCCGAAGCGCCCGTGGTACCGGCCTCAGGCGTCGCGCTGGCGGCGCCCTGGGTTTGCGTCGCGCTCGGGAAGAACATCGACGGGCGTCCATGGTCGCGTTGCCAGTTGTCGTACAGCATGACCGCTGACACGAAGAAGATGACCCATAGGACGGTGCGTTTGATATCCATGCGTGGTCTCAGTGTCGATGGAATGGCGCATCAGCGCTTGTTCGGGGTAACGGGCGGAACCGGATCGAAGCCGCCCGCGCTAAACGGGTGGCAGCGGCACAGCCGCCGCGCGGCGAGGTAAGTCCCGCGCGCGGCGCCATGATACTGGATTGCCTCGCGTGCGTAATCCGAACAGGAAGGATAAAAACGGCATCGGCTGCCGAGCAGGGGACTCACGGCCAGCTTGTAGAAACGCAGTAGTGCGATCAGTACCGTTTGCATGGCGTGGCGGCCGGACTGCGCCGCTCCGAAGGACGAACGTCTTGCCGCGCGCGCGGGCGCGGCGGATGACCGGGCTCGCGTGCGCCACTCATGATGCGGCCGGCGTGCCGGGAAGCGGCGGCATGCCGGCGTTCTCCGCCGGCGCCGTTGCTGCCTGCGCGGCTTGCGGCGCCTCTGCCTGCGGCACGGCGCCGCGGCGTGCGACTTCGCGCGCCGCCTTGCCGAGCAGCATCTCGATCTCGTCGCGGCACAGCGCCTTGAGCGGCGACGACGACGCGCCCGGCAACGCCTTGCGATCGAACTTCGTATGCAGGCGCAGCAACAGGTCGAAGCCTTCGAACTGCGCGCGCCGCACCCGGAACGCCTCGCGTGCGATGCGGCGCACGAGGTTGCGCGTGACCGCGCGCGGCGCGTACTTCTTGCCGATCACGAGTCCGAGCCGCGCCGCGCCGCTTGTCGGCCGGCCGTACACGACGAAGTGTGCCGAGCGGCGCCACGGGCGCAAACGAAAAACGGATGAGAACTCATCCGTTTTCAGTAGCCTTGCGGCTTTCGGGAAAGCGGCCGGCACCGGCGACGAAAGGAGAAACTTATCGTCTGCCATGTCCGCCATGCCTGCTTTCGCTGCGAGCGCGCGCGGCGCTGCGGGTGGGTTCGCCGACGGCGAGCCTGCGCAACTTAGACGGCGAGACGCTTGCGACCCTTCGCACGGCGTGCGTTGATCACTTTGCGGCCACCGGCGGTCTTCATGCGCACGCGGAAACCGTGGGTACGCTTGCGACGGGTAACGGAGGGTTGGAAAGTACGTTTCATGTTGCTCTCACTTGTTGAGTTTGACCGCGGCGAGCATCGCGGAAAAAGGCAATGGCCGGTGGTACTAGGGATTGGTTTTCGCGGAACCCGCTATTTAAGCCTGATTTTTGTTAGCCGTCAATAGGTTAGGGCATCGGGGCGGACGCACGCCGCTCTGCGGAGCACCGCTCCTTGCGATGATCCGTCCCTGTGGATAACTTCCTGGTCAGGCAGTTTCGGCGTTAGAATCTCGCCTATCCCAAGAATCCTGCATGCCTCTCCGGCCCGCCTGCCAGCCGCAAAACCCTTGCCGCGCGGGCGTCCGGAGCATTTGTCGTCGGCCCTCAGGGCCTCGCCGCGCCAGTTTCTGGTGCAGCAAGAGCGGCGCGGCGGCAACGCGTGCAGACAAAACGAACACAGCAACTCGATGAACGAATTCTGGCAACACTGTTCCGCACTACTGGAGCGCGAGCTGACGCCCCAGCAGTACGTGACGTGGATTAAACCGTTGGCCCCGGTTGCCTTCGACGCTGCTGCGAACACGCTGCAGATCGCCGCTCCCAACCGTTTCAAGCTCGACTGGGTCAAGAGCCAGTTTTCGGGACGGATCTCCGATCTGGCCCGCGATTTCTGGCAGGCTCCGGTCGACGTCCAGTTCGTCCTCGATCCGAAGGCCGGCATGCGCGCGCCGGCCGCCGCCGTGCCGCGGGCGCCCCTCACAGGCGCGCCAGGCGCTGCCGAACCCGTAGCCGCCGTTACACCGGGCGCGAATCTGTCCGCGGGCTTTGCCGCTAGCCTTTCGGCCCATGCAGGCATGGCGCAGCAACAGGCAGCCACCGCCGCACCGTCGGCCCAAACCGTCCACGCCGCTGCGGCAGACGCCAGCGACGCCGACCTCGACCTTCCGAGCCTCGACGCCAACGAAGCCGCCGCCGGCCGCCGCACGTGGCGCCCGGGCCAGGGCGCGGCCGCCGCCGCATCGAGCAACGAGGCCGATCCGACCTACGAGCGCTCGAAGCTGAACCCGGTGCTCACGTTCGACAACTTCGTCACCGGCAAGGCGAACCAGCTCGCCCGCGCGGCCGCGATCCAGGTGGCCGACAACCCCGGCATCTCGTACAACCCGCTGTTCCTCTACGGTGGCGTGGGCCTCGGCAAGACCCACCTGATCCATGCGATCGGCAACCAGCTCCTGCTCGACAAGCCGGGCGCGCGCATCCGCTACATCCACGCGGAGCAATACGTTTCGGACGTGGTGAAGGCCTACCAGCGCAAGGCGTTCGACGACTTCAAGCGCTACTACCACTCGCTCGACCTGCTGCTGATCGACGATATCCAGTTCTTCTCGGGCAAGTCGCGCACGCAGGAAGAGTTCTTCTACGCGTTCGAGGCCCTCGTCGCCAACAAGGCGCAGGTCATCATCACGAGCGACACGTACCCGAAGGAAATCTCGGGCATCGACGACCGCCTGATCTCGCGCTTCGACTCGGGCCTGACGGTGGCGATCGAGCCGCCCGAACTGGAAATGCGCGTCGCGATCCTGATGCGCAAGGCGCAGTCCGAATTCGTCAGCCTGAACGAAGACGTGGCGTTCTTCGTCGCCAAGCATCTGCGCTCGAATGTGCGCGAGCTGGAAGGCGCGCTGCGCAAGATCCTCGCGTACTCGAAATTCCATGGCCGCGAGATTTCGATCGAGCTGACCAAGGAAGCGCTCAAGGATCTGCTGACGGTGCAGAACCGCCAGATTTCGGTCGAGAACATCCAGAAGACCGTCGCCGACTTCTACAGCATCAAGGTCGCCGACATGTATTCGAAGAAGCGTCCCGCGAACATCGCGCGGCCGCGCCAGATTGCGATGTACCTCGCGAAGGAACTCACGCAGAAGAGCCTGCCGGAAATCGGCGAGCTGTTCGGCGGGCGTGACCACACCACGGTGCTGCACGCGGTGCGCAAGATCGCGGACGAGCGCGGCAAGGACGCCCAGCTCAACCACGAACTGCACGTGCTCGAGCAGACGCTCAAGGGCTAAGGGGCGAACGGGCCACCTGTTGCGGCCCGGACCCCGGTCCCGGCCTGCGCGGCGGCCTCGGCGGCCCCGCCTGTTTTTTTCGCGGATCAGCCCCAATTTAGGGAAGTGGACCGTTTTCAGGCACAATATGGGTTTAACCGTCCGGCGTTCCCGGGCGGATTTCACGACGCGGCCAGTGCCATGGGCGGCTGCCCGGAATGACGCAACGGGGTACGCAACAGCGGGTGCCGAAGCGGTTTCGGGACGGGGTGCGCAGGCCGTCACATCAACGAAGGAACTCTATGCAACTGGTCAAGACCGAACGCGATAACCTCCTCAGGCCGCTGCAAACGGTGAGTGGCATTGTCGAACGCCGTCACACGTTGCCGATCCTCGCCAATCTGCTGATCACCAAGAACGGTTCCGACGTCTCGTTCCTCTCGACGGATCTCGAGCTGCAGATCACCACGCACGCCGACTTCGGCGTGGGCAACGACCAGGTGGCCACGACCGTCGCCGCGCGCAAGCTGCTCGACATCCTGCGGGCGATGCCCGACGGCCAGGTCACGCTCTCGCTGGCCGACAAGCGCCTCACCGTGCAGTCGGGCAAGAGCCGCTTTGCACTTCAGACCCTGGCCGCGGACGAGTTCCCCACGGTCGCCCAGGCCAAGGACTTCGGCGCGAACCTCGCGGTTCCGCAGAAGACCTTCCGGCAACTGCTCGGCATGGTGTACTTCGCCATGGCCCAGCAGGACATCCGCTACTACCTGAACGGCATGCTGCTCGTCGTGGACGGCGACCAGCTCATGGCCGTCGCCACCGACGGCCACCGCCTCGCGTTCTCGTCGATGAAGATCGAAGGCTCGTTCCCGCGCCAGGAAGTCATCATCCCGCGCAAGACGATTCTCGAACTCCAGCGTCTGCTGGAAGACATCGACGACGTGCTGAAGATCGACATCGGCTCGACCCAGGTGAAATTCACCTTCGGCCAGGTCGAGCTCGTCTCGAAGCTCGTGGAAGGCAAGTTCCCCGACTTCCAGCGTGTGATCCCGAAGGCGCACAAGAACACGTTCCTGATCGGCCGCGAAGAGCTGCAGCGCTCGCTGCAACGCGCCGCGATTCTCACGTCCGACAAGTTCAAGGGCGTGCGCTGCATCATCGAGCCGGGCCAGCTCAAGATCATGTCGACGAACGCGGATCAGGAAGAGGCCCAGGAAGAACTGGAAATCGCCTACCAGGGCGACACCATCGACATCGGGTTCAACGTCACGTACCTGCTCGACGTACTCGCGAACCTGAAGATCGACATGCTGGAAGTGAGCCTGGGCGACGCCAGTTCCAGCGCGCTCATCACGATTCCCGAGAACGAGGAATTCAAGTACGTGGTGATGCCGATGCGCATTTAAAAAGCGCGACAGAAGAAGAACTCCAGGGGGCGCAGCGCCCCTTTGGCGTTTTTATGGCTTTTCGAAAAGCACCGAGCAGTAACGCTGGCAGTACAGCAGAACCGGAAAAAATCCATGACTGATACGAACAACTCGCAACCCGACAACAGCTACGGCGCCTCGTCGATCCAGATCCTCGAAGGTCTGGAGGCGGTGCGCAAGCGGCCCGGGATGTATATCGGCGACACATCGGACGGCACCGGTCTGCATCACCTCGTCTTCGAGGTGCTCGACAACTCCATCGACGAAGCGCTCGCGGGCTATTGCGACGACATCCACGTGATCATTCACGCGGACAACTCGATCTCCGTCACCGACAACGGCCGCGGCATTCCCACGGACGTGAAGATGGACGACAAGCACGATCCGAAGCGCAGCGCCGCCGAAATCGTGATGACCGAGCTGCACGCGGGCGGCAAGTTCGACCAGAACAGCTACAAGGTCTCGGGCGGCCTGCACGGCGTGGGCGTGTCGTGCGTAAACGCGCTCTCGTCCTGGCTGCGCCTCACGGTGCGCCGCGACGGCAAGAAGCGCTTCATGGAATTCCACCGCGGCGTGCCGCAGAACCGCGTGCTCGAAGCGCGGAACGACGTGCAGGTCTCGCCGATGCAACTGCTGGGCGACACCGAGCAGCGCGGCACCGAAGTGCACTTCATGGCTGACGAAACGATTTTCGGCAGCGTGGAGTACCACTACGACATTCTCGCGAAGCGCATTCGCGAGCTCTCCTTCCTGAACAACGGCGTGCGTATTCGCCTCACCGACCAGCGCACCGGCAAGGAAGACGATTTCGCGTTCGGCGGCGGCGTGAAAGGCTTTGTCGAGTACATCAACAAGCAAAAGAGCGTGCTGCACCCCACGATCTTCTACGTGCAGGCCGAGAAGGACAACGTGGGCGTGGAAGTGGCGATGCAGTGGAACGACAGCTACAACGAAAGCGTGCTCTGCTTCACGAACAACATCCCGCAGCGCGACGGCGGCACGCACTTGACCGGCCTTCGCGCGGCGATGACGCGCGTGATCAACAAGTACATCGCCGACAACGAGATCGCCAGGAAGGCCAAGGTCGAAACCTCGGGCGACGACATGCGCGAAGGGCTTTCGTGCGTGCTCTCCGTGAAGGTGCCGGAGCCCAAGTTCAGCTCGCAGACGAAGGACAAGCTGGTTTCTTCGGAAGTGCGCGCGCCGGTGGAAGAGCTCGTCGCGAAGGCGCTCGAAGAGTTCCTGCTGGAAACGCCGAGCGACGCGAAGATCATCTGCGGCAAGATCGTCGACGCCGCGCGGGCGCGCGACGCCGCGCGCAAGGCGCGCGAGATGACGCGCCGCAAGGGCGTGCTGGACGGCGTGGGCCTGCCCGGCAAGCTGGCGGACTGCCAGGAGAAGGATCCGGCGAAATCGGAAATCTACATCGTCGAGGGCGACTCGGCAGGCGGCTCGGCCAAGCAGGGCCGCGACCGCAAGTTCCAGGCAATCCTGCCGCTGCGCGGCAAGGTGCTCAACGTCGAAAAGGCGCGTTACGACAAGCTGCTTTCCTCGGAGCAGATCGTTACGCTGATTACTGCGCTCGGCTGCGGCATCGGCAAGGACGACTACAACCTCGAAAAGCTGCGCTATCACCGCATCATCATCATGACCGACGCGGACGTGGACGGCGCGCACATCCGCACGCTGCTGCTCACGTTCTTCTACCGGCAGATGCCGGAGATGATCGAGCGCGGCTACGTGTACATCGCGCAGCCGCCGCTCTACAAGCTCAAGGCGGGCAAGGACGAGCGCTATCTGAAGGACGACGCCGACCTCAACGCGCACATGCTGCGGCTCGCGCTACAGGGCTCGGAACTCGTGCCGAACGAAGGCGCGACGCCGATCGCCGGCGACGCGTTGGGCGAGTTGGCGCGCTCGTATCAGCTTGCGCGCGGCGTGGTGGACCGGTTGAGCCGTCTGTATGACGAGCGCGCGCTTGAAGCGATCATGGACGGCGTCTCGATCGATCTCTCGAACGAAGCTTCGACCGAGGCCTCGGCCCGCGCGATGGAAGCGCAACTGCGCGACGATCCTTTGAAGCCCGAGGTGACGGTGGTGCCGCAGTACGACCCGGTGCGCGAACTGCGTTCGCTGCGCGTGGAGCGGCGCCATCATGGCAACGTAAAGGTCTCGGTGATCGACGAGGAGTTCCAGCTCACGGCCGATTATCAGCAACTGGTGAACACGGCGAATACGTTCAAGGGGCTGATTGGCGAGGGTGCCGTTATCAAGCGTGGCGAGCGCAGCATGGCTGTGAGCGACTTCAAGAGCGCGATGAAGTGGCTGATTTCGGATGCCGAACGGAATGTATCCAAGCAGCGTTATAAAGGCTTGGGCGAGATGAATCCCGGGCAACTTTGGGAAACGACCATGGATCCGGCCGTGCGGCGTTTGCTGCGTGTGCAGATCGAGGATGCGATTGCGGCCGATGGGATCTTTACGACGCTGATGGGGGATGAGGTGGAGCCTCGTCGGGCGTTTATTGAGAGCAATGCGCTGCGGGCGGGGAATATTGATGTTTGAGGTGTCGGGTTTGTAGATAGGCCGCATAACCTCCGAAAAACGGGCCCATAAGTTTTTCAACTTATGGGCCCGTTTTAATTTCCCCACCCACTCACCCCGCCTCCACCAGCTCAAGAATCGACCCCTCCCGCTTCAACGTCGACAGCACAATACTCGAATTGATCGACAACACCCCGCTCGCCCGATGCAGCTTGTTGATCACAAAATCGGAGTAGTGATCCAGATCCCGCGCCCGCACAACAAGCACATAATTCGACGCGCCGGTAATGATTTGCGCCGAGACCACCTCCGGCCACTCCTGAATCGCCTCAACGAACCGGTCGTGCCACTCCGGCACATCGGGCCGCATCGACACATGCACGAGCGCTTCGAACGCCACGCCCACGTTCTTTGCTGAAATCGCGCAGCGGTAGCCCTCGATCACGCCGCGCTCCTCCAGCAGCTTCACGCGCCGCAGGCACGCGGAAGGCGATAGCGCGACGGCGTTCGCCAGATCCTGGTTGCTGATGCGTCCGTCCTGTTCGAGTTGCCGCAGGATCCGCATATCGGTCCGGTCGAGGTTCATGTCGAAGATTCCTTATGTCAGCATCGAAATATTCGCAAACTCTACCGTGAATAGCGGATTCTGTGCGCGAAATACGAAGCTCATTCTATTTCATCCTCGATAAGATGCGATCCAAACGATGGCCGAGCGAGCCCGCGCCGGCGAAAGCGGCGCGACATTCGCCCTGTGGGCAGCACCGCCCGGCCGTCCCCCTCTTTCCCATCGCGAGACAGTCATGTACGACCACATTCCCGCCTATCCGGGCGATCCTATCCTGTCGCTGTTCCAGGACTTCCAGCGCGACGCGCATCAGCACAAGGTGAACCTCAGCATCGGCCTCTATTACGACGACGCAGGCCGCATTCCGGTGCTCGACAGCACGCGCATGGCGGCTGAGCGCCTGCGCGAAGCCCGCGCGCCGCATACGTATCTGCCGATGGAAGGGCTCGCCGCGTACCGGCAGGGCGTGCAGCGCCTCGTGTTCGGCGCGGACTGCGCGGCACTTGCCGAAGCGCGCATCGCGACGCTGCAAACGCTCGGCGGATCGGGCGCGATCCGGCTCGGCGCGGAGTTCATCAAGCGTTATTTCCCGGACAGCGCGGTGTGGATCAGCGATCCGACCTGGGACAACCATCGCGTGATCTTCAGCGCGGCCGGCCTCGACGTGCACACGTATCCGTACTACGACGCGCAGTCGAACGGCGTGCGCGTGGACGCGATGCTCGCCACGTTCGAAGCGCTGCCCGCGCGCAGCGTCGTGCTGTTGCAACCGTGCTGCCACAACCCCACCGGTATCGATCTGAGCCGCGACACGTGGCGCGACGTGATCGACGTGTTCACGCGGCGCGGGCTAATTCCGTTCCTCGACATGGCCTACCAGGGTTTCGGCGACGGCCTCGAGGACGACGCGTGGGCTATCCGCGCCATGACCGACGCCGGGTTGCCGATGATCGTCAGCAATTCGTTCTCGAAGAACTTCTCGCTGTACGGCGAGCGTGTCGGCGGGCTGTCGATCGTCTGCGCGAACGAGCGCGAAGCGGTGACCGTGCTGAGCCAGCTTCAGGCCGGCGTGCGCCGCATGTATTCGAGCCCGGCCCTGTTCGGCGCGCAACTCGTCGCGACCGTGCTTGGCGACGACACGTTGTGCGCGAAGTGGGAGAACGAGGTCGCAGGCGTGCGCGAGCGGATCAAGCGGATGCGCGGTGCGCTGAAAACGCGGCTCGACGCGCAACTGCCGGGCGGCGGATTCGACGCGCTCGTTACGCAGCGCGGGATGTTCAGCTACACCGGCATCGGCGCGGCCGACGTCGACCGGCTGCGGACCACGCATGGCGTGTATCTGTTGCGCTCGGGCCGGATGTGCATCGCGGGGCTGAACGATGCGAACGTCGATCACGTTGCCGCGTCGATCGCGACGGTGCTGGGTAATACGCGTCATTGAGCGGCACCGGAATTCAACCTCAACCGAAACTAAACCAGGCGAAACGGAAAACCACGATGGCCGAACTCATTCCCGTCGATCTGCCCAGGCTCGACCAGCCGTTCTCGTGGGCCACGCATGCTGCGGGCCTGATGTTCACCGGGCACGGCCCGGTCGACGCGTCCGGTGCGATCGTTGGGGACACGATGACCGGGCAGGCGCGTCTCACGCTGTCGAATCTCGCCAAAGCGGTCGCGGCGGGCGGCGCGACGATGGATAACGTCGCGCAGGTGCTCGTCTATCTATCCGACGTGAAGGACATGGCAGAATTTGACGCCGAATACCGGCGCCATTTCCGCGAGCCCTATCCGAACCGCACCTGCGTCGGCGTGCAGGGCTTCGCGCACCCGGCGATGCGCGTCGAGCTGGTTGCGTATGTTGCGGTGCCGACGTTGCCACGCACGTAGCGCGCAAATCATATCCACAACAACAATCCGGAGGAGCACACGGTGCAAACAGAAGGACAATTCCAGCAGATCGCGGCACGCGAGCAAGGACTGCGCCGCACGCTGTCCGCGCGGCAGATGACGATGATCGCAATCGGCGGCGCCATCGGCACGGGGCTCTTTCTCGGCTCCGGGTTCGCCATCGGCTTCGCGGGACCGAGCGTGCTCGTGAGCTACGCGATCGGCGCGTTCATCTCGCTGCTGCTGATGGGCTGTCTCGCCGAAATGACGGTCGCGCATCCCACGTCCGGCTCGTTCGGCGCGTATGCCGAGCATTACGTGAGCCCGTGGGCGGGTTTTCTGGTCCGCTACGCGTACTGGGCGTGCATCGTGCTGGCGGTCGGCACGGAGGTCACCGCGATCGCGCTCTACATGAAGTACTGGTTCCCGGCGGTGCCGGGCTGGCTCTGGATCGTCGGCTTCTCGTCGCTGCTCGTGCTCGTCAACGCGCGCAGCGTCGATGTGTTCGGCTCGGTCGAGTACGGCTTCTCGGTCGTGAAGATCGCCGCGATCATCGCCTTCATCGCGCTCGGCGCGTACGTGGTGTTCGTGAACCCGGAACTGGTCGGCAGCGAGGCGAATGGCGGCGCGGCAGGGTTCCACCATTACACCTCGCACGGCGGCTTCTTTCCGAAGGGCATGTGGGGAATGTGGGTCGCCGTGATCGTGTCGATCTTCAGCTATCTGAGCATCGAGATGATCGCCGTCGCGGCCGGCGAGGCCGAGGATCCGCAGCGTGCCGTCACGCGTGCGTTCCGCTCGACGGTCGTGCGGCTCGTGTTGTTCTATCTCGTCACGCTCGCGCTGATGCTCGCGATCGTGCCGTGGACCGAAGCGGGCCGTGACGAGAGCCCGTTCGTGAAGGTGATGGAGGCGATCCATCTGCCGGCCGCGGCGGGAGTGATCAACTTCGTTATCCTGATTGCTGCGCTCTCCGCGATGAACAGCCAGCTCTACATCACGACGCGGATGATGTTCAGCCTGTCGCGCGCGGGCCACGCGCCGCGCGTGCTCGGCGAAGTGAACGTGCGCGGGATTCCGCTCGGCGCGCTGTTATTGTCGACGCTCGGCATTGCGCTGGCGACCGTGCTGAGCGTGTTGTATCCGGATGCGTCGTTCACGATCATGATGGCGGTGTCGATGTTCGGCGCGCTGTTCACGTGGATGATGATCTTCGTGACGCACTACTTCTTCCGGCGCCGCTGGACCGCGAGCGGCCAGCCGCCGCCCGCGTTCCGGATGCGTGGCTTCCCGGTGCTGACGCTGCTCGGCGCGGCGCTGATGCTGGCCGTGATGGTGACGACGTTCTTCACGCCCGAGTTTCATATGACGCTGATCTTCGGCGTGCCGTTCCTGATCGCGCTGAGCGTGGTGTACGGCGTCTGGTATCGGCGGCCGCAGCCGATGCTGCAGCAACATGTGAAGTAGGCTGTGTCGGCGGGCATCGTGGCTGCGATGCCCGTTTCTTCAGGACGCGGAGACGATACGCCCCCAAACTATCCACACCCTCATGCGGATAACCCCCGGAAAACCCGGCTGAATGTCCGTGAACGGAATGGGGACAAGTCACGCCGCTTTGCACGGCGCCAAAAGTTGTCAGCGGCAGCCGCACGTTGTTCACGCACGCCGCGCGCAGTTATAAAACAGCCAAGCTATTGAGTGCCCAACGGTTTTCCCCGCTTATCCACAGGAAACCCGCGATCTTGTTAACTATTACTACGTTTATATACAAGTAAACAAGAAAACCCTTAAAGACCCTGCTGAAGCGAGCGCACCGAAGCCCGTTCCGGCAGCACTGCGCCAACCTTGACGTTTAAGCCAGCGGCAAATAAAGCTCCGTGCGCAACGCCTCGGGCGCGACCTCTTCGGGCGTATTCAAATACACCTCGAACGAAGCCGCATTGAAATCACCCTCGTGGCCCGATTTCGGCAGCCAGTCGGCATAGAACCACATCCAGGCGTCTTTCAAACCTTCATACGGTCCCTCATGCAGCAGCACCGCGTGCTTGCCGCCGCGCAACTGCAGGGACTCCACCGGCGAAGCGGGTGTGACCTTCGATGCGTCGGGGAGGTGTATGGCCGCCTTCGAGCGCAGCTTCGACGCCTCGACCCGATCCGGGTCGTCATAGAAAATGCCGACCAGCTTCGCGCCCGCCGTAGGCACGCCGCGCTGGCCCAGCCACTGCGCCAGCGTGAAAAAGGCATCGCCGATTTTCGGATAGGGGCCGACGTGTCCTACCGCGAGCAGGTCCATCGGTTCGAGGGTAACAATCTTGACGTCGCTCTGTTGCATGGTGGCGCCTCCGTGAAGGTAGGCGGCACTGGCCGCCGGGTCAGAGATTCAAGATAGCACTGTCGTGTGCGAGGCGTCCGCTGGCGTGACGCTGCGTTTTTTTGGCGCTATCGTGGAAGCCGGCGGCAACACGTCCGCCGGCACAGGAGCGAGCCCGATGAGCCACGCGCAGTCGCACGTCCAGACCCTGGGTAGCCGCGTTTACCGCTTCGACGGTTTGCGCACGCTGCTGGCAAAGGCCAGCGCGCCGCGCTCTGGCGACGAGCTCGCGGGCCTCGTTGCCGAGACTGAGGAGGAGCGCGTAGCCGCCCGGCTCGCGCTTGCCGATCTGCCGCTGCGCGCCTTCCTGGACGAGCCGCTGATCCCGTACGAAACGGACGAGATCACACGCCTCATTCTCGACAGCCACTCCGCGCAGGCTTTCGCGCCCATCGCGCATCTCACGGTCGGCGAGTTCCGCGAGTGGCTGCTGGCGGACAGCACGCAGGCCGCGACACTCGCGGCGGTCGCGGACGGTCTAACGCCCGAGATGGTGGCCGCCGTTTCGAAGCTGATGCGCAATCAGGATCTCATCGCGGTGGCTAGGAAGCGGCCTGTGGTCACGCGTTTTCGCAACACGATCGGTCTGCCGGGTCATCTCTCGGTGCGCCTGCAGCCCAACCATCCCACCGACGACGTGCGGGGCATTGCCGCTTCGATGCTCGACGGCCTGATGTACGGCTGCGGCGATGCCGTGATCGGCGTGAATCCCGCTTCCGACAATCTCGCCGCCATCGTGCGCCTGCTCGAGATGATCGACGGCTTTCGCGAGCGTTATGCCGTGCCGACGCAGTCATGCGTGCTCACGCACGTCACGAGCACGCTCGCGGCCATCGAAAAGGGCGCGCCCGTCGATCTCGTGTTTCAGTCGATCGCCGGCACGCAAGCGGCGAACGCGGGGTTCGGCATCTCGCTCGCGCTGCTCGACGAGGCGCACGAGGCGGCGCTCGCGCTCGGCCGCGGCACGATCGGCGACAACGTCATGTACTTCGAGACCGGCCAGGGCAGCGCGCTCTCGGCAAACGCGCATCACGGCGTCGATCAGCAGACCTGCGAGGCGCGCGCCTACGCCGTTGCGCGGCGCTACCGGCCGCTGCTCGTGAACACGGTGGTCGGCTTCATCGGGCCGGAGTATCTCTACGACGGAAAGCAGATCGTCCGCGCGGGGCTGGAAGATCACTTCTGCGGCAAGCTGCTGGGCGTGCCGATGGGCTGCGATATCTGCTACACGAACCACGCGCAGGCCGATCAGAACGACATGGACACGCTGCTGACGCTGCTTGGCGTGGCGGGCGTGAACTTCATCATGGGCGTGCCTGGCGCCGACGACGTCATGCTCAACTACCAGAGCACGTCGTTCCACGACGCGCTCTATCTGCGCGACGTGCTCGGGCTGCGTCGCGCGCCGGAATTCGAGGCGTGGCTCGCGCAGATGCAGATCGTCGATGCGCGCGGCACGCTGCTGGGCGCGTCGGCCGAGCCGCCGCTGCTGGCGCAGGCGGCGAACTGGGTGGAGGGCGCATGAGCCGGGGACCCGTCGAGGCGAATCCATGGGACGCGTTGCGCCGCTATACGCGTGCGCGCATTGCGCTGGGCCGTGCGGGCAGCGGTCTGCCGACGGCTCCGCTGCTGGCGTTCGAGCTCGCGCACGCGCAGGCGCGCGACGCGGTGCAGCAGCCGCTCGACGCCCCCGCGCTGCACGCGGCGTTGCACGAGCGCGGGCTGGCGTCGCTCGACGTCCACAGTGCCGCGCCCGATCGTGACCACTATCTGCGCCGTCCGGATCTCGGCCGACGGCTCGATGCGGCAAGCCTCGCAGCCTTGCGCAGCGCGGTAGCGCAACCCGCCGACGTCGTCTTCGTGATCGCGGATGGGCTTTCCTCGCGTGCCGTCGCCACGCATGCGCTGCCGTTGCTCGATGCGTTGCTGCCGAAGCTCGAAGGGTGGCGCGTTGGCCCGTTGGTGGTCGCACGCCAGTCGCGCGTCGCGCTGGGCGACGAGATCGGCGAGAGTCTGCGCGCGGCGTTCGTCGTGATGCTGATCGGCGAACGTCCGGGCCTGAGCTCGCCGGACAGCATGGGTCTTTATCTGACCGCGGCGCCGCGTGTCGGCCGCACGGATGCCGAACGCAACTGCATCTCGAACGTGCGGCCGGAAGGGCTCGGCTATGCGGCCGCCGCCGCGAAGCTGCACTACCTGCTCACGCGGGCGCGTGCTTTAGGCTTCACGGGCGTCAACCTCAAAGACGACAGCGACGACGCGCTCGACGATGCGCGCACCGAATCGCCCGCGCCGCTGTCCGCGCCGCGCGACTGAGTGCGCCGCATTTCAAGCGTCTGCCCGCGCGACCGGATGCGCGGCAAGCCATGCGCTTTCGTCGTCGTCGAACAAGCGCGAACGTGTGAGAAAGCGCAGACCCGTCGGCCGCTCGAGCGAAAACATGCCGCCGGTGCCCGGTATGGCGTCGATGATGAGCTGCGTGTGCTCCCAGTATTCGAACTGCGACGCGCTCATGTAGAACGGCATGCCGCCGATCTCGCCGAGCCGCACGTCCGACGTGCCGACCATGAACTCGCCGGCCGGAAAGCACATCGGCGCGCTGCCGTCGCAGCAGCCGCCGGATTGGTGAAAGAGCAGTGGGCCATGCTCGTGCGCAAGCCCTTCGATCAGCGCGAGTGCGCCAGGGGTGGCAATGACGCGTTCAACCATACGGACTGACTCCTTGGACTGGGAGGTAGACGGCGGGCGGCGCGCCCAGCATCGGACGGCCGCCCGCCGGCCCGATCAGAAGAAGCCGAGCGGCTTTTCGCTGTAGCTGACGAGCAGGTTCTTCGTCTGCTGATAGTGGTCGAGCATCATCTTGTGGTTTTCGCGTCCGATGCCCGACTGCTTGTAGCCGCCGAACGCCGCGTGCGCCGGGTAGGCGTGGTAGCAGTTGGTCCACACGCGCCCGGCCTGGATGGCGCGGCCGAAGCGGTAGGCGCGCGTGCCGTCGCGGGTCCAGACGCCCGCACCGAGGCCGTAGAGCGTGTCGTTGGCGATTTCGAGGGCTTCGTCTTCGGTCTTGAACGTCGTTACGGAAACGACCGGCCCGAAGATTTCTTCCTGGAAGATGCGCATCTTGTTATGGCCGCGGAACACGGTGGGTTTGACGTAGTAACCGTCGCCGAGCTCGCCGGCGAGCCGGTTGCGCTCGCCGCCCGTCAGGCATTGCGCGCCCTCCTGCTTGCCGAGGTCGATGTACGAGAGGATCTTTTCCAGTTGCTCCTGCGAGGCCTGCGCGCCGATCATCGTTTTCGGGTCGAGCGGATGGCCCTGGGCGATCGCCTCGACGCGCTTGATCGCGCGTTCCATGAAGCGGTCGTAGATCTTTTCGTCGATCAGCACGCGCGACGGGCACGTGCACACCTCGCCCTGATTCAGCGCGAACATCGCGAAGCCTTCGAGCGCCTTGTCGAAGTAGCCGTCGTCGTGATCGAGCACGTCGGCGAAGAAAATGTTCGGGCTCTTGCCGCCCAGCTCCAGCGTGACCGGAATGATGTTCTGGCTCGCGTACTGCATGATGAGCCGGCCTGTGGTGGTCTCGCCCGTGAAGGCGATCTTGGCGATCCGCTTGTTCGACGCGAGCGGCTTGCCCGCTTCGAGACCGAAGCCGTTCACCACGTTCAGAACGCCGGGGGGCAGCAGGTCCTGAATCAGCTCGATCAGTACGAGAATCGAGGCCGGCGTCTGCTCCGCGGGCTTGAGCACGACGCAGTTGCCGGCTGCGAGCGCGGGCGCGAGCTTCCACGTCGCCATCAGGATCGGGAAGTTCCACGGAATGATCTGGCCGACCACGCCGAGCGGCTCGTGAAAGTGATACGCAACGGTGTCGTGATCGATCTCGGAGATGCCGCCTTCCTGCGCACGCACGCACCCCGCGAAGTAGCGGAAATGGTCGATGGCGAGCGGGATATCGGCGGCGAGCGTTTCGCGCAGCGGCTTGCCGTTGTCGATGGTCTCGGCGACGGCCAGCGTCTGCAGGTTCTGTTCGAGGCGGTCGGCGATCCGGTTCAGGATATTGGCGCGTTCGGCGGGCGAGGTCTTGCCCCAGGCGGCTTTGGCCTTGTGCGCGGCGTCGATCGCGAGTTCGATATCGGCCTCGCGCGAGCGCGGCACCGACGTGAACGGATGGCCGGTGATGGGCGAGACGTTATCGAAGTACTCGCCGCCGAGCGGCACGATCCACTCGCCGCCGATGAAGTTGCCGTATTGTTTCTTGTACGGGAATCCGGTGGTCAGGAACTGCATTTCCGCGTGATTCATCGTTGTGCTCCTCTGTTCTCGATATCGATATGGACGGGCGCGGCGCACCGCGCTACCGCGGGGCGTTAACGCCAGAACCGTGCCAACGCGCGCGACGCGGTGGCGCATCGGGCACGGGCGCGCCCGGATGGATGGTGCATGGCGCGGGGAGCCGTCGAGTGGGAGTAAGGGGCGCGCCGCGGCTGAACAGTCTCGCGGCGCATTGCTCAAAAACTGAACAGCGGGGTCAGGAAGTTCTGCGCTCGGGCCGCGTTTGCTGTAGGCTTTGCGGCCGTTATCGTCAGGAGGAGCCGTATGTCTGAATCGTTCGTTTGCCGCAACCAGTCTTGCGGTACGCCTTGGGAACAAAGCGACGTGGTTATCAAGAACGAAGGCCAGGGGCCGCTGTTCCGCTGCCCGCTTTGCGGCGCGCGCAATTACCTCGAACAATTCGAGGACGACGAGGGCAACGTGGTCTACGAGCAGGTGGACGGCAAGCCGTTCCTGTGAGTGCAGCCGCCGGGCTGCCTGAACCTGGCGCAATGTCGTGGCTGGCGGCCGGATCGACTGAAGGATTGCTAACGTTCGAGTTGCTGGCCAACCCTACCTATTCAACCTGATAGCTGGTGCGCGTACCGTGGCGATCTAAAGTAGATCCATACGATAAGAAACGACGCAGTAGCCACACGGGGTTAGCCATGACATTCGTCGAACAGGAAATTGCGCACATCGCGCATGTGATGCCGCCGTCACTGACTGGCGACTTCGAAACGCCGGTGATGGGCGTCTCATACTGGCGCAAACGCCTCTATACGCTGCTCAAGCAGAACCACCTGACGCACGTCCAGCTTGCCACGGTCGACATGCTGCTGCGCCAGCTCGACGGCTTCGAGGCGCGTGGCCGCTGGCTGCCGCGGCCTGAAAAGAAGGCGTTTCGGGTCCGGGCGCTGGCTTGAGCACGCCGTTGCTGTTGATTGGTTTTGCGTGCGCAGCATCGCCTGATGCGGAACCCGGAAAGCAAAAAGCCCGGTCGCGGTGACCGGGCTTTTTGCTTGATATCCTTGGTGGGGCGTGAGTGACTCGAACACTCGACCTACGGATTAAGAGGGTAGGATTCAAAGGAAATTTCTTTTAAAATCAACACCCTGTTTCGCTCGCTAGCTTGGAACGTAGTCTCAAATAGTTGCAATTCGGGTGACTGTAGCTATGCGTAGCTACGTTGACGCTACGCCCCAACCAGTCCCGCTTGGTTTCTTGGATGCCGATTGGTTGAGGTTACCGCTTGAGCGGCATCCTTGTGGATGGCCCATCAGGTCAATTTTCAGAAAATAACCAGCGTTGTGTTTCGGCTTCGATCGCTGCACTGCGATCAGGATCACTCTTCGAGGAGACGAAGCAATCGTGAAATTCTGGTCCGGTTGTGCAATAACGCAGCCGAATGGCCGATAGCATGTCAAGCGCGACTTTGCATGCTTGAATAGGTTGATCTTCACTGGATGAAGATGATTCGGATGCCACTTGAATGGCATCGGGTTTCAATTCCTGTAGTACAGAAGCTTGATAGAATATATTCATGCCCGCACGATCTTGGGCCTGGCTATTTCTGATGCCAGTATTGAAGTCTACAAAAATCGCAATAGCAACCAATGCCCCGAGTAAAAGATTGGTGAGAAAGTTTGGGCCGCTATCCTCTCCATCGGCAATGCACCGAAGTGCCCATAGAGCCCCAAAGAAAATTGCTATCCGTGGAGAGGTTAAATCAGGGACGTTGTGCTCCAATGAAAAAAGAGAACTAGCCGCCTGCTGCATCGTGGAAAGCGCAGTGAATTGTCCTTCTGCGACGGCGGCGATGATATTATTTATATTGCATTGTATCGATGGTTGCGAGAAGGAATTCGCAATAGAGGTGCCAAGTGAGACGATTGAAATTATTAAGTTGATAGCGGCTAGGAAATACCAATTCCATAGAATGGAAAGGGCAATTCTGATATTTGAAAATATATCATTCATATTTTTATGGTGTGCGTCATGAGATGGGCTTATCCGCCAGTACGACTTCGCATCGGAAAGGGCGTACCTTTTTGCCAAGTCACGGCTAATCTTTGTCCCTCCTCTAGTTGGCTTGCAGCTAACTTGTCAGCCAGCTCATCTCTGTCGCGGATTGCCGAGTCATCTCCCGCCGCAGATGCAAGGTTATAAAGCATATAGGCAATTACCTTGTCAGACTTGACCCCGAAGCCTTTGTAATACATCAATCCGAGATTGTGTTCCGCTTTGGCGTTACCTTGGGTAGCAGATTTTCTAAACCAATCCAATGCCGACCGATAATTTTGCGGGACACCTTGGCCATCGAGGTACAGGCTACCGAGATTGTTTTGTGCATAAGCATCGTCTTGGTCGGCTGCTTTGTGATACCAACTCGCGGCCGCTTGATAGTCTTGTGGAACTCCTTGACCATTGGCGTATAACAGCCCGAGACTGTATTGCGCATCTGAGCTATTTTGATCGGCAGCTTGGCGAAACCAATTGGCGGCTGCCTGATAGTTCTGCGACACACCATGTCCGTCGCGATACATGTCGCCGAGGGTTACCTGAGCGAGCCTGTATCCCTGGTCGGCTGCTTTGCGGAGCCAAGTGGCGGCTGTCTGATAGTTTTGTGGAACGAATTCGCCGTTGTAGTACAGAGAACCAAGAGACAATTGAGCTAAGCCATAGTCTTGGTCGGCCGCTTTTTGGATAAGACTTATCGCAGTCTGTTCATCCTTCGGAATTCCGATGCCATAGAAATACATAGTGCCCAAGTGGAATTGGGCATCGGGATCATTTTGGTCAGCTGCCTTGCGGAGCCAACTAGCCGCTATTGGGCGATCTTGCGATACACCGTGCCCGTCGTAATACATCTTGCCGAGATTTAATTGGGCAGCGGCACATCCTTGATCAGCTGCTTTATGGAACCAGCCTACTGCCGCCTGATAGTCTTGTGGCACGTTTTGTCCATCCCGATACATCTCACCGAGGTTGTTTTGTGCGTTGGCATTATTCAGATTTGCAGCTTTGCGAAACCAGTTCATCGCCGCCTGATAATTTTGTGGGACACCCTGACCATTTAAATACATCGTGCCTAAGTTGTTTTGCGCATCGGTGTTACCCTGATTTGCAGCCTTGCTGAACCAGTTTATTGCTGTCTGATAATCTTGTGGAACCTCTTGGCCGCCGAAATACAACACACCGAGATTGAACTGCGCGAGTATGTGGCCCTGATCAGCGGCTTTGTGGAACCAGTTCACAGCTTCTGGATGGTTTTGCAAAACACCTTGACCACTTTCATACACTATAGCGAGATTGTACTGGGCATCTGCGTTACCTTGTGTCGCGGCATCCGTCAAGTCGCGAAGTGCAGTCTGGTAATCTTTTCGCTCCCACGCCGCTGTTCCTTGCTTGTTTAATTCTTGGGCCGATAGCCCTTTCTCCGGAGCTGAACTTTGGGCCAAAGAAATTGTAGGTATTGCTGCCAGAATAGCTAGTGATATAGCAAGTTTGGAAGTGCGGGTCATGATTTACTAGATATTGGAGTGATCACACAAAATCAATTTGGTGGCACACATTAATGTGCAGATCAAGCACTAGTAGGAGATGTACTCCTTTGCTGCATCTAAAGTGGCTTTATCCCGAGAAAGCTGGTTATATGGCGCACCATCCATATATTCGTGATTACTGAAATCTTCAACGCTATCGGGGTTCGGTGTTAGTACCACTTTCGTGATTTTGGCATTCTGAATATCCAAAGTGGTCCATGCCGTATCGCCAGAAACAAAACCAACCGTAAATTCTCTATTTACCGTTTGGTTGGGAGCCAAGCCGTTTTCATATCTATCAGACAAATCGCTTTCGGCAATGGGGGTATCGTTGCCATTGATATACAGTTTCGCGTGCCAACTTAGAGCGCTGACAGGGAGTGAACTATTGTTGTGTATAGTCGTTTCCACTTTGGGCTGTAATCCAAAGAAGTCTTTGGCAAGGTGGAATGACGTATCTGTAGCTTGAATTTTTGTAATCTGGTGCAGCGTGGCGTCGTACTGCGGAATCTTTGCTTGCAGCGCACTAATCTGAGTTGGGTACGTATCGCTGACGAGCTTGGCTTCTCCGTGGATAATGTCCCGTAGTGTTTTGTTTGGATAGCGCTGACGAATGTCGGCGATAGTTAAATCCGATACTGCCCAATTGTATGCCTGTTTGTCCTTGTCGCTCATTTCTCCACTCGCGGTGTTTAGGGACGCTTTGAAATCGTCATCGGTGCCGCTAGTATTAAGTTTTCGGTCCACACCCTTGCCGCAGGCCGAAAGCAAGGCTGTAATGCAGGCAATAAGTACAAATTTCTTGAAATTCTGATGCATGTTTAAATCCCCGTGCGTAGATTTTATTTGTGGGTTTTGTGCGGCAAGAATCGTACTATTTCTTATGGAGACTTCGCGTGTAGCGCAACGGGTATGCCGACCGAGATGTTGGCGGCTCGAAGCTCATTGAGTGTCACGGCTGGGTCTTGCGTTGAAGAGTAGGCGGTGACGCATCCAGCAAAGGTGCACGCTTCATTTACGACGAGTAGCTGGGCATTCAGCCTTCGTTGAGCCTTATCGCTTTTGGTCGTGTAGGGCGCCTCGTTTGTGGGATCTTGTACCGCATCCATCACCTGGTTACTCAGGAATTCAGCATTTGAGCAGGAGTTGAGCAACATACATAGCGCGGCGTTGCCAATTACGCCGGCAACCATTTTTCCTGAAATAGGATTCGACGGCTCATCAGTGGTTTGGTAATGCTTGGGATCGCCCGCAAAAATTTCCCTGATAGTAATGAGTTGGGTCTTCCTGTTCATTTCTACATTGAATCCTTCTGACGCCAAGGTTTGATTCAGCAGGTCCGCTTCGTTGTCACGACCATCAAGCGACGATGCGTGCACAGTTGGGCTGCCCCAGAGATGCTGCAGCGTGGCAGGACCATGGGTTGCTAGAACGTTGATGTTGCCTTCACGCATCAAGATCGGACTTGAGCTGCATCCTGCCAATGCAGTTATGCATCCGATGATCAACAAGGCCGCTAGATTTTTTTGCATATGGTACGTCCCCCTCGATCTTCGTTCATGGGCCTCCTTTACTCGTGCGAAGAATCCAACAGACTCTCCAAGGTGTTACGACGTAGCTTTCGGGAACTTAATGCATGGCTCGTGGAATTGTTGCGTCCAACCATCGTTAAGCGCCGCTTGCGAGTAGCCTCGGCAATGTTCCATGCGGCCGTTGCTGCACGCAATGCTAATCGTAGTATGTAGAATGATAGTATGCGGAGACGGACAGTGTCGATATGTCCGTCCATCCTTCCGAATGTCCGCTTGTGAGTCTGTTCGCGGCCAATGTGCGCTGCTATCGACTAGCGCTTGGTCTTTCCCAGGAGGCGTTGGCTGAGCGGGCGGGGGTGCATCGCACCTATGTTGGGATGCTG
The DNA here is from genome assembly GCF_046581065.1 of Paraburkholderia yinzeri. Lineage (NCBI taxonomy): Bacteria > Pseudomonadati > Pseudomonadota > Betaproteobacteria > Burkholderiales > Burkholderiaceae > Paraburkholderia > Paraburkholderia yinzeri. The sequence goes on along the minus strand of NZ_JBFOCJ010000001.1, from coordinate 694,404 downwards.
GAGAGAGGGGAAAAGAACGTCACCATCTACAATATTGGGCGCATTGCAGCGGCATTGGGCGTTTCCCCTGATTCCTTATTAAGGCAGCAGTTGGTGCGAGATTAAATGCGTCTCCACATATTCGGCAGCGCATCCAAAATCTCAACACCTGTGGTCGGCAATAATTCGGATAGCGTCTCGATGTTTTCTTTCAGAATTTCGAGAATAAAATTTCGAGCATCATCGTTTAATGAAAATTCTAGGTTGATTCGGAGTTTTTGTGAACCTTTTGTAATTTTATGGACCTCGCCTAAATGAATTGCTGATTTGATTAGCAGGTCTTTAAGATAAAGCCCATCTGCCTCGTCGAGGAAATCATTTTGAATTGATTCCGTGATTGGAAATCTTGTTTGTTCTAGCCATCCCATTTCGATGGCTTTGTTCTTTATTTGATGAAATTTCTCATCGACAACCCCTTGCCCTGAATTTATCATTCGCCTCCATTGGCGGCCCGAGTGCTCATCACCTCTTGCGCCAGTTCCGAGGTTGAACGCTATCTCGAAATCCTTCGCTGTTAGACGCTTCTGTCCAGCTTCTTTTCTGGATTTATTCGCGTTTTCGACTATCTGCTTGCACATGAATGTAGTCATGGCGGCGCGATATTTTTTATCGGTTTTTGGTTCCCCATTCTCTTTTCGAGAGTCTCGGGGTAAAAGGTAATTGAAATTTATATATCTACCTTCAGTAAGTTGCTTTAAAAATATCTCCGAGAAATAAAAATCTCGATCAATCTGTAATTTCATCCACTGATGAGCAGATCTTCCCTCAAAGACACGGCTCAACCTCAACGCCATGCCAGCTGATAGGGATATTTCCCCATCAATCAGTTTAGTCAGTTCAATTCTTGATGTCGCTAATGTTCTGGCAACGGTTTCAAGATTTTTCTGGGAAATATTTTTCTCTCCAATTAAGTCGCGAAGAATATTCCCAGGATGAGGTGGAATAGTGGGCCGAAGTTTTTTCTTCTCCGTCGACGGAAATTTCTTTCGTTTTCCTTTCTCTGTCAGAGGGGCGCCTTCAGGCGCTGATTTTTGGGGGCGGCTCATTCAATGGCTCTAGGACAAAATTTCTGAGAGGTGTTCCGAATTTTTGGGCGTGTTTGTCGACGCTGCGGTTTCTAGAATCGGCTCCGAAACTGTCCATTCCGGGCAGTAAATTGGAGGTCAGATGAAAGACGCATGCATCAACCTGTCTGTTCAGCTTAGGGGCTGGGATAGGCTGTCCAAAGGTAAAACCAGCTCCCGAAATTACAACACACCTGCGCAATCTTCGATTGCCTCGGCTGCCCCGTCTGAGCGGGAGCGTGTATGGCCACGTTTTTGTCCGGCACCTGACCACAAAACCGCCAACCCCTTGATTTTGTGGGGGCTGTGATGGCACGTCGCAATTTTCTCAAAACTTCGGTGAGCTGCGCCCAATTTGATGCGATCCGCAAGCGCGCCGACGCCGAAGGGTTAACAGTTTCGGCGTTCATGCGGGCCGTGCTTGATCGCGCTGTTGAGGGGCTCAGCGTCGTGGACGCGATCCGTGACATCGTCGCGACCCCGCCTGCGACGGCTACCCCTGACGCTTGGCGCGCGATCCAAGAAACATTGCAACTGGTGCGTTTGATGGCCAGTCATGGTCACCCACAGGCCGCTGCACGCATCACCGCATCCTGCAACCAGCGCCGCCAGGAGGCATTGTGATGGCTCATGATCCGTTAATTCAGCAAGTCCACACCATCCTGCTGCGCGTGGTTCACTTTGTGGTGTTCGTGCTCGTCCAGAGCGTTCTCCTGTGGGTGGTATGTTGGCAGCAGCTGGGAGACTCGTGGCTCGATGCGTTGATTCGGCTTTCGAGCGTCTGGCCGCTTTCTTTCGAATCGGTTAATAGCCTCCTCGCGATGCTGATCGCATGGACTAGCGTTTTGCAGACGACCATTCTGTTTCTCATTATTGGTCGCTGGTGGGCTCGCAAAGCAAATGTCGTGCATCGCCGTGGCAGTCGCTTCATCGATGAGCGGGGAGGCTGAGCCCATGCGTACGCGTCCTGCCACTTTCGGCAGACGCGCCTCCCAGCGTGCTTCTATCACGCTGGGAGGCGTTAGCCTCCCCCCCAAAAACGAGACCCTTCATACCCTGCTCGTCGGCTCGACAGGCGTCGGCAAGACCACTCTAATTGACGAGGTCTTGGCGGGCCTTGTCTCCCGTGGGGATCGCGCCATCGTGGTTGATCCTGGTGCGCATCACCTAACCCACTTCGGTGGCGACGGCGACATCATCCTGAATCCGTTTGACCAACGCGGGCAGGGGTGGACGATTTTTAACGAAATCCGGAAAGATTTTGATTATTTCCGGTTGGCAAAATCCCTCATTCCCGACGGTCACGGCCCCGACGCGAGCTGGCATTTCTATTCGCAAATCCTCGCTGCCGAGGGCATGCGCGTTCTGATGCGGCAGGGAGAAAACACGACCATGCACTTGCTCGACCGGTTGACTAGTGCGACGGTCGAGGAGTTGGCGAAGCTCCTTTCGGGAACGCAGGCTCAGGGGCTGTTCGACCGCGATGCGGGTCGGGCGCTGGCCAGCACCAGATTCATTCTGACCACATATCTGAATTCCCACCAGTATTTGCAGCCAGGGAGCTTCAGTCTTCGCGACTGGCTGGCGGACGGAGATAGCAATCTGTATATCACCTGGCGAGAAGACATGCAGGCAGTCATGCAGCCCCTGATCGGCTGCTGGGTCGATCTGCTGTGCAATGCCGTGTTGAGTCTTCAGCCGTCTCCGGATCGCCGGTTGTGGTTGTTGCTCGACGAACTGGGAGCACTGGGCCAATTGAGTTCATTGGAAGGCGCACTCACGAGGGGGCGTAAACATGGTCTCTGCGTGATCGCCGGGTTGCAATCGACGGCTCAGCTTGACCGCGTGTATGGGCGCGAAACGGCTATCAGCATTCGCTCGTGTTTTCGTAATCTGGTGGTGCTGTCGTTATCGCGGAGCGATCCGGATACCAGCGAAATCCTCTCGAAGGCGCTTGGAGACCGTGAAATCGACCGGGTGCAATACAGCACTCAATCCGGTATGCAGGGAATCTCTCGCGGAGAAAGCTTGCAGCGTTCGACGGAACGTCTGGCATTGCCGAGCGAGCTGACCCAGCTCGCCGATTTGACCGCCTATGTTGCTCTGGCTGGTAACGAGCCCGTGCGGCAGGTTGGATTTTCCCCAGTGCTCCGGCCTGCCGTACAGATACCGTTCATGGAGGGCTCATGCTGAGCATTGCTATAGTAAAAAATAGTGGTGCTGCGAGCACCTATTATGCTGAGACTGACAATTACTACACCGGGGATCGTTCACCATCGCAGTGGATGGGAGCTGGTGCCGAGCGCATGGGGTTGGCCGACGCTGTGGACGCAACGACGTTTACACGCCTTCTTGATGGGCACCTGCCGAATGGAAGCCACATTCATAATGCTGGCGATGGACGACGAGCTGGCATCGACCTGACATTCTCTGCGCCGAAATCGGTATCGATGCAGGCGTTGATTGGTGGAGATAGCCGCCTGGTCGAGGCGCATCAGACCGCCGTTGGGCGAGCACTCGATTACGTACAGGGACTTGCTGCGTACCGTGTAACGGACGGGGGGCGAACCGAGCTTCAGAAGAGCGGCAATCTGTTGATCGCCAGCTTTTTGCATGACCTCTCGCGCGAGACCGACCCGCAATTACACACGCATGCGGTGCTGATCAATGCAACGCAGCGGGCCGATGGCGAATGGCGGGCGCTGGAGCCGGGCGAAATTCTGCGCCAGAAAATGCTTGTCGGCGCACTGTACCGTTCAGAGTTGGCGCTGGAGGCTCTGCGGCTTGGGTATGACATACGTTTGACCCATGCCGATGGCCGATTCGAGCTTGTCCATATTTCCGACCGCCAGGTCCAGGCGTTCAGCCAGCGCAGTCAGGCGATCACTACCGCTCTTGCCAATGACGGTCTGACAAGGGCAGATGCGACCCACACTGAGAGACAGCGGGCGACGCTGGTCACGCGTGAGGCCAAGGGCGAGGTGAATCGAGCTGCATTGCATGAGACGTGGCAAGGAAAAAGCCACGAGCTTGGCATCGATTTTTCATTGCGGCGTGCCCTGGAGCTGTCTACGGTCCAGATTGATCCGGCGAGTACACGAGAAGCCGTCGCGCACGCCATTGCACATACGACCGAGCGCCAGTCCGTCGTGACTGATGCGCAGATTTTGCGTGCGGCATTGGAGGTGGGCACGGGCGGTACCAATCTTGATGCAATTCGGGCCGAAATCTCGCATCAGCTTGCCGGTGGCTTGCTGATCGCGCAGGATGGACGCTACACCACGCCAGTGGCTCAGCAGCGCGAGCGTGAGATTCTTGCGATGGAGTTGCGCGGTCGAGCAGCCGTCGAGCCGATCATGGATGGACAACAGGTTGGGTGCATCTTGTCCGCTTCGAATCTGCGCTCGGGGCAGCAGGCGGCAGCGGCGCTCATGCTGGTGACGGATAGCAGGGTGAGCGCCATACAGGGGCTGGCCGGAACGGGTAAGACCGCTATGCTGGGCGTGGCGTCGCCGGTCGTGCATCAACGCGGCTACCAGCTCGTTGGCATTGCGCCATCTGCTGCCGCAGCTCGGGAACTGTCCGGGGTGGGCATCAAGAGCGAGACCATCGCAGCATTCATCAACCGCGAAGCGCCGGGGCTCACGCCGCAAACCGTACTGATCGTAGACGAAGCCGGTATGGTATCAGCCCGAGACATGCATGCCATTCTGTCCCGCGTCGAGCAGGCGAATGCGCGGGTAGTGCTCATTGGCGACGTACAGCAGCTCCAGGCTATCGAGGCGGGTCGACCATTCGCACAGCTTCAGGAGGCTGGCATCGCACGCGCCGAGATGAGCGAAATTCTCCGGCAGAACGATGCGCGTCTGCGCCATGCCGTGGAGCTGGCTGCACGTGGCGACGGTGCGCGCTCGTTGTCGGCTCTCGCCCGGAATGTGATCGAAATCAATGATGGCCGCGAGCGCCACCAGGCCATTGCGCGAGAGTTTTCCGGGTTGTCGCCGGACGAGCGTAAGGCATCGTTGATTGTTGCTGGCACCCGCGCGGCTAGAGCCTCTATCAACGAACAGGTTCGGACAGCGTTGGGGCTGGCGGGGCATGGGGTCATGGTCGCCACGATGGAGCGTAAGGACCTGACGATGGCGCAGGCCCGAAGTTCCTTGTCGTATCAAGCTGGGGACATTGTCCAGGCTCAGAAATCGTACGCATCGCTGGGAATCGGTCGGGGCGACTGGGCTCGGGTTGAAGAGGTATCTCAAGGGCGCGTTACGCTGCTCCGTAGTGATGGGGGGCGCGTTGAGTGGCATCCGGCCATTCAGACCAACCTGAGCGCGTATCAACTGGTTTCTCGGGAGCTGGCGTTGGGCGATGCTGTCCGGCTAACGGCGAACGATTACGGACGTGAAATTGCAAACGGAGATCGGGCAATCGTCGCGGGCATCGATGTCGAACGACAAACATTGACGCTCAGCCGGGAAGACGGCCGGCAACTGATACTCGATGCGTCGCAACCGCTGCATCTCGATCATGGCTACTGCGTGACGGTTCATGCATCTCAGGGGCAAACCGTCGATCGTGTATTGGTCGAGGCCGACAGCCACAGCATGACGATGAGCGAGAACGCGTGGTACGTCGCGATTTCTCGCGCCCGGGATGAGGTCACGATTTATACCGATGATCGCTCCATGTTGTCCGATGCCGTGTCGCGTGAGAGCGCCAAGGGCGCTGCGCTGGAGCTGGATTCAGCCGGTCAGCATCGGCATGACGGCCCGGAAATCGGGGGTTGATGCATGGAGACGTTCACCCTGCAACAGGCCGCCGAGTTCCTGAAGATTCATCCAGTCACGCTGCTGGAAAAGGCGAAAACCGGGTCTGTTCCTGGTGCCAAGATCGGCAAGCGCTGGGTTTTTCTCAAAATTGACCTGATCGAACACATCCGGTCACAATATACGCGGCGAGCGTTGCAGGGTGACACTGCAAGGAACGAAATATGTCACTCTTCAAACGCAAGGACTCCCCCTATTGGTGGGTCAAGCTCACGCCCCGCAGTGGACCGGCAATACAGCGAAGTACTGGGACTGCCGACAAGGTAGCGGCCCAGGAATATCACGACATGCTGAAGGCGTCATTGTGGGAGCAAGAGCGTCTCGGGGTTAAGCCCAAGCGTTCTTGGCGTGAGGCGGTTGTTCGCTGGCTGGAGGAAACCTCGGAGAAGGCTACGCATAAAGAGGACAAGCGGAAGCTGGTATGGCTGCATGCTTATCTCGGTAGCCTGAATCTCGATGAAATCACGATGGATGTGATCGATCGAATCAGGTCTGCAAGGCTTAAAGAGGGTTCGAAAGGCACATGCAACCGTTACTTGGCACTGGTTCGAGCCATCCTTCTTCGGGCACGAGACGAATGGGAATGGATCGACAAGGTGCCCAAGGTCAGGCTCTTTAAAGAAGCAAATAACCGTGAACGGTCGTTGACCCCGGAGCAGGCCCGCAGCCTGCTTCAGGAGTTACCGGAGCATCAGCGCGATTGCGTGCTGTTTGCCTTGGCAACGGGTTTGAGACAGAGCAACGTCCTCAAGCTGGAGTGGGCTCAGGTGAATCTGGAGCTGCGCCATGCCTGGGTGAAGGGTACGCAATCAAAGAACCGCCGCCCTATTGCGGTTCCGTTGAGCGAGACGGCGATGGATGTACTCAAGCGACAGATTGGGCGGCACCCCCAGCGAGTTTTCACTTTCAGGGGGCGGCCGATCAATTCAGCGAATACGAAGGCTTGGCGGGCCGCCTTGATGCGGGCTGGCATCGCGGACTTTCGCTGGCATGACTTGAGACATACCTGGGCGACTTGGCAGCGGCAGGCGGGAACGCCGACCCATGAGCTACAGAGATTGGGTGGGTGGAGAACTGGGGCGATGGTGGAGCGCTACGCTCACTTGGCACCGGATCACCTTGCTGTCGCAGCATCGCGGTTGGATTCCGTACTCGTAGATGCAGCTACGCTGTAGCTACGGCGCCAGAAATGAAAAAGGGTTCCAATCGCTTGGAACCCTTTAAATACTTGGTGGGGCGTGAGTGACTCGAACACTCGACCTACGGATTAAGAGTCCGCTGCTCTACCAACTGAGCTAACGCCCCCAACAGAAGCGAAATTATGCAGGATATTCTGAGTCTTGCCAAGTCCTTTTCGCAAAATTCCTGAGAAAAGTTGCCCGTAAGCTTGACCGGCCACGCAAGCCCTCGCTCGCAGCCCCCCGCGCATTAAGTCCATTACGCGCGGCGCGGCGCCATCCCGGTATGATGTCGCCACACCACACCTGTACTTGACTTGAGCCGTGCGCCGGCCGCTTCGCTGGAACCGCCGCCCGGACAGCATTCAGAAAGGCAATCGATGGACGACAAAGCAATCGACGCGCTGCTAGAGCGCGTGCTTGCGCCGTGGGTGCGCGCGCTCGGGCTGAAGCCGGTCGAAGTCAGCGACGAGAGCGTCACCTTGCGCCTGCCGTTTTCCGGCGAACTGCGTCACGCGGGTGGCGCGATTTCCGGCCAGGTGTTCATGGCCGCCGCGGATACCGCGATGATCGTCGCCATTTCGGCGGCGCTAGGCGAGTTCAGGCCCATGACGACCGTGGCGCTGAACACGAACTTCATGCGCGCCGTCCGCAAGGGCGACGTGCTCGTCACCGCCCGGGTTCTGCGCATGGGCCGCAATCTGGTGTTCGGCGAGGTGGAACTCTACGACGAAGACGGCCGCATGGCCGTTCATGCAACATCCACCTATGCGCTGCTCGACGAGGCGCGCCCCTAGGCTGGAAGGAACCCCAACGCATGTTCGATCAGGTAGTTTTCGCCGGCGGCGGCAACCGCTGCTGGTGGCAAGCCGGTTTCTGGGACGTCGTGCAACCCGAACTGCAGATCCGTCCGCGCGTGATCACCGGTATTTCGGCAGGCGCCGCCACGGCGTGCATGCTGTACACGCGCGACGCCGACTGGGTCATGCGCTATTACGAAGACGCGCTGCGCCACAACAAGCGCAACGCGTACTGGGGCAACCTGCTGCGCGGCGAGTCGGTGTTCCCGCATTACCGCATCTATCGTCAGGCGCTGCTCGACATCTACGGCGAGCGCTTCGGCAAGCTCAAGGACGCGCCCGAGATCCGCATCGGCGTTTCGCACGTGCCGCGCTGGCTAGGCGCGCGCAGCGCCGTCGCGGCGGGTCTGATCGCGTACAACATCGAGAAGCACGTCCGCAAGACCCTGCATCCCACGCTCGGCCGCGCGCTCGGCTTCCGCCCGGAGTTCGTGACCGCGCAGGCGTGCGCGAGTGTCGAAGATCTCGCCGACCTGATCCTGCAATCTTCCTGCACGCCGCCGTTCACGCCGGTTCTGCGGCGCAACGGGCGTCCCGTGCTCGACGGCGGCATGGTCGACAACGTGCCGGTGGGCGCGCTCGACGCCACGCCCGGCCGCGTGCTCGTGATGGTGACGCGGCTCTATCCGCGTCCGCAGATGTTCGTCGTGCCGCATGGGCCGCAGGGCGAGCAGCAGCGCATTTACGTGCAGCCGTCGGCGAGGGTGCCGATTTCGAGCTGGGACTACACGAGTCCGCAACAGATGCCGCACGCGTACAACCTGGGGCGTAGGGATGGCGAGCGTTTCCTCGAACGCCTGCCCGAGGTGCTCGAAGCCGCCGCGCACGTGTAAGCGGCGCCGCGCGCGGTGAGCTACGCGACGCCCGGTCGTCGCGCCTGCCTTACTTGCGCCGTCCGCCCTGCAGCGCGTCCGGATTGGCGACGCTCGACGTGTCGCCGGCATCGAACGCCAGGATGTTGCGGAACGCCGCGCTGAAGTACAGCTCGTAGCTTTCGCGTTCCACATAGCCGATGTGCGGCGTGCAGATCACGTTCTCCATGCGCAGCAGGCTGTAGCCTTGCAGGATCGGCTCGCTTTCGAACACGTCGATCGCCACCATGCCCGGCCGGTTGTGCGAGAGGGCGCCGAGCAGCGCATTCTCTTCCAGCAGCTCCGCGCGGCTCGTGTTGACGAGCAACGCTGTCGGTTTCATGCGCAGCAGGTCTTCCTGCTTCACGATGCCGCGCGTGTCGTCGTGCAGCCGCAGGTGCAGTGAGAGCACATCGCTTTCCTCGAACAGCGCTTCGCGGCTCGCCGCGGCTTCGTAGCCGTCCGCGCGCGCCGCTTCGAGCGAATGCTCGCGACCCCAGACGATCACGCGCATCCCGAACGCCTTGCCGTAGCCCGCCACGAGCCGGCCGATCTTGCCGTAGCCCCAGATGCCGAGCGTCTGTCCACGCAGCACCTGGCCGAGCCCGAAGTTCGGCGGCATGGCCGAGGTCTTCAGGCCGGACTGCTGCCAGGCACCCTGCTTGAGGTTCGCGACGTACTGCGGGATACGCCGCTGCGCGGCCATGACGAGCGCCCAGGTGAGTTCGGCGGGCGCGAAGGGTGAGCCCGAGCCTTCGAGCACCGCAATGCCGCGCTCGCTACAGGCCTCGATATCGACGTGCGGTCCGGCACGGCCCGTCTGGCTGATCATGCGCAGATGCGGGAGTTTGTCGAGCAGTTGCGAGCTGATGCGCGTGCGCTCGCGGATCAGCACGAGGGCTTCGACTTCGGAGAGACGGCTCGCAAGCTGCCCGAGTCCACGTACGGTGTTGTTGAAAACCTTGACCTCGTGGTCGGCGAGCAGTTGAAAACAGTCGAGCTTGCGGACGGCGTCCTGGTAGTCGTCAAGGATGGCAATTTTCATGGCACGGGTTTGTGATCTGCCGCACCGTTATTGGTGCGGCTCGTGTTCATCTGGTGGTTTTCCCACTATGCAGCACGCGCAGGGCTGGTATGAATAGCTAAAGCTGTTTGCGTGCGGAGCGCCTCGCGTTATCCCCAGTCGTTGCGGGCACCACGGTTGCTCTTGCATGTGATGTATCTGGCGCGGGTCTTGCCGCGAATTTGCAACTTTTAACAGCTTGTCGGGTTCGGATGCAAGCCGCTTTACAGACGGTTGCGAACCCCTGCTGAAAGGGCCTTGACGACCTGCCCAACTGCGCGAACCGAACAGGATGCTGATTGCCGTCAAGCATTCGCTTCGCAGCCGTTGCGCCTCTCGCTTGCAGCGTCGAAAAGGGCCGAATCCTGTTTACAGCCCTGAATGGAGAACGCTCGATGAATCATCCCGACTTCCAGGCCCAGGCCGCAGCGCAGGTGCCTGCCTGGGTGCGCCACCGAAAATTGGTCGAATGGGTGCAGAAGGTCGCCGCGCATACGCAGCCGGACCGCATCGTCTGGTGCGACGGTTCGCAGGAGGAATACGACCGCCTGTGCCAGCAGATGGTCGAAGCCGGCACCCTGCGCAAGCTCAATCCCGCGAAGCGGCCGAATTCGTATCTCGCATGCTCCGATCCTTCGGACGTTGCGCGCGTGGAGGACCGCACTTTCATCTGCGCGCAGCGCAAGGAGGACGCCGGACCGACCAACAACTGGATCGCGCCTGCCGAAATGCGCGCGACACTCGATGGCCTGTTCGCAGGCTCGATGCGCGGCCGCACGATGTATGTGGTGCCGTTCTCGATGGGGCCGCTAGGCTCGCCCATCGCGCATATCGGCGTGGAGCTGTCCGACAGCCCCTACGTGGTCGTCAACATGCAGATCATGACGCGCATGGGCCGGGCGGTCTACGACGTGCTCGGCGAGGACGGCGCGTTCGTGCCGTGCGTGCACTCGGTGGGCGCGCCGCTCGCCGCAGGCCAAAAGGACGTGCCGTGGCCCTGCAACGACACGAAGTACATCGTCCATTTCCCCGAAACGCGCGAGATCTGGAGCTATGGCTCCGGCTATGGCGGCAATGCGCTGCTCGGCAAGAAGTGCTTCGCGCTACGCATCGCTTCGACGATGGGTCGGGCCGAAGGCTGGCTTGCCGAGCACATGCTGATACTGGGCGTGCGTTCGCCCGAGGGCCGCAAATATCACGTTGCGGCAGCGTTTCCGTCGGCGTGCGGGAAGACCAACTTCGCGATGCTGATCCCGCCGCCCGCCATGAACGGCTGGGAAATCTCGACGATCGGCGACGACATTGCCTGGATCAAGCCGGGCGCCGACGGCCGTCTCTACGCGATCAACCCGGAAGCGGGCTATTTCGGCGTGGCGCCGGGCACGAGCGAGAAGACCAACTACAACGCCATGGCGACGCTCAAGGAGAACGTGATCTTCACGAACGTCGCGCTGACCGACGACGGCGACGTCTGGTGGGAGGGCATGACCGACACCCCGCCCGCGCATCTGATCGACTGGCAGGGCAAGGACTGGACGCCCGAGATCGCGAAGGAGACCGGCCGCAAGGCGGCGCATCCGAACGCGCGTTTCACGGCGCCGGCCTCGCAGTGTCCGTCGATCGACGCGCAATGGGAGGATCCGAAGGGCGTGGCGATCGACGCGTTCCTGTTCGGCGGACGCCGCTCGACCACGGTGCCGCTCGTGACCGAGGCGCGCGACTGGACCGAAGGCGTGTACATGGCGGCGACCATGGGTTCGGAGACCACGGCCGCCGCGGCGGGCCAGCAAGGCGTGGTGCGTCGCGATCCGTTCGCCATGCTGCCGTTCTGCGGCTACAACATGGCAGGGTATTTCGAGCACTGGCTGAACGTGGGCGCGAAGCTCACGCAACTCGGCGCGACGCTGCCGCGCATCTTCTGCGTGAACTGGTTCCGCAAGGGGCCGGATGGCAAGTTCGTGTGGCCGGGTTTCGGCGAGAACATGCGCGTGCTGGAGTGGATGGTCCGGCGCGTCGAGGGCGAAGCACAGGGCGACGCGCACGCGTTCGGCGTTTCGCCGCGTTACGACGATCTGAACTGGCACGGCCTCGATTTCTCGCCGGCCCAATTCGAGCAGGTGATCTCGGTCGATGCCGAAGCCTGGCGCGCAGAACTGGTGCTGCATGCCGAACTGTTCGAAAAACTTGCGTACGGATTGCCGCAGGCTCTACGCCAGACGTGCGAGAAGCTGGGGGAGCGTCTGGAAGCCTGAGTTGGCAGAATGTGAGTGCTTACTGACAAAAGACCGCCCTCGGGCGGTCTTTTTCATTGCTGCATCTGCGCACGGCGCGACAGGCTGGCTATTCGCTTGTCGCTACGCTTTTTTGCTGCATCGCGCAAAATTGTTTCTTGTCAGGAAACAATGAACGCCTGGTTAATTCGTTGAGTAACATAATTAAAGAAAATCTTAAGAAAACCTGAAGTCTGTAGGCAACTTCTGCAGGAAATCCCTGGTCGTAGGAGAATTCACGGTCCGCTGAGTGGTGTTCAGCGAACCGTAATACAAGGCAGGAGTTGTCTCATGGATCATTTGCAGTCGATGCGAGTATTCGTCAAGGTGGCCGACCTCGGCAGTTTTGCCCGGGCCGCCGCCGCGATGGATATCTCCAACGCGGTTGCGACGCGTCACGTTGCCGACCTCGAAGGTCGGCTCGGCACGCGTCTGCTCAATCGCACGACCCGCAGCCTCTCGCTGACCGAATCCGGTCAGGTTTATCTGGAACGCGCCCGCCAGATTCTCGACGAACTCGAAGACGTCGAGCAGATGGTGGTGGCCCGCAATCACGAGCCCGTCGGCACGTTGCGCATTGTCGCGCCCGTGGTGTTCGGGCTCCATAATCTGGCCCCGGTTCTGCAAACCTATACGCAGCGTTTTCCGCAGGTTGTGCCGGACGTGACGCTCGTCGACCGTCAGGTCGATCTTGTCGAAGAGGGTTTCGATCTCGGTGTGGTCACGGCGCGCCAGATGCGTAGCGCGAGCATCGTCACGCGGCGCCTCACGACGGGCTGCATGACGGTGTGCGCGACGCCCGCCTACCTCGAGAAACACGGCACGCCTACGCGTCCCGAGCAGATGACGGAGCATCCCTGCCTGTCGCTGCCCTCGGAGTTCTGGGGCGACGAACGTGTATTCACGGGCCCGGACGGTGAAATCCGCGTGCGTCCGACCAACGTGATCGTCGCGAACAATACGGAAATGCTGCGCCAGTTCGCGTTGCTCGGGATGGGCATTGCGATCCTGCCGAGTTACCTGATTGGCCGCGACATGGCGCGCGGGCGGCTCGTGCGTCTGCTCGGCGAATACCGGCTGCCTCAGGTGGAGATCAACATCGCATATCCTAGCCGCCGCCATCTGCCGGCCAAGGTGCGCACGTTCATCGACCACCTCGTCGAGCATTTCAGCCAGACGCCGAACGGCCAGTTCGGCGAACAGTGGGTGAAGGACGGCCTCGCCCGCCCGGCGCCTGAGCGGGAACGCCAAGGGGCGCAGCATCCGGTCGCGCAGGAAGCGTTCGACGAGGCCGAAGCCGCGGGGACGCTGCTGGACACCGAGCACGCACCGAAAGCGGCTCGTGCTTCCGCTCCGCGCACTCGAACTTCGGCGATGTCTCCGCTATAAGGCAGGTATTTCGTCTTAAAGGCGATAAAAAAGGCGTGGCCCGTTATGGGTCGCGCCTTTTGCTCTGGTGTGGCGAACCCCCGCCTGTACGGCAAGGCGTAGCGCGCTCGCTCGACTTTACGAGCCTGTCTTTCTGGCCGGGGTCTTGCGGGCGGCGGTTTTGCGCGCCGGGGTCTTGCGGGCGGCCGGCTTGGCGTTTTCCTCTGCTTCGTCGTTGGCGGCTTCCGGCGCTCCAGTGGATGCCGACGCAGCGGTCTTGCGCGCCGCGCCCTTGGCCGCCGTCTTCGCACCCGGCTCCTTCTTCTCGAATTCGAAGCCGATCTTGCCGTCGCTCTGCTTGACGAGGAACGCCTTGAAGTTACGTCCCGTGCGCGACGACTTGAAGTTCGTCAGCAGGTCCGTGCGGCCTTCCTCGAGCAGCTTCGCCATCTGCTCGCGCGCGATCTCCTGCTGGAGGATCACCTTGCCCGAACGGAAGTCGCAGGTCTTCGGGTTGGCCACCGAATGCTCGCAGACGTAGCTCATGCCGTGCTCGAATACGCGGCCGCCGCATTTCGGGCAGGCCCCCACAGCTTCCTGAGCCGAGAAGTCCGGCGCCTCGCCGTCTTCGCCGCCCTGATCCTGGCCGAAGTCGAATTCGAGCTTGTAGTTCTTCGTTTCGTCGTCGAACGAGAGCTTGAGGATGGCCGAGAACGGACGACCCATCTTGCTGCGGAAGCCCGACAGCGGTCCGATCGTCTTGTTCTGCAACAGCTCTTCGACCTCGGGAATCTCGAACTGACGGCCGCCCGGGATTTTGGAAATCGAAAACTCGCACTTCGTGCACGCGAAGCGGCGGTAGTTCTCCTTCACCTGCCCGCCGCAGTTGGGACACGGCGTTTCCAGTGTCGCGTAGTCGCCCGGAATGGTGTCGGAGTCGTACTCTTTCGCGCGCTTCACGATGGTCTGCGTCATGCGGGCGATTTCCTGCATGAACGCGTCGCGTGGGAGCTTGCCGCGCTCCATCTGCGAAAGCTTGTACTCCCACTCGCCGGTGAGTTCCGGTGCGGTGAGTTCTTCCACGCCGAGGCCGCGCAGCAGCGTCATCAACTGGAACGCCTTGGCGGTCGGGATCAGGTCGCGGCCTTCGCGCACGAGGTATTTTTCGCCGAGCAGACCTTCGATGATCGCCGCGCGTGTGGCCGGCGTGCCGAGGCCTTTCGCGGCCATCGCCTCGCGCAGCTCTTCGTCGTCGACGAGCTTGCCGGCGCCTTCCATCGCCGAGAGCAGCGTGGCTTCGTTGTAGCGCGCGGGCGGTTTGGTGACGAGCTGGTGCGCCGCGATCTTGTCGGTCTTGACCTTCTCGTTCTTCTGCACGGGTACGAGGTTGGCGTCGTCGCCTCCCGCGTCGCGGCCGTACACCTGCAGCCAGCCCGGCTCGACCAGGACCTTGCCCTCGGTCTTGAAGTGATGGCCCGCGACTTCGGTAATGCGCGTCGTGACGCGGTATTCGGCCGCCGGGAAGAACACGGCGAGGAAGCGCTTCACGACGAGGTCATAGAGCTTCTGCTCCGGCTCGGAGAGCGACTTCGGCGCCTGCAGCGTCGGGATGATGGCGAAGTGATCGCTGATCTTCGAGTTGTCGAAGATGCGCTTGTTCGGCTTCACCCAGCCCTTGTCGAGCACCTGCTTCGCGTGCGGCAGGTAGTTGTTGCTCTCCTTGAGCATCTCGAGCGTGTGCTTGACCGTGTCCATATAGTCTTCGGGCAGCGCGCGCGCGTCGGTACGCGGGTAGGTGAGCACCTTGTGCTTTTCGTACAGCGCCTGGGCAAGGCCGAGCGTGTTCTTGGCCGAAAAGCCGAAGCGGCCGTTGGCTTCGCGCTGCAGGCTCGTCAGGTCGAAGAGCGCGGGCGAGAGCTGCGTGGACGGCTTCGATTCTTCGGTAACGGTGCCTTCGCGGCCGTGGCAGGCGGCGACGATGGTTTCGGCGGCCGGCAGGCTCCAGAGGCGCGAGTCGCGCTTTTCCGGATCGAACTCGTCGCGCTTGAACTTGGGGTCATACCAGCGGCCTTCGTAGAAGCCGCCCGCGCAGACGAATTCGGCGCGCACTTCCCAGTAGTCGCGCGGCACGAAACGGCGGATTTTCTCTTCACGTTCGACGACGATCGACAACGTTGGCGTCTGAACGCGGCCGACGGTGGTCAGGAAGAAACCGCCGCCCTTGCTGTTGAACGCGGTCATGGCGCGCGTGCCGTTGATGCCCACGAGCCAGTCGGCTTCCGAGCGGCAGCGTGCGGCGTCGGCGAGCGGCAGCATGTCGTCGTCGCTGCGCAGATGCGTGAAACCGTCGCGGATCGCGGCGGGCGTCATCGACTGAAGCCACAGGCGCTGGACCGGCTGCTTCGCCTTCGCGTGCTGCGCGATCAGGCGAAAGATCAGCTCGCCCTCGCGCCCCGCGTCGCATGCATTGATGAGGCGTTCGACATCCTTGCGCTTCATCAATTTCGTAAGCACCTTGAGCCGCGATTCGCTCTTGGCGATCGGGTTCAGGTCGAAATGGGGCGGGATAACGGGCAGATGCGCGAAACTCCATTTGCCTCGCTTGACTTCGTATTCCTCGGGCGCGGCGATTTCCAGCAGATGGCCGACCGCCGACGAAAGGACGTAGTCGTCGCTTTCGTAGTACTCGTCATGCTTGGTAAACCCGCCCAGCGCGCGCGCGATGTCGTTCGCGACGGACGGCTTCTCGGCGATGATCAGAGCTTTGGACATGACTGGTGTAAGTGGGTAATCCGGGTTGGCGGCTGTTCTCGACCGCTTTATAGCACAAGGCGCGCCGGCGGCGATTTTCGTCTCTGCTGCTAATCTGGCCCCCGCGGCGCGCGGCGCCCAATCATAAGGGTGTCGCAAGCCGGGCTGCAAGCATGGGTCCTGCTGGGGTTGGATGATCGGCTCAGGGCCGCTGTTTATGTTGTATTACAGGAACACGCGCAGCCGCAGGCGTTCCTGCGACTACGCCTCGGCAAGCGCTGGGCGAAGCTTGGGCGCGTCCTTCACGCCCGGCAGCGCAGTCAGGTCGGCCAGCATACGTTCGACCACGGCGCCGTGCGGCAGTACCGTGCCAAAAAAGCGGGTGGCGGTCCCGTCTTCGATCAGGATGGTCGGGAAATTTTCCACGTCGAGATCGTCGAAACGGTCGGCATGGGTCTCGATGTCGATCCAGGCGAAGCACATAGTCGGGTGCGCGTCGGCGATGCGGTCGAAGGTGGCCCGATAGTCGCGGCACGTGCCGCACCATTGCGCGCACAGGCATGCCACGAACAGCGTGTCATGGTCGGCTACGCGACCGGCAATCCGGTCGCCGTCGGTGTCGAGGTCTAGCGCGGGCATGGTCGTTCCTTGCTTACTCTTATATATAGAGGCGTTGCATTTGGCGCGAATGTAACACGCCGGCGCTAGCGAGGTGTCGCCCTCACGAACCGCCCGCCGGGCAAGGCGCTGAGGTAGCCGGCCAGCTCCAGGTGCAGCAGGATGGCTTGCAGCGCCGCTTCGGCCATGTCGGTGCGCTGCGCGAGGATTTCAAGCGTGGCCGGCGCGTGACCCAGGGCGTCGAGCAGCCGCTGGGCTTCGGGGCCGAGGCTGGCGGGCCGTTTGGTTTCCCGTGGCATCGCCGGGGCTTGGGCGTCCCCGTCGGGCACGGTGGCGCTTGCCGGTAAAGCCAGTTGGCAGGGCGTGCCTCGGCTGTTGCGGGCAGCGTGTTTCGGGCGTGCGTTGGGTCGAACTGCCGAATGCAATGCGCCGAGCGATTCGAGCACTTCCTCCGGTGTCTCGACGAGCTGCGCGCCCTGCTTGATTAATCGATGGCAGCCGCGAGTGAGCGGCGCGTGTATCGATCCCGGCAGCGCGAATACGTCGCGCCCCATTTCGTTGGCGAGCCGCGCGGTGATGAGCGAGCCCGAGCGCATGGCGGCTTCCACGACCAGAACGCCCTCGACGAGCGCTGCGATCACGCGGTTACGCTGCGGGAAGTTTGCGGAACGCGCGGGCGTGCCGAGCGGCCATTCGGAGACGACCGCGCCGCGCTCGGCGATTCGCGCGGCGAGCGCGCGGTGCGCGACCGGATATACGAGATCGATTCCGGTGCCGACGACCGCCACGGTTGCGCCGGATTCGTCGAGCGCGCCACGATGCGCGGCACCGTCTACGCCGAGTGCGAGCCCGGATACGACGACGAGGCCCGAGGCGGCGAATGCGCGTCCGAAGCGCGCGGCGTCTTCGAGCGCCGGTGGCGTGGCGCTGCGGCTGCCGACCACGGCAATACTGCGTTCGTGCAGCAGCGAGATGCGGCCTTGCACGTAGAGGAGCGGTGGCGGATCGGACGTGCTGAAGAGCCGCGGCGGGTAGGCCGGATCGGCAAGTGTGAGCAGCGTGTTGCCGGGCGTTGCGCACCATGTTTCCAGCGTGTCGAGTTGCGCCGCAAAATCTGCCGCTGGGGGGCCCAGCGCTGCGCGTGCTGCTTCGGTGCCGGCTGTGGAGGCGAGGGCGGCGAATGGCTGCGCCAGCACGTTTTGAGGCAACCCGAAGGCGCCGAGCAGCGCGCGTAGCGCTGCCGGTTTCAGGCCGCGTGCCGTGGCAAGGCGCAGCCAGGCGGCACGTTCGTCCGCGGCGAGCGGCAAGGTGGCGAGCATGGCAGGAACTCCCACGCCGGGCGCATTGCAACCCGTCGTGATAAAATTTTCACCATCCGAAATACAATGCGGCGCTTCCCCGAGGCGTTGCGTAGACATTGGCAGTTGGCACAGGCCTGCGGGGCGGGCGGCGCGTTGAATCCGGCCGTATCGTCCGACTATCCTCGCTATCCTGCGACGGTCCGACAAGCTGGCCGAATGGCTAGTCTGCGCGACGCCCATCGCTACCGGCGCCCCGAGAAACTCCGTTAAATCATGGCTCTACTGAACATCCTTCATTACCCGGACAAGCGTCTGCACAAAATTGCGAAGCCGGTCGAGGTCTTCGACGACCGCATCCGCAAGCTCGTGGCCGACATGGCCGAGACGATGTACGCCGCACCCGGCGTCGGCCTTGCGGCGACCCAGGTGGACGTGCACGAGCGCGTCGTGGTGATCGACGTCTCCGATACGCACGAAGAGTTGCGCGTGTTCATCAACCCGGAGATCGTCTGGTCGAGCGACGAGCGCAAGCTCAACGAAGAGGGCTGCCTCTCGGTGCCGGGCATCTACGACAACGTCGAGCGCGCGGAAAAAGTGCGCGTGCGTGCGCAGAACGAGAAGGGCGAGACCTACGAAGTCGACTGCGAAGGCCTGCTCGCCGTGTGCATCCAGCACGAGATGGATCACCTGACGGGGCGCGTCTTCGTCGAATACCTCTCGTCGCTCAAGCAGACGCGCATCAAGAACAAGATGAAGAAGCTCGAACGCGCGATGTGACGCGCTTGGGCCCATTTTTACGCCCGCTTTGCGCCGCTGCGCCGTTTCCTTGATCGACTGGTTTTCCGAGCGCTCATGAGCCACTCCCTTCGCGTCATCTTTGCCGGCACGCCGGAATTCGCCGCCGCGGCGCTCGCGGCGATCCATGAATCGGGCTTCCCGGTCCCGCTCGTGCTGACCCAGCCCGACCGCCCGGCAGGGCGCGGGATGAAGCTGCAGGCGAGCCCGGTCAAGCGTTACGCGCAGGAGCACGGCTTGGCCATCGCGCAGCCCACGTCGCTGCGCCGCGCGGGCAAGTATCCCGAGGAAGCGGCCGCCGCGCTGGACCTGCTGCGCGCGACGCCGCACGACGTCATGGTCGTGGCCGCCTACGGCCTGATCCTGCCGCAGGAAGTCCTCGATATCCCGCCGCACGGCTGCATCAACATCCATGGATCGCTCTTGCCGCGCTGGCGCGGCGCTGCGCCGATCCACCGCGCGATCGAGGCGGGCGACGCCGAGACCGGCATTACGCTGATGCAGATGGACGCGGGCCTCGACACCGGTCCGATGATCGTGGAGGCACGCATGCCGATCGCGCCCGGCGATACGACGGCCACGCTGCACGACCGCCTCGCGCAGCGGGGTGCGCAGATGATCGTCGAAGCGCTGGCCGGACTGGAGCGCAACGGCGCTTTGCCCGCGACGCCGCAGCCGGCCGAGGGCGCGACCTATGCCGAAAAAATCGGCAAGCAGGAGGCGCAGCTAGACTGGCGCCGCCCGGCGCTCGTGCTGGCACGCCAGATTCGCGCATTCGATCCGTTTCCGGGCGGCGCTGCGACGCTGGACGGCGCGCAGCTCAAGCTATGGGCTGCCGAGCCGGCCGACGGCGCGCCTCTCCCCGCGGGCGCCGTGCCGGGCCAGATTCTGGACGTTACGCCCGCCGGTGTCGTAGTCGCATGCGGCGAGGGCGCGCTGCGCGTAACGCAACTGCAGAAGCCCGGCGGCAAACGTCTGCCGGCGCGCGAGTTCCTGGCGGGCCTGCCGCTCGTCGCGGGCCAGCGCTTCGAACTCCCGGAATCATCGGCAGTCTGAGCGACGGCACCGATACCCGCCAGTCGTCCGTTCGGCAGATCCCGAGTGCACTGCGAGGCGCGTTAGAATCGACTCGCCTGATTCGTATTTCCTAAGGACGTCATGCTCGGCATTACCCATTTTGGTTTTTTCTGCGTCGCGGTCTTTCTGTTGAACGTGACGCCGGGCCCGGATACCGCTTACATCGTTGGTCGTAGCGTCGCGCAAGGGCGCAGCGCCGGTCTTATCTCCGCGCTCGGCATCTCGGCTGGATGCTGTGTGCATGCGCTCGCCTGCGCATTTGGTCTCACTGCGCTGCTGGCGGCGTCCGCCACGGCGTTTACCGTCGTCAAGTTCGTCGGCGCGATCTACCTCGTCTATCTGGGTACGCGGCTGATCTTCGCGAAGACGGAGCGCACCCCGACCGAGGCCGCGGAGGCCGAGCTGTCCAGCACCGCCCCGGCGCCGCGTCCGCTGCGCCAGCTTTTTCTGCAAGGTTTCTGGACCAACGTGCTCAACCCCAAGGTCGTGCTGTTCTTCGTCTCGTTCTTTCCGCAGTTCGTGAGCACGGAGAGCGCCCACAAGGCGCTCGCGTTCCTCGCGCTGGGCGTCGTGTTCGTGTTGATGAGCACGGTCTGGAACAGCTTCGTCGCCTGGATCTCCGGCAGCGTCACGCGGCGTTTCTCGGGCAAGCCCGGCGTCAAGAAGTGGCTCGACCGCACGGTCGGCACGGCGTTCGTCGGTCTGGGCGTGAAGCTTGCCACCGCCACGCGCTGAAGTTGAATTTTTCGCGCTCGCCCATATCTAACAAATCGCTTACATTGCGCTCGCCGCTTTTTCTTGGCGGGTGCCTGACGATTTGAATCCCATCTGGGTGAAGGAGCACATCACATGTTCAACTGGGTCAAAACCGCGATGTTGATGGCCGCGATTACGGCCCTCTTTATCGCGATCGGCGGCATGATCGGGGGCCAGCGCGGCATGATGCTGGCGCTCGTGATCGCGCTTGCCATGAACTTCTTCTCGTACTGGTTCTCGGACAAGATGGTCCTGCGCATGTACAACGCGCAGGAAGTGGATGAGACCACGGCGCCGCAGTTTTACCGCATGGTCCGCGAGCTGGCCACGCGCGCCAATCTGCCGATGCCGCGCGTGTACCTCATCAACGAAGACGCACCCAACGCGTTCGCTACGGGCCGCAATCCCGAGCACGCGGCCGTTGCGGCCACCACCGGCATCCTGCGGGTCCTCTCCGAGCGCGAGATGCGGGGTGTCATGGCGCACGAACTCGCGCACGTGAAGCACCGCGACATCCTCATTTCGACGATCTCCGCCACGATGGCTGGCGCGATTTCGGCGCTCGCGAACTTTGCAATGTTCTTCGGCGGCCGCGATGAGAACGGCCGTCCGGCCAACCCGATCGCCAGTATCGCCGTTGCGCTGCTCGCCCCGATTGCCGGCGCGCTGATCCAGATGGCGATTTCGCGGGCACGCGAATTCGAAGCGGACCGGGGCGGCGCGCAGATTTCGGGCGATCCGCAGGCTCTTGCGTCGGCGCTCGACAAGATCCATCGCTACGCGCAGGGCGTTCCGTTCCCTGCGGCCGAAGCGCATCCCGCCACCGCGCAGATGATGATCATGAACCCGCTCTCCGGCGGCGGCATCCAGAATCTGTTCTCGACTCACCCGGCCACGGAAGAGCGCATTGCGCGTCTCATGGAAATGGCGCGCACGGGGCGCTTCGACTAAGCCCACGTCATTCGCCATCGCGACGAAAGGGCAGGCCGCGTGCCTGCTTTTTTGTTTGCGCGAGGATTGCATGGCGTTCCGGTGCATTGCAGGCGTTGCGCCTACGCCACGCTACAATGCAACGTTTGCGCCGCGATGCTCGCGCGGCCGGCTTCCGGTTTTTCCATGACATCCAGCTCCTCCCGGCGGTCTTCAGGCCCGTCACGCGGCCATCGTGCTACCCAGTCCGCGCCCAGGCCTGCCACGGCCGTACGTCTGACCCCCGATTCGCTCGGCTTCGCGCTCGACCAGGCCGCGCAGGCGGTTGGCGCCGTGCGCGCCGGCGCGGCGCTGCCCGCCGCACTAGCGAGCGCTTTCGCCGCGCTGCCCGCCGATTTCGCGCCGCTCGCGCGCGGGGCCGTTCAGGACATCGCCTACCGGACAATGCGCCGTCTCGGTCTGGTCGACTGGCTGATCCGTCAGCGTGTGAGCAAGGCGCCGCCTCCGCCGGTCGTGAACCTGCTGGCGTGCGCGTTCGCGCTGCTCGTCGACGACGAGGCGAATGCCGCTTATACCCCATTTACCGTCGTCGATCAGGCAGTGCGAGCAGTGAGCGCGCGCCGCGACATGGCCTTCGCGAAGGGGCTCGTGAACGCGGTGCTACGCGGCTTCCTGCGCGAGCGCGAAGCTTTGCTGGCTTCCGCCCGGAGCGACGAGGCGGCGAGCTGGAACTACCCGCGCTGGTGGATCGATGCCACGCGCGCTGCCTGGCCCGACGCATGGCAGGCGATACTCGCCGCCGGCAATACGCAGGGCCCGCTCACGCTGCGCGCGAATGCGCGCCGCACGAGCGCGGCCGACTACGTGAAGCGTCTGGAGGCGGAGCACATCGAGGCAGCGCAGATTGGCGAGCACGCGGTGCGCCTGGCGGCGCCGCTGCCTGTCGATCGCATTCCGGGCTTCTTCGCCGGCGACGTTTCCGTGCAGGACGCCGGCGCGCAGATCGCGGCGCCGTTGCTGGACGTGCGCGACGGCATGCGTGTGCTCGACGCCTGCGCCGCGCCCGGCGGCAAGAGCGGCCACCTGCTCGAGCTTGCCGACATCGACCTGGTTGCGCTCGAAAGCGATGCCACGCGTGCTATGCGTATCGGCGAAAACTTCGCGCGCCTTGGCTTCGCCCAACCCGATCCTGAGCATCCCGCGCGGCGCGCGCAGGTGGTGGTCGGCGACGCGGGCGACCCCGCCGCCTGGTACGATGGCCAGCCGTTCGACCGCATCCTCGCCGACGTGCCGTGCTCGGCCTCGGGCATCGTGCGCCGCCATCCCGACATTCGCTGGCTGCGCCGCCAGGGCGATATCGCGGCGCTGGCGCAGACTCAGCGCCGCATCGTCGATGCGCTATGGGCACTCCTGAAGCCGGGCGGGGAATTGCTCTACGTGACCTGCTCGATCTTTCCCGAGGAAGGCGAGGCGCAGGCGCGCTGGTTTGAAAGCACCCATGCGGATGCTGTACGATTGGACGCGCCGGGGCAATTGCTGCCTGCGGCCGATGGCGTGCGGCCCGGGGGGAGCAGGAGCGGCGCAGCCAGCGAGGCGCGGCCATTTGCGGCCGGCAACGAGGCGCAAGCTCGCACCGTTGCCGTTCGCACCGCCGATCACGACGGATTTTTCTACGCGCGCTTTCAGAAACGGTGATCATCAAACGCTTCTTCCCGCTGCGGCTCGCGGCCCTGATCTGGATCGCGCTGGTCGCCGGCTTCATCGCCGCGACGCCGGCGCGCGCCGATTCGATTTCGGTGCAGCGCGCGTCGCTGGAGGCCGACGGCAACGGCTGGAGCCTCGACGCCCGCTTCGACTTCGACCTCAACAGCAGCCTGGAAGACGCGGTCAACAAGGGCATCCCGCTCTACTTCACCACCGACTTCGAACTCACGCGAGCGCGCTGGTACTGGTTCGACGAGCAGCCCGTCAGCGTGTCGCAAAGCATCCGTCTGTCATTCCAGCCGCTCACGCGCGAATATCGCGTTTCGAGCGGCGGCCTGCAGCTCGGCTTCTCGACGCTGGGCGAAGCGCTCGCCGTCATCAAGCACGTGACCTCCTGGCACGTGATCGACCGCACCGACGTGCATCCCGGCGAAACCTATACCGCTTCGGTGCGCATGCAACTGGATGTCGCGCTCATGCCCAAGCCGTTCCAGATCGACGCGGTCAACAACCGCGACTGGAATCTCGCCTCCGACTGGAAGCGCTTCAACTTCACGGTGACCGAACGTGCTAAATAAAGTGCGCCGCGCCACCAGCGTCAGCAGCATCGTCGTCAGGCTGCTCGTGTCCACCGTCGCCTTCACCGCGACGCTGCTGCTCGTGCTGCTCGCCGCGGCGAGCGCGAACACCGAGTTCTTCGACCGCTACTACGGCTGGCTCTATGCGGCCAACATCGTCGTCGCGCTGATCTTCCTTTCGGTGGTGACGGCGCTCGTGATCGTGATCGTCGTGCGCTTGAGGCGGGGGAAGTTCGGCACGCGGCTATTGGCCAAGCTCGCGTTCTTCTTCGCGCTCGTGGGCGTGGTGCCGGGCGGCATCATCTACATCGTTTCGTATCAGTTCGTTTCGCGCTCGATCGAGTCGTGGTTCGACGTGAACATCGAGACCGCGCTCACGTCCGGCCTGAATCTCGGCCGCGGCATGCTCGATGCCTCGCTCTCGGACCTGCAGACCAAGGCGCGCCTGATGGCCGAGCAGATTTCGAGCGCCGACTCGGCCGGCACGACGCTCACGCTCCTGCGCACGCGCGACCAGTTCGGCGTGCAGGACGCGATGATCGTCGCGCCCGTGCGCAGCATGTCGGGCGCAACGCCGGAGATGCACGTGGTGGCCCAGGCGTCGAGCAATTTTTCGTCGCTGATGCCCGCCGACATGCCGACCCAGCTCATGATCGACCAGGCGCGCGGGCACGGCTATGCGGCGATAGAAGGCGAGGTCGACGGCGATCCCCGCGAACTCGGGCCCAAGGGCGCGCTGCGGCTACGCGTCGTCACGCGCATTCCCGATGCGAACACCACCGACCTGCAGCCGACGGAGCGCTTCCTGCAACTGGAGCAGCCGGTGCCTGCCGGGCTCGCGCGCAATGCCGATGCGGTGCAGCGCGCGTATCGCGAGTACCAGGAGAAGTCGCTCGGCCGCACGGGCCTGCGCAAGATGTACATCGGCACGCTCACGCTCGCGCTTTTCCTCGCGACCTTCGTGGCGATGATGCTGGCGCTCGCGCTCGGCAACCAGCTCGCGCGGCCGCTCTTCCTGCTTGCGCAGGGCACGAAGGAAGTGACCGAAGGCGACTACACGCCCAAGCGCGAAATCAAGTCGCGCGACGAACTCGGCTTCCTCACGCAGTCTTTCAATGCGATGACACGCCAGCTTGCCGATGCGCGCCTCGCCGTCGAGAAGAACCGTGTCGCGCTCGAGCATTCGAAGGCATACCTCGAGAGCATTCTCACGAATCTCACGGCGGGCGTGTTCGTGTTCGACCGCCAGTTCCGTCTCACCACGGCGAACCCCGGCGCGGAGCGCATCTTCCGTCAGCAGTTCGAAGCGCAGCTCGGCGTGGCGCTCGATCACATCGCGGTGCTCGCGGAGTTCGGCGCGATGGTGCGCAAGGCCTTTGCGGACCAGGAGGCGGCGAGCAGCGACAGCGACAAGCGGCGTGGCCACTGGCAGCAGCAATTCTCGGTGCCCATTCCCGGCGAAGCCGATCCGCTCACGCTGCTCGTGCGCGGCGCGCGCCTCGTTTCCGACACGGGCCGCGACGCCGGCGACATGCAAACCTCGGGCTACGTCGTGGTGTTCGACGACATCTCCGACGTGATTTCGGCGCAGCGTTCGGTAGCATGGGGCGAAGTGGCGCGGCGTCTCGCGCACGAGATCAAGAACCCGCTCACGCCGATCCAGCTTTCGGCGGAGCGCCTGCAGATGAAGCTCACCGACAAGCTCGCGCCCGCCGACGCCGAAGTGCTCAAGCGCGGCGCAACGACGATCGTGAACCAGGTCGCGGCGATGAAGCAGATGGTGGACAACTTCCGCGACTACGCGCGCACGCCGCCGGCGGTGCTCGCGAACCTGCAGCTGAACGAGCTCGTGAGCGAAGTGCTGACGCTCTACGGCGCGGAAGAGGGCAAGAGCGCGATCAAGGTGGAACTCTCGACGTTGCCGGTGATACGCGGCGACGCGACGCAATTGCGCCAGGTCATCCACAACCTGCTGCAGAACGCGCAGGATGCGGTGGCCGACACACCGAACCCACATGTCGTGCTCGAAACGCGCGCCGTAGAATACGGTGACCCGGACGCGACCGGCCGCACGCACGTGGCGGTGCGCCTCACGATATCGGACAACGGACCGGGCTTTCCGGCGCGTATCCTGACGCGTGCGTTCGAACCCTACGTTACGACCAAAGCCAAAGGAACAGGACTCGGGCTTGCGATGGTCAAGAAGATCGTCGACGAGCACGGTGCGCGTATCGACATCCGTAACCGCATGAAGGCGGGCGACGTGATCGAAGGCGCGCAGATCTCGATTCTTTTTCTCCAGTTGGCCGATGATGCCGCGACGCCCCCCCCGGGCGAGCGCGGCGCGCATGCGGGGGAGCGGGGAACACAAGCAACAGTGCAGACAAGGGCAGCGTAAATGGCAACCATCCTGGTGGTAGACGATGAAATGGGTATCCGGGAACTGCTCTCGGAGATCCTGAGCGACGAAGGGCACGTCGTGGAGCTTGCGGAGGACGCGCAGGAGGCGCGCGACTTCCGCTTGCGCCAGGTGCCCGACCTGGTGCTGCTCGATATCTGGATGCCGGATACCGATGGTGTCACGCTGCTCAAGGAATGGGCGGCGCAGGGGCAACTGACCATGCCGGTCATCATGATGTCGGGGCACGCGACGATCGACACCGCCGTCGAGGCGACGAAGATCGGCGCACTGAACTTCCTCGAAAAGCCGATCGCACTGCAGAAGCTGCTGAAGGCTGTCGAGCAGGGGCTCGCGCGCGGCACGGCGACACCGGTTGCGCGCGAAGCGGCCGGCCCGGCAGCGGCCGGTCCCGCGGCTGTCGCTTCCGCGGCGGCGTTGCCGGTGATCGCGGCCGACGGCGCGGCGAGCGTCGCGCCGCCGGCGCAGACGGCCTCGATCTCGTTCGACATCCCGTTGCGCGATGCGCGCGATGCTTTCGAGCGCGCCTACTTCGAGTACCACCTCGCGCGCGAGAACGGGAGCATGACGCGCGTGGCGGAGAAAACAGGGCTCGAACGCACGCACCTGTACCGCAAGCTCAAGCAGCTCGGCGTAGACCTCGGCAAGAGCAAGGGCGAATAAGGGGCTTGCGCGGTTCGCTATGCCCCGCTATACTCTCTCTTCTTCGTTGGCCCGGTAGCTCAGTTGGTAGAGCAGCGGATTGAAAATCCGCGTGTCGATGGTTCGATTCCGTCCCAGGCCACCATCAGTTTCAGTGAAAAAGCCCGCGCAAGCGGGCTTTTTCATTTCCGCCAAAGCCTTGCCCAGCAAGGCTTTGCGCCCGACGGCCTCGCCGAACCTCCCGCCTTTTTCAACGCTTCCGCCGTGGCTCCCGGCTTGGCTCCCTGCCAGCAGTTTTTGGTTTTGGCTCCCTCTTGGCTCCCTGCTGAACCCGGCTTTTCCCCGTCGTTCCCCGTCCTGGCTCCTTTGGCTCCCGGGTGCGGTACCATTTCGGGCACGCAACAACAGGACGCACTGGACACGACCGTGGCAAAAAAGAACGACGAACTCACTAGGGTGGACTTGCTTTTGATCGCGAGCCTTGAGGACCGTAAAACGGTGTCGGACGAGATGTGGATCACGCCGCAGCAGGTCGCGATGCTGACGAGCCGGTCGTACGAGCAGGTCGAGGACGACCGCAAGGCTGGGACCGGCCCGAAGTGGCAGAAGCCGTACGGTGAGCGCGGTGCGGTGCGTTACCGCATGGGGGCGGTGCGCGACTTCATGTTCGGTCAACGGGAGTTTTCCACCCTGCTGGAACAACAGGCCGTGCTCGGCTCGCTGTCGTTCGGCGAGTTCCTGGATACCGCCGGCCTCGACGACACGTGGCCGTTCTTGATCCACCAGGGCGTGCCCGTGGACTTTTTCAAGTCGCTGACGCTGGGCGAGGCGCTGTCGGACGACGACCGCGCCGTGGTGCTGTCGCTCGACGAGTACCTGACGCAACGCAAGGCGGCGGCGGTCGAGCGCAAGGTGGGCGAGGGCCGTACGGCCTTGGGCGCGGCGGCCGATGAGGCCACCGCCGAACCGTTGCCGGCGCACCAGCGTAAGCGCAGCACGCCTTGACCATACAAAAAACGGGGAAACCATGAGCAACGCATTGAACGACGCCACCGTGCTGGCTGAACTGCTGAAGAGCGGGGCCGACGACCTGATGTTGACCACCGACCAGGCGGCGAAACTGCTGGGCCGCTCGGTCGCTGAACTGTCCGCCGATCGCAAGGAAGTCCGCGGCCCGGCATGGGTGCAGCCGTTCGGCCCGGACGGCGTGGTGCATTACAGACTCGGCGATCTGCGGGCGTTTCTGAACGCTCCGGCGGCGTAAGAGAAACGGGGCCTCACGGCCCCGTTGTCGTTTACAGGTTGATGCCGCCGCCCCGCTGCGGCACCAGGGCCTTGGCCCAAGCCCGTTCCTGCGCCTTTTTCTTCTCCTCGGCCTGTTGTTGCTTCGCCTTGGCCTCGGCCTGCTGCTTGGCCTGCTCGGCGGCCTTGCGCTGCGCGTCCGCCCGGGCGGCCTCGGCCGCCTGCTGGCGTGCCCGCTCCTGCTCCTGCCGCTTTTCCATCGCCGTGCGGATCGCGTCGCGGCCGGCCGTTGCCCGCTCGGCGGTCTTGGCCGCGTTCTGCACCGCGCGCTCGGCCTCGCGGGCGCTCGTCTCGACGTGCCCGGCCAGGCGCTCGGCCGCCTTCGGCGTCGTGAACACGGCGGTCTGCCCGGCCGACTCCAGGGCTGCGGTGACGCGGGCCGGTGCGTCGCGCTCGCCGACCAGTGCGAACACGTCGGGGCTCGGGTTCTTCGCCGCGTCCTTCTGCGTCGTGGCGTACCCGTGGCGGAACCGTTTCAGGTGGTCCTCGTCGAGCGTCACCGTGTGCTTGCGGTCGCGCTCGTTGCTGCTCTCGACCGTGGCCGTCGCGCGCAGCACGCCGTCGGCGCCACGGCCCACGGTGTTCAGGCGCAACGTGGCGTTCATGGGCTCCTCCAGTTTCACCGGCAACGCGAGCGACAGGTTCTTGTCGGTGCGCAGCACCATGCGGTCGCCCGCGGCCACCGGCATCTCGACGCTGGTGGTGCCGGCCCGCACGCGCACGGCGTGGTCCTCGCCGTGCAACTGGCCGGCCTCGCGCTTCGCGGCGCGGATGGCGTCGGTGAGCCGCGCCACGTCGTGCGGCGTACCGCCCACGGCGCGGCGCTCGCGCTCGGGCGTGTCGCTCTTGACCCACGCCTGGGCCAGTTCCTTGGCCGCGGCCTCGGGCTTCTCGGCGATCGACACCGTGGCGGTGGCGTTGATCGAGCGCACGGCCTCGCCGGTCCGCTCGACCAGGTGCTCGCGCTGCGCCTGGTGTTCGGTGTGCGCGTGCGCCGTGGCCTTGAAGGCGCGGCCGGTGCCGTGCACGTGCAGCGACTCCGCGCTGGCCTGCACGTCGCGCAGCGCCTGCGGGTCGATCCGGTCCGCCTCGCTCGCCATGACCTGCACGAACGGCGCGGGCACGTCCGCGGCCTTGGCGTCGCGGGCGGCCTTCCAGACCGGTACGGCGTGCGCGTGCTCGATCTGGTCGCCGTTCGTCAACGTGAAGTCCTGCCCGTTCCACCGCGCCGTAGCCTTCGGGTTGGCCGGGTCGGTGCCGTCCACGGCGGTGATGGTCAGGCGTGCGCCCGCGTCGTCGATGCCGTGGTACAGCGCGGCGCCCCGGCTGCCGAACGTCACCACGTCGCCCACGGCCAGTTTCAACTCGGCCTGCCCGGTCGGCTTCTCGGCCGCGTCGCGCTGCCGCTGCACCTCGGCCGTGTGGGCCTCGCGCTGGGCCTGTTCGTGGGCCACGAAGTCGTGCGGCGCGGCTTCCCAGCCGTTGCGCAACACGGTTTTCGTTTCGCCGGTCTTGCGGTCGGTGATTTCGACCGGCTGCTCGCCGGTGCGCCGCAGTTCGATGGTGTCGCCCGGCTGGACGCCGCCGCGCTCGATGGCCGGCGCGACATCGACGCCGAACACCTTGTGCTCGTGGCCGTCACGGCTGCGGATCACCGCGTAGGGCGATTTGCTCGTCGGGTCGTTGGGATCGACCAGGCCCGTGCCGGTTTCGACGAGCGTGCCCCGGTAGCACCGATCGCCATCGTCGTTCTGCGCCACGCGCGCATCGGCCTCGGGCCGGAACGCGGTCGGGTTGAAGTCGGCACCGCGCGCCACGGTGAGCGTCACGTCGTCGCCGGTGATCGAACCGTCGGCGCGCATGTGCGCCCGGATCGCCTCGTTGAGCGCGGGCACGTCGCGGGGATTCACCGCCGCGGTGACGGGCGGGGCGTCCGGCGTCTGGCGCACGCGGGCCGCGTGCTCGGCGGCCATCGTGTCCACCACGTCCGCGCGTCGATCGTGCGCGGTCGTGGCCGCGTCCAGGCCCATGCCTTTCAGTTGTTCGCGGGCGGTGTCGGCCAGCGCCTGGCGCTCGGCGGCGGACTTCGCCGCGGCGCGCTCGAACATGGCCTGCTCGTGCTCGGTACGCATGTGCGCGGGCAGGTCGTCGGTGGCGTTGCCCTTGACGGTCAACGCTTCCAGGGCTTCAGGGAAGTGCCGGAAATCGTCGTCGGTCCCGTAAAACCTCACCATGTCCTTCTCGCGCGTGAACTGCACGAGGATCGCGTCGTTCTCGTCGGTCGTGCTCGTCATCACGAACACGTCCTCCTCCCCCTGACCTTGGCCGCCGTGGTTCGTGATCGCGCTGGCGTGGTCGAACGCGTTCAGGTCGGCGGTGCTCCACGACACGCGCCGGCCGTCCTGCTGCCGGCCCTTGGCGTCCTTCTGCACGTCGTCCAGAATCGTCGCGTGGATGCGGTTCTGGCCGTCGCCCAGGTCTTCGATGCGGTCGATGATGGCGTTCGTACCGTTCACCACGCCCAGGCCGGCGGTGCGCACCTTGCGCTCGGCCTCGGGCAAGCGGGCTTGCAACTCGGCGAGCGTGATGGCCTGGCCGGTCATGCGGTCGATCACCTCGTGGCCTTGCTTCGCCCGGATGATGTTGCCGCGCAGGGCCTTGAGCGCCTTCTGCGCCTTGGCCTCGTCGTCGTGCTTGTCCAGAAACTGAATGCGATCGCCGACGGCGAACCCCTTCTGTACCGTGGCGCCGGTCTCGCTGGCTTTCGGGACGATGTGCATGGGCACGTCCGGGCCGGTGAGCAGGCCCTTCTCGCGCTTCACCGCCCGGATGGCGTCGTTCAGGCCGCGCACGTCTTCGTTGCGCGTGGCGATCACCATGCGGTTGCGCTCGGGCACGGCGCTCTCGCCCCAGTCGCGGGCGATGCGCTCGTAGATGGCCTGGCGGTCCTCGCCCTTGTCCTTCATCGCCTCCGGCACCTCGACCTCGACGATGTGGCCGTGGTCTTGCATCCGGCTGAACAGTTCGCGGCCGTTGTCGGCGGCGTACAGCATCGCCACGGTCTGGCGGTGCTCGGCGCTGCGCTGCCGGCGCACGTCGGTCATCTCGCTGCAGCCCACCACGTCGATCGAGGCGCGGAACGAGTCGCCCGCCGTGGGCGATTTCAACTGGCGCCCGTCGCCGGCCGCGACGATCTTCCCGCCGGCCTCGGCGACGTAGCGTTCGAGTTTCGCGCGATCGGACACACCGACCATACCGGCCTCGTCCAGGACGATCAGCGTTTGGCTAGTCAGCTTCAGCGATCCGGCGTCCAGGCGTGCGAGCATCGGCGCCAGGGCTTGCGCTTCCAGGCCCTCGACCTCGGCCGCCAGTTTGTTGGTGGCCTTCCATCCGCCGGACACGCCCAGCACGTCGTAACCGGCTGCGCGGTACGCATCGACGAACACCTGCGCGGTGAACGTCTTGCCGGTGCCGGCCCGGCCCACCAGGTTGGCGACGCCGCCCGTCTGCATCGCCGCGTAGTCGATGTTGCGCCGCTGCTCGTCCGTCAGTTTCATCGGCGGGGCGCTGCGCGCGTCGGCCACCTTGGCCTCGGCCTTCGCGACCTTGGCCGCGGCTTTGGCCTGCTGGTCGGGGCTGGCCTTGGCCGCGGCCTTGGCGGCGTCGAGGTCGTCGAGCGCCTTCTGCAACCGCTCCTCCGTCTTGCGCTTCTCGAACGCGTCCACGGCCTTCTGCACCAGTTCGGGCGACAGGTTGTGCGCGGTGTTCGCGCGCAGCGCCTGGTCGCTCGCCACCAGGCTGCGCTCCGTCTCGATGGCCCACCGGCTCGTGTACATCACCTGGCCGCGGCTGTTCTCGGGCTTCTGCACGAAGTCGTTGCGCTGCATGAAATCATCGACCATGCGATCGAGTTTTTGCAGGTCGTGGCCGAACGCCGGGCCGGCCTCGGCCGCGATCAGGGCCACCACGTCGCGCCGCGTGACGTTCGCCTCGGTCTTGTGCAGTTTTTCGAGCAAGACCTTGTCGTCGCGCATCGCCAGGTCGTGCTGCGGGCGCTGCTTCAGCTGCTCGTTGCTCGGCAGGGCGCCGCTCTCGACGAACGGGGCGAACGATTGCGACCACATCGGGTCGAGTTCGGCGAACGCGGGCTCGTCCTTGCTCTTGCGCGTCGCGAGGGTTGCCTGGTTGTACGACACGTTGTGCTCTTCGGCGTACTTCACCAGTTCCAGGCGGCGGCTCGACTCGGCCAGCACCACCTCGCGGCTGATGCCGTCGATGTCGTACCGGACGTGCCCGGTCTCGCGGCCGGTGTGCTGGTGCAGTTCGACCTCCCGGTTCACCGCGTAGCCCATCTCGGTCAGGGAATGGGCCAGCGCGCCTTTGTGGATCTGGTCCATGACGTACACGTGCTGCTGCAGGTCGCGGGTGTTCAGCGATCGGGTCTTGCCGTCCGCGCCACGCACCACGTTGAACAACAGCACGTGCTCGTGAACCTGCGGGTCGAGGTTGCGGTTCGTGAAGTGCGTGAACCCGGCGGCGAACAGTTCGGAGCACCCAATGCGCTCGGTGCCACCGGCGCCCGCGCGCACGTCCAGGTTCTCCTTCAAATATTGCAGCGACAGGTCCACCGCGGCACGGTGCGCGCCCAGCAGGCGCTCACGCTCCTCGGGGTTGGCCCGTGCCCACGCGACGGAAAATGTTTTGAACGGGCTGAACGTCAGGTCGTAGCCCATGTTGTGCTCGGCGCCCGCGTTCGCCACCAGCGGCTCACCGTTCGGGCCACGGCCGGCGGCCATGAGGTCGAGCGCCTTGTGATCGACCACGCCGGACAGGCCCAGCGCCTCCGGGCCGTCACCGATCCAGCGCGTGGGGTTTTGCATTTTGCCGTCTGAACCTTGGTAATACTCGGTGTTTTTCAGGTACTGGAGGATGTTGGCGCCTTTCTTGCCGTAGCCCTTCGAGTTCAATGGGGTGGATTTGACCATGCTGGCCCTCGGTCGGTGTGGTGTGGCGTTAGCACTAACGCCTTCAAGTCAGTGTCTCGTACGGCGGGCCGCTGTCAACGGGCGCATCTCTATATAGGTACGCCCGTCGAGCGTCAGCGGAACAGCGGCGTGGTGCCGGTCTTGCCTTGGCCGGGCTTGCCCGCCGGCTTGTTCGAGGCGTGGTACATGTCGATCACCTTCACCGCGTCGAGCACGACGCCCAGGCCGGGCACGTCGAGCGCTTCGCTCAACTGGTCGGCGGCGACCTCCTCACCGGCTTCCTCGATCATGCTGTCCAGGTCGGCCTCGTCGATCTCGGCCGGCTTGGCCTTGGCCGGCTTCGCAGCGGGCGGCGGCTCCACGGGCGGTTCCGGCTCGCCCGGTTCGTCGAGCAGCGCGACGACGCGCGGCGGGATCGGCTCGTCGTCCGGCGGCATCGGGTCGTCGATGTCCAGGTCGGGCTCGTCGGTGGCCTGCACCTCGTGGCCGCCCTCGGTCGCGTCAGCGTCGGCGGCGGGGGCCGTCGTTTCCGGCTGGTTTTGTTCCTCCGGCTCGTCCATCGGCTTCGTCCAGGCGGCGGGCACGTCCGTCTCGCATTGCACCAGCGAGTCCACGTTGAAACCGGGCCACCAGAGTTTGTAGACGGAACCGCCGAACGTCAGCAGGCCCGAGACCTTGAAGCCGTAAGGCGTGTTGCTGTCGCTGCGCACGCCCATGTGCTTCTCGTCGCTGATCTGATGCGGGCGGACCAGCAACGTGGCTTCTTCGTGGTACGAGTTCGTCACGTTGGGCTGTGCGGCGCTCTGCCCGTTCGCGGTGACGGACGTGTTCATCTTGTTGACGACACGTTTGCCAAACCACTCCGACAGTTTGTTGGCGGTGTCGCCCGACGACGTGCGCGTGACGATGCGGGTGCCGACCAGGGACCACATCGTGTTGGCTTCTTCCGGGCTGTATTTGAGTTTGATCTGGTTGATGTCCTGGTAGCAGGCGGTGAACATCACGCCTTTGGATCGGCCCTTGTCGAGCAGGCCCATGATGTTCAGCCGGTTCACCGCGGCCAGTTCGTCCACGATCACGCCGATGAGCCGGCTGCGGGAATCGCGCAGTTCGAGCAGCAGCGGGGCCATGACGTTGAACATCGCGGCGATGTACTTCTCCGTCAGCGGCATGTCCGGCTTGCCCCGAATGACCATCTGCCGCGGCCCGGTGTAGTCGTCCTTCACCCAGTCGCACAACGCGATCTTGCGGCGCGTGTCGTTCGGGACCGTCGTGGGCCAGGCTTTCGCCAGGTTGTCGATCAGTTTCGCGCCGTTCATCAGCGTGGACAGGACCGACATGGTGCCCGGGTTCGGGTCGATGACGATGTTGTACGCCTTGTTGATCGCCGCGTTGTAGTTCGGGTTCGGGCTGCCGTCCTCGTTGGCCGCGTAGGGCTTGAACAGGGCGACGAGGCCGGGCTGCGGCAGGCCGGTGCGCTCGGACAGTTCCGTCCAGCCCCAGCGGCCGATCTTCCGTTGCCGCCGTTCGACGCGCAGCGTCTCGACCACGCCGTAGCCGACGATCTGCGCGGCGTCGGTGAAAAACGG
Source organism: Paraburkholderia yinzeri (assembly GCF_046581065.1). Lineage (NCBI taxonomy): Bacteria > Pseudomonadati > Pseudomonadota > Betaproteobacteria > Burkholderiales > Burkholderiaceae > Paraburkholderia > Paraburkholderia yinzeri. Next base: position 659,438 of record NZ_JBFOCJ010000001.1, on the reverse strand, counting down.
TTGCGACGCGTTCGGGTTGGTCGGCCACATCGTGGCGCAAAACACCTCCAGCGCATCGTCGCGCGACAGTTCGCGGTAGATGTCCCACACGTCCGACAACGCCGACCACGGGTCGATCAGCGCGGCGCCGACGCTCACGCCGTCCTCGAACTTGCAGAACAGCCGCGAAAAATCCCCCTTCTGGTCAACCGCCGCGAACTTGTGACCGAACGGGCCGGTGGTGCCGTCGGGCAACGTGACCTCTGCTTTGTGCATCTGGAACAGCCAGTGCAGCAAGATCATGGTCTTGCCGGCGCCCGACGCGCCGATGATCAGTTGGTGCCGAACCCACACGTCGCGCAGCAACGGCGGAACGTCCGGGTGGATTTTCATCAACTGCGCGGGCGCCTTCTTGCCTTTGGCCGGCGCCGGGGGAGCCGTGTCGATCGCCAGTTGTTTCACCGCCTCCGCGCCGTTGTGGAACCGGCCGCCCTCGACGTGCACCTGGCTGTCGCGTGGCGTGGCCGTGTCGCGGAACACGAACCAGCCCAGCGCCGCCGACGGCGCGAACGCAAGCGCGAGGCGCCAGGCGATGTCGAACGGGTACTCGTCGAACAGGCTGCCGAACCGGTACGCGGCGCCCTCGAACGGATGGGTGGGCAGGGTCTGGTGCGCGATGCTGCCGAACAGGCCGCTCCAGAAATCGAGGTTGCCGATGCGCTCGGCGCCGACCGGCGCGAACAGCATGGTGAACGTGAACAGCACCAGAAAGGTGGCGAGGCAGGTCAGGGCGCCCTCGGCCATGCCGCGGCCGACGTAAGCGACCTTTTGCGAGGCGCTGGTGTTGAGGGGTTGCTTGCGCATGAACAGCCGCAAGACGTTGCTGCCGTCGTCGTCGTGTCGAGCCATGATGTCGGCCTCCGGTGAGCGGAGCGCGATGGCCCCTGGTACCCGGAAGCCCGCGTTGCCCGCGGGTGACTCGACGAACGGCGGATGCTGCTGGTCCTGCTGGTGCTGCTGAAAAAACGGAACGCCGGACGGCTTGTTGCGGCGGTGGGTCGGACTCGCCGCCCGGCGTCGGTTTTTCGTGTCGGGGATTTTGACCGGTCAGGCGGCCCGCAACGCTGCGTCCGGTGCCAGCGGATCGCGGTGGCCGGCGATGGCGTTGCCGGCCTGGTCGACCGTCAGGTGGATCGTTGCGAACGCGTTGGCGAGCGCCTTCAGGTGGTCCTCGAACCGTTCGATCAGCCGCGTTTCCAGCGCGCCGATCTGCGCGTCGATCGCACGGCGCTGCTCGTCGATCGCGGCGGCGATGTCCACGCCGTCCAGGTAGGCGTCGATCGCCCGCCGGGCGAGGTCGCCCTGGCTGACGTTCAGCGCCTCGGCTAGGTCTTTCAGCCGGTTGTTGCTCGTGGGTTTCAGTCGGATGTGCAGGTTGGGCATTGCCATGATGGGCTCCGTGCGGTGGCTGGTGCTTCAGTACTACCAGGAACCGGGGCAAAGACAAGCGGGTGCCCGCGGTACGTCGCGGCGACCGTTTTTCGCCCGGAGCACGGCGACCGTCAAAGCCTTTTCCGGTAAGGCTTTGGCCTCCTTCCCGGTCGCCGCTACGCGGCGACGATAAGAGCCTTGCGCAGCAAGGCGAAAGGGCCGCGAAGCGGCCAGGGGAGGAGGCACCGAAGGTGCAATGCGTGTGTTGTGGTCGTACTCCGAGTAAAACGAGGAGCACGCAAACCACACCGATACGACATGCTTCTTGTACGCTTCCCTCGGTGTTGCTTGTACGCCTTTCACGGTGTTGCTTGTACGCCTTTCATGATGTTGCCGTTGCCCTGGATGCCTCTGCCCTCGGTGTCCTGCTTCATATCTTGTACGTCTTACCCCCTGCTGTTCGTTGTTGCTGGTGATCGTGGTGCTGGTTGTGGTGGTTGAGGGTTGCTGTGTTTCTTGTACGTCCGTGTTGCCTGCCCCGTCCTCTGCCCGCCTTACCCGCCTGCCTGTTTCTTGTACGACCGCTGCCCCGCCCCGTTTCTTGTACGTCCCCTCTGCTTTGCCCGTTTCTTGTACCGCCACACTTCAGCAAAAGGAACGATGCGAGCAAAACCGGGCGGATGGTGCGCGGCGGATGGGGGAGCCGTCGCAAGCAACAAAACGCGTCGTTGGGCCTGTTTTGCGCGCCGTGGACCGCTGGGTGCCCGGTCTGAAAAACCTTGAGGAGTTCTTGATAAACCGTCCATAAGTCGATAGCGCCCACGCATCGTTGGCACCGTCGAGCGTGCGCGGTACCGGAACGCGAGCGCCAGGTGTTGACCTGCGCCCGCATCGCTGTATCTTGTACTCATCGCATCTGCGCGATCCGTCGCGCGCAACGTTCGCCCCAGTTCACCGCTGGGGCGTTTTTCGTTTACGACCTGGGAGAAGTTGAGCATGTCCACCGACCTGAACGATCCGCTCGAACGTGAAGCCCGACGGCTGGAACGTACGCGGCAACGCATCCGCGCGAGCCGCGCGAAGTGGTCGAGCGTGCGCAGCAACCTGGGCGCGTCGATCCTGACCGCCATGCTATCGGGCGCAAAAGCCACGCTGCAGGAGGACGTGACGTACTGCCGCGAGGCTCGGGACAACCCGAAACTGTCGAAGTCGGACCGTGCCACCGCCGCCGTCGTGGCCGGCGCACACCTGAACGACCTGCTGGGCGCTGCGCTCGATGCGTTCGTCGATATGAAACGCGAGCGCCGGCTGGAGTACCTGAACACGTACATCAGCGCGGTGCCGGCCGCTCTCGCGGCGGCCTTGACGGTTTCGGTCGAGCCGGCGGACGAAGCGCCCGCCGGCCTCGACAACCCGCCGCACGACGCACCGCAGGCGGCCCATGACGATCACGCGGTGCACGCGTTGGCGAACCTGGACGACCTTGCTTTGCACCTCGCCGACGCTTCGGCTACGGACGGGGGCGTGTGATGGGCACGCCGGCCAGCACCGTCCGCTCGCGCGCATCGCGCGCTCGCCGGCAGGCGACGCGGCACGCGGTTGGTACCTCGATCGTCCGCCAGGTCTACGCGGACGTGAAGACGCTGGTGCCCGCGCACGCGGCCTGGGTCGCGCAAAGCGCCGGCCTCACCGGCCCGGAGCAAGCGACCGCAACCGCCCGCGTGAGCGATCACCTCGGCGCGGCGCTGCTGGCCTGGCTGGCCCTGCCCGACCGCGAACGCCTGGTATTCCTCAAGAAGTACATGCGGCTTGCCCGCGCCCCTGCCTAACCGGACCTATTGCAACCCAACGTTCGAGCCCGTGATCCCTCGGGCTCGTTTTTTAGAGGATGGAAACCATGAGCCGCCCCTTGCTGCAAAACCCCAGCCCCGCCACGGCCCGTCGCCGGAAAAACCGGGAAGCGTGGCGCGACGCCCGCCGTTTCACCGGTTTCAGTTTCGAGAAGGGCACGTACGACCGCGCCAAGGCCGCCTGGCAACGGTTCCACGAACAGCACCACGGCACGCCCGCCGGTCAAGCGACCTTCACCGATTGGGTCGCGGCCTCGATGATCGCGTTCGAAAAACTCTCGCCGGACGAACGTGCGGCGCACCTGACGGCCTACATGCGGGTCAGCACCTCGGCAACACCGACCGTCGAGCAGGCGGTCGCCGCCTTCCGTGCCGAAATCGACGCGATGTGGGACACACCGCTGGCCCTGGTTGTGCCGCGCGAACCCGAGCCGGCGCACTCGTGCGAGCACGTCCTACTGTTCAACGACGCCAGCGAACCGGCGTACCGCCGCCGGTTTGCTGCGTTCGAGCACGGCCCGGTTCAGCCGCTTCGCGTGCGCCGCTGAACCGTGCTGCGGCACGTGCGGGCATTGGAGCATAGCAACTCGCTGAGAGAGGCCGACCTGTTCGACTCGATCTTTTCGGTGAGCGAGGCCGACCTGCACGGCCCGATCTGGCGACCGCGGGCGGAAGTGCTCGCGTTGCTGGACTCGCTGGGGTGATGCATGTTTCGATTACGAGGGCTGGGCCGGGTTCGCGCCCGGCCCTGTCTTTGGCGGCATGGGAATGAACGCCTGGCGGTCGTCGGACACAACGCGGTCGTAGCGCTCGACGAACGTGCGCATTTTCTCCGGGTGATCGTTGTACGAGGTGATCCACCGTGCGATCGCTGCGGCCACTGCTTCGATCAGCCCGAACGTGTTGACGTACTTCATCATCGGGTCGGTGCTCGGCGGGTATTGCTGGGCGCCGACGTACGGCGTGAGCCGTGCAACCTTCCCAGCGGCGACCCTGCGAGACTCCAGGTTCGACATGTGGAGCAGGCTGTTTCGCAACTCCCACAACTCATCGGGCGTGGCCCCGGCCGGGGCCGGGTCGGCGAACGTGCGCAGCCAGTCGATGAAGACGGACGTTTCACCACGGCCGCGCTCGCCGAACTCGACGTAAGCCACGGTATCGAGGAACGACATCAGCAGTTTCAGGCATGAAATGTAATGGCCGTTGTTGTACAGCAGCCGGATCGCCTTGAAATAGTCGTCATGGATCAGGCCCGTCATGTCGAACGTGCCCTGCTCCTCGTTGCGATACTTGAACAGGTAGTCGTCCATTCGTCCTGGCTCCCCCACACCGTCCGGCAGTTTCGACATGTCGAGCGGCGCAAGCGGCACGCTGACATCGGTTTTTGGCACGCCGTCGACGATCGACGTCATGCAAAACAGCGGCATGGGGCCGGCACCAACGGCCGCGAACAACGGCTCAAACAGTTCGGTCACTTGCCCGAGCCGTTGCCGCACCAGGAACTGCATCGCCGTCATCGTGTTGATCACGCGGATTCGATCGACCGTCGCAAAGTCGATCACGGCACGCGCCCGCAAAAACTCGATCTTCTTCGCGTCGCTGCCTTGTCGGTGGTACTGCTTGATCCCGACCGACCGGAGTTCGTCGGTTTCAAAAAAGGCGTACACGTTGTAGATCGCCTCGTGCTTCTTCATCGCCCGTCCTTGTTCTTGCTTGACCGCTCGATGGTACCCGATGGCCGCCGCAGGCGACCCCGCGCGAAGCGATCGGGGGCCTACGGCGGCCATCTTTTTTTACGGTCGATGTTTGACTCGAGCCCTCTCTAGAGAGAGGGTGGGTTTATGGCGTTAGTGCTAACGCATCCCCTCTTTGGAGCCCCGCATGTCCCTGTCGAAAAACGCACAACGCCAGCGTTCCTGGCTCGCGCGTCACGCGGCCGACCGGTGGCGCACGACCCTAGCGCTGGTGCGCAGCGTCGGTGCGAACGTCGACCGCGAGCGTGAAGCCGTGGGCGTCACGCGCACCGCGTACATCGGCGCCGCCTTGCTCGCGATGGAAAGCCTCACGCCTGGCGAACGCCTGGCGTTCCTGCGCCGTTACGCCGACCTGCACGGCGAGTCGGCCAAGCGCAACCAGTGGAGCCGCTGACATGAGCCGCCGGCCTGCCCCCGTCACCCTCTCGGGCTACGTGGCCCGCAAAGATCGGTTCAAGCGCGAACGGGCCGAAGCCCGCACCGCGCTGCGCCGGGTGGCGACGGCGTACCGCGTGAGCGTGTCGGCCTCGGCCGCGTCGCTGGTGATCGTGCTGGGCATCGGCGTGTCGCTGGCCGCACCGGCACCGGCCGGTTGCCGTCCGCTCGCGCTCACCGTGTTCTGCGTCGTCGAGGCCGTGCTGGCCGTGGCGTCGATCACCGCTTCGCTTCTTCTTCATCGTCAGGCCGATCGCATCGCGCAACGCTTGGCGCGCTCGTCGCAGGGTCTTGTCCGCGCCCGCGCCCGCCTCGTTGAAATGCGGTCAATCACACCCTCGGAGGCTGTATGAAGAACCCGAACCCGCCCGTCTCGCAGTTGTCGCTGTGGGCCGTCTGGTTTGCGATCACGCTGCAATGCGTCGTCGTCGCGCTGGCCGTGTATGACGCGCCCGCGCTCCTGGAGATGGTCTTGATGGCCCTGTCGCTCGTGCTGATGGGCGCGGGCGTCTGGCCGATCCTCGCTCACAAGAGCACCGACGAATGGAGCGACTCATGGACCGGAAACTGAACCTGCTGCGCCGGCTGGCACGCGAGCACGGCGTGAACCTGCGCGGCGTCGCAATCATGGCCCTGCTGTCCCTGGACGCGGTGTTGATCGGGGCCGGCGTCACGGCGCTGGCTCTGCGCGGCGTGCTGCCACCGCTGGACGCGTGGGCGATGTTGCCGCTGACGCTGTGCGCCGCGTCGCTGCTGTCGAGCGACCTGTGGCGAACGGACGAGGAACGGCTGGACCGATGGCTGGGCCTGTCGTTCCACGGCGAGCGGCGCCTGGCGTGCGCGAAAGCGTACGCCGACCTGTGGGCGGACGAGGTGGACGCATGAACGACCGCAAATCGAAGCCGAAGAAAGCGAGCCGATCGAAGCAGACGAAGCGCCAGACGAACCGCGGGCAGCGTCACGCCCGGCAGGAACGGCTGTGGGCCGCGGTGCTGCACGAGCACGCGACCGATTGACCCGCGATCCTTCTCAACGTTCGAGCCCGTGATCCCAAGGGCTTTTTTGTTTTCAGGAGACGTTTATGGACCAGGACATTCCCCGCACCTTGCCGCCGCTGTTCGAGGCCATCCGCCGGCAGGACGACGACGAACTGACCGCGGCGATCGCCGCCGGTGAGGACGTGAACGCGCTGGACCCGAGCGACCAACAACGGCGCACGGTGATGCACTTCGCCGCGATGTTCGGCCGGGCGCCCGCGATCAAGCGCATGGCCGCCGCCGGGGCGAACGTGAACGCGCAGGACGCGGGCGGTAGCACGCCGCTGCTGCTCGCGATCATGGCGTCGGGCACCGGCAACGCACTTGTTTCGCCGCACGCGCTCGACAACGCCCAGGCGCTGCTCGACGCGGGCGCGACGATCGACCTGCCGCGCACGTGGGGCACGTTCACCACGTCGCCGCTGCACGAGGCCGCGAGGGTCGGCAACCTGGCCGCCGTCCGCTGGCTCGTTGAGCACGGGCACCCGGTCGATGCCGGTGGGTGGTTCGACGAACGGGTGGGCGTCGTCACGCCGTACCGGGCCGTCCGCCTGAACCTTGGCAAAACGTCCAAGGCTTACCCGGGCGCCTCGTCCCGCGGCACGCGCAACGAGGTGCTGGCCCTGCTGGAGTCGCTGGGCGCCGACACGTCGCGCCCGTCGTTCAAATCGTGCTCGGCGAGCGGGGCGCGGTCATGAGCGACACGAAAGCACGGGCCTCGGCCCAGGCGCTGCGGTTCGCCGCCACGCTGAAGGCGGTTGAGGCGTCGGTGCGTCTCGGGTTCATCGACGCGTCCGACGACGGGGCGGCGAGCACGTATATCGCTGACCTCACGATGCTCGTGACCGTCGCGGGCGCCGACCATGCGGTGCGGTATAGCCGGAGTGCTGAAGGTGTGCTGTCGATCGGTCTGGCCGACGATTGCGGCCTGCTGCCGCTGTACCGGGAGCTCGCGGCCCTGCACGACGAACCGGAACCGACGGACGCCTTCCTGCGTAACTGGTACTACGGGGCCATGCCGCCGGACGTGAGGCCGTCGCCCGCGCACAACTTCGCGAACGTGGTGCGCCAACTGCTGGACCGAACGGCGGACGCCGAACTGGTCGCGTTCGACGCGGAGCGTGAGGCGGCGTCGCACCACGTCGTCCTGCTGCACGTACCGGCTGGCCGCTTCGCGGATTTTGACGCGATCGCGGCCGATCACGGTCTCGGGCGTGAGGGCGCGTTGCGCCGGTTGATCGACGCGGCGCTGCGCAACCCGTCGTTGCTCGACGAGCACGAGGGGCCGGGGCCGGTGGCGTTCGACGGTCTGGACGTGGGCGAGCCGGCGCCGCCGGTTGAGCCTCCGCCGAACGACCAGGCGCGCGGTTAGGCGCCTTTGTTGACCAACCGCGCCACGGCGTCGGACGGTTCGACGCCGCACGCGCGGCACCAGTCCAGATAGAAGAGCAGATCGACGTAACGCTCCCCTCGCTCCAGCCTCGACACGAACGATTGATCGACGTTGAGCAGTACCGCGAGGTCGCCCTGAGTCATCCCGGCGCCCTTGCGGAGCGCCCGGAGATGCGCCTGAACCAGGCGATAGCGGGTGTGATGAACGGACGGAAGCATGGCGACATGCTCCCTGCAACACCTCAATATGCCACTCTGGCATATTTTGGTAACATCCGGCCACGAACGCCGGCCGGCTTGGCGGAAAACGCAACGCACACTACGGGGGTTTCATGATGAGCAATATGCTGAAAACGGTGGCCGCTGCTGCGGCCGTGTCCTTCGCTCTAGCCGCCTGCGGCGGTGGTGGCGGCGGCGGTTCGTCCGGCTCCGGCTCGGGTTCTGGCTCGGGCACCGGCACCACGACGAGCACGAGCAACGGCCAGGCGCTTCTCGCCGCTTACACGCCTCCGGCCGACATCGCCGGTGACGTGGTAACGAACTACTCCGGGCCGTCGTTCAACTCGTACGTCGGCACCAGCGGGCTGCAATCGGCCTGCTCGGGCTCGACGGTGAGCACGACGGTGGTGGACGCGCCGGACGTGATCGTGTTCTCGGCCGGCGCCAGCGTCAAGGCGCAAGAACTCGCGGCCGACCAGTTCGAGAACCAGGCACTCCCGACCGTTCGCACGGCGCTGGCGCTGCCCGCGACGGGCACGGCGTTCGACGGCCAGAACAAGGTGGTGCTGTGCGTGGACAAGGCTCTCGGTCAAGGCATCGGTGAAACCGGAACGGCGATCACCGGCCAGACGGTGCTCGGGCTGCCCGGCCCGGTCATGCAGTTGATGAGCGCGGATAGCCCGAACTTTGACACTCGCTACCCGGGCGCCAAGTCGCTCGATGCGATGGCCCCGCTGGTTGTTCACGAAAGCACGCACGCCGCGTTGTACTCCCTCATGGAGCCGTTCGGCGGCGGTGAGATTTGGTTTCAAGAGGGTACGGCGCAAACGGTCGCCGGGCAGAGCATCGGCACGAAAACGAGCGTGCTGGCGACCGTCCAGGCCGGCGACGTGCTGGCCGCGTCGAACCCGAACACCGATTTGAACGCGTACGGCGCGTACGAGGCGACGTTGCAGTATTTGACCAGCAGCGCGCCGGGCGGCTTGGGCTATGGCTTGACGAACCTGAAGAACTTCGTCGAGACCTACAAGGCCGACGCGATGGCCCTGTGTGCCCAGCCGTGGCCGGCGGGGACGATCCCGCCGGTCACGCAAACGACCGGGATGCCCACGGGCCAGTACAACGCCTGCGTGGGCGGTGCGGGCTCGATTTCACCGCAACTGGAAACGGCCTTCGATACGGCGTTCAACGCCACGTTCAGGGACGCTAACGGGTCGCCCCTGCTGCTGCACACCGCGGACGGTTCCAATAGCCTCGAATCGACCCTGTATCAACGGCTCGACGGTTTCTTGAACTGATGAACGCTTGACCTGATTTTTCAACGGCTCCGCGAGGGGCCGTTTCTGCATTCAACACCAACGGAGAACACCATGTCGTTCAATCCCACGCACCGCCACGCTCAAGGCCTCGGCCGCTGCCGCCTCGAACTCGATCCGACGAGCCGCCAGTTGCTTGTCAAAACTGGCTGGTTCAGCGCACCGCGGCTGCTGTCGTTCGACCAAGTGCGAACGGTCGAGGTGAGCACATCGAACGCAATGGTCAAACCGCACATCGTGATCAGCACGACGGACCTCGACCGGCCGCAGCACCGCGTCTACTTCCACACGGGCCGAGGCGCGCAAGAGTGGTACAACCGGCTCGGCGCGGCAATGGACATGCGCGGCTTCCGGTGAAGGTTTGTCCACGGCCCGGAGCCTGTGGGAAACGGGGCCAGCGGCGAACGCCGCACGCCAGAGCCCCGTTTTCCACGGGTCGCGCGCAGCGCGAGGCGGTGGTCAAGCCGTTGAGCACCATAAACGTTGGTTACCGTGCTCCGCCCCGCGACGGTTCAACTGGCCTACGCCCCCTCCGTCGAAAGCAGTGCGCGTATATGCGCGAGGTTGATCGCTCGACATAGATCGACGGCCCTCGCTTCTACACTGGTCACATCGCCGGCCGACACGCCCGGGAGTTTTTCGCCGTCGATCCAGACCTCCCCGTCTTGTGTCGTCGTGTAGCGCTCCATGTAGTCCGCAATATCGCTGATGTCCGTCTGAAAAGTCTCGGCGTGCGCCAACGCGTCGGCATAATGAATCAGGTTCCAACCAAAGCGCTCTTCAAAGCCGGCCACGCGCACGGCCAGCGGATCAGCAATGGTCAACGGCGGGGCGTGATCGAGGATCAGTTTGCGCATCCATTCGGCCGGCTTCTGGCCGGCCGCGCCGGCTGCGGAGTTGATGCGTCGAGTTTCGAGCGCGTTAAAGCGTAGCGTGGGCTTGTACTCTGTTGACATGGGACCGTCCTGGCTGAAAAACGCCGGCAAATGCCGGCATCTGTAAGATAAGTTTGCCGGCATTTGCCGGCAATGTCAACGAGGGGCGATTTTGCTGTTCCGAAGGCCCGGACCGCTGGCCTGTCGCTCGCGAACGGAACGGCCACGCTTCGCACGGGAATGGGCGCTTTCCCAGATACAATCTCTGGTCCTTTTTTCCGCCGCGCCCTATGTCCGCTCTCTCGTTCCCGGAAATCCGTACCCGCCTTCAGGCGTTCGCCAAACAATGGAAGCAGGCGGAGCGCGAAAACGCGGACGCCAAGTTGTTTTGGGCGCGGTTTTACGAGTGCTTCGGCATCCGCCCGGAGTCCGCGACCATTTACGAGAAGGCCGTCGATAAGATCGACGGTACCCGTGGGTTCATTGATAGTTTCATCCCGGGCCTGTTGATCGTCGAGCACAAGAGCAAGGGTAAAGACCTGAACTCCGCGTTCAGCCAGGCGTCCGACTACTTCACGGCCCTGCCCGAAGGCGAGCGCCCGCGTTACATCATCGTGTCCGACTTCGCACGGTTCAGGCTGTACGACCTGCGGACCGACACCCAGGCCGAATGCAAACTCTCCGACCTGCCCAAGCACGCGGGCTGGTTCCGGTTTTTGATCGACGGCGAGACCGCGCCGGCCATCGTCGAGGAATCCCCGATCAACCGGCAAGCGGCCTACGCTGTTTCACGGCTGCACGAGGCGTTGTTGCAGGCCAACTTCCGGGGCCGCGACCTGGAAGTGTTCTTGACGCGCCTGCTGTTCTGCCTCTTCGCCGATGACACGGGCATTTTCGGGCAGGACGGGATGTTCCGGCGGTACGTCGAGGCGACGCGCGAGGATGGGCGGGACACCGGCCAAAGCCTTTTTGCGCTGTTCGACGTGCTCGACACGCCGGACACGGAACGGTCGAGCAACCTCGATGAAAACCTCGCGGCCTTCGCCTACGTCAACGGGTCGTTGTTCGCCGAACAAACGCGCATCCCGTCGTTCGATCGGGCCATGCGCGACCTGCTGGTGAAGTGCGCGGAACTCGATTGGAGCGGGATCAGCCCGGCGATCTTCGGGGCGATGTTCCAAGGCGTGCTCGAGGCGCACACGCCCGACGAAAAACGCCAGGCCAGCCGGCGGGAACTTGGCGCGCACTACACCTCGGAGCGCAACATCCTGCGGGTGATCAACCCGTTGTTCATGAACGACCTGCGCGCCGAGTTTGAGAAGGCCCGCAAGAGCAAGCCGCGGTTGCAAGCGCTGTACGACAAGTTGCCAACGTTGACGTTCTTCGATCCGGCCTGCGGCTGCGGGAACTTCCTGGTGATCGCGTACCGGGAACTCCGTCGCCTGGAAAACGACGTGATCGCGGCGTTGTTCGTCGATTTCGGGCAAGGCCCGGGCCTGCTGGACGTGTCCACGCTTTGCCGGGTGCGGGTCAACCAGTTTTACGGCCTGGAGATCGACGCGGCGGCGGCGCACATCGCCCGCGTCGCGCTGTGGATCACCGATCACCAGATGAACCTCGAGTCGGCGGACCGCTTCGGCAACACCCGCCCGACGGTGCCGTTGGTGGACACACCGCACGTCCATCAGGACAACGCCCTGCGCGTCGATTGGGCGTCGATCCTGCCGCCCGCACAATGCTCGTACGTGATGGGCAATCCGCCGTTCATCGGTGCGAAGTACCTGAGCGATTCCCAGCGGGAAGATGCTCGCCTGATTTTTGCGAAGATCAAGAACGGCGGTCTGCTGGACTACGTGGCCGCCTGGTACGTTAAGGCGCTGGCGTACATCCAGCAAAACCCGTCGATCGACGTGGCGTTCGTCTCGACCAACTCGATCACGCAGGGCGAGCAGGTGTCCGTGCTGTGGGGGCCGTTGCTGCAAGGCGGTGTTCAGATCCGGTTCGCGCATCGGACGTTCCAATGGAGCAACGAAGGCAAAGGCATCGCGCAGGTGCATTGCGTCATCATCGGCTTTGGTCTGCGCGTGCCGGAGCACTGCACGATTTACGACTACACCGGCGACATCAAGGCCGAGAACGCGCACGTCATCGCGGCCAAACGCATCAACCCTTACCTGGTCGATGCGCCCGACTACCTGCTGCCGAACCGGCGCACGCCGATCTGCCCCGTGCCGGAAATCGGTATCGGGAACAAGCCGATCGACGGTGGGCATTACCTGTTCACCGACGACGAAAAGGCCGCGTTCATCCAACTTGAACCGAAAGCCGCCCCGCTGTTTCGCCGGTGGTACGGTTCGGTCGAGTTCATCAACAACCTGAGTCGTTGGTGCCTGTGGCTGGGTGATCTGAAACCGAACGAACTGCGCGCGCTGCCCGAATGCATGAAACGTGTCGAGGCTGTGCGCAAGAGCCGTCTTGCGAGCGATAGTGCTCCGACGCAGAAGTTGGCCGAAACGCCGACCCGCTTTCACGTCGAGTTCATGCCGGACAAGCCGTTTTTGGTGATCCCTGAAGTCTCGTCGTATCGCCGCGAGTTCATCCCGCTGGGATACCTGGCCCCGCCGACGCTGGCGAGCAACAAAGTGCGCCTGATGCCCGACGCGACGCTCTACCACTTCGCGGTTCTGCATTCGACGATGCACATGGCATGGGTTCGCACGGTGACGGGCCGCTTGAAAAGCGACTACCAATACTCCGTCAACATCGTGTTCAACAACTACCCGTGGCCCAGCCCGACCGACGCGCAACGCCAGGCGCTGGAAGCGACCGCGCAAGCGATCCTTGATGCTCGTACCCTGTACCCGGGCTCGTCGCTGGCCGATCTTTACGATCCGCGCACGATGCCGGCTGAACTGCGCAAGGCCCACGCGGCCAACGATCGCGCGGTCGATGCTGCGTACGGATTCAAGGGCGACAAGTCGGACGCCGGCCGGGTTTCATTTCTGTTCGGTCTGTATGGCAAGTTGACGAGCCTCCTGCCGGCTGAAAAGCCAAAGCGGGCGCGGAAGAAAGCCGTGGCGTAACGGGATCATGGTGAGTCGTCGTCAAGCCCGCTTCGCCTTCCTCGCCCGTCGTTGTTCGGCCAAGGCTTCAACGTCCGCACGATTCAGGCGAGGCCGGCCGTGCTCGTCGAGCACGACGGTGAGCCGTCCGGCCTCGATCGCCCGTGTGATGCTCGAGCGGTTCGCGTAACCGATCAGCCGCCAGGCATCGGAGAACGAGAGAAGCGGGCCGGTCGGCGGTGCGTGCTTCGCCGCCTGCCAGGCGTGCAGGTCGGCCGGCGCGAACCGGCGCACGCCGTTGACGACCACAAACGGAAGGTCGCCGGATCGTGCGGCCAGAGAAACGGTGGCGATGCCCCGGCCCGTGAGCGCGGCGGCCTGTGTGGCGGTCACGCGGCCGGCGGTGGGCGTGGTGATCATGCTTTGGGCTCCCAGGTTTCGGGACTGAGTTGGTCCCGGTACTGAAAAACCGGCCCTTTGCGGACCGGCCCGTGGGAGCATCGGCGAATCGCTTACGCGAAGCGGTAGCCGCCGGCTTTCTCCTTTTTGCCGCTCTGATGCCGCAGGACGTTCGGCGCGATGGCCTCGGCCAGGTTGAGCGCGCGGCGGATGGCGACGCCTTCGCCGCGGAACGCACGCGGGTCATACTCGATCGCCACGAACTGGTCGAACTGCGCTTCGGTGATTTCCGACACCGTGAACTTCTTGCTCGCCGGGTTGTTCGTGACCAGCACGAACATCAGATTTTTCGGATCGTGCGGTGCGTCCTCGACGTAAATCTGGCTGTAGCCGCTCACGTCGATCTGAACCGCCTTTGCGCTCCAGCCGCCCAGCGCGCACGAAAAGCCGGGAGCGGTGGCGACGGCCGATGCCCGTTCGTAAATCGACATGAGGTCCGGTTGGGTTGTGGTGGTCTTTGCCATGATGAACTCCGTTCAGTGATCAGCACCGGGACGGCGCTGGTACCGCCCCGACCCGCACGTGAGGCGGGCACTGATGGAGCGTTGGCGGGGCGGGCTTATTTCATGTCGATCCATTCGCCCGTGTCCGGGTCTTGCCGTTGTTCGACCTCGACGACGTAGCCGTTCTCGTCAACGTCGGCCTGGGTCATCATCGGTTCTCCGAGCGTTGCGCGGGCGTCGTCGATGGCTTCGATGCGCGTTTCGCCGTGTCCGGCCACGACCTCGTTGTGACCGACGAAACGAAACACGGTGCGGGTTGCGATGGTTGCTTGCATGATGGTCTCCTTGGGTTTGAGTGGCGTTGCGTATGCGCTGCCTACACCTTCAGTCTCTCGTACCGCTGGATAAATGCAATACTTTTTAGCGCCGAACGACTTATATATTTTTGCCACTAACACCGATTGTTACGGCGACGGTTACGCGGCCGTAAAGAGCCCGGCCGTGGCCCGTGGTGACTGGCGCCAGCGGGTCGCCCGGCGCGGATACGCGCCCGTTTTGTGGGGTTGGTTTTGTGCGCAGGCGATGGTTGTGCGCGCACCCATGCAAGACAAAACGAGGCGCTTGCGCGCCCCGTCGATCCGCCTGCGGCCTTGGTCGCGACGGTGTGGTTACGCGGCCATCGGCATCACGAACGCGGGATCGTTCGCTGGCAACAGCACGGGCGTGCGGTCCGTGGGCTTGGTGAGGCGGATGACGTACAGATTGGTCGGCCGCTTGAGTCGTGGTTGACCGCCAGGTTTTCGTCCTGTGCCAAGAAAGTTGCCCCAGTTCGTCCACTCGTCACGGTAAACGGGTTCAGGCTTCTTCGGAATGTTGATGGGGAACGACGCATCTTTACACCGCTCATACCAAAGGCGTTGCGATGCGATGCCTTCTCGCTGCGCCCACGCGCTGGCGTCGCTGTACGATCGGAACGGTGGTGCGTTCGGGTGCCTGTTCGGCTTCCGTCCTGTGCCAAGGAAAGCGCCCCAGCCGTTCCACTCGCTCTTGTAAATCTTTTGAGGATTCGCAGGCACGTATTTCGGCAAACAACCTTTCACCGAACGATCCTTCCATGCTTCAGCGGTTTGGATACCTTCCGCGCGAGCCCAGGCGGCGGCCTCGTCGTACGAGCACCACGTCCCACGGTAGAGTCGCCCTGTGCCCAGAAATGTGCCCCAATCCTTCCAGTCACCCTTGTAGGTTCTCGCCGGTTTCACCGGAATGTCGGCTGGGAGATCGCCTCGTCGGCACCGGGCTATCCAGTCGTCAAAGGTCTTGATTCCCTCGGCTTGCGCCCACGTTGCTGCCTCCTCGTACGACCTCCAACTGTGCGTCGCGATCGCACAAAATGCAGACGGGTCCATCGGCTTACCAAGGGCTTGCTCGATCTTGTCCAGTAGGCCGTCGTTCAGCAATCGCCCGTCGCGGATCAAGCAAGCAAGGTGACGTAAAACAGCGTGGACCACTCGCCCGTAGTTGCCCTCCGGTCGATCCACCTGAAGGTCAAGCGTTGGATCGAGAAGTCCGAGCGGTGCTTCGCGAACGCGTACCACCGTCCAGCCGGCTTTGTTCAGCCGCCGTACTTGGCGCCGATCCTTCGTTTGCGTTTCTTGATGCCAGTAGGAGCCGTCGTATTCAATGGCAAGCCGTCGGCTCCGGTCGATCAGGTCAACCTGGATTTTTCGCCCGCCATCGCCAGGGTCAATCGTCGCACGGCGGGTTTGGTCGAGGATCAGCACCGATCCAAGGCCGTGCGCCAGCGCCAACTCGATCATGGATCGCCCCCTGATCATGCTGGTGTTGAGAAAACCGGGCCATCCGCCGTTAGACTTGAACTCGTCACCATAGACCTTGAAGGGGTCTGCCGGGATGTTGGCCGGAAAGTCCTTCCGCGCCATCCAGGCCGCCCCCGTTTTGATTCCCTCGGCTTGTCCCCAAGCCGCCGCCTCGTGGTACGAGCACCACGCCCCACGGTAGCGTCGCCCTGTGCCCAAAAACGTGCCCCAACCCTTCCATTCGCCTTTGTAGATTTGATACGGTGCCGCTGGAAGATCGGCGGGAAGTTCCTTGCGCAGCGAACGCAACCGCCACTGGGCCATCGTCCTGATGCCTTCCTCTTGCGCCCACGCGCTCGCATCGCCATAAGGCCGAAACGTCCGCTTTGCCATGCCGCTCTCCCGCTGATTTTCCTCCCCTGTACCTACCAGGCGGAGCATCTTTAGCAAGAAAGCCAGCCAGCAAAAAAGCCCGGTTTCCCGGGCTTTTTCCAACGCATCGTCACGCGCGGCCTGCGCCTCGTGCTGCGCGCAGCAGGTCGCGGGTTTCGTCGGCGACTTCGGCAAGACCGACGGCCTCGCGAGCGCCAGCCAGCAGGCGGCGGGTGTCGTCGTCGGCCTGCTGCCGCGCTGCCACGCCTTTCATGAACGCCTCGTAAAGCACCGGCCGTTTCCGGATGAACGGCCAGGCGTTCGGGCCTTCGTCGTCATCGTCTTCGTCGTACCACCTGTTCTCAAGGTGCGGGTCCGCGCCCCAGCGTGCCAGCAGTTCGATCCGCTCGGGCCATTCGTGGTCGTCGCCGTCGCCACCGCCTTCGTCGGCGTACTGCTCGACTTGCCGCATCAGCGTCGCGATGATCGTCCGGCCGTGGTACTGCGCGTTCGGGTCCGCGCCAAGCGTGAGAAGCCACGACACTTGATCCAGTCGCCCGCGCAACACCGCGATGCCCAAGGGCTTACCGCTACCGTTGTGACCGTTCACGTCCGCACCTTCGGCGATCAGGCGATGGAACGCACCGCCCCAGTGCTTGTTGATCGAGCGGCAAAGTTCGCGTTCAAGGCGCCGGCCCTCGGCGTCGGTGTGCCGCTTCACGAGCGCGACCGGCCGCGGCTTCTTGACGGGCTTCATGCCGGCCCAGCGCTGCACCCACGCCTGCACCGCGGGCACGTTGGGCACGTTGTCCGACTCCGCGTCGCCGTCGGTCGGGTCGTCCGGCCCGTTCAGCGAGTCGAAGAGGTCACCGAACTCGGGGCCGATCTCGCGCCGCTGCTCGTAAGCCGCGATCGCTTCGTGATCGTCGGCGTCGATGTACAGCGGGGCCGGGCCGACGCTCCACGTCATTTCTTCGCGAAGTGCGTCGAGCCTCTCTTCTTCGATCCGCGCGAAGTGACGCCGCGTGTACGCTCGCTCCTCGCCTTCCCGTTTCTGCTGCACGTCGCTGCGCCAGCCCATCGCTTCCCCGATCACGCTCTCCATCTTCACGCGATGCCGGTTCCAACGCTTATCGATCAGCACAACGATCGTGAGCATCAAGGCCACGGTGGTCACGACCACCGGCAGGATCAGCCATTTTGAAAGCGACGGTTCGATGCAATCGAGGCCGGCGAGCACCGCGACCTCGGCGACCGCACCGACCAATAGCCAGGTCGCCGCGCGGCGGCCGTGGCGCATAGCCCGGTCGGTGAAACGGTCGAGCGCAACGTCCGAGTCGAGCGCATGGTCCTCGTCGTCGTCCAGGTCGTCGTCGTCCTCGTCGTGCAGGTCATACTGTTCGTCGTTCATCGTGCTCATGGTGGACTCCGGTTCAGTGCGCCGCGCCTGCTGGCGCGAGCGTGAGGTTCAGAAGCCCGTCGGGCGACGGGGTGCGTCGGGCGATGGCCGCAGCCTTGAACGCGGCCACGCGGTCGAGCCGGTCGCGCATCACCGCCGGGTCGAGGGCGCCGGATTGCAACGCGGCGAGGATCAGCGGGATCGCTTCATCGACCTGCCGCGGTTGCGGCAGCAGGATCACGTCGGCACCGGCCTGCAACGCCTGCACGACGGCCTGCGGGCGGTTCGAGATTTCCCACAAGGCGTCGGTCATGACCAGGCCGTGAAAGCCGGCCGCGCGCAAGCGCCGGACGTACACCGGATCGAGCACCGCGGGCACCGGCGACACGCCGGGGTAGACGCGGTTGCTCATCATGACGAGCGGGGCCGCGTTCACCGGGAACGCGTCGGCCATGCGCCACACGTCCGCCGCTGAACCGGGGCAGTTTTCGACCTCGTGGCTGCCTTTGCGCAACTGGTAGCCGGGGAGCGAGGCCACGGGCTTGCACGAGGCGAGTTTGCCCGGGTAGTGCTTCAACACCGGAGCGATGCCGGCGACGGTCATGGCCTGCGCGAAGCGCGCGGCGATCGTCGCGGCCTGCTGCGGGTCGTTGCTGTAACTGCGCTGCGCGTCCTGCACCTCGGCCACCGGCGCGTTGTCGATGTCCACGCAACTGTTCGCTAGAGCGTCGCCGGCCCGCTTCACTTGCGCCGTGAACTCGCTGGCCGTCATGCGGGGTACGTCCCACGGTGCGGGCGGGGCCTCCACGTTTTTCAGGTCGCGCACGATGCCGCCCTCTTGATCCGTGAGGATCAGGGCGGACGGATGGGCCTTGCGCAGGTCGCACGCGAGCATCGGTCGCGCGTCGAACTGGTTTCGGATCAGCAGCGCGCCGAACTCGTTCGTGAGCGGCGGGTTCTCGACGACGAACAACGAACGCAGGTCGCTGGCCGTGGGCAGCGGTGCCGCTACGGCCAGCATGGGCGCCGCGAGCAACGCCGTGATGATCGTGTTGAGAACGCGGTTCATAAGCCGTGCGCCAGGCTGTCAACGATGGCCGCGGCCGGTACAAGCGCAGGCGCGTCGAGCAGCATACCGGCGACGCGGGCGCGGATCGCCACGTCGAGCAAGCGTTGCTTCACGTCGCCGCGCGGGGCGGTTTCGAGCGCGGTGCGGGCGGTGGTCACCTGGTCGAGCAGCCACGCCCGCACGTCGGGCTTGGCGTTGACGCGCGCACCGGCGGCCTGCACGGCGTCGAGCGCATGACGTGCGGCCATTGATTGGTCGATGGTCAGCGTGTCGGCGTGGGCCAGGTTGCACACGAGCGCGGTGGTGATGGTGATGGCGAGGGTGGTTCGGACGGTGCGCATGGTCATGCCTCGATGCTGTTGAGGTCGTGCAGGTCGTTGAGCATCGCCCGCCACACCGGCGACGGACTTTCGATGCCGTCGTGGTCGGGCAGCAGGCGCGCGAGGCGGTACGCTTCGTCTTGCGCCGCGAAGTGAGCCCGGGCGCCGGCCACGTGCGCGTCCCAGGCGGCCAGCGCGCTGCGCACGCTGGGAGCGTCGGCCGGGGCAGGTTCAGCGGTGAGCCTGCTGCGGACGCGGTTGCGGGCTTGTTCGGTGAGCGCGATGTGCTTGCGAACGCGCAGCGCGGCGATGCGCGTCTCGTGGCGATTGCGAGCGGCGCGGTCGGTCGAGTACGCCAGGTCGAAACGGTCGTCGGGAAAAGCGGTGCTGATGTCGAACATGGCCGGCCTCACTTCGTGGTCTTGCGAGCGGCCAGGCGCTCGATCGCGTCGGCTGCGAGGTTGAACTGCGAGCGTTTGGCGAGGTAGAACCGCGCGGCCACGCCGACGCTCACGGCGGCGGCGATCCAGTGGCCCGGCGCCTGGTCGGCCGGTCCGCGCAGCGCGTCGGCGATTTGCCAGGCGCCGATCGAGGCCATGATGATGAACAGGCCGAGCCGCACGTGCTTGATCAGGTCGGCGATGCTGGGAAGGCTGGGGATGCGCATGGCGGACCTCATTTCGTCTTGCTCGACGGGAGCAGTTGCACGCGCTCGTCGCCGATGGCCGCACGGACGAACCCGAACGGCGACGGGAGCCAGTCGCTCGGACGGCGCAGCAGTTCGATCGGGCGGCCTTCGGTTGCGCGTTGACGCATGAGGTTCGCGCGGAACGAACCGCTGAACCACACCGCCGCGGTGAACGCTGCGACGCCCAGGCGGCCCAGCAAACCGGACCAATGGCCGTCGAGGGTTTCGAGAACGCCAAGCGTGAGGTTGGCGATGAACGCGATGGCGCCGATGTGGGCCACGGCGGTTTGCATGAGGTACGCGCGGTTGGCGGTGCGCTCGGTGAGGTGGTGGTCGAGGCGTTGCATGTGGTGTGCTCCGGTTGGTTTTGGCGTTAGTGCTAACGCCACAAACCACCCTCTCTCTAGAGAGGGCTCGTGTCAAACGGGCACGGGCCGTTACGTTTTACCCCTTGTTTTAGGGGGGTTTCTGCACGCGATGCTGGATCGGTCGAGCCGTTGCCTTCAGGTTTTTCTCGGGCGCTCACGCGAAACACCCCGGTGCGCTTGCGCGCCCCGCTGCTGCCTTCGGCCCAGGTCGCGAATCCCTGGGACAACGAAAAACGGGCGGCTTGTGGCCGCCCGTTGTGCTGGTCATCGCACCGCCGCTCACGCGGTGCCGCTGTCCTCCTTCTTACCGTCCTTCTCGCCGTCCTGCTGCGCCGTCCTGCTGCTTTTCAGCCTCGGCCGCGTGCTCGGTGGGCTCGACCAGGCGCTCGCGGATCGCGGCTGCGCGTTCCATGTTCGCGGCCAGGCTTTTCGCCAGGTCCGCACGGCTTGCGGTGGCCGCGTCCTGCGAACTGCCCGACGCTGCCCGTTCGGGGCTGGCCGTGGCCGGCGCCTCGGCCTTGCTGGAGCCTGCGCTGCCCGCTTGCACCGCCGGCTTGCCCGCGTCACCGCCCGCGGCTGCGCTGGCCTTGGCGTCTTTCAGCGTCGTGGGCTCCGCGGGCAGGTCGCCGCGACCGCCGGTGGGCGGCGTCGTACCGCCCTTCGGGACCGGGATCGTCGTACCGCCATCGCCCCGCTCGGATTGGCCGCCGACCTCGCGTTCGCGCGCCTGCTTCATGCCGGCCAGTTTGCTGCGCAACGCATCCGCGCCCTTTGCCGCACCTGCGGCGGCCGATCCGAGCGCCGCGCCCGCGGCACCCGCGCCGGCCGTGCTCGCGGCGTTGGCACCGCGTCCCATTTCTTCAACGTGGCCGCCCAGCACCGCGCCGTGGCCGCCACCGATCCAGTCCAGAACGTTGTCGGGCACGCTCGTGATGAGTTTCAGGCAGAAGCGCACACACTGGAACAGGAACATCATGAACAGGATCGCGCCTCCGATCATGCGCACGAGTTCAAACAGGCCACCGCCGCCGCCCGTCGCGCCCCAAGCCACGCCGAACATGGTGTTGGCGAACAGCCCGATCGGCTGCATGAGGATGTAAGCGCCGCACACGCCCAAGGTCATCAAGGCCGGCCGCAGGGTGAGGCTCAACAGCATCATCAGCCCTTGCTTTTGCGAGCCGACGCCATCCGTGCCGTGGTTCGGCGACAGGAACGTGATCATCCAAAGCGGCGCGGCCACCAGACTCTCGAACAGCATGACGAGCCAGCCAAAGGCGGCCAGGGCCACAGCGAAGAACGGCATCATCGGCAACACGAAGCAGAGCATGAACGCGGGGACGAGCAGGCACGACGCGATGAACGTGAACAGACCGCCGAACAGCGCCGATGCGGCGACCACAACCTGGCCGGCGGCCGGAATGGCGGCCAGCCCCATGACGCCCGCGGCGGCGACGCCAGCGCTCTGCACCGTCGTGATCAGCCCCTGCCCCACGTCGTACGCGCGCATCATCGGGTCTTCGTTCGGATCGGTCACGGCGGTGAAGCCTTGGCCGGCGAACACGTTGATGATCTTCGAGAACTTGTCCTCGCCACCACCGCCGCCATGCTTGGCCGCGGCCTGGGTGTTCGCCGCGTCGAGCAGCGATTGCGCGTGCTTCACGTCCGAGTCGGTCTGGTTGTCGAAAAGGCCCATCAGGCCCACCTTGCCGGCGGTCATCCCGTCCACGGCCGTCGGCACGTTCGAGACCGACGCGTTCACGTCCGATTTCATGCGACCCAAGGCCGCGTACTCGGCTCCCGAGACCACGAACCCATCTGCGCCGAGACTGGACGCCAGTTGGCCGTTGCCCATCGCGGCGGCGAACGCCGCGTTGGCCTTGGCGCTCACCGTGGTCTCGTAGGCTTTTACAGCGGCGTCGATCGCCGCGTTGACCGTGGCCGGTGCGAGCGCGCCGTTGCCCGCGGTACCCACCATCTGCTTGGCGAGGTTGTCTGCAGCGTTCTGCATCGTTTTCAGCGCATCGACGTGCGCCGACTCGATCGCGCTCGTCGCGGGGGCCGCGTTGAGCCAGGCCGTGGCGGTCTGCAGCCCGGCGCCGTTGGTGTTCGACGTGCTGGCCGTGGTGCCTTTCAGTGTGGCGGTCACGGTGCCGCACGCGGCGTACGTCGAACCGTCACCGGTCCGCCCGAAGTTGTAGCCGACCGTTCCCGCACCGTTGGGGTCGAGGTCGCTGAACCACGTTGCGCCGACCGACGACGAAATGTCCTGCCCGTTGTTCAACTGGTTGACCGTGGCCTGGTCGTCCGCCGACTCGCTGGCGTACGTGCCGCGCACGCTCTCGTAGCACACGTTGCTCAACACCAGGCTCTCGAACAGTGCCCGCGCTTTCACGTCGAGCACCGGGCTCGTGTACGTCGCCGTTTGCTGCGTCCAGTTCGACAGGTACGTGCTCCACACGCTGTCCGCCAAACCGATGCCGTTCGTCGCGAGCCAAAGCACGATCAGTTGGATCACGCAAAATCCGCCCTTCACCGGCAGGACGAACGCGAGCCCCAGCATCGTGCGGACCGGCATCCACATGCTCGACCATTGCTTGCCCAGCATTTCGCCGTCGTGAGCCGTGGCTGCCGTACCAGCGATCATCACGTACGCCGCGATCAGTCCGCCGAGCGAGAGCATGGCGCTGTTGAAAATCTCAAACAGCGGGCTGAACGGGCTGGCCGATGCGTCCGAGCCAGCGCCAAGCAACGGCATGACGTGGACCATGATCCAGTCGGTCGAGGGCGGCGTGAAGATGTCCGCTGCGTGCGCGTTGCCGCTGAACAGCAACGCGAACAGGGCAAGCGGCCCCGCGAGGGTCTTGAAAAAGCGGCGCATGGAATGGCCTCGAGCAGGTTGTTAAAGAGCAGAAAGCGCAACGGCTATGCCGTTAGCACTAACACCAAGGTCGCTCCAGAAAACCCTTCAGTCAATGCCGGTACGAGGCGTGCCGCGAAAAAAAGCGCCCACGATGGGCGCAAAAAAAGCGGCCGGGGCCGCCTTGCGATGGGACGCGGTGATGTGTGCGATCAGGTTTTCATCGGGTCGAACGCGACGCACAGCCGTATCGCGTTGAGCGGACCAAGGGCCATCCAGGCCAACACCGCGATCGCCGCACCGTAGAGCGCCGATCCGTGGTTCGTGATTTCGTGCCAGCAGAACAGGCCCGCGAGGACGTACAACATCAGCAGAAACAGCAGGCCACCGATGGCACCGTGGCGCACGCGCCCGTCCGGGCTCGCGACGGCGTACACCGTGGTGGCGCCCAGGATGCGCTGCACGCCGAGCGCGACGGGCTCGCCCACGTTCAAATAACTACCAAGCCGCGGCGACACCCGAAGGTTTCGGATTTCGTGGTCGCCGATCTCCGCAACGGAACGGATCGTCCAGCCGTATTGATCAACGCGCCCCTCGCCCAGCAGTTTCAAACGTCCCTCGATCCGTGCCATGTTCCTCTCCGTTCAATGTGCGGTGTGCAGTGCCGTTAGCACTAACGCGGTACCTGGAGTACATCAGGTTCTACGAAAAACTCAAGTTCTCACGTGCTGCGCTTTGGTGGGCCGTGGGGGCGAGGAACCGCGCGACGTTGCTTTGCTGCCTGCCGGTTGCTGGTGCCTGGTCATCGTTTGCCCTCCCGTTCGTTGGTTGTGCGCTTCGGAGCCTGCCGTGACGCATGAACAGGCCAGAACAATCGGCACTGCCAGGGTTCAGAGAAAGCCGCAGCCCGTAGGGACCGGGTGCCGATGAAAGCGGAGCGTGCCCTGGTGGTGACGAGCGGATGGGCTATGCGTCGGGAAACGGCGGCTTTGAGCGCACAACGGGCGGGACGATGCGACCAGGCATCAGCGCGGGAACCGGCAGCAGGGCCGCGCCGTGGTGCGGCCGTGGTGGTGCGTTTGTGTGTTTGTTTGCAGGACGTTCCGGTGCCGACCGGCACCGGCGCGCGGCTTTAGGTACGGTACTCGAACCGTACCCGTTGACAGGTGCCGGGTTGTACGAGAAGTTTGTTTGTATCAAACAAACACACCAACAGACATACAAACGAACCAACGAACGTCCATCCGTCCACTCGTTCTAGAGGAGTACAGATTATGTTGTTTTCATGTTCCGTATGGAGCCCCAAAGGGGGCTGCGGGAAATCGACGATCGCGCTGACGCTGGCCTCGTTCTTCGCTGCTGAAGACACGAGCCGGCGCGTGCTGCTCGTCGATGCGGACGCGCAGCAAAGCGCCCGCACGTGGGAAGCGCAAGCCCGGCAACTGGGCCATGCGCTGCCGTTCGACGTGGCCGCGTCGGACGCTCGCGCGAGTTCGTACGACGTGGTGGTGTATGACCACGCGCCTGGCCTGGCCGGATCGACCTTGAAAGGGCAAGTGATCCTGATGCCGGTGCTTCCGTCGTTTTTCGATGCGGCCAGCACGATCCGCGGCGAGGCCGATCTGCGCAGCAAGGGCCAGCGCGTGATGATGCTGCCGAATCGCGTGGAAACGAGCCATGCGAGCGACGTGGCCTTCCTCACTGGTTTCGTAGGCAAGCCGTACATCAAAAAGCGCAAAGCGGCCTACCAGGCGACCGTGGCCCGCGGGCTCACGCTCTACGGCGCGGACAAGTCCGGCATTCGTGGCTTGAAAGAAGCCCGCGCCGAGTTCGAGAACGTTGTTCACGCCTTGGTCGATCTGGCCGCCGCCTAACCCTTTCTACCTTCGGAGACTCACATGGAAAACCGTAACTCTCTCGCCCGCCTGGCCGGCAAGCCGGAACAGAACCTGATGGCCGCCGCGGCGCAAGTCAGTGTGGCCTTTGCGCCTGCTGCCGAACCGACGGAGCGGCCGTACTTCAACCTGCGCACCGCCGACCGGGCGACCGGCGACAAGGTGGTGACGTGCAAGGCCACGATCGGCGGGCGCGATGCCGCGGCGACGCAAGTGCGAATCCCGCACGCGCTGCGCGACAAACTGGACAAGTACACCAGCGGGCCGGCGACGGTCGTGCTGGTGGCCCTGGCCGATGCTATGCTCGATCAGTTGCTGGCCGAGGGCAAAGCGCTGCACGTCGGGAACGCCGACAAGTGAGCGTCGGTGGTGAACGTAAAAAAGCCCCTGAAACAGGGGCTTTTCTGTTGGTGCGTTTGTTTGTTGATACATACAAACAAACGCTCAAATCAAGCATCAAATCACGGGTATTGCTGCCGGGCGTGCACGACGTTCACGATTTCGATGTGCGCGGGCTGAACCCGGTAGATCACGATGTAGTTCGGATGGACCACGATTTCCCGGGTTCCGGCGACACGACCCAAGCGGTACAGGTAGGGGTGCGCGGGGAGGTTCGAGGTGGCCTGCTCGATGTCGTTCGCCAGGTCGTCGGCCGCGAAAACGTTCAGTTCAGCGATGTCCGCGAGGATTTTGTATAACCTGAACCGCGCCCGGGGCCGCCACTCAACGGGCAGCATTCTTGCGGGCCTTGCGTTCGGCCAGCATGGCCCGCACGTCGCCCATCACCTCGTCGTGCGGGACATTTGGGGCCGGATCGTCGAGCGACGCCTGGACTTCCGCACGAAGCCAGCGGTCGTACGCTTCGGCCTCATCGGCCGTGGCGAACTCTGATTCGATGGGTGAAAGGATCGCGTTCATGGGGCTAGTTTACTCCCTGGTTGATGGCCGCGCCTGGGAAAAGTTCGCGGCCGGTGGTGGATGGGGCGCGGTGCGCCCCGGTGGACGCTTACAGCGCGTCGGCGTTCGTGACGGTGTAGGTCGTGCCGGCGAACTCGGTTTCGGTCATGGCCCCGGCCAGGCGTTGATCCCTTGCGAACGCCTCGTAATCCACGTAATACCGGACGGCCTGCGGGATGTCGTGCAGGTACAGTTCGTCGAACAACTCGGTGGCCGCCTCCACCAGCGAACCGGCGTAGAGGTTCACGTCGTCGATCTTGTCGAGGGCGTCGGCCAGCGAATAGCCCAGGTCGCCCACGATGTACGACAGCGCCGCCTGCTCGCGCTCGTCGAGGTCCACCACGTCGTCGAACCACGCCTCAAGGTTGGCCTGGTTGATGCCCAGCGCTGCGAACAGTTCGGCCTCCGCGTCCGTGCCGTCGATGAACTGCAGCTCGTACTCTTCGACCGGAGCGCCCCAGCGGTCCGTGTTGGCCTCGGCCTTCGCGGTGTAGTCCTCCATGCTCGTGAAGTAGAACCCGCGTGCGTCGAGGTTGTAGGGTTGTGCGTGGTAGGTCGTTTCCCCTGCCTGCGGTTGGAGGAGCCCGCCTTGGATGGGGTTGCTGTTGCTGTTCGTGTGGTTCTGGCCGGTCGCGTTCATGGTGGTGCTCCTTGTTCGGTGAAGGTCTGCTGTCGGTATCGCCCGGCGCATAACGAAGCCGTCCCGACACAAGGGCCAGGGGCACGCCAAAGCCGCAGCCTGCGCAGCAGGACCGGGTGCCGGCGGGCGCGCAGCGAACCCTTGCCCTGCCCGTGGCGGGATGGCTTATGCGTCGGCCGGTTGGCGATACCGGCGGCTTTTCAACGAACAAGGGGCGAACGCGGCCGGTCGTGGGAGAACCGCACGGGCCGTTGATGTGGTCTTTCGCGATGTTGTGTTTTTCGGTGGGGCTGTTACCTTGGGCTTGTCGGCGGCGTGGTGTCCGCCGATGTGCATGTGTGCCCTGGTGGCAAAGGCCGGTCGATGTGGACCGGCCTTTGTTCGTCCTGCCAGGGAAAAGACGGGGCGGCTATCGCCGCCCTTGGCCGATCCGCTGACGCCCGTGGCGCCTGCGGCGGTTACAGCCTGGCCCGGCGCCGGGATGGCGCCGGTACGGCCGAACCCGCCGCAGGCGCCACGGGGCGAACGGTGCGCCGGGGCGATCAGAACGGGGCGCCGTGCGTGAAACCTTCGTAGGTCTTCGCGAACGAGTGGCCGTAGGCCGCGAGCGTCTTCGCCTTAAGATCCGCGGCCTCGGCCGACAGGTCGGGCTCGTCGCCGGCCAGCCATTCGACCGCGCGAGCGCGCAGCGTGGCGAGGTCCGGCAGGACGGCGCAACGGCGCACGATGTCGTCCACGAACCGCACGAGTTGACTGGGCTGGGTCGAGTACCGGAACACCGGGGCCGACGAAGCCGGCGGCGTGGTGTCGTAGTTCATCGTGTCCGAAAAGCCGATGCATTGGTCGAGGGCGGTGGTCATGGTGGTGTGCTCCGTGGTGAACAGGCCCGGATGGCCTGGTACCGCCTCATCCCGCACGTGAGGCGGGCACCGGGGCGGACGTTGACGCCGGAGCGATTACAACCGGCGCCGTGCGGGCGCGGCGATCGGGGCCTCCTCGATCGCCGCCTCGGCCGTGTCGCGCAACACCTTGGCCTCGCCAGCAATCAGGATCGGGTCAAGAAACGATGAGGCGGAGAAGCATTGCCGGCATGCTTCGATCACGCGCACGTCGTTGACCGCTCGAAAAACCGGATGCGTCAGCGGCGCACCGTGCGTCTGGTACACGTTCCCGGCGTTCGCGTTCACGTCGGACCAGTCGAAGTCGATCCCGTCCTGACGGGCCGTGCCGTTCGAGCGAAACGCACGCAGGGTCGCGTTGTCGGTGAAAAACACGAGGTCGCCGGCAGGGAAACGGTACAAGCGGTGGGCCGCGCGCTCGGGCGTCGCACGCCGCAGCAGACGGCTCAACACGACGCGCGCCTCGTCGATCGGCAACGGAGCACCGACCACGACGGCAGCGGCTTCCTGGATCAGGCCGAACCACGCGTCGTTGGGCACGGCGACCCACGTTTGACCGTCGAGCCGATGGATCAGCGGTGCGTCAAGGTCGGATACGTTCACGGCCAGCGTGTGAGCGGAGTTGATGGCGTGCGACAGTTCCTCGCCGACGCACCAGCCCGCGCCGAAGGTTTTGACGGCGCCCGGGTGCCTCGTGGTGAGTTGGCGTGTGCCCGGAAACGCGGTGTTGATCAGGTTCATCGGGAGTTCTCCGGGGCCGTAAACGAAAACGCCCCAGCGAGAACTGGGGCGAACGGTGGGCGCGGTGCGTTGCGCTGGTGTACTCAATAAAACTCCAGCTCGAACGCTTGTCAACGTTCTGATGACATTTTTTAGCGCGCGAACCGGGGCCGTGTGCCGCTCGGCAGCACGGCGAACGCCGGTGCTTCGTACGGCCCGATGCCGTCGAACGGGCGCAGCGGTTCCAGGCCGTCCACGGTCAGGTGCACGACGCCGTTGTGCCGGTCGCACGCCCACGGGTCGTCGAGCATCGCGGCCACGCCCGCGAAAAACACGGCCTCGGGCTCGGGCTCGACGTTCGAGCGCGCGCAGTAGTCGGCGTACAGGCCGTGGATCGACGCTTTGCCGGTCCAGACCGTCGGCTCGGTCCGCACGTTGAAATACCGCACGAAGCGCTCGCGCATGTCAGCGCCGGTGAACGGGGCAAGGTTTTGATCGGTCATGGTGGACTCCAGGTGATGGCGCCAGGCCGGCGCCGGTACCGGAAAACCAGCCGTGAGGCTGGCACCGGGGCGGACGTTCGGCGACCGGCTCACACCGGCACGATGCCTTTCACGAGCAGCGGCACGTAGTCGATGCCGCCGCGCTGGTGGCGGGGCCACGTGGTGCCGAAAAAGGCGTACATGTTCCGCCAGAAGTGCACCTCGTTCAGCCGGTATTGCTCCTTGACGCCGGTGGCCTGGCAGTGCTTCACATACAGCGGGTACACCTCGAACTTGGGCGTGTGCTGGTCGGCGTCGGCGGCTTTCACGTCGAACGCATCGACGAACGACGACACCGGGTTGTTCGACGCAATCACGCGGGCCTTCAACATCCGCACCGGGGCCGGTGCTTCGGCGTCGGGCATGAACCGCCCGCGCTGCACGAGGCGCACGGCGCCGTCGATCACGAAATCGACCATCTGGAGCAGTTCGGCCGGGTTGCTCACGATCTGCTCGACCAGATCCGTGTTGATGCCGCCCGGCTTCGTCTCGGCCTGCACGTCCCAGGGGATGCAGCACAACCGGTCGGCGATCGCACCGCTGGGATCGTCGCGGTAGCGCGGCGGTTCGTTGGTCGCGATGATCAGACGGCCACGCGGGATCATGTTGATCGACGGCTTGCCCTTGCGCGTCACGTTGATCATGTCCGACGCGACCACCGCTTTGAACTCCTTGGCCGGGAAGTTTTCGGTTTCGGACGCGATGTACAGGGTCTTGCCGACCATCGACTCCATCGCGAAGTTCTCGGCCCACTTCTCCGGCTCGACCGCGGCCCATGCCGGGTGAAACACGCGCGTGAGCAGCGATTGAAACGTGGACTTGCCGGAGCCCTTCGGGCCGACCAGCAGGATGGCCTTGCGCCAGGTCTTGTCGCCCGTGACGGTCGAGCCCATCGCCTCGGCCACGTAGTGCACCATGCCCGGGTCGTCGTGGCACGCCGACAGGATGAACTCGCCGAACAGGCTGGCCTTGCCCAGCGGCGTCGTGGTGTAGACGCCCGAGCCCTTGCTGTCGAGCGGGCCGACGCTGCGCTTCCAGTCGATCGACGCCTGGATGCAGGCGGTGGTGCCGAAGTGCGGCGCCGGCTTGTGCGCGAGGATCGACACCGTGCCGTCGGTGGACTTGACGATTTCGAGCACCGCGTTTTTCAACTGGATGTAGATTTTGCCCTTGCCCGGTGCCGGCTTCGCGTGCTCCTTGCGCAGGATCATGAGCGCGAACGTCAACATGCTGAACACAAGGCGGCTGGTCGCCTTATCGGCGGTGTGTTGAAGCGTGAACGAGGCCGCGCGGTGCTCGTTGTCCTCGTCCGTCTGCGGCACCCAGTACGTGCCGTCGTATTTGTAGAACACGTCGTCGGTGTGCTGCGCGTTGTCGAGCGACCGGCCACCGGGGCGGTACGTGCGATCGGCGATGCAGTGGTTCAGGTACTTCACCTCCGGCGTCACGTCGTCCGGCGTGTCGGCGAGCGTTTCGAGCGCGTGCAGCGCTTCGTCGGCGTCGGCCCGGGCGGTTTCCGCGACCTCGGCGTCGGCGGCCAGGCGCTCGGCTTCGGCCGTTGCGCGCTCAACGGCGAGGCGGGCCGTGGCGATCTTCGCCTGCTCGCGGACCTGCGCCGTGCCGGTCAAGGTGGCCGCCACCGCTTCGCGTTCGGCCACTTTGTCCTCGGCCTTCGTCTTGGCATTCAGCGCGCTCTTGGCCTTCGTCGCGGCGGCCTTGGCCTCGGCGGTCAGGATTTTGAGCTGCTGACGCAACGCCTTGACCTGCGATTTGCGGTCCTCTTCCTCGGGACGGCCGGTTTCGATCGGCACGGTGCCGTGGCCCTGGAACGCGCCGCCGGTCGGCTCGTCGTTGCCGTCGCTGTCGTCCGTGTCGTCGTCCACGTCCGACTCCGGCAGGTCGTCGTGCGGCAGGTCGGCGAGCGCGATGCCGCTCTCGTCGTCGTCGCCGAACCGCACGGGGCCATCGTCGAGCGTCGGCGCGAGGGCTGCGGCGCGGTGCGCCTTGAAGTCGAACACCGTGGCCGTACCCTCCGGGCAGGGCTTCAACAGGAACGTCGGACGGGTACGAGCGAGCGAAGGCATAGAGGGCTCCTTGAAACTTGACGACGGAGCCGGTTCAACCTACGGTACAACGTGAACCGGCGCTTTAGAGGGTGCAGCGTTCAAACATCGGACCAGCGCCTGCCAGCACTGGTCTTTTCTTTTTCAGGCGATGGATTTCTCGCGGACCGGCAGGCCGATGTTCGGAAAGGCGCCCGGGTTGCGCACGATGTCCATGACCGCGGCCCGTACCATCTCCATCGGCTTCATGCCGCGGCTTGCGGCCACCCGTGCCAGTTCGTCGCGCGCCTGGCTGGTCAGTCGGACGCAAATGGCGGCGTCGTAGCGGTTTCCGGCTTCGATGGTCATGCCCTTCTCCTCGTGGTGAAACAAAAAAGCCCCAGGCTGGTTTAGGCCGGGGGCTTCGGTCATGGCCTGCGCTCGGCAGGCCCGATGGTGAACGTTGGTCGGGGCGCGACGTTCTGCGCCCCTGCCTACGTACCATACTGCCCCACGGTTCCGTGTCAACATCCTGATTACGTTTTTCCGCGTACCGCTTGCTGCGTCCTGCTCGCCGTCCACCGTCTCCAGCGATCGGGCCGGAGGCGGATCGGCCTCACCGCCCGCTTACCCGTGTCTTACCCGTGTCGGCGAGCCCCGCCCAGCGGGGCTCCAACGACTTACCTGTGTTTTACCTGTGTCGGCTCAAACCCTTATGGGGCAAGGCTTTTAGCCAGATTTCATGCTCTCCAACACAAGTAAAACAGGTAAAACGTCGAACCGACCTCACAACCGCTCGACTCCGTTTTAAAAATGAAAAACTGCACC
Source organism: Paraburkholderia yinzeri (assembly GCF_046581065.1). Taxonomy (NCBI): domain Bacteria; kingdom Pseudomonadati; phylum Pseudomonadota; class Betaproteobacteria; order Burkholderiales; family Burkholderiaceae; genus Paraburkholderia; species Paraburkholderia yinzeri. Next base: position 627,773 of record NZ_JBFOCJ010000001.1, on the reverse strand, counting down.
GTCCCTGCTGCTCTCCGTTTTTGTTTTTGAAAACGCTCTAGCTCTTCTGCGCGGTACCGCCGGATTTACCTGTTTTACCTGTGTCGCCCCCCGCAAACCCTTTCCCCATAAGGCTTGGCGCTCACGGGTAAGCCAAAAAACTACCTGTTTTTACCTGTGTCGAAACTGTCGTTTTGCTTTCGGTCGGCGCTCCTGACGCTCGCGGAACCCAAAAACGGGCGGCTATCGCCGCCCTGGTCACTCCGCTGACGCCGGCCTGCTGGCGTCGGGTCATCCCCTACTACGTGATGCCGGCTGCTTCACTGGCCTCTGCCAGCGGCCAGAGCGCGGCGCGCGCTTCGGCGGGCAACCATGCGAACGCGGGGCGGGTGGTGTTTTTGGTCATGGCAGGCTCCTGGTAGGTGGTGGCTTGATCAGTTCGTGGCGGCGCTGGCCGTCGAACCTTCGGCGATGCGCTCGCGGTGGCGCTTCATCACCTTGCCGAGCGCGTTGGCCGCCACGACGAGGCCCGCTGCGACCATCGCCTCGGGGCTGATGCCGTAGTGGTTCGCGAAGTGCTCCAAGTCCGCAGCGTCAACGTGGTCTTGCTCGTTGTAGAAGTCGCCCGCTTGCAGGGCGGTGAACAACTTGGCCGGGTGGAGTCCGGCGACCGTTTCAATGGCGGCGGGCAGGGCTGCAGCGTCCACGGTCTCCGGCGGGTACGTCGCGTCGAGCCGTTCGTTCAGCATGTCCGCGCCGTGGCTGTTGTTCATCAGTTCGAGCGCGTTTTCCAACGCTTCGGGCGTGATGTCGTAGTCCTCGGCGAGTTCTGCGCGCAGGCTTGCGAGAAAGGGCTCGTAGTCGTCGTCCTGCTGCGCGTCGAACCAGAGGTCGTCGCGCTCGTCTTCGTCGTCCGGGTCGTCGGCGTGCTCGTCGATCCACTCGTTGAGCCAGTCGTCTTGTGCCTCGTTGTGCGCGCGTTCGGCCTTGAGCGCACGGATCGCGGCCTTGCGGCCCAGCGCGACCAGCGCGTTGAGGGCTTGTTCGGTGTGGTGGTCGATGCTCATGTGTAGCACTCCTAAATGGTGTGATGGGTGGTATCAAACAAACATACAAACGTATCAGTGCAAGGTGGCGCCGGCCGACGCGGCGTAGGACGGGCTGTCAACGTGATAGTTGATCCCGATCTGATCGCCAAAGGCCACGGCCTTGGCGTCGATCGTCTCGCCTTGGATGCTGTCGTCGGGCAAGCCCATGCTGTTCAGGATCGCGCTCAACATCGGGAACACGTCGAAATCGTCACGCGCTTTCATGGCAACCGCCACCCGCATGAACTGAAAGCCGGTGTACGCCGGGGTTTCGTCGGTCAAGGGCTGGCCGGCCGCTGCCAATAAGGCGGTGACGTGGTCGATGGCCTTCTGCGCGCGGTGCTCGGTACGAGCCAGCGTTGCCACCAAGTCGCGGCGGTTCTTGGCGCAACGCTTGGAACGGTGCAGGTACAGGGTGCGGCGTTCGGCCTCGTCAAGGTTCGGCGTTGCAAGCGTCAGCAGGCCGTAGGCGATCGTGCCCTCGCGCGCCACGAGCAGGCTTTCGTCGAACTGCATGAGGGCTCGGACGACCGCCCTGCGCAAGGGATGCGGCAGGGCGATCCAAAGGATGGCCTCGATCGGCAGGAAGTTGGTGATCAGCGGGTAGACGACGGGCAGCGGAAAACACTCGTCCAGCAGCCCCTTGCAGGCTTTTTCGTGGGCGGCGTCGTGGGCGTTACGGTATTGCATAGCACTCTCCAGAGAGTTGGTTCTTGAAAGGCAAAGGGACACCACGGTTTAAGGTGGTGCTTCTGCCTCCCGACCAACTGGAGGTGCTGCTGTTACGACCGCCGGCCCGTGCACAGGCCGCCGGCTGCTGGGCTTGCGTTCGCCCAAATCCGAGTCGCGTGGGTGCGCCTCACGGCGCGCTGGCGCTGCTCTGCCAGCCCCGCGGCGTCGCTGGTGGCGTCGCGGTGAATGGAATGTACCCGCCTGGGTACTTGCCTCGCAACGCTTTTTTTATAGATATGGCCCCGTTTTTGGAAAGCGCGCGGGGATTTGCGGGGAAGGGCGGGGCAACGTCGGAACGAGACGGGAAAGCCCCTACGCCCTACAAGGCTATTGTTTGCTCACCCGGCGGCTTGCAGCAGCGTGCGCAACTGGTCGAGCACGGCCGGGTTGTTCGCGGCCTGGGCTTTCAGCGCGTCGAGCAGGGCGTCGGCGTCGGCCGGCTGGATCGGTTTCATCATCCCAGCCGCCTCGAAAATACGGCGCTCGTGCGCGAGGTACACCGGCCGGAGCATGTTGAGTTTGGGCTTGATGCCGATGTACGTCTGCGTCACGTCTGACTTTTGGTCCGCGTGGTTCATGGCGATCTTGACCAGGCCGAACGATTGCGTTCCGTCCTTCATGACCGTTTCGGCGACGCTGCCCGCGAAACTTCGCCGCAGGTCGTGCATACGGATTTTCAGGCCCGATTTCCCGTCCCCGATCAGCAGCACGTTGCGCGGTTCGGTGAGGTGCAGGCCGCGCCGCTCCGACGGGAACACCCATTCGGGGTACTCGATCGTTTCGCCGCGCTTGGCGCGCTTCACGTCCCGGCCGCGGGGCGTTTCGTTGTGCGCTTTCAACTCACGCAGCAGTTGCGCGCAAAAATCAGTGAGCGGGAAGCAGTGCGATGAGCCGTTTTTGGTGTCCCGGAACTGTACGAACTTGCGCTCGAAATCCACGTCGCTCCATTTGAGCGTGGCGGATTCACTCTTGCGCGCGCCGAAGGCCAGCGACAGCAGGATGTAGTCGGCCATGATACGGCGCGTCCAGGGCCGTTTGCCGATCGGGTTCGTACGCATGTCGGCGATCGCGCGCAACCATTGCTTGTCCTGCTCGCCATCGGTGTCGAGCGAGGTGGTGCGGCGCGTGACCTGCGGCAAGCGGTACGTTTTGAGGTATTCGTCGAACGGATTTGTCGGTGGTTCTTCGGTCGATGCCATGCGCGACCAGGCCGCCCGCGTGTAGCGCCAGCATTTGAGCGCGGTCGTGCCGCTGATGGTCGTGGTCAACTGGTCCATCATCGCTTTCATGTCGTCCACGGTCACGTCGTGGACCGGCATGTTCCAGACTTTGGTTTTGCCGACCCATTGCGCGACCTCGCGGCGATCTTTCGCGGTACCCGACGCGTCGGTGGGTTTCTGACGTTCGGCGTCACGTGCGACGACGTAGCCAAACGTGAGTTTGTCGCGCTCGTAGCGGGCCGCCGTCGCCTTGCGGTTGTCCTTGACGGTGTGGTTCGGGTCGATGCCTTGGGCCATCTGCGCCAGGGCGATGGTGGCCTTTGCCTGCGCCGCTTTCAGCCCGGTGGCGGGGAAATCACCGCACGGGAAACGACAAGGTTTCCCGGCGAGTTTGCGTTCAGCGTAAAATGCTCGGCTCTTCGCGGTGATGCGCAGCGAAAAGCCTTTCATGTTGGCGTCGCGCACGAAGTAGTCGGTGGCGCCGGCGGGCGGCGGTGCGGTGAGCACGGTGCCGGTGGGTGACACGCCGATCGGGCGTTGCTCGAAGGGCAGGCGAGCGATCTGCAGCAGCGTCTTGTCGTTGAACGGGATTTTGTCGATGCTGGGCGCGGTGGGCGTGCTCATCGTCGGGTTCCAGGAGGTCGAGGTGTGCGGGAATCATACCCGGTTTTTGGCTCCCTCTTGGCTCCCTTTGAACCCCGAAAATACCCGCAAAACCCCGTTGGATTGCTTGTTTTTTAGGCAATCTGACAGGTGGATAAAAATGAATTTACGTGGATACTGTGTTGATTTATAACGGTTTTTCTTGATTTTGTGGGGCGTAGTTCTTCGGTTGGTGGCTGGATTGAAAATCCGCGTGTCGGTGGTTCGATTCCGCCCCAGGCCACCAGAATTTGAGCCCCAGGAGATCGCACGATTCCTGGGGCTTTTTCGTTGTTCAGTGGGTGTTGGATCGATGTTGGGTCGTCGGTGCACCAGCAGCAGCGCGACGATCAGCGGTATAAGCGTGCGCCGATCACCCGCGCGAGGCCCGCAGCCTATACTGCCGTTGCCGGCAACGCGCCGGTCCTGCGCAGCCGGAGGTGCCGTTGAGCGGCCTTCGCGAAGCCGCACGGGAACCTCACATACGGAGTTTCACGGTGACTCGAACAGACGCTAAAAACGGCGCACTCGTGCTGTTTTCCGGCGGCCAGGACTCGGCCACATGCCTCGCGTGGGCGCTCGATCGTTACGATACCGTCGAGACGCTCGGCTTCGATTACGGCCAGCGCCACCGCGTCGAACTGGAGTGCCGTGAGGGCTTTCGCGCCGCCATCGCGAACGGTTTTCCCGAGTGGGGCGAGCGCCTCGGCGACGATCACATGATCGACCTCTCGGTGCTCGGCGCGATCAGCGACACCGCCATGACGCGCGAGATCGAAATCGAAACCGCCGCGAGCGGGCTGCCGAATACATTCGTGCCGGGCCGTAACCTGATGTTCATGCAGATCGCCGCGGCGATTGCCTACCGGCGCGGGTTGAAGGTCCTCGTGGGCGGCATGTGCGAAACCGACTTCTCGGGCTACCCCGACTGCCGCGACGACACCATGAAGGCGCTGCAGGTCGTGCTGAACCTCGGCATGGACAGCCGCTTCGTGCTGGAAACGCCGCTCATGTGGCTCGACAAGGCCGACACGTGGCGCCTCGCGCAGCAACTGGGCGGCGACGAACTGGTCGAACTGGTGCGCGTCGAGACGCACACCTGCTACGTGGGCGAGCGCGCCGAATTGCACGAGTGGGGCTTCGGCTGCGGCGAGTGCCCGGCTTGCAAGTTGCGCAAGCGCGGCTACGAAGCGTTTCTCGCGGGCGAGAAGGTCATCGAAGCGCCGGTTTGAGGCGCGGACTGGCCGCGGCACTGCACGAGCACCGCTGACTCGCGCGCGGCAGACCCGCCGGGTGCCTAATTTTTGCGTGCGGGCACGACCCGGGCTAACCAGGACCAGACGATCAGGACCAGATCAGGCAGCAGCATGACTTACTCGGTAAAGGAAATTTTCTACACGTTGCAGGGCGAGGGCGCGAACGCCGGGCGTCCGGCCGTGTTTTGCCGGTTTGCCGGCTGCAACCTGTGGACGGGCCGGGAAGAGGATCGCGCTTCGGCCGTGTGCCGCTTCTGCGATACCGATTTCGTCGGCACCGACGGCGAGAACGGCGGCAAGTACCGCACGCCCGAGGAGCTCGTCGCGAAGATCGCGTCGCTGTGGCCCGAGGGCGAGGGCAACCGTTTCGTGGTGTGCACGGGCGGCGAGCCGATGCTGCAGATCGATCCGCCGTTCGTCGACGCGCTGCACGCGGCCGGCTTTACGATCGCCATCGAAACGAACGGCTCGCTGCCGGTCCTGGAAACGATCGACTGGATCTGCGTGAGCCCGAAGGCCGACGCGCCGCTCGTCGTCACGAAGGGCAACGAGCTGAAGGTCGTGGTGCCGCAGGACAACCAGCGCCTCGCCGACTACGCGAAGCTCGATTTCGAGTATTTTCTCGTCCAGCCGATGGATGGTCCGTCGCGTGACCTGAACACGAAGCTCGCCATCGACTGGTGCAAGCGTCATCCGCAGTGGCGCCTCTCGATGCAAACCCACAAGTACCTGAACATTCCCTGAATTTTCCCGCTTTTTAGCGTTAGAGCCGCCGTGCTGACGATCACCCGAAAACTCGAATTCGACGCGGGCCACCGCATTCCCGACCATCGCAGCCAGTGCCGCAACCTGCACGGCCATCGCTACGTGCTGGAAGTCACGCTGCAGGGCGACACCGTCGAGACCGAAGGTGCGCCCGACCGTGGCATGGTGATGGACTTCGCGGACGTGAAGGCGCTCGCGAACCAGCATCTCGTCGATCTGTGGGATCACGCGTTCATCGTCTACGAAGGCGACACGCAGGTGCGCGGCTTTCTCGAATCGATGCCGGGCCACAAGACGGTCGTGATCGACCGTATCCCGACCGTCGAGAACCTCGCGGCCATCGCGTTCGAAATTCTCGCGAACGTCTACGACGCCCATTACGGGGTCAATCTGCAGTTGCACAAGGTGCGACTCTACGAAACGCCGAACTGCTGGGCCGAAGTCGTCCGCGACTGAGGCTCACGCGCCTCGCCCGCTTGGCGGATCTGCCCGGGTCCGAAAGCGGGCGCACTTCTCCTTCGCTTTCACGCACGCAGGCGCCCGGGCCGGGTTTTCCGCCCGGCGGTCCGATTTATTGTCGCGGTATGATCCTTGCGGCAAGGCCGCGCATCCACGCGCGCAGCCAGACTACATAACGGAGCGAGACATGCCGGTCACACCGCCGCCGGGCGCCCAGAGGCGCGCGCCGCGTGGGCCGGACGGGCTCGCCGGGAGCACGGCGATGAGCACCTTCACCAATCCCCTCAAGGAACGCCTCAAGGAAGCGGGGCCGCTTTACGGCCTGTGGCTGTCGATGGGCAGCGAGACCGCCGCGGAGGCGCTCGCGCACGCCGGTTTCGACTGGCTGCTGATCGACATGGAGCATGCGCCGAACGATAGCGCCGACACCGTCGCGCAGCTCCGCGCGATCGCGGCGGCGCATCTGCCGACGGAGCCCGTCGTGCGCCTGCCGACCAGCGAAGGCTGGCTCGTCAAGCGTGTGCTCGACGCGGGCGCACGCACGGTGATGTTTCCCAACATCGGGTCCGCCGAGGAAGCGGCGCGTGCCGTGAGCTACACGCAGTATCCGGGCGAACAGACCCCCGAAGGGCGCCGCGGCGTGGCGGGCGTGGTGCGCGCCGCCGCCTACGGCATGCGGCGCGATTATCTGCACGGCGCGAACGGGCAGATCGCGACGATCGTGCAGATCGAGTCGGCGTCGGCGCTTGCCGAGGTCGAGCAGATCGCCGCGGTGCCGGGCGTGGATTGCCTGTTCGTGGGCCCCGCCGACCTGGCCGCGAGCCTCGGCCATCTGGGCGACTCGAAGCATCCGGACGTGCAGGCCGCGATGGTGCGCATCATCGCGGCGGCTCGCGGCGCGGGCGTGTCGGCGGGCATCTTCGCCATGGACTCGGCGCAGGCGAAGCAGTATCGAGAGATGGGTTTCAGCTTCATCGCGCTTGCCGCCGACGTGATCTGGCTCGTGCGGGCAACGCGCCAGGCGCTGCAGGAGGCGAGATCGTGAAGCGCAGGGCAATGACGGTATTTGCTCGCGCGCTGGCGGGCTGTTTTGCCGCGACGGCTGCGGCGGCGTGCTTCGCGGCCGCGAGCTCGGCTACGAGTGCAACCACGACGACGAACGCCGCGGCAAGTTCGGCTGGAACCGCAGACCAGAAGGTGTCGCGCGCGGACGCCGATCCGCAGACCGCCTCCGGCGTCGCCGATTACAACGCGGGCAACCTGACCGTCGCGCGCAACGAGTTCAGCGCGGCGGCGGCTCGCGGCAACCGGCTCGCGGAATTCGACTACGCGATGATGCTGCTCAACGGCGAGGGCGGTGCGACCGACATCGGCGAGGGCCGCAAGTGGTTGCGCAAGGCCGCCGACGCGAACATGTCGCACGCGCAGTACGTCTACGGAAAGATGTACGACGATGGCGACTTCGTGGAGAAGAATCCCACCGAGGCGCACCAGTGGTTCCTGAAGGCGGCGAAGCAGGGGCATATCCAGGCCGAGCTGGCGCTGGCGAACCAGTACCTCGACGGGCGCGGCACCGCGCGCGATAACCGTCAGGCGTTCTACTGGTACAAGAAGGCCGCCGAGGGTGGCGACATGACGGCGCAGTACGTGACCGGCTCGTTCTACGAACGCGGCGGCGACGGCGTGCCGAAGAACATCAATATCGCTCGCGCGTACTACGCGGCTGCGGCAGCGCAGGGCGACCAGGTGGCGCTGCTCAAGTACCGGCAGCTAAGCGCGGAGTTGGCGAAGTCGGCGCCGCAGTAAGGGAGCGGCGCAGCGCGAACCTGAGCGTGCAGGGCGTGCGCCGCACCTCGTTGTACGAAGCTCAGCTCTGCATCAATCGCTTCTGACGGCCGACGCTCATGATGAGCCCGATCGCGACGCCGAGCGTCGTGAGCGCGGTGCCGCCGTAGCTCATGAACGGCAGCGGCACGCCCACCACGGGCAGGATGCCGCTCACCATCCCGATGTTGACGAACGCGTAGGTGAAAAAGGCCATGGTCAGCGAGCCGGCCAGTAATCGCCCGAACAGCGTCGCGCCGTTCGCGGCGATATAGAGCCCGCGCGCGATCAGACACATGTAGAGCGTAAGCAGCACGAGGCCGCCGGTCATGCCGAATTCCTCCGAGAACACGGCGAAGATGAAGTCGGTGTGCTTTTCGGGGATGAACTCGAGGTGCGACTGCGTGCCCTTGAGCCAGCCCTTGCCGAGCGGGCCGCCCGAACCGATCGCGATCACGGCCTGGATCGTGTGGAAGCCCTTGCCGAGCGGATCGGAGGTGGGGTCGAGCAGCGTGCAGATGCGGTGCTTCTGGTAGTCGTGCATCAGCGGCCAGTTCACCTGAGGCTGGCAGATCTTGTCCTGGAACGCCGCGATCGACGCCACCGCGATCACGCATGCCACCAGCACGGGCACGATCAGCTTGAACGAGAGCCCCGCGAAATAGATCACGAAGAGGCCCGCCGCGAACACGAGCACTGCGGTGCCGAGATCGGGCTGCTTGGCGATCAGGCCCACCGGCACGAGCAGGATGACAAAGCCGACGACGAAGTCGTACCAGCGCATCACGCCTTCGCGCCGCTGGTAGTACCAGGCGAGCATGAGCGGCGTGGCGATCTTGAGGATCTCCGAGGGCTGGATGACGACGCCCACGTTGATCCAGCGTTTCGCGCCCTTGCGCGTGAGCCCGAAGAGCGCAACCGCTATCAATAGCGCAATTCCGAACGTATAGACCGGCACCGCGAAGCGCATCAGCGTGGTGGGCGGCACGTTCGCGAGCGCCCACATGAGCACGAAGGTCAGCATGATGTTGCGCAACTGGTCTTCGACGCGACCCGGCATGTCGAGGGTCGCGCTATAGAGCGTCACGATGCCCACGCACATCAGCAGGAACACCGTGAGGGCGAGCGGCCCGTCGAAGCCGATGAACATCTTGCGGATCGTGTCGAGTACCGCGCGCTTGTCGATCTTGTCGAACTGAAGAAAGGGCATGGCGTACTCCTTACTCGTCGATGCCGCCGGTGGCGGCCTTCGGCGGTGCCGGCTGGGCGTCGTCGTCGCGCGGCGGCGCGGCGAGCGTTGCATCGGGCGCGCTCGCCGGACGGCGCGGGCGATGCGGGGTGTTGTGGCGGGTAGCGGAGGCCGCGTCGGCACCGCTGGCGGTTCCCGGGACCGCTGCGCGCGCGGCGGTGGGGGAGGCGCTGGCGGCCGACGCCGCGCTTGAAGCCGTGCCTGAAGCCGTGCCCGCCGGCGCCGCAGAGTCGGATGCCGCAGAAGCCGCGGCGGCAGCCGAAGCCGCGCCGGGAATGGGCAACGCCGCGAAGCCGGTGGCGACCTCGACCGGCTGCGCGTCCGAAGCCGGTTCGGGCGCGCCGATCACGGGCGACGAGGCGTTCTGTGCCGCTGCCTTCGCGGCGGCCACTTCGGTTTGCAGCGCGCCGGGCTTCAGCCGGTCGACGAGATAGTAGTCGAGCACGCGGCGCGCGATCGGACCGGCGGCCTGGGCGCCCCAGCCGCCGTTTTCGACGATCAGCGCGACGGCGATCTGCGGCTTGTCGGCCGGCGCGAAGGCGATGAAGAGCGCATGGTCGCGCAGATTTTCGGCGAGCGCGTGCGCCTGGTACTTGCCGCCCTGCAGCGAGAACACCTGGGCCGTGCCGGTCTTGCCCGCCGAGGTATAGGGCGCGTTGGCGAAGATCTGGTACGCAGTGCCCGACGGGTTCATCGTCACGCCTTCCATGCCGCGCTTCACGACGTCGATGTCGGCCTGCGAGACGTTCAGGCGGCCGCTTTCATGCGGCACGGTAAGGCGCTCCTCGTGCGTGATCGGATTTTCGATTTCCTTCACGAGGTGAGGCTTCATGAGGATGCCGTTGTCGGCGAGCGTGGCCGTGGCGTGCGCGAGCTGCAGGATCGTGAACGAGTTGTAGCCCTGGCCGATGCCGAGGCTGATCGTCTCGCCCTCGTACCACTTCTGCTGCTCGGGCTTGCGGTAGGCCTTGCGCTTCCATTCGGTGGAGGGCAGGATGCCGCGCGCCTCGCCCGCGATGTCGATGCCGGTGATCTGGCCGAAGCCGAGCGGCTTCATGAAGTTCGCGATGTTGTCCACGCCCAGGTCGTGCGCGAGCATGAAGAAGTAGGTGTCGTTCGACACCATGATCGCGCGGTTCATGTCGACCCAGCCCTGGCCGCTACGCACGTCGTTGTTGAAGCGGTGGCCGCCGAACATGTAGTAGCCGGGGTCCGAGAAGCCCCATTGCGGCGTGCGCTTGTGCAGCGTGAGCGCGGCGAGCGCCATGAACGGCTTGTAGGTCGAGCCCGGCGGATACGTGCCGTGCAGCGGCCGGTTCAGAAGCGGGTGGTCGGGCGAGTTGTTGAGCTGGTCCCAGGTCTGCTGGTCGATGCCGTCCACGAACGAATTCGGGTCGAAGCTCGGCGCGGAAACGAATGCGAGGACGTCGCCCGTCGCGGGCTCGATTGCGACGAGCGCGCCGCGCTTGCCCGCGAACGCCTGCTCGGCCACTTCCTGCAGGCCGATGTCGATCGAGAGCACGAGATTGTTGCCGGGCGTGGCCTGGGTGCGCGAGAGCGTGCGCACCGGCCGCCCGCCCGCCGTCACTTCCACTTCCTCGAAGCCGGTGAGGCCGTGCAGCTCGGTTTCGTAGCTCTGCTCGACGCCGATCTTGCCGATGTAGTCGGTGCCCTTGTAGTTGTTGGCGTCCAGACGCGGATCGTAGTGCTCCTGATCGCTGTCGTTCTGGTCGCTCATCGCGTCGATCTTTTCCTGGTCGCGCTGCGAAATGCGGCCGATATAGCCGATCACGTGCGCGGCTGTCGGCCCGAGCGGATAGGAGCGGAACAGCCGCGCGCGCACTTCCACGCCGGGGAAGCGGTAGCGCTGCGCCGTGAAGCGCGCGACTTCGTCGTCGGTGAGACGCGTGCGGATCGGCAGGCTCTCGAAGTTCTTCGAATCCTCGAGCAGCTTCTTGAAGCGGCGGCGATCGCGCTGGTCGATGGGGATCACCGTCGAAAGCTGGTCGATCGTGTTGTCGAGCGTGTCGGTCAGCTTCGAGGGCGTGACTTCGAGCGTATAGGCCGAGTAGTTCTTCGCCAGCACGACGCCATTGCGGTCGGTGATGATGCCGCGGTTGGGCACGATGGGCGCGACCGAAATGCGGTTCTCGTCGGCCTGCAGCGAGTACTTGCTGTGGTTCCACACCTGCAGGTACAGGAAGCGGAAGGCGATCAGCCCGAAGCAGACGAACACGAACAGCCCCGCCGCCGCGACGCGCAGGCGGAATTTCGAGATCTGCTGCTGGGTGTCCTTGAATTCGGTCATGCGATGACGGCCCGCGAATGCGGTTCAGCGGACCGGGGGAAGTAAGAGGTTATCAAGCGTCTTCCTGCTGGGCTCGCGCGCCGCTCAGATGGGCCGCGTGTCGTCGGGATCGACGGGGCGGCGCTGCGGCAGCAGCAGCAGGAGGCTCGTCACGGGCCAGAGCACGGCGGCGACGAAACCGCTCACGAGATAGTCCCAGCCTGGGAACGCGGCGCCCATCAGCAGCCGGATCACGAACGGCACGAACTGCGCGCCGACCAGCATGGGCATCACGGCGAACATCTGCACGCCGATCGACATCCACAGCACGCGCCGGTGGATCGTGATCGCGCCGTACGAGAGCAGGGTGTAGGCGAGCGCGTGCTCGCCGAGCAGGCTCGCGTTATGCACGTCCATCAGCAGGCCGAGGCAGAACGCGAGGCCCATGCCCACCTTGCGAGGCTGGTGGATATTCCAGAACAGCAGCACGAGCGCGACGAAATCGGGCACGCCCGGCAGCTTGCCCCACGGCAGCAGGTTCAGCAGGAACGCGGCGGCCAGGCTGAACGCGATGAAGTACGGGTTGACCGGCTGGAGGATGTATTGCGGACGCGGCATCAGTGGCCCCTCTGCGCTTGAGGCTTCGCGGGCGCACCGGTATGTGCGCTTGCGTGTGCGTTCGTGGGGGCATTCACAACCGGTTTAGCCGCGGCGGCCTTCGACTTGTCGTCGGCCTTCTTGTCCTCGCCCTTGGCCGGCTTCTTCTTTTTCGCGTCTTTGGCCGCGGCTTCGGAAGCGGCCTCGGCAGCCTCCGCCGCTTCCACCGGATTCGGCGGCACCTGCGGCGTGTAATGCAGCACCAGCACCTCGCGCGCGCCGCGCACGGCGGCGACCGGTACGCAGACCACGCGCGCGAACGCCGTGTCGGCCTGCTTGTCCACGCGCAGCACCTTCGCCACCGGCAGCCCCTGCGGATAGATGCCGTCGAGGCCGCTCGTCACGAGTTCGTCGCCGGCCTGCACGTCCGCGCTGATCGGCACGAAGCGCAAATCGAGCAGCGCACCCTGCGGCGTGCCGTAGATCACGCTGCGCAGGCCCGTGCGGACGATCTCCACCGGCACCGCCTGATCCTTGTCGGTGAGCAGCGTGACTTCCGACTGCATCGGGAACACGCGCGTCACCTGGCCCACCACGCCATCCTCGCTTACCACCGGCGCGCCGTTCTGGATGCCCTGTTGCGAGCCGCCGCCGATCACCACCTTCTGCGTGAACGGATCGCGCGTGTCGTACTGGATCTCGGCGGGCGTGGTCTGCGCGCCGATGCGCTGCGAGAGCTGCAGCAGCGCGCGCAGGTGGGTGTTTTCGGCGGCGAGCGACGCGGCTTCGTTGGCTTGCTGCGAGAGCTGCAGATTGCGCGTATGCAGCTTCGCGTTGTCGGCGCGCAGCGAGGCGCTCGTGACCGCGAGGTCGGCGGCGCCCATAAACAGATCGCGCGGCACGAGGGCCGCGCGCTGCAGCGGATAGAGGCCTGCTCCCAGCACGCCTCGCACGATTTCCAGTGTCTTGAAGCGGGCGTCGGAGAACAGCAGGGCGAGCGACAGCACGACGAAAAAGATCAGTCGTGCGAGTGCCGAAGGGCCTTGCTTGAACAGGGGCGGCGGACTGTATTCCATGGTCGGCGCCGGGGGCGTGTGCGAAAGGATGAAACGGCGGCGCCTCAACGGGCGCCTGTCAGCGGGGCGCAAGGCGGCCTTTCAGCCGCCTCGACAGGGTGCGCCGCGCCGACTGCATGGTACGCGCGGCGCTTACTCGTACGAGAAGATGCTGCCGAGCTTGTCCATGCGCTCGAGCGCCATGCCCGACCCGCGCACCACGCAGGTAAGCGGGTCTTCGGCGACGAGCACCGGCAGGCCGGTTTCCTCCGCGAGCAGACGGTCGAGGTCGCGCAGCAGCGCGCCGCCGCCCGTGAGCATCATGCCGCGTTCGGCGATGTCGGCGCCGAGTTCCGGCGGCGTTTGCTCCAGCGCGATCTTCACCGACGAGACGATCTGGTTCAGCGGGTCGGTGAGTGCTTCGAGGATTTCGTTGCTGGAGATCGTGAAGCTGCGCGGAATGCCCTCCGAGAGGTTGCGGCCCTTCACTTCCATTTCCTTGACTTCGGAGCCCGGGAACGCCGAGCCGATTTCCTTCTTGATGGCTTCGGCGGTCTGTTCGCCGATCAGCATGCCGTAGTTGCGGCGGATGTAGTTGACGATGGCTTCGTCGAACTTGTCGCCGCCTACGCGCACCGAGCCCTTGTAGACGATGCCGCCGAGCGAGATCACGCCCACTTCCGTCGTGCCGCCGCCGATGTCGACGACCATCGAGCCCGTGGCTTCCGACACCGGCAGGCCCGCGCCGATCGCGGCGGCCATCGGTTCTTCGATCAGGTAGACCTGCGAGGCGCCGGCGCCGTGCGCGGCTTCCTTGATCGCGCGGCGCTCGACCTGGGTGGAGCCGCACGGCACGCAGATGATGATGCGCGGCGACGGCGAGAACATGCGCGACTCGTGAGCGGTCTTGATGAACTGCTTGATCATCTGCTCGGTCACCGTGAAGTCGGCGATCACGCCGTCCTTCATCGGGCGGATCGCTTCGATGTTGCCCGGCACCTTGCCGAGCATCTGCTTGGCTTCCTTGCCGACCGCCTGAATCGTCTTCTTGCCGTTCGGGCCGCCTTCCTGGCGGATCGAGACGACCGACGGCTCGTCGAGCACGATACCCTTGCCGCGCATGTAGATCAGCGTGTTGGCCGTGCCGAGGTCGATCGCCAGGTCGTTGGAGAAGTAGCTACGCAGAAAACCGAACATTCAAAAATCCTGTCTCGCTTGTGGCCGACCTTCGCGACAATGGGCGAGGGCGGCAGCGGAAAAAATAACAGCGTGAGGCCGGCGCGAAGCGCGCCGCTTGGAACCTTCTGGAAACCTGACACTGCGGGAATGGTTACCGGAGGCAGCCTGGCTGAGGGTGCGCCGCTTGCGCTCCGCTCGTGCCTTTATGTGCCCCTTAGTGTGACTTCAGGCCGCAAAGTGCCTTGATCGGTGACGAAAGGCAGGCGCAAGGCGGTCCGGGTTTGGGTCGAACGCGTAATGATACCTTATAATTTTGCCTGTTTTGCACGATCCGAAAGCCACTTTTTGACACGGCCGAAGCTTTCCTCGAAAGCCGGATCCGTCGCGATAAACCGCTGTTGCAGCACCGTTTTTTCCGCACTGCCGCAACGGCCAGAGCAACCGCCATTTTTCCCGGTGACCGCATGGCCCTGACCCTGAACGATGTGAAGCGCATCGCGCACCTCGCGCGCCTCGAACTGGCCGACGCCGAAGCCGGCAATACGCTCGCACGCCTGAACGATTTTTTCGGTCTCGTCGAGCAGATGCAGGCCGTGGACACGGCCGGCATCGCTCCGCTCGCGCACCCGATCGAGCAGATCGAGGACGTGGCGCTGCGCCTGCGCGCGGACGCCGTGACCGAGACGGTCGACCGCGAAGCCTTCCAGCGCCCGGCGCCGGCGGTGCAGGACGGCCTGTACCTCGTGCCGCGCGTGATCGAGTAAGCGTTCGTTTTATTGCTGTCGCCGCCTTATCCGGCCGTCTGTCGCCTGCCGGACAAGGCGCTGCGGCGGCTCCCGTTTCCCGCGGGGCGCGGCCTGATCCGGCGCCCCGGACGGCGGTCCGGCAAGCCCGAATTCGCCGCCTTCGTTCTTCCAGGAACCACGCAATGCATGAAAAAAGCTTGACCGAACTGCGCGCCGCGCTGGCTGCCAAGGAGTGCTCCGCCGTCGAGCTGGCGCAGCTCTATCTCGGTCGGATTGACGCACATCAAGAGTTGAACGCTTTCGTCGACGTCAACCCGGAATTGACGCTTGCGCAGGCAAAGGCCGCCGATGCGCGCCTTGCGGCCGGCGAAAACGGCCCGCTGCTCGGCCTGCCGATCGCGCACAAGGACGTGTTCGTCACGCGCGGCTGGCGTTCGACGGCCGGCTCGAAGATGCTCGAGAACTACGTGAGCCCGTTCGACGCGACCGTCGTCGAGCGCCTTGAGCGCGCGGGCATGGTGTGCGTCGGCAAGACCAACATGGACGAATTCGCGATGGGCTCGTCCAACGAGAACTCGCATTTCGGCGCCGTGCAGAACCCGTGGGACCGCAAGGCGGTGCCGGGCGGTTCGTCGGGCGGCTCGGCCGCGGCCGTGGCGGCGCGCCTCGCGGCCGCCGCGACCGGCACGGACACGGGCGGCTCGATCCGTCAGCCCGCGTCGTTCTCGGGCGTCACCGGCATCAAGCCGACCTATGGCCGCGTGTCGCGCTACGGCATGATCGCGTTCGCCTCGTCGCTCGACCAGGGCGGCCCGTTCGCACAGAGCGCCGCCGACTGCGGCCTGCTGCTCAACGCGATGGCGGGCTTCGACGAGCGCGACTCGACGAGCCTCACCCACGATCACGAGGACTACGCGCGCCATCTGGGCGAGGCGTGGAGCGCCGGCGCCCCGGCCGGCAAGCCGCTCGCCGGCCTGCGCATCGGCCTGCCGAAGGAGTACTTCGGCGTGGGCCTCGCCGACGACGTGCGCGCGGCCATCGACGCGGCGCTGAAGGTCTACGAGTCGCTCGGCGCGACGCTCGTGGAGGTGACGCTGCCGAAGACCGAGTTGTCGATCCCCGTGTACTACGTGATCGCCCCGGCGGAAGCCTCGTCGAACCTCTCGCGCTTCGACGGCGTGCGCTACGGCCACCGCGCGGCCGAGTACCGCGACCTGCTCGACATGTACAAGAAGTCGCGCGCCGAGGGCTTCGGCCCCGAGGTGAAGCGCCGCATTCTGGTGGGCACGTACGTGCTTTCGCACGGCTACTACGACGCCTATTACCTGCAGGCGCAGAAGATCCGCCGCATCATCGCGCAGGACTTCCAGGAGGCGTTCAAGCAGTGCGACGTCATCATGGGGCCGGTCGCGCCGAGCGTGGCCTGGGACATCGGCGCGAAGGGCGACGATCCGCTGCAGATGTATCTCGCGGACATCTACACCCTCTCGACGAGCCTCGCGGGCCTGCCCGGCATGAGCGTGCCGTGCGGCTTCGGCGCGGGCGCGAACGCGCAACGGCCGGTCGGTCTGCAGATCGTCGGCAACTATTTCAACGAGGCCCGCATGCTGCAGGTCGCCGACGCCTTCCAGCGCGCGACCGACTGGCATCGCAAGGCGCCGGCAGAGGTGTGAACATGGCAACAACGCAATGGGAAGTCGTCATCGGTCTGGAGACGCACACGCAGCTTTCAACCGCGTCGAAAATCTTTTCGGGCGCATCGACGCAGTTCGGCGCGGCCCCTAATACGCAGGCCTGCCCCGTCGATCTCGCGCTGCCGGGCGTGCTGCCGGTGATGAACCGCGGCGCCGTGGAGCGCGCGATCCGCTTCGGCCTCGCGATCGGCGCGACGGTGGCGCCGCGCAGCATTTTCGCGCGCAAGAATTACTTCTACCCGGATTTGCCGAAGGGCTACCAGATCAGCCAGTACGAGATTCCGGTCGTGCAGGGCGGTCAGATCACGATTCAGGTGCCGGCCAACGAGAAGGCGGGCAAGGAAGCGTACGAGAAGACCATCAATCTCACGCGCGCCCACCTGGAAGAAGACGCCGGCAAGTCGCTGCACGAAGACTTCGCGGGCATGACGGGCATCGACCTGAACCGCGCGGGCACGCCGCTGCTCGAAATTGTTACAGAACCTGAAATGCGCAGCGCGGCGGAGGCGGTTGCTTACGCGAAGTCGCTGCACACGCTCGTGGTCTGGCTCGGCATCTGCGACGGCAACATGCAGGAAGGCTCGTTCCGCTGCGACGCGAACGTCTCCGTGCGCCCGGTCGGCCAGAAGGAATTCGGCACGCGCGCCGAGATCAAGAACCTGAACTCGTTCCGTTTCCTCGAAGAGGCGATCCAGTACGAAGTGCGCCGCCAGATCGAACTGATCGAGGACGGCGGCACCGTCGTGCAGGAAACGCGTCTCTACGATCCGGACAAGCGCGAGACGCGCTCGATGCGCAGCAAGGAAGACGCGCACGACTACCGCTACTTCCCCGACCCCGACCTCATGCCGCTCGTGATCGATGCCGCATGGGCCGAGCGCGTGAAGGGCGAGATGCCCGAACTGCCCGCGACGATGCAGACGCGCTTCGTGGAGCAGTACGGCGTGACGCCGTACGATGCGGGCGTGCTCACGTCGAGCAAGGCGATGGCGGCGTATTTCGAGGCCGTCGTCGCGAAGACGGGGGCCAACCCGGACAAAACGCAGGCGAAGTCGGCCGCGAACTGGCTGATGGGCGAAGTCTCGTCGCAACTGAACCGCGAAGGCCTCGAGATCGACGCCTCGCCGGTCACGGCGGAGCAGTTCGCGCTCTTGCTGCAGCGCATCGCCGACGGCACGATCTCGAACAAGATCGCGAAGGAAGTGTTCCTCGCGATGTGGGAAGAGAAGGCCGAGGGCGCGGACGCCGCCGACCGCATCATCGAAGCGAAGGGGCTCAAGCAGATCTCGGACACGGGCGCGCTCGAAGCGATCATCGACGAGGTGCTGGCCGCGAACGCGAAGTCGGTGGAGGAGTACCGCGCGGGCAAGGAAAAGGCGTTCAACGCGCTGATCGGCCAGGCGATGAAGGCCACGAAGGGCAAGGCCAATCCGCAGCAGGTGAACGAGCTGCTGAAGAAAAAGCTATCCTGAGCGTTCGTTTGCTCATCCATGGCAGGCTTCGACAGGGCGGTGCTGCGGGTCGACGGACCGCGCAGCGCCGCCCTGCCGTTTGAGGCGTCGCCCGCGCAAGGCGTCTGGCATAAGACGTCCGGCAGAAGAACAGGAGAACCATGCATGGCGAAGTCCCCGAGTCTCGACGATTACCGCGTGCCGTATTTCGGCGACAAGGCGGAGACGTTTTCGCTCGACGCGATCGATCCGGCGGCCAAGCCGTTCTCCAGGGGCAGCAAGGAAGGCGACCGCGACCGGCTGGCCGAGATCGGCGCGAAGATCGACGTGCAGCAGGAGCGCCTGCACGCACAGCGTCACCAGCGCGTGCTGCTCGTGCTGCAGGGCATGGACACGAGCGGCAAGGACGGCACGATACGCGGCGTGTTCCACGAGGTCGATCCGCTCGGCCTGCGCATCGTGGCGTTTCGCGCGCCCACGCCCATCGAGCTCTCTCGCGACTTTCTGTGGCGCGTGCATCTGCAGGTGCCCGCCGCGGGCGAGCTCGCCATCTTCAACCGCAGCCACTACGAAGACGTGCTGGTGCCGCGCGTGATGGGCCAGATCGATGAAGCCGAATGCGAGCGGCGCTTTCGCCAGATTCGCGATTTCGAGGCCATGCTCGCGGAAACGGGCACGACCATCATCAAGTGCCTGCTGCACATCTCGAAGGACGAGCAGAAGAGCCGTATCCAGGCGCGCATCGACGATCCGACCAAACACTGGAAGTTCGACGTCTCCGACCTCGAGGCGCGCAAGCACTGGGACGCGTATGGGGCGGCCTACCGCGACGCGCTCGCGGCTACCTCAACTGAATACGCGCCGTGGTACGTGGTTCCGGCGGATTCGAAGTCGCATCGCAACCTGATGGTGGCCGAACTGCTGCTGCGTCTCATGGAAAGCCTCAAGCTCGACTATCCGCCCGCGAAGCCGGAACTGAAGGGCCTCACGATCGAATAGGTCAACACCTGGCCTGGACCTGGCCGATATCAGGCCGAAACCATAAGGAAACGGAACATGCTGCGTGTGATTACCGCCAACCTCAACGGCATCCGTTCGGCGGCGAAGAAAGGCTTCTTCGAATGGTTCGGAGAGCAGAAGGCCGACGTGCTGTGTGTGCAGGAAATCAAGTGCTCGCAGGACGACATGACGCCCGAGTTCCTCGCGCCGCACGATTTCAAGGGCTATTTCCAGCACGCCGTGAAGAAGGGCTACAGCGGCGCGGGCCTCTATACGCGCCACGAACCCGACGACGTGATCATCGGCTTCGGCAGCGAGGAGTTCGATCCCGAAGGGCGCTATGTCGAGGCGCGCTTCGGCAAGCTCTCGATCGTTTCGGTGTACGTGCCGTCGGGGTCGAGCGGCGAGGAGCGCCAGGAGGCGAAATACCGCTTCATGGACGAGTTCATGCCGCATCTGGCCGAGCTCAAAGGCGCCGGGCGCGAGGTGGTCGTGTGCGGCGACGTGAACATCGTCCACAAGGAAATCGACATCAAGAACTGGAAGGGCAACCAGAAGAACTCCGGCTGCCTGCCCGAAGAGCGGGCATGGCTCACGAAGCTGTTCGACGAAGTGGGCTACGTGGACGTGTTCCGCACGCTCGACTCGCGCGCCGAGCAGTACACGTGGTGGAGCAACCGCGGCCAGGCCTACGCGAAGAACGTGGGGTGGCGTATCGACTACGAGATCGCCACGCCCGGCATTGCGGCCACCGCGAAGCGCACGTCGATCTTCAGGGACATCAAGTTCAGCGACCACGCGCCGCTCACCATCGACTACGACTGGAAGGCGAAGTCGTAAGCGCCGACCCGCGGGAAACCGCGGGGCAAAGGCGGCGCTTACGTTTCAGGGCGCCGCCACCTTGCGCCGCTGCGGCACGGCGATGCCCGCGTAGTCGGGCAGTTCGTCGAGCGGCTTGCCGATCGCCTTGGCGTAGAGCGGCAGCATGTCGGGCAGGCGCTTGATGATGTCCGCGCGCCGCGCCGGCGTGTACGGATGGACGTAGATGAAGCCATCGTCGCGGTCGCTTTTCGTCGCGAGGGCCAGCTTGTCCCACAGTGTGACGGCCGCGCGCGGGTCGAAGCCCGCGCGGGAGGCGATGTCGCTGCCGATCACGTCGGCTTCGGTTTCGTCGGCGTTGCCGTAGTGCATCTCGTAGAGCTGCGAGCCGATGCCGAGCGGAAATACGCCCAGATCCGCAAGCCCGAACAACTGCGGCACCGTGCCGGCTTCGATCTGCGCCGACTGCTGCTCGCCCAGGCGCTCGCGCAGATGCTCGCGCACCGCGTGCGCGATCTCGTGGCCGAGCAGCATGCCAAACTCGTTGTCGTTGAGCTTCACGCGGTCGAGCAGGCCGCTGTACACCACGATCTTGCCGCCCGGCAGGCAGTACATGCGGATATCGGGCGAGCGGATCACCGCCACTTCCCATTTCCAGTTCTTCACCCGGTCGCTCCACTTCTGCGCATAGGGTGCGAGACGGTCGACGAACTGGCGCACGCGCTGCACGCGCGGATCGGTGTCGGGGTAGAGGCGGTCCGAGTGCGCGGCGCCGCGCACGATCTCGGCGTACTCGGCGGCGGCCTGGGCCTCCAGCGCCGGCGACGGAATCAGGTTGCGAAACAGGGCGCTCTGGCCAAGGCGAACCTCGCGGCTCGCGTTTTGCGCGGCGGCGCTCGACGCCTCTTGCGCCGCGCTTGCGCTGCCTTCGGCCTGGGCGCCTTGCGCACCGCCTTGTGGCTGGGCCTGGACAGACGGCTCGGCCCCGGAGGCCGCCCCCGAAGGCGTAGCCGGAGCGGCGGGCGGCACCGTGGGCGCGGCGTTCTCGGCGAGCGCCCACGGAGCGGGCCAGGTCGCCAGCACCGCAAGCGCCATTGCGAGCGCGCGCACGCGTACCGCGCCCCGGCGCGCACGGCGTCGGGTCCGGAACCGGTCGAGGACGGCAGGCAGGGACGGGATCACGTCCGGATTCTCCACGGGGCGATACGAACGAGCAGGAGCATACCCGGTACGGCCAAAGCCGTGCACACGACGAAGTAATCAAACCAGCCGATTTTCGCGACCACGTAGCCGCTCGCCGCCGAGGCGAGCGTGCGCGGCACCGAGGCGAGGCTCGTGAAGAGCGCGAACTGCGTGGCGGTATAGCGCGGATCGGTGGTGCTGGCGATATAGGCGGTGAAGGCGGCGAGCGTGAGCCCCGTCGCGAAAGTCTCGAAGCCGTACACGAGCGCGAGCGCCACGGCGCGCGGGTCGAGCGCGACGTGCGCCGCGATGCCGAGCGCGGACGCCGCTTGCGCAACGGCATGGCTCACGGCGAGAACGCCGTCATAGATCGTGGCGAGCGACGCGGAACCGGGCCCGAGCTGCGCGAGCCACGCGAAGCCGAGCGTCGAGACGATCTGCAGGAGGCCGAAGATCCACAGTCCCCGCCCGATGCCGATCTTCACGAGCGCCACGCCGCCGATGATGCCGCCCGCGAGGCTCGCGCCGAACGCCGTCATCTTGGCGATCACGCCGATCTCGGTGCGCGTGTAGCCGATGTCGAGGAAGAACGACGTCGAGAGCGTGGTGGCCATCGTATCGCCGAGCTTGTAGAGAAAGATGAACGCCAGCACGAAGAGCGCGCCGGTCCAGCCGTCGCGCTGCACGAACTCGGCGAACGGCTGGACGATTGCCTCGCGCAGATTCTTCGGCGGCGCGCCGTGCACCTCGGGCTCGCTCACCACGAGCGACATGATCATGCCCGGAATCATGAACGCCGCCGTGACGGCGAACACCGTGCTCCACGGCAGATGGTCGGAGAGGATCAGCGCAAGCGAGCCCGGCACGAGCGCGGCGATCTTGTACGCGTTCACGTGGACGGCGTTGCCGAGGCCCTGCTGGGTATCCGTGAGCAGCTCGCGCCGGTAGGCGTCGATGGCGATGTCCTGGCTCGCGCCAAAGAACGCGACGAGCGCCGTGAGCGCGGCCACGGTCCAGATCGAATCCTTCGGCGAAACGAAGCCGAGCGTCGCGATCGCGCCCGCCACGAGAATCTGCGTGACCAGCATCCAGCCGCGCCGGCGCCCCGGACGCCAGCCCGGCAGACGCGGCACGTAGCGGTCCATGAGCGGGGCCCAGACGAACTTCCAGGTGTAGGGGAACTGGATCAGCGCGAAGAGGCCGATCTCTTTCAGATTCACGCCTTCGGAGCGCAGCCACGCCTGCACGAGGTAGACGAGCGTGAAGAGCGGCAGCCCCGAAGTGAAGCCGAGGAACACGCAGATCAGCATGTGCGTGTTCAGGTACGCGCGCCAGCCGGGATGGTCTTCGTGAGCGGCGATGTGATCGATGCGGGAGGGGGCCTCGTGGGGCGGATTCGGCATGTCGTCGTCAGCGGCGGCGGCGGTTTTTATGGGTCCGGGTTAAAAATGCGCCGCCGCTGCCTGGGTTCAGCCGGCTGACGTCATTTTTTCTTCACGCGATAGACCGCAAGACTACCACGCCAGTTCACACCCCATCGAACGGTCTGACCGCCATGCAGCACTGCGCGGTCGAGAATTTCGATGCCCACTTCGGGCGCGAGCGCCTCGAAATCCTTCACCGTGAGCACGCGCACGTTCGGCGTGTTGTGCCACTGGTAAGGCAGCGACTTCGACACCGGCATGCGCCCGCGCAGCACCGAAAGCCGGTGCGGCCAGTAGCCGAAGTTCGGGAACGACACGATGCATTCCTTGCCCACGCGAGCCGTCTCGCGCAGGATCGCGGCGGTCTGGTGGATGGTCTGCAGCGTCTGCGAGAGGATCGCGAAATCGAAGCTCGCGTCTTCGAAGAGGCGCAGGCCGTCTTCCAGATTCTGCTGGATCACGTTGATGCCGTTCGCCACCGAGGCGAGCACGCCCGCGTCGTTGAGCTCGATGCCGTAGCCCGTGCATTCGAGCTCCTCGCCGAGCAGCGAGAGCAGCGCGCCGTCGCCGCAACCCAGGTCGAGCACCTTCGAGCGCGGTTCGATCCAGCGCGCGATGGTGCGGAAGTCGGGACGGGCGGAAAGACTGTCGAAAGCGCTCGGGTTCATGCGCCCACCTCGCTGGCAATGCGTTCGTAGTAAGCGCGCATGACACCGTGATAGCGCGCGTCGTCGAGCAGGAATGCGTCGTGGCCGTGCGGCGCGTCGATCTCCGCGTAGGTCACCTGGCGCTTGTGGTCGAGCAGCGCCTTCACGAGTTCGCGCGAGCGCGCGGGTGCGAAGCGCCAGTCGGTCGAGAAACTCGCCACCAGGTACTTCGCCTTCGTGTGCGCGAGCGCCCTGGTGAGGTCGCCGTCGTAGGACTTGGCCGGATCGAAATAGTCGAGCGCGCGTGTGATCAGCAGATACGTGTTCGCGTCGAAGTAGTCGGCGAACTTGTCGCCCTGGTAGCGCAGGTAGGACTCCACCTCGAACTCCACGTCGAAGTTGAAGTTGTAGGCGTCTACGGCGCCCTCTGCGCGGCGCAGCGCGCGGCCGAATTTCTCCGCCATGTCGTCGTCGGAGAGATAGGTGATGTGGCCGATCATGCGCGCCACGCGCAGGCCGCGCTTCGGCTTCACGCCGTGCGCGTAGTAGTCGCCGCCATGAAAGTCGGGGTCCGAAAGAATCGCCGAGCGCGCGACCTCGTTGAACGCGATGTTCTGCGCCGAGAGCTTGGGCGTGGAGGCGATCACGATGCAGTGGCCAAGCCGGTCCGGATAGCGCAGACTCCACGCGAGCGCCTGCATGCCGCCGAGGCTGCCGCCCATCACGGCGGCGAACTTCTCGATGCCGAAGCGGTCGGCCACCCGCGCCTGGGCGTCCACCCAGTCTTCGACGGTGACGACCGGAAACTTCGCGCCGTACGGCTGGCCGGTGGCCGGGTCGACGCTCATCGGGCCGGTCGAGCCGAAGCACGAGCCCAGGTTGTTCACGCCGATCACGAAGAAGCGGTTGGTGTCGAGCGGCTTGCCCGGCCCGACCATGTTGTCCCACCAGCCCACGTTTTTGGGGTCGTCCGCATGGACGCCCGCGACGTGATGCGACGCGTTGAGCGCGTGACAGACGAGCACCGCGTTGCTGCGCGCGGCATTGAGCGTGCCGTAGGTTTCGACCACGAGGTCGTAACCGGCCAAGGCCATGCCGTTCTGCAGTTGCAGGGGCTCGTCGAAATGCAGTGTTTGTGGAGCGACGACGCCGATCGATTCCATTCGTTCCGCCTTGTCTTCGGGCGGCTAAACGGTGTCGGCGGGGCGCGGAGTGCGAAGGATTGGCGCGGCTGACGACCTCTTTAGCCGCATTTGTAATGAACCCGCGAGCGTTGGCTCAGAGGTTCGCGCGCCCGCAATCGAGTCAGCAAATCGGCGCGACGGTGTTTCAAAACGAACGCAAAGTATAGCGGAAAACGCGCCCGGCGAGGGGCTGGCCGACGCCTTGGCGCGCGGCCGCGCGCGATGAGCCAGCCCAAATGGCGGAGAGGCCGGAGAGACGCGGCAGGGGAGCGGTGGGCAGCGGACGGTTCATGCGGTTCTTCTCCTGGTGACGAAGCGCGGGACCGGCCCGGGCCGCGGCCCGCGAAACAGCGGCGGCCCGGGCTGTGCCTGGCGCGTGTTACTGAAGAATGACGCGAATCTGTTCGTCGGCGTGCTCGCTCGGAGAGCGCGTGAAGCCGCTCTGCGCGTAGCGGTGCCAGCAGCCGATCACATAGCGGACGACCAGATTCGCGCGTACAGCCGGATCGTACCCTTTCGGCAGGGCCGCTGCGCCGGCGGTGCTTTCACCCTGCTCGGCCTCGGCGACGCTCACGCGCAGGCACTGGCGCAGCGACGCCTCGATGCGGTCGAGCATCTGGTTCACGCGCTCGGCGAGCCGTTCGTGCTCGCCCACGAGGGCCTCGCAGGTCAGCACGCGCGTCATGCCGGCGTTCTTGGTGGAGAAGTTGATGAGCATGAGCGCAATGGCGCGAGCCTGGAGCACGCCGCTCGGCTCCTTCGCGACGATCTGGTTGATGAGCGCGAAGAGCGTCTGCTCGATGAAATCGATCAGACCTTCGTACATCTGGGCCTTGCTCGCGAAGTGGCGATAGAGCGCGGCCTCCGAAACGCCGATTCGCGCGGCCAGCGAAGCCGTGGTGATCTTTTCGCCGCGCGGCGTCTCGAGCATCGAGGCGAGCGTCTGGAGAATGTGGACGCGGCGTTCGCCCGGTTTCGGGCGGGCGGCGCGGCGAACCACGCCGGGTGGGTCGGTTGTTACGACTGCGTCACGCGTTTCGGTTGGCTGCATGAATGTCGCCCTCGTCTTTCGCCCCGGACGTGCTGCGTTCCGGCGCTTGCGTCGTCACCCCGTCTGCCGCAGTCTTCCTGACTGCAGGCCCGTTTGCAGCGATTTTAACGAACGAATGCGGTGATCGACATAGTGGGGTCGGCCGCGGCCCGACACGCGCAGCGCCGGCGCACGCGTGGGCAGATGGCCGGTGATCCACACCGTCCGGATGCCGAGCGCCCGGTAGCGCTTCAGATGGCCGTGCGTATCTTCGATCAGGATGGCGTCGGCCAGCGTCGCGCCCGCGCGGCGCAGCGTCTCGCGCAGCATGGCGCGGTCGGGCTTGGCGCGCCAGCGGTGGCGCGTGCGCATGTGCTCGATGGCGATCACGCGTTCGAACAGGCGCTCGATGCCCAGTTCCGCGAGCACCGCGCGCGCGTAGGCCTCGGGGGCGTTGGTCAGCACGAACTTGCGGCCCGGCAGCGCGCGCAGCGTGCGCGCGAGGCCGCGCTCGGCGTAGACCATCGAGCGCAGGTCGTCGAACGTGTGGACGACCTTCAGGAAGTCGTGCGGATCGACCGGATGATGACGCGTGAGGCCGAGGAGCGCGGCGCCGTAGCGCTGCGTGTAGCTCGTGCGCAGGTGGTTCGCGGCGTCGCGGCTCACGCCGAGCGTGTCGATGATGTACTGCGTCATCGCCGCGTTGATAGCCGGGAAGATCGCGCGCGAGGCGCCGTGCAGCGTGTTGTCGAGGTCGAAGAGCCAGACGGGGGCGCCGCGTTTGGCGCGCTGCGGCCGGCGTGGGCGCGGGCGGGAGACGGTCATGGCTGGAGGGGAGCGCGGCGGCCGGGCGTACCGGCCGCCGTGTATGACGTCCGCTCAGTGCGAGCGGATCATCGTGCCGAACGGCTGCTCGGTCAGGATTTCGAGCAGCACCGAATGCTCGATGCGGCCGTCGATGATGTGCACCGAGCGCACGCCGCTCTTGGCGGCGTCGAGCGCCGACGAGATCTTCGGCAGCATGCCGCCCGAGATCGTGCCGTCTTCGAAGAGCGCGTCGATCTCGCGGGCCGAAAGGTCCGTGAGCAGATTGCCTTCCTTGTCCATCACGCCCGGGATATTGGTCATCATCACGAGCTTCTCGGCGTTGAGCACCACCGCGAGCTTGCCCGCCACGAGGTCGGCGTTGATGTTGTACGAGAGACCGTCTTCGCCGAAGCCGATCGGCGAGATCACCGGAATGAACGCGTCGTCCTGGAGCGCCTTCACCACGGCCGGGTTGATCGCCTCGACTTCGCCCACCTGGCCGATGTCGACGTACTGGCCCGGGTTGTCGCGGTCCGGCATCATCAGCTTGCGCGCGTGGATGAGGCCGCCGTCCTTGCCCGTGAGGCCCACGGCATGCCCGCCGAAGTGGTTGATGAGCGTGACGATGTCCTGCTGCACCTCGCCGCCGAGCACCCACTCGACGACTTCCATCGTTTCCTCGTCGGTCACGCGCATGCCCTGGATGAAGGTGCCCTGCTTGCCGATCTTCTTGAGCGCCGTGTCGATCTGCGGGCCGCCGCCGTGCACGATGACCGGGTTGATGCCCACGAGCTTGAGCAGGATCACGTCGCGCGCGAAGCCCTGCTTGAGCCGTTCCTCGGTCATGGCATTGCCGCCGTATTTGATGACCACGGTCTTGCCGTGATACTGGCGGATATAGGGCAGCGCTTCAGCCAGAATTTCGGCTTTCAGGGTGGGGGCGATCTGCGAGAGGTCGATGGGCTCGGACATGGCGGCGGGAATGGACGAAGAGTCGGGGCGAAAACGGTTGAAACAGGCCGAATTGTACAGGACTGGCGCGGCGCAACAGGGATTTCGGCAGGGGTTGCGGGCAAGCGCGCAACACGGCGGGACGCGGGTTCGGCGGCCGCGTCATACGCTTGTCATGAGCGAATCCGCGGCCTGATTTTTTGTCCGGTCCGCGGGGCAACCGGTGGCCCGAACCCCATGGGCGGGCTGTGGCATTATTTCCTTACCGCCAAGGCCGGCATCATGAGGAGCGCGCCGCCATGACCGCTTCCGCCACCCCTGCCGCAGACGTGAAACACGTCCGCTGTCCACGTTGCGGCCGTCTGTTCGATTGCGGCCGGCATACCGAACCGTTCGACTGCTGGTGCCGTATGCTTCCGGCGCTGCCTGCGAGCGAGCTGGATCCGCGCGGGCGCTGCCTGTGTCCCGAATGTCTCGCCACGGCGGCGGCCGCCGCCGCGGTGCCCGAAGTGAGTAGACCGGGTTGATCCGCGCCGTCGAAGCGGCTGGATCGCTGGCGACAGCCTCCGACAGCCTCCCCAGGCAGAGGGTTGATTTCGTCGCCATCAAAGTTGATGTGCGTCAAAGATTTGGCGGGATTATTGGTGAAGATGCGGGAAATCGGGCGCGATCGTTCGTGCTCGGCGGTAAGGTTCGACAGCGTCGGCATTGCGGCCGGCGAGTCTCAGTGCATCAGATTATTTCGGGATAATGAATCGGATTCGTATGAACCGGTAAACTGACTCTATGCATCGCATCACCGTCAGCGCGCGCGTCAATCTTCGCCATCTGTTCTGGCTGCGCAGCCTCGCCATTTTCGGCCAGCTTTGCACGATTGCATTCGTGCAGTTCTTTCTGGGCGTGCATCTGCCGCTGCCGGCCATGCTGTTCGTGGTCGCCATGGAAGTGGCGTTCAACGGCGTCACCTGGATGCGCGTTGCGCAGGATCGTCCCGAGTCGAATCTCGAACTGTTCGGCCAGATCTGGGTGGATCTCGCCGCGCTCTCCGCGCTGCTGTTTCTCTCGGGCGGCACGACCAATCCGTTCGTCTCGCTCTATCTGCCCTCGCTCGCGATCGCCGCGGCCGTGTTGCCCTGGTATCTCACGGGCTGGCTCGCCACCTTCGCGGTGGCGTGCTACGTGCTGCTCGGCTTCGACAACGTGGCGCTCGACATGGACAACCCCGCCAACCTGTTCGTCTACTACCGTGCGGGCATGTGGGTGAACTTCATGGTGAGCGTCGGGTTGATCGTGTGGTTCGTGGCGCGCATGTCGCGCGCGCTGCGTCAGCGCGATGCCGCGCTCGGCGCCGCGCAGCAACGCCTGTTGCGCGACGAGCGCGCCGTTGCGCTGGGCGTGCAGGCGGCGACCGTGGCGCACGAGATCGGCACGCCGCTCTCGACCATCGCGATGCTCACCGAGGAGCTGCGCGACATGGCCCGCAGCGACAAGGCGCTCATCCCCTATACGAGCGACTTCGACCTGCTCGACAAGCAGATCTCGCTGTGCACGTCGGCGCTTGCGCGGCTGCGCAGCCGCGCGTCGTCGCAGGTCAGCCGCCAGGCGCTGGCCGAATGGATCGGTCCGTTCGTCGAGCAGTGGCGGCTGCGTCATCCCCACGTCACGTTCGAACAGATCGGCGAACCGCCCACCGATCTGAGCCTCGACGACAGCGTCGCGGTCGGCCAGATCCTGACTATTCTGCTCGACAATGCCGCGCGCGCCAGTCGAGATCATGTCACGCTGCGAGCTTGTCCGGCGCCGCGCGCGGGCTACGTCGATTTCGAGGTCTGCGACGCCGGGCCGGGCATTCCGGCTTCGCTGCGCAATGCGCTCGGCACGGTGCCCGTGGAGAGCACCCAGGGCGGCCACGGCGTCGGCCTTTATCTGGCGTTTTCGTCCGCCACGCGGCTCGGTGGCACGATCGAACTGACAGACGTCGCGGCGGGCGCGGGGCCGGCCGCATCCGACGGCGGGAGTGCCGGCACAGGAGCAGGCGGGGCAGTGGGCCGCCCAGACAAGCCGCGCGGTACGCGCGCGGTGCTGCGCGTGCCGGTGAAGGTTGGCAAGAGCGCCGCGGGGGATGCCGCGCGCAACGCCGACACGGCAGCCCCGGACATCGGTTCAGCAGGCGCCGGCCGGCCCGGCTCGGCGCCGCCTAACAACACGGAGAAGCAGGCATGAGCGACATGAATTTTCTGGTGATCGACGACGACGAGGTGTTCTCCGACATCCTCACGCGCGGCCTGACGCGACGCGGTTATCAGGTGCAGCAGGCGCACAACGCCGACGAGGCGATCCGCTTCGCGAACCAGCAGAAGTTCGCGCAGATCACGGTGGATCTGCATCTGGGTGGCGACTCGGGCCTTTCTCTCGTTGCGCCGCTGCGCCAGTTGCAACCCGACGCGCGCATGTTGATCCTGACCGGTTACGCGAGCATTGCGACGGCGGTTCAGGCCGTGAAGGACGGCGCCGACAACTACCTCGCGAAGCCCGCGAACGTCGAGATGATTCTCTCGGCACTGCAAAGCGATTCCAGTACGCTGCAGGCGGAGGAGGCTATCGAACACCCGGCGCCGCTCTCCGTCGCGCGGCTCGAATGGGAGCACATCCAGCGTGTGCTGGCCGAGCACAACGGCAATATCTCGGCTACGGCGCGCGCGCTCAACATGCACCGGCGCACGCTGCAGCGCAAGCTGGCGAAGCGTCCGGTGCGCCAGTAAGCGCCGACCGGCGCGAAGCGGCGCCCGCATGAAAGAAGGGCCCCGCGCGATGCGGGGCCTTTTGCATGCAGCGCAGCGGTGCTGCGCATGTCCGGAGCCGAAAAGTACCTAACGCACTTACAGCACGTAGCGCGACAGATCTTCGTCCTGTGCGACTTCGCCCAGAGCGCGGTCCACGTAAGCGGCATCCACCGTCACGCTCTCGCCCGCATGATTGCCGGCCGAGAACGACACGTCCTCCAGCAGCTTTTCAATCACCGTGTAGAGACGGCGCGCGCCGATGTTTTCGGTCTTCTCGTTCACGGCGAATGCGATTTCGGCCAGGCGCCGGATGCCGTCCTCAGCGAACTCAATCTGCACGTCTTCGGTGGCGAGCAACGCCTGGTACTGCTTGACGAGGCTCGCGTCAGTAGCGACGAGAATCGCTTCGAAGTCCTTCACAGAGAGCGAGTCCAGTTCCACGCGGATCGGGAAACGCCCCTGCAGTTCGGGGATCAGGTCGCTCGGCTTGGCCAGATGGAATGCACCGCTCGCGATGAAGAGGATGTGGTCGGTCTTGAGCATCCCATACTTCGTGTTGATGGTCGTGCCTTCCACGAGCGGCAGCAGGTCGCGCTGCACACCCTGGCGCGAGACTTCGCCGCCGCTGCCTTCGTTGTTGCGCGAGGCGATCTTGTCGATCTCGTCGAGGAACACGATGCCGTTCTGCTCGACGTTCTGCACGGCCTTCTGCTTGACCTCTTCGTCGTTGAGCATCTTGCCGGCTTCTTCGTCGGTGAGGAGCTTGAGCGCTTCCTTGACCTTCACCTTGCGGCGCGCCTTCTTGCCGCCGCCCAGGTTGGCGAACATCGAGCGGATCTGCTCGGTCATGTCCTCCATGCCCGGGGGCCCCATGATGTCCATGCCGACCTGCGGCAGCTCGACGTCGAGCTCGATCTCCTTGTCGTCGAGCTGGCCTTCGCGCAGGCGCTTGCGGAAGGTTTGGCGCGTGGCATTCTCGCTATCGCTGTGGCCGGATTCCGAAGACGACGAACCGAAGCCCACCGGGCGCGCGGTCGGCAGCAGGATGTCGAGAATGCGGTCTTCGGCCTGGTCGGTGGCCTTGCTGCGCACCTTGCGCATTTCCGACTCGCGCGTCTGCTTGACCGAAATCTCGATCAGGTCGCGCACGATGCTATCGACGTCGCGGCCCACGTAGCCCACTTCGGTGAACTTGGTCGCCTCGATCTTGATGAAGGGCGCGTCCGCGAGCTTCGCGAGGCGGCGCGCGATCTCGGTCTTGCCGACGCCCGTCGGCCCGATCATGAGGATGTTCTTCGGCGTGATTTCCTGGCGCAGCGGCTCGGCCACCTGCTGGCGGCGCCAGCGGTTGCGCAGCGCGACGGCCACGGCCTTTTTCGCTTTCGCCTGGCCAATGATGTGCTTGTCGAGTTCCGAGACGATCTCGGCGGGGGTCATGGTGCTCATCCTGATTCCTTGGCGTCTGTCCGGGGTTACTCGATGGTTTCGATCACGCGGTTGTGGTTCGTGTAGATGCACATGTCGCCCGCGATTTCGAGCGACTTCTCGACGATCTCGCGCGGCGAGAGCTCGGTATTGTCGACGAGCGCGCGTGCCGCGGCCTGTGCGTACGAACCGCCCGAGCCGATTGCGCAGATGCCGCCTTCGGGGTCGAGCACGTCGCCGTTGCCGGTAATGACGAGGGTGGTTTGCGCATCGGCGGCGATCAGCATCGCTTCGAGGCGGCGCAGCATGCGGTCGGTGCGCCAGTCCTTCGCGAGTTCGACGGCGGCGCGCGTGAGGTTGCCCTGGTGCTTTTCGAGCTTGGCTTCGAAGCGGTCGAGCAGCGAGAACGCGTCGGCCGTGCCGCCGGCGAAACCGACCATGACCTTGCCGCCGTAGATGCGCCGGACCTTCTTCGCGCCACCCTTCATGACGATGTTGCCGAGCGTGACCTGGCCGTCGCCGCCGAGCGCGACCTTGTCGCCGCGTCGCACGGAAACGATCGTCGTGCCGTGAAATTGCTCCATGTGGGTTCCTTTTTACCGTTGATGCCGGGTGTGGGCGGACGGGCGCAGCGGCGGTCGGGGCGCCGCGTCCGGAATACGGAGCGCGCGGCACACGCGGTACGGCGCGTGGCTCTGACGCATTATCGATTCAAGTTTAGGGCGGGTAGGGGCACTTCAAGGGCCGGCATCCCGGAAAAGCGGGCGCAAAAAAACGCTCCGGCCCGTGAAAACAAAAAAGCGCACGGGACTCCGTGCGCTTTCACGTGGAAGGCGGTAGTGCGCGGCGCGCTATCCGCGCCGGCGGGCCGATCAGTCGCCGAACAGCTTCTGGCGCAGTTCGCGGCGCTCCTGCGCCTCGAGCGACAGCGTGGCCGTGGGCCGCGCGAGCAGACGCGGAATGCCGATCGGCTCTCCGGTTTCCTCGCACCAGCCGTACTCGCCCGAGTCGATGCGCGCCAGCGACTGCTGCACCTTCTTCAGCAGCTTGCGCTCGCGGTCGCGCGTGCGCAGTTCGAGCGCATGCTCTTCCTCGATGGTCGCGCGGTCGGCCGGGTCCGGCACGATCACGGTTTCGCGCAGGTTCTCGGTGGTCTGGCCCGCATTGCGGAGGATTTCCGCCTGCAGTTGTTCGAGCCGGTTCTTGAAGAAGGCGAGCTGATCCTCATTCATGTAATCCTTGTCGCTCATCTTCAGGATTTCGGCTTCAGTCAAGAGTCGTTTCGTCGTCATCTGGCTTGCTTCTTCAATGAGTGAGGCAAAACTTGCACATATTGCCTGCACTTTTGTGTTACCCGCAATGGCCTTGTATTACGCGCCGTTCTTTTTATGCTCAAACGCTGGTGGGCACGGACGATGCGCTGTCGTGACGCCCAAAGCGCCGCTGCGGGGCCGAACTCCTCTGGAAACCGGTCTTCAGATGCTCCTGAGGCATGTTTCATACCGGCTGCCCGCTGCGCCGCGGCACGCTACCGCGTTCTGCCGGTGGGGCCAGACCATCCGGACCGGATTTTCCGGTGGGTTGCCCATTTGCTCGTACTCGTCGTACTTTCCGCACTGTCGGCACAGCCTGTACGCTCTTGCCTGCCCGCGCTTTTGTCCGTCCGCGTTTTCGCTTGTCCGGTTTTACGCCGGTTTGGCTTAACGGGCGGCCGCTGCCTGCATTCCAGTGGGGCCGTATTGTAACTGAATCGCAAACTCGCACCGCAAGCGGGAAATCCCTTCCTTTTCCCTACCGGCGCGCTTCAGTCGATATCCGGAAAATATAACGCGCCGTCAGTGAAAAAGCGATGGTCGGGTACGTTATTGCGTGGGGTAGCAGACGGCGGGGGCGGGCGGGGTAGGGCCGGCGGGGCGGGAAGCCGGGCATGGCCGGGCGCGCCTCGGCGCGCGGGCCAGCCGTAGGCCTGGGCGAAGGGTCAGACGAGGCAGGCGTCGAGGCCGTCGGTGATGAGATCCTGCGGCAGTTCGATGCCGATGAACACCATCTTGCTGTTCTTCTTCTCGACCGGCAGCCACTTGGCGGCAAGGTCGCTGCCCATCATCTGGTGGACGCCCTGGAACACCACCTTGCGATCCACGCCCTTCATGTACAGCACGCCCTTGTAGCGCAGCAGGCGCTCGCCATAGATCTGCAGGATGCCGCCGAGGAAGTCTTCGAGCCGGTTCGGATCGAACGGGCGGTCGCTGCGATACACGAACGACTTGATCTTGTCGTCGTGATGCGCGTGGTGATGATGGCCGTGGTCGTGGCCTTCGTGGTTGCATTGGCCGTGATCGTGGTCGCAGTCCGCGTGGTCGTGATCGTGCGTATGGCCGTGATCGTCGTGCGCGTGGGCGTGCGTGTGCGCATGATCGTGCTCGTCTTCCGCGAGGAAGTCCGGGTCGATCTCGAGCTTCGCGTTCAGGTTGAAGCCGCGCAGGTCGAACACTTCCTTGATGTCCGCTTCGCCGAAATTCACCTGACGAACCTGCGCCTTCGGATTCATATGCAGCACGCGATGGCGCAGATCCGCGAGTTCCTTTTCGTCCACGAGGTCGGCCTTCGTGATGAACAGGCGGTCGGCGAAACCGACCTGGCGCTGCACCACTTCGTGCTCGTCGAGCTGGTGGTTGCCGTGCTTCGCATCCACGAGCGTGATGATCGCGTCGAGCAGGAATTCGTCGGCGATCTCGTTATCCATGAAGAACGTCTGCGCGACCGGGCCCGGGTTCGCGAGGCCGGTGGTCTCGATCACGACGCGGTCGAAATCGAGCTTGCCGTCGCGCTTTTGCTGCGCAAGGTCGCCGAGCACGCGCGCGAGGTCGCCGCGGATCGTGCAGCAGATGCAGCCGTTGCTCATCTGGATGATCTGCTCGTTGCTGTCCTGCACGAGGATTTCGTTGTCGATGTTCTCTTCGCCGAACTCGTTTTCGATCACGGCGATCTTCATGCCGTGCTGTTCGTTCAGGATGCGCTTGAGCAGCGTGGTCTTGCCGCTGCCGAGGAAGCCGGTCAGGATGGTGACGGGGATCATGGTTGCCATGCTGGGTGCCTGTTCTGTGGTGCAGTGCGATCGGAAATCGGCGCCGGCCGCAAGGCGCGCCCGAAAGGCGGGCGCGGCGGCCGTCGTCCAGTGTTACAACATAACTAGCTATTGAAACATATCTGAGGGCAGGACGCTGGAAGCGCCCCGGCGGGGTCGTTTTTGCCCGATATGGGGCGGGATCGGCGAGCCCCGGCAGGGGCCATGCCCCTTCGCCCATCGGGCCGCTCAGACGATTTGCAGCAGCAGACCCTTCAGGTACTCGCCTTCCGGGAAGGCGGTCAGCAACGGGTGATCGACGCCGGCACCCAGGCGCTTCAGGATGCGCGCATCGACCTTCGCGTCGGCGGCCGCGCCTGCGACGATCTTCTGGAACAGCTCCGCGTCGATCGCGCCCGAGCACGAGTATGTGAAGAGCAGGCCGCCCGGGCGCAGCAGCTTCAGGCCCGTCAGGTTGATGTCCTTGTACGCGCGCGCGGCGCGGTCCACGTGCTCGCGCGAGGCGGCGAACTTGGGCGGATCGAGCACCACCAGATCGAAACGCTCGCCTTCTTCGTGCAACCGGCGCAGCGTCTTGAAGGCGTCGGCGTCGAGCCAGGCCGCGCGGGCCGCATCGAAACCGTTCTCCTCGACGTTCTTTTGCGCCGTCGCGAGCGCCTCGCCCGACGAGTCGATCGACACCACGCGCGTCGCGCCGCCCTTGAGCGCCGCGAGCGAGAAGCCGCCCGTGTAGCAGAAGCAGTTCAGCACCTCGCGTTCGTGCGCGAAGGTTTGCACGAGCGCGCGGTTATCGCGCTGATCGACGTAGAAGCCGGTCTTGTGACCGTTGCGCACGTCGACGTGATAGCGCACGCCGTTTTCGCTCGTGACGATGGTTTCGGGCGGCTCGTCGCCCGCGAGCCGGCCCGTGATCTGTTCGAGCCCTTCCTTCTCGCGGATCGACACGTCCGAGCGTTCGTAGACGTTCGGGCAGCCGGTGGCCGCCGCGAGCGCGCCGACGATCGCCTCCTTCCATGCCTCCACGCCTGCCGCCATGAACTGGCAGACGAGCTGGCCACGGCCCGGGGTGCCGTTCGCGCCATCCGCGCGATCCTCGACATAGTGATCGACGATCAGCCCCGGCAGGCCGTCGGCCTCGCCGAAGATCAGGCGCACGGCGCCGGTATTGCTCACCATGGCCTCGCGGTGCGCGACGGCGCGCTGCACGCGGCGCTTGAAGAACGCGTGGTCGATGGGTTCGTTTTCGTCGAAGCTCCAGACGCGCGCGCGGATCTGCGAGTGCGGGCTGTATGCGGCGCGCGCGAGGAAGCGGCCGTCGTGCGAGCGCACGATGACGGTCGCCCCGAGGGCGGGCTTGCCCTCCACGCGGTCGATCGCGTTCGCATAGACCCACGGATGGCGGCGCAGCAGGGATTTTTCTTTCGACGGTTTGAGCGTGACGATATTCATGGTGAGTTCGGTACGGAAAAGCGCGGCGCACGGCGACCGTTGAGGGCCGCCGTTCAAGCTCGCCAATTTGCGTCAGTCGCGTTTCTTCGCGCGGGGATGCGCGGTGTCGTAGACCTTCGCGAGATGCTGGAAATCGAGCGACGTATAGACCTGGGTGGCCGCGATGCTCGCATGGCCGAGCAGCTCCTGCACCGCGCGCAGGTCGCCGCTCGACTGCAGCAGGTGGGTGGCGAACGAGTGCCGCAGCACGTGCGGGTGGACGTTCGCCGGAATGCCCGCCGCGATTGCCGCGCGTTTCACGCGTTCGCGCACCACGCCGGGCGCCATGCGGTTGCCGCGCACGGAGAGAAAGAGCGGGGCGTCGTCGTGCTTCACGAGCGCGTCGCGTACGGCGAGCCATGCGTCGAGCGCGTCGAGCGCCTTGCGGCCGACCGGCACCATGCGGTGCCGGTTGCCCTTGCCATGGACTTCGACTTCGGCGGCGTCGCGCTTGAGCCAGCCCGCCGATTCGTAGTCGTCGCGCCGCACGTAGCGCACGTCGAGCCCCACGAGCTCGGCGAGCCGCAGCCCCGACGAGTAGAACAGTTCGAGCATCGCGCGGTCGCGCAGCGACTCGGCGCTGTCGCTGCCGGCATCGGTCTTGCCGGCGGGCGCGGGCGTCTCCATCAGGCGCTGCGCATCGTCCACCGAAAGCGCCTTCGGCAGCGTCTTCGCGCGTTTGGGCGCGCGCACGGCGGCCACCGGGTTCGCTTCGAGTTCGATGCGGCCCGCGAGCCAGCGGTAGAACGCGCGCCATGCCGAAAGCCGATGCGCGATCGAACGCGCCGAAAGCCCGCCGGCGTGCGCGCGCGCCGCGGCGCCGCGCACGTCGGCCGCGCTCACCTGTTCGAGCGGCCGGCCGTTCGCGACCTTCTTGAGCTCGTCGAGCTCGTGCGTATAGCCGCGCAGCGTGTGAGCCGACAGCCGCCGCTCGTGCTCGAGGCTCGCGAGGTAGTCGGCGATCGGATCGGTCGGGTTCACGGTGGCGGCGTCTTTCGCTTCGGTTGTGCTTCGGTTGCGTTCAGGCTCAGTGCGGCAGCAGGCGCGTGAGCGCCGCGCTCGCGAGACCGCCGATCTGCGTGAGAAAGTCCGTCGCCATGCCGTCGTGAAAGCGGCGCGCATCGGGCGAGCCCATCACCAGCAGGCCGAACGCGCTGCCTTCGGGCTCGCTGCCGCCGTCCGCCGCGGGTGCGCGCAGCGCGATCAGCGCGACCGATTCCGACGCGCCATCGGTCGCGTCGAGCCATTGCGCCGCTTCGAAACCCGAGTTCGCGCCGCAGTAGGGCACGGCAAGGCTGTTGGCGAAGAGCCGCACTTCCTCGCCGGTGTGGCGTGCGAAATCGGCTTGCGTATAGGCCTCGGCCACGTCCCAGAGACGCAGCGTCGCCTGCGGCACGTCGAACACGTCGAGCAGGTTCTGGGTGATCGTGCGCGGCAGCGCGTACGGATCGCGCTCGGCGATCACGCGCTGGGTCCAGCGGGCGAACTTCGTTGCAATGCTGTCGTTCTCGTGGCCGTAGCGCAGCAGCTCCGAAAGGCGGCGCTCCAGATGCTTGTTCTTCTCGCGCAGCATTTCCATCTGCCGCTCCTGCAGCGACACGGCGGCCTTGCCGTGCGGGTTGCCGAGCTTGATGGCGGCAAGCAGTTCGGCATGCTCAACGAAGAACTCGGGATTGGCAATCAGGTAGTCGGCGACTTCGCGATCGTTCATGTTGGTGGCGCGTTGTGGACGGACGGCGCGCAAGGCGCCGGCATGACAGCGGTAAAGCGGGTGAACCGGACGCCGGCCCCGGTCGGCAATTCAGTCGGCAAGCTCGATTTCACCTTCGAATACGGTTGCGGCCGGCCCGGCCATCGTGAGCGCGGCGGATTCGTCGCGTGCGCCGTCCCAGGCGATGGTCAGCGCGCCGCCGTGCGTATGCACGAGCACCGGCGAGTCGAGCAGTCCGCGGCGGATGCCGGCGGCCACGGCCGCGCAGGCGCCCGTGCCGCAGGCGAGCGTTTCGCCCGCGCCGCGCTCGTAGACGCGCAGCCGCACCTCATGGCGCGAGACGATCTGCATGAAGCCGGCATTGACCTTGTGGGGAAAGCGCGGGTGCGCCTCGACCACAGGGCCGTCGACGAGCACCGGGAAGGCTTCCACATCGTCCACCACCTGCACGGCATGCGGGTTGCCCATCGAGACGACCGAAATCCAGCGGGTTTGCCCGTTCACTTCGAGCGGCCAGAGCGTGTCGTTGCCCTCGCGGCGACCTTCCAGGCCGCTTGCGTCGAACGGCACGCGCGCCGGCTCGAACACCGGGCTGCCCATGTCCACGACGACCTCGCCGTTGTCCTGCATCGCGAGCGAGATCGTGCCGTTCTGGACCTGGACGCGCACGCGTTTCGCTTCGGTGAGCTTGCGATCGCGGACGAACTTCACGAAGCAGCGCGCGCCATTGCCGCAGTGCTCGACCTCGCCGCCGTCGCAATTGAAGATGCGATAGCGAAAATCGACGCCCTCGATGGTGGGCTTTTCGACAAGCAGCAACTGGTCGGCGCCGACGCCGAAATGGCGGTCGGCGAGCGCGCGCACCCGCTCGGGCGTGAGCGCGAGCGGCTGGCTGTAACCGTCGAGCACGACGAAGTCGTTGCCGGCGCCGTGCATTTTGGTGAACTTGAGCTTCATGCCGCTATTGTAAGTGAGGTACGCGCATACGCCACGCGTTGGCCGTGGCGAAGACTTCCCGGTGCGCAGCCTTAACCATACACGCTCGGCTCACCCGGCGGCCGCGTCTTGAATCGCTTGTGCACCCAGTAGTACTGCTCGGGAATGCGCGGAATCTGCTCTTCGAGGAACGCGTTCATCCGGCGCGCATCCTCCTCGTCGTTGCCGGTGGGATAGTTGTCCCACGGCTTGAACACCTTGAGCCGGTAGCCCTTGTAGTTCGGCAGCACCTCGCCGATGAACGGCACCACCTGCGCACGTCCCACCTTCGCGAGCCGCCCCACGGCGGTCAGCGTGCAGGTCGGCACGCCGAAGAACGGCACGAACGTCGAATTGCGCGCGCCGTAGTCCATGTCCGCGCCGAGCATCACGGGCTTGCGGTCGCGCAGCCAGCGCAGCACGACGCGCGCGCTGTCCGCGCGGCTCACCATCTCCGCACCGAAGCGGCTGCGCCCGGCCTTGGCGGCTGCCTCGAACTCGGAGTTGGAGAACGGCTGATAGAGCGAGCCGCAGGGCCGGTGCAGCGAGTAATTCAGGAACATCGAACCCGCCTCGATGCCGACGAAGTGCAGGCCGAGGAACAGCGTGGGCGGGAGGTCGGGATCGGTGAGGTCGATCTCGCTGTCGAGCTCGACGAGCTTTTCGAGCTTCTTCGCGGAGCCGAACCACTGCACGCTGCGCTCCATGTAGCTGCGGATCGCATGGCGAAAGTGCTGGCCTGCCACCTCTTCGCGCTTCTCGTCGCTCCACTCGGGAAAGCAGAGCTTGAGATTGGTGTGGACCACGCGCTTGCGGCGGCTGGGAATCTGGTAAAGCAGCCAGCCGAGCCCGTCGCCGAGACGCGCGACGAAACCATAGGGCAGGATCGCGAACAGCTTGAGCAGGCCGATGGCGAAATGGGAGCCGAGCTTGCCTATCATGCGGCAGCTCCCACGTCGGGCGCCGATGCGTGGACAGCGGCAGCGAGGCCAGCAGGAACGGAAACGGGGGCGAATGCGGTGGACTGCACGCGGCGGCACTCTGCGACAAATTAAGGAAGTCGCTATAATAAGGGCTTCGCCGAGTTAATAGACAACTTGCGGGGCGAAGCCGGCTGGCAGCAGATCGTGCCGATCCATTCAGGATAAACACACGATCAGGTGCAAGCCGGGCAGGAAATCCGCTAAAGCGTCGCCGCTTCAGACCTCCCGAAGTTGGCTACGTGAAACTCAACCGTCACCAGCTACAGGAGTCACAAGCGTGGCAAACGATTATTTCTTCACCTCCGAATCCGTCTCCGAGGGCCATCCGGACAAGGTCGCCGACCAGATCTCGGACGCGATCCTCGACGCCATCCTCACCCAGGACAAGTATTCGCGTGTTGCTGCCGAAACGCTGTGCAACACGGGTCTCGTCGTGCTCGCCGGTGAAATCACCACGACCGCGAACGTCGACTACATCCAGGTGGCGCGCGACACGATCAAGCGCATCGGCTACGACAACACCGACTACGGCATCGACTACCGCGGCTGCGCGGTGCTCGTCGCTTACGACAAGCAGTCGCCGGACATCGCCCAGGGCGTGGACCGCGCGCACGACAACAACCTCGACCAGGGCGCCGGCGACCAGGGTCTGATGTTCGGCTATGCGTGCGATGAAACGCCCGAACTGATGCCGCTGCCGATCCACCTGTCGCACCGCCTCGTCGAGCGCCAGTCGAACCTGCGCCGCGACGGCCGCCTGCCCTGGCTGCGCCCGGACGCGAAGTCGCAGGTCACGATCCGCTATGTCGACGGCAAGCCGTTCGCGATCGACACGGTCGTGCTCTCGACGCAGCATTCGCCGGACATCGACCTGCCCACGCTGCGCGAAGCCGTGATCGAAGAGGTCATCAAGCCCGTGCTGCCGGCCGACCTGATCAAGGGCGACATCAAGTTCCTCGTGAACCCGACCGGCCGTTTCGTGATCGGTGGCCCGCAAGGCGATTGCGGCCTCACGGGCCGCAAGATCATCGTCGACACGTACGGCGGCGCAGCCCCGCACGGCGGCGGCGCGTTCTCGGGCAAGGATCCGTCGAAGGTGGACCGTTCGGCCGCCTATGCGGGCCGTTACGTCGCGAAGAACATCGTGGCCGCGGGCCTCGCGTCGCGCTGCCTGATCCAGGTGTCGTACGCGATCGGCGTGGCGCAGCCGACCTCGGTGATGGTCAACACGTTCGGCACCGGCAAGGTTTCGGACGCCACCATCACGAAGCTCGTGCGCGAGCACTTCGACCTGCGTCCGAAGGGCATCATCCAGATGCTCGACCTGCTGCGCCCGGTCTACGAGAAGACCGCGGCTTACGGCCACTTCGGCCGCGAAGAGCCGGAATTCTCGTGGGAAGCGACCGACAAGGCGCTTGTGCTGGCCGAAGCGGCCGGCACCGAGCCGGTGGGCGCGCTGGCTTAAGACGCGTCGAGCGTTGTAAGGGGACGGTTTGCCGCCCCCGAAGAAAACCCCGCAGGGCGGCGAGCCCGTGCGGGGTTTTTTGTGGCCGGTTGCCGACGTTAGCGCATGGCGAACGCGAACCATCCCGTGCTGCTGGCCGACGTGCGGCGCGGCCGGCGCGCGCCGCTCGGAGCGCGGTTGGCGCTTGCCGAGGTGCCGACGGCGCTGAATGCCTGCAGCGGCGTATTCGGCCGATACAGCAGCGTGCGCAGCGAGAAATGCCGCTTGCCCGAACGCATGCGCAACACCGAAAAGAAAGAATGGAACCAGGTGCGCATGCCGTCGACGGGCTTCGCTTCGCGCACTTGCGAGGCGAGCGCGCGCGTGCGCGCGGCATGGTGCCGCAGCGCGCGCATCACATGGCGGCGCGTAGGACGTGCCGCCTTCAGTGCGGCATGGGTGAGACGACGGCTATCGAAAAGGGTATGCATGGTCTTAACGGAATCGGAGGCGCGTAGCGCCGTGCGTGGCGCTTTGTTTGCAGCAGCAAACGTGCCTGTCGCGACGGTATCGGGAAACGGCGCAGGAAACGGTGGACGCCCCGCGGCACGTGCACGGTAGGGCGAGGGAGGCAGCGGACAGGGCTTGCGTTCTCTGGCGGGCCTCGCAGCGGTTGCGGGCCGCCCGTCCTTGCGAATTCGGATCAACAAAATCAAACGACATCCGCGCAGGCTACACGCGTTTCGTGACCTGCTGAAGTCGGTGAAACCCCCGCCTTCGCGCGCGTTTGGCGCCTGCGATCCCGCCCTTTGACGTCATGACGGTGCGCGTGCCCCAACGCCGTGCGCTTTCCCGAACGCTCAGTCGCTTTACAATCGGATAATCGGCGCGCGTGGTTCGCGCGGCCCGACGCCAAAGACACAAAGACATCGAATAACGGAAGTCCCATGTCAGTCCAGTCAAAGAAGGAACAGGTACAGGCGCTGCGCGAGCACGGCTTCGTGGTGGTGCCGGGGCTCGTCTCGCCCGAGCGGTGCGAGGAACTGAAGCGCATCGGCGAGACGCAATTGCGGGAGGCTGCCGCCCCCCTCGAATTCGAAGCCGATCTGCGCTATCCCGGCGCACCCGCCTCGAAGGAAGCGCCGGGCGGCCATACGGTGCGGCGCCTGCTCGACGCGTACTCGCGCCACCCGCGTTTTCGCGAATGGGCGACGTCGCCCGAGATCGCCGGCTGGATGGAGGTCTATTTCGGGGAAACGCCGGTGCTGTCGCGCGCGCATCACAACTGCATGATGTCCAAGCATCCCGCCTACGGGAGCCTTACCGGCTGGCATCGTGACGTGCGCTACTGGTCGTTCGAGCGCGACGATCTCGTTTCCGTCTGGCTGGCACTAGGGCCGGAGACGGTGGAAAACGGCGGCCTCTGGTTCGTGCCCGGCTCGCACCAGGAGGCGTTTACCTCGGAGCGCTTCGACGCCTCCAAATTCTTCCGCGCGGACCTGCCCGAGAATCGGGCATGGATCGACCGCGCGGTGTCGCCGACGCTGCAGACCGGCGACGTGGTCTTCTTCCACTGCAATACGCTGCACTCGGCGGGGCAGAACCAGACCGATCAGGTGAAGTTCTCGCTCGTGTTCACCTACCACGGCGCGAGCAACGTGCCGCTGCCCGGCACGCGTTCGGCGTCGTTGCCCGAAGTCCCGTTCTGAGCGGAGCGCCGGCCGAAGGGGGGGCGCAAGCGGCCATAAGCGGGTATAAGCGGACGCTAGCGCCGCCGCCCCGAAGTCGCGAGTCCCGTGAGGCCGGCGATGGTCGCCACCACGCCGCCTGCGATCAGCCAGATCGTGCGGTCGGTGGGGGCGCCGGTGAAAAGCCGCGACATGTCGTTCGCGAACGAATGGAACGACTGGCCGCCGAAATACAGCAGCACGACGCCGCAGGCGATCAGCGCGAACGAAAGCGCCTTGACCATGGAAAACCTCTTCGGTGGGACGGACGCCGCAGTGTAGGCGAGCGGCGCGGCGGCGTCCATGGGGGCCCGCTGCCGCGGATCGTCCGCGCTGTTTTCTCGCTCCGCATTCTGCGTGGCGTCCCGCGCCGTATCCCGCATACTGGGCTTCTGCAGAGCGCGCGCGGATTGGCTAACATGGCAGCCTCCGTCGCGTCTTGCGCGCAGCGGAGCCCCGGCGCCGCACCTGCGCGCGCGGGGCGGCCGCCTTCACGCTGCCGGCCGCCCACTTTCCCCGTTTTCGTCAAGGATTCAATCAATGGCCTACGAAGCTGCTTCTGAGCGCTATTCGGAGATGCAATACCGTTTTTGCGGCAAGTCGGGACTCAAGCTGCCGGCGCTGTCGCTCGGCCTGTGGCACAACTTCGGCGACACCACGCCGATTTCGACGCAGCGCGAGATCCTGCGTACCGCGTTCGATCTGGGCATCACGCACTTCGATCTCGCCAACAACTACGGCCCGCCGTACGGCAGCGCCGAGACCAACTTCGGCCGCATCTTCAAGGATGACTTCCGCCCCTACCGCGACGAACTGCTGATCTCGTCGAAGGCCGGCTGGGACATGTGGCCCGGTCCCTACGGCCAGGGCGGCGGCTCGCGCAAGTACGTGCTGGCTAGCCTCGACCAGAGCTTGCAGCGCATGGGGCTCGACTACGTCGACATCTTCTACTCGCACCGTTTCGACGTGGAAACGCCGCTCGAAGAGACGGCCGGCGCGCTCGCCACGGCCGTGCAGCAGGGCAAGGCGCTCTACGTCGGCATCTCGTCGTATTCGCCCGCGAAAACGCGCGAGATGGCGAAGCTGCTGGCCGAATACAAGGTACCGCTGCTGATCCATCAGCCGTCGTACAACATGCTCAACCGCTGGATCGAGCACGGCCTGCTCGATACGCTCGAAGAAGTCGGCGCGGGCAGCATCGCGTTCACGCCGCTCGCCCAGGGCCTGCTCACCAACAAGTATCTGAACGGCGTGCCGGCCGACGCGCGCGTGAACCGTCCGGGCGGCGGCTCGCTCAAGGGCGAGCACCTGAGCGCGGGGAACATCGGGCATGTGAAGAAGCTCGACGAGATTGCCCAACGCCGCGGCCAGAGCCTCGCGCAGATGGCCATCGCGTGGACGCTGCGCGGCGGCCGCGTGACTTCGGCGCTGATCGGCGCAAGTCGTGCGGAACAGGTGCGCGA
Source organism: Paraburkholderia yinzeri (assembly GCF_046581065.1). Classification (NCBI taxonomy): domain Bacteria; kingdom Pseudomonadati; phylum Pseudomonadota; class Betaproteobacteria; order Burkholderiales; family Burkholderiaceae; genus Paraburkholderia; species Paraburkholderia yinzeri. The sequence continues at coordinate 583,423 of NZ_JBFOCJ010000001.1, read as the reverse complement.
GAACGTGGCCGCGCTGAAGAATCTCGATTTCTCGCCGGAGGAACTCGCGGAGATCGACCGCTACGCCATGGAAGGCGGCGTCAATCTTTGGGAAAAGCCGTCCACGGATCAGCACATCTGATTCGCGTCGTATCGGTTCTGGACGCCTCGCGCACGCGAGGCGTTTCTTTTTCTGCATTACAGATCATTACGGACGGCGCGATTCTTCTCGCTGTCATGCTCCGCTGCTAACGTCGCCGCAGTCCTTGCTGCGAGTAGAGCCGATGGAGCCCACGACCGCCGACCGAACCGCCGCTTGCGCCCCTGCGCGGGCCGCGATGCAGCCGCCCGATATTCGCGCAAACGCCGCGATGCTGGCTTTCGCGGGACTCGCGCTCGCCTGGCAACTGGCGGGGCTGCCGCTCGTTGTGCGCGCATCGGGCGGGCTGTCGCTGGCGCTGCTCGCGACGCTCGTGCCGGTCGTGCTCGCCACGCCGGTCCACTGGGGCTTGATTCACGAGGGCATACACGGCCAGTTGCTGCGCGATCGGCGCGCGAACGAGGCCCTCGCGCGGCTTCTCGCGATCGGCCTCGCCATGCCGTTCGATGCGGTTCGCTTCGGACACCTGATGCATCATCGTTTCACGCGCGAGCCGTTCGACCGTCCCGACGTGGACGATGCCACCGAACCACGCTGGCGCAAGCGGCTTGCCTATTACGTGCGTCTGTTCGGCGGACTTTACCTGGGTGAACTGATCGTGCCGCTCGTGGCATTCCTGCCGGCGCGGCGCGCGCGCGAACTGATCGCGCGCGGGGTGGGCGCGCATGGCTTCGAGGGCGCGCAGGTTCAGCGGCTTTTTGCCAACCATGCCGGCGACGCGCGAAAGCGCAGCCAGGCGCGCCGCGACTGGCTGTGCTCATGCGCGCTCTATGCGCTTGCGTTTGCGCTGTACGGCAAGGCTTGGCCCGTTCTGGTGGTGACGATGTGGCTGCGCGGTTTGTGGCTTTCGATGGCCGACAACCTGCCGCACTATGGCGTCGCGCTCGACGAACCGGGGCGTGCGCGCGACTTTCGCGTGCCGCGCGGGGTCGGCGCGATGCTGATGAACCATCATTTGCATCGCCAGCATCATTTGCATCCGACGATGCCGTGGACGGCGCTGCCGGCGCTCGCGCGCGAGGGTGCCGAGGATCCGGGTGTGCGCCCCGCGTATTTCCGCGCGGCGCTGCGGCAGTTGCGCGGACTGCAGCCGGGAAACCGCGTGCACTGAATCTCGCTGGCTGGCGGCGCCGCAAGCGACGCCTTCCGCCGTATCGCTACATCAGCGCGGGCAGGGTTTCGACGAGGGCAACGGCTACGAGCGCGCCAAGCAGCGCGCCGATCACGCGCAGCGTGTTGTGCCGGAATTCGGTGGAGCAAGGCAGCGCGCCAAGAAAGAGGGCGCCGGCGAGGGCCATCGGGATGATCATCACGAAGTCGCCGATCGTGAAATAACCTTCCATGTTCGTCTCCTTTCCGAGGCTTGTGTTCGCCGATGAGGCGACCAGCCTTCATCGAGTATAGGAGAGGGTTGGAAACGAGGCCGCTACGGCGTGCGCCGTCTCGCCTGCCGCGGCAAGACGTGCCGGCCGTCCGGCGGGGCTTTGCGGTGGCTCTCACCGTACCGCTCCTCATGAGGCCGCGGTTCGCTCATGTTACGAATGCCTTTCGATTGGCGGCGACGCCGGGCGTCAGGCCGTGCCGGCCAGTTCGCGCCGGCGCAGCGTCCGCGCGCCCCACAGGCCCACGACCAGCAGCACGGCAACCAGCCCTGCGACGCCCGGCCAGCCGCCCGTCGTCCAGAAGTGCCCGCCAATCGAGCCCATGATGCTGGACCCGAGGTAATAGGCGAGCAAATACAGTGCCGCGGCCTGGCCCTTGGCCTCGCGCGCGAGCCGGCCGACCCAACTGCTGGCCACGGCGTGCCCGGCGAAGAAGCCGATCGTGAGGCAGCCGATGCCGCTGGCGATCAGCGCGAGCGGCGTAAAGAGCGTGAGCACGACGCCCGCGAGCATGATCGCGAGACTCGCGATCAGGACACGCCCGCGGCCGAAGGTGTCGGCCATGCGGCCCGACCAGGGCGAGGCGACCACGCCGGTCAGATAGACGATGAAGATCGCGCTGATGGCGGACTGGCTCAGGTGGTAGGGCGCGGCGATGAGCCGGTAGCCGATATAGTTGTAGAGCGTGACGAAGCCGCCCATCAGCACGAAGCCCATGGCGAACAGCACGGGCAGACCGGGCCGCGCGAACTGCTGGAGGAGCGCGGCGCGGTGATGCGCTAAGCCGAGTCCCTTTTTCGGCACGAAGTGGCGTGACGGGGGCAGCAGCGCGCGAAACGCGAGCATCGAGGCGATGCCGAGCGCACCGATCGCGCCCACGGCCACGCGCCAGCCGAACAGATCGGTGATGACACCCGTGATGACGCGCCCGGACATGCCGCCAATGGCGGTGCCGCCGACATAGAGGCCCATGGCGAGGCCGAGGCCATCGGGATGCATCTCTTCGGCAAGCCAGGCCATGGCGACCGCGGGCACGCCGCCCAGCGCGAGGCCTTCGAGCGTGCGCAGCACCAGCAGTTCGTGCCAGTGCGGCACGAACGCGGCCGCGAGTGTGAGCAGCGCCGACGCGCTGAGCGAAGCGGTCATCATGGCGCGCCGGCTCCAGCCTTCGGAAACGAAGCCGGCGATAAAGATCGCGCCTGCGAGCGCGGCGGTGCTGAGCGAAAGCGAGAGGCTGCTCTGGGCGGGGCTCACACCAAATGCCTGCGAGAACGCGGGCAGGAGCGGCTGCACGCAGTAGAGCAGGGAGAATGTCGCGTAGCCCGCGAACAGCAGCGCGAGACAGGCGCGCCAGTAGGCACGCGAGCCTCGTTCGAGATACGGTGCGGTCGACGGCGAGGGGGCCGCGAAATTGCGATCGGCGCCCGGTGAAACGGTCACGGCAAGGTCTCCGAAAGATAACGAAGGCGCAACGATACGCCAGTTGTGCGAATCGCGGCGCCGGGGCCGCAGCGCGGGTGGTTCGAAGAGCTGACTTGATCGTCTGCTATTGTTCGTCTCTTGTAAGAAAAGAGGCCGATCTGGCGACCCGGGCGCGCAGGCGCAAACATGGGGCAGATGATTCTCCCCCCTAATTTTTCGCTTTGCGCGCAGGCCCAAACAGGCAACAATGCGTTAACCGGTCCGGCTTGCTGCGCGTGGCGCGCGCGAAATGGCAAGCCGCCGGTGTTGGTATGGATGTGAGCACAACCGTTGGTGCCCGCAGACCTGGTTCAGCAAATTGACCGGCGTTTCACGCAGGAAAGCCGGCATGGAGAACGGGGAAACATCATGCAAATCGGTTCTATCGTCCGCACTGTCCACATCGCCGTCCCGCATGGCGCTCGTGGCATCGTGATGCGTATTCTCGGCAATATGGCCATGGTCACCTGGTACATCGGCGAGCCCGGCGCATCGAAGCAGCTCAACACCGAACCCTTTTTTCTGGAAGACCTGATCGACACGGGCGAGCACGTTCTGCCGGCCGGATCACTCGTGCATTGAAACTGGCAAGCTGAAGCAGGCGCCGGGCGCGCGACGCGCCCGGTAGCAGTCCGATCGCCGATCGCGTCACTCGCCCAGTCGGCCCGCAGAAGGCACAATTGCGGGTATGACTCACGATCCCTCTTCCCAGCCTCCTTTCCCCGACGACACGCCCGCGTCGTCGGCTTCCCCGTCCGCACCCTACGCGCGCCTCACGCCCGAGTGCGTACTCGACGCCGTCGATAGCGTGCTGATGCCCGCCGGCCGCCGCACGGACGGCCGCATGCTCGCGCTCAACAGCTACGAGAACCGCGTCTACCAGGTGGGCGTGGAGGACGAGTCGCCGCTCGTCGCGAAGTTCTATCGTCCCGAGCGCTGGTCGGACGAGGCGATCCTCGAAGAGCATGCCTTCGTTGCCGAACTCGCTGCGCGCGAGATTCCGGCCGTGCCCGCGCTCACGTTCGAGGACCGCACGCTGCACGGCTTCGAGGGCTTTCGTTTCGCCCTGTTCGAGCGGCGTGGCGGCCGCGCGCCCGATCTGGACCGCAGCGAGACGCTCGAATGGCTCGGCCGCTTCATCGGCCGCATTCATGCGGTGGGCGCGCTCACGCCGTACCGTGCGCGGCCCACGCTCGACATCCAGGCCTTCGGTTACGAACCGCGCGACTATCTGATCGGGCACGGCTTCGTGCCCGCCGACGTGCGCGGCGCCTGGGAGGCGGCCGCGAATCTCGCGCTGGAGGGCGTCGAGGCCGCGTTCGAGCGCGCGGGCGACGTGCGCTCGCTGCGTCTGCACGGCGATTGCCACCCGAGCAATGTGCTGTGGACCGATGCCGGGCCGCACTTCGTCGATTTCGACGACAGCCGGATGGGTCCCGCTATCCAGGATTTGTGGCTGCTGCTGCCGGGCGATCGCGCGGGTGCGTCGCGCGCGCTCGCGGACCTGCTCGCGGGCTATGAGGACTTCGCGGAATTCGAGCCTCGCGAACTGCACCTGGTCGAGGCGCTGCGCACGCTGCGGCTCCTTCATTACTCGGCATGGCTTGCGCGGCGCTGGCACGACCCGGCGTTCCCCGCCGCCTTCCCGTGGTTCAACACACAACGCTACTGGGAAGAGCGCATTCTCGAGTTGCGCGAACAGATCGGCGCGATGCAGGAAGGGCCGCTCTGGCCGGTGTGAGGTTCCTGCCGGCCGCTTGTCGCGTCACAGGTCCTCTCATTGCGCGCTCGCCGCGTGCACCGGCTGCCCGCTCGCGGCGGCGGCGTTCGTTACCGGCTTGATGATCCACTGCGCGCGCAGGTCGCGCGACATCGTTTCGAACGCCGGGCGCATTTGCGCAAATTCGTCGGGCGTGCAGACGTCGCTCGCAAAATGCGTGCGCCCCGTGCGCGTGACGCGCAGCACGTTCGTTGCCGGATCGAGTGTGTACTCCGAACTGAATTCGACATAGGCATCCCCGGCGTGCTGCGGCGTGGGCACGTCCAGCACGCGCATGCTCGCTGGCAGCGCGATGCGCGCGCGCTCGGTGGCCACGAAGTTGCGGCATACGAACGGCTGCGTGCGGCGCGGCTCGTCCAGCCAGTAGCGCAGGTTCGCATCGAGTCCGCCCACGAAGCTCGTGAGCGCCGGGACGGGCGTGGTCATCTCCGGGTCGACGAAGCCGTCCAACTGGCCCGTGAGCATGAGCACGAGAGGACCGCTCGTCGCTTCGAGCGGGCTTGTCGCGATCGTTGCTGTGCCGCGCAGGTTCGCGTTGTGCAACTCCCACTGCAGCGATTCTTCGCGCTGGGCGGGGGTTTGCAGGCGCAGCACGCTGCGCGTCTGCTCGGCGGCCCAGCCGTTCGCCTGCAGGCGGAACACGAAGTGCGCGGAGCCGTCGGGCGCGACGGTGATGTCGAGGTCGCTCTCGCGCGTCGTCGAAGCCGTGGCGGGCGTGCGTACGCGCGTGCCGTCGCCCGCGAGCACCGCCACGCGGTCCATGTCGGTGGAGGGCAAGAAGCCGAACTCGATGTTGTTCGCGGTGGAATCGGCGAACAACTGCAGGTCGGGCAGCCACGTGATGACGTGATTGATCACGCCGAAGCCCGGTACGTCGGGCAGCGTGTAGACCGTGCCGCTATTGACCAATGCGGGCTCGCTCTTCACGTCCACCGCCGCCAGCAGCGCGCCGTAGAGCGCCACATGGTCCTTGCAGTCGCCGTAGCGGTTGGCGAGGATGTCCGTGGCGCGGTGCGGCACGATCTCGCCGCGTCCGATATTGATCGCCACGTAGCGGATATTGCGGCGCACCCAGTCGTAGAGCGTCTGCGCCTTCGCCCGCGGTGTCGCATCGTGTTCGGTGAGGTGCTTCGCAAATGCGACGAGCGACGGATCGCGCGCGCTCGGGTCCGCCGCCGACTCGCGATATACCGCCGCAAACGCCGCATAGTCGGGAAAGGTCGAGACCATGAGCCGGTCGCCATAGCTAACGTAGGAAACCGAACCATATTCGAGGCGCCCGAAATTCGCCTTGTCGTAGCGGAATTCGTAGCGCGTGCGGTCGCCCGAGGTTCGCGGCGGCAGCGCCGTGAAGCCGCGTGCGTCGGCGTAGAGCGGCTCCGAGGCGGGCATGTCGTAGATCACGCGGAAGTCGTGTGTGGGCGCGAGGTCGGGCGGCGTGAAGTCGCTGAACCAGCCTGCCACGACCGGCGTGCGCTGCGTCTTGCGATAGGTGAGGTGCACGCGGGCGCCGGGCTCGACGGCCGGGAACACGATGACCTTGTCCTCCACGTCCTGGAACATCGGCGCGTCGAACGAACGCACTTCCTGGACATCGCGGATCTGGCCGGGCTGCACGTCGTGGCGGCCCCCTTGGGCATCCTCGGTCCAGGCGTCCAGCACCTCGACGTCGGCCATCTCGCGGTTGAACCAGATGTAGTACTGGCCGGCGCGCTCGACGCCCGCTTCCGTGTTCACGCGCAGCGTGAGCTTGTCGAGCTTGATGAACGAACCGTCCTTGTTGACGGTGTAGGTCTGCGTCTCCGACTCGTTGGTATAGGGCGCCTGCGAGGCGTCGTCGGGCAGCGCCGCATTGGCCGCATGGGTCGCGTGCGCGGTCGCGCCGGCAAGGGCGAGGCATAGCGCGATCAGGTGAGCGAGGCGCATGGAAGTGCTCGTGCGGTTGGCAACGGGTGTGTGGGGGGCACGGCTGTCGAACGCAACGTTCCCACTTAAAAGTCACGCGATGCGCTTGTCAAGCGGGAGCCCCGCACAATGCCGGAGGTCGTGTTCCGGGCGCATCCAATGGGGACTCCTTTCGATCATGTAATGGTGCGGACAGGCGCTCGCGGCCTGGTTGCCGGGCCCGAGCGGGGACTCGGGGACCTGGGGGCATCCCATATGCATAGATGTCTCATATTGCCAACGCCGGCGGTGGGGACTAAGGTTCCGGGCAGTCGCTCTGCGACATTTAAGCGCACCGTACATCCAGCCTGGTGGGGTGCGCAGCTTGATGTACCCACACGCATGTACCCAGATGCCCCAGAACAGGAGACCAACATGAGCAGCGTTGCGGATTCGACGCGCGGTGCCCCACCTTTCTTTTCGAAGGAGGCCACGATCGCGCCGCCGGGCTTTTCGCGCTGGATGGTGCCGCCCGCCGCGCTTGCCGTGCATCTGTGCATCGGCGAGGCGTACGCCTTCTCGGTATTCAATGCGCCGCTCACGAAAGTGATCGGCATCACGCAGTCGGCGCCCGACGACTGGTCGCTCACCACGCTCGGCTGGATCTTCTCGCTCGCCATCGTGTGCCTCGGGCTGTCGGCGGCGTTCGGCGGCAAGTGGCTCGAACGCGTCGGCCCGCGCCGCACGATGTTCACGGCGGCCTGCTGCTTCGGCGGCGGCTTTCTCGTTTCGGCGCTCGGCGTGTGGCTGCACGAAATCTGGATGCTGTATCTGGGCTATGGCGTGATCGGCGGCATCGGGCTCGGGCTCGGCTACGTCTCGCCCGTTTCGACGCTGATCCGCTGGTTTCCGGATCGCCGCGGCATGGCCACGGGCCTCGCGATCATGGGTTTCGGCGGCGGCGCGATGATCGCGGCGCCGCTCTCCGTCATGCTGATGAAGCATTTCGCAAGCGACACGAGCATGGGCGTTGCGCAGACCTTCGTCGTGCTCGGCGTGGCGTACTTCATCTCGATGTCGATCGGCTCGCTCGCGATCCGCGTGCCGCCGCCCGGCTGGAAGCCCGAAGGCTGGACGCCGCCCGCGACCACGGCCAGGCTCGTTTCGCGTGCGCACGTCCATATCGACCGCGCGCTCAAGACGCCGCAGTTCTACCTGATCTGGCTCGTGCTGTTTCTCAACGTGACGGCCGGCATCGGCATCCTGGGGCAGGCTTCGGTGATGATCCAGGAGAGCTTCAAGGGAACCGTGAGCGCGGCCGCAGCGGCGGGCTTCGTGGGCCTGCTCTCGCTCTTCAACATGGGCGGGCGCTTCGTGTGGGCCTCGGCTTCGGACTGGGTGGGGCGCAAGACCACCTATTACATATTCTTCGTGCTGGGCGCGGTGCTCTATTACGCGGTGCCGCAGTTCGCGCAGAGCGGCAACATCGTGCTGTTCGTGCTTGCGTACTGCGTGATCCTTTCGATGTACGGCGGCGGCTTTTCGACCGTGCCTGCCTATCTCGCGGACATGTTCGGCACGGCGTTCGTCGGCGGCATCCATGGGCGCCTGCTGACCGCATGGGCCGCGGCCGGCGTCGCGGGGCCGGTCCTCGTCAACTACGTGCGCGCCTACCAGGTGGCGCATGGCGTCGCGAAGGCCGACGCCTACACGATGACCGTACACATCATGGCGGTGCTGCTGGTGGTCGGTTTCGTCTGCAATCTGCTCGTCACGCGCGTGCACGAGAAGCATCACATGAGCGAGTCGCAACTCGCGGCCGGAAACTAAGGAGTCTCGAACAATGAGCACGACCGTTGCCACGAAATCCTCGAACAAGCTGCTGATGGCTATCTTCTGGTTTTATGTGCTGGTGCCGCTCGCATGGGGCGTGACCAGTACGCTCACCCAGGCGATGAAGCTGTTCGGCTAGGCCGGAGACGGCAATTCGCCGCCGCGTCAGTCAGGCGGCGACGCGGGCCGCCGACGAGAGTCGGGGCCCGCTGGAACCGTTCAAGCGCGCTCAAACACGCTCAAACGTGACAGGCCGACCCGGCGCCGGCCGCGATCTCGCGCGCGGCTTTCGCGCCTTCAACCTGGAGGATGGTGGGCAGCGAGACACCGTTCTTTGCCGCAGTCACCTCGGCGAGAATCGACACGGCGATTTCGGGCGGCGTGCGGCTGCCGATGTAAATGCCGACCGGCCCGTGCAGCCGCGCAAGCTCCGCCTCGCTCAGATCGAACTCCTTGAGCCGCTCGCGCCGTGCCGCATTGTTGCGCCGCGAACCTAGCGCGCCGACGTAGAACGCGGGTGTCTTGAGCGCTTCCATCAGCGCGAGGTCGTCGAGCTTCGGATCGTGCGTGAGCGCGATCACGGCGCAGCGTTCGTCCAGCTTCATCTCCAGAACCGTGTCGTCGGGCATGGTGCGCACGAGCGCCGTGCCCGGCACATCCCAGGTGTCGGTGTACTCCTCGCGCGGATCGCACACCGTCACCTGATAGTCGAGCCCGACGGCAATCTGGCACAGGTAGCGCGAGAGCTGCCCCGCGCCGATGACGAGCATGCGGTAGCGAGGCCCGTGGATGGTAAGCAGTTGCGCGTCGTCGAAATAGACGCCGTCCGTCGCGCTGGCGGGGCCGAGCGAGGCCTCGCCGCTCGCCATGGCGAGCGTGCGCGCTACGAGTTCGCCGCGCTCCACGGCTGCGAGCAGCGCGCCGATGCCGCTTGCCTCGCCAAGCGGCTCCAGCACGAGCTGGATCGTGCCGCCGCATGGCAGTCCGAAACGATGTGCTTCTTCGGCCGTGATGCCGTATTTCACGGCTTCGGGTTTGTCGATGCCGATGCCTTCGCGGCGTACGCGGTCGATCAGGTCGTCCTCGATGCAGCCGCCCGAGACCGAGCCCACCACGAGCCCGTCGTCGCGCACCACGAGCATCGCGCCCTCGGGACGCGGCGACGAGCCCCACGTCTTCACCACCGTCACCAGCAGGGCGCGGTGCCCTTCTTCCAGCCAGCGTACGCTGGACTTCAGGACCTCGAGATCCACGCTGTCCATGATCGTTTCCTCTTTTTTCCGTCGTCGTCCGATGCGTCTTCGGCGGCGTTTTCACTGTCCACTTCGCTTCCTGCTTCGTTTCTTGCTTGAACCGCTTCGGGTTCTTCACTTTCCTCGGCGGCGGCCGGACCGCCGCCCAACTGCTCGCCGAAGCGTTTGAAAAATTCTGCCGCAATCTTGCGCGCGGCGCCGTCCACGAGCCGCGAACCGATCTGCGCGAGCTTGCCGCCCACTTGCGCGTTCGCGGTGTAGGTGAGCGTCGTGGCGTTCTCGCCTTCCGGCTCGAGTTTCACCTGCGCGCTGCCCTTGCCGAAGCCCGCTGCGCCGCCCTGGCCTTCGAACTGGATCGTGTAGCTTCTCGGCGCGTCGATATCGGTCAGTTCCATGCGCCCTTTGAAGCGCGCCTTCACCGGGCCCACGACGGCGGTCAGCGCGACGGCGTAGGCGGATTCGCCTTCGGGCTCGATGCTCTCGCAGCCCGGAATGCAGGCCTTGAGTATCGCCGTGTCGTTGAGCGCTTCCCACGCTCGCTGCTGCGGTACCGGCAGCGAGTGGCTTTCGGTCAGCTCCATCGTGTTCCTCCTTCTGGTGACGTTCGCTGCGGCATGCGCGCGGCGAACGGCGCTTCGCTCAGACTGCGCCCGAACGCTTCGAGGCAATCGAGGTTGTGGACCGGGTAGTGGGCGTCCACGTGCGGCAGCATCGCCTGCACGCCGCGCGCCTTCGGCGCGAAGTCGCAGTAGCGCAGGAGCGGATTGAGCCACACCACGCGATGCGCGAAGCGATGCAGGCGCGCCATTTCGGCGGCGAGCGTCTCGCTTGCTTCGTGATCGAGTCCGTCGGTGACGATCAGCACGGTGGCTCTTCCGCCGAGCATACGGCGCGCCCAGCGGCGATTGAACTCGCCGAGCGTCGCGCCAATGCGCGTGCCGCCCGACCAGTCCGCCACCTGCGTGGCGAGCTGCGCGAGCGCGATGTCGGGGTCGCGTTCGCGCAGGGCGCGCGTGGCGTGCGTGAGGCGCGTGCCGAACAGGAAGACCTGAAGGCGCTCGCGAGAATGCAGTAACGCGTGACAGAAGTAAAGCACCGCGCGCGAATATGCACTCATCGATCCGCTGATATCGAGCATCAGCACGAGCGGCGGCTTGCGCTCGACGGGGGCGCGGTATTTCCACACGGTCCAGTCGCCGCCCGCGCGCACGGCGTGGCGCGCGCTCGCGCGCAGATCGGCGTGCGTGCCGTGCGAGGCGGCCTTGAGCCGCCGCGTGCGCTCGGTCGCGAGCGGCAGGCGGCGCGCGCGGATCAGGTGGCGCAGCGTGCTCCATTCGTCGGCGGTGAGCGTTTCGAAGTCCCGATGGCGCAGGCGTTCCTCGGCGCTGAAGCTCGCGTGGGCGCGCAATTCGTGTTCTTTGTGCTCGTCGCGCGCGGGGGGCGCGCCGCGCGGCGCGGCGGCGCGGGCCGCGAGCGCCTCCGCGAGACGGTTGTTGCGGCGCGGCGGCGGCAGGCCGCCCTGCACCTTCGGCAGCAGCAGGGCGCGCAGCTTGCTCTCCCAGTCGGGGTCGCGCCAGAACAGCTCGAAGGCGGCGTCGAAGATCTCGCGCTCGTCGGGCGCCGCCGTGAGCAAGGCGGCCAGCGCGGCCCGCACGTCGTCGCGGCGCGCGAGATCGATCAGGCTCAGCGCTTCGAGCGCGTCGGCAGCCTGGGCGGGCGACATCGGCAAGCCCGCGCCGCGCAGCACGCGCACGAAGTGCACGACGTTGCGCGCGAGCATGGGAGGCGTGGTGTCCATCGATCTATTCCGCCACCGCGAGCGCCTCGGCGATGCGCTGCGGGTCCAGTTGTGCGAGGTCGTCCTGATACTTGAGCAGGACGCCCAGCGTGTCCTGCACCGACTGGGGATCGAGTTCGGTCACCGCGAGTGCCTCCAGCGCGCGGCACCAGTCGATGGTTTCCGCAATGCCCGGGGCCTTGAAGAGATCCATCGTGCGCAGCCGGTGCACGAAGGCCACCGCGCGGCGCTGCAGCGCTTCGGAGGTTTCGGGCGCGCGCGCCGCCACGATCGCCAGCTCGCGCTCGCGGTCCGGATAGCCGAGCCATTGATAGAGGCAGCGGCGCTTGAGCGCGTCGTGCACTTCTCGCGTGCGGTTCGAGGTGATGACAACGAGCGGCGGTTCGTGGGCGCGCACCGTACCGTACTCGGGGATCGATACCTGGAAGTCCGAAAGAAGCTCCAGCAGGAAGGCTTCGAACGGTTCGTCCGCGCGGTCGATTTCGTCGATCAGCAGCACGCGCCGCGCCGCAGGGTTCTGCGGGTCGGGCTGCAACGCCTGCAGCAGCGGCCGCTTGAGCAGGAATTCGTCGCGGTAGAGCGTGTCGTTGCGCGGCTTTTCGCCGGCCGCTTCCGCAAGACGCAGCGCCATGATCTGGCGCGGATAGTCCCATTCGTAGAGCGCGCTCGCGGTGTCGAGCCCTTCGTAGCACTGCAGCCGCAGCAGCGTCGTGCCGAGCATCGCGGCGGCGGACTTGGCGAGCTCCGTTTTGCCCACGCCGGGCTCGCCCTCGAGGAACAGCGGACGCTGCATGCGCAGCGCGAGAAAGAGGGCGGTCGCCAGCTCGCGGCTCGCGAAATAGCCGCGCGTCTGGAGTTGCGCCTGGGTGTCGTCGATCGAGGCCGGTTGCATGGCGTGCCTGAAAAGCGTAAGCGGGCACGCTCCCGCGGGCAGCAGGCTGCGCGCGCGAGCGTGCCCCGATGGCGGACCTAGCCGATGGCCTCGGTCACCGCGCGCCCCGCGAGCACCGGAATCAGGTGCGCGCGATAGGCGGCGCTGGCGTGGAGGTCCGTGTTCAGGTCGTCGGCGGCCACGGTCACGGCGCGCGCGGCGGCGGGCGTGAAGTTCGCCGCGAGCGCCTGTTCGAGCGCGTCCGCACGGAACACCGAAGGCGCCGCGCCCGTGACGGCCACGCGCACGGGTCCGCCTGCCGCGCCATTGGCGAACTGCGCGACGAACACGCCGGTCAGCGCGAAATGCGAGGCCGGGTTCTTGAACTTCTCGTAGGCCGCCCGCTCGGGAACGGGAAACTCCACGGCCACGATCAGCTCGTCGGGTTCCAGCGCCGTCTCGTACATGCCGAGGAAGAAGTCGTCGGCGGCGATGCGGCGGCGGTCGGTGACGACAGTCGCGTTCAGCGCGAGCACGGCGGCCGGATAGTCGGCTGCGGGGTCGTTGTTCGCGAGCGAGCCGCCTATCGTGCCGAGCGCACGCACCTGGCGATCGCCGATGCCGCCCGCGAGCTGCGCGAGCGCGGGCAGCGCGTTCTGGACCTGCGCGCTTTCGGCGACGTCCGCATGGCACACCGCTGCGCCCACCTTCACGACCTTGCCGTCCACGAAGAGCGCCTTCAGGTCGGGAATGCGTGTGACGTCCACGAGCGTGGAGGGCTGCGCGAGCCGCAGCTTCATCGCCGCGAGCAGGCTCTGGCCGCCGGCCAGGTATTTGGCGTCCGAGTCGGCGGCGATCGTCTTCACGGCGCCTTGCGCGTCGTCCGCGCGCTGGTAGTCGAATGAATACATGGTGCGCCTCCGCTCAAGGTTGTGAAGCCGCGCCGGAACCCCCGGCGGCCTGGATCGCCGACCACACGCGATGCGGCGTGGCCGGCATCTGCAGGTCTTTCACGCCGAGGGGACCGAGCGCGTCGAGGATCGCATTGATGACGGCGGGCGGCGAGCCGATCGCGCCCGCCTCGCCGCAGCCTTTCACGCCGAGCGGGTTATGCGTGCACGGCGTGCCCTTCGCGGTTTCGACGGTGAACGAGGGCACGTCGGACGCATGGGGCATCGCGTAGTCCATATACGAGCCCGAGAGCAACTGGCCGGTCTCGTTGTCGTAGATGCACTGCTCCAGCATCGCCTGGCCGATCCCCTGGCCCAGGCCGCCATGCACCTGGCCTTCGACGATCATCGGATTGATGACGTTGCCGAAGTCGTCCACGGCGGTGAAGTGCTCGATGCTCGTCACGCCCGTTTCGGGATCGACTTCCACCTCGCAGATGTACGCGCCCGAGGGATAGGTGAAGTTGGTCGGGTCGTAGAACGCGCTTTCGTCGAGGCCCGGTTCGAGCGTTTCCAGCGGGTAGTTGTGCGGCACGTAGGCCGAGAGCGCGATTTCCGCGAAGGCCTTCGTGCGGTCGGTGCCCGCCACGCGGAAGACGCCGTTCGCGAACTCGATGTCCTCCACGCCGGCTTCGAGCATGTGCGCGGCGATCTTCTTTGCCTTCGACTCGATTTTGTCGAGCGCTTTCATGAGGGCCGAGCCGCCCACCGCGATCGAGCGCGAGCCATACGTGCCCATGCCGAACGGAATGCGGGCCGTGTCGCCGTGCACGATCTCGATCTGCTCGATCGGTACGCCTAACCGGTCGGACACGACCTGCGCGAAGGTCGTCTCGTGGCCCTGGCCATGGCTGTGCGAGCCTGTGAACACGGTAACGGAGCCGGTCGGATTCACGCGCACTTCGCCCGCTTCGAAGAGGCCGGCGCGCGCGCCTAGCGCGCCCGCGACGTTCGACGGGGCAAGGCCGCACGCCTCGATGTAGCACGAGTAGCCAAGGCCGCGCAGCTTGCCGTTCTGCTTCGAGGCGTCGCGCCGGGCGGCAAAGCCCTTGACGTCGGCGAGTTCGAGCGCGCGACCGAGGCAGGCCTCGTAGTCGCCGGTGTCGTAGGTGAGGCCGACGGGCGTCGCGTACGGGAACGACGTGATGAAGTTGCGGCGGCGGATCTCGGCCGGATCGAGCTTCATTTCGCGCGCGGCCGTTTCCACAAGGCGTTCGACCACGTAGGTCGCCTCGGGGCGGCCCGCGCCGCGATACGCATCCACGGGCACGGTGTTCGTGAACACGGCCTTCACCTCGGCGTAGATCGCGGGCGTGGTGTATTGGCCCGCGAGCAGCGTCGCGTAGAGGATGGTCGGCACGCTGGAGGCGAACGTGGAGAGATACGCGCCCATGTTCGCGGTCGTGTGCACGCGCATGGCGAGGAACTTGCCGTCCTTGTCCATCGCGAGCTCGGCCTTCGTCACGTGGTCGCGGCCGTGGGCGTCGGAGACGAACGACTCGCTGCGCTCGGCCGTCCACTTCACCGGACGGCGGATCTTCTTCGCGGCCCACGTGAGCGCGACGTCCTCGGCGTAGAGGAAGATCTTCGAGCCGAAGCCGCCGCCCACGTCCGGCGCCACGATGCGCAGCTTAGTTTCCGGTAGCCCGAGCACGAACGCGGCCATGAGCAGCCGCTCGACATGCGGGTTCTGGTTGGCCACATAAACGGTGTAGCTGTCGTCGTGCAGCGAGTAGTTCGCGTTCACGGCGCGCGGCTCGATGGCGTTCGGCACGAGGCGGTTATTCACGATGTCGAGCGTCGTGACGTGCGCCGCCCTGGCGAACGCCGCGTCGGTGGCGGCCTTGTCGCCGTGGCCCCACGTGTAGCAGGTGTTGTTCGGCACGCCGTCGTGCACGAGGGCCTGGCCGGCGTCGGCGGCGTGGGCCGTGTCGACGACGGCGGGCAGCTCCTCGTAGTCGACTTCGACCAGCTCGGCGGCATCCTTTGCCGCCTTCACCGATTCGGCGATCACGAGCGCCACCTGGTCGCCCACGTGGCGCGCCTTCTCGTGCGCGATCACGGGATGCGGCGGCTCGTGCATGGGCGTGCCGTCGATGCTGTGGATCAGCCAGCCGCACGGCAGGCCGCCCACGTTCTCGGCGGCGAGGTCCGCGCCGGTGAAGACGGCCACCACGCCGGGCGCGGCCTTGGCGGCACTCGTGTCGATGCGCTTGATGCGTGCGTGCGCATGCGGCGAGCGCACGAACACGGCATAACTTTGCGCGGGCAGGACGACGTCGTCGGTGTACTGGCCGGCGCCGGTGAGGAAGCGCTGGTCTTCCTTGCGCTTGACGGGGGCGCCGATCAGGCGGTTCGGTTCGGGTGCGTTCATGACGGCCTCCCCTTACACCGTAGCGGCGGCGGACGTGCCGGCGCGCATGCCTTCCGCGCCCGCGAGCACCGCCTTCACGATGTTGTGATAGCCCGTACAGCGGCACAGATTGCCGTCGAGGCCCGCGCGCACGTCGGCTTCGGTGAGGTCCGGGTTCTCGATGGCGAGCGCCGTTGCGCTCATCACCATGCCCGGCGTGCAGAAGCCGCACTGCAGGCCATGGCACTCGCGGAACGCGGCCTGCATCGGATGCAGCTCGCCGTTCTTCGCCAGGCCTTCGATGGTGGTGACGTCCATGCCGTCGCATTGCACGGCGAGCTGGTTGCACGACTTGATCGCGCGGCCGTTCAGATGGACGGTGCAGGCGCCGCACTGCGCCGTGTCGCAGCCGACGTGCGTGCCGGTGAGACGTAGCTGCTCGCGCAGGAACTGGACCAGAAGCGTGTGGGGTTCGATTTCGGCGGTCACGGGTGCGCCGTTGACCGTGAGGCGGATACTGATCGCCATTGATTGTCTCCTTGTCGGCCGCACCTGGCGCTTCAGCGCCTCGTGCGGCCCCATGCAAAGCGATGGGATAGAGACCGGCCTGGGCCCGCGTACACCATGTTGCCCCGAAATGCCGTCTGCTTGTCTGCCGTCCGTTGCGCGTGCTGCGCGCGGCTACCCGTATGGAGTGGGCGGCCCGGAAGGAGTGGGGGCGAGGGTCCGGCTGGTGCGTTGCTCTTCAGTGATGCCAAGGGATGACGCCCGGACAGTAAAGCACAAATTGCCGGTTTGCGCTGCGCGGGCTTTTACCGCCGGGCGAGCACGAAAAACGGCCTGTCCCGGACGGGACAGGCCGTTCGAGCCTGTTCGTGCGTTTGATGCGCCGCCGCGAAATGCGGCGGGCAGCGAACGGCGAACGGCGAACGGCGAGCGGCGAGCGACGAACGGCGAAGCGGGGAAGCGTGCGCTGCCCCGCCTGCCTCAGCGTGAGTCGTGCGTCTCGTGCGCGAGCCGCGAATGACGGCGCGAATAGCCGAAGTAGATCACCATGCCGATCACGAGCCAGACCACGAAGGCGATCCACGTGAGCGGCTGCAGGTTGATCATCAGGAACAGGCACGAGGCCACGGCCAGGATGGGCACCACGGGCACGCCCGGGCAGCGGAACGCGCGCGGCAGGTCCGGATGCGTCTTGCGCAGGATCAGCACGGCGATCGAGACCATCGAGAACGCCGCGAGCGTGCCGATGTTGATGAGCTCGGCAAGCACGTTGAGCGGCACGAGCGCGCCGATCAGCCCGAAGAAGATGCCGACGAGCCAGGTGGTGAGGAAGGGCGTCGCGTAGCGCGGATGCACGCGCGAGAGCGCCGCGGGCAGGAGGCCGTCGCGCGACATCGCGAAGATGATGCGGGTCTGGCCGTAGCTCATCACGAGGATCACGGTGAGCATGCCGAGCACGGCGCCGAGGTCGATGAAGCCGGCCACCCACTTTTCGCCGGCCACCTGCAGCGCGTACGAGACCGGGTGCCCGATGTTGGCGAACTGCGCGGACGGCACGATGCCCGTCACGACGGCGGCGACGGCCACGTAGAGCACGGCGCACACGGCGAGCGAGGCGATGATGCCGACGGGCAGATCGCGCTTGGGATTCTTCACTTCCTCGGCGGCGGACGAGACCGAATCGAAGCCGATGAAGGCGAAGAACATCACGGCGGCGGCGCCGAACACGCCGTTCCAGCCGTTGGGCATGAACGGATGCCAGTTGGCGGGCGTGACGTGGAACGCCCCGACGGCGATCACGAGCAGCACGACCGTCACCTTGATGGCGACCATGATGTTGTTGATGCGGGTGGATTCGCGCACGCCGATGGAGAGGAGCGCCGTGATCACCATCATCACGAGGAACGCGGGCAGGTTGAAGAGCGTATGCACGCCCGGCACCGCGCCGGGCGCGGCGGTAAGCGCGGCGGGCAGGTTGAGCCCGAAGCCCGCGAGCAGCGATTGCAGATAGCCCGACCAGCCCACCGAGACGGCCGAGGTGGCGAGGCCGTACTCGAGCATGAGGTCCCAGCCGATCACCCAGGCGGCCAGTTCGCCGAGCGTCGCGTACGAATACGTGTAGATCGAGCCGGCGACGGGAATGGTCGAGGCGAACTCGGCATAGGCGAGGGCGGCGAAGCAGCAGGCCACGGCGGCGATGAGGAACGCCACCATCAGGGCGGGGCCGGCCTGCACGGCACCCGTGCCGGTCAGGACGAAAATGCCGGTGCCGATGATCGCGCCGATGCCGAGGAAGGTGAGGTCCAGTGCGCCGAGTGCTTTCTTCAGGCCGGCGCCCTGGGCGCTCGCCTGCAGCATGTGCTCGACGTTCTTCTTGCGAAAGAGGGACATTTGGCGGGGAACTCCTGGTTTGGGCGCAGCCTCTGTGGGGGCCGGCGCGCCGAAAATCGTGAAACCGGAAATTTTAGCGGATATGGACAGCGAGACCGGGCGGATTGGGGCAGGAAAGGGGTAAAAGCGGGGTAAAAAGCAGCGAAATTGGGCTGAAGAACCCGTGGGCCGCGGGCGAATCTGCCGCAAACGAAGACGAGCGCGCGCAATCCTTGCCCGAGCGTGCGGAATCGGAAAAACTCATTTCCAGATCAAGGGCTTATGGCGAGAAGGCCGCTTAAGTGCCATTGCCGTGCCCGCGAGGTGCAACCCGGCGCCACCCAGACGCCACCCCAGCGCCGCAGGGTGCCCGTCCGCCTTGCGAGAGGCTTACGCGCCTACCGCCGGCGCGAGATCGACGAGCCGGTTGCTCATCACGTAGAACGTGAGTTCGGCGTTGTTGGTGAGGTTCATCTTTTCGAGCAGGCGCGTGCGGTACACGCTCACCGTCTTCACCGAAAGCGAGAGGGTGCGCGCGATGTCGGTGAGCCGCTTGCCCGAGGCGAGCATGCACAGCGTCTGGTACTCGCGGTCGGAGAGCTTTTCGTGCGGCATCTGCTCGCCGTCCACGAGCACGTAATCGGCCAGCGCCTCAGCCATCGCCGGGCTCACGTACTTGCGGCCGCTCGCTACCTGCTGGATCGCGGCGATCATCTGCGCCGCGTCCACCGTCTTCGAGAGGTAGCCCGAGGCGCCGGCCTTCAGCGCGCGCACGGCGTACTGGTCCTCGCGGTACATCGAGAACATCAGCACCGGCACGCGCGGCGCCTTGCGTTTCGCGCGCTTGAGCACCTCGACGCCGTTCATGTCCGGCAGCGAGATGTCGAGCAGCACCACATCGCAGGCGTGTTTCGCGATGGCGGCGAGGGCTTCGGCGCCGGTCTGCGCCTCGATCACTTCGCTTGCGATGCCCCGGTCGACCAGCAACTGGCGTACGCCCTGGCGCACGACGGCGTGGTCGTCGACCAGCAGGATGCGATGGCTCATGAGAGAGCGCCTTTCACGAGGGGTGGAGCGAAATCGGAGGCTGGGGCCGCAAGGAGCGCGCCCCAGGCGAATCGTGCGCGCACGACGGTCCCGGGCTGGCCGTCGCCGGTATGGCGGGCGCTCGTGCGCAGCGTTCCGCCGAAGGCGGCGCAGCGCTCGCGCATGCCGGCCAGGCCGTACTGGCTGCGGCGGCTGCCGGCGCGCCGCACGCCGGTCGAGCTGCGCGGCAGGCCGATGCCGTCGTCGCTCACGGTGAGTGTCAGGTCGCGCATGCTGCAGTCGATGCGCACGTCGGCGTGGGTCGCGCGGGCATGCCGCGCGACGTTGGCGAGCGCCTCCTGGGCCACGCGGAACACGGCGAGCGCCGCTTCGGCCGGCAGGCGCGCGAGCCGCACGTCGGCCGCGCAGACGAAGCTCGTGGCGAGGTTCGTGCGCTTGCCGAAGCCGCGCGTCCACTCGGCGAGCGTCGGCACGAGGCCGGCATCGAGTTGCGGGGCGGCGAGCCCGTCGAGCGCGTGGCGCAGCGCCTCGCCGGCGGTTTCGAGCGAACGCGCGACGAGCGCGAGCGCTTCGGCGCACTGCGGCGGCGCATTGGCGGGCAGCCAGGTGTGGACGTTCGCGAGCGCGAAATGGGTGGCGGCGAGCTCGGCGCCGACGCTGTCGTGCAGCTCGCGGGCGAGACGCTCGCGGGCGGCCTCGTCGGCTTCGATGCGGATCGTGCGGGCTGCCGCGAGTTGCTCCTGCCGGCCGACGATCTCGCTCAGGCCGGCAAGCGCTGCATCGGCGGGGCGTGGCCGGTGCGGCATGGGAGCCGCGTACGGGCGCGACAGACCGCCGGGCGACGGATCGCCGCCTGACGCCAACGCATCAGGCGCACGCGCGATCACTGCCGCGAAATTCGACGTGTCCATTCATCCCCCGTTCTGGAACCGGTTTGCCGCGCCATGGATGCCCGGGAGTCTGGGTCCCGGTGCGACGGATAACGGCACGGCGCAGCGTAACGAAATTTACATCCAGTAACAACCTGGCTGTGTCCCTGATCGGGACGTGCAAACGGCCAATGCTGCGCCGCGATAATATCTTAAAAAAAGAAAAAATTCAGGCTGGACAAGGCTTGGCGCAAAAAATCTAGAGCCTGCTTGAGGTGGCGCAGGGATCCCGCACGGGCCGCATTTGTCAGAAAAATGCTGACAGAAAAGCTACCTGATTTTTGTGAAATATGTAACCGTCGGCGCGTCGCATGGCGGCAGCGCATGGCAGCCAGCACGGGCGAAAAAAAGCCGGAGCGCGAGGCTCCGGCTTTCGTGGCATTCGAGTCAAGCCCGGACGGGCCGGCGGATCAGCCGACGAAGGCCTTTTCCACGACGTAGTGGCCCGGCTTGTTGTTGCTGCCTTCCGTGAGGCCGGCCTTTTCGAGCAGCTCGACGGTGTCGCGCAGCATGTGCGTGCTGCCGCACAGCATGATGCGGTCGCGCTCGGGCGTGAACGCCGGCAGGTCGAGGTCTTCGAACAGCTTGCCCGTTTCGATCAGCTCGGTGATGCGGCCGCGGTTCTCGAAGGTTTCGCGCGTGACGGTCGGGAAGTAGACCAGCTTTTCGCGGACGATCTCGCCCAGGTACTCGTGCTCGCGCAGTTCTTCGGAGATGAACTCCTTATACGCGAGCTCGTCGATGAACCGGCAGGTGTGCGTGAGGACGATCTTGTCGTAGCGGTCGTAGATGTCCGGATCCTTGATGATCGACATGAACGGCGCCAGACCCGTGCCGGTCGAGAGCAGCCACAGCACCTTGCCGGGCAGCAGGTTGTCGGCCACGAGCGTGCCGACGGGTTTCTTGCCGATCAGAACCTTGTCGCCGACTTTCAGGTGCTGCAGGCGCGACGTGAGCGGGCCGTCGGGCACCTTGATGCTCAGGAATTCGAGGTGCTCTTCGTAGTTGGCGCTGGCGAGCGAGTAGGCGCGCATCAGCGGCTTGCCGTCCACTTCGAGGCCCACCATCGTGAACTGGCCGTTGTCGAAACGCAGGGCCGGGTCGCGCGTGCAGGTGAAGCTGAAAAGCGTGTCGGTCCAGTGATGGACGCTCAAAACGGTTTCTTCGGTGTTTTTGCTCATGGTTCCTGATGGTGCGAAACAAAGGCCGCCAGACCAAAACGAGGCGCAGTCCGCCATTTTACCGCGACCGCGCCGCGAGGGCGGGGGGCGCCAATGGGAGGAGTGGCTCGCGCCTCGCGCTGTAGCGGCAAAGCCGCGCGCGGCGGGACGCTGGCGCCCGCACGGCAGACGTAACGGGCAAGGCTGGCATTGGCCATGACGGCGGCGCATGGGCCGGTGGTATCAGGCCTCAAACCCGCGAGAGCGGGCGGTGTGCCGCTTGCAGCGCTCGTCCGGTCGACGGATGGTTCAATCGGGCGCGCGCGCGAATATTTGCGAGATGATACCGGAAGCCTTGGCGGACCGCAGCATAGACCCTGGTGGCGGGGCCGTTACAGGTTTCGCCAGCCCGCTTAGCGGTCGGCGGCCAGCTTCAGGCCGAGGCCGACCAGCGCCACGCCGCAGAACGCGTCGATCGGGCGGCGCACGCGGCGATAGCCGCGCTGGGTGCGGTCGTCGGCGAACAGGAAGGCGATGCCGCAGTGCCAGCCGAACGACATGGCCGCCACCGTCGCCAGCACGGCGCCGTAGAACCCCAGCGGCGGATGCGCGGGCAGCATCGCCGCGAACATGCTGGTCCAGAAGACACAGCTCTTCGGATTGGTGAGGCACGTGAAAAGCCCGGCGCGCCAGGTGCGGAAATACTCGTGGCGTCCGGCGGGCGGCAGCGGTTCGACGGCCGTCGGCGCCACGGCCACCAGGTCGCGGCGCGCGCCCGAGCGCACGAGCTTGATGCCGAACCAGACGAGGTAGAGCGCACCGGCGACGCGCACGCCGGTGTAGACCCAGTCGATGCGCTGGAGCACGGTGGCGAAACCGAGCATGGCGAGCGCCGCCCACGCGGTGGAACCGACGCCCACACCGAACGCCGAGGTCACGCCCAGCGCGCGCCGTCCCGCGAGCGAAAGCTGGGTGACCATGAAAAAGTTCGGGCCGGGACTCACGAGCGCGAGCGAATAAACGGCGGCGATCTGGAGCAGTAGGGTGACGTAATGCATGAGGAGACCTGAGCGACTCGAAGGAGCGCAACACCATGCGCGGCGCGCGGCCCGCCATCTTAACGCGTTGCTGCGCGCCGCTTCGAGATTCTCGCGCGAGACGCCGACGGCCTATTCGAGCCGCAGCCGCGCCATGTAGGGCAGGTGATCGGAGAGCCAGGCGGTTTCCTGCGCGGGCGGGATCAGTTCGACCGGCTGCAGGCCGCGCACGAACATCTTGTCGAGCGCGAGCGCAGGCGAGAACGCCGGGAACGTGCGCGCGGGCTCGCCCAGCAACGTCGCCACCTCCTGCATGCCGTGCTCCGCGAAGAGCGGTACGGAGTCGTTGCGCCAGTCGTTGAAGTCACCTGCGAGCACGAGGGGGCCGTGCGGCGCTTCCCTGGCGATCCAGTGCGCGATCCAGTTCATCTGGCGCAGCCGTGCGCTGCGCGTGAGCGCGAGGTGCGCGCACAGCAGCGTGACCGAGGTTCCGGCCACGCTCGCGCGCGCCACCAGCAGGCCGCGGCGCTCGAACCGGTGCGCCGAGATGTCCCAGCGCCCGCCCAGGTCGAGCGGGTGCGGCGAGAGGATGGCGTTGCCGTGACGCCACGAGGGCTTGAACACATTGGTGCCGAGCGCGATCTGCAGTTCGAGCGAGTCCGCGATCTCGGTGGCCTGGCAGTGCCAGACGTCTTCGAGCGGATCGCCGAGCGGCGCGCCGAATGTGGATGTCAGCACCGGTTGCGGCAGGCGTCGCGCCATGGCTTCCTGCAGGAAATAGGCGTCGGCATGGGTGGATTGCACCCAGCGGCGCATGGCCTGCCAGGCCTGGAAGCCCAGCGGCGAGCGGCCCTTGTGCAGGTTCCAGCTCACGGCGACGAAGTCCTTGCGGTGGGCGGTGTCGATGAGCGGTTCTTCGGGGTTTCGCATCAGCGGTCGTTCGCGGTTATTCGCGGTGGTTCGTCGTGCTTCTTCGAGTTATTGGGTGCCGCGCCGCTCACGGCTGCGGCGCGAGGCTCGCGCTGATCCGGTAGGCGAGCGATGGATCCTTGTCCACGATCTGCCAGGTCACCGTTTGGCCCGCCGGAACGTCGAGCCCCGGATGGCTGGCGTTGACCTGGCGCGGCTGCGGCGGCAGCTTGCAGCCTTCGGCCGTTTGGGGCCGGTCGTCGGATTCGAGGGTTTCCTCCGCATCGATCGACAGGATCGCGTCGCTCGCATTCGCCCGCAGCGGCGAGACGGTCACGGTGCGCTCGAGGTCGATGCTGCCGGCCGGCTGGTCCTTGCAGCCGATGTCGTGCGTGACGGCGTGATGGTGCGTATCGGTGTGTGCCTGACCTACGGTGGTCGTACCGTCGAATTCGTCGATCTGCTGACCGTCGCGCATCACCTGCAGCGTCCACTTGACGGCCTGTTGCCCGGTGTCCTGCGCCCGTGCGCCCACGGCGGCCGTGCCGAAGGCGGCGGCCAGCAATGCGGCGGCGAGGCAGCGGTTCCACAACGTCATATCGATGACTCCCTACACGTCCGCCGCATCGGAAGCGCGACGGACAGACTGGATCAGTCTGACCACCGATCCTATACCGGGTTCGCAAAAAACGAGCCCTTGCAGTTTATCGGGGTGGGGACGGGGCTTACAGCATTCGGCGGCGCCGAATTAAGGGTCGGTTGGCGTCGCACGGTGCGGCGCCGCGCGTTTGCCGCATGTCCCATCTTTGCTGCGTCGCCACAGGGCGTACAATTTCCTTGAAGCGACGGTGTGCTTCGCACGCCATCAACCCTACCGAGAGGATTGCGTCGCGGGCCGAATCCCGGCTGTCGGCGCAGAGGCAGACGCCCAGACATGGATCAGATCGACTGTGTAGTCATCGGCGCGGGCGTGGTCGGGCTCGCGATTGCGCGCTCGCTCGCGGCGCGCGGACGCGAGGTCATCGTGCTCGAAGCCGCCGACGCCATCGGCACCAGCACGAGTTCGCGCAACAGCGAAGTCATCCACGCGGGGCTCTACTACCCGCGCGGCTCGCTCAAGGCCACGCTCTGCGTGCGCGGACGCGAGATGCTTTACGACTACTGCGCCTCGCGCAACGTCACGCATGCGCGCTGCGGCAAGCTGCTGGTCGCCACGGCGCCCAACCAGATTCCGCAACTCGAGGCGATCCTCGCGCGCGGCAAGGAAAACGGCGTGTTCGACCTCACGCGCATCAGCGGGTCCGAGGCGCTGGCGCTCGAACCGGCGCTCGAATGCGTGGCGGCCGTGTACTCGCCGCAGACCGGCATCGTGGACAGTCACCAGTTGATGCTCGCGCTGCAGGGCGACGCCGAGCGCGACGGCGCAGTCATCGCGCTGAAGTCGCCCGTCGAGGCCATCGATGCGACCGCGAACGGCTTCGTCGTGAAGGTGGGCGGCGAGGCGCCGACGGTGCTGCGCGCGGCTTGCGTCGTCAACAGCGCGGGGCTCGCGGCCAACAAGCTCGCGCGGCGCATTCGCGGGCTCGACGCGCGCCACGTCCCGCCGCTTTACCTCGCGCGCGGCAATTACTTCAGCGTGTCGGGGCGCGTGCCGTTCTCGCGGCTCATCTATCCGATGCCGAACGAGGCCGGGCTCGGCGTCCATCTAACACTCGATCTGGGCGGCCAGGCGCGCTTCGGCCCGGACGTCGAATGGATCGACTCGATCGACTACGACGTCGATCCGCATCGCGCCGATGCGTTCTACTCGCAGATCCGCAGCTACTGGCCGGCCTTGCCCGACGACGCGCTGCAGCCGGCCTACGCAGGCATCCGGCCCAAGCTCTCCGGTCCCGGCGAGCCCGCCGCCGATTTCATGATCCAGGGCGCCGCCGCTCACGGCGTGCGCGGTCTCGTCAACCTGTTCGGCATCGAGTCGCCGGGGCTGACGGCTTCGCTCGCCATAGCCCAGCGCGTGTGCGAACTGGCCGGAGCCGCTTGAGCGGAGTGATTCTTATCCCCGATTGATACGGCTCTCTTATCTCCGGAATTGCAACGAAATTCCGCGGTGCTTCGTTGCTATGCTTGCGCGACGCTGTCGTCAGAACGGCGTTTAGCCCTACATACTGGAGTGGAGTGAGTCTTATGAAATCGTCCCGCCGCAGCTTTCTGATCACGAGCATGGGTGTTGCCGCCACCGTCGCGCTGTCGCGCCAGGCATTCGCCGATGCCCCGAAGGCCAGCGAATCCGATCCCACGGCCCAGGCGCTCGGCTACAAGGCCGACGCCAGCAAGGTCGACAAGGCGAAGTTCGCGAAATACGCCGCCGGTCAGGACTGCAGCAACTGCACGTTCTACCAGGGCAAGGCGGCCGACGCCTGGGCGCCGTGCCCGATGTTCGGCGGCAAAGAGGTGGCGGGCAAGGGCTGGTGCAGCGCCTATAACAAGAAGGCCTGACCGGCCGCGATCGTACCGCGGTACTGTGTGCCGCGCTTCATCAGCGCGCGGCACTACGCGTCACTGAGCGCGCGGCGCGCTAGCTGCGCGCCTGAAGGAGCGGCGGGCGCCGCCCGAACCACGGACGCGCCGCTTCGAGCTGCGCCGCAAGGCGCACCAGCAGCGCATCATTGCCCTCGCGCGCCGCGAACTGCACGCCAATCGGCAAGCCGCGCGCGCTCCACGAGAGCGGCACCGTCATCGCGGGCTGGCCCGTCATGTTGAAGAGCTCGGTGCCTCCCGCCCACGCGAACGCCTTGTTCGACGCCTCCGTCAGCAGTTTTCTCATCAACGCTTCCATGGGCATGGCCGTGACCGCGCGCATCTGCAGGCGCTCGGCTTGCGACGGCTTCAGCTCGCCGATCTTCACCGGCGCGGCGGCGAGCGTCGCGCAGAGGATCACGTCGTAGCGCGTCATCAGGTCGGCGAGCTGCGTCGTAATGCGCTGCTGCACGTCGAGTGCGCCCGGCAGCTCGCGCTCGCCGAGCTTGCTGCCGATGTGCGCCATCGCCCACGTCGCAATCTCGAAGTCCTGGCGGCGCGGCCGCGTGCCCGTGATCTGGTCGGCCTTGAGGACCATCTGCTCCGCCACGACCGACCACAGCATCAGAAACGCTTCGCGCGCAGCGGCGAAGTCGACCGGCAGCGTCACCGGTTCCACGCGATGTCCGAGCGAAGCGACGAGCGTCGCGGCGTCGTCCACGGCGGCGCGCACTTCGGGCGAGAGCTCGAAGGCGAACATCGGATCGGTGATGAGCGCAACGTTCAGCGGCTTCGC
Organism: Paraburkholderia yinzeri; assembly: GCF_046581065.1. Lineage (NCBI taxonomy): Bacteria > Pseudomonadati > Pseudomonadota > Betaproteobacteria > Burkholderiales > Burkholderiaceae > Paraburkholderia > Paraburkholderia yinzeri. The sequence continues at coordinate 556,948 of NZ_JBFOCJ010000001.1, read as the reverse complement.
GAAGCCGTTCTGCTCGCGGGCGGCCGCGAGGAACGTGCCCGGCGCGCCGGGAGCGAGCTCGGGGTCGCCCGCCAGGAGATCGAGCATCAGCGCGCTGTCACGCACGCTGCGCGAAACGGCCAGATCGACGCCGAGCGCGCCCGGCGCCGGCGCTACGTTCGTGGGCACCTGGCGCGAGCGCGACGGCTTCAACCCGAAGAGGCCGCAGCACGAAGCCGGAATGCGGATCGAGCCGCCGCCGTCCGAGGCATGCGCGAGCGGCACGACGCCGGCGGCCACCGAGGCTGCCGCGCCGCCGCTCGATCCGCCCGGCGTGTGGTCGAGATTCCACGGATTGCGGCACGGACCGAACAGTTCCGGTTCGGTGTAGGGCATCTGGCCCAGTTCCGAGGCGCTCGTTTTGCCGAAAATGTTGAGGCCCGCCGCGCGAATGCGCGTGACGACCGGGCTGTCTTCGGCAGGCACGTAGTGCCGGTAGTGGCGGCTGCCGTAGGTCAGGCGCAGCCCGGCCACGGTCGCGCCGAGATCCTTTACGAGAAACGGCACGCCTGCGAGCGGCCCGTCGGCGAGCGTATCGGCGCCGTTGCCGTTCGCCTCGATGGCGCGCGTGCGCAGGCGCGCGGCCTCGTAGTCCTTGAGCACGATCGCGTTGATCGCGGGGTTGACGGCTTCCGCGCGCGCGATGGCGGTATCGAGCAGTTCGCGTGCGCTCACTTCCTTGCGCTTCACGAGCTCGGCGAGGCCGATGGCGTCGTATTCCAGATAGTCGGACTGCAAGGCTGGGTCTCCTGCTTTCGAAAAAACGAGACGCGGCGGTGACAGCGGGCGGCGTGCGACGGGCCGCGGCGCGTGCCCGTGACGCCGGCAGCGCGCCGCGATAGCGGGCAGCGCGGCCGGCAAAGGTGCAGAGGCCAGCTTACAGACGCTCGGCGAGGAACGTCAGCGTGCGTCCGTGGGCAAGCCCGGAGGCGTGCTGGTTGTACGACGCGCGCACCGAGCAGTTGAAGCCATGATCGGCGTTCGGGTACAGATGGAATTCGGCGTTGTCGCGGCCCGCGAAGGCCGCTTGCACCTGGCCCACGGCGTCGAGCGGAATGCCGTGATCGTTTTCGGCGTAATGGAACTGGATCGGCGCCTTCACCTTGCCGGCGAGGTCGAGCGCGTTCTGGATGCCGCCGCCGTAATAGGCGACCGCTGCATCCACCGAGCCTTCGGCCGCCGCGAGATAGGCCAGGCGGCCGCCGAAGCAGTAGCCGACCGTCGCCACCTTGCCCGTGCACTCGGGCAGGGCGCGCAACGCCGCGGCCGTTGCGGCGATGTCCTGCACGGCGAGCTTCACGTCGGTCTTTTGCAGCAGTTCGATGCCCTTGTCGCGGTCGGCGCCGACGTAGTCGAGTTCGACGCGCGGCTGGGTGCGCCAGAAGATATCCGGCGCGATGGCGACGTAGCCGTCGAGCGCGTACTGCTCGACCACGTCGCGGATATGGTCGTTGACGCCAAAGATTTCCTGGATGATCACGATGCCGGGGCCCTTGCCACCCTTCGGTCGCGCGAGATAGCCGCCGAAGCTGTCGTTGCCGGCGGGAATGTCGATCCAACGAGTCGAAACGCTCACGTTACTCTCCTTCTGATCCTGGTCGGTCGCGTTGCCGCGAAATTCGGGGGGCCAGTTTGCCACACCCTTGCCTGAGCCTGCAGCGCGCCTCGTTCCTGCGCCGGGTTCTCCCATTCAATATGTTCGCATACGTTTAATAGCATGCTTAATTGAATCGACCCGCTCCGCACGCGGTTTGCACATGGACAGCGAGCGCAAACGTTGACGCTTTCGAACACCCTTCGGCGGCTTCGCCATCATTCTCAAAAATAGCCCGTCGACGCTTCCGAAGAGCTTTCCAGAGTATTGCAAAAATCTTCTCTCACCCTTGCGGTGTAAGGTTTGAACTCAATTATTCAGGGTCTCGAAGCATCCCTGTAGAAAGCCTATTGGTACTCGCACCAATATCTGAAAAATGTCCCCGAAATTAATTTGATCGCCTACACTTGCGCGCAAGTATGACGGTACGGCTCGCCATGAGCGGGCCCGACGGCATGCTGGCCAGGTGCATTCAAGGATGCATCCTGCGTGGTCGTCCGCTCAGGGGAGCGACACGTTCGGGGCGCGGGAGCACCAGGGCGATTACGTTGCTTTTGGGTTCGAAACTGGAGACTTACATGAATATCAAGCTTCAAAAGCTGTTGCCGATCAGCGCTGCCGTCATGATGTTCGGAGCGTTTGCCACGGCATCGTTCGCAGACGAAACGGTCAAGATCGGTCACGTCGCTCCGCTGACGGGCGGCATTGCCCACCTCGGCAAGGATAACGAGAACGGCGCGCGTCTCGCCGTCGAGGAAATCAACGCGAAGGGTCTCGTGATCGGCGGCCAGAAGGTCACGCTCGTGCTCGACGCACAGGACGACGCGGCCGACCCGCGTACCGCCACCCAGGTCGCGCAGAAGCTCGTCGACGACAAGGTCGTCGCCGTTGTGGGCCACCTGAACTCCGGTACGTCGATCCCGGCCTCGAAGATTTATAGCGACGCGGGCATCGTGCAGATCTCGCCGTCGGCCACGAACCCGGCCTACACGCAGCAAGGCTTCAAGACGACCTACCGCGTCGTCGCGACCGACGCCCAGCAGGGTCCGGCACTCGCGAACTACGCGGCGAAGACGATGAAGCTGAAGAGCGTGGCGATCGTCGACGACTCGACGGCCTACGGCCAGGGTCTCGCGAACGAGTTCGAGAAGACCGCGAAGTCGCTGGGCATGAGCGTCCTGTCGCATGACGCGACCAACGACAAGGCCGTGGACTTCCGCGCCATTCTCACGAAGATCAAGGGCGAGAACCCCGACGCGATCATGTACGGCGGCATGGATGCCACCGGCGGCCCGTTCGCGAAGCAGGCGAAGCAGCTCGGCCTGCGCGCGAAGATCCTCGCGGGTGACGGCGTCTGTACCGACAAGCTCTCCGACCTCGCCGGCGACGCGACCGACAACATCGTGTGTTCGGAAGCGGGCATGGCGCTCGAAAAGATGCCGCAAGGCAAGGAGTTCGAAGCCAAGTACGAGAAGCGTTTCGGCCAGCCGATCCAGATCTACGCGCCGTTCACGTATGACGCCGTGTACATCATCGTCGACGCGATGAAGCGCGCGAACTCGACCGACCCGGCGAAGATCCTGGCCGAAATGCCGAGCACCGACTACAAGGGCGTGATCGGCGAGACGACCTTCGACTCGAAGGGCGACCTCCAGCACGGCGTGATCTCGCTGTACGACTACAAGGGCGGCAAGAAGACGCTGCTCGACGTCGTCAAGATGTAATCGCGCGGCTGCGCCGCAGCGCAGTCATGCAGCGGTAATCGAAAAGGCACGTGGACCTTCGGGGCCACGTGCCTTTTGTTTTGCGAACGGTTTTGCGTGTGGTTTGGCGTACGGCGTCGGCGGCACAGACGCGGATCAGATCCCGAGGCGCTTCAGTACGCGCGGCGCGGCGAAGGCGACCAGCGCCGCGCACAGCGCGACGACGGCAAGCCCTACGGTGAGATTCGTCACCTGCGTGATGCCGCCGATCACCACCGGCCCGAACAGCAGCCCGAAGTAGGCGATGCCCGCGACGTGCGCGAGTCCCTCGGCCGCATGGATGCCCTTCACGCGCGCGGCGGCGGCGAACAGCACGGGCATCATGTTCGCGAGACCGAGGCCCATGAGGGTGAAGCCGACGAGGGCAGTGACCGTGAACGGCAGCACGAGCGCTCCGATCATCCCGGCGCAGGCGAGCGATGCGCTCGCCATCACCAGTTGCGGCGCGCCGAAGCGTGCGCGCACGGCGTCGCCGGCGAAGCGCGCCGCGGCCATGCCGCCCGAGAACGCCGCGTAGGCCGCGCTCGCGAGCGCGGGCGTGGCGACCACGACATCGCGCATGTATACGGTGGCCCAGTCGTACATCGCGCCTTCGGCGATCAGCGCGATCAGGGCGATGCCGCCCAGCGCCCACAGGGCGGGCGTGCGCCAGCGGTTGCCGGTCCTCGCGTGTTCGCCGTGGGTGGGGTGCGGCACGTGGGGCAGCACGGCCGGGCACGAGACGAGCAGCACGAGCGCCGCGAGGGCGGAGGCAAGGACGAGATGCAGCGCGGGCGCCATGCCGCGCGCGAGCAGCGCGCCGCCGATCGCCGCGCCCGCCATGCCGCCGAGGCTGAACATGCCGTGCAGCGACGACATGATCGGCCGGCCGAGCGATTCCTCGACGGCGCTGGCCTCCGCATTCATGGCGACGTCGAGCGTGGCCATGCCGACGCCGAACAGGGCCAGCACCGCGAGCAGCATCCAGAACCACGGCACGACGAGAATCAGGGCGCCGCAGACCGACATCGTGAGGCCGCCGGCGAGACAGGCGCGGCGCGTGCCGACGCGCGCGATCCAGCCGCCGATCGTCGTCATCGCGGCGATCGAGCCGCCCGCGACGGCAAAGAGCGCGCACGAGAGCAGAGCGGGGCTCAGGTGAAAGCGGTCGCGCACCGTGGGAACGTGCACGCCCCACGAGGCATACATCATTCCCGCGACGAAGAAGAGCGCCATGGTGGCGACGCGTGCGCGCCGGCGCGTTGCTTCGGGCAGGGCGGCATGCACGGCGGCAGGCGAGTGCGCCGGCATGGGCGCGCCGAGGGCGGGATCGGTGGTGCGGTCGGACACGGCGGTTCCGGAAGAAAAAAGAGACGCTGTAACAGCGCCATAAAGAAGACGCTAAACGGAAGCTGCCTGAAAGCAAGCGATGATTCTAGCGAACACGCGCATGTCTTGCCGAACCCTGACTCGCGCGGTGCTCTAATATCTGTACGCGTCCCGCATTTCCACGCGCTTTCTTTTTTTGCGCGTTTTTTCGCGCCTTCTCGTTCTCGACAAGACGCCGTGGGCGCACAGCGATCACGCGAACGAAGCCGCCTTGCCCGAGGACGCCCCTTGAAGATCCCCGCCCACGCCCCGCTTCATCTGCTGCACCAGGTGTCCACCGGTACGCTCGCCACCCATGCCCGCGAGCCGCACGGCTTTCCGTATCCGAGCATCGTGCCGTTCGCGCCCGATGCGTTCCATCGGCCGGTGATCCTCATCAGCCGGCTGGCCGAGCACACGCGCAACCTGCTGGGTGATCCGCGCGCGGGTTTCCTGGTCGCCCACGCGCCGGACGGCGACATGCTGAACGGGCCGCGCGCCACGCTGCTGGGCCAGTACGCCTCCGTGGACCCGGATCAGGCGGAGGCGGTTGCGCGCCGCTATCTGCGCTACCACCCGGACGCGGAGCGCTACCTCGCGCTCGGCGACTTCACTTTCTGGGCGCTGCACATCGAGCGGTTGCGCTACATCGGCGGCTTTGGCGCGATGGGCTGGCTCGACGGCGCGGATCTCGACGAGCTCGACCCGCTCTCGCCCGCGGACGAGGCCGCGCTGATCGAAGCGTTCGAACGGCACCCGGCGCGGCGCGCGGGGCTCGAGCTGGCGGGCGTGGATCGCTATGGCGCCGACCTTGGCGTCGATGGCGCGCGCACGCGCTTCGTCTTTGACGAGCCTCAATCCGATCTGCAAACCTTGCATGCGGTGCTAGCCGATTGCGTCGAGCGGCATTCTGTCTGATTTTTTTCGAGATATCGGAAAACTGCCTTTATGGGTATGAGGCGGTGCTGGGACGCCGTCCAGTTATATCGCATGAGCGAGGGCGATATAAGCTCAAAACTCTCATCTGATGAAATGTTAGAATGTTTCCAACCATTTAATTCTCATCAACTGATCGTTGCCGTATCGGGATTAATCTGGCGAATAGGGTATTTAGTAAAAATACGGATTTGCATCAGATGAAAGCCTTCCGCGTGTCGCGACGATGGAAAGATACTGAAACAGGTTTTTATTATTTTTATTGTCACGCGCTTTTACCGGGATTGGTTTCTGTGTTAATCTCGCCTCCACTTTCCGGGGCAAGCATCTGTCAGTCGGCATACCGGCGCGAGACTGGTAGCCGTAATTGTCTAAACCACAAGGATACCCATGTCTTCCTACAAGGAACTACTCGCCCAGCGCGAAAAGCTGGAGAAGCAGATTGAAGAGGCGAAGGCACGTGAATATGCCGAGGTCCTCGAAGAAATCAAGCAGAAAATGGCTGATTACGGAATTACCCTGGCCGAACTCGGCGGCGGCCGCGCGAGCGGCAAGGGCGCCAAGGCTGCGCGTTCGCGCGCAAGCGTCGCGCCTAAATATCGGGATCCGGACAGCGGCAGCACGTGGTCGGGCCGCGGCAAGCCGCCGCGCTGGATTGCCGGCAAGGATCGCGAAAAGTTTCTGATCCAGAAGTAAAGCATTGCTTACTGGTGCGCTGTATAGCAGCTTATACAGCGCGCTGAACAATCGTTTTAGCCATCGGTTAGCAATCAGCTTGACAATCGGCTTTAACGTTGCGCTTTACGACCGGATTCATAGCCGGCTTCATAGCGGACTTCACAGCCGGTTTCATGGTCGCCTGGCTGTATTGACAGACATATTGGGCCCGAGCAGGAACGAGCGAACCGCTGCCCCATTGGGTATCCCGATGAATCAGAGGTGCGCTCGGGCTTACCTGGCCGTCCGATTGTAAAAAGAGAGAGCCGCGCTGTCGTTCCGACGCGCGGCTTTTTGCTATCCCGATCCCGCATGTAGAGCATGGTTGAATGCGAATACGTCGTGTTCTTGTAGGTATATGATTTAAAAGAGGTTTTTAGGGTTGTCACGAAAAAGGTGGCTTGACGCGATTACAATCGCGGCCAATCCTGATTCACCCTTTAGCTCCAACTCATGGTTTCCACAACCGATACGCTCGCATCGGAAAAACACGAAGTCGCGCGCAAGACGACGCTCGTGAGTGTCGCCGTCAACTCGGTGCTCGTGGTTCTGCAGATCGCGATTGGCGTGATTGCGCATTCGCAGGCTCTCGTTGCCGACGGTGTTCATTCGCTGGCCGATCTCGTCTCCGATTTCGTGGTCTTGCTGGCCAACCGGCATAGCGGCGCCAAGCCGGACGCCGATCACAACTATGGCCACAGCCGCTATGAGACGGTCGCGTCGCTCTTTCTCGGCGCGCTGCTGATCACGGTCGGCATGGGCATGCTGTGGCGCGCGGGAACGCGCATCGCCGATCTCGGCGCCATTGCGCCCATTCACCTGAGCGCGCTGGGCGTGGCCCTGCTCGTGCTCGTCTCCAAGGAAGGGCTCTTTCGCTACATGCTGGGCGAGGCGCAGCGCGTGCGCTCGCAGATGCTCATCGCCAACGCATGGCATGCGCGCTCGGACGCGGCATCGTCGCTCGTGGTGGCGATCGGCATTATCGGTAGCCTGGCGGGCTGGCGGCTGCTCGATCCGATCGCGGCAGCCATCGTGGGCTTCATGGTGGCGCGCATGGGCTGGGTGTTCGGCTGGGACGCGCTGCAAGACCTCTCCGACCGAGCGCTCGACGAAGCCGCGACCGCCGACCTGCGCGCGCTCCTGCTTTCCACGCCGGGCGTGCGCGACGTGCACGAAATGCGCACCCGCAAGACCGGCGACCTCGCGCTGGTGGATGCGCACATCCTCGTCGAGCCCTTCATTTCGGTCTCCGAGGGGCACTACATCGCGGAGTCGGCGCGTGCGCGCGTCCTCACCGATGCGCGCGTGCTCGACGCGTTGATCCACGTCGATCCCGAAGACGACATGCACGTGCGGTCGGTGGCGAGCCTGCTGCCGCGCGAAGCCCTGGCGGATGCCCTGCGCGAGGCGTTCGCCGGGCACGGCGTGCATGTGGAGGCCGTGACGCTGCACTACCTCAGCACGGGGCTGGCCGTGCAGGTTGCACTCGCGGCCAGCGACGACATCGCGCGGCTCGCGGAAATGGATCTGGAGACGATCAAGCGGCGTATCGGCGCGAGCCGGCTCGACGTGGTGCACGTGGTGGGCGCGGACGCCATTGCCGCGGTACGCGGCGAGCCCGCCGGCACGCCGCGGGCAGCCGGTTGACGGCTGAGGCTGACGGCGGCGCGGCGGCCGCCCCGGGCCTCAGAGCGGCAACTGCGTATCGAACTTGATTTCGCGGAGCACGACGCTCGTGCGCACCTGCGCCACCGCCGGAATGCGGAAGATGCGCTCGTGCAGGAAGTTATCGTAGGCTTTGATGTCCGGCGCCACGATCTTGAGGATGTAGTCCGACTCGCCGGTGGTGCTGTAGCACTCGGTGACTTCGGGGCAAGTGGCGATTTCGCGCTCGAATTGCTCGACGCCGCCTTCGGTGTGCCGCGTGAGATGGATATGCGCGAGCGCGCAGACGTGCAGACCGAGTTTTTCCCGATCGAGCAGCGCCGTATAGCGCTGGATCACGCCCGACTGTTCCATGTCCTTGATGCGGCGCCAGCACGGCGTGCTGGACAGGCCCACCTGGTCCGAGATTTCCTGCACCGACCGGCGCGCATCCAGCTGTAGCAGGCGCAGGATCTTCTGAGAGAACGTATCGAGTGTCAACTGCGCCTCCGTTTTTGCGTCTTGCTATTCCCGAATGTTAGAGGGCAGGAAAACGAAACGCAATGCGAAGTACGCCTGATGAGGAAGATCGCCTGATTTGTTCTCTAACTGGCGGCATTTTGCCCTGACGCGTCCCCATCAAGCGCGCTCGCGGCCTGCTGGGCGCGCAAGTCGGCCAGCATGTTGCAGAAGAGGGCGCCCTGCTCGATGGCGTCGTCGAGTGCGACATGGGTGTGAGGGTGGTCGTCGAACCAGTGCTTCGGGAAGCGCGGCTTGATGCACTTGCGGTACGGCAGGCCCGTCATCGCGAACGCGAGCGTCTTGATGTCGAGCGCCGACCACGAGAACGGGCAGCGCCCCGCGAAACGCATCATGTACCAGAACATGAAGGTGAAATCGAAGCCCGCGGGCATGGCGACGAACACCGGCTTGCCGGGCAGCGCCTCGACCCAGTCGACGTAAGTCACGAGCGCCTCGGCTGGATCCTGCAGATCCTTGCGGCAGGCCGCCCACGCTTCGGGCTGCGTCTCCCACCAGGCGGCCTGCACGGGATGCGGCGCGGCGCCCTCGAGCGTCATGAGATTCGCCGAAAAGGTGGCGACGAGGCGCTTGTCGGCGGTATAGGCCGCCGATGCAAAACTGAGCATCGAGTGCGGGCCCGGAATCGGCCCGTCGGCCTCGACGTCCGTGCTGACGTAGATTTCCTCAATGGCGGGGGTATTCATCATCCGGGAATGCTGTCTGCTACATAGGGATTGGAGCGGCGCTCTTCGCCGAACGTCGACGCGGGGCCGTGACCCGGCACGAACGTGACATCGTCGCCGAGCGGCCAGAGCTTTTCGCGGATCGAGCGGATGAGGTCCGCGTGATTGCCGCGCGGAAAATCGGTGCGGCCGATCGAACCCGCGAACAGCACGTCGCCGACAATCGCGACGCGATGCGGCCGGCTGAAGAACACCACGTGGCCCGGCGTGTGGCCGGGGCAGTGATAGACCTCCAGCTCTTCGTTGCCGACGCGCACTGTCTCGCCGTTATTGAGCCAGCGGTCGGGCTCGAAGGCTTCCGCGTGACCGAAGCCGAAGCGCACGCTTTGCTGCGGCAGCATGTCGATCCAGAAGCGCTCGTCCTCGTGCGGCCCCTCGATCGGTACGCCGAACTTCGCGGCCAGCGCCTTCGCGCCCGCGCAGTGGTCCACGTGACCGTGCGTGAGCAGCACCTTTTCGAGCTGCACGCCCTGGCGCTCGATCTCGGCCTCGATGCGCTCCAGATCGCCGCCAGGATCGACAACGGCGGCGCGCTGCGTCGCCTCGTCGACAAGAAGCGAACAGTTTTGCTGGAATGGGGTGACGGGTATCAGCGTGATCTTCATGCGCTTGGGCGGATGGCGGAGAACGAACGGCCTGGCCGGCAGACCGCGATCGGAGACCCGATTGTACCGGCGCACAGCGAGGACCGCCGGCGACCGCTGGAATGCGGTTTGCGATCCGGCGGCAAGCCTTGTCTGACAAGGCTTTGGCCGCCGCATTTGTTACACCGGCGTATAAAGTTCATAAAAATTCGGGGGTTACGTGCGTGACAGGAATTACTTTTGGGTATAATGCGGCCCAACGCGCACGTTTTTTACGTGCTTTCACCAGGTGGTGCGACCCGCTCAGAAAAGGGTCTCGATGCATCACCGTCAAGCAGTGCTGTCGTCTGACGACCGCCCCTTTTGCGGACTGAAGCGACGGCAAATCAGGTGCCGATCCGTTCGGCACCGCACGTCTTGCCCAGCCAGGCGCTACGCGCCTGCAACGGCCTTGCTGCCGTGACGCTGGGTGGGGCCTACGCCGCCGTTCCTGTGCGCCGTGTGTTACCGGCGCGCCTGAACGTGTAGTCCATGTTCGATGGCGGCATGTGGGGTCTGGTCAGGCTGCCGGGGACAGGTTGCGCCAGACGTGAAAGATAACCAGCGGTTAGTGACCCATGAGGGGTCGCATCCGGGTGCCGGCTCGAGCTCGTTTTTTCGCGAGAGGGGTTGGTTCGTACCCGTAGCCGCCGAAGCTTACAGTTGCGCGCAACGACGACGCTGGGGCTTCGACATGTGACGACTAGCTTATGAAACTCAGACTGACTCGACGAAGACTCGGGAGTCTTGCCGCCGTGTCCGTGCTGGCCGGTTGCGCCATGCCGCCCGGCGCGCAGAACCAGGCGGACGGGTCCGCGCTCAGCACCAAGGACGCGCACATGGCCTTCGCCGCGCCTCAGGGCTACGGTTCCGCACTGGCCGCGCTGCCCGCATCGAGCGCCGCCAACGACAAGACGCTCGCCGACGCCGATCCGATCGGCGATGGTCCGGACGTCTCCTGGTTCCACCAGATCGGCCGCGCCTCGTGGTATGGTCGCGCCTTCCACGGCCGCCGCACCGCAAGCGGCGAGCGCTTCGACATGGGATCCCTGACCGCGGCGCACCGCACGCTGCCGCTCGGCTCCTACGTGCGCGTGAGCGTGCCCGAGACGCACAAGTCGGTCATCGTGAAGATCAACGACCGCGGACCGTACGCGCGTGGCCGCGTGATCGACCTCTCGTATGCTGCTGCGAAGATGCTTGGCGTGCAGCACGCCGGCACGGCTCGCGTGACCATTGAAGGACTTCCGCGCGAGGAGGCGAAGGCCGAGCAGGCCGAACAGCTCGCCGCGATCTCGAACGGCGACCGCTGATCCTGGCGTTGCCGTCGAACCTGGAAGGGCCGCTATGCGCGGCCCTTCTGCATTTCAGTCTCCCTCTCCTTCTTCCTTCAACTCGAGCGCACGCGCATAGAGCGCATTGCGCGACGCGCCGGTGAGCGTGGCCGCGATTTTCGCCGCGCTCTTCACGGGCACTTCCTGCAGCAGCATGCGCAGCAGCGCATCGTGATCCTCTTCCGACGACTCGCTCGCATTCGCACCTTCCACGACCAGCACGAACTCGCCGCGCTGATGGTTCGCATCCTCGGCGAGCCACGCTGGCGCTTCGGCCAGGGTGCCGCGATAGAGCGATTCGTGTAGCTTCGTCAATTCGCGGGCGATCAGCACGCGCCGCGCGGGACCGAACGCATCGGCCAGCGCCTGCACGGTTTCGACGATGCGATGCGGCGCTTCGTAGAACACCATCGCGTGCGCATGCGCGGCGAGCGGCTGCAGCGCGGAGGCGCGCTGCTTCGGCTTCGGCGGCAGGAAACCGAGGAACGTGAACGTCGACACCCAGTCGCCGGCCGCGCTCAACGCGGTCGCGAGCGCGCTCGCGCCGGGCAGCGGCACGACCTGGAAACCGGCCTCGCGCACGGCGTCGACCAGCTTCGCGCCGGGGTCGGAAATGCCGGGCGTGCCCGCGTCCGAAACGCAGGCCACGCGCTCGCCCGCGCGCAGAAAATCGATCACGCGCTCGGCCGCCTCGCGCTCGTTGTGCTCGTGCACGGCGATGAGCGGCTTCGACATGCCGTAGCGCGTGAGCAACTGGCCCGTGTTGCGCGTGTCCTCGGCCGCGATGCGATCGACGAGGCCGAGCACGTGCAGCGCGCGCAAGGTGATGTCGGCGAGATTGCCGATTGGCGTCGCCACGACGTACAGCGTGGCGGCCGGATATTGCTGGGCCTGTGCGAGTTCGGAAAGGGACGAAGGAGACGTCATGACACGGAACGCGCGAGCGAAAGAGAGGAGGCCGACATTGTGCCACGCGGGGAAACGGGCGTTGGCGGGGGAAGGGCAGAGGCATTCTCCTGCTCGTTCTCGTGCCACTGGTGCTGCGAATGTTCAGGACGTCGACAACTTTTCCGGGTGTCGCGAGTCGAACGCCCAATCGCGCGCGACGGGCGCGCGTTTCGAAGCACGCGCGCTCGACTTTCTGCGCAGCCAACGGCTCGTGCCTGTCGCGCGCAACGTGCATTGCCGCGGCGGCGAACTGGACCTCGTGATGCGCGATCGTGACGGCACGCTCGTTTTCGTCGAAGTGCGCGCACGCACGCGGAACGACTACGGCGGCGCGGCGGCGAGCGTGGGGTGGCACAAACAGCAGCGCGTATTGCGCGCCGCGCGTTACTTCCTGGCGACGCGCGCGAATGCGCAAAAGCCTGGGGGCGCCACGCCGCCGTGCCGCTTCGACGTGATCGCATTCGAACGCGGACGTCTGACGTGGATACGCGACGCCTTCCGCGCCGATGGCAGTTGAATGCGCGGAGAACGCGCGCGAGTGCGCTAAACTTGCGGGCATCCGCTGACAGAACAGCGGTTTTCTCGCGATACCCGCAGTACAGATTAGAGAGTCGATGTCCGTCGAACGTATTCAACAACACTTCCGCGACAGCGCAGCGCTCAAGCTCGCTGCTATGGAAGCCCTCGCGGTGCCGATTGCGGCCACCGTCGACACGATGTTCGCCGCGCTGGCGAACGGCAACAAGATACTGGCGTGCGGCAACGGCGGATCTGCCGCCGACGCCCAGCACTTCGCGGCCGAACTGATCGGCCGCTTCGAACGCGAGCGCCCGGGCCTGCCGGCCCTCGCGCTCACCACCGACGCCTCGGTACTCACCGCTGTCGCCAACGACTACGCGTACGACCAGGTCTTCGCGAAGCAGGTGCGCGCGCTGGGCCAGCCCGGAGACGTGCTGCTCGCGATCACGACCTCGGGCAACTCGGCGAACGTGCTCGCGGCGATCGAAGAAGCGCACGAACGCGAAATGATCGTGATCGCGCTGACGGGCAACGGCGGCGGCAAGGTGAACGAAACGCTGGCCGATACCGACATCCATTTGTGCGTGCCGTCCGAGCGGACCGCGCGCATCCAGGAAGTGCACCTGTTAACGATTCACTGCCTGTGCGATGGCATCGACGCGATGCTGCTGGGCGACGACTGACACCGAAGGACGAAGGAGAGTGACGTTGAAGAGCAGATACGGCATCAGTAGCGCCCTGGCCCGAACGACCCTGACGATCGGATTGGCGGCTGCACTCTCGGCGAGCCTGCAAGGCTGCTTCCTCGCGATTGCGGGCGCGGCGGGCGGCACGGCGCTCGTGGCGACCGACCGGCGCACGGTGGGCTCGCAAACGGAAGACCGCGAGATCCAGGTGAAGGCGCTTTCGGATATCTCGAACAAGCTGCCGGACTCTTCGCATATCAACGTGGCCGTGTTCAACCAGCGCGTGCTGCTGACCGGCGAAGTACCGGACGACGCCTCGAAGCAGAAGGCCGGGGACATCGCGCGGGGGATTACGAATGTCGATTCGGTGGTGAACGAACTGGCGGTGCAGCCGGCGAGCTCGTTCTCCTCGCGGGCTAACGACTCGTATCTGGAAGGGCGCGTGAAGGCCGAACTGATCGCATACAAGGATATTTCCGCAAACGACTTCAAGGTGGTGAGCGAGCGCGGCACGGTTTATCTGCTGGGGCTCGTGACGCGGCAGGAAGGGGACGTGGCTGCCGATGCGACCAGCAAGGTCATGGGCGTGCAGCAGGTTGTGAAGGTTTATCAGTACATCCAGCCGGGGCAGGGTTCGGGAGCTTCCGCTGTCGCGGCCGCGAGTGCGCCGCCGCCGGCCGCGCATCCCGTGGAGGCACCGATGGTGGGCGCCGTGCCCGATGCTACGGTGAGTTCGCGGCCTATCGAGCAGCAAGCGCCGGCGCCGGTTACCAGCTCGTCGCCCGCTGAGCCGGGGAATGGGAAGGCTTTGTGATGAGATTTTTGAGCGGTCGGCGAGTTTTGCTGGTTGCGGGGTTGGCGCTTGCTGGCGTGATTGCGGTGGCGCCGATGCGGGCTTGGGCGACTCCGGATGGGCTGGCTGTGGCTCGTAACAACGCTTGTATGGGCTGCCACGCCGTGGATCGCAAGCTTGTTGGGCCTTCGTTTCAGCAGATCGCTGCACGGTATAAGGGGGATCCTGCCGCCCAAGGCAAGCTGGAGAAGAAGGTGCGGGATGGTGGCGCCGGGGTTTGGGGGGCGATTCCTATGCCTTCTCATCCTGGGATGAGTGCCGTCGATATTCATACTGTCGTGGGTTGGGTGCTGGCTGGAGCGCCTTCTTCCAATTGATATTGAGGGTGGGCAGGTTTTGTGCTTGCCAACGACGATTTTGGCTGTGCTAGAATCGTTGCTTCGTTGCTTCGTTGCTTCGTTGCTTCGTTGCTTCGTTGCTTCGTTGCTTCGTTGCTTCGTTGCTTCGTTGCTTCGTTGCTTCGTTGCTTCGTTGCTTCGTTGCTTCGTTGCTTCGTTGCTTCGTTGCTTCGTTGCTTCGTTGGGGCGGTAGCTCAGCTGGGAGAGCGTCGCGTTCGCAATGCGAAGGTCGGGAGTTCGATCCTCCTCCGCTCCACCAAAAATTTCAATAAAAACAACGCACTACGTCTTGCGATGTAGTGCGTTGTTTTGCATTCTGGCGCAGGTTTTTGCACATCACGTGTGGCAAATTTGTGGCGCTAATTCAACTTCGACCCCGCGTGGGTAATTGGTAGAAATCACGCCACGACTCTACTGGGACCGCAGCGAGCGTGAGAGTCAACCTTGCGGCATCCCCCAAGCTGGAAAAGGGTTCTGATCGTCCGTAACCTTCTGAATTCTTGGTAGGCGTGAGTATTCGAGCGCGCGGCCTACTGCGCTTGTTACCAATGCTTCCCGATCTCAACCAACCCTAAACATTGGGTGTCCGGACACGGCATGTCACGATTCCTACACCGCGTGGTTTGCCGCTAGGGTCGTTGTTTTACGCCTTTGGGATCGGGCGTCTGCCGGAGACCATCCCCTTGCTCGCTCGTCGGGCGGTACCCCCAACAAACCCGCCACCCACGCCCCCATCACCTAAACTTCCCGGAAGGAGCGGCCCGGCCGATAACCCACCGCCGGGCCCACACCGCCGCCGCCCACCCCGCGGCAAACGGAGGCCGCCATGACCGGTCCGCAAGCATCGACCCAAAAGTTCGACTACGAAGGTTTCGAGATCCACGTCGCGCCGGCCCAGGCGGACGATGGCGGCAACCGCTACACGTACACGGCCTATGTCTGCCACCCAGGCGCGGATGCGGCCATGCCGGGCCACGCGGTGTCGTTCCACGCCGATTTCGGCGACACGTTCCGCAGCGAGCAGGACGCCGTCGAGGAAGCCGTCCATGTTGGCCACAGTATCGTGGACGGCACGCATCCCGATCTCTCGGTGCTCTCGCTGGTGACGCACGGCTTCTGAGCCGGTGCGTACAGGAGAAGGAAAAGGAAAAAGGCCCGGGCGAATCGGGGCGATCCGTCCGGGCAAGCTGCCGGGAGTCCGGCAGCGGAGGTATCTGTGCGCGCGGCGGGCGTGTAGCCCCTGGCAGAAATGACAACGGGTCCGCTCTCGATATCGAACTGGAGAGCGGACCTGTTCCGACAATCTTCACGCGGTCAGGCCGCGAGCGTCGCGCAAAGGCTGGCCCTTCGCGCGGATAGCGATTGCCGGCGCGCAATGCGTCGGCTTTAGACCTTAATGGCTGCCCGCTTGCGACGAACCGCTCGTCGAGGCGCCATACGCCGTGTTTTGCTGCGCCGCAACGCGCGCCTCGGCGGCCTGCATGTCTTCCGGGTAGTACGGGCTCGAACGGTCCGGGCGATAGCCGGCTTGTTCGAGCTGGACGAGTTGCGCGCGAACTTCGGCACGCGTGAGCGGCTGCTGGCTTTGCTGGGCGAACGAGAGTGCCGGCGCGGCGAGAACGGTTGCGGCGAGAGCGGCAGCGATCAGGGTCTTCATGGTATTTACCTCCGAAATTATGTTTCGGTCCGTAGCAATCGCATGGCTCGAACCGTTGCGAGCACTTTATTGCGCTGCACTCCAAAGAAAAATAGTGCAATGCAGCAAACATCGTTACCAGATTCGAGATAATTCCGGGGAGATCGCGTTCCGGGCATGGCGAAGAAGCCCGCGGAATCCACGCTGCCGGTCCGCCCGCCGCGCTGTGGGGCAAAATAGTGCGCACGGGTTGCACACAACGCTCGCGGCCCGCATGAAACACGATCAATCGAGGAGCTTTCCCATGAAGAACAGTCTCAACCGTCAGGCTCTGATCGCTGCCGCGCTGGCGGGGCTTGCCACGGCGGGCGTCGCGCACGCGGACGACAAGGTGAATTGCTACGGCGTGGCGAAGGCCGGGCAGAACGACTGCGCGAGCAAGACCGGCGTGCACGACTGCGCGGGCCAGGCGAAGGTCGACAACGACAAGGGCGACTTCAAGGCCCTGCCGAAGGGCACCTGCGAGAAGCTCGGCGGCACGCCGGAAAAATGAACGCCGGCAGCGGCGGCGCGCCGCGCGCCGCGCGTGTCCCAGCGGGCGTCGGCATCGGGCTGCGCCATGCGCATTACGGTGAGTTCCTCGCCGCCACGCCCGCGGTGGACTGGGTCGAGGTACACAGCGAGAACTACTTCGGCGAGGGCGGCTACGATCTGCATGTGCTGGAGACAGTGCGGCGCGATCTGCCGGTGAGCCTGCACGGCGTGGGCCTCGGGCTCGGTTCGGCCGTACCGCTCGATACGGTGCATCTCGCGCGGCTCAGGCGTCTTTGCGAGCGCATCGAACCGGCCGTCGTCTCCGAGCATCTGTGTTGGGGCGCGACGCGCGATGGCGCGTGGCACGATCTGCTGCCGATGCCATTGAGCGAGGCATCGCTCGATCACCTCTGTGCGCGGGTCGCGCAGATGCAGGACGTATTGCGCCAGCCCGTGCTGATCGAAAACGTTTCGGCCTACGTAAGGTTTCGTGAGGATACGCTCGGCGAGACCGCATTTCTCGCCGAGCTTGCACGCCGCACCGGCTGCGGCGTGCTGCTGGATGTGAACAATCTCTACGTCAACCAGTGCAATCATGGCGAAGACGCGCTCGCGGCCATCCGCGCGCTGCCGGCGGAGGTCGTGGGCGAGATCCATCTCGCGGGGCATCGCGTGACGTCGGTCGCCGTTATCGACGATCATGGCTCGCGTGTCGCACCCGCCGTGTGGTTGCTGTACGAGGCCGCCCTGCAGCGTTTCGGCGCGGTGCCCACGTTGATCGAATGGGACACGGCGATTCCGCCCCTCGACGTGCTGCTCGACGAGGCACATCGCGCGCGCGGACGCATGGCGGCGCCCGCCGACAGCGGCAAGCAAGCGGAGGCTCAGTGATGCCGCAGCCGGAAATGCTGGAATCGCTACAGAAGGCCTTCGCCGCTTCACTCGACGATCCGGCCGCCGACGCGGCGCTCGCCGCACATCTCCAGTTCTCCTTAAATTCGGGCGATGCGGGGGAGCGGCATCTGCGCGAGCGTATCGGCCTGTATCGCGGCAATGTGCGAGCGGCGCGCCATCGCGCACTGGCAAATGCCTGGCCCGTGCTGGCGGCGCTGGGCGGCGAAGCCTGGTTCGAGGCGCTCGCGTTGGCCTATGCGCGGGCGCATCCCGCGCACGATGCCGATCTCAACCGTTTCGGCGCAGCGCTGCCGGCGTTCGTCGAGCACTACGAGACCGATCCGCGCTATGCCTGCTTCGGCGACATCGCGCGGCTCGAATGGGCGTTGCACGTCGCAACGTTCGCGGCGAACTCCACGCCGCTCACCGTGCAGCAATGGCATGAGCCTGGCGCGGACCGCCTTGCCTCGGCGCGTCTTGAAGTACATCCCGCCTGCTCGGCGCTGGCCTCGCCGTATGCCGTCGATGCGATCTGGCGTGCGCACCAGCCGAATGGCGGCGCGTGGCCCGAGCGGGTCGATACGCCGTCGTGGTCGCTCGTCGTGCGACCGCAATGGCCTCCGATGCTGCTGACGCATACCGAAGCGGCCCATCTGGCATTTGCCGCGATCCAGCGCGGCGCAACGCTCGACGAGGCCCTGGACGTGGCCTTCGCCGCCGATCCCGGTTTCGATTTCCCGAGCCAGTGGCGCGTCTGGATCGAGTCCGGCGCCATCGTGGGGCTGCGCGATCGGGCCACGCCATGCTGACGCGCCGTCCGAACCTCGTGCTCGCCGTCGCCGTCGCGCTCTGCGCCTTCGTGACCCTGGTCGCCGCCTGGGTCATGGCGCAGATGCGCCACGACGCGCTCGTCACCGCGCGCGCCGCGACGTACAACATGGCGCTGCTGTTCGAGCGCGACGCCGCGCGCAATCTGGAGGTGTACGACCTCTCGCTGCAAGCCGTCATCGACGGTCTCGACGACCCGCGCCTCGCCGCGCTACCGGCCGATATTCGCCAGAACATGCTGTTCGACCGCTCGACGACGGCGAAGAACCTGGGTGCGATCCTCGTGACCAACGCTGCCGGCGACGTCGTCTTCGATTCGCGCTACGCGACGCCGCACACGCTCAATGTGGCCAACCGCGACTATTTCATCGTGCAGCGCGACTCGCCGTACGGGGGCCTGTACGTGAGCCATCCCTTCGTTCCGCACGACGGGCCGCCGGACGCGACGATCGGCCTGAGCCGCCGCCGCTCGAATCCCGATGGTTCGTTCGCGGGCATCGTGGTCGGGGCCATGCGCCTCGACTATTTCCGGCATCTGTTCAGCGGTGTCGATCTCGGCACGGAGGGCACGCTCGTGCTCACGCTCGCGGACGGCACCCTGCTCATGCGCCGGCCCTACGACCCGAAGCTGATTGGCGCCGATCAGTCCGCCACGGTCCCGTTCCAGCGCTACGGCCATGCCGATTCGGGCGGTTTCTTCGCGAACGGTCCGGTGGACGGCGTGCGGCGCTGGTACGCGTTCCGCCGCGTGCCAGGTTATCCGCTGGTGTTCAGCGTCGCGCTGGCCGCGCACGACATCTACCGCGAATGGCGCGTGCGCGCCTGGATCATCGGGGCGCTGGCGGGCGTGCTGGACGTCGCGCTGATCGCGCTCGGGGTGATGCTCACGCGGCAGTTGCGGCAGCGCGGCCAGCTTGAGCGGGAACTGCGCGAGCAGGCGGGCACCGATCCGCTCACCTCGCTCGCCAACCGCCGGGCGTTCGAGGCGCGCGCCGACAGCGAGTGGCTACGCGCGCGCCGCACCGGCAATCCGCTCGCGCTGATGATGCTCGACGTGGACCGCTTCAAGCTCTACAACGACCGCTACGGCCACCTCGCGGGCGACGGGGCGCTGGCTTCGGTGGCGCACGCGGCAGGCGCGCATGCGCGGCGCCCGGGCGACTGCGCGGCGCGCTATGGCGGCGAGGAGTTCGTGCTGATGCTGCCCGACACCGACGAAACCCACGGGAGGGAGGTGGCCGAGCGGGTGCGCGCGGCGATCGAGGCGCTGGCAATGCCGCACGAGGGCAGCCCCATCGGCGTCCTGACGGTGAGCGTGGGCGTGGCGAGCACGGCGGCGGGCGGGTTCGGCTCCTGGCGCGATCTCGTCGAAGCGGCGGATGCCGCGCTCTATGCGGCCAAGGGCGCCGGCCGCAATCGCGTGATGGCCTGGCAGCCCGACATGGCGGACGGCGCGCAGGGGGCTGGCGTGGCGCGCTGAGGCGGCCCATATTGCCCGGCAGTTGCCCCCGGGCGGGCGGGAGCGGCAAGAACAGCGGCCAAAAAAAACCGCTCAAGCCGGTAGGCATGAGCGGGAAGTCGGAGAGTTTACAGCTTCTGCATGAACTGTCATGGGGTCACGCAGCAATAAGCAGTCTATCGGCCAAGCCGGCCGACAGATATCAGACTAAGACGAATTCTTGACCGGCATCCTGGTGGTGTGCGTGTTCGCCGCAGCTTGCCAGGCAGTTTGCGGCTCCGTACACTCGCGCCTGATTTCCATCCGGGGTGTCCGGCGCCGCGCGGGCGCTTCGGCGACACCTCCCCAGACAATCGGAAACAGAACACGCCGCCAAGAGGAGCCCTCCCGATGTCCGATTCCTATTTCCCCCGCTGGCGCCTGCAGTCGAGCGGCGCCCAAAGTGCCGGTGGCGTTGTCGCCACCGACGAGCGCCTGGCCTGGCCGCAGATGGTCGCGATGGGCGTGCAGCACGTCGTGGCGATGTTCGGCTCGACCGTGCTCGCGCCGCTGCTCATGGGCTTCGATCCGAACCTGTGCATCTTCATGTCGGGTATCGGCACGCTGCTGTTTTTCGCCGTGGTGGGCGGGCGCGTGCCGAGCTATCTCGGTTCGAGTTTCGCCTTCATCGGGCTCGTGATCGCGGTGACGGGCTATAGCGGCCACGGGCCGAACCCGGACATTCCGGTCGCGCTCGGCGGCATCATCGCGTGCGGCGTGGTCTACGCGGTGATCGGCCTGATCGTCTCGGCCGTCGGCACGAAGTGGATCGAAACGCTGATGCCGCCTGTTGTCACCGGCGCGATCGTCTGCGTGATCGGTCTGAACCTCGCGCCTATCGCGGTGAAGGGCGTGAGCGGCTCGCAGTTCGATGCGTGGATGGCGCTCGTCACCGTGCTCTGCGTGGGCGCGGTGGCGGTCTTCACGCGCGGCATGCTGCAGCGCCTGCTGATTCTCGTCGGCCTCCTGATCGCCTACGCGATCTACGCGATCGTCACCAACGGCATGGGCCTCGGCAAGCCGATCGACTTCTCGATCGTCGCCAACGCGGCATGGTTCGGTCTGCCGAAGTTCGGCGCGCCGGTCTTCGACGTGCACGCCATGGCGCTGCTCGTGCCGATCGCGGTGATCCTCGTCGCCGAGAATCTCGGCCACATCAAGGCCGTTTCCGCGATGACGGGCACGAACCTCGACCGCTACATCGGCCGCGCGTTCATTGGCGACGGTATTGCCACCGTCGTTTCGGGCTTTGTCGGCGGCACGGGCGTCACGACCTACGCGGAGAACATCGGCGTGATGGCCGTCACGCGCATCTATTCGACGCTCGTATTTGCCATGGCCGCGCTGATCGCGATCGTGCTCGGCTTTTCGCCGAAGTTCGGCGCCGTGATCCAGACGATTCCGGGCCCGGTGCTGGGCGGCGTGTCGATAGTCGTGTTCGGCCTCATTGCCGTGACCGGCGCGCGCATCTGGGTCGTCAACAAGGTGGACTTCTCCGACAACCGCAACCTCATCGTCGCCGCCGTCACGCTCGTGCTCGGTGCGGGCGACTTCTCGCTCAAGCTCGGCGGCTTTGGCCTCGGCGGCATCGGCACGGCCACCTTCGGCGCGATCATTCTCTACGCGCTTTTGCGCCGCAAGCCGGCGCAGCAGGCCGCTGTTTGAGGCCACGCTGCGCTGTGCCGCGTCGCGGGTCACACCGCTTCGCTTCGCATACCCAGGCACCCCAGGCGCGGTTCAGCCGCGCCCGCGTCTGCGCGTAGTCATCGCCGTCTCGGAGAGATCCACCTCGCGCACCAGCTTGTTCATCGTTTCGTCGTTGATCTTCTGCTGGTTGCGCAGGGCGAGCAGCGTCGCGCGTTCGGCGCGCATGGCGGCGAGGCGCATGCGCACCTCCAGCGCTTCGCCGCGGCGTGCGTGCTGGCTGCGGTCGCGGTCGGAGTCGAGCGTCGCAATGCGCCGCCGGTAGATGTCCATCACGCGCGCCGTCGTGTCGGCGGCGTAGGCGGCATCCGATTCGTCGAGCTGCTCGCTGACTTCGTCGTGCAGGGCGTCGATGGCGCGGATGGCCGCCTGCGCGGCCTGCACGCGCGCGGCGCGCTCCTCGGCCGCATGCGGCGGCACGCCGGCGCGGCCCACGCTGCGCAACAGCAGCGGCAGGCCCACGATGGCCACGAGCAGCGAGGCGAGAATCACGCCCGTCGCGATGAAGATGGCCGTGTCGCGTCCGGGCAGCGCGCTGCCGTCGGCAAGCGCCACGGGCAGCGAGAGCACGCCGGCGAGCGTGACGGCGCCGCGCACGCCCGCCACGGTCGTGATCGCGACCGTGCGCAGCCCCGGCACGGCGCTCGCCATGCCGCGACGCGCCGCGTTGCGGCTCGCCACCCAGCGCAGCAGCCAGACCCACACGAAACGCATGGCGTAGAGCGCCGCGAGCACCGCGGCGACATAGCCGATCAGCAGCAGCATCTGCGCGTTGCTCGTGTGATGCGCATCGAGCAGCGCCTTGCCGAGAATGCCCGGAAACTGCAGGCCGAGCAGCGTGAACACCATGCCGTTGAAGACGAATTCGATCATCGTCCAGGTGCTCGCCGCGCGCACGCGCGCCGAGACGGGCCCCATGTGGGCGACGCTCGTGTAGTTCATCATCATCCCCGCCGCGACGGCCGCGAGCACGCCCGAGCATTCCATATGCTCGGCGAAGAGATAGGCCGCGAACGGAATCAGCAGCGTCATCACGACGCCGGGCGCGGGGTCGCCATCGTCGGTGACATTGAGAAAGCGCGCCGACACGAAGCTGAAAATCCAGCCGATCGCGGCGCCCACCGCGAGCCCGCCCGCCGCGATCACGACGAAGCTCAGCGCGGCCGCATGCAGCGAGAAATAACCGGTGAGCGCGGCGGCCACGGCAAATTTGAGCGCGACGAGGCCCGACGCGTCGTTCATCAGCGCTTCGCCTTCGAGGATGTGCATGAGTTGCGCGGGCAGCCGGTCCTTGCCGGCGATGGCGGAGAGCGCGACGGCGTCGGTGGGCGAGAGCACGGCCGCGAGCGCGAACGCGACGGGCAGCGAGACCTGCGGCACGAGCCAGTGCACGAAATAGCCCACGGCGACCACGGTGAAGAGCACGAGGCCCAGCGCGAGCGTGAGGATCGCGCGGCGCTGCAGGAAGAACTCGCGCTTGGGGATGCGCCAGCCGTCCGCGAACAGCAGCGGCGGGATGAACAGCGCCATGAAGATATCGGGGTCGAACGTGACGTGCGGGTTCACGCGCGGAAACGTGAGCAGTGCGCCAATGCCGATCTGCACGAGCGGCAGCGGCAATTTAACGGGCAAAAGACGCACGACGACGCCCGAAAGCGCCACCGCCAGGAGCAGAATGAGAACGGTGAAAAGGATTTCCATCGATTGGGCGAAGACGGGGATGCCGATGCGTCCCCTTGATGCGGAAAGGTTGGCGGAAGCGGCCGGTGGGCCGGCCAGGTCGGGACAGTTTAGCCCGAGGGGGCGGACGGATGCCGCGAAGCGGTAGCGGCGAGGCAGCGCATCACGTGCACAGTTCCGGTGCATATGCTGCGCGCTCGATGCCCGTTCGCGAGGCATGCGGCGTGTTCCTTACCTGCATTCCGATGTGCGTCACATCGGAGTGCGAGCGAGCACGGACCTTGCTTTCCCGCTGCGTGTGACGCAATGAACCGGCCCCGGCGGCCATCTCCGCGCGAGCGCCTCGCGCTAACGCCGGCGCCGGTCTCGCGCGAGAGGAAGGCATGACCACAGAGCAACAGGACAGAACGGCCGCCGCACCGCACGGCTTCAGCATGAGCGTCGCTTCGGGGTTGGAGCGCTACAGCGCGCAACACGGCGACCTCACGCTGACGAGCGTGTTCCAGCCGGTTTTCAGCCTCTCGCACATGCGGGCGATCGGTTACGAAGGACTGCTGCGCGCGCACGACGCGCTCGACCGCCCCATTTCGCCAATCGACGTATTCGGCGAAGCGGCGCGCGTGGGCGAGACGCTGCAACTGGATCGCCTCGCGCAAGGGCTGCATATCGAGAACTTCAAGCTGCTCGGCGCCGAGCGCGAATGGCTCTTCCTCAACGTGCATCCCGGCACGCTGATCGAGCCGTATCACACGGCGGCGCTGCTCGCGAACCTGCGGCGGCTCGACTTGCCGCCGCGGCGCATCGTGCTCGAAGTGCTCGAAGAAGAGGCCGCCGACCTCGACCAGCTCGCGCAGGCCGCGGCCTCGTTTCGCGAGCGCGGCTTTCTCGTGGCGCTCGACGACTTCGGCGCGGGCCACGTCGATATCGGCCGCGTGTGGCAGCTCAATCCCGACATCGTCAAGCTCGACCGCATCATGCTGCTGCACGCGGCGCATCGCGCGGACATGGCGGCGACGCTGCCCGCGCTCGTCGAGTTATTGCACGAGGCGGGCAAGCTTGTGCTGATCGAAGGCGTGGAGACGGAGCAGGAGGCGCAGCTCGCGCTGTCGTGCAACGCGGATTTCGCGCAGGGCTTTTTCTTCGCGCGGCCCGCGCCGGGGCTCACCGATGCATCGCACGCGCAGTCCGTGATCGCCGAGGCGACCGAGCGCTTTCGCACGCAGACCGAGCAGCGCGAGCGCAGCTCGGCAAGCCGGCTCGCGCCCTATGTGCGCGCCTTCGAGCGCGCGGCGGAGCGGCTTGGCGCCGGCGAGCCGCTGGAGGAGGTGTGCTGGAATTTTCTCGGGCTCGATTACGCGGCGCGCTGCTATCTGCTCGATGCGAACGGACGGCAGGCGGGGCGCAACGTCGTGCTGCGCGTCGACCGTGCGCAGCACGATGCGCGCTTTCTGCCGCTGGACGACGCGCAGGGGGCGAACTGGCTCAGGCGTCCTTACTTTCGTGCCGCGCTGACCGGGCCGGGGCGCGTGCACGTTACGGCGCCTTATCTGTCGATCAACGAGGCGTTGCCGTGCGTGACGCTTTCGATGGCCGTGCACGTGGGCGACAGGCTGTGTGTGTTGTGCGGGGACGTGGACTGGCTTTCGGATGAGCCACGGTGAACGTCTGGGCGTACGCTGGCTGAGCTGAAAATGAAAGGGGCGGCCCTCCGGCAGCCCCTTGTGCTTCCCTGCGCTTACGTCGCGCGCATCACTTCGCCACGACCACAGGGATCCCGCGCAGCGCTCCCGCACCCTTAAACGACTCGACAGCCTCCTGCACCACGGCGCTCGTTTTTGCCTCAAGCTTCAACCGCGCCGTCAGTTCGCGTTCGCTGCGCTTCACGGCCGCGAGGTTCGCAAGCTCCACGTGGCCGTAGCCGCGCACGCGCTGATACAGACCCGCGAGCCTCGCGATGTCATCCGCCGTTTCCGCATCGATGTGGGAGAGCGCGCCGCGCATCGTGGCTTCGTAGTCGTCGGCGAGTGCGCGCTCCATGCGGCGCTCCAGCGTCCTGCCGAACGGATCGAGCCACGTGCCGCGCAGGCCGCGGCCCTTCGAGAGCAGCCCGAGCGCTTTCCACATCCACTGACCGAACTGCATCTTGCGTGGCGCTTCTGAAAACTGCGCACCATGCTTTGCGCGCGCAACAAGCGGCGGCGCCATGTTGAACTTCACCGTGAAGTCGCGGCCCGCCGTGCCTTCGAACTGCGCTTCGAGCGCGGCGCGGAACGCGGGATCGGTGTGCAGCCGCGCGACTTCGTATTCGTCCTTCACTGCCAGCAGGCGATAGAACGTCGTCGCGACGGCGCGCGTGAGCACCTTGTCTTCCCGCTTGTCCGCGGCGCGGGCCGCATCGACGAGTACGCGGTAACGCTTCGCATAGGCCGCGCCGCCATAGGCGACGAGACGTGCTTCACGGTCGGCGATCAGCTCGTCGAGCGTCTGCGTGAACTTCGGCGCGTTGAGCTGCTTACGCGCGGCGTCGAGCGATTCGAGCGCGGCGGGGTCGGCGGCCGCGAGGCGGCCGATCGAGAACGCCATCAGGTTCGCCTGCACGGCCACGTTGTTGAGCTCGATCGCGCGCGTGAGCGCCGCGAGCGAGACCGGCACGAGGCCGAGCTGCCACGCGAAGCCGAGCATCACGATGTTCGCGCCGATCGTGTCGCCCAGGAAGCGTTGCGCGAGCGCCTGGGCATCGCACGTCGAAAGCGGATCTTGCGTCGTCGCGGCACCGTTCGTGGCCGCGTGACGCATCTTCGCGAGCAGCGCGTCCGCGTGCAGGTTCGCTTCGGGGTTCTGTACGAACGACGCATTCGGAATCTCGTGCGTATTCACGACAATGCGCGTGCGGTCGTGGCGCACGGTCTGCAGCGCATCGGCGCCCGCGCCCACCACCATGTCGCAGGCGAGCAGCAGGTCGGCCTGCTGCGTGTCGATGCGTACCTGGTTGAGCAGCGCGTCGGTGGCGGCGAAGCGCACGAACGAGAGCACCGAGCCGCCCTTCTGCGCGAAACCCATGAAGTCGAGCACGGAGGCGCTCTTGCCTTCCAGGTGCGCGGCCATGCTGATGAGCGCGCCCACCGTCACGACGCCGGT
Organism: Paraburkholderia yinzeri; assembly: GCF_046581065.1. Classification (NCBI taxonomy): domain Bacteria; kingdom Pseudomonadati; phylum Pseudomonadota; class Betaproteobacteria; order Burkholderiales; family Burkholderiaceae; genus Paraburkholderia; species Paraburkholderia yinzeri. The sequence continues at coordinate 530,430 of NZ_JBFOCJ010000001.1, read as the reverse complement.
GCCGCCCACGCCGGTCACGAGAATGTCGTAGGGCGCGTTGTCCAGATGCGTTTGCGGCACGGGCAGCGCGGCGACGCGCGCGGCGAGCGTCTGCGGATCGAACGCGGCGCCCGCGGCCTTCTTCAGCTTGCCACCTTCGATCGTCACGAAGCTCGGGCAGAAGCCGTTCACGCACGAGTAGTCCTTGTTGCACGACGACTGGTCGATGCGGCGCTTGCGGCCGAGTTCGGTCTCGATGGGCTCCACCGAAAGGCAGTTCGACTGCACGCCGCAGTCGCCGCAACCTTCGCAGACGGCCTCGTTGATGAAGAGCCGCTTGTCCGGGTCGGGGAATTCGCCTTTCTTGCGGCGGCGGCGTTTTTCGGCGGCGCAGGTCTGGTCGTAGATCAGCACGGTCACGCCCGGCGTGTCGCGCAGTTCGCGCTGCACCGTATCGAGCTCGCTGCGATGGTGGAAGGTCGTGCCGTTCGGGAACAGGCCGTGATGGCCGTCGTATTTCTCGGGCTCGTCGCTCACCACCACGAAGCGCGAGACACCTTCGGCTTCCACCTGGCGCGCGATCTGCGGCACCGAGATGCTGCCGTCCACGGGCTGGCCGCCCGTCATCGCGACGGCATCGTTGTAGAGGATCTTGTAGGTGATGTTGGCCTTCGCGGCTACGGCCTGGCGAATCGCAAGGATGCCTGAATGAAAGTACGTGCCGTCGCCCAGGTTCTGGAACACGTGCTTCATGTTCGTGAACATCGAGTGCGCGGCCCAGTCCACGCCTTCGCCGCCCATCTGGATGAGGCCCGTGGTGTCGCGCTCCATCCACGAAGCCATGAAGTGGCAGCCGATGCCGGCTTGCGCGATGGAGCCTTCGGGCACCTTGGTCGAGGTGTTGTGCGGGCAGCCCGAGCAGAAGTAGGGCGTGCGGCGCACGGCGTCGGCCACGTTCGAGAGGATCTGCGGCGCGACGAGATCGACCACGCGCTCGCGGCGGTCCAGTGCCGGCTTGTGCTTCGCGAGCCAGGCCGCGAACACGGGCAGGATGCGCGACGGACGCAGTTCGCCGAGTTCGGAGAGCAGCAGCGTGCCGTTCTCGTCATGCTTGCCCGTGATGACGGGGCGCGCGCCCTCCTTGCGGTTGTACAGGTAGTCCTTGACCTGCTGCTCGATCACGGGGCCTTTTTCCTCGATCACGAGCACGTCCGTGAGGCCCGAGACGAAGGCGTCGATGCGCGACATCTCCAGCGGGAACGAGAGGCCCACCTTGTAGATGCGCACGCCGGCGCGGTCGAGATCTTCGACCGTGATGTCGAGGCGGCGCAGCGTCTCCATCAGGTCCAGGTGGGCCTTGCCGCAGGTGATGATGCCCACGTTCGCATGCGGGCTCGGCGCGATCCACTTGTCGATGCTGTTCGTGCGCGCGAAGTGGCGCACGGCGTCGAGCTTCGCGGCAAGACGCGCTTCGATCGCGAGGCTCGGCAGGTCGGGCCAGCGGTTGTGCAGGCCGCCGGGGGGCGGCGTGAAACCCGCCATGGCCCTATCCGGTGCGTGCCAGTCGGTCCTGATCGCGTCGAGATCGACAGTCGAGCCCGACTCCACGGTCTCCGAAATCGCCTTGAAGCCCACCCAGGCGCCGGAATAGCGCGAGAGCGCCCAGCCGTACAGGCCGAATTCGAGCATGTCGGCCACGTTCGACGGATTCACGACGGGCATGTGCCACGCCATCATCGCGAAGTCGCTCTGGTGCGGCATGGACGACGAAACGCAGCCGTGATCGTCGCCGGCCACCACGAGCACGCCGCCGTGCGGCGACGAGCCGTAGGCGTTGCCGTGCTTGAGCGCGTCGCCGGCGCGATCCACGCCGGGGCCCTTGCCGTACCACATCGCAAAGACGCCTTCGACCGTGCGCTCGGGATCGGCCTCGACACGCTGCGTGCCGAGCACCGCCGTGCCGCCCAGCTCCTCGTTGATGGCGGGCAGGAAGCGCACGCCGGCGGCGTCGAGCAGTTTCTTCGCTTTCCACGCCTGCTGATCGACCATGCCGAGCGGCGAACCGCGATAACCGCTGATGAAGCCCGCGGTGTTCAGGCCGCGCGCGGCGTCGGCGGCGTGCTGCATGAGCGCGAGGCGGATTAGCGCCTGGGTGCCGGTGAGGAAGATGCGGCCGCGCGTGGCGGTGAGGTTGTCGCTCAGGCGGTAGTCGGCGAGCTCGGGCGTCGCGGGCCCGGAAGGGGGCAAGTCGCCGAACGCGGGGCGGGCGGTCATGGGGGGAGTCTCCGTTTTAGTGCTTCAACGCGCCCGGTGTCGGAACGCGTCGAAAGAGACTCTATTTTTTCGCGCCAATGACGGAAATTTTTTGCTAACTACCCCGGTGGACAGACTCGTTGCGCGAGAAGCCACGCACGGTCCGAATTTTTTGAGATGAATTTTCCGCGGTCGTTCCGCGACTGCGGAAAAGCGCGCTCAGACCAGATTCACGCCGTGCGCCGGAGGACCGTCGTATGGCTCGATGTCGTGAAAATACGAATAGTCCATGTGGCTCACGCCGTCCACCTCGTAGAGCAGATCGACATACCGGTACTGCCAGTGGATCTGGCTATCCGACCACGTGTGCCGGGCCTGCATGGTCTGCGCCGTCGATTCGTCGGAACCCTCGATCATCGCCAGCAGGGACGCACGCTGGCGCGCGAGCGATTCGGGCGTTTCGCCGTAGAGCGGGCTCGATTCGTCGATGATGTGCATCAGGTTCCAGCCGAGCATGAAGATGGGATGCTGGTCGCGCACGAGCTTGAGGTCGTAGATGCGCCGCGCCGTGTAGCCGTCCGACGAGGTTTCGACGCGCATGAGCCGCAGCTTCGCCCCCGCTTCCGCAATCACGTTCTGGCGCGCGTTGGCGGCGCGCACCATCAGCGTCGTGTGGCCGTCGATGGGATGCACGACCACCTCGCGCGCGAACATGATCTTCGCGCGCGGCCGCGAGAAGCGGGCGAACACGAGCCCGGTGGCCAACGCGATGCCCGACATGCCCACGAAGATCTCGAAGGTCGCGACGATGTGGGCGTAGATCGTTTGCGGATGCATGTCGCCATAACCGACCGTGGCGAGCGTTTCGACGCTGAAGAAGAACGCGCCGCCGAAGCCATGCGGAAACTGGTTGGCGATAGGCGTGCGGCCGAGCTGGTAGAGGCAGGCGAAGAGCGCGTTGAGGATCAGGAACAGGGTGGCGAGCGAGGCGAAGAACGTGGGCCAGCGCATCGTGAGCGCAGTGTGGTAGAGGTCGCGCCAGCCCGTGGACGGCATGCCGTACACCATGAACTGGCGCGCGCCGACAAGCAGTTTGCGCGGCGCGCCGCGGAACCCGCCGGTCGGGCCAGTACGTTCTTCGGCGATTTGCTCGGGCGCACTGGGCTGCAACGGCTCGGGCGTCATGTTGGTCTCTTCGGGCTGAAATGGGAAGAAGCGTAGCAATGCCGAAGAGACTGGACAAGCACGGGAAGAGGCTGCGTGCCGTTACGCGCACAGCCGGGGAGCTTCCGTCAGGGGAGCTTCAAGGAAACGTATGCGGCCTCGGTATGCCCGCGCCATGCTCGATATCGGCGATCGCCTGGCGGCGCGCGGCATCGACGGCGTCGGCCGGCGCGCCGAAATCCGCATTGCCGCCGATCGTGATCCACGGCTGCACAGGCTTGTCGCGGTGCGTGATCTGATATTCGGCGTCCCAGCGCGCGCCCTGCAGTTCGAGCGGATGCACGCGGATGGCATAGACGCCGTAGAGAAAGAGCTGATCGGCCATGATCGCCTCCAGCCGGATTACCGGTGAAACTGCCCGACGCTCGGGCGCGGCAGGCGCCTTACAGTTCGAGTTCGCCAAGAATGCGGTGCGCGAGCGCCTTGGCTTCTTCCAGGGCCTCTTCCGGCGTGCCCGATGCGCCATCCACTTCGTAGACCGAGTTCTCGAGTTCCTCGCCGTCGTCGCGCGAGAGCGAGACGAGGCCCTGATACTGCCCGCCGTCCATGGGCCGCACCACCGCAGTTGCCGTGTAGATCCCCTTGGTATAGGTGACGTCTTCCATAGCATGCTCCTCGTGGACGGAAACGCCTTCCCGGCGCGCTGCCCGCGCGGTCGCGCAATGCCAGGGAGGAAATTCCATGCTAGCACGTTGCCCGCGCGGCTGCGGGGCACGCTCGTGACAGTGCGGACCCGTTAGCGGCGCGAGCGGGAGCCTAGGGTGGGCCGCTAGTCCGCGAGCAGCGCGACCACTTCGTCGAGCGTCGGCGAATGCGCGCCCGGCCGCCGGCAGGCCGCCGCGCCCGCGGCGAGCGCGAACGCCAGATGCTGGCGCCACGTGCGCTGCGGCGTGCTCATGAGGCTGAAGAGCAGCCCGCCGATCGATGCGTCGCCGGCGCCCACCGTATCGGCCACTTCGACGCGCGGCGGCGCCGCTTCGATCACTTCGCCGTCGACGGTATGGAGCGAGGCGGCCTGCGCGCCGCGCGTCACGAGCAGCGTGGCGGCCGGATTGAGCGCACGCATGGCCGCGATCGCCTCCGCTTCGCCGTGGTTCGGGAACAGCATGCGCAGGTCTTCGTCGGAGACCTTGATGAGGTCGGCGAGCGAGGCCATGCGGCGCAGGATCGGCTCGTAGCCGTGCGCCATGAGGTTGCGGTAGTTCGGGTCGAAGCTGATCTTCACGCCGGCCGCGCGCAGTTCGGCGGCGAGTGTCGCGAGCGTTTCGCCGAGCGGCTGGCGCACGAGGCTGATGCAGCCGAAGTGCGCCCACTTCGCGTGCGCGCGCCAGCCTTCGGGCAGCTTCGCGGGATCGAACGCGAGGTCGGCGCTCTGCTCGCCGATGAAGTAGTAGGCGGGCGGATGCGTTTGATGAACGATGGCGAGCAGCGGCGGCTGCGCCACGCGCTGCATGAAGCGCATGTCGAGGCCCGCGGCGACGCTCGCGTTCCAGAGTTCGTCGGAGAAATTGTCGGTGCCGAGCGCGCCCACGCATGCCGTGGGCAGGCCGAGCCGCGCGACCGCGCGCGCGACGTTCCAGCCCGCGCCGCCCGGATGCGCGCGCCAGTGCGAATCGCCGTGCGCGGGCGTGCCGTCCGGTGCCGGAACGCGAACGAGATCGGTGAGGATGTCGCCGGCCGACACGAAGGCCGGAAAGCCCGACGAGAAGTCGGGACCCGTGTTGCAGGTACTCATCGCGTAGCTCCTTCTCCTTCCTGCTGGGCGTCTGCCGCGTGCGCGAGCGCCGCGCTGCGGCCGATGGCGGGTGCCATGCCGCGGCCGGGCAATGCGTTGAGCGTTTCGTAGCACGCGCCCATGGTGTGATAGTCGGTCTTGCCGGCGGGGCTCTTTTCGTCGCTGTACTTACGGTTGTCGCACGTGAGGATGCGATACCACGCGCCGTAGCGGTGATCGACGAAGTGCGCCCAGCTATAGCGCCACAGCTCGTCGTACCAGTCCCAGAAGCGCTCGTTGCCCGTGCGCTTGCCGAGCAGCGCGGCCGTGGCGAACGTTTCGGCCTGCACCCAGAAGTATTTGTCGTGATCGCAGACCGTGTAGTCCGGGCCGAAGCCGTAGTAGAGGCCGCCGTGGTCGTTGTCCCACGCGTGCGCCATGGCCGCGTCGAAGAGTTCGATCGCGCGCGGCAGGAGCCACGGCAGCGGACGATGCCGCTCGAGGATCAGCAGGAGCTTCGCCCACTCGGTCTGGTGGCCCGGCTGGAAGCCCCACGGCCGGAAGATGTTCGAGCTGTCCTCTTCGTTGTAGTGCCAGTCCACCGACCAGTCGGCGTGATAGTGCTCCCACACGAGTCCTTGCGAGAGCTTCGCCTGGCGCAGCGTGAGGTTCGAAGCGATGCGCTCCGCGCGGTCGAGATAGACGACGTGGCCGGTCGCCTCGTAGGCGGCGAGCAGCGCCTCGGTGCCGTGCATGTTCGCGTTCTGGCCGCGGTAGCTCGACACGACCCAGTCGGCGCTCGCTTCGTCGGCATAGAGGCCCGCGGCCGCGTCCCAGAAGCGGCGCTCCATGAGCTCGAAGGTCGCGCCGATCATCGGGCGCGCTTCTTCGATGCCCGCCATCGCCGCATGCGAATACGCGAGCAGCACGAAAGCGAGGCCGTAGCAGTGGCGCGTAGCGTCGAGCGTGCGGCTCTTGCCGTCGCGCCAGTCGATCTCCCAGTCATAGCCCTCGTGATGCGGGTCCCAGTGCGCGTCGTGCAGGAACTTCAGGCCGTGGCGCGCGTACTCCAGGTGCTGCGGATCGCCGAACTCGCGATAGGCCATCGCGTAGTTGAAGACGTAACGGCAACTGCTCACGAGGTGCCGCGTGTGCGCGTTGTAGACCGAGCCGTCGTCGCGGAAGAAGTGGCGGAAACCGCCGCTCGGGTCGTACACGTTGGGCGCGTAGAAGCGCAGCGTGTCTTCGACGTGCGAGAGCAGGAACGCGCGGTCGCGGAAGTTCGCGACGCCCGGCGCGGCGCTTTGCGGCTCGTCGGCCTGGGCGGTGGGTTGGTCGGAAACGGGTTCGGTGAGCTTCGTCATGGCTTTCTCATCATGGCTTGAGCGTGGCGATGCCTCGGCGCGGGGTAGCCGCGCGCGAAGTCGGGTAGGCGCCGGCATCGGACTCGGCGGCAGCCGCGGCGGGGTGGGCCGTAGGGGTTTCAGAGGCCGCAGGCGCCGCGGAGGCGGCAGTGCGCGAATGGGTGGGGGTGGCGCGCGAACGGTCGCGTTCCGTCGCGGCGCCGGGGCCGGCCGCGCCCGTCGTGCTGCCGCGCACGATCAACTGCACGGGCAGGCTGAGCTCGTTCGCGTCAGGCGTTTCTTCGAGCAGCAGTTCGACGCCGCGGCGTCCGAGCGCTTCCTTGTCCACCGCGATCGTGGAGAGCGGCGGCGCCGCATGCGCCGCACCCGCGATGTCGTCGAAGCCGACGATCGCGATGTCTGCGGGCACACGCAGGCCGCGCTGCTGGCAGATGCGCATGGCCGCGAGCGCGGCGGCGTCGTTGTAGGCGAACACGGCGTCGGGCGGGGCGTTGCGGGTGGCGTCGAGGAGGCGCTCCATCGCGCGCGCGGCGCCGGAGTCGGGATCGAGACCGGCGTCGATCGTCACTTCGAGCGAGGGATCGAAGAGCAGGCCCGCCTCGAAGAACGCGCGCCGGTAGCCGAGCGCGCGCTGCGCGATGCTGTAGTGCGCGAGCGATCCGCCGATAAAGGCGATGCGCCGGCGTCCCAGCTCGAAGAGGTGATTCATCGCGAGCGCGGCGCCCGCGAGGTTGTCGATGTTGACCGAGCGCAGCCCCGGCGCCCACAGGTCGATCAGCACGAGCGGCCGCCTGAGCGCCACGAGCGCGGCCAGCATTTCGGGCTCGACGAAGCCGGCCACGGCGATCGCATCGGGCGCGTGCAGGCGCAGTTGCTGGACGGTGTCGTCGGCGGGGCCGGCGGTGAGCAGCGCGGGCACGATGCCGTGTTCGCGGCAGGCGTCTTCGACGCCGTGCAGGACGTGCGAGAAAAACGGGCTGGCGGCGAAGTTGTTGTGCTGGCGATGCAGCAGGAACGTGAGGCGGCGAATGCGCGGACGCAACTGGCCGCAGTCGTAGCCCAGCGTGCGCGCAAGTTCGACGATGCGCGCGCGCGTGGCCTCCGAGAGGCCGGGCTGGTTCTTCAGGGCGCGCGAGACGGTGCCGATCGAAACATTGGCGGCCTGCGCGACGTCGCGGATGGTTGTCCCCATGGCTCCTGGTGGCGGCGGCTCGTTGGAGGCTGTCCCGGTATGGTCAGATGTGGGGCGATTGTATAGTAAAAATACCGGGAAACCACCGTCTGAAACGTTGGGATCGTACGGTAAATACCCGTATGCAGGCGAATACACGTAAATTTACATGTTTAGTAAAAAAACTAAACAGATGGGCATGGCGGTTGCGGAGTCGTCTCCACACGGTTCGACCCCAGGGAGACACGCCATGCTCAGCACCATCCTGCTTATCGTCGTGATTCTGCTGTTGATCGGGGCCATCCCGGCCTGGCCGTATAGCCGCACGTGGGGCTACGCGCCGACGGGCACGCTCGGCGTGGTCCTGATCGTCCTGATTGTCCTGTTGCTGATGGGGACGATATGAAGTCGCTCGCGGCGCATGGGCCGCGCGTGCGGGACCGGACGTTCAGCCGGCCGTCGCGGCGCGCTCGCCGTGTTCGGGCAGGAGTGTCGCGGTTTTGTCGGCGTCGATCACCACGAGGCCCGACGCTTCCTGCTTCGCGCGCCGCTTGGCGAGCGCCGCCAGCGACGCGATCCGTTCGCTGTTGTGCTGCGCGCCGCGGCCCGGCGCAACCTGCACGCAGCCGATCGCCATCGTCACGAAGCCGAAGAAGGCCGGGTTGCCGTGGCGGTCCTCGCCGCGAATGCCGCCCGCCAGACGATCCGCCGGCGCGTAATAGCGCAGCGCGCCCTCGTTGAACGCTTCGACGGCGCGCTCGGCACGTTCGCGCCAGGTTTCGCTTTGAAACAAGATCAGGAAGTCGTCGCCGCCCACGTGGCCGAGGAAATCGCGCGTCGGATCGCAGACCTCGGCGAGCACCGTGGCCGCAAACTTCAATACCTCGTCGCCTTGCCAGTAGCCGTACTGATCGTTGAACGGCTTGAACTGGTTCAGATCCACGTAACACGCATAGAAGCCCGCATCGTGCGAGAGCAGGCGTTCGATGTGCGAGCTGATCGGAATGTTGCCGGGCAGGAAGGTGAGCGGATTCGCGTAGCGCGCGGCCTGGATGCGCACCTCGGTCACGGCGCGCACGAGGCTCTCGCCGGTGCCGAGGCCCGCGTAGCGGCTGTTGTCGGTGATCACGAAGCCGTCGGCGAGGTAGCGCTGATCGTCGCTCGCGAGGAGCGTCGCCATCTGCTCGACCGTCATCGACTGCTCGATGAGCACGGGCGAATGGTTCGCGAACTGCAGGCACGCCTTCTTGCCGAACAGCTCGCGATGATAGGGCAGTGCGTAGCGGTCCATGAACGCGCGCCGGTTGATCAGCGCGACCGGCCGCTCGTTTTCGACCACGGCCACCGCGTGCAGGTCGGGCAGGCGGTTGAAGAGTTCGAGCACGTCGTTGTTGGTGGCGCGGCGCGGCAGCGCGGGCGCGTGCACCATCATCTTCGCCGCGGGCGCGCCGCCCGCCTGGGCTCCGGCCGGACGGCGGGCGTGCTCGGGGAATACGGCGATGTGGTCCGCGCGCAGGGCCTCGCGCGTTTCCTGCGCGAGCGTGCGGGCCGGCGTCATGTCGGGGCGGCCGAAGAAGAAGCCCTGTCCGCTGCCGATGCCCATGTCGCGCAGAACGATCAGGTCTGCTTCGTTTTCGATGCCCTCGGCCACGAGCCGTGCGCCGCTTGCCTGCGCGAAGTGCTGCATCGCGCGCACGGCTTCGAATTTGAGCGCGCTGCTGGCGATGTCGTGAATGAAGAAGCGGTCGATCTTCACGACGTCGGGCTGCAGGCGCACCCACAGATTCATGCTCGCGTTCGCGGTGCCGTAGTCGTCGAGCGCGAACTGGGCGCCGGCGGCGCGCAGCACGTCGACGATATGGGTGAATTCGCCGGGATCGTCGATGGCGCTCTGCTCGGTGAGCTCGATCACCACGCGGCGGGCGTCGACCGGACCGTCGAAGAGCGCGGGCGTTTCGCGGCCGGCGTCGGTGATCTGGCGCAGCGCAGCCGCGCTGAAGTTCAGGAACAGCTTGCCATGGCAGCCGAGCCGCGCGAATGCCTCGATGCAGGTGCGCGCGGCGGCGTGCTCCAGCGAAGTCGTGCAGCCTTCCGCGAGCGCCTGGGCAAAGAGGGCCGCCGGTGTTTCGAGCGGCGAACCGGCGGGACCGCGGATCAGACCTTCGTAGCCGAGGATCGCGCCGTCCTCGAAATCGACGATCGGCTGAAAGACGGCGCGCAGATGGCGCCGGCCGATCAGTCCGGCAATGCCGGGTAAGGCGGTGGGGGAGGACGCGCTGGCAGACATGGCAAAGCCGTATTCAGGCGGGGACGTCACCCTTATCGGCAGCGCGCGGGAAGAATTAAGTGAATTTTTAGTGACAAGCCGCAGCGGGCGGCTTGCGGGCAGACGCCACGGGGGCTACTGGCGCGCGCCCGCCTGGCGCTGGGCCGGGGCCGGGCTCCGCTGGTCCGGGCGCGGGTTGGGCCGCGACTCGTCGCCGGCATGCGCATCGCGCTCGTGGCTCAGGTCGCGCGCGCCCCAGCGTTGTGCGAGCGCCGCGCACACCATCAACTGGATCTGGTGGAACAGCATGAGCGGCAGCACGACCGCGCCCACGGCATTCGAGGCGAAGATCACCTTGGCCATCGGCACCCCCGCGGCGAGGCTCTTCTTCGAGCCGCAGAAGATGATCGTGATCTGGTCGGCGCGCGAGAAGCCGAGCTTCTTGCTCGTGAACATCGTGATGCCCAGGGCGAGGGCGAGCAGCACGGCATTCACGACGACGAGGCCGCCGAGCGCGGCAAGCGGAACGTGGTGCCAGAGCCCTTCGTTGACGGCCTCGCTGAACGCGCCGTAGACGACGAGCAGGATCGACCCCTGATCGACGAACTTGAGCACGCCGCGATTGCGCTCGATCCAGCGGCCGATCACGGGACGCAGCAACTGCCCCGCCACGAACGGCACGAGCAGTTGCAGCACGATGTTCCAGACGGTGTGCCAGGCCGAGCCGCCACCCGCGTTCTGGTTCGAGATCACGACGCTCACGAGCGCGGGCGTGATGAAGATGCCGAGCAGGCTGGACGCCGACGCGCTGCACACGGCGGCGGGCACGTTGCCGCGTGCGATCGACGTGAAGGCGATGGACGACTGCACCGTGGAGGGCAGCGTGCAGAGAAACAGCACGCCCGCGTAGAGGGCCGGCGTGACGAGCGGCGAAAGCACGGGCTTGAGCACGAGGCCCAGCACGGGAAAAAGGATGAAGGTGCTGGCCAGCACGAGCAGGTGCAGGCGCCAGTGGGTCGCGCCGGCGACGATCGCTTCGCGCGAGAGCTTCGCGCCGTGCAGGAAGAACAGCAGGCCCACGGCGAAATTGGTGAGCCAGTTGAAGGCGGTGGCGGCCTGGCCGTGCACCGGCAGCAGGCTCGCGAGAATCACGGTGCTGACGAGGCACAGCGTGAAGTTATCGGGCAGAAATTTCGGACGGGCCATCTGACAATCTCGGGAGCGCTTTCGCGCAGTGCGGCGCACGGTTCTGGACGGGGCGCGCCGTTTGATCGGAGTGCCTATTGTCCTCGCAAGCCGATTGAAAAAGCAAATTCATTTGAAGAATCGATTAATGAGCAATGCGCATGAGATGCTCTGCTCAATACGGAGACTGCCGGAGCGATCCGGAACCGAAACCGACGGTTCGGGCAGCGTCCGGCATTCGTTGTACAAGCATCTAACGCGCCCGAAGTGAACCCGGAGCAAACCTGGTTCCAGATGCCCGCCGGACGGCCCTCGGAAGCCGAAAAACCCAGCAGTAACACGGTGTTACAACCCTTCAGGCGGCCTAACACTTTTTGGCTCGACACCCATTCGAGGCACCCATAAATTACCGTCAAAGGACGCTCGGGTCCGCCGTGGTGGCAATCGTTACGCCCTGCGCAGGCGCGGGCGCCGGGATTGGCTCGTCATGGCCCGAATGGCGGGTCATGGCGCGAACGTCGGGCGGAAGATCGACATAATGCATGTAGGGTTGTCACGAATGGGACAGTGGGTTCTGGGCGCCGGTTTATCGGTGCTTGTCGCGCTCGCCCATGCACAACCCGGGTACGCGCCGCATGGCGGCGGCGGTTTTCAGCGCGCGCCCATGATGCGCCCGATGTCCGGGGCCGCACGCAGCGGCTGGGGCCAGCGCAACGTAGCGGCGGCTTCACCCGCGCGCCGCGAGGCCGGCGGTCCGGTTTACAGGGGCGCGGGCGGCGGCCGCGGCGGTTATGGCGCCGTTCCGACGCGCGTTGCCGACCAGGGCGGCTGGCACGGCGGCGGCGGTGGCGGCGCGGGTCGTGAACCGGGCGACAATGCTGGCGGCGGTGCGTATGGCAACAGCTATGGCGGCGGCTATCGCGGCGGCCCGATCACGCAGGTCAGCGCGCAGGCGCGCGAGGTTCCGCATCCGCCCGCCGATTCGCCGGTGCGCACCGGCTCGATTCGCGAAGACGTCGCACGCTACAACGAAGAGCGTGGCGCCTTCCGGCCGTTCCCGCGCAACGCCGGCGAGGTGCCGCATCCGCCTATGCCGTCGCCCTATCGTAACTAGTCGCAACCGGCGTCCCGTTTTCTTCTTCTCATCGGCGTCGCCTGGCGCCGATCGCTTTTCTCCTTCCGTCTTTTTCCTTCCGTTCGCCCGGACTATTTCGGGCTTCTGATGTTCTTCACACGATTGCCGGTCCCCGGGTGGGATCTGTCTGACGCGTGGATACCACACTTTTTTAAAAATCTCTCGTCAGACATGACGCGTCCGTCATCCAATCCCGCCTTCGATATGGCGGCGCGTCATTCGAGACCCCCAATTTCGCTAAAGGCCCTGTCGATGCGGCTCTCCAGCCGGATCGAAGCATGTTGCGGCGCGGCGTAAGCGCACTCCGGCGACCCCGGATCAGCTTTTGAAACCCGCAAACTAATCGGACCGATATACCGGCAATAACGCCAGTTATTTTTGACCGCGGTATTGGTCCGCGAAGATGGTCCCGCCCAAGAACGGCACCGCCTGCGAACGACGAAAAACAAACGGTTTGCGCGAGCGCCACAGCCGCCAGTCACACCTTTTTTGACAAAGACAGGAGAACCCATGAATACAGCCGTTAGCCGCGCGCTGCGCACCACCTTGAAGGCGAGCGCGCTCGCCGCCGTTCTTGCCGCCGCATCGTCGTCGGCGTTTGCGCAGTCGAGCGTCCAGCTCTACGGTCAGATCGACGAATGGGCCGGCGTGACGAAATTTCCGGGGGACAACGCGGCGGCGAACGTCGGCGGCGGCGGCATGTCGACCTCGTACTTCGGCTTCAAGGGCGATGAGGATCTGGGCGGCGGCTACAAGGCGGTCTTCGCGCTGGAAAGCTTCTTCCGCGCGCAGAACGGCCAGGACGGCCGCTTCACGGGCGACACGTTCTTCGCCCGCAATGCGTACGTCGGCCTCGAGTCGCCGTACGGTACGTTCACGGCCGGCCGCCTGACGACGCAGCTCTTCGTTTCGACGATCCTGTTCAACCCCTTCGTCGATTCGTACACCTTCTCGCCGATGGTGTATCACACGTACCTCGGCCTTTCGACGTTCCCGACCTACACGACCGACCAGGGCGTGATTGGCGATTCGGGCTGGAACAACGCGGTCCAGTACTCGACGCCTGACATCAACGGCTTCACGGGTTCGGTGATGTACGCGCTCGGCGACCAGGCCGGCGAGAACGGCGCGAAGAAGTGGAGCGTGCAGGCTCTGTACTTCCACGGCCCGTTCGCGGCAACGGCCGTCTACCAGTACGTGAATTTCAACGACACGCCGGGCGACATCGACAGCATCCCGATCAACGCGAGCGGCACGCTCCTGACCACGGGCCTGAAGAGTCAGGGCGTCGGGCAGCTCGGTCTTACGTACGACCTGAAGTACGTGAAGTTCTACGGTCAGTACATGTACACGTCGAACTGGGAGCAACTGGGCAGCTGGCACGTGAACACGGCGCAGGGCGGTGTCACGGTGCCGGCGGGCGCGGGCACGATCATGGCGTCGTACGCGTACTCGCGCGACGGCGGCGGCCTCGACCAGACGCGCCAGACGGCGGCCATCGGCTACGACTACCCGCTCTCGAAGCGCACCGACGTCTACGCGGCCTATATGTACGACCACTTCGACAACATGTCGTCGGGCATGACCTACGGCGCCGGTATCCGCGCGAAGTTCTAAGCCGCGGCTGCGGCTTCACGCCTGCGCCCCGCGCTGCTCGCAGCGCGGGGCTTTGCTTTTTGGGCGAGCAAAACGCGGGCGGATTTGCATACCGGGAATTGATAAAACGCGCACAATGGCGGCGATTGATTCCTCCTGCTTTCCGATGCCGATCTTCATTGACCCCTAGGGGCGCGCGCGATGGATACCCTCGTCAGCATGAACGTGTTCCGCCAGGTGGTGGAGGCGGGCAGCTTCGTCGCCGCGGCCGAACGCATGAACATGTCGGCGGCGATGGCAAGCAAGCACGTCGCGCATCTGGAGCAGCAGCTCGGCGCGCGGCTCCTGAACCGCACCACGCGCCGCGTCGCACCCACCGAGGCGGGCCGCGAATACTACGAGCGTCTCGCGCAGGCGCTCACCGAACTCGACGAAGCCGGCCAGGCCGTGGGCGCCGCGAGCGTGGTTCCGCAGGGGCGGCTGCGCGTGTCGTCGCTCACCGCGTTCGGGCTGCGCCACGTGATGGGCGCGGTGGCCGACTATGCGGCCGGCTACCCGCAGGTCACCGTCGATATCACGCTGTCCGACCGGGTCGTCGAGCTGATCGACGAGGGCTTCGACGTGGCGATCCGCGCCTCGCCCTCGGGGCTCAAGTCGTCGTCGCTGATCGCGCGGCCGCTGGCCACCGCGCATATCGTGCTGTGCGCGTCACCCGGCTATCTGCGCCGCCACGGCGTGCCGAAGACGGTCGCCGACCTGGCGCGCCACAACTTCGTGCATTACGCGGGGGCCTCGGCGCAGGAGCTCGCGCCGTTCGCCGAAGGCGGCGTGCGGCCGAAGCCGGCCGGCAATCTCATCGTCAATCACCTTGAGGCCCTGCGCGTGGTCGTGCTGCAGGGCGGCGGGCTGTCGATGCTCGGCACCGAGGTGATCGGCGACGATATCGCCGAGGGCCGTCTCGTGCCGCTGCTCGTCGATGCGCTGCCGTTGCGCGAGCTGCCGATCTACGCCGTGTATGCAAGCCGGCGGCATCTTTCCGCGAAGGTGCGTTCGTTCGTCGACTTTCTTGCGCAGCGCTTTGCGGACCGTGCGCTGTGGCCCGGCGTCGAGGCGATACGCGCAGCGGCGGCCTCGTAGCCGGCAACGCGCCAATGCGTTCGCCACCGCTTTCACCACTCCGTGGCCGCTTCAGCGCCCCACGCCGAGCCGCGCCTTCGTTTCGTCGTACTCCTGCTTGAGCCGCGCGACGAGCTCCGCTACGGGAGGCACGTCGTCCATCAGCCCCACGCCCTGGCCCGCGCCCCAGATGTCCTTCCAGGCCTTCGCCTTGTCGCCGCCGAAGTTCATCGCCGACTTGTCCGATTCGGGCAGCGCGTCCGGGTCGAGCCCCGCGTTGGCGATGCTTTCGCGAATGTAGTTGCCGTGCACGCCCGTGAAGAGGTTCGTGTAGATGATGTCGGCGGACTTTGCATTAAGGATCGCCTGCTTGTAGGCGTCCACGGCATGCGCTTCCCGCGTCGCGATGAAGCGTGTGCCCATGTAGGCGAGGTCGGCGCCCATGGCCTGGGCGGCGAGGATCGAACCGCCGTTCGCGATCGCGCCCGAGAGCACGATGGGGCCGTCGAACATCTTGCGCACTTCGCCCACCAGCGCGAACGGGGAGGTCGTGCCCGCGTGGCCGCCCGCGCCCGCGGCCACGAGAATCAGGCCGTCCACGCCCGCTTCGAGCGCCTTCGCCGCATGGCGCAGATTGATGACGTCGTGCAGCACGATGCCGCCGTAGCTGTGCACGGCGTCGATGATCTCGCGCGCCGGCGCCCGCAGGCTCGTGATGAAGATGGGCACCTTGTGTTCGACGCAGACGCGCACGTCGTGCTCGAGCCGCGCATTCGACTGATGCACGATCTGGTTCACGGCGATCGGGCCGATCGTCGCGTCCGGGTTGGCCGCCCGGTAAGCGGCGAGCTCGGTCTGGATCTGCGTGAGCCAGACGTCGAGCTGCTCGGCGGGGCGCGCATTGAGCGCGGGAAACGAGCCGACGATACCGGCCTTGCACTGCGCGAGCACGAGCTCGGGATAGCTGACGATGAACATCGGCGAGCCGACGACGGGCAGCGAGAGGTTTTGCAGGACGGCGGGCAATGCCATGGCGAAGGTCTCCTTACTCTGATCCAGCCGGCGTGGGTGAGCGGCCCGGATCGGGTGAACCGGATCGTACCGCTGCGAGGATGCGCGGGCGGCGAAACCGCCGGGGCGCCGGTTTTGAAACGGTCGTTCGATTATAGGCGCGAGCCCGCTGCAGGCACGGCGTGCGACTTTCGAGCAAGTGTTCGGTTTCTACCTTTCCTCGCCGAAAACGCGAGGAGCCGCGCCCATGCGCTCCTACAATGGGGGGAGACCAACAACGACAAGAGACTCGACATGCCCTTCGACGGATTCACGCCATTCACCGTTCGCACGGCGAGCGGGATCGACATCTATGGAGTGAAGGGCGGCAAGGGGCCGCCGCTGCTGCTGCTGCACGGCCATCCGCAGACGCACATGATCTGGCATCGCTGCGTGGACGAGCTGGCAACGCACTTCACCGTGATCGCAACCGACTTGCGCGGCTATGGCGCTTCGTCGAAACCGGAGGGAGATCCGGCGCACGCCACCTATTCGAAACGCGCGATGGCCGCCGACCAGGTGGAGGTGATGCGCCACTTCGGCCATGAACGCTTTCTGGTCTGCGCGCACGACCGCGGCGCGCGCGTGGCGCACCGCATGGCGCTCGATCATCAGGAGGCTGTCGAACGCCTGATGCTGCTCGATATCGCGCCGACGCTCGCAATGTACGAGCAAACCGACCGGGCCTTCGCGACGGCGTATTTTCACTGGTTCTTCCTGATCCAGCCGGCGCCGCTGCCCGAGGCGCTGGTGGGCGCGAACACCGACCTCTACATCGAGCGCGTGATGGGCAACCGTCACGCGGGCCTTGCGCCGTTCGCGCCCGAGGCGCTCGAGGCGTATCGCACCGCGCTGCGCCAGCCCGGCGCGGTGCATGCGATGTGCGAGGACTACCGGGCTTCCGCGACGATCGACCTCGAACACGATCGCGCCGACATCGAGCGCGGCCATAAGGTGGGTTCTCCGCTGCGTGTGCTGTGGGGCGAGCAGGGCGTGGTCGGCCGCTGCTTCGACCCGCTGGCCGAATGGCGCAAGGTCGCGCGCGATGTGAGTGGGCGCTCGCTTGCGAGTGGCCACTACATTCCCGAGGAAGCGAGCGCGGCGCTCGTGAAGGAGATGCTGGCATTCTTCGAGGCCAGCGGGCCCTGAGCGTCGGCTTGGGGGGCGCCGCGCGCCCCGAGGGAGCGCGGCGCACGCGTTGACCGCATAATGACGCGGTCTTTGCCGCCGCCTTTCCCCATGCCGTCCCCTTCGTCCCACCTCCCCGCCGACGATATCGAACTCCAGCGCGCCAAGCGCCGGCCGCTGCTGTTGCTGGCCGCGGCTGCTTGCGTTTTCGTCGTGACGGCCTGCTGGCCCCCGGGCTTCGGGAGCGCCTTTGCCGTCGGCGCATTCAAGGCCTGCAGCGAGGCCGCGATGGTCGGCGCGCTGGCCGACTGGTTCGCGGTCGCCGCGCTGTTCCGGCCGCTGCCGGTGCCGTTCGTTTCGACCCACACGGGGGTCATTCCGCACAACAAGGATCGCATTGCCGACGAACTCGCGCACTTCGTAAAGGACCGCTTTCTCGACGTCGATTCGCTCGTGGCGCTGATCCGCCGGCACGATCCGGCGCAGCGGGTGGCCGGCTGGCTGACCGACGAACGCAACGCGCAGCGCCTTGGCGATTACGTGGTGCGGCTCACGGCGGGCCTGCTCGAACTGGTCGACGATCCGCGCATCCAGGCCCTGATCGGCAACGGGCTGCACGCGGCGCTCGACAGCATCGATCTCTCGAAGTCGATGGGCGCGGCGCTCGACACGCTGACCAGGGACGGCCGCCATCAGGAACTGCTCGACAAGCTGATCGATCAATTCGTCGTGCTGCTGCGCGTGGAAGAGACGCGCACCTTCGTCGCGGCGCGCATCGTCGAGGGCTTGAAGGGCCAGTATCCGATCACGGAGAAGGTCCTGCCCACCGCGTGGATAGGCGACAGCGGCGCGCGCGTGCTGACGAACGCCGTCGAGCGGCTGCTGCTGCAGATCAGCGAAGACAGCGAGCATCAACTGCGGCGGAAGTTCGACGAGATCGTGCAGAAGCTGATCGAGCGACTGAAGACCGATCCCGCGTTTCTGGCGAAAGGCGAGGAGTTGAAGGCCAGCCTGCGCGACAACACGGCATTCGACGACTACGCCCGCACCCTGTGGGACGACCTGCGTGCGTGGCTGCGGCACGATCTGGAGCAGCCCGATTCGCTGCTGCACAGGAGGGTGGCGGCGGCGGGCGGCTGGATCGGCAAGGCGCTGGCGGACGACCCGAAGCTGCGCGCCGCGCTCAACGAGCATCTCGAAGAGTCGGCGCACGCGATGGCGCCGGACTTCGCCGCGTTTCTCACGCGCCACATCAGCGACACGGTGAAGAACTGGGACGCGCAGAACATGTCGGCGCTGATCGAGCAGAAGATCGGCAAGGACCTGCAGCGGATCCGCATCAACGGCACGGTGCTGGGCGGCGCGATCGGGTTCGGCCTCTATCTGTGTTCCTGGCTCTTCGAATGGTTGCGTGCGCACCTGAGTTGGTGACGCGCCGCGCTTATCACCGCTAGCCGAGCGGCGGCAGGCGCCGCGCCACGGGTGTCGACTTGATGATGGCCGTGCTCGTCTCCGCACGCTCGGTGACCTTGGCGAGAATCTCGTCGAGCTGCTCGATCGAGTGCAGATAGAGGCGCGCGACGAAGCAGTCGTCGCCGGTGACCTTGTCGCATTCGACGAACTCGGGAATGCGCCGGATCACTTCTTCGACGAGGTGGAGCTGACCCGGCAGCGGCTTGACGCGCACGATGGCCTGCAGCGTGTAGCCGAGCGTGCGTGGATCGATCCGCACCGTATAGCCGCCAATCACGCCCTGTGCCTCCAGGCGCCGCAGCCGCTCCGACGTGCTTGGCGCCGAGAGGCCGACCGTGCGCGCGAGCTCGCTCACGGCCGCGCGGCCGTCTTCGGCCAGCGCCGCGAGCAGGGCACGGTCGATGTCGTCCAGGTTTGCCGGCTGGACCGGCGCATTCGGGCGTTGGGTCATGATTCAAAGGCCTCGCGCAGGATGATCCTTCGATTGGAAGGTGAATCTCTATGTTGACCTTAGTTTAACCATGTAATTCGCGTCCTGCACCCAGTAAACTGGTTCGCATGACGGGTTGTTCGCGGTCGTCGCACACCGCCTGGCCCTTGAACAGGACGCTCTTCCATGGCTAACCCCGAAATCCGCCGCGGCGCCGCCGAGATGGTCGTCGCGATGCTCATGTCCGGCACCATCGGCTGGCTCGTCGTCAGTTCGCGGCAAGCCCCGATCAACGTCGCATTCCTGCGCTGCGTGCTGGGCGGCGCAACGCTCGCCCTGGTCTGCGCCGCGCTCGGCTTGTTGCGCCGCTCGCTCTTCACGCCGCGCATGCTGCTGCTCGCCGTGCTGGGCGGCGCCGCCATCGTCGCGAACTGGGTGCTGCTCTTCGCCGCCTATTCGCGTGCGTCGATTTCGATGGCTACCGCCGTCTACAACACGCAGCCGTTCATGCTGGTCGGACTCGGCGCACTGCTGCTGCGCGAGCGCGTCACGGCGTCCACCGTGGCATGGCTCGCCATCGCATTCGTCGGGCTCGTGTGCGTGGTCGAGGTGCAGCCCGCCGTGCTGGCCGTACCGGGCCAATATCTGCAGGGCGTGGCGTGTGCGGTCGGTGCCGCTTTTCTCTACGCCGTCTCGTCGATCATCACGCGTTACCTCAAAGGCACGCCGCCGCATCTGATCGCGCTCGTGCAGGTCGCCTTCGGCGCACTCGCGCTCGCGCCGTTCATCCGCTACGGCACGCTGCCGACCACGCCGCTGCACTGGGCACAGATCGCCACGCTGGGCGTCGTGCACACCGGCATCATGTACGTGCTGCTCTACGGCGCCATCCAGAAGCTGCCCACCGCCATGACCGGCGCGCTCTCGTTCATCTACCCGGTGATCGCGATACTCGTGGACTGTCTCGCCTTCGGGCAGCGTCTTGCCTGGATTCAGGTGGCGGGCGCGGCGCTGATCCTGCTGGCGGCGGCAGGGGTTAACCTGGGTTGGCGGATCGTGCCGCAACGCCGCGGAGTCCGATCGGCTTGATGGGGATTTAATTTGGATGACGAATTAATTCGCGGGGCGAATGCTGCGTTTTGCGCGAGAATTTTTAGGGAAATCACCGATGCTTCGCGCAGAGGGGCGCGAGTATGATGCCTCGACGGATTTGATCACGTCAGAGCGCGATACTCACGCTCGTCCAGAATTGGACGAGCGTTTTTTTTGGGTCGGTCTCAGGCCGCTGCGGCGGGCGCGAGGAGTTGCTCGCCGTCGATGATGAGCGCGCCGTTCTTCGCCAGCTCGCCCGCCAGTTCACGCAGCAGCGCGGGCCACGCACTCTGCGGCACAAGCTGCCGCGCCGCCGCACGCATGGCAGCGGCGCTCCCCAGCATCGCTTCGAGCGTTGCAAACGTCATCGAGCGCACTTCAAGCAGCTTGAACACCATCAGCACCTTGAGCGCGTTGCGGGCATTGCGCGCGGGATCGGCACGCAGCCAGGCGAGCCGCGAGAAGGCCCGTTCGAGCGCCGCTTCGACGTTCGCAAAGGGCGCGCCGTGCCCGGGAATCACCGTCGCGACATCGAGTTTCGCGATCGCTTCCAGCACGGCCTGCTGCTCGGCGAAGCCGCTTTCG
The DNA here is from genome assembly GCF_046581065.1 of Paraburkholderia yinzeri. NCBI lineage: Bacteria > Pseudomonadati > Pseudomonadota > Betaproteobacteria > Burkholderiales > Burkholderiaceae > Paraburkholderia > Paraburkholderia yinzeri. The sequence goes on along the minus strand of NZ_JBFOCJ010000001.1, from coordinate 509,669 downwards.
CCGTCCAGCTCGGGAAAGATCACGCCGAAGCCATGCTCCCAGAGCGCGTCCGCGCTGATCAACAGGCGCGGGGCGGCGGCATAGAGCATCACCGAGTCGGGATCGTGCCCCGGCGCGCCGATCACCTCCCACTCGAAGCCACCCAGCACGAGCCGCTCGCCGGGCGAAAGCGTGCCGGTGAAGCCGAAGCGCTCGCAGGTCTGCCCTGTCGCGCGGAACGTGAGGCGCGCTTCGTCCCAGTCGCGCACGGTCGCTGCGCTGCACTCGGGAATTCGCGTTTCGCATGGCCATGCGGCCTGTAGTTGCGCATTGCCGCCGCAGTGATCGGAATGCAGATGCGTGTTCACGATCAGATCGAGCGGGCGCGCACCCAGCGCATGCCGCACGAGGGCAACCGTCTGCGCGGCATGCGTGGCATAGCCGGTATCGACGAGCGCCGCACGCGCCTCGTCCGCCAGCAACACGTTGTTCGACGAGAGCCAGCCGCGTTCGAATACGCGGATCGACTGCGGCAGTTGAACGGGGGGACTCATGATTTCGGCATGACGAGTATCGTTGCGTGCCCGAGGACGACTATTTCGCCATCCTGATTGATGGCGGTGCCGGAGAGTTTCACGAGATCGCCGTCGAGGCTGGGTTTCCACCACGCGTCCTCCACGCGCCATTCGAACGTGAGCACGTCGTGCGCGTAGGTGGCGCGCTTGAGCTTGATGTCGAATTCGAGGCCGAGCGGTTGTGCATAGGTGGAGAAATGCGTGGCGAGCAGCGCCATGAAATGCGCAGCGGGCTGCGTGCCGGACGCAATCAGGCCGCCGAAGCGGCTTTGCGCCGCGTAGGCTTCGTCGTGATGCAGCGGGTTCAGATCGTTCGCGAGCGTTGCGAACGACTTCACCGATTCGGGCGAGAGCGCGAGCGTCGAGCGGCAGGTTTCGCCGATCTTCACGACGCGGGGCGGCGCGTTCATGGCGAGTCCCCACGGCCGGCGACGGTTGGCGCTTCGTCGTTGCGCAGCGCCATCCACCGCGCGTGGCGTGCTTCGATGGCACGCCAGACCGCGCGCTTCGCTTCGTCGTCAAGTATCGACCATGCCGCGATCTCGTCGATCGTGCGCAGGCACCCGTCGCACAGGCCCGTCGCCTCGCTCATGCGGCAGATGCCGATGCACGGCGAGGCGGTGCCGGGCGTAGCCAACGGGGAAGCGGGCGCCGTCATGTTCAGGCGTCGCGCAATGCGACGTCCACCACGGGGGCGCCGGTCAGCGTGGCCAGTTCCTGCGGCGACAGGTTGAATACCGCATGCGGATGGCCCGCCGCGGCCCACAGGCTTTCGAGTTCGAACAGGTCGGCGTCGATGAGCGTGACGGGCGTCGTGGCATGGCCGATCGGGCAAACGCCACCAATCGCGTAACCGGTCATCTCGCGCACGAACTTCGCGTCGGCGCGGCCAATCTCGCCCACGTGCGCGGCCACCTTCTTCTCGTCCACACGATTCGCGCCGCTTGCGATCACGAGCACCGGCGCGTCGTCTTCGCGTCGGCGAAACAGGATCGACTTGGCGATCTGCGCGACTTCGCAGCCGAGCCCCGCCGCCGCCTCGGCCGAGGTCTTGCCGGTCTCGGGCAGCATCACGACGGGCTTCATATGGCCGCGTTCGCGCAGCAGCAGCGCGACGCGCCGCGCCGAGTCGGGCAGCGCGTCCAGATGGTCGTGGGAGGAGGATAGCGTTTCCGTCGTCATGGGGTTCTTTCCTTCGTACTGCAATGCATAGGGTGGAGCTGTCTTGGGGCCGTCACGCGCAAGCGGCTTCGCTGCGCTGCTTCGCGAGCAGCGCCTTGCCCGCGCGCGAGACATTGTTGCGTCCAATCGCGGTCGAGATGAAGTCGCCGGCGGCGACGACCTGGTTCAGGTCGACGCCGGTGCGGATGCCGAGGCCGTTCATCAGATACAGCACGTCCTCCGTCGCGACGTTGCCGGTCGCGCCTTTCGCGTAGGGGCAGCCTCCAAGCCCCGCCACCGAGGCATGGAAGATCGCAATGCCTTCCTGCAGCGCGGCGTAGATGTTCGCGAGCGCCTGGCCGTAGGTGTCGTGGAAGTGGCCTGAGAGGCGCTCGCGCGGAAACACCTTCGTTACGGCTTCGAATACCTCGCGCGTGCGCTTCGGCGTGCCGACGCCGATCGTGTCGGCAATGTCGATCTCGTCGCAGCCGAGCGCGGCGAAGCGCTCGACCACGTCCACGACGGAGGCCACCGGCACCTCGCCCTGATACGGGCAGCCGAGCGAACACGACAGGCTGCCGCGAATGCGGATGCCGTGCTGCTTCGCCGCCTCGGCCACCGGAACGAAACGCTCGACGCTTTCCGCGATCGAGCAGTTGATGTTCTTCTGCGAGAACGCTTCGCTCGCGGCGCCGAAAATCACGATCTCGTCCGCGCGCGCCGCAAGCGCGCCTTCGAAGCCGCGCAGGTTCGGCGTGAGCACCGAGTAGATCGTGCCGGGGCGGCGCGCGATGTCGGCCATGACTTCGGCGCCATCGGCCATTTGCGGCACCCATTTAGGCGAGACGAACGAGGCCGCTTCGATGTTTGCGAAGCCGGCGGCCGAAAGGCGGTTGATCAGCTCGATCTTGGTGGCGGTGGGAACGAACTCTTTTTCGTTCTGCAGACCGTCACGCGGTCCGACTTCGACGATCTTTACTGCTGCGGGTAGGGTCATGGGTGTCTCCTGAGTTTCATTGATCGGCCGGCGAGGCGCGGACTCCGCGGGCTCAATAGCCGCGCTCGATATGCACGACGCCGCTCACGGTCTCGCCGCGCGCAAGCGCCTCGATCTTGTCGGCGACCTGCGAGATGGCTTCCTCGCGCAGCGTCAGCGCCGAACTGTGCGGCGTGATCGTGATGCGCGGCTCGCGCCAGAAAAGATGGTCGGGCGCGAGGGGTTCGTTGCGGAACACGTCGAGCGTGGCCGCCGCGAGCGTGCCGTTGGCGAGCGCGTCGAGCAGATCCTGTTCGACGAGATGCGAGCCGCGTGCCACATTCACCACATAGGCACCGCGTTCGAGTTTCGCGAACACGCTGGCGTCGAGAATGCTCTCCGTGTCCGGGGTGGCGGGCAGCAGGTTCACGAGCAGCTTCACGCCGTCGAGAAAGGCGTCGAACTGCTCGCCGCGCAGCGGGCCCGAATACGTTTCGATGCCGTCGAGATGCTTCGCACTGCGCGAGAAACCGCGCACCGGCACGCCGAGCGAGGCGACCGCGCGTGCAACCTGGGCGCCTAGCACGCCGAGCCCGAGCACGCCCACGGTGAAGGTTTCACGCGGATGCGGCGCGAGCACGTGCCACTCATGGCGCGCCTGGGCGAGCGCATAGTCGTCGAAGCGCCGCAGATAGCGCAGCACGGCATGCTGCACGTACTCGCTCATTTGCTGCGCCATGCCCGAGTCTTCGAGGCGCACGAGCTGTGCGTCGGGCGGCAGCGTGCCCGGCTGTTCGCGCTCGAGCGCGAGAATCGCATCGACGCCCGCCCCCAGGTTGAAGATCGCGCGCAGACCGCGGCGCGCGGCGAGCAGTTCGCGCGGCGGGTGCCAGACGACCGCGTAGTCGGCGGCGGCGGTATCGCCGGGTTGCCATTCGCGCAGCTCGGCGCCGGGCAGCGCGCGGGCGAGGCCGTGCAGCCAGGTGGACGCATCGGCTTGCGGCAGCCAGAACAGGATCTTCATCGCGCGGCGTGTCTCGCTGGTTGGGGTTGTCGTGACATTCTACGTTTTCGCGCCGGGGCCCGCCGCACATCCACGCGGCGGCCCCCGGCGCGCGGCTTTAAGCCGGGCGCGCTGCAAAGCTAAGCAAAAAAAATTGGTTCGGCGAGCGCGGAGCGAGGGTCACAATCCGTTCACGCTTGGTCGTTGCGAGGAAAAAATCATGCTTTCGAGCGCTCATCCCCGTTGGCCGCCCAGACTCGTCACCGTGCCGGGGCTGCATGGCAGCGACGGCGCGCACTGGCAGACCTGGCTCGAACGCCAGTTCCCGCGGGCATTGCGCGCGGAGCAAGCCGACTGGGAAGCGCCCGACCTCGTGGTCTGGAGCGCGGCGCTCGGCGCCTTGCTGGCGCGCGAGCGCGGGCCGTTCGTGCTCGCGGCGCACAGCTTCGGCTGCCTCGCCGCCGCGCATGCGTTGCAGCAGGGCATGGCTGGCGCCGACGTGGTGGGCGTGTTGTTCGTCGCGCCTGCCAGTCCCGCGAAGTTCCGTTTCGCGGGACCGTTCGAGGCGAAGCGGCTACTGGTGCCGTCGATCCTGATCGGCAGCGAAACCGATCCCTGGATGACCCTCGCCGGGGCGCGCGAACTCGCGCAGCATCTGGGCAGCGCCTTCGTCAATCTCGGAGACGCCGGGCATATCAACACGGCGGCGGGATTCGGGCCGTGGCCGCGGGCGAAGCACTTCATCGACACGCTCGTGCATTGCGAGGCGCCGCGGCGTCTGCGCGACGAAACGGTGGAGGCCGGCGAGCTGGCGTTTGCCTGGTAGCGCCTTGCCGGCGCGCCGGGGGCGCTTGGGGGGCGCGGACTAGACCCGCTTTGCCTCGCGCAGAAGGCGCGCCGTGTGCAGTGCAATCATGCCTTCTTCGTCGGTGGGCACCGCGAAAACGGGCACGCGGCTCTCGCGCGCGCCGATCCGCTCCTTGTTGGCAGTATTCGCGTCGACGTCGAGATCGGTGCCGAAGAGCGGCTTGAGCCGTTCGCACACCTGAGCACGGATCGGCGCGGCATGCTCGCCGATGCCGCCCGTGAACACGAGCCCGTCCAGCCCGCCCAGCCCCACGGCGAGCTTGCCCACTTCCTGAGCGATGCGATACGTGTAGAAGTCGATTGCGAGCTTTGCCTGGTCGCTGCCGTTCGCAAGCAACTCGCGCATGTCGCTGCTCACGCCCGAGAGGCCCTTGAGGCCCGACTCGTGATAAAGCAGCTTCTCGATGGCGTCGTGATCCATGCCGCGCGCCATCATCCATAGCACCGCGCCCGCGTCGAGCGCGCCGCAGCGCGTGCCCATGGGCAACCCGTCGAGCGCGGTGAGCCCCATGGTCGTTTCCACGCTTTTTCCGTCCTTCATCGCGCACAGGCTCGCGCCGTTGCCCAGATGCGCGGCGACCACGCGCCCGCGCGCGATGTCGGGCGCCACCACGTGCAGGTGCCGGGCGATGTATTCGTACGAGAGGCCGTGAAAGCCGTAGCGGCGGATGCCGTCCTTGAAGTAGCTGTAGGGCAGCGCGAAGAGTTGCGCCATGACGCCGTTGGTCGCGTGAAACGCCGTGTCGAAGCAGGCCACCTGCACGAGATCGGGCGCGGCCTGGCGCACGGCGCGGATCGTCGCCAGGTTGTGCGGTTGATGCAGCGGCGCGAGCGGCGTGAGCGCGTCGAGGTCCGCGATCACCTGGTCGTCGATGAGCACGGCATCGGCATAGTGCGCGCCGCCATGTACCACGCGATGGCCGATCGCGGAAGGCGGCGTGTCGCGCAGGCCCACGGCGAGCACGAGGCGCAGCAGCCGGAAGGCGGCGTCGTGATCGGCCACCTGCGCGACCGGAAACTTTTCGTCCACGATGAGCCGCCCGTCGGCCATGCGCGCGACCACGCGCGGCGCGACGCCGATCCCCTCGATCTGTCCGCCCGCGCCAAGGATCGCGCGCGCGCCGCCTTCCACGTGCGGGTCGTCGATGACGCGATACACCGAGCACTTGATGCTCGACGAGCCCGCGTTGACGACGAGCACGACGTGGCCTTCTGCGTGGGAATGCGCCTCCCGGGCGCCGGGCGAAGTATTCACCGAAGTGCTCACATGAGCTCCGTGGTTTTGCGCGCGCGCCGCGCGTGCGCGACGAGCACCGCGATCGCGCAACTGCCGATGCGCGATCGCACGGTGTCGGCGCGGCTCGTGAGGATGATCGGCACGCGCGCGCCGAGGACGATGCCGGCCGCTTCCGCGCCGGCGAGGAAAGTGAGCTGCTTGGCGAGCATGTTGCCGGCTTCGAGGTCGGGCACGAGCAGGATGTCGGGATCGCCCGCGACCGGCGAGACGATGCCCTTGATGCGCGCCGCCTCCGCACTGATGGCGTTGTCGAACGCGAGCGGGCCGTCCAGCACGCCGCCCACGATCTGGCCGCGGTCGGCCATCTTGCAGAGCGCGGCGGCGTCGATGGTCGAAGGCATTTTGTCGGAGACGGTTTCGACCGCCGCGAGGATCGCTACCTTGGGCCGTTCGATGCCCAGCGACTGGACGAGCTCGATCGCGTTGCGCACGATATCGGCCTTGTCGGCAAGCTTCGGGAAGATGTTGACGGCCGCGTCGGTGATGAAGAGCGGCTTGTGATACGAGGGCACGTCCATCGCGAAGACGTGCGAGAGGCGCCGCTCGGTGCGCAGGCCCGTCGTGCCCGAGGCCACTTCGTGCAGCAGTTCGTCGGTGTGGAGGCTGCCCTTCATGAGCAGCTCCGCCTCGCCTTCGCGCACCGCGAGCACGGCGCGCGCGGCCGCCGCGTGGCTGTGCGGCGCGTCGATGACCGTGGCGTTGCCGAGCGACAGGTCTGCTTCGTCGGCCACGGCGCGGATCTTCGCCTCCGGCCCGATGAGGAGCGGCACGATGAGGCCGAGGCTCGCGGCGTCGAGCGCGCCCGTGAGCGACGACACATCGCAGGGATGCGCCACGGCGGTGGGCACCGGTGCGAGGCTGCTGCAGCGCTCCAGCAGGGCGGAGTACTTGTCTTGCGGGGAAGCCATGACGATCTCCTCTTTCGATCGCTGCCTGCGTGCCGGGCAGCGCGTCGATTTCGCGCGTTGACCACGGCAGGCACCGGGCGCTTGCACCGCGCTCCATGTTGCGCCGCGCAACGCGCTAGACAGTGTAGTGCAGCGTAGGAATTGGCGGAGGGAAAGTGTGCCGCGGCACCGTGACGCATCGCGCCAGGCCTTGTCACGCTTCGTTCACGCCGCAAGCCGATCATGTACCAGTAGGCCGCGCTGCGGCCCTGTTTGCTTGCCTTGACTTTCAACAAGGCGCTGCCTACATTGAGATACTGCAGTGCAGCATAGCGCTGCATCACATCATCATCTGGGCTCCGCGCGTCGTGCACGGGCATGCCGCGCCGGACCGGTCGCGCCCTGCGGGCATCCTGCGCGCAGGGCGGCCGCGCGCTCCCCGTTCAAGGAGATTCGCCTCGTGGCTGTTCTCGCCCCCACGCCTCTCGCCGCTGCCCCCGCTACGCCTGCGTTCGCCCCGGCCGCCGTTCAGCCGCTCTACGACTATCTGTTCGACGCGTGGCAGCGCAGCGTGCTGTTCTTCGACGCGCTGCGCGAGCGCGGCAATCAGACCTACGTGCACGAGAAGGAGGGCATGCCGCCCGTGCTGCGTTTCGACTACGAAGTGGTCGTGGACGGGCGCGAGCTGGACGACCCCTGCAATTACGCACTGCTGCGCATCCTGCCCGAGGAAGGCGCGCCGACCGATGCGCGCATGCGGCCCTTCGTCGTCATCGATCCGCGCGCGGGCCACGGCCCCGGCATCGCGGGCTTCAAGATGGACAGCGAGGTGGGCATCGCGCTGCGCAAGGGGCATCCCTGCTACTTCGTGACCTTCTTCCCGGTGCCGTGCCCCACGCAGACGATCCAGTCGGTCGGGCAGGCGGAAGCCGTCTTCATCCGCAAGGTGCGCCAACTGCATCCCGAGGCGGACGGCCTGCCGTTCATCATCGGCAACTGCCAGGGCGGCTGGGCCGCGGCGCTGCTCGCGGCGAGCGCGCCGGAACTGGTCGGCCCGCTCATGCTGGCGGGCTCGCCGCTTTCGTACTGGGCCGGCGTGAAGGGCAAGAACCCCATGCGCTATTCGGGCGGCATGCTCGGCGGTTCGTGGATGTCGTCGCTCGCCGCCGATCTGGGCGACGGCCACTTCGACGGCGCCCATCTCGTGCAGAACTTCGAGAATCTCAATCCTGCGAACACGTTCTGGGGCAAGCTCTACAACCTCTATTCGCGGGTCGATACGGAACGCGAGCGCTTCCTCGAATTCGAGCGCTGGTGGGGCGGACACTTCCAGCTCAACCGCGCCGAGATCGACTGGATCGTGCAGCACCTCTTCGTCGGCAATCAACTCACGCGCAACGAGGTGTACGCGAAGAACGCGCGCTCGCCGGTGGACCTGCGCAACATCCGCACGCCGATCATCGTGCTCGCCTCGTGGGGCGACAACATCACGCCGCCGCAGCAGGCGCTGAACTGGATCCCCGACCTCTACGCGAGCGTGGACGAAGTCATCGCCAACGAGCAGGTGATCGTCTACTGCCTGCACGACAAGGTGGGGCATCTCGGCATCTTCGTTTCGGCGAGCGTGGCGAATAAGGAGCACACCGAACTGTTTTCGGCGCTCGACCTCATCGACGTGCTGCCGCCCGGCCTCTACGAAGCGAAGATCACCGACACGACGCCGGAGGCGGGCCGCCTCGAATCGCTCGAAGGGCGCTACGAAATCCGCTTCGAGCGGCGCACGATCGACGACATCCTCGCGCTCGACGACGGCCGCGCGGACGAGCAGCCCTTCGAAGTGGTGCGCCGCTTTGCCGAGAACAATCAGCGGCTCTACGACCTGCTGGTTTCGCCGATCGTGCGCGCGTCGAGCAACGCGCTCACGGCGCATGTGCTGCGCGAGTCGCATCCGTCGCGCGTGGAGCGCAGCGTGCTGAGCGACGCGAACCCGGCGCTCGCCGCGCTGCCGGTGCTCGCCGAGTCGGTGCGCAAGCACCGCAAGCCCGTCGCGCCCGATAATCCCTTCACGCAGCTCGAACAGCAGATGTCGGCGAGCATCGAGTCCGCCTGGGATCTCTACCGCGACGCGCGCGACGCGTGGGTCGAGAACACGTTCTACAACGTCTATACGGCGCCGTGGGTGCAGGCGCTCGTGGGCGTGGCGCCGGGCCAGCCGCTCGAACCGATCGGGCCGCCCCTCATGGAACTGCGCAAGGAGCTCGCGAAACTGCGGCTGCGCGCGGCGCGCGCGAACCTGCGCAAGGGCACGCTCGTGGATGCGTTCATGCGCATCATGGCGTATCTCGTCGACGAAATGCACACCGTGCAATATCGCCCGTTCCAGCGCATGCGCGAGATGGCGCGCGAGTATCTGGGCGATCGTCAGCCCAGCATCGCCGAACTGAAGGAAGCCGCGCGGCGCCAGGGCGCGATCGTGGCGCTCGACCCGCAGGCCGCCATCGAGGCACTGACCGAAATCGTTCCCGACATGCCCACGCGCCGTGCGCTGCTCGCGGCCGTGTACCGCATCGCGACGGTGTCGGGGCCGCTCGAAGGCGAGCGGCGCGAGCGCTTCCGGGAAGTGCAGAAGGCGCTGGGCCTCGAACCCGGCAGCGAGAAGAGCAGTTTGCCGCCGCCGGAAGGGCCGGCCTCGGGCGGAGCGGCATCCGGCTCGCCGGAGGAGGGCGCGCTATCGGGTGCTGGGGGTGCTGCGGGTGCCGTGAGCGCGGCGGACGCGACGGCGACGGCGGCGGGTGTCGACGAGCCGGCGGTGCAAGCCGCGCCGAAGCGTGCCGCTGCGAAGGCGTCGAAGCGTGTCGCGGCGACTGCCGACGAGGTGCCCGAGGCCCCGCCGGTGGTGCCCGCGAAAGCGAAGCGCGCGCCGGTACCGGCGAAAGCCAAGGCAACTGTGGCCGCCAAGACGCCGGCTGCAGCCAAGACGCCGCGGCGGGCGCGCCCGGCCGCTGCCGCGTCGCCGGCGCATGGCGCGGGCACGCCGGCTTCGCGCCGCCGCGCCACGCGTCCCGCAGGCGAATGAATCCAGCAGCGAGGCAAGCCATGCAGACTCCTCCCGACCGGCCGCTGGCCGGCATGCGCGCGCTCGTCACGGGCATCGCGAACGCCGAATCGATCGCTTATGGCTGCGCGCGCGCATTCGCCGAACTCGGCGCGGAGCTCGCGATCACCTACCTGAACGACAAGGCGAAGCCTTACGTCGAGCCGCTCGCGAACGAGCTCGACGCGAAGCTCTTCCTGCCGCTCAACGTCGAGGACGACGCACAGATGGAGGCCGCTTTCGAGGCTATCCGCGAGACCTGGGGCGCGCTCGACATCGTGCTGCACTCCATCGCCCATGCGCCGAAGGACGACCTGCAGGGCGGCCTGCTCGACTCGTCGGCGCAGGGCTTTGCCTATGCGATGGATGTGTCGTGCCACTCGTTCATCCGCATGGCGAAGCGTGCGGCGCCGCTGATGCCGCGCGGCGGCACGCTCTTCGCGATGAGCTACGACGGCGCCAATCGCGTCGTGCCGAACTACAGTCTCATGGGGCCGGTGAAGGCCGCGCTCGAAGCGTCGTGCCGGTATCTGGCCTACGAGCTCGGGCCGCTCGGCATTCGCGTACATGCCATCTCGCCGGGGCCGCTGAAGACGCGTGCGGCCTCGGGTCTGCCCGACTTCGACCGTATGCTGGCCGAGGCGGTCGATCGCGCGCCGCTGGGCGAACTCGTCGACATCATGGACGTGGGCTACGCCACCGCGTACCTCGCCACGCGCTACGCGCGCCGCATGAGCGGCAACACTGTCTATGTCGACGGCGGCGCGCACGTCATGGCGTGACGGTCAAACGCGCATGACGTTGCGCCGGCAACAAAAACCAAACGCCTCGCAGAATGAACTGCGAGGCGTTCGGCTCTACGTCAACTGACCGGCTGGCAGGATGCGGTCAGTAGTAGCGGTGATGGGCGTACCAGTCGCGGCGGCCCCACCAGGCATGACCGTCCCAGTAGCGGTCGCCATGCCAGCCGATATAGACCGACGGCACAGCTACGGCAACCGGCTGATAGGCAACGACCGGCGGCGGTGCGTAGTACGCCGGCGGCGGCGCGGCATAGACCGGAGCCGGTGCGACGTAAACCGGCGCGGGCACGCCGAGGTTCAGGCCGATGGCCACACCCGCCATCGCGGATTGCGATGCGGCGAGAATCAGTGCCCCGGCGCCCAAGGCGGCAAACAGTTTCGCTTTCATTTAAGCCCCCTTCGGTGGAAGAAAGATTGCATGGCTTCAATGTAGCGGGGCGCGTTTCGCCTTGCGTTACCAAACTGCAACAATGTTGGGCCAAATGTTCCAGGGCGCGAGGCTTCGCGGCATCCGCCGTGCCGCGCCGTGCGCCTTGCTGCGGGCGCAGGCCTCGTGGGCGGTAAAGCCGCGTAATAATGCAGGCCGCCCTGTAATCCTTGTAACGGGCCCGGAATGAAGACGGAGCCCGGATCGAGGCGCGCCGGCGTTACTGAACGGCGACGTTGCCGAAGTTCTGGCGGCCGAACGGGCTCACCTGATAGCCGCTCACGCTGGCGCGCGTGATGGCGGTGGCGGTGGGGTAGCCGAGCGGAATCCACAGCGCCTGATCGTGAATGATCTTCTGCGCGGCTTCGTAGAGCTTTACGCGCTTCGCCTGGTCGGCGGTGGCCTTGCCGTCGGCGATCAGCTTGTCGAGCTGCGGGTCGCAAAAGCGCGAGAAATTGATGCCCGACTTCACCGCGTTGCAGCTGAAGAGCGGCGAGAGGTAGTTGTCGGGGTCGCCGTTGTCGCCGGCCCAGCCCATGAACAGCGTATCGTGCTGGCCTTCCTTCGCTTCCTTGATCAGCTCGCCCCACTCGATCACCTTGATGTCCGCCTTCACGCCGATCTTCGCGAAATCGGCTTGCAGCAGTTCGGCGCTCGCGCGCGGATTCGGGTTCAGCACGCTGCCGTTCGGACGCACCCAGATCGTCGTCGAAAAGCCGTTCGGGAAGCCCGCCGAGGCGAGCAGTTGCTTCGCCTTCGCCGGGTCGTAGGGGTAGGGCTGGATCGAACGGTCGTAGCCCCAGGCGGTGGGCGGCCACGGGTTCGTCGCGGGCGTGGCCGTGTTGTCGAACACGGTCTTCAGGTAGGTCGTGCGGTCGAAGGCCATGTTCAGCGCCTGCCTGACCTTCTGGTTGTCGAGCGGCTTCCTTTGCGTGTTCAGCGCGACGAAGGCGGTCATGAACGCGGGCGTTTCGACTACCTTGAGCGACTTGTCGCGCTTCGCAATGGCAATGTCGTCGGGCTTGGGCGAAAGCGCGATCAGGCATTCGCCCGTCTTCACCTTTTGCGCGCGCACGGCGGCGTCGGGCGTGATCGCGTAGATCAGGCGGTCCACCTTCGGCTTCGGCCCCCAGTAGGCGGGGTTCACTTCATAGCGGATCACCGCGTCCTTCGTGTAGCTCTTCAACTGGAACGGGCCCGTGCCCACCGGCTGCGCGTTGAGGTCGACCTGCTTGCCGGCCTTCAGCAACTGGTTCGCGTACTCGGCGGAGTAGATCGACGCGAAGCCCATCGTCAGGATCGAGAGAAAGGTCGAATTCGGCTCCGTCAGCTCGAATTTCACCGTGCCGTCGTCCACTTTGGAGATCGACTTGACGAGCTTCGCGAGGCCCATCGACTGCGCATGCGGGAAACCGCTCGGCCCCGTCACGCTGTGCCAGGGGTTGTTCGCGTCGAGCATGCGATCGAACGTGAAGACGACGTCGTCCGCGTTGAGCGCGCGCGTGGGTTTGAACCAGGCGGTCGTCTGGAACTGCACGTTCGGGCGCAGATGGAACGTGTAGGTGAGGCCGTCGGCGCTCACGTCCCATCGGTCGGCGAGGGCGGGCACGACCTTTTTGGCGGCCTCGTCGTACGAGACGAGCGAGTTGAAGATCACGTCGGCCGAGGCGTTCGTCGTCACAAGCGAATTGAACTGCACCACGTCGAAACCGTCCGGGCTCGATTCCGTGCAGACGATCAGCGGCTTCGCGAGTGCGGGCGCAGCGGCGAGCGCGAGCGCCGCGCCGAGGGTGCACGCGGCGGCGTTGCGCAGGCGGGCGAGCGCGGGGGCAGGCGAGGTGAAGCGCATGGGATCTCCGGTTGTCGGGGCAAGCTTAGCGAAGGGGAATTGTCGAGACAACAACTTAAACCGCATACCCATATGGCCGTGCGGGCGCCAGGCGGGGCCCGTGCGGTCAGACGCGCAGGGGGACGCCCCGCATCCGTGCGGATTCAGTCGCTCGCGGCAGTGCGCGGTTTGCGCGGCGCCTTCTCGAACAGGCGGTCGTAGAGCCAGCGCGGCAGGACCCGGAGCAGCGCAGCCGTCACGCGCATCGGCCAGGGAAACACGGCGAACGACGTGCCGCGTGCGATCGCGTCCGCCGTCTTCGCGGCGAAACGGTCGGCGTCCATGAGGAACGGCATGGGGTAGGGGTTCTTCGCCGTCATCGGCGTACGGATGTAGCCGGGCGCGATCGTGACGACCCGTACGCCGAACGGCCGCATCTCGACGCGCAGCGACTCGAGATAAGCGAACGCCGCGGCCTTCGACGCGCTGTACGCACCCGAGCCCGGCAGCCCGCGCACCCCGGCCACGCTAGCGATGCCGACGAGCGTGCCGTGCCGCGCCTCGCTCATCGCGGCAGCGAACGGCTCGAAGGTGGCTACCATGCCGAAGTAGTTGGTGTCCATCACGTCGCGAAAGGCGGCGAGGTCGCCTTGACCGGTGACGACGCCGCGGCTTACGCCCGCGTTGGCGATCACGATGTCGGGTTGGCCATGCTCGGCGACGAAGGCGCGCGCGGCGTGGGCGAGCGTTTCGGCGTCGCGCACGTCGGCGGGATAGATCGAGATGGCTTGCTGCGGGTGGGCTTGCCGGAAGCCGGCGAGGGCCTCGGCGCGGCGCGCGACGAGCCCGAGGATGGCGCCGCGCCGCGCGTATTCGGCGGCCAGCGCCGCGCCGATGCCGCTCGACGCGCCGGTGATGAAGACCTTCAGCGGTTGACTCATACCGGCGCGCCGGGGCTTACATCTTCTTCGCGCGGATCTGCGAGACGAGGAAGTCGAGCACCTGGATCGTGCCCGGCAGGCTGTTGGTCGCGGCCGGGCCCGTTTCGTACTTGCCTTGCACGGCGAGCGTGGGCACGCCGTCGATCTTGTACGCGTCCATGAGCGCCTTGTCGCGCTGGAGGGCGCTCTGCGTCGAGAACGAGTTGTACGCTTCCATGTACTTCTTCGGGTCGACGCCCTGCGTGGCGAGGAACTTGGCCTGGTCTTCCGGCGTGAGCAGGTAGTCCTTGTTCACGTGGATTTCGTGGAACACGGCGGGCGTGAGCTTGTTCGCGAGGCCGAGCGCGTCGAGCGCGTAGTACATCTTCGAGTGCGGGATGAAGTCGTCGCGGAATGCCACCGGCACGCGCTTGAACACGACGTCCGGCGCCTGCTTCGCGATCCACGCCTCGAGGTACGGGTCGAATTCGTTGCAGTGCGGGCAGCCGTACCACATGAACTCGATGACCTCGATCTTGCCCGCGGGCACGTCGAGCGGCTGTGGTTGCGCGAGGACCGTGTAGTCCTTGCCGGCCACGGGCGCGGAGGGCGAGGCGTGCGCCGTACCGGCGAGCATCGAAAGCGAAAGCAAAAGCAAAAGCGTACCAAGAAGTCGTTTCATGTTCTTCTGACTCGTGTTGTCGCGACCGGCGGGGCCGGTCGTCTCGTTTTTTACTGCTTCGTGAAGCGAATGACAGCCGTATCGATACCGGCGTCGGACAGGTGCTGGCGCGTGGAGTTCATGTCGTCGAACTTCGCGAACGGGCCTATGCGGACTCGATAGTACGTGACCCCGCCCGCATCGCGCTGCGTGACCTTCGACTCGAAGCCCTGGAACGCGAGGCGCGCGCGCTGCTGTTCGGCGTCGCCCGAGGTCTTGTAGGCGCCCACCTGCAGGAAGTAGCCGGTGTTGGCGTCATTGGCGGACGGTGCGGCCGAACTGCCTTGCGCGGGCTTCGCGCCCGGCGCAGGGATGGCCGTGGGCGACTTCGGCGGCTCGTTGCCCGCGAGAATCTGGGCCGGGTTGGGCTGCGGCTGCGGCTTCGCCGCAGGGGCCGCGTTGTTGCCGGTGGAAGGCGCCGGCGCGACGGCCACGCCGTTCGCGTTGCCGTTATCCTGCGCCGAGCCCGAAGGCGGCACTTCCACGATCTGCGGCTCCGCGAGCATGCCCGACGGCTGCGACGGGTTCGTGCTCTGGCCCGGTGCGGTGTTGGGCGGCGCGTTCTGTGCGGTCTGCGGCACCGGCTGGCCCGGCGACTTGCCCTGCAGCGCGCGGTTCGGATCGTACTGGCCGCTGGCGTCGCTCGCATCGGAGGCGGGCGGCGCGACCTTCGCGACGAACGGCGTGGGCGCGCGCGTAATGTAGAGCGCCACCACCACCGCGATGGCAAGGCCGACAATCAGGCCCAGCACGATGCCGAGGAAGGTGCCCCCGGACTGTTTCGACTGCTGCTTCGTATTGCTGCGGCGCGGTTTTGCCATCGTCTGAATCACCTGCAAACAAGAGAATCTGGAATGGCCGCCCGCTTGAGAAGCCGGCGGCCCCATGCATGTTGCTTCGTGTGTGCTGTCGCGCTGTAAGTTCGTTACATGCGCTCGGGAGCCGAAACGCCGATCACCGCGAGGCCGTTCGCGAGGACCTGGCGCGTCGCCGCGAGCAGCGCGACGCGGGCGTCGCGCTCGTCGGCATTCTCGACCAGAACGCGTTCGGCATTGTAGAACGAGTGAAACTCGGCGGCGAGTTCGCGCAGGTAGAACGCGACCGCGTGCGGCGCGAGTTCGGCCGCGGCGTGCGTGAGCATGTCGGGGAACTCGGCGAGCTTGCCGATCAGGGCGAGCGCACGCTCGCTGGAAAGCGGCGCCAGGTCGACCTGCGGCAGCGCGGCGAGGTTTCCGCCGTGCTTCGCCTGCCAGTCGGCCAGGATCGTCGAGATGCGCGCGTGCGCGTACTGCACGTAGTAGACGGGATTTTCGTCGTTCTGCTTGAGCGCGAGGTCGATGTCGAACACGAACTCGGTGTCCGCCTTACGCGAGATCAGGAAGAAGCGCACGGCGTCGCGGCCGCGGCGAATGGTCGCTTCGTCGAGCAGATCGGGAGAAACTTCGCTGCCCGGGTTGGCGCCGCCCGACCATTCGATCAGGTCGCGCACGGTTACGTAGCTGCCCGCGCGCTTCGAGATCTTCACTTCCTGGCCGTCGCGCATCACCGTGACCATCTTGTGCAGCACGTAGTCGGGATAGCCCTTCGGAATGCCGACGCCAAGCGCCTGCAGGCCCGCACGCACGCGCGCGATGGTGCCGTGGTGGTCCGAGCCCTGGATGTTGATGACCTTCGTGAAGCCGCGCTCCCACTTGGTAACGTGATAGGCGACGTCGGGCAGGAAGTACGTGTAGGTGCCGTCGGACTTGCGCATCACGCGGTCCTTGTCGTCGCCGTACTCGGTCGTCTTGAGCCACAACGCGCCTTCTTGCTCGTAGGTCTCGCCCGAAGCGACGAGCGCCTCGACGGTCTTCTCGACGCGGCCCTCGGTGTAGAGCGAGGACTCGAGGTAGTAGCGGTCGAACTTCACGCCGAACGCCTGCAGGTCGAGATCCTGCTCGTGGCGCAGATAGGCCACGGCGAAGCGGCGGATCGCGTCGAGGTCGTCGGGGTTCTGCGCGCCCTTCACGGGCTCGCCGTCCTTCGCGGCGACGGTCTCGCCCGCGAGGTAGTCGCGCGCGATGTCGGCGATGTATTCGCCGTTGTAGGCCGCTTCCGGCCACTCGGCGTCGCCGGGCTTGAAGCCGCGCGCGCGCGCCTGGGTGGAGATGGCGAGGTTGCCGATCTGCACGCCCGCGTCGTTGTAGTAGAACTCGCGGTGCACATCGTAGCCCTGCGAGGCCAGCACGTTCGAGATGGCGTCGCCGAGCGCGGCCTGGCGGCCGTGGCCGACGTGCAGCGGGCCTGTGGGGTTCGCGGAGACGAATTCGACCAGCACGTGCCTGCCCGCTTCGCGCTGCGAGCGGCCGAACGCCTCGCCTTCGGCGAATACGGCGCCGATCACGGCGCGCTTCGCGCTGGCCGCGAGGCGCAGGTTGATGAAGCCGGGGCCCGCCACTTCGGCGGCCTCGATCAGCCCGGCGGCGGCGGGCAGCGCGAGCGCGGCGTCCACGATCTGCTGGGCGAGCTGGCGCGGATTGGCGCGCAGCGGCTTGGCGAGCTGCATGGCCACGTTGCAGGCGACGTCGCCGTGCGCGGCGACCTTTGGACGCTCGAGCGTGATCGCGGGCACGACGAATGCCGCTTCGGTGGCGCCGTCGAGGGCCTTGGCCACCTGGCCGACGGCGTCGGCGAGCAGGGTCTCCAGGGTGTGTTTCTGTGCGGGCAGCATGCTTGTTGCAGGTCCTGTGCGGGTAGTTTGAGAGCGCCCGGCCGCGCTTCGGGCCAAATCAGGCCGAATCTGGCCAATCCGGGCCGAACTGGCCATTCGGCCGCGCCCTGCGGGTAATTCCGTTCAGACGGATTTTAGCAGGTGCTAATATGTGAAATGAGAAGCCCGGCAAGGGTGAATGCCATCCGGGTGCGGCTGCCGCACCGGATTGCCTGCCGGGGCCCATTCTCTGGCTGCGCCTCGCCGGCAGCATTTGGCCGGCCTCGCCGTTTCGTTCTCCCGGCCCGTCCGTCAAGCGCGCGGACCTCAAAAAATCAAAAGGGAACCGTCATGCTGGTTACATTCAAATGCCGTGCGTCGCCCGACGTCACGATGCTGGAAAATCTCGCTCAATACCTGCTCGGCATTATCGGCAAGCGGCTCGGGCCGCGTGGTGTGATCACGCACGACGAACTCGACGTCGCGATCACGAAGCTGGAGGCGGCCATCGCCACCGACAAAAAAGAACGTGCCGAGCACGAAGGCCATTTCCACGAGGGCGAAGAAGGTCACGATCACCATGAACTGCCGGTGGGCCTCGCCCAGCGCGCCTTCCCGTTCCTCGACATGCTGCGTGCGGCCCGCAAGGAGCAGAGCGATATCGTCTGGGGGCTTTGAGTTGGTCGCGGGGCGGTGGGGGGAGAACTCAGGAATACCCGCTCCGTGCTGGACATTGGAACGAAGAGCCCGCGACGCTGGCCTTTCAGGCAGGCAACGACGTGATGAACCCCGCGTTTTTTAGAACGCGGGGTTTTGTCTTTTAGCGATTCGTTTTCAAGGCGTAGTCCCCGGCACTTCCGGTTGTCAGCCGTTCCAGGGCCGGTAGCAAAAATTGACGCAGCGCCGTGACTACGTCGGATAGCGGTACGGAATCCAGGCGATTTTTGCGCTGAAATGCCTGCCACTGCTGAACCTTTCTCTCATCGTGAGCAAATTCGTCGCTCAGTCCCAATGGCAGATCGGCAGGTATCGCTGTTCCCCGACGTTCGAACGTTGCCTGTATCGCTCTCTCCAGAATGGCGCGATCGATTTCAGCATGTCGAGCCAGCACCCATAGATCGAAATAGTCCTTCATTCTGGTGTTGAGCATGCCGAGCGTAGCAATCGCTTCCAGTTTCTCCGCGATAACGGTGTACTGGGGATAGACGCGCAAATACGGCTGTGGCATCCCTTCGAGGATGACGGGATAGTGCGATTCCTCAGGGCCAGGAACGACCGCATCGCCGAATCCAATGTCGATCTGCACCGGGCAGCGCGCTCCATCGAGCAGTCCGGTTAGCGTGACGCGAACGCCAGCGTAGTTGGCCTCTTTGCGGATTTCGGCCGCTCGCACGGTTTCGGCTTGAAAAACGACGCCGTCGTCGCTTTCGACTTCGCTGATTTCCCGGAACACCGTGATCAGTTGAGGGACTTCCGCGAGCGTGAATCCGAGCAGATCCGCATCGTGGGTCGGTCGATGCGGTACGTCGAACCACAGGTCGAAAAGCAGTGATCCTTTGAGCAGGAAATTGTCGCGATGGCGGGAGACGCTCAGGCGGTACAGCATCCGTTCCAGCGCGTACCGGGTCAGGAGCAGGTTGAAATCGAGCCCCTCGGCACGCGCCTTGTTGAGCAGCTTCGCGCGCACCGACGCGGCAAGATTGCGAGGGCGGTTCATTCCAGGCTTTCCAGGTACGGGCGCATGACGTTGGCAACCCGGCAGATCCTCGCGTAGTGCCAGATATCGTCGCTGCTCATACGCTTTTCGCGCCACGCTTCGCGCAGCGCTTCGAGCGCCACGTCCAGCCCGATCTTGTTCCGGAATTTGAAGCAGTCTGCCACTGTCCTGGCGACGCCGGTTATGCGTACGGGCACACCGTCGACAATGATTGAATCGACGCCTTCGGACAGTGTCACGCCGGAGAAGCGAATAACCCGCAGCGGGGGGTAGCCGAGCCGGGGAGTGGCCGCCTTGTTGGCAATGGCGACCCAGACTTCAAAAGGGGCCTGAGTTGTCAGGCCGTGAAAGCGCAGGGCCGACAGCAGGCAAATGACTCCGTTGGGTACACGCCGCGCCACTTCCGCCAGTGTGCCGTGAGCCGAGACGGATCGTGTCGTCAGCCCATACAGCCCGCGACCGAGCCGCTCGATTTGCCCCTTTCTCACCGCGCGCGTGAGCGTCACGCGGGCAATACCTAGCGGCGCCAGATCTCTGGCGCGAATCAGGCCCGCGGTACGCACCATGGCCAGCAGTTTGTCGGTCGAGTTTTCCATCGGTCGATGGTGTTCCAATTTGTAGGTATATGTCAATATTTACCGATAATTAGAAACATTCTAGCTTTGGACCGGATTCGCGGTTCGCTTCCATGATGGGGCACTTTGATCTGCACCCAGGCAGGACGCAGTTTCTTCAGCATGGCTCACCAATAACAAAACCCAGGCCCGGGGCCTGGGTTTTGTGAGGAGTCCGCATGTGCGGATCCCTGTTTTCCGGGTACGCCGCCTTTCGCGGCATCGTGCTTACTGGCTGGCGGCTGCCGGTGCTGCAGCCGAAGCGGCACCCTTCTTCGCCTTTTTCTTCTTCGGCTTCTTCACGTGCTTTTCGGTGGGGGCGGAATACGACGAAACCGCGCTCGCTTCCGGATGAGAGGCCGGCTGGGCGAACGACGGCTGGGCGAGCGCAGCAACGCCGAATGCGGTCAACATCAACATCAGCTTCTTCATACGATTTCTCCGTCGAGTGTTGCTTTTAAGGATTTGCTGATGAGCGAGCCGGTAAGGTGGCGGGCGGCGGCGCATTTCGCGCCCGTCCGCCTGGCTCGTTTGGCCCGTCTGGCCTAGGGTGGTGCCAGCCCATCTTACAAAGACGAAAAGTCGCGCGTGCCAAATATTCAGTCTATCGGCCGGCATATATCGCGGCGCGGCAACGCAAGGGTTGCCGCGCCGCGGATCGCAGGAAAAGCGGCAACGGCAAGCTGCCGCCGAATCGTCGGGCCAGGGGAGGTCCGGAAGCGCTACGCCGTGTCTCAGAGCAGCGGTGCGAGCGCGCGGCGGGCGTCCTCGTCGGAGAGCGCCATGCGGCGCCCAAAGTCGGCGAGCTGGTCGGCGCCGATCTTGCCGACCGAGAAGTACGTGCTGTCCGGATGCGCCAGATAGAAGCCCGAAACGCTCGCCGCCGGCAGCATGGCCAGCGACTCGGTCACGCTCATGCCAATCTCGCCCGCCTGCAGGAACTCGAACATGTCGCGCTTCACGAGGTGGTCCGGGCACGCCGGATAGCCCGGTGCCGGGCGGATACCCGAGTACTTCTCGTCGATCAGCGCGTTGTTGTCGAGCGTTTCGCCGGCTGCGTAGCCCCACAGGTCGCGGCGTACGCGCGCGTGCATCGCCTCGGCGAACGCTTCCGCAAAGCGGTCCGCGAGCGCCTTGAGCATGATCGCGCTGTAGTCGTCGTGATCCTTCTCGAACTGCGCTTCCTTCACGTCCACGCCTATGCCGGCCGTCACCGCGAACATGCCGATGTAGTCGGCCACGCCCGAGTCTTTCGGCGCGATGAAGTCGGCGAGCGAGCGGTTCGGGCGCATCACGCCGTCCACCACCGGGCGCACGGACTGCTGGCGCAGGTTGCGCCACGTGAGTGCGACTTCGCTGCGCGATTCGTCGGTGTAGATCTCGATGTCGTCGTCGTTGACGGTGTTCGCGGGCAACAGCGCGAGCACGCCGTTTGCCTGGAGCCAGCGGCCCTGGATCAGGCGCGCGAGCATCGACTTCGCGTCGGAGAACACCTTGCGCGCCGATTCGCCGACGATCTCGTCGTTGAGAATCGCAGGATACGGGCCGGCGAGATCCCACGTCTGGAAGAACGGGCCCCAGTCGATGTAGTTCGCGAGCTCGTGCAGGTCGAAGTTCTTGAACAGGCGGCGGCCGATGAACTTGGGCTTGACGGGCTGGTAGCCCGCCCAGTCGATCTTCGTCTTGTTCGCGCGCGCCTCTTCTAGCGTCACGAGCGGCGTGGCCTTGCGATTGGCGTGCTGGTCGCGGATGCGGTCGTAATCGCTCTTGAGCTCGTCGATGTACTTCGTCGCGCCTTCGTCGGAAAGCAGGCTCGATGCGACCGATACCGAGCGCGACGCGTCGGGCACGTACACGACCGGGCCTTCGTAATGCGGCGCGATCTTCACGGCCGTGTGCACGCGCGAGGTGGTCGCGCCGCCGATCAGCAGCGGAATCTTCTTGATGCGGAAGTAGTCGTCGCGCTGCATTTCGCTCGCGACATAGGCCATCTCTTCGAGCGACGGCGTAATCAGGCCCGAGAGCCCGACGATATCCGCGCCCTCGACTTTTGCCCTGGCGAGAATCTCGTTGCACGGGACCATCACGCCCATGTTGACCACTTCGAAGTTGTTGCACTGGAGCACGACCGACACGATGTTCTTGCCGATGTCGTGCACGTCGCCCTTCACGGTCGCGATAACGATCTTGCCCTTCGCGCGCACGTCGCCGCCCGCTTCGGCGAGCAGGCGCTTTTCTTCCTCGATGAACGGAATCAGGTGCGCCACGGCCTGCTTCATCACGCGCGCCGACTTCACGACCTGCGGCAGGAACATCTTGCCCTGGCCGAACAGGTCGCCGACCACGTTCATGCCGTCCATGAGCGGGCCTTCGATCACGTTGATCGGACGGCCGCCGCCATCCATGATTTTCGCGCGCGCTTCTTCGGTGTCCTCTACGATGAAGTTCGTGATGCCATGCACGAGCGCATGCGCGAGACGCTTCTCGACGGGCTGATTGCGCCACTCGAGGTTCTCTTCCTTCTTCGCGGCGCCGGTCTTGAACTTGTCGGCGATTTCGAGCAGGCGGTCGGTCGCGTCTTCGCGGCGGTTGAGCACCACGTCTTCCACGCGATCGCGCAGTTCGGGATCGAGGTCGGCATATACGCCGAGCTGGCCCGCGTTGACGATGCCCATGTCCATGCCCGCCTGAATGGCGTAGTAGAGGAACACGGTGTGGATCGCCTCGCGCACCGGGTCGTTGCCGCGGAACGAGAACGACACGTTCGAGACGCCGCCGCTGATCTTCGCGTACGGCAGATTCTGCTTGATCCAGCGCGTCGCCTCGATGAAGTCGACCGCGTAGTTGTTGTGCTCCTCGATGCCCGTCGCGACCGCGAAGATGTTCGGGTCGAAGATGATGTCTTCCGGCAGGAACCCTACCTCGTTCACGAGGACGTCGTACGAGCGCTTGCAGATCTCGGTCTTGCGCGCGTAGGTGTCGGCCTGGCCCTGTTCGTCGAAGGCCATCACGACGGCCGCCGCGCCATAGCGGCGAATCAGCTTCGCGTGATGGATGAAGGGTTCCTTGCCTTCCTTCAGCGAGATCGAATTCACGATCGCCTTGCCCTGCACGCATTGCAGGCCTGCCTCGATCACCTCCCACTTCGACGAGTCGATCATGATCGGCACGCGCGCGATGTCGGGCTCGGAGGCGATCAGGTTCATGAAGCGCACCATCGCCGCCTTCGAGTCGAGCATGGCCTCGTCCATGTTGACGTCGATGACCTGCGCGCCGTTCTCGACCTGCTGGCGCGCGACCGCGAGCGCCTCGTCGAACTGGCCGTTCAGGATCATCCGCGCAAACGCCTTCGAGCCGGTCACGTTCGTGCGCTCGCCGACGTTGATGAACAGCGTGCCTTCGTTGACGTTGAAGGGTTCGAGGCCGGAAAGGCGCAGGGTGTGGTCAGTCATGGCGTGGGACCGGATCGGATGGTGTCTCGGGAGAGCGGGGCGCGGAGTCGATGATAAAAGCGACGATAAAGCGGCGAGCGAGGCTCAGGCTGCATCGCGATACTGGCCGGGCCAGCGGCGCGGCTTGATCTCGGCGAGCGCCTTCGCGATCGCGGCGATGTGCTCGGGCGTGGTGCCGCAGCAGCCGCCCGCGACGTTCACGAGACCGGCCGTGGCGAATTCCTTCAGGAGTCCGGACGTATCGGCAGGCGTTTCGTCGAAGCCCGTTTCGCTCATCGGATTCGGCAAGCCCGCGTTCGGATAGCACGACACGTAGGTGTCGCAGAGCTTCGCGAGTTCGGCGATGTACGGGCGCATGAGCGCCGCGCCAAGCGCGCAGTTCAGCCCGAACGTGAGCGGCTTCGCGTGGCGCAGCGAGTTCCAGAATGCCTCGACGGTTTGCCCCGAGAGAATGCGGCCCGACGCGTCGGTCACGGTGCCCGAGATCATGATCGGCAGGATCTCGCCGGTGTCCTCGAACAACTGGTCGAGCGCAAAGAGCGCGGCCTTGGCATTGAGCGTGTCGAAGATCGTCTCGACGAGGAACAGGTCGCAGCCGCCGTCCATGAGCGCCTTCGCCTGCTCGTAGTACGCCATGCGGAGCTCTTCGAACGTGACGTTGCGCGCGCCCGGGTCGTTCACGTCGGGCGAAATGCTCGCGGTCTTCGGTGTCGGCCCGATCGCGCCGGCGACGAAGCGCGGCTTGTCCGGCGTCGAATACTTGTCGCACGCTGCGCGCGCGAGCTTCGCCGATTCGACGTTCATCTCGACGGCGAGCTCGCCCATGCCGTAGTCGTCCTGAGCGACCGTGGTCGCGCCGAACGTGTTGGTCTCCAGGATATCCGCGCCCGCCGCGAGGTACTGCTCGTGAATCTCGCTGATGATTTGCGGCTGCGTGAGCGAGAGCAACTCGTTGTTGCCCTTGATGTCGCGCGGGTAGTCCTTGAAGCGCTCGCCACGGTATGCGGCTTCATCGAGCTTGTAGCGCTGGATCATCGTGCCCATCGCACCGTCGAGGATCACGATGCGCGAAGCGAGCAGCGCGGGCAGGGCAGCGCCGCGCGTGTAGCGCCCGCTTGCGTCAGGACGGGCGGCGGCGGTGCGGGAGACGGTATCGGCAGGCTGGTTCATGAAGGGCGGACGGGCTTGGCGCCGGTTGAACGAGGGAACCCTGTATTGTAGCCGCAGCCGGGGCGCCTCGCCCGGCGCTGCCGTGGGGCTGGGCCACCTGACCAGAACCCCCCCCCAAAAAAAAAGGAAGACCCAAAAGAAAACCCCGGCCGCCGAAGCGGACGGGGTTCCCTGAGCACGAGTGCCGCGACCTACGCAGGCTCAGTGCGATTTCGGTGAAGCACCTCAGTGAAGCACGACGGGCTGCTGCATGAGACTGTCGAATTGACCGAGGAATTCGTCGACTTCGTCGGGCGTCTGTTCCTCCTGCATCAGCTTTTGCACGTGCTCGCGAAAGCTTGCCGCCATCACGCCGTCGATAAATATCTCGCGGCGCGCGTTTTTGTCGACGATTTCATAGCCCCCGGCGTTCATCGCGACGTGGCCGTCCTGCGGGGGGAATTCGACAACGCAATAATTGGGACTGTTGTAGATCATCTGCATGGCGACACTCCTTTTTTCCTGTGCTCCCTGGCTTTGCAGCCTCTTTGCTTGTGACCATACATGGAGCGTTCAAGCTGGAATTCAAGGGGACTCGCATGGCAACTCATCCGTCATGCTCGCCCTTCGACCTCCGCCTCTTGCCAGCCTCACTGTCATCGTTCTGCTCGCATTGGTTAGACTGCCCGGTGCAGAAACGTTTCAAGCAAAGCCGCAAACCTGTGGGACTCCTCTACCGGGGCCAGATGGGCCGCATCAAGTATTTCGAAATGGGCGCCTTCGATGGCCTGCGCGAGCGCCTCTGTCACAGCGACCGGCGTTCCGCCGTCGTAGCGGCCAGCGATGGCGAGCGTCGGCGTGCGCAATGCTGCGAGCTTTGCATGGACGTCGAAATCGCGTAGTGCCTCGCAGGCCATGGCATAACCTTCCGAAGCTGTCCGTAATAAAACGTCACAAATTTTCTCGACGGTGTCGCGATGCGCGCGGCGAAAGTCGGGCGTGAACCAGCGCTCCATCGTTGCGTTCGCGAGTGCCGTCGTGCCTTCGCGGCGCACGAGCGCGGCGCGTTGGTTCCACATGTCGCGCGCTTCGGGCGGCGTGCGGCTCGACGTGTCGCAAAGCGTGAGCGAGAGCACGCGCGACGGATAGTCGATCGCGAACTGCTGCGCGATCATGCCGCCCATCGACATGCCGACGAGATGCGTGGTCGTCACGCCCATAGCGTCGAGCATGGCGCGCAGATCGGCGGCGAGGTGTGCGAAGCCGTACGGTTCGCGTGAAATGGCACTCGCACCATGACCGCGCACGTCGTAGCGCAACACGCCATAGCGATGCCGGAAATGACCCGCAAGCGGATCCCATACCGTGAGGTCGCCGCCCAACTGATGCACGAACGTGAGCATGGGACCGCCACTGCGGTCGTCGAGGACGTAGT
This sequence comes from Paraburkholderia yinzeri, assembly GCF_046581065.1. Taxonomy (NCBI): domain Bacteria; kingdom Pseudomonadati; phylum Pseudomonadota; class Betaproteobacteria; order Burkholderiales; family Burkholderiaceae; genus Paraburkholderia; species Paraburkholderia yinzeri. The sequence goes on along the minus strand of NZ_JBFOCJ010000001.1, from coordinate 484,075 downwards.
GCGTATCGATGCCGTTGACAGTCACTTGCATGGTTTCCTCCTTCACGTTGCCGGGTCGGGAGTCAGGCCGTCTGCGAGGTGCTGCGTGGATGCGATGCCGGTGGAGCAACCCGCGCGCCTGTTGGTGCCTGCCGGTGCGCGGGGCGATGTTTGCTGCTGTCCTCGGTTGATGCGCGATTTTTGCGCGGTCAGTACGCGCGAGATAGGTTCGTATGCGTGACGCGCCGTGATGCTTTCGTCAGTTCTTTTCCTTGATTCGAATGGCGCGCCGCCTGCTGTGCGTGCATCGCGTAGTAACGCATGGTGCGGAGTCGCGCGATGCGCAGACTTCTCGTTCACCTTCTATGACGTGTGCAGCCAGCGATTCCAGTATGCGCTATTTCGCGGCGTTCTGCTGCGAAGTGGGCTCAGGTGTTGCGCGCAATTTGTGAGCGTCTGTAAAGGATCAAGACGGGGTAAAGGCGAGCCGACGCAGCACGGGGGCTCAGGGCTGTGCGGGCGTGTCGTTCGCGGGCGCGTTGCCGGCGGGTGCCGTATCGGGAGCGGTCGACGGAGCCGGCTGCAACGTCGGAGCCGATGCGGACGGTTGCGGTGCAGCCGGCGCGGAGGGTTCGGCGGAAGAAGGGGGCACCGGAGCCGGCTGCGATGGCGGTTGTGCCGCATCCGGTTGGTTGTCGCCCGGCGCGCTTGCAGGGGCGCTTGCCGGCGTTTCGTTGTTGCCGGCGTGCGGCGCGGCAGTCGGTGTTCCGGTGTTCGATGCGTTTGCGTCCGTTGCGCCCGCCCCGTTTGCCGGGGGCAAGGCAATCGGTCCGCGCCAGACGAGTTCGAACTGCGTGCCGTTCGGCTCGGTCTGCACGAGCCGCACGGGCAGCCAGCCGAGCGAGGGCGCAAGCCACACGTCGATGCGACGCTTGTCGCCTTCGCGGCGCGGCAGCCGCATGAAGTGGCGCGCGGTGACGAAGCCATGATCGGTGCTCACGCTTTCGTCGCCGATGGTCGTCACGGGCCAGACTTCGCCGCTGTCGTTGTCGGCCACGTAGAACTCGCGCGTGACGCCGGGCTTGTACGCCTCGGGGTCGCCGCGCACGAGGCTCGCGAGCTGCATCACCATGCTGAAGCGATCCTGCGCGCCGTCCTGCAGCGCGAGCGAGTTTGGCGTGCGCGTGAACACGATCTGCTTCTGGTTGCGGTTGAAGACCGTCACGTCTTCGGGGCGGTGGCCGCGCTTCTCGATGTACTGATCGGGCGCGAGTCCGAACGCGTCCACGTGGCCGCGGCTCGTCCAGTTGAAACTGCCGATGAACGGCAGCGGCACCGAGACCACCATCTCGTAGTGCTGCCCGTCGCTCGCCCAGTGAATCGTGCCCGGCTGGTTGCGCACGCCGTTATAGAACGTGTCGTACTGCAGTTCGCCCGAGGGCGGGATCGAGAACTTCACGCCGTGCGAGGCCTGGCTTGCCTGCGCCGAAGGCGTGTTGCCGTTGCCCGCGCCGGCGTGTGCCGTGCCGCCGTTGCCGGCGCCGGCCGCCGCGCTGCTGGCGGCGGCGTCGGAGGCGGCCGGGTTCGTGGCCGCCGTGTTTTCCGTTTCGGCCGGGCTGGAGGCGGGCTGCGCCGCCTGAACTTTGGGTTGGGGTTTCGGCGGCGTCACGGCCCGTAGTTCGTGCGGTCTGCTCGCCGGTCGGTGGGCCGGGTGCGGGGCGGCCTTGTGCGCCGCGCTTGCCGCGGCGGGTTGCGCCTCGCGTTCGATGCGTTCGGGCTTGAGCAGCGCGACCTGCACGGGAACGTGCACGTCGCGCACGGGGGGCGGCACGCCGCGATGCCGCTCGATCCACTCGGCCGCGAGCCAATGCAGCAGCGTCACCACGACGAACACGGCCAACCAGCGCCAGGCGCGCGAGCGCGGCGGCGAAGCGGAGGCTGTGGTTTCTGAACGGGCGAGGGCGCCTGGCATCGGGCTCGATTTGAGGTGAATGTGAACGTTAATGTGACACGTCGGGCGGCGTGCCTGCAAAACGGCAGAACGCGCCGTGAACCCGCTTCGACCCGCCGGGCGCCGGCTGCGTTCCGGCCGGATGGACGGTTCCGCGCGAAATCACCCCGCAGTCAACGTACGGTCAACGCGCGGTCAACCTGCGCTCAGCGCGGAACCGGACTGTACCCCAATTCCCAGGACAGCTTCTGCGCGCACTCGCGCAGCGCCGTGTCGACAGCGCCGTTCCAGTGGATATCGAACGCGCCCTCGTGCCCGAGCGCGATCACGCCTAGCGCGAGATCGCCCGTGGCGTCGAAGACCGGCGTGCAGAACGCGTGGATCGTCGGCAGCAGCATGCCTTCCACGCGTGCCGCGCCGTGTTCGCGCACTTCGGCGAGCGCACGTTCGAGTTCTTCGGCCGTGCGCGGCGTCGATCCCGACGTGTAGTGCTGCGCGCTCGCGAGTTCGCGCTCGATCATCGGGCTGGTTTTGCTGCGCGGCAGGTAGGCGGCGAACAGGAGGCCCGTGGCGGAGCTCAGCATCGGCATGACGTCGCCGAGCTTGAGCGACGCCTTGGCCGGGTGGCTCGACTCCATCCAGTGCACGACGGTCGGCCCCTGGTTGCCCCACACGGCGATGCCCACCGTGATGTCGAGCGCGTCGCGCAGCTCGGCGAGCGCGATGCGCGCAAGCTTGACGCCGTCCACGCGTGCAAGCCGCGCAAGCCCCAGTTGCAGCGCGAAGCCGCCCAGTTCGTAGCGTCCCGAAAGCGGATCCTGTGCAACCATGCCGAGCCGCAGGAAGCTCACCAGATACCGGTGCGCCTTCGCCGGGCTCATGCCTGCGCGCTGCGCGAGATCGCGCAGCATCATCGCGCGCGGCTCCCCGGTCAGCACTTCGAGCAGCCGAAAGCCGACTTCGATCGACTGGATGCCCGAGCGCAGCTTCTCTTCACCCGTTTCCCCCCCTTCGCCCTCGGCGTGCTCGGGAGCGTCGTGGAGATCGTCGACCTCGGCTTCGGCGGGATCGACCGGGGCGGCGCGGCGGGCGGACAGCGAGGAGGAGCGGGCAGACGGCGGCATGGATAGCGTTCTGGTCGAGGCGTGGGCAACGGAGCAACGGGCGGCAACAAGCCGGGGGCGGATCGGGCGCAGACGGCCGCACGGCGTGCCGTTCCACGCGCGCCCCTTGGGCCGCGCCGATTCACCATCGTAGAATACATTTCCTCTATCGTCATCCGCACAACGCACCAGTCCCATGAAACTTGCCACGCTGAAGGACGGCACCCGCGACGGTCAACTGATCGTCGTTTCCCGCGACCTGCGCACGGCGGCCATTGCCGACACGATCGCGCCAACCCTGCAACGCGTACTCGACGACTGGCGCTTCTACGCGCCGCAGTTGCTCGATCTCTACGACGCGCTCAACCAGGGCCGCGCGCGCAATGCCTTCGGCTTCGACGCCCGCGAGTGCATGGCGCCGTTGCCGCGTGCGTACCAGTGGGCGGACGGTTCGTCCTACGTGAACCACGTGGAGCTTGTGCGCCGCGCGCGCGGCGCCGAAATGCCGCCCGAGTTCTGGACCGACCCGCTGATGTACCAGGGCGGCAGCGACGACTTCGTCGGCCCGACCGACGACATCGTCTGTGCGTCGGAGGCGTGGGGCATCGACTTCGAGGCCGAGGTGGCCGTGATCACCGGCGACGTGCCGATGGGCACGACGCCCGACGAGGCGCTTCGGTCCATCCGCCTCGTCACGCTTGCAAACGACGTCTCGTTGCGCCACCTGATTCCCGCCGAACTCGCGAAGGGCTTCGGCTTTTTCCAGAGCAAGCCGGCCACGTCGTTCGCGCCCGTCGCCGTGACGCCCGACGAACTCGGCGGCCACTGGCGCGAGGGCCGCGTGCACCTGCCGCTCGTCGTGCACTGGAACGGCAGGAAAGTGGGTCAGCCCGACGCGGGTACGGACATGGTGTTCCACTTCGGTCAACTGATCGCGCACGCGGCGAAGACGCGCAACCTGCGCGCGGGCGCGATCGTCGGCTCAGGCACGGTGTCGAACAAGGATGCGAAGCGCGGCTACTGCTGCATTGCCGAGAAGCGCTGCCTCGAAACGATCGAGCACGGCGAGGCGCGCACGGAGTTCATGAAGTTCGGCGACAGCGTCAAGATCGAGATGCTCGACGAGACGGGCAAGTCGATCTTCGGTGCGATCGACCAGGCGGTGGCGCCGGCAACGGATGCACAGTAATCCGCTTTAACGCGCCGCCGCGCGGAAGGGTAACGCCCGATGCCGTGCGCGAGGGGCGCGGCTACACTGGCAAACGCGCTGGCCAACGTGCTGGCAAACGCATCCTGTCGGCGCCGAGAGTCGTACGAAGAATACGCACACGACAATGAGGAGACACGATGAAACGCTCTTTGCCGAGCCGAGCCGTACCGTAGCCGTGCTGGCTGCGCTCGCCGGTTTGCTCGCTCCCGCCTTCGCGCTCGCGCAGATCAAGATCGGTCTCGTGCTTTCGCTCACGGGGCCGGCCGCGTCGCTCGGCATTCCGGCGCGCGACACGGCCCAGATGTTCCCCACGGAAATCGCCGGACAGAAGGTGCAGTACATCGTCCTCGACGATGCTTCGGACACCACCCAGGCCGTGCAGGACACGAAGAAGCTGATCGACGAGCAGCACGTGGACGCGATCATCGGCTCGTCGATCACGCCGAACACGCTCGCGATGCTCGACGTGGTCGCCCAGGGCGAGACGCCCACCCTCTCGCTCGCCTCGTCGGCGAAGATCATCGAGCCCGTCGACGACAAGCGCCGCTGGATGTTCAAGACGCCGCAGACCGATGCGATGATGGCCGGCGCGATCGTCGAGCACGCCGTGGCGCACAACGTGAAGACGCTCGCGTACATCGGCCAGGCGGACGCGCTGGGCGAGACCTTCTATGCCGAGGTCGCGAAGGCCGCGCAGCAACACGGCATCCGTATCGTCGCGAGCGAGCGCTTCAACCGTACCGATCCCTCGGTCACGGGCCAGGTGCTGAAGATCGTCGAGGCGCATCCCGATGCCGTCGTGGTCGGCGCGGCGGGTACCCCCGCCGCCCTGCCGCCGAAGGCGCTCAAGGAGCGCGGCTACCAGGGCCTCATCTATCACAACCATGGCGTGGGCAACCGCGATTTCCTGCGCGTGTGCGGCGCCGATTGCAACGGCACGTTCCTGCCGGCGAGCCCCGTGCTCGTCGCGGCGCAACTGCCCGAGGACTATCCGGGCCGCCGTCTCGCGCTCGACTATATTTCGAAGTACGAAGCACGTTACGGCGCGGGCACGGTGTCGGCATTCGGTGCGTACACGTGGGACGCGGGTCTGCTGCTGCAAAGTGCGCTGCCGGTTGCGCTCAAGACCGCGGCGCCTGGCACGAGCGCATTTCGCCACGCGTTGCGCGACGCGCTCGAAGCCACGCGCGGCCTTGTCGATACGAACGGCGTCGTCAACATGAGCGCGACCGATCACCTCGGGCTCGATGCGCATGCCCGCGTGATGGTCGAGATCCGCGACGGCAAGTGGGTCTACCAGCCGCATTGACGCCGCCCGCCATTCATCATCTATCGGAAGCAGGGAGGAAGCGCGCATGAACGATCCTTTTTACGCCCGCTATCACGCGTTGCACGTGCGGCGTCACGAGCACGGCATCGTCGAGATCGTGATGAGCGGCGAAGGCGCGAACAAAAGCGGCCTCGCGACCGCCGACGCCAACATGCACCGCGAGCTCGCCGAAATCTGGCGCGACGTGGACCGCGATCCCGACGCGCGCGTCGCGGTGATCCGCGGCGAAGGCAAGGGCTTTTCGGCGGGCGGCGATCTCGCGCTCGTCGAGGACATGGCCATGCACTTCGACGTGCGCGCGCGCGTCTGGCGCGAGGCGCGCGATCTCGTCTACAACGTGATCAACTGCGGCAAGCCGATCGTCTCGGCGATGCACGGGCCGGCGGTGGGGGCGGGGCTCGTCGCGGGTCTGCTCGCCGACATCTCGATCGCGACGAAGACGGCGCGCATCATCGACGGCCACACGCGTCTCGGCGTGGCCGCGGGCGACCATGCGGCGATCGTGTGGCCGCTTCTGTGCGGCATGGCGAAGGCGAAGTACTACCTGCTGCTGTGCGAGCCCGTGAGCGGCGAGGAAGCGGAGCGCATCGGCCTCGTCTCGCTCGCCGTCGACGAGAACGATCTGCTGCCCAAGGCGTTCGAGGTGGCGAAGCGTCTCGCGAACGGCTCGCAGACCGCGGTGCGCTGGACCAAGTACGCGCTCAACAACTGGCTGCGCATGGCGGGACCGAACTTCGATACGTCGCTCGCGCTCGAATTCATGGGTTTTTCGGGACCCGACGTGCGCGAAGGCGTGCAGTCGCTGCGCGAGCGGCGCACGCCCGACTTCCCGGGCGGCGATCCGTTCAGGTTCTGATGCCCCCCGAAGCCTCGATACCCCGTCGGCCCGGCATCGCGCGCAGGCCGGCTGGCGCGGTATGATCGGACCGATACCTCAATGCAAGCGCCCTCTAACATCGACTATGCGAGGAGATCCGCATGACTGACACCGCTGGCTCCGTGCCGCCGTTTCCCGGGTTTCCCGGCTTCCCGCCCGCCGAGATGCTCGACCGCATGTGGGGGATGATGCGTCTCACGCCGTTCGGCAGCGCCTTCCCGGGCAGCGAGCCGGGCATGGCGCAAGGCCTCGGGCCCTCGCTTTCGATGATGTCCGACATCATGACGCCGCTTACCAACATCGAAGAACTCGACAAGCGCATCACCGACCTGCGCGCCGTCGAGCAATGGCTCAAGCTCAATCTGAGCATGCTGCAGTCGGCTATCCAGGCGATGGAAGTGCAGCGCGCGACGCTTTCCACGCTGCGCGCGTTCGGCGCCTTTGCGCAATCGCAGATGTCGCCGCCGCCTGCCGCCGAGTCCTCGCGCGCGTCCGCGAAGGCTGCCGCAGCCGCTGAATCCTCCGCCTCGGCCGGACCCACCGAAGCCGGCGACAACGCGCCTCCGCCGCCACCGCCCGGCTTCGACGCCTCGGCCTGGTGGAACCTGCTGCAGGCTCAGTTCAACCAGCTCGCGCAGTTCGCGATGACGCAGCCCGCGGGTGCCGCCCAGGAGGCTTCGGCGGCGAGGGCCGCGCCCGACGAGGCGGCGAAGCCTGCCGGCAAGCGCGCTACGGCCAGGCCGTCCGCGTCGCGGACGACGAAGAAGGCGCCGGCGCAGCCCGAGTGAGGCTTGCGGCGCACGTTTGAAAAACCGCGCCCGTTAGGGCGCTTACGGGGAGCGTCGGCATCATGCGGCTTGCGCTCGTGATGATGGGGGGCGGGGCGCGCGCGGCCTACCAGGCCGGCGCGCTGCGTGCGCTGGCGGAAATCGCGGAAGCCGCCGAGCCGGGACGCCGCGAGATACCGTTCACGGTGATTTGCGGCACGTCGGCGGGTGCGATCAACGCCACCTCGATCGCGAGCCACGCGGACCACTTCACCCAGGGCGCGGTGCGTCTCGCCGACTTCTGGGCGAACCTGAGCGCCGACCACGTCTATCGCACGGACTGGCCAGGCATCGCCGCCGCGGGCGCGCGCTGGCTCGGCGCGCTGGCGTTCGGCTGGGCCACCTTCGGATTCGCGGCGCGCCGTACGCCCAAGACGCTGTTCGACAATGCGCCGCTCGCCCATTTCCTCGCGCGCACGCTGAGCTTTCACCGCATCGAACAGATGCTCGACGAGCGGCGCCTGCATGCGGTCGCCGTCACGGCGCTCAGCTATTCGTCGGGGCGGCATCTCACCTTCTACCAGGCGAGCGAGCCCATCAGCGCATGGCGCCGCGCGCAGCGCACGGCGCGCATGGTCGAGCTCACGCCCGCGCATCTGCTCGCTTCGTCCGCCATCCCTTACGTGTTTCCTGCGGTGCGCCTCCAGATCGACGGCCGCCACGAGTATTTCGGCGACGGCTCGATTCGCCAGATGGCGCCGCTCAGCCCCGCGATCCACTTCGGCGCGGGACGCATCGTCGTGATCGGCGCCGCCGCGCCGGCGCCCGAGGTGCCCCTCGCGAGCCCCGATGCCTACCCGACGCTCGCGCAGGTCGGCCAGCAGGTGCTGGCGAGCGTATTCCTCGACGCGCTCGGCGCCGACATCGAACGCGTGGAGCACATCAATCGCGTGCTTCGGCATCTGCCGGAGACGGTGGAGCCCGAGAGCGGCTGGCGGCACGTGGACGTGCTCGCCATCGCGCCCAGCGAGCGTATCGAGCTCATCGCCGCGCGCCATCTGCTGGAGTTGCCGCGTTCGGTGCGCATGCTGCTGGGCGCGGTGGGCGGCAATCGCGCGTCGGGCGCGGCGTTTGCGAGCTATCTGCTGTTCGAGCAGGCGTTCACGCGTGAGCTGATCGAGCTGGGCTATCGCGATACGCTGGCTCGACGCGACGTACTTTTGACCTGGCTCAAATTGCCGACAGGTGGCGCGAACGGGCATCCGGAAGGGCGGCGGATCTGACAGATCGGCGTGCTATCATCGTGTAAGGTGGTTTTCCCGGCCGTTTCGACGTTGTTCGACCTGGTTTCACGCACTTGCTGGCCGGTCTGGCGAGTGGCCCGGCGGTAGCGAGCGAGGACGGTACCGGACGGCAGGGCTGCGACAATTCGCCGCATGTCGTTGATGGCCCCGGCACGCCGGACAGGCGGCGGGCTGGGCGGCGCGGGTGACGCCTGCGCGGATACACCGGCATTCGGGTTCCAGGCACGGAGCAGCTACCCAGGACTCGCCAGGCCGCTTCTCATTCGGTACACGGATTACTGTCCGACGGGCGCAACAGGGCTGCCGGATGCGTTTGAGTGGCCGATTACCGCGTAAAATTAAATGTTTTCGCCTGCGCGCCGCGGATTTTCGCGGGCACGCGGCACGCTACGAAATCGTCATGCGCGCGTGATGCGCAGATCAGGGGCGGGACTATGAACACGATGCTTTATCCGGAACTTTACAAATCGCTCGAATCGGTCCGATGGGACATGGAGAAGGACATCCCCTGGGACAGGTTCGACGCGTCGCTCCTCACCGACGAGCAGGCGAAGACCATCAAGATGAACGCCATCACGGAATGGTCCGCGCTGCCGGCCACCGAGATGTTCCTGCGCGACAACCATCACGACAGCGACTTCTCCGCGTTCATGAGCGTGTGGTTTTTCGAGGAGCAGAAGCATTCGCTGGTGCTGATGGAGTACCTGCGCCGCTTCAAGCCGGAACTCGTGCCGACCGAAGAAGAGTTGCACGCCGTGCGCTTCACGTTCGACCCGGCGCCCCCGCTCGAAACGCTGATGCTCCACTTCTGCGGCGAGATCCGCCTGAATCACTGGTATCGCCGCGCGGCCGAATGGCATACGGAACCCGTCATCAAGGCGATCTACGAAACCATTTCGCGCGACGAGGCGCGCCATGGCGGCGCCTATCTGCGCTACATGAAGAAGGCGCTCACGAACTTCGGCGACGGCGCGCGCGCGGCGTTCGCGAAGATCGGCGTGCTGATGGCCTCGGCGCGCCGCACCGAAAAGCCGCTGCACCCCACGAACCTGCACGTGAACCAGGCGCTGTTCCCGCGCGACACCGTGCAGTCGCGCCTGCCCGATCCGGAATGGCTCGAGCGCTGGCTCGACGAGCAGATCCGTTTCGACGACGGCTGGGAGAAGAAGGTCGTCGAGCGTATCCTGCACAACCTGTCGATCCTGTTCGAACGCACGTTCAACACGGCGCAGGAACTGAACCGCTACCGCAAGGAAGTGGTCTCGCGCCTGCAATCCGATCAGGGCACGCAGCAGCCCGCCTGAGCGCCGCGTGCGCCGGGCCGGCTTGAAGCCGGCGGGCGCGCCAGGCGATCGGCATGATCGGGACGGCCCGGGCGCTCGTGCGTGCCGGGCCGTTTGTTTTGGCCTTCCGTCCGAGGCCTTGTTCGCTTCAACCGAGTCCCATCCGATGCCCGCTTCCTTCGAACGCAAGATCACGACGCGCGAGGCGCTCGCGCAACTGCGGCCCACACTGGCCGGTCCGGTGGTGTTCACCAACGGGGTTTTCGACATCCTGCACCGCGGGCACGTCACCTATCTCGCCGACGCGAAAGCGCTCGGCGCGACGCTGATAGTCGGTGTGAACAGCGACGCCTCGGTACGCATGCTCGGCAAGGGCGACGACCGCCCGATCAACACGGAAGCCGACCGCATGGCGCTGCTCGCGGCGCTGGAAAGCGTGGACTGGGTGGTGGGTTTCGGCGAGCGCACGCCGATCGAACTGATCGAGGCCCTACGCCCGGACGTGCTCGTGAAAGGCGGCGATTACGACATGGACGCGCTGCCCGAGTCGGCGCTCGTGCGTGGCTGGGGTGGCCGGGCGCTGGCGATTCCGTTCGAGCACGACCGCTCGACCACGAAGCTGCTCAAGAAGGTGCGCACCCAGGCGAGCTGAGCGCCCGCGGGGCCGCGGCGCCCTACTTGCCGCGCCGTTACTGCGCGAGCGTCGAGGCTTGCACCGCGGGGTCGGCCACCGGACCGCCCACCACCGGCACGTCGACGGATTCGGATGCCGCGATCGGCCGCACGCCGAGCCGCTCCGGGTGGATCTGCCGGGTCAACGGCTGGGTATCGCGCAGGCCCGAGGCGGGTGTCGGGCCGAAGACGCCTCGCAGCGCCCCGAAGGCGAGAACGTTGGCGAGTATCAGAATGGCGAGCAGCCAGCGCAGCATCGTGTGAAGCTCCGTCGTTATCCGTCGTTATCGTTAGGGACGACCCATGCGGGAGGGCCCGCATGGAACCGCCAGCAGGAACCACCCGCAGGAACCGCGCGGTCAGGACCGCGCCGCGATCAGCGCGAGGCCCGCGAGCACCAGCGCGTCGTGGCGAGTATGCGGCACCTTGAGCGCCGCTGTCACTTCGGCGGCCGCGCCGCCGCTCACCACCAGCCGTACCGGCTCTTCCCATTCGCGCTGCAGATCGGTCCACGCGCGCTCGATCAGCGCCGCCTGGGCAAGCGCGCAGCCCGCCGAGATGGAGCGTTTGGTGTCGGCGGCGAAGAACGGGCCGGCTTGCGCGGCGTCCGCGCCGCGGGTCGCCGCGTCCGCAGCGCCGCCGATCAGACCACGCGCTGAAGACGCATCGAGCACCGGCAACTGCGCGGTGTGCTCTCCGAGCGAGCGCATCATCAGCGTCCAGCCCGGCGCGATCAGGCCGCCGACGAAGCGGCCGTCCGCGCGCAGCGCTTCGAGCGTCGTGGCGGTGCCGAAGGTCGCGATCAGGAGCGGCTCGTCGGGAAACGCCGCGCGCGCGCCGATCAAGCCCGCCCAGCGGTCGCTGCCGAGCGAGCCGGGCGTCGTGTAGCCGTTGGTCACGCCGCATTGCTGCGCGCTCGCGCGGACCACGGTGCGCGGCAGTCCCGGCCAGCGCGCCTCGATTAACGCATCGATACGCTGCCCGACCACGTCTCCCGCGACATTCGAGATCCAGGCGCCCGAGGGCGCCGGGAGGTTCGACCAGCCAGGCAACTCAGCCTCGCCGTCGAACAGGCTGCTGTGATTCGCCGCGCCCGCATGCGTGCGTGTGCCCATGGCGTCGGCGATGGCCCATTTGATCCGGCTGTTGCCCGCGTCGATCAGCAGAAAGGGCGGCGGCTGGGATAGATCGGCCGCCGCGCTCATGCGCCGCCGCCCGCGATGCGCAGCGAGATATCGCCCGTCGCGACGGTCTCCCGGCCGTGCGCCGTATCGACGAGCAACTGGCCGCGCTCGTCCACGCCCACCGCCACCCCGCGCATCAGTTCCCTGCCCTGTTCGTAGAGCGTCACCTCGCGGCCCGCGTAGGCGTGGCAGGCGTTCCAGCGCGCCTGGAACGGCGCGAAACCGCCTTCCGCGAAACGTTGCAGCGCGCTTTCGAGCGCGTTGAGCTCGGCGGCGAGCGTGTCGGTGAGATTCGCGCTGGGCCAGGCGCGCGAGAGCGCCGTGGGCGTCGTGCCCGGCACCGCCGCGGCGTCGGCGCCGGCGTTCAGCGCATCGAGCTTCGCGGCCAGTGCGTCGGCGCCGCGTACGTTCGTGCCGATGCCGATCACGACGGCCGTCGCGTCGGGCGTGCTCCAGGCCGTTTCGACCAGAATGCCCACCAGCTTGTCGCCTTCGAGCAGCACGTCGTTCGGCCACTTGAGCGCGATCTGGCCGGGCGCGGCCACGGGCAGCGTGCGCAGGCCGTCCACGAGCGCCGAGCCCAGCGCGAGGGAGAGGCCCGCGAGGCCGTCGAGCGGGCGCGGCAGCACGCAGGCGAGCGAGAACAGCAGCGCGTCGCCGGGCTGCGCGACCCAACTGCGGCCGCGCCTTCCGCGGCCCGCGGTCTGCAGGTAGGCCACGCGCACGATCGGCCGCGCGAGGGCGTTGGCGCGCTGGGGCAGGGCCTTCATGCGCGCCATCAGGTCGGCGTTGGTCGAGCCGGTTTCCTCGACGATCTCGATGGGCCAGTCGTGGGCGGCCGGGCCGAACAGGGTCACCGCGCGGTCGCGGTCGATGCGCCAGTCGCCGGCGGGCGGCGTTGCGTGGGAGGAGGTTGCGTTCATGAGGCGTATTGTAGTGGCTGGCGGCGCGGCAGCCGCGCGGGGTTTGCGGGGCCCCGGCCCGGCCGCCGCGCCGGACATGCGCATCCGTGCGCGCCCGTACCGCCTAAACGGGGTGCGTTCGCTACAATGACGGCTCCCTCTCCCGCCCGAGCGCCCCGCCTTGATCCAAGAGATGCCGCCCGGCCTCGAAATCGCGGCCGGCCCCCACGGAAGGATCGTCCGCCTTTCCGGTCAGTGGACCGCGCTGGCCCTCGCACGAGACCGCGAGCGGGGCGGTGCGGTTTTGCGCCTGCGCGCGCTCGCGCTCGGACGCGAGCCGGTCGGCCAGTGGGACCTCTCGGGCGTCCAGCACATGGACCACGTGGGCGGCCAGGCGCTCTGGCGCGTCTGGGGCCACAAGCTGCCCCCCGACCTCGTGGCGCTCACCGATACCCAGCGCGACATCTTCAACCGCATCGCACTGCTCGATTCCGTGCGCGAGCCGGTGGAAAAGGTGGTCCGCATCGATCCGGTGACGCGGTTCGGGCTCGCGATCTTCTCGTTCTTCGACCACCTGTACGGCGGCATTGCGATGCTCGGCCGCGTGATCCTCGACCTGCTGCTGATCGCGCGCAAGCCGAAGCTCACGCCCTGGATCGAGATCTCGGCGAATATCTACAACGCGGGCGCGCGGGCACTGCCGATCACGGCGCTCGTGGCGTTCCTGATCGGCATCGTGCTGTCGTATCTTTCCGCGCAGCAGTTGCGGCTCTTCGGCGCGAACCAGTACATCGTCAACATTCTCGGACTCGCGGTGATCCGCGAGCTCGGGCCCGTGCTCTCGGCGATCCTCGTGGCCGGCCGCTCGGGTTCGGCCATCACCGCGCAGATCGGCGTGATGCGCGTGACCGAGGAGCTCGACGCCATGCGCGTCATGGGCATCCCGCACGGCCTGCGCCTCGTCATGCCGCGCGTGATCGCGCTCGGCATCGCCATGCCGCTGCTCGTGACCTGGACCGACATGATCGCGCTCACCGGCGGCGCGCTCGCGGCAAAGCTCGTGCTCGGCATCGACGCTTCGTATTTCGTGCGCTCCCTGCCTGGCGTGGTACCCATTGCGAACGTATGGATCGGCCTCGGCAAGGGCGTGGCGTTCGGCATGCTCATCGCCATCGTCGGCTGCCATTTCGGCTTTCGCATCAAGGCCAATTCGCAGAGTCTCGGCGAGGGCACGACCACCTCGGTCGTCAGCTCGATCACGATCGTCATCCTCGCCGACGCCGTGTTCGCGATCCTGTTCCAGAACGTGGGGCTGTCATGAGTACGATCGGCACCCGGGCCACGCCGCTCAGGGAGGTGGTGCGCGATTTGCCGCTGCCCGCCATCGGCGAGCCGGTGGTCGAGGTGCGCAATCTCAGCAAGCGCTACGGCCGCAACGTCGTGCATCAGCATCTGAACCTCGATATCCGGCGCGGCGAGATCGTGACGATCGTGGGCGGTTCCGGCTCGGGCAAGACGACGCTCGTGCGGCAGATTCTCGGGCTCGAAAAGCCGACTTCCGGCAGCATCAAACTGTTCGGCGAGGATTTCACGCAGATCGACGACGAAGCCGCGCGCCTCATGCGCACGCGCACCGGCATGCTGTTCCAGCAAGGCGCGCTCTTTTCTTCGCTGTCGGTGTTCGACAACGTCGCGCAGCCCGTGCGCGAGCTGGGCAAGGTGCCCGCCGACCTCCTGCGCGACATCGTGATGCTCAAGCTGGAGATGGTCGGGCTGCCGTGCAAGCACGCCTCGAAGATGCCGGCGGCGCTGTCGGGCGGCATGGTCAAGCGGGCGGGCCTCGCGCGCGCCATCGTGCTCGAGCCCGAGTTGCTGTTTCTCGACGAACCGACGGCGGGGCTCGACCCCCACTCGTCGGACGAAGTGGTGGATCTGATCAGCACGCTGCACCGTGCGCTCGGCCTCACCGTCGTGCTGGTGACGCACGATCTCGACGCGATGGTCGCCCTTTCCACGCGCGTGGCCGTGCTGGCCCAGCGCCGCGTGCTGGTGGCGGCGCCCGTGGAGGAGGTGGCGGGCGTAGACGATCCCTTCATCAGCGAATATTTTCTGGGTATGCGCGGCCGGCGCGCGCTGCAGGCGCTGCCGCCCGAGCGGCGCGCGAAGCTGCCGCCGGCGGCGCTCGCGCCGGCATTCGGCATATAGGGGGCCGGACATGCGAGCGCTTTCTTGCCGGTTTTGGTGTTCACCCCGTGCCGCGGTCGCCAACGAGGGAATCTGACGATGGAAAACAAACCGCATGCGTTCTGGGCCGGCCTGTTCACGATCGGCCTTCTCGTCGTGATTGCGCTGATCGTCCTCTTCTTCAGCGCCGACCACACCGTCCATGTGCCGTACGACCTGATTTCGCGCTCGAACGTGACCGGCCTCTATCCGGACGCGGCCGTGCGCTACCGGGGTCTCGACGTCGGCAAGGTGGACTCGATCAAGTTCGACCCGAATCGGCCGGGGCAGATCCGCATTCGCATTCTCGTCGACCAGAAGGCGCCCATGACGCGCTCCACCTACGGCACGCTCGCCTTGCAGGGCGTGACGGGCATCGCGTTCGTGCAGCTCGACGACAACGGGCAGGATCTGTCTGCGCTGCCTTCGTCCGACGCCCACGTCGCGGAGCTGCCGCTGCGCCCGGGCCTGCTCGACCAGTTGCAGCGGCGTGGCGACGCGCTTCTGCGCAAGCTCGACCGCATTGCCGGCGACGTGGACGATCTGCTCTCGCCGGACAACCGCAGGCAGTTGATGGGCGCCGTATCGAGCCTGCAACAGGCCGCAGACAGCGCGAACACGCTCGCGAAGCAGCTCGAGCCGACCACGAAGGCGCTGCCTGGCGCGGTGAGCGACCTGCAGCGCACGCTCAAGTCCACGAACCAGTTGATCGAGAACGTGAATCGTCCGGACGGCCCGTTCCAGACCAACCTGAACAAGGCCGGCACGGCGGCGGCGCAGGCGGGCGAGGCGCTCGCCTCGATGGATGCGTCGATCCAGGTGCTTTCCACGCGCATCGGCTACGACACGCTGCCTCGCGTCGACTCGCTGACCGAGGACGTGCGCTCGGCCATGCGTTCGGTGGACCGCGCGGCGGGCACTTTCAGTACGAGCCCGAACAGCTTGCTGTTCGGCGGCGCGCCGCGGCCTGCGCCGGGGCCGGGCGAGCCCGGCTTCGTCTGGCCCGCGGCCGCAGGCGGCAAGTAAGACCCTGGCGCAGCCCCACGCGTAATACGTTCGATGCATGAAGCGCGGCGCCCCGGCGCCGCACGACCCAGAAGGAACTGCAATGTTACGCTCGACCTTTCACCCCGGCCGCGGCCCAGGCAAGGCACTGATGGTGTGCGCGGCGCTTCTTGCCGCCATGCTTCTCGCGGCGTGCGCGGGCCGTAGCGCCGCGCCTGGCGACGTCCGCTACGACCTCGGTCCGCCGACCCCGGCGAGCGCGGCGAGTGTGGCGGGGCCATTGCCGCCGCTCAAGGTGCTCGAAGTGAACGCACCGCCGCCGCTCGATAACGACAGCATCCTCTACCGCCTGAGCGGCGACGGGCAGCGCACGGGGCAGTATGCGAACAGCCGCTGGACGATGTCGCCGGCGCGCATGCTCACGCTGCGCCTGCGCGCGGCGCTTGGCGCGCACGCGACGGTGCTCTCGGGCGCCGACGCCGTGCAGGCGCCGATGCTCAAGATCGAGCTCGACCAGTTCGAGCAGGTGTTCGACAGCCAGACTTCGAGTTCGGGCGTGGTGGCCGGGCGCGCGACCCTGATGCAAGGTGCCAGGATCATCGCGCAGCATGTGTTCGTCACGCATGCGGCGGCAAGCTCCCCCGACGCGGCGGGCGGCGTGCGCGCGCTGGCGGCGGCGAGCGACGACTTCGTGAATCAGGTCAGCGCGTGGCTCGCCACGCAGCAGATCGCCGCTGCGCGCTGACGTGGCGGACGCGGGAGCGTTCGCGCCGCGCTCGCTATAATCGACCGATCCCGACACCGCGTCGCGCCACGTTACGCGGCGCGACTTTCACCGGTACTTCACGCCATGACCGATTCGTTCTACAAGTACCACGTCTTCTTCTGCCTGAACCAGCGGGAACCCGGCGCCGAGCGCCCGAGCTGCGCCAACTGCAACGCCCAGGCCATGCAGGAATACGCGAAAAAGCGCGTCAAGCAACTGGGCCTCGCGGGGCCGGGCCAGGTGCGCATCAACAAGGCGGGCTGTCTCGACCGCTGCGAGGAAGGCCCGACCGTCGTCGTGTATCCGGAGGGCACCTGGTACACCTATATCGACGAAACCGACATCGACGAGATCGTCGTTTCGCATCTGCAGAACGGCCAGGTGGTCGAGCGCCTCAAGATCGACCGCTGAGGACTGCCGCACGATGAACGCCCAGACGCAGAAATTCCAGATCGACGGTCCCGTCGGCAAGATCGAATGCGCGCTCGACGTGCCCGATGCCGGCACGCCCGTGCGCGGCATCGCGCTCGTCGCGCACCCGCATCCGCTCTTTGGCGGGACCATGGACAACAAGGTCGCGCAGACCCTCGCGCGCACGCTCGTGCAACTGGGCTACACCACGTACCGCTCGAATTTTCGCGGCGTGGGCGCGACCGCGGGCACGCACGACAACGGCATCGGCGAACAGGACGACCTGCTCGCCCTGCTCGCCCACATGCGCGCGCAGCCGGGCCAGGCCGACGTGCCGCTTGTGCTCGCGGGTTTCTCGTTCGGCACGTTCGTGCTCTCGCACGTCGCGAAGCGCTACACGGAGGCGGGCGGCGCGATTGAGCGCATGGTGTTCGTCGGCACGGCCGCGAGCCGCTGGGAGGTCACGACGGTGCCGGAAAACACGCTCGTCGTGCATGGCGAACTCGACGACACGGTGCCCATCCTTTCCGTCTACGAATGGGCGCGGCCGCAGGAACTGCCGATCGTCGTGATTCCGGGGGCGGAACACTTCCTGCATCGCAAGCTGCATATCCTCAAGCGCATCATCGTCGAAGCCTGGCGTTGACCCGCTCAATCGTCCCCGTTTTTATCGGTATTTAAGGGGCGGACGGCGGGGCCGCCGGCGCGTCGTGCGTGCGCGAAAAATGCACGACAGGTACGCATAAAAGCGGCTTTAGCGAAAAAACGCCGCAACGCGGCGCGTATAATGGCCGTTCTTTTTTGTGGATGCCGCAGCCCGCGGTTCGCGGCGCGAAGGCTCCGTTCGACCTGCCGGCGCGGGTGCTTCGTGCGCGCCGTGTCCATCGTGCCGCGCGCGAACCACTTGCCGCGCAGCTGGTCCAACGGGCGCTGTTTGCGTCGGCCTGCACGGCCGCGCCGTCCGCTCACCGGATCTCCTCGACCGTGCGCCGCATGGCGCGCAAGTTCATCCAGCCCATATTCAGCCCGACCCTGAACCTATGCGTTTTCTTTCCTCCGGCCAGCAGTCTTCCTCTTTCGTTCCCTCTTCCATCGTTCGTACCGTCACGCTTGGCGCCGTGCTGCCCGCCGCGCTGTTCGCGTCGGCCAGCGCTTTCGCGCAGGTGCCGCCGCCCGCGGTGACCGCGCGTTCGTGGGTGCTGGTCGATGCGACGGCCAACCAGGTGCTCGCTGCGGGTAACGCCGACGAACGTGTCGAGCCGGCTTCGCTCACGAAGCTGATGACGGCCTACCTCGTGTTCGAGGCGCTGCAGACGAAGAAGATCTCGATGGAGCAGATCGTCACGCCGAGCGACGCCGTGCGCCGCGTGAAGAACGACGAGTCGCGCATGTTCATCGAGGCGAACAAGCCGGTGTCCGTGCACGACCTCGTCTACGGCATGATCATCCAGTCGGGCAACGACGCGGCCATCGCGCTGGCCGAACTCGTGGGCGGCAGCGAGGCGAACTTCGTCAACATGATGAACGCCGAGGCGCAGAAGCTCGGCATGACGCACACGCACTTCGCCGACGTCAACGGCATGCCCGACCCGAATCACTACACGACGGCTGGCGACCTCGCGACGCTCTCGACGCACCTGATCCGCGACTACCCCGAGTACTACAGCATCTTCTCGGTGAAGGACTTCACCTACAACAAGATCAAGCAGCCGAACCGCAACCGCCTGCTGTGGATCGACCCGACCGTCGACGGCCTCAAGACCGGCCATACCCAGGCGGCCGGCTACTGCCTGATCGCATCGGCGCGGCGCCCGATCGCCGGTGGTGGCGAGCGCCGTCTCGTCTCCGTGATCATGGGCGAGCAGAAGGAGCACGACCGGGTGCAGGACAGCCTGAAGATGCTCAACTACGGCTATAGCGCCTACGACACCACGCGCATCTATCAGGCGAACCAGGTGATCGCCACGCCGCGCGTCTACAAGGGCGCCGACGATGCGGTGAAGGTCGGCGTGAAGAAGGATCAGTACGTGACGCTGCCCAAGGGCGCCGCCGACAAGGCCAAGCCTCAGGTCGACCTGACGAGCCCGCTGATCGCGCCGCTCGCGGACGGCCAGCAGGTGGGCACGGCGAAGTTCGTCGGCGCCGACGGCAAGGTGCTCGCGCAGTTCCCGATCGTCGCGCTGCAGGCGGTGCCGCAGGCCGGCATCGTCGGCCGCGTGTGGGATTCGCTGATGCTCATGTTCAACAAGAAGAAGTAATGAACGGCCCGACACCCGCGCCCGGCGCGTCCGGCGTGCCCGGTGACATGGCTCCGGAGCCGCTCGTCTGGCTCAACGGCGAGCTCACGCCGCTCTCCGAAGCGCGCGTGCCGGTGCTGGACCGCGGCTTCATTTTTGGCGACGGCATCTACGAAGTGGTGCCGGTCTATGCGCTGGCGGTTGTTGGCGGGCACCGGACGGTGCGCGTGCCGTTTCGCGTCGCCCAGCATCTCGCACGCCTCGCGCGCGTGATCGAGGCGAACGAAGCCGCGGGTGCGCTCGCGCGCGACGAGCACGCGAGCGTCTACCTGCAGGTGACGCGCGGCGTCGCGAAGCGCGCGCACGCGTTTCCGGCGGACGTGCGGCCCACGGTGCTCGTGATGGCGAACCCCATGCGCCTGCCCACCGACGCCCAGCGCGCCGGCGGCGTGGCCTGCGTCACTGCCGAAGACCGCCGCTGGCTGAACTGCGACATCAAATCGACCTCGCTGCTCGGCAACGTGCTGATGGCGCAGCATGCGGTCGAGCACGGCGTGTTCGAGACGATCCTGCTGCGCGATGGGTGGCTAACCGAGGCGTCGTCGTCGAACGTGTGGGTGGCGCAGGACGGCGCGCTCTTTGCGCCGCCGAAGAGCCACCTGTTGCTCGAAGGTATCCGCTACGGGTTCGTCGAGGAGCTGGCGCGCGAATGCGGCATTCGCTTCGAGGCGCGCCAGATCGACGAAGCCGCGCTACGCGCCGCCGACGAGATTCTCGTGACTTCGGCGACGAAGGAAGTGCTGCCGGTGACGTCGCTCGACGGCAACGCGGTCGGCAGCGGCCAGCCAGGGCCTGTCTATGCCGCGCTCTACGCGGCGTATCAGCGCGCGAAGGCGCGCCTGGCCGCCGGCGCGCACGCCCAATGCTTTCAGACTATCGCGGCCGCGTCGCTGCAAGGAGCAGGAAAATGAACCAGGCCTCGAGTCCCCAATCTGACGCCAGCCCGAAAGCAACGCTGATCGAGTTTCCGTGCGACTTCCCGATCAAGGTAATGGGCAAGACACACCCGGAATTCGCGCCGACCATTGTTGGCGTGATCCGTACGTTCGATGCGGGCTTCGACGAGGGCGCCGTCGAAACGCGCCCGTCGAGCGGCGGCAACTATACGGGCCTCACCGTGACCGTGCGCGCGACGAGCCAGGCGCATCTCGACGATATCTATCGCGCGCTCACCGGGCATCCGATGGTGAAGATCGTGCTGTGAACGCGGGAGCGTCGTGGCGACAGAGGGCGTATCGCTTACGGCAAAGCGTTCCACGGGTTGAGGATCGCGACGCCGGTTGCAGCGAAGTCAGCGACATTGCGCGTCACGACGGTCATGCCATGCACAAGCGCGGTTGCCGCAATCAGCGCGTCCCGCTCGGAGCGGGGGTCCGGTACGTGCAGCCGGGCGCAGCGCTGAGCTACTGCCGTGTCGACCGGCAATACGCGCCCCGTGAACTCGGGCAGCACATGCTGATCGAGCCATGTCCTTAACAGCGCGCCTTGTGCCGCGTCCCGCTGCTCGATTCGCAAAACACCGGTTTCCAGCTCCATGATCGTGATGGCGGAAACAAACAGGGCGGCAGCATCAACGGTTGTCGTCCATGCCGCAACGTTGGCATCGGCCTTACCCGTTCGTACCTTGCGCAGTTCGGAAACGACGTTGGTATCCAGAACGAACATCATCAGAATTCAGCCGGCCGGGCGGTGATCGTGACGCGCGGCGGATCGAATTCAATGTCCTCGAGCCCGGGCATCGCGAGAGCGTCGGCAATGTTGCGGCGCTGCTGCGTAAGCCTTTGATATTCCTCGAAACTCAGCAGCACGTGGGCTGGCTTGCCGCGGTCCGTGATAAACACGGGGCCGTCCTTTGTGGCTTTCTTTGCCTTGGTTACATCCTGATTGAGTTCCCGGCTCGACAGGGTCGTGATTGTCATGATGACACTCCCGGCTGCATAATTGTAGGTACGTTACTACATATGCGGATGCGTTGCAACCGGTTCACGGCCCGTCCCCCACGCGCTCGCGCAGCGCGGCCGCCGCGGCCGCCGCGGCCGTCATGACCGGCCCCGCCTCGCATGCATCCTCGTAAAGCCGCCGGAAGCGCGCGACCTCGTCGAACACCCACGCGCGGAAGGCCCGCACGCGTTCGGTCTCGAGCCGCTGCGGCGTGCAGATGAAGTAGTAGCGCCAGGGGCTCGGGCCGTCGATGTCCTTGAAGAGCCGCACGAGCCGTCCTTGCGTGATCTCGTGCATCGCGAGCGAGCGCCGCACGAGCGCGATGCCCTGGCCGTCCATGGCCGCCTGCAGCAGGTTCGACGAGTCCTGATACAGCACGCCGCGCTTCGGCTCGGGCAGATCGGTCAGGCCCGCCGCATCGAACCACGGACGCCACAGTTCGTCGTCCGAGCGCAATAGCGGCAGTTTCGCGATCTCCCGCGGGTCGGTGGGCAGCTTGCCGCCGCGGAAGTTCGGCGAGCAGGCGGGAAAGAAGATCTCGTCGAGCAGCAGTTCGGCGTGCAGACCCGGGTAGTGTCCGTAGCCGAAGCGGATCGCCACGTCCACGTCGTCGCGGGTGAAGTCGGTGAGCTGATTCGTCGACTGTAGTTCCACGTCCCACTGCGGGTGCGCCTCGATGAAACGGCCGATGCGCGGCGTCACCCAGCGCGCCGCGAACGACGACAGCATCGAGACCACGAGCCGCCGGTCGCGGTCGCCGGCGCGGATTTCGTGGGTAGCGTGCGCGAGTTGGCTGAGCGCGTCGCGCACCTGGCCCGCATAGCGGCGGCCGGTGTCGGTGATGCGCACGCGCTTGCCGTCGCGCACGAACAGCGCGACGCCCAGTTCGGCTTCGAGGGCGCGGATCTGGTGGCTGACGGCGCCGTGCGTGACGAACAGCTCGTCGGCGGCGCGCGAGAAGCTCTCGTGGCGGGCGGCGGCCTCGAAGGCCTTGAGCGCGTTTAGCGCGGGGAGCTGGCGGAGATCCATATCGTAATTTTTCTCACATAGCCGTGAAAATTGATCGTTTTGCTCAAGCCCTTGATACGCCTACGATTGTAGCCATCGGAGCCGGTTCGGCGGAGGCGAAAATGAGAGAAATTTCTTCGGATATCACGTTTGAAGTGCTCGTGGATCAGGTGTCGTCGGTGCGGGTGGCGCGCAGCACGCGGATCACGGTGCGCTGCGGTGCGGTCTGGATTACGCGCAGCGACGACACGGCCGATTACTGGCTCGAGCCGGGCCATACCCTGCGGCTGCGGCGAGGCGAGCGCCTGTGGATTGGCGCGGAAGGAGGCAAGGCCGCCTGGGTGGCATTCGAATCGCCTGCCCACCTCGGCGAGCGCGTGTTCGACATGCTGGTGCGCTATGCGGCGCGCTTCGGGGTTCACAAGGGCAACGGGTGGTATTCCGTTTGACGGTCCTGCATGGGCCCGGTGTTTGGGTCCGGTATTCGAGGGGGCGGACGTTGATTCGCCCCTTTTCATGTCCGGCGGGGTTGTCCCGATTTCGGTAAACTCCCGCAATCATGTGCGCCACCCCGGTATCACCCCTGCAAATACCTTCCGACCCTGCTGAGCCGGAAGCGGCTTTCCCAAGGAATCCTGTGTCGGCAGTTCCCGTCGTGCAGCGCTGGCGCGGCCTCGAGCCGTACCAGGCGAGCTTCGACGCCATGCGCGAGTTCACCGCCGCTCGCACGGCCGACACGCTCGACGAAATCTGGCTCGTCGAGCATCCTCCCGTCTTCACGCTGGGCCAGGCCGGCAAGCCGGAACACCTGCTCGTCGCCGATAGCGGCATACCGCTCGTGCAGATCGACCGCGGCGGCCAGATCACCTATCACGGTCCCGGCCAGGTGGTGGCGTATCTGCTGCTCGATCTCCGGCGCCGCAAGCTCATGGTGCGCGAACTGGTCGAGCGCATCGAGGAGGCCGTGATCGAAACGCTGGCGGCGTATAATCTCGCCGGTGCGCGCAAGGCCGGCGCGCCCGGCATTTACGTGCCGGAACAGGCCGGCGGCGCAAGCGCCGCGCACGTGGGCGCGAAAGTCGCCGCGCTGGGCCTGAAGATCCGCAATGGCTGCAGCTATCACGGCGTGAGCCTGAACGTCTCGATGGACCTGAACCCGTTCCTCGCGATCAATCCGTGCGGTTATGCGGGCCTCGAAACGGTCGACATGGCCACGCTGGGCGCGAGCGCGAGCTGGCGCGACGTGGCCGCGATGCTGGCGGCGCGGCTCGAAGCGAATCTCGCCGCGCATCATGCAGCGCAGGCAAAGAACACAGGCGCGATTTCCGCGCCAACGCTTTCGGTGGCCGAAGCGGCCGCCGCAGACCCGGCAGCCGAAGCGGCTCGACCGGACCCGGCCGCAGGCGGCTGAAGATTGACCGCCGCTCGCGCGGCCCGAGAGGGCGGGCAACCGCCGCAACCGCAGGCCGGCACAGCACCGGCGGCCTGACTGGATCGACAGAATGAGTGACGTAAGCACCAACGCGGGCGCCAATACCGGCACCAATGCTGACACGAACCCCGCCACCGGGGCCGCTTCCTACGACGCGACCGCGAAGCAGAAAGCGCAAGCCAAGACCTCGCGCATTCCCATCAAGGTCATCCCCATCGAGAAGCTCAAGAAGCCGGAATGGATCCGCGTGAAGGCGGCCACCGGCAATTCGCGCTTCTACGAGATCAAGAACATCCTGCGCGAGCACAACCTGCACACGGTGTGCGAGGAAGCGAGCTGCCCGAATATCGGCGAGTGCTTCGGCAAGGGCACGGCGACGTTCATGATCATGGGCGACAAGTGCACGCGCCGCTGCCCGTTCTGCGACGTCGGCCACGGCCGTCCCGATCCGCTCGATCCGGACGAGCCCGCGAACCTCGCGCGCACGATCGGCGCGCTCAAGCTCAAGTACGTCGTGATCACGAGCGTGGACCGCGACGACCTGCGCGACGGCGGCGCCGGCCACTTCGTGGAGTGCATCCGCCAGGTGCGCGAGCAGTCGCCCGAAACGCGCATCGAGATTCTCACGCCGGACTTCCGCGGCCGTCTGGACCGCGCGATCGGCATCCTGAACGCCGCGCCGCCCGACGTGATGAACCACAACCTCGAAACGGTGCCGCGCCTCTACAAGGAAGCGCGCCCGGGTTCGGACTACGCGCACTCGCTCAAGCTGCTCAAGGACTTCAAGGCCCTGCATCCCGAGGTCGCGACGAAATCAGGCCTGATGGTGGGTCTGGGCGAAACCGAGGAAGAGATTCTTCAGGTGATGCGCGATCTGCGCGCGCACGACGTGGACATGCTGACCATCGGCCAGTATCTCCAGCCTTCGGAGCACCATCTGCCGGTGCGCGCCTACGTGCATCCCGACACCTTCAAGATGTACGAGGAAGAGGCGTACAAGATGGGCTTCACGCACGCGGCCGTGGGCGCGATGGTGCGTTCGAGCTATCACGCCGACCTGCAGGCGCACGGCGCGGGCGTTGTCTGACCGAAAGGTCGGTCGAACGCCGTTTTGAAGTGCCCGGTCAGCCGCGCGCCGAAAAATCGGCCCATCCCGCGAAAAGCCCGCGTTTAGCGGGCTTTTTTGCGCCTATGCGCAGCGCGTTTGCGATGCACGATACGAACATCCGCATTCCGCGCGCGTTTTCCCCCCGTTCGGCGCGCAAAGCCATGCCCGATCGGGTCATTAGCTATCGCGGATAAATTAGAACCGGTTGCCGCCAGACTCCCTATAGTCGGGTTCTTCGCTCTATTGAAATCCTTGCTCACGGAGTTTGTACCGATGAAACGCGCTCATGTCTCGTCGCGCCTTGCCCGACCTCTTGCGGCCTCATTAGCCGTTGTCGCCGCGCTGGCCTGTGCTTTCGGCGCGAGCGGCGCGCAGGCCGCCGACAGCGGTTCCCACGAGGTCGTGATCGCCTACCAGGACATGGTGGTGCCGTGGCGCTACGCGCAGGCAACGGGCGAGGTCGAAAAGGCAACCGGCTACAAGGTCACTTACCGCAAGCTCGCGGGCGGCGCCGACGTGATCCGCGCGCTCGCCTCGGGCTCCGTGCAACTCGGCGAGGCCGGCTCCAGCCCGATCGCGGCGGGGCTCTCGCAGGGCCTCGACATTTCGCTGTTCTGGATTCTCGACAACATCAACGACGCCGAAGCCCTCGTCGCGCGCGACGGCTCCGGCGTGACGAGCGTGGCCGGCCTCAAGGGCAAGACGATCGGCGTGCCTTATGTGTCGACGTCGCACTTCCATACGCTCGTCGCGCTCGAAAACGCGGGCGTCAATCCCGCTGACGTGAAGATCGTCAACCTGCGTCCGGCCGAGGTCGCGGCGGCCTGGCAGCGCGGCGACATCGACGCGGCCTACATCTGGGACCCCGTGCTTGCGCAGGTGAAGAAGAACGGCCACGTGCTGATCACGTCGGGGCAGGTGGCGAAGGCCACGGGCAAGGCGACCTTCGACGGTTTCGTCGTCGACCGCCGCTTCGCGAAGGACAACGCCGACTTCCTCGCGAAGTTCGTGAAGGTGCTCGCCGCCACCGACGCCGACTACAGCGCGCATCGCAACGCATGGACCGCCGCGTCGCCGCAGGTGCAGGCGGTGGCGAAGGAGTCCGGCGCGAACCCGCAGGACGTGCCCGCGAGCCTCGCGCTCTACGCCTTCCCGACGCCCGCCGAACAGGCCTCCAAGACGTGGCTGGGCGGTGGCGCGCAGTCGGGCGCGGCGCAGTCGCTGCTCGCCACCGCGACCTTCCTGAAGGCGCAAGGGACGATCCAGAACGTGTTGCCCGATTATTCGGTGGGTGTCGATCCGCAGTTCGTGCAGCACGCTTCAGTACATTGACTGGCGCATGGATCGGCGCACCGAGTGTGCCGACAGGAAGACCGCATCATGAGCACGCTTGAAATCCGCAATCTGGGCGTCGTCTACGACGGCGCCACACGTGGCGCGCCGCCCAGCGTCGCGCTCGCGAACGTCGATCTGAACGTGGAGAGCGGCGAGTTCGTCGTCGCACTCGGCGCGTCGGGCTGCGGCAAGACCACGCTGCTCAACTGCATCGCGGGTTTTATCCAGCCCGCGCAGGGCGAGGTGCGGGTCAATGGTGCACGCGTGACGGGGCCGGGCGCCGATCGCGGCGTGGTGTTCCAGAAGCACGCGCTGATGCCGTGGCTCGACGTGCTCGGCAATGTCGCGCTCGGGCTGCGCTTCCAGGGCGTGCCCAGGCCCGAGCGCGAGCGCATCGCGCGCGAGCAGCTCGCCCTGGTCGGGCTGGAGCCGCATGCGCGCTCGCGCGTGTACGCGCTTTCGGGCGGCATGCAGCAGCGCGTGGGGCTGGTCCGCGCACTCGCGAGCGATCCGCAGATGCTGCTGATGGACGAGCCGCTGGGCGCGCTCGACGCGATGACGCGCGAATCGATCCAGGAGCTCGTGCTGGACGTCTGGGGGCGCACGAAGAAGACGGTGTTCTTCATCACGCACGATGTCGAGGAGGCGCTCTTTCTCGCGACGCGCGTGGTCGTGATGACACCGGGTCCGGGGCGTATCGAGCACGAATACGCGCTGCCGTTCGCACGGCGCTATCTGCAGACGCGCGACGCGCGCGCGGTGAAGTCGTCGCCGGAATTCATCGAGTGGCGCGAGCGGCTGATTCGGCTGCTGCACGCGCGTGCGCCCGAACCGGCGTTGTCGTGAGGAGGATGCCATGAGCGTGCCGCAGGAATCGTTGCATGACGTCGCATTGAAGGCGCGTCCTTCCGGGCAGAGTGCGCCGCGCGCGTCCGAAGCGCCCGGTGCGTCCCGCGAGGCTTCGGCCAAAGTCTGGCGCATGCCCGGCGAAGGCCCGACCGCGGCGCTTTCCGCGGCCTCCGTCGCGGGGCTCGCGCTGCTCTGGTGGCTCGCCACCCATCTGCACTGGCTGCCGCCGCTCTTCCTGCCGACGCCCGAGGCGGTCTGGCAGGCGTTTATCGACGCCTCGCACGGCCGCATCCAGGGCGGCCTGCCGCTCTCCGAGCATCTCGCGTGGAGCGCGTTGCGCGTGTTCGGCGCGTTCGCGCTGGCGGCCGTGACGGCGATTCCGGTCGGCATCCTGATGGGCGTCTCGCGCGTCGCGCGCGGGCTGCTCGATCCGCCGCTGGAGTTCTACCGTCCGCTGCCGCCGCTTGCCTATCTGCCGCTCGTCGTGATCTGGTTCGGCATCGACGAGACCGCCAAGATCGTCGTGATCTGGCTCGCCTGCTTCGCGCCGATCGCGATGGCCGCGCGGGCGGGCGCGCGCAGCGCGACCGTCGAGCAGATCCGCGCGGCGAGCTCGCTGGGCGGCAGCTTCTGGCAGATCGTGCGTTTTGTCGTGCTGCCCGCCGCGCTGCCCGAGATTCTCACCGGTTTGCGGATTGCCATCGGCTTTGGCTGGACCACGCTCGTGGCGGCGGAGATGGTGGCCGCGACCGCGGGCCTCGGCCAGATGGTGCTCAACGCGTCCAGCTTCCTGCGCACCGACGTCGTGGTGATGGGGATCGTGCTGATCGGGCTCATTGCGTGGGGCTTCGATCTCGGCATGCGCGCGCTCGAACGGCACCTCGTGCCGTGGAAAGGGCGCGGCTGAGGCCGCCATTTCCCGGGCTCACCTTGCTTTTTCGTGACGTCGCGCCTCGTGCGCGGCGTTTCGCCTTTCCGGAAAGCCATACGCGCGTCGTCCGGCTTTCCGGAAATCCGGATTTTCTTGCTGTTTCCAGGACAGAAAAGCCTTGCAGATCAAGGCTTTCGGCGCTCAAGCCATCTGGCATCAACCTTGCGAAAAAGAGTGCGCGGCCACCTAGGCCCGACAACTAAATGAGACCGGACTCAGGGCTCCAGCCCTTGACCCGGTCGACAAGGAGACAGCCGATGTCCGTTACCCCCTCCCGGTTTCGCTGATTCCCCGTTCTGTTGCGGCCCGCGTCGCGCGAAGGCTTTCGCTCGCGCTGCGGCCATCGTTTCACTTTCAGACTCAGGAAAGACCGTGAAGAAACCCTTCCACAAAGTGCTCTACGTCCAGGTGATCGCCGCGATCGTCGTGGGCGTCATCCTCGGCCACTACGCACCGGCGCTTGCCATCGACATGAAGCCGCTAGGCGACGGCTTCATCAAGCTCATCAAGATGGTGATCGGCCCGATCATCTTCTGCACCGTCGTGACCGGCATCGCCGGCATGGAGGACATGAAGAAGGTGGGCCGGGTGGGCGGCAAGGCGCTGCTCTACTTCGAAATCGTCTCGTCCTTCGCGCTCCTCTTCGGCCTGATCGCCACGCACGTGCTCAAGCCGGGCTCGGGCTTCAACGTCGACGTCCATACGCTCGACGCCAAGGCGGTCGCTTCGTTCGCCGAGAAGGCGCACGGCCAGAGCTCGGTCGACTTCCTGATGCACATCATTCCGGACACGCTGTTCTCGGCGTTCGCGCAAGGCGAGATCCTGCAGATCCTGCTCATTGCACTGCTGTTCGGCTCGGTGCTCGCGCAGATCGGCGAGCGCGGCCGCGTCGTGACGGAGTTCATCGAAAGCGTTTCGGGCGTGCTGTTCGGCATCGTCAAGATCGTCACGAAGCTCGCCCCCATCGGCGCCTTCGGCGCGATGGCCTTCACCATCGGCAAGTACGGCGTGGGCTCGCTGATTCCCATGCTCAAGCTGATCGGCACGTTCTACCTCACCTCGGCGCTGTTCGTGCTGATCGTGCTCGGCGCAATCGCGCGCTATGTGGGCTTCTCGATCGTGCGCTTCGTGGCGTACATCAAGGAGGAACTGCTGATCGTGCTCGGCACGAGCTCGTCGGAGTCGGCGCTGCCGCAGCTCATGCAGAAGCTCGAACGCCTCGGCTGCTCGCGCTCCGTGGTGGGCCTCGTGGTGCCGACCGGTTACTCGTTCAACCTCGACGGCACCAACATCTACATGACGATGGCGGTGCTTTTCATCGCCCAGGCCACCAACACCGACCTCACGCTGACCCAGCAGCTCACGCTGCTCGCGGTGACGATGCTCACCTCGAAGGGCGCGAGCGGCGTGACCGGCGCGGGCTTCATCACGCTCGCGGCGACGCTTGCGGTGGTGCCCACCATTCCGCTCTCGGGCATGGTGCTGATTCTCGGCATCGACCGTTTCATGAGCGAGTGCCGGGCGCTCACCAACATCATCGGCAACGGCGTGGCGACCGTCGTCGTGTCGGCGTGGGAGAAGGAGCTCGACCGCACGAAGCTGCGCGCCGTGCTGTCGGGCGAAGTGGAAGTGAAGGAGGGCGCGGGCGCCTGAGGCGCTGCGCCCCGAACCGTTTTGCTGCGGCCCCCTCGCCGCCTTGCAGCGCGCCATTCCCCTGTGGCGCGCTGCGTTTTTACCCAAGGCCGGCGCGGCTCGTATCGGCGAGCCGCGCTGGCCGCCCGCTGCCGGGCGTGTGCCACAATCACACCATCCCTGTTCGACCGACTGGACACCGCTGTCGTGACGCGCCGCCTGCTCATCCTCCTCGTGCTCGCCGCCGGGCTCGTCGCGGTCTGCGCCCTGACGTGGACGCTCGCCTGGAAGAGCGGCATCGACTCGCTGCGCCGCGACGCCGCCGTGCGCGGCGATCGCACGACGGCCGCGCTCAAGAGCACGCTGGAGCGTTACGAGTCGCTGCCCTATATCGTCGGCGAGCATCCGCTCGTGCAGGACGTGCTGGAGGATCCGAGGCCCGAGTGGGTGAGCGCGGCCAACCGCTACCTCGAAGACGTCAACCGCCACGCGCGCGCGACCACGACCTACCTCATCCGTCCTGACGGCTACTGCATCGCGGCCAGCAACTGGCGCGACGCGGACAGCTTCGTGGGCGGGCAGTACCGCTTCCGGCCTTACTTCATTGATGCGGCGAAGGGCGGTGTGGGCCGCTTTTTCGCCATCGGCACGATCTCGCACGACCCGGGCTACTACCTCTCGCAGCCCGTGCGTCGCGACGGCCGGTTCGTTGGCGTCGTGGTGGTCAAGCTGAACCTCGAATGGTTTCCGGGCACCGACGCGACCGAACCGCTCCTCGTCACCGACGATCACGGCGTGATCTTTCTCTCGTCGGTGCCCGCGTGGAAGTACCGCACGGTGCGTCCGCTACCTGCCGATATCGCGGCTTCGATCGACGAAACGCAGCAGTACGCACGCCAGCCCCTCACGCCGCTGCCTACTCACGTCGAACGCGTGCTCGAAGACGATGCCGACATCGTGCGCATCGGCCGTGGCCTGCGTGCGCCGCGCTATCTGGAGACGCGCCGCGCGCTGGGCGCGCCGGACTGGCATCTCGTGACCCTGTCGCCGGTGAGCCCGGTGGTCGATGCCGCGCGCAGCGTGACGGTCATGACGGGGTTCGGCTACGTGTCGCTGTGTCTGCTCGGCTTCTACTGGCGCCAGCGCCGCGCGCGCGTGAACGAGATGATCAAGAGCCGCGCCATGCTGCAGAAGGCGTACGCGATGCTCAACGAACGCGTGGCCGAGCGCACGGCCGATCTTTCGCAGGCCAACGAGCAACTGCAGCGCGAGGTGCACGAGCGCGCGCGCGCCGAGGCCGAATTGCGCGCCGCGCAGGACGAACTGATCCAGGCGAGCAAGCTCGCGGCGCTTGGCCAGATGGCGGCCGGCATCACGCACGAGCTGAACCAGCCGCTCGCGGCGCTGCGCAGCTTCTCGGACAACACGCGCGTGTTTCTGGAACGCGGCCAGTATGCGGCGGCGCACGAAAATCTCGAGTCGATCGGAGCGCTGACCGAGCGCATGGGCAAGATCGTCAACCAGCTCAAGCTCTTCGTGGGGCGCGCGCGGCCGCGCAGCCTGCGCTCGCCGGTGGCGCCCGCGCTGCGCAATGCGCTCGCGCTGCTCGGCAAGCGACTCGCGGGCGTGAGCGTCGCGCTCACGCTGACCGACCGCACGGAGCACGCGGATGCGGCCGCGGTCGCCTTCGATCCGCATGGCGGCCACCCCGAACTGGTCGCGCAGTGCGACGACCTGCGGCTCGAACAGGTGCTCATCAACCTGATCGGCAACGCGCTCGACGCGGTGGCGGGCACGCCCGCGCCACGCATTGCGATCGGGATCGAGGCCGACGCCGCGACGCTCGCGATCGACGTGCGCGACAACGGTCCCGGCATTCCCGACGACGTGATGCCGCGCCTCTTCGAGCCGTTCTTCACGACGAAAGAGATGGGGCAGGGGTTGGGGCTTGGCCTTGCGATCTCGTCGTCGATCGCGCGCGACTGCGGCGGGTCGCTCGCCGCGCAAAACGAACCGGACGGCGGCGCACGCTTCGTGCTCACGCTGCGCCGCGCGCAGGTGAGCGCGGCGCGTGTGCCGGCCGCCGATGTCTGAACCCGTTGAATCAGGATAGCGAACGAACATGGTGACGCAGCATGTGACCCGGCACGCCGGCCGGGTGCTCTATATCGAGGACGACGAACTGGTGCGGCGCGCGGGCGTGCAGAGCCTGCAGCTAGCCGGCTTCGACACGACCGGCTTCGCTTCGGCCGAAGCCGTGCTGCCGATCATCGACGCCGATTTCGCGGGCGTCGTGGTGAGCGACATCCGCTTGCCGGGCGCGAGCGGGCTCGACCTGCTCGCGCAGTGCCACGAGCGCGCGCCGGACGTGCCCGTGATCCTCGTTACGGGCCACGGCGATATTTCGATGGCCGTGCAGGCAATGCGCGACGGCGCCTACGACTTCATCGAAAAGCCGTTCGCCGCGGAGCGCCTGACCGAAACCGTGCGCCGCGCTCTGGAGCGCCGCACGCTGGTGCTGGAGAACCTCGCGCTGCGCCGCGAACTGGCGGGCCAGAACCCGCTCGCGCCGCGCATCATCGGCAGGAGTCCGGTCATCGAGCAGGTGCGGCGCCTGATCGCCAACATCGCGCCCACGGACGCCGCCGTGCTCATCAACGGCGATACGGGCGCGGGCAAGGAGTTGATCGCGCGCAGCCTGCACGAGCTCTCGCCGCGCCGCGGCAAACCGTTCGTCGCCGTGAACTGCGGGGCGTTGCCGGAGCCGATGTTCGAATCGGAGATGTTCGGCTTCGAGCCCGGCGCCTTCACGGGCGCGACGAAACGCCGGATCGGCCGGATCGAGCACGCCTCGGGCGGGACGCTTTTCCTCGACGAGATCGAGAGCATGCCGCTTTCGCTGCAGGTGAAGCTCCTGCGCGTGCTGCAGGACGGCGTGCTGGAGCGGCTGGGCTCGAACCAGCCCGTGCGCGTCGATCTGCGCGTGGTGGCGGCGGCCAAGGGCGACATGAGCGAACACGTGGCGGCGGGCACCTTCCGGCGCGACCTGCTGTATCGCCTGAACGTCGTGACCATCGCGCTGCCGCCGCTGGCCGAGCGCCGCGAGGACATCGTGCCGTTGTTCGAGCATTTCCTGCTCGACGCGGCCGTGCGCTACCAGCGTCCCGCGCCGCTCCTCACCGAACGCGACCGCATGCGTCTTGCCCAGCGCGACTGGCCGGGCAACGTGCGCGAGCTGCGCAATGCCGCCGATCGCTACGTGCTGGGGATTCCCGACGATGCCGCCGCGCCGGCGGATGGCGGCGCGGCGCCGCCGCAGCCGCTGAAGGAGCGCGTGGAACAGTACGAGCGCGCGCTGATTGCGGATGCGTTGGCGCAGGCGGGCGGCGCGGTCGCGCAGGCCGCCGAACAACTGCAGATGGCGAAGGCGACGCTCTACGAAAAGATCCGCCGCTATGGGCTCGTGGTGCGGGGCGATCAGGAGGTGCGTTGAGGCGCGCTCAGGTCCGCCGGGCAAGGCTGAAAACGAAAACGGCAGCGGGCTGGGCCGCTGCCGTTTGCAAGACGCGGCGCCGACGCTTCGCGCTCAGGTCGAAAGCGCTTTCTGCAGCAACTGGTCGAGCTCGGCGAACTGCGGTTCGCCCACGTAGCGCTTGATGATCTTGCCGTTGCGGTCAACGACGAACGTCGTCGGCGTGAGCTGCACGTTGCCGAACTGCTTTGCCGCCGAGCCATCGTCCATCGCGACCTTGAACGGCAGCTTGCGCGTTTGCGCGTAGTTCGCGACGTACATCGGCGCGTCGTAGTTCATTGCGACGGCGACGAATTCGAGCCCTTCGCCCTTGAAGCGGTTATAGGTCTGAACCATCTGCGGCATTTCCTGCACGCAGGTGGAACAGTTCGTCGCCCAGAAATTGATGAGATAGACCTTGCCCTTGAGGTCGGCGGTCGAGACCTTCTGGCCGGAGAGCAGCGTGAAGGTCGCGTCGGGCACGCGTTGCTGGCTACCGAAGAACGCAAAGTAGCCGGCCACGGCGAGCGCGCCGACGATCAGCGCCACCGCGACGCGATGAATCGCACGCATGCCGGACGCTTTCGGGGGAGTAGGGGATGCAGCAGTCATGGGCGGAACCTCGGACACCAGGAAACTGGTCGGAGTATTCTAGCGCCGAATTTGCCGGTATAGCGTTTGCTGCCCACTATGTCCGGGACCAGCAACGGATAATGTCGCGTTCCTTTCATCCTCGTTACTCCTGCACGTTTGCGTTGCGCTACATGTTCCCGACCATTCTTCGCCAGATTTTTCCCCGTTTAGCCTGGGTGCTCCGCGTTTGCCATGTCTGCGCCGCAGGCGCCCTGGTTGCCCTGATGGGCATAGGGCTGGCCGTGCTGGCGGGCTGCTCGCCGCAGTACGACTGGCGCACCGTCGCGAACAACACGAGCGGCTACAGTGTCGATCTGCCCGCGAAGCCGGGTTCCGACCAGCGCGAAATCGAGGTGGACGGCTCGCCGATGCGTATGCGCATGCAGACCGCCGAAGTGGACGGCGAGCTGTTCGTCGTCGGCACGCTCGATCTGCCCGACGCGAAGCCGGCAACCCAGCAGGCGGCGATTGCCTTTTTGCGCGACGGCCTCGCGCGCAACGTGAGCGCCACGTCCGACGCGCACGACGTGGCGGTGCCGGTGGCCGGCGGCGGCGCGGTCGATGGCATCGAGCTGCGGCTCTCCGGCCGGGCAGGCGAGAAGGCCGAGCCGCGCACGATCCACGCGCGCCTTGTCGCGAAGGGCGCGCGCGCTTACCAGATCGCGATCGTGGGACGCTCTGAGCCGCCTGTCGAGCAGGTCGATCAGTTCTTTCAGTCGTTCCAGCTCTACTGAGTGAATTCACCGGGCGGCGTGGTGACAGCAGGCAGGATTGAAGGTTCCACTGCAAGTTTTGGCGCTAAGAGCCGGATTTGATTGGGGGTTTACGGGTTACCCACAGACGCTGTGGGTAACTTTGTGGAAAAAGCTGGGGAATAGCCCGCAAAGGGCCACCCTGTGGGCTTTTTGTTAGTTTGCACGCCTTCCTTGCAATTTTATTAATTCAATTGAATCAACGACTTGTGAAAGAAGCTCGGGGTGCCTGCGCGTTGTCCACAGTTTTGGGGATAATCCGGGGCAATGTGCATAAGTCAAGTCTTGACTTCCCTTTTTTGACACGGTGATGACCTTGGGCCGGCCTAATGATCGGTAAAAACCCGCCGGTACTGGATGGCTTCCGCGATATGACCGGAGGCGGGCATGTCGGCGTCGGCGAGGTCGGCGATGGTGCGAGCGACCTTGAGCACGCGGTAATACGCGCGCGCCGACCAGCCGAAGCGCTCGCCGGCCTCGCGCAGCAGCGTTTCGCCCGCAGCGTCCGGGCGGCAGACTTCGTCGGTGTCGCGGCCGCTCAATTCGCGGTTCGTTTTGCCTTGGCGTGACCGCTGGCGCTCACGTGCGGCATGCACGCGCGCGGCGATGACGGCGCTGGGCTCGGCGGGCGAGTACGCGCGGGCCGCGAGTTCGGCGGGCGGTAGCGCGGGAATTTCGATCTGGATGTCGATGCGGTCGAGGAGCGGGCCGGAGAGTTTGCGCAGATAACGCGCGGCGCCCTCGGGCGTGCAGCGGCAGCGGCCCGAGGGGTCGCCGCGCCAACCGCACGGGCAGGGGTTCATGGCGGCGACGAGCTGGCATGCGGCGGGAAAGTCGGTTTGCCACGCGGCGCGCGAGATCGTGATGGCGCCGGCTTCGAGCGGTTCGCGCAGGGTTTCCAGCACATGCCGGTCGAACTCGGGGATTAGATGTATTTCCTTGTCTGTCTGTTTCCGAGGCGCTAGAACGTACCTATATTCCCGACGAAATCCAATCATCGAAGCCTGTGATAGGAGGAATCGTCCTATGGCCTCAGAGACTCAGGAGCGATTTGCGGTCAAGTTTTTCCGACCCCAATTGGAATTCGACAGCTGGCCTGCGGTCTTCAAGCACGCGGGTCTCGCTGAACCGATCGAATGGGAACCCAGACTGTTTGCGCTGCCGCTAGTCGCTGTTGTCGTTGACGGTACCGGTGTGCCGGTCTGGATGCCGACCCTTTTTCTCGCGGACACCGCATTGGCCAGCCGATCAGTCACCGGCGACACCGTGCGTACGTATGCCGGCGCGTTGCTTGTGTGGCTTCAGCACCTTGAAGCCCGGAAGATGTCTCTGACTGACGTCACTGAGGAGACCATCGGCGTTTATCGGGCGGAGCTAAGCTCACAAAAGAACGGTACTCACCGCCGATACGCCAGCGCTACGATCAACCAGCGCGTCACCGTAGCCGTGGCCTTTCACGAATGGGGGCACCGCAGAAACTTGATGCCGTCGCCTCTTGGCAAATACTTGTGCTCCGCCGACCCTAACTCACCGTGGCGCGCTGCTGGGCGTGGTCGAAACCCCCGCGGAGTACGCCTGCCGCGAATCGGCCTGCTGCGCGTCATCAAGAGATTACCTGTGGTGCTAAGCGCCGTTGCGCTGTTGATGTTGATGCTATGTTCGCGGGCCAACTGGGTTGCACCGATCGAAGCCGTCAGTTCGCCGCGATAGACCTGCCTCGCGACGTCGAACGCCGCGTTGATCTGTTCATTCGTGATTTTGGATGGCATGGTGTAGCTCAATTGCCGGCGATGATCCAGGCGGCCCTGGGGATGAGGATTCGCGCGACGGCGCCGTGAAAGTTCGCTTACCTGTGTGCCCAGTACCAGACGAAAAAGATCGCCACGATTGCGGCTAACAGATCAAGGCGATGCGCAATCTTCCTGAGCGTCGAGAGCAGTTCCGAGTAGCGCTCATGAGCGGGTATGGGCGCTTCACTTCTCTGGGCTTCCGTCCCGGGTCTGAATGCGGAAGCTTCCAGCGTCACGTTGTCCATCTTCACGACTTTTGCTAAGTCCTGGTCCCAGACGATATCGCTGCCATCCGGCGCCATGCCATAGGTAAATCCCGCGAGGCCTTCCGCTCTCCAGAGCGTGACTTCAATGCGCCGCCCGAACATCCATTGATTCCTGATCCATGTGAGAGTCGCCAGATCCACATAGACCCAGGCGTGCGCGCCGTCCTGGAACACACCGAGCTGCGACGGCTGGGCATCGCTCACCACGGCGAAATGCGTCTCGACGAGCTCCGCCCCGGGCCGGTCCGGAGGGACCTTGGTGCGGAACGGCGCGCACTTTGCCGTCGTCAAGATACTGTGCGTGACCTTGCCGTCTTCCGTCCCGCGAAGTAATGCTGTTTCATCTGCCCCCAAAGAAAGCCCCGTGCTGCAGCAAGCCCACCTTCCTCTGTCTTTAACTTTACTTTTCGGGAATGCGAACTAAACTCGGATCTTGTTGATGAAGCGAAGTAAATCTGGAACTTTGCGGAGGGCTGGAGGGCTGGTGGTGACTGACGATCGTGCGGTCGATCCTGCCCTGCAGTTTGACTTTCACCCGATCGCCATCCAGCGCTCGAAATGGACGCACCAGTTCCACGTCTGGAGCCCCAAGCTTGCCCGATGCCTCTCGCTTTATTCGCATGCGGCTGTCGACTTCTGGGCCATGATGGAGTCGTACTCGTCGGTTTTGACGTTCTGCGAGTATCCGGGACTTATCCTTGTTGACCAGAAGCCCCGTATCGCGGACTTCGTGCTTCGCCGCGACGATGTAACCGAGTTCGTCGTCGTGGAAGCTACGCCCCTTACCGCGATCGACGCCGGGTCGCTTGAAATCCTCGATCCACTGGCTGTCACGACCGTGAACGCTGATCTACTAAAGCCGCATCGCCAGTGGATCGACAACTGGATGCGTATGTTGCCGTACGTCACAAGCAACGGCACGTTTCTTTCGAATGAATTTCTCGACCGGATCGAACAGGGCTTAGCTTCACCAAAGCCGCTGTACGCCATCGAATACGAGGCATTGCCAACCGATCCAGTCCTGACGCGCACTGCTGTCTTCGATCTGACTCGACGCGGTCGGCTAGTGAGCCCGGAACTGCGCACCGGTGAGCTCAACAGGCATATGCGATTCAGGCAGGTTGTGGCGACAGAGGGCGCGTCGTGATAACGTCGGACTGCCTCACGCGTCGGGCTCTTGCCCCGGAGTTGCGTGATCTGCATAGCTGGCCGACAGTCGATCCATCTGCTCTGCCGGAAGCGCGCCGGACGATTTTTCTGCGTCGTGAAGAGGCGATTCGCCAATATCTGGAGGACCGGAGCCTGACGCTGATCGAGAGCGCGACCGGCATCCGGCGTGCGCAGCTGTACCGCCTGCTCGCCCGCTGCACCACGCCGCATGCCGACGGACGTATCCAGGGCTTCCGCGCACTGGTTCCTCATGTGCGTACGCGGGGCTATGTGCGGACCCGGCCCACGCAACCGGCCGTCCCCGGCAAGCGGGGCGGCGCGGCGGGAGCAATGGCGCAGTTGCTCGCGCGGCATGAGGTCCTTGCAGAGTTCCTGCAAAGGCAGATCCAGCTACACAAGGTCTACTTCGGCGCACGCGGCGAACTGCGCGGCCTGCGCGCGACGCACCGGGAATTTCTCAACCGCTGTCGCGAGCTCAATCTGACGGGCAGGCACTATCCCTTCAACCAGGATCTTCAGGGCATCCGCAGCCTGGCTGCAGCCATCCGTCGCTTGGTAGCAAACCAGACATTTGCGCAGGCAGCGCGGGTCTCAGGCGCGCAGCGCGTCCAGCCACTTCGCCCTCCACCGGATCAGATGTCGCGTTCGCCGGTCACGCGTCCGTTCGAAGCGGTCGAGTTCGACGGCCACAAACTGGATATCCGCCTGCGCATCCGGGTGACAGATCCCATCGGATTGGACAAGGATATCGAACTCGAGCGCGTGTGGCTGCTCGTTGTGCTCGATGTCTGTACGCGGGCGGTGCTCGGCTGGAACCTCGCGCTGGCCACCGAATACAAC
Organism: Paraburkholderia yinzeri; assembly: GCF_046581065.1. NCBI lineage: Bacteria > Pseudomonadati > Pseudomonadota > Betaproteobacteria > Burkholderiales > Burkholderiaceae > Paraburkholderia > Paraburkholderia yinzeri. The sequence goes on along the minus strand of NZ_JBFOCJ010000001.1, from coordinate 445,613 downwards.
CGGCATGACGTTATCAGGACCGTACAAAACGCCCTGCAACCCCGCCGCAAGCGGACTACCTTCTCGATTGCCGGCTTGCGCTACGAATCGCGCGCCGGGTTCGTCAGCGAGGCCGTTCGCGAGGCCGAATACGCGACGTGGGACTGGTTGCGCTACGACAATGCGCGCAGTCACCTTGCTGGCGAGACACTCGCCACTGTATGCGACATGATCGGCAGTCACGTCGACGCCGGCCCCTACGCGGAGCCCAACGAGCGGCCGTACATCGAGCGGTTCTTTGGCACGGTTGGCAGCACATTGTCCCATCGCCTTCCCGGTACAACAGGCTCCAGCGCCCAGGATGTCCGGCGGGCGCTGAGCGATCCAGACGGCAAACGCAGCCTTCTGGTGAGCAGCGAAGAACTTGCCGAATTACTCGACGTGAGCTTCGCGAATTACAACGGAACACCCCATGACGGCCTGGGCGGGCGTTCTCCCATTGAGATGATGCAGCATTTCGCACAGAAACCTGGCGGGTTATGGCGAACACTTGCCGAACGCTACCGGCAAAACCTGATGCTGCTGCAGCCGGTTCATGAGGCCATTGTCCGCGGCAACCTGAGGCGCGGCGTGCGCCCCTATGTAAACCTCTACGGCGTCCGGTATTCCAGCGGCGTGCTCGGAGAAGCAACCGGGCAGATCGGTAAGCCGTTGCGCATCTATTTCGATCCCGAGGACATGCGCGTCGTGGCGGCGTATCTCGCCAGCGGTGAGGAGATCGGCCCACTGAGGGCAGCCAGACCCTGGGACCAGACACCTCATTCGTTGCGGCTTCGTCAGGAGATTCTGAGACTCAAACGTCTCAAGGAAATCGACTACGGCGATCTCTCCGATCCCGTAGACGCTTACCTCAAGTATCAGCGACGCAAATCCCGCGCGAAACAGCGGCGAATACCCCATCGCATCGCCGAAGCCGCACGTGCCGTTGAGCAGCGCGACAGGCGTGACGAAATCCCGGCGGCACCAGCATCAGACGGATCTGACCATATCCCTGCCGTGAGCATGCCCGAGCTCGGCAAGGGGCAGATTTTTCGTTGATCATGGTGACCGACTCATTACGGCCATCACCGATCGACGAACATCCGGTCGTGCTGCGCAGATATCGCATCCCGACGCCGTCGATCGCGCAATTCTACGCATTGCTGGTGCGCTGCCTGTCGTTGCGGACCGGAGCGATGGTCTATGCCCGCTCACGGGTCGGCAAGACCTATGCGATCCTTTTTCTGGAGTCACTGCTCGCTTCACAGCGCCCGGCCCTGCCTATCCTGCGCATGCGTTGCCAGCACAAGCGCATTGCGACCGAGACGGCTTTCTTCAGCACCCTGCTGACCATGGCCCGACACAAGGCGAGCTCCGGACGCGATCCGACACAGCTGCGGCACCGGCTCACGGAGCGTCTGCTCGAAATAGCCGATCAGTCGCGCAGCAGCGATATCCTCGTTTTCCTCGACGAGGCCCAGCATCTGGGCAGTTCGGAGTTCGAATGGCTGCGCGACATTCACGACGAACTTGAGCTCGAAGGCGTGCGCCTTGTGACCATGCTCGTCGGCCAGCCCTCGCTGCGGGCGAGGAAGAGCATTTTCCAGCGCGACGGAGAAGAACAGATTGTCGCCCGCTTCATGACCGAAGAATTACCTTTTCATGGGGTGCGTTCCGCGCACGAGTGCGCGGCCTGTCTGCAGGGGTACGACCAGGGCGAATATCCCGAAAACTCCGGTTGGACTCATACGCGCTTCTTTTTCCCGCGCGCCTGGGACGCCGGCATGCGTCTGGCCGCCGAAGGCGGTGCCCTCTGGGAAGCCTTCGACGACGCGCATAAACGAGCACAGCTGATGGGGAACTCGAGCTACCGATGGAATTCTTCACGCGCGCGGTCCAGCACATCCTTTACCAGTATGCGCAGCGTGACTCGACCAGTTTCGCTTTTTCCAGGGCAATCTGGGCCGAAGGCGTCGATGTGTCCGGCTATGTTCGCGCCAGGAAATGATGATGCCCGGCCAGTGGAAGGGACGTTGCCCTGGCAGGAGCACAACCGGGTTTCCGTCGCTCACCGGACAACGTATACAACGCGCGCGGCATGGACCTGCGAGGTCGAGTCTGCGTGGTCGCGGTTCGCAAAATTTCAGCTGCTCAATCGCCTGAACTGGACACAACTCGACGAGGCCATGGCGGTTCTGCCAGCAATCAATACCGGCGAGGGTATCGACCTCCGGGCGGCCGATGCCTTCAGGCTCACCGACCTGGCCGACACCTTGCACATCGGCTTGCACGATCTTGAAAATTCGTTTTGCACTGCGAATCGTGGTGATGCCTTGCTCGACGCGGCGAGCCCGTCGTTGCGCTTCTGCCCGACCTGCGCGTCGGCGGGTTTTCATGCAACACTTTTTCAGTTCACCGCGTTCCGGCGCTGCCCCATTCACGGATGCGCGCTGTGCGAGGCCTGCACCGGTTGCGGGCAACCGCTCGCATACCGCCTCCACGCAGGGCTCGTACGCCATCCATATGCCTGCCCGGCCTGCGGTCGCTCCCTGCTCGCCGCGGCCTCGCTTCGCCGCCTGCGCACGAAGGCTGGTATCGACGCAACGGGGCTGGATCGCCTGCGCGCATGGCACGACTACTTCTTCCGCTATGCGCAGCTGCTCGGCCCGGGCAGGAGGCGTATGCGCGATGCGGCCGGGCAGTACCTTCCCGGCGACGAAATCCAGGCGTGCTCGCATATTCCCCATCGTCTCGCGTTTATCGGCGAGCTGGAGCGACACCTTCGCCGTCCGCCAGAGCTGCCCCGCGTCGATCCCGTACCCGGCGCCAGTGCTCAAAGCGGGGGCGGCTGTCGTCGGTCAGTGTGCCCACCCGCCCGCTGCGCCTGGGCAGCCGACTGGCCACATGTGGACCACACATGCATCATGCTGTGTGCCGCTTACAGGAAGATCCGGAAAAATCGTATGCGCCGTCTGGCGCATTCAATCCGGCCCGTACAACCAGAGGCCGGCTCCATTCGCCATTCGCCCGAATCCGGATTGTTACTGTGCGACGGCAATACCTCTGCCCAGTCGATTGCCCTGCTGGGATGGCGCCTGTCCTGGGAGCGGCGCTTCAGTATTCAGACGCTCGCACGCTGCCAGGGAGATTATCCGCCTTTCGGATTGCTCGAATGGCTGGCCTTCATGCCTGCCCATTTGCCGCCCACAGTCGACCCGCAGGGCTGGCTGCATCGCCATTTCGTTCACGCGCTGGGTCAAACCTGGAACGCGTGGTGTGCCATCGCTTCCGGGATGCGGGAAAGCGGCTGCTACGCCCTCTCACCGCTGCTGTTTCCCACGCGCCTGCTCTGGCTGGATCTTCCCGACGACGGACATGCCCGTGAAGTCGAGGGCCCCCGCACGCGTCTTGTCCCACCGGGTGACGGCTGATGACACCTGAAGTGACTCCGGATGGTATCCGTTCTGGTCACACAAGAAAGCCCATAGGACGCGCGATCACGCGCAAAAAGAAGCCGCAGAACCAACCATCGCCGCAATCCTGCCATGTAACCTATTTTCGGGTGGCCGATGTTCGCAGCCAGAGTCCTCCCCGCAGAGGTTCGAACCGAGAGGCAGGCTGCCGTGATGTCCGGCCGACCGATGCCGCGGGCCGACGGCGCGGGGGAGGCCCTTAAGCGGATGCTCGACAGGAAGGAACAGGTGGTCGATTTGACTGGGCCGCAGAAAGCCCACTGTGCCTGGTTTGCCGCGGCATAGTTGGCGTGCGGGGCGCACCCACGCCTCGCAGGAAGAGGAAAGTGCTCGCGCGGCCCCCGCGGCGCGAGAGGCTTCCTCACTCAAGCGAGATCGTGCATCTGGTTTGTCGGCCGCCTTTATACAGCCTTCTGGCCAGCCCCAGAATTCGGTCGCGGCTGCGGTCGAAGGCCGCAAGCAACACAGGCTCGTCCGAACCGATGCCGGGATTGAGGTTAGTCAGCGTTGCGTCGTCGACCACAAAGACAATCTCACGTGCATTGTCGTAACCCCAAAAGCACACGCAATGTCTGTACGCATCGTGGACACGATTTGGATTTGGGAAATTTAGCGCCACAATACGCCTTCTCATCGAGCTACCGATGGCCGTCGTATCGCCACTTGCTGGCGTTGACGTCAAGGAGAGCGTCGTTCTCCCGCCGCTTCTGGGCGCGCTCGTTTTCCGCCTTCTCCAGTGCAGCGGCTCGCGCTTTTTGCGTGCTGACGAAGTCGTAATGACTGACGGGTGAAGGCGAATACGCTCTGGTTGGTTTGAGCATGCTGGTTCCACGAAAAATTGAGGAGGACCGCCAATGGCGGGGCCTGTCGCCGGCATTCGCTCACCGTTCAAATGCCGGTCAACCGCCTTGCGACCTTGCCGTACGCACTCTTTCACCCGGAGAGCATTATGCGGGGAACGGGGGCGTTAAAATCGCTCGATTCAAGCGATTCCATGTACTCAATTCCCGATCGTCACATAAAAACTGCGGAACGACAACGGCCGAACACAGACGGCGTGACGCACGAAAGGTCTGGTCGCGATGCCTTGCGTCGGCGGTGTTCTTTCCGCGGCGCCGTGCTGGTCGAAGCAGTCACGCGGCATTGACACAGAACCCGTGGCTCCGCAGATCTAGCCTGATGACAGCGTGCGCTCGTTGCCGTGCCAATGCAAGCGCAATTGCGAAGCGGTCACCAGGAATTTCGCCGAGGGGCGGTGTGTAGAAAACACCGCAGTAAGAGGCTGAAGGCAAGCGTGTCTCTTAGGTGTGCTGAAAAACAGGCTCTCGTTGGCGGTCTTTGCTGCTACCTGATGTCGCGGATCCCCCAAAAAGGCCGAAATCTAGCGTCCCGGCCCTTTCATGCTCTCCCCTTCCATGGCGGCGTTGCGCTCCTCGCTGGCCCCAATGGGTTCGATCGCCTCGGTGACGGAAGCTGTCGCGCGCTCGGTGGCCGACCGGGTTTCATCGACGATTTCTCCTGACTCATCCTCGTCGTTGTTCGGGGGCTCCAGCATGTCGTCAAGCATCGCCTTCAACTCCGGCGTGTCCCATAAGGCACCACGCTGCTTTCGCCTCTTGATGTAGTGCCTGACCTCCGCGTCCTGCTCCTGAGTCAAGGGAAGGCCGCGAAAGGTGTTTTGAGGGGTGGCTTCACGCATGGACTACTCCTGGAACTGATTCTCCCTGCTTCAAGTGTAGTCGTCTTTTTGGCAACGGCGTACTGCACCGAAGGTGCGACTAACCTTGCGAGCTTCTGCTCGATCGTCGCGAACAAATACTCAATCCTGGCGCGAGACCTGGCAATGCGTTAGTCGCGTCACTGCTGGCAGGGGACAATGCCTTTTTGCGCTTGCATCTTCTCGAAAAGGATCCTGGTGCGAGCACGAAAGCATGGCAGGGGCCATTGGGGTTTGAGTCGGGTACGACGGACGATTGTCCCCAGGCCTAACCGGTTGCGCGGCAATCGTGTCGACAGCTGCCGTGAGCGCTACGAAGTCAATGTGCGACTTCATCCACGCCAGCAGATCGCCCAGCTCGCCGAGAGTCTTGCGGTCCGCTCATCGGCAAACACGTCGATATTGATGGCGCCACATTTTCATTAACGATCTCCGGCGGACTATTCAGGATTCGAGATGTTTTCACCGATCTCGTAGGCGGGGCTGTCCATGGCTACAGCCGATGTGTATCGGCCGCAGAGGGTCGCCGGATAAGCGCGAGAGAAATCGGGCGCTCCCCCGTCCGTTTCATCAGATTCGCGGGCATGAGTTCGTACTGAGGGAGCGTTGAGCCTATCGGACTGAAGTCACCGGGTCGTTCTTGCGGATTCTCGTTGTTACATTCGGATTCGACCGCATTCGTTTGATTTCACCCGGAGTGCCAGGCGCGATTGAACGCACGCCGAAAATCATCATGAACGATTTCGCACCAGGCGCGTGGTCTTTGTCACGCCCGGCAAGGATGCAGGGGTTGTCGAACGCTATTTTGTACCAAAACGCACTTCGTACGCGTTCGTGTGGTGGAATCCGCGCGTGGGTACCCGGGCTATGTGTATCTGCGCCGCTGTGTATTTGTGCCGCACCGCTGAGGGACCGAGCGACGATCCAACATACCAGACTGGTACCGATCGGGAGCAATACAGTCTCCCGCTCGAAGACTCCCGAATCCCCGCACAACCTCTGCTTTGCGAGTTCGGATTCCAGGCGGGCGACGCGTCGTGTCGTTGGGTCGTCTTCGGCAAACTCAGCCGCTGCAGTAATGACGTATGTCAGGGCACGCTTCTCCTGTCGAAAATCATCTTCTCCGAGAATTGTCTGGAGAGAAACTGGCGAAAATTTCACCGCAGCTTGCGTTGGCCGACATGCCCAAGCCGTCCAACAGTGGATGGAGATGCCCGATATTCTTATGGTCACCTAGAATATAAGAACGGTTCTGCCCTGAAAGGGGGCTGCCATGTTCAGCGCTTCATTGCGACAGTACAGGCGCGGCCTCCGGCGGAAACAGAAGATCCTCTGGCTGCACGGAAATCATGTATTGGACTAACGGCGCAGGTATTCTGGATTGCCGTAAGCGAAATGACACGCGCTGGGCAGCTTGGGTGGGGCGCAGAGACCGGTTTTTGGAGGAGTTGGCGAGATGACCCTGAATTATGCAGGCAGGTCGCACGATGAAGCCGTGGCAGCGAGGCACAAGCAGAAGCAGAAGGCACAGGAGCAGGCGGGAGGTGAGATGGCGATAGACGGGACGGAGGGCGACGCGGAGCACAGCTGCGGCGAACTCTCCGAACGAGGAAAGCAGGTATGGCGAAGCGGAAGCGGGATCAATGGTGGTGGGAAAGAGTAAGGGAGTCTCGTTGATCTGAAACGACATGGATGGAGCATGTCATTCCGTCCACACCGCATCAGAGCCCTGTCGTGCCGTCTACGCCCCAGTGGAGGGGTACCCTGGAAAGGCGCGTTTAGACTGGGATGAACAGACCGCATGACAAGGCGCAAGCGATCCTCGGGCTGTTTCATTCGACCGTCGACCGTCAAACAGATGCCACGCCATCCAGGCGCGGCTAAGTCGCTGCCTTGGGCTAACCGCGTCCCTTGTGCGCACTCATGCTACGCTGAATGCCGTCGACCGGAATGGTGCTATCCGTGTGACGCGCTTCTCTGGCAAACACGAGCGGAATGAGATGAGCCACAGCGCATGCATGGAGATTCAGCACATGCGCCCGAACGGGAAAGTCCCGTACGGCACTTGTCCGGGATGCGCCAAGTCATGTCCACGAGGCTTGGCCGCGCTCGATTTACACCGAGGAGTCTTGCTAGAAGCACGGGCGCCTCGCGTGTGCAGGACGCAGATCGGGAAAAAGCAAAATGGCAGCCGTCGTCGCCGCAGTCCTTGAATGGATCGCAAGCATTTTTTTCATCTTCTCTTTTGTAGTGGCGGCTGCTACCTGCAGTCTTCTCGTAACTAACTATCTAACCCGCTCAATTTCAAAGAGCCGTCGATGAATGGATCTGTAAGGGACCTAACAAGGAACGCGAGACGCGAGCCGCGCGGCGAACAAAGACAACGGACGCGCGACTACTCCCAACGACGTCTTGCGCGGCGGCGCAGGCAGGCTGGATTGGTGGAATGGAACGCGTTTTGGCACCCTGCAGTCAGTGGTTGGCGATTGGGAGCTAACGGTCAGAATAGGACCGTCCGCCTCGGCACTCGCAGAATTACGTGGAACGTTGAACCGTCGCAATGTGCAATCTGGGAGCGGAGCCTCGGACCTTGGCGAAAACGTGGGCAACGAGGGTCCGCCTGCCAGTGTCACTGCGGCCTTGGCATTACATTCAGGATCTGCCGGAATGCAATCTGAAACGCGATTAGATTGCGGACGTGTAGAGTGCATTGTGCCTCGGATATTCATACGATCCGCGCCGTGCGCCAGGTCCGCGACCCAGGAGCAGAGATGAATCGATTGATCACCTATCGGGGTTTCGAAATCCATGTGGCACTCACCGAGGTTGCTCAGGATATGTACAGTGTGACGTTCAGAATAAAGGGCCATAACGTTGGCCGCACCAGCATCGACGGGGCTGTCGTTCCTGTTCGACATGGTCCGTTCTCAGAGCGCTGGGCGTACCTCGTAGCGGAGATTGCAGGTCAGGCCGCCGTTGATGTTCTGGTTGGTCCGGAATCGTAGTTCGATGCCCCATCGCTTGTCCGGCATTGGTCGATTGATCAATATGCAGGGGACCGCCACAGCTGCTTCACTTACAGGGTATTGCCGTCCAGCGGCGGAGAACGGCATTGTAAAGGGTCAACCGTTGCCATCCTCCCGTTTGCGCGACGCTCGTAAGTGAAGCACTTCAGTTCACGCCGACACCCGCCGTCTGGCGCGTTGCCAAGTGCCACAGAGACGGAGCGAATCAATTTGGGGGCGGCTTTAAAAACTCACGCAGGCTGCCGAAAGGCTCAACGAGGGAACGACGATGACCCCTGATGATGTGATCTCTGTCTTCGAGCAACTGAATCGCGAAGGTCGCGCCGTGGTCGATCTGGATCATGCCTGCGCGAGCTTTGCAAAATGGCTGGCCAGTGCATGGGATGATCTGGGCGCAGCTGACGTTGCGTTGCTGACTTCCGTGGGTGCTGCCCTGTGGCGCGAAGGGTATGCGAGGAGGTACTGAGATGGGCTTGCTTGTCATACCGCCATGACGGCACGCGGCGGACGGCTATATGACAGGTCGATGGAAATTGGCCACGGCATTCGCCCACCTCGCGCAGGTGGTCGCCGCCCCTGGTCCGAAACGTTATCTCGTAAAGATCCTCAGCAGACCGGCTGGGTTAGACGCGAATCTCGAACCCGCGATACCCGATCATCCGTTACATGGGGTGCTCCATTGGGTTGATGGTTAGACATGCTGAAAAGATCATCAAAAAATGTGCGCGCGAGTGGTTGCGCCCGCCGTCCGCAACGAATGCGCACGTTGGTTTGGTCAGAGCGCAGCCAGTAACCGAAGTTGACGTTCGCTTTCGGTCCCGCGAACCAGTGCGTAGGCCCGCATCTGCGTGCGCTCAATGAGCAAAATGGATTCCGAGCCGGAAAAGGCGTTCCACGCGTCATCCGCGATTGATGTCGGCGCACCCTGTGCTCTCGCGAACGCCCGCAGAAGAAGGCTTGCCTCGCGGCGCACGACATGGCGGTCAGCATTCAAAACGTACGGCAGACAGCCAGCGCGTAAAACCAGGTAGTACGGAATTTCGATGCGGTCACTTTGCACGGAGGTGGCACCAGTCTGGAGGGTTGCGTGCGGTCAGGCTCCCGGTTCGCCACGGGCTTCCGCCGCGTTTGCACGAACGAAGGAAATGCGCCTGAGGATGCACGACGCCAGCGGCCGCATTGTAGAAGCAGCTACGGTCAAGGCGGCATCCAGGAAAGTGCAATTCTCCGCCGGGAAAAATCGGCTGATGTCACACGCCAGCTGCCCTTTCACATATCGACGACCGAAGAACCGCTCACTTTTCCGTCGATGATGTCCTTTCCATGCTGCCGAGCGGCGCGCCTCGCCATACCGAAGTCGGATAATGCATGCGCGTGGTTCGGCCTGAAAACACGGCTTGCGGCAGAGGTCGCTATCGCGCCCGGGCGACATATCCGTACCGCAATGTCATACCCTTCGTCGTAACGGGAATGTCCGTCAAAGCGACTGAATGTGCGAGCGAAGACGAGGGGATGAAGTTCGTACCCCCTGTAGAGAAGAAGCGGTCGTGTCGGCATGTTGGTCACTCCAGGGGGAGCCCCACTATACCTTGATAAGGGAACCGCAGGGCGGCGCAGATACGTTACCAGAATTGAATTGACCGACGGTGCCGGCGCGCGTATGGTGGTTCACGAGGTCTACAAAGCAGATTACTGCCTGCATGGTCGTCAATCCTGTTTCGGATGACATGGCGACGGCTATCAGCATCATTTCTCCTCCAACTGCAGGTGGCCCCCTTCGATAAGGCTCACCGACAACTGCTTGGTCGGGTTGCTTCGCCTCGCTGGTACGGCTCGTGAGGCACTTTGGATATCGCCTTCGGCCAGACCCGCACAACTATCAAAAAACCGGCCGCGTGCTGTGGCCAAAAGGGAGTTACCTGATGACAACCATTCGCCGCTATCGAGGTCTCGATATTTCCTTGCTTGTGTATCCCCACCGGGCAACCCAGGCAGGATTTGGCCACAATTACGAGGACGGATTCGATGCGTCGATCCGTATCAGCGAACCCGATTCCGGGATTGACAACTCCCGCAGCCGGCTCCTCCGTGTGCCCGGCAAGCATCCTTTCGCCAATACCGGCGACGCGAGGCGCGCGTGCGTGGCCTATGCCGAAATGTTGATTGACGGTCACGGGTTTGATCGCACGATCGATGCGCCCGCCTGAGTGCCCCAGCCAGGCAGGCCATTCGCCGGAGCGTGCTCGCGGACTCCCGAACGTCCTCGCGCAATACGCCCAGTCGTGATTCGCGACGCCACCACGCCTTGAGATCACGATCACGTCAGGACTGACCATGGATTCTCGCTGCCCCCCGATTGAAGACAGCGCTGGAACGAGCGACGATGCGCTCGAATTCCATCGTAGTTCTAACGGTGATAGATGGCTTCTGTGCCGCGGCGAGCGCAAAGCTCCCATTGTGCGCCATGTGTCGAACGCGGCTTCGGGGGGCACCGTATCGGAATTGGCGGTTGGCGCGTTCCTGTCGTCGGAGAGCTACGGCCCCGAGCACGAAGCGCTGCTCGAACTCGTCGCCGGGTCGATGCTGCCCGCGAGGGGGCCTGCTCCAGACAGCGGGCCTATTGCCTTGGCGCCGGACCCTGGCGATCGTCCGGAATCGCACACGCAGGTCGGCGCGGATGCGCTGCTGCTCGCCGTGACGCGGGTATGTACGTTTGCGCAGGAACGTCGATTGACCAATGCCAGTGGCTTCTTTTTCCAGCAGGGAACACGTCTCTTTCTCGTGACCAGTCGGCACGTCATGATCGACGTGTCCGGTGAACATTTCCCCGACCGGCTCGAGATCGAGTTTCATGTCGACGCGCAGAACCTGGCCGCCGCGACGTGGATGTCCGTTCCGTTGTACACCGCAGGGCATCCTCTCTGGCGTCAGGGAACGGATGACGGCGGCGAGATCGACGTAGCGGTAATCGAACTCTACAGGGGCGCGTTGCCTGCCGGCGCAATGTTCCAGGCCTTCGGCCCCGGTCATCTGCCGCGCGCAGGTGATGCAATGCCGATTGGGGCATCGCTGCTGATCGTCGGCTTCCCGCTCGGGTTCCACGATTCGCTGCATCACCTGCCTGTCGTTCGGCAAGGTGTTCTGGCTTCTGCGTTCGGCCTGCGCTTTCAGGGCAAGGGCTGCTTCGTCACCGATGCAAGAACTCACCGCGGCACCAGTGGCGCACCGGTCGTCCTGAGAGCGCCATCGGAAGGCAGAATGCCTGACGAACTGCCGTGGCTGCTTTTAGGCGTTCATTCTTCGAGCATTGACATGGGCGGCCGGGATGAGCAGATGGACGAAACGCTCGGCCTGAACAGCGCATGGTATGCAGATATTTTGATGGTGTTGACGGCTCACTAGCACGCCATCTTGCCCGTCTGCCGCCGTAAGGCCCGCCGCCCGTTCACTTTTTCCAGCAGGCGCAGCGGCCGCATCGAATTCCGCGCCTTATTCATCGTTGCGGCGATTGCCACCACAGATTCCTTTGCCCACTTCGAACCCGGAGCAGGCTGCCCCACTGAAACGCCAGAGGCTATATGTCCCCACTCCTGGAATTCCTTGCAACGCTGCCACAATTTCATGCCGACCGCCTGGCTTGCAGAGTTATCCATATTGGTACGGGATGTGTACTTTCCATCGTCGATGACAACCTGTCGCAACCTGCCTCGATGTTGAGCGCCAGTTGGCCTGGGCAACCGGAGAACCAATCCCACAGGCTCGAAGGCCTGGATGCAATAAATTTCTACATGCGGGAAGCAAGAGCGTACGGGGCAGAATCTGCGTCGATAAATCGTGCTGTTGCCACCCTTGATCACGCAATGGGCGGATCGACCGCGTTTTCTGCGGCAGTCAAGTCACGGGATAGTTTTATGGGTGTCCCGCGCAACAAATAGATGGAGATTCGCTTCTCATTAGACGCGTTGCCAAGGAAATTATCCGCCTTTTGGACTGCTCGAATGGCTGGCCTTCATGCCTGCCCATTTACCGCCCACAGCCGACCCGCGGGGCTGGCTGCATCGCCATTTCGTTCACGCACTGGGTCAAACCTGGAACGCGTGGTGTGCGATCGCTTCCGGGATGCAGGAAAGCGGCGGCTACGTGGTCTCACCGCTGCTTTTCCCCACGCGCCTGCTCTGGCTGGATTATCCCGCCGACGGGGATGCCTTGGGCACTGTGCCGTTCGACCACGCATGTCGTCCCGCTCCGCGAGGCGGCCGGTCGCGCCTGATCTGATCGCGCTCGCACCGCCCGGTGTGCTGGAACCGTGATGGGCGCTTGCCTCTGTCAACCGCGCGTGAGGCTGGTGCCAGTAGCCAGCGAAAGATCGACCGGCGCGGGCTTTCGCAGGCGGCTGCAGCAACCCTGGTCAGGCCGCGCCGAAGTTGATGTTCGGGTGCTTCCCCCTTGCCTTACCAGACCGGAAACACGACGTCCGGCTGCGGCGTGAATTGAATGCCCGAGTCGGGGCAGATCACGCGGCCCCGGACGGCGACGCGCTGGTTCAGGTACGGTAGCAGGAGCGTGGGGGCTGGTGCACCTCCTTCGCCAAGGAGAATGTCGGACACCTCCTTGTCATTGCACGGCGACGTCGAGGGGCGATCCAGCATGATCGTTGTATAGTCGCCCAGCGCGTACTTCCCGCTGCCACGCTGAATAGTCCCAGTGATCCAGATGTCGTATTGCAGGGGCAACGTCGGCAGCGGCGGGCTGGCTGACGTGGCGTTTTCTGACCATAGCCCGGCGATCACAATTGCCGGGACCAGGATACACAATCGTCTTTTCATGGCGCAAGCCTCTTGACGGCCGGTGCACGTCACTGTTTTCCTTTCACTTCCCTGAAGTCGGCATCTATCACGTCCTCGTCCTGTCCCGCGCCTCTGGACCCCTGCGGGCCGGTCGCGGCGTCGGGGCTGCTCCCCTGTGATTGCACATCTGGGTAGACCTTTCCCCCGAGTTGCTGCGAGGCTGTCGCCAGTGCATGCACCTTCGCATCAATTTCGTCCCTGTCGGATCCTTTCAGCGCGGCCTCAAGCTCCGTGATTGCGGCCTCAATTGTCGCCTTTCCGGCGGCGTCCAGTGTCCCGCCGTATTCGGAGAGCGCCTTGCGCGTGCGGTAGATCAGGGCGTCACCCTGATTGCGTGCCTCGGCCACCCACCAGCGACGCCATCCCGACACCGGAATCCAGGCTGAATGGCGCCATGATCACGGCCAGAATGACCGCGAAGAGGATCGACAGCGCGAAGTGGACCAGCAGCGCCACCAGTACGACGCCAGCTGCAAACGTAGCGGGTTGTGCGAGCACATCGCGGCCCCTCACGATTGCCGCAATCATCCGCAGCGGTGACCATACGCTTTGCCCCGCAACGCGCATGGCAAAAAGTTCGATCACCAGGAAAACCGCGCCCGCCACGCACCCGCCGAGAAGTGCTGCAGGCCACTCGGGCATGCGACGAACGAAATGATGCGAATGCATGTGAAGTTCCATCATGACCTCCTCGGGATCCGCAAGTCTTTCCTCACCGGCGCCACCGCCAGACCGCCTCCGCGACATCCGGCGGCGGTGCGCGAACCGGACGACGGTCCACAAGCCGCACGGCGTACTCCAGTGCTTCCGATTCCGCCTCCTCGCGGCTCGGCCAGCGCCGGCAGAGCCACGGCAAGTGCCAGTTCACGAAAACCTCCCCATCCCTCGCGACCTGAACAAATACAAGGTATCCGTTCACCGCGGTTTGCCCCGGACACGCTGCCGTGCGTACGTGCCTCACGACCAGGGTGTGCATACGGACCTCCAGTCCGTTTCGCATCTCGACTCTCACCCGTTCCATTGAATCGCTCCCCCTCGTGTGTGCGCCGGTATCCCACCCGCCTTGCGGTGCTCCTGCGAAAACCGCTCCGAACGAGGCGCTCATCGCTTCATGGAATCGCGCCCGGCGTACGGCACGAACGACGGCATACCGTCGTCCCGAACGGTGCCCGCGGGGCAACCGCGCTGCTAACGGCGGCGCAGGTGCGACGTGATCTGGTGAGACGTCTGCCACATGGAGGCGAAGCGGTCGCGCAGCGTGCGCCGGGCGCGCTGCGCGACCGGCAGGAAAACGCCGGTCAGGACGACGATCGTACGGTGGAGGCGCTCGAACAGCATAGTCGAAGCCGAGCGGAGATGAAGGCAGCTCATCGTCTTCTCCTTCGACGCAGCAAGGAAGAGAACGGGCTTGCGCGCTCCAGTTCGCCTGCCATGCCGCGGGGCAAACAAATCGAAACACGCAGCATGCAACCGGTCCATCACCGGGCACACTGCCTGAGCTGGATATAAGTTAGTTTCACTGATGAAAATTTTCAAGGTGTTGCGATGGATCCCGCCAACCGTGCCCGGCGAGCCGGTACCCGGTTATCCGCGGGCGGAACACCCGTGTTGCCTGTGCGGATCAGATCGCATCCGGATATCCGGCCGTGCCTCACGACGGACACCACTTTTTCACGGCGGCGAGCAGCCGCGCCACCGGGACCGGCTTGATGAGGCAGTCGTCCCACTGCACCGGCCCCGGCGACGACGGTGGCATCGCCGTATGAACAAGGATCGGGATGTGTGCCAGCGCAGGATGCGCCCGGATCTGGCGGCACAGTTCACCGCCCCCCATCAGCGGCATCACCCAGTCCGTTATGATCAAATCCGGCGGCTGGCGCAGGGCGTGGTCGAGCGCCTCCATACCGTTGTGTGAGCAGCACACGCCATATCCTTCGGCGGTAAGCAGGAAGCAGTAGGCATCGAGCAGCTCAGGCTGGTCGTCGACAAGCAGGATAGAAGGCATTTTGCTGGTCGGTAGACTTGTTTTCGCCATGCGAGGCAAATTGCGTTCCCGATCGCCGGCCTGAAGAGACTGGCCCACAGGCGGTGCGAGGGAAAGATAATGTGCCTTGCATGCCGTCTTTGCCAACGAATTCACGCATTGGGTACGGATCATGACCGATTTTCAAACGGGAACCCTGTACGCCCTCGCCGGATTTCTCCGACAGCAACAGGCGGCCCTGACGGAAAGATGGATGCAGGCCGTTGCTGCCGATGCCGACCTCGTCGAGGCGGACCGGCTGACCTGGGAGCAACTGGCCGATCACCTGCCCGCGATCCTGAGCGCCATCTGCGTCGCGCTCGAAGAGCAGGATCTCCAACCGGTCGAACAGGCCATTGAACACAATGCGAGGCAACACGGGAACGTGCGCTGGCAGCAGGGTTACCGCGTGGATGAACTCGTGCGCGAACTGGAGCTGTTCCGGCGGGAACTGGCTGGCGCCGTCCGGGCCTTCGAGGAGTCCGACGTCACGTTCACCCGCGACCAGGAATCCCATGCGCTGCGCCTGATCGACGAGGCGCTCAGTTTTGTCACCCTGACGTCCATCCGCGAGGTCATCGGCGAGCGTGACCGGATCATCGCGGAATACACGAGCCAGCTGGAACGAGCCAACCGGGAGTTGCGGGAACAGCAACGCCAGGTCAGCGAATTGCACCGGTCGCGCATGCAGATCACGCGCAGCCTCGTGCACGACCTGCGCAACTTCCTGAACGCCTTTTCGATCGACCTGCAGCTGATTGCGCGTGTTCCATCCAGAGCCGAGGCCGGGCTGGCGCTCGCGACCCGGCAGGCAAACGACATGAAGCAGCTGATCGACGAAATGATGGAGTATTCGGTCGTCGTCGGCGACAGCAGCCAGAACTGCATCGCGCCGGTGGATCTGCCCATGCTGTTCGACGAACTGGTCACGGCCGCCCGTCCGGGGATCGAAGCGAAGGGCCTGCATCTGTCTGCTCGCCTTGAGGCCGGACTGGTCCGGGTGCAGTCGAGCCGCATCAGGCTCAAGCAGGTTGCGCTGAACCTGCTGTCGAATGCGACGAAATATACCCGGGAAGGGGAAATCGAACTGGTCATCGCGAGATGCGGAGACAGCCAGTGGTCCATGCGGGTTGCCGATACCGGTGTCGGCATTGCGCCGTCGGACACGGAGCGTGTGTTCAGGGAGTTCGAGCGGGTCGCCGGCGACGACATCCCGGGCGCCGGTCTGGGGCTGGCGATTGTCAGGGAGTTGTGCCGCGCACTCGAGGGCGAGATCCATTTCGAGTCCCGCGAGGGGCAAGGCACGACATTCGAAATCCGCTTTCCTCTCGACCTGAAGCCGATTAGCTGACGCCGCGCCCGTCGGCTCGCGATCTGACCGGCTGTGCGCAGGATACGCGCCTCGCGATCGGTGTTCTTCGTGTGTCGATGACGCGGATCCAGCCCGACCTGCTCCGCGAAAATGCCGAAAAGCATGCCGTCCGGCACGCCAGATACGGCCACGGGTGAGGTGCTCTCACGCGGCATCGACCGCGCCTGCACCTTGCCTGACTCCGAAGGTAACCGGATTATTGACACTATCCATTCCGCGCGGCGGGAAGCGACACTCCCCGGGGGGACAGCCTTCGGCCGGCGCCCCACGCCCTGGTCGCGCTGGAGGCACGCTCAGGCAGCCAGTCCTGCTATCCTGTCTGCGGTCCGCATCACTGGATGGGCGGTGCGGTGCCCAGTTTTTCGGCCAGCATCCGCTCGTACACGCCGAAGTGCAGATCCACTTCAGACTGATCGACTGCGGTAACGATCAGGGTGATCTGGTCCGGCAGCAGACCAAGCACGCCCGCGATACACGTTTCGAGCTGTGGCGCGCAAACCTTGTCCTTGACGACAGTCGTCCCGATCGTGACTTCATAGTTTTTCTCCTGCCGGCAAACCACTTCCACCAGGCGCGCGCGGGCGCTCATGTTGTTGTCGACCGCCATCCGGATGACGTCCACCGCCTTGCGCATCGCTTCTGTCGGAAACCCCCGGGTCGAACGCAGCCGCACGCGGTGGGGGCCCAGGGTCAGCCAGTCAGTATCGAATTCCATCGCGTCCTCCATTTGCTGCATGGTTCCGCCGCGATGATATGACCCGGCAAAAAAATTTCAAGGTGCGCCGCTGCTTTTTCCCCTTGAAATCCTCGCCAGAGTGCCTATCTTTCGTTTCGCTCAGGCAGACGCGCGGCTTGCAACGTCCCGTGCGCTGCGTGTTTCGATTTGTTTTGCCAGACGCAGGCAGGCGAACTGGAGCGCGTAGGCCCGTTCGCCTCCATCAACATTTGAGGAGAACTGCATCATGAGCGATTTCTACTCCGGATCTGACCTCTTCAGCGAGTTCGACCGACTGCAGCAGCAGATGGCGAACCTCTTCGGTAACTTCCCCTCCAGTCTCCGGGCGAGCCGCCTCGGCGCATTTCCGCCCGTCAACATTGGCGCCACCGACGACTCGATTCAGATCGTCGCGTTTGCACCCGGCGTCAATGCGGCGGAACTCGACGTATCGATCGACAAGGGGCTGCTGACCATCAGCGGTGAGCGCAAGCCGGCCCAACCGGATACCGGCGAGGACTCACGAGTTTATGCGCAGGAGCGCTTCACTGGCGCGTTCCGTCGGGTTATCGAGCTACCCGAGAACGCAGACCCCGACAAGGTTCAGGCGCGCTACGAAAATGGCTGCCTGTCGATCGCCGTCGGCAAGCGCGAATCCTCGAAGCCGCGTGCAATCACCGTCCAGTAATCCAGGGAGCCGAAAATGAGCGATACCACTGAACTGAGCAAGCGCGACCCGTCGGCCGTCACGCGCACCGGGAACGAGCCGTCCGCGCGACGGATGACAATTACTCCTGCCGTCGATATCTACGAGGACAGTCAGGGCGTCACACTTTGGGCCGACCTGCCTGGAGTTACCAGGGACAAGCTCGATGTGCGGGTCCATGACGGCAATCTCGCCATCGAGGCTGAGGCGGTCGTGCCGACACCGCCAAATCTGCGGCTGCAGCATGCCGAGGTCCGTGAGCCGCGCTTTGCGCGCACGTTCACGCTCTCCCCGGACTTCGACATATCGAAGATCGAGGCAAATCTGAAGGATGGCGTACTGAAGCTCACGATCCCACGCCGTGACGAGGCGCGCCCGCGGCGGATCGAAGTGCGTACGGGCTGAAGTCGGCGCGTGGGGCAGCAACGGCAGGAAGCACAGCGGGTGGCGGCGGCCTGGCTGCCTCCCCGCCGACAGCGGAGGCCCGGATGAGCGAGCCGTTCCCGACAGCAATGTCCGTGGCCAACATTGCGATGACCGACTGCCACCTGCACGAACATGCACGGCGGGGGGCATCGCAGCAGAAGCGCCGCGCGATGCGCTGTCCTGCGCCGTCAGTCGGCCTGGAAAGGGAGCATTCGCGGCCGCAGTGCGCAAGGTGGCCGCCCAAACCGCTCACGAGGCCCAGTCCGAAAACGTCGACGGTGGAAAAGCAGCGGTGCGGGTGCCATAACCGGAATACGGTTCTCCTGCCAGACTTCAGAGGAGGAAACGATGAACCCCGATCCGAAAAAGTGGAATCCCTTCAAGTTCCTTCGCGGGGCTGTGCGCAAGTCCGATGCGGACAGCACGGCGAGCCCGCCGGCGAGCGAAAACGAACAATGGCGGGCCTCCCTGCCCGACATTGCGCGATTGTTCTCACGGGAGCCATGGCGCGCAGTGGAGGAATTTTTTCACGACCCGTTTGCAGGCCGTAGCGCGCTCGAACGATGGTTCGGCGACTTCAGTTCATCGCGCTTCCAGCCGCGCATCGACGTCGTCGATGAGGGACCGGTGTTGCGCGTGACCGCAGAACTGCCCGGGATGGAGCGCGAAGACGTGAAGGTGAGCGTCGAGGACGGCGCGATCGTGCTGCGTGGTGAGAAAAAGCAGGATGTGCGCAGTGAGGAAAACGGCTGCTACCGGCTGGAGCGTGCGCATGGACGCTTCGTGCGCACGATCCCGATGCCTGAATACGCCGATCCCGGTCGCGCCCTGGCAAAATTCGACAACGGTGTACTCACGTTGACCGTGCCGAAAACGGAGCCGGTACCGTCCACGAGTCGCACGATCGATATCAGTTAGGGCGAGCCTCCAAAGCGCAATGACGGCGGCCAAAAAAGAGGACTGGGTCGTTAGCTCAGCTGGTAGAGCAGCGGACTTTTAATCCGTTGGTCACAGGTTCGAATCCCGTACGGCCTACCAAAGAATCAAGGGCTTAGCGTTCGCGCTAGGCCCTTTCTCATTACAGAAGTTCAACAAAGGTACAACCGCGTAGCGCAGGAAGGCACCGCTGGGCGGCGCTCATGCCCCGTTGACGAGCCGGTCCCTCTCGCGATCTTCAACCGCCGCTGCGCGGACCTCGGCCCTCTCCGCTCGATCAGTCATTGCTTCGAGCTTGGCCCTCAGGACTGCCGCCGTGCGCTCAGCCTCGATACGTGCGTCCGTTTGCGCCTTGAGTTCCCCGCGCAACTCTTCCAACTCCCCGTCCCGCTCATCTGGTTTCCCTTGTGCGCCGCCGTTTTCGATGCACGCGACAGGATTCAGCCAGCGGGTCTCGGCCAGGTGCTCCGGCGACAAGTGCGCGTAGCGCATCGTCATGGTCAGGCTGTGGTGACCAAGCGCTCGTTGCAGCGCGAGGATGTTGCCACCGTTCATCATGAAATGACTGGCGAACGTGTGGCGAAGGACGTGCGTGAGCTGACCAGCGGGGAGCACCACGCTCGCGCGCTCAACCCCTTCGCGGAAAGCGGCAAATGCGGTCTCAAACAGGCGCCCGTTCGCTGGATCACCGTGTTCGTCGAAATGATCGATCAACTCCTGCTCAAGACCCTCAGTGATCGGCACGGCGCGCGCCTTGCTTGACTTCGTCTGCACGAACTGGATCATGCCGTTTTTGATCTGCGACCGACGCAGGCCTTCGGCTTCACCCCATCGCGCGCCGGTCGCAAGACAGACCTTCGAGACGCAGGCGACGTGCGGATTCTTTCCAGACGCTAGGGCCGTCAACAACGTCACGATTTGCACGGCCGTGAGGTAGGTGAGTTCCTGCTCTTGAACCTTAAAAGCACGGACATGTTTGAGCGGGTTTTCTTTCTTCCAGTGCTTGAGCCGTATGAGTTCATTGAACATTGCGCGAAGGTATGCATGTTCGCGATTCATGTTACTCGCCGTGACGCCAGAGCCCATTCGGCGCGCACGGTATTCGGCAAATATCTCGGCCGTAAATGCCTCGGCACGCGGGTTTCCCATCGCTTCACACATGGCGAGTAGCCGATTTTTTGTGTCTTCGCCTGCATTCAGACCCGAACCGTGATGCCGATGCCAAATGTCGACGAGTTCGGTCAACAGGCGAGCATCACGACGCGGTGGTGTCCAGTCTGGCACCTCTTGCACCTTAGCTCGGATGTGTCGCTCCCACGCGATCGCTTCGGCCTTGGTCGTGAACGTCTTCTTGAGGCGCTTCCCAGCCCGACCACCCGGTTGAATATTGACCTGCCAACCGCTATTAACTTTCTTGATCGTCATCTTTCTGAGGGAATAGTGTTCCGAAGAACCTAACGAACAACGATCGGGGTCCTTGGAGGAAACGCTTGTCTACTTTGATAGACACGAGAATGTTGTCGAACCAATTGAAGCCCTCCGTCCTCAGCCGTTCTTCCGCATCTCGCCTAGCTTTCCTGATCGCCAGATACTCCGGGTCGAGCACTAGCGGATAAAAATCGTGCCGACCTGACTCACCAAATGCGCGCATCGCCTTTTCATACGAGACATTTGCGGCCGGAGATATAACCGTCTCCATTGCTCCCAGTGCAGCCTCTTGAAGTTGCCGGCGACGTGCTGTCCTTTCACCTTCGTCGGTCGGTTCGCCCTTCAGCAGATCAATCAGGTAGTGAAATTCCCGGGTGGCGGCTTTCTGTTCGACGCCTCTCATCACCGGGAAATCTGTACTAGATTGGGCTGGAGCTATGTCGCCGCGCTCCGGGTCGGTGATGCCAGTCGTCATCCAGAAGGCGTATTGCGGCCAACGCTGGCCGATTGCCTGAATCATTTCCGCAGTCGGCCTTTGACCACGGAGGTAGGCCTTCCGCCAACTCACTGCTGGTATCTGCGAGAACTCTTCGAGAGCTTTGAACCTTCGAGCCTCGGGGGTTTCCGCATTAACTATCGCAATCATTCGGTCAGCGATATCACGCATTCCACTCTCCACTTGACGACACACCTATAGTTGCTTATCGTACATATAGTACGAATACATCCAACTGGTAATGGTGGATTATGAGCGCACAGATTGATTTTGCAAACCCTCAGGCTTTCCCCAACCTGCCTCCCGTACCAATGATGTCGCGAGAGGCATTCGCTGCCGCAATCGGCCTGCCAATCGGCGTCGTCATTGGCTTCTGCAACAAAGGTTACCTACCGACCGTGAGCATCGGGAAGTACAGCCTTATCAATATCGCCCTCCTTCAGAAACGCTGCTTGGAGCAAGGGTTCTCGCTATGACTTCGAAGAAGCCGCGAGGCAAAGCTCCGTCGTTGTCGAGCACCGCGTGTGCCTCGTTGACACGAAGCTCCAAACAAGTGCAAGGCGAACTGTTCAAGGCCGATACGCACTGGTTCCACTTCTTTCGGTCCATGGTCGATAGCGGCGACCTCTCGCGGATAGCTGGCTCGTCGCTCAAGGTCTATCTGGTTATAAAGGCGCACGTCAACTATCACACGGGCGTCGGATTTCCGAGTGTGGTAACCATTGCCGAAAAATCGGGCGTGTCGGTCGCTCAGGTCAAACGGGCGATTAGTGAACTCGTGGGCTTCGGCTACATCTTGAAATCGAGTGTTGGTCGCTCCAGCGAATACCGTATTCGAGAGGCTGTACGCATTCTCGACGAGTCAGGTAACCACACTGGAACAGCATCTTGGGAGTATGTCCCCTCGGCTGTGGAGGACACGCGAGATGACATCAAGAAAGTGCTGAAAGAGCAGAACGCCGAGAACGCTCGAATCGTTCATATCGAACGCCTTCAGGTCAACTTCAACCACGTTGAAGCCGGTGGCGTTGCTCTGAACATCAATGGTCTGAACGACATGCAAGCGGCGTTAAACCAGTTCCCAGACGGGCAGTTGAAGGAGCAGCTTGGGCGTATCTTCCTTCGGCTAAGTGCAGAAACAGAGCACGGCGAAACTTATACACAGCTCACCGGCGAGCCGGATCATGGGTGAGCTTTGGGAGACGTTCATTGAGCTCATCCATGAGCTCTATTTCCCGCAGATTTGGCTCGCCGGTGAGCTACTAAAGAGCATAGATATTTATCTATAAAGAAATCATCCCCCCTGGACATGGGTGTCTCTTTGACAGTCGAAATCTACTAGATAAGCAATCCTATTCGACTGACTTTCCCTCCGCCGAGATAATGACGATGAAGCCGATTAAGCTACTAGTGATTCTGACGATGGGCATATTCCTCGCCCTGCAATGGATTCGTCCGCTTGTGAGGTGGCCCTTATTGCTGTTGTCTGGTACCTCCCTGTTCGTTTTAGCGGCGACGCTCGTCATTCCATATCCAGTACCGATCCGCAATCAATTGCTGATGGCGACAGTTGGCACAGGTTCCTTGGCCCTGACGTATGCCTACGACGCGATTCTAGGTGCTTTGGTAGGCATCAGTGAAGGATTAGGAGACGCTTCGTGAGCCAACATTTCATCCCCCGAAAAGCGGCGGGAGCCGCCACCGAGGGGGAACCCCTCGCCTCTGCAAGCGATATCGGCATAGTCGCGCGGGAGCGCGGCGGCAACTCGCCGACCACCCACGAGTTGTGTATTGCGCAATACACAACCGCAAAAACTTTAGTCAACGAAAGTCGAGAGGCGTCTTCTGATCTAGGGCAGGAAACACTTTCTGCTAGAAAGTGGCCACACACCGGAGGTGTGGTGTGAGAAAAAGCACGACGGTCCGAGCACGCGTATCACCTGAAATGAGACTGAAGTTAGCTGCGGCAGCGAAACGACACGGTTGCAGCAGCGAGTCCCAGCTCCTCAGGCTGGTTCTTGCTAGGGTTTTGCATGATGAACCGCTACCCGTGGCGAAACCTAGTAAGTCACCGGTCGGGTCGCGGGTACAGGTGAACATCCAGTTAACGAGCGAAGAGAACTCGCTGGTTTGCGCGGCGGCATCAACTGAAGGGCTCCGCAGAACGGAATGGATTGTCAAGTTGATACGGGCAACCCTGCTGCGGCAACCGCAGTTCAATCGGGCTGAAATCGACGCACTGGCGGAGTCGAGCAGACAGCTTGCAGCTATCGGCAGGAATCTCAATCAGATCGCTAGGACCCTCAACCTTGATCCGAATGCGAGCTATCAGGTGACGGTCGATCTCATTGCGGAACTGTCGGCCGATATCAAACAACACTGCATGGAGGTCGGCGCAATGACGGACGCCAGCGTCAACCGCAGGGAGACACCACAATGACGAATCCGGCAGTCGCAAAGCTGTTCGATACGCTCGGCGTACTAGATTCTGTCGATGCCGATGAGCTCCGGCGGCTTACATCTGTCCGAGCTGGAGGCCAGTCCACGAACACTCCAGCGCCATCGATCCTCAAAGCACGATCGCCGGGAAAACGTTCATCCACAAACTCGGGCGGAACAGCTCGCGCAGCCATATCCAGGGTAGTCCGCCGAGCCCCTGAGGTTGTGGTCAAGGTCAGCAGCGTAGCGAAAGACACGGGCCGCGTATGGGCGCATCTGACCTACATAACTCGCAATGGTCGTATCGTCGCGGAAACCGATAGCGGCCAGGTGCTTACGTGTCTCGACGATATCCGTGAGCTGAATGAATATTGGTCGGAATGTCCCGGCAAAAGACGGTCAAACGGAAAGCTGGCGGTGAACATAGTGCTTTCCATGCCGGCCGGCACAAACGTGGAGCGGCTCGCTTCGGCAGTACGGGCGTTTTCGCAGGATGCATTCGTGGGACACGAATACGCTTTCGTTCTTCACACACCAGACACTGACCCGGACCCAGATGCACCTCCGCATCCGCATGCGCACATCTGCGTCAGAGCCGGTGCAGTGAATGGTCGTCGTCTTCGCCATGGTCCGCCCGAACTACAGGCGTTTCGGCAGCTATTTGCTGAGAAGCTGCGCGAGCAGGGAATTGAAGCGGCGGCGACGCCCCGCTCGATTCGCGGCGTCGTGAAAAAGCAGAAACCGCAGAGCTTATACCACGCAGCGAAGGGGCGTCGATCAACTGTTCAGGCGAGCAAGCTCCGCCAAGCGGCTAAGGCGGTGTTGAATGGGGAGCAGGTTGACGGCGTGTGGGAGCACCAAGCAAGCCAAAAGCAGAAAGAGGTACGCGAAGGATGGTTGACGCTAGCCAAGGGACTCGAAACATCTGAACGCTCTAACGATACTGTCCTAGCTCGAGACATCAAGTACTCTGTAGACAACCTGCCAGCCTTGCTGACCGAGCGCCAAGAAACCGCGAAAAAGATGAGTGAGACACTCAACAGGCAGCGTAGCAAAGACACATCCCCTGAAACACCAAGCGCCGACAGCAGATCCGCCACGGTCAAACGATCCAGGACCGCGCCAACCCGACGTAATTCGCCGGGAGAAAGTGACCATGAACGTTGAACACGTACCGAACCTTACGAAATAACGGGAAGGTCGAGCGCTGACACGCCCGACGCCCCCTGACCTCAACCCACCTGCAAGGAGGTGAATTATGGCTGACATCAATGGTAACGCTCCACCCGATCTATTGACCTGGTACACATCGCTCCAGTCGACGATATACGGAATGGGGAAATGCATCGATCTGCTCAAACCCAATCCCATGTACGACGACGTAGCGGCGATGCTGGGCGTATTTCACGACCAGTTGGACCACTTGGCACAGGACGGATTTCTTTTGGTCACGGAGGCCCTATGACAACCGAAATCGCTGTCAAATTCGAAACTGCCCTAGAGATCATGAATTCCATGATCGGGTACCTGTTAAATGAAATTGCGTCAGAAGAAGCGAAGCAGCATCCAAACGCCAAGCTCCTCGCTCGTTTGCATGTCAAACGCCAATTATTGGCATTCGAGCGACGCACACTTGATCCCGCCGATGACGTCGCTATTGAACACGTGCGCCGCGACTATGGCCAGTTCCTCAAGGAGGCGCGTGTCAAAAAAACTTTAGTCAACGAAAGTCCTGATCGTCAAACAAAAGGTGGAGAAACATCATGAGCTTCACTCTCTACGCAAATGTCTTCACGCATTACCAAAACGCGATCGACACGTTCATAGGCACATCCGTGCAGCGAACGATCAGCGCAATGCTCCCCGTCGTGACAACCTGCCTTGGCATCTACTTCATCCTCTATGCTTGGGCAGGAATTCGGGGCAAGGTGCAGGACTGGGGCAACGACATGGTGTTTCGTGTCATCAAGCTTACGCTGATTCTCAGCATCGGCTTTTCGGTCGCCGGCTATGGTCAGTATGTGCTCGATCCCGTGTTGAATTTGCCAACGGACTTGACAAGTATTGTCACCGGTCAGACACCCGATTCGGTTGCCGGCCCGGCCATCCTTGACCGGCAACTGGCACAAGCATGGTCTCTCGGACACGATGCTGTTACGCAAGGTTCTCTCCTGAGCTCCAGTGGCTTTGCGCTATACCTCGCAGGGCTCGTGTTCTACGCGTCAGGTTTTATCATGACACTGTACGCGGCTTATCTGATCCTGCTTTCGAAGGGCATGCTGACGCTTCTGCTAGCGTTCGGGCCGATCTTCATCGGCTGTCTGATCTTCGACGTGACGAAACGGTTTTTCGACGCGTGGCTCGGACTTCTCGTCAACTACGTCTTCGTCAACGTTTTCGCCGTGACAATCCTTTCGTTCACGTTCGTCGCGTTTCAGCAGTACCTAGACACCATGACGCCGAATTCGGGCCTCGGCGGTGCTCTCGGCTTGTTGGTGATTGCTATCATTGACGTGCTGATCATCATGGGCGTGACGCATCTCGCATCGAGTCTAGCGGGCGGCGCTCCGATCGGGACCGGGTTCGGGAATTGGGTAGTATCTTCGGCGACAGGTGGGGCGTCGCGCATGGTCGCGGGCAAACTCGCCCAGGGCGGTCGATGGGCTGGAGGCCGGGCAGGTGGCGCGGCGGCGCAAGGCGCGCGTGCTGCTGCTCGCGCGGCGACGAGTCGGTTTCGCATGAACAGCGTGAAGGGGCTATAGCACGGCGATGCGCCGGTGACATGCCAACATAGGGGGATTTCAAATTGAACGGAAAGCTTGCATGCTCGCTGCTGGTATCGTGTCTTGCGTTGGTGCTATCGGGATGCAAACACGAGTCCGTGGATACTCTTCAGGGCGCGTACGGGGCTGAGCAGAATGGGAAGCTTCAGCCGGTGATTAAGGTCGAGAAAACGGATGCAGGTTACGTTTTCGACGACTACCAGGATGGCAACTGGCGAATCGGCACGGAGGTGGCTGAGCCAATGACAAAGGAAGAATTCCAAAAGCTCGTCGGTGGCCCGATTGACGGCTCGTTCCTTGGACTGAAAACGAAGATGGCAATGGTTGCGAAGGTTCCGGCCGGATTCTCAGTTGGAAAATTTCGAACATCCACCGGGTATATGATGGTCTTCATGTTTGGACCGGTCGAGCTCACGAAATTGTGAGATAGCTATGGTCAGGGAGACCAATTCTAACCCTCGGACCGGACATTCTCCGAAGAGCGACGATGACGGAAAAACAGATTGATCGAGTTGAGCGTGCGCTGTCAAACGTTGAGGCCGGTTACTACGTGACCGATGAAGAGCTCGACACAAATCCGGCCGCGAGCAAGATCCAACGTCAACCGATCAAGGCTAAATGGGTCTGATTTGGATGCCCGAGGCGCGACGGGGTTTACAGCCCGAATTTCGCGCCCGGGTACAAGGATGAGGAACTTTGAACACCCATTCGGGCTGACCTCGCGCTCCCGCGCGAAGTCCACAAACGAAGCTTAGGAGCATAAAGGCGAGGCCGCTGCCCTCGGGGGCGGCTCCCGCCGCTAGGAGATGCGCCGAGCCTCCGTGATTCGAATAGGCCGTGATACGTTACGATACGGTTGATACGTTACGTTATGATATGAAATCAAGGTCCCCGTCCGGCGAAGCTCGATCTGTCCACCTTCTGCTTGGCTCCGAGCTCGAACACCCTAGCGTTCCTCGCGCGCGCTTTCTTCAAGAGGCTGCCGCCTCCTGGCGGCAATACCGCGAGACAGGTCTCCACCTGACCGGTGAAGAGGTGCGACGGTGGATAGGTGCTTGGGGCACGGAGAACGAAAGCGCAGCGCCCGAATGTCATAAGTAGCTCTGTGACATCCGTGGTTAGTCACTGCGGGTCTTGCTTACAAGGATGATGGACTATTAACAAACGGGATTCGATGCGCGGCAAATCACTGCAGCAAGCCGCTCCTGACTCTCACAGAGCCACCGGAACGATCACCACGCCCTTAAAAGAGTCATGAGTACGACATCAAATCCAATCGGTGACCTCAGAACGTTTTCACTCGACGAGCAGATTCAGCGGGCGCGAATCGCCGCCGCTCGGATGGACGCAGGCTACTATTTCACCGACGACGAGCTCGACGATGAGTTGCTGAACGCTGCGCAGCACCGACCAGGTGGCGAAAAAAGCGAGTGGCTGTAGGGCAAAGCACGTATCGCTTACGCTTTACACATAAGCTATGCAAGGATGAGTGACTATGAACGCCCCTAGCTCCGCGCCTCCCGATCAGGACGAGCCGCAACGATGTAAATTTGCGCTAGCACAAGCGCTGCAATGGGCGATCGAGTCTGCGGACAGAATACGTGCCGGCGAGTATTTCACTCGGGACCAAATCTTGGACAGCTCAATAACGGAACCGCCCCGTCGAAAGCGACCTTGCGCTCCCGCGCAAGGCAACGACCTGAGCTAGCAGGGGCGAGGGGGAGTTTCCCCCTCGGGGGCGGCTCCCGCCGCATTGGGTTGACGGCGCTCACGATCTCGTGATAACTGTTCGTCGTCTGCCCTCCCCAAAAGGTAATCCGCACGGATTCAACAACAATGACGCCCATCAAATTCCGAACGATCGAAGAAGCAAAGGCGCTGACGTTTCCCAAGACACCCAAAGAGCATATCGACGAAGCACGCCGCGATTTCGATTTTGTTCGAGGTGCAAATGCTAGTCGTCTGGCAAAAGTCAAACGCATTTATCATGCTGCGGACCTGCTAGCCTCGGAGATTTCCCCGCTTGCCGTATGTCAGAAAGGTTGCGGCCACTGCTGCCATATTGACGTTGGCGTCACGGAAATTGAGGCGCAGTACATAGAGCGGAATACTGGCGCGAGAAAGAATTTTGGAACATCGCGTAGCTCCGGCCACGGAGAAACCAAGACTCCGTGTCCGTTTTTGAGCGTTGACCACACGTGCTCTATCTACGAATTCCGGCCATTCGCGTGCAGAACCTATTTTGCTTTTGATGACCCGCGTTACTGCAATGACAACCACGTCACTCACGTGACATACGACGCTCGGGGAAACCCGATCTTGGCTGATTTCGCGAGGTTGCTCCTGGAATTGAACGGACAAGGGCGCTGGCGCGACATCCGGGACTTCTTCGCGCCTGTTGGTGCGTAGTGCGGGTTCCAGACATGCGCTGATCGGTTATCGAAGCGTCGATCAACCATCCTAAACCCCATCAACCCAGCGCCAACGCCGAGAAGAAACGTCACACTTGCTCTCGACATTGATAGGGTGGTTTATCGAAGTCACACCGTGCTACATTCCTCCCACAAAACGACGAGAGGTTATGCAGCATGGGTTTTGCATTCATACGTGAGGGCGACTCCACCTCGCATGGGGGTCGCGTTCTCGCCTGTACGGCGACAAACCTAGTGGACGGACGTCCTCTTGCCCTTTTGGGCGACATGGCGTCGTGCCCCAAGTGCGGGGGCATCTATCCCATCGTCGATGTCAAATCGCTCGGAATGACCTTCGATGGTCGTCCTGTGGCCTCAGAGGGAGACAAGGTTGCATGTGGGGCGACGTTGATCGCCTCACAGTCCACGGCGACCGCGTCGCCCACCGCAGGGCCAAGCGGCTCCGTCGGCGGCGGCAAGCACGTGCTGCCGCAACCAAGCCAAGATACGCCGCAGCGCGGACGTTTTCAGGTCCTCGACGACATCACGCGCCAACCCGTCGCGGGGCATCCTTACACCGTCCGATCGACGGACGGACGCGTGGTGCAGGGCACGACCGACGCGAACGGTTTCACGGGATGGCTCGAAAGCCACCAAGCGTCATCGCTCACGTTCAGCCATCCCGGGAGCGGCGGGGCATGAGCGGGTACGACCCAGGCTCCTCGTCCGGTGGCATGGCGCCCGGTGACGGTGAGACCACACAAGTTGGTCTGAACAGCCGTCTGTCGGCGAAGGACCGTGCGGTGTTGTGCTCCGTACTTTGCAAATGCAAAGCCGTCGGCGTCGCGACGAAGAACGGACGGATTCAGCGCCAACGCTGCGTTCAGATGCGCCTCAACGCCGCGAACGAAGTGTCACGCATCGAGACGGGCGCTCCGACGGGATACTGCCCAGAGCAATCGTACGACATGCGCAAAGAGCCTCCTGCGCCGATCACGGACCCGGACGACCCGCTTGCCCCGCACTCTAATCTGCGACAATGGATCGAGGACGCATGGCCTGGCGGGAGAAAAGCATACAAGGCGGGTGACGGCAACATGCGCCGGCCAGACGTTGTGATCGTGAACGATCCGACGCAACCGCCCGTGCAACCAAATCTCCGCATGGTCGTGGAGATGAAGTTTCCACCTGATGACTATGGTCCGAATCAGCAGCGCGACTACATCCGCATCGCCGGCGATCGGTCAAAGTTTGTGCGGATCGGCCCGGCCGAATGCGGCTGCGGCGACGACAAAATGGACGGCAAGACGTCCACGTCGACCCAGCCCCAATCGTCGTCGGACATGGACGAACTTTTGGGCGGAGGCGGTGGTAGCCACCCTCAGAGCGGTGGCTTGCCGCCTCCACCGACGATGCCACCGCTGCCGGCCCTTCCCTGATTGACTGACCTGCCATGACGAACGACGAGATCAAAGCCTGGGTCGATGACCCCCGACGCGCCGATACGCTTCCCTTCGGTGTGTACGAACCGGCGTACCGGAAAGGAATCACCGGCGCCGCGCTCGTGGTCCGTGGGGTCCTGTATTTCCGGAACGGCCACACGCCGGCCGTGCGGCAAGGCTTAGTCAAATGCTTCGAGGAATACCGTGCGACGATCGACGAGTACACGCACGCCCTGGAAGTTGCGGCTGGGCAAAAGCCGTCCAAAGACGTGCCGCTGCGCTGGTTCTACACCGAAGGCGAGCAGCCGGTAACGTACGACAAAGCGCCGGGGTTTGCGAGCCTGGCGAAGTCCGTGCCGGCCGACGTTGCGCTGGTCGCCACGATGACCAGCGCGGATCACAAACTCGCGACAGGCTTCTACGAGTTCGCCGTCTTCACGATCGCCGACTGGCAATCGAAGCTCAACCGCGGGCTGGACGCGCTCGATTTCACGGTGCCGCGTGCCTTTCTTCTGCAACGGCCCGGCGTGTTTCAGGCGTTGTTCACCGCGTTCGCCGAAGCGCTGCCGACCGTGCACGGTCATGCGGGTTTAGCGGTGAATCTGCCACCCATGGAGCGCGAAGCGAACGAGGCCAGCGAGTATTACCTCGCCCGTCGGTATGGCCCGGGCATTGACGTCGGTGACCCGATGGCGGTGGGCACCGTCGATCTGGTCGGTAGGATCAAGACCGTGGACTGGATGGTGGCGCTGGACACCGACCTAGTTCGCGCCGCCGGTGGGGCCTCCTCGCTGCCGCTCCCGCCGGAGTGGTACGTGCGCCAGCCGTTGGGGGATGGGGGTTTGATCATCCAAGCCGGTGCTGCGCCGGAATCGGGCATTTCCGCAGGACCAGGCAAGCCGCCCGAGCCTCCCCCCGCCTACGTCCTGCTGAACGCTGCGCTGCACTCGCTCATCCCCGAAAAAACGGACATTATCCAGTCCGGCACCCTCGACAGTACCGCGCCGCTGCTCAACACGAACGTTGCTTCCGAAGCATGGCTTCGGCGTTTCGACGTGCCGAAGGAGAGCATCAACGATTATTGGCGCGAACTGCACACGACCCCCAAGGTCACGAGCAGCAAAGCCGCCGTCGCGGAAAACATCAAGCGTCTGCGGCAGGCGATGGGCCTTCCCGATGTTGCCGCGCCGAACGGTATGGGATACGACGGCAACTCGCCCGACTGATTGGCCTACTCCGCCCGGCGATCCACCGGATCGGGGCTTCGAGAAACGCTCAACCGTCGGCCGAGCGCCGACTCGGTGCCCTGCTGAATGTCCATCACGATGCGCGTGCGTCTCCTGCAATTGCGGTGGATGATCGGATGCAGGTTCAACGGAAGTTCAACAGCGTTGTTGTTTAACAAGGCCGTGAAGTGGATCGTCGGCATGTAACTTTTTGAATAGTCACGCATTGGCACTTATAGTCGCGCAATGAAAGGGACTTTTAATCCGTTGGTCACTGGTTCGAATCCAGTACGACCCACATGAAACCGGGCGTCCGACGCCAGCCGGCAAACGTGGCTTCGACTCCGTTTGACTGCAGGCACGGGCGGGAGAACGGTCCCTCCAGAATCGGGGACATCAACAGCGCCCGTCTCGGGGCGAGGACGGCGCCAGGTTCAACCAGGCGATGGATGGCGGTCAGCCACCGGTGGTGGACCTCTCGTTACGGAAACGCATCATGCCGGGGGGGCCCGACGCATATCGTACGGCATGGTCCTTCGGGCCGGGTTGAATCTCACACCAGAATTCCTGGTGACGGGCGCCGAGACGTCGGGCCGCTTCATAGCGATGAAAATGACTGGCAAGCCAGAACTGGCAGCCATCAAAGAAGACCTTCATCGCCGGCTGCGCCGCGCGCATTGAACCGCTGCGGACGGCAGACATGGCGTCCTGTAGCGCTGCGTCGGCGAACAATCCCTTAGAGGCAAGCTCATCGTCAACCGAGAGCTGCAGGAACTTGAGATAGTCCCGGCCGAGCACGCCGGCAGGAAGTTTCACCGAGGAGCGGGCGGGCGAACGAGGATGGCCTGGCATGATGTCTGATTCCGCGGGGACAGCAAGACGGTCGTGATGCGGGCTATGTCGCCACACTCCCGATCCGCGATCGACCTGCCTGGCCAGGTCAGCTCATTCCTCAGCCATGAGATGGCGGATCACGAGCGCCGGGTCGGCGATATCCAGAATCAGGCGGCGAAGGATACGCCTGCGCATGTGTTCCTCGTCGAGAGTCCACGGCGCACCCTTTTCGCTGAGATAGCGAGCGAGAGCATCCTGGTTGTCTGCGCCAGCCGGCAGGTCAAGCCGCACGGCCAGCAGTCCCGCCACGACGTCATCGATCTCGATGTCGAGCGGTCTTGAGTCTATGAAAAGTTCGAGTTTCATGACGGTCTCGGGCAAAAAGCGGCACTGCCCCCGAGAAGACTGAAAGAACAGTGCCGAAGAAAATGCACCGGCCGGGCTGGACGACCGGTGCAGAGCGGAACCGATGCGGTCAGTACTCCAGTTCCGGCGCGCTCGCCTGCGCCGGCTTTTCGTCCTTCGGCGCTTCGGCCACCGTTGCATCCGTCGTCAGGATCAGCCCGGCGATCGATGCGGCGTTCTGCAGAGCCGTGCGCGTGACCTTGGTGGGATCGACCACCCCCGCCTCGACAAGATCGCCGTATTCGCCGGTGGCCGCGTTGTAGCCGAAGTTGCCCTTGCCTTCGAGCACCTTCGCGATGACCACCGAAGGCTCATCGCCCGCGTTTGAGGCGATCACGCGCATTGGCGCTTCGAGTGCGCGCAGCACGATCTGGATGCCCGCGTCCTGATCACTGTTGACGCCTTTCAGGCTCGTCACGGCCGAACGCGCGCGTACGAGCGCGACGCCACCACCCGGCACGATGCCTTCCTCGACCGCCGCACGCGTGGCGTGCAGCGCGTCGTCGACGCGGTCCTTCTTCTCCTTCATCTCAACCTCGGTGGCCGCCCCGACCCTGATCACGGCCACGCCGCCGGCGAGCTTCGCGACACGCTCCTGGAGCTTCTCGCGATCATAGTCGCTCGTCGTGTCCTCAATCTGCCGGCGAATCGAATGCACGCGCTCCTGGATGCGCTTCTCCTCGCCCGCGCCGTCGATGATGATGGTGTCGTCCTTGCGTACCTCGACGCGTTTTGCAGACCCGAGATCCTCGAGCGTGGCCTTCTGCAACTGCTTGCCGGTCTCTTCCGAGATGACGGTCGCGCCCGTGAGGATGGCGATGTCCTCGAGCATGGCCTTGCGACGATCGCCGAAGCCGGGCGCCTTGACGGCGGCAACCTTCAGGATGCCGCGCATCGCGTTAACCACGAGCGTAGCCAGTGCTTCGCCGTCGATGTCTTCCGCGACGATCAGCAGGGGCTTGCCTGCCTTGGACGTGGCTTCGAGGACCGGGAGCAGGTCCCGGATATTCGAGATCTTTTTGTCGTGCAGCAGGATCAGCGCGTCGTCGAGATATGCGGCCTGCCTGTCGGGATCGTTGATGAAGTAGGGGCTCACGTAGCCGCGGTCGAACTGCATGCCCTCGACCACGTCCAGTTCGTTCTCGAGTGACTTGCCGTCCTCGACCGTGATGACGCCTTCCTTGCCGACTCTCTCCATCGCGTCAGCAATGATTTTCCCGATTGCCTCGTCGGAGTTGGCCGAGATGGAACCGACCTGAGCGATTTCGCGGTTCGTCGAAATCGGTTTGGACAGCTTGCGCAGTTCGTCGAGCACGGCCGCGACCGCCTTGTCGATACCGCGCTTCAGATCCATCGGATTCATGCCCGCGGCGACGTGTTTCATGCCTTCCTGCACGATCGCCTGGGCAAGCACGGTGGCGGTGGTGGTGCCGTCGCCCGCCACGTCGGCGGTTTTCGATGCAACCTGTTTGACCACCTGCGCACCCATGTTTTCGAACCGGTCCTTCAGCTCGATTTCCTTGGCGACCGACACGCCATCCTTCGTGATGGTGGGCGCGCCGAAGCTGCGCTCGATCAGCACGTTGCGGCCTTTGGGTCCGAGCGTGACCTTCACGGCATCGGCGAGCACGTTCACGCCCCTGACGATACGGGCGCGGGCGCTGTCATGGAATTTGACGTCTTTTGCACTCATGTTGTTGCTCCGGGTAAAGTCGTTGACTCAGCGCGTCGCGAACGACCGGGCGGGCGTCCGCGAGCGATTGTGAATTCAGGCGGCCTTGCGGGCGGTTGCCGCGTCGGCTTCGAGAACGCCCATGACGTCCTCCTCGCGCATGACGAGCAGTTCCTCGCCATCGACCTTGACGGTCTGGCCTGCGTATTTGCCGAAGAGCACCTGGTCACCGACCTTCAGCTGGAGCGCGCGCAGCGTTCCATCCTGCAGCAGCCGGCCGCTGCCGACGGCGACGACTTCGCCCTGTTCTGGTTTTTCTGCCGCTGAATCGGGAATCACGATGCCCGAAGCTGTCGTCCGCTGCGTTTCGATTCGCTTGACGATAACCCGGTCGTAGAGGGGACGAATCTGCATTTCCATCTCCTGAGCGATTAAAGGATCACCAATAAGAATCCGGCTGCATATGGGGCACGTGAAAAGCCTCCGTGCAGCCGAGCCAATGTCTGGCGGAAAGCGAAATAGAGGCGGCCATCGCACCCTTCAAGGGGCGTGAAAATGTCTGTTTGTAACAAATTGTTTCAACGTGGCAGGAGGATGCGACGGACCGTCCCGAGGCGATAAACCGTGCGGCCACACCCATCCGGGCGACGGGGCGCAGGGGGTACCGGACACGGTGGCCGGCGTCCGCCGTCGGCGTCCAGGGTGTCATCCGGTTCGTTGAGCGTGCCCCACAGGCCGCCCTTGACGGGGCGGAAGAGCCAGCGCAGATAGCCGCTGCGCGCGGCAAGCTGCATCAGTTCGCCGCGATCGGTATCGTCATCGAGAAGCGGCCGGTCGCGGGCCCCGTCCTCTCCGTAGTCGCCGAACGCCTGCCTGCAGGCGAGCGCCTCGGCCGCGCTTGCACCGATCACGTTGCAGCCGCGCTGCTCAACGCGCTCGACCTCCCACGCGCCGGATTGCCAGGCGGCGTCCAGCAGCATGGCGTCCACGGTCTCGAAGCTGTGCCACGGTGCATCGAGCCGGACGGCCGATCCCGGAACCGGTCGAGGCGGGATCTCAATGCCGGGCAGGACAAGCGGCGTCGCACGCCGGAATCCATGCCAGTGGAGGATTGCGATGAGTGGCGTATTCACCTGTGCCGCCGCCGTGACGGTGACGGCAAAGAGCGGCAGGCGCACGGTGTCGATCTGCTGCTGAAGCCTGTCGAAAAGGTCCATGAAGCCTCCCGGTTGACATGTTGCAGGGCCTCTTGAAATTTCCGTTCCTTGCACTATTTTATTCATCGCTCAGGCAGTCGCGATAAGCGCTGCGTGTTTCGATTTGTTTGTCGGCGGGTTTCTCACGGACAGGCGGACTGGAGCGCGTGGTTCCGTTCGTCTTTCGTGCGCGGCCCCCGGTTTCAGGGAACCAGTCGTGAGCGATCTTTTCTTCAGCACCGATCTGCTGGGCGAATTCGACCGCCTGCAACGGCAGATGGCCAGCGTCTTCGCGGGCTTTCCCGCAAGCCTGCGCGCCACGCGCAGCGAAACCGTTCCCCCCGTCAACCTCGGCAGCACCGACGACAGCGTCGTGATCGTCGCGTTCGCGCCAGGACTCGATCCGGCAGCAATCGACGTCTCGATCGACAAGGGGTTGCTGACGATCAGTGGCGAACGCAAGCCGCCCGGACCTGAAGCGGACGATGAGACGCGCGTCTACGCCAGGGAACGCTTCATGGGGGCATTCCGGCGCGTGATCGAGCTGCCGCAGCGCGCGAACCCCGACAAGGTCAGTGCGCGCTACGTCAACGGTTGCCTGACGGTGAGCGTCGGACGTCCCGGGGCGTCGAAGCCACGCGCCATCGCCGTTCAGTAAGCCTGATGGATATGAAGCATGAGAAAGCTACGGAGGACATCATGAACGACAGCACCGAACTGGCTACCCGCCGGGCGGGCACAGAGGTTGCCCCCGGAGCGGGTGCGCAGGCAGCGAAGCCGCGCACCTGGGTCGCACCTGCCGTCGACGTGTTCGAGGACAGCCGCGGTATCACACTATATGCGGACCTGCCGGGCGTGCCGCGCGAAAAACTCGACGTGCGCGTGCAGGACGGCAGTCTGAACATCGAGGCCGAGGCGGTGATTCCGACTCCATCAGGACTGCGCCTGCAGCATGGCGAGGTGCTCCACCCGCACTTCTGGCGGGCGTTCACGCTCAGTCCGGATTTTGACGCCTCGCGCATCGACGCACAGTTGCGCGATGGCGTCCTGAAGCTCACCGTTCCTCGTCGTGAGGAGGCAAAGTCGCGACGCATTGAGGTGAGCGTTGGTTAGGCGTACGCACAGGGGCAAGTCCGGTCATGCGGCGTGGTCCGCAGGGCCCGCGCCGCGTGACCCGCCACGCGGAGGTAGTTATGGACAACGAACGCAGCCAAAGCTGGAAGGGCTTCATGATCGAGACCTTCGCGTTTCCGGTCCGGCACTGCGCGTTGCCGGCAGACCGGCCAGACAGGTACATGGCCATCGTGCGCATCCGGCGTGCGGAGCACACGGTCACGGACTGGCATCTGCCGCGCTACGCCCAGCACTGGGCAAGCGCGGACGAGGCGCACCGGGAGACGGTCGAGTACGCGATACGCGCCATCAACGCGGGCTGTCTCAACGACACGGATTCGCCGCCGCGCTTCCTCGCGTGAGCGCGCCGCGCTGCGTGGCTGCGCACTTGTATGGCCAGCATTATGTGTCCTTTTTCTGCACCGTGCCCCTGTTTTCGGGGCCATGTCTTACAGGAGACGAAAATGCTCAGTCCGCACGAATTTGCGACCCTGATGCTGGTTCGTCAGGCGCCGGACCAGCTCGACATGGACCGCGCCGAGCTCGACGCGCTGCTCGAACGCCAGCTCGTCATGCTGGAACATTGCGGCGAGGGCGCACGCCGCGCATACCTGACCGGAAAGGGCCGAACATTCCTCGACGCGCTCCACCCGGGAGGCGCAACACGTCGAAGCCAGAAGACCGCCGGCAACGGCGGTGGGGAGAGGCCGGAGCCGTCCCCCGTGCCGGGCGGCCAACCGACCGATATCGTGGTGCCGGGACATGCAGGCTGAATGGTTGTGCGATCACAACGCCTGGCTTGTCATCTCCGCGGTAACGCGTGGGCGCGAGGTTACCGTGAAACTCTGCGGTAACCTCGGTGCGATACAGGTCGTCGCGGCAGCGTCCGGTCCCATCGATGGTGACCCGGGCGTGCAGGTCGAGGAATGACAGGTGCTGCACTGAACAGACTGGACGCGAATTGCGCGTGCCCGGACATGTTCCGGACACGACGCTCAGCCGGAGGTGTCATATGCAAACGGACAAAGTCATCGAGTATCACGGCTGCGAGGTCCGGCCGGTGGTAACCGCTGCCGGGAGTGGCCGTTACACAGCCACGGCCATCGTCACCGACCGGGCGGGCGAAATACGCACGCTCGGTGTCGATGGAGATTTTGCCAACGCCCAGGAGGCACGCGATGAAGCGCTGGAGCTTGCCGTCGCATGGATCCAGCAACGCTCGGTTGTTTCGGACCGGTATGTCCGACGGACCTAGCCTCCAGGCAGCAACTTCCGTCCGGACGCAGGGTGAACAACGGCGGACTCGAGGGTCGATCCGGGTCCGCTTCGCCGAGCTTCCGGAACTGTTTGGGCACAAGCCACCTCAAGGAAAAGAGAATGACAGATATTGCAGTCATCGATCCCGACGACGAAGACGCGCTTTATGAACGCATCCGGCTCCTGCTCTTCAGCGCTGACCTGCCGGTGCAGCGTCTCCAAGCCGACATCGACGATATCGGACGTTTCACCGCGCCGGATGTGCGCTCACCGCACCTGCGCCTGGTCGAGGCCATGCCGCCGCTCACACCCGCTGCTGAAGCGATCGTGCGCGCCATGATCCGCGCATACGGCATGGAGCTGTTCGGGCGCGGCAGCGCGAACTCGGGGCTGCGTGCCTTGATCAAGGCTGGACCTGTCAAGTTTGGACAGACGGCCTTGATGCTGGGGCCCGACGCGCCCGTGCCGGAGCGGGCGCGTCCGCTTGTCGAGGAGTTCAACCGAATTTTTGAGCGCTTCCCCGAAAGTGGCTTCCCGCAGGCGCGATACATTCTTTCGGCCATCGGGCTGCCGGTCGGCCGCGACGTACCTCGCCAGTCAAGTCGTTCGCTCCAACGCGACTGGCAGATTTGGGGATCTGGGGAGCAACGGAACAGCGAACCGACTTAAGGCAACGTAATGCCGCAATGCCAACGCGGACAAGGCACCTAGGCCAGGTGAACTGTTGGCTCGTCGTTCCCATCCGGGAATAAACTGGCCTGCATCGCGGGCGGCAGTCGAACGGCCATCTTCGGCCGCTCCTCCGGGACGTTGAATGGACATTCGAACGTTGCCTTCACCTTCGGCAAGAGACATTCGAAAGCGGACAGCGATCGCCTCGGACGTCGGTCGATCCTATGTCGGGAACCCGCTCGTCGCGCGAAATCGCGCACCGTCCGGCATCCTTGTCGTGGCCAGCACGCTTTCGGTTCCGGCTACCCTTCTAACGCCTCGATGATCCCTGGCGTGTGCTGCCCCGGCTGCCGACCGTGGAACTATCGATGTCTGTGCCTGATTTCCCGGCCGGCGTAGACAGCCAGAAAGGTGCCGACAAGCATTGCAGCCATCGCGAGCGATTCATCAAGGGAATCGCAGGGTCCCGATGACTTCGCATAGATCCAGATGCCGATCCCAGCCACCATCAGGAACATCCCCAAAAGCAGCCCCCATACCGGCCCGGCCGAATCGGACTGCAATCTATGAGACATTTTCATAGCACTCCCCCCGCGACACACTGGCTGTTCACTGCGCACTTCATGAGGCTCACAACCGGATACAGCACGTCACGCATGCGACTGTTGGGGCCTCGCGCCACTGCTGTACGCTTCTCAATCATCCAGGGCCTCGCGCTCAAGTCGGTCGCGCGAAATGTGACGGACATCCTTACCCTTGACAACATAGATGACAAGTTCTGCCAGGTTCTTCGCATGGTCGCCGATCCGTTCGATGGCCGACGCGATGGACACGTAGTCGAGCGCGGAAGAGATGATGCGGGGATTCTCCGCCATCAATGTCGGCAGCTTGCGCACGAATGCGCGGTACTGCTCGTCGATCGCCTCATCCTCACGCATGATCCGGGCTGCCTCAACCGTATCAAGCCGCGCGAATGCAGCAAGCGCGTTGTGGAAGATGGTTCCCGCCATCTGGCCGGATGACCGGATTTCCGCGATATTCATGTTCCTGCCCGCAGCGTCATTCGCGATTCTGCTCGTCCGCTTTGCGATCTTGCGCGCTTCATCGCCTGCGCGCTCGAGATTGCTGATCCCCTTGGAGAAGGCCAACAGTTGACGCAGATCGGATGCGATAGGCTGGCGCCGCGCAATGATGTTGCTGCACGCGGCATCGATTTCGACTTCCATCGCATTGAGTCGATGCTCCTCATCAACCACCTTCTCGACCAGACCCATGTCGAAGTGGCTGAGCGCGTCCATCGCATCGGCCAATTGGGCCTCAACCAGCCCACCCATCTCGAAAAATCTCGACGACAGGTGTTCCAGGTCGGCATCAAACTGGCTGGAAATGTGTTTGTCTGGCATAGAAAACTCCCTCTTGCCAGAAAGACGATAAACTGTTTGTACGGTTTATTCAAACCCGAAAAAATCATGAAGCCAATGGCTACCAGGAACAGAAGCGGCAAGCGAGCGCATGTATCCCCGGACGACGGTGCCAACGAGGCAGTGGCCAGCGGGAAGTCGGTCCAAACTGAGCAAACCCGACGTGTGGCGGCCAAGCCACAGGCCCGGAAGGTAATACCCTTTGAAGCGCCTTCTGCGCGCGCCGTCCGCCGGCGCAGGGAGCATGTCAAACAGGAAAAGGTTGTGCGCGACACCTTCACGATGCCCAGGGAGGACTACGAACAGCTCGCGGTACTCAAGCAGCGCTGCCTCGATGCTGGCCGGCCCGTGAAGAAGAGCGAGCTCGTCCGTGCAGGGCTGCTTCTGCTGGCATCTGCACCGACGAAACGTCTTCTTGCGGCCGTCAAGGCGGTCGAACCGGTCAAGACCGGCCGGCCACCGAAATCGAAGTAAGCCGTGCTCGCGGCCAAACAGGAGGCCCGGCGGGAACACCAAGGCAGGAGGGCGCAGGGTTCGACATGGCACTGACCCATTCGCGCGCGCCGCAATTGTCAGACAAATACCACAATTCCACCCTTGGCTAACGTCCGCTTCTAACGCGGGCAGCGAATCGGGGCAGGAAGATGATCGAAAATCTCGAACTTCTGTCGCGCATGTTGATAGCAGCGCTGCTCGGCAGCGTGATCGGCTTCGAGCGCGAGCGACTGAACTGGGCGGCCGGCTTGCGCACGCACATGCTGGTCTGCGTTGGGGCCGCGATGATGATGCTCGTTTCGGCATTCGGTTTTCCGACGTGCTGGGCGAGAAGAACGTCGTGCTCGATCCATCTCGGGTCGCCGCCCAGGTGGTTTCCGGTATTGGCTTTCTCGGCGCGGGGTCGATACTGCTTCGTGGCGAAGTCGTGCGCGGTTTGACGACGGCAGCGAGCCTCTGGTCGGTCGCGGGTATCGGCCTGGCGGTGGGTGGTGGCATGTACACTGCCGCGATCGGTGCGACGGTCATCATCATGATCATCCTGGTCGGTGTGAAACCGCTGGAGCGGCGCTTTATCTCCGTGCGTCAGCAGCGCACCATACAGCTGCTGGTCGAGCGCGGCAGTGTCTCGCTGGATATCGTCCATCAGGCACTCGGCACGGGGAGCGTTCGCGTCAAGCAGTTCATCGTCCAGCAGTCGGAGGATGACGCCGATCTCGACGATGTGCAGATTGCTTTGTCGCGGGTGAACGCGAGCGAATTCTCGACGATATGCACGCGGCTCGAAGCCATGTCGGGCGTGCGCGAATGTCGACGCGAGAAATAAGGCGGGGAGACGGTCATGACGCGAAGCTACGACTATGAAGGCTTTACGCTCGAGATTTCTGTTGAGTCCGACATCAGCATCGGACCGAACAGGCGCGAGCCAATGCGGCCAGGGTACGTTGCTATCGTCAGGATATTTCACGCAGCGAGCACCGTAGCGGTGTTTTCACCCTTGCGCTTTGGCGAAGCGCGCGGCCGTCCCTTCGCAACAGAGGCTGACGCGCTCATGGGTGGATACAACGCCGCGTGCAAACTTGTCGATGATCTGTTCAGCCTTGACCGGTACTGATTTGAATGGTCAAGGCCTGACTGAAAAACCACGACGCCGCCATTTTTTGTCGGATTTCCACCGACGTTCACACTTAATCCCGCAGTGGCGGAACTCTTCGGTAACCAGATTTACGCTTCGGCCTAGTTCGGTGCCGCGAAACCAGCAGCGGATGCGTATCTTCGCTATCGTGATCGCCTCGGTGTGAGCGCATCGGACCATTTTTGATAAGTACATCGAATCAAATGTAGGGGGAGCGATCAGCGCAGGTCTTCACGGCCGCGTGTTTACCGGCGCCGGGGCGCGATCCGCAGAACTGCAACGACTCAATTTGCCTAGCCGGCGTTGCAGCAAATGAAGCCGATGCCCTGGCGCCACGAATAGCCCCCCTCCGCTTGGCTTCACAAGTGTCGCGGCTTTCGCTAGTTCGATGAGGCGCGACGCGTCAGCGTCCACTTTAGCAACGAAACCTGCCCTCGCTGACCTCTATTGCTGAACGTCGCCAACGGGTCGTCCACGGCCATATGCAGGTGGCCAAGACCGACAATTGAAGCCGGGATAGCGATCGTTCTGCCCGCGAGGAAGCAGGGCCGATGACTGGAATCGAGCCAGACTGATAACTTTTCTTATCGGTCCGCTATCAAATCTGGACTAAACTGGCGGTCATGAAAATACGCGAGACCGAACCCGCCGGGTTCCCCGACGACGCCGAACTGGCCGCGCTGCGCGCGTGGTATGCCGGGCTCGACGCCCGCTCGGCCGTCGCCCGATATCTGGGCGACCGCAAGGCGCCGGGGATGTCCGCGCGCGGCGTGCTCGGGCGTATCCGGCGCGCACTGGTCGCGTTCGCGATGAGTCGTCACCGGGCCGACCTGGCAGAAACATTCGACGAGCGATCGGCAGTGTCGGCTGATATCGTCGCGCACACGATCGAGACATTGCGCAACCTGCCGGCTCCGGAGCCGCACATCGCCGACGAAATTGACCAGTGGTTGCCACAGCGGGTGGTGGTTGCCCTGCAGGCGCATGGAATCCGGACCTTCGCAGACCTGACCGTGCGGATTCCGCGCCGGCGGCGCTGGTGGGCAACGATCACCGGACTCGGCACGGCAGGCGCACGCCATGTCGAAGCATTCTTTGCGGCCCATCCAGCGCTGACCGAGCGTGCGCGCGCGCTGGTTGCGGCAGCCCCTTCAGGGCAGATCGTCCCGTGGGAACAACTGCGCCTGCCGCACGAGGTCGACGGCTCGCACGGACAGTTTCGCGCACCACGGCACGTATGCCTGCTCAAGGCGTCGAACGACTACGAGGCGGTGCAATCCTGGCTGTCCCTCCACGAGTCCACCGCCACGCAGCGCGCCTACCGGAAGGAGGCGGAACGCCTGATCCTGTGGGCGATCGTCGAGCGGGGCTGCGCGCTGTCCTCGCTGACCACCGATGACGCAATCGCCTACCGGGCATTCCTGCGACGGCCGACACCACGCGAGCGCTGGGTCGGGCCGTCGCGGCCACGACAAAGCGTGGAATGGCGACCGTTCAGCGGACCTTTATCGACGCGCTCCGTTGCGTACGCACTCACCGTACTTGCAGCCCTGTTCC
This sequence comes from Paraburkholderia yinzeri, assembly GCF_046581065.1. Taxonomy (NCBI): domain Bacteria; kingdom Pseudomonadati; phylum Pseudomonadota; class Betaproteobacteria; order Burkholderiales; family Burkholderiaceae; genus Paraburkholderia; species Paraburkholderia yinzeri. Next base: position 402,372 of record NZ_JBFOCJ010000001.1, on the reverse strand, counting down.
GGTGGCTGGTCGAACAGCGCTACGTCCTTGCGAACCCGTTCGCTGGCGTCAAGGTGCGAGGAAGCGTGAAAGCGGGCCTCGACGTTACCCGCGGCTTTACTGAAGGCGAATGGCTGCTGCTCCGCACGATCGCCGATGGCCTCGAATGGTCCTACGGCTGGAGCGAGGCGGCCGCCCAGCGGCTTCGGTTCCTGCTGGATTTCGGATACGCAACCGGCCTGCGGGCCAGCGAATTGACAGGCGCAACGCTCGGACACATCCACATTGACGAGCATGGTGATCACTGGCTGCATCTCGTCGGCAAGGGTGGCAAGATGGGCAAGGTCGCGCTCCCGACGCTGGCGCGTATGGCGCTGGATCAGTATCTGGTGCAACGCCGGTTGCCGGTCACGCGCGAACGGTGGGATCCGGCAACGGTGATCGTGGCCAGCCTCGCGGAAGATGGCACCGGGATCGAAATCACGCGACTCGGACGCGTGCTGCGACGCTTCTTCGCACTGGTCGCCGACACGATCAGGGATGAGCGGCCTGCGATGGCGGAGAAGCTGCGGCGCGCGAGCCCCCATTGGCTGCGCCACACGCACGCTTCACTCGCGCTCGCGCGCGGAACCGAACTGATCATGGTGCGCGACAATCTAAGGCACGCGTCGATCTCAACGACGTCGATCTACCTGCACGGCGACGAGGTCAAACGGGCAAGACAGTTCGATCAGGCGTTTGGTGTACCCAGCCGCTAGCGATAGCGGCTACATGGCCATCAATCCGGACCCGGAAAAGCTTCATCTTTACTTCGCGAATCTCGCAACCGGTTGATTTTTAACGAAAACAATTCTTCGGAATCGCGCGAATTCATCTGAATTCAGCGAAGTTCCAACTTTACTTCGCAAAACGGAACATCTTTCCTTCGGCGGACGTCTTCGGATCGTACAGTCTCTTTCCATTCGTCCGGTGAGTCAGCAACCAGAGTGAGGCTGGGCACGATGTATCCTCTCCTGCTTCTCGTTTTTTGCCGGCGTCGAGGCTTTCGACGACGCGGTCCACCGCGACTTCGCTGAGCGAAAGTCTAACGAAATTTGCGGACCTCTATCCGATCGGGAACAATCACACCAACTAACAGAGTCCCTGGCGGCTCCTGGCCGCCATCGGCGGCTCGCAGGCGTTCGCGCGACCAGGCTGGATGACCCGCCCACTGGCGTATTTTTCGTAGAACAATATGTCACGACCCGATCTGTACTGGTTGCACGTTCCCCTCGAGACAACGCCGGGCATGTTGCTCGAGGCGCCCCCTGACCGACGCGTAATGGTGCTGGGCCGAAGCGCGAAGCTACTTGATCGCGAACCGCATATCTCATTCGGGTCGGCGAGCGCGCTCGTGATCAAACAGTGGCTCCTATTCGATCCCCAGCGCGAAATCTGCTCGCTGACTTGCGCGCGCGGGTTCCCGTCGTTTCGATGAACGCGGGTGCGAACTTCCGCATTCCTGCCCACGGACCGGATGTTTCCTCAATTGCAACCTATGACGGTACTCTCCCATCACTAATCCCGGGTCATCTCTCGCCGTCCCCGGCGTGGACGGACGTTGTCGGGACATGCAGCTGGAACCCACAGGACGTCTTGGGCTGGACGCTTGAGAATAGCCCTCCGGTGATCGATGAGCGGGTCCTCGCCGCCCTAAATCTGTTCCTCGCGTCGCAGTACGATTTTCTGCCGCGCGCTCTCTCTCTTTCTTGCAAAACTGACCATCCTCGATGTCTTGGCCATTCGCGCGAAGCGGAGTACCGACGCAGGAACCTGGATCGACCAGAAAATTGTCGAAGCTGGTGCATTCGACGATCCGGGACTGATAAGCGCCTTGCACAATCATTAAAAATGAGTCCCATATGCGTATAAGGAATCGTGACAATATTTCCGTCATATACGACGATGGCAAACCCGATTTTTCTATCTGACGCGCTGTCGGCGCGAGTTGCCATTACCGCGTCGGCATGGTACCCGGAAAATCATGATTAGATGCAAAAAGCCGGTTCACTATGAACCAAAGGGTGGATGGGAACTCGATAACGAGTGCGGTGAGAGGCCGGTGATTGTCATTCTTAACCCGCAGCTTGTCTATCAAGCGCTGGAACGAGGAGCACTATGCTTTTCTCCTGTACCGGCGAGACTGGAGAGGACCATAAAAATTCCGGAGACCCGTATTTTTGAGTTGCCTGATGTTCGCGACGGGTCCTACGGTGGCGTTGCATTCAGGCAAGGACGGCATCGCACAGCGGCACTGGCAATACTTGGCTTTACGGCATATCCGGTTGTGACCACCGATGAGGACGCTGACGTATTGCTGAGGAAATTTGGTGCATCACTTGTCGACGCGATCAAGCGCTTCGACTTGAGTTCTATTTCTGACTATCCGGTCCAAGGACTCTGACGATTGTTGCCTGCCGAGAAATCGTCGATGTTCCACGTCCCGTTCCGTCCCGGGAAGATGCAGAGTGATTGGGCTGCCACGAAGCACCTTCTATGGCCGGTCGATAGCGTCTGACCGAAGCGCGGCGGCTTGCCGGCTGATCGACGATTCCATAGCGTTTTTTAACATTTCACACCGTCTTGGTATGTATCGTGCGACACAGCTCCAACTCCTTGGTGAGTAAATCGATTTGCGCTTGCATACCACGTGCATGCTGTAGAAGTCTGCCGACCTGATACCAGTACGCATAGCCCAAGTCACCATCAGACAGAGCCAGTTCATGAATTTTCCGAAGAGCAATCGCTAGGTCGATTTGATTTTCTGAAGCCATTTCATCCTCATTGATTTTGAAGCTCAATGTGTGCTGCAGGATGCGCATTGGACTAGCTGATGCCGCGTTCCCCTGCCGCCAGATATTCCGGGATTTCGGCTAGGTTAAGTATCGTCAATTTGTTGCCGTAGACTGCGGCTGTGTCAATGTTCATCACGCTGCCGCGCTGTGCTATTTCCCGGGTCGGTGTGTGCCCTACGATTACGGCCGACACGTCTTCCATAGGTGCGGCCCATGCATTGGGTCGCCAGCGTAGACGGTTGATTAGAATGGAATTGCGCTCCACCGCATCGGATGGACCATGTTCTAGAATGCGGATCAGATTATCCCATTGAGGAACAAGGGGATCTGCATGCACGATGCCGACCCTACCATGAGTAGTCTCGATTTCGATCGCATAAGGTAGCGATGCCAAATAGGACCTTATATCCCTGACAGTATTGGCGGCCCCCTTTTCGCTGGAGCAATACAACCGGATAAACCATTCTGCGCCATTGAGGATTAGAAATTTCGTACTACTGTCTTGGTAAGCCCAGCCATCAATACCTTTGTCGGCATTCGCTCGTACAGTTTTAATACGATCTGCATCGTAGGCCCGCTCTTTGTGCGAAAGCCAGTCAAGAATACCCTGCTCGTGATTGCCGCGTACAGCCTTGATCTGATGCCGGCGCATAGCTTCGAGAACCGACGGCGATTCCTCGCCGCGGTCTATCAGATCGCCCACACTGAACAGTCGATCGCGCGACGGATCGAAACCGCGGGCGGCAAGCTCAGCGTCGAGTAGCGAGAAACAACCATGCACGTCGCCCACAGCGAAGTCGCGGCCCGAAGCATTCTGCGCGTATCGCTCGACGACATGCGAATGGTGTGAGTTGGTTGTCATTCCTTTCACCCTTACCGCGTAAGCCTAGCTTGCATTAAATAAGTAGCCTGGACGACTAACATGCCATCGGTAGCACGACCCCTGTTCGAAAAGGCTGTCATGTATAAACGCCGCGGTCGATGCGCGCAAGCACCGTCGTTACGAGCTGCGAACCCGCCGAGCTTTGTAGCAGATCAATCGGTTTTCGCATTCCCAGCCCAGTTGCCGGCGTGGTGAGCCAGCGTTCAGCTGCCTGTTGCGAGCCGAAGACATCGATTGCCTGCTCCGTTACGATGGCTAGGCGAAGCAGCCGGTCGCTGGCATTGCTGTCGAGCAGCCTGTCTGTCCTCCTGCCGTGCTGGAGCGCGCGTTCGCTCATGCCAATGGCACAAAGCAGGGCTCTGCGGTCGGCTGTCTTGAAGGCACGCATCATTTCGTATGCAACTGATATAGGAAGCCCTTTCATGACGACGTCGTGAGTGGCGAGTGATGTGATGTTGGCGACTTTGCCGATTTTGAATTCGGTGCCGTCGCCAGTGGCCGTCACCGGTTGATGGGTGGAATCCTCACCTTGAAGTACGTCTGCCAGCATCGCACAGAATGCTCGCAGAAACTCTAGAAGAGATATTGCGACGTGTGTGCTGGATGGCCGCTCGTTAGCGGCTGCATCAGGGACCATCCCAACATCTCCGTTGTGCCACTTGTCGCGCTCCAGAATGGACGGGTGACGATGGGTCGCGCCGAGCCCGTGTGCCGCAATCGAGACGCTAACGCAAGATTTTGCGGCACCGGTCTTCTGCGAGTTTGCCTTTGCCACCAGTGACATTGATACCTTCTTTTCCTCGCGCGCGCTCCGTAGAGACGAGCAGCCGGTAACGGATTAGCGCCTGCCAGCAGCCAACTCGATAACCCTCTCCAATTTGGTGACCGGAACCGAGTGGGGGCGGAAACACGGTTTTAGTTCGCCTGAATCGGTGGAGTACCAGAAACCGGAGATACCACCAGCGAGGTCACGCTCCCGCCAGATACCGGTAACCCGACACAACCGCACTGCGCTTTGATTCGACTCGTAGTCGAGCACATAGACGGTGATGTCTCGATATCCAAATTCTTCAATCGCATCCAGCAATGCTTCAGGCCCCGCTGCCAGCACACCGTCTGGCATGTCGCCAGTTTTACGTAGGCCGTGCGACAGGGTTAGGCAAAAGTTGGGCGTATCGTCTGTCCACAACACGTACCGCCACGGCTGAAGCGATTCGGAGGGCAGCCGTTTAGCAGGTTTAAGATCCATCCAGTTTGGATTTGTCACTAGCATCAATGCTCCTTGGACTGAGCCACGCAATTCCAATAGAACCTAGTTAGTGGCTCGCGAACGGGGGTCGCGCTGGGCCAGTCCACTAGTGCTCCAATTCCGACTGATCGATTCACGGTGCTACGTAGCGTCGGGACCTGCATCCGGGTCTCGTGCCCCGTTTAGCCGTTTACCAACAAGTTTCCGGGCCGTCTTTTTCAATCTCTGCGATCACGCTATGACTAAGGCGGCATATGGCAGTGCAAATCCAACGACACCGATAACTCCCAGTGTACTGGGAAGACAGGCGCATGTGTTAAACCGAGAGTGCTCCCATTTCACTGGGAGTGGGACTTGGAAGCGGTTAAGGTCTTCGGAGCGGTATTGCGAGAACGTCGGCTGCAGGCGGACCTGACACAGGAACAACTCGCCTTCGAAGCCGATATTCGTCGAAATTATGTCAGCATGCTTGAACTGGGTCAGCACCAGCCAACACTAACCATGCTGTTTTTGCTTGCCTCGGGACTAGGCTGCTCCGCGAGTGACCTGCTCCTCGACGTTGAGCGCCGGCTAGCGGCGACCCAAGGAAAGACGAAAGGGACGCGCGTTAGAGCATTGCGGCAACGAGCCCGAAGGACGAAGCCCGATTTCCAGGAGTAGCCGAGTCCCTAGATGGCGCGATAAATTGGACCTTTACTTGGCCTGACGGTCGCGATCCTACCGTTGCTCTTGGCGTTACGATGTCGGCCGGCGCTCAGGAGATGGCACAAGAGGAATTGACAGGGCTTGAGACCGCTGTGGATAAAGTTAATCATGTCCTCCCCACACCCCTCCGGAGCGAAAGACATACAACATCCAAACACCTAAACAAAGGCTCGTCGAGAAACAGCACGCCCAGATGCGCGAGCGTGATTTCGCCGGGCTGCGGCGGGTTGCGCCCGCCTACCAGCGCCGCCGCGCTCGACGAGTGGTGCGGGGCACGAAACGGCCGCTGCCGCCACTGCTGCGGCGAGAAGCCGACCGGGCTCGCCGAGAGCAGTGCGGCCGAGGCAAGGGCTTCCGCGTCGGTCATCGGCGGCAGCAGGCCGGGCAGGCGCGCCGCCAGCATCGATTTCCCCGCACCCGGCGGCCCGACCATCAACAGATGATGCCCGCCCGCGGCCGCGACTTCGAGCGCCCGTCGCGCGCCCCGCTGGCCGATCACGTCCGCCATGTCGGGAGGCGGCGCGGCATGGCCGTCCGCACCGGGGAGACTCGCGCGTACGGGCGCAAGCCGCGCGCCTTCCTCGCCCGCGAGATGCGCGCACAGCGAGCGCAGGTCGGCGGCGCCGAACACGTCGAAAACGACGGCAAGCCGTTGGCGAGATGGACTTCGACGGTGACTTCCGGCGCGCGGCCAGCAGCCGGCGCGCGGCTACGCACCACGGCAAGCGACATGGGATTCTCCGAAAGACGGCGCCGCGAGCAGTCAGGTCCCGCATGCGCCAGGCGGTGAGGCTTGCGCCCCTTTACGGTTCCATTGCGGCCATGCTACGGCTCGCTTGCAGTGAGTGCGCGCATCCGATGTTCAGGATGACTGGCCAGTGACGGGCAGCTTCTGCTCCAGTTCGGCCACGCGGCGCTCCAGTTCTTCGAGGCGCTGGCGCGTGCGCACGAGCACCTGCGTCTGCGCGTCGAATTCCTCGCGCGTCACGAGTTCCAGCTTCGAAAAGCCTTGCGAAAGCATCGCGCGCACATTGCGTTCGACATCGCGCGCGGGCGAGTTCTTGAGTAGCTCGCTCACGCGGCTCTGCAGATCGTTGAATACGTCGTTCGGTTGTTTCATTTGATTCCCCTCTTTGCACAAAACCTGTGCAGATTTCGTTTCACCTGTGCCTGGCATCCGGTCATGAGCGATCTTGGTGCGCCGGCCTGCTGCCGCCTGCGTCCATGAACGCATCTGGTGCGTGCCGTTGCAGGTGGTTTCGCGCGGCGACCCGGGCGCCCTCGCACGAACGTCCTGGTATTGCGCCGCGGCCTGTTGAATGGCCTTTGCAGCCGCACAGCCTGAAGACACTCTAGCAACGTTCCGGACCCCTCGCCACCGCGCGCACGCCACGTTGGCCGTCCGGCCAGGGCCCGCGTACCGGGCCTGTCGGCCCCGCGGACCGGCATTGTCCCCGTCTTGCGCGATTCCTGCCACGAAGTCGCCGGAAGCGGCTGCATCCGGATTGGCACGGGTGTTGCTAATACTGCCCCGCGCACCGAACAGCGGTTGGCTTGCGGTGCGCCGGCTGCGCGTGACCCGCCCGCCCGGCGCCCGTTGCATATGCGAACAAGGGATTGGAGCAACCACAGCGAGGACTACATGAAACTCATTACAGCAATCATCAAGCCGTTCAAGCTCGATGAGGCGCGCGAGGCGTTGTCGGCCATAGGCGTCTCGGGGATCACCGTGACCGAGGTGAAGGGGTTTGGTCGCCAGAAGGGCCATACGGAGCTGTATCGCGGCGCGGAGTACGTCGTCGACTTTCTGCCGAAGGTGAAGATCGAGGCCGCCGTTTCGGACGACATCGTCGAGCAGGCCATCGAGGCGATCGAGCGCGCCGCCCGCACCGGCAAGATCGGCGACGGCAAGATCTTCGTGACGCCGATCGAGCAAGTGATCCGCATCCGCACCGGCGAGACCGGCGCAGACGCGCTGTGACATTAGAGAGAGACAAGAGGAAACCGAGATGCGCAAACTTTTGATGTCCTTGCTGATGGCCGGCTCGCTGCTGGCTGGCGGCGTCGGCGCCGCGCTGGCGGACGACGCCTCCGCGCCGGCAGCCGCTTCGGCGCCAGCCGCCGTCGCGTCCGCTCCGGACGCTTCCGCCGCTGCGGCGGCTCCGGCGGCCTCGGCACCTGCCGCCGCCGCGTCGGCCACCACCGCGGCCAGCGCCCCCGCCGACGCTTCGGCCGCCGCTGCGGCGCCGGCCGCTCCGACGGCGCCGTTCTCCGTCGACGCGTCGAAGATCAACTCCGGCGACACCGCGTGGATGCTGACCTCCACGGCGCTCGTGCTGTTCATGACGATCCCGGGTCTCGCGCTCTTCTACGGCGGCATGGTCCGCAAGAAGAACGTGCTCGCGACGCTCATGCAGAGCTTCGCGATCACCTGCGTCGTCACGGTGATCTGGACTGTGGTGGGCTACTCCCTCGCCTTCACGCCGGGCGGCGCGTTCATCGGCGGCTTCTCGCGCGTCTTCCTCGCCGGCATGAACTACATCCACGGCGACAAGGGCGTGACGCTGACCGTGAGCCACCTCGCGCCGACCATTCCGGAGACCGTGTACTTCGTCTATCAGATGACGTTCGCGATCATCACGCCGGCGCTGATCACGGGCGCGTTCGCCGACCGCATGAAGTTCTCGGCCATGCTCGTGTTCATGTCGCTGTGGTCGATCATCGTCTACTCGCCGATCGCGCACATGGTCTGGGAACCGACCGGCTGGCTCGCAGCCGCCGGCATCCTCGACTTCGCAGGCGGCACGGTGGTGCACATCAACGCCGGTATCGCCGGTCTCGTGTGCTGCCTCGTGCTCGGCAAGCGTATCGGCTACGGCCGCGAAGTGATGGCGCCGCACAACCTCGTCCTCACGCTGATGGGCGCGGCCATGCTGTGGGTGGGCTGGTTCGGCTTCAACGCGGGTTCGGCGGTCGCCGCTGACGGCCGTGCCGGTTTCGCGATGCTCACGACGCAAGTCGCCACCGCCTGCGCGGCGCTCGGCTGGATGTTCGCGGAGTGGATCGCCAAGGGCAAGCCTTCGGTGCTCGGCATTGCCTCGGGCGCCGTCGCGGGTCTCGTTGCGGTTACGCCGGCTTCGGGTTTCGTCGGCGTGATGGGTGCGATCGTGATCGGTGTCGTGGCAGGCGTGGTCTGCTTCTGGTCGGCCACGTGGCTCAAGCACAAGTTCGGCTATGACGATTCGCTCGACGCCTTCGGCGTGCACGGTATCGGCGGCATCATCGGCGCGATCCTGACCGGCGTGTTCGCGGTCAAGGACATCAGCGGGCAGGATGCCAGCGTCCTCCTGCAATGCAAGGGCGTCCTCACGACGCTGATCTACAGCGGCGTGGTGAGCTTCGTCCTGCTGAAGGTCATCGACATGGTGATGGGCCTGCGCGTCACGGAAGAAGAAGAGCGCGAAGGCCTCGACGTGATCCTCCACGGTGAGCGCGTCGAATAACGATCAAGAACGCTTCCGGCCACGCCGGGGGCGTCTCCTACGGGGTATAGCAGTCTGCAATCAGCGCAGCGAGTTCGGCCCGCCTTTCCGGCGGGCCTTTTTCTTTTTGGGGCGGGTGCACCCATTGCGCGCGCGGGCTCGCGCGGTCCAGAATGGAATGGCGGGCGCGAGGGCGACGACCGGCCGGGGCATGCCGATTAACCCTGCGCCGCGTAAGGGATAAGCCATCTTGCATCGTGCAGAATCGTCCCCAGATAGACTCCCGCTTTCCCTGCAATTTTTTTCCTGCAATTTCTTAGTCCGCGAGTACGACTTTATGGTCCCGCATCTGGTTACGGCGTTGAACGGGCCGCTCCTCGAGCTGGAGCAGCGCATCCTCGACGCGACGCCGGCCATCGAACGCTGGTTCCGCCTCGAATGGCAGGAGCACACGCCGCCGTTCTATTGCTCGGTGGACCTGCGCAACGCCGGCTTCAAGCTCGCGCCGGTCGACACCAATCTCTTCCCCGGCGCGTTCAACTGCCTGCCGGAGGAAGTGCTGCCGCTCGCCGTGCAGGCCGCGATGGCCGCGATCGAGAAAATCTGTCCCGACGCGAAGAACCTGCTCGTGATTCCCGAGCAGCACACGCGCAACGCGTTCTATCTGGAGAACGTCGCGCGGCTTGCGACGATCATGCGCCAGGCGGGCCTGAACGTGCGCTTCGGCACGCTGGACGAAAACATCGCCGGGCCGGTCACGATCCCGCTCGCGGACGGCCAGAAGATCGTCGTGGAGCCGCTCGAGCGTACGGCGCGCCGCGTGGGCCTGAAGAACTTCGACCCGTGCTCGATTCTTCTGAACAACGATCTTTCGGCCGGCATTCCGCCCGTGCTGGAGAACCTGCACGAGCAATATGTGTTGCCGCCGCTGCATGCGGGCTGGGCGGTGCGTCGCAAGTCGACCCACTTCTCGTGCTATGACGACGTCGCGAAGAAGTTCGCGAAGATGGTGGGCGTCGATCCGTGGATGATCAATCCGTACTTCGCGCACGTGGAAGGCGTGGACTTCGAGGCGCGTATCGGCGAGGAGGCGCTGGCCACGGCCATCGACGCCGTGCTCAAGAAGATCGCGAAGAAGTATCGCGAGTACGGCATCACCGAAAAGCCTTACGTCGTCATCAAGTCCGATGCGGGCACCGACGGGCGCGGCGTGATGACGGTGCACGACGCCTCCGAGGTCGCCGCGCTCACGAGGCGCGAACGTGCGAAGATGTCGGCGACGAAGGACGGCCTCGAAGTGCACGACGTGATCGTGCAGGAAGGCGTTTATACGTTCGAGCGCATCGGCGACGAAGTGGCCGAGCCGGTGGTCTACATGATCGACCGCTACGTGGTGGGCGGCTTCTACCGCGCGCACGGCAGCCGCGAGCGCGACCAGAATCTGAACGCGCCGGGCATGCACTACGTGCCGCTAGGCTTCGAGCACACGGCGCTGCCCGACACGCGCGCGAAGCCGGGCGCGGCGCCGCCGAACCGCTTCTACATGTACGGCGTGGTGGCGCGCCTCGGGCTGCTCGCGGCGTCGGTCGAGCTGGAGAAGACCGACCCCGAGGCGATCCAGGTGTGACAGGTGTGAAGCCGGCGGGCTTTGCGTCCGCTTTGGCGTTCGCCCTTGTGCCCGCTCTTGTGCTTTTGCGCGGATCTTTCGCATAACGGATAAACGGCGCCCGTTCGGGGGCGCAGCAGGGACGACATGGACATTCTTTTCATCGCCGATCCGCTCGAGCGGTTCAAGATCTACAAGGACTCGACCTACGCGATGATGGCCGAGGCCGCGCGGCGCGGCCACACGCTTTACGCGTGCGAGCCGCAGCACCTCGCCTGGGTGAACGGCAGGGTGGAGGCGGACGTGCGGCGCTTCGAGATGGTCGGCGACCTGGCGGATCTGCATCGCGAACCGTGGTTCGTCGCGCAAGACGCTTCGCGCGAGCTCACGGGCTTCGACGCGGTCGTGATGCGCAAGGACCCGCCGTTCGACATGGAGTACGTGACGTCCACGTGGCTGCTCGAACTGGCCGAGCGCGCGGGCGCGAAGATCTTCAACCGCCCGCAGTCGATCCGCGATCATTCGGAGAAGCTCGCGATCGGCGAGTTTCCGCAGTTCGTCGCACCCACGCTCGTCACGCGCAGCGCGGCGCGCCTGCGCGCGTTCCATGAAGAGCACCAGGACGTGATCCTCAAGCCGCTCGACGGCATGGGCGGCATGGGCGTGTTCCGCGTGAAGCCGGACGGCATGAACCTCGGCTCGATCATCGAGATGCTGAGCCACGACGGTGCGCGCAGCGTGATGGCGCAGAAGTTCATCCCCGAGATCAAGGAAGGCGACAAGCGCATCCTGCTGATCGGCGGCGAGCCGGTGCCGTATTCGCTCGCGCGCATTCCGCAGGGCAACGAGGTGCGCGGCAATCTGGCGGCGGGCGGCCTTGGCCGCGCGCAGCCGCTCACCGCGCGCGACAGGGAGATCGCGAAGACGCTCGCGCCGGTGCTGGCCGCGCGCGGCCTGCTGCTGGTGGGGCTCGACGCGATCGGCGACTGGCTCACCGAAGTGAACGTCACGAGCCCGACCTGCTTTCGCGAGATCATGGACCAGACGGGCTTCGACGTGGCGGCGATGTTCGTCGACGCGCTGGAGCGTGCGGCGGCTTGAATCGAACGCGCCCGCCAGCATCTGATGCAGGGAATGGGGTAGCAGGGGCCATGGCGCGACGGCCACCGCGCGAGCAAAAGCTCTTCGCTCGCGCGAAAATGACCCTGCTACAATGCCGCGAGCCCGCGTTCCGGGCAGGCCGGCGGGCGTCTGACAAGACGTTTACGGTACGGCTGCGCGGCGTGTGTTCCGACCCTGAAGGCCCGCGGCTGGCCTCGGGATCGGCGCTGCCGGACACGATCGTGGGGATCGGCTCGGCCATCAACCGAGCCGTTTTTGCAGTCAGGCTGACATGGCAGGCATTCTGATCATCGCGCACGCACCGCTAGCCACCGCGCTACGCGATTGCATCGCGCACATCTACGGCGGCTGTCCGGCGCGCGTTGGCGCACTCGACGTCCTTCCCGACAGCGACCCCACCGAGGTCGTCAGACAGGCCAATGCGGAAATCGAGCGGCTGCGCGAGGAGAATGGCGCACTCGTTCTGACCGACATGTTCGGCGCGACCCCTTCGAACATCGCCTCGCGTCTCGCGACGCTGCCGCAGGTGCGCGTGCTGGCGGGCGTGAACCTGCCGATGCTGGTGCGCGCCGTCTGCTACCGGACGACGTCGCTCGAAACCCTCGTCGAGAAGGCGCTGGCTGGCGCGAGCAACGGCATCCAGGCGATCGGCCCGGCCACGCCGCCGCCCGCGGCCACGGAGTGTGCCTGCGCGCCTACGCCGTGCGCCGAAGCGGCCTCCGCGGCCTCCGATTTCGCGGCAGGCAAGCTGAAACCGGCCGGCGCATAGCCGTCACGCAAGCGCGGCCGCGCTTCCCGATCATTGACCGAACCCGTCTCACTCAAACACACAGCGCCCGGATCGAACCTATGCTGCAACAAGAAACGACCATCGTGAACAAACTTGGCCTGCACGCGCGGGCGTCGGCGAAGCTGACCCAACTGGCAGGCAATTTTCAGTCCGAAATCTGGATGAGCCGCAACGGCCGCCGGATCAACGCGAAGAGCATCATGGGCGTGATGATGCTGGCCGCCGGCATTGGCAGCACGGTTCTCATCGAAACCGAAGGTCCCGACGAGACCGACGCCATGAGCGCGCTGCTCAAGCTCATTGCCGACAAGTTCGGCGAAGGCCAATGATCCGCGTGCATCGCCCTTGAATGTCGAGACGCCGCGGCTTTGCCCGCGGCGTTTTTGTATGGGCGCATTACGGCGAGTGCGGCGAGTGAACGGCATGCTGCGCGGCAGCATGTCCCGGCCATTAATTGGACTTAATGAAAGGACTTAACGAGCCAGGAGCGGCGCACGGAATTTATAATCGCCATCGGGGTCTGAGAGAGCGCATTGCAGCGGTTTGCCGCGGCATCACATAACCAGAGGAGGTGCGCGTGCCGTTCACGCTGCATGGAATTCCCGTATCGCGCGGTATTGCCATTGGGCGAGCCTATCTGATCGCTCCGGCTGCGCTCGACGTCGACCATTATCTGGTCGAGCCCGACAAGATCGAGGCCGAGATCGAGCGCTTTCGCGCGGCGCTCGCCGTCGTCGAGCAGGAACTCGACGCGCTGCGCGCGGACCTCTCCGCCGACGCGCCTACCGAAATGGGCGCGTTCATCGGCGTGCACCTGATGATCCTGAAGGACGTGATGCTCGTCCAGGAGACCATCGACCTCATCCGCACCCGGCGCTTCAACGTGGAATGGGCGCTCACCGAGCAGCTCGAACGGCTCACGCGCCACTTCGACGAAGTCGAGGACGAATATCTGCGCGAGCGCAAGGCCGACATCGAGCAGGTCGTGGAGCGCGTGCTGAAGGCGCTGGCGGGCGCGTCGCCCGCGGTGCTGCACGGCAGTTGCGACGAGATGATCGTGGTCGCCCACGACATCGCGCCCGCCGACATGCTGCAGTTCAAGACCCAGACCTTCCAGGGCTTCGTCACCGACCTCGGCGGCCGCACCTCGCACACGGCGATCGTCGCGCGCAGCCTCGGCATTCCGGCGGCCGTGGGCGTGCAGCAGGCGAGCGCGCTGATTCGCCAGGACGACCTCATCATCGTCGACGGCGATCATGGCGTCGTGATTGTCGATCCCGCGCCGATCGTGCTCGAGGAGTACACCTGGCGCCAGAGCGAGATGGCCCTTGAGCGGCGCAAGCTGCAGCGGCTGAAGTTCTCGCCCACGCAGACGCTGTGCGGCACGAAGATCGAGCTCTACGCGAACATCGAACTGCCCGAGGACGCACAGGCGGCGCTCGACTCGGGCGCGACGGGCGTGGGCCTGTTCCGCACCGAGTTCCTGTTCATGAACCACAAGAACCAGTTGCCGGAGGAGGACGAGCAGTTCTTCGCCTACCGCCGCGCGGCCGAGCTCATGAACGGGCTGCCGGTGACGATCCGCACGATCGACGTGGGCGCGGACAAGCCGCTCGATTCGATGACCGCGAGCGACGGCTACGAGACGGCGGCGAACCCGGCGCTGGGGTTGCGCGCGATCCGCTGGAGTTTGTCCGAACCGCAGATGTTCCTCACGCAACTGCGTGCGATCCTGCGCGCATCGGCGTTCGGCATGGTCAAGATCCTGATTCCGATGCTCGCGCATGCGCAGCAGATCGACCAGACGCTCGACCTGATCCGCGAGGCGAAGCGCCAGCTCGACGACGCGGGCCTCGCCTACGATCCGAACGTGCAGGTGGGCGCGATGATCGAGATTCCGGCGGCGGCGCTCTCGCTGCCGATGTTCCTGCGGCGTCTGGACTTCCTTTCGATCGGCACGAACGACCTGATCCAGTACACGCTCGCGATCGATCGCGCCGACAATGCCGTCGCCGATCTCTACGACCCGCTGCATCCGGCCGTGCTGCAACTGATCGCGCATACGCTGAACGAGGCCCGGCGCGCCGGCGTGCCGGTTTCGGTGTGCGGCGAGATGGCAGGCGACCCGACGCTCACGCGCCTGTTGCTCGGCATGGGGCTCACCGAGTTCTCGATGCATCCGAGCCAACTGCTCGTGGTGAAGCAGGAAATCTTGCGCTCGCAGCTAAAGTCGCTGGAGAAGCCCGTGGCCGACGTGCTGGCGGCCTACGAGCCCGAGGAGTTGCACGCGGCGCTCAGGCGCGTGGCCGAGGCCTGAGCGGTCCTGCATCTGTATCACGAGAAACGCCCCGGCATGCCGGGGCGTTTGCGCTTGTGGCCAATTCGATCTCGGGGTTCAGTGACGCTCGCCGCAAACAGGGCAGTCGGGTTGCCGCGCAATGCGCATGGTGTTCCATTCCATGCGCAGCGAGTCGAGCATCATGAGCTTGCCGACGAGCGGCTCGCCGATGCCGCCGATCACGCGCAGCGCCTCGGCGGCTTGTATCGCGCCGATGATGCCTACCGTGGGCGCGAACACGCCCATTGTCGAACAGGCCACTTCCTCGAACGGCTGGTCCTCGGGGAACACGCAGGCGTAGCACGGCGAAGCCGGGTCGCGGAAGTCGAACGTGCTGATCTGGCCGTCGAAGCGCAGCGCCGCGCCCGAAACGAGCGGCACGCCGTGCTTCACGCAGGCGCGGTTGATCGCGTGGCGCGTCGCGAAGTTGTCGGTGCAGTCGAGCACGACCGCCGCCCCCGGCACATGCGCATCGAGCCAGGCGTCGTCGATGCGCGCCTGCACGGTGCTCACCTTCACCTCGGGATTCAGCCGCGCGATGGCGTCGCGGCCCGACTCGACCTTCGCCCGGCCCACCGAGGCCGTCTCGTGCATGATCTGCCGCTGGAGATTGGTGAGGTCGACGGTGTCGTTGTCGACGAGCGTGAGCGCGCCCACACCCGACGCCGCCAGATACATCGCCGCCGGCGAGCCGAGGCCGCCCGCGCCGACCACGATCGCGTGCGCGTCGAGAAAGCGCTGCTGCGCCTCGATGCCGATCTCGTCGACGAGGATATGACGGGAATAGCGGAGGAGTTGATCGTCGTTCATCGCGATGCGCGGGGAGTTGAGCGCAGCGAGGAGACCGGAATCGCGCGCCGTGAATTCGGTTTCGTTATTGTAGTCGCGCGAGGAGGTCCGCTCCCGGCGCCCGCGTTATGCGCGGGTTTCGGGAGCGGGTGTTGCCACAGCGGTTACTTCGCCTGCGAGGCCGGCTGGGGGGCGGAAGCCGCCGAGGCCGGAGCGGCAGCCGGGGCCGAGGCGCCCGGCACCGCCGAAGCCGCCGGCTTCACGGCGATCGGCGCCGAAGCCGACTGCTCCGGCTTCTCCTGCGCGAGGCGGCGCTCCATCGGCGACTTCGATTCGATCACCGGCTTGCCCTGCAGGACGTTGATGGCCTGTTGCAGCATGAAGTCGTCCGGCGTGCCGAAGTCGACCGGCTTGCGGTTGCGATCCTTCTCGCGCTGCTCGGGCGTCTTCTTGTCGTTCTGCTCTTCGAGTTGCTGGAGCATGTCCATGCGCTCCTGCTCGCGCGTTTCCTGCTCCTTCTTCTCGTTCGGATCCTGTGTGTTCGCAAGGTGGTTCGAGTAGTCCACTTCGCGCGTGACGAGCGCGTCGTCCGGATCGCCGTCCGAATACTGGTCGACCGCGTAGTCAGGACGGATGCCCTTGTTCTGGATCGAGCGGCCGGTCGGCGTGTAGTAGTACGCCGTCGTCAGGCGCAGCGCCGTGTCGGCCGTGAGCGGCCGGACCGTTTGCACCGAGCCCTTGCCGAACGTCGTCTTGCCGACGATCAGTGCGCGCTTCTGGTCCTGCAGCGCACCCGCCACGATTTCCGAAGCCGAAGCCGAGTAGGCGTTGGTCAGCACGACCATCGGCACCGTCTTGAACTCGGCCGCTTCGTTTTTCAGCGGATCGCCGTCGAACGAGGGCAGGCGGTAGTTCTCATAGGTGTCGCGATAGACCTGCTTCGAATCCGGGATCTGGCCGTTCGTCGAAACGACCACCGAGTCCGGCGGCAGGAACGCACCCGCAACGCCCACGGCGCTTTGCAGCAGACCGCCGCCGTTGTTGCGCAGGTCGAGAATCAGGCCCTTGAGGTGCGGCTCCTGACGCGCGATGTCCTGCAGCTTGTCGGCGAGATCCGGCACCGTGCGCTCCTGGAAGCTCGTGATGCGGATGTAGGCGTAGCCCGGCTGCAGCACCTTCGTCTTCACGCTCTGCACCTTGATGATGGCGCGCGTGATGGTGAGCGGGAAGGTGCGGTCGTCGGTCTTGCGGAAGATCGTGAGCGTGACCTTCGTGCCGGGGTCGCCGCGCATCTGCTTGACGGCCTGGTCGAGCGTCATGCCGCGCACGGGCTTGTCGTTGATGCGGGTGATCAGGTCGCCCGGACGGATGCCGGCGCGGAACGCGGGCGTGTCCTCGATCGGCGAGATGACCTTGATCAGGCCGTCTTCGGACGAAATCTCGATGCCGAGACCCGCGAAGCGACCCTTGGTCTGCTCCTGGAGCTCCTCGTAATCGGTCTTGTCGAGATACGACGAGTGCGGGTCGAGGCTCGAAACCATGCCCTTGATCGCGGAGATCAGCAGTTTCTTGTCGTCGACCGGCACGACGTAATCATGCTTGATCTGACCGAACACTTCGGCAAAGAGCCGCAACTGGTCGAGCGGCAGCGGCTCGGTCGTGGTCTGCTGGGCCGAGGCGGAGATCTGCAGGGTGGCAAATACGCCGGTCGCGAGGCCAGCGGCAATCAGGCCGATGTTTTTCAGGTTCTTTCGCATAGAGATTGTTGCGTGCGGTCGAAAGGCGCGTGGCAGCGTCTAATGGAAAAGCGACGGACAAGTATAACTGCACACTCGCCGGGGCTGTGCGTCGTGCGCGGAAGATGGGGGTTCGACAGCGAAGCGCGTGCCCGGTTCGCATGAGCCCGACGGCAAAGCCTTGTCGGGCGTGGCGCTGACGCCGGGCTGGCAGTTTTGACAGCGAAGCCGGGAAAAAGCGGAGGGGGAGCAAAACCGGGGGGGCAAACCCCCGGGCCAAACGATGCTCAGCCAGCCTTGCCCTGGTTCGCGACGGCAGCCTGTGCCTTGGCGATGGCCTCGGCGTCGCCCAGGTAGTCATGCCGGATGG
This sequence comes from Paraburkholderia yinzeri, assembly GCF_046581065.1. Lineage (NCBI taxonomy): Bacteria > Pseudomonadati > Pseudomonadota > Betaproteobacteria > Burkholderiales > Burkholderiaceae > Paraburkholderia > Paraburkholderia yinzeri. Next base: position 384,489 of record NZ_JBFOCJ010000001.1, on the reverse strand, counting down.
GCTTGAGGTTCTCGTCCAGTTCGTAGACGAGCGGCACGCCGTTCGGGATGTTCAGGCCGACGATGTCGTCGTCCGAAATGTTGTCGAGATACTTCACGAGCGCGCGGATCGAATTGCCGTGCGCGGCGATCACGATCTTCTTGCCCGACTTGATGGCCGGTGCGATCGACTCGTTCCAGATCGGCAGCACGCGCGCCACGGTGTCCTTCAGGCACTCCGCGAGCGGCAACTGCTCGCGCGGCACCTTCGCGTAGCGCGGGTCGTTGTACGCGGTGCGCGGGTCGGCGGGGTCGAGCGCGGGCGGCGGCGTGTCGTAGCTGCGGCGCCAGACGAGAACCTGTTCGTCGCCGTACTTCGCGGCGGTTTCGGCCTTGTTCAGGCCCGAAAGCGCACCGTAATGACGCTCGTTCAGGCGCCACGAGTGAACGACCGGCAGGTACATCTCGTCCATCTGGTCCTGAACGTGCCAGAGCGTGCGGATCGCGCGCTTGAGCACCGACGTGTAGGCGATGTCGAAGGTGTAGCCGGACTCCTTGAGCAGGCGGCCCGCCTGCTGGGCTTCGCGGATGCCCTGTTCGGTGAGGTCGACGTCGACCCAGCCGGTGAAGCGGTTTTCCTTGTTCCACGTCGATTCGCCGTGGCGGATGAGCACGAGTTTGTACATGGGATGCCGGTCGGTAGTGAGGAAGCGGTAGTCGGGTAATAGGGGACGGGAGGAGCCTCGGCCCGTCCGGAGGGCCTCGGGGGTGACCCTTCGGCCCGGGCAGGGGCGCGCCACCCTCGCGACAAACGGTTATTTTATAATGACAAGATTGCCTGCTCCCGATTTCCCACGCTTTCTCATTTTTCCGGCGGATTTTCCGTGACGTTCTTTACCAATTACATCAACCTTGTACTCATCGCGATCGTCCTCATCTCGGGAGGGATGCTGCTGTGGCCGACGCTCAAGCGCGGCGGGCGCGGCGGCGTTTCCGCCGCCGAGGCGACGCAGCTCATCAACCGCCGCAACGCGGTGGTGATCGACCTGCGTTCCGCGGAGGATTTCGCGAAGGGGCATCTGCCTTCGGCCCGTCATCTCGAGTTTGCCGAGCTGCAGGCCAAGGTGGGCCAGTCCGTGAAGAACAAGAGCAACCCGGTGTTGCTGGTCTGCCAGACGGGCCAGCAATCGCACAAGGCGCAGCGCCTCGTGCAGGATGCCGGCTTTGCCGAAGTCCATGTCCTGGACGGCGGCGTGAACGCCTGGCAGCAGGCCGGTATGCCGGTCGTGAAACAAGGAGGTTCGAAGTGAACAAGGTGGTCATGTACAGCACCCAGGTGTGCCCGTATTGCCAGATGGCCGAACGTCTTTTAAAGTCGCGCGGCGTCGAGCACATCGAAAAAGTGCTGATCGACCGGGACCCGGCCCGTCGCGAGGAAATGATGACCCGCACCGGCCGCCGGACCGTGCCGCAGGTTTTCGTCGGCGAGACGCATGTGGGCGGTTACGACGACCTCTCCGCGCTCGACCGCGCCGGCGGCCTGATGCCGCTGCTCGACAAGGCGGCTTGAGGTTAGCCCGCAGTCAGCCTGATTTTCGGGCGAAGCCGGTGTGCGGGACCGTCGTGGGACCGTTCGAGGCGCCGCAGGGCTTTTCGAGCCCGCGCAGACCTGCTTTCACGTAAGGCGGCCGCGCGGGCTTGTTGTCGTATGCGCTGTACCGCAGTTTGCGCTGTCATTTGCTGCTGCAATCCATTTAATCAGGGAAGCCAATCACCATGTCTGACGAGAACAACCAGCCGTTCTTCAATATCCAGCGCATCTACCTCAAGGACATGTCGCTCGAGCAGCCGAATTCGCCGGCCATCTTCCTTGAGCAGGACATGCCTTCGGTCGAAGTGGAAGTCGACGTCAAGGCCGAGCGCCTTGCGGAATCCGTTTACGAGATTCTCGTCACCGGCACGGTCACCGCGAAGGTGAAGGACAAGGTCGCGTTCCTGATCGAGGCCAAACAAGCCGGTATTTTCGACATCCGCAACATTCCGGCCGAGCAGCTCGATCCGCTCGTCGGCATTGCGTGCCCGACGATCCTGTTCCCGTACCTGCGCTCGAACATTGCCGACGCGATCACGCGCGCCGGTTTCCCGCCGATCCACCTCGCCGAGATCAACTTCCAGGCGCTCTACGAGCAACGCCTGCAGCAGATCGCGCAGCAGGACGGCGCGCAAAGCAGCGCCACGCATTGACCCCAGGCCGCCGGAGCGGAGTATCGCAATGAAAGTCGCCGTTCTCGGCGCCGGCGCGTGGGGTACCGCGCTGGCCGGCCATCTGGCCCGCGCGCATGACACGGTGCTGTGGGCGCGCGATGGCGCGCTCATCGGCGCCCTCGCCAAAACGCACGAGAATGCCCGCTATCTGGCGGGAATCTCGCTGCCGCGCAATCTCCACTACGAAACGGATCTCGCCGCCGCGCTCGACCACGCGTCGGACGAGACGGCGCTCGTCGTCGTCGCGACGCCCGTAGCCGGGCTGCGCGCGCTTCTGCGCACGATGCGCGATCTCGGTCGCGTGCCTGCGCATTTCGTCTGGCTCTGCAAGGGCTTCGAGGCCGACACGCAGCTCATGCCTCACCAGGTCGTGGCCGCCGAACTGCCCGATCACGCCAGCAATGGCGTGCTCTCGGGTCCGAGTTTTGCGCGCGAAGTCGGCCAGGGTCTGCCCGTTGCGCTGACCATATCGAGCACGTCCGCGGCGTGCCGCGAGCGCACCCTCGGCGCATTCCATCACCGTGCGATGCGCATCTACACCGGCGACGACGTAGTGGGCGTCGAGGTGGGCGGCGCGGTCAAGAACGTGCTGGCGATCGCGACGGGCATCTCGGACGGCCTCGGCCTCGGGCTGAACGCGCGCGCCGCGCTCATTACGCGCGGGCTCGCGGAAATGTCGCGGCTCGGCGTGACGCTGGGCGGCCGGGCCGAAACCTTTACGGGGCTGACAGGCCTCGGCGACCTCATCCTTACCGCCACGGGCGATCTGTCGCGCAACCGCACCGTGGGCATGCAACTCGCGAGCGGCCGCACGCTCGACGATATCCTCGGCGCGCTCGGTCACGTCGCCGAAGGCGTGCGCTGCGCGCAGGCCGTGCTGGCGATCGCGCGCGTGCACGGTATCGACATGCCGATTACCGAGGCGGTCTGCGCCGTGCTGTTCGACGGCGTTGCGCCGAGCGATGCCGTGAGCGCGCTGCTCAGGCGCGACGCCAAGGCGGAGTAGGGCGCTTCGTCCGCGCTTCGCCCGCCAGGAGGACGGACATGCTTACCATCGGAAACTGCCGGATCGAGTCGCGGGTGGTCGATATCACGACGCTCGCCGTCGATGCGATCGTCAATGCCGCGAATACCTCGCTGCTGGGCGGTGGCGGCGTGGATGGCGCGATCCATCGCGCCGCCGGGCCGGGTCTGCTGCGCGAATGCGAGACACTGGGCGGCTGCCCCACCGGCGACGCCAAAGTCACCCGGGGCTACCGGCTTCCCGCGAAGCATGTGATCCATACCGTCGGTCCGGTGTGGCATGGCGGCGGCCATGACGAGGCGCGGCTTCTCGCGTCGTGCTACCGCCGCTCGCTCGAATGCGCCAGAGCGGCGGACGTGCGCAGCATCGCGTTTCCGGCAATCAGTTGCGGCGTCTACCATTTCCCCGCCGATGATGCCGTGCTCATCGCCACGCAGACGGTGATCGGCTTCCTGCTGGACTACGCCGAACTCGAGCACGTGACTTTCGCGTGCTTCGACGATGCGATGAATACGCGCTACCGGCGCGAACTCGCGGCGCGTTCTTCCTGATATTCGTCGACATCGGAGACGACGCCACTCGATGCGTCGTCCATTATTTTCCTGATCCTGCCGGTGGCGGCTTCACTCGCCGCCTTCGAACCCCGCTTGACGCCACGCCTCGAACACGACAACGGCCACCGTATTCGAGAGGTTCAGGCTGCGGTTGCCCGGGCGCATCGGCAGGCGCACGCGTTGTTCATCCGGAATGCGCTCGAGCAGCGCCTCGGGCAGGCCGCGCGTTTCCGCACCGAACACGAACCAGTCGCCGGGCACGAAGGCATGGGCATGGAAGCGTCCCGAGCCGCGCGTCGTAAACGCGAACATCCGTGACGGATCGGGCGACTCGGCGGCGAGAAAGGCGTCCCAGTCGCGATGCACGTGCATCTGCGCGTATTCGTGATAGTCGAGTCCCGCGCGCCGCATCTTCGCGTCGTCGAGCGGGAAGCCTAGCGGCTCGATCAGATGCAGTCGCGCACCCGTATTCGCGCACAGGCGAATGACGTTGCCGGTGTTTGGCGGAATTTCCGGTTCGACGAGAACGACATTGAACATGATGGGTGAGACTCGTTGAGAAGCAACTAAAGCAACAAGGAATGGAGAAACCGTATCAGTCCTTCGGCGTGCGCAGTGCGACGAAATTCGTCACGCGCCTCGCGCCTGCGGCTTTCAGCGTGTGCGCGAGCGCGTCGAGCGTGGCGCCCGAGGTCATCACGTCGTCCACGATGCCCACGTGCAGGCCGCGCACCGGTCGGGTCAGCGCGAACGCGCGCGCGACATTGCGGCGGCGCGTGTCGCGGTCGAGCCGCGATTGCGCCGCGGTGTGCAGCACGCGGCGTACGAGCGTCGGGTCCGCGCGCGTGCGCAGCGCGCGCCCAAGCGGCCGCGCGATCTGCCACGCCTGGTTGTAGCCGCGTTCGATCAACCGCTCGCGCGAGAGCGGCACCGGCGCGATCACGTCGGGTCGATCGGTGGGGTCGAGTGCATCTTCGGCTGCCCGCGCGAGTTGCCGGGCGAAGGCGGCGCCCAGCGCGAGGCGCGCATGGAACTTCAGCCCGCGCGCGAGCAGATCGAGCGGCGCACGGTAGTCGCCAAGCGCGATGGTCGTATCGAAGGCAGGCGGCGTTTCGCTGCACGCGCCGCAGCGGTAGCGCGCCCGCCCTGTCGTTCGCCGCGCGCCGGCAAGCGGAAGCGCGCAGACGGTGCAACGCAGGCGCGGCTCGTTCCAGCAGCGTGCGTCGCAGGCCACGCAGAGTACCGCTCGCGACAAATTGCCGCATAATGAACACTGATTGGGCAGCACGAACTGGGCAAGCCGGGGCCACGTCGGTGTGGCGAGGGTCCGCAGGCTCTGACAGACGCGCAGGCGCATCGAACGGTTTGCGCGAAGGACAGCGGGCGGCGGGACGGACGGCGGCGGCATCGGCGGACGGCCCGTGGTGAGGGCTCGCGTACTGAAAGGATGGGAGTGAGCGAGTATACTTCGCAGACTTCGCCAATACGACCGACATGTCCCCGTCTCCCGCCAGACCCGGCCGTCCGGCCTATGATTCCCGGCAACTGCGGCGCATCTTCGACCGCCGCGCTGCGACCTTTCACGAGGTCGCGTTCCTGCCGCGCGAGATCGCCCAGCGTATGCGCGAGCGGCTCGACTACATCAAGGTGAATCCCGCGAGCGTGCTCGACGTGGGCTGCGGCCCCGGCGAAGACCTGCCCGCATTGCGTCAGCGTTTTCCCGAGGCGCCCGTCTTCGGCACCGACCTGTCGTTCGCCATGCTCCAGCGCGCGCTGCATCACGACGCCGGCGACACGAGCTGGCGGCGCTTCCTTCCTGCCTCCATCGGCCGGGCGCTGGGCGCACGCGGCCCGCGCTTCGCGCAAGCCGACTTCGCCGCGCTGCCGTTCGCGCACGGCGCCTTCGAACTGCTCTGGTCGAACCTCGCGCTGCACTGGCATTCGCGCCCGGACCTCGTGTTCGGCGAGTGGCAGCGCGTGCTCAAGGTGAACGGCCTGCTCATGTTCAGCACGCTCGGCCCCGACACGCTCAAGGAACTGCGCGGCGCATGGGCCGAGGTCGAGGCCGCGCACGGCGTGCCGACGCGCGCGCACGTCATCGATTTCGTCGACATGCACGACCTGGGCGACATGCTCGTCGAGAACGGCTTCGAGATCCCGGTGATGGATCAGGAGACGATCACCGTCACCTATCGCTCCGCCGACAAGCTGCTTGCCGACGTGCGCCGCTGGGGCGCGTATCCGTTCGAGCGGGAAACCGGCACCACGGGCACTGCCCATGCCGCGCGGCGCCTCTATCGCGCGCTCGCGGCCGCGCTGGAAGCGCGCCGCCGCGAGGACGGCACGATCCCGCTCACCTTCGAAATCATCTACGGACACGCATGGAAGGCCGTGCCGCGCACGACTGCCGAAGGGCACGGCATCGTCAGAATCGAGGATATCGGGCGAGGCCCGGCAAGGAATCGATGAGGTGGCAAGGGGGCTTTCGTTATGCCTGAAATTAGCGACCGAAATGCTCCCGAAAAAGCCTGTGAAGATCGTGCAAAGCCTTGTCTGGCTTGGACTTGGGGGCGATCAGACCTGGCTTGTGGGTGTCGGGAGTTCGTGCCTATAATGCGTCAGTTTGCCGCATGGGGCGTCCCGGGTTCCGATGTGTCAAGCCCTGCGTCTACAGTGTTATGAGAGTTGTGCGACGCGCCGGGCAGCGATAGTCTGAGGTTGTTGCAGTGGTGTGCGGCAGGAGGCAGCGATGCAGACGTCCGATCTGCTGGCGAGTCCCGAGCCGGTCATCAAGGACTGGCTGATGAAGCGCAACTGTTCGGTCTCGCCCAGGCAATTCGTGTACTTCTTTGTGTCGCTGGCTTTCGTTTCCGTCACGATCGCCGTCTTGCTGTTGATCAACGGCGCCTGGCTGGTACTGCCGTTCACCGGTATCGATCTGTTGGTAGTAGGGGGCGCCTTTGCCGTCTATGCGCGCCACGCTGTCGATTACGAACGTATCAGGCTGTATCCGAACCGGCTGGTGATCGAACAGATGAGCGCCGACACGCTCTCCCAGTTCGAATTCAATCCCCGCTGGGTCCGGGTCGAGCCGGTCGCGTCGCCACGCGATCCGGTGCGGCTCGTATCCCGCGGCCAGACGGTCGCTGTCGGGTTGTACCTGCCGCAATACCGGCGTGCGCAGTTCGCGCGGGAACTGCGCATGTGGCTCGCGTGCGGACCTTGAGCGGCTCGGGCCGCGTCAGGGTTGTGCCTGGCTTTTCCGGCACGTGCATCCTTCGCGCGATCCGCAACCTTCCTGCGGGGTCGAGGGTTTGAATGGAAATCATGGGTAAGGAAGCTATGAAAACAATCAAGCGAGCCCTTTCGGGTGTGCTGGCATGTAGCGGACTCCTGTTCGCCGGCGCGGCCCTTGCCGTAGGAGACAGCCCGGGCGGCCCGGCGGTGAACGAAATCAACTTCCAGCCGCCGGTGACGAAGATCGCCGAGGAGCTCTTCAGCCTCCACATGATGATGCTGCTGCTGTGCACCGTGATCTTTGTCGGTGTGTTCGGCGTCATGTTCTATTCGATCTTTGCGCACCGCAAATCGAAGGGCCATAAGGCCTCCCACTTCCACGAAAGCACCACCGTCGAAATCATCTGGACGATCGTGCCGTTCATCATCGTCGTGCTGATGGCGCTGCCCGCCACCAAAGCCGTCGTCGCGATGAAGGACACCTCGAACTCCGACCTCACGATCAAGGTCACGGGCTACCAGTGGAAATGGAACTACGACTACGTGAAGGGGCCGGGCGAGGGCATCAACTTCTTCTCCACGCTCTCGACGCCGCGCGCCGAGGTGGATGGCCAGACGCCGATCACCGACACCTATCTCCAGGAAGTCGATAACCCGCTCGTCGTGCCGGTCAACAAGAAGATCCGCATCATCACGACCGCGAACGACGTCGTGCACTCGTGGTACGTGCCCGCGTTCGGCGTGAAGCAGGACGCGATTCCGGGCTTCGTGCGCGACACGTGGTTCAAGGCCGAGAAGATCGGCACCTTCCGCGGCTTCTGCACGGAGCTGTGCGGCAAGGAGCACGCGTTCATGCCGGTCGTGGTCGAAGTGGTCTCCGACGATGACTATGCCAAGTGGGTCGACACGCAGAAGGCGAAGATGGCCGCCGCCAACGACGACCCGAACAAGACTTACACGCTCGCCGAGCTGAAAGCGCGCGGCGAAAAGGTCTACATGTCGAACTGCGCGGTCTGCCACCAGCCGACCGGCAAGGGCGCCGGCGCGTTCCCGGCGCTCGACGGCAGCAAGATCGTCAACGGTCCGCTCGCCGGTCACGTGAGCATCGTCCTGCACGGCAAGAACGCAATGCCTTCGTGGGCGCCGACGCTCAGCGACGTCGAGATCGCCTCGGTCATCACGTTCGAGCGCAACTCGTGGGGCAATCACACGGGCGAGGTGCTGCAGCCGCGCCAGGTCGCGGATGCGCGCAACGGCAAGATGCCCGAGGGCGGCGGTCAGACGGCCAATGCGGGCGCGGCGGCGAGCGGCGCGGCTGCGGCCGGCGGCGCGGATCAGGCCAGCGGCGCGGCCGCGGCGAGCGGCGCCGATCAGGCATCGGGCGCGGCGGCAGGTTCGGCCGCGGATTCGGCCGCGAGTGCGTCGACCAGCGCTTCGACCAGCGCGGCGTCGCTGCCGGCCAGCATCTATTTCGACATCGGCAAGAGCACGTTGCCCGCCGATGCGAAGGACACGATCGCGGCCGCTGCCGACTACGCGAAGGCTCACCCGGACGCGAAGCTCGCCCTCTCGGGCTACACCGACGCGAGCGGCAACGCGGGCGTCAACGCCGAACTCGCGAAGCACCGTGCACAGGCGGTGCGCGACGCGCTGAAGTCGGCGGGGATCGCGGAAGATCGAATTGTTCTCAAGAAGCCGGAAACGGTCACGGGCGGCAGCGATGCCAGGGAAGCCCGGCGCGTGGAAATCGGCCCGGCAGCCTGAGCTGCCGGCCAGGGACGTACAAGCAGCACTCGGATTTGCACTAGGAGAGACTCATGTCGAGCATCGGACACGATGTAGCGGGCCACGGTCACGTCCACGGAGAACACGCCCACGCGACACCGCACGGCTGGCGCCGCTGGTTGCTGGCCACCAACCACAAGGACATCGGGACGCTGTACCTGATCTTTTCGTTCGTGATGTTCCTTTCGGGCGGCGTGATGGCGCTCGGGATCCGCACCGAGCTGTTCGAACCGGGCCTGCAGATCATGCGCCCCGAGTTCTTCAACCAGCTCACCACGATGCACGGTCTGATCATGGTGTTCGGCGCGATCATGCCGGCGTTCGTGGGCTTCGCGAACTGGATGATCCCGCTGCAGATCGGCGCGCCGGACATGGCCTTCGCGCGCATGAACAACCTCAGCTTCTGGCTGCTGCCGGCCGCCGGTTGCCTGCTGGTCGGCTCGTTCTTCTCGCCGGGCGGCGCGACGGCAGCGGGCTGGACGCTCTACGCGCCGCTTTCCACGCAGATGGGCCCCGGCATGGACTTCGCGATCTTCGCGCTGCACATGATGGGCGCGTCGTCGATCATGGGCGGCATCAACATCGTCGTGACGATCCTGAACCTGCGCGCGCCGGGCATGACGCTCATGAAGATGCCGATGTTCGTGTGGACGTGGCTCATCACCGCATACCTGCTGATTGCCGTGATGCCGGTGCTGGCGGGTGCGATCACGATGCTCCTGTTCGACCGCCACTTCGGCACGAGCTTCTTCAACGCGGCGGGCGGCGGCGACCCGGTCATGTACCAGCACATCTTCTGGTTCTTCGGGCACCCCGAGGTGTACATCATGATCCTGCCGGCGTTCGGGATCGTGTCGCAGGTGATTCCGGCGTTCTCGCGCAAGCCGCTCTTCGGCTATAGCTCGATGGTGTACGCCACGGCCTCCATCGCGATCCTCTCGTTCATGGTCTGGGCGCACCATATGTTCGCGACCGGCATGCCGGTCACGGGCCAGCTCTTCTTCATGTACGCGACCATGCTGATCGCCGTGCCCACGGGCGTGAAGGTGTTCAACTGGATTGCCACGATGTGGCGCGGTTCGCTCTCCTTCGAAACACCGATGCTGTGGGCCGTGGGCTTTCTGATCGTGTTCACGTTCGGCGGTCTCTCGGGCCTGATGCTCGCGATGGCGCCGCTCGACATCCAGTATCACGGCACCTACTTCGTCGTCGCGCACTTCCATTACGTGCTGGTGGCGGGATCGCTGTTCGCGCTGTTCTCGGGGTGGTACTACTGGTCGCCAAAATGGACCGGTTGGATGTACAACGAGACGCGCGGCAAGATCCACTTCTGGTGCTCGATGATCTTCTTCAATCTCGCGTTCCTGCCGATGCACTTCGTCGGCCTCGCGGGCATGCCGCGCCGCTATGCGGACTATCCGGCCCAGTTCACGGACTGGAACCAGGTGATCACGATCGGCGCGTTCGGTTTCGGACTTTCTCAGGTGTACTTCCTGTTTTTCGTGGCGCTGCCCGTGTACCGCGGCGGCGGCGAGCTGGAAGAGGCCAGCGACAAGCCGTGGGATGGCGCGACGGGCCTCGAGTGGACCGTGCCGAGCCCGGCTCCGTTCCATACCTTCGAAAATCCGCCGACGGTCGAGTGACGTGTCGGCAACGGCTTCCCGGCATGCGCGTGACGCAAGGCCGGGAAGCCTAAGCAAAAGCTTGCAGCAAGCAGCCAGGGAAACATGATCCGGAATTCACAAAAAAGACGAACGCCCGAGGAAATCCGCGCGGGCAATCTGCGACTCGGCCTGGTCTTGCTGGCTATCGTCGCCGCCTTTTTTGTGAGTGCCATCGTCAAGCAGGTGTATTTCGCCACGTACTGAGCGGCATGCGTTGAGCCGGTATGTCTTGCGAGAAGATTGTTCGAGGAAGCCAGATGTCGACGCAAGGGGCCAGCGACCGCACGCTCAACCGTTCGATGCTCGTCAAGCTCGTCGTCGTGGCGTTCCTGATGTTCGGCTTCGGTTTTGCGCTCGTGCCGATGTACCGCGCGATCTGCCAGGTCACCGGCATCAACAACCTGGTGCAGCGCGATACGACGGAGCGCGAGGCGCGCAACACGCAGGTGGACATGAGCCGCACGGTGTCGGTGGAGTTCGATGCGAATGCGCGCGGGCTGCTCGCCTTCCAGCCGGAGCAGACGAGCCTCGACGTGCATCCGGGCGAGGTGATGACGGTGATGTACGACTTGTCGAATCACGAAGGGCGCACGGTGACCGCGCAGGCGATCCCGAGCTACGCACCGAAGCAGGCGACCGGGTATTTCCACAAGATCGAATGCTTCTGCTTCACGCAGCAGACGCTGCAGGCGGGCGACGCGCGGCGCATGCCAGTGGTGTTCGTGATCGACCCGAAGCTGCCGAAGGACGTGAACACGATCACGCTGTCGTACACGTTCTTCGAGCTGAACAAGCCAGCCGCGGCGCGTGCTGGCGGAGGAACGTGAGGAAGCATGAACGGCGAAGGCGGTGGGGCAAAGAAGAAGGGCGGCATGCTGCAGCTCTTCAAGGCGGTAGCGTGGTCCTTTCTGGGGATTCGCAAGCGCGCGGATCTCGAGGCGGATGCCGCGCAGTTGAACCCTGTTGCGCTGATTGCGGCGGCGCTCATCGGCGCGGCGCTTTTCATCTGCGTGCTGTTGCTGATCGTGCATGCCGTGGTGGGATGAGGCGCGGCTCGTGTTTTGCGGGTGTCTTGCAGGACGTCAGGAAGCGATAAGGAAGGCAGAGAGCCGGAATCTTTCCGGAGCAACTGGAAACTGGAGAATCAGGCATGAGCGGCCAAAACGATAGCCCGTACTACTTCATTCCCCATCCGTCGCGGCATCCGATCAGCGCGGCCATCGGTCTTGTCGTCATGCTCGGGTCGCTGGCATCGTGGATCAACGGCGAGTCGTGGGGGCCGATCGGGGTGCTGGCCGGCCTGCTGTGGCTGCTCTTCACGCTCTGGCACTGGTTCGGCGACGCGATCTCCGAATCCGAGGGCGGCATGTACGGCAAGCGCGTGGACGTGTCGTACCGCTGGAGCATGAGCTGGTTCATCTTCTCCGAGGTGATGTTCTTCGGCGCATTCTTCGGCGCGCTGTTCTATGCCCGCGAGATCGCGATGCATCAGCTCGGCAGCCTCGACTACAAGCTGATCTGGCCGGATTTCAGCGGCGTGTGGCCGAACACCGGGCCAGCGCAGCTCGTCTCGCAGTTCGCGTCGATGAAGCCCTACCCGGTGCCGACCATCAACACCGCGCTGCTGCTCTCTTCCGGCGCGACGCTTACCGTGGCGCACCACGCGCTGCGCGACGACCATCGCAGCAAGGCCATCGCCTGGATGGCGGCGACGATCGCGCTGGGGCTGTGCTTCCTGTGCCTGCAGGCGTTCGAGTACATTCACGCATACAACGAACTCAACCTCACGCTTGCCTCGGGCGTGTACGGCTCGACGTTCTTCCTGCTCACGGGTTTCCACGGCTTTCACGTGTTTCTCGGCGGCACGATGCTCACCGTGGTGATGGTGCGGCTGATACGCGGACACTTCACGGCCGAGCATCACTTCGCGTTCGAAGGCGCCGCCTGGTACTGGCACTTCGTGGACGTGGTGTGGCTGGGGCTCTATGTCGTCGTGTACTGGCTTTGAGTTGCAGCGCAACAAGCAGGAAGACTGAATAACCAAGCGCCGCCGCCGACCCTGTCGGCGCGGCGCTTTGTTTATGTGCGCGGGAGAGGGGACTAGCGTCCGTACGGAATGCCGGTGGACTGGATCCACCCCATCCAGTGCGCGAACAGGATGAAGAGAAAGAGCGAAATGGAGAGTCCCACGCGCGTGGCGAGCGACCAGACCATTCGCTTCGTGCGGCCGCGGTCGTGCATCATGAAATAGAGCGCGGAGAACAGGCTCGCGATGATCAGCGCGAACGCGATGGGAACGAGAATGTGCATGAAGTTCACGGAATCGGGCATGTCTGAAAGCGCCAGTCTCATTATGGCACCGGTTATGGCACCGGATGTGGGTCGGCGAGGGCCGCTTGCTCCTCGCGACGATATCGGCTGCATGGGACGTGCCCGATGAAGTTCCGTCTCATGCCTGCGCTGCTGATCCTGCTCGTGATGGCGGTGACGATCCGCCTCGGCTTCTGGCAGCGCGATCGCGCCCATCAGAAGGAGGCGCTGCAGGCGCAGATCGAACGCTACGAGTCGGCGCCGCCGCAGACCGTCGGCGCGGCACCGTTGCCGCTTGGCCCCATCGAGTTCCATCGGGTGCGCGCCACCGGCATCTTCATGCCGAATCTCGTCGTCTATCTCGACAATCGGCCGTATAACGACCAGCCGGGTTTTTACGTCGTGATGCCGCTCAAGCTGCAAGGCGGCGGCTATGTCCTGGTGAATCGCGGCTGGCTGCCGCGCAATATGGCCGATCGCACCGCGATCGCACCTTACGACACGCCCGCTGGACCGGTCACGGTGGAAGGCATCGCGCGCGCGGATGCCTCGCGCGCGTTCGAACTGGGTGCCGGCGGCTCTGCACCGCATCAGAAGATACGGCAGAATCTCGGCGTCGCGTCCTACGCGGCGGAAACCGGGCTGCCGCTGCAGCCGTTCGTGATCCAGCAGTCCGGCTTCGCGCCGGCGGTCCAGGACGGCCTCGTGCGAGACTGGCCGGCACCGACCCTGGGCGTCGAGCGCAACTACGGCTACATGTTCCAGTGGTGGGGCATGGCTGCCGCGGCCCTCGGATTCGGCCTGTATGCGGCGCGGCGGGCTGCGGCAAAAGAGCGCACGCAGGCGGGCCCGGATCGCGCCCCGAAGGACGACTGATGATACGCCGCTGCGCAAGAGCGGTCCGCGCGTTCGCGACATCCGCGCTGCCCCGAGCGGCGCGCCAACCAGAGAAAGAGGTTCGAGCCTTGTTGACGCAAACTTCCCGTACGCCGCAAGATGGCCATGGCGCCGGGCATCGCCGGGCGTCCACACCGGCAGGCGGCCGCCCGAACGGCTCGTGGCGGCGCGGACGCTGGATCCTGCTCCTGATGGCGATCGTTTGCGCGGCGCCCATTGCGGTCTCGTACTTCATGTACTACGTCGTCAAGCCGGCGGGCGGCACGACCAACTACGGCACCTTGATCGAGCCGCAGCGCCCGATTCCCGATGGCCTGACGGTCACCGGCGCCGATGGCCGCGCCGTGCCGCTCGCCACGCTGCGCGGTCACTGGCTGATGATTTCCGTGGACGGCGGTGCGTGCGGCGAGCCTTGCGCGACGAAGCTGTACCTCATGCGCCAGATACGCGCGACGCAGGGCGAGGAGCGCGAGCGCATCGCGATGGTCTGGCTGCGTACGGACGACGTGCCGGTCGCCGACGTCCTCAAGACCGCCTATCCGGACACGCGCATGCTGCGCGCCGACCCGGCCGCGCTCGCGCAATGGCTGCCCGCCACCAGCGCGACGAAGGACACCGACCACATCTACCTCGTCGATCCGAACGGCAACCTGATGATGCGTTTTCCGGCGCACCCGGATCCGTCGAAGGTCAAGAGCGACATTTCGAAGCTGCTCAAATGGTCGCGGATCGGGTAAGGTGCGACGCACGAATGTATTGGTAAAAATTGGTGAAAAGGTAGGACATGTTCGTATTGGAACTCGGCCTGATCGGCTTGTGCATTGCGCTTTTCCCGCTCTCATGGGTGTGGGTGAAGGCCGACGACGGCAAGTTCCGCAAGCTCGTCTGGGTCACAACGTTCCTGACGCTCGACCTCGTGATGTTCGGCGGCTTTACGCGCCTTACCGATTCGGGGCTCGGCTGCCCGGACTGGCCGGGCTGCTACGGCACCTCCTCGCCGTTCATCGCGCACGTGCAGATCGCGGCCGCCCATGCGTTGCTGCCCACCGGCCCGGTCAGCATGACGAAGGCGTGGATCGAGATGGTCCACCGCTATTTCGCGATGGCGATCGGCGTGCTGATCATCGCGCAAACGGTCATCGCGTGGCGCGCGCGCATCAAGCGCCTGCCGTTGCATGTCTCGCCCTGGTGGCCTACCGCGCTGCTCGCGCTGATCGTGGTGCAGGGCATTTTCGGCGCATGGACCGTGACGATGAAGCTGCAGCCCATCATCGTCACGACGCACCTGCTGCTCGGCCTCACGCTGCTCGGCACGCTCGGCTGGCTCGCGGCGCGCATCACGCCGCTGCCCGCGTACGAGCCCGAAGCGGGGCGCTGGCGCGCGGCGGCGCTCGCGGCGCTCGCCCTGCTCGTCGCGCAGATCGCGCTGGGCGGCTGGGTCAGCACGAACTACGCGGTGCTCGCCTGCACGGACTTCCCCACCTGCAACGGCGCCTGGATTCCGCCGATGGACTTCCATCACGGCTTCCACCTGTGGCGCGCGCTCGGCATGGACGGCAACGGCGACGTCATCACCCAGGATGCGCTCGTCGCGATTCACTGGACGCACCGCACGTTTGCGCTCGTGGTGATCGCATATCTGGTATGGTTCGCCCTCGGATTGCGGCGCTTCGAGTCGCTGCGGCGTCCCGCAAATGGGGTTCTGATCGTCGTGGCGATCCAGTTCCTCACCGGGCTCTCGAACATCGTGTTGCAATGGCCGCTCGCCATTGCGGTGGCCCACAACGGCGGCGCGGCGATCCTGTTGCTGCTGGTCGTCATGCTAAACTTTCGAATTGCTTATAGCCGTCCTGGCCGCGCCGTTGTCGCTGCGCGCGACGCCGCGCCGGCGTGATCCCGCCCTATGGAAAGTACAACCCTCTCCCATCCCCCGGGTAGCCGGATTTCCCAATACGTCGCGCTCACGAAGCCGCGCGTCACCCAACTGGCGGTGTTTTGCGCGGTGATCGGCATGTTCCTCGCCGTGCCGGGCATGGTGCCGTGGAAGGTGTTGGTTGGCGGCACCGTCGGCATCTGGCTCACGGCCGGCGCCGCCTTCGCGATCAACTGCCTCGTCGAGCAGAAAGTGGACGCCATGATGCGCCGCACGGCCTGGCGGCCCTCGGCGCGCGGCGAGATCACGAGCATGCAGATCCTGCTGTTCTCGGCCGTGCTGGGCGCCGTGGGCATGTGGACGCTCTACACGTTCACGAACGCGCTCACCATGTGGCTCACCTTCGCCACGTTCATCGGCTACGCCATCATCTACACGCTGCTGCTCAAGCCCACCACGCCGCAGAACATCGTGATCGGCGGCGCCTCGGGCGCCATGCCGCCCGCGCTCGGCTGGGCAGCGGTCACGGGCCACGTGCCCGGCGACGCCTGGATTCTCGTGCTGATCATCTTCGTCTGGACGCCGCCTCACTTCTGGTCGCTCGCGCTGTACCGTCGCGACGACTACAAGAAGGCCGGTCTGCCGATGCTGCCCAACACGCACGGCGAGGCCTACACGCGCCTGTGCATCCTGCTCTATACCGTGGTTCTGTTCGCCGTCACGCTCATGCCGTTCATCTCGGGCATGAGCGGCGCGCTCTACCTGGCGGCAGCGGTGCTGCTCGGCGCGGTATTCCTCGCCTACGCGTGGAAGATCTATCGCGAGTACTCCGATGCACTGGCGCGCAGGACCTTCCGCTACTCGATCGTCTATCTTTCGCTGCTGTTCGCGGCGTTGCTCGTCGATCACTACGTTCGCGCGCTGATCGGCGCTTGATGCCCGAGCGGCGATGACCCCTGCCATGAACCGTCAAACGCTTGCGCGCATTGGGCGCGCCACGATCGTTGCGCTCGCCACGGTCTGCGCCCTCGGCGGCACCGCGCTCGTCGCGGGCTGCGGCCAGCAGGCGCCGTCGTTCACGAACCTCGACATCACCGGCAACACGCAGTTCGGCAAGGACTTCTCGCTGCCCGACACGAACGGCACGATGCGCTCGCTTGCCGACTACAAGGGCAAGGTGGTCGTGCTGTTCTTCGGCTACACGCATTGTCCGGACGTTTGCCCGACTACGCTGGCGGAGCTCTCGCAGGCGCTCCAGCAACTCGGGCCCGATGCGGCGAAGCGCGTTCAGGTGCTCTTCGTCACCGTGGATCCGGAGCGCGATACGTCGACGATCCTGAGCCAGTACGTGAGTGCGTTCAACCCGACGTTCGTCGGCCTGCGCCCCGCCAACGATGCCGCGCTCAAGCAGGTCACGAAAGACTTCCGTGTCTACTACGCGAAGGTGCCAGGCAATACGCCCGGCAGCTACACGATGGACCACACCGCCGCGAGCTACGTGTTCGACCCGACCGGCAAGCTGCGCCTCTTCGCCCGCGACGGGCAGGGCGTGACGCCCTGGATTCACGACCTGAAGCTGCTGCTCAGCTAAGCACGTAAAACGCAGCGGCATACCGGTATGCGATTTCATTATTTCGCGTAGCCGCCCCTCTGTGAGAGCATTCCACCCCTCCGGCAGCGGCACACAATGCCGTGCGAGCCGGCGATATCGAAATAACAGGCAGGAACATCACCTCCATGCAGCGCAGAAATCTTCTTAAGGCTCTTCTCGCCGGCTTTGCCGCCACCACGCTTCTCGCCAGCTTCGGCGCCCGCGCCGACGATCAGGTCATCAAGGTCGGCACCGTCTCGGGTCCGGACGCCGAGGTCTGGACCGTCGTTCAGAAGGTCGCGAAGCGCGAAGGCCTGAACGTCAAGGTCATCGAGTTCAACGACTACGTGCAGCCGAACGCGGCGCTCGACTCGGGCGATCTCGACGCCAACAGCTTCCAGACCGGGCCGTACCTCGACAGCCAGATCAAGCAGCGCGGCTACAAGCTCGTGAGCGTGGGTCTCACGTACATCTCGCCGATCGGCGTGTACTCGAAGAAGCTCAAGTCGCTGAACGACCTGCCGGCCGGCGCAAAGGTCGCGGTGCCGAACGATCCGTCGAACGAGAACCGTGCGCTGCTGCTCCTGCAGAACAAGGGCTTGATCAAGCTGCGCGCGGGTGCGGGTACGAACGGCAACAATGCGACGCCGCTCGACGTCGCCGAGAATCCGAAGAAGGTGAAGCTCGTCGAACTGGACGCCGCACAGTTGCCGCGCGCGCTCGGCGACGTGGACGCCGCCGTCATCAACACGAACTACGCGCTGGCAGCCGGGCTGCAGCCCACCAAGGATGCGATCGCGCTGGAAGACATCCACAGCCCGTACGCGAACCTGATCGCCGTGCGCATCCAGGACAAGGACAAGCCGTGGGTGAAGAAGCTGGTCGCGGCTTATCAGTCGGAAGACGTGCGCCAGTTCATCAAGACCCAGTTCAAGGGCTCGATGGTGCCGTCGTTCTGATTGGTGCATTGGCATGCGGCTTGTTGCCGCATGCGTGACTCGCGAAAGCAAACGCCGCGGCTGCGGCGTTTTTTTTATGCCTGCCTTTCCATGCCTACGCCGCACACCGCGACACCGTATCGTGAAGGCTGCGCGTCCAGCGTTCGGTGAGCGGGCTGGTGCCGGGCCCGCGATCCCCTGCGGGCATCAGCGAGAATCCGGCGCGTCCGGCCATGCGGCGCGCTTCGGGCAGGTCGGGTGCCAGTTCGATATCGAGCGTCGCGTAGCCTGCGCGTCGTGCAAAGCCTACGCACTCGTCGAGCAGCCGCGAGCCGATCCCGAGCCCCCGCACGTGGTGCTCCACGAACAACATCCGCACGCACGCGCGATGCTCACCCGCGGCGACCACCAAGGCTCCGCCCACCGCCTGGCCCTCCTGCTCGGCGATCCATGCGTTTTCGCGTACCGGGTCGTGTTTCATCGCGAAAGCGCCGATCGTGTGGGCCACCATCGCTTCGAACTGCGCGCCCCAGGCTTCGTCCTGCGCGAAGACTTGGGCGAGGCCGTGGACGATCCAGCCGAAGTCGCCAGGACGCGGCTCACGCAGCGTGACGATGCCGTGGGCTGCGGGTCCCCCGAGCAATCCCTGGATCATTCGAACCGCCCGGATCAACTGCTCCTGCTCGGCCGGCGCGAGCTTGCCGAGCGCCGTTGCAATGCAAGCAATCGCGGCAGCATCGAGCGATGCGTACTCGGCGCGTCCCGCGTCGGTGAGGTTCAGCAGCGACTGGCGCGCGTCGGTTTCGCTCGGGCGCCGTGAGATCAGCTCGCGCTGCTCGAACCCGGCGAGGATCCGGCTCAGATAGCCGGTGTCGAGCACGAGATTGCGGGCGAGGCTCGCCGCCGTGTCGGCCGCACCGCTGGCCAGCTCGTGGAAGACGCGCATTTCGGTGAGCGAATAGGCGCTTCGCGGCTGGCGCTCGTGTTCGGCGTTCAGGTATTTCGCGTAGAAGCGATTGAACTGCAACACGGCCTCGGCGTGCCGCATGGCATCGGATTCGGTCGACAAGTCGCCCCCTTGCGATGTCGCGGATTGTTATCAAACAGGACTATAGGGGAACTGCATGACGTACGTTAGCACTATTTGGGATCTGCCATTTTGGGTATAGGGTGGTATCACTCTGGTCTGCTCCGCAGCGTATCGGGCGTTCGTTTTGGTCTTGTTCGGAGGTCCAATTGGGCATGTCCAGGGTAAATCCCGATGCGGCAAGACGTCATAAAGCAGCCAGGCGATGAATTGCAAGCTATTGATAATTAACAGATTCTGGGCGACATGGCAGATCAATACCATTCTGTTGACTGGTATTATTGTGGTTATATAATGGGCTCGACTTCAAAGCGGTCCAGCGCACACGGCGCCCGGACGCCCCACGATCCCAGAACCCAGGCACACGTCCCATGGAAACCCGTTGGTCTGCCCTGATGCCCGATGCGCGCAACGTGACGCCGCTCTATCTGCAACTGGCGCGCAACCTTGCCACGGCCATTCATTGCGGCGTGTGGTCGGCCGGCGAGGCGCTGCCTTCGGAGCGCACGCTGTCGGACGCTATCGGCGTTTCGCGCATCACGGCGCGCAAGGCGATCGAGCTGCTCGTGGAGCAGGGGCTGATCCGTCGTGCGCGCGGGGCAGGCAGCTTCATTACGCCGCGAGTCGAAGATCCGCTCTCGCGCCTCACCGGCTTCACGAAGAAGATGCAGCAGCGCGGCTTCACGCCGGACTCGGTGTGGCTGGCGCGCGAAGTGCGGGCGGCGCATCGTGAGGAGATCGTGCAGCTTGGCCTTTCGCCGGGCGCCTCGGTCACGAGCCTGCGGCGCTTGCGCCGTGCGGACGGCACCGTGATGGCCGTGGAGCATTCGGCCCTGCCGGTTTCGATCGTGCCCGACCCCGACGCCATCGACGCTTCGCTCTACGCGTATCTCGAAGCGCGCGGCATGCCCGTGGTGCGTGCCTTGCAGCATTTCCGCGCGGTCAATGCGACGGGCGAAATTGCCGCGCTGATGGGCGTGGAGCCGCGCGCGGCGCTGCTCGTCATCACGCGCGTGGGTTTTTCCGCCGACCAGCACGCCATCGAACTGACCGATACCTACTGCCGCGACGGCTACTACGACTTCGTCGCGGAACTGCGCCAGTGAACATGGCGCCGCTGAACGAATCCCACAGGCACGACCCCGATATGACGCCCCGCGCCTCCTCGCAACTCACCGGAAAACATTCATGCTGAGCGGAAACATACTCACTCCTGAAGGTTGGATCCTGGGCACGCTGTCGTTCGAGAACGGGCGCATCCACTCGATCTCGGGCAAGCCTGCCGATCCGGCGACGAACGACGCGCCCTATGTCCTGCCGGGCTTCATCGACCTGCACGTGCACGGCGGCGGCGGCGCCGACGTGATGGAGGCGGGCGACGCCATCGAAACCATCACGCGCACGCACGCGCGCTTCGGCACGACGAGCCTGCTCGCCACCACGATGACCGCGCCGCGCGACGAGCTGATGAGCGTCGTGGCGGGGCTTGGCGACGTGGCGCGCCTGCGCACGCCGGGCGGCTCGCGGGTGCTGGGCGTGCATCTGGAAGGTCCGTACATCAATCCCGGCAAGCTTGGTGCGCAGCCCGACGCGGCCGTGTCGGCCGTGCTCGACGAGGTGCTCAAGTACCTCTCGATCGCGCCCATCCGCGTCGTGACCGTCGCGCCCGAGATCGCCGGCCACATCGAAATCATCGCGGAAATGGCGGCGCGCGGCGTGCGCGTGCAGCTCGGCCACTCGCTCGCGACCTACGACGACGGCGTCGCGGCACTCAAGCATGGCGCGCGCGGCTTCACGCACCTTTTCAACGCGATGTCGCCGCTGCATCACCGCAACCCCGGCCTTGTCGGCGCGGCGCTCGCGCATGCCGAATACGCGGAGATCATTCCCGACCTGTTGCACGTGCATCCGGGCGCGATCCGTGCGGCCATGCGCGCGATTCCGCGCCTTTACGTGGTCACCGACAGCACCTCGGCCACCGGCATGCCCGACGGCGAATACCGCCTCGGCAGCCAGCACGTGACAAAGTGTCTCGGCGGCGTGCGGCTTGCCGATGGCACGCTTGCAGGCAGCACGCTGACCATGGATCAGGCGCTGCGCAACCTCGTTTCGCTCGGCTTGCCGATCGCCGACGTCTCCGCGCGCCTGTCGCGCTACGCTGCCGATTACCTCGGCATCGAGGACCGTGGCCGCCTCGCGCGCGGCGCATGGGCCGACGTCGTCGTGTTCGATCGCGAGCTGGCCCTCACCGCGACCTATGTCGAAGGAGATTCGATTGTCGAATATGCTTAAAGAAGCGCTGGCCTCGGCCAGCGTCGTCGCCGCGCAGCTCGCGGACACCGCGCCCGTCGAGGCGCTGGCGCTCCAGCTCCAGGCCGAGCCGCGCCAGGTTGCGCTAACCGTCGCGCGCGGCAGCTCCGACCATGCGGCGAGCTATTTCGCCGCGCTCACGATGAGCCGCATCGGCGTGCCGGTCGCCTCGATCCCGATGTCGATCGCCACGCTCCAGCAGGCGCCGTTGCGCGTGCGGGGCCAGTTCGCCCTTGCTTTTTCCCAATCAGGCAGGAGTCCTGATCTCGTGGCCACGATGCGCGTGCTGCACGAGGCGGGCGCGCTCACGGCGGCAGCCGTCAACGTGCCGGGCTCGCCGCTCGCCGACGCCGCGGGTGTCGAGCTGCCGCTCCTCGCCGGGCCGGAACTGAGCGTGGCGGCCACCAAGAGCTATATCGCGATGCTCTCGATGTCCGCGCAACTGGTCGCGTTCTGGCAGCGCGACGCCGCATTCGTGGACGCCGTGCGCGCGCTGCCCGACGCGCTTCACCGCGCGGGCGCGCTCGACTGGTCGAAGGCCGTGGACGAACTGCGCGACGTTTCGCAGATGATCGTGATTGGCCGCGGCCCGGGCCTCGCCATCGCCCAGGAAGCGGCGCTCAAGCTCAAGGAAACCTCGGGCATCCAGGCCGAGGCGTTCTCTAGTGCCGAGGTGCGTCACGGCCCGATGGAGCTGATCGACCGCGATTACCCGCTGCTCGTGTTCGCGCCGCGCGGGCCGGAGCAGGCGGGCCTCGTCGAGTTCGCGCGCGACATGACGAAGCGCGGCGCGCGGGTGCTGCTCGCCGCGCCCGCGGACGTGCCGGAGGCCACGCTGCCGCTCGTGACGGCCGCCGATGCGGCGCTCGATCCGGTCGCCGCCATTCTTTCGTTCTACGTGATGGCGGCGGGCCTCGCCGCCGCGCGCGGCCGCAATCCCGACGAGCCGCGCTACCTGAACAAAGTCACCGAAACCCACTAGATTGGAAAGCTGATGGAACGCATCCAGGAGTCCCACCTGATGAACCCGGATCAATCCGCCCCAGGCGACATTTCACTTGTCGCACCGCTTACCGGCCCGGTCGTGCCGCTCGCATCGGTGCCCGATCCGGTGTTTTCGGAAGGGCTGTTCGGCGACGGGATCGGCATCGACCCGTTGGTCGGCCGCCTCGTCGCGCCGTGCGACGGCGTCGTCATGCACCTCGCGCGTACCGGCCATGCCGTCACGCTGCAAACGGCCGAAGGCGCGCAGGTGCTCGTGCATATCGGCATCGACACGGTCGAGCTGAACGGCAAGGGTTTCGAACCGAAGGTCCAGCAGGGCGCCGAGGTGCGGCGCGGCGACGTTCTGATCGAATTCGATCTCGACGTCGTTGCGTGCGAGGCGCCGAGCCTCGTTTCCGTCGTGGCGATTGCGAATTCGGATGCGTTCGAAGTGGTGTCGCGCGCGCAGGCGGGCAAGGTGGAAGCCGGCGTGTCGCCGTTGCTTGTGCTGCGTATGCGCGAGGGCGCGGAGGCCGCCGTGGTCCGTGCGGCGAGCCCAGTCGAGAACGAGGTGCGCAGGACCGTGACGCTCGCGCATGCGGGCGGCCTGCACGCGCGGCCTGCTGCGCGGGCGCGCGAGGCCGTGCGCGATTTCGATGCGCGCGTAGAGGTGCGGCATGGTGAGCGCAAAGCGGCCATCGAGAGCGTGGTCGGCCTGCTCGCGCTAGGCGCGGGCGAGGGTGCGACGATCGAGCTCGTCGGTACGGGCCGCGACGCGCAGCAGGCCGTCGACGCGGTCGCCAACGAGCTGACCCGCGAAGCGCCGGGCGAGGGCGGCGAAGCGCCGGCACGACAGATCTCGCCGGCGCCGCGTGCCGCCGCGCTTCCTGCCACGCTTCCCGCCGCGCCTGCCGCGGCCGGGAATGCCGCGCCCGACACGCTCGCGGGCGTGTGCGCGGCGCCTGGCATCGCCGTCGGCACGCTGGTGCGCTGGGACGACGCCGAAATCGTGCCGCCCGAAGCGGCGAACGGCACCCCGGCCGCCGAAAGCCGCGCGCTCGACAAGGCCATCGCCGCCGTCGACGCCGAGCTGAACCACACCGTGCGAGCCGCGTCGCAGCGCGGCGCGATCGGCGAGGCGGGCATCTTCACGATGCATCGCGTGCTGCTCGAAGACCCGACGCTCGTCGACGCCGCGCGCGATCTCGTCAGCCTCGGCAAGAGCGCGGGCTTCGCATGGCGCGAGGCGATCCTCGCGCAGATCGCGGTGCTCGGCCAGATCGACGATCCGCTGCTGGCGGAGCGTGCCGCCGACCTGCGCGACATCGAAAAGCGCGTGCTGCGCGCGCTCGGGCTCTCGAACACGGCGGCACGCGTGCTGCCCGACGAGGCCGTGCTCGCCGCCGACGAATTCACGCCGTCCGATCTCGCCACGCTCGACCGTGCGCGCGTGACGGCGCTCGTGATGGCGCGCGGCGGCGCGACCTCGCACGCGGCGATCATCGCGCGCCAGGCGGGCATTCCGGCGCTCGTCGCGGTTGGCGACGCGCTGCATACGATCGCCGAAGGCACGCAGGTTGTCGTAAATGCCGGCGAAGGGCGTCTCGCCTATGCGCCGACCGCGCTCGACGTCGAGCGTGCGCGCGCCGAGCGCCAGCGCCTCGCGGGCGTGCGCGAAGCGAACCGCCGCACCTCGCAGCAGGCGGCGGCGACGCGCGACGGCCGCGCCATCGAGGTCGCGGCCAACATCGCCACGCTCGAAGACGCGAACACGGCCGTGGAGAACGGCGCCGATGCGGTGGGCCTGCTGCGCACCGAGCTGATGTTCATCCACCGTCAGGCGGCGCCGACGATCGAGGAGCATCGCCAGAGCTACCAGGCCATCGCCGAGGCGCTGGCCGGCCGCAGCGCGATCATCCGCACGCTCGACGTAGGCGCGGACAAGGAAGTCGATTACCTGACGCTGCCGCCCGAACCGAATCCGGCGCTGGGCCTGCGCGGCATCCGTCTCGCGCAGGTGCGCCCGGATCTGCTCGACGACCAGTTGCGCGCGCTCGTCGCCGTGAAGCCGGCGGGTGCCGTGCGTATCCTGCTGCCGATGGTCACCGACGTGGGCGAGCTCGTGCGTCTGCGCGAGCGTATCGAAACGTTTGCAGAAGAAGCCGGCCGCACCGAGCCGGTCGAGATCGGCGTGATGATCGAGGTGCCTTCGGCGGCGCTGTTGGCCGACCAGCTTGCGCAGCACGCGGACTTCTTCTCGATCGGCACGAACGACCTCACGCAGTACACGCTCGCAATGGACCGCTGCCAGCCCGATCTCGCGGCGCAGGCGGACGGCCTGCACCCGGCCGTGCTGCGACTCGTCGCGGCGGCCGTGCAGGGCGCCGAAAAGCACGGCAAGTGGGTTGGCGTCTGCGGCGCGCTCGCGGGCGATCCGGTTGCCGTGCCGCTACTCGTCGGTCTCGGCGTGACCGAGCTGTCCGTCGACCCGGTATCGGTGCCGTCCATCAAGGCGCGCGTGCGCAACCTCGACTGGCAGTTGTGCCGCCAGCGCGCGCAGGACGCGCTTGCCCTCGAATCGGCCCAGGCCGTGCGCGCCGTGAGCCGCTCGATCTGGCCGCTGGAATAACCCCCCGCTGGAACACCCCCTTAAATAAAAAACACGCCGGCACGCGCGGTTTCACGCGCAAACCGGCGACTCTCATCACTCACTGACGTCACGAAAGAGACAGGGACTGGAGGCAGTTCAATGGATGGCAATCCGTTTCTCAAGATTCAGAGCCTCGGCCGCGCGCTGATGCTCCCGATCGCAGTGCTGCCGGTCGCCGGCCTGCTGCTGCGCTTCGGCCAGAGCGACATGCTCAACATCAAGATCATCGCCGACGCGGGCGGAGCGATCTTCGACAACCTGCCGCTCCTTTTCGCGATCGGCATCGCAGTCGGCTTCGCCAAGGACAACAACGGCGTGGCCGCGCTCGCGGGCGCACTCGGCTATCTCGTCGAGATTGCCGTGATGAAGGACATCAACGACAAGCTCAACATGGGCGTCCTCTCGGGCGTCGTGGCGGGTATTGTCGCGGGCATGCTCTACAACCGCTTCAAGGACATCAAGCTCCCCGAGTTCCTGGCGTTCTTCGGCGGCAAACGCTTCGTGCCGATCATTACCGGGCTCGTGTGCGTGGTGCTCGGCATTGTGTTCGGCTATGGCTGGGGGCCGGTGCAGGGCGTGATCGACAGCGCGGGTCACTGGCTTACCACGGCGGGCGCGATCGGCACCTTCGTGTATGGCTTCCTGAACCGGCTGCTGCTCGTGACGGGCCTGCACCACATCCTCAACTCGCTCGTGTGGTTCGTGTTCGGCACGTTCACGCCGCCCGGCGGCGGCGCGGCCGTCACCGGCGACCTGCACCGCTTCTTCGCGGGCGATCCCACCGCGGGCAGCTTCATGGCGGGCTTTTTCCCGGTCATGATGTTCGGTCTGCCGGCCGCGTGTCTCGCGATGCTGCACGAAGCGCCGAAGGAACGCCGCTCGATGGTCGCGGGTCTCCTGCTTTCGATGGCGCTCACTTCGTTCCTCACGGGCGTGACCGAGCCGATCGAGTTCACGTTCATGTTCCTCGCGCCGGTGCTGTACGGCATTCACGCGGTGCTCACGGGCCTCTCGCTCGCGATTTGCTCGCTGTTGAACATCAAGCTCGGTTTCACGTTCTCGGCGGGTTTCATCGACTACGTGCTGAACTACGGGCTCTCGACGCACGGCTGGGAGGCCATTCCGCTCGGCCTCGTCTACGCGGTGGTCTACTACACGCTGTTCCGCTTCTTCATCCGCCGCTTCAACCTGCCGACGCCGGGCCGCGAAGCCTCGAACGGCGACACGGCGCTCGCGTCCTCGATGTCGGGTGCCGCCGTGCCGGCGAATGCCGAAGGCGCGTCGCGCGCCGCGCGCTATATCGATGCGCTCGGTGGCGCTGCGAACCTCAAGGTGGTCGATGCGTGCACGACGCGTCTGCGTCTTTCGGTGGCCGATCCGGCGAAGGTATCGGAGCCCGCGTTGAAGGTGATCGGAGCGCGCGGCGTGCTCAAGCGCGGCGGAGAGAGCGTGCAGGTGATCATCGGACCGGAAGCCGACATCATCGCCGACGAGATCCGCAGCGAGATCAAGCGCGGTGTCGGTGCGGCACCGCAGGCGCCGGCGCAGTCCGTGGCGCCCGCGCAACCGGCTGAGGCTGCTGCAGTTGCGGTTGCAGACGAAAGCGAACCGGGCCCGCTCGATCCGGATCCGTCGCGCTGGCTGGCGGCACTGGGCGGATCGGCTAACGTCGTGTCGCTCGATGTCGTGGCGGCAACGCGCCTGCGTGTGGTCGTGCGCGATGCGGCGGCGGTCGATCGTCAGAAGCTCGATGCGCTCGACGTGGTGTGGGTGTCGGCCGATACGATGCACATCGTGGTCGGTCGCGCCGCGCAGCGTTACGCGCACATGCTTGCGCCGCAACCCGCGTGACGCTTGCCGTGCCGCGCTGCATGCGCGGCACGATCCACGCGAACGCGAGCAAGAAAAATCGGCGCTGCTATCTGCAGCGCCGATTTTTTTATGCCTGCCCGCCTGCGTGCGGCGGCGGCTCCGGGCTCAGTCCTTGCGAACCGTGTCGACCGGCTTCTGCTGCTGCGAGTCGAGCCACATCACATTGATGATGCCAAAGCCGAGCGCCGCGCCTATGCCGAGGATCCAACTGAAATACCACATCGTTCAGACTCCTTCGAAATCAGTAAAGCGAATTGTGCTGTTCCTTGATCGCGGCGGCAGTGACCTTGCCGCGCATGACGCGGTAGGCCCAGGTCGTATAGGCCAGCACGATAGGCAGGAAGATGATCACGGCGACGAGCATGATCTCGAGCGTCGTCTTGCTGGAAGTCGAGTCCCACACGGTCAGGCTGCTGCGCGGATCGAGCGACGACGGCATGATGAACGGAAACATCGAGAAGCCCGCCGTGAGGATCACGCCGACGATCATGAGCCCGGTGGCGATGAACGCCGTCTTCTCCATGCGCGAACCCGCGAGCACGCAGGCGACGAGCCCGCCCACGATGCCGAGCAGGGGTGCGATCGCCATCCACGGGTAGAGGCCGTAGTTCGTGAGCCAGAGGCCCTGGCCGGCCTCGACGCTCTTGAGCAGCGGGTTCGAGGGAGCGTCGAGCGGCGCCGGCGACGTGATCGTGTAACCGCCGATCAGCGTCGCGACTAGCGCGCCCGCCACGATGAAGAGCACGACCGCGAGGATCGAGGTGAGGCGCAGCGCCTTGCCCGCGCGTTGGGCCACCACGCCGTCGCTCTTGAGCTTGACGAAGGCGGCGCCGTGCGCGGTGAGCATCGTCAGGCTTACGAGGCCGCAGACGAGCGCGAACGGGTTGAGCAATTCCCAGAAGCTGCCGTGGTACGTAACCCGCAGGTCGGTGTCGTAGGCGAAAGGCACGCCTTCGAGCAGGTTGCCGAACGCCACGCCGAACACGAGTGCGGGCACGAAGCCGCCGACAAAAAGCGCCCAGTCCCAGGCGTTGCGCCACGTCGGATTGTCGCGTTTGCCGCGATAGTCGAAGCCCACGGGGCGGAAGAACAGCGCGAAGAGTACGAGCAGCATCGCGAAGTAGAAGCCCGAGAACGACGCCGCATACACCAGCGGCCACGCCGCGAACATCGCGCCGCCCGCGGTGATGAGCCAGACCTGGTTGCCTTCCCAGGTCGCGCCTACGGTGTTGATGACGATGCGGCGTTCGGCATCGGTCTTGCCGATGAAGGGCAGCAGTACGGCGGCGCCCATGTCGAAGCCGTCGGTGAGCGAGAAGCCGATCAGCAGCACGCCGATCAGCACCCACCAGATGAGCTTGAGGGTTGCGTAGTCCATGGTTGTCTGTTCCTTGCTCGTCCTTGTTGGTGCGATAGCCGGCGGCGCCGGGCTCAGGCGACGTGGCCGTTGCCGGCCGCCACGGTCGAACCCTGTTCGTGGAAGTAGCGCCCTGTGTGCAGCGCGGACGGGCCGAGGCGGGCGTACTTGAACATCAGCGTGATTTCGATGATGAAGAGCGCCGTGTAGAACACCACGAAGCCCGCGATGCTCAGCATCACGTCGCCGGGCGCGAGGCTCGATGCGGAAAGATGCGTCGGCAGCACTTCGGCGATGGTCCATGGCTGGCGGCCGAGTTCGGCGACGACCCAGCCGAACTCGGCGGCGATCCACGGCAGCGGGATCGCCCACACGGCCCAACGCAGGAACCACGCGCGGCTCGGCTTGAGCAGCGAACGTTGCGCGCAGAACCAG
Organism: Paraburkholderia yinzeri; assembly: GCF_046581065.1. Lineage (NCBI taxonomy): Bacteria > Pseudomonadati > Pseudomonadota > Betaproteobacteria > Burkholderiales > Burkholderiaceae > Paraburkholderia > Paraburkholderia yinzeri. The sequence goes on along the minus strand of NZ_JBFOCJ010000001.1, from coordinate 355,678 downwards.
AACGCCAGCACGAAGGTCGCGAGGAACAGAATGCCGAGTCCCACCATCATGCGGAACGACCAGAATACGGGCGCGACCGGTGGGATCGCGCTCTTCGCGGCGGCCTCGATCTGCTCGGGCGTCGCGTCCACCACGTTCGGCGCGAACTGCTTCAGCAGCAGGCCGTAGCCCAGGTCGCCCTTGTGGGCGTCGAAGACGTCGCGTGTTTCGGTGTCGGCGGTGCCTTCCTTCATTTTCTGCAATGCGGCATAGGCAAGCATGCCATTGCGGATGCGCACTTCCGCGCGCCCGATGTGGTCCTTCAGGCCGATCACCGGCTCATCGATAGAGCGCGTCGCGATGATGCCCATCAAGTAAGGAATCCGGATCGCATAGTCGGTGCGCTCTTCCTTCTGGTTCGGCATGCCAAACAGTGTGAACGGCGCGGGCGCGGGGGCGGTGTCCCATTCGGCCTCGATGGCGGCGAGCTTGATTTGCTGCACCTCGCCCGTGGTGTAGCCCGACTCGTCGCCGAGCACCAGCACGCACAGCGTCGAGGCCAGGCCGAAGCCTGCGGCGATGGCGAACGAGCGCAGCGCGAAATCGACGTCGCGGCGGCGGATCAGGTACCACGACGAAATGCCGAGCACGAACATCGAGGCGGTCACGTAACCCGCCGATACGGTATGCACGAACTTCACCTGCGCGACCGGGTTGAAGATCACCTGGAAGAGGCTCGTGAGCTCCATGCGCATGGTTTCGTAGTTGAACTCGGCGCCGACGGGGTTCTGCATCCAGCCGTTGGCCACGAGGATCCAGAGCGCGGAGAGGTTCGAGCCGAGCGCGACGAAGAATGTCGTGATGAGGTGCTGGCCCTTCGAGAGCCGGTTCCAGCCGAAGAAGAACAGCCCGACGAAGGTCGATTCGAGGAAGAACGCGGCGAGCCCTTCGACGGCGAGCGGCACGCCGAAGATGTCGCCCACGTAGTGCGAGTAGTACGACCAGTTGGTGCCGAACTGGAACTCCATGGTGAGGCCGGTGGTGACGCCCATCACGAAGTTGATGGCGAACAGCTTGCCCCAGAACTGCGTCATGTCCTTGTAGATCGGCTTGCCGGTCATCACGTAGACCGACTCCATGATGACGAGGAGCCACGAGAGGCCCAGCGTGAGCGGAACGAACAGGAAGTGATAGAGCGCGGTGATGGCGAACTGCAGCCGTGAGAGGTCGACGGTTTCGCTAATGGGCATTTTGGTCCCCCTGGGTATCGCTTTGATGGCCTTGATGGTCTTGATGCGGGTTCATCGCGGATGGCACGGACACCGAAAGAATGGCGCGTGCGACCTCCGCCGGCGGCATGTTCATGTTTTCGGCCTGCGGGTGGTTGAAGAATGCGTATTTGAGCGCCATCAGCAGGACAAGCTTGAAGGCGAGGACGAAGGCGATGTCGCGGGAGAAGGTGGGTCCGCGCGCCCAGCGCAGGAAGCGCGACCGCAGTGCGGGCGGCGGCCGGGAGGGGGGATCGGATGTCGAGATCATGATGGATCGATGACTGCAGATTCTTCCAATGCTTCGTTATCCCGACCGGATGGCTTGGGTCACCCGGCGCTTCGGCACAACTGATGGACAAGAATTTTAAGATTGCGAGTCAAGGCATGCGACAGTCCGCTCGCGACATCTTGTCGCGAACACAGGCCATCCTGGTCAGTATCGCGATTTGATTTGCTTTAAGTCAATAAAATGGGGGCAAATTAAAATGCGTTCCGCATCGGGGTCGATATTTATGTTAGGGAAAAATCCGCCGATATGAATCGAGGGTGGCCGCGCGCCGGCATCGTGCAAAGAAAAAGCCCCGCCTCCTGAGAGGACGGGGCTTTAGCACGCCGGCGAGCCGGGGGCTCGGCGGGCGCGATCAGCTATAGTCGGCGAGTGCCGTGCGCATCTTCTTCATCGCGCTGGCTTCGATCTGACGGATACGCTCGGCCGAGACACCGAACTCGTCGGCCAGCTCGTGCAGCGTCGAGCCGCCCGAGCCGTCGTCGGCGACGTTCAGCCAGCGCGCCTCGATGATGCGGCGGCTGCGCGCGTCGAGTGCTTCCAGCGCGCTCGCAATGCCGTCCGATTGCAAACGGTCGCGCTGACGCGACGCCAGCACGGCGGTCGGCTCGCTGTGCGAGTCGGCCAGCCAGGCGATGGGGGCGAACGATTCCTCGCCGTCCTCGGTCTGGCCTTCGAGCGCGATGTCGGCGCCGGACAGACGCGTCTCCATCTCCACGACTTCCTCGCGCTTCACGTTCAGTTCCTGCGCGAGGCCTTCGATTTCCTCAGGCGTGAACGACTGCAGGCCCTGCTTGTGGCTGCGCAGGTTGAAGAACAGCTTGCGCTGCGCCTTGGTCGTGGCGACCTTCACCATGCGCCAGTTGCGCAGGATGTATTCGTGGATCTCGGCCTTGATCCAGTGCATGGCGTACGAAACGAGCCGTACGTTTTGCTCCGGGTCGAAGCGCTTTACGGCCTTCATCAGGCCGATGTTGCCTTCCTGGATCAGGTCGGCGTGCGGCAGGCCGTAGCCCAGGTAGTTACGGGCGATCGAAACCACCAGGCGCAGGTGCGAAAGCACGAGGCGACGGGCGGATTCGAGATTGTTCTGTTCGCGAAACTCGGTCGCGAACTGGCGCTCCTCTTGCGGCGTCAACATGGGGATCCGGTTGACGGCCTGAATGTAGGCGTCGATATTGCCCAGCTGGCCGGGCAGCATCGATTGATTCGCGAGCGCCAGCACGCCTGCCCCCGCCGCCTTGGCCGGCGTCGGGCTCAGCGTACCAGGAAGGGTCATTGCCATTGCGTTGCTCACGTAGTGAACTCCTCTATATCTTGCAAAAGTCGGACTGCGACTCCACGGTGGATGTTAGCACTCTGCTCCACCGAGTGCTAATACTTGGAGTCTGTAGGGACTTCAAGGTTCCGTGGCTGCTATCGAAACATTTATTTCGATAGATTTCGCCGGAAACCAGACTGGACGGGGCCGACAGCGGATGGCGAAGTATCGCGCCGAAGAATGGCGAGTAAACCCTCTAGATGTGGCAATCAGACGCGCCGAGGCGCGCCGTTTTTGATCGCAAGTTTCCACGCGACCAAACCTGGTATAAATTTCAGCGAGACGCGTGCGGTACATCTTCTGCGCTGGTTTCCACCGACATTGGGACGGGCGCGCAAGGGGGCAAGGGCCATGGCGGCGAAAGTAATCGATGCGATTCGCGGGCTGGAGCGCGAACGGTTTCGTGCAATGGTGGAGGGCGACGGATCGTCGCTGAACGCCCTGTTGTCGGACAACGCGATCTTCGTCCATACGAACGGTAAACGCGAAACCAAACAGCAGTTCATCGATGCCATCACGGCAGGACGCCGCCGCTACCGTCAGATCGAGATCCAGTCGCAGGACGTGCTGCCGGTTGGGCGCGAGGCCTGCGTGGTGTCCGGGCGCGCACTGATCGAGATGGAAGCCAACAATGGCGCGCTGCTGTTTCCCATTGCCTACACGGCCATCCAGACGCAGGAGGATGGTCACTGGCGTCTGCTCGCATGGCAGGCGACGCGTTGTGCGCTCGAATAAAACCGGTTAGTCCCTTCTTCCGGCGCGTCTTCTGGACGCTCCGGACCTACGCAGGCGGCCCGTTCTGCCGCTCGCGCTTGTCGGCCGGAGTTAGCGCTTTAGCGCTTACTCCGGGCCCATGCAAAGCCAACGCTGTTCCCACGCAAAGCTTCTGTCAATTTCCCTGCCGGGCCTGATCGCGCGCGGCTTCAGGCGGCGGCGCGGCGGTCGACCTGAGGCCAGGCCGCGCGGTTCACGCCGCTCACGACCGCGGCGACCGTCGCCTCCACGGTGTCATCGGCGACGCCCACGCCGTGGCGAATGGGCTGAGCGCCTACGCGGCAACCGACGAACACGGCGGTTGCGCCCTGCTCGGTGCGCGCGGTTTCGAACGAGATGATCTCGACCGTCGCGCCCGTGGCCGTCGTTATTGCCGCCGCAATCGCCTGGGCCAGGGCTTCGTGCCCGTCGGCGGCCGAGGGCGCCGCAATGTCACGGCCTTCCCAGCGCACGCGGCCCGCTCCGGCATGCACGGCCGGCCCGCTCGTCTCGAAGTATTCGCGCTTGAAAAGGGCGCAGATCGCCTCGCCGGTGATTTCCTCGCCCGTCGTGTCCGCGGCCGTCTGCACGGCGTGGCTGAACTCGATCTGCACGCGCCGCGGCGGCGTGAAGCCCATGCCGCGTTCGAGCAGATACGTCGCGCCGCCCTTGCCCGACTGGCTGTTTACGCGGATCACCGCGTCGTAGCTGCGGCCGAGGTCGGCGGGATCGATGGGGAGATAGGGCACTTCCCAGATCGCATCGGGCTGCTGCTGCGCGAAACCCTTGCGGATTGCGTCCTGATGCGAGCCCGAGAACGCCGTGAACACGAGGTCGCCCGCGTACGGATGGCGCGGGTGCACGGGCAACTGGTTGCAGCGCTCGACTACGCGGCGCACGGCGTCGATATCGGAGAAGTCGAGGCCCGGATCGATGCCCTGGGTGTAGAGGTTCATCGCGAGCGTCACGAGATCGACGTTGCCGGTGCGCTCGCCGTTGCCGAAGAGGCAGCCTTCGATGCGGTCCGCTCCCGCGAGCAGCGCCATTTCCGCGGCGGCGACGGCCGTGCCGCGGTCGTTGTGCGGATGCACCGAGAGGACGATGCTGTCACGGTACGCGAGATTGCGATCCATCCACTCGATCTGGTCGGCGTAGACGTTGGGCATTGCGGCTTCGACCGTGGCCGGAAGGTTCACGATCATCTTGTGATCGCGCGTCGGGCGCCAGGTTTGCGCGACGGCGTCGCAGACTTCGCGCGCGAACGTGAGCTCCGTCATGCTGAACGTTTCGGGCGAGTACTGGTAGATCCAGTGCGTTTGCGGGCGGGCATCGGCGTGTTCGCGGATCATGTGCGTACCGTCCACGGCGAGCGCCTTGACCTCTTCCTTCGACTGGCCGAACACGATCTTGCGGAACGACGGGCAGATCGCGTTGTAGAGGTGCACGATCGCGCGCGGCACGCCTTCGAGCGCCTCGAACGTGCGCGCGATCAGTTCCTCGCGCGACTGCACGAGCACTTCGATCGTCACGTCCTCGGGAATGCGCTTTTCCTCGATCAGCTTGCGCACGAAATCGAAGTCGGTCTGCGATGCCGACGGGAAACCGACCTCGATTTCCTTGAAGCCGATCGCCACCAACATCTCGAAGAATTCGGTTTTCTGTTCGATGCTCATCGGCTCGATGAGCGACTGGTTGCCGTCGCGCAGGTCGGTGCTCATCCAGATCGGCGCGCGTTCGACGGTGCGGGTAGGCCATCGGCGGCCGTTCAGGCGGATGGCGGGGAAGGGGCGGTACTTCTCGGCGGGATTACGCAACATGACGAGCCTCGTTCTTCATGAAGTCGTTTGCGATGGCGGTCGGCAGCGGGCGGCTGGCGGGCTGGCGACGAAGCACGATGCGCGAAACTTCCGGTGTTCGGGCGGCAACCACGAACGCGAAGAAGGCGGCCACGGTGGCGGCGGTAACCGGCGCGGCAAATGTGGACGTGAACGATGCCCATGCAACGTGCATTTTGACCCTCGCGACTCGTCCGAACGGTAAACGGACGAATACAGACGACTGGTTGTAGGGATACGGCGAGTTTGGGGTACTGCGGGAACGGCTTGGGAGGACTGCGGACCGGGGAACCTCGCGGAGGAGGCGGTCGCGCAGCGCTACGCCTGGCTTACGCTAGACGTAGCGATAGGGCCGCTAGGCGGCCGAAGGTAATTCGGAGGGTGTTCGGAAAGGAACGCATTCGGCCAATGTAAGACAGGACGACTGTGCGTGTCAACAGCGAGTTAGCGTCTGGCGATGCGCTTGATCGTCTCGACCTGCCGCGCGATCGCCCCGGGCACCGGCGCCTCGCCGCGCAGCACGGCATCGATCCAGGCGGCGGTCGTCGGGGCGTCGCGGCCTTCCGGCAGCGCCACTTCGGGCGCGTCGGGCGACGATCGTTCGGGCTCGACCAGCGTTTCGCAGATCCCGTCGTGCAGCCAGTCCACCTGGACCTGGCGGCGTGTGTCGGCGACCGCTTCGCCTTCCGTGCCGCGCGCGAGCAGCGCGCCGCCCGTCGCGGCATCGGGATGCGCCGCGAACAATGCGCTCAGGCTTTCACGGTAGGGCGGGTGCGTGTAGTTGACGAGCCGCAGACCCGGCTGCGCGAACGGCTGCAGCAGCTTCACGAGCGTATGGGTGGAGTTGCGCACGCCCATACGGGCGCGCAGCGCGAGGAGGCGTGCGAGCGGCGGCGCGAGCACTTCGACAGGCGCGAATGCAACGCGCTTTTGCGCGAGCTGCGCTTCGATGCCCGCATGATCGCGAACGGCGGCGAAGTTCAGCGCCGCGAAGATTTCGGCGCTCGTCACCCGGCCAGGATCCGTGCTTACGCCGTGGACCAGGGTCGGCACGCCTTCGCGCGCCAGCAGCAGCGCGAGCAGCGGCACGAGGTTCGGCTGCTTGCGGGCGCCGTTGTAGCTCGGGATCGAGACGGCGCGATAGTCGCCCGCGGGAGACGCCAGCGGTGCGAACGATGCGTGCGCGGCCGCCAGCATCGAGGCCAGCTCCGCCGCGGTTTCGCCCTTCAGGCGGTAGGCGAGCAGCACCGCGCCGAGTTCGAGGTCGGACACGCGGCCGTCGAGCATCGCGGCATAGAGCGCCTGCGTGTCTTCCGGAGACAGCGCGCGCGCGCCGTTCGGGCCGCGGCCGATCTCCTTGATGAAGCGGGCGCAGGAAAAGGTGTCGGCAGGATCGGGAGCATTCATGGAGAGCGGCATTCCAGGCGCCCGGAGTGCGCGCGGTGCGCGGCGGGCGGCAGTCGTGATGCATTACGGGGATGCGCTCAGTATCGCATGAGGCGCGCACGCGGACGGAGCGCGGCGGTTCCAGTCGCCCCGCTTGGTTGCCACGCTGCGTGGACGCGGCGCCGCGCGCTACACTCGCAGTTCGCGCCGCTGCCGGATTCCCGCGCGGCCCACGCAGTTCCGCGCCATCCGCGCCATCCTTCAAGCAGACGGAGAACCCCATGACTTACGTTTTCGAGCCGACGCAGGCATCGGTGCCGGTAGCGGGCAGCGACCAGCGCTTCCCGGTGCGCCGCATCTATTGCGTCGGCCGCAACTACGAAGCCCACGCGCGCGAGATGGGCCACGATCCCGACCGCGAGCCGCCGTTCTTCTTCGCCAAGCCGGCCGACGCGATTCTCTACGTCGCCCCCGGCACGACCGCCGAATTTCCGTATCCGCCGCAGTCGAAGAATGTGCACTTCGAAATGGAACTCGTCGCCGCGATCGGCAAGGGCGGCAAGGACATCCCCGTCGAGAGCGCGCTCGCGCACGTCTATGGCTACGCGCTGGGTCTCGACATGACGCGCCGCGACCTGCAGGCCGAAGCGAAGAAGCTGGGCCGTCCGTGGGATACCGCGAAGGGTTTTGACCATTCGGCGCCGATCGGTCCGATCCATCCGGTCGAACAGGTGGGCCAGCTCGCGAAGGGCGCGATCTGGCTCTCGGTCAACGGCGAGGACAAGCAGAGCAGCGACGTTTCGCAGATGATCTGGCCGGTGGCGGACACGATTGCCTTTCTCTCGACGCTGTTCGAGCTGAAAGCGGGGGACCTGATCTACACCGGCACACCCGAGGGGGTCGGCGCGGTGGTGAAGGGCGACCTGATGCGCGGCGGCGTGGAGGGGATGGGCGAGATCGCGCTGCGCGTGGTCTGAGACGGGCACGAACCGTTACGAGCTTTGACGAGGAGAGCATGAAGCTTTACAGCTATTTCCGCAGTTCCGCGTCGTACCGTGTGCGTATCGCGCTGAACCTGAAGAACCTGTCGTACGAGTACGTGCCGGTGCATCTGGTGCGCGAGGGCGGCGAGCAACTGAAGCCGGCGTATCGGCAGATCAATCAGGATGGCATCGTGCCGACGCTGGTCGACGACGAGCAGAACCTGATCCAGCAGTCGCTCGCGATCATCGAATACCTGGAGGAGACGCATCCCGAGCCGCCCCTGCTGCCGAAAGCGCCAGCCGACCGCGCGCACGTGCGCTCGCTGGCGCTGCAAGTGGCGTGCGAGATCCATCCGGTGGACAACCTGCGCGTGTTGAAGTACCTGAAGCACACGCTAGGTGTTGACGACGCCGCGAAGGACGCCTGGTACCGCCACTGGATCGAACTGGGCTTCGGCACGCTGGAGCAGCGTCTTGCGAGCGACGCACGCACGGGCAAGCTTTGCTATGGCGATACGCCGACCCTTGCCGACGCCTGCCTGATCCCGCAGGTCTTCAACGCGAACCGCTTCAATATCGACACGGCGCGTTATCCGACGATCCAGCGCATCTACGACCACGCGATGCGGATCGATGCATTCGCGAAGGCCGCACCGGGCGAGCAGCCGGATTCGGAGTGAGTCGTGGCGCTCCTTCGGGGGCGCAGATATGAAAAAAGGGGGGTCGTTCGCAGGAACGCCCCCCCTTTTGCTTTGCATTCAGCCCCGTTGCCTAGCTGCCGAGCAAGGCGTCCGCGAACTCTTCGGCACTGAACGGCTGCAGGTCTTCCACTTTCTCGCCCACGCCGATGAAGTACACGGGCACCGGTCGCTGGCGCGCAATCGCAGCCAGGATGCCGCCCTTTGCGGTGCCGTCGAGCTTCGTGACGATGAGCCCGGTGAGGCCGAGTGCGTCGTCGAACGCCTTCACCTGGGTGAGCGCGTTCTGGCCCGTGTTCGCGTCGATCACGAGCAGCACCTCGTGCGGCGCGCCGTCGAATGCCTTGCCGATCACGCGCTTGACCTTCTTGAGCTCGTCCATCAGATGCAACTGCGTGGGGAGGCGGCCCGCAGTGTCGGCCATCACCACGTCGATGCCGCGGGCGCGCGCCGCGCTCACGGCGTCGAAGATCACCGCGGCCGGGTCGCCGCTTTCCTGCTGCACGACCGTCACGTTGTTGCGCTCGCCCCAGATCGCGAGCTGCTCGCGCGCGGCGGCGCGGAACGTGTCGCCGGCGGCCAGCAGCACCTTCTGGTCGAAGCGCTGCAGATGCTTGGCCAGCTTGCCGATGCTCGTGGTCTTGCCCGCGCCGTTCACGCCCGCAATCATCATCACGAGCGGCTGCGCCCGGCCCAGCATCAGCGATTTTTCGAGCGGCTGGAGCAGGTCGATCAGCAACTGGCGCAGTGCTTCCTTCACCTGCGCGGCCTCGGTGAGGCGTTCGGCGCGGACCTTCTGGCGCAGCGTTTCGAGCAGGTATTCGGTGGCGTCCACGCCGGCATCCGACATCAGGAGCGCCGTTTCCAGCTCCTCGTAGAGGTCGTCGTCGATCTTTGCATTGACGAAGATGCTCGTGAGGTTCGAGCTCGTCTTCGCGAGACCCGACTTCAGGCGCGTGAGCCATGACTGCTTCGCGGCGGGCTCCGGCGCGGGCGGCGGGACGATTTCTGTCGCCGGGTCGACTGAGGCGACCGAAGCGGAAGACTCGGCGGTCGCGGAGGTGGTGTGTGCGGGTCCGGCAGCTTGCGCTGCTTCACGTGCGACCGGCACGGGGGCGGTCTGCGCCACCGGCGCGGTTTCGGTGGCCGCGGAATCCGCGGCTTCGCCCTCGGGCGCGCTCTCGTCGGCCTTGGAGCCCCGGAATCGTTTGAAGAAACTGAACATGATCTGGCGTTGTGGAAGCGCGTTGCGGGCCGGACCTCGGACGGTCCGGACGTCGGGGAAATGGCGGCAACGCGCGAAAGAACACGCCATTTTATCAGGCGCCCCCGGCCGCGTCGTTGCGTTGGCCCCGCGGCGCGCGGGCGGGCCTGTGGTAACGTTCGCGCATCAGGGGTGCGGCGCGTGCACGGCGCGCCGCCCGGACACCCATAAGCCGTCACCAAAGAAAACACGCATGTCCCGTTCTACGTCCCCGCGCCCGCAAGGCGCGCGCACGGCCGCGGCCGGCAAAGCTGCCCGCGGCGGCGGTGCTCACACGATCCGCATCATCGGCGGCGACTGGAAGCGCACGCCGTTGCCGGTGCTCGATCTGGACGGCCTGCGTCCCACGCCCGACCGCGTGCGCGAAACGCTCTTCAACTGGCTCGGCCAGCGCCTCGACGGTCTGCGCTGTCTCGATCTGTTCGCGGGCAGTGGGGCGCTCGGCTTCGAAGCCGCCTCGCGCGGCGCGGCGCGGGTCGTGATGGTCGAGCGTAACGCGCGCGCCGCTGCGCAGCTTCGCGCCAACCAGGCGCGCCTTGAGGCGCGCAGCATCGAAATCGCCGAAGCCGACGCGCTGCGCCTCGCGGCCAGTCTCGCGCCGGGCGTCTTCGACGTGGTGTTCCTCGATCCGCCGTTCGGCGAGCCCGCGCTGCTCGTGCGCGCGCTGGAGCTCGCCGCGCCGCTCGTCGCACCGGATGGCTGGCTCTACGTCGAGTGCGGCGAGGGCCTCGATCCGGCCGCGCAGCCGGCGCTGGCGGGCTGGAGCGTCGTGCGCGAGGGCAAGGCAGGTGCGGTCTTCTATCATTTGCTGCAGCGCGAAAATGAGGAATAATGCGCGTTCCATAACAAGCGGCGGACGGCCTGGCCGTCACGCGCGTGCATGCGTCCGCACTGTGCCGGCCACGATCGGAGCGGTTCGGCGGCCTATCGCGTGCGTTGCACGTATTGCGCCCCAATTCTGTTGAGAGAGGAGAAGCCTCATGGTAGTCGCCGTGTACCCCGGTACCTTCGATCCGCTCACGCGCGGCCACGAAGATCTCGTGCGGCGTGCGTCGAGCATTTTCGACACGCTGGTGGTGGGTGTTGCCGACAGCCGCAACAAGAAGCCCTTCTTCTCGCTCGACGAGCGGCTCGAGATTGCCCACGAGGTGCTCGGCCACTATCCGAACGTGCAGGTGATGAGCTTCAAGGGGCTCCTCAAGGATTTCGTCCGCAACAACAACGCGCGCGTGATCGTGCGTGGCCTGCGCGCCGTGTCGGACTTCGAATATGAGTTCCAGATGGCCGGTATGAACCGCTATCTGCTGCCGGACGTCGAGACCATGTTCATGACGCCTTCGGATCAGTATCAGTTCATTTCGGGCACGATCGTGCGCGAAATCGCTCAACTGGGCGGCGATGTGAGCAAGTTCGTGTTTCCGTCGGTGGAAAAGCGCCTGCAGGACAAGGTCGCGTCACTCTCCGCTCCTGTCACGAAGGCCTGAGCGCAGGGCCAAACCGGCGTAAACTTGCTGGACGACTTGATAGTGAATGACGCTGGCGGGCAGGCCGGCACGCAGTGAGTAGAGAAGCGAGACCAGCATGGCCCTGATGATTACCGACGAGTGCATTAATTGCGACGTTTGCGAGCCCGAGTGCCCGAACGACGCGATTTCGATGGGTCCGGAAATCTATGTGATCGATCCGAACAAATGCACGGAGTGCGTTGGCCATTTCGACGAGCCACAGTGCGTGCAGGTGTGCCCGGTGGAATGCATTCCGCGCAATCCGGAGCACCTGGAGTCGGTCGAGCAATTGACGCAGAAGTATCACGCGCTGATGGCGGCGAAAAACGTCTGAAGCGTCTCGCCGCCGCACCACGAAAAAAACGCGCCTCATGAGGCGCGTTTTTTATTGGCTCGTCCGGCCTGGCGGCCCGGTAGCCCGTTTGGCTAGCCCAGAATGTCCTTGAGCGCGGCGACGAGCGTGTCGCATTCGGCATCGGTGCCAACCGTAATGCGCAGATGCTGGCTAATGCGCGGCGCGTTGAAGTGGCGCACAAAGATCTCTCGCTCGCGCAACTTCGCGTTGATGGCCGCCGCGTTGTGCGAGGGATGGCGCGCGAACACGAAGTTCGCAGCCGAGGGCACGATCTCGAAGCCCAATGCCGCGAGCGCCGCCACGAGTCGGGTGCGGCCCGCCATGACGCGTGCGCTCGTCGCGCGCAGCCATTCGACGTCTTCATAGGCGGCGACGGCAGCCGCCTGCGCGAGGCGATCGAGCGGATACGAGTTGAAGCTGTCCTTCACGCGGTTGAGCGCTTCGATCAGGTCGGCGTGGCCGAACGCGAAGCCCACCCGCATGCCGGCGAGCGAGCGCGATTTCGAGGTCGTGTGCACGACGAGCAGGTTCGGATGGCGATCGATCAACGTGATCGCCGATTCCGCGCCGAAGTCCACGTACGCCTCGTCCACGATCACCACCGATTCCGGGTTCGCCGCCACGAGCTTTTCTATCTGCACGAGCGGCAGCGCGTGGCCCGTGGGCGCGTTCGGATTCGGGAAGATCACGCCGCCATTGGGCTGCGCGTAGTCCTCGATGCGGATCGCGAAGGCCTCGTCGAGCGGTACCGTGCGGTACTGCACGTCGTAGAGACGCGCGTAGGTCGGATAGAAGCTGTACGTGATGTCGGGGAAGAGGACGGGCAGGTCGTGCTTGAGCAGGGCCTGAAACGCGTGCGCGAGCACTTCGTCCGAACCGTTGCCGGCGAACACCTGATCGGCGCGCAGACCATGATGCGCGGCCACGGTTTCGCGCAGGCGCTTCGCGACCGGATCCGGATAGCGGCGCAGCGACTCGGCATGCTCGCCCAGCTCGGCGCGGATCGCTTCCAGCACGCGCGGAGACGGCGGGTAGGGGTTCTCGTTGGTGTTCAGTTTGACCGGCTTCGCGAGCGCGGGCTGTTCGCCCGGCACATACGGTACGAGACGGCCGACGATGTCACTCCAGTAACGACTCAAGACGCTCTCCTGTAGTGCTGCGGTTACTACGCCAAACGGGCCGCGATGGCCCTTCGATCGACCTCAACCGTTGCGATGCAACTGCATCACCGCGCGTTCCGTTTCGCCTTTCACGAATGTCGGCATGACGGCGAGCGCGCGCTCGATCGAGGCGTCGATCACATCCTGTTCTTCCTTGCGCGGCGGTTTGAGCACGAAGTTCGCGACATCCGGCTTCGCGCCCGCGCGTGCGCCTTCGGGAATCAGGTCGCGCGGATGGCCAATGCCGATGCGCAGGCGCCAGTACTGCTGCGTCGTCAGATGCGCGGAAATGTCCTTCAGGCCGTTGTGGCCGCCGCTGCCGCCGCCGAGCTTGAGCTTGACGGTGCCGGGCGGCAGGTCGAGTTCGTCGTGCGCGACGAGGATCTCGTCGGGCAGGATCTTGAAGAAGTGCGCGAGTGCGATGACCGACTGGCCCGAGCGGTTCATGTAGGTCTGCGGCTCGAGCAGATGCACTTCCTCGCCGTAGAGGCGCGCCTTCGCATAGTGGCCGTGGAAGCGCCGCTCGTCGCGCAGCGTCGTGCCGGCTTCGCGCGCGAGCTGGTCCACCAGCCAGAAGCCGGCGTTGTGCCGCGTTGCAGTGTATTCGGCGCCAGGATTGCCGAGTCCGACGATCAACCTGATCATGTGCTGTTGCCCGAATCGGAATAAATGTGCGGAAAAACCGCACGGAAAAGATGCGAAAAAAAACCCGCCGGGGCGGACCGCGGCGGGTTACGTCGACCGTTTCAGGGAAACGGATCGAGAGGATATCGGTTCTTTCCTGCCGCTTACTCGGCGGCGGCTTCTTCACCCTCGGCTGCCGCCACGGCACCGGCCGGAACCGTCGCCGAGACGATCACCGGGTTTTCCGTTTCGACGTGCGGAACCAGCGTCACGCCGTTCGGCAGCGTGATGTCCTTCGCGTGCAGCGACTGGCCGGCTTCGATCTTCGCGAGGTCGACTTCGAGGAATTCCGGCAGCGAGCCCGGCAGGCACACCACTTCGATTTCGTTCACGACGTGCGAGATGACCGCGCTCGCCAGCTTCACAGCCGGGTTGGTTTCCTGGTTCAGGAAGTGGAGCGGCACCTTCGTGTGGAGCTTCTTGTTCGGATCGACGCGCTGGAAGTCCACGTGCAGAATGATCTGACGGAACGGGTGATACTGCACGTCGCGCAGCAGCACTTGCTGCGACTTGCCGGCCACTTCGAGATCGAGGATCGACGAGTGGAAGGCTTCCTTCTTCAGGGCATGCCACAGCGCGTTGTGATCGAGTTCGACCAGTTGCGGCTCGGCGCCGACACCGTAGACGATGCCGGGGGTCTTGCCGGTATTGCGCAGGCGGCGGCTCGCACCCGTACCTTGCTGGCTACGCTCGAAAGCGATGACTTTCATGTTTTTCTCCAATGCACTGCCCGCGACCAGGCAGTAAAACGGAGCCCATTCGGCAAATGGCTCGCCTGAAGGCCCCCAACAATGCAGCGCGAAGCTACGTCCGCTCGCGCCGATTACGCTAAAGCGCGGCATCCTTGCGAATGCCGCGCTTGACGCGCGAATACTTAACTTTCCGCGAAAAGCGACATCACCGAATCGCCGCGGCGGATGCGCGAGAACGTTTCGGCCAAGAGACCCGCGCTCGTGAGCGAGCGGATCTTGGCGCAGGCGCGTGCTTCCGCGCCCAGCGGAATCGTGTCGGTCACCACCAGTTCGTCGAGCGCCGAAGCGGCGATACGCTCGCCCGCGCCACCCGAGAGCACCGGGTGCGTGGCGTAGGCGAACACCTTCTTCGCGCCGCGCTCCTTGAGCACCTGCGCCGCCTTGCAGAGCGTGCCCGCGGTGTCGACCATGTCGTCCATGATCACGCAGGTGCGGCCTTCGACTTCACCGATGATGTTCATCACTTCGGCGACGTTCGCTTTCGGACGGCGCTTGTCGATGATCGCGAGGTCGCAGTTGAGCTGCTTCGCGAGCGCTCGTGCACGAACCACGCCACCGACGTCCGGCGACACGACCAGCAGGTTCTCGTAGCTCTGCTTGCGCAGGTCGCCGAGCAGAACGGGCGTCGCGTAAATATTGTCGACGGGAATGTCGAAGAAGCCCTGAATCTGGTCGGCGTGCAGATCCATCGTGATGATCCGCTCGACGCCGGCGATTTCCAGCATGTTCGCCACGACCTTCGCCGAGATGGCGACGCGCGCCGAACGCGGGCGGCGGTCCTGGCGGGCATAGCCGAAATAGGGGATGGCAGCGGTGATCCGGCCCGCGGATGCGCGCTTGAGCGCATCGACCATGATCATCAGTTCCATCAGGTTGTCGTTGGTCGGCGCGCAGGTGGACTGCAGGACGAAGACGTCCTTGCCGCGCACGTTTTCCTGGATTTCGACCTGGATCTCACCGTCGGAGAAGCGGCTAACCATAGCCTTGCCGAGGGGAATACCGAGGATCTTGACGACTTCCTGTGCAAGCGCGGGATTTGCGTTGCCAGTAAAAACCATCAGGCCGTCATGGCTGCTCATCATGCACCTGCTGCGGACTTGGGAGGGCGAGAGGAACTACATGCGCTTTACGACGCGACCGGCTGCCACTGCGAACCACTGAGCGGAGCATTGTGAGCAATGGTGCCCGGCTGCGTTGTAACCGCTGGAATATTTGGCAGGGGAGGAAGGACTCGAACCCTCGCATGCCGGAATCAAAATCCGGTGCCTTAACCAACTTGGCGACTCCCCTACACTTAACTTTGCGCTTCGCTGAACGGGTAGGGCCGCTCAACGATGCTGAAACTATGCCGCGAAAGCGAAGAGTGGATGTGTGTCCAGGCTCGAAGCTACAGCGCTGCGCCAGACATCCGGCAGTTGCGCCTGCACCGCTTCCGCTTCTGCCCGGCTGGCGAACGCTGCAAAAACGCTTGCACCCGATCCGGTCATCCGCGCCGGTGCGATGTTGTTCGAGACATTGCAGCCATTCTCAAACCATCCAAGCACCTGCGCTACTTCCGCGTATTTTCCTGCGACAACCGCTTGCATATCGTTCCGGCCAAAACTATCTGGCCATCCCTTCTGCGCCGCTTGCTGTGCAAGAAAGACTGCTATTGTGCAAGGCTTTGTGTCCCTTGTCAACGAATTTTCCGAGAAAATCGCGGCAGTTGGGACATGTACCTGCGGCGTCACGACCAAAAAATGACGCGCGGGCAATTGTACCGCCTCGAGTGCCTCGCCAACACCCTCCGCGAACGCATTTTTCCCGAACACGAAGAACGGCACGTCGGCGCCCAGTTTCAGCGCGAGCGCCTGCAGTTCGGCGCGTGTCAGATTGAGCTTCCACAGGCGGTTGAGCGCGAGCAGGGTGGTTGCCGCGTCCGAGCTGCCGCCACCCAGGCCGGCGCCCATCGGCAGGCGCTTTTCGATGTCGATTTCGACGCCTTCCTGCGTACCCGTGTACTGCTTGAGCAGCGTGGCGGCGCGCACCGTGAGGTCCTGTTCCGCGGGAACGCCGGCCACTTCGGTCGTGCGCGCGATGCGGCCGTCGTTGCGGCGCTTGAAGTGCAGCGTGTCGCCCCAGTCGAGCAACTGGAACACGGACTGCAGGTTGTGATAACCGTCCGGGCGGCGGCCGGTGATGTGGAGGAAGAGATTGAGTTTTGCCGGCGCGAGGCAGTCGCGCAGCGAGTCCTGGGTTTCAGTCATGATGCGGATGGCGGGTGCGGCCAGTTTATTGGTCGAGCACGAGCTTGATTTCCAGCGGCGGGTCTTCGCGCGTGAGGTTCACGCGCTTGACGCCGGTGGCGGGTGCGTCGGCATAGGCGAGATAGTTTATCGTCCACCCGTCCTGTTCGATCTGGGCGAGGTGCGATGGATCTTGCGGATCGGCTGTCGTATGCGCGCGCGAGGTGGGCGCGACCGTGGGCTGCAGCCAATAGCGCAGGCCTTCGACCGGCAGCGCGAAGCCAAGCGCCTGCTGCATCAGCGTCCCGACGTTGTCGGCGATGATGGGGTCACGGTTCGGCAGTTCGAGCATCGCTTGCGCCGGCGACGATGTGATGATCGCAAGCGTCTGTCCGATCGGATTGAGCAGTTGCAGCGTCACGGTCGAGTCGGTTTCGCGCCAGTCGAAATTGCCGTACGCATTGCGCTGCTGACCATTCTGGTCGACGTATTGCGCCGCGAAGCGGCCGTGGTAGGCGCGGGTCGTCTGCGTGGTGAGCGAGGTGGTCGCGTTCGAGGTCGAGGGCTGATGCGGCGGCGTTGCGCAGCCCGCGAGCGCAAGCAGGGCGGCCGCCGCCACACCGAGCACCGGGCGCCGCAGGAAGCGGGCGCTGAACAGGACCGGCGCGGCGGGGCGGAAGGTCGATCGGTTATCTGCCATCAGAGATCGTTCGTCTGCACCTGGAAGCGCTTGAGCGTCTTCAGGAGCGTGTCGTTATCGGGTTCGAGCTTGAGGGCCTCGCGCCAGGCCTCGCGTGCGCCGCTCTGGTCGCCGTTCTCCCACAGCACCTCGCCCAGGTGCGCGCCGATCTCGGCGTTCGGCTGCATATCGTAGGCCTTGCGCAGGAGCTTGATAGCTTCGGCGTTGTCGCCAAGGCGGTACTTCACCCAGCCCACGCTGTCCAGGATGTACGCGTCGTTCGGCGCGAGCGCCGACGCTTTCTCGACCAGCTTGTCCGCTTCCTGCAGGCGCAGGTTGCGGTCTGCGAGGGAATAGCCGAGCGCGTTGTACGCTTGCGGATTGTCGGGCTGCGTCTTGATCAGCTTGCGCAACTGGGTTTCCATGACGTCGTAATGGCCGTTCTTCTCGGCGGACATCGCGTAGTCATAGGTGAGATCGGGGTCGTCGGGGAAATCCGTGACGGCCTTCGCGAGGCGGGCTTCCGCTTCCGGATAGCGCTTCGCGTCGAACAGGATCGCGGCGTCCGTGCGCGCGATCAGCGCCTGATCGCGCGGATCGTCGGTCTGGATGCTCGCGAGCTGGCGGCGCGCGTCGTCGACCTTGCCTTCCTTTTCGTAGATCTGCGCGCGCGTGATCTGCGCCGGGACGTACTGCTGGCTGTTCGGGTCGATCTTGTCGAGCCATTTCTGCGCCGTGTCGTCGTCCTTCTGTTCGATCGCGAGCTGTGCGAGGTAGATGTAGCCCTGGCCCGGGTCCGCGCCCGGCGTTTTTTCCGCGAGCTGCGTGTACTGCGTCAGATTCTTTTGCGCGACGTCGTAGTGCTTCTGCTGCACGGCGATGAGCGCGAGGGCCATATACGGCATCAGGTCGTTCGGGTTGTCCTTGCGCAGGATCTCGAACTGCTTCTGGGCGTCGTCGAGCCGGTCGGCCGCAAGGTAAGTCTGCGCGAGCGCGAGATGTCCCTCATGCGACTTCGGGTTCTGCTGCACGTACTTCTCGATCGCGGCGATGCCTTCGCTGCGCTCTTCCGGGCCCATTTGCGCCAGCATCAGCGCGGCGGGCAGGTAATCGGGCTTGATCGTGAGCGCCTGCTCGAACGACTTGCGCGCGCCGGCCACGTCGTCGGCGAGCAGTTGTTGACGGCCGATCGCGAGCTGTGCCTCGGGCCGGTCCATGTCGTTCTTGAGCAGATCCTTCAGCACGGTCAGGCCGCCGGCGCGGTTCGGGCCGCGCGAGAGCAGCAACTGCAGCGACACCACCGCGGCTCCGCGGTTGTCCGCCGGCACGGCCGCAAGTTCGCGCGCGAGCAGCGGCTCGGCGTCTTCGGGGCGGCCGGAGAGCACGAGCAGCGAAGCGTCCAGTTGCGCGGCACGCTCCGAATCGGGGGCGTACTGTTGCCAGAGCTGGGCCGCGTTCAGCGCGTCGGACGGGCTTTGCGCCGCGAGCGCGACTTCCGTCGCGCGCTGCGCAAAGCGCGGATCGTGCGTGTCGCGCGCAAGCGCGAGGTAAGTCTGGTATGCGGGCGCCGGCTCGTCGCGCTGAAGCGCAATTTCCGCGGCGAGCACCTGGAAGACGATCTGGCTCGTCAGCGGGACGTCGGGCAGATCCTTCTTTTCGTTGGCGCTCACTTCTCCCAACATGTCCGGCATCGAGACGGAAGTGTCGTCCGTGTCGGGGGCCTGATCCTGCGCCCAGGCGCCTGGTGCGGTCAACGCCCAGGCCGCGAGCACCGCCACGCCGATGAGGCGGCGGGCACCGATGGCGACGGGCAGGCGCGCCGCCACGGCGGACGAGCGCTTCGCAAACAGCTTTACGAAAGACAGTTCCATGGAATTCCGTCGAATGTTTCGGTCGATTGTAACGCGCTGGCTACAATACGCGCACAACGCACACACACCGATTATGCAAGTTGCAGACCAACCCCGCTTTGCCACCCGGCTCGACGTTCAACATACCCGTTAGACATGCCAGAACTCCCCGAAGTTGAAGTCACTCGCCGAGGTATCGAGCCGTGGGTTGCGGGCCGCCGCGTCGAGCGCGTGGAGGTGCGCAACCCCGCGCTGCGCTGGCCCGTGCCGGCCGCGCTCGCGCGCGCGCTGCGCGGCCAGACGATCCGCTCCGTGGGGCGGCGCGGCAAGTATCTGCTGTTCGAGGTCGAGGATGGCTGGTTCATCGTCCATCTCGGGATGACCGGGACGTTGCGCGTGCTACGTAACCTGCCGAAGCCGCCCGTCGCCGAAAAGCACGATCACGTCGACTGGCTCTTCGACGACTTTACGCTGCGCTTTCGCGATCCGCGCCGTTTCGGCGCCGTGCTCTGGCATCCGCGCGAGGCGGGCGACGTGCTTGGCCATCCGCTCCTCGCGGGACTCGGCATCGAGCCGTTCATGCCGGCCTTCGACGGCGCGCTGCTCTACCGCGAGACGCGCGGCCGCAAGGTTTCCGTCAAGCAGGCGTTGCTGGCCGGCGATATCGTCGTCGGGGTTGGCAATATTTACGCGTCGGAGAGTCTCTTTCGCGCGGGCATCCGGCCAACCACGCCCGCGGGCCGCGTCTCGCTCGCGCGTTACGAATTGCTTGCGGACGCCGTGCGCGCCGTGCTCGCCTCGGCCATCGAGAAGGGCGGCAGCACGCTGCGCGATTTCGTCGGCAGCAACGGCGAGAGCGGCTATTTCCAGCTCGAATATTTCGTCTATGACCGCAAGGGCCAGCCATGCCGCGTGTGCGGCACGCCGATCCGGCAGATCGTGCAGGGCCAGCGATCCACTTTTTTCTGTCCGCGCTGCCAGCGCTGAGCTTCCGGTTTCGCCATGTATCGTTCTTCGTCCACGTCCACCGCGCTGCCTGCCGGCGTCTATCCGCCCGAACTGATCGAGAGCTTCGCGCCGCGCCTGATCGCGTGGCAGCGCGAGCACGGCCGCCATGATCTGCCGTGGCAGAACACGCGCGACGCCTATCGCATCTGGCTCTCGGAAATCATGCTGCAGCAGACCCAGGTCAGCACCGTGATTCCGTACTACGCGCGCTTTCTCGAACGCTTTCCCACGGTCGAGGCGCTCGCCGCCGCGCCGCTCGATGACGTGATGGCGCTGTGGGCCGGGCTCGGCTACTACACGCGTGCGCGCAATCTGCATCGCTGCGCGCAGGCCGTCGCGCAGGAGCACGGCGGCCGGTTTCCCCCGACGGTCGAGGGCCTCGCCGAACTGCCCGGCATCGGCCGTTCGACGGCGGCGGCCATTGCGTCGTTCGCGTTCGGCGCGCGCGCGACGATACTCGACGGCAACGTGAAGCGCGTGCTCGCACGCGTGTACGGGGTGGAGGGATTTCCGGGCGAGAAGCGCGTGGAGAACGCGATGTGGACGCTCGCCGAATCGATCGTGCCTGGCGCCGACGCGAGCGACGCGGACGTGAGCGCGTACACGCAGGGGCTCATGGATCTCGGCGCGACGCTGTGCGGGCGCGGCAAGCCCGACTGCGCACGCTGCCCGTTCGCGGAAGACTGCGTGGCGAATACGACCGGGCGTCAGCGCGAACTGCCCGCGGCGCGCCCGAAGAAGACTGTGCCGACGCGCCGCACGTGGATGCTCGTGCTGCTGGACGGCGACACGGTGATGCTCGAAAAGCGCCCGCCGACCGGCATCTGGGGCGGTCTCTGGAGCCTGCCTGAAGCCGCCGACGAAGCGGCGCTCGCCGAGCGTGCGCAATCGTTCGGCGGAGCGGGCCAGGCTTCGCCGCTCGCGCCGTTCTCGCATACGTTCACGCACTTCAAGCTCGACATCGAGCCGCGCGTGGTCGAACTCGCGCGCGAGATGAGGCCGACGTCGGCACTGGAGCTCAACGATGGGCAGACTGCATGGGTCGCGCTGCGCGAGATCGACGCGTTCGGTGTGCCCGCGCCGGTGCGCAAACTGCTCGACGGGTTGCGCGGTTCGCTGATCTGACGCCCGCGCCGATGGTTTGCTGCGATGCGCGTATCAGAGCAACTGATGCTGCTGCATGTAGTGATGCACGATGTCGATGCGCGCGCCGGCATCGGGCAGTTCCATCAGTTTCTGTCGCGCGCGCATGGCGATCGGCAGCACTTCGGCGAGGCGGTTGGAGACCCACGAAGGATCGTCGAAGCGGAACGGTTCCGCGAAAGGCACGCTGGCCGCATCGCGTTCGCGGATCGTCGCGATGATGCGTTCCAGCACTTCCGCGCAGGCGCCGCAGCGCGCGAGCCGTTCCGTGCCTTCGAGCGGGATGTCCGCGGGCAGCGGTTCGGCCATGCCGACGAGGAGGCCGTCGGCTTCTCCACGATGCGAGAGCAGCCGGAAGCGCCGCGTGCCGCGCGCGCGGATCAGCAGCATGCCGAAGCCTTCCGCGTCGCATTGCTCGATCTCGGCGAGACAGCCGATATCTTCGGGCACCGAAGGTTCGTCGTGCTGCGCTACCTCGCCGCCGCTCTTGAGCAGGCACACGCCGAACGGCGTGTGCTCTCGCAGACACTTGCTGACCATGTCCAGATAACGCGCTTCGAAGATCTTCAGCGGCAGCAGGCCGCCGGGGAAGAGCACCGTATGCAGCGGAAAGAGCGGCAAATCGGCGAGCACGGCAGGAGACGAGGACATGGCGGAGCGCTTTCGGTCAAGGCCCGCATGCGGGCCAGTTAGGCTATCAGCCGGGACGACTCCCCAACATCGAGTGGGGCGTCGCGGTGACGCACGATGACGTTCGATTCGCCCGCAAAGCGCGTGGCCAGGGTCTGGGCGATGTAGACCGAGCGATGCTGGCCGCCCGTGCAGCCGATCGCGACGGTCAGATAGCTGCGGTTGTCCGCGCGGAAATGCGGCAGCCACTTCGCGACGAACGTGTAGATGTCGTCGATCATTTCGTGAACGGCCGGCTGTGCGCGCAGGAAGTCGATCACGGGTTGGTCGAGTCCCGTGAGCGGGCGCAGGCGCTGGTCGTAATGCGGATTGGGCAGCGTACGCACGTCGAACACGAGATCCGCGTCGAGCGGCACGCCGCGCTTGAAACCGAACGATTCGAAGGTGAGCATGAGCGAGCCGCGCTCGCCTTCGACGAATGCCTTCACCCACGCGCGCAGCGCATTGGCGTTCAGGTTGCTCGTATCGACCTGGTGTCCGAACTCGGCGAGATTCGCGACGAGCTCGCGTTCGTGCTCGATGGCTTCTTCGAGCGACTTCAGCATGCCGACATTCGCGTCGTGTGCGGCCGATCCGGAAAGCGGATGGCGGCGGCGCGTTTCGGAGAACCGCTGGATCAGCGACTGGGTGCTCGCGTTGAGGAACAGCACGCGCACGTCGTGCCGGCGCGCGAGGTCGCGCATCATCTCCGGCATTTCTTCGAACGACGAACTCGAACGCGCGTCGATAGCGACGGCGAGGCGTTCGTAGCCGTCGTCGGAGAGAGATTGGGCGAGTTGCGGCAGAAGGCGCGGGGGCAGGTTGTCGACGCAGAAGTAGCCGACGTCTTCGAGCGCGGTCAGCGCAACCGACTTGCCGGAACCCGAGATACCGGTGATCAGGATGATACGCATGGGGAAGTCGATGGACCTGATTAGGCCATCATAGCATCGGACCCGCCCGCAGGCGATGGCGGTCCGGGCAAGGGACGCCGCCCGGCAGAGGCGCAAACGCCCCTGCAGAAAGCGTGCGCAGACCTTCCGCGCATTCGGCGTACTCGCGTACTCGTACTGTCAGATCAGCTTGCCGGGAAACTGGCTGTCCGGGTCCTGCATGGCGAGACGCTGGCGGTCCATGAAGTCGCGCAGCGTGTCGATGCCGCGCAGTTGCAGGATCGTGTTGCGCACGGCGGCCTCGACCAGCACCGCGAGGTTGCGGCCGGCCGCCACCTGGATCGTCACCTTGCTGATGGGCAGGCCCAGCACGTCCACGGTCTGGCTTTCGAGCGGCAGGCGCTGGAATTCGCCGTCCGGGCGGCGCACGAGCTGGACGATGAGCTTGAGCTTCATCTTCCGGCGCACCGCGGTTTCGCCGAAGATCGTCTTGATGTCGAGAAGGCCGAGGCCGCGCACTTCGAGCAGGTTTTGCAGGAGCGGCGGGCAGCGGCCTTCGACGAAATCGGGGCCGAGGCGCACGAAGTCGACGGCGTCGTCGGCGACGAGGCCGTGGCCGCGGCTGATGAGTTCGAGGCCCAGTTCGCTCTTGCCGAGGCCCGAGTCGCCCGTGAGCAGCACGCCCATGCCCAGGATGTCGAGGAACACGCCGTGCAGCGTCGCGCGCGGCGCGAGGATGCGCGACATGTAAAGGCGCAGGCTGTCGATGACGGTCGCTGCCGACATGGGCGTGGTGAAGAGCGGCGTGGACGAGCGCGTGCAGCGCAGGACCAGTTCGGGCGGCGCGGTCATGCCGTCCGCTACGACGAGGAACGGCGGTTCGAGGGCGATCAGCTCGGCCATGTGGCGCGAGCGGGCTTCGTCGGTCTGGCGCTGGTAGTAGTGGATTTCGGCGTCGCCGAGCACCTGGATGCGGTTCGGGTGGATCAGGTTCAGGTGGCCGACGAGGTCCGCGCTTGCCGTGGCCGTCGCCACCGTCTCGGCCGAAAAGCCGCGTTCCCAGCCTTCGTGCCCCGTCAGCCAGCTGAGCTTCAGCGTGGTGGCGTTGTCGTCGAAGATGCTTTGGGCGTTGATGCTGGAAGTATCCATGAGTCGGTGACTCCGCGAAGACTCGGGTTTAGGGCCGCGACGTTTCGGGCCGCGCGCCGCTCGCTTGCCGCTGCGGCCGGCCAGGCTCCGTGCGAGGCGCCCGGCGAGGCCGTACCGCGCGATGTGGCCCGTTACATCAAGGTTGCCACTGGGTGAGCAGGCGATGCAACGTTTCGCGGTCCTGTTCCGTATGCAGACGCTCGCGCGTCTCGCGATCCGACAGCAATTGTGCGATCTCGGACAGGATTTCAAGATGCTGCTGCGTGGCCTGTTCGGGCACGAGCAGGAAGATGAGGAGCGAGACAGGCTGGCCGTCGGGCGCTTCGAATGCGATGGGCTCGGCGAGGCGCACGAAAGCGGCGAGCGGCTGCTTCAAGCCCTTGATGCGGCCATGCGGAATGGCGACACCTTCACCGAGGCCGGTGGAGCCGAGGCGCTCGCGCGCGAACAGATTGTCGGTAACCGTACTGCGGGCGATGCCGTTCTGGTTTTCGAAGATCAGTCCAGCTTGTTCGAAGACGCGCTTCTTGCTGGTGACGGACAGGCCGACGACGACGTTCTCGATGGGAAGTATTTTGGCTAAACGATTCATGTTGGCAGGCGAAAACGTGGCCTGAATGCTCCTCACCCCGGCAATTGGCGCGAAATCCGGCGCCTTGCTGCACGCCCCGAAGACGCATGTGATTCTCGCGGCGAAGCCGGTGCCGGGACCGTGGGGACGTCACGCCCCGAAAACGACTGGACCATTATAGAACAAGCGTACGGACGGATGGTGCGATGCGCCATGCATCAGTGCAACCGATAATGCCTGGTTGCACCAGGTTCTACTGTTCGCTCTCCTCTATGCATGAAAAAGCCGCCCTTGCAGGGGCGGCTCATGCTGTTTGGGGCCGGATCGTCAGTCGCCCATCGGCCACCTTGATCGATCCGGCCGAACCCGCCGCGAGCAAGCGCGGGTTCGCGGGGATTACTGTGGGGGGACTTCGGCGGAAGGTGCGGGCTGGTACTTCAGCGACTCGTGCTGGTGGCCTTGCATCCGATCCTTGTGGCGGACGACCTGGCGGTCGAGCTTGTCGACCACGAGATCGATGGCGGCGTACATGTCGCCGTTTGCGCTCTCCACGAAAATGTCCTTGCCCTTCAGATGAAGGTTCATTTCAACCTTCTGTCTCTTATCCTTTTCCTTGTAGTTGTCGACCGAGAGGACCACATTGCCATCGATTACCTGATCGAAATGTCTTAGCACCCTGTCCAGTTTGGTGATCACGTATTCTCGCAACGCTGGCGTTACTTCGAGATGGTGTCCACTGATCTTCAAGTTCATAGTGCAACTCCTGGCTAATAACCGCCTTACGCATCATGCGTGGCGACGCCGGTCGACTGGTGGAACCGCGTGAGGCTTCCCCGAAAAGGCCTGCGCGACGGACTACCTCGGCCGGCCTTCGCCGCCAGATGGCGCCGCGGCCGGAAAGTGCCCGTGCCGGTCGAGCCGGCAACAGGCTAAAGAGACTTGCGCAGATTGACTGCCGGAATCTTGAGTGCCTCGCGATATTTCGCAACGGTGCGCCGCGCGACCACGAAGCCCTGTTCCGCCAGCAGTTCGGCTATGCGGCTGTCCGAAAGGGGGGATTTAGGGTTCTCGGCTCCTATCAATTGTTTGATGAGTGCGCGGATGGCCGTGGATGACGCCGCGCCTCCCGTGTCCGTTGATACGTGCGATCCGAAGAAGTACTTAAATTCAAGTGTCCCGAATGGAGTCAGCATGTATTTACCGGTTGTCACACGCGAGACAGTTGATTCGTGTAGGCCCAGCGTATCAGCAATCTCCCTCAAAACCAAGGGGCGCATGGCGATTTCGCCGTGCACAAAAAAGTTCTTCTGCCGCTCGACAATGGCCTGTGCGACGCGCAGGATCGTCTCGAAGCGCTGCTGAATGTTCTTGATGAGCCAGCGCGCTTCCTGCAGTTGCTGACGCAGCGAGCCGCTACCCGGGTCGCCCCGGTTGTTGCGCAGGATGTTCGCGTAAAGATGGTTGATACGCAGCTTCGGCACGACTTCCGGGTTCAGTTCGGCATGCCAGTTCTGGCCCATCTTCCTGACGATGATGTCCGGCACCACGTAGTCCGCTTCGGCCTTGCCGTAGGCCGCGCCCGGAAACGGCTCCAGCGAGCGGATCAGCCCATGCGCTTCGCGCAGCTCGTCGTCGCCCGTCTTCAGTTGTTTGCGCAACCGCGTGAAGTCGCGGGCGGCGAGCAGTTCCAGATGATTCGACACGATCTCCAGCGCGAGCGTGCGCGTGGGGGTCGATTCGATGCGTAGCAACTGGAGCTTGAGGCATTCCGACGCCGAGCGCGCGCCCACGCCCGCCGGGTCGAAGCTGTGCAGGAGCGCGAGGGCGGCGTTCAGTTCGTCCCCGTCGACTTCGAGTTCTTCGGGGATGTCGGCGAGGATTTCCTCGCACGTTGCGCTCAGATAGCCGTCGTCGTCGAGCGACTCGATCAGGAACGTGATGAGCGCCCGGTCGCGCGGGCTCGCCTGCGTCACGCGCAACTGCGCCATCAGGTGATCGCGCAGCGTGGTGGTGGATTCGTGGATTTGCAGCGGGGGAAGATCGTCGTCGTCCGAGGCACCGCCGGGGCGGCCGTAGTCGTCGAGGTTCCATTGGCTCGCGTCGCCGTTCGCGTCGGAGCCAAGACCGTCGTATTCGTCCACGCCCCGCGGCTCGCCGTCGCCGCCTTCGCTGCCGTTTGCCGAGGAACTCGAGGTCGTGGACGGCCCCGGCGCGCCATCGCCCGCCGGCGCGGGCGGCTGCGCGATCAGCGAGCCGTCGGCGGCAACACGCAGCGGGCTCGCGATCCAGTCGTCGTCGTTCTCGAGCAGGGGATTCTGCGAGATCGCCGTCGCCACTTCCTGCTGCAGTTCGAGCGTCGACAACTGCAGCAGCCGGATGGACTGTTGCAGTTGCGGGGTCAGCGCAAGATGCTGCGAGAGGCGGAGTTGGAGGCTGGCTTTCATGGCAGTGTGCGATTCATTGTAAAGAGTTTGCCACGCCCGCGATACCACGCAAAATCCACGAAAATACGCGTGCGCCGCGATGGTGCGGCCCCAAATCGTCGGTCGGGCAAGGCAGCGGTCCCGGGCCGCGAAGCAGCCGGCAATGCGACCTGAAAACAGGCGATCAAGCATGGCACCAGCGCCGCCCGCCTGTACGCCAGCCGGGCGTACTTGCCCGCGCGTTGGCGCGTGCTTGCGGCACACGGGCGCGCCGAGCGGGAAACAGGAGATGAGGATTCGGGAATGCGCGGCGCATAGCCGCACGGCGGGGGGCGCGCAGTGCGCCACCCCGCGCGGATTACATGCGGAAGTGTTCGCCGAGGTAGACGCGGCGCACGCTCTCGTTTTCGATGATCTCGCCGGGTGCGCCGGCGGCGAGCACCGTACCGTCGCTGATGATGTACGCGTGGTCGCAGATGCCGAGCGTTTCGCGCACGTTGTGGTCGGTGATCAGCACGCCGATGTTGCGCTGCTTCAGGAACTTCACGATCTTCTGGATTTCCAGCACGGCGATCGGGTCGACGCCCGCGAACGGTTCGTCGAGCAGG
This sequence comes from Paraburkholderia yinzeri, assembly GCF_046581065.1. NCBI lineage: Bacteria > Pseudomonadati > Pseudomonadota > Betaproteobacteria > Burkholderiales > Burkholderiaceae > Paraburkholderia > Paraburkholderia yinzeri. The sequence goes on along the minus strand of NZ_JBFOCJ010000001.1, from coordinate 328,228 downwards.
ATGAAGCTCGGGTCGGTCGCGAGCGCCCGCGCGATTTCCACGCGCCGCCGCTCGCCGCCGGAGAGCGACAGGGCCGGATTCTCGCGCAGGTGCGCGATCTGCAGCTCGTCGAGCAGGGCTTCGGCGCGTTCCGTGATGATGTCTTTCGACAGCCGCTTGCCGTTCATGTCGACCTGCAGCTCGAGCACCGCGCGAATGTTTTCTTCGACGGTGAGCTTACGGAACACCGACGCTTCCTGCGGCAGGTACGAGAGGCCGAGCGAAGCGCGCTTGTGGATCGGCAGGAGGCTGATGGACTGGCCGTCGAGGTCGATCTCGCCCGCGTCGAGCGGCACGAGGCCGACGATCATATAGAACGACGTGGTCTTGCCGGCGCCGTTGGGGCCCAGCAGTCCGACCACCTCGCCGCTTTTCACGTCGAGCGAGACGTCCTTGACGACCGTGCGCGAGCCGTAGCGCTTCTTGAGGTTGCGCACGACGAGCGAGCTGGTTTTGCCGGCCAGTTGCCGGCCATGGCTTTGCGGAGCGGTTACGGCGTTCATTGCTGCGGCGCTCCCTGCAACGAAGTCGAAGGCGCGAGCGGGACCGAGGCGCCCGTGAGCGGCTGGGCGCCGCCGTTGCGCGGCGAGAGCATCGCGCGCACGCGGCCCGTGGGGTTGCCGGGACCCGCGACGTCCTTGCCGGACTTCGCCGTGTAGAAGTCGTTCTGGCCGTCGTAGGTGACGACGCTGCCGTGAACCGTGTCCATCACGGTCGAGAGGCCCTGCAGGCGGCGCACCGTGGCGCGCGTCGTGAGCGTGGTCAGGTCCTGCTTGCCGTCGTAGTCGATGCGCTCGGCGGTGCCGTCGACGTATTCGTCGATGCCCTCGCGCTTCTGGCGGAAGTAGGCGAGGTTGGCGTCGGGGGTGTCCGGCGCCACCGTGCCGGTGGCGTACTGGTAGCCCTGCGGGTCCTGGGTCACCACGACCTTGTCGGCCTTGATCAGAATCGTGCCCTTCGTGGCGACCACGTGACCAGTGAAGATGGTCTCTTGTTTCAGATCGTCGTAGGTCATGTTGTCCGCTTCGATGTTGAGCGGCTTGTCCTTGTCGGCACGCTCGGCATGCGCGGCGGGCGCGTAGCCCGCGAGCGGCAGCGCCACGCACAGCGTGGTCAGCGCGGCCAGCGCGCCGAGAAGGGCGCGGCGCACGCGCGCGGCGCGCAGGGCGCCGGACGGAGGACGGGGATGCGATACGTTCATGCAGTCACGCCTGGATTGGACGGCCCGGGGTTCAGGACGAGCCGCCGGAGTCAGCCGGAGCGATCGCGCCACGGACATTGCCGTAGAGCTTGATGACCCGGGTGACGTTGTTGTAGTTCATGCCGTTGGTGGCCGTCATGACCGACTGGCCGCGACGAAGTTTAACCGGCTTTTCGGTCAGGATCACATCGTCGTTCACGATCACGTGGAAATGTTCGGAATCCGCCTGCATCTCGGGGTCGCCGTAGCCGGCCGCGCGCAGGATGCGCGCGTGGTCGTACAAATCGATGATCGAGGCGTCGCTGTTCACCGTGCCGCGCAGGCCCGTAGCGGTGACGATCGGCTTGTCGGGCTGGAACGCCCGCACGGCCGGCAGCGTCAGGTCGCTGTTCTCGTCGTCCTCGTAATGGACCATGTGCGTCGCGGTGAGGCGGTACTGCGTCGCGCCGGACTGGTCGAGCTCGGACACCGAGAAGTTGTCGGCGAAATAGTCGGGCGTATGCGTGAGCGCGCGCGGCGCCTCTTCCTTCTCGTGCGGCTTGACGGCCTGCAGCAGCCACCACGTGAAGAGCGCAAGCGCCGCCACGCAGACGACCGGCACGAGCGAGGTGAGACTGAACTTCTGCGGGTTCATCGGGGCTCCGCGGCATGCGGCGCGCAGGCGGCCGCAAGCATCGCATCGTAGCGGTTCTGCGCGCGCAGGATCAGATCGGTGACCTCGCGCACGGCGCCGTGGCCGCCGCGTGCGGTGGTGACATAGTGAGCGCGCGTGAGCACCTCGGCGTGCGAGTTGGCGGGCGCCGCGGCGAAGCCGCACTGGAGCATCACGGCGAGATCGGGCCAGTCGTCGCCCATGTAGCCGCACTGTCCGGGCGTCATGCCCGTTTCGGCCAGCAGCTGCGCGAACGCGACGCGCTTGTCTTCCACGCCCTGATACAGATGCGTGATGCGCAGTTCCTTCGCGCGCACCGCCACGATTTCCGAGCGGCGTCCCGTGATGATCGCCGTGTCGAGTCCGGCCTCGCGCAGGAGCTTCGCGCCGTGGCCGTCGAGCGAGTTGAACGCCTTCATGGTGTCGCCCGCGCCCGTGAACAGGAGGCCGCCGTCGGTCAGCACGCCGTCGACGTCGAAAATCATCAGACGCACGCGCGCCGCGCGCGCACTCGCGTCGAGTTCGGAGAGAGCCGCCATCAGATCACCTTCTTGGAGAACAGGTCGTGCATGTTGAGCGCGCCGATCAGCTTGCCGGACGCGTCGGCCACCAGCAACTGATTGATGCGGTGGCGCTCCATGAGTTCCACGGCTTCGACCGCCAGATGGTCGGGGCCGATCGTGCGCGGGCCTCGCGTCATGACCGAAGTGATCGGCAGATCGCGGAAGTCGCCCGCGCGCTCCAGCACGCGGCGCAGGTCGCCGTCGGTGAAGATGCCCGTCACGCGCTGGTCCGCGTCGACGATGGCCGTCATGCCCATGCGCATGGCCGTGAGCTGGAACAGGGCGTCGCGCACCGTGGCGCTTTCGGGCACGGTCGGCATCTGTTCGCCCGTGCGCATCACGTCGCGCACGTAGGTGAGCAGGCGCCGGCCGAGCGCGCCGCCCGGATGCGAGCGCGCGAAGTCGTCGGCACCGAAGCCGCGTGCGTCGAGCACCGCGACCGCGAGCGCGTCGCCGAGCGCCAGCGCCGCCGTCGTGCTGGCGGTGGGCGCGAGGTTCAGCGAACAGGCTTCCTTTTCCACGCCCGCGTACAGATGGACGTCGGAGAGTTGCGCGAGCGTGGAGCCCGGGCGCCCCGTCATGGCGATGAGCTTCGCGCCGATGCGCTTCACGAGCGGCAGGATCGCGACCAGCTCTTCCGATTCGCCGGAGTTCGAGAGGGCCACGAATACGTCTTCGGCCGTGACCATGCCGAGGTCGCCGTGACTGGCTTCGGCGGGGTGGACGAAGAAGGCGGGGGTGCCCGTGGAGGCCAGCGTGGCGGCCAGCTTGCGGGCAATGTGCCCCGATTTGCCGATGCCGGAAACCACCACACGGCCACGGCAGCCAAGAATGAGATCGAGCGCGCCGACGAAGCTGTCGTCGAGCCGGTCGCGAAGCCCGCGCACGGCGTCAGCTTCGATGTCGAGCACGTCGCGAGCGAGCTTCAGCGCCCGGTCGCCATTGATTTTCGCTATCATTCGCGGAGTATAGCAAAGGCGTCTGCCCGCCGCGCCGGTACGCCCAGCCGGCAAGCCCCGGGCGGCCCTGCCGCCGGGCGCCTCGCGCGACCGTCGCGCCAACCTCACGGTGCTCCCTCGCAGCACTATCCATTCGCCCCGCTTTGCGCCGATCATGGACCGACCCGGCGCGGGCCCGATGCACCCGCCGGTTTCGCCGGTCGAACACGCTGTACACGCCACGCACGAGGACGCTTCACACGATGATCTCCCCGCTGGAAATGACGTTGTTCCTGCTGCTCGCCTCGGTGGTCGGCGTCGTGCTGTTCCGTTATCTGAACCTGCCGCCGATGCTCGGCTATCTGAGCGTGGGCATCCTCGTCGGGCCGCGCTCGCTCGGCATCGTGCCGGACACGCACGGCGCGCAGAATCTCGCCGAATTCGGCGTGGTGTTCCTGATGTTCTCGATCGGGCTGGAGTTCTCGCTCTCGAAGCTGCGGGCGATGCGCCGCGCGGTGTTCGGCCTCGGGCTTTCGCAGGTGCTCGGAACCATCGCCGTCGCGCTCCTCGTCGGGCTCGCGCTCGAACACTGGGTGCATATCACCTGGCAGGCCTGCGTGGCGCTGGGCGGCGCGCTCGCCATGTCGTCCACGGCCATCGTCAGCAAGATGCTCGCGGAGCGGCTCGAGATCGAAGCGGAGCACGGCCGCAACATTCTCGGCGTGCTGCTGTTCCAGGATCTGGCCGTCGTGCCGCTGCTTATCGTGATCGCGGCGTTCGGCGGCGATTCGAAGTCGCTCGTGGAGTCGCTCGGCCTCGCCGCGCTCAAGATCGTGTTCGCGCTCGGGCTCCTGCTCATCGTCGGGCAGAAGTTCATGACGCGCTGGTTCAACGTCGTGGCGCGCCGCCGCTCGCAGGAGCTGTTCGTGCTGAACGTGCTGCTCGTCACGCTCGGCGCCGCGTTCATCACCGACAAGTTCGGCCTCTCGCTCGCGCTCGGCGCCTTCATCGCCGGCATGCTGATCGCCGAAACGCCGTACAAGCATCAGGTGGAAGAGGACATCAAGCCGTTTCGCGACGTGCTGCTCGGGCTCTTCTTCGTGACGACCGGCATGCTGCTCAATCCGCACGTGATCTGGCAGCACCCGTTGATGGTGCTGGCCTTCCTGATCGGCCCGGTGGTCCTCAAGGCCGTCATGATCACGGCGCTCACGCGCCTCTTCGGGGCGTCGCCGGGCGTGGCGATGCGCACGGGCCTCGGGCTCGCGCAGGCCGGCGAATTCGGCTTCGTGCTGCTGAACCTCATTCTCGACAAGCATCTCGTCGATCCCACGCTCCTGCAGGCGATCCTCGCCGCGATGCTGCTGTCGATGCTCGCCGCGCCGTTCCTGATCCAGAACGCCGACCGCATCGTGCTGCGCCTGTCCTCGACCGAATGGATGCAGCAGTCGCTGATGATGACGCGCATCGCGACGCAGAGCCTCAAGCAGAGCGGCCACGTCATCGTCTGCGGTTATGGCCGCGCCGGACAGAACCTTGCGCGCATGCTCGAAAACGAAGGCCTGTCGTACGTCGCACTCGACCTTGACCCCGACCGCGTGGCGGCCGCGGCTGCGGCGGGCGAGTCGGTGGTGTTCGGCGACGCGGCGCGGCGCGAGTCGCTCGTCGCCGCGGGTATCCACCGCGCGGCGGCCGTGGCGATCACCTATGCGAACACGCCGTCGGCGTTTCGCGTGCTGCATCACATCCACGAGCTGGAGCCGACGCTGCCCGTGATCGTGCGCACGGTCGACGACGCCGATCTCGAACGCCTGCTGGCCGCCGGCGCGACCGAGGTGATTCCGGAGATCGTCGAGGGCAGCCTGATGCTCGCCTCCCACATGCTGGTGCTGATGGGCGTGCCGATGCGGCGCGTGGTGCGCCGCGTGGAGGAGTTGCGCGACGAGCGCTACAGCCTCCTGCGCGGCTACTTCCACGGCACGGACGATGTGGGCGAGGACGGTCACGAGCAGGTGCGGCTACAATCCGTACCGGTCGACGAGCGCGCCGACGCCGTGGGCCGCACGCTCGCCGAGCTGGGGCTTGCCGAGATCGGCGTCGAGGTGACGGCGATCCGCCGGCACGGGATTCGCGGCGTCGAGCCCGATCCGTCGACGAAGCTGCGCGAGAACGATATCGTCGTGCTGCGCGGCCTGCCCGAGCAACTGGCCGAGGCCGAGGAGCGGCTGTCGCGGCACCGCAGGGCCGGCGCCGGCGCTACGGCGGTCTGAGCGCAGCCGGTGGCCGGAGTTATCCGGCCCCAAAACCGTATCGCCTGTTTTTCACGCCTGATCATTCCTGAGACTACCCGGAGAAATCATGTCCAACGCACCTGCGAACGCGCCCGCCGAAACCGCGCAGTTCGTGAAGAACCTGATCCGCACGGTGCCCGACTGGCCTCAGCCGGGAGTGCAGTTTCGCGATATCACGCCGCTCATCGGCGACGCGAAGGGCCTGCGGGTCCTGATCGATCTCTTCGTGGAGCGCTATGTGGACGCGAAGCTCGACTACATCGCGGGCCTCGACGCGCGCGGCTTCATCATCGGGCCGATCGTCGCCTATGAACTGGGTGTGGGCTTCGTGCCGATCCGCAAGATCGGCAAGCTGCCGTACAAGACGGTTTCCGAGACCTACACGCTCGAATACGGCACGGCGACCGTCGAGATCCACGAGGACGCCTGCGGCAAGGGCGACCGCGTGGTGATCGTGGACGACCTGATCGCCACCGGCGGCACGATGCTGGCGGGCAAGCTGCTGCTGGAGCGCCTTGGCGCAACGGTCGTGGAAGGCGCGGCGATCATCGACCTGCCGGACCTGGGCGGCTCGAAGCTGCTCGCCGATGCGGGCCTGCAGCTCTATACCGTGACGTCCTTTGGCGGCCACTGATCACTGATCGCGGAAACTGATCCCATGCCCAATTTCGCCCTGTTTCTCGCGACCTCGATCGCCATTACCTTCGCGCCCGGCCCGGACAACCTCCAGGTGCTCGCGCGCGGCATCTCGCAGGGCCGCGCCGCGGGCCTCGTCGCCGCGCTCGGCTTTGCCGCGGGCATCACGTTCCACACCACGCTTGCCGCGCTTGGCATTGCCGCCGTGCTGCGCTCGTCCCCCGTGGCGTTCCAGATTCTCAAGCTCGCGGGCGCCGCGTACCTGATCTGGATCGGCATCAAGGCGCTGCGCAGCCAGGGTCTCGCCGCCGCGGGCGACCGTCCGCGCCAGCCGCTCTCAACGGTTTTCCGCCAGAGCGTGCTCGGCAACATGATGAATCCGAAGGTCACGCTCTTTTTCGTCGTGTTCCTGCCGCAGTTCGTCGATCCGCACGGCGCGCAGGCCGTGACGCTGCAGATGCTCGAACTGGGCCTGCTGTTCATGCTGCAGACCGTTGTGGTGTTCTCGGTCTTCGGCCTGTGCGCCGGCACCATCGGCGGCTGGCTCAAGCGCCGGCCGCGCGCGGGCGTATGGCTCGACCGCCTCGCGGGCGTCACGTTCATCGCCATCGGCATCCGTGTCGCGCTGCGTGACTGATACGCCATGACCTTGCCCTGCATCAGCGCCGCACGCCGCTTCGACGCGAGCGCCCATTTGCCGTTCTGGATCGGCGCGGAACGCGTCGGCTGGATCCGCCTGCCCGATGCCCGGTTGCTGGCCCGCTGGCCCGACGTCTTCGAAGTCGACGGTGTACGCGTGACCTTGTCCGCGAAATTCGACAACCCGACGGCGCGCAGCGCGGCGCTCGGCGCCGTGATCGGCGCGCTGGCCGCCGAAGGCCGCATTCCGGGCTGGCGCGACGAGACCTACGCGATCCGCAACACCTTCGACGCGCCGCCGCTCGCGTACATCGAACGCGCCGCGTCGCGCTTCTTCGGGACGATGACGTACGCGGTGCACCTGAACGGCGTCGTAGAATACGCCGGGTCGTCGTCGGGGTCGTCGTCACCCGGCGCGCCGCAGCTCTGGATCGCGCGCCGCAGCGACACCAAGGCCACCGACCCCGGCATGCTCGACAACGTGGTGGCGGGCGGCATCGGCTGGGGCTTCGGGATCGAGGCCACGATCGTCAAGGAGTGCTGGGAAGAGGCGGGCATCGAGGCGGCGCTCGCCTCGCGCGCCGTTCCGGGCCGCACGGCCCACGTGTTGCAGTCCTTGCCCGAGGGCACCCAGGCCGAGCAGATCTTCATCTACGATCTCGCGCTGCCCGAGGATTTCGTTCCGCACAATCAGGATGGCGAAGTGGGCGAGCACCGTCTCGCGCGCATCGACGAAACGGCGCGCTGGATCGAGGAAGGCGTAATGACCGTGGATGCGAGCCTCGCGACGCTCGACTGCCTGCTGCGACGCCGCTGGATCGACGAAGACGCGTGCGTGGGCATTGCCGCGATCTTCGAACCGCCGATGCTGTGAAAGGGCTCGGTTCTTTAGGCATCAGCCCTGCTGAAGATTTGAAGGGAGTTACCAAGGTCATGTCGACCGATCACAGCTTTATTCTGAAACTGTCGTGCGCCGACCGGCCCGGCATCGTTCACGCCGTCTCGGGCTTCCTGTTCGAGCGCGGCAGCAACATTCTCGATTCGGCGCAGTTCGGCGACAGCCACACGGGCGAGTTCTTCATGCGCGTCCACTTCCAGCAGGTGGGCGGCGATCCCGGGCTCGACGGCTTGCGCGAAGTCTTCGCGCCGCTCGCGCAGGAGTTCGGCATGCGCTGGGAGCTGCACGACGCGAGCGTGAAGCCGCGCGTCGTCATCATGGTGTCGAAGATCGGCCACTGTCTGAACGATCTGCTGTTCCGCTACCGCACGGGGCAACTGTCGATCGAGATCCCTGCGATCATCTCGAATCACAAGGACTTCTATCAGCTCGCGGCGAGCTACAACGTTCCGTTCCATCATTTCCCGCTGCTGAACGCCACGGACGAAGGCAAGGCCGCGCAGGAAGCGCGCGTGCTGGAAGTGGTGAAGAACGAGCGCGCCGACCTCGTGGTGCTCGCGCGCTACATGCAGATTCTCTCGCCGCAGTTGTGCGACGCACTGGAAGGCCGCGCGATCAACATCCATCACTCGTTCCTGCCGAGCTTCAAGGGCGCGAAGCCATATTACCAGGCGTTCGACCGCGGCGTGAAGCTGATTGGCGCGACGGCGCACTACGTGACGAGCCATCTGGACGAAGGCCCGATCATCGAGCAGGAAGTGGAGCGCGTGGATCACAGCATGACGCCGGACCAGCTCTCGGCGATCGGCCGCGACGTGGAGTGCGTCACGCTCGCTCGCGCGGTGAAGTGGCATACGGAGCATCGCATCGTGCTCAATGGGCACAAGACGGTGGTGTTCCGTTAAGCTTTTGCGGCGCGCACAGGCGTAAAAAAAGCCGGCTAACCTGCAAGGGAGCCGGTTTTTTGTTGCGCGTGCCGCTAAACCAGCCGCAGATAGATCAGTTCGCGCTTGATATACGCGTAGAAGATGGGCGCGGCGATCACGCCCTGGATGCCGAACGCCGCTTCCATCACGAGCATCGCGACGAGCAGCTCCCACGTGCGCGCCTCGATTTGCCCACCGACGATGCGCGCGTTCAGGAAGTATTCGAGCTTGTGGATCACGATCAGGAACACGAGCGCGGTGACGGCGGCGGGCAGGCTCACGGTCAGCGCGATGGCAACGATCAGCGTGTTCGAGATCAGGTTGCCGATCACCGGCAAAAGACCCACCACGAAGGTCACCACGACCAGCATCTTCGCGAGCGGCAGCGGCGCGTGGAAGATCGGCAGCGCTAGCAGCAGGAAGAGGGCGGTGAACACGGTGTTGATGGCCGAAATCTTCACCTGCGCGAAGACGATGCGGCGAAACGCGTCGGAGAAGCGGGCGACGCGCGTGACGAACGCCGTGGAGAGCGGCAGGCGCTGCGCATTCTTCTGCGCGCCGATGGCGATGATGGCGCCGATGATCATGCCGATCACGATACGCCCGAAGATGCGCGCCGCGTTCTTGCCGCCCTGCTGGATCTGGTTGGCATGCTCGTGCATGAGCGAGAACGCTTTGACCTTCATCTGGTCCACGTCCACGGGCAGGTAGGCGGCGACGGCCTCGGGTATGCGGCCGCGCGCCTGGTCGACGAAGGCCATCATCTGGCCCATGACTTTCTGCACGCTCGGCACGTCGTCCTCGAAGTGCTCGATAACGCCGACGATAAGGCCCGTCAACGTGCCCACGATCACGATCGACAGCAGCACCACGGCTGCCCAGCGAGCCCGGTGGCTCGACATGCGCCGTTCGATGAGCGGCGAGATCGTATGGACGAGCTGGAACACGAGCGCACCCGCGAGCAGTGCGCCGAGCAGGTTCAGTTGCAGGACTGCCCACATGCCGACAACGGCCGCGATGTAGCTGCCTGTCTCCACGGCGGAGAGCTTCGGCAGGCTCATGTCGCTCGTCAGCCTGACCGGACGCGGCCTGAGGTCGCGCACCGGTTTGTCGTCGGTGGCTTCGTTGCGCTTGACCATAAATTCGGTGTACCCGTTTGCCGATCCATGGGAAACGCGCGGTTTCCCTGTCGCGCGGTTTTCCCGTCGATCTACTGCTTCGTTCTTGCTGCCCGCGCGCGCTTTCCTGCGCGTTTCCCCCGGGCGACCCCGTTGTCGTGCTACCGGCCGGCCGATGCCGTTGCCGCGTCCGCCTGGCGCTTGAGGAGCGGCGCCAGATAGCGGCCCGTGAAGCTCGCTTTCGACTTCGCCACCTGCTCGGGCGTGCCCTGGGCGACGATCTGGCCGCCGCCCGCGCCGCCCTCGGGGCCCATGTCCACGACCCAGTCGGCGGTTTTGATGACATCGAGATTATGCTCGATGATCACCACCGTGTTGCCCTGGTCGCGGAGCCGGTGGATCACCTCCAGCAGCAGGGCGATGTCGTGGAAGTGCAGGCCCGTGGTCGGCTCGTCGAGTATATACAGCGTGCGGCCGGTGTCGCGCTTGGAAAGTTCCAGCGAGAGCTTCACGCGCTGCGCCTCGCCGCCCGAGAGCGTGGTGGCCGACTGGCCGAGCCGGATGTAACCGAGGCCCACGTCCAGCAGCGTCTTGAGCTTGCGGGCCACCACCGGCACCGCCTTGAAGAACTCGTAGGCGGCCTCGACCGTCATGTCGAGCACTTCGCTGATGTTCCTGCCCTTGTACAGGATCTCCAGCGTCTCGCGGTTGTAGCGCTTGCCGTGGCAGACGTCGCAGGGCACGTAGACGTCGGGCAGGAAGTGCATTTCCACCTTCAGCACGCCGTCGCCCTGGCAGCTTTCGCAGCGGCCGCCCTTCACGTTGAACGAGAAGCGGCCCGACTCGTAGCCGCGCTCCTTGGCCGCCGGCACGCCCGCGAACAGTTCGCGGATCGGCGTGAAGAGGCCCGTGTAGGTGGCCGGGTTCGAGCGCGGCGTGCGGCCGATCGGCGACTGGTCGACGTTGATCACCTTGTCGAAGTGCTCCATGCCCTCGATCGCCTCGAACGGCGCCGGTTCCGCCGACGAACCGTACAGATGCTGCGAGACCGCGTGGTAGAGCGTGTCGTTGATGAGCGTGGACTTGCCCGAGCCCGAAACGCCCGTCACGCAGGTGAGCAAGCCCACCGGCAGGTCGAGCGTCACGCGCTTGAGGTTGTTGCCGTAGGCTTCCACGATGCGCAGGCGCCGCTCGTCGGCCTCCTTGCGCTCGTCGGGGTACTCGATGCGGCGCGTGCCGCTCAGGTACTGGCCCGTCATCGAAGCCGGGTCGTGCTCCACCTCTCCCGGCGTGCCTTGCGCAATCACCATCCCGCCGTGCTCGCCCGCGCCCGGCCCCATGTCGACGACGTAGTCGGCCATGCGGATCATGTCCTCGTCGTGCTCGACGACGATCACCGAGTTGCCGAGGTCGCGCAGGTGCTTGAGCGTGGCGATGAGGCGGTCGTTGTCGCGCTGGTGAAGGCCGATCGACGGTTCGTCGAGGACGTACATCACGCCGGTGAGGCCCGAGCCGATCTGCGAGGCGAGGCGGATGCGCTGCGCCTCGCCGCCCGAGAGCGTTTCGGCGCTGCGTTCGAGCGACAGATAGTCGAGGCCCACGTTGTTGAGGAACATGAGGCGCGCGACGATCTCCTTGACGACCTTGTCGGCGATCTCGCGCTTCGCGCCTTCGAGCCGCAGCGTCTGGAAGTAGCCGAGCGCGTCGCGCAACGGCCAGCCGCTCACTTCATAGATGGCGCGTGCATCCTCGTTCGAGCCCGCATTTGAACCAATACGGACGAAACGCGCTTCCCGGCGCAGGCGCGTGCCCTCGCAATGCGGGCAGGGCTGATTGTTCTGGTACTTTGCGAGCTCTTCGCGCACGGCCACGGAGTCGGTTTCGCGGTAGCGGCGTTCGAGGTTCGGGATGATGCCTTCGAATACGTGCTCGCGCACCGAGGTGCGCCCGCGCTCGTTGATGTACGAGAACGGGATTTCTTGCTTGCCCGAGCCGTAGAGCAGGATCTTGCGCACCTTCTCGGGCAGGTCTTCGAACGCCGTGTCGATATCGAAGTCGTAGAACGCCGCAAGGCTCTGCAGCATCTGGAAGTAGAACTGGTTGCGCCGGTCCCAGCCCTTCACGGCGCCTGCCGCGAGCGAGAGCGAGGGGTGCGCCACGACGCGCTTCGGGTCGAAGAACGTGATCTGGCCGAGGCCGTCGCACTCGGGGCAGGCGCCCATCGGGTTGTTGAACGAGAAGAGGCGCGGCTCCAGCTCGGGAATCGAGTACGAGCAGATCGGGCAGGCGAACTTCGAGCTGAACAGGTGCTCCTTGTCCGTGTCCATTTCGAGCGCGATCGCGCGGCCTTCGGCGAGGCGCAGCGCCGTCTCGAACGATTCGGCGAGGCGCTGCTTCATGTCGGGCCGCACCTTCAGCCGGTCCACCACCACGTCGATCGTGTGGCGCTCGCTCTTCTTGAGCTTCGGCAGCGACTCCACCTCGTAGATCTTCGCCTCGCCTTCGTTGGCCGTGCCGCCGCCCGAGCGTACGCGAAAGCGCACGAAGCCCTGGGCCTGCATGTCGTCGAAGAGTTCGGCGTGCTCGCCCTTGCGGTCCACGACCACGGGCGCGAGGATCATGAGCCGGGTTTCCTCGGGCAAGGAGAGCGCGGCGTCCACCATCTGCGAGACGCTTTGCGCCTCCAGCGGAATCTCGTGATCGGGGCAGTACGGCGTGCCCACGCGCGCATAGAGCAGACGCAGGTAGTCGTGGATTTCCGTGACCGTGCCGACCGTGGAGCGCGGATTGTGCGAAGTCGCTTTCTGCTCGATGGAAATGGCCGGCGACAGACCCTCGATCAGGTCGACGTCGGGCTTTTCCATCAATTGCAGGAACTGGCGGGCGTAGGCAGAGAGGCTCTCCACGTAGCGCCGCTGGCCTTCCGCATAAAGGGTGTCGAACGCCAGCGACGACTTGCCCGAGCCCGAAAGCCCGGTGATCACCACGAGCTGGTGGCGCGGCAGGTCCAGATTGACGTTCTTCAGGTTGTGGGTTCGGGCCCCACGGATACGGATTTGTTCCATGAACCTGCGGGAGAAGGGGAGGCTAAACCTGCTACTATAACGACTTTTCCAGACCGCCGTTACGGCTTGCCGACGGTCTTCGCGGGCCTTCGAAGCGACAACCGAAGGGGCAACCGCGGAGGTTTCGGGAGCGTCGCGCGGCCGTGGGCGCGCTGCGCAATGCGGCGGCGCCGCACCAGCACGCGCGGGCAGCGACGGCCCAATCAGAACACGTTCCCCGATGTCCAATCCGTCCGCCACCTCTACCCGCATGAGCGCGCCCGAACGGCGCGCAACCCTGTCGCTCGCCTCGATCTTCGCGCTGCGCATGCTGGGCCTCTTCATGATCATGCCGGTGTTTTCGGTCTACGCGAAAACGATCCCCGGCGGCGACAACGTGCTGCTCGTCGGCATTGCGCTCGGTGCGTACGGCGTCACGCAGTCGCTCCTGTACATCTTCTACGGCTGGCTTTCCGACAAGCTGGGCCGCAAGCCCGTGATCGTCGCCGGCCTCGTGATCTTCGCCGTCGGCAGCTTCGTGGCGGCCGGCGCGCACGACATCGCATGGATCATCGTCGGCCGGGTGATCCAGGGCATGGGCGCGATTTCCTCCGCCGTGCTCGCGTTCATCGCCGACCTCACGGCCGAGGAGCACCGCACCAAGGCCATGGCGATGGTGGGCGGCTCGATCGGCATGTCGTTCGCCGTGGCGATCGTGGGCGCGCCGATCGTGTATCAGTGGGTGGGCATGAGCGGGCTCTTCGCGCTCGTCGGCGTGTTCTCGATCCTCGCGGTGGGCGTGGTGCTGTGGGTGGTGCCCAATGCGCCGAAGCCCGTGCACGTGCGCGCACCGTTCGCCGAGGTGCTGCACAACGTGGAGCTGCTGCGCCTGAACTTCGGCGTGCTCGTGCTGCACGCCACGCAGACGGCGCTCTTTCTCGTCGTGCCGCGCCTGCTGGTGGATGCGGGGCTGCCGGTCGCCTCGCACTGGAAGATCTATCTGCCGGTGATGGGCCTCTCGTTCGTGCTCATGGTTCCGGCCATCATTGCGGCTGAAAAACGGGGCAAGATGAAGGCCGTGCTGCTCTCGGCCATTGGGCTTATCCTGATCGGCCAACTGTTGCTCGGCTCGCTGACGCATACCATTATGGTTGTGGCAGCCGTGCTGTTCGTGTACTTCCTCGGGTTCAATATTCTGGAGGCGTCGCAGCCGTCGCTCGTCTCGAAGCTTGCGCCGGGCGCGCGCAAGGGCGCGGCCACGGGCGTCTACAACACCACGCAGTCGATCGGTCTTGCGCTCGGCGGCGTGGTGGGCGGGTGGCTCCTCAAGCACGACGGGGCGAGCGCCGTGTTCTACACGTGCTCTGGGCTCGTGTTGTGCTGGCTTATAATCGCGGCCAATATGAAGGCGCCGGTCAAACGCGCCTGACATCGGTCGAACAGTTTTTGCGGAGGCGGCCTGCACGCGGCGATGGCGGTTGCCCGCACGCGCGCCGCGCGGCCGCTTCTCGCAACGGAATCAACAGGAGAAATTCATGGCATCCGTGAACAAGGTCATTCTCGTCGGCAATCTCGGCGCCGATCCGGAAGTGCGCTATCTGCCGAGCGGCGATGCCGTGGCGAACATCCGTCTCGCTACGACCGACCGGTACAAGGACAAGGCCTCGGGCGAATTCAAGGAAATGACCGAGTGGCACCGCGTGTCGTTCTTCGGGCGCCTCGCCGAGATCGTCTCGGAGTACCTCAAGAAGGGCTCGTCGGTGTACATCGAGGGCCGCATCCGCACGCGCAAATGGCAGGCGCAGGACGGCACGGACCGCTATTCGACCGAAATCGTCGCGGACCAGATGCAGATGCTGGGCGGCCGCAGCGGCGGCGCCTCGATGGGCGGCGACATGGGCGACGACGGCGGCTATAGCCGCCAGCCGGCCGAACAGCCGCGCGGCGGCGGCCGCGCTTCGGGCGGCGGCGCTTCGCGCCCGAGCGGCGGCGGTGGTGGCGGCCGTCCGAGCGCGCCGGCTGGCGGCGGCTTCGACGAAATGGACGACGATATTCCGTTCTGAAGGGAAGCAGCCGGGCCAGGCCTTCCGGCAACAGACTCCCGGCCCCGGATTCGCGCTTGCAGGCACGCCTGCGCAGTGTGGAATCTGGGGCTTTTCTTTTTCATATCCATCCGCCGGGAACGGGTTTTCCGCACACCTCTTCGCAGCACACGTCGTCCCGAAATTGACATTTTGTCGTAAATAGTCAAAATGTCATTCATGACGAAATCGAAACACACAGATCCGCACGCAAGCGAAAACGCGCTCCTCCTGCGCGAGGGCCGCAAGATCGTCGAGGCGCTTGGCCAGACGCTCGCGCCGCTTGTCGAGGTCGTGCTGCATGACCTCACGAGGCCGGAGCATTCGGTCGTGGCGATCGCGAACAATCTCTCGGGCCGTCAGGTCGGCGATGCCGTCACCGAGATGGGGCTCGCGCGCATCACCAACCCCGGCTTTCCCGAGGTCGTGCCCAACTATCCGAATGCGTTTCCCGACGGCCGTCCGGTCAAGAGCACGTCGATCGGCCTGAAGAACAGCGCTGGCGAGTACGTCGCCGCGCTCTGCCTGAACATGGACGTGTCCCTGCTCGGCGCGGTCACGGCGGGTCTCGGGCAATTGATGCGCACCGACGCCGCCGCGCCCGTGCCCGAAACGCTCTGGCCGCGCACGGGCGACGACGTGCGCGCCGCGCTCGAGCGCTTCGCCGCGGCGCGCAACACCACGCCCATCGGCATGACGCTGGCGCAGCGCCGCGCAGCCGTGCGCGAACTGGCCGAAAGCGGCCTTCTCAACCTGCGCCACGCTCACGCCGAGGTGGCGCGTACACTGGGCGTCGCCCGTTCGACCGTCTACACCTATTTGCCCACGGAAGACCGATCATGAGCACCTTGCCGATTTCCTTCGAAGACGTCGCCGCCGCGCACGAGCGCATTCGCGGCATTGCGCACCGCACGCCGGTGCTGACCTCGCGCACGGCCAACGAGCGCGTCGGCGCGGAGCTCTTCTTCAAGTGCGAAAGTTTCCAGCGCATGGGCGCGTTCAAGTTTCGCGGCGCCTACAACGCCATCGCGCAGTTCACGCCCGAGCAGAAGGCGGGCGGCGTCATCACGTTCTCGTCGGGCAACCATGCGCAGGCGATCGCGCTGTCGGCGAAGCTGCTTGGCGTGAAGGCCGTGATCGTGATGCCGAACGACGCGCCCGCCATCAAGGTCGAAGCGACGCGCGGCTACGGCGGCGAAGTCATTTTTTACGACCGCTACACCGAGGACCGCGAGGCGCTCGGCAAGCGGCTCGCGGCGGAGCGCGGCCTCACGCTGATTCCGCCGTACGACCATCCGCACGTGATGGCTGGCCAGGGCACGGCCGCGAAGGAACTCTTCGAAGAGGCGGGCGCGCTCGACATGCTGTTCGTGCCGCTCGGCGGCGGCGGCCTGCTGTCGGGCTGCGCGACGGCGGCGCACGCGCTGGCGCCCGCCTGCACGGTGATCGGCGTGGAGCCCGAGGCCGGCAACGACGGCCAGCGCAGCCTGCAGAGCGGCTCGATCGTCCATATCGACACGCCGAAGACGCTCGCCGATGGCGCGCAGACGCAGCATCTCGGTCAGTACACCTTCGCAGTGATCCGCGAGCGCGTGGCCGAGATCGTCACGGTGAGCGATGCCGAACTTGTCGAGACGATGAAGTTTTTCGCGAGCCGCATGAAGATCGTCGTCGAGCCGACGGGCTGTCTCGCGGCGGCAGCGGTGTTTGCGCAGAAACTTGACGTACGCGGCAAGCGTGTGGGGATCGTCGTGTCGGGCGGTAACGTCGATCTGCTGCGCTTTGCGGAGCTGGTCGGCGCACCGGCATAAGCCAAGATCGTTGCACTCATCGATCCGTTGTCTCCTCGTGTCTTTTAAGACTTGTCCTATCCGATGACGGACAGGCGCTCACGATAATTCCAGACTCAGTGAGTGAATTGTCGTACGTCGTCACGCGAGCAGCGCGATTCCTGCCGGCCGGGGCGGCGCGTGAAGCGGAGACGGAACGATGAAGCTCGGTATGCGGTTGGCGGTGGAAGGCGCCGGGACGGCGTGGCTCGTATTCGCGGGCTGCTCGAGTGTGGCGCTCAATGCCAGTATGCCTGCTCAGGGCTGGAGCATATTCGAGATGGCGGCGTCATTCGGGCTGGCGCTTGCGGTTGCCAGTTTCGCCGCAGGCCATGGGGCCGGTGCCCATTTCAATCCCGCTGTCACTGTAGGCTACACCGTCGCGCGGCGTTTTCCCGTGCGCGACCTGGCGCCCTACATCGCGGCACAGACAGCCGGTGCGATCGCCGGCGCGGCTTTGCTCGCATGGGTCGCCGGCGGGCGGCCGGGGTTTGCGCTTTCCGTTTCGGAGTTCGGCGCCAACGGCTACGACGAACATTCGCCCTGCGACTACGCGTTCGGCGCGGTGCTCATGGTGGAGTGCGTTCTGACGTTCATGTTCGTCTCGATGCACCTGCTCATGTCGGCTTCGCCCGAGCGGCGCAGATCGGCGCCCGTGGCGCTGGGTATCGCGCTCACGGTGATCTATCTCATCGGCATTCCCGTCAGCAACGGCGGCATCAATCCGGCGCGCTCGAGCGGCCCGGCGTTGTTCGTCGGCGACTGGGCGCTCGACCAGCTCTGGCTCTTCTGGGCCGCGCCGATGGCGGGAGCGATCGGCGCGGGGCTGTGCCATCGTTACGCGCGGATACGGCGTGCGGCGGCGCGGCAACCCGGTGACGCAGAAGCCTGACCCACACCGCGCAGATGAAAGCGCTCGCGCGCATGTCCGGCTACGCTCTGGCGGCTGTGTACTCGCGTCGCGCGTTCCTGGTCTTCGCTGCGCTGATGCTCGCGGTGGCGCTCGCGCCTGGCGCCGCGCGGGCGGGTGCTTCGGCCGGCGAGGCGAGTGCGCCGCCTGCCGTCTCCATGGCGGGCGAGACGCCGTCATTTCCCTCGAAGCTGATCGTCGGCGTCGTTGCCGGCGGCTGGCCGCCGCTCGACGTGCTCGACGGCGGCACGCTCACCGGCTTCAGCGCCGACTATCTGCGTCTTGCCGTCGGCGCCCGCGTGACGCTCGAACCGCGTATTTATCACGACATGCCTGCCTTGCTTGCCGGGGCCTGCGCCGGCGAGGTCGACGTGATCATGAGTCTTGCGCGCTCGCCGCTGCGAGAGCGGTGTCTCGCGTTCACGGCGCCGTATCTGAGCGGCTCGACCGTCTTCGTCACGCATGAGGGCAACGAGGGGGTTGTCACGGCGGCGCGGCAACTCGGTCACGCGCGTCTCGCGGTCGAGCGAGGGTATGCGCTGGAGCCGGTCCTGCGCGAACGTTTTCCGCTCGCCGACATTCGTTCCTATGGCAGCACGGATGAGGCGCTGCGGGCCGTCGCCACAGGCACGGCGGACGTCTATGCGGGCTTCGCTCCGGTCGTGCGCTACCGGCTTTCACTCGACGCTTTCCGGATGCTGCGCATTGCCTGCACGGAGCGCCTGCGTCTGCGCGATCTGCGCTTCGCCGTACCCGCTTCGAAGGGCGCTCTGCGCGACCGGCTGAACATGGCGCTGGCCAGCGTGCGTCCCGCCGCCGCGAGCGGCGTACGCGCGCGCTGGCTCGACGGCGCGGCCGGACCGATGCCCGCAGCGCCCACGTTCACGCTTACCCGTGCCGAGCGCGCGTGGCTGCGCGCGCTGCCGCCGTTGAAAGTCGGTGTCGACGCCGACTGGCCGCCGTTCAGCTTCATCGGCGGCGCGCAGCGCCCGGAAGGCATTGCGAATGACTATCTCGACTACCTGCGCAGCACGCTCGGCGTGGTGTTCGAGCGCGTGCCGGTCTCCATCTGGGTGCGCGCCGCCGAGCCGTTTCGCCACGGCGACCTCGCGTTGCTCGCGACTTCCTTGCATGACGAAGTCGCCGGCGCAAACGCGGTGTCGACGCAACCGCTGGAGCGTTATCCGCTCGTGCTCGTGGGCCGTCGCGACGAGCCGATGGCACGCGGTGTAGACGACTTCTCGGGGCGTCGCATCGTGTTCGCGCCGCACACCCCCGGTCTCGCCCAACTCGCCGCCGACCCGCCCGCCGTGAGCACCCTGCGCGCGGCAAGCGTCGAAGCCGCGCTCTGGATGGTGGCTCACGACCAGGCGGACGTGGCGATCGGCAATGCGGCGGCGCTCGACGTGCCGCTCAGCCGTCAGTACGCCGGATCGCTCAAGGTGCTCGGCACGCTCGCCGTCGACGATGCTGTGGGCTTCGCCGTGCGCCGCGACCTGGCGCCGCTCGCGGCGCTCATCGACCGCTCGCTCGCGGCGATGCCGCCTGACGAGCGCCAGCAGATCCGCAACCGCTGGACGACGGGCGCCGCGGGCCATACCCAGCGCTGGAGCGTCAACGCGCTGCGGCTGTTGCCATTCGTGATCGCCTTCGGGGTGGTGCTGCTGGTCACGCTGCGCGCCTACGTTCTGCTTCAGCGCGAGGTGCGCCGCCGCCGCCGCGTCGAGCAAACCATCGCGCGCGCACGCGATCTCGCCGAGGCGGGATCGCGCGCGAAGGACGATTTCCTCGCGATGATGAGCCACGAGATCCGCACGCCGATGAACGGCGTGCTTGGCCTCGTGGAGGTGCTCGAGCGCACGCCGCTCGACGCCGACCAGACTCGGATGATCGACATGGTGCATGAGTCGGCAGGGGCGCTGCTTCAGATACTCGACGATCTGCTCGATTATTCGAAGATCCAGGCTGGGCGGCTCGTTATCGTCAGCGAGCCGTTCGAGGTGCGCGCGCTCGTCGACAACGCGGTCGGCCTGCTGGCGCAGCGTGCGCACGAGAAGGGCCTGACGATGCGCGTGGACGTCGGCTCCGAGGTGGCCGCGAGGCTGCGCGGCGACAGCGTGAGGTTGCGCCAGATCCTCTTTAACCTGCTGAGCAATGCGATCAAGTTCACGCCGGCGGGCGAGGTGAGCGTGAGCGTATCGGCCGTGCAGCCCGTCGGCGCGGCGGCCTCGTCGCCGGCATGCCAGCGTCTGGTGATGGTGGTTGCTGATACGGGCATCGGCATTGCTCAGGATGCCCAGGCGAAATTGTTCGAGCCGTTCACGCAGGCGGAGTCGTCGACGACGCGCCGCTTCGGCGGTACGGGGCTCGGTCTGACCATCTGCCGCCGGCTGGCGGCGCTCATGGGCGGCGCGCTCGATCTGGAAAGCGAACCGGGGCGCGGGACGGCACTCACGCTGCAGATCGAGCTGCCGATCGAAGCACGGTCGGCGCATGCGAACGGACTGCTCGGCAAGCGCGCGCTGGTCCTTTGCGACGATGCGCGCGTGGCGGTTGCGCTGACTCACTTCGGCACGTCGCTAGGCATGCGCATGACGTGCCTGCCAGGCGACGTGCGCGGCGAATTTCCGGCACGGAGCCTGGCTTCGTTCGTGGACTCGATCGATCTGGTTCTTGCCTCCGACTCGTACGTATCCGATTTGCCCAGGCTTGGCGCGCCCGTCATCCGCCTGACCGGCAAGCCGAAGCCCACTGGCTACCGTATCGCGGAGAACGGCGTGCGCGTGAGCGTGAACCCGCTCTCGTGGCGCGGGCTGAGCGCTGCCTGCGCGGTGGCGCTGGCGGGACTGCCGGCTGTCCCTGCGCATCCTGCGAGCGGCGCCGAAGCGGCCCTCGCCGCGCCCGAGCGCGAAAGGGAGCATGCGGCGGGCCGACTGATACTCGTTGCGGAAGATCATCCCGTGAATCAGGAGTTGATTCGCCATCAACTGGCGCTGCTCGGCTTTGCCTGCGATGTCGTCAACGACGGCGCCGAGGCGCTCGCGGCGATGAAGGAGAACCGCTATGGCTGCCTGATTACCGATTGCCATATGCCGAATGTATCTGGCTACGATCTGGCGCGGCGGGTACGGGAGATCGAGCGCGAGCGGAGCGACGGCCACCGTCTGCCGATTCTTGCCATCACGGCGAACACGGCGCCGGAAAACCTCCAGTTGTGCCACGCCGCGGGCATGGACGACTGCCTTGTCAAGCCGACGCGGTTGGAGACGCTGCGCGAGCGCCTTGCAGGCTGGTTCGGCGCCGGGGGGGCGCACCGCCTGCTGGACGAAAGCGCCGCGGTCACGCCGCGCGCCAACCCGGCGGCCGTTGCGTCTGCCGGCACGCGCGATTCCGGACCGCTCGATCTGACGCGCATGATTCAGGTATGGGGCAGCGAGGCGACCGTCAAGGCGCTGCTGGGGTCGTTCGTTTCGGCAGTGCGCGACGATCTGGACGCGCTGTCGCCGCTGCTCGAACAGGTTGAAATTGCGCGCATGCGCGAATGGCATCATCGCCTTGCCGGTGCGGTGGGCGTGCTTCACTATCCGGCGCTGCTCGCGCTCCTCGAGACCTACCGTCGCCACATGGATACCCACAGGCCGGCGCAACTGCGCGAAGAGGGACTCGCGCTGGTTCGCACCTGCCGCGCCATGCTGGACGATATCGAGAAGCAAGCCGCTTTGCTGACCTGAACGGCCGGTTTGCCGGGGATGGCCGTCGGCGGCGACGAAGAGCGACGCCAAGGGGCAAAAAAAACGCGGCCGAAGCCGCGTTCAAAGTTGGAGACCCTTCGGTGAAGAGTCACTTCTCGCAATGGTTAGCGTAGTCACTATCCCGAAAAAGATCGAGGCAAAAACGATCAATTGATTGTTACGGGAAATGCCGGGAATCTTGGGCGGCGGGCGCGGCCGAGGCGGGCTGGCCGCGGAACCAGTCGACGGTGAAGTCGACGAACGAGCGTGTCTTTGCCGGGACATGACGGCGGCCGGGGTAGACGAGCGAGAGTTCCTTGTCGGCATCGCGAATTTCGTAACCGGCAAAGACGCGCACCACGGCGCCGCTCGCGAGGTCGGCTTCCACCTGATCCGAGGAAAGGATGGCAATGCCCATGCCCGCCAGTACGGCATGGCGTTGCATGACTGCGTCGTTGACCGCGTAGGTGGGCTCGACCTGGATCACTTCGCAGGTGCCCTCCGGCGTTTCGAACTGCCAATCGTTGCCGTGGATGTCCGCGGAGGGCGCAAGCAGCGTGTGCTGCGCGAGTTCGGCTGGGCACCGCGGGACACCGCGCCGCGCGAGATAGGCGGGCGCGGCCACCGCGATCGGCGCGATCGTCACGAGCGGACGCCGGATCAGCGTACCGCCGCTCACCTGGCGCGGCACGACGATGCCGGCGTCGAATCCCTCCTCGATCAGATCGACGGGCCGGTGCAACAGCGTGAGGCTCACGCGCACCTTCGGGTGGGTTTCGAGAAAGCGCTGCAGGAGCGGCGTGAGGCGATTCAGCGAGAACGATGCGTGCGCCACGATGCGCAAGGTCCCGGACGGTACGGATACGCCGTGCGCAATTTGCGCTTCGACGCGCTCCAGGTCGTCGATCACCTGCCTGCAAGCTTCCGCATACGCCACACCCGCCTCCGTCAGCGACACGCTGCGCGTGTTGCGATTGACAAGACGCGTGTCCAGATGGGTTTCGAGCAGCGCGACATAGCGCGTGACCACCGCGTTCGAGAGATTGAGGCCGGCGGCGGCGCGGCCAAACGAGCCGCATTCGGCGACGCTCAAGAACACGCGCATCGCCTGGAGTTGATTCATCGACTTGGGCCGGAGCGACATCGAATGGAGAACTCTGATGCGCGCGGCGCCAGGCTGCGCGCGGAGAGGCAAGGGTGCGAAGAGATTGCGCAAGACGCCTGCGCTATTCGAGCCAGATAGTACCGACAGGCGATGTGGCCGAGGAATGGGACTCGTCTGAATCGGCGGCTCGTTCCGAAACAGTCGTGTTGGCTTGAGGCAACGCTTTAATGGGATACGGCAGCGCGTTGCTCCGATGGATAAAAACGAGATAGCCCGGGAGCGTTATGCGCCAAGCGAGTCACGGATTGGCTGCAGGGCATTTGATTTATTCAAAAACGCTTTTGCCTCTATGCGCAACGCCTGGCGAGGGAGGCATCCCCCTAAACTTCGGGATGCAAATCAAGGTAGCGCCGTCCTGGCGCGGCAGGGATGAGGCAATGCCGGCACGAACGCCGGTGCCGACATCCAGTTTTGCCCAAGGGCTCAGCATTAAAGGAAGCATATGAAGAAGAAACTGGTTTTCGCGGCCGTAGCCGCAGCATTCGCGTCGGCGTCGTATGCACAAAGCAGCGTGACGCTGTACGGCATCGTCGATGCCGGCATGACCTATACGACCAACGTCAACGGTCACAACAATTTCGCGGCAACGAGCGGCAACCTTCAGGCCACCCGTTGGGGGCTGAGCGGTGCCGAAGATCTTGGCGGCGGCCTGAAGGCGGTCTTCACGCTCGAAAGCGGTTTCGACGTCATGAACGGCCAGCAGAACGGCGGGCTGTTCAATCGTCAGTCGTTCGTCGGCCTGACGCAGAAGGACTCCGGTACGCTCACGCTCGGTCGCCAGTTCGACTCGATGATCGACTACGTTGGCCCGATGACGGCCGTCGGCAGTTGGGGTGGCACCTATACGGCTCACCTGCTCGATAACGACGACTTCAACGGCACGTTCTCGCTCAACAATTCGATCAAGTACGCGAGCCCGAATCTCTCCGGCTTCCAGTTCGGCGGTCTCTATTCGTTCTCGAACCAGGCCGGCGGTTTCGCGAGCAACCGCGCGTACAGCGCCGGTATGAGCTACGAGTACGCTGGCCTGCGCCTCGGTGCGGCCTACACGCAGATCAACGGCGTGGACGGGAACGCCGGCGGCTCGGTGCAGGGCTCGCCCCTCGCCAGCACGTTCGGTGCAGCAATGGGCGGGAGCGACCTGCAACGCAATTGGGGCTTGGGTGCAAGCTATGCCTACGGTCCGATGATCGGTGGCGTCGTGTTCACGCAGTCGCGTCTCGACGGCGCGGCCGGCGGCTCGGTGCGCTTCAACAACCTCGAAGGCAATCTCCACTACAACCTGACGCCGGTCCTCGGCATCGGCGCGATGTACACGTACACGAACGCGAACGGCTCGATGCTCGACGCGAACGGCAGCAATTCGGCGCACTGGCATCAGTTCGCGCTGCAAGCCGACTACGCGCTCTCGAAACGCACCGACGTCTATCTCGAAGGCGTCGGCATGTGGGGCGCCGGCCAGAACGCGGTGGGCATCACGCAGGTTGGCTACCAGAGCGACAGCAACTTCTCGTCGAGCAAGAACCAGGGCATCGTTACCACGGGTATCCGTCATCGCTTCTAACGCGATCCGGGACACACGTCGTAGCATGGAAGAGCGCCGCTTGCGGCGCTTTTTTTCGCTCTCACGCTTTTCCTTGGCGAGGCGGCAACCGACATTGTCACAAAATTTGCTCTAGCATGTGGGGGCGCCGCTTCGGATGGTCGACGCGACGTACCATGACAACGGAGAACTCCCATGCTTGCACTTCGTCCGCTGCAGTTCGCTTTCGCCCTGTGTGTCCTTGCCTCGAGCGCTGCCTTTGCCGACACCGTCGCCCTCAAGGCCAATCTCCAGCCGTCCAGCGAAGTTCCGCCGCGCGTGAGCCACGGCCATGGCGAGCTCGACGCCACGTTCGACACGTCGTCGAAGCAACTGAAATGGACGGTGACTTACGCCGACCTGTCGGGTCCCGTGACGGCCGCTCACTTCCATGGCCCGGCGCCTGTCGGTCAGAACGCGAAGGTGCAGGTGCCGATCGCGAAGTCCGATCTGGCAAGCCCGATGAAGGGATCGGCGAATCTGGACGACAAGCAGGCTGCCGATCTCATGGCGGGCCAGTGGTACTTCAATATCCATACGGAGCAGAATCCGTCCGGGGAGATTCGCGGCCAGGTGTTGCCGTCGAATTGACCGAATCGACGGCGCGCGCCTGCATCGAGGCGGCGCTGCCCGTGGAGGCCGATTGATGAGCTGGCAGAGCAGGCTGGTGTGCTGGTACCTGCGGCGCCACTTCCTGCCCGCCACGCGCGAGCCGATCGACGTCGCTCGCGTGCGAGCGAACACCGCGAAGCGGCTATGGTCGCCACGGCCGCCCCCCGGTTTTCAGTTGCGCGAGCAGTACGCCGCCGGCGATGCGCCTTTGCGTGGCGAGTGGCTCGTGCACGAGGCAGGCGAGCGCCGCGAGGCGCGCACGATCCTCTATCTGCATGGTGGCGGTTACTACTTCTGCTCACCGCAAACGCATCGCTCGATTACCTTCGGCCTCGCGCCGCGCGCCGAAGCCGACGTGTTCTCGCTGGACTATCGCCTCGCTCCCGAACATCCTTTTCCCGCTGCCGTCGACGATGCGCTGGCCGCTTATCGCCAGTTGCTGGCGGCGGGACGCCCGGCGGCATCGATCGTGATCGCGGGGGATTCGGCAGGCGGCGGGCTCGCGCTCGCGACGCTCATTGCGCTGCGCGATGCCGGCGATCCTTTGCCTGCCGGCGCCGTGCTCTATTCGCCGTGGACCGACCTGGCAACGACGGGTGCGTCCTTTCTCGGCAACGACGGACGCGATCCGATGTTCTGCGGCAACGTGTTCGCGCGCGTCGCGCCGCTCTATCTTGGAACGACGAGCGCGACGCATCCTTATGCGTCGCCGGTCTATGCCAACCTGCGCGGCCTGCCGCCGCTCTTCCTGCGGGTGGGCAGCACGGAAACGCTGCTCGACGATACGCTGCGCGTAGCCGACCGTGCGCGGGCCGCCGGCGTTGCAGTGGAGTGCGAGGTCGCCCGCGACCAGCCGCATGTCTGGCCTATCTACGCGCCGTTCATGCCGGAGGCGCGCCGTGCGCTCGACGACACCGCGCGCTTCGTGCGCCGCGTCACGGGCACGGATACTGCCAGCCCGCGCGGGCCTCAGTCGAGCGAGACTTCGGTCGCGTCGTAGGCAGCCTGCACGGCGGCTTCGCCATAGCGCCGTTCGAGCCGCCGGATGGCGAAGTGGCCGTGGGCGACGTGCTGGAAATGATCGATGAATACCGTGTTGACCATCGCGCCCAGCACGGCGCCAATCGCCGGAATCGACTTGGCGGCGACCTGCTCGCTGACCTGTACGGAGAAGCGCGTTGCGATGGTCTGCATGAGCTTGAGCAATGCCGTCGAGCCATGCGCGGCGAAGCCCTTCGTCGCCATCTCCGACGACGCCTTCGACACCGCCTGCGCCAGCGCGCCGCGCACGACGAAATAGCCGAAATCGGCTTCGTCGTCGGCCGCCGAACGGCCGCCCATACCGAATACCGTCAGGCATTGCAACTGCGTGTCGGGGTTGGCGAGGTCCTCGCCCTCGCTGCGCGCGATGTCGCAGATCGAGCGGAACATCAGCGTGGTCGTCACGGGCAACTCCACCGGCAGCGCGAACAGTCCGAACGCGCCGCCGGCCGCGCCGGTGGTGGCGACGGCGAACTTGTGCAGCAGGTTGCTTGGCTTCGCGGCCAGCGCGCCGGGTTCGCCGGACAGGCCATTGCCCCCTTTGCCGAGCGTCTTGAGCGCGATTTGCAGGCATTTGCGCAGCGCGGCCTGGGTCGCTTCGTTGACTTTGTCGCTGGCGAGCGTCGGCAACCGCGCGATCATCTTTTCGATCGGCGCGCCGACGATGGCCGCGAGCTTCATGCCGAGGGGCGGACTTTCGAGCTGATGTTTCGCACGGCGCAGCACCGCCAGATCGGCGTCGGACAGCGTCCCGGCGAGGCCCGCGAGGCTGGCGGTGGTATCGGACTGTGGTCCCATAAATCTCCCGGTGAGAATTGCATGGCCTTGGCGGCGTTCGCCCAGTGTAGAGGATTGCACCGTGCTATGATGGGCAATATTTGACGCGTCAACCGTTGCGGGATCAAAAAATGGCTGTTCATACCGCGGCCCACCACTCAAGCGGGCAGGTACTGCCGTTCCGGGAGTCGCTGCTCGCGATGCTCGGCGTTTCCTTCGTGACCATGCTGGTCGCGCTCGATCAGACCGTCGTCGGCACCGCATTGCCGACCATCGTCGCCGAACTGCGCGGATTCGAGCTTTACGCGTGGGTGGCCACGTCCTATCTGCTGACCTCGGTCATCACCGTCCCCATTTTCGGGCGGCTCGGCGATTATTACGGGCGCAAGCCGTTCGTGATCGCTTCCATCGTCGTTTTCACCGGCGCCTCCGTGCTTTGCGGCGCGGCCAACAGCATGTTGTTCCTCGTCCTCGCGCGCGGCCTGCAGGGCATCGGCGGCGGCATGCTGGTCGGGACCGCCTTCGCCTGCATTCCCGATCTCTTTCCCGATTCGGTCGTGAGGTTGCGCTGGCAGGTGCTCATGAGCTCCGCATTCGGCATTGCCAACGCCGTTGGCCCGTCGCTCGGCGGGTTTCTGACGCAGTACTACGGCTGGCGTTCCGTCTTTTACGTGAATCTGCCGGTGGGGCTCATTTCGCTCTTCTTCGTCTGGCGCTATCTGCCGCATCTGCGCCAGGTGGCGCACGAGGCGCGCATGCGGCTCGACTGGCCCGGCGCGCTCCTCATTGCGATCGCGCTCGGCAGCCTCCAGCTCTTCGTCGAAATGCTGCCGAAGCATGGCGTGGGGGTTTTCTCCGTGGCGCTCCTCGTCGTGGCGGTCGGGGCCGCCTGGGCACTGTGGCGCTGGGAGCTGCGCTGCCCGCAGGCCATTCTGCCCGTGGACATGTTCCGCAATCCGAGCCTCAATGCGCTCTTCACGCTGGCGGTGCTCGGCGGCTTCACGATGTTCTCGCTGCTCTTCTACGCGCCGTTGCTGTTCCAGGGCGGCTTCGGCATGTCGCCGAAGGAAGCGGGGGTCGTCATCACGCCGCTCGTCGTGTTCATCACGATCGGCAGCATCGCGAACGGGCGCATCGTGTCACGCATCCGCAATCCGAATCTCATGCTCTACATCGGCTTCGCGATGATTGCGGCGGCCTGCCTGGCCGTGGTCGTCGCCACGCGCGGCACGCCGCGCTCGCTCCTGATGACGCTCATGATCGTCGGCGGTCTCGGGCTGGGTTTCGTGATGCCCAATCTCACCGTGTTCGCGCAGCAGACGGCGGGCCGCGAACACCTGGGCATTGCCACGGCGCTGCTGCAGTCGCTGCGGATGATAGGCGGGATGATCGGCACGGCGCTGACCGGAACCCTCGTCACGCATCTCTATGCGAGCGGCGTGCGCAACGCGCTCGACGCCGATCACGCAACGTACTGGCTGCCGCAACTGGGCGATCCGCAGATCCTCATCAACCGCGACGCGCAGGCCACGCTGCTAGGCGACCTCGCGCACGCGGGGCACAACGGGGCGGCGCTGCTGGAGGCCGCCCGCGAGGCGCTGGTCGGCGCCATTCATCTGGGCATTGCCATGGCGGCGGCGATTGCGGTGGTGTCGATCTGGCAAACTCGCCGCGTGCCGCCCATCAAGCTGCACCGCAAGGTCGAACCCGTCGTCCATGCGGACTGACACGGCCTGGCTTTCATTCGAAACACGACATGGATACACACGATCGCATTGCCATCGTCCAGCAGTTCGGACGGACTTATCGCGCGTTCATGGCGGCGTTCGAGGCCCAGGTGGGCCATCCGCTGCCGCGCTGGCGCATTCTGCTGGCGCTCTACGAACAGAACGGCGAGTCGTCGCAAAAGCGTCTGGTCGAGCGCCTGCGCGTGGACCCGGGCGCGCTCACGCGGCAGTTGAAGGCGCTGGAGTCGCTGGACTGGATCGAGCGCAGCGCCGACCCGCGCGATAACCGCATCACGAACGTCAAGCTCACCGAAGCGGGCCGCACGGCCACGGAGGCGAGCCTGCCGCGCCGCAACGCGTTTCTGAACCTGACGATGTCCATGCCCGACGACGCGCTCGCCGCGCTCTCGGGCGCGCTGCGCATGATGGAGGCGCGCATCGGCGAGGCCTGCGTCGCGCAGCCGGCCGCAGCCGAAGAGAGCAGCGGCGCTTGAGCCCATGCGGGCTCGCCTGAGCTCAGAAGAACGTCTCGATCACTTCCGTCACGCGATACGACGGATCGACCAGCAGCACCTGGCGCCACTTGTCGAACGTGAGGCACGGGTGCGAGATGTCGAAGGCGATCATGTCGCCCACCTCGATATCGGCGCCGGCCGGAATCTGCAGGTAGGCGTGCTGATCCATCATCTGGAACACTTCCCAGCCCTCGCTCGCCGCGATGTCGCGCGGCGGCGCGCCCTTCGCGCGGTCGCGCGAAGGGCGGTAGTGGCGCGACGGCTCGGGAAAGCCCGCATCGAACGCCGCGTCGCGCTTGCCGAAGCCGATGATCGCGCGCCCCGGCTCCGGAATCGACTGCACGTAGGCCCAGAGCTGCAGCGCGGGCAGCAGCGCCTCGCCCATCTGGCGCGCCACCGGATTGCGCGTGAGGATCTGCGATTGCGCCTGCTTGTAGACGCCCACGTCGTGCGTCACATAGCAGCCGGGCCGCAGCACGACGTCGATCACGCCGGCCTCTGACGCCGGCGCGAATTCCTCCGCCACCACGTCGTACCAGGCCGAGCCCGCGCCCGAGAGCAGCGCGGGCGTGCGCGCGAAGCGGCCCTGCGCGGCCAGCTCTTTCGTCACGTTGATGGCGTCGCGCAGGAACGTGCGCACCTCGCTCTCTTCCTTGAGGATGCCCTCGTAAATTTCGACGCCCGCGAGCTTGAGCGAATCGGGATAGCGCCCGATCGCCTCGACCACCGCGCGGCGCGTATCGGTGTCGCGCACGCCCGTGCGGCCGCGCGGCACGCCGAGCTCCAGCAGCACCTGCAGCGTGCGGCGCGCCGAACGGAAGAATTCGCCCAGTTGCTCGACGCCCTGCACCGAATCGACGAGGCAGAAGAATTCGAAATCGGGATCGGTCAACAGTTCGGCGATCATCGTCATGTTGTGGCGGCCGACCAACTGGTTCGCCATCAGCACGCGCGAAATGCCGCCGCGATACGCGGCGCGCGTCTGGTGCGCCGTGGCGAGCGTGATGCCCCACGCGCCGGTCTCGATCTGGCGGCGAAAGAGCTGCGGCGCCATCGTCGTTTTACCGTGCGGCGCGAGCTTCACGCCGTAGCGCGTGACGAAATCCTGCATCCACTTCAGGTTGTGCTCGACGCGGTCCGCATAGAGCACCGCGGCGGGCAGGCTCACGTCCTCGTCCAGCAGATTCCATTCGAGGCGCGCGGCGTCGACGAGCTGAATGCTCGTGCCCGGCACGTTGCCGAGACCCTTGCTCTGCGGGTCGATCGTCGCGCCCTGATAGTTTGTAACTTTCATTTCCATTCGCTCCATTTCACTGCTGGCAGACGGTTGGCATTGACCTTGAGATGGTACACAAAGTACCATCTCCGCGTGAATGTTATTTATTAACAGCGTCTGTCCGATGAATTCCGCTACCGAATCCGGCCGTTTCGATATCGTGACGCGCATTGCAGGGCGCGTGCCCGAGCTGCGACCGGCCGAACGCGAAGTCGCCGCGCTCATTCTCGACGACCTGGCGAGCGCCGCGCGCGCGAGCATCGGCGAGCTCGCGCAGCGCGCTGGCGTGAGCATCGCCTCGGTCACGCGCTTTGCCAAGGCGGTAGGTTGCGCGGACGTGCGCGAGCTGAAGCTGCGGCTCGCGCAGGCCGCGGCGGTGGGCGAGCGTTTTCTGCGCGGGGCGGCCGCGGGGTACGCGGGCGCCGCCGAAGGCGCCGGCGCGAAGGGCACAGGGCGGCGCAGCAAGGGCGTAGCGCCGGAGTCGCTCGCCACGCGCGTCTACGACGAAATTCACGCGGCGCTCGCGCGCAATCACGAACTGCTGCGCGAGGCGCCGTTTGCCCAGGCGGCCGCTGCGCTGCGTGCCGCGCGCATGATCTACGTATTCGGCATGGGCGGGGGCTCGACCGCGCTCGCCGACGAAATGCGCTTTCGCCTCGTGCGTCTTGGCCGTCCCGTCGCGTCGTATCAGGACAGCCTGCTGCAGCGCATGGTGGCCAGCACGATGTCGCCCGAGTGCGCGGTCGTCGCGCTTTCCGTGACGGGGCGCGTGCCCGAACTGCTCGACAGTTGCCGCGTCGCGCGCGACTACGGCGCGACGGTGATCGCGCTCACGGCGCCCGCCTCGCCGCTCGCCGCGCTCGCCGACTGCCTCGTGCCGATCGTCGCGAGCGAGACCGATTTCATCTACAAACCGTCGTCATCGCGCTACGCGATGATGATGGCGCTCGACGTGCTCGTGACCGAACTCGCGCTCGCGCAGCCCGAGGAAACCCGCGAGCTGCTGCGCCGCATGAAGCACACGCTCGACGCGCATCGCGGCGGCGGCGAGCGCCAGCCGCTCGGTGATTGACAGACAGGACGACAGGAGAGGGAAACCGCTATGCATTCGCACCCGGAAGCCGCCGACACGCTGATCGTCGGCGCCATGCTCTACGACGGCACCGGCGCGCCGCCCGTCGAGCGCGACGTGGCGTTGCGCGAGGGCCGCATCGCGGCGATCGGCAATCTCTCGAACTGGCTGGCCGAAGAGGTGGTGGAGGCCAACGGGCGCGCGCTCGCGCCGGGCTTCATCGACGTCCATACGCACGACGACACGCACGTGATCCGCTCCCCGCAGATGCTGCCGAAGATCAGCCAGGGCGTGACGACGGTGATCGTCGGCAATTGCGGGATCAGCGCCTCGCCGGTCACGCTCAGCGGCGATCCGCCCGACCCGATGAATCTGCTGGGCGAGCGCGACGCGTTTCACTATCCCACGTTCTCCGCGTATGTCGACGCGGTCAACGCGGCGCGGCCGGCCGTGAACGTCGGCGCGCTGATCGGCCATACGGCGCTGCGCAACAATCACATGGACGACCTCAAGCGCGCCGCCACGGCGAGCGAGATCGCCGCCATGCGCGCGCAACTCGAAGACGCGCTCGCGCACGGCGCACTGGGGCTTTCGACGGGGCTTGCCTACGGCTCCGCGTACGAGGCCTCGACCGAGGAAGTGGCCACGCTGGCCGAGCCGCTCGCCGCGGCGGGCGCGCTTTACACGACGCACATGCGCACGGAGTTCGACGCGATTCTCGACGCCATGAACGAGGCGTATCACATCGGCCGCCACGCGCGCGTGCCGGTGATCATCTCGCACCTGAAGTGCGCGGGGCCGTCGAACTGGGGGCGCAGCAGCGAGGTGCTGGCGTCGCTGGAGGGCGCGCGCAAATACCAGCCGGTGGGCTGCGACTGCTATCCGTACAGCCGCAGTTCGTCCACGCTCGACCTCCGGCAGGTGACGGGCGACATCGACATCACGATCACCTGGTCCACGCCGCACCCCGAGCAGGCGGGCAAGCTCATCAAGGACATCGCCGCCGCATGGGGCGTCTCGCAGCAGGAGGCCGCGAAGCGCCTGCAGCCCGCGGGCGCGGTGTATCACAACATGTCCGAGGACGACGTGCGCCGCATCCTCTCGCACCCGGCGACGATGGTGGGGTCGGACGGCCTGCCGAACGATCCGCTGCCGCATCCCCGGCTGTGGGGGGCCTTCCCGCGCGTGCTTGGGCACTACGCGCGCGATGCTGCGCTGATTCCGCTCGAAGAAGCGGTGCGCAAGATGACGAGCCTTTCGGCGCGCCGCTTCGGGCTGGACAAGCGCGGCGAAGTCCACGTGGGCTGGCACGGCGACCTCGTGCTGTTCGATCCGGAGACGGTGCGCGATACCGCGACGTTCGAAAAGCCGCAGCAGGTGGCGCAGGGCATCAACGCGGTATGGGTGAACGGCGTGCTGTCGTATCGCGACGGCACGCCGACCGGAACGCGGGCAGGCCATTTCGTCGCGCGCGGCCCGCGCCAGACGGGCGATACGCAAGCGGCGCAAGCCGAACCCGCGGCATTCTGAGTCACGAATTTCGACCCCGGCGCGGCGCGGCGCGGGTGCGGCGTGCCGAACGATCTACAAGGAGCAAACGATGAAACGAATTGGAGCGGAAGGCGGCAAGGGCCAGGGCGGCCAGCATTTGCCGTTCGCGCGTGCCGTGGAAGCCGACGGCTGGCTGTACGTGTCCGGCCAGACGCCGATGGAAGGCGGCGAGGTGATCAACGGCGGCATTGTCGAGCAATCGCACAAGGCCATCCAGAATCTGTTCGCCATCCTGAAGGAAGCGGGCTACGGCGCGGAGCACGTGGTGCGTTGCGGCGTCTGGCTCGACGACGCGCGCGATTTCCAGTCGTTCAACAAGGTCTTTCGCGAATATTTCGGCGAGCATCCGCCGGCGCGCGCCTGCGTGCAGTCGAGCATGGTGGTGGACTGCAAGGTCGAGATCGACTGCGTGGCGTACAAGGCTCCGGCCGGCAAGTGAGCCGCAGGCCCCGCACCGGGGCTCGCAAGACGGCATGCCTGAAGGCGGCCCTCGGACAACGAGGGCCGCTTTTTTTTCGCCCGTTCCGGCACGCAGGACCCGTTTTCGGATTGATTCCCAATATATGAGCAGTACATTCACATATTGGAGATCGGGAAAAAACAGACCTACAATCCAGACCAACCGGCAGGCAGCGCCGCAAACGGCGCCGCCGCCCGGAACCCAGACCAGAATGAGCGGGCCGCGAGCGGCAAGCCATACAAGATTCGGAGACATCGTCATGATCGTGCAAGCGTTGGGCGCTCTGCCGCTCACGTCCTACCGGGGCGCCTTCCCGCGCCGCTGCCTCCCGTCTCGCGGGCGCCGCGGCGCCTGAAGCCGCGTCGCATACCGTTCCGGATCCGCTCCCACCGCTCATTCGTCGCCCCGCCATGACCAAAGCGATGTCCTCCCTTGCCGCGCGTCTGCCCGATGACGCGGACGAAGTCGCCGACAGCAAGCCCGCCGCCCGGAAGATCCGCGTTGGCTCCGACGAGATCGGCCTGCCCGCCACGCTGCTCGACGGCGCCTCGCAGGCCGGCACGCAGACGCTGCTGCGCGGCCTCGCGATCCTCGAAGCCGCCGCGGCCGGCGTGCGCGACCTGCGCTCGTTCGGCGCGGTGCTGGGCACGACGCGCAGCACGACGCATCGCCTCGTTTCCAGCCTCGTTCAGGCGCGCTATCTGCGCCAGGTGCAGGGCGGCTACCTGCTCGGTCCGAAGCTGATCGAACTGGGCACCATCGCGCTCGAGCAGATGCCGCTCACGGCGGTCGCGCGCACGCATCTGGAATCGCTGGCCGGCGAGACGCTCGACACGATCCACCTTGGCGTGCGCGACGGCGACGACGTGCTCTACATCGACAAGATTCCCGGGCAGCGCGGCCTCGAAATGCGCTCGCGCGTGGGCCACCGCATGCCGCTCGCCTCCACGGGCATTGGCAAGGCGATGATGCTCGACCTCGATCCCACGTCGTGGCGCTCGCTGTTCGACGCGTCGCGCCGCACGCTCGCCGGCGTGAGCTTCCGTCCCGACCATAGTCTCGATCCGGATACTTTCCTCAGGCGCATGACGAGCTATGCGGCAGGCGGCTACACATTCGATCTCGAGGAGAACGAAATTTCCATCCGCTGCGTTGCGGCGCCGGTGCGCGACGCGTCGGGCGCGATCGTGGCCGCGCTTTCGGTGGCGAGCACGATTCCGTACATGCCGCTCGAACGCATGGACGAACTGATTCCCGTCGTGCAGCGCGAGGCTCGCGCGATTTCCCAGGAACTCGGCTGGCGCGCGCCGCAGCCGGCCACGCGCAGGATTCGCCGATGAAAGCACGCGAAAAAGATGCAACGGGAGGCGCGATGGGGGAAGCAACGGTGGAGCAGGGCGTGCAGGAAACCGGACTCGCCGCGCGTGCGGCGTTGATCGGGCTCGACTGGGGCACGACCTCGCTGCGTGCCTATCTGTTCGACGCGAACGGCGAGGTGCTCGCGACACGCGTTTCGACGGCCGGCATCATGAATCTGCCGGTGCCGGCCGAGGAGGGCGGGTTCGACGAAGCCTTCGACGAAGCCTGCGGCGTATGGCTTGCCGAGGCGCCCGCGCTGCCGGTGATCGCGGCGGGCATGGTGGGCAGCGCGCAGGGCTGGGTGCAGGCGCCCTACGTCGAGACACTGGCCAGCGCCGATGCGCTCGTGGCGGGTGTGGTCAGCATTCGCACGGCGCGCGGCACTTTGCTGACCGTCGTGCCGGGCGTGCTGGAGCAAGGCGCGCTGCCGAACGTCATGCGCGGCGAAGAAACCCAGGTGTTTGGCGCCTTGTCCGATCCGGCGGCGACCGATGCGGGGCAGGCTGCGCTGATCGGACTGCCCGGCACGCACGCGAAGTGGGTGGTGGTCGAAGGCGGGCGCATTGCGCGCTTTTACACCTTCATGACCGGCGAGGTTTACGCGGCGCTCACGGCACACACGATACTGGGCCGCACGATGAAGCGGCCCGCGGAGCCGGACACGCCGGCGTTCCTGCGCGGCGTCACCGTGGCGCGCGAGCACGGCTGCGCCGGGTTGCTCGCGACGGCGTTCAGCTCGCGCACGCTCGGCCTCACGGGGCAGCTCTCGGCCGACGAGCAGCCCGACTACCTCTCGGGCGTGGTGATCGGTCATGAACTGCTGGGCCTGGAGGCCTCGCTGGCGCGCCGCGACGTGCCGCTTTCGGCCTGTGCGCCACAGTTGATCGGCGCCGATGCGTTGTGCGAACGATATAAGCTCGCACTCGAACAGTTCGGCTGCACGCGCGCTCGTCTCGTGTTGCGGGCCACCGAGCGCGGACTGTGGCACGTCGCCGTGAAGGCCGGCCTGGTCGCGGAATCGGCGCAACCGGCACACTCGGTGCAATCGGCGCAGCCCGCACCGCGCTGAGCGCAAGCCGCGTGGTATGAGCCCAGACAGCGAACCTTGGAACACGATATGGAATCCGAACTGAATCTGCCTGCTCCCTATACGCCTCATGCCGGTTTCGTGACGGCGTTCGGCGCGTGCCGGATGGTGGCGATCGTGCGCGGCATCACGCCCGCCGAAGCCGCCGACCACGGCCGCGCGCTTTACGAGGCCGGCTTCCGGCTTATCGAAGTGCCGCTGAATTCGCCGAGC
Source organism: Paraburkholderia yinzeri (assembly GCF_046581065.1). Taxonomy (NCBI): domain Bacteria; kingdom Pseudomonadati; phylum Pseudomonadota; class Betaproteobacteria; order Burkholderiales; family Burkholderiaceae; genus Paraburkholderia; species Paraburkholderia yinzeri. The sequence goes on along the minus strand of NZ_JBFOCJ010000001.1, from coordinate 292,295 downwards.
CCGCTCGACAGCATCGCGGCGCTGCGCGCGGCGCTTCCCGCGGACGCGATGATCGGCGCCGGCACGGTGCTCACCACCGAACGCGTGCGCGACGTGAAGGCAGCGGGCGGCGAGCTGATCGTGATGCCGCACGCCGACGTCGACGTCGTGCTCGCGGCGAAGCTGCAGGGCATGGCGTGCGTGCCCGGTGTCGCGACGCCGACCGAGGCGTTCGCCGCGCTGAAGCACGGCGCGGACGCGCTGAAGATGTTCCCGGCCGAGCAGCTCGGACCGGCGGTGACGAAAGCGTGGCGCGCGGTGATTCCGACTGTCGTGCCGCTGCTGCCGGTGGGTGGCGTGAAGCCGGACAACATGGGGCCGCAGCTTGCAGCGGGCGCGAGCGGCTTCGGGCTGGGTTCCGCGCTGTACAAGCCGGGTCAGGATGCAGCCACGACGCGCGCGAACGCCGAGGCCTTCGTAGCGGGCTGGCACGCAACGCAGGAAGCGGCCGCTCGCGCGAGCCGCGGAGCGCCGGCGTGAACCGGCTGGCTGGCAAGGTCGCGCTCGTGACCGGCGCCGGGCGCGGTATCGGCGCCGCAATTGCGCGTGCGTTCGCGGCCGAAGGCGCGGCCGTCGTGCTCGCGGAGCTCGACGGCGAAACCGCGCAAGCCACGGCGCGCGAGATCGCCGCGCAACAGGACACCGCGAAGGTGCTGGCCGTGCAGACCGACGTCACCCAAGCCGGCTCGGTGCGCGCGGCAGTGGACGCGGCCGTGCGGGCGTTCGGCCCCGTGGACGTGCTGGTGAACAACGCCGGCATCAACGTATTCGCCGACCCGCTCGCCATGACCGACGACGACTGGCGGCGCTGCTTCGCGGTGGATCTGGACGGCGTCTGGAACGGCTGCCGCGCCGTGCTGCCGGGCATGGTCGAACGCGGCGCCGGCAGCATCGTGAACATCGCGTCGACGCACGCGTTCCAGATCATTCCGGGCTGCTTCCCGTACCCGGTGGCGAAACATGGCGTGCTGGGCCTCACGCGCGCGCTCGGCATCGAATACGCCCCGAAGAACGTGCGCGTGAATGCGATTGCGCCGGGCTACATCGAGACGCAGCTCACGCGCGACTGGTGGGACTCGCAAGCCGACCCGAAGGCCGCGCGCGAAACCACGCTCGCGTTGCCGCCGATGAAGCGTATCGGCCGCCCGGAGGAAGTGGCGATGACGGCGGTGTTTCTCGCCTCGGACGAGGCGCCGTTCATCAACGCGACCTGCATCACGATCGACGGCGGGCGCACCGCGCTTTATCACGATTGAAGCAGACGACTGAAGCAGACGACCGAATCGCGGGCCGTAAAGCATAGACAGGAATACGCACGAATCCGCAGGAATCCGCCGACGCGTTGGCCGCGCGCCGCGGCGGAGAGAAGAACAGGCGGCCGACCCTTCCCGTGAACGAAGAAGACAGGAGACTGACAACATGCAACGACGCATCTTTCTGACGCTGATGGCTGCCGCGGTTGCTGCAAGCGCGACACTGGCAGAGGCGCCGGTCGCGAAGGCGGCGGACGAGGTGAAGATCGGCTTTCTCGTGAAGCAGCCCGAGGAGCCGTGGTTCCAGGACGAGTGGAAGTTCGCCGAGATGGCCGCCAAAAAGGATGGCTTCACGCTCGTGAAGATCGGCGCGCCGTCGGGCGAGAAAGTGATGAGCGCGATCGACAACCTGGCTGCGCAGAAGGCCCAGGGCTTCATCATCTGCACGCCTGACGTGAAGCTCGGACCGGGCATCGTGGCCAAGGCGAAGGCCGACAACCTCAAGATGATGACCGTGGACGACCGCTTGGTCGACGGGTCGGGCAAGCCGATCGAGTCGGTGCCGCACATGGGCATCTCCGCGTACAACATCGGCAAGCAGGTGGGCGAGGGCATTGCCGCCGAGATCAAGAAGCGCGGCTGGGACATGAAGGACGTGGGTGCGATCGACGTGACCTACGAGCAGTTGCCGACCGCGCATGACCGCACGAGCGGCGCGACCGATGCGCTCGTCGCCGCAGGCTTCCCGAAGGCGAACATCATCGCCGCGCCGCAGGCCAAGACCGACACGGAAAACGCCTTCAACGCCGCGAACATCGCGCTCACGAAGAACCCGCAGTTCAAGCACTGGGTGGCCTATGGCCTGAACGACGAAGCCGTGCTGGGCGCCGTGCGGGCTGCGGAAGGCCGTGGCTTCAAGGCCGACAACATGATCGGCATCGGCATTGGCGGATCGGACTCGGCGTTGAACGAGTTCAAGAAGCCCGCGCCGACCGGCTTCTACGGCACCGTGATCATCAGCCCGAAGCGCCACGGCGAGGAAACTTCGGAACTGATGTACGCATGGATCACGCAAGGCAAGGAACCGCCGCTGCTCACGCTGACGACCGGGATGCTGGCCACGCGCGACAACGTGAACCAGGTGCGCGAGCAGATGGGTCTCGCCGCGAAGTAAGCGCGTGAACTGCGCTTGAGTTGAGCGTTTCCCGCCGCCCGCTGCCGGCGCGCACCGCATGACCACATGGGGCGCGCCGGTTGCGAAGCGGCGTATCGAATGAGAGGAAACCGAAGTGTCAGCGACACTGCGTTTTGACAATATCGGCAAGGTGTTCCCGGGCGTGCGCGCGTTGGACGGCGTTTCGTTCGACGTGCATTCGGGCCAGGTGCACGGCCTCATGGGCGAGAACGGCGCGGGCAAGTCCACGCTGCTCAAGATCCTGGGCGGCGAGTATCAGCCGGACTCGGGCCGCATCCTCGTGGACGGCAACGAAGTGCGTTTCCCCGACGCGGCGGCATCGATAGGCGCGGGTATCGCCGTGATCCACCAGGAGCTGCAGTACGTGCCGGATCTGACCGTCGCCGAAAATCTGCTGCTGGGCGCGCTGCCGAATACGCTCGGCTGGGTCAAGCGTGGCGAGGCGCGCAAGTTCGTGCGCGAGCGTCTGACCGCGATGGGCGTCGATCTCGACCCCGCCGCGAAGCTGCGCAAGCTTTCCATCGCGCAGCGCCAGATGGTGGAGATTTGCAAGGCACTCCTGCGCAACGCGCGCGTGATTGCGCTCGACGAGCCCACGAGTTCGCTCTCGCACCGCGAGACCGAAGTGCTGTTCAAGCTCGTGCGCGAGTTGCGCGCCGATAACCGCGCGCTGATCTATATCTCGCACCGCATGGACGAGATCTACGAGCTCTGCGACGCCTGCACGATCTTTCGCGATGGCCGCAAGGTGGCCTCGCACGAGACGCTCGACGGCGTGAAGCGCGAGACGATCGTCGCGGAGATGGTGGGGCGCGAGATCAGCGACATCTACAACTACACGCCGCGCGAACTCGGCGAGGTGCGCTTCGCGGTGCGCGGCGTGGAGGGTCATCCGCTCTCCGGGCCGGCGAGCTTCGAGGTGAAGGCGGGCGAAATCGTCGGCTTCTTCGGGCTCGTCGGCGCGGGGCGCAGCGAGCTCATGCAGCTCGTGTACGGCACGCACAAGCGCCGCGTCGGCGAGATCGTGCTAGACGGCAAGACCATCAAGGTGAAGCGCGCCGGCGACGCGATCCGTCACGGCATCGTGCTGTGCCCCGAGGACCGCAAGGAGCAGGGCATCGTCGCGATGGCGTCGGTCTCCGAGAACATCAACATCAGTTGCCGCCGGCATTTCCTGCGCGCGGGCGTGTTTCTCGACCGCAAGAAGGAAGCCGAAACGGCAGACCGCTTCATCAAGCTCCTGAAGATCAAGACGCCGAGCCGCCGCCAGAAGATCCGCTTTCTTTCGGGCGGCAACCAGCAGAAAGCCATCTTGTCGCGCTGGCTCGCGGAGCCGGATCTGAAGGTCGTGATACTCGACGAGCCGACGCGCGGCATCGACGTCGGCGCGAAGCACGAAATCTATAACGTGATCTACCAGCTTGCGGCGCGCGGCTGCGCGATCGTGATGGTGTCATCGGAATTGCCCGAGGTGCTCGGCGTGTCGGACCGCATCGTCGTGATGCGCGAAGGCCGTATTTCGGGCGAGTTGCCGCGCAGCGCGGCGAGCGAACACGCGGTGCTGGACCTCGCGCTGCCGAGGCGCGAGCAGGCGTTGGCCGCATGAGTGGACGGGGAGGAGTGACTGAAATGCAAGCAAGAGAAAATCTGGCGGCCGAATCTGCGCAAACCACTGCGAAGACGGTTGCCGAAGCGTTGATACCGCAGGCCAGCGACAAGCAGAAGTGGTGGCAGCAGATCACGGAATACAGCCTGATCGTGATCTTCGTGGTCATGTTCGTCGTGATGTCGCTGACCGTCGATCACTTCTTCTCGATCGAGAACATGCTGGGCCTCGCCCTCTCGGTCTCGCAGATCGGCATGGTGGCCTGCACGATGATGTTCTGTCTCGCCTCGCGCGACTTCGACCTTTCCGTGGGCTCGACGGTCGCGTTCGCGGGCGTGCTCTGCGCGATGGTGCTCAACGCGACGAACAACACGTTCATTGCGATGGTCGCGGCCGTGGCCGCGGGCGCCGCCATCGGCTTCGTCAATGGCGCGGTGATCGCCTACCTGCGCATCAACGCGCTGATCACCACGCTCGCCACGATGGAGATCGTGCGCGGCCTCGGCTTCATCGTTTCGCACGGGCAGGCCGTGGGGGTGTCGTCGGATACCTTCATCGCGCTCGGCAACCTCACGTTCTTCGGCGTCTCGCTGCCGATCTGGGTCACGCTCGTCTGCTTCATCGCATTCGGCGTGATGCTCAATCACACGGTGTACGGCCGCAACACGCTCGCGATCGGCGGCAATCCCGAGGCTTCGCGTCTCGCGGGCATCAACGTCGAGCGCACGCGCGTCTGGATCTTCCTGATCCAGGGCGCGGTTACGGCGCTCGCCGGCGTGATCCTCGCTTCGCGCATCACCTCGGGCCAGCCGAACGCGGCCGAAGGCTTCGAGCTGAACGTGATCTCGGCGTGCGTGCTGGGCGGCGTCTCGCTGCTGGGCGGCCGCGCGACGATCTCGGGCGTGGTGATCGGCGTGCTGATCATGGGCACGGTCGAGAACGTGATGAACCTGCTCAACATCGACGCGTTCTACCAGTACCTCGTGCGTGGCGCGATCCTGCTCGCGGCCGTGCTGCTCGACCAGTTGAAGAACCGCGGCGCACGCGACTAACCACTAAGGAAGCCGAATCATGACGTCCCCCGCCAACGCCGTCGCACGCCACGCGCACGAACCGTATGCACGCTACCCGAGCCTCGTCGACCGCGTCGTCCTCGTGACGGGCGGCGCGACCGGCATCGGCGCTTCGTTCGTTGAGCACTTCGCCGCGCAGGGCGCGCGCGTGGGCTTCTTCGACATCGACACGAGCGCGGGCGTGGCGCTCGCGGACTCGCTGGGCGACTCCCGCCACAAGCCGCTCTTCGTGACCTGCGACCTCACCGATATCGACGCGCTGCGTGCCGCCATCGCCGACGTGAAAGCGGCGCACGGCCCGATCCATGTGCTCGTGAACAACGCGGCGAACGACCGCCGCCACGCGCTCGCGGAGGTGACGCCCCAGTCGTTCGAGGAAGGCATCGCGGTGAACGTGCGGCATCAGTTGTTTGCGGCGCAGGCCGTCGTGGAGGACATGAAGGCCGCGCGTGCCGGATCGATCATCAACATGGGATCGATTAGCTGGATGCTCAAGCAAGCCGACTTTCCGGTCTACGCGATGTGCAAGTCGGCGGTGCAGGGCCTCACGCGCGGTCTCGCGAAGGATCTCGGGCGCTTCGGCATTCGCGTGAATACCCTCGTGCCGGGCTGGGTCATGACCGAGAAGCAGCGGCGCCTGTGGCTCACGGACGAAGGCCGCGAGTCGATCAAGCGCGGCCAGTGCATCGACGCCGAACTGCTGCCCGAGGATCTCGCGCGCATGGCGCTCTTCCTCGCCGCCGACGACAGCCGCATGATCACGGCGCAGGACATCGTCGTGGACGGAGGCTGGGCATGAGCGCGGATGGAGCGGCCACGGCCGTGCTGGTCTTGCCGGCCGGAAACACCTTGGGCGAAGGCGTGACGTGGTGCGCGCGCAGCGGTCGCCTGTACTGGACCGACATAGAAGGCGCGCGCTTGTCGCGCTACGACCCGCGCGACGGTTCGCACGTGACGTGGGAGATGCCCGAGCGGCTCGCGTGCTTTGCGCTTTGCGAAGACGAGGGCACGCTGCTGCTCGGGCTGGCGTCGCGGCTCGCGTTCTTCGATCTCGCGACGGGAGCGGTCGAAACGATCGCGGAGGTCGAGCCCGGCCTGTCCACGCGCCTGAACGACGGCCGCTGCGACCGCCAGGGCCGTTTCGTGTTCGGCACGAAATACGAGGGCGAGCCGCTGCAGGCGATCGGCGGCTTCTACCGGCTCAATCCCGATCTCGTGCTCGAGCGCCTGCCGTTGCCTGCGCCCGCGATCTCCAACAGCATCGCGTTCAGCCCGGACGGCGGGACGATGTACTACTGCGATTCGCCCACGCGCGAGATTCGTGCGTGTGACTACGGCGTGGATGGAACGATTGCAAACGATCGCGCATTCGTCGCGCTCGGCGACGCGACCGGCGTACCCGACGGCTCGACCGTGGACGCCGAAGGCGGCCTCTGGAATGCGCAATGGGGCGGCGCACGTGTGGTCCGTTACGGTGTCAATGGTTTGGAAACCGGGCGCGTAAAGATTCCCACAGCGCAGCCTAGCTGCGTTACGCTCGGCGGTGCATTGCTGGACACGCTTTACGTGACGAGCGCGCGGGCCGAAATGGACGAGGCCGCGCTCGCGGGCGACCCGGCTGCAGGCGGGGTGTTTGCGGTGCAAACCGGCCGGACGGGCCTGGCAGAACCGCTGTTTCGGGGCCGCCGTCGCGCTTGACGACGTTCCCGGCATTGAATGCGGTGCGTACTACAAACGAACGGATGTTCGTTGTTCTTCGGCAACAGATGCAGTCGATCGGAAGTGTGCTGTTGGACTTGTCAGGATGACCCGAGGTAGAAGGGCGAATACAAGAAGCGGCCGCCGGTTTTCTCGCGTTGCGCGGCATCGGCAGGCTCGCGGTGAGCCGCCCCACGCGAACGTGGGGCGGTAAATCAACATGCCTCTCCAGGAGCCACTCATGAGCGTCGCCAATTCCGCCGTGCGTCGACCCACCCGTTCCAGAGCCGCTCGCGGTGCGACAGCCTCCACCCTGCCTGCGTCGAATTCCCCCGCTGCCGCGCGCCGCGCGCGGCTCGAAGCCGCCACGCATCCCGTCCTCCCCGGCCCGAGCACCTCGGCGGTTGCGATCGGCGCGGCAGGCGTGAGCGACGTGGCCTGCGTGACGCTCGCGAACGCATACCTACGGCTCGACGTCGCGCCCCAGCTAGGCGGCGGGATTACGCGCTTCGACTGGCGCAGCGAAGGCGCGCTCGAACCCGTGTTTCGCCGCTGCGAGCGCGTGAGTGCGCACATGGATCCGAACGAGCTGGCGTGCTATCCGCTGCTGCCCTATTCGAACCGGATAGGCGAAGGCCGCTTTCATTTTGGCGGCCGCAATGTCGAAGTGCCGCGCAATCGCGCGGGCGAACCGATGCCGATCCACGGCGACGGCTGGCTCGCGCCATGGAGCATCGAAAGCGTCGAGCGCGAACGCGTGCGGCTCGTGCTCGACCGCAGCGAGGGTGAGCCCTACGCCTATCGCGCGGCGCTGACCTACGCGCTCGACGGCGCGACGCTGGCCATCGTGCTCGAAGTGGAGAACACCGGCCGCGATGCGCTGCCGTTCGGACTCGGCGTGCATCCATTCCTTGCGCGCGATGCCAGGACCGAGCTTTCCGCGCCGGCAAGCGGCCTGTGGCTTTCGGGCGAGGACTGGCTGCCGGTGCGCCACGTGCCCGCGCCGCCCGCGTGGCAGTTCGGTGTGGCGTACCCGCTGCCCGAACAGCTCGTGAATCACGCGTTCAGCGGCTGGAGCGGACGTGCCGCGGTGGTGTGGGAGCGTCGGCGGCTGTCTTTGTCGATCTGCGCCAACACCGACTATTACGTGCTCTATACGCCGCCCGGCGCCGACTTTTTCTGCTTCGAACCTGTCGATCATCCGATCAACGCGGTGAACCTGAGCGGCGGCGGCGACGCGAACGGCATGACCGTGCTCGCACAGGGCGAGCGCCTCGTGCGGCGCTTTGCCTTCACGGTGGAGCGCCTCGACATGCGCGCAATGGCGGGACCGCACCGCATCGGCGCGCGAGGCAGGGCGGGGGCGCGGGAAAGCAAGGCGGCGCGCGCCGGTTAAGCCGGTCAAGCCGGTTAAAATACGCGCCGTTCCTTTTTACCGCACAGGCGCTCGCCGCGAGCTTTTCACCATGATTTCCTTCACCCAGACCCTGAGCGCTGCGTGGCAGCGCACCGGCTCGCTGCTTTGCGTGGGCCTCGATCCCGAGCCCTTGAAGTTCCCGGCGGCGTTGGCCGGCCGCAGCGACGCGATTTTCGAATTCTGCCGCGACATCGTCGACGCGACGGCGGTTTACGCCTGCTCGTTCAAGCCGCAGATTGCCTACTTTGCGGCACATCGCGCCGAAGACCAGCTTGAGGCGTTGATTGCGCATATCCACGAAAAGCATCCGGGGCTGCCCGTGATTCTCGACGCCAAGCGCGGCGACATCGGCAGCACCGCCGAGCAGTACGCGCGCGAAGCCTTCGAGCGCTTCAAGGCCGACGCGGTGACGGTCAACCCCTATATGGGTTTCGATTCCATCGAGCCGTGGCTCGCCCACCCGGGCAAAGGCGTGATCGTGCTGTGCCGCACCTCGAATCCGGGCGGCTCCGACCTGCAGTTCCTCACCGTCGACGGCAAGCCGCTGTACCAGGTCGTGGCGTCGCTGGCGGCGCAGAAGTGGAATGCCAGCGGCGAGCTCGGCCTCGTCGTGGGCGCGACGTTCCCGAAAGAGATCGAAGCGGTGCGCGAGATCGTGGGCGACATGCCGCTGCTGATTCCCGGCATCGGCGCCCAGGGCGGCGACGTCGAGGCGACCGTGAAGGCCGGCCGCACGGCGAACGGCACGGGCATGCTCATCAATTCCTCGCGCGCGATCATCTACGCGAGCAAGGGCGAGGACTACGCGCAGGCCGCCGCAACGGCTGCCAAAGAGACGCGCGACCGCATCAACGCGTTCCGCTAACGCGCGCGGCGGCGTGTCGTCCTGCACGCCGCCTTTTGTGCACAATGAATGCGTCTGGGGCCGCCAATCAGGCTTTCTTTGCCACGGCCGCGGGCTTCCCGAGCAACTCGACAATCGCCCGATGCAGGGGAAACTTCGCGGCCAGCGCATCGATATCGGCGATCTCGAACTCGCCGAATTCGAAACCCGGCGCCACCGTGCAGCCGACGAGCGCCCAGGTGGACGGATCGCAGCAGCGCGCCGCGAACCAGTGGCCCGCGGGCACCAGGGCCTGGAACACCGTGCCGGGATGATCGAGCGCGTGGCCCAGTTTGCGCGTGGAGAGCACGCCACGCTCATCGATCGAATGGATCTCGATGGGCGAGCCCGCGTAAAAATGCCAGAGCTCGTCGGAGCGGATGCGGTGCCACGCCGAGTAGGCGCCGTCCGCAAGCAGGAAGTAGATGGCCGTGGACGCGGCACGCGTGCCATCGCTTGCCGGCGCGCGTTCGCGCAGCACGAGCTTGTCCGACCGGTAGGTTTCGCTGTAGTAACCGCCTTCGGGATGCGGTTCCAGCCCGAAGCGGCGGATCAGTTCGTCGACTGAGGTGTTCGCGTTGGCCATGGGGGTGCCCCTCCTGTGCGTTCGCGCTTACCGTTCCTGTTCGTCGATCAGTGCGAGCAGCCCGCGCAGCGCGTGCGCCGCGGCCTGCACGCGAATCTGCTCGCGGTCGCCCTTGAAGACCAGCGTCTCGACGCTTGTGTGCAGCCGGTTGCTCCAGCCGAACGACACCATGCCGACCGGCTTGTCGGGCGTGCCGCCGCCCGGCCCGGCCACGCCCGTGACCGATAGCGAAACTTGTGCCCGGCTATTGCGCAGCGCGCCTTCGGCCATCGCGCGCGCGACGGGTTCGCTCACGGCGCCGTGCTTTTCGATCATCTCGGCGGGCACGCCGATCATTTCGCTCTTCGCCTGGTTCGAGTACGTGACGAAGCCGCGTTCGAACCAGCCGCTGCTGCCCGAGATGGCGGTGATCGCCGTGGCGATCATGCCGCCCGTGCACGATTCGGCGGTGGCGAGCATGATGCGGCTCTCGCGCAGCTTGTTGCCGACGCGGATGGCGAGTTGATGGAGGACGGAATCGGTAGACATACTCGGGTAACCCGGTGAGCGTGAGGGGCGGGCGTGGCGGATCAGACCGACATGCGCCACAGTGCGACCACGAGCAGCGTGAAGAACGCGGCGACGAGGTCGTCGAGCATGATGCCGAAGCCGCCCTTGAAGCGGCGCTCGATGTAGCGGATCGGCGGCGGCTTGACCATGTCGAAGAAGCGGAAGACGACGAATGCCAGCAGCTTGCCCTTGAAGTCGGCGGGCATGACCATCAGCAGCACGAGCCAGAACGCCACGATCTCGTCCCACACGATGGCGGACGGATCCTCGGTGCGCAGCTTCTTCGCGGTGAAGCCCGTGACGACGATGCCGGCGAAATAGCCCACGAGAATCAGCAAACCCCAGTCGAGCACCGTGAGGTAGCGGTTCAGCACCTCGAACGACGCCCACGCGAACAGCGTCCCGGCCGTGCCCGGCGCGATGCGTGACAGCCCCGAGCCGAAGCCGAGCGAGAGGAGGTGGAGCGGGTGCGTCAGCATGAACGGCGCGTCGGCCCGGCGCGGACCCGCGGGGCGGGCCGCGGGCGGCGCTGCGGCGGCCGGATGTCCGGCTGCGGACAGGTCGTCGGCGGGCGACGGCGTGGGGTCAGTCGGCATGGAAGTGGTCGAAGCCTTGCAACGTCAGGTTGAGCGGCGCGCCGGAGCCATCGTGCCACGCGATGGCCGGTGCCGTGCGCGTCATATCGGCCGGGTCGAGGGAAGTTATTGTACCGATGCGCGTCACGCGCACGCCGGCCTGTTGCGCCGCTGCCTCGACGGCCTCGCGCGCCCCGGACGGCGCCGTGAAACAGAGCTCGTAATCGTCGCCGCCGGCCAGCGTGCACTGGCGCTGCACCGCAAGCGGCAGGCGCGCGAGCGCCGCCGAGCGCGGCAGCGTATCGACGTCGATGCGCGCACCGACCTTCGAGCGTTCGAGGATATGCAGCAGGTCGCCGGCGAGGCCGTCCGAAACGTCGAGCGCCGCGCGCGCCACGCCCCGCAGCGCCAGCCCGAGCGCAATGCGCGGCTCGGGGAACTCCAGCGCGCGGCGGAACACGGCGGCGTCCCCGGCGTCTACCTGCGCCATGCCGGGCTCGCCGCGCAGCACGCCCAGCCCCGCGCGCGCGTCGCCGGGCGTGCCGGAAACCCAGATGTCGTCGCCCGGCTGCGCGGCATCGCGGCGTAGTGCGACATCCTGACGCACGGAGCCAAACACCGTAATGCAGAGATTGAGCGGTCCCGCCGTCGTATCGCCGCCCATCAGCTCGCAATCGTAGCGATCGGCCAGCTCGAAGAGCCCCGCGCTGAATGCGGCAAGCCAGTCTTCGCGCGGCTTCGGCAAGGAAAACGCAAGGGTGAAGCCGAGCGGCGCGGCGCCCATCGCGGCGAGGTCCGAAAGATTCACGGCCAGCGCCTTGTGGCCGAGCGCGTGCGGATTGACGTCGGGCAGGAAGTGGCGGCCTTCCACGAGCATGTCCGTCGAAACGGCCAGCATTTCGCCGGGAGGCGGCGCGATCAGCGCGCAGTCGTCGCCGATGCCGAGCGCCGCGCGGCGCGTATTCGCGCGGGCGCGCTTCGCGAAATACCGGTCGATCAGGGAGAACTCGGAAAGCATGGCGAAAGGGCGATGAGAAAGGCGATGTAAAGGACCGTGAGGCAGGAGAGGATGCACCCGCGAGTGGCGCGCTTTTGGCGTCATTTCAGTCGCGGCACCTGCGCCCGCACTGAAAGGAATCGTCCCGGAGATTGGCGCTACAATGCATTCGAATAGCCATTCTAATCTCCCCTCCGGCCTCTCCCTCCCATGTCGAATCCCGCTACGAACAAACTCCGCGAAGCCGCCCTCGACTATCACGAATTTCCCACCCCCGGGAAGATCGCCATCGCGCCGACCAAGCAGATGATCAACCAGCGCGATCTGTCGCTGGCGTACTCGCCGGGCGTGGCGTTCGCGTGCGAGGCGATCGTCGAGAATCCGCTCAATGCCGCGCGCTTCACGGCGCGCAGCAATCTCGTGGGGGTCGTGTCGAACGGGACGGCGGTGCTGGGGCTCGGCAACATCGGGCCGCTCGCGTCGAAGCCCGTCATGGAGGGCAAGGCGGTGCTCTTCAAGAAGTTCGCCGGCATCGACGTGTTCGATATCGAGCTCAACGAGTCGGACCCGCACAAGCTCGTGGACGTGATCGCCGCGCTCGAACCCACGTTCGGCGGCATCAACCTGGAAGACATCAAGGCGCCGGACTGCTTCATCGTGGAGCGCGAGTGTCGCAAGCGCATGAAGATTCCGGTCTTCCACGACGACCAGCACGGCACCGCCATCGTCGTGGCCGCGGCGGTCACGAATGGCCTGAAGGTGGTCGGCAAGGACATCAAGGAAGTGAAGCTCGTGGCCTCCGGCGCGGGCGCGGCGGCGCTGGCCTGTCTCGACCTGCTCGTGGACCTGGGCCTGCCGCTGGAAAACATTATCGTCACGGATCTGGCCGGTGTGGTCTACAAGGGTCGCACGGAGCTGATGGACCCGGACAAGGAGCGTTTCGCGCGGGAGACGAATGCGCGCACGCTCGCGCAAGTGATGGAAGGCGCCGATATTTTCCTCGGCCTTTCGGCGGGCGGCGTGCTCAAGCCTGAGATGGTCAAGCAGATGGGCGCGAAGCCGCTGATTCTCGCGCTCGCGAATCCCACGCCGGAAATCCTGCCCGAGCTCGCGCTCGAAGTACGGCCGGACGCGGTGCTCGCTACGGGCCGCACGGACTACCCGAACCAGGTGAACAACGTGCTGTGCTTCCCGTTCATCTTCCGCGGCGCGCTCGACGTGGGTGCGACCACGGTCACGCGCGAGATGGAAATCGCGGCGGTGAACGCGATCGCGGAGCTGGCGCGCCAGGAGCAGAGCGACGTGGTCGCGACGGCCTACGGGATCCAGGACCTGCAGTTCGGGCCCGAGTACCTCATTCCGAAGCCCTTCGACCCGCGCCTGATCGTCAAGATCGCGCCGGCCGTGGCGAAGGCGGCCATGGATTCGGGCGTCGCGACGCGGCCGATCGAAGACATGGACGCCTACCAGCAGCACCTGCAGCAGTTCGTCTACCACAGCGGCACGACGATGAAGCCGATCTTCCAGCTCGCGCGCGCCGCCGATCCTGAGAAGAAGCGCATCGTGTTCGCCGAGGGCGAAGAGGAGCGCATCCTGCGCGCGGTGCAGATCGTCGTCGACGAAAAGCTCGCGAAGCCGATCCTGATCGGCCGCCCCGCCGTGATCGAGCAGCGCATGGCGCGCTACGGCCTGCGTCTCGTCGCGGGGCAGGACTATACGGTCGTCAACACCGACCACGACGAACGCTACCGCGACTTCTGGCAGGCCTACGCGAAGCTGATGGCGCGCAAGGGCATCACGCAGCAGATGGCCAAGCTCGAAATGCGCCGCCGCACCACGCTGATCGGCGCGATGCTCGTGAAGCGGGGCGAGGCCGACGGCATGATCTGCGGCACGATCAGTACGACGCACCGCCACCTGCACTTCATCGACCAGGTGATCGGCAAGAAGGAGGGCTGCAGCGTCTATGGGGCGATGAACGGCCTCGTGCTGCCGAACCGGCAGATCTTCGTGGTCGATACGCACGTCAACGTCGACCCGACGCCCGAGCAACTCGCCGAAATCACGATCATGGCGGCCGAAGAGGTGCGCCGCTTCGGTATCGAGCCGAAAGTTGCGCTGTGCTCGCACTCGAACTTCGGGTCGAGCCTCGCGCCGTCTGCCCAGAAAATGCGCGACCTGCTGGAAATCCTCAGGGAGCGCGCGCCCGACCTGCAGGTGGACGGCGAGATGCACGGCGACGTGGCGCTCGACGCGCACCTGCGTAAGGAGGTCCTGCCCGAGTCGACGCTCGAAGGCGAAGCCAACCTGCTTGTGATGCCGAATATCGACGCGGCGAACATCTCGTACAACCTGCTCAAGACGGCGGCGGGCAACAACATCGCGATCGGCCCGATGCTGCTTGGCGCGGCCAGGCCCGTGCACGTGCTGACGGCTTCGGCTACGGTGCGTCGCATCGTCAACATGGCGGCGCTGCTGGTTGCGGACGTGAACGCGGCGCGTTGATTTGCCGCATGGGGTCGCTGGCACCGGAGAAATGATGCCAGGTTATCGCGCCCTATAAAGCGCGCTCCATAAAAAGGGCGTGCCCGCAATGGGCACGCCGCTCAAACTGCCACCTCAACAGGCATTTGCAGCGCAGCCGGCAGGATGCCGACGGGCGTGGCAGTTTTGGCCCCCCGGCGCCGATCGGTGCCGCCTGGTGCCGATTTCCACCATCGCGGACACCCACTGCGTGCCGAATCAGTCTATCCCGGCTTTCGTTCTGCAAACGTTCGTAATTGTAAAATTTACCGGTCTGGTGCTTGTGCCCCGTCAATGACCCGATGTGGTGGCCTGGCGAACGTTGCTTCCAGGGGGCTTTAGCGATACCCTTACACCTTTAATAGTCGTCGAACGCAGGAACCAACGAGCGGGAATCGGATAGATGGCGCGCATGGGGCTGCGTAAAAAGGTAGCTCGGACGGTACGCAACGTAGTGGCTGAGTCCACTAGCCTAAGCCATTGTTTTGACAGTATTCGCAGGGCGGCGGCAGTCGCGGCTCTTGCGGCCCTGGCAACGGTTGCCTCCACGGGTTTCGAGCAAGCCCAAGCGCGAAGCACGCCGTCCGCGCAGTCGGATTACGCCGCGGCCGACATCGGAAGGGTCGCCACGGCCCAATTGCCGCCCGAAGCGGTCAATACGCTTGGCCTCATTGCGGCGGACGGACCTTATCCGTACGAGAAGGATGGCGTCGTGTTCGGCAACTACGAGCGGATGTTGCCGTCCCATCGGCGCGGTTATTACCACGAATACACGGTGCCGACGCCCCACGCGCGCAATCGCGGCGCGAGGCGCATCGTTTGTGGCGGGCCGCTGCGGCGGACCGATAACTGCTACTACTCCGACGACCACTACGCCAGTTTTAAGCGAATTGTTGAATGACACCGGGAAGAGCGGCATGAGCGATAACGTCTACGCGCACGACCCGCGGGTCGCGAGCGATCTGTTCGCGTCCGCGGAGGGCAACCTGTTCCAGCGAGTCATGCAGATGAAGCACGACGAGCAACGCGAAACCGCGAGCGGCGAAAGCGGCGGGCCTTCGCATGCGCTTTCATCCGCGCTTTCGTCCGCGCTTTCATCCGATGAGGAAGGCATGAGCCTGTTCTCGACCGTGCAGCCCAATATTGTCCAGTCGATTCGCGCATTCCGCGTACAGGATCTCCACGACGAAGCGCAACGTCTGCAGCAGCATTTCCTCTATGCGTACTGCGCGACCGCACAGAGCAAGCAACAGGTGCTCGAAACCATTTCCACGTCGTTTCTGTTTCCGAAGCATTTTGGCAAGAACTACGACGGGCTGTACGACTGCCTCACCGATCTGGTGCAGAAGGCCGGCGAGCAACCGGGCTTCGTCGTCGTGCTCGACGGGCTGCCGATCGCCCAGAAGTTCGACAAGGACGGTCGCGAAACGCTGCTCGACGTGTTCCGCGAAGCCTCCGAATACTGGGCCGAGCGCAAGGTGCCGTTCCGCGTCTTTTATTCGTTTGCCTGACGCCTGTCGTCAGCAGTCCGTTGGAATTTGCGCCGTAATCCGCGCCGTAATCCGTCGCATCCGCGCGACAGATTCGAAAGAGGCCCGCCTGCCGGCGGGCCTTGTCATTTTTACCAGCCGCCCCAGCGCGCGGCGAGTGCCGCGAGCACGGCAATACCCGCCGTTTCGGTGCGCAGGACACGCGGCCCGAGTCCGACCGGGACGAAGCCGTTCTCCACGGCCGCCGCTTCCTCGGCCGACGAAAATCCGCCCTCCGGTCCGACCAGCACGGTCACTTCGCCCCTGGGCGGATCGTGCGGAAGCGTCGCGAACGGCGCGTTGGCGCGCGGCGAAAGAATGATGCGCAGTTCGCCCTCGGCGGGCGTGCGGGGCAGGGCGGAGAGCCAGGTGCCGATCTCGCGCGCCGGCGCGACGTCCGGCAGACGGTTGCGGCCGCATTGTTCGCACGCCGACTGAACGATGCGCTGCCAGTGCGCCTGGCGCCGCAGGGCGCGCTCGCCGGAAAGGCGCACGACGCTGCGCGAGGTCGTGAGCGGCACGAAGTTCGTTGCGCCCAGCTCGACGGCCTTCTCGATCAGCCAGTCCATCTTGTCGCTGCCGGCAATGCCCTGCGCGAGCGTGAGCCGGTAGGGGGGCTCGGTTTCGGCGTCGCGAAAGGGCCCCACGCGCACTTTCGTATCGCGGCGCTCCATCTCGACGATCTCCGCGCTGTATTCGCCGCCCGTGCCGTTGAAGAGCACGATGGCGTCGCCCGGCTGCAGGCGCAGCACCTGGACGTGACGCGTGACTTCGTCGGGCAGCGTGATGACGTCGCCCGGTTCTAGCGGATTAGCGACAAAAAAGCGGGGCATAAGACTTGTTTTCATTGATTCATGACAGGTGGCGAGCCAGCGCCCAGCGGTAACCGTCGAGGTCTTCGACCTGCGCGAAACGGTCCCCCCAGAACTGGTCCTGCGGCTCGCTCAGCGATTTGGCGCCGGCTTCGAGCGCGCGCGCATAAACCGCATCGACATCGTCGACATAGAGATAAAAGGACTGCGGAGCCAGCGCTCCCGCGCTCTTCGGCGTGCGGGCCGTCGAGCCGAATGCGCCCTCCGGGGCGAACATCACGATGAGCTGCTCGCGATAGGTCATTTCGACGTGCATGACAGCCCCGTCGTCTTCCACGCAGTCGCGCACGCCAAAACCGAAAGCCGCCTCAAAAAACGCCATGGCGGCGCGCGCGTCGCGCACCGTCAGATACGGAGTGAGCCACGGCACGCCAGCGGGGCGGGGTGGGGTCATCGGGTTTCTCCACGTTTCGGTTGTGCGGTTCGGCAGGGGGCGCGGTGGACCGCTCGGGCGCCCCGGAGAACGCGCTAGTCCTAGGATTTTGCCTTACGGTGCCGATCAAGGGGCCGGGATTCGGCTTAATTTGTTGCGAGCCAGCAAGGGGGCAGAAAAGAGAGCGGCGTGCAGGTCGGCTTCGTAGAAGCGCAGGCCTTCGACGCCGCGGGCCTCCATGCGCGTGCGTAATGTCGCGACGTCCATCGCGGCGGGGTCCAGGCGGTCGCTCGCCACGGCCATCAGCCACAGCGAGCCATAGAGCGGCACGTAAGCGGCCAGTGGGCGCACGACCGCGAACGAGGCGCCCAGTCCCGTCAGCAGTCCTTCGATGCGCTCGGCGTGGTGCCAGGGGGAGCCAAGATGGAGCGAGATCAGGGCATCTGCCGTCATCACGCGCTTGAGTTCGCCGTAGAACGCCGGCGTGTAGAGCCCGGCTGCCGGCGAATCGGGCGGAGTCAGGTCGAACACGATGAGGTCGAAGCGTTCCTGCGTACGCGCCACGAATGCCGCGGCGTCGCCGATCAGGAGTTCCACGCGGGGATTGTCGAAGGCGCCGCCGCGCACCTGTGGCAGGTAATTGCCGGTCAGCCGCACGACGTCGGGGTCCAGCTCGGCCACGACGATCCTCTCGATGCCCGGATGACCCAGCAGTTGCCGCGCCGCCCCGCCGTCCCCGCCGCCCAGCACGAGCGCCGCGCGCGGCGCCGGATGCGTGAGCGCGGCCGGCTGCGTCATGCATTCGTGATAGACGAACTCGTCGCCGGCCGCCGTCATCGGCCGGCCGTCCAGCGTGAACAGGCAGCCGAGCTGCGGCGTGTCCCAGACCTCGATGTGCTGCCACGCCGAATCGACACAAGCAAGGCGGCGCGCGCCCGGAAAGCCGTAGACGGCGCCGGGGGCGGGGTGGAAGAGGAGCGGGGCGTTCACGGTTGGAATACGGATGGTTTGGGACGGCTCCGCGCGCGTGCTGTCGGGAAATGGGGCGACGGCGGAATTATATGAGGACGGCCGGCGGGCGCGGTTCGTGCGGTGTCCTGGCTTGTGCCCCGATCGCACCCGGGTTGTCCATCTGGCCGCGCTGTCTCGAAAAGCCCCCGCGGAGCGCTCCGGGGCCGGGGGTTATCCGCGCATTCTGCTAGAATAATGCGCTTTGCAGCCCCTTCCGTTTGCTCTGGCCGTACCGCGTCTCCCGGCGCCGCACCGTGCGCCGGAGCAGCCGTTTTGCCGAGCTTCCGGATCCCCCGCGCTGCTGTGCCCGCCCACCGTTTTATCGGGCGTCCACACCGCTTTTTGCACTCGTTCCCGGACTCGACATGACGACCTCGTCCTCCGCTTCCCCCGCAACCACCTCGTTGATGGCCAACGCGATCCGCGCGCTGTCCATGGACGCCGTTCAGCAAGCGAACTCCGGCCACCCCGGCATGCCGATGGGCATGGCCGAGATCGCGGTCGCACTGTGGTCGCGGCATCTGCGTCACAATCCGGCGAATCCGCACTGGAGCGATCGCGACCGTTTCGTGTTGTCGAACGGTCACGGCTCGATGCTGCTGTACTCGCTGCTGCATCTGACCGGCTACGACCTGCCGATGGCCGAGCTGAAGAACTTCCGCCAACTGCATTCGAAGACGCCGGGCCACCCGGAATACGGCATCACGCCGGGCGTCGAGACGACTACCGGCCCGCTCGGCCAGGGGCTCGCGAATGCGGTCGGCATGGCGCTCGCCGAGGCGCTGCTTGCGGCCGAGTTCAACAAGGCCGACGCGAAGATCGTCGATCACCACACCTACGTGTTCGTCGGTGACGGCTGCCTGATGGAAGGCATCTCGCACGAGGCCTGCTCGTTCGCCGGCACGCTGAAGCTCAACAAGCTGATCGCGTTCTACGACGACAACGGCATCTCGATCGACGGCGAAGTCGTGAACTGGTTCCACGACGACACGCCCAGGCGCTTCGAAGCCTATGGCTGGAACGTGATCCCGCACGTGGACGGCCAGAATGTCGAGGCGGTCGACGCCGCGATCAAGCAGGCGAAGGCCTCGGACAAGCCCACGCTCATCTGCTGCAAGACGCAGATCGGCCACGGCGCGCCGACCAAGGCGGGCGGCCACGACGTGCACGGCGCACCGCTCGGCGCGGAAGAAATCGCCAAATGGCGCGCGGTGTCGGGCTGGAAGTGGGAGCCTTTCGTCGTGCCGCAGGAAGTCTACGCAGACTGGGACTCGAAGGCCACGGGCGCGAAGCTCGAAGCCGGGTGGAACGAAGCGTTCGCCGCTTACCAGTCGAAGTACCCGGCCGAAGCGGCCGAGTTCGAACGTCGCATGGCCCACCAGTTGCCCGCCGACTGGGCGCAGAAGGCCGCCGCGATCGTCGCCGGCGCCGATTCGCGCAAGGAAACGGTTGCCACGCGCAAGGCGTCGCAGCAGGCCATCGAAGGCCTCGCCGCCGCGCTGCCCGAACTGCTCGGCGGCTCGGCCGACCTGACCGGCTCGAACCTCACCAACTGGAAGGCCTCGAAGCCCGTGCGCGCGGCCAAACCCGGCGAGAGCGGCATCCAATGGGGCAACCACATCAACTACGGCGTGCGCGAGTTCGGCATGAGCGCCGCGCTCAACGGCCTTAACCTGCACGGCGGCTACAAGGCGTTCGGCGGCACGTTCCTCACGTTCTCCGACTACAGCCGCAACGCGCTGCGCGTGGCCGCGCTGATGAAGTGCCCGTCGATCTTCGTGTTCACGCACGACTCGATCGGCCTCGGCGAAGACGGCCCGACGCACCAGTCGATCGAACAGGTCGCGAGCCTGCGCCTGATCCCGAACATGACGCTCTGGCGTCCGGCCGACACCGTCGAAACGGCGGTGGCCTGGACCGAGTCGATCACGCATCACGGTCCGTCGTCGCTCGTGTTCAGCCGTCAGAACCTCGCGTTCAACGAACGCACCGACGCGCAGATCGCCAACATCGCCAAGGGCGGCTATGTGCTCAAGGACTGGAACGACGACATCCCGAGCCGCAAGATCATCCTGATCGCAACGGGTTCGGAAGTCGAACTGGCGGTGAAGGCCGTCGAGGCGCTGCAGCGCGAAGGCATTGGCGCGCGTGTGGTGTCCATGCCGTCGACCAACGTGTTCGACCGCCAGGACGCCGAATACAAGGAGCGCGTGCTGCCGAAGGGCGTGCGCCGCGTGGCGATCGAAGCGGGCGTGACCGAGTTCTGGCGCAAGTACGTGGGCCTCGAAGGCGGCGTGGTCGGCATCGACACGTTCGGCGAGTCGGCGCCGGCCGGCGTGCTGTTCAAGCACTTCGGCTTTACGGTCGATCACGTCGTTGCGACAGCCAAGGCCGCTCTCGACAACTAAGCATGCTTCGTGAGCCCGCTCGATGAAGTCGATGCGGCGGGCTCATTGCTTGTTGCGCCGCGCCCCGGCGCAGCCGGCACCGGTATCGGTATCGGAATTTTTCAGCCATCAGGAGATAAACCATGACCATTCGCGTCGCTATCAACGGCTACGGCCGCATTGGCCGTAACACGCTTCGCGCGTTCTACGAGAACGGCAAGAAGCATGACATCCAGATCGTCGCGATCAACGACCTGGGTGACGCGAAGACCAACGCGCATCTGACGCAGTACGACACGGCGCACGGCAAGTTCCCGGGCGAAGTGTCGGTGGACGGCGACTACCTCGTCGTCAACGGCGACAAGATCCGCGTGCTGGCCAACCGCAACCCGGCCGAGCTGCCGTGGGGCGAGTTGGGCGTCGACGTCGTGATGGAATGCACGGGCTTTTTCACGACCAAGGAAAAGGCGAGCGCGCACATCAAGGGCGGCGCGAAGAAGGTCATCATTTCGGCGCCGGGCGGCAAGGACGTCGACGCGACGATCGTCTACGGCGTGAACCACCACGTGCTGAAGGCATCGGACACGGTCATCTCGAACGCATCGTGCACGACCAACTGCCTGGCACCGCTCGTCAAGCCGCTGAACGACAAGATCGGCCTGGAAACGGGCTTGATGACCACGATCCACGCGTACACGAACGACCAGGTCCTGACCGACGTGTATCACGAAGACCTGCGCCGCGCGCGCTCGGCCACGCACAGCCAGATCCCGACCAAGACGGGCGCAGCTTCGGCCGTCGGTCTCGTGCTGCCGGAACTGAACGGCAAGCTGGACGGCTATGCCATTCGCGTTCCGACCATCAACGTGTCGATCGTCGACCTCTCGTTCATCGCCAGGCGCGATACGACGGTCGAAGAAGTCAACGCGATCATGAAGGAAGCCTCGGAAGGCGCGCTCAAGGGCATCCTGGGCTACAACAACGCACCGCTGGTTTCGATCGACTTCAACCACAACCCGGCTTCGTCGACGTTCGATGCGACGCTCACGAAGGTGTCGGGCCGTCTCGTGAAGGTGTCGAGCTGGTACGACAACGAGTGGGGCTTCTCGAACCGCATGCTGGACACGGCTGTCGCGTTCGCGAACGCGAAGTAAGCACCCGGGTCAGCATGCGCAGTCACAGACTGCCGCGCGATACGGAAGATGCGGAAAACCGCCCCTTGGGGCGGTTTTTTTACGCCCGCTCCGCGTGCGCCTGAGATGTGGGCGCGAGGGATGGCGGCGTCGGAAAGTACACCCCCGCGCGTTGCGCCGCGTTGGCGATATGTCGCTCGATCGCCTCGCCGGCCGCAGCGCAGTCGCGCGCCTTCAGCGCGGCGACGATCAGGCCGTGCTCGCGATGCGTCGAGAGTACGAGTTCGCGCCGGTAGAACGGCATGCGCTGGCTTTCCTTCATGATGTCGGCGCTGCTGCGCAGGATCGATTCGATGGCCGCATTGCCGGCGATGCTCACGATGCGCATGTGGAAGTCGAAGTCGAGCTGCGCGGCTTCGTCGAGTTCGTCGCAGGCGAGCGCTTCGTGCAGTGCATTGAGATTCTGTTCCAGCCAGACCACGTCGCTGTCGCCGATCGCGAGAGCCGCCATGCGCGCGACGAACCCTTCCAGCGCGTAACGCATCTGGTACGTGTCCGGCAGCGAGGACTGAGCGGCGAAGCGCCAGGGATGCGGGCTCGTCGCCTCGGCGCTCGTCACGTAGACGCCTTTGCCCGCCCGTATCGTCAGCATGCCTAACGCTTCGAGCGTGGACAGCGCCTCGCGCAGGGACGCGCGGCTGATCGCCAGCTCTTCGGAAAGCTGGCGTTGCGCGGGCAGCAGACTGCCGACCGGGTAGAGGCCGCCTTCGATCCGTTCGCGGATCGTGGCAACGGCGGCGTCGGTAACGGTATGCGGAACGTTCTTCATGGCGACGGATCTCGCGTGGTCTGACCGGTATTGTAGTCGGCCGCCGCGCGGACGCGTTGCCCAGGCTTGGGGAGCGTATTCATGCGGGGTGCAAAGTCACTGGCATCCGGCTTCATGCCCCGGGTAAACACTCAATTTTTCTTCCTTGACGGCGGTATATCGGCTTCCTACTATCGACCATAACAGTACTGGTCAGACCAGTATGAACAGTTGGCCTGCAACCGGAGAAAGTCGTGTCGAAGTTCTTCAACTCGTTGTTCGGGCGCGTGATGATCGCGCTGGTTGTCGGGATCGCGGTCGGCGCGATATTTCCCCATTTCGCCCAGTCGCTGCGGCCGCTCGGCGACGGCTTTCTGAAACTGATCAAGATGGTCATCGGGCCCATCGTCTTCTGCGTGGTCGTAAGCGGCATGGCGCACGCTGGCGACCTGAAGAAGGTGGGCCGGGTGGGCCTGAAGTCGGTGGTTTATTTCGAGGCGATGACGACGATCGCGCTCGTGATCGGCGCCGTGCTGGCCTGGCTGACACGCCCGGGCGCCGGCATGAACGTCGATCTGCGCTCGCTCGACGCGGCCTCGCTCGCCACCTACACCGAGCATGCGAAGAACCTCAAGGACACCGCAGCATTCCTGCTCAAGATCATCCCCGACACGGCAGTCGACGCCTTCGCAAAAGGCGACATCCTGCAGATCCTCGTGTTCTCGGTGTTGTTCGGCAGCGCGCTTTCGCTGCTCGGCCCGAAAGCGCAGCGCGTGAACAGCCTGATCGACGAACTGGGGCAAGTGTTTTTCCGCGTGATGGGCTTCATCATCAAGCTTGCGCCGCTCGGCGTGCTCGGCGCGGTCGCGTTCACCACGGGCACCTATGGCGTGGCGTCGCTCAAGCAGATCGGCATGCTCGTGGTCGTGTTCTATTTGAGCTGCTTTGTGTTCGTCGCGGTCGTGCTCGGCATCGTCATGCGGCTGGCCGGCTTCAGCCTCTTCAAGCTGATCCGCTATCTGCGCGAGGAACTGTCGATCGTGTTGGGCACGGCTTCCTCGGATGCCGTGCTGCCGCAGATCATGCGCAAGCTCGAATGGATGGGCGTGAAGGATTCCACGGTGGGCCTCGTGATTCCCACCGGCTACTCGTTCAACCTCGATGGCTTTTCGATCTACCTCACCCTCGCTGTGATCTTCATCGCGCAGGCCACGAACACGCCGCTTTCGCTGCACGATCTCATCGTCGTCGTGCTGGTCTCGCTCGTGACCTCGAAGGGCGCGCACGGCATCCCGGGCTCGGCCATCGTGATTCTCGCCGCAACGCTCTCGGCCATTCCCGCGATTCCCGTGCTCGGCCTCGTGCTGATCCTGCCGGTGGACTGGTTCGTCGGCATCGCCCGCGCGCTGACCAACCTGATCGGCAACTGCGTCGCGACCGTCGTGGTGGCGGTGTGGGAGCACGACATCGACCGGGCCCGCGCGAAGCGCGTGCTCAACTTCGACGAGGGTTTCCTCTACGTGCCGGCGGGCGAGGGCGACGGCGGCGATCTGGCTGCTGCTGGCGGCAATCCCGCACACGCGCTTTGATTCCCGGGCCACTCAGGAGACCGACGATGAAGATTCTGCAAATTGAACCGCTCACGCGCGAGGCGTTCGCGCCGTTCGGCGACGTGATCGAAACCGTGGGCGCCCGGCATTTCCCGATCAACGGCGGCACGACCGAGCGCTACCACGATCTGGCGTCGATCGACGTCGGCGCCGCGGGCGGGCGGGCGATCGTGAACGTGTTTCGGGCCCAGCCGCGCGTGTGGCCCGTGGAGATCGCGATGATGGAGCGCCATCCGCTTGGCAGCCAGGCGTTCGTGCCGCTCGCGGGCGCTCGCTACGCCGTGGTCGTCGCGCCCGCGGGCGAGTTCGATCCGGCCGGCCTGCGCGCGTTCTGGGCGGCCGGGGGGCAGGGCGTCAATTACGCGCGCGGGGTCTGGCACCATCCGCTGCTCGCGTTCGGCGGCGTGAGCGATTTTCTCGTGGTCGACCGCGGCGGCAATGGCGAGCCGAACTGCGATGAGATCACGCTCGTCGAGCCCTTGCACCTCAGGCGCGAGGCGCTGACCGAAGCTATCGGCTAAGCGGCCTCGTTCGTCGCCGAAAAGCAAACGCCACGGCAGCAGCGATGCCGTGGCGTTTGCGCTTTCTTGCGCCGAACCGCGTCTGATGCTTGCCTTAGTGCTTGCGGTGCGGGCAGTTTTCCTTCGTGCAGGCCCCGTAGAGCGCCAGCGCGTGTTCCTGCAGCTTGAAGCCCCGCTCGTTGGCGATCGATTGCTGGCGCTTTTCGATTTCGGGATCGAAGAACTCCTCGACGAGCCCGCAGTCGAGACAAACGAGGTGGTCGTGGTGGGTGCCTTCGTTCAACTCGAACACGGCCTTGCCCGATTCGAAGTTGCTGCGCGTGAGGAGACCCGCCTGCTCGAACTGGGTGAGCACGCGGTAGACGGTGGCGAGCCCGATATCGAGTTCTTCGCTCAACAGGTTGCGGTACACGTCTTCGGCCGTCAGGTGGCGCACCGGGCTGTGCTGAAAAATCTCCAGGATTTTGAGGCGAGGCAGCGTCGCCTTAAGTCCGATGTTCTTGAGATCGGCTGGATTGGTCATGACGATAAGTCCCTGGAGTACAATGCTAGGTTCTAATGTTAATGCGGTTTGCAGTTCCGGTCATCTTTGACAAAACTTTCACAGAAAACTTCGCAGAACTAGCGCGGCTTCGCGACAAGCCCGCACGGTGAGGAAATGATTCCAGAATCCAAAACGACCGGCCGGGGCGGCCGTCTTTCGAGCGCCCTGGCGTGCACACTGCTGGCTACTGCGGCGCTTTCGGGGCTTTCAGGCTGCTCGACTTACGACAGCGCGACGCAGCGCATCGCGCAGAGCATCACACCGTATCGGATCACGATCGTCCAGGGCAACTTCGTTTCGAAGGAAGCCGCGTCGCAGATGAAGGTGGGCATGTCCCGCGCCCAGGTGCGCCAGTTGCTCGGCACGCCGCTCCTGGCCGACATGTTCCACCAGAACCGCTGGGACTACATCTTCTACTTCAAGCGCGGCTCGACCGCCATCGTCCAGCAGCGCGACTTCGTCGTGTTGTTCGACGGCGATCAGGTCACGAGCTGGTCGGGCGGCGAAGATCTGCCGTCGAACCTCGAACTGCTCGCCGAAATCGACGGCGACCGCAGCGGCAAGAAGAAGGCCGCCGCGCCGGCGCCGACCTCCGCGGCCGTCGCGGCGTCCGCGGCTTCCGAAGCTGCCACGACGGCGGTGGGCGCGACCGTCACCGACACCGCGCGCACGCCGACGTCCGAGCTGGGCGTGGGCGCCGCCGCGGCTGCATTGCCGGAGAACCCGAACGCGCAGGCTGCCGCTGCCGCCAACCGCGCGACCGACGCCGTGCAGATGCCGACTGGCGGAACGCCTTCGGTGCGCGCGAACACGCCGCCGTCGTCGGTGCTGCCGCAGAACGTGGGCTCGATGCCGTCGCAGGTGCAACTGCATCGCTCGCCGCCGCCGCAGTTCCAGGGCGTGCAATCGAACCCGGTTGGCCCGGCGCCGGGCGCCCAGGGTACGGGCGACGCGAACGCCGACCAGCTCCTGCCGTCGAAGAATACGCCGCTTACCGCCCCGCCGACCGTGCCGGCCGCACCGGCAGGCGCTTCGGGTGCGGCGGGAACGGGCGGCTGATCCGGCTGTCCATCGTTTTCAGACCCAGCGCGAAGCGCGCGCCGCCCACATCGGGCGCGCGCTTCGTGTCCAGTCGGCGGCTTCGGGCCGCCGTGTTTTTTTCGCAGCGCCGCTTGTGTCGTCGATACCGCTCGCGCTTGCCTGCGGGCGCTGCGCTTTCGTTCCGGGAAGACTCATGAAAATCGCAATCGCCGGAGCGTCGGGCCGCATGGGCCGGATGCTCATCGAAACCGTCCTGAATTCGCCCGACGTCACGCTCTCGGGCGCGCTCGTGCGCAAGGGCTCGGCCGCGATCGGGCAGGACGCGGGCGCGTTTCTCGGCAAGGCCACCGGCGTGCCGATTACCGACGACATCGACGCCGTGTTCGCGCAGAGCGATTGCCTGATCGATTTCACGCGTCCCGAGGGCACCCTCGTCCACCTCGACGCCGCACAGCGGCACGGCGTGAAGATGGTGATCGGCACCACGGGTTTCGACGCGCAGCAAAAGGCGCGGCTCGCGGCCGCGGCGGAGAAGGCCGGCATCGTCTTTGCGGCCAACATGAGCGTGGGCGTGAACGTGACGCTCAAGCTGCTCGAATACGCGGCGCGTTTTTTCGCGACTGGCTACGACATCGAAATCGTCGAGGCGCATCACCGCCACAAGGTCGACGCGCCCTCGGGCACGGCGCTCGCAATGGGCGAGGCGGTGGCCCACGCGCTGGGCCGCAGTCTCGACGAGTGCGCCGTGTACGGCCGCCACGGCGTAACGGGCGAACGCGATCCTTCGACGATCGGTTTTTCGGCGATTCGCGGCGGGGACATTGTCGGCGACCATACGGTCCTGTTCGCGGGCACGGGCGAGCGCGTCGAGATCACGCACAAGTCGTCGAGCCGCCTGTCGTATGCGCAGGGCAGCGTGCGCGCCGCGCGCTTCCTGCAGGACAAGGCGCGCGGGCTGTACGATATGCAGGACGTGCTCGGCCTGCGCTGAGCATGTCGAACCGAAGCCGGCGCGCGATGCGACACGCGCCGGCTGCATGACAGAACAGCCGGAAAGTCGGATAGCGAGGTCAGATGGCAGCGGGTACCGGAATCATCCACTATCTGCAGACGAGCGATGCCGTCACGCACGCCGTGGCGTGGGTGCTGCTGGCGATGTCGGTCGCGAGCTGGTGCTTCCTGCTCGTGAAGAGCTGGGTGCTCGCGCGCGCGAAGCGCCAGGGGCCGCGCGCGGTTGCGCAGTTCTGGCAGGCGCGCACGCTGGCCGAAGGCGTCGCGCTGATGCGCCGCGCCGACCGCGAGCGCGTATTCCTGCCGCTCGCCGAGGCGGCGTTCGCGGCCGCCGAGGCCGATACCTCCGGTGCGCTGCTCGCGAAGGTGGATCGCAGCGAGCGCGTACTGCGCGCGCTGCGCGGCGCGCTTCAGGCGTCGCAGCGACGGCTCGAATTCGGCCAGGTGCTGCTTGCCTCCGTGGGCAGCACGGCGCCGTTCGTGGGGCTGCTCGGCACCGTCTGGGGCATCTATCACGCGCTCGGCAGCATTGCGGCAAGCGGCCAGGCGCAGATCGAGAACGTGGCCGGCCCGGTTGGCGAGGCGCTCATCATGACGGCGTTCGGCCTCGTCGTCGCGATTCCCGCCGTGCTTGCCTACAACGTGCTGGGGCGGCTCGCGCGCCAGCTCGGCGACGACCTCGACGGTTTCGCGCACGATCTGCACGCCTATGTCTGCCCGCCCGCCGGCGCGGCGTCGCGGCGCGAGGCGGCGCTCGAATCGGATCCCCGCTGACGGCACGGCCGCCGCGGGTACGGGAAAGGCACGGCAAAGGCACGCGAAGGAGCATCCGATGGCATTCGGCGGACTCGAAAGGAAGTGCGACTCGGCGCCGATGGCGGAGATCAACATGACGCCGCTCATCGACGTCATGCTCGTGCTGCTCGTCATTTTCATCATTACCGCGCCGCTCTTCACGCACGCGATACGGCTCGATCTGCCCCAGGTCGCCTCCGAGCCGGCGCGGCAGACGCCGCAGACCGTCACGCTGTCTATCGACGCAGCCGGCAAGCTTTACTGGAACGCGCAGCCGATCTCGCTCGACGAACTGCGCGCGCGTTTCGCGGCAGCGGGCAAGGCGCCCGAGGACGCCCAGCCGGACCTGCAATTGCGGGCCGCGCGCGAGACGCGCTACGAGGTCATCGCCCAGGTCATGGGCGCGGCCCAGCAGGCGGGCCTGGAGCGTATCGGCTTCGTGACGGAGCCGCCGCCGGCCGGCAAGCCCTGAGCATGCCCCAAGCGTGCCCCAAGCGCAGGGCGCATGGGTGCCGCGCATTGTCCGCGCCCGAACCCCGCAAGGCGGAAAGCGCGGGCAACTCGACGGTATAATCAACGTTTCCCTGTAAAACGGGCCCAGAATAGCCACCGCCACCAGCCGGCGCGACGTACTCCACGTACGGCCGGCCTCGGTGCATCCGGCACCGAATCCGCCAGAATCCGCGTTCCCATCCACACCATGCTCGAAAAATACGTTCCCTCCGACGTCGAATCCGCCGCGCAAGGCGAGTGGCGCGACAGCGACGCCTACCGGACGGCCGAAAAGGCCGACAAGCCCAAGTTCTACTGCGTCTCGATGCTGCCGTACCCGTCGGGCAAGCTGCACATGGGCCACGTGCGGAACTACACGATCAACGACGTGATGTACCGCTATCTGCGCATGAACGGCTACAACACGCTCATGCCGATGGGCTGGGACGCGTTCGGCATGCCCGCCGAAAACGCGGCGATGGCCAATGGCGTGCCGCCCGCGCAGTGGACGTACGACAACATCGCGTACATGAAGGGCCAGATGCAGTCGATGGGTCTCGCCATCGACTGGTCGCGCGAGATCGCCACCTGCAAGCCCGACTACTACAAGTGGAACCAGTGGTTCTTCCTGAAGATGCTGGAGAAGGGCATTGCCTACAAGAAGACCGGCACGGTGAACTGGGACCCGGTCGATCAGACCGTGCTCGCGAACGAGCAGGTGATCGACGGCCGCGGCTGGCGCTCGGGCGCGCTCGTGGAAAAGCGCGAAATCCCGATGTACTACCTGCGCATCACGCAGTACGCCGATGAACTGCTGAACGACCTCGAAGGCCTCGGCTGGCCCGAGCGCGTGAAGATCATGCAGCAGAACTGGATCGGCAAGAGCTTCGGCGTGAACTTCGGTTTCCCGTACGAGCTCGACGGCGAGAAGAAGCTGCTGCGCGTGTTTACTACGCGCGCCGACACGATCATGGGCGTGACCTTCGCCGCGATCGCGGCCGAGCATCCGCTCGCCACGCGTCTCGCGCAGGACAAGCCCGAGCTGCTGCCGTTCATCGAGGAATGCAAGCGCGGCGGCGTGGCCGAAGCCGACATGGCGACGATGGAAAAGAAGGGCATGGCCACGGGCTTCACGGTCACGCACCCGATCACGGGCGAGCAGGTGCCGGTGTGGATCGGCAACTACGTGCTCATGAGCTACGGCGAGGGTGCCGTGATGGGCGTGCCGGGCCATGACGAGCGCGATTTCGCCTTCGCGCAAAAATATGATCTGCCGATCAAGCAGGTGATCGCCGTGGAAGGCGAGACCTACTCGCTCGACGGCTGGCAGGAGTGGTATGGCGACAAGGATCGCGCCGTTTGCATCAACAGCGG
The DNA here is from genome assembly GCF_046581065.1 of Paraburkholderia yinzeri. Classification (NCBI taxonomy): domain Bacteria; kingdom Pseudomonadati; phylum Pseudomonadota; class Betaproteobacteria; order Burkholderiales; family Burkholderiaceae; genus Paraburkholderia; species Paraburkholderia yinzeri. The sequence goes on along the minus strand of NZ_JBFOCJ010000001.1, from coordinate 262,400 downwards.
CAAGTTCGACGGCCTTGCCTACCAGCAGGCCGTGGACGCCGTGGCGGCCGACCTCAAGGCGCACGGCTTCGGCGACAAGCAGGTCACGTGGCGCCTGCGCGACTGGGGCATTTCGCGCCAGCGCTACTGGGGCACGCCGATCCCGATCATCCATTGCCCGAGCTGCGGCGACGTGCCGGTGCCGGAAGCCGACCTGCCGGTCGTGCTGCCGGAAGACCTCGTGCCGGACGGCACGGGCAACCCGCTTGCAAAGTCGGAAGCCTTCCTGAACTGCAAGTGCCCGAAGTGCGGCGCCGATGCGAAGCGCGAAACCGACACGATGGACACCTTCGTCGACTCGTCGTGGTACTTCTACCGTTACGCGGCGCCGGATGCCAAGACCATGGTGGACGAGCGCACCGACTACTGGATGCCGATGGACCAGTACATCGGCGGCATCGAACACGCCATTCTTCACCTGCTGTACTCGCGCTTCTGGGCGAAGGTCTCGCGCGACCTCGGCCTCGTGAAGTTCGGCGAGCCGGCGAAGAACCTGCTCACGCAGGGCATGGTGCTCAACGAAACCTTTTACCGCGAAGATGCGGCGGGCAAGAAGACCTGGTATAACCCGGCCGACGTGACCGTGGTGCACGACGACAAGGGCCGTCCGACCGGCGCGACGCTCAACAGTGACGGTCAGAGCGTGGTGCTGGGCGGCGTCGAGAAGATGTCGAAGTCGAAGAACAACGGCGTCGATCCTCAAGTGCTGATCGACCTTTACGGTGCGGACACCGCACGTCTGTTCACGATGTTCGCGGCGCCGCCGGAACAGCAGCTCGAATGGTCGGGCGCCGGCGTGGAGGGCGCGAGCCGCTACCTGCGCCGCGTGTGGGCATTCGGCTACGCGAACGCCGAAGCGATCAGGTCGCGCGCGACGTTCGACGCGGCCACGGTCACGGACGTCGAAAAGGCGCTGCGCCGCGAAGTCTACGGCGTGCTCAAGCAGGCCGACTTCGACTATCAGCGTCTGCAATACAACACCGTGGTCTCGGCCGCGATGAAGATGCTCAACGCGATCGAAGGCGCTAAAGGACCCAACGGCGGTGCCGGCGCCGGTGTCCTGCGCGAGACCTTCGGCGTGCTGCTGCGCGTGCTGTATCCGGTCGTGCCGCACCTCACGTTCCAGCTCTGGCAAGAACTCGGTTATGCCGACGAGTACGGCACGCTGCTCGACGCGCCCTGGCCGAAGGTCGACGAAAAGGCGCTCGAACAGGCCGAGATCGAACTCGTGCTGCAGGTGAACGGCAAGGTGCGCGGCGCCGTGACGGTCGCGAAGGATGCAGGCAAGGACGCGATCGAAGCGGCTGCGCTCGCGCACGACATGTTCGCGAAGTTTGCCGAAGGTCGGGCGCCGAAGAAGATCATCGTCGTGCCGGGCCGTCTCGTGAACGTCGTTGTCTGACGCGGCCTGATACGATGCGGCCGGGGCGGTGCGCACCGCGTAACGCCCCGGCCACGAACCTGTTGCGAACCCGGGAGCTCATGTGATTCGCAGATCGTTTCTGTTACTGGCAGGCAGCACGCTGATGCTTTCGGCGTGCGGATTCCAGTTGCGCGGCGAGCAGAACTACGCGTTCAAGCGCCTCGCCATTGTTGGCGCCTCGCCGCCCGTCGCCGCGCGCCTCACGCGCATGATCGAAGGCGGTAGCGACTCGGTCGTCGTTCAGACAACGGCCAATGCCGATGCCGTCCTGCACGTTTCCGAGGGGCGCGGCTTCAGTACGCTCACGATCAACTATCTGGGTGTGGTCGAGGAGTATCAGGTCAATTATTCGCTCAACTACACGCTCACGGCGCCGGACGGTTCGGTGCTGATCCGCCCGAGCACGATCTCGCTGAACCGCGCGATGACGTATAGCGACCAGTACGCCACGGCGAAGGTGAGCGAATCCGACCTCCTCTTCGCGGACATGCAGAACGACGCCGTCGATCAGGTCACGCGCCGGCTGTCTATCCTGAAGACGCTGCATCCGACGCCGGAGCAGATCGTGCCGGGCGTCGCGCCGGGCGCGCCGCTGCCGCCGCCGCCGCTCTGATTCCCGCACTTCCGATCCGGCATCCCCAATGCAACTGCGACTCGACGGACTCGAACCGCATCTCGCGAGAGGCCTGGCAGGCCTCTACGTCGTCTACGGCGACGAGCACCTGCTCGTCCAGGAGGCGTGCGACCGCATTCGCGCGGCCGCGCGCGCGGCGGGCTACACCGACCGCTCCGTGTTCACGGTCGAGCGCGGTTTCGACTGGAGCTCGCTCCTCGGCGCGAGCCAGTCGATGTCGCTCTTCGGCGATCGCCAACTGGTCGAGTTGCGCATTCCGTCGGGCAAGCCGGGCAAGGAAGGCGCTGAGGCGCTGAAGACCCTCGCTGGAGCCGCGAATCCCGACGTGCTCACGCTCGTCACGCTGCCGCGCCTCGACGCCGCCACGCAGAAGTCGGCATGGTTCACGGCGCTCGCGGAGAGCGGTGTCGCGCTGAAGATCGATCCGGTCGAGCGTGCGCAACTGCCGAACTGGATCGGCCAGCGCCTCGCGCAGCAAGGACAGCGTGTCGCGCCGGGCGAGGACGGGCGGCGCGCACTGCAATTCGTCGCGGAACGCGTGGAAGGCAATCTGCTCGCGGCCCATCAGGAAATCCAGAAACTCGGCCTGCTGTATCCCCAAGGCGTACTGAGCTTCGAGCAGATTCACGACGCCGTGCTCAATGTCGCGCGCTACGACGTTTTCAAGCTCAACGAAGCGATGCTGACCGGCGATGTCGGCCGGCTCGCGCGCATGCTCGACGGCCTGCGCGGCGAGGGCGAGGCTTCGGTGCTCGTGCTGTGGGCCGTCGTCGAAGAGATCCGCACGCTGCTGCGGATCAAACGCGGCGTCGCCGCCGGCAAGCCGCTCGCCATGCTGCTGCGCGAGAACCGCGTCTGGGGGCCGCGCGAGCGGCTGATCGGCCCGGCGCTTTCGCGTCTCACCGAGGCAGTGCTCGAGCGCGGACTGACACTCGCGGCGCGACTCGATCGCCAGGTGAAGGGGCTCACTGCGCAGGCGCGGGGCGAATGGCGCAACGCGCTGCCGCCCGATGCCTGGGATGGCCTCTTCGAGCTTGCCATGACCGTTGCCGCGCCGCGCGATGCGGGGGCGTCGACTCGACCCGTCGCAGCCGGCGCTGCCGCTTCTGCGAGCCGTGCCCAGCCAGCCGGCATGGGCGGCCGACCGCCGACCGCGGGGCCGACGCGCCGGCCAGGCTGAGCCGCGAAGGCTCGCCGGGTCTTGCCGCCGGCACCTGCTTCGAATCTGTGGGCGGTGTGCGTCGGTTGGCTGCCGGCGCCGCGTCTTGGGGCCGGCCAGACAGATCCGACGGACTGGCCTTACAATTAAAATTCCGCGCCTGCTTCAGACGGGGCATCCCAACGCCGGGCGCGTCGCATCACACAAGACACCATGATGGATATCGACCAGTACATGACCGATCTGGGCCGCCGCGCCCGCCGTGCCTCGCGCGCCATGGCACGAGCGTCGACCGCCGCGAAGAATGCCGCGCTGGAAGCCGTGGCGAAGGCCGTCGAGCGCGATGCGCAAGCGCTCAAGGACGCGAATGCACGTGACCTCGCGCGCGCGCGGGACAAGGGCCACGATGCGGCCTTCATCGACCGCCTCACGCTCTCGGACAAGGCACTGAAAACGATGGTCGAAGGCCTGCGCCAGGTCGCGGCGCTGCCGGACCTCATCGGCGAGATCGGCAACCTCAAGTTTCGCCCGAGCGGTATCCAGGTGGGCCAGATGCGCGTGCCGCTGGGGGTGATCGGCATCATTTACGAATCTCGCCCGAACGTGACGATCGACGCCGCTGCGCTGTGCCTGAAGTCGGGCAACGCAACGATCCTGCGTGGCGGTTCCGAGGCGCTCGAATGCAATACGGCGCTCGCGAAGCTGATCGGCGAAGGGCTGGCGGCGGCGGGGCTGCCGCAGGACGCGGTGCAGGTGGTCGAAACCGCCGACCGCGCGGCGGTGGGCAAGCTCATCACGATGACGGAGTACGTGGACGTGATCGTGCCGCGCGGCGGCAAGAGCCTGATCGAGCGCCTGATGGCCGAGGCGCGCGTGCCGATGATCAAGCATCTGGACGGCATCTGCCACGTCTACGTGGACGATCGAGCCGACCTCGCGAAGGCGCTCAACGTCTGCGACAACGCCAAGACCCACCGCTACGGCACCTGCAACACGATGGAGACGCTGCTCGTCGCGCGCGGCATCGCGCATGACGTGCTGCCGCCGCTTGGCCGGCTCTATCGCGACAAGGACGTGGAGCTGCGTGTCGACCCGACCGCGCGCGCGATTCTGGCGGATGCGGGCGTGGGCCCGCTCGTCGACGCGACCGAGGAGGACTGGCGCACGGAATACCTGGCGCCGGTTCTGGCGATCAAGGTGGTGGACCACCTCGACGAGGCGGTCGAGCACATCAACGCCTACGGCTCGCACCATACCGATGCGATCGTCACGGAAGACCACGATCGCGCCATGCGCTTCTTGCGCGAGGTGGACTCGGCGAGCGTGATGGTGAATGCCTCGACGCGCTTCGCGGACGGCTTCGAATTCGGCCTTGGCGCGGAAATCGGCATTTCGAACGACAAGCTGCACGCGCGCGGGCCGGTCGGCCTTGAAGGGCTGACTTCGCTGAAGTACGTCGTGCTCGGCCACGGCGAAGGCCGGCAATAGTCGTGCGCGACGGCGCGGCCCCGGACGGGACGCGCCACGTTGCCGATGCGTCAACTTAACGCCCAACGGAACCTCAACAAGAACAAAGGATGTCGATGCTCTGGGTCAAGACGTTTCACATCGTACTGATCGCTTCGTGGTTTGCCGGTCTGTTCTACCTGCCGCGCATCTTCGTGAATCTCGCGATGGAAACGGAGCCCGCGGCGATCAAGCGCCTGCTCTTCATGGCTCGCAAGCTCTATCGCTTCATGACGCTGATCGCCGTGCCGGCGCTGCTGTGCGGCTTGTGGCTGTGGCTCGTGGTGGGGATCGGGCGCGGCCAGGGCTGGATCCATGCGAAGGTCGGCGTCGTGGTGCTGCTTGTCGCTTACCACGCCTGGTGCGGCCGCCTGCTGAAGACCTTCGAGCGCGGCGAGAACCGCCGGTCGGACAAGTGGTATCGCCTGTTCAACGAACTGCCGGTTCTCGGCATGCTGGCCGCCGTGGCGCTGGCCGTGATCAAGCCCTTCTGATCCTGGGTGGCCTCGCCCCGGCAGGCGCGGCGCTCAGGCCGAGTCCGCACCCTTGCGAAGCAGGCGCGCCGCCACGACCCGCCATCCCTCGTCGCGTTTCACGAATACGTCGGTGAAGCGATATTCGATCGCCTTGTAGCCGGCTGCCGGCGTATAGCGGTTGACGCCCGTTGCCACGGCCACGTCGCCCAGCACCTGGACACGTACGTCTTCCAGCACTTGCGAACTGCCCGGCGGCAGCGGGGCAGCCGCCAGCAGATCTTGCCTGGTCCGGCGCACGTCGCCGGGAAATACTTCGAAGAACTTATCGTCCAGCAGATCGTTGAGCATCGGACGATCGCCGGTCGAGGCGGCGTGGGTCCACTGTTGTTCGAGCAGTTCGACCTGAATCCTTTCGGAAACCGGGTTGTCGGTATCGTACCTGGCGGCGGCGAGCGCCGTCGTGGCGAGTCCGCCCGCGACGGCGAGAATCAGAATGCGTTTCATGAGAGTTCCTTCGACAAGCCCTCGAAACATTGGGTTCGAGGGGACGGGACGCTGTCCAGGGCAAGTCGGCGGATATCTGGCAGAAGAATGCGAGATGTGCGCGGATGGCACGACGCTGAAGCCGGGGATCTGTGTTCCCAATGCCTCTACTGTAGTCAGAGTCGTTTCCTACAGATATAGGAAAAGTTCGTAAAAGCTGTCAGCCTCAACCGATCGGATCGAGGCGTCTTCGCGCAATGATCTCTTTCGCGTCGGCAAGCTTTTCGGCCAGTTCCGGCCCGCGCTGCAGCGCGACACCCACGGCGAGGATGTCGCCGATCGCCAGATGCGAGGTGCGCGAGGTCATCGGCGAGAAGACATCGGTGTCTTCGTCCACATTGGCATGGAGGCCGACTGTCGCTAGGCGTGCGAGCGGCGAGGTGCCGTGCGTGATGGCAATCACCTTCGCGCCGCGGTCGAGCGCCGTGCGCGCCGCGTCGACGACGTCGCGCGTGCGCCCTGTATTCGAGATCGTGACGACCACGTCGCCAGGTCCGAGCAGTGCCGCCGACATCAGAAACGTCTGCGGATCCGAATAGGCGACGCTCGGCATGCCGAGGCGGAAGAATTTGTGCTGCATGTCCTGCGCGGCGATGCCCGAGCCGCCTGCGCCGTAAAACTCGATGCGCGACGCCTGCGCGAGCAACGTGATGGCGTTGGCGAGCGCGTCGGTGGAGAGGTTGTTGCGTACCTGGAGCAGCGCGCCGATCGTGCGGTCGAGCACCTTGGCCGCGACGCCCGGCACCGGCTCGTCGGGGCGCACGTCGCGATAGACGGCCGGCGGCAGGTCGGCCGCCACGGCCTGCGCGAGACGAATCTTGAACTCCCGGAAACCCGAGAACCCCAACGCGTGGCAAAACCGCGCGATCGTCGGCTGGCTGACGCCCGCCCGCAGCGCAACCTCGGTCATCGAGAGGTCGAGCACCTCGCGGGGCGCCTCGACAACGTAGTCGGCAAGCTTGCGCTCGGAAGGGCGCAACTGCTCGCGCATGGCTTTCACCTGGGACAGCAGCATCGGGAAACTCGCACTATGCTGGAAGATCCGGGGACTATAGCGGATCGGAGGATATGTACAAAAACTACATCACGTCGACCGAACTGGCAATGTCTTCCCTGCGGGGCCGCCGGGAATGGCTAGATATTGCCGAAATTTGCTTATCTATCTGAAGCATTGACCAGGGCTAACCGGGATTGCGATCGTGTAGTTTTTCTACTAACATCGCCTCCAACGCTGACCGGACCGCCTGATCCGGCCCCCACAGTCCGCCGAGACGAAGAAGGAAGGAGATTCAATGGTGTCCCCGCATTCGCAGTTGATGAAGGTCACGCAGCGCGTGATCGAGCGCAGCAAGCCGACGCGTGAGGCCTATCTCGCGCGCGTGGCTGCGGCACAGGACCGTTTCCCGGCACGCGGCGCGCTGTCCTGCGCGAATCTCGCGCATGGCTTCGCCGCCGTCGAGGGGCGGGACAAAATCGCGATCAAGGCGGTCCGCGAACCGAACATCGGCATCGTCTCGGCGTACAACGAGATGCTCTCGGCGCACGCGCCCTACAAGAATTACCCGGATCTCATCAAGCAGGCTGCCCGCGAGAACGGCGGCATCGCGCAGTTCGCCGGCGGCGTGCCGGCAATGTGCGACGGCGTCACGCAGGGCAACGCCGGCATGGAGCTGTCGCTCTTCTCGCGCGAGGTGATCGCGATGAGCACGGCCGTCGCGCTCACGCACAACATGTTCGACGCGGCCCTGTGCCTCGGCATTTGCGACAAGATCGTGCCGGGCCTCCTGATCGGGGCGCTCCAGTTCGGCCATCTGCCCACGATCTTCGTGCCGGCGGGCCCGATGACGAGCGGCATCTCGAACGACGCCAAGGCGAAGGTGCGCCAGCAGTTCGCCACCGGCGAATGCGGCCGCGACGCGCTGCTCGAATCCGAGGCCGCGGCCTACCACGGCCAGGGCACCTGCACGTTCTACGGCACCGCCAACAGCAACCAGATGCTGATGGAAGTGATGGGCCTGCATCTGCCGGGCTCGGCATTCGTTCATCCGTACACGCCGCTGCGCGACGAACTCACGGCCGCGGCCGCGCGCCGCGTGCTCGACCTCACGGTGGAGCGCGGCAACTACACGCCCATTGGCCACGTGGTCGACGAAAAGGCGATCGTCAACGGCATCGTCGCGCTGCTGGCCACGGGCGGGTCGACCAATCACACGATGCACCTCGTGGCCATGGCGCGCGCGGCCGGCGTCCTGATCGACTGGGACGACTTCGACACGCTTTCGCAGGCGGTGCCGCTGCTCGCGCGCGTCTATCCGAACGGCAAGGCCGACGTGAACCACTTCCACGCGGCCGGCGGCGTTGCGTTCCTCGTGCGCGAGCTGCTCGACGGCGGCCTGCTGCACGAAGACGTGAAGACCGTGGCGGGCGAGGGCCTGCGCCATTACACTCAGGAGCCGAAGTTGCTCGATGGCAAGCTCACGTGGGTCGATGCGGTGGAAAAGAGCGCGGATACGAACGTGCTGCGCGCGCTCGCCGAACCGTTCCAGCCGGACGGCGGCCTGCGGCTCATGCAGGGGCGCTTGGGCCGCGGCGTGATCAAGGTTTCGGCGGTGGCGCCGGAGCGCCGCAAGGTGCGTGCGCCCGCCGTCGTGTTCGATTCGCAGGAAGCCGTGCAGGAAGCGTTCGACAATGGCCAGCTCGAGCGTGACTTCGTGGCCGTCGTGCGCTTCCAGGGCGCACGTGCCAACGGCATGCCGGAGCTGCACCGTCTCACGCCGCTCCTCGGCGTGCTGCAGGACAAGGGCTTTCACGTCGCGCTCGTGACCGATGGGCGCATGTCGGGCGCGTCGGGCAAGGTGCCCGCCGTGATCCACGTTTCGCCGGAAACGCTGCTGCAAGGCCCGATCGGCAAGGTGCGCGACGGCGACATGATCGTGATCGATGCCGTGGAAGGCGTGCTCGACGTTGAAGCCGATGCCGCCGGGTGGGACGCCCGCCCGGTCGCGCAGCCCGCGCACCAGGAAAGCAACGAGGTAGGCTTCGGGCGTGAACTGTTCGGCGTGTTCCGGGCCGCCGCCGCGCCCGCGGAACTCGGCGCGGGAGTGTTCGGGTCGCTCGTTGGCGAAACCGGTCACGCGCCGGCTGCCGCTGCACCGGTCAAAGCAACGCAACATCAAGGAGCTTGAACATGGCAACAAAAACGGTAGCCGATATCGTCCGCCTCGGTCCGGTGATTCCGGTGCTCGCCTTCGACACCGCCGAGCAGGGCGAGCACGTCTCGCGCGCGCTGCACGCGGGCGGCGTCAAGGTGCTCGAAATCACGCTGCGCACGGCGGCCGGTCTCGAAGCGATCGAGCGCGCGGCGCAGATCGCGTCGGATATCGTGGTGGGCGTGGGCACGATCACGAAGCCCGAGCATTGCGCGCTCGCGAAGAAGGCCGGCGCGCAGTTCGGCGTATCGCCCGGCCTCACGCGCGAGATGCACCAGGCCTCGCTCGACGCGGGCTTGCCGCTGCTGCCGGGCGTCATGACGCCGTCCGACATCATCACGGCGATGGAGCTGGGTTACGAGATCGTCAAGTTCTTCCCGGCCGTGCCGGCGGGCGGCATTCCGATGCTGCAGGCATTCCACGGCCCGTTCCCGACGCTCAAGTTCTGCCCGACGGGCGGCATCAGCGCCGAAACCGCGACGAACTTCCTCGCGCTGCCGAACGTGGTGTGCGTGGGCGGTTCGTGGCTCACGCCGAAAGCGGCGGTGGCCGCACAGGATTGGGCGGAAGTGACGCGCCTCGCGCGCGCCGCAAGCGAGCTGTCGCGCCCGGCGCGCTGACGCGGGCCGCGGACGGACTGCAGGCGGTTGCGCAAAGCCCGGCAAGACAGGGGCTGCAACATAAGGCCGGCAACATAAGGCCAGCAAGACGAGCCGCGCGAGGTTCACGCCCCGCGCGGCTCATTTTTTACCCGCGCCGCCGCGAAAGCCGCTATAACCTCATTACAATGCCGGCCCCAGTCGCCCTGCCGAGGCCGGCGCGGTCCGCCCCGAGCCGCGGCGGACACGTTTCGAACAAATCCACCCGGAGAACAACCCCATGGGAGTGGCCCACGGCAGCATGCTGCTGATCTACGCGGTCATCGCGATCGCCGCGCTGATTCTTTTGATCACGCGCTTCAAGGTTTATCCGTTCCTCGTTCTGATCATCGTTTCGCTGCTGCTCGGCCTTGCCGTCGGCATGCCGATGGATCAGATCGTCAAATCGTTCGAAACCGGCAACGGCAATACGCTCGGCCATATCGCCATCGTGGTCGGCCTCGGCACGATGCTCGGCAAGATGATGGCCGAGTCGGGCGGCGCCGAACGCATCGCCACGACGCTGATCAGCTGGTTCGGCGAGAAGAACATCCACTGGGCGATGATGTTCGTCGCGATCATCGTCGGCTTGCCGGTGTTCTTCGAGGTCGGCTTCGTGCTGCTCATTCCCATCGCGTTCAACGTCGCGAAGCGCACTGGCAAGTCGCTGCTGCTGGTCGGCCTGCCGATGGTCGCGGGCCTTTCGGTCGTGCATGGCCTGATTCCGCCGCATCCGGCCGCGCTGCTCGCCGTGCAGGCCTATCACGCGGATATCGGCAGGACTATCGCCTACGGTTTGATCGTGGGCATCCCGACTGCGATCGTCGCGGGTCCGCTGTTCGCGTTGCTCGTTCACCGCACGATCAAGCTGCCGGAGAACAATCCGCTCGCGGCGCAGTTCATCTCCGGCGTGAAGCTCAAGGCCGACAGCGAGCTGCCCGGCTTCGGCATCACGCTCTTCACGATCCTGCTGCCCGTGATCCTCATGCTGATCGGCAGTTGGGCCGACCTCGTGTTCGCGCCGAAGACGCTGCCGAACAACCTCCTGCATTTCGTCGGCACGTCCGACGTTGCGCTGCTGATAGCCGTGCTCGTGAGCTTCTGGACGTTTGGCGCGCAGCGCGGCTTCACGCGCGAGCAGATCCAGAAGTTCTGCGGCGACTGCCTCGCGCCGATCGCGGGCATTACGCTGATCGTCGGCGCGGGGGGCGGGTTCGGCCGCGTGCTGATGGACAGCGGCATTTCGAAGGAGATCGTGGGCGTGGCGCAGTCGGCGCATCTGTCGCCGCTCCTGTTCGGCTGGTTCGTCGCGGCGCTGATCCGTCTTGCGACGGGTTCGGCCACCGTCGCCATGACGACGGCCTGCGGCATCGTCGCGCCAGTTGCCGCCGCGGGCGGCATGGCGGTGCGCCCCGAACTGCTCGTGCTGGCGACGGGCTCGGGCTCGCTGATTTTTTCGCACGTCAACGACGGCGGTTTCTGGCTGATCAAGGAGTATTTCGGCATGACCGTCGGGCAGACGTTCAAGACGTGGTCGCTGTGCGAGACCATTATTTCGCTGCTGGGCCTCGGGCTGACTTTCGCCCTGGCGGCCGTGCTGTAACAGCTGGAGCATTAAATGATTCTGATCGCAATGGGTGTGTCGGGCGCGGGCAAGACCCGCATTGGCGAAATGCTGGCCGAGCGCCTGCACTGCGGCTTCACCGACGGTGACGCTTTTCACAGCGAAGCCAACAAGAAGAAGATGCACGATGGCATTCCGCTCACCGACGAAGACCGCTGGCCCTGGCTGCGCACGATTCGCGCGGCCATCGAGGAAAAGCAGCGCGCGCACGAGACGGCCGTGTTCACGTGCTCCTCGCTCAAGCGCTCGTACCGCGACATCCTGCGCGGCACCGACCGCGACGTGTGCTTTGTCTATCTGAAGGGCTCGTTCGAGGTGCTGCACGAGCGTCTTGCTTCGCGCACGGGCCACTTTTTCGATCCGTCGCTGCTGCAGAGCCAGCTCGATACGCTCGAAGAGCCGGGGCCGGACGAGGCCGTCACGGTGAGCATCGAGCTCACGCCCGAGCAGATCGTCGACGAGGTACTGAAGCAGGTGGAGGCGCGCCGCGCGGGGTGAGCGCCTCGCAGACCGCCGCCTGGAGCAGGCGAATCCGGACAGACAAACCCACAAAACCCCGGCCACCGTGCCGGGGTTTTTGCTTAAAGGCCAGTTCAAAAAGAGCCCGGAAGGGCTGTTTACTTTCCCGTGAAACGGTTAACCTTGGATGCCTGAACAACGGATCAAGGAATGCCGGCACCTATCATCGATGACGCGCTGTGGGCACTGATCGAACCACTACTTCCGCCGCCCAAGCCGCGACACAGGCGATACCCTGGGCGCCTGCCGGTCTCGGACCGTGCGGCACTCAATGGCATCCTGCTCGTGCTCAAGACAGGGATGCGATGGAATCATCTGCCGACCCGGTTGGGCTTCGGCTCTGGAGCGACTTGCTGGCGTCGGTTGCACGACTGGCAGCAAGCCGGAGTGTGGGACAAACTGCACGGGCTGCTGCTCGACAAGCTGCGCGAATCCGGCCAGCTCGACTTCTCATATGCGGCTGTCGATTCATCGTCCGTGCGCGCCGTTGGGGCAGGCCAAAAACTGGGCCAAACCCCACCGATCGCGCACGACCAGGGTCCAAACATCACGTCCTCGTAGACGCGAATGGCGTTCCTGTCAGCGTGATCCTGACCGGCGCGAACCGCAACGATGTCACGCAACTGCTGCCGCTGGTCGACGCTATCCCGCCGATTCGCGGCACTCGCGGCCGACCGCTTCGCAAGCCCAAGGTCCTCTACGCCGACCGTGGCTACGATTCCGACTCGCATCGCCACCGACTTCGCGAACGCGGTATCAGACCGGTCATCGCCAGACGCCGCACCGAACACGGCAGCGGCCTCGGCAAATTCCGTTGGGTCGTCGAACGGACTCATTCGTGGCTCCATGGTTTCCGTCGTCTTCGCATCCGCTTCGAACGCCGATCTGACATTCACGAAGCGTTCCTCAAACTCGGCTGCTCTCTCGTCTGCTGGAACATCTTCAGCCGAGCTGAGCGGCCATTTTGAACTGGCCTTTTAGGTATGCGCCAGGATCTGTTGCGGCGGCACAGGTTGGTCTGGTTTATCCATAGGTGGACAATTTGTTAATATATGGAACCGTGCTGCCCGGGATCAGCGGATTGCGCGACTATCCAGACACCTTCCCCGATGCGGAGGAGACGCCTTGCCTACCACCCGAATCGGCCACGTCCGTTTCCTGATGCTGTTCCTCGTGTTCGCGGGAACCGTCATTAATTATGTGGACCGCGCCAACCTTTCCGTGGCCGCGCCGCTGCTCAAGCACGAATTCGGCCTCGGTCCGGTCGAGATCGGCCTGCTGTTTTCCGCTTATGCGTGGACGTACGTGATCGCCAATATTCCCGGCGGCTGGGTCGTCGACCGCTTCGGCTCGCGCGTCATGTATGCGCTCGCGGTGCTGGTCTGGTCCGCGTTCACGGTCGCCCAGGGCTGCGCCGGGCGTTACGCGACGATCTTCGGACTGCGGCTGGGCGTCGGCGTGGCAGAAGCGCCGACGTTTCCGGTCAACAACCGCGTGGTGTCGATCTGGTTTACGCAACGCGAGCGCGGCACCGCGACGAGCGTCTATCTCGTGGGCCAGTACATCGGCATGGCGGCGCTTACGCCGGCGCTGTTCTGGATCGCGCACGCCTTTGGCTGGCGCACGATCTTCTACGCGACGGGCGCGGTCGGCGTCGTCTGGGCGGGCGTCTGGTATCTGCTTTATCGCGATCCCGAAGATTGCTCGTGGGTTGGAGAGGCCGAACTGCAGCACATCCGCAGCGGCGGGGCGCTGGTCGGTTCGAACCACACCAGCGGCAAAGGGGTCGCGGCCGGAGGGGCAAAGAGTTCGAAGTTCCCGTGGCGCAAGCTGGCCATCGTGTTCCGCAATCGCCAGATCGTTGCGATCTGCATGGGCAAGTTCGCATCCCTCTCGTCGCTGTACTTCTTTTTGACGTGGTTTCCGAGCTATCTGATCAGCGAGCGCCACATGGCCGTGCTGAAAGCCGGTGGAGCGGCCGCCGTGCCGTTCATTGCGGCGTCGATAGGCGTGGTGGCGGGCGGTGCGCTGTCCGATTTCCTGCTGCGGCGTGGCGCGAGTGTGGGGGCCGCGCGCAAGACCCCGATCATCACGGGCCTCCTGCTCGTGCCCACCATGACGCTGTCGCTTCTTACCGACAGCAACGCGGTCGTCATTGCGATCATGTCGTTCGCGTTCTTCGCGCAGGGGGTGGCGTCCGCTTCCTGGTCGCTGATCGGCGACATTGCGCCGAAGAGCATGATCGGCATCACCGGCGGCGCCGTGAACTTCGCGGGCAACCTCTCCGGTATCGTTACGCCGATTGCGATCGGCTTCATCCTGCGCGAGACCGGTTCGTTCGGCTGGGCGCTCGGGCTCATCAGCGTGTTCGCCGTGATGGGCGCGCTGGCTTATACGTTCCTGCTGGGCGAAGTGAAGCGTATCGAAATCGGCGATGAGCCTGCCGGCGATGTTGCCGTGGGCGAAACGGCAAAGTCGACGCTGGACTGAGGCGACGCGAGCGGTTCCGCAATAAGTGAAAAAGGCGCTCGACCGCGAGGTCGAGCGCCTTTTCTATCGTCGCGCGTCGTGCGCCGCGCTTACGAGATGCGCTTCGCCAGCTCCGCGGCCTTGCCGACGTACGACGCCGGCGTCATGTCGAGCAGACGCCGCCTGGCATCTTCAGGAATCGCGAGACCCGACACGAAGGTCTGCAGCGCTTCGCGCGTGATGCCCTTGCCGCGCGTGAGCTCCTTCAGCTGCTCATAGGGATTCTCGATGCCATAGCGGCGCATCACGGTCTGCACGGGCTCGGCCAGCACTTCCCAGGTGGCGTCGAGGTCGTCGTTCAGACGCTGCGGGTTCACTTCGAGCTTGTCGAGACCGCGGATCAGCGCGTCGTACGCGAGCAGCGAGTAGCCGAAGGCCACGCCGATATTGCGCAGCACCGTCGAGTCCGTGAGGTCGCGCTGCCAGCGCGAAACCGGCAGCTTGTCGGCGAGGTGGCGCAGCGTGGCGTTGGCGAGGCCGAGGTTGCCTTCCGAGTTCTCGAAGTCGATCGGATTGACCTTGTGCGGCATCGTCGACGAGCCGATTTCGCCGGCCTTGGTCCTCTGCTTGAAGTAGCCGAGCGAGATGTAGCCCCACACGTCGCGATCGAGGTCGAGCAGGATCGTGTTCGCGCGCGCGATCGCGTCGAAGAGTTCCGCCATGTAGTCGTGCGGCTCGATCTGGATCGTGTACGGGTTGAAGGTGAGCTTCAGGCGCTGCTCGACGACTTCCTTCGAGAACGCTTCCCAGTCGAATTCCGGGTAGGCCGAGAGGTGCGCATTGAAGTTGCCCACCGCGCCGTTCATCTTGCCGAGCAGTTCGACCTTCTCGATGCGCGAGATTGCGCGCGCGAGACGCGCCGCGACGTTGGCGATTTCCTTGCCGAGCGTGGTCGGGCTGGCGGGCTGGCCGTGCGTGCGCGAGAGCATCGGCTGGTCGGCGTGGGCGTGGGCGAGCTTCACGAGGCGCTCATACACCGAGCGCAGCGCCGGCAGGATCACGTGTTCGCGCGCGCCCGCGAGCATGAGGCCGTGCGAGGTATTGTTGATGTCTTCCGAAGTGCAGGCGAAGTGGATGAATTCGCTTGCGCGCTCCAGTTCCGGCTGGCCCTTCACCGATTCCTTGAGCCAGTACTCGACCGCCTTGACGTCGTGGTTCGTCACGCGCTCGATGTCCTTGATGCGCGCGGCGTCGTGCGCCGTGAAGTTTTCGGCGAGCTTGAGCAGGAACTGCTCCGACGCTTCCGAGAAACGCGGCACTTCCGCGAAGCCGGCCTGCGACAGCGCGATCAGCCAGTGGATTTCCACGGTCACGCGGTTGCGCATGAACGCGGCTTCCGAGAGCCAGTCGCGCAGGGCTTCGGTCTTCGAGGCGTAGCGGCCGTCGAGCGGGGAGAGCGCGTTGAGCGCGAAGAGGGTATCGGGACGGGTATCGGACATGATTAGGGACGTAACGCGGGAAGTTACGCTCGCTGGGGTTAGACTCGAAAGCAGTCGGCCTGGAGACGGCGGGAACCGCACATTTTATCACCTTGCTGACAGGCGGCCGCCGGCGCAACAGGCCGTGTCATGCGGGCTCGCGGTGCCGCGCGGACGGCTCTTTTGGCGCGCCGCCGCGCCGGCGCGTGGCGCTCTGGCTAAAATGCCGACTTCACGTCACTGACCGCCGACCCGCATGGAACTCAAATGGCTCGAAGACTTCGTTTCGCTCGCGGAAACGCATAGTTTCAGCCGTTCCGCCGAGCTGCGCCACGTTACGCAGCCGGCGTTCTCGCGTCGCATCCAGGCACTCGAATCCTGGCTCGGCACGGAACTGATCGATCGTTCGGTTTATCCGACACGCCTGACTGCCGCGGGGCAGGTGTTCTACGAGCAGGCGCTCGCCATGCTTTCGCAGTTCCACGAGGCGCGCACGCTGCTGCGCGGCCACACGGCAACACCAGCGGCGACCATCGAGTTCGCCGTGCCGCATACGATTTCGCTGACCTATTTCCCGCGCTGGCTGCAGCGCATCGAGGCGAAGCTGGGCCGCATTCATACGCGTCTGCGTGCGCTCAACGTGCACGACGCGGTGCTCTCGCTCGTCGAGGGCGGCTGCGATCTCGTGATGGGTTATCACCATCCCAGCCATCCGGTGACCCTCGATCCCGCGCGCTACGACACGCTCACGCTCGGCATCGAACCCATCAGTCCGTATTCCGCCGTGCAGCGCGCCGGGCGCCCCCGTTACACGCTGCCCGGCACGGCGGACGCGCCCGCGCCTTACCTCTCCTATACGCCGAACGCCTATCTAGGCCGCATGACCGAGGTGATCATTGCCAACGCACCGGCACGGCTGTACCTCGACCGCGTCTACGAAACCGATATGGCCGAAGGGCTCAAGGCGATGGCGCTGGCGGGACATGGCATCGCGTTTCTGCCGCATAGCGCGGTGGAGGATGCCGTGGCGCAGGGCCGGCTGATCCGGCTCGACCGCGGCACGCGCGGCGCGCCGGAGGGGCAGTTCACGCTCGACATGGAGATCCGCCTCTATCGCGACAAGCTCGCCGCGCAGGGCGACGATGCGCGCCAGGCGCTCGTGCGCGAGCTATGGGACGCCGTGAGTGCGGAACTCGCCGAACTGGCGGCGCCTGACCGACGGGCAAACTGACGAAGCGGTAACCTGGGCCCGGGCCCGCGACACGTTTTTTCGACTTCGGGAACGTTATGCATGAAAAGCATAACGGGATGATCAAACGGCATTGGATTTCACGTGGGCGTTTTCTCACAATTGCACCATTCATTCGATCGCCGGAGCGTTCATGTCTTCCCAAATGCAGTCGGTTCCTTCGTATCTCCACGCCGACAACCTCGGCCCCTGGGGCAACTATCTTCGTCAGGTCGACCGCGTGGCGCCGTATCTCGGCTCGCTCTCGCGCTGGCTCGAAACGCTCAAGCGTCCGAAGCGCATCCTGATCGTGGACGTGCCCATCGAGCTCGATAACGGCACCGTCGCGCATTTCGAAGGCTATCGCGTACAGCACAACGTTTCGCGCGGTCCCGGCAAGGGCGGCGTGCGTTACCACCAGGACGTTACGCTCTCCGAAGTGATGGCGCTGTCCGCGTGGATGTCGGTGAAGAACGCGGCCGTGAACGTGCCGTACGGCGGTGCCAAGGGCGGTATCCGCGTCGATCCGCGCACGCTCTCGCGCGGCGAACTCGAACGCGTGACGCGCCGCTACACCAGCGAAATCGGCATCATCATCGGGCCGAACACCGACATTCCCGCTCCGGACGTCAATACGAACGAGCAGATCATGGCGTGGATGATGGACACCTACTCGATGAACCAGGGCCAGACGGCCACGGGCGTCGTGACGGGCAAGCCCATCACGCTCGGCGGCTCGCTCGGCCGCCGCGAGGCAACGGGCCGCGGCGTGTTCGTGGTCGGTTGCGAAGCCGCGCGCCGCACGGGTCTCTCGGTCGAAGGCGCACGCATTGCCGTGCAGGGCTTCGGCAACGTGGGCGGGATCGCCGCGCGCCTGTTCCAGGAAGCGGGCGCGAAGGTCGTCGCCGTGCAGGATCACACCGGCTCGCTCCATAACGCGAACGGCATGGATGCGGCGGCGCTGCTGGAGCACGTCGCGAAGACGGGCGGCGTGGCAGGTTTCGCCGGCGCCGACGTGCTCGCGAACGACGAATTCTGGACCGTCGAGACCGACATCCTGATCCCGGCCGCGCTGGAAAACCAGATCACCGAGAAGAACGCACCGAAGATCCGCACGAAGATCATCGTGGAAGGCGCGAACGGCCCGACCACGACGGCGGCCGACGACATTCTCCACGACAAGGGCGTCCTCGTGATTCCCGACGTGGTGGCGAACGCGGGCGGTGTGACCGTTTCGTACTTCGAGTGGGTGCAGGACTTCTCGAGCTTCTTCTGGACGGAAGGCGAAATCAACGAGCGCCTGGAGCGCGTGATGCGCGAAGCGTTCGCGGCGGTCTGGCAGGTGGCGAGCGAAAACAAGGTGTCGGTGCGTACGGCGGCGTTCATCGTGGCGTGCAAGCGCATTCTGATGGCGCGCGAAATGCGCGGCCTGTACCCTTGATGCGCCTCTGATCGACACGACGATCGTGACAACGCGGGCGTGATAGCGCTCGCTACAGCGCAGTATCGGGAAGCGGACGGGACCTTGGCGGGGCCGTCCGCTTTTTTGCGCTTTTTGTATTCCGGGGACTTCAACAGCCTTTCAGATTTATTACTTTGCTACACTGGCGCCGGTTTTGGCCCGGGAGACCGCACCGATGAAAATCAAAAAGGCCGTGCTTGTTCTCGCTACCCTCGGTTTCTTCGCTGCAAGCGCGCACGCGCAGGATTCCGGCACGCTCAGGAAGATCAAGGACACCGGCGTCATCTCGCTCGGCCATCGCGAATCGTCGATCCCGTTTTCCTATTACGACGACAAGCAGAATGTGATTGGCTACTCGCAGGATTTTGCGCTGAAGATCGTGGCTGCCGTGAAAACGACGCTGAACATGCCGAACCTGAAGGTCAAACTCGTGCCGGTCACCTCGCAGAACCGCATCCCGCTCGTGCAGAACGGCACGGTGGACTTCGAGTGCGGTTCGACCACGAACAACGTCGAGCGTCAGCAGCAGGTGGCCTTCTCGAACACGATCTTCGTGATCGGCACGCGACTCATGACGAGGAAGGACTCGGGAATCAAGGACTTCGCCGACCTCAAGGGCAGGACCGTCGTGACGACGGCGGGCACGACGTCCGAGCGCCTTCTGCGCAAGATGAACCAGGACAAGAACATGGGCATGAACATCATCAGCGCGAAGGACCACGGCGAGTCGTTCCTGACGCTTTCGACGGGTCGTGCGGCGGCGTTCGTGATGGACGACGCGCTGCTCGCGGGCGAGCGCGCGAAGTCGAACAGTCCGGGAGACTTCGTGATCGCAGGCAGGCCGCAGTCGCATGAGGTGTACGGCTGCATGATGCGCAAGGACGATCCCGGGTTCAAGAAGGTCGTGGACGAGGCCATCGCGAAGGTCGAGACCTCCGGCGAGGGAGAGGCGATCTACACGAAGTGGTTCGAGTCGCCGATTCCGCCGAAGGGCCTGAATCTGAACTTCCCGGAAAGCGACGACATGAAGACGTTGTTCAAGAATCCGAACGACAAGGCGATCAACTGAGGCCGGGTATCGACTCCGCTTTGCCTCGGCGAGGGTTGCGTTCGCGCCCTTCGAGGCCGGGTATGATTCGGAAACTATCCGCGCCGGCTGTTTCGTCGTTTGCAGGGGCGCGTCGAGCCTCGTGAGAGGTCTTCAGAAAAGGTCGCAAGATGATTTCAATCAAGAACGTGTCGAAGTGGTACGGCCAGTTCCAGGTGCTGGCCGACTGCACGACAGAAGTGAAGAAGGGCGAGGTGGTGGTGGTCTGCGGGCCATCGGGCTCGGGCAAGTCCACGCTCATCAAGACCGTCAATGGGCTCGAACCGTTCCAGCAGGGTGAGATTCTCGTGAACGGACAGTCGGTGGGCGACAAGAAGACCAATCTGTCGAAGCTGCGCTCGAAAGTCGGCATGGTGTTCCAGCACTTCGAACTATTCCCGCATCTTTCGATTACCGAGAACCTCACGCTCGCGCAGATCAAGGTACTGGGCCGCAGCAAGGACGAGGCGACCGACAAGGGTCTCAAGCTCCTCGACCGCGTGGGCCTGCGCTCGCAGGCGGACAAGTTTCCGGGTCAGCTCTCGGGCGGGCAGCAGCAGCGCGTGGCGATTGCGCGCGCGCTTTCGATGGACCCGATCGCCATGCTGTTCGACGAGCCGACCTCGGCGCTCGACCCCGAAATGATCAACGAAGTGCTCGACGTCATGGTCGAACTCGCGCAGGAGGGCATGACGATGATGTGCGTGACGCACGAGATGGGCTTCGCAAAGAAGGTCGCGCACCGCGTGATCTTCATGGACCGCGGCCTCATCGTCGAGGACGATCGCAAGGAAGACTTCTTCGCGAACCCGAAGTCGGATCGCGCGAAGGAGTTTCTCGCGAAGATCCTGCACTAGGCGGGCGGGCACAGACAGGCGCCGCGCGCTACTCGCCCCAGGTCTGCAGCGCGAAGGCGGCTTCGGCGTCCACGGTCTCGACCGCGGGTGTGACGACCCGCGGCGGGCAGGGCGCGCTCGCCGAGGCATCGGTTGCCGGGTTCTTCAGCTTGTCGAGCACCTTCTGCGGCACCGGCACGCTCGCCTGCGCGATCACGTCGCCGTTCTGGAACATCAGCAGATCGCCGGGCGCAAAGCGCGTCCAGATTTCGTTGTCGGTGAGCGGCGCAGTGGCGATCACCGCCACGCGATCTTCGGGCGTCGTGTATTTCGCGAAGTCGATCGAAACGTCGGCATCGACCAGATGCGCCGTCGAGAACGGCCAGCGGCGCACGAGATAGTAGAGATGTGTCGAGCAGTGCGCGAAGAGCGCCTGGCCGTTCGACATCAGGAAATTGAACACGCCGGACTGCGTGATCTCGCGCGTGAGCGACGCCAGTTCCGCAAAGAGCTCGGGAAGCGGCGGCTGGGAGCCCGGGAACGCCTTGCGCAAACCCTGCAGCAGCGAGCAGAACGCCAGCTCGCTATCGGTCGTACCGACCGGCTGATACACGCCCGACATGGCCGGATTGAAGTCGTGCAGGTCGCCGTTGTGCGCGAAGATCCAGTGGCGGCCCCACAGCTCGCGCATGAACGGGTGGCAGTTTTCGAGCTGGATGTGGCCCTGCGTAGCCTTGCGGATATGCGCGATGGTGTTGCGCGACTTGATCGGGTAGCGCTTGACCATCTCGGCAATCGGCGAGTGCGCGGAGGCCTGATGGTCGATGAAGAGCCGGCAGGCCTTGTCTTCGAAGAACGCGATGCCCCAGCCGTCGGCGTGGTGATCGGTGACGCCGCCGCGCGCCGCGAATCCGGTGAAGGAGAACGTGACGTCCGTCGGCGCGGCGCAGTTCATTCCAAGAAGTTGGCACATGGCTAAAGCGTGATGCGGCGGGCGGAGCGATCCGGTGAACCGGTACAATGATGATTTTCCAAGCATATCACCGGGCTGCGCGCCGCCAATACGAATTTTGTCGGATGCTTTCCACGCCGAGCGTGAAAGAGCCTGGTTGTCGCGCCCGCGCGACGATCTCCGTGCATCGAAACCCATGAACGCCTCTTCCCAGACCATTCTCACGCTCACCCGCCCCGACGACTGGCACCTGCACGTGCGCGACGGCGCCATGCTCGCGGCGGTGCTGCCGCATACCGCGCGCCAGTTCGGCCGCGCGATCATCATGCCGAACCTGAAGCCGCCGGTCACGACGACCGAACAGGCCGCCGCGTACCGCGACCGCATTCTGGCGGCGCTGCCTGAGGGCGCGCGCTTCGAGCCGCTGATGACGCTTTATCTGACCGACAACACGCCGCCCGACGAGATTCGCCGCGCGCGCGAAAGCGGCTTCGTGCATGGCGTGAAGCTGTATCCGGCAGGCGCGACGACCAACTCGGACGCCGGCGTGACCGATATCCGCAAGTGCGCGAAGACGCTGGAGGCCATGCAGGAAGTGGGTATGCCGCTTCTCGTGCACGGCGAGGTGACGAATGCCGACATCGATTTGTTCGACCGCGAGAAGGTGTTCATCGACCGCGTGATGACGCCGCTGCGCCGCGACTTTCCGGCGCTGAAGGTGGTGTTCGAGCACATCACGACGAAGGACGCGGTCGACTACATCCGCGCCGATCGTGCCGCCCCGGGCCTGCTGGGTGCGACGATCACGCCGCATCACCTGCTCTACAACCGCAACGCGATCTTCCAGGGCGGCATTCGTCCGCACTACTACTGCCTGCCGGTGCTCAAGCGCGAGACGCATCGCGTGGCGCTCGTCGAGGCGGCGACCTCGGGCGACGCGCGCTTTTTCCTCGGCACGGACAGCGCGCCGCATCCGAAGGGGCTGAAGGAGCATGCGTGCGGTTGCGCGGGCTGCTACACGGCGCTGCATGCGCTCGAACTCTACGCCGAGGCGTTCGACAACGCGGGCGCGCTCGACAAGCTCGAAGGTTTCGCGAGTTTCCACGGTGCCGACTTCTACGGCCTGCCGCGCAGTGCCGAAAAAGTGACGCTGCGTCGCGAAGAGTGGACGCTGCCGGCCGAGGTGGCGGCGGGCGACGTGCCGGTCGTGCCGCTGCGCGGCGGCGAAACGATCGGCTGGCGCTTCGTCTGAGTATGCGCGGTTGGGATGTCGCGCTCGTTGCCTTTGTTATGTGAAGTGGACTTGCCGGGCGGCGCGGTGAAGCGCGCCGCGCCGGGTTTTGCCGATATCGACTGGACGAGGCCCTGGTTCGCGCAGGTCGCAGAACGCGGCGTGCGCTGGCAGCAGGCCGCGCTGCGCAGCGCGGCCGACCAGTTGCGCGAGATGAACGCAGACGCCGCATCCGCCGAAGTCACGACAGGGCGCGGGCAGCGCCTCGCCTTTATCCCGCAGGACGAACTTCCGCCCGATACGGCTTACGAGGCCCATATCGCGGCCACCGGCCGGGTGCCGACGCGCCACAATCTGCATGACTTCTTCAATGCGCTCAGCTGGTTTCAGTTTCCGCGCATCAAGGCCGCGTTGAGCGCACGCGGCTCGGCGCTGGTCGATGCGCTGGGCGTTGGGCCCACGCGCGGCGGCACGCGTGACGCGCTGACCGTGTTCGACGAGAATGCCGTGCTGTTCGCCTGCGCCGATGCCGCGCTCGGCGCCGCACTGCGATCGTTCGACTGGAAGGCGCTCTTTATCGACAGCCGGGCCGCATGGGGCGAATGCTGCGAGGTCCGCTGCTTCGGGCACGCGCTGCTGGAAAAGCTCGTCACGCCGTACAAGGCGTGCACCGCGCATGCGTGGATCGTCGACGTGCCCGCCGACTACTTCTCGTGCACGCGCGCCGCCCGCGACGCGTTTCTCGACGCAACGGTGAGCCGTGCGCTCCTCGAAGACAGCGAATTCAACGGCCGGATGTTCGCGCCGCTGCCCGTGCTCGGAATACCCGGCTGGTGGCCCGAAAACGGAACCCCCTCGTTTTACGACGATTCGTCGGTGTTTCGCGCCGGGCGGCGGGCGCGTCCCGCGGCGGATGGTAAAATCGCGGTCAGCAAAGCAGGCCAGGCAGTCGCGGCTTCGGCGGTTTCGGCCGTCGGGGGCGAGGAAAGTCCGGACTCCACAGGGCAGGGTGATGGCTAACGGCCATCCGTGGCGACACGCGGAACAGGGCAACAGAGAACAGACCGCCGATGGCCCGATTTCGGTCGGGATCAGGTAAGGGTGAAACGGTGCGGTAAGAGCGCACCGCGTCTGCGGTGACGTAGACGGCACGGCAACCTCCACCCGGAGCAATTCCAAGTAGGCTGGCTAGCATCTTCGAGATGCAGGACGGGGCCCCCGTCACGTCAGCGGGTAGGAAGCTTGAGCGCGTCAGCAATGGCGCGCCTAGAGGAATGGCTGCCACGCGCAGGGCGCCGCAAGGCGTCCCGCGTGCACAGAATCCGGCTTATCGGCCTGCTTTGCCAACCTCATGATGCAAAAAAGCCGGCGTGGGCCTTGTGACCGCGCCGGCTTTTTTCGTTTTTTTCCTCGCGAACGCCGCAAGCGCGGGCGCCGGATCGCCGGCGAACTCAGGCCGCGACGATCTCGAACGAGTGCGTGATCTCGGCCGTCTTGCCGATCATGATCGACGCCGAGCAGTACTTGTCGTGCGACAGGTTGATTGCGCGCTCGACGGTAGCCGGGTTCAGGTTCTTGCCCGTCACCGTGAAATGGAAGTGGATCTTCGTGAAAACCTTCGGGTCTTCGCTGGCGCGCTCGGCCTTCAGCGTCACGTTGCAGCCGCTGATTTCCTGACGGCTTTTCTTCAGGATCAGGACCACATCGTAGGCGGTGCAGCCGCCCGTGCCGAGCAGCACCATTTCCATCGGACGCGGCGCGAGATTGCGCCCGCCACCTTCCGGCGCGCCGTCCATGTTGACGAGGTGACCGCTGCCCGTTTCGGCCGCGAACGCCATGCCGTCCTGTCCCATCCAGCTAACTTTGCATTCCATGTCTGTGCCTTTGCCACGGGTTCTTCGATTCAGCCCGCATTGTAGCCCGCCTCTACTGGTATGTCCGGGGGCGACGTACCGGGTCGAACTTATGCGCCTTGCTTGAATGTTGCGATGCGCCATCGGAACGGCAAGGTCGTTATCCCTGACCAAAATAGGGGTTTTGCTCTAGCAATGCCGCTCGGCTGGCTGCTGGACGTTCTGTAGTTCTTTGATTTTAAAGGAAATGCAAGGCCGGGCTGAGGTGCATCATGATTTCATATTATGGTGTTGTATTTCGCAATGCAGTTTTCCTTGCGTCGCACAAGCTCGATCCGTATAATTTGTCTCGTTGGTGGTCGTCCTCGACGACACCTCAGCATGTCTCCTCCACCCTCCTCCAAAAGGTGGATTAAGCCCGAACCCACGCGTTCGGGCTTTTTTTCGCCCTTCCCTTAGCCTCGTCTTCCGCGCGCCGCGTATCAAATTTTGACGCGGCTGCAATTTTCCCTTTATAATCCTAGGTTTCCTGCATTCATGCCCGCAGGGAAACGGGAAGACCCGAAAGGGGAAACCCGAAACAGGGAGAGCCTGCGCCGGCGCCAACGAGCGTCACCATACAAGCAGGACCGAAACTGGGCACAGCATATTTTTTGGATCGATCATGAAGACTTTTTCCGCCAAGGCACATGAAGTGCAGCGCGAATGGTACGTGATTGACGCGACGGATAAGGTTCTCGGCCGTGTCGCCAGCGAAGTGGCACGCCGTCTTCGCGGCAAGCACAAGCCTGAGTTCACCCCGCACGTCGACACGGGTGATTTCATCATCATCATCAACGCCGGCAAGCTGAAGGTCACGGGCAACAAGACGACCGACAAGAAGTACTACCGTCACTCGGGCTACCCGGGCGGTATCTACGAAACGACGTTCGGCAAGATGCAGGAACGCTTCCCGGGCCGCGCGCTCGAGAAGGCCGTGAAGGGCATGCTGCCGAAGGGCCCGCTCGGCTACGCGATGATCAAGAAGCTGAAGGTCTACGCAGACGCAACGCACCCGCACTCGGCGCAACAGCCGAAGGCGCTCGAGATCTAAGGGGAGCCCACATGATCGGTAACTGGAATTACGGTACGGGCCGCCGCAAGAGCGCCGTCGCTCGTGTCTTCATCAAGTCGGGCAAGGGCGAGATCATCGTCAACGGCAAGCCCATCGCCGACTACTTCTCGCGCGAAACGTCGCTGATGATCGTGCGTCAACCGCTGGAACTCACGAACCACGGCACGACGTTCGACATCAAGGTGAACGTGACGGGCGGCGGCGAAACCGGCCAGGCCGGCGCAGTTCGCCACGGCATCACGCGCGCGCTGATGGACTACGACGCAACGCTCAAGCCGGCACTGTCGCACGCTGGCTTCGTTACGCGTGACGCACGTGAAGTGGAACGTAAGAAGGTCGGTTTCCACAAGGCACGTCGCCGCAAGCAGTTCTCGAAGCGTTAATCGCGTATTTGCGCTTCGTGGCCGTGCGCTCCTCGCGGAAGTGCATGGCTGCTGCAAAAAACCGCCTCGCGCAGGAATGCGTCGGGCGGTTTTTTCGTTTTAGCTGTATCTGGATCAGAACATCGGCGAGAAACCCTTGATTTTGTGGGCTTAAGCACGATCTTCGGAACGGCCCTACAATAGCGGCTAGAAGCTTATTTGGAGAGTTCGCATGAACGCTGTCACCGAGACCCCCGTGACTGAAATGCCCGGTCCCTTCGTTTTCACCGAAGCAGCGGCTGACAAGGTCAAGCAACTGATCGACGAGGAAGGCAATCCGGAGCTGAAGCTGCGCGTGTTCGTGCAGGGCGGCGGCTGCTCGGGCTTCCAGTACGGATTCACGTTCGACGAGACGATCAACGAAGACGACACCGTGATGAACAAGAACGGCGTCCAGTTGCTGATCGATTCGATGAGCTATCAGTACCTCGTCGGCGCCGAGATCGACTACAAGGACGATCTGAACGGCGCGCAGTTCGTCATCAAGAACCCGAACGCCACCACGACCTGCGGTTGCGGCTCGTCGTTCTCGGTCTGAGCGACAGCCTCATGGCATAAGAAACGGGGCTTGATGCCCTGGATCCGTTCGGTGAAGGCTCCGTACCCGCTATCGAACGGCGTAGCGAAAAGATTTTAGATTTGGCGGCCCGGGCGCAAGAGCGCTCGGGCCGTTTTCGTTGGAAGGCCGTTTCTTGATCTGCTCTCCTTGGCCCACGAATGGCCCAGGGGCTTTGACGGGCGCAGCAAACTGCGATTTCAGGCGCCCCGCGTGACCGCGCGTTGCGCAACCCACGGAGTGGCAGGCTACTCCGCTTTCCGGTGTGCCATCCGGCCACACCAAAACAATATCGCGTGCCCCAACGCACAGAGTTGCCAGGAACGCCTCGCTAGACTCGCCGTCATCGCACACGGGTGTCCTGGTATCAGCAGGGACCCGGTGGCCTCGGGATTTCCGCAGGTACAGCAGAGGGGGAAGGCGCCATGAAGACAGCTCACTACAGGTACGTTCTCCTCGTTCTGGCGGCCTATGTGGTTATCACCCGTTTCTTTATGCCATTTCCGGCCGACTTCGAAGACAGCTACATCATGCAACGCTATGTCCAGAATGGCGTGGATGGCTACCTGTTCGAATGGAATCGGCACTTCGGCACGGTGCAGGGGACGACCGGAATTGCCTGGCTTACGCTTATCAGCGAACTCGCACGGCTGACGCGATTCAGCGTCGGCGCTATCGACTCCTATGCCGGTTTGGGTTTTGCGATTCTCGCGCTCCTTGCTGTTTACCTCGCTGCAAGCGGCGATCTCAAGTTACGGAATCCGCGGGTCGCCGTCCTCCAACTGCTCCCGATCGCAACCAGCCCACTCTTCATTCGGGGCTCCACCAACGGACTTGAGACCTCAATTACGGTCTTTTTTACCGCGCTCTCCATTTATCTTCTGAGATTCTGCAATGGCGCGCGCGGCAGTTCGTTATGCCTGGGACTGTTCTCCGGATTCACGTTTCTGGTCAGACCGGATCTCCCCCTTTTCCCGGTCGCACTATTCTGCAGCGCGTTCGTCCTTTCTCCGGGCGCGCTGCCTCAAAAAGGCAAGGCAGTGCTATGTCTGCTGCTCGGAACGCTGGCCGCCGCAGGGGCATCGCTGGCGCTCGCGAAAATACTGACCGGAACAGCACTCCCGCTCTCCGCCACGTTGAAGGTCGCTATCGGGGATATTTTGCTGTTTCGCTTGCCGCTATCCGAATATAAGTACATCGCGGACCAGCAACTCGCGTTTTTGGGTGATGTCCTGCCGCTCGTGCTTCTTGCCCTCATTGCCACGGCGTTCCTCGATATTTCCAGCTCCCGGAAATATTTCCCGATGTACATCGCGAGCGCGGCGTACTACGTTTATCTCTTCTCCGTGCTGCCCATCATGGATATCGCGGACCGCTTTCAATTGCCCCTGCTGATCGGCCTCTCGTTCGCGGTTCCGCAATTTTACGAATTTGCCTGCAAGTTTTCGAAGTCGGACCGGCATGTCACCATAGTGACCGGCATGGTCGTGATATTGATCCTGCTGGGCAATGTCGCGATTTTTCCGGACAGCAGGAAGGAAGCCCGGTTTCTGGCATCCGATCATTCGGATTACGCGAAGATCGGGTATGACCTACGGGGCATTGATGGGCTTATCATTGCGTCGCCCGAGGCAGGCAAGCTTGCTGCTGCCTCGCAGCAGAAGTTTTTCGACCCGATTGGCCTCAATGACATATTCGTCGCGCAAAACAAGACGAAACCGAACTACCCCGCGGCGTTATCCGCGTACCTCCACAACACATTCGGCATACCCGACGTGTACATCAGGAGGTATGAAACCACGGATCCTCCGTATTCCTTTCTTGAGATCAT
This sequence comes from Paraburkholderia yinzeri, assembly GCF_046581065.1. NCBI lineage: Bacteria > Pseudomonadati > Pseudomonadota > Betaproteobacteria > Burkholderiales > Burkholderiaceae > Paraburkholderia > Paraburkholderia yinzeri. Next base: position 234,111 of record NZ_JBFOCJ010000001.1, on the reverse strand, counting down.
GCCGGATTTCAAGGCGTTATACCGATGCAACGATCAGGAAAATGCCGAGCGCACCGGGAAAACGGTCTGTGTGTACAAGGATACCGTTCACGCGCAGCAAATCATCACGGCTCTCGGCAAGTCCGGCATTCGTGTCGATCTGCGTTGAATGCATTTGGTAGCCTCAGCGCGGATAGATCGCGCCCAGTACGCGGTCACCCGCGGCGCCGGTCACCGCGGGGAGATTGCCCGGTTCGCGCGCCGCGCAGCGCATGGCGAGCCACGCGAAAGCCAGCGGTTCCACCTGATGCGGCGGCACGCCCAGTGCGTCGGTCGTGGTGACCGGCACCCCGCTTACGCCTCCCGTTTCGAGCGCTTTTTGCAGCGCCGCCATCAACACGGGGTTGCGCGCGCCGCCGCCGCACACATAGACGGCGCGGCAGTCCGAGGCGTGGCGCTCGATCTCGCGGGCCACGCTCACGGCAGTCAGGCCGACTAGCGTCGCCTGAACGTCGGCCGGGGAGAGCGATTCGAAGCCTTTGAGCTTTTCATCGAGCCATTTGGCGTTGAAAAGATCGCGTCCTGTGCTCTTGGGCGGCGGCTGCTCGAAAAACGGCTCGTCGAGGAGGGCGTTCAGGAGTGGCTGATGTGGCGTGCCGCTCGCTGCGAACTGGCCGTTTTCATCGTAGGGCTTGCCGAGATGCCGCTCGGCCCAGAGGTCGAGCAGCGCGTTCGCGGGCCCGCAGTCGAAGCCGCGCACGGCGCCCGTGTTCCACAGGATCGTGATGTTGCTGATGCCCCCCAGATTGCAGACGACACGCGTTTCGTCCTTCGAGCCGAACACCATTGCATGAAATGCGGGCACGAGCGGCGCGCCCTGGCCGCCCGAGGCAACGTCGCGACTGCGGAAGTCGGCGATCACGTCGATGTGCGCGAGTTCGGCCAGCAGCGCCGGATTCTGGATCTGCACCGTGTAGCCCATTTCGGGCCGATGCCGGACCGTTTGTCCGTGAGCACCGATCGCACGGACCTCTTCCGGCGAAAGATTGCCCGCGCGTAGCAGTTCGTGACAGCACACCGCGTAGCGTGCCGCGAGCGCATTCCCCGCCAGCGCTGCGCGTTCGATCTCGTTTTCGCCGGGCTGCTGCAAGGCGAAGAGCGCCTCCCGCAGACCCTGCGCGAAACCGACGAACGCCTCGGCCAGCACGACCGGCCGTTGCCCTTTCCCGAAGCGCACGGCGATGCCATCCACGCCGTCCATGCTCGTACCCGACATCAGGCCGAAATACACACCGTCGGCAGCGGTGCCGCTATCCGTTTGTGCGTCGCGTGGTGCCACGTCGTGCCCCTCCCGTGAGTGCGAACGATTTGTCCTGCCGCAGATTATCGGTGCAATGACGTCAATCCGTAAGCCGAACGGCTAATTGGCGCCCCTCGGAGCCTGTGTGACCCTGCTTTTCAGCGCGCATCCGCGCGCGACGCTGAGGGTTGAGTCAGGTCAAACCAGGGCCGTAAGCCCGATTGACTGTAGCCCGCACTGATCGTATAGTGATACTATACGCTATACATGCAGGCGAAGAAGGACATCGACCTCGGCGAAGAGCAACCCATGCTGGATTGGCTTCGTTTGGGGAAACATGATCAAGTCGTGGAAACACAAAGGGCTGAAGGCGTTCTTCTTCACCGGCAACAAGGCAGGCATCCGGCCCGATCACGTGCCGCGTCTCGCACGCCAACTGGCCCGGCTCGACGCCGCCGAATCGCCGCAGGACATGAACGTGCCGGGCTGGCGCTGCCACCGGCTCGACGGCGTGCTTGCCACCCATTACGCGGTCAGGGTGAACGGCAACTGGCGGCTCATCTTCGCTTTCGAAGGGAGCGATGCCGTACTGGTCGACTACCATGACTATCACTGAGGCACCTCGAAGATGAGCGACATGATACGCATGCACAACCCGCCCCATCCCGGAGAAACGTTGCGGGACGACATTCTTCCCGAACTGGGTCTCACCGTGACCGAGGCCGCCGTCCAGCTTGGCGTCACGCGCGCCGCGCTCTCGCGCGTGCTGAATGGCCGCGCCGGCATTTCTCCCGAAATGGCGCTGAGGCTCGAAGCGTGGCTTGGCGAGGAAAACGGCGGCCGAGCCGATTTGTGGCTCGCCCAGCAGGCGGCGTACGACCTCTGGCAGGCGCGCTCGCGCGGTGCGCCGCGGGTAGAACGCGCCGTGGCCCGTTCGTGAGCAAGCCGGTTTGCGCCGTCGCGGGTCGGCAAACTTCGGTGCGGCGGGTCGAATCACGTAAAATCGCGGACTAAACCGAACTTTATGATCGAAGCATGAGCACCGAGCCCACCCAATCCAGCAGCGCACCCAGCGCCTTCCCGGTCACCGACGAAGTTCGTCACGCGCTCGCCGTCACGAAGCGTGGCGTGGACGAACTGCTGATCGAAGAAGAATTCCAGCAGAAGCTCGCGAAGAGCGCCGCAACGGGCAAGCCCCTGCGTATCAAGCTCGGCCTCGACCCCACCGCGCCCGACATCCACATCGGCCACACGGTCGTGCTCAACAAGATGCGCCAGCTTCAGGATCTCGGCCACACCGTGATCTTCCTGATCGGCGACTTCACGTCGTTGATCGGCGACCCGTCGGGCCGTAACGCCACGCGCCCGCCGCTCACGCGCGAGCAGATCGAATCGAACGCCAGGACGTACTTCGAGCAGGCCGCGCTCGTGCTCGACCGCGAGAAGACCGAGATCCGCTACAACAGCGAATGGTCGATGCCGCTCGGCGCAGACGGCATGATCAAGCTCGCGTCGCGCTATACGGTCGCGCGTATTCTTGAGCGCGAGGACTTCACCAGGCGCTTCCAGGGCGGCGTGCCGATCTCGATTCACGAATTCCTCTACCCGCTGATGCAGGGCTACGACTCGGTCGCGCTGAACGCGGACCTCGAGCTCGGCGGCACGGACCAGAAGTTCAACCTGCTCGTCGGCCGCGAGCTGCAGAAGCAGTATGGCCAGGAGCAGCAGTGCATACTCACGATGCCACTGCTGGAAGGTCTCGACGGCGTCGAGAAGATGTCGAAGTCGAAGAACAACTACATCGGCATCAGCGAGAAGCCCAACGACATGTTCGGCAAGCTGATGAGCATCTCCGACGTGCTGATGTGGCGTTACTTCGAGCTCCTGTCGTTCCGTCCGATGGCCGAAATCGAGGGCTTCCGGAAGGAAGCCGAGGCAGGACGCAATCCGCGCGACTTCAAGGTGCTGCTCGCCCAGGAAATCGTCGCACGCTTTCATTCGCAGGTGGACGCCGAGCACGCGCTCGAAGACTTCAATCACCGCGCCAAAGGCGGTGTGCCGGAAGACATTCCCGCGGTCACGCTCACCGGCGCGCCGCTCGCGATCGGCCAGTTGCTCAAGCAGGCCGGTCTCGTGCCGTCCACGAGCGAGGCGCTGCGCAACATCGAGCAGGGTGGCGTGAAGATCGACGGCGCGACCGTGTCCGACAAGGGCCTGAAAATCGAGGCCGGCGACTTTGTCGTGCAGGTCGGCAAGCGCCGCTTCGCGCGTGTGACGCTCACGGCGTGATGGCGTCGCACGCTCGTTGGGTCGGCAGTGCGCGCTGCTGCTTTTCGCAGCTCCCGCCGCAAAGGGAGCGCGCACGATGATCGCCCTGATTCAGCGCGTGCGTCGCGCCGAAGTGCGCGTGGACGATCGGGTGACCGGCGCGATTGGCCAGGGGCTGCTCGCGCTCGTTTGCGCCGAGCGCGGCGATACCGACGCCAACGCGGACAAGCTGCTCGCGAAACTGCTGGGCTATCGCGTGTTCAGCGACGCGGCGGGAAAGATGAACCTGCCCGTGCAGAATATCGATGGCAGCGGCGCGGCGGGCGGCCTCCTGCTCGTTTCGCAGTTCACGCTGGCCGCCGACACCAACAGTGGCCTGCGCCCGAGTTTCACGCCCGCTGCGCCGCCCGACGAGGGCCGCCGGCTCTTCGATTACTTCGTCACGGCGGCGCGCGCGAAGCACCCTCTCGTCGAGACCGGCGAGTTTGGCGCAGACATGCAGGTGTCGCTCGTCAATGACGGGCCGGTCACGTTCTGGCTGCAGGTGCGCAACTGATTTCTCGTGAGACTTCGCGCCGCCCCATGACTACGCAAATCCTCTTCATCCGCCACGGCGAAACCGCCTGGAACCGCATCAAGCGCATCCAGGGCCATATCGACATTCCGCTGGCCGAAAGTGGCATGGAGCAGGCGCAACAACTCGGGCGCCGTCTCGCCGCGGCGGCGCAGGCAGGTTCGCGTCTCGATGCGATCTGGTCCAGCGACCTGTTGCGCGCGCAACAGACGGCGCGACCGGCGGCCGAGGCCCTGCATGTGCCGGTGCAGCTTGCGCCGGGCCTGCGCGAGCGCCATTACGGTGCGTTCCAGGGACATGACAGCGACGAGATCGCCGAGCGTTTTCCGGACGAATATGCCCATTGGCAAACACGCGATCCCGGCTTTACGCCGCCCGAGGGGGAATCGCAGCGCGCGTTCTATCACCGCGTACTGCATGCGCTGGAGCCGCTGATCACGATGCATCCCGACGGCCGTATCGCCGTGGTCACGCACGGCGGCGTGCTCGACTGCGTTTACCGCTTCGCCAAGGGCCTCGCGCTCGATGAGCCGCGCAACTGGCCGCTCCTCAATACGAGCATGAACCTCGTCGATTTCGAGAGCGACGGCTACGTCACGCAGGCCCGTGTCGTGGAGTGGGGCGACGTCACGCATCTGGGCGGTGTGAGCGCCGACGACGGTTTCAAGCGCACGGCCGAACCCGGCCGCTGACACGCATTGCCGATGACGGCGCGCGGGACCGATTTTCGCCGCGCCGTCAACCCCTCTTACTTGCTTCTTACGCTCCCTTTCTCATTGCTATCCCGGATAGCGGGCTGGCTGTTACCATTCCTCTGACCTTTGCGCCGCGCCGGCCATTGGGGCGGCGCGCGGTATTTCCGCGGCGCTCGAGACCGGCCGCGCGTTGAAGAGGACGCGCGCGTGTCGCGCCTGCGTGGGCCAAGGCCGTAGACGAAAGGTAATTCCCGGAAAACAAGCAGGAGATTCGAATGACGTTCAAGCTTCACATGCTGGCGGTCAGCGCTGCAGTCGTTGCGTTCGCAGCGATGTCCGCCAACGCCTCGGCCGACGAAATCGTCAAGATCGGCCACGTCGGTCCGCTCACGGGTGGCTCGGCTCACCTCGGCAAGGACAACGAGAACGGCGCGCGCCTCGCCATCGAGGAAATCAACGCGAAGGGCCTCGTGATCGGCGGCCAGAAGATCACGCTGCAGCTCGACGGCCAGGACGACGCGGCCGACCCGCGCCAGGCAACCCAGGTCGCGCAGAAGCTGGTGGACGACAAGGTCGTGGCCGTGATCGGCCATCTGAACTCGGGCGCGTCGATCCCGGCGTCGAAGATCTACAGCGACGCGGGCATCGTGCAGATCTCGCCGTCTTCCACGAACCCCGCTTACACGCAGCAGGGTTTCAAGACGACCTATCGCGTTGTCGCGACCGACGCCCAGCAGGGCCCGGCGCTCGCGAACTACGCGGCGAAGACGCTGAACGTGAAGAGCGTCGCGGTCGTCGACGATTCGACGGCTTACGGTCAGGGTCTCGCGAACGAGTTCGAGAAGACCGCGAAGTCGCTCGGCCTGAAGGTGTTGTCGCACGACGCTACCAATGACAAGGCCGTCGATTTCCGCGCGATTCTCACGAAGATCAAGGGCGAGAATCCCGACGCGATCATGTACGGCGGCATGGACGCCACCGGCGGACCGTTCGCGAAGCAGGCGAAGCAGCTCGGCCTGCGCGCGAAGATTCTCGCAGGCGACGGAGTCTGCACGGAAAGCCTCGCGCAGCTCGCGGGTCCGGCCGCCGACAACATCGTGTGCTCGCAGGCCGGCATGGCGGTGGAGCGCATGAACGGCGGCGCGGCATTCGCGGCGAAGTACGAGAAGCGCTTTGGCCATCCGATCGAATTCGATGCGCCGTTCACGTATGACGCCGTGTATATCGTCGTCGACGCGATGAAGCGTGCGAACTCGACCGATCCGGCGAAGATCCTGGCCGAAATCCCGACCACCGACTACAAGGGCGTGATCGGCGAGACGACCTTCGATTCGAAGGGCGACCTCAAGCACGGCGTGATCTCGCTGTACGACTACAAGGCGGGCAAGAAGACGCTGCTCGACGTGGTGAAGATGTAAGACGTAATGCGCGCTGCGCGCTCCTCACCGTTGGGGGCGTGCACGAAGCAGCGGCCAGCCGGCATTCGCGGGCTGGCCGTTTTTTTTGCCGGTTGCGTATCCGCTGTGTCAGCGCGGCTGCGCCGCCGCGCGCCGCCGCGCGCGTTTCGATACACCGTTGACGAGCGCCCAGCGCAGCACGGGCGCGACCGTGCGCATGCCCGGCTGCACGATCGCGCGGCGCACGCGCGCGAAGCTGTCGAAGCCGAGCAGCCGCAGCGCGAACGGCGGCAGCAGGTCGATGCCGGCGTGACGCATCAGCGCACCTGCGGGGCGCATGGCTGGGCGCGGAGCGGGCACGTTCATCAGCACGCGCACGACCTCGCGCGTGCGTTCGCTCGCAACGAGTTCCGCTTGCATGGACTGCAGGTAAGCCTCGACCTCGGCGCGCGAAGCCGGCACGTCGGTCGCGCCCAGGAGCCGCGCGATGGTCGAGGTCTCCGCGTAGTACTGGTCCTGGGCGGCGCCGGGCAGCGAGGGGTTCACATAACGCAGATGTGCCGCGAGAAAGCTCGAAACCTCCGCGACATGGACCCACGTGAGCAGCGCCGGATCGCTCGCGCGATAAGGGCGCCCGTCGGGCGCAGTGCCGGTCACGCCCTCGTGAATCGTTTTCACCCGCTCGATCAGCGCGAGCGCGTCGGCGCGGCTGCCGTAGGTCGTGCCCGCGATGAAGGTCGCCGTGCGGCGCAGGCGCCCGAGGATATCGCTGCGAAACGTCGAGTGATCCCATACGCCCGCCAGCGCCAGGGGGTGCAGCGCCTGCAGCAGCAGCGCGCTGATGCCGCCCGCCATCATCGAGGCGAAGTCGGCATGCACGGTCCAGCAAACGGCTTCGGGGCCGAAGAGACCGGGGTCGCCGGGCGGCGAAGAGTAATCGAGCTTCGGGCCGCTGCCCGTGGTCAGATGCGTGACGCTGTCGGCCAGCGCCATGCGCACGCGTTGCTTGAGTAGCGCGGCGAGCCCGGTTGGCTCGGGGGCGTCGTGGCGGCGGCCTGCGTGTTGCTCGGACATCGTGTGTGCTCGCGTAGCGGCCCGGCGCTTATCGGGATATCAGGACGCGTTTGGGTCCCAGAGGCCGCCTGAAGCCGCCGAGTCCGGCGCGGCAAGCCCGAAATGCCGGTAGGTCAGCATCGTCGCCACGCGGCCGCGCGGCGTGCGCTGCAGGTAGCCCTGCTGGATCAGGTACGGCTCCAGCACGTCTTCGATCGTGTCGCGTTCCTCGCCGATCGCGGCGGCGAGGTTGTCGACACCGACCGGACCGCCGTCGAACTTGTGCAGGATCGCTTCGAGCAGCTTGCGGTCCATGAGGTCGAAGCCCACGGGATCGACGTCGAGCATCTTGAGCGCGGCGTCGGCGACGGGGGCGGTGATCGCGCCGTCGGCCTTCACTTCGGCGTAGTCGCGCACGCGTCGCAGCAAGCGGTTGGCGATACGCGGCGTGCCGCGCGAGCGCCGCGCGATTTCGAGCGCGCCGTCGGGATGAATGTGCGCGCCGAGCAGCGAGGCCGAGCGCTGCACGATGCGCGAGAGTTCCTGTGCGTTGTAGAACTCGAGCCGCGAGACAATGCCGAAGCGGTCGCGCAGCGGGTTCGTGAGCATGCCTGCGCGCGTGGTTGCGCCCACGAGCGTGAACGGCTGCAGATCGAGCTTCACGCTGCGCGCGGCCGGACCTTCGCCGATCATGATGTCGATCTGGTAATCCTCTAGCGCCGGATACAGGATTTCCTCGACGACGGGCGAAAGCCGGTGAATCTCGTCGATGAACAGCACGTCGTTGGGTTCGAGGTTCGTGAGCAGCGCCGCAAGATCGCCCGCACGCTCCAGCACCGGTCCCGAGGTCTGCCGCAGATTGACCCCCATTTCGCGCGCGATGATGTGCGCGAGCGTGGTCTTGCCGAGGCCCGGTGGCCCGAACAACAGCACGTGATCGAGCGGCTCCGAGCGGCGCTTCGCGGCTTCGATGAAAATCTCGAGCTGGCCGCGCACCTTCTCCTGGCCCACGTATTCGTCGAGCTGGCGCGGACGCAGCGCGCGCTCGAACACCTCCTCGTTGGGCGAGGCCGGCGTGGCGGCGATCACGCGTTCCGCGCTGGCGCGGTTAGCGGCGAGTTTGTCGGTTTCGATCATGCAGCGATTGTACCGCGCAAGGCTTGCGCGAGCGGGGCGGCTTCAGCCCGCACGCTGCAAGTGCAACTAACCGCCAGAGCTTGCCTTCGAACGCGCCTGCGTCAGGCCTTCGACAGCACCTTCAGCGAGAGTTTGATGCCCTCGGAGACGCCGGTGCCGGCCGGCACGTTCTTGATGGCGGCGAGCGCTTCCTTCTCGGAATAGCCGAGCGCGAGCAGCGCGTTGAGGATGTCGTTGGCGTGGTCGGACGGCGAGGCGGCCGCGGCCATCGCGCCCAGATCGGCGCCAAGCTTGCCCTTGAGTTCGAGCAGCAAGCGCTCGGCGGTTTTCTTGCCGATGCCCGGTACGCGAGTAAGACGCGCGGCGTCCTGCAGCGTGACAGCCTGGGACAGCTCGTGCACGCTCATGCCCGACAGCACGGCGAGCGCCATGCGCGCGCCGATGCCGCTGATCTTGAGCAGTTCGCGGAACGTTGCGCGCTCCTGCTGCGTGCCGAAGCCGTAGAGCAGATGGGCGTCCTCGCGCACGATCGTCTGCGTGAGCAGCACGACTTTCTCGCCGGTGCCAGGCAGGTTGTAGAACGTGCTCATGGGCACGTCGATTTCGTAACCGACACCGTTGCAGTCGACGAGCAGGTGCGGCGGATTCTTTTCCAGCAGGACGCCGGCGATGCGACCGATCATGGCGGATTCAGTGAGGAGGTAAAGCGTGAGTGTAGCGGAGCGCGGGGCCCGCCGGCGCGGCTAAAGCGGACGAGGGCGGACGTTGGCCGTAAGGCCAGGGGCATTACCCGATCAGCCGCCCGCGCCGCACCCGCATGCCCTTTTTCGCGAGCGTGGGCGCGAGCCCGCCGAGCGCCGCGAGGGTGTCGCCGCCGTGGGCGTGACAGATGGCCATGCCGAGCGCGTCGGCGGCATCGGTGCCGGGCATGCCCGTGAGGCTCAAGAGGCGCACCACCATCTGCTGCATCTGCTCCTTGGTGGCGCGGCCATAGCCCACCACCGCCTGCTTCAGTTGCAGCGCCGTGTATTCGGCCACCGGCACCCCGCCCGAGACGAGCCCGCAGATAGCCGCGCCGCGCGCCTGCCCGAGCAGCAGCGTCGATTGCGGATTGACGTTGACGAACACCTTTTCGATTGCGGCCTGGTCGGGCGCGTGCTGGCGGATCAGCGTGGAGACCCCTTCGTAGATCGTGCCGAGGCGCGTGGGCAGGTCGGCGTCGCCGGTGCGGATCACGCCGCTCGCGACGTACGTGAGCTGATGGCCATGCCGTTCGATCACGCCGAAGCCGGTCACGCGCAAGCCTGGGTCGATGCCGATGATTCTCATGAAAGGCCGGAAAAGCAGATATGCCTGCGATGTTACAACGAACGGGCCGCCGCCCGCGAGCGGGCGAGGCAAGCAAAAAGGCCCGCGGGATGCACTCCGGCGGGCCTTGGCGAGCATCCTGCACGCCACCGGAAGGCGGCGCGCGGTGCGCGAGCGTTTAGTGACGGAAGTGGCGGATGCCCGTCACCACCATGGCGATGTTGTGCTCGTCGGCGGCGGCGATCACTTCGTCGTCGCGCATCGAGCCGCCCGGCTGGATCACGCAGGTCGCGCCCGCGTTCACCACCACGTCGAGGCCGTCGCGGAACGGGAAGAACGCGTCCGACGCCACGGCCGTGCCGGCGAGCTTGAGGCCCGCGTTTTCGGCCTTGATGCTGGCGATGCGCGCCGAGTCCACGCGGCTCATCTGGCCCGCGCCCACGCCCATCGTCATGCCGTTCGCGCAGAACACAATGGCGTTGGACTTCACGAACTTCGCGACGCGCCAGGCGAACAGCAGGTCGTCCATTTCCTTCGGAGTGGGGTGGCGCTTCGTCACCACGCGCAGTTCGTGCGGCTGCACGTTCTTCGAATCGAGCGATTGCACGAGCAGGCCGCCGCCCACGCGCTTCAGATCGAAGGCGTTATGGCCTTCGCCCAGAGCGATCTCTAGCAGACGCACGTTCTGCTTGGCGGAGAACACGCCCTTCGCGGCCGCCGAGAACGACGGCGCGATCAACACTTCGACGAACTGCTTCGACACGGCCTGCGCCGCGGCTTCGTCCACTTCGCGGTTGAACGCGATGATGCCGCCGAACGCCGAGGTCGGGTCGGTCTGGAACGCCTTCGAGTAGGCCTCGTGCGCGTCCTTGCCCACGGCCACGCCGCACGGATTCGCGTGCTTGATGATCACGCAGGCGGGCGCGTCGAAGGTCTTCACGCATTCCCACGCCGCGTCCGAGTCGGCGATGTTGTTGTACGAGAGTTCCTTGCCCTGCAGTTGCGTGTAGTTCGCCAGCGCGCCGGCGGGCGTAGCCAGGTCGCGGTAGAACGCGGCGGTTTGATGCGGGTTCTCGCCGTAGCGCAGGTCCTGTACCTTGTCGAAGGCGAGGTTCAGCACGGCCGGGTAGGTGTTGCGCGACTTGTGTTCGAGCTCGCCGGTGAGGCTCGTGAGGTAGTTTGTGATCGCACCGTCGTACTGCGCCGTATGCGCAAACACCTTGGTCGCGAGGCGGAAGTTCGTGCCGTAGCTCACGCTGTTGCCGTTCGCGCGCATTTCTTCGAGCACGGTCGCGTAGTCGGCCGGGTCGACGATCACGGTCACGTCGCGATGGTTCTTCGCCGCCGAGCGCAGCATGGTCGGGCCGCCGATGTCGATGTTCTCGATCGCGTCTTCCAGCGTGCACTCGTCCTTCGCGACGGTCTGCACGAACGGGTACAGGTTCACCACCAGCAGGTCGATGGTGGGGATGTCGTGCTTCTCGAGCGCGGCCATGTGCTCGGGCAGGTCGCGGCGCGCGAGAATGCCGCCGTGCACCTTCGGATGCAGCGTTTTCACGCGCCCATCGAGCATTTCCGGAAAGCCGGTGTAGTCGGCCACTTCGGTGACGGGAAGGCCCGCGTCCGCGAGCAGTTTCGCGGTGCCGCCGGTCGAGAGGAGCTTGACGCCGAGCGAGGAGAGCGATTTCGCGAAGTCGACGATGCCCGACTTGTCGGAAACGGAGATGAGCGCTTGCTGGATCATGATGGGGAAGGGAGCCGAAGAGATCGAGGAGGCCGCGCCAGAGGCTTGAAAGCCGGCCCTACAGCAGGCCGTGCTGCTGAAGCTTCTTGCGCAGCGTGTTGCGGTTGATGCCGAGATACTCGGCGGCCAGCGACTGGTTGCCGCCGGCCTGCTCGAGTACCACCTCGAGCATCGGTTTTTCGACGATCGAAATCACCATTTCATAAACGTCGTGCGGGTTGGAGCCGTCGAGATCCTGGAAGTAGATGCCCAGACTCTCGCGGACGCATTGTTCGATGTTGTGCTTGCTCATGCTGCCAGTCGATCGGTTGTTTCGCCTGCGCCGTCCTGGCCGCTCTGGTTGCCTTCGTCCTCGTAGAGGAGGCGTTCCGAGCGCGCTTTTTGTTCGTCGAAGAACTGGTTGACGGCGAGGAGCTGTTCGCGTGTGGTGTCCAGCGTATTCATGCGGTGCCGGAACGTATTGGCGCCGCAAAGGCCGCGAGTGTACCAGCCGATATGCTTGCGCGCAGTACGCACACCCGTAAATTCGCCATAAAACGCGTAGTGGTCTTCGAGGTGCTCGTTCATGATCGACTGGATTTCATCGACGCGCGGCGGCGGCAGCAGCTCGCCGGTAGCGATGAAATGTTCGATCTCCCGAAAGAGCCACGGCCGGCCCTGCGCCGCGCGGCCGATCATGATGGCGTCGGCACCGGTGCAGGCGAGCACGTCGCGTGCCTTCTGCGGCGTGGCGATGTCGCCGTTGGCGACCACCGGAATGCGCGCGGCGGCTTTCACCGCGGCAATCGTTTCGTACTCCGCTTCGCCGTGATAGAGATCCGCGCGCGTGCGGCCGTGCACGGTCAGCATCGATATGCCGCAGTCCTCTGCGATGCGCGCGACCGTCAGAGCGTTGCGATTCTGGCGGTCCCAGCCCGTGCGGATCTTGAGCGTGACGGGCACCGCGTCGGGCCCCGTGCCCACGGCATCCACCACGGCCTTGACGATGCGCGCGACGAGCGGCTCGTTCTGCAGCAGCGCAGAACCCGCCGCCACATTGCACACCTTCTTGGCCGGGCAGCCCATGTTGATGTCGATGATCTGGGCGCCGTTCGCGACGTTGTAGCGCGCGGCTTCGGCCATCATCGCCGGATCGGCGCCGGCGATCTGCACGGCGATCGGTTCGACCTCGCCCGCGTGATTCGCGCGGCGCTGGGTCTTTTCGCTCTTCCAGAGCTGGGCGTTCGACGCCACCATTTCCGAAACCGCATAGCCCGCGCCGAGCCGTTTGCACAGCTGGCGGAACGGCCGGTCCGTGACGCCCGCCATGGGGGCGACGAACAGGTTGTTGCGCAGGATGTGACGGCCGATGGTAAGCATGACGCCCGGAAAACACCGCCGCCGCGATGCGTCCCGAAAATCTCGGAAACGCCGGCGCAGCGATGGCTGGAAAAAGGGGAAACGCGTATTTTAGCGTAAGCGAGATGCGCGGTCGCGCTGCGCGGTGCTGAAACCTTGCCGCGAAGCGCCGTTGCACCGCTCTTATAACGACATCGCCGCGAATTTATTGAAAAGCGATTCGACCCTGTAACGCGAGGCGTTTGTGCGTGAACACGGACTGCGCAGGCGCGTTTCAGGTCCGCTGCCCGAACATCATCTGCCGGGCGAGCGCCTTCTTGACGGGCGGCACGAATTCGAGCGCCGTGAGCGCGAGCCCGCGCAGCGTGGCGAGCGGCGCGACGTCTACGGTGAAGAGCCGGGCGAGCGTGTCCGTCGCACCTATCGTCATGCGCCGGTCGAAGGCCCGGCGGCCCGCGAAGTCGCCGAGCGCGAGCGGCGTCGCGCCGTGCTGGGCGAGCGAGTCGGCGAGCGCATGCGCGTCGCGCAGGCCCAGGTTGAGCCCCTGGCCCGCCACCGGATGCAGCGTCTGCGCGGCGTTGCCCACCGCCGCGATGCGGCCGTGGCCGATCACGAGCGCATCGAGCGCCGAAAGGCCGAGCGGGAACGCCGCGCGTCCGTGGATCTGCGTGAAGCGGCCCATGCGCGAGCCGAAGGCGACGTCGAGTTCCGCGAGGAAGTCGGCGTCGGAAAGCTGCGCGCGCCGCGTGCCTTCGTCGGGCGAGCAGCACCAGACGAGCGCGTAGTCCGCCCCGCGCACGCCGCCCATCGGCAGGAGTGCAATCGGGCCTTCGTTCGTGAAGCGTTCCCAGGCGACGTGCGGCTGCGGTGCCGACACCGTCACCACGCCGACCAGCGCTGTCTGGCCGTAGTCGCGCGTGTGCTTCGTTTCGCCGTTGGCGCGTGCGGCGGCTTCCTTCGCGGCGTTCGCGCCGGCGTCGGGATCGCCGTGCGCGGCCCGGTCCGAAGGCGGACGGTAGAGTCCTCCCTCTGCATTCACGAGGATGCGCGTGCGCAGCCGGCGCTCGGCGCCCGCGCTGACGACAGGCAGCGTCACGCCGTCGTGCTCGACGACGGGATCGAGCGCGTGAGTCCGATGCAGCCAATGCACGGGGGTGCGGCGCACGCCTTGTGCGAGCGACTGCACGATCGAGCCGTAGCGCGCGACATAGCCGAGTGCGGGCAAGTGGTAGTCGCGGCGGTCGATCAGCGTGCGGCCGAAGTGGCCGCGCTGCGAGACGTGAATGCGTTCGATGGCGGTGGCGTCGTGCGGCCAGGCGAGCGCTTCGAGCAGCGTGCGGCTGCCCTGCGAGACGGCGATGGCGCGCGGGTCGCCGCTGCTGTCCTCGGGCTCGCGCGCGTCGATCAGCGCGATCGACAGCGCGGCGGTTGCGCTGCGCCGCGCGAGCCAGCCGGCGAGCGCCATGCCTACAGGCCCGGCGCCGACGATGGTCACGTCATAGTCGAACGGCGGGACGGCGGTGTCCGCCGGCGTGGCCGCGAAGGTCTCGGAAGCTGCGTTCATGGTGATTCTTCGGGTTCGTTCTTGCTCGTCGGGCGCCGGGAGGTCAGGCGTGCCCGCGCGCTTCCTGCGCTTGTTGCATCAACGCCTCGATTTCGGCGGCCTCGACCGGCACGTCGCGCGTGATCAGTTCGCAGCCCGTCCCGGTCACGATCGCGTCGTCCTCGATGCGGATGCCGATGTCCCAGTAGCGCTCGGGCACGTCTTCGGCCGCGCGCACGTACAGGCCCGGTTCGACCGTGAGCGTCATGCCGGGGTGCAGCGTACGCCACGGCGGCGCGGCGTCGCCGGCCGGCGCCATGTGCGCGCCGTTCTGCGGGCCGCGCTCGCGGTAATCGCCCGCATCGTGCACGTCCATGCCGAGCCAGTGGCCCGTGCGGTGCATGTAGAAGCGCGCATAGGCGCGCCCGGCGATCACGTCGTCCACGCTTGCGAACTTCTGGCGGTCCACGATGCCGGTGTCGAGAAGCCCTTGCGCCAGCACGCGCACGGCCGCATCGTGCGGCGCCTCGAAGTGCACGCCCGGGCGCGTTGCGTCGATGGCCGCCTGCTGCGCCGCGAGCACGATGTCGTACAGTTCGCGCTGCGCGCTCGTGTAGCGGCCGCTGGCCGGGAACGTGCGCGTGATGTCGGAGGCATAGCCGTTCAGTTCGCACGCCGCATCGATCAGGATCAGGTCGCCTTCGCGCGCCACCGCGTTGCCGGCCGGGTAGTGCAGCACGCACGCGTTGGCGCCGGCCGCGACGATCGAGCCGTAGGCCGGCCCTTGCGCGCCGTGCTTGCGGAACGTATAGAGCAGCTCGGCTTCGAGTTCGTACTCGCGTATGCCGGGGCGGCACGCGGCCATCGCGCGACGATGCGCGAGCGCCGAGATTTTCGCCGCCCGGCGCATCGTGTCGAGTTCGTGGGCGTCCTTGATCACGCGCATATCGTCGAGCAGCGGCAGCAAGTCGTACGCCGCGGCCGGCGCCGTGATGCCGCTGCGTCCCAGCGCGCGCACGGTGTCGGTCCAGCCTCGCACCTGCGCGTCGAAGCGCTCCGAGGCGGCCAGCGCGTAATGCAGCGCCGGCCGGTTGGCGATGAGCTGCGGTATGCGGGTATCGAGTTCGTCGCAGGCGAACGCGGCGTCCAGGCCAAAGGCCTCGCGCGCCGCTTCCGGACCGAAGCGGAAGCCTTCCCACGTCTCGCGCTCGGCATTCTTTGCGCGACAGAACAGGATGGACGAAGGCTGGTTGTCGTTCGCACTTGCGTCGAGCACGAGCAGCGCTTCCGGCTCCGTGAAGCCGGTCAGGTAATAAAAGTAGCTGTCGTGGCGATACGGGTAGTCGGCGTCGCGGTTGCGCAGCGCTTCGGGCGCCGTGGGCACGATCGCAATGCCGCCGCCGCGCGCGCGCATTGCGGCGAGCACGCGTTCGCGGCGCGCCCGGTAGAGCGCGGCGCCGCCGTCGGGGCCGCGCGGCGCGTCGGCGGCAGAGGGGTCGGGGAGCGGGCTGGCCGCCGGGGTCGCCGAAGCATGCGTGAGGGTCGTGTCCATCGTGCGATTGTAGCGCTCCCCCAGGCAATGCCGCTTGGGCGTCCGTGCCGGCGATGCGCGCTCGCTGCGCAACGAGGGCCGATGTTGCATCCGTCCCACAACCGTTATCGCGTAAAACCGGTCGGTCGCCGGGGACGCCGTCAGAACAGCGTCAATCCAACGTATACTTCGGCCGGATTCCAGAAAAGGCAGGTGCGATGAAACTTATCGGTTCGCTTGGCAGCCCGTATGTCCGCAAGGCGCGGATCGTGCTCGCCGAGAAGAAAATCGACTACAAGCTGGTGCTCGAAAACGTGTGGGGCGAGGAAACCGCGATCCACGACTACACCCCGCTCGGCAAGGTGCCGTGTCTCGTGATGGACGACGGCGAGGCGGTGTTCGACTCGCGCGTGATCTGCGAATACGTCGATACGTTGTCGCCGGTGGGCAAGCTGATTCCGCCGTCGGGGCGCGAACGCGTGGAGGTGCGCTGCTGGGAGGCGCTTGCCGACGGCGTTCTCGACGCCCTCGTGGCGATCCGCCTCGAAGGCACGCTGCGCACGCCCGAGCAGCGCAGCGAAGCCTGGATCGAGCGTCAGCGGCGCAAGGTCGACGCGGGCCTGAACGCGCTGGCCAAGGGCCTTGCGGGCAACACCTGGTGCGCGGGCAACCGCTACACGCTGGCCGATATTGCGGTGGGCTGTGCGCTCGGCTATCTCGACTTCCGCTCGCCCGATCTGAACTGGCGCGATCCGCATCCGAACCTCGCGCGCCATTTCGAGAAGCTCTCGCAGCGGCCGTCGTTCGTGGATACCTTTCCGCAGGGCTGACGCCCGGAACAAAAACGGCGGCACCGGGCCGCCGTTCTGCACTGTCTTTCGCTGCGACGCCGTGCGATGTGCTGCGGCGCGCCAGTCTGCCGCCGCCCATCGAGCATCGCGCGTGCGAGCCGGTCAGACGATCTTTTCCGCCTCCGGCGCGAACGAGTCGCTTTGCGCGACCGGCCACCACTTCTCGTACAACTGATAACGGTAGCGGCCTTCGAGCAGATCGCCCGGCTTCAGGTACTTGAGCAGGTCCGACATCAGCTTGACCTCGTATGAGGAAATGCGTCGCACGATATGGTGCGCGCGCAGGTCCTGCGGACCCTCGAGACCGGCCGCCTGAAGGATTTCCTGCAGCGCGTGCAGCGTGTTGTGGTGGAAGTTGAACACGCGCTCGCCCTTGTCGGGCACGTTCAACGCCTTCTGGCGCACCGGGTCCTGGGTCGCCACGCCGGTCGGGCAGCGGTCCGAGTGGCACTTCTGCGCCTGGATGCAGCCCACCGCGAACATGAAGCCGCGCGCCGAGTTGACCCAGTCCGCGCCGATCGCGAGCGTCTTCGCGATATCGAACGCCGTGATGATCTTGCCGCTCGCGCCGATCCTGATCTTGTCGCGCAGGCCAATGCCGACGAGCGTGTTGTGCACGAGCAGCAGCCCTTCCTGCAGCGGCGTGCCGATATGGTCGGTGAATTCGAGGGGCGCCGCGCCCGTGCCGCCCTCGGCGCCGTCCACCACGATGAAGTCCGGCAGGATGCCCGTTTCGAGCATCGCCTTGGCGATGCCGAAGAATTCCCACGGATGCCCGATGCACAGCTTGAAGCCCGTGGGCTTGCCGCCCGAGAGCGTGCGCAGGCGCTCGACGAATTCGAGCAGGCCGCGCGGCGTCGAGAACTCCGAATGGCGGGCCGGCGAGATGCAGTCCTGGCCGATCGGAATGCCGCGCGTTTCGGCGATCTCGGGCGTGACCTTCGCGGCCAGCAGCATGCCGCCGTGACCGGGCTTCGCGCCCTGCGAGAGCTTCACCTCGATCATCTTCACCTGCGGTTCGCCCGCGAGGCGCTGGAATTTTTCGGCGCTGAAGGTGCCGTCGTCGTTGCGGCAGCCGAAGTAGCCCGAGGCGATTTCCCAGATGATGTCGCCGCCGTTCTCGCGGTGATACTTCGAAAGCGAGCCTTCGCCCGTGTCGTGCGCGAAGCCGCCTTTCTTCGCGCCGAGGTTCAGCGCGCGGATCGCGTTCGCGGAGAGCGAGCCGAAGCTCATCGCCGAGACGTTGAAGATCGATATCGAGTAGGGCTGCGCGCGGCTCGCGCCCACGAGCACGCGGAAGTCGCAGTTCGGGATCTTCGTCGGCGCGAGCGAGTGGCTGATCCACTCGTGGCCAACGGCCTTCACGTCGAGTTCGGTGCCGTAGGGGCGGCTGTCGACGGCGTTCTTGGCGCGCTGGTACACGAGGCTGCGTTGCGCGAGCGAGAACGGCTTTTCGTCGGTGTCGTCTTCCACGAAGTACTGGCGGATCTCGGGCCGCACGAACTCGAAGAAGAAGCGCAGATGGCCCCAGATCGGATAGTTGCGCAGGATGGCGTGGCGCTCTTGCGTCAGGTCGTAGAGGCCGAGCAGGACGAACAGCACGGGTACGATGGCGCACAGCCAGGACAGATGATGCAGCGCCGCAGCGGCGACGCAGACTACCGCCACGAGCACGGCGATCCACATCGCGAGATAACGTCGGGAAAACATGAGGGGCTCCAGTGTCTTGACCTGATGCGCGCGTCTTGCCCGCGTGGACGGGCGATGCGCCGCTCCCGCGCCGTCTGTCGGCGCGGATGGCGCAAATGATGCCGCAAGTTTGTGAAACTGGCCGTGAAGCCGGCAGGAAAATGTGCGGTGCCGGGAAGAGGCTTACGCCTTGCTTGCCGCGGCGTCGAGCGGCGCGGGTTGCTTGCCCGGTGTGCCTTGCGTATGCGACTGGGCGCGCCGGGTTCGCTTCGCCCGCACCGGCGCGGGCGGCGGTACGGCCGGGACGTGGGGCTCGAGCGTCTCGACCGCTTCAATGATCCCGCCGCCCAGGCACACGTCGCCATCGTAAAGCACGGCCGACTGGCCGGGCGTCACGGCCCACTGCGCGTCGGGGAAGTGCAGCGAGAACAGGCCTTCGCCGGCTCCACCGAAGGTGCAGCGCGCGTCGGCCTGGCGGTAGCGCGTTTTCGCGCCGCACGCATGGCCTGGGGCCGGCGGTTCTCCCGCCACCCAGCTCACGTTGCCGGCGCGCAGATCGTGCGCGAGCAGCCACGGATGATCGTGGCCCTGCACGACGTACAGCGTGTTCGACGCCATGTCCTTGCCCGCCACGAACCACGGATCGCCGCTGCCGTCCTTGCTGCCGCCAAGGCCTATGCCTTTGCGCTGCCCGAACGTGTAGAACGCGAGGCCGATATGCTCGCCCGCCACCTTGCCGTCGGGCGTCATCATCGGGCCCGGCTGCGTGGGTAGGTAACGGTTCAGGAAGTCGCGGAACGGCCGTTCGCCGATGAAACAGATGCCGGTGGAGTCCTTCTTTTTCGCGTTCGGCAGTCCGATCTGTTCGGCGATCTCACGCACCTTCGTCTTCGGGATCTCGCCGAGCGGGAACATCGTCTTCGAGAGCTGGGCCTGGTTCAGGCGATGCAGGAAGTACGACTGATCTTTCGTGTGGTCGAAGGCCTTCAGCAGTTCGAAACGCCCATTGCTTTCGTTCTGGCGCACGCGCGCATAGTGGCCCGTGGCGATCGTTTCCGCGCCGAGCGACATGGCGTGGTCAAGGAACGCCTTGAACTTGATCTCGGCGTTGCAGAGCACGTCGGGGTTCGGCGTGCGGCCGGCCGAGTATTCGCGCAGGAATTCGGCGAACACGCGATCCTTGTACTCGGCGGCGAAGTTCACGGCTTCGACGTCGATGCCGATCAGGTCCGCCACCGACACCACGTCGATCCAGTCCTGGCGCGTCGAGCAGTACTCGCCGTCGTCGTCGTCTTCCCAGTTCTTCATGAAGAGACCGACGACGTCGAACCCCTGCTCCTTGAGCAGCCATGCGGTGACCGACGAATCGACGCCGCCCGACATGCCTACCACGATCTTGCGTTTGCTCATCTCTCTTGCTGCCTTCAACCTTGAGGACCGGGCTTGGGGTCTGCTTTGGGTCCCGTTTTGGGTCCCGTTTTGGGGCCCACCGCATGCACGTGCACGAAATCGACCGGTACGCGCACGCCCGCGAGGTAATCGTCGACACACTGCATCACGAGCGGCGTGCGGTGACGCTCGGGCACGGCGCGCAGTTCCTCGGCGCTCATCCATACCGTGCGGACGATATCGGGATCGAGCGCGCGGTCTTCGGGCGCAACGCCGACCGTGCCGCAATACGTGAAGCGCAGATAGGTCGCGCCGCTTTCGCCCGGCTTGCCGAAATGCGTCATGTAGACGCCGACCAGCGCTTCGGGCGTGAACGCATACGCGCTTTCTTCCAGCGTTTCGCGCATCACGGCTTCGGCGAGCGTTTCGCCCGCCTCCAGATGTCCTGCGGGCTGGTTCAGGCGCAGGCCGGCCGGCGTGCGCTCCTCGACGAGCAGGAAGCGCCCGTCACGCTCGATGATGGCCGCCACGGTGACGTGCGGGGCCCAGGTGTCCTCGTTCATGGTCCGCCATTTTACCGGGACACGCCTCGCGCTGCTGGCGGCGGGCGTGGCCGGGCAGGCGGGATTACCGTCCGGTCGGTTTATCCGCGGGGGCTCGCCACAGCTCGCGATGGCGCACAACCCCCGGTTTTCTGGGATCGATCCGCCCCCGGCTTTCGGTTAAAGTGGTGCGTCCTTATGCCGTTGCATGAAAAAAGAATACTTGCCGGCGCACCTCGTCGGCCCCCCGAATCTTTACATAGCTGGAAGGTCGAGGAGGATTCAACGATGCATATCGGAGTACCCGCAGAGACGCGGGCAAACGAAAGCCGCGTGGCCGCGACGCCGGAGACAATCAAGAAGTACGTCGCCCAGGGCCACACCGTCACCGTGCAGAGCGGAGCGGGCGCCGGCGCAAGCTTTCCCGACGAAGCCTACAGCGGGGTTGGCGCGCAGATCGCCGATGCCGCCGCCGCGTTCGGCGCCGACCTCGTGCTCAAGGTTCAATCACCCACCGTCAGCGAGCTGCCGTTCATGAAACGCGGCGCCGTGCTCGTCGGCATGCTCGATCCCTTTAATGCGGAAAACGCACAAAAGCTTGCCGAGGCGGGACTGACTGCGTTCGCGCTCGAAGCTGCGCCACGTACCACGCGCGCGCAGAGTCTCGACGTGCTGTCGTCGCAAGCCAACATCGCCGGCTACAAGGCGGTGCTGGTGGCGTCGAACCTCTATCCGCGTTTCATGCCCATGCTCATGACCGCCGCCGGCACCGTGAAGGCCGCGCGCGTGCTGATTCTCGGCGCGGGCGTGGCGGGCCTGCAGGCGATTGCCACGGCGCGGCGCCTGGGGGCCGTGATCGAGGCCTCGGACGTGCGGCCCGCGGTCAAGGAGCAGATCGAGTCGCTGGGCGCGAAGTTTCTCGACGTGCCCTACGAAACCGATGAGGAGCGCGAAGCGGCGCAGGGGGTGGGCGGCTATGCGCGGCCCATGCCGCCGTCGTGGCTCGCGCGCCAGTCGGCGCTGGTCCACGAACGCGCGAAGCAGGCCGACATCGTGATCTCCACCGCGCTGATCCCGGGCCGCGATGCGCCCACGCTCTTGCCCGCCGAAACCGTGCAGGCGATGAAACCGGGCTCGGTGGTGATCGATCTCGCGGCAGGGCGCGGCCCGGTGGCCGATCCGGCGAGCGGGCGGCGCGGCGGCAACTGCCCGCTCACCGTCGCCGACCAGGTGGTCGCGCAGCACGGCGTGCAGATCTGCGGCTACACGAACCTCGCTTCGATGGTCGCCGCCGACGCTTCGTCGCTCTACGCGCGCAACCTGCTCGACTTCCTGAAGCTGATTCTCACGAAGGAAGGCACGCTCAACATCGACCTCGCGGACGACATCGTCGCGGCCACGCTGCTGGCCCGCGACGGGGCCGTGACGAAGAAGGCATGACGAGAAGGAGAACGAATCAATGGAAGTCATCAATCATACCGTCATCAACCTGATCATCTTCGTGCTGGCCGTGTACGTGGGCTATCACGTGGTCTGGAACGTCACGCCCGCGCTGCATACGCCGCTCATGGCCGTGACCAATGCGATTTCGGCGATCGTGATCGTCGGCGCGATGCTGGCCACGGGCCTGACCGTGGGCGGCGCGGGCAAGTTCTTCGGCACGTTTGCCGTGCTGCTTGCGTCCGTCAACGTG
Organism: Paraburkholderia yinzeri; assembly: GCF_046581065.1. Taxonomy (NCBI): domain Bacteria; kingdom Pseudomonadati; phylum Pseudomonadota; class Betaproteobacteria; order Burkholderiales; family Burkholderiaceae; genus Paraburkholderia; species Paraburkholderia yinzeri. Next base: position 212,080 of record NZ_JBFOCJ010000001.1, on the reverse strand, counting down.
TTCGGGGGCTTCCTCGTGACAAGGCGCATGCTCGAGATGTTCCGCAAAAAAGAGCCGAAGAAGCTCCCGGCCTCCGGCAGCAAGGAGGGCGCATGATGGGGCTGAACTTCGTGAGCATGAACGTCGTTACGCTGCTTTATCTGGTGGCGTCGGTCTGCTTCATCCAGGCGCTCAAGGGGCTCTCGAACCCGAAGAGCGCGCGCGCCGGCAATGTGTTCGGCATGACCGGCATGGCCATCGCGATTCTCACCACGATCGCGATGATCGTGAAGGAGTCCGCGCAATTCGGCTCGAATCTGAGCCTGGGTCTCGCGCTGCTCTTTGCCGCGCTCGTGGTCGGCGGCGGGGTGGGCGCCTATGTCGCCGCGCGCGTCGAGATGACGAAGATGCCAGAGCTCGTCGCGGCCATGCACTCGCTGATCGGTCTCGCGGCCGTGTGCATCGCCTATGCGGTGGTCTCCGAACCGGCCGCGTTCGGGCTCGTGGCCGAGGATGCGCCTTATGCGGGCTTCCTGCCGTACGGCAACCGCATCGAGCTCTTCATCGGCACGTTCGTGGGCGCGATTACGTTCAGCGGGTCGGTGATCGCATTCGGCAAACTCTCGGGGAAGTACAAGTTCCGCCTGTTCCAGGGCGCGCCGGTGGTCTACGCGGGCCAGCATCTCATCAACCTGATGCTCGCGCTGGGCATGATCGGCTTCGGGATCCTGTTCTTCCTGACGCAATCGTGGCTGCCGTTCATCATCATGACGTTGATCGCGTTCGCGCTCGGGGTGCTCATCATCATTCCGATCGGCGGCGCGGACATGCCCGTCGTGGTCTCGATGCTGAACTCGTACTCGGGGTGGGCCGCGGCCGGCATCGGCTTCTCGCTGAACAACGCGATGCTGATCATTGCCGGGTCGCTCGTGGGCTCGTCGGGGGCGATTCTCTCGTACATCATGTGCCACGCGATGAACCGCTCGTTCTTCAACGTGCTGCTGGGCGGTTTCGGCGCCGAAGCGGGCGGGGCGGCGGCGGGCGGCGCGCAGGAGCAGCGCCCGGTGAAGTCGGGCTCGGCCGAGGATGCGTCGTTCATGCTCGGCAATGCGGAGAGCGTCGTGATCGTGCCGGGCTATGGCCTCGCGGTGGCGCGCGCGCAGCATGCGCTCAAGGAACTCACGGACAAGCTCGTCGAAAAAGGCGTGGACGTGCGTTACGCGATCCACCCGGTGGCGGGCCGCATGCCGGGCCACATGAACGTGTTGCTGGCGGAAGCCGAGGTGCCCTACGACATGGTGTTCGAGATGGAGGACATCAACAACGAGTTCGGCCAGACCGACGTGGTGCTGGTGCTGGGCGCGAACGACGTGGTGAATCCGGCGGCGAAGAACGATCCGAAGTCGCCGATTGCGGGCATGCCGATCATCGAGGCGTACAAGGCGCGCACAGTCATCGTGAACAAGCGGTCGATGGCGGCGGGGTACGCGGGGCTCGACAACGAACTCTTCTACATGGACAAGACGATGATGGTGTTCGGCGACGCGAAGAAGGTGATCGAGGATATGGTGAAAGCGGTGGAGTGACGGCCGCGTGTCCATCTGGACAAGCCATGCAAGGCGCGCAGCGATGCGCGCTTTTTTTGCGCTGAGCGAGGCGTATCGATGAGCGAGCCGCCGTGTGCCGCGACTAGCGTGAGGGCGCCTTCACACGGCGCATATAGTCGGCGAGCCGGCGGCCGCTGACATCGGGGAACGATTCGAGCACCTCGACCTTGTCCATGCGCGCGATGTCGAAGTTGCGGAAGTCTTCGCGCAGTTCACACCACGCACCCACCGTCCAGCGCGCGCCCCAATAGACGAGCCCGAGCGGCCACACGCGCCGCTCCGTATGGGCGCCGAGCCGGTCGCAGTAGGCGAAGCGCACGACGAGCCGCGTATCGACGGCGCGATGCAGCGCGTCCACTTTCTCGGAGAACGCCCGGTCGACGTGAAACGACGGCACGAACACGGCGAGGCGCTCCAGAACCACCCGCTTGTCCGCGGGCATGGCGGCCGCGATCTTGGCGAGCGAACTGCGCGCCCCGCCCGCGAGCGCGGCACCGCCCCACGATTCGGCCATACGGGCGCCCACCGCGAGCGCCGTGAGCTCGTCGGCGGTGAAGGAGAGCGGGGGCAGGCTCGCACTGCGCGCGAGCCGGTAGCCGATACCCGCCTCACCCTCGATCGGCACGCCAGACAGTTGCAGGTCGCGCACATCCCGATAGACCGTGCGCGGCGACACCTCCAGCCATTCGGCAAGCTGCTGTGCCGTGGTGAGGCGCCGGCCGCGCAACAGCTCGGCAATGCGAAAGAGGCGGTCTGCGCGACGTGACATAGGCAAAAGCGCGTTGGGGGGCAACGAAGTATCGGCGAGAGGGCGGCCGTCTGGCTGGGAGCGGCCGCTGCCGCGATGATAGCGCTGCTCGCGTGAGGGCCGGCGGCCGTGGGCAATGCCCGCAAAGGCGGGCGGGAGCGAGGCCGTTCGTTCGCAAGCCGGCTGCGCCTCCCGCGTGACTCGTGCCTCAGGCGAGCTTTGCCGCGTGCAGCCCTACGCGGTTGCCTTCGGTATCGAGGAAGAAGCCGATGTACCCATAGTTGTTCGGCAACTCGAGCGCCGGGCCCTGCTTCTTGCCGCCGGCCTTCTCGACGCGGTCGAGCACGGCCGTCACGGAAGGCTGTGCGTTCAGGTACACGAGCACGCCTTTCGAATCCGGCTTCAAGTCCTGCGGATTGAAGACGATGCAGCCGCCGGTTTCGGCCTCGTTGTGCGCGAACAGCGCCACCGGCACGCCGCCGAACACTTCGCGCTGCAGCGACGTATCGAGCGCCGTTTCATAGAAGCGGGCGGCGCGCTCCAGATCGTGCGCGGGAATTTCAAACCACGAGATGACACGGGATGCTTCGGTCGACATGATGCGCTCCTCGGATGCGGACTACTGACGGTGGGCAGTGCGGAATCGCCGGATGGCGTAAGGGAAGTGTGCCTGGCTGCTGCTGACAACGTACTGTCAGCAGCGATCGGCGACGATCCGGGAGGCAGGGGTTATTTCTGGAGTGCGAAAATTTTCCGCATGCTGCGCCGGGCACCCCGTGGGGCCCGTTCATAGCACGCGGGCGCTACCGTTCGCTCAGGCGTTGTCGTTCGTCTGCGCACCGCCGTTCGCGGGCCGCTGGCGCACGCTGCCCGCGATCAGGTCGAAGCGGAACAGCCGGCATTCGAGCGCGCCGTTGAAGAGTGGCGTCTTCGCGGATTCGCGCAGTCGCAGTTGCCCCGGCAGCTTGCGGTCCGAAGTCAGCACGAAGGCGCGCCAGCCCGTGAAGCGCTGCTTGAGCGCGTCGCCCAGCGCCTGGAAGAACTCGCTGTCGGGCGCATCGGTCTCGGCACGGCGGAAACCTTCGCCACCGTCGTCGTCCCGGTCGTCGCGCATCGAGCGCGCGGTCGGCCGCGCCTCGCCCCGCGCGTTGCGGCCGCGCACTTCGATCCGCTCGCCGTATGGCGGGTTCGCCACGAGAATGCCGGGCGCGTCGGCGGGCGGCGTCATGTTGCGCGCGTCGATCTGCTTGAGCGGCACGCTGCCGAGCCCGGCGCGCGCGAAGTTGGCGCGCGCTTTCTCCAGCATCACGTCCGAAATGTCGCTGCCGTAAATTTCCAGCTCGCGCGGGCGGCTTTGCGCCGTGTTGCGTGCGGTGTTCGCCTCGCTCTTCAGGTGGCGCCAGGCGGCCGAATCGAACTGCTTGAGACGCTCGAAGCCGAAGCTGCGTTCGAGTCCGGGCGCGATGTCGAGCGCCACCTGCGCCGCTTCGGCGAGGAAGGTGCCGCTGCCGCACATCGGGTCATAGAGCGGCGTGCCGGGCGTCCAGCCGGTCAGGCGCAGGATGCCGGCGGCGAGATTCTCGCGCAGCGGCGCCGCACCCTTGTCGAGGCGCCAGCCGCGCTTGAAGAGCGGCTCGCCCGAGGTGTCCAGATAGAGCGTGCACTCGCCGGCCGTGAGGAACGCGAAGACGCGCACGTCGGGATACGCGGTGTCGATGCTCGGACGCGCGCCGGCCTTCGCGCGCATGCGGTCGCAAATCGCGTCCTTCACGCGCAGCGTCGCGAATTCGAGGCTGCGCAGCGGCGACTTGATCGCCGTGATGTCGACGCGCAGCGTGTCGTTCGCCGTGAACCACTGCTCCCAGCGCTGTCCGGCGGCGAGCGTGTAGATATCCTGCTCGCTGCGGTACGGGCCCTGGTCGATCTTCAGGAGCACGCGGCTTGCGATGCGCGAGTGCAGGTTCGCGGCCATGCCGCCGGCCCAGTTGCCGCGGAAATGCACGCCGCCGGGCACCTCGGCGCCCACCGTGAGCGCGCCGGGCGGCAGGCGCCGCGTGGCGGTTTCGGCCAGTTCGGCGGCGAGCGCGGCTTCGAGGCCGCGCGGGCAGGGAGCAAAGAATTCGAAAGACATGAGGGGAAGGGACGCTGCGGGGAAGGCGCTATTGTACGCGGGTTGCGAGGGTGGCCCGTCCCGGTGGCCGCTTCACTACCTGCTTGAATGCCCCCCGGCTTCGTCCGTGTTCTGCGACGCGCGCATCGGCCACACCAGATCGGCCGGATGTCGCGTGATACGCCGCCAGATCGCGCGCATGATCGGGCGCACGTCCTTGCGTCCGAGGTCGCGCGAACGCAGCGCCATCTGCAGCGCAAATGCGAAGCTGACTGTCACGTTCAGCACCGCCATGCTGGCCACGCCCGCGACGGCCCACCAGAGCTCGCCGGACTTGAGCGTGGCGGTGCCGAGCACGCCCATCGCGACGCCGATCGACCCCGCCGAAAGCGTCACGTGCCGCACCTCGAAATGGAACGCCATCGCCGAGACGACCGCCGGCACAATCCCGAGCATGAGCCCGAGGACGACATTGCCCCACACGCCCGCCACGTTGACGCGGCAAAAATGCGCGAAACGCGCGGCACCCGTGGTGCCGAGCGTCATGCGCAGGCGCCGGTTCCAGGCGAGCGCGTCTTCCACGCGATGCAGGACGAACCAGTTGTCGGCCCAGCCGGAGAACACGCTCGACGCCCACAGCAGCACGCCGGTCAGCGCCGCGTAAAACGGTGTCGGGCCGACGAGCGAGAACGACTGGAGCGTCGCGTGCGCCTTTGCCGGGGAGATCAGGTTGGCGTGGAACAGCCACCCGCACACGAGCTGGATCGCGAGGCAGGCGGGGAACACGAGCAGCACGTTGCCGAGCACGGCCGCCGCCTGGGTGCGGATCAGCGCCACCACCGACGAGACGAAGCGCGTCCGCCCGGCCGGCTCGTCGGCGCCGTCGAGTTCGCGGGCGAGCGTCGGGGCCGTCATGGCGGGCTGCTTGGTGGCGAGCGAGAAGTGGCAGAAGTGCATGACGAGGAAGCTCACCGCGTAGTTGAGCCCCGCGAACACGCCCTCGATCATCGAAGGCAGATGCGCGCCCGTGATGCCGAACTTCACGTACACCGTCACCGCCGTCACGAGCCCGCCGCCGGCGGCCATGCGTAGCATCGTCAGGTATTCGGCACGGTCGCGGGCGATGTAGTGCTCGCCGGTGTCGGCGGAGAGCTCGACTACCTTGCGCGAGAGCAGCGCGAAGTTGCTGCGCAGCAGGTGCGCCACGCTCTGGCTTGCCTGGTTCGCCTTCACGAGGTCCGCGATGAGGCGTGCCTGCACGCGCAGATCGTCGGAAGCCATCCACGCATCGAGCAGCCGCTCCGCGCGCTGCACCCGCATGCGCATGCGCTCGACCTGGAACACCGTATCGACGCGCACGCCGTTGCGGTAGAGGTGGGCGAAGACGTCGTCGGTGGCCTCGCGGCAGCCATCCAGCAGAACGCGCAGCCACGTCACTTCCTGCAGCAGCCGGCCGGGCTCGCCCGCGTCGCGCGCGTTCTCGACGGCGAGCATCGCGCGCGTAAGGCGGAAGAACGGCAGACGTTCGACGGCTACGCGGGCGTCGTCGTCCGACAGGCGGCTGCGCACTGTCGGTGAAAGTCCGGTCGAGCTGATCTGACAGGTGAGGTTATGGAGCGCCGTTAGCAGACCCACGGAAAAATCGCTCGGGCGCAGGTCTGATCCTGCGCTGGCAGTCGAGTCCGGCGCGCCGTCCGCAGGCGCTGCGATACGGGTCTCGCCGGCGGCGGCGAGCGATTCTTCCGCAGCCTGCTCTTGCGGCTCGGCGATCAGCGTCTGCAGGCGGCTCAGCAGATCGAGCGGCAGCGTGGCGATCCATTCGGGATCGTGCGCGGCCGGAAACATCAGCGCGACGAGCGCCGCGAGGTCGCGGCGATTCGGCGCGGGTGGAATCAGCTGCGCCTGGATGCGCTCCAGGAGCGAACCGACCAGACCCGAATGTACCGGCATGCCGGCGTCGCACAGGAGCGAAATGCTGTCGGTCTCGCGCAGCAGCTCGCGCACCATCGCGCCGACGTTCGCTTTCCACGCCGGATTGCGGTCGAGCACGTGCAGCAGGTAGCGCACGCGCGCGTGCTCCGGCGGAGCGCGGTGCGGCGTGCCGGGCGCGGCGTCGGCGGCGTCCGCGGCGCTCGCCATGGCGTCGAGCTTGCCGCCGCGGTGGATCCAGTGCGCGAGCTCGATCAGCCAGTCGCTGCGCTCCGCGTAGGGGGCGTCGGCGTCGGCGTCGGCGACCGCGAGCAGCGCGTCGAGTTGATGGCCGGCGCTGCGCGAGGCGCGCCATTTTTTCCAGAGGGTCTTGAACGTGCGGAACATGGAGGATGAACTGGTGCGCCGGCCCCGCACGGCGGGCGCAGGGCGGCGCCGCGCGGGGCCTGGCGCAGAGGGTCAGCCGGCGCCGGCGTCCGTTGCTGCGGACGGGCACGGAATGCCGGTCGCCGGCGTGGGACGATAGTCGGACTTTTTGCCGCCGCCCGCTGACGCGACAGGCCGCGGCGCGGCCGCGACCGCCCGCACGCCGCTCGAAATCGCCGTCGAAAGCGCCTCGACCGCGCGCCGGTGCCCGGCAACGAGCGCGTCGTAGCCGGTACCAACCGGTTCGTCGAACACGCTGCGGCAGGTCATGACCGTTTGCGTGGCGAGCGAGCGCACGCTCCAGACGGCGTCGATGAGCGCATGCGAGTCGGGCCACGACTCGAAGCGCTGTACCCTCACGCTCACGCGGTACACGGGCGCGCCGGCGGGGTACGGCGAGCCGTACACGTCGATGGTGCCGAGCTGCTGCGTGAGGTCGCCTGACAGCGCACGGCGGATCTCGTCGCCGGGCATCGACGACCAGCGCCGTTCTTCGAGCACCTTGACCTGACTGTCGCTCGTCTGCACGACGAGCTGTGCCTTGGCCACTTGCGGCGGCACGTCGATCGGCGGGAGCTCGATCAGCCAGGCCGGATTGGCGGCTGGCGTGGTGCGCGCGGCATCGCCGGTCGGGCTCAGCGTGTAGAACTGGCTGGGAGGCGACGCGCAGCCGGCCAGCATGGCTGCCGTAGCGGCGAGCGCCAGTGCGGCCCGGCGAGCGCCAGGCACGGCGCGCGCGGGGTGGCCGGCGGGTTGGCCGGCGGGGTCGCCAGCCGCGGCGGCGCGCTTGAGAAGCCGGTCGACCGTCATGGGTTATCTCCTGATTTGCCGCGCAAGAGCGATTCGGGGTGGCGTTCCAGATAATCGGACAGCGCGTTGAGCGACTGCAGCGTGCGTGTCAACTGCTGCATCGCCTCATGCACGTCCGATTGCAGCGGCGAATCCTGCTGCAGGGTCGACTGGGCGGCGGCGAAGGTCTTCTGGGCTTCGTCGAGCGTGCCGCGCATCTGCGGCAGGATCTCGTTGTTGACCTGGGCAAAGAGCTGGTTCGCGCTCTTGAGCGAGTCGTTCAGATTCGTGCCGATCTGGTCGAACGGAATCTTGTCGAGCTTCTTCGCAATGTCGGCCACCTGCAGCTGCAGTTCTTCGAGCGAGTTCGGGATGGTGGGCAGCTCGATCGGGTCGCGGTCGACATTCGCCGTGGCGGGCGGGGCCTTCGGGAAGATGTCGAGCGCCACGTAAAGCTGACCCGTGAGCAGATTGCCCGTGCGCAACTGGCCGCGCAGTCCGCGCTGCACGAGACGCGTGAGCAGCTCGCGGCCCTCGGGCGTATGCGGCGCCGGGCTATCGCCATGTATGCGACGCGAGAGGCGCATCGGATACAGGTCGATCGTGACCGGCATCGCGAAATTGTGCTCCTTCGGGTCGTATTCGATGCCGATATCGGTGACCTGGCCCAGCACGATGCCGCGGAAGTCCACTGCCGCGCCCACCGAAAGGCCGCGCAGCGACTGGTTGAAGTACATGACGACGCGTACCGGCGTGCCGTCGGGCTCGCGCATGGCATCGGATTCGTTGTCGGCGAGGGTGAAGGTGGCGTTTTCGGGGGCTTGCGGGCCCATCGCCTTACCCGGCGGCGCCTGGAACGCCAGCCCGCCCACCACGATGGTCGCGAGCGACTGCGTGTCCACCTTGATGCCGCTGGAATCGAGCTGCACGTTCACGCCGCTCGCGTGCCACCAGCGCGTGTTGGTGCCGACGTACTGGTCGTACGGCGCGCTGACGAACACCTGCACGGTGACGCCCGTGCCGTCCTGATCGAGCGAGTAGCCCGTCACCTGGCCCACCTGGATGCGCCGGAAGAAGATGGGCGTACCGATGTCGAGCGAGCCGAGCGTGTCGCTGTGCAGCGTGTAGCGGTGGCCTTTCTCGTCGATCGTGACGGCAGGCGGCGCTTCGAGCCCGACGAAGTCGCTGGCCGTCTCCTTCGAGCGCCCCGCGTCGGCGCCGATATAGGAGCCCGAAAGCAGCGTGGAGAGTCCCGACACGCCGCTTGCGCCAATGCGCGGGCGCACCACCCAGAAGCGGCTGTCTTTCACGGCGAACGCTTCGGCGTCCTTGGTCAGCTCGATGGTGGCCAGCACGTGCGAGAGGTTCGGCGCGAGCTTGACGGCGCGCACGGAACCGATGTCGACGTCCTTGTACTTCACCTTGGTCTTGCCGGGCTCGAGGCCTTCGGCGCTCGCGAAGCTGACCGTAATGGTGGGACCGCGCGTGGCCACGGATTTCACCACGAGCGCGACGCCGATCAGCGCGGCGACGAGCGGCACGATCCAGACGAGCGAGGGCAGCCAGCGCTTCGGCTTGACGATCTCGGGCTCGGGCAGCTCGGGCGGGAGCGGGCCGCCCGCGGAAGGCGGGTTCGGTCCTTTCGGGTTATTCATGGGGGCGATCCTGAGAGTATTGCGTTGGCTTCTGTTTATCGTCGTCCACGGGGTCCCAGATCAGACGCGGGTCGAACTGCATCGACGCCAGCATGGTCAGGATCACGACCGAGCCGAATGCGATCGCACCGGGGCGCGCCGTGATCACGGCCAGCGACTGGAAGCGTACCAGCGCAACCGTCAGCGTGACCACGAAGATGTCCAGCATCGACCAGCGGCCGATGAACTCGACGATCCGGTAGAGCTTCGAGCGCTCGACGGGGCGCCAGGTCGAACGGCGCCCTGCCGTGAAGGCGAGCAGGGCGAGGACGAAGAGCTTCAGCATCGGCACGAGTATGCTGGCGATGAACACGATCACCGCGAGCGGCCACGAGCCCGAGGTCCAGAAGTACACGATGCCGCTCATGATCGTGTCGTCCTCGTCGCCGACGAGGGAGGCCGTGTGCATGACCGGCAGCAGGTTGGCCGGGATGTAGAGCACCGCCGCGGCGATGAGCAGCGCCCAGGTGCGCGAGAGACTGTCCGGATGGCGCTCGTGCAGCCGTGCGTTGCAGCGCGCGCAGCGCGGGTGCGCGGCCGAACGCACGTGCGGCTGCACGTGCCCGCAGGAGTGGCAAGAGACTAAGCCGGCCTCCGTAGCGGTCACATATTTCATTGCGGACCCCTTAGTGTGGAGACGAGCCCGAAGGCTTCGGATTGGCGCGCGGCTTGGGCGCGGACGGATCGTGGATGTCGGGATCGGCGAGCTGGCCTGGGCCGGGCGGCGCGGCCGCATGGCCCACACCGTCGCCGGGCGCCGGCGCGCGCGCCTTCTGCCCCCTGCCGGTCCGTGTGCCGGCGTGCCGGCTCCGCTCGCGCAGCGCGTCGGCGATGTCCCAGAGCGTTCGGGCGTCGAAGGTCACGACGACGGTGAACATGAGCGTCAGCGCACCGAACGCGAAAAGCGCCGTTTCGGGAATCACGCGCGCGAGACTCACCATCTTCACGATCGTAATCAGGACTCCGAGCATGAATACTTCGAGCATGCCCCAGGGGCGCACGAACTCGATCGCGCGCAGGACCCGGTTGAACCCCGGTGGAATGAAACCGCGCCGGATAGGCAGCAGCACGTAGAGCAGGGCGACGAGTTCGGTGAGCGGAAAAAGGATCGTGGCGCAGAACACCATGACCGCGATGATCTGCATGTCCTCGCCCCACAGGACGATCAGTGCGCCGAACAGGCTCGATTCCGACACAATGCCGTTCGCATCGAGCTCGATGATAGGAAACGATTGGGCGATGACGAACGTGATGAGCGCGGCGAGCGTCATCGCGCAGATGCGGTCGAGCTGCGCCGCCCCGCTGTTGTAGAGGAGCGCGCCACAGCGCGAGCAGCGGGCGGTTTGCCGGCCGAGCAGTTGGGGCTTGCGGTAGAGCGCGTCGCATTCGTGACACGCGATCAGTGAGTCCTGGGCCATACGGGCAGATGACGCAAAACGACGTGAACGGGGACGGGCAACGCTGCCGCGTGCGACCGGGGAAACACGACGGCTGTGCGCCATGTTACCAAACGCGGGCCGGCGCTGCGGTATCTTGTGACCTTCTTGCATCCAGTTTGCGCCGCTCGCTGACCAGGCTCCTGGTGGCGCGGCGGAGCGCTTGATCTTTACCCAGCCGTCAAGGAGACATTTGTGAATACGATGCTACGCGTGACCGTAGGGGCTGTTGCCGTATGCGCGGTGTCGCTGGCCGCCCCGGCCATGGCCGCCGACACCTATCAGCTCGATCCGAACCACACCTACCCGAGCTTCGAGGCCGACCATTTCGGCGGACTCTCGGTCTGGCGCGGCAAGTTCACGAAGACCACGGGCACGGTCACGCTGGACCGCGCCGCGAAGACCGGTACCGTGGACGTCACGATCGATCCGGCCTCGGTGCAGACCGGCAATCCGGAGCTGGACAAGCACGTCGCCGGGCCGGAATTCCTCGATGCCGCGAAATACCCCACGGCGACCTACAAGGGCACGCAGATCGTTTTCGACGGCGACACGCCGAAAGAGGTGATCGGCACGTTCACGCTGCACGGCGTGACCCGGCCGCTCAAGCTCGAGATCGAGTCGTTCAAGTGCATGCAGCATCCCATGCTCAAGCGCGAGGTGTGCGGCGTGGAAGCCGAGGCCGAATTCAACCGCGACGATTATGGCGTGGACTTCGGCAAGCAATACGGATTCAAGATGGCGACGAAGCTGCACATCCAGGCCGAGGGCATCAAGCAGTAACGGGCGCTGTCCTCATCGGAAGGCGACGCCGGGGCTGGGGCGAAAAAAAAGCCGGTTCGCGTGAGAACCGGCTTTTCACATGCTGCGCTTGCGAACCTTCGCGGGAAGCGGGGAACAGGTTCAGACCTGCGCCCCGGCGTTCGGATCGTTCGGATCGTACTTTTCCTTCTTGTCCTTCAAGAGGTCTTCGCGCTTCACGCCGAGCCACATGGCGAGCGCCGCCGCGACGAACACCGACGAGTAGATGCCGAACAGGATGCCCACTGTCAGCGCGAGCGCGAAGTAGTGCAGCGTCGGACCACCGAGGAAGAACATCGACAGCACCATCATTTCCGTACAGCCGTGGGTGATGATGGTTCGCGACATCGTGCTCGTGATGGCGTGGTTGATCACCTCCACCACGGTCATCTTGCGCTCGCGCCGGAAGGTCTCGCGAATCCGGTCGAAGATCACGACCGATTCGTTCACCGAATAGCCGAGCACCGCGAGCACCGCCGCGAGCACGGAAAGCGAGAACTCCCACTGGAAGAACGCGAAGAAGCCGAGAATGATCACGACGTCATGCAGGTTCGCGATCACGCCGGCCACGGCGTACTTCCACTCGAAGCGGAACGACAGGTAGATGACGATGCCCACCACCACGCAGGCGAGCGCAAGCAGCCCGTCGGTGGCGAGTTCCTTGCCCACCTGCGGGCCCACGAACTCGACGCGCTGCAGCTGGACTTGCGGGCTGTCGGCCTTGAGCGTGGCCATCACCTGGTCGCTCTGCTGGGCCGAGGAGAGCCCCTGCTTGAGCGGCAGGCGGATCAGCACGTCGCGCGAGGTGCCGAAGTTCTGCACCTGGGCGTCGCCGTAGCCGATCTTCCCGAGCGAGTCGCGCACCGGCTGGAGGTCGAGCGCCTGCGGATACCGCACTTCGATGACCGTGCCGCCCGTGAACTCGATCGACAGATGCAGACCGCGGTGCACGAGGAAGAACACGGCCGCGATGAAGGTGATGAACGAGATCGCGTTGAAAATCAACGCGCGCTTCATGAACGGGATGTCTTTGCGGATGCGGAAAAATTCCATGATTCCTGTCCTCCGTATCAGCGGGACGAACCGGGGTTGCCCGGTCCGCTCGATCCGTTTCTGCGGCGCACGACCGGCTTGGCGCGCGCGGCGCCCTTGCTGGCCTTCGCCGCGCTTTTTTCCATTTCACGCGGCCTCGCCGTGCCGCTGGCCGCCGTGATGGCGCGGCCCGTGTCGGTGCCCATGTCGCCCTGGCTGAGCGCCGGGGCGCCCGCCATTTCCGGCGCTGGACGCCACACCTGGCCCACGGCCAGCGACTTGAGCTTCTTCTTGCCGCCGTACCAGAGGTTCACGAGGCCGCGCGAGAAGAACACGGCCGAGAACATCGAGGTGAGGATGCCGATACAGTGCACCATCGCGAAGCCGCGGACCGGGCCCGAACCGAACGCGAGCAGCGCGAGACCGGCGATGAGCGTGGTCACGTTCGAGTCGAGAATGGTGGCCCAGGCGTGCGCGTAGCCGTTCTGGATCGCAAGCTGCGGCGGCGCGCCGTTGCGCAGTTCCTCGCGCACGCGCTCGTTGATCAGCACGTTGGCGTCGATCGCCATACCGAGCGCGAGCGCGATAGCCGCGATGCCGGGCAGCGTGAGCGTGGCCTGCAGCATCGAGAGCACGGCGATCAGCAGCAGCAGGTTCACCGAAAGGCCGATCATGGAAATCAGGCCGAACAGCATGTAGTAGGCGATCATGAACACGGCGATCGCGGCGAAGCCGTAGAGCACCGAGTCGAAGCCCTTCTGGATGTTCTCGGCGCCCAGGCTCGGGCCGACCGAGCGTTCCTCGATGATGTCCATCGGCGCGGCGAGCGAGCCTGCGCGCAGCAGCAGCGCGAGGTCGGCGGCGGCCTGCGGCGTGGGCTGACCGGTGATCTGGAAGCGGTCGCCCAGTTCCGACTGGATCGTCGCGACCGTCAGCACCTCGCCCTTGCCCTTCTCGAACAGCACCATCGCCATCGGCTTGCCGATGTTGTCGCGCGAGACGCTGGCCACGGCGCGGCCGCCCGCCGAGTCGAGGCGGAGGTTGACCGACGGGCGGTTATGCTCGTCGAAGCCGGCCGACGCGTCGATGATGCGGTCGCCGGTGAAGATCACCTGCTTCTTGAGCCACACGGGCGCCTGGTTGCCCTGCGTGAACAGCTCGTCGCCCGGCGGCACCGGCGCACCCGGGTCCGGATGCAGGCCGAGCGGGTCGGCGAGGCGCGCTTCGAGCGTGGCCGTGCGGCCGATGATGTCCTTCGCCTTCGCGGTGTCCTGCACGCCCGGCAGTTCGACCACGATGCGGTCGTCGCCTTGCTGCTGGATCACGGGCTCGGACACGCCGAGTTCGTTCACGCGGTTGTGCAGCGTCTGGATATTCTGCTTGAGGGCCGCGTCCTGAACCGCCTTCTTCATGGCCGGCGAGAACGTGCCCACGAGCTGCACGCCGCCTTCCGGCGCGTTTTGCGTGGCCCACTGGAGTTCGCTCACGCCGGTGGCGAGTGCCTTCTGCGCGTCGGCGGCCACCGACGGATCGGCGAAGTCGATCACGACCGACTGGTCGACGCGGTTCACGCCGCCGTCGCGAATGTACTTGTCGCGCAGGAGCGTGCGGGCGTCGGAAGCGTCGGAGTCGAGCTTCTTGTTCAGCGCGCCGTTCATGTCGACCTGGAGCAGGAAGTGCACGCCGCCGCGCAGATCGAGGCCGAGGTACATCGGCAGCGCGTGCAGCGCCGTCAGCCAGTGCGGCGAGGCGCTCTGCAGGTTCAGGGCGACGACGTAAAGCGGATCGGTCGGGTCGGGATTGAGCGCCTTCGTGAGCGCGTCTTTCAGGCGCAGCTGCGTGTCTCCGTTTGCGACGCGCACGCGGATGTTCGCGTTCATCGTCGAGTTGTCGAACGTGACGTCGTCGGCCTTGATGTTGTTCGCGGCGAGCGCGGCTTCGATCTGCGCGAGCGTGTCGCTGTCGAGCTTGACCGTGGCCTTGCCGCTCGACACCTGGACCGCGGGCGCTTCGCCGAAGAAATTGGGCAATGTGTACACGAGGCCGATGGCAAGCGCCACGACCATCACGACATATTTCCAGAGGGGATAACGGTTCATTGGTTGACCCAACGGGGGAGGGGAAGGGCCTTCGCGATGCGGGCGCGTCCGGCGGGGCCGCTTCTGCGGCGCGGTGCCGGACGCGTGGGGCCGCCTGACAGAGTGCGGCGGCCGGTCATGTTCGCGTGCGAGGGCTTACAGCGACTTGATCGTGCCCTTCGGCAGGATCGTCGACACCGACGACTTCTGCACGGTGACTTCGGTGCCGTCCGACACTTCGACGCCGACATACGCTTCGCCGACCTTCGTCACCTTGCCGACGATGCCGCCGCTGATGATGACTTCGTCGCCCTTGGCCATGGCCGCGAGCATGTTGCGGTGTTCCTTCTGGCGCTTCATCTGCGGGCGGATCATGATGAAGTACAGCACGGCGAACATCAGGATCAGCGGCAGGAAGCTCATCAGGCTGGATTCCGCGCCACCTGCTGCGGAGCCTTGTGCGAAGGCATTGGAAATAAACGACACGTTGGTCTCTCCGTTTATACGATCGGTACGATCAAAAATCGAGCCGGTTATTCTACCACCGGCGCAAGTCGTGACGGCGACGCGAAATGTGCTTTCCGATCAAGCTGTTAATGAGACTTGAAAGGAACTTGCACGCATTTCCCGGGCATTTCGCGCTGGATTTCGAATGGTTCTTCGGGGCCGTTGCGGTCCCCGGTGTGGCCCCGTTGTGGCCCCATTCGACGCTCCGGGCCGCCGTTTCGGAAAGTGGATTGTAAAGTCTGGCCGAGCTTAACCTGCGCCGACGGCCGCCGCCATCAGACAACTTCCAAACGGCGCGTCTTGCGCGGCCCGCTCGGGCGGGCGCCGCGCGGTCAGTCCACCCCGCGCGCGCGGTTCTCGTGGAAGCGCTGGCGGAACGCGGCAAAAGACTTCGTCTCGATCGCCTTGCGAATCTCGCCCATCAGTTCGAGGTAGTAGTGCAGATTGTGGATCGTGTTGAGCTGCGCGCCGAGAATCTCGCCAACGCGATGCAGGTGGTGCAGGTAGCCGCGCGTGAAGTTGCGGCAGGTGTAGCAGCCGCACTGCTCGTCGAGCGGGCGCAGCGAATTGCGGTGCACGGCATTGCGGATCTTGACGTCGCCAAAGCGCGTGAAGATCCAGCCGTTGCGCGCGTTGCGCGTGGGCATCACGCAGTCGAACATGTCCACGCCCGAGGCCACGCCCGCCACCAGGTCCTCCGGCGTGCCCACGCCCATCAGGTAGTGCGGCTTGTCGACGGGCAGCTTCGGCGCGATGTGTTCGAGCACGCGCATCATGTCTTCCTTCGGCTCGCCCACCGAAAGACCGCCGATCGCGTAGCCGTGGAACGGCATCTGCGAGAGGCCCGCGAGCGATTCGTCGCGCAGGTCCTCGAACATGCCGCCCTGGACGATGCCGAACAGCGCGTTCGGATTGCCAAGACGGTTGAATTCGTCGATCGAGCGCCTGGCCCAGCGCATCGACATGCGCATGGAGTCGGCGGCTTCCTGGTGCGTGGTCGGCACGCCGTTCGTCGCATAGGGCGTGCATTCGTCGAACTGCATGACGATGTCCGAATTCAGCACCTTCTGGATCTGCATCGACACTTCGGGCGAGAGAAACAGCTTGTCGCCGTTCACGGGCGAGGCGAAGCGCACGCCGTCTTCCGAGATCTTGCGAAGGTCGCCGAGCGAGAACACCTGGAAGCCGCCCGAATCGGTGAGGATGGGCCGGTTCCAGCCCATGAAGCGGTGCAGGCCGCCGTGTGCCTCGATCGTCTCCAGGCCCGGGCGCAGCCAGAGGTGGAAGGTGTTGCCGAGGATGATCTGCGCGTGCATCTCTTCGAGCTCGCGCGGCTGCGTGGCCTTGACGGTTCCGTAGGTGCCCACGGGCATGAAGATCGGCGTTTCCACGACGCCGTGGTTCAGCGTGACGCGGCCGCGGCGCGCGAGGCCGTCGGTGCCGAGCAGTTCGAATTTGAGGCCATTTTGGGGGCGTTCGCCCAGGTACGCGCCGTGTTCGGCGCGCGCGTTCGTTTGATGACCGTCGGTCATGCGTTGACTCCTGTGCCACCGGAAAATGCTTTGCATGGGACCGGAGTATGCGCTAAAGCGCCAACTCCGGATCGCAAGTCCGGCGCAGATGGTGAAACGCCGCCGCGCGCTCGTTGTCTCGCGCGACTGCATGGGAAAGGTGCGTGTTACTTGTTGAGCGCGTCGTCTGTTCGGGTCAGCAGCATGGCGTCGCCGTAGCTGAAGAAGCGGTAGCGCTCCTCGATCGCGTGACGGTACGCCGCGCGGATCGTCTCGACGCCCGCGAACGCGGAAACGAGCATCAGCAGCGTCGATTTCGGCAGGTGGAAATTCGTCACGAGCCGGTCCACCACGCGAAACCGGTAGCCCGGCGTGATGAAGATATCGGTTTCCGCCGAGGTCGCAGCCAGCGCGCGGCCTTCGTGCGCCGCGTCGCGCGCGGCAGCTTCGAGCGCGCGCATCGAGGTCGTGCCCACGGCAATCACGCGGCCGCCGCGCGCGCGCGTGGCCGCGATCTTGTCCACGAGCGACAGCGGCAACTGGTACCACTCGCTATGCATCTGGTGCTCGGCGATGTTCTCCACCCGCACCGGCTGGAATGTGCCCGCGCCGACGTGCAGCGTGAGGGTTGCGCGTTCGACGCCCATTGCGTCGAGTCTCGCCAGCAACGCCTCGTCGAAATGCAGACCGGCCGTGGGCGCCGCGACCGCTCCCGGATTCTGCGCGAACACGGTCTGGTAGCGCGTTTCGTCGGTCGAGTCGGCGTCGTGCGTGATGTAGGGCGGCAGCGGCAGGCGGCCGTGCGCTTCGATCAGCGTGAGGCAGTCGTCGGGGAAGTGCAGCGTGTAGAACGGTTCGACGCGCTCGCCCACCGTCACGTCGAAAGCGTCGGCCAGACGCAGCGTTGTGCCGGGGCCGGGGCTTTTGCTCGCGCGGATCTGCGCGAGCGCCGTGCGCGCGCCGGTCAGGCGCTCGACGAGCACTTCGATCTTGCCGCCGCTGGCCTTCTGGCCGAAGAAGCGCGCCTTGAGCACCTTGGTATCGTTGAATACGAGCAGGTCGCCCGGCGCGATGCATTCGGGCAGCTCGGCGAAGTGCCGGTCGGTGAGGCGCGGGGGCCGACCTGGTGACGGTGGTAGCGGCGCGCGGTTGTCGACCTCCAGCAGACGGCTCGCGCTGCGTTCGGGCAGCGCCGTCTGCGCGATCAGCTCGGCGGGGAGGTCGAAATCGAAATCGGAAAGCTTGAACATGCGGCCTGATGAAACAGATATGCAACGGAAGTCTGGCGTTGGGCGGGCGGCGGCCCCGGACGGCGCGCTCGATGCCCGAGGCGTTTGCCTTCGGCCCCGAGCGCCGGCTGGCGGCCGATCCCGGGCCGGAATGCCCGGTGGCGCGCTTGCGCAACCCGGTTGCATGGGACCGGAGTCAGCGTTGAGGCGCTAACTCCGGATCGACAACCGCTATGATTGCGGGACCGCCCCGGCCGGAACGGCAAGCGCTGGGCGCTCCGCCTGCAGGTCTTGCGGCCATGCCGGGTTTCGAGGCATGCCGCGCCACGCCGGAAAGCCGTTATTGTACTTGCGAAGCTGCTTATGCCCCCATCCGTCAGTCGTTTGATGTCCGAAACCGAAACTCCGGGCGATTCGCGCGAGCGCGCCGACGTGCCCGAAGCAGGAGACGGCGGTGCGGCGCGCAAGCGGGCGGGCCGCGCCGGGGGGACGAAGGGCGGAGCGAAAGGCGCGAAGGAAAGGCCAGCGGGCGAGCCGTCTTCCGCGGACGCGAGCGATGACGCGGCAGGTGCGCCCAAGGGCAAGAAGACGGGCAAGCCCGCCGTCACGAAAACCGCCGACCGCCTCGCGAAGCTCGGCCTCACGCGCGACATCGACCTCGTGCTGCATCTGCCGATGCGCTACGAGGACGAGACCACGCTCACGCCGATCGGCGAACTGCTGCCGGGCGGCATTGCGCAGACCGAAGGCGTGGTCTTCGACAACGAAATCGCCTACCGCCCGCGCCGCCAGCTACTCGTTAAGCTGCGCGGCGACCACGGAGACGAACTGATCCTGCGCTTCCTGAACTTCTACGGCTCGCAGGTCACGCAAATGGCGGTGGGCAAGCGCCTGCGCGTGCGCGGCGACGTGCGCGGCGGCTTCTTCGGCATGGAGATCGTGCATCCGGCCGTGCGCGTCGTCGATGGCGACACGCCGTTGCCGCAGGCCCTCACGCCGGTCTATCCGTCCACGGCCGGCGTGAGCCAGGCGTATCTGCGCAAGGCCATCGACAACGCGCTTTCGCGTGCTTCGTTGCCCGAACTGCTGCCCGAAGCCGTCGCGCGCGAATTCATGGAGCCGCTCGGGTTGCCGCTGCTGATGGAGGCGGTGAAGACGCTGCACCATCCTCCCGTCGACGCCGACGAAGCCGAGCTCATCGACGGCACGCATCCCGCGTGGACCCGCATCAAGTTCGAAGAGCTGCTCGCGCAACAGCTTTCGCTCAAACGCGCGCACGAAGAGCGCCGCACGCGTGCCGCGCCGGCCATGCCGTGTTTCAGGGCGGACGGCACGGATGCTGCGGACGCCGGCGCCGCCCCGCTGGTGGCGCGCTTGCGCGCCTCGCTGCCGTTTCAGCTCACCAACGCGCAGGAACGCGTGGTGGCGGAGATCGCGCGCGATCTCGAGCAGCCGCATCCGATGCAGCGCCTGTTGCAGGGCGACGTGGGCAGCGGCAAGACCGTGGTGGCGGCGCTCGCGGCCGCGCAGGCTATCGATGCGGGCTACCAGGCCGCGCTCATGGCGCCGACCGAAATCCTCGCCGAGCAGCATGCACGCAAGCTGCGTGGCTGGCTCGAACCGCTCGGCATCCAGGTGGCGTGGCTCGCAGGCAGCCTGAAGGCGAAAGAAAAGCGCGCGGCGCTCGAAGCCGCGGCGCTCGGCACGGCGAAGCTCGTGATCGGCACGCACGCAATCATTCAGGACACCGTGGAGTTCGCGCGGCTTGGCCTCGTGATCGTGGACGAGCAGCATCGCTTCGGCGTCGAGCAGCGGCTCGCACTGCGCGCGAAGGCGCAGAACGCGAAGTCCGCCGAGGACGGCGCGCGCGAGTTCCAGCCGCACCAGCTGATGATGTCCGCGACGCCGATTCCGCGCACGCTCGCAATGACCTACTACGCGGACCTCGACGTCTCCACGATCGACGAACTGCCGCCGGGGCGCACGCCGATTCTCACGAAGCTCGTCTCCGACGCGCGTCGCGAAGAGGTGATTGCGCGCGTGCGCGCCGCCGCGCTCACGGGGCGCCAGGTGTACTGGGTGTGCCCGCTGATCGAGGAAAGCGAAACGCTGCAGCTGCAGACGGCCGTCGAGACGTACGAAACGCTCGTCGCGGCGCTGCCCGAGCTCAGCGTGGGGCTCGTGCACGGCCGGCTTTCGTCCACGGACAAGGCCGCGGTGATGGACGCCTTCTCGCGCAACGAGGTTCAGCTGCTGGTCGCGACGACGGTGATCGAAGTGGGCGTGGACGTGCCCAACGCCTCGCTGATGGTGATCGAGCACGCCGAACGCTTCGGCCTCGCACAACTGCATCAACTGCGCGGACGCGTGGGGCGGGGCACGGCGGCGTCGGTCTGCGTGCTGCTCTACAGCGGGCCGCTCTCGCTTACCGGCCGGGCGCGCTTGCAGACCATGCGCGAGACCACCGACGGCTTCGAAATTGCGCGCCGCGACCTCGAAATTCGCGGCCCCGGCGAATTCCTCGGCGCGCGCCAGTCGGGCGCCGCGATGCTGCGCTTCGCGAATCTCGAAACCGACGGCTGGCTGATCGAGCCCGCGCGCGGCGCGGCAGAGCGTCTGTTGCACGGCTGGCCGCTCGTCGTGACGCAGCACCTGAACCGCTGGCTCGGTGCGCGCGAGCAATATCTGAAGGCGTGACGCGGGTCCACGGTCGCGCGGGAACTTGCTGCCTTCCAAATCGTCCGACTAATTCGCTGTTCCCGCCCGACTATGGGCGTTGAATATTGGCGAATCGCCGCCATAGGTGTATAAGTACAAGCTATTGATTCACCTTTTCTGATTGGTCCCCAAAGAAATGACGCTCACTGAACTGAAATACATTGTCGCGGTTGCTCGCGAGCGCCACTTCGGACGGGCCGCCGAAGCCTGTTTCGTCAGCCAGCCGACCTTGTCGGTGGCGATCAAGAAGCTCGAAGACGAACTGAACGTACAGATTTTCGAACGCGGCACGAGCGAAGTGAGCGTGACGCCCATCGGCGAGCAAATCGTCACCCAGGCGCAGCGCGTGCTCGAACAGACGCTGGCCATCAAGGAAATCGCCAAGCAGGGCAAGGATCCGCTCGTCGGTCCGCTGCGGCTGGGCGTGATCTACACGATCGGGCCGTACCTGCTGCCCACGCTCGTCAAGCAGATGATCAAGCGCGTCCCGCAGATGCCGCTGATGCTGCAGGAAAATTACACGCTCAAGCTGATCGAACTGCTCAAGCAGGGCGAGATCGACGTGGCGATCATGGCGCTGCCGTTCCCCGAGACGGGCCTCACCTTGCGAGCGCTCTACGACGAGCCGTTCGTCGTCGCGCTGCCTTCCGGCCACGCGTGGGAACAGCGCGAGAAGATCGACCCGGACGACCTCAAGCAGGAAACCATGCTGCTGCTGGGCAGCGGCCACTGCTTCCGCGATCACGTGCTGGGCGTGTGCCCGGAGCTGATGCGCTTCTCGCAGAACGCGGACGGCATCCAGAAGACCTTCGAAGGCTCCTCGCTGGAAACGATCCGGCACATGGTGGCGAGCGGTGTCGGCATTACCGTGCTGCCGCGCATGTCGGTGTCGGAAGTGAGGCCGCACGCGGGCGGCGTCGATTCGGGGCTGCTCTCGTACGTGCCGTTCGACGAGCCGGTGCCGGACCGGCGTGTGGTGCTGGCCTGGCGCAAGAGCTTTACGCGGATGCCGGCCATCGAGGCGATTGTCGATGCCATTCACGCATGCGAGCTGCCCGGCGTGAAGAAGATTGAGGCGCCTGCCGAGGTTGCCTGACGCGTGATCTGCGTGGCTGGCGCCCGGACCACTCAAACGGGAATTGGCCCCGAAAGTCTGCGGCTATCTGATTTATAAAATAAATCAAATTAAGTTAATAGATAGCCGTTGCTAAACTCCTCTTCACCGATACCCAATCGTGTCCACCAGGAGGAAGTCATGCAAAGCAACGTCCCCAGCGTTTCAGTTCCCGCCGCGCAGCCGACCCCTGCGTCCCCTGTCTTTACCGGCCTGCGCACCGTCGCGTTCTCGTTGCTCGTCGACCGTGCATTGAGCGCGTGACGGCTTGAGCCGCCGTCCACCTTTGCACGACAGCCGAACTTTCCCGCAGCGACAGCCTTGCATAAAACAGGAGAAACGATCATGACCCGAGTGATGACAATGACGCTCCACGCGGCCGGTTTTGGCCGCGCGGACGATGCCCGCGAGATGTTGGAGCGCGCGACCTTCATGCTGCGCCGGGGCGCCGGCCTCGCGATTTTTGCGGGCGGTGTGGCCGTGCTGATCGTGGAGGCGATCGTACGCCTGCACGGCGGCTGATCTGGCGGGAACGCGCGCTGCGGTTCCCTTGTCCGACAGAGAGGGCCAGATGGGTGTCTCTATCTGGCTGTATTCAACGATAAACCGACGTCCGTTCGACCCTACGCGGGTCGCCGCCGGGCAGGCGCGACCGGAAGGGTTCCCAAGGTTCGTCACACTACCAACAAGGAGTCGTCATGGCCAGGAAAGCAATCGTGCAGCACGTGAATATCGGTATCAGCGACAAGGATCGCAAGAAGATCGCGGAAGGCCTGTCGCGCCTGCTCGCGGACACTTACACGCTCTACCTGAAGACCCACAATTTCCACTGGAACGTCACGGGGCCGATGTTCAACACGCTCCACCTGATGTTCGAGACGCAGTACACCGAACTGGCCACCGCGGTCGATGCGATCGCCGAGCGCATTCGCGCGCTGGGCGTGGCCGCGCCGGGTAGCTACAAGGAGTTCGCGAAGCTCTCGTCGATCCCGGAAGCGGACGGCGTGCCGACGGCCGAAGAGATGATCCGCCAGCTCGTGGAAGGCCAGGAAGCCGTGGTGCGTACTGCGCGCGCCATTTTCCCGGCGACCGAGGCGGCCCACGACGAGCCGACCGCCGACCTGCTCACGCAGCGCATGCAGACACACGAAAAGACGGCGTGGATGCTGCGCTCGATGCTGGCTTAAGGGCTCAGGCAGCATTCGCGCGGGCGCGGGTTCGTGCGCGAGGCGACGGCGGGCGGCCGCGCTGACCTACAATAGCGGCATCGTTTTTCCCGCCACGATCATGTTCGCCCGACTCCCGCTCTATCTGCGGCTTGTCCGCATGGACAAGCCGATCGGCAGCCTGCTGCTGCTGTGGCCCACGCTCAACGCGCTCTGGATTGCCTCGAACGGTCGTCCGCCGCTTCCGCTGATCCTGATCTTCGCGGTGGGCACCGTGCTGATGCGCTCGGCGGGCTGCGCGATGAACGACTACGCGGACCGCGATTTCGACCGCTACGTGAAGCGCACCGCGGAGCGGCCGATCACTTCGGGCCGCATACACGCATGGGAAGCGGTGGTGATCGCAGTCGGGCTCGCGTTCGTCTCGTTCCTGCTCATCCTGCCGCTCAATACGCTGACAAAGCAGCTTTCGGTCGTGGCGCTGTTCGTGGCCGCGTCGTATCCGTTCACGAAGCGGTTTTTCGCCATTCCCCAGGCCTACCTGGGCATCGCGTTCGGCTTCGGTATTCCGATGGCTTTCGCCGCCGTGCAGGATCACGTACCGACTCTCGGCTGGATCATGCTGCTGGCGAACGTGTTCTGGTCGGTGGCCTACGACACCGAGTACGCGATGGTCGACCGCGACGACGACATCAAGATCGGCATTCGCACCTCCGCCCTGACGTTCGGCCGCTTCGACGTGCTCGCCATCATGCTCTGTTACGCCGTGACGCTCGGCATCTACGTCTGGATCGGCATCGCGCTCGGCTTCGGGCTGCTCTACTGGATCGGCTGGGCCGCGGCGGCGGGCTGCGCCGTCTATCACTACACCCTCATCAAGGGCCGCGAACGGATGCCGTGCTTCGCCGCGTTTCGCCATAACAACTGGCTGGGCGGCGTGCTGTTCGCGGGGATTGCCGCGCACTACGCATTCGCGGGAACTTGAGGCGCGCGGCCGGCCCGGGTCGGCCTGTTTACTGCTTGCCGAATTCTTCGCCCATTTCCTTCGCACGTGCGTCGGCGGCCAGCGCGCCGCGCACGATCGCGTCCTTGATCCCCGACGCATCGAACGAGGCCAGCGCGGCGGCCGTCGTGCCGCCCTTCGAGGTCACGCGCTCGCGCAGCACCGAAGGCGGTTCCTCCGATTGCAGCGCGAGCTGCGCCGCGCCGGTGAACGTGGCGATGGCGAGCGCGCGCCCCTGCTTTTCGTCCATGCCGAGCTGCCGCGCGGCCTCTTCCAGCGCCTCGATGAAATAGAACACGTAGGCCGGGCCGCTGCCGGAGATGCCCGTGACCGCGTCGATCTTCGACTCGTCGTCGAACCACACCGTTTGCCCTACCGCGCCGAGCACGTCGGAGGCGAGCTGGCGGCCTGCCGCGTCGACGCCGCCGCTCGCGACGAGACCGGTTGCGCCCATGCCGATCAGCGCCGGCGTGTTGGGCATCGTGCGGACGATGCGCGCATGGCCGCCCAGCCAGCGCGAGAGGTCTTCGATACGGATCCCGGCCATGATGGTGATCGCCACCTGATGCGGCGCGAGATGCGGCGCGAGCCCCTCGGCCACGGTCTTGGCGATCTGCGGCTTGACCGCGAGCAGCACGGCGTCGTACTGCGCGAGCGTCGCGTCGGCTGCCGCGCCGGTGAGCACGCCGAATTGCGCGGTATTGCGCTTGCGGACGTCTTCGTTCGGATCGATCGCGTACAGATTGGCGGCGGGCACGCCCTTGCGGATCAGACCGCCGATGAGTGCGGCAGCCATGTTGCCGCCGCCGATAAAGGCAATTTTCATGATGATGGAAAGTGATCAGTGAGAGTAATCGCGCGCGCCGAAGACCGCGGTACCGATCCGCACGATGGTCGCGCCTTCGAGCACGGCGGCTTCCAGGTCGGCCGACATGCCCATCGACAAGGTGTCCAGCGCAAGCCCGTCGGCGCGCAGCGCATCGAACAGTTCGCGTAGTTGCCGGTGCGGCGCGCGCTGCGCTTCAAGCGTGGGTTCGGGTTCCGGGATCGACATCAAGCCCCGCAGCCGCAGATTGGGCAGCGCGGCGATCGCGTGAGCGACCTGCGCTGCCTCTTGTGGCGCGACGCCGCTCTTGGTGGCTTCGCTGCTCACGTTCACCTGCAGGCAGACGTTGAGCGGCGCCATGCCAGCGGGCCGCTGCTCCGAGAGGCGCTGCGCGATCTTCAGGCGATCCACCGAATGCACCCAGTCGAAGCGTTCCGCCACAAGGCGCGTTTTGTTCGATTGCAGAGGCCCGATGAAATGCCATTCGAGCCCGGCGCGCAGGTCGGCCAGCGCCGCGATCTTGTCCACCGCTTCCTGCACGTAGTTTTCGCCGAATGCACGCTGGCCGGCCGTATGCGCGGCTCGCACGTCTTCCGCGGGGAATGTCTTCGAGACTGCGAGCAGCTCGACCGAATCCGGCTCGCGCCCGGCGTTGCGGGCGGCGGCGGCGATACGCTGGCGGACGGCTTCGAGGTTGTGAGTGAGATCGGTCATCGGATTGGGGCGGCCACCTTGTTGGCGCGGCGGCCGTTGAAACGAACCAGAGCGAACCAGGCAATGAATGTGGGCAATTATACGGACTGGGCCAGACGCGAAATATAGGCCGAACGGCCGGCTTTTTGCGTGCTGCGCGACGCGCTACGCTCGGACCGTGTTCGATTCCCTGCGCTCAGTTCGCCGCCAGCATATGCTCCACCAGCTCGATCCAGTGTGTGACCGGAATCGTCGTGCCGCTCTGCAGGTGCGCAATGCAGCCGATGTTCGCCGAGACGATGAGTTGCGGTTCGAGCGCCTTCAGGCGGTCGACCTTCTGGTTGCGCAGCGCGTAGGAAAGGCGCGGCTGCGTGATCGAATACGTGCCGGCCGAGCCGCAGCACAGATGGCTGTCCGCAGGCACGCGCACGTCGAGGCCCAGCGCGCCCAGCACCTTTTCCACGCCGCCGCGCAGTTGCTGGCCGTGCTGGAGCGTGCAGGGCGGATGCCACGCCACGGTCTGGATGCCGCGCCGGCGCGCGGCTGCCACGAGTTCCTCTTCGAACTCGGGCAGGATCTCAGAGAGGTCGCGCGTCAGCTCGGCGATGCGCCGCGCCTTGTCGGCGTAGGCGGGATCGTTGCGCAGCAGGTGCGCGTACTCTTTCACCGTCGCGCCGCATCCCGAGGCGTTCATCACGATCGCTTCCACACCCGCTTCGACGTAGGGCCACCAGGCGTCCACGTTGGCGCGCACGTCGTCGAGCGCCTCTTCCACGTAGCCCATGTGCAAACGGATCGCGCCACAGCAGCCGGCCTGCGGCGCGACCACGGTTTCGATGCCGAGCGCGTCGAGCACGCGCGCCGTGGCCACGTTGATGTTCGGCATCATCGAAGGCTGCACGCAGCCCGCGAGCATCAGCATCTTGCGCGCATGCTTCGCGGTCGGCCAGGCGAGCACGCGCTGGCGTACCGGCACCTTGTCGCGCAGGCGGCGCGGCAGAAGCGGGCGGATCTGCTGGCCAATGCGCATGGCCGGCGAAAACAGCGCGCGCCGCGGCAGAAAGCTGGCGAGGAGGCGCCGCACGATCCGTTGGCGCAGCGGCCGCGGCACCGTCTCTTCGGCATGCTTGCGGCCGATCTCGACGAGCCGTCCGTACTGTACGCCCGAGGGGCAGGTCGTTTCGCAACTGCGGCAGGTAAGGCAGCGATCCAGATGCGTGAGCGTGCTCTTCGTCACGGCCGCGCCTTCCACCATCTGCTTGATCAGATAGATGCGCCCGCGCGGGCCGTCCAGTTCGTCGCCGAGCAACTGGTAGGTTGGGCAGGTCGCCGTGCAGAAGCCGCAGTGCACGCATTTGCGCAGGATCGCGTCGGCCTCGTCGCCGTCCGCCGTGTTCCGGATGAAATCCGCGAGATTCGTCTGCATTGCCGCGTGCCGGTGATATCAAAAATCGGAGTACAGGCGGCCGCGATTGAAGATGCGGGCCGGGTCGAACGCGGCCTTCAGGCCGCGGTGGATCTTCATGAGCGGCGCCGGCAACGGCGTGAACACGCCAGCGCTGCGGTCGTACGCGTGGCCCGTGCGGAACATTGTTGCGTGGCCGCCCGCCTGCTTGGCCGTGATGCGCACGGTTTGCGCGTCGGTTTCGGTGATCCACCAGCGCTGGGAGCCGCCCCATTCCATCAACTGCACGCCGGGCAATTGCAGCGGTTCGGCGATCGAGGGCAGGGCGAGGCGCCAGAGCGCGGCATCCGGTGCGATGGCCGCGAAGAACGGATCGGTCTGCTCGCGCAGGCCGGCCCAGAAGCGTTCGGCCTCCACCGCGTCGACCACTTCGCCGCCCAGTGCCGCGCGCGCGGCTTTCACGGCGGCTTCCGCGCCCGCGAGCCGCACGGCGAGCGTGCCGTTGCGCCACGCGCTCGCCGTCATGGGGAGCGGACGGCCGCCCCATTCGTTGAGCTTGCGCACGGCGTCGGTGCCGTTCATGTCGAACTTGAGCGTTGTTTCGGACTGCGGCGCCGGCAGGACCTTGATCGAGAGTTCGAGGATCAGCCCGAGCGTGCCGAGCGAACCCGCGAGCAGGCGCGAGACGTCATAGCCAGCCACGTTCTTCACGACCTGGCCGCCGAAGTGCAGCACTTCGCCATGCCCGTTCATGATGACCGCGCCCAGCACGAAGTCGCGCGCCGCGCCCGCGAACGCCCGACGCGGTCCGGCGATGCCCGCCGCGATGCACCCGCCGAGCGTGGCCTGGGTACCGAAGTGGGGCGGCTCGAAAGGCAGCATCTGGTCGTGCGCCGCGAGGGCCGCTTCGATTTCCGTGAGCGGCGTACCGGCGCGCGCCGTGATCACGAGCTCGGCCGGGTCATAGGCGACGATGCCCCGGTGCACACGGGTATCGAGAATGGCTCCCTCGAGTGTCTGTCCGTACCAGTCCTTCGTGCCGCCGCCGCGTATGCGCAGTGGGCGGCCATCGGCACTCGCCGCGCGTACGCGGTCCGACCAGACGGCGACGATGTCGTCCTCTTCCATGGCGTGATTGTCGTTGTCGTTCGTTCGATTGTACCGGCCGGTCCCGTGCTGGCAACCCGGAGCGGACCCGCATCGTGCGTGGACCTCGAAGCGGGCCTAGAAGCGCGGCAGCTCGGGATGCGGCAACAGGTTCCCGCGCACGTGCATCCTGCCGTACTCCGCACAGCGGGCCCGGGTGGGGATGCCCTTGTCGGGGTTGAGCAGGCCGGACGGATCGAACGCGCGCTTGACCGCGTGGAACGCGTCGCGCTCCTGCGGCGAGAACTGCACGCACATCGAGTTGATCTTCTCGATGCCTACGCCGTGTTCTCCGGTCACGGTGCCGCCCAACTCGACGCAGGTTTCGAGAATGTCGGCGCCGAAGGCCTCGGCGCGGTGCCACTCGTCGAGGTCGTTGCCGTTGAAGAGAATGAGCGGGTGCATGTTGCCGTCTCCGGCGTGGAACACGTTAATGCAGCGCAAGCGGTACTGCGCTTCCATGTCGTGGATGCGCGCCAGCAGCGGGCCAATGCTGCGGCGCGGCACGGTGCCGTCCATGCAGTAGTAGTCGGGAGAGATACGGCCCGCTGCCGGAAACGCGTTCTTGCGCCCGGACCAGAAGCGAAGCCGCTCTTCCTCGCTGCGCGAGATCTGGATGCGTGTGGCGCCATGCTCGCGCAGCACGAGTACGGTGCGTGCGATTTCGTCGGCCACTTCCTCGGGTGTGCCGTCGGATTCGCACAGCAGGATCGCGGCGGCGTCGATGTCGTAGCCCGCTTTCACGAACTCTTCCACGGCTCGCGTGGCCGGCTTGTCCATCATTTCGAGGCCGGCCGGAATGATGCCCGCCGCGACGATGCCGGCTACGGCGTCGCCGCCCTTCACGACGTCGTCGAAGCTCGCCATGATGACCTGTGCGGTCTGCGGCCGCGGGATCAGCTTGACGGTGACCTCGGTCACGATCGCGAACATGCCCTCGCTGCCGATCATGACGGCGAGCAGGTCCAGACCCGGCGCATCGGGCGCGAGCGAGCCGAATTCGACGATCTCGCCGTCCATCGTGACCGCGCGCACGCGCAGGACGTTATGCACGGTGAGGCCGTACTTGAGGCAATGCACGCCGCCCGAGTTCTCGGAAACGTTGCCGCCGATCGTGCAGGCGATCTGCGAGGAGGGGTCGGGGGCGTAGTAGAGGCCGTAAGGTGCGGCGGCTTCGGAGACCGCGAGATTGCGCACGCCGGGCTGAACGGTCGCCGTGCGCGCGTAGGGGTCGACTTCGAGTATCCGGCGAAACCGCGCAAGCGAAAGCACGATGCCGTGCCGGATCGGCATGGCGCCGCCGGAAAGGCCCGTCCCCGCGCCGCGCGGCACGATGGGCACGTCGAGGCGGCGGCAGATCTGCACGATGCGCTGCACCTGCGACTCGGTTTCCGGCAGCGCGACCGCGAGCGGCAGGCGACGGTAGGCGGCAAGCCCGTCGCACTCATAGGCGACGGTGTCTTCTTCCCGATGCAGCAGGCAATGCGCGGGCAGCACCGCCATCAAGGCCTGCACGACTTCTCGCTGGCGTTGCGCGAGCACTTCCGGCGACACCTCGGCCGGTGCATTCATGTGTCCTCCCGTTGGTTCGCGCTGTTCCGTTGGCGCCGTGGGGCGCCTCTCAGGGGCAAGCCTTGTCGCTGCGTGGCGTTCGCGGGGCGCTCAGGCCGCCCACGAAAAGATTTTGCCCGGATTCATCAGGTTGTGCGGATCGAGCGCGTGCTTGATCGCGCGCATCGTGTCGACGGTATCGGCGCCGTGCTCGTCCACGAGGAAGCCCATTTTGTGCAGTCCCACGCCGTGTTCGCCCGTACAGGTGCCGTCCATCGCGAGCGCGCGCTCGACGATGCGGCGGTTCAGGCGCTCCGCTTCTTCGATTTCCTCGGGATTGTCCGCGTCGATCAGCATCGCGACGTGGAAGTTGCCGTCGCCCACGTGGCCGACGATCGGGCAGGGCAGCGGCGACGCCTTCAGGTCGGTTTCCGTTTCCACCACGCACTCGGCAAGCCGCGAAATGGGCACGCAGACGTCGGTCGTCACCGCGCGGCAGCCAGGCCGCAGTTGCAGCATGGCGAAGTACGCGCTGTGACGCGCGTTCCACAGACGGCTGCGGTCTTCGGGGCGCGTTGCCCATTCGAAGCCTTCGCCGCCGTTCTGCGCGGCGAGTTCCTGCACGAGCTGCGCCTGTTCCTCGACGCTCGCGGGCGTGCCATGGAATTCGAAGAAGAGCGTGGGCGCCTCGCGCAGCGTGAGGTTCGAATGGCGGTTGATGGCGCGCACGGCGAGCGAATCGATGAACTCCACGCGCGCGATCGGCACACCTACCTGGATCGTCTCGATCACGGTGCGCACGGCCTCGACCATCGAAGGAAACGCGCAGACCGCGGCCGATACCGCTTCCGGCTGGGGATAGAGGCGCAAGGTGATTCCGGTAATGACGCCGAGCGTACCTTCGGACCCCACGAAGAGGCGCGTGAGGTCGTAGCCCGCCGACGACTTGCGTGCGCGCGTACCGGTCTTGATGACGCGTCCGTCGGCCAGCACGGCGGTAAGCCCGAGCACGTTCTCGCGCATCGTGCCGTAGCGCACGGCGTTGGTGCCGGAGGCGCGCGTTGCCGACATGCCGCCGATGCTCGCGTCCGCGCCCGGATCGATCGGGAAGAAGAGGCCCGTGTCGCGCAGCGCCTCGTTCAGCGCCTTGCGCGAGATGCCGGGTTCGACGGTGACGGTGAGGTCTTCCGCGTTGATCGACAGCACGCGGTTCATCTGCGAGAGGTCGATCGAAACGCCGCCCTGCACGGCCAGCAGATGGCCTTCGAGCGACGATCCATTGCCGTACGGAATGATCGGCACGCCGTATTGCGCGCACAGCTTCACGATGGCCTGGACTTCCCCGGTGCTTTGCGCGAACACGACGGCGTCAGGCAATTGCGGGTCGAAGCGCGACTCGTCGCGGCCATGATGGGCGCGCACGGCTTCGGACGTGGAAACACGGTCGCCGAACGCACTGCGCAACTGGTCGAGGAGATCGGCGGGGAACGGGCGGCGTGCGGTGGCCGGCGGCGCGGGGTGATTCAATGGCGTCTCCTTCATCGAGGCATGTCTTGCCTGTACGTTGCTTCTGCGGTTCATTTTACGCTGAACGATGGTGCCCCTGCCGGCATGCCGGGTTTGCTGCGCCGCGTCAAATCTATAATGCCGGCAAGGCGCGTGCGGTGCGCGCGGACTCGCTTTCGGAGAACACATCATGGGCAATCGGCTCAGCAAAATCGTCACGCGCACTGGCGACGACGGCACGACAGGGCTAGGCGACGGCAGCCGCGTACGCAAGGACGACTTGCGGATTGCGGCCATCGGCGACGTCGACGAACTGAACTCGCAAATCGGCGTGCTGCTTTGCGAGACGCTGCCCGACGATGTGCGCGCCGCGCTCACGGAGATCCAGCATGACCTCTTCGACCTGGGCGGCGAGCTCTGCATGCCGGGACACACGGTCGTGACGGATGCGCATCTGGCACGGCTCGACGGCTGGCTCACTCACTACAACGCCGCGCTGCCGCCGCTCAAGGAGTTCATCCTGCCCGGCGGCTCGCGCGCGGCGGCGCTCGCGCATGTGTGCCGCACCGTTTGCAGGCGCGCGGAACGGACCGTGGTCGCCCTCGGAACCTCGTTACCGGCGGGCGAAACGCTGGCCCAGACACCGCGCCGCTATGTGAACCGGTTGTCTGACCTGCTTTTCGTGCTGGCGCGCGTACTCAATCGCGCGCATGGCGGCGACGACGTTTACTGGCGTCCCGACCGGGGTAGTTCGGCGGATTGAGGGGCGTCGCCGCGCGCGGTCGGAAGTCGCCGCCAGTAGCCGGATGGCCGGCGAATTCCCATGCGGCAAAATGACCAGGGTATACTCGAACTTAAACATGTATTGTAGATGCATCTTTAAGCCGGAGAACCCGAATGACTGTGCTTACCGCCGACCAGATGGCCCTCGTCAAGGCCACGGCCCCCGTCTTTGCCGAACATGGCGCCACCATCACGAAGCACTTCTACAAGCGGATGTTCCATGCGCATCCCGAACTGAAGAATCTCTTCAACCAGACGCACCAGCAAAGCGGCAGCCAGCCCGAAACGCTGGCCCGCGCGGTGTATGCGTACGCGGCGAATATCGACAATCTGGGCGCGCTCGGCGGCGCAGTCACGCACATCGCCCACAAGCATGCGAGCCTGAACATTCGCCCGGAGCACTATCCGATCGTGGGGCGCCATCTGCTCGGCGCCGTGGTCGACGTGCTCGGCGATGCTGTCGATCAGCCGACGCTCGACGCATGGACCGCAGCCTATGGCCAGCTCGCGCAGATCATGATCGGCGCGGAGGCGACGCTGTACGAAGGCGCATCCTGGAGCGGCTTCCGGCCGTTCAAGGTGGTTCGCAAGCAGATCGAGAGCGACGAGATCACGTCGTTCTATCTCGCGCCCGCCGATGGCGCTTCCGCCGGCGGTTTCGAACCGGGCCAGTACGTGAGCGTGACGCGCTTCGTCGATCGCCTTGGCGTCGATCAGCCGCGCCAGTACAGCCTCTCGGACGCTCCCCATGGCCGCTGGCTGCGCATCTCGGTCAAGCGCGAGGCGGGCCGCGAGCAGGTGGACCCGGGCCACGTGTCGAACCTGATGCACGACGGTGTCGAGGAAGGCGCGATCGTCCACGTGAGCGCGCCGATGGGCGAATTCACGCTCGACCGCAAGGCGGCAGCGCCTGTCGTGCTCATGAGCGGCGGCGTCGGCATCACGCCGATGGCGTCGATGCTCGCAACCCTCGTGGCCGAGGGCAGCGCGCGTCCCGTGACGTTCGTGCATGCGTGCCGCAATGGACGCGTGCATGCGTTTCGCGACTGGCTGCGCGATGTCGCCCGCGATCACGCGAACGTGCGCAGCGCCGTGTTCTATGAGGAGGTCGGGGCGAGCGATCGTGCGGGCGTCGATTACGACTACGCGGGACGCATGGACCTTGGACGCATCGAAGACGCCGCGCTGCCAACTGACGCCGACTACTACCTGTGCGGCCCCGTGGGATTCATGCGCGCGCAGCGCGAGGCGCTCGTCGCACGCGGTGTCGATCCGCAGCGTATCCGCACGGAGATCTTCGGTTCGGGCATGCTCGACTGAGCGCCACGTAGAAACGCCCGGCCGCAATGGCCGGGCGAGCTGGAGCAAGACCCCGGCGCGACGCCGGGGTTGCCGCATTCGCGAACGATGCGGCCCAGTTGTCGCTCAGTTACCGCTGCCGCGCGCGACGCGCCGCTGCTTGACGCTTTCCGCCAGCCCTTCGAGCACGCCCACGCTTTCGTCCCAACCGATACAGGCATCGGTGATGCTCTGCCCGTAGGTGAGCGCGCAACCTTCCTTGAGGTCCTGGCGGCCCGCCACGAGATGCGACTCGACCATCACGCCGATGATGCGCTCGTCGCCCGCGGCGATCTGGCGGCCGATATCGGCGCACACGGGAATCTGGTTCTCGTGCTTCTTCGAGCTGTTCGCATGGCTCGCGTCGATCATGAGGCGCGCGGCGAGGCCTGCTTTGCCGATGTCGGCGCACGCTGCATTCACGCTGTCCGCGTCGTAGTTCGGCACCTTGCCGCCGCGCAGGATCACGTGGCAGTCCTCATTGCCGGCCGTCGAGACGATGGCCGAATGGCCGCCCTTCGTCACCGAGAGGAAATGGTGCGGCTGCGATGCGGCCTTGATCGCGTCGACGGCGATCTTGACGTTGCCGTCCGTGCCGTTCTTGAAGCCCACCGGGCACGAGAGGCCCGAGGCCAGCTCGCGGTGCACCTGCGACTCGGTCGTGCGCGCGCCGATCGCACCCCACGAGATCAGGTCGGCGATGTACTGCGGGCTGATCATGTCGAGGTATTCGCTGCCCGCGGGCAGGCCCAGTTCGTTGATAGCGACGAGCAGTTCTCGCGCGGTGCGCAGACCGTCGTTGATCATGAAGCTGTTGTCGAGGTACGGGTCGTTGATGAGGCCCTTCCAGCCCACTGTCGTGCGCGGTTTTTCGAAGTACACGCGCATCACGATTTCGAGTTCGCCGGCGAAGCGTTGGCGCATCGGCTGGAGCTTCTGCGCGTACTCGACGGCTGCCTTGGTGTCGTGGATCGAGCACGGGCCGATGATCACGATCAGGCGGTCGTCCATGCCGTGCAGGATGCGGTGCAGCGACTGGCGCGTTTCGTAGATCAGGGTCGAGGCGGCCTCGGAGCACGGGAATTCGCGGATCAGGTGTGCGGGCGGCGTGAGTTCTTTCAGTTCCCGGATGCGGACATCGTCGGTGTTGTGCGGGGGCATGGTCGTTTTCTCCTGATCCTGTGTGTAGCGTGTCGGCGTCGATCAACGGTGGCGGCGCGGACGGTGCCTCAAAAAGCGGTTAGATGAAAATTGCGGCTCGTGGGTGTGGGGCGAAAGGACGAAAAAAAACCGCCAGGCTTGCTGGCGGTTTCTCGTGTATTCGGGGTTCTGCGCGTACTGTCAACCCTCTCGATCCGCCAGCGGTCTGAGATACCAAAAGAAGTAAAAGTAAAACTTCGTGGCGGTCATGGCGAAAGCGACAGTGAAATGCGTTCTGGAACGTGAAGTTCGTCGAAAAGGGTGATTGCCTTTATAACCCGGGCAAGCTCGCGCTGGCAAGCGCTGCGCTGCAAAAATGCGCAACATCCGCGCAATATCTCGATCAAGCGCAGAAATCCTGCGCGCCGGTGCGGGATTTCCGCATCGGCGCGCGTGAAATCAGACCGTGCCGCCCACCGTCATCCGGTCGATGCGCAGCGTAGGCTGGCCGACGCCCACCGGCACGCTCTGCCCCTCTTTCCCGCATACGCCCACTCCGGAGTCGAGCCTCATGTCGTTGCCGATCATGTTCACGTACTTGAGCGACTCTGGGCCGCTGCCGATCAGCGTGGCGCCCTTGACCGGATACGTGATCTTGCCGTTCTCGATCATGTAGGCCTCGGAGGCCGAGAACACGAACTTGCCGTTCGTGATGTCGACCTGGCCGCCGCCGAAGTTGACGGCGTAGAGACCGTTCTTCACCGAAGCGATGATCTCCCGCGGATCCTTGTCGCCGTTCAGCATGTAGGTGTTGGTCATGCGCGGCATCGGCAGGGCGGCATAGGACTCGCGGCGCGCATTGCCGGTTACCGGCATCTTCATGAGGCGCGCGTTGAGCGAGTCCTGAATGTAGCCCTTGAGAATGCCGTCCTCGATCAGCGTCGTGCACTGCGTGGCGTTGCCTTCGTCGTCGATGTTGAGCGACCCGCGGCGATTGGGCAGCGTACCGTCGTCCACGACCGTGACACCCTTCGCGGCCACCTGCTCGCCAATGCGCCCCGCGAACGCCGACGAACCCTTGCGGTTGAAGTCGCCTTCCAGCCCATGGCCGATCGCTTCGTGCAGCAGCACGCCGGGCCAGCCCGGCCCGAGCACCACGGTCATCGCGCCGGCCGGAGCCGGGCGCGCCTCCAGATTGACGAGCGCGCTATGCACGGCGTCGTCGACGTACTTGGAGAGGATGTCGTCGGTGAAGTAGCCGTAGTCGTAGCGTCCGCCGCCGCCGCCGTTGCCGATTTCGCGGCGGCCGTTCTGCTCGGCGATCACCGTGACGGAAACGCGCACGAGCGGGCGGATATCCGCCGCGAGGGCGCCGTCGCTGCGCGCCACGAGCACGACGTCGTATTCACCGGCGAGCGCCGCCATCACCTGGGTAATGCGCGGGTCGCGGCCCTTGGCCATCTGCTCGATGCGCTCGAGCAGCTTGACCTTTTCGGTGGCGTCGAGCGAGCCCAGCGGATCGGACGGCAGGTACAGGTCGCGGCCTGCGATGCCCTTGAAAGCGCCGGCCACCTTGATCTTCTGCTTGCCGCCGCCTGCCTTCGCGATCGAGCGCGTGGCGAGGGCCGCCTGGCGGATCGCTTCGGGCGAGAGATCGTCCGAGTACGCGAACGCCGTGCGCTCGCCGGAGACGGCGCGCACGCCGACACCCTGGTCGATGCTGAAGCTGCCCGATTTGACGATGCCTTCTTCGAGGCTCCAGGCTTCGCTGCGCGTGGCCTGGAAGTAGAGGTCGGCGTAATCGACGCGGTGGGTGAAGATCTCGCCGAGCGTGCGCGTGAGCACTGCCTCGTCGAGGCCGTAGGGCGTGAGGAGCACGTCCTTCGCGGTCGCCAGATTGCGGATGCCGGGTTCGATGATGTTCATGCGTGCAATAGGGAGGATCTGTTTCGGTAAATTCGGGCGGCGAGCGGTTTTATCAAGCCGTTGCGCTGCCCGGTTG
Source organism: Paraburkholderia yinzeri (assembly GCF_046581065.1). Classification (NCBI taxonomy): domain Bacteria; kingdom Pseudomonadati; phylum Pseudomonadota; class Betaproteobacteria; order Burkholderiales; family Burkholderiaceae; genus Paraburkholderia; species Paraburkholderia yinzeri. Next base: position 175,813 of record NZ_JBFOCJ010000001.1, on the reverse strand, counting down.
CGCTCAGTTGCAGTCGAGGACGCGATGCCGCCATGCGGGCAAACTCGCACGCACGGCGGCGATGCGCTCGAGGTCGATGTCGCCGGCCACGATGCCGGGACCCTCGTCGAGCACGTCCAGCACTTCGCCCCATGGGTCGATCAGCATGCTGTGGCCCCAGGTGCGGCGGCCGTTCTCGTGCTGCCCGCCTTGCGCGGCGGCCAGCACGTAGCACTGGTTTTCGATGGCGCGGGCGCGCAGCAGCGTTTGCCAGTGCGCGCGTCCCGTGGTGTACGTGAAGGCGGACGGCACGACCATCAGCGCGCAGTCGCCCATGCGGCGGTACAGCTCGGGAAAGCGCAGATCGTAGCAGACCGACAGGCCGACGCGGCCAAACGGGGCCTCGAAGGTGCGCACCTCGGCGCCGGGCCGGATCGTGCGGGCCTCGTCGAACGACTCCGCGTCTTTCTCGAAGTTGAACAGGTGAATCTTGTCGTAGCGCGCGACTTCCTCGCCGCGCGTGTCGAACACGAGCGTCGTGTTCAGCACGCGGTTTTCCTCCGGCGCCGGGTCGGGCACGAGCAAGGGCAGCGTGCCGCCGATGATCCACACCTTGTTTTTCAGCGCGGCCTCGGCGAGAAACCGCTGGATTGGCCCATCGCCGTAGGGCTCGCGGACCGCGAGCTTGTCGCTGTCCTTGTGGCCCATGAAGCAGAAATATTCGGGCAGTAACACGAGGCGCGCGCCGGCCGCGGCCGCTTCGGCGATCAGGCGCCCGGCGTCGGCCAGATTGCGTTCGCGCTCGGGCGTGCTGATCATCTGCAGCGCGGCGACGCGGAACGGGGTAGGGGGGGAATCGCTCATCGGCGGCGTGTGAATTGGCTCGCGAAGTGGCTCATGAAGGTCGCCGCCCGGTGCGGCGCCCGGCGTGACCTGGTGCGACAAACAGGGCGGCTGGCCGGTACGGCGCGCACGGCGCAGGAGCGCATGTTCAATGCGCCGTGGCCGGCGACTGCGCGTTCATCTTACCCTGATCGCCGTGCAGCCGCTCGACGTGCGGTTTGGCCCAGGAGCCCGTGATTGCGTAGTCGATCGCGAACGCCGACTCGACGGTGTGCGAGAGCGCGAAGTCGGCGACGAGCGCGCCAAGGCCGATGAGCGGATTGATGACCGCCGCGGCGATCACGCCGGCGCCCAGGCTGACGGTCGGCTCCACGTGTACGCGCAGGTCCTGGGTCTCGTGGGCGAGGTCGACGCTGCCGCTCATCTGGGCGCGGGCCGGTGCGGTGATGAGCTTGAAATCGTTCGTGCGGCCGACGCCGTTTTCGATCACGCCCGTGCCCGTGACGCTCGTGAAGGGCAGGCCCTCGCCGATCACGTCGCGGAAGTCCGTGCTCGCGTAGCGCGCGAGGCTTTGCAGGCTCAGCACGCCGAGCAGTCTGGCCACGCCCGGATCGACCTTGAGGATCTGGCCGTGGCGCAGATCGACGGCAACACTGCCTTCGAGCGACGGGTAATCGATCTTCGTCGGGCCGCCGCGCCAGTCCAGCTTGCCGGACAACGTGCCTTCGCCGGCCTTGAGCGTGCGCGGCTTGCCCGCGCGTGCGAGCAGGGCGCCGGCATCCTTGATGTCGAGGCGGAATTCGAGCGCGGTGCGGCGCGGCGTCGCCGATTCGAGGTCGGGGCCGACGTCGCCGATCGAGCGCCAGTTGCCCGTCGCGGCGAGATGCGCGTCGGGGTTGTTGAGATCGAGCGTGTCGAGCTGCCAGACCGGCACGCCGTTCTCGTCGATATTGCGCGCGTTGACCTGCAGCCGGCCGAAATCGCGGCCTCGCACGATCAACTGGTTCACGACCAGGTCGATGGAGGGCATGTTCTGGGCGGGCTGCGAAATGGCCTGGCCGAGCAGGTCGTTTTCGGTCGCGGCGGGCACGACGAGGCGCGCGAGACGCGCCTCGAGCGTGCCCGGCGAGCCAGGGACGGCGCCGGGCTTCCAGGAGAGATGCCCGGAAACCTGGTTCGAGGCGAGGTTGGCCTGCCAGTCACGGCCGGTGCGCGTCGCGCCGACCACGACGTTCTCCCAGTGGCGCTTGAGCAGCGTGAGCGTGCCGACGTGTACCGCGAAGCGCGACGGCAGGAACTGGGCGAAGGCGCCGCCGGGCATGGGCGGGGCGGCGGCCGGCGACGAGGCGGCTTGTGCCGGGGGGGGGGCGGCCGGAGAGGCGGCGGTCTGCGCTGGGGCGGTGGCTGGCGGAGAGGCGACCTGCGCCGGGCTGGCGCCGCTGGCGGCGGCCGAAGCGCCACTGGCCGCGCTACCGGGGGCATTCGCCGCAACCGTCTGCGTGCTGCTCGCCGGAGTCGCGGCAGCCGCACTCGCGGCCGCCGTGCCGCGAATCTGCTGCACGACGCCGCGCCACGCGTCGGCATCGAAGGCGGGCATGTCGACGTTGGCGGTCACGCCGTCCGTCGGCAGATCGACGGGCCGGTTCATCGAGATCGCGCCGCGCACCACGTCGGGCACGTGGCCAGGCACGCGCCGCAGCACATACTTCGCGGCGAACGGCCCGAGCGTCACATCCGCATGCTGGAACGCGGCGGGATTGCCGGCGTCGCTGCCGTCGCCCGCGCCCGGCTGCAGTTCGAAGCGCAGCGGCATCGGCGTTCCGGCGGTCTTGCCGAATGGCGCGGGCAGATCGAGCGCAAGATCGGTCAGGTCCGACGAGGCCTTCACGTCGGGCAGATGGCCCTTCGTGCCGCTCACGCTGAGCGCATACGGCGCCTGCCCGCTCAGGCGGCCCAGCACGGCGGCCGCCGTGCCGCGCAGGTTCAGGCCGCGCGCCGCATCGACGGCGACGTTGCCCGATACGTCGAGCGCATAGCGGCCGTCTTCGCTCAGCCCGCCGTTGGCATGCAGGGCGCCGCCGAGGAAACGCGCGTTCAGCGCTTCGACCTGCGCGCTGTGGTTGCTGAAGCGGACCTTGCCCGTGAGATTCGAAACCGGCGGCACGTTGTCGGCCGTGAGCTGGTCGTTTTCAAAGCCTATCGTGCCCGCCAGCTTGACCTTGGGCTTGGGCACGCGCGGGATCGTGAGCTTGAGCGCAAGCGTTGCCGGTCCTTGCGCGCGCACCTTCGCGGTGGCGTGTTTCGACACGTAGCCGATCGAGCTGTTGTCCGCGTAGTCGAGCAGATCGGCAAGCGGGCCGCGACCGGCGCCGCTGATGAAAAGATCGGATCCCTTCGTGCCGAGGTCGTCGATGCGGCCGCTCACGTCGTGCAGGACGAAGCCGCGATAGTGGCCGCGCGCCACGTCGAAGCGCAGCTTGTTCTCGGCAAGCGTGAACACGCCGTCGATGCCGTCGAACGCGGGCCACACGTTGGGCGCGCCGTTCCTGAGCTTCTTCGGCGGGAACGGCGACGGGTCGAAGCGGCCGCCCGCGAACGGCGCGACGATGCGGAACTGGCCGGCATCGGGCGCGCGCGAGTAGGGGAACAGCGTGAGGTCGCCGTGGATCTCCAGCGTGGCGCCCTTCGAGACGCCGGCCTGCAGGCCGTGGCCGAGGTAGGTGCGCACCTTTTCGGAGAGGCTCGTCGGCAGGTAGCGCGGGATGGCCTTGACCTGGGCCGTCTCGAAGTCCGCTTTCAGGTCGAGCGCGCCGCGTCCGTGGCCGGGGTTCGTGTAGTGCGCGGTCATCTTCGCGCGCGCATCCTCGTTCGCGACACCCAGTTCCGAGACGTCCACCTCGAAGGCCTTGTGCGTGTCGCCCGGTTCGCGCTTCGGCGCCACGGTCCACTTGCCCGCGCCGTAAAGCCGGTCGAACGTGAGGCGCGGGTTGTCGAACACGCCCGGCAGCGTGACGGCGGCCTTGGTGGTGTCGAAGCGGATGGTGCCGTGCGTCTCGTCGGAGTCGATGCGGCCCCAGAGGTTCTCGAAGCCGGGCAGGCCCGCGCGCGGGTGGCCGCGCGGCGTGAGACCCGGCCCCGGCTCCTGCGCGTCCACGCTGATGCCCTGCAGGTCGGCCTTGAGCCGGTAGTGGATGATCGGCTCGGCGCTCGTCCCGCGTTGCTCGGTGGCGGCCTCGCCCGACTCCGGCGCGGCGCGCTCCAGTGCGAGGTCGTAGTTCGCGACGAGCCCCTGCGGATTGAAACGGATCAGGGCGTTTTCCACGCGGCCCGGCAGCGGCAGCGCGCGCATGAACTCGCCGAGGATGCCGAGGTCGATGCGGTCGCCCGCCACGCTGAAGAGCTGGCCGTGCTGCAGCGACTGCTGTCTCAGGCGCGCGTCGAGCATCGTGAGATCGAGCGTGCGCACGAGCGGCGTGCCGTCGTCGAGCGGCGGCTGGCCGAGCTCGGCGCGAAAGTCGCGCAACTGCACCGTGTAGTCGCCGGGCTGCACGCCCACGCGCCACTGGAAGTGCGCGACGGGCAGGTCGAGGCGCGGCTGGGTGGGACGTACCTGCAGCGAAACGGCGGTGCCGTCGACCACACCGTTCGCCGAGAGCAGGTGGCCCGCGGCGAAGTGCGCCCAGATGGTGTTGTCGATGCGGCCTGCATAAGTGGCGATCGGGATCTTGACGTAGCGGGCGAGCGTGGGCAGATCGACGGGGCCGGTGGAGAGATAGGCGTTGCCGGTCCAGTCGACGGGTTTGCCCCCTTGGGAGAAGCGCGAGTGGCGGAAGTGCGCGCGGAAGTCGAGCGGGCCGTCCAATACGGTGCCCTCGCTTGGCGCCTGCAGCGCGACGCGATGGTCGTAGCCGTCGTTGAGGATCGCAAGGCGGATATCGTGCAGCGCGAGATCGGGCACGTTGCGCGTGGCGTCGTGCCAGCGCAGCGTGCCGCCGCGCAGCACGATGGCCTCTTGGCGCATGAGCCAGGTCGTGAACGTGGCGTTGCCCGTATGGGCTGTGGGCACCGGCACGCCGGCCACGGTGAGCGTGCCGTCGTCTTCGCGGGCGATCGAGACGTCGGGGCGCTCGACCTCGACGCTCGAAAGCAGCAGCTCGAAGGAAACGAGCGAGCGCCAGGAGACGGTCACCGTGGCACGCGGCACGTTCAGCGCGATCGCGCCGTGGCGGTCGCGGATCGTGAGATCGGTGACGTCGATGCCGGGCTGGAAGCCTAGCCAGTGCGGCGTGAGCTTGCCGATGCGGAATTCCGCGTGGATCTTGCTGGAGACGAGGGCTTCGATGCGCGGCCGGACGTCGTTGACATAGGGCAGCACGATGTAGCGCAGCCCGAAGGTGAGCGCGGCGACGATGAAGTAGAGGACGAGCGCGAAGGCCGCGAGCACGCGCAACGTGTGGCGCAGCACCGGGTGGTGGTGCTCGGGCGCATCCGGGGTCGCCCGGCTGGCATGTCCGGTTTGATGCGGGCCGGCGGGATCGTTTCGCTCGGACATGCTGCTGCGGGTGGGGTATGGTAGCGTTGCGTTCTGACCACGAAATGTATCACATGGGGGCGCGGCATCGGCCATCCGGAGAAGCCTCGATGGCCCGCAAAATGCATGCCGCCGGTGCTGCACCCCAGCGAGCCAGGCCTTCATGATCGACGACATTCCCCTCCTCAGTTCCCGCTACTCTCGTTATGCCGCGCGCGCTTACGCGGCCCGCCCGGACCTCCCGGCGCAGGTCGAGGCGCTCGCCGCCGGACCGGTCACGCGCGAGCGTATCGCCGCCCGGCTGGAGGCGCTCTGTGCCCAGGCGGGCGGTGCGGCGCTTACCGACGATCAGTTGAAGAAGGCGTTGCGCCAGCTGCGCGTGGAGGTGATCTGCGCGGTCATGGAGCGCGATCTTGCGCGCGTGGCCGACGTGGCCGAAGTCACCGGCACGATGACCGATCTCGCCGAAGTCGCGATCCAGCGCGCGCTGGCGGTGGTCACGGCCGACCTCGAAGCACTCTTCGGCGAGCCGCGCGGCCCGAGCGGCGAACGCCTCACGCTCGGCGTGGTGGGCATGGGCAAGCTCGGGGGGCGCGAGCTCAACGTTTCATCGGACATCGATCTGATCTTCGTCTACGAGGACGACGGCGAGACCGCGGGCGGCCAGCGCTCGCCCATCGCGACGCAGGACTTCTTCACGCGCGTGGGCAAGCGGCTGATCGGCGCCTTGAGCGACGTGACCGCCGACGGTTTCGTCTTCCGCGTGGACATGCGGCTGCGCCCGAACGGCGACTCGGGGCCGCTCGTGGGCAGCCTCGGCATGCTCGAAGAATATTTCTACGTGCAGGGCCGCGAATGGGAGCGCTATGCGTGGATCAAGGGGCGGCTCGTTTCGGAGTCCGATAGCGAGAGCGCGCGGCGGCTTGCCTCGCAGCTCGACGCGCTCGTGAAGCCGTTCGTCTACCGGCGCTATCTCGACTTCGGCGTGATCGCCGCGATCCGCTCGCTGCACGTGCAGATCCGCCAGGAAGCGCAGCGCCGCGCCCACATGCGCCCCGACAAGGCCGACGACATCAAGCTCGGGCGCGGCGGCATCCGCGAGATCGAATTCAGCGCGCAGGTGTTCCAGTTGATTCGCGGCGGCCAGGACGCGGGCTTTCGCGTGCGGCCGACGCTCTCGGTGCTCGGCTATGCGGCGGCGCGCGGGCTGATCGCGCCGGAGGTCTGCACGGACCTGACGCGCGCCTATCAATTCCTGCGCGAACTCGAGCATTGCCTGCAGTATCGCGACGACGCGCAGACCCACGCGATGCCGGTCGATCCGGCCGAGCGCGTGGCGCTGGCGGGCGCGATGGGTTTCGCCGACTATGCCGCGCTGATGAAGACGCTCGACGCGCACCGCGACAAGGTGGAGCGCCAGTTCGACCAGATCTTCGCCGACAAGGTCAACGGCGACGGCGGTTGTGCGGCGCGCGAAGACGGCGCGGCTGCGTGGGTGTGGAGCACCGCGCTGGCGGAGGAGGGCGCCGACGACGAACTGCTCGCGCGCCTGCACGACCTGGGCATCGACGACCCGGGGCCGCTGCTCGCGCGCCTGCGCGGGCTGTGGCAGTCCTCGCGCTATACGGGGTTGCCCGAAAAGAGCCGCCAGCGCTTCGACAGCGTGGCGCAGCGCGCGCTGGAGGCCGCGCGCACGCTGGAGACGCGCGCGCACCGCGGCGACACGCTCGCGCGCATGTTCGACCTGCTCGAAGCGGTGATCCGGCGCGGCGCCTATCTCGCGCTGCTCTGCGAGTATCCGGACGCGCTCGATCGCGTGCTGAAGGTGCTGGGCACGTCGCGCTGGGCGGCGGGCTATTTGATCCGCCATCCGCAACTGCTCGACGAACTGCTCGACGACGAGGCCATCGCCACGCCGTTCGACTGGCCCGAGTTCTCGCGCCTGTTGCGCGCGCGCCTGGCGGCCGCGGCCGATATGGAGCAGCAGATGGACCTGCTGCGCCACGCGCATCAGGCCGAAGTGTTCCGCATTCTGCTCAACGACCTGGCGGGCCGCCTCTCGGTCGAACATGTGAGCGACCGGCTCTCCGAGCTCGCGGACGCCGTGCTCGACGTGACCATCGAAACGGTCTGGAAGCAATTCGCGAAGCGCCACCGCGAGGTGCCGCGCTTCGCGGCGATTGCCTACGGCAAGCTGGGCGGCAAGGAACTCGGCTACGCCTCGGACCTGGACCTGATCTTTCTGTACGACGACGAGGACGAAAGCGCCGCCGAGATCTACGCGACGTTCGCGCGGCGCCTCATCACGTGGCTCACGACGGCCACGGGCGCGGGCACGCTGTTCGACGTCGATCTGCGCCTGCGGCCGAACGGCGAGTCGGGGCTGCTAGTCACCGATCTCGACTCGTTCCGCCGCTACCAGCTGCGCGAGGGCGACGCGGCGAACACGGCGTGGGTCTGGGAGCACCAGGCGCTCACGCGCGCGCGCTTTTCGGCGGGCGATGCGGCGATCGGCAACGCCTTCGAGGCGATCCGCGTGCAGGTGCTCACTACGCCGCGCGATGCTGCGCCGCTCGCGAAGGAGATCGTCGAGATGCGCCAGCGCGTGGAGGACGGCCATCCCAACCGGACCGAACTCTTCGACCTCAAGCACGACCGCGGCGGCATGGTCGATATCGAGTTTCTCGTGCAGTACTGGGTGCTGCTGCATGCGGCCGAGGACCCCGAACTGATCCGCAACACAGGGAACATCGCGCTCCTGCGCGAGGTGTCGCGCTTCGGCCTCATGAGCGAGGAGGAGGCCGATACGATCGGCTCGGCGTACCGGCTCTATCGCAAGCTGCAGCACCAGTTGCGGCTGGACGGGATGGAGACGGCGCGCGTGGCGCCCGAGCGGGTGGCGGCGCAGCGCGAAGCGGTGCTGGCGCTGTGGCGGCGGGTGTTTGAGCGGGGGTGAGGCTGGCGGCGAGGTGGTGCTGGCTACCCGTTTAGCGTCGCGGCATGCTCACGCCGCCAGCATCTCCTTCGCATGCCTGCGGGTGGTGGCCGTGATTTCGAGCCCGCCCAGCATGCGGGCCACTTCCTCGATGCGGCCGGGCTTGTCCAGCGGGGTGACGGCCGAAAGCGTGCCGCCGTTGCCGTCGCTCGCCTTCGAAACCTGGAAGTGATGATCGCCGCGTGCCGCCACCTGCGGCAGGTGCGTGACGCACAGCACCTGGCGCTCGCCGCCGAGCTGATGCAGCAGCCGGCCCACCACTTCCGCCACGCCGCCGCCTATGCCGGTGTCGACTTCGTCGAAGATCAGCGTGGGTGTTGGGCTCGCGGCGCTCGCGATCACGGCGAGCGCGAGGCTGATGCGCGCGAGCTCGCCGCCCGAAGCGATCTTCGCGAGCGGCCGCAACGGCACGCCCGCATGACCCGCGACGCGGAATTCGATCTGCTCCAGCCCGTGCGCGCCACCTTCCGCAAGCGGCACGAGCGCGACTTCGAAGCTGCCGCCCGCCATCGAAAGCTCCTGCATCCCCTGCGTGACCGCCACCCCAAGCGCCTTCGCCGCTTTTGCGCGGGCCTTGGAAAGCTGCTTCGCTTCGGCGAGATACGCCTCGTAGGCGCGGTCGGCGGCGGCGCGCAGGCTGTCGAGGTCCGCGGCGGCGTCGAGCGTGGCGAGTTGCGCGCGCCGCGCCGCGTGTTCTTCGGGCATCGTCCCGGGCTGCAGGCGGAACTTGCGGGCCGTCGAATGCAGCGCGTCGAGACGCTTTTCCACCTGGGCGAGCCGGTCGGGATCGAGTTCGAGCCGCTGCGCGTAGTGCGACAGCGAGTACGCCGCTTCCTGAAGCTGGATCGCCGCCGGTTCGAGCGCGGCGAGCGCGTCGCCTAGCGCCGGGTCGATTTCCGCCAGGTCGCGCAGCTTCGAGACGATGCTGTTCAGATGCGAAAGCATCGCCTCGTCGGATTCGGAGAGTGCGGTAAGCGCGCCCTGCACGCCGTCGATCAGGTTCGCCGAATGCGTGAGGCGCCGGTGTTCCGTGTTGATCTCTTCCCACTCGCCCGGCTGCGGCGCGAGCTTGTCGAGCTCCGCGAGCTGCCACGCGAGGCGCTCGCGTTCGAGCTGCAGTTCGCGGTCGCGCGACTGGGCGGTTTCCACGGCCTGGCGGGCGTCGCGCACCGTGCGCCACGCGCGGGTGACGGCGGCGGCGAGCTCGGTCAGGCCCGCATGCGTGTCGAAGAGCTCGCGCTGGGCGTCGGGACGCATCAGTAGCTGATGCGCGTGCTGGCCGTGGATGTCCACGAGCATCTCGCCAACCTCGCGCAGCTGCGTGAGCGTGGCCGGCGTGCCGTTGATGAACGCGCGCGAGCGGCCGCCGCCATCCACCACGCGGCGCAGCATCACGGTGTTTTCGCCGTCGGGGCTCGCGAGCGCCTGGTCGTCGAGCCATGAGGCGACGTGCGGCGGGACATCGAATTCGGCGGTGATGTCGGCACGGGTCTCGCCGGTGCGCACGACGCCTGCGTCGGCGCGGGCGCCGAGCGTCAGCGCGAGCGCGTCGATCAGGATCGACTTGCCCGCACCGGTCTCGCCGGAGAAAACGGAAAAGCCGTTGTCGAATTCGAGGTCGAGCGCCGCGACGATCACGAAGTCGCGAATCGAGAGATGGCGGAGCATGGAGTTTGGCTGCCTGCGGTTGGCGTGCGGTCGGAAAGATGAGCGGGCGCGCGGCGCGGTCAGCCTTCGGGATCGTCCTGAGGGATCGACGGATGCTCGTTCCAGTGCAGCTTCTTGCGCAGCGTCGCGTAATAGCTGTAGCCGACCGGATGCAGGAAGGGCACGGTATGGCGCGAGCGGCGCACTTCGATCACGTCGCCGAGTTCGAGCGAGGTGAACGACTGCATGTCGAAGTTCACGTTGACGTCGCGGCCCGCCACGATCTGAATGCTGACCTTGCAATCGTCGGGCAGCACGATCGGGCGGTTCGAGAGCGCGTGCGGCGCGATCGGCACGAGCACGAGGCCCTGCAGTTGCGGATGCAGGATCGGCCCCTGCGAGGAGAGCGCGTAGGCGGTCGAGCCCGTGGGCGTTGCGACGATCAGCCCGTCGGAGCGCTGGTTGTACATGAAGCGGCCGTCCACGTGCACGCGCAGCTCGGCCATGCCGGAGAAGCCGCTGCGGTTCACGACCACGTCGTTGAAGGCGAGCGCGTGATAGATCGGGTCGCCGTCGCGGGTGATGCGCGATTCCAGCAGCGTGCGCTCCTCGCGCTCGAACGAGCCGGCGAGCAGTTGCGGCACGATCTCCTGCATGTCCGAGAACGGGATGTCGGTGATGAACCCGAGCCGCCCGTGGTTGATGCCGATCAGCGGCGTGCGGTAGGGTGCGAGCTGGCGTCCGATGCCGAGCATCGTGCCGTCGCCGCCGAGCACGACCGCGACGTCCGCGCGCGCGCCGATCTCGGCGGCCTGGAGCGCGGGGTAGCCGGCGGCGCCGATCTCGTGGGCCGTCTGAGCCTCGAACACCACGTCGAAGCCCAGCTTCGAGATGGTCTGCGCGAGCGACATCAGCGGCTCGCCGATACCTTGCGTGTTGCTCCGGCCGACTAGCGCGACGGTCTTGAACTGGCTCTGGATCTTCTGGATTCGCATGCCGGCATTACACCATAGTCAGATCGTGAAAAGAACCTGGCGGTCCCCGGGAAGGCCGGACGGCGGTGCTTTGCGCATTTCCCGATAGAATCGGTGACGCGGTGATGACAACGCCGCGCGCCGCGCGCGGATGCCGCAAAAGCCTCGGAGCTCCGTTTCGCGCGAGCGGAGCGCACTCGCGGCCCGGCGGCCATTAGGCTAGAATTTTCAGTCATGCTAGATCCCCGCGCACAAACCCTCCTCAAGACGCTGATCGAGCGCTACATCGCCGAAGGCCAGCCGGTCGGCTCGCGCACGCTGTCGCGCTATTCCGGTCTGGAACTGAGCCCGGCGACGATCCGCAACGTCATGTCGGATCTGGAGGAGCTGGGACTCGTATCCAGCCCGCACACCTCGGCGGGACGCGTGCCCACCCCGCGCGGCTATCGCCTCTTCGTGGACACGATGCTTACCGTCGAGTCCGCCGCCGACGAAGAAGCGGTCACGCAGGCGGTCAAGACCACCCTGCGCCCCGGCGAGACGCAGAAAGTGGTGGCCGCGGCCGCCAGCGTGCTGTCCAATCTCACGCAGTTCGCGGGGGTGGTGCTGACGCCGCGCCGCAGCCACGTGTTCAAGCAGATCGAGTTCATGCGCCTTTCCGCCAGGCGAATCCTGCTCATCATCGTGACGCCCGAAGGCGACGTGCAGAATCGCATCATGGCGACGCAGCGCGATTTCTCGCCCTCCGAGCTCATCGAAGCCTCCAATTACATCAACGCGCATTTCGCAGGCCTCTCGTTCGACGAGGTGCGCCAGCGGCTGCGCGACGAAATCGACGCGCTGCGCGGCGACATGACCACGCTGATGCACGCCGCCGTGACGGCGAGCACCGACGAGTCCGACGTCGGTGAAACCGTGCTCATTTCGGGCGAGCGCAATTTGCTCGAAGTGGCCGACCTTTCGTCGGACATGGCGCGGCTGCGCAAGCTCTTCGACGTGTTCGACCAGAAGACGAGCCTCCTGCAACTGCTCGACGTATCGAGCCACGCACAGGGCGTGCAGATCTTCATTGGCGGCGAGTCGAATCTGGTGCCGATCGAGGAAATGAGCGTCGTGACCGCGCCGTACGAGGTCAACGGCAAGATCGTGGGCACGCTCGGCGTGATCGGCCCGACGCGCATGGCGTACAACCGCGTGATTCCCATCGTCGACATTACCGCGCGCCTCCTTTCGCTCACGCTCAGCCAGAACTGAGCCGCTCACGTTTTCATCATGGAGCAAACGCGCGCGGCGCGCCATTGGCCGAATGGCCGGCTGGGCGCGCACGACCCGGCCGCTATAATGGTTCCCTTGTGCAACCGTTGCTGCGCTCGATGGACTTGAGGCGCGGCGCAAGTCTTCGCCTATGCGTTTCGATCTGGAGCGGCCGCTGCAGTCCGCCGGCGCGCATCGCGTCGCCGTGCTGCTGATCAATCTGGGCACGCCCGACGCGCCCACGCCGCGCGCGGTGCGTCGCTATCTGGCGCAGTTTCTTTCCGACCCGCGCGTGGTCGAGATTCCTGCGCCCGTCTGGCAGGTCATCCTGCGCACGCTGATCCTGCCGCTGCGCGGACGCTCGTCGGCGAAGAAGTATGCGGCGGTCTGGACGCCCGAAGGCTCGCCGCTGCGCGTGCACACGCAAAAGCAGACCGACGGCCTGCGCCACCTGCTGCATGCGAACGACTATGCGGTCATCGTCGATTACGCCATGCGCTACGGCACGCCCGACATGCTCTCGGTGCTCCGGCAGCTCAAGCTGTCGGGCGCAGAGCGCATTCTGCTCGTGCCGATGTATCCGCAGTACTCCGCCTCGACCACGGCTACGGCATTCGACGCCGCGTTCGCCGCGCTCGGCCGCATGCGCAACCAGCCGGAAATCCGCACGGTGCGCGCGTATCACGACCATCCGGCCTACATCGCGGCGCTCGCGGCGCAGGTCCAGCAGTACTGGCAGGCGCACGGCCGGCCCGACTTCGCCGCGGGCGACCGCCTCGTGCTGAGCTTTCACGGTGTGCCTAGCCGCACGCTCGACCTTGGCGATCCGTATCACGACCAATGCCAGCAGACGGCATCGCTCCTCATGCACGCGCTCGAACTGACGCCGGTGGAATGCCGCGTCACGTTCCAGTCGCGCTTTGGCCGGGCGCAGTGGCTGCAGCCCTACACGGCGCCGACGCTGCGCGAACTCGGGCAGGGCGGCGTGCGGCGCGCCGACGTGTTCTGTCCCGGTTTTACGGCAGACTGCCTCGAAACGATCGAGGAAATCGGCATGGAAGTGCGCGACGAATTTTTGCATGGGGGCGGCAAGGCGTTTCACCGCATTCCCTGTCTGAACTCGTCGCCGGCGTGGATCGCCGCTCTCGGCGAAATCGTCGCCCAGAACCTGCAGGGCTGGCCGGTGCGGGCCGCGTCCCCGGCCGGCGCGCTCGCCTGAATCCGGCTCGGACGCTCTTCATCTTCATCGTATGAACTACAAGATCTCGACCGACCCGTCCGCGCGCCTGCGCATCGACAAGTGGCTATGGGCCGCCCGGTTCTTCAAGACCCGCTCGCTCGCGGCGGACGCCGTCGGCAAGGGGCACGTGCGCATCGGCGGCGCGGTGGTGAAGGCGTCGAAAGAGGCGCGCGTGGGCGAACTCGTCGAAATCGAGATCGACCATGTGCTCTGGGAGGTCGAGGTGCTGGGTTTGTGCGACGTGCGCGGCCCGGCTAGCGTCGCGCAAACCCTCTACGCGGAAACGCAGGCAGGGCGCGAGCGGCGCACAGCGGAGCAGGAGCGCAGGCGGCTCTTTCGCGAGCCCGCGGCGGTGCTGCACGGACGGCCGACGAAGCGCGACCGACGCACTATCGACAAACTTGGGCGTGAGGGTTGAACAGCGCTTCCATGGCGGCATGAACGCCGCCATATTCGGTCGTGTTGTCGGTTACGGCGCCCGACATGCAGATGGTGGTGGTTCCGGCAATGAGTACCAGCGCGACCACCGATATTGCAAAGGTCAGTTTCACGGTACTCCCCCGGGAGAAATGCACGGCGAAAACGGCCAGCTCGGTGTTGGGTACGGGTCTCAGACGCACTTGCAGGGTCAGGGTAAACGTGGTCCGAGCAGTACCTGTTCCTGAGTGTAGGTCAGGCGAGCGGCGCACTCAATTTCATTTTTGCGGCGCCGCAGTAATGGTTGTAACGGCCAGTTTCCCAAGTCTGAAAAATTGTAAAAAAGCCGCAAAAAACCCTTGAAATCGGCAATCCGGCACCCAAGTGCAGTCGCAACATGCAAAGCGGGTGTCGTGCCGGAGCAACATGGTGCGAACTACCGGGCAGGGTGCCCGGGGCTTTGCTCCTTTTTTGATTATCCAACCACGTTCAGCGACATGGAAAACACGCAAGAGAACCCGACGAGCCAGAATCCCACGCCCGCGGACGAGGCGTCGCAAACCGGCGCGCCGGCGCAGCCCGAAGCGGCTGCTGCAGAGTCGGCGCAGGGCGGCGTGGACGCTGCGCTGGCCGAAGCGCAGGCGAAGATCGCCGAGTTGCAGGATGCGTTCGTCCGCGCGAAGGCGGAAACCGAGAACGTGCGCCGTCGCGGCCAGGAAGATGTCCAGAAGGCACACAAGTTTGCCATCGAGAGTTTCGCCGAGCACCTGCTGCCGGTCGTGGACAGCCTCGAAGCGGCCGTCACGCATAGCTCGGACGACCTCGCGAAGGTGCGCGAGGGCGTCGAACTGACGCTGCGGCAACTCGCCGGCGCCCTCGAAAAAGGCAAGGTGCTGGCTATCAACCCGGTGGGCGAGAAGTTCGACCCGCATCGCCACCAGGCCATTTCGATGGTGCCGTCGGAGCAGGAGGCGAACACTGTCGTCGCCGTGCTGCAGAAGGGCTACGTGATTGCCGACCGCGTGCTGCGTCCGGCGCTCGTCACGGTCTCCCAGCCGAAGTAAGCGAGATGAAAGTGTTCACGCCGAACCGTCCCGGTTGCGGCGTGGCGATTGAAAAAAATTAATAACCGGATAGCGCCCAGGGTCTTGAAAACGCCTCAGTGGCACTTATTTGGGCAGCAGTTCCGGATTAAAGCGAACGGGCAGCGCAAAGCGCAGGCGCCGTTCGCACAGCGACCAATTATTGGAGATTAGCTAAATGGGCAAAATCATCGGCATCGACCTCGGCACCACGAACTCGTGCGTGGCGCTGATGGAAGGCAACCAGGTCAAGGTGATCGAAAACTCGGAAGGCGCCCGTACGACGCCGTCGATCATCGCCTACATGGACGACAACGAAGTGCTGGTCGGCGCGCCGGCCAAGCGCCAGTCGGTCACCAACCCGAAGAACACGCTGTACGCCGTCAAGCGCCTGATCGGCCGCCGCTTCGAAGAAAAGGAAGTGCAGAAGGACATCGGCCTGATGCCCTACAAGATCGTCAAGCACGACAACGGCGACGCGTGGGTCGAAGCCCACGGCACGAAGCTCGCGCCGTCGCAGGTTTCGGCCGAAGTGCTGCGCAAGATGAAGAAGACCGCTGAAGACTACCTCGGCGAGCCGGTCACCGAAGCCGTGATCACGGTTCCCGCGTACTTCAACGACAGCCAGCGTCAGGCCACCAAGGACGCCGGCCGCATCGCCGGTCTGGAAGTCAAGCGCATCATCAACGAACCGACGGCAGCCGCACTGGCTTTCGGCCTCGACAAGGCCGAAAAGGGCGACCGCAAGATCGCCGTGTTCGACCTGGGCGGCGGCACGTTCGACATCTCGATCATCGAAATCGCGGACGTTGACGGCGAAATGCAGTTCGAAGTGCTCTCGACGAACGGCGACACGTTCCTCGGCGGCGAAGACTTCGACCAACGCATCATCGACTACATCATTGGCGAGTTCAAGAAGGAGCAGGGCGTCGACCTTTCGAAGGACGTGCTCGCGCTGCAACGCCTGAAGGAAGCCGCTGAAAAGGCCAAGATCGAACTGTCGTCGGGCCAGCAGACCGAAATCAACCTGCCGTACATCACGGCGGACGCCTCGGGTCCGAAGCACTTGAACCTGAAGATCACGCGCGCCAAGCTGGAAGCGCTCGTGGAAGACCTGATCGAGCGCACCATCGAGCCGTGCCGCGTGGCCATCAAGGACGCGGGCGTGAAGGTCAGCGACATCGACGACGTGATTCTCGTCGGCGGCCAGACGCGTATGCCGAAGGTGCAGGAGAAGGTGAAGGAGTTCTTCGGCAAGGACCCGCGCCGCGACGTGAACCCGGACGAAGCCGTGGCCGTTGGCGCCGCGATTCAAGGCCAGGTTCTGTCGGGCGACCGCAAGGACGTGCTGCTGCTCGACGTCACCCCGCTCTCGCTCGGTATCGAGACGCTCGGCGGCGTGATGACGAAGATGATCAACAAGAACACCACGATCCCGACGAAGCACGCTCAGGTGTACTCGACGGCGGACGACAGCCAGTCGGCCGTGACGATCAAGGTGTTCCAGGGCGAGCGCGAAATGGCAGCGGGCAACAAGCTGCTGGGCGAGTTCAACCTGGAAGGCATTCCGCCCGCACCGCGCGGCGTGCCGCAGATCGAAGTGACCTTCGACATCGACGCGAACGGCATCCTGCACGTGGGCGCGAAGGACAAGGCCACCGGCAAGGAAAACAAGATCACCATCAAGGCGAACTCGGGTCTTTCGGAAGCCGAAATCGAGAAGATGGTGAAGGACGCCGAAGCGAACGCGGAAGAAGATCACCGTCTGCGTGAGCTGGCCGATGCGCGCAACCAGGGCGATGCCCTCGTTCACAGCACGAAGAAGGCCGTGGCCGAATACGGCGACAAGATCGAAGCCAGCGAGAAGGAAGCGATCGAAGCCGCGCTGAAGGACCTCGAAGAAACGCTGAAGAGCTCGTCGGCCGACAAGGCGACGATCGAGGCGAAGGTCGAGGCGCTGTCCACCGCTTCGCAGAAACTCGGCGAAAAGATGTACGCCGACATGCAGGCGCAGCAGGCAGGCGCGGCAGCAGGCGCCGCGGGCGCAGGCGCGGAGCAGGCCAGTGCGCAGAACAGCGCCGACGACGTGGTCGACGCCGAGTTCAAGGAAGTCAAGAAGGACTAAGTTGTTCGGTCCGTACCCGCGCCGGGCGGGTCGCGGCGGCGAACCGGGGCCTCGCACGAGGTCCGCGCCGCGGCGGGAATGTTCGGCGCAGGATGGCCGCATCGGTTACGATGCGGGCAGCATTGCTTAACGCCTGGCGAGCCTTTTTGGCTCTCCGGGCACATTTGTTTTATGGAGGCCGTTCCCGACAGGGGCCGCTGGACGCGTCGCAGCAGGGTGCAACGGCGTTTCCGGTGGTGAACGGGACGGCAAACGGGTCACGAGATCCAGCATTCATGAGGAGCCGGCCGCACGAGCGCGTGCGGGACCGGCGTTGAACCGATATGGCGAAACGGGATTACTACGAGGTTCTGGGCGTCGCGAAGAACGCGAGCGACGACGAAATCAAGAAGGCGTATCGCAAGCTGGCGATGAAGTACCACCCCGACCGCAATCCGGACAACAAGGATGCGGAAGAGCATTTCAAAGAGGTGAAGGAAGCCTATGAAATGCTGTCGGACTCGCAAAAGCGTGCGGCCTACGACCAGTACGGGCACGCGGGCGTCGATCCGAACATGGGCGGCGCGGGTGCGCAGGGCTTCGGCGGTTTCGCGGACGCATTCGGCGATATTTTCGGCGACATCTTCGGCCAGACGGCAGGCGCCCGCGGCGGCGCGCGCAGCGGCCCGCAGGTGTATCGCGGCGCGGATCTGCGCTACAGCATGGAAATCACGCTGGAGCAGGCCGCGCACGGCTACGAGACGCAGATTCGCGTGCCGGGCTGGAGCAGTTGCGAGGTCTGCCACGGCTCGGGCGCGAAGCCCGGCACCAAAGCGGAAAGCTGCCCGACCTGCCACGGCTCGGGTTCGGTGCGCATGTCGCAGGGCTTCTTCAGCATTCAGCAGACCTGCCCGAAGTGCCACGGCACGGGGTCGTACATTCCCGAGCCCTGCACGAACTGCCACGGCGCGGGCAAGGTGAAGGAAACCAAGACGCTCGAAGTGAAGATCCCGGCGGGCATCGACGACGGCATGCGCATCCGCTCGGCCGGCAATGGCGAGCCGGGTATCAACGGCGGACCGGCGGGCGATCTCTACGTCGAGATCCATATCAAGTCGCACCCGGTGTTCGAGCGCGACGGCGACGACCTGCACTGCCAGATGCCGATTCCGTTCACCACGGCGGCGCTGGGCGGCGAGATCGAAGTGCCGACGCTCGCGGGCCGCGCGACCTTCCCGGTGCCCGAGGGCACGCAGTCGGGCAAGACGTTCCGCCTGCGCGGCAAGGGCATCAAGGGGCTGCGTTCGAGCATCGCCGGCGATCTGTACGTGCACGTGCAGGTCGAAACGCCGGTCAAGCTCACCGACCAGCAGCGCGATCTGCTCCAGCAGTTCGAGAAGTCGCTCGTGGAGGGTGGTTCGCGCCACAGCCCGCAGAGCAAGAGCTGGTTCGACCGCGTGAAGAGCTTCTTCGACTGAGCGGGTGATACGCCGGTGGCGGGTAAGTAACGTACGCGCCGCCGGCCTTGCAGCAGGTAGCGTTTATGGCAGTGAATGACGGCGGCGCGGTGTTCGCGCTGCTCGACGATGGCGATTCGACGCCCGCGCGCCGCACGAGTCGCCTCTATACGGGGTTCGCGCGCGAGCGCGTGTGCAGCCGGGCGCAGGATCTCGACGCGGTATGCCGCACGGTGGAAGGCGACCTGCGCGCGGGGCTGCATGCTGTCGTGCTCGGCGATTACGATTTCGGGCGCGATCTGCAGTTCGCGAAGCAGGCGAGCGGCGCCTCTGACGATACTTTGGGAACGCAGCACGGCCAGGCCGCGCTGCGTTTTTTATTGTTCGAGCGTTGCGAGCGGTTTTCGCGCGACGAAGCCGGTGCCTGGCTGGCGGCGCGCGAAGGTGCCGAGACCCCGGCGCCAGCCGGCATCGCGGGCGTCGTGCCCGGCGTCGACCGCGACCAGTTCGAACGCGGCATCGAGGCCGTGCACGCGGCGCTGCGTGCGGGCGATTCCTATCAGATCAACTACACGTACCGGCTGCAATTCGAGGCATTCGGGCCGCCGGTCGCGCTCTATCGGCGCCTGCGCGAGCGGCAGCGCGTTCCGTTCGGCGCATTGATCGCGTTGCCGGGCGACCGCTGGGTGTTGTCCTGCTCGCCCGAATTGTTCGTCGAGAAACGGGGCGATACGCTGCGCGCGCGCCCCATGAAGGGCACGGCGGCGCGCTCGCCGGATCCGGTCGATGACCTGGCCGCTGCGCAGTTTCTCGCCAACGACCCCAAGAATCGCGCCGAAAACGTGATGATCGTCGATCTGCTGCGCAACGATCTCTCGCGTGTCGCGCAGACCGGTTCGGTGCGCGTGCCCGCGCTCTTCAGCGTGGAGTCTTACGCGTCGGTCTGGCAGATGACTTCGACGGTCGAGGCGAAGGTGCGCGAGCGCACGTCGTTTGCTGGGATCATGCGCGCGCTCTTTCCCTGCGGCTCGATCACGGGCGCGCCCAAGCACCGTACGATGGAGCTGATCGACGCGATCGAGCATGGTCCACGCGGCCTCTATACCGGGACGATCGGCTGGCTTGACGCAGCGAAGGGCGACGACGCCTGCGGCGACTTCTGCCTTTCGGTCGTGATCCGCACCTTGACGCTCGATGCGCCCGCGGTGCCGGCCGGGCTGCGGCGCGGCGAGATGGGCGTGGGCGCGGGCATCGTGCTCGACAGCGTCGCCGCCGACGAATACGAGGAGACACGTTTGAAAGCCCGCTTCCTGACCGGCGCCGACCCCGGCCTCGAACTGTTCGAAACGATGTACGCGACGCGTGCGGAGGGCGTGCGCCATCTGGAGCGTCATCTCGCCCGGCTGGCGGCGGGCGCTGCGTGGCTAGGCTTCGCGTGCGATACCGACGACTTGCGCGCGCGCTTGGCCGAGACCTGCGCCGCGTTCCCCGATGGCGTCGCGCACCGCCTGCGCGCCGCCCTTGGCAAGGACGGCGCGGTGCAGCTGACCGGCGCGCCGCTTGCGCCGCTGCCGGAAGGGCCCGTGGGCGTGATGCTCGCGCCCGACCGCGGCTTCGCGCCGGTGGCTTCCGCCGATGCGTTTCTGCTGCGCAAGACCACGCGCCGCGCCGGGTTCGACCGTGCGTGGCGCGAGGCCGAGGCGCAGGGAGGCTTCGACATGCTGTTCTTCAACGAGCGTGGCGAGCTGACCGAAGGCGGGCGCTCGAACGTGTTCGTGAAGCGGGACGGAACGTGGTGGACGCCGCCGCTTTCCGCGGGCGTATTGCCGGGCGTGATGCGCGGCGTTTTGCTCGACGACGAAACGTTCGGTGCGAAAGAGCGCGTATTGATCCGCGAAGACGTGCTGCGGGCCGAAGCGCTGCTGCTGACGAACGCGCTGCGTGGCGCGCTTCCCGCGCGGCTGATCTGACGCCGATGCAGGCGTCACCATGAAAGAAGGGCGCGGCGCCGCATGGCCCGCGCCCTTCGTCTTCAGGGTCGCCTGCTGTTACTGAAACGCGTGCTCGGGCCCCGGGAACGAGCCGTCTTTCACCGCTTTCACATACGCGCCAACGGCGGCTTCGATGCTCGGCTGGCCCTGCATGAAATCTTTCACGAATTTCGGCCGCTTGCCGGGGAAGATGCCGAGCATGTCGTGCAGCACGAGCACCTGGCCCGAGCAGTCCACGCCGGCGCCGATGCCGATCGTCGGAATGCGCAACTGCTTCGTGACCGTCGCGCCGAGCGCCGAAGGCACGGCCTCGATCACCACGAGCTGCGCGCCCGCCGCCTCCAGCGCCTGCGCGTCGCGCACCATCTGCGCCGCGCCGCTCTCGGTCTTGCCCTGCACCTTGAAACCGCCAAAGGCATGCACCGACTGCGGCGTGAGGCCGATATGGGCGCACACGGGCACGGCGCGTTCGACCAGCATCTTCACCGTGGGTGCAAGCCATTCGCCGCCTTCGATCTTCACCATCTGCGCGCCTGCGCGCATCAGCTTGACCGAGCTGGCGAACGCGTCTTCGGGCGTGCCGAAGGTGCCGAACGGCAGGTCGGCGACGATCAGCGCGGACGGCTGCGCGCGCGCGACGCAAGCCGTGTGATAGGCGATTTCGTCCAGCGAGACGGGCAGCGTCGTCGTCTGGCCTTGCAGCACGTTGCCGAGCGAGTCGCCGATCAGCAGCACGTCGACGCCCGCGCGGTCGCATAGCGACGAGAAGCTCGCGTCGTAGCACGTGAGCATGGCGATCTTTTCGCCGGCGTCGCGCATGGCCTGGAGTTTGGGCACGGTCACGGCGCTGCGGCTCGTTTCCTGCAGGTAAGTCATGAGGGAATCCGTCTGGAAAGGAAAACGGGAAGGGGCCGCTGCTTTGGCGTCGACCTGGCAGAGTCGACCTTGCGTCGACGTCAGCGCGGCATGCCCTTGACGAAGGACTCCTTGCGCCCGCGCATCGTCTCGATCCTCTCGGCGACAAGCGCAAGGTCCGCATCGGAGTCGAGCGGGTTCAGGTGTTCGGCGCCGACGGTCAGCACCGGCGCATGGTCGTAATGATAGAAAAATTCGTTGTAGCTGTCGCAGAGGGCCCGCAGGAAGGCGTCCGAGATCGGCAGCTCGGCGGGGTTCGCTCGCTTCTGGATGCGCGCGTAGAGCACTTCGGGGCTCGCCTGCAGATAGACCACGAGGTCCGGCGGCGGCGCGTTCGCGACGAGCCGCGCGGCGAGCGCGCGGTAGAGCGGCAACTCGTCTTCGGCGAGCGTGAGGCGTGCGAACAGGTCGTCGCGCCCCGCGACGAAGTTCGTCACGAAGGGTTTGCCCGCGGCGCGCAGGGCTGCGACGTCGCGCGCGAGCCGCTCGCGCTGCAGCGCGAAATGCAGTTGCGCGGCGAGTCCGTGCCGCGACGGGTCGCGGTAGAAGCGCTCGAGAAACGGGTTGCTCGCGTTCGATTCGAAGAGCGTCTGCATCGACCAGCGGTCGGCGAGGCGCGTGGCCAGCGCCGTCTTGCCCGCGCCGATCGGTCCTTCGATGGCGATGTGCGCGAGCGCTGGGCGGGCCGCGCGTGTGACCGGGGCGAGTGGCGGCGTGTTCATCATGGGCAGGTGCGGCCCGGCGCGGGGGCGTTCGGCGACGTATCCGCCACGATGTCGGCGGGGGCGGCGGCCGGTGCGGCGCCCATGCACTGGCACGGTGGTTTGACTTTCTCGATGCGCTGGTCGGCGACGGCCGGGAGCCATGCGCTCGCGGGGCCGTGGCCGGGAATCGCGAGGTTCGGGTCGATCTCGACGGCCGGCACGAGCACGAACGCACGGCCCGTCATGCGCGGGTGCGGCACGGTCAGGTCGGGTTCGTCGATTACGGCGTCGCCGTAAAGCAGGATGTCGATGTCGAGCGTGCGCGGCGCGTTGCGAAACGGGCGCTCGCGGCCGAAGTGGTGTTCGATGCGCTGGCACAGGGCCAGCAGTTCGCGCACGCCAAGGCGCGTTTCGAGCTTCACGACGCAGTTGAAATAGTCGTCGCCGCCCGCGTCGACGGGCGCGGTGCGGTAAAGATTCGACTTCGCGAGCACGGCGAGGGTGTGCTGCTGTGCAAGACACACCACCGCGTCTTTGAGGGTCTGGCGCGCATCCCCCAGATTCGCGCCAATTCCCAGCCAGGCAACCGTCATGGCTTCACTTCCTGCGACTGTCGTTTCCGGTTCGTCCATTGCACCATGGTCCGGCGGCATGCGGCGCTCCCGCAGTCAGTCCTCGAAGGGACCGTCGTGGTCCGCGCGCGCCGGCGCTTCCGCGCCTTCGCCACTTTCTTCACCGCCTGCTGCGCCCTCGGCCGTCTTGCGGTTCTTCGCTCCGCCACGGCGGCGGCGCTTGCGCGGCGCACGTTCCTTGCCGCCCTGGGAGAGGAGCGCTTCGCGCGCGGCGAAATCGCCGTCGATGAAATCGGTCCACCATTGCCCGATTTCCTCGTCGAGCTCGCCCGACTCGCAGCGCAACAGGAGGAAATCATACCCCGCTCTGAAACGCGGGTGTTCCAGCAGCTTGATCGCGCTGCGGCCGCGCTTTTCGAGGCGCTGCTGCAGCCCCCAGATCTCGCGCATGTCCGACGAGTAGCGGCGATGGATCGCGAGCTTCTCCGTCTGGACGTCGATCACGTCGTCCATCGCGCGGTGGATGGCCGGCACCGGGTACTCGCCCGCGGCCGTGTACTGCTGCCAGCGCTGCTGGACGTCGTGCCACAAGAGCGTCGCGAACAGGAAGCCCGGCGAAACCGGCTTGCCGGCGCGCACGCGCGCGTCGGTGCTCGAGAGCGCGAGCGAGATGAAGCGCTCGCCCTGCGGCTCTTCCAGAATCACGTCGAGGAGCGGCAACAGTCCGTGATGCAGGCCTTCCTTGCGCAGCCACTTGAGGCATTCGAGCGCGTGGCCCGAGAGCAGCAGCTTGAGCATCTCGTCGAAGAGACGCGCGGCCGGGACGTTGTTGATGAGGTCGGCGAGTTCCTTGATCGGCTCGCGCGTCCGCTCCTCGATCTCGAAGTCGAGCTTCGCGGCGAAGCGCACCACGCGCATCATGCGCACCGGATCTTCGCGGAACCGCGTGGCCGGGTCGCCGATCATCCGCAACAGGCGCGCGCGCATGTCGGCCATCCCGTTGTGATAGTCGAGCACGGTCTGCGTGGCCGGGTCGTAGTACATCGCGTTGATCGTGAAGTCGCGGCGCGTGGCGTCTTCGTGCTGCTCGCCCCAGACGTTGTCGCGCAGCACGCGGCCGCTCGCGTCCACCGCGTGGGTCTTGCGGTCGAGTTCGTCGCGGCGCAGGCGCCTGTTACCCGGACTGCCGCCCGGAGCGCCCAATCCGTCCGGCGCGGGCTCGGCGGCCGGCGGGGCGTCCACCAGCGCGCGGAACGTCGAGACTTCGATGATTTCCTGGCCGAACTGCACGTGCACGATCTGGAAGCGCCGGCCGATGATGCGCGCGCGGCGGAACAGCTTCTGCACCTGGTCGGGCGTGGCGTCGGTGGCGACGTCGAAGTCCTTCGGCGCGATGCCCAGCAGCAGGTCGCGCACGGCGCCGCCCACGATGAACGCCCGGAAGCCCGCCTGCTGCAGACCGTCGGTCACGCGCACCGCGTTCTTCGAGATGAGCGAGGGATCGATGCCGTGGATGTCGGCCGAGAGGATGACCGGCGTGGCCGGATCGGCGCTCTGGCCGGAACTGCCCTTGCCGGCGCCTTTCGCGCTGCGGGACTTTGGCCCGCGAATCGTCTTGTCGTCGGTGCCGGCGGCCGGCTTGCGGGCCGTTCGGGTGGAAGCGCGGGCGGGGGCGGCATTTTCGGCCACGGCGCCCGGTGTATCGACGCCCGGCGTTTCGGCGGCGGTTTCGGGGGCGCTGTCCTGGCCGAACAGCTTGCGGATGAATTTCTTGATCACGAGGCCTGGAACAAATCGAGAATGGGCCAGCCAGCCGTTTGCGCGTGCGCGCGCAGGGTGGCGTCGGGGTTCGTCGCGATCGGGTCGGTGACCTTTTCGAGCAACGGAATGTCGTTGTGCGAGTCGCTGTAGAAGTAGCTGTGCTCGAAGTCCGACCAGGTTTTGCCGAGCGAGGCGAGCCAGGCTTCGGTGCGCACGATCTTGCCCTCGCGGTAGCTGGGCGTGCCCGTCGGGCGGCCCGTGTAGGCGGAGTCGGGGTGGCCGTCCACTGTTTCGACCTCGCAGGCAATCAGCTTGTCCACGCCGAACACCTCGGCGATCGGGCCCGTGATGAACTCGTTGGTCGCCGTGACCATGCAGCAGAGGTCGCCCGCGTCCCGGTGCTTGCGCACGAGCTCCATGGCCGCCGGCACGATCGCCGGCCGGATGACTTCGTGCATGTACTGGTCGTGCCATGCCTTGAGCTGCGCGCGCGGGTACTTCGCGAGCGGCGTGAGCATGGCGACGAGATAGGCGTGGATGTCCAGCACGCCGGCCTTGTAGTCGGCGAAGAAGCGGTCGTTCTGCTTCGCGAAGCTCTCGGCGTCGACAATGCCGAGTTTCACCATGAAGCGGCCCCATTCGTGGTCGCTGTCGGTGGGGATCAGCGTGTGATCGAGATCGAAAAGTGCAAGATTAGCCATGGGCGCTCATTTTACTTGAAGCGGGTCAACCCGTTGCCGGTGCCGGCTTCGGAGGGCGGGTGGTGCGGTTCAGGAGCCGGAGCGGGGCTGCTCGCGGTTTCGGGGGGCGCGGTGTCCCCGGCCTCGGGGCGTGGCGGCGCTGTGTTCGTGGCGGCGGCGTCGGAGGAGGCGGCCGCACCATCGGGCGTCATACCGGGGGCCTGCGCACCGGCGGCGCCGGCGTCCGGCACGCTACCGGGCGCGGCGGCTTCGAGGTCGCCGCTGAGTTCGCCGTTCAGCTCGCCGCTGACGTCGGCCTCGACCTCGCCGGTCAAGGCGCCGCCCAGTTCTCGGTCGACGACGTCGCGAAACGGAGCGCCCAACTCGCCGTCGACGTTGTCGGTGGGCGTCACGAAGGGAACCGGTTGCGGCGCGCGCGCGTGCGCCGCGGGCGGGCGCGGCGGTTCGTACGGGGCCGCGGCTTGCTCCGGGTTTTCGGCAGACGGCGCATCGTGCGCCGGCTCGCCGGCGTCGTCGGCGGAGACCGGCGGCGCCGGATCCGGCAGATCAGGCGCACCGGGCTCGCCGCCGTCGCCGAAGTCGAATGCGTCGCCGGCATCGCTCGCGCCGCCGACGGGTTCGCCCGCAAGCTCCGCCGTCGCCGCCGCATCCTCCTGCGACGGCACGCCCGCGGCCAGCATCGTGCGCAGGAGCGGCAGCGTCACCGCACGCTTCTGTTCGAGCGAGAAGCGGTCGAGGGCGTCGAGCAGTGCCATCAGGCTCGGCATGTCGCGGCGAAAGTGCGTGAGCAGGTAGGCGGGCACGTCGTCGGCGAGCGCAATGCCGCGCTCGCGCGCCGCGCGCTTGAGCACGGCGGATTTGCCCTCGTCGGAGAGTGGCGCGAGGTGGAACACGAGCCCCCAGCCGAGCCGCGTGCGCAGGTCCTCGCGCACCGCGAGCCCCATCGGCGCCGTGTTGCCGGTCGCCACGAGCGCGCTGGTGGGATGCGCGCGCACCTCGTTGAAGAGGTTGAAGAGCGCGATCTGCTGGGCGCCCGAGAGCGCATCGCAGTCGTCCACGGCGTAGATCGCGACGCGCGGGTCGAAGCCGAACGCCGCGAGCGCGCTTTGCGGCCCGAGATAGCGCGCGTGGCCGGGCGGCGCTTCGTGCACGAGCGCGTGCAGCAGATGGCTGCGCCCGTTGCCGGGCTCGCCCCAGATATAGAACGTGCGATCCGCGACCGGGCCGCCGGCGAGCGCGGCATCGAGCCCGCGCAGGCGCGCGACCAGCTCCGCGTTGGCGGCGGTGTGGAAGTTGTCGAAGGTCGAAGGCGGCGGGGTGCCGAGATCGAGCGTTAACTGTCGCTGCACGGTGGTTTCAGGCGTAATTCAGTTCACTGGCGCGGCCTTGCCCGGCTCGGGAGCCCAGGCGCGTTCCCACCCGGGACCGCGCGCGGAGACAGCGTGAAAGTCGGTGTATCCGACGACAAAACGCGGTGACAAAACTCGGCGACAAACGAGGGTTTCCGGTCGTTGGGCGGCCCGCGGTCCGTGCCGGGTGCCGTATTGGGCACCGCGGTTGCCACCGCAGTTGTCACCTTGGTTGGCAGATTTCTCGACCTGGCCACGGCGGTGGGGCGCCGTCAATCGGTTAAAATCGCATTTTACCGACCTTCTGGCACTTCCCCATGAATCAACCGAAATCCGACCAGGGCGCAGGCGCCCAGGGCCTCTCGTACCGCGACGCCGGCGTGGACATCGACGCAGGCGACGCGCTCATCGACCGCATCAAGCCCTTTGCGAAGAAGACGCTGCGCGAAGGCGTGCTGGGCGGGATCGGCGGATTCGGTGCGCTCTTCGAAGTGTCGAAGAAGTATAAGGAGCCGGTGCTCGTTTCGGGCACCGACGGCGTGGGCACCAAGCTGCGCCTTGCCTTTCATCTGAACAAGCACGACACGGTGGGCCAGGATCTCGTCGCCATGAGCGTGAACGACATCCTCGTGCAGGGCGCCGAGCCGCTCTTCTTCCTCGACTACTTCGCGTGCGGCAAGCTCGACGTCGATACGGCGGCGACGGTCGTGAAGGGCATCGCCTACGGCTGCGAGCTGTCGGGCTGCGCGCTGATCGGCGGCGAGACGGCGGAAATGCCGGGCATGTACCCGGACGGCGAATACGACCTCGCCGGTTTCGCGGTGGGCGCGGTCGAGAAGAGCAGGATCATCGACGGCAGCACGATTGCCTCGGGCGACGTGGTGCTGGGCCTCGCGTCGAGCGGCATCCACTCGAACGGCTTCTCGCTCGTGCGCAAGATCATCGAGCGCGCGCAGCCGGACCTGAATGCCGACTTCGACGGCCGCACGCTGGCCGACGCGCTCATGGCACCTACGCGCATCTACGTGAAGCCGCTGCTCGCGCTGATGGAGCAGGTCAAGGTGAAGGGTATGGCGCACATCACGGGCGGCGGCCTCGTCGAGAACATTCCGCGCGTGCTGCGCGAGGGCCTCACGGCCGAGCTCGACCATCGCGCCTGGCCGCTGCCGCCGTTGTTCACGTGGCTGCAGAAGCATGGCGGCGTGGCCGATTCGGAAATGCACCGCGTGTTCAACTGCGGCATCGGCATGGCCGTGATCGTGTCGGCCGACCAGGCCGACCAGGCCGTCGGGCTGCTGTCGGCAGCGGGCGAGCAGGTCTGGAAGATCGGCATCGTGCGCGAGAGCAAGGCAGGGGAAGCGCAGACGGTCGTGATCTGACCGGTCGCGTGCGGCTTGCGTTCGCGCGAGCCGCCACGGCGTTCGCGGAACGCCACAAAAATACGGCCAGCGCGATGCTGGCCGTTTTCCTTTGCGCTGTCTTTGTGCGTAGATCGCGTTACAGCACCGTCCGCACGTGCCAGAGCTCGGGGAACAGCACGACGTCGAGCATCTTGCGCAGGTAAGGCGCCCCGTTGGTTCCGCCGGTGCCCTGCTTGAATCCGATGATGCGCTCGACTGTCGTGACGTGCCGGAAGCGCCACTGGCGGAAGGCGTCTTCGAGATCCACGAGCTCCTCGGCCATCTCGTACAGATCCCAGTACTGCGAAGGATTGCGATAGACCTCGAGCCAGGCGGCTTCGACGGTGGCGTCATGTTCCGTCTGCAGCGTCCAGTCGCGTGCGAGCCGCTCGGGCGCGATCGCGAACCCGCGCCGGGCGAGCAGGCGAATCACTTCGTCGTAGAACGACGGCGCTTCGAGCGTCGCCTTCACTTGCGCGAGAATTTCGGGCCGGTGCTCGTGCGGCTTGAGCATCTGCACGTTCTTGTTGCCGAGCAGGAACTCGATCTGCCGATACTGGTACGACTGGAATCCCGACGAACTGCCGAGGTAGGGACGCATGGCCGTGTACTCGGAGGGCGTGAGCGTCGAGAGAACGCTCCACGCCTGCACGAGCTGCTCCAGGATCCGCGACACGCGCGCGAGCTGCTTGAACGCGGGCGGCAGTGCATCGCGATGCACGTTCGCGAGCGCCGCGCGCAGCTCGTAGAGCGCGAGCTTCATCCAGAGTTCGCTCGTCTGATGCTGCACGATGAACAGCATCTCGTTGTGGTCCGGCGAGAGCGGATGCTGCGCGTTGAGCACGGCGTCGAGCGCCAGGTAGTCGCCGTAGCTCATCGACTTCGAGAAGTCGAGCTGGGCGTCGTGCCAGCCTTCGCCGGATTCTGCCGCCCCACCGGGAGCCGGCGCCGAAGCGGGCTGAGACGCAGGCTGTGAAGCGGACTGTGAAGCGGCCGCCGTGCCGCCGAAAGGACAGCCGCCGCGCGGCGCGCTGGGGGTGACGCCCGTCTCGGGCATGCCGGGAACCTGCATGTGATCGGTCATTTCCGTCTCCTCAGGTCACCGCGCCGCGTGCGGCAAATTCGGGCGCACGCCAGTGCTCGCCGGCGAGGACGTCGCGCAGCGTCTCGACGGCGTCCCACACATCGACGTAACGCACGTAGAGCGGCGTGAAGCCGAAGCGCAGCACGCGCGGTTCGCGGTAGTCGCCGATCACGCCGCGCGCGATCAGCGCCTGCATCACCTCGTAGCCATGCGGATGCTCGAAGCTCACATGCGAGCCGCGTTGCGCATGCTCGCGCGGCGTGACGAGCGTGAGATCGAGGCCCGCGCAGCGCGTTTCGACGAGCTCGATGAAGAGGTCGGTGAGCGCGAGCGACTTGCGGCGGATGGCCTGCATGTCGGTCTGCAGGAACACGTCGAGTCCGTTTTCGACGAGCGCCATCGAAACGATCGGCTGCGTGCCGCACAGGAAGCGGCCGATGCCGTCGTCCGGGCGGTAGTCGGGGCTCATCTCGAACGGCTTCTTGTGGCCCCACCAGCCCGAGAGCGGCTGCGAGAACGCATTTTGATGATGCTTCGGCACCCAGATGAAGGCGGGCGAGCCGGGGCCGCCGTTGAGGTACTTGTACGTGCAGCCCACCGCGTAGTCGGCGTTCACGCCGTTCAGGTCCACGGGCACGGCGCCGGCCGAGTGCGCGAGGTCCCACAGCGCGAGCGCGCCGCGCGCGTGGATCAGTTCCGTGAGCGCTCGCATGTCGTGCATGTAGCCCGTGCGGTAGTTCACGTGCGTGATCATCGCAATGGCCACGTCGTCGGTGAGGGCGGCGGGGAGTTCGGCCGGGTCGTCCACGAGACGCAGCTCGTAGCCGCGGTCGAGCTGCTCGATCAGACCCTGTGCGATGTAGAGGTCGGTGGGGAAGTTCGAGCGCTCGGAGACGATCACGCGGCGCTTCGGATCGCGTTCGTTCTGCAAGCGCAGCGCGGCCGAAAGCGCCTTGAACAGGTTCACCGAGATCGTGTCGGTGACGACTACCTCGTCCTCGGCCGCGCCGATCAGCGGGGCGAGCTTGTTGCCGAGGCGGCGCGGCAGCGCGAACCAGCCCGCGGTGTTCCAGCTGCGGATCAGGCCGTCGCCCCATTCGCCGCCGATCACGGCCTGCGCGCGCGCAGCGGCGGCGCGCGGCGGCACGCCGAGCGAGTTGCCGTCGAGGTAAATGGTGTCGCGGGCGAGCGCGAACTGGTCGCGCAGCGCCGCGAGCGGGTCGGCGCGGTCGGCTGCCTGGGCGTCGTTACGGTGGTTCATGGAGGTCATGGGAGTGGGGGCTTCGGTATCCGGGTTGAATCGGTGTCGTGCGAGGTCGGGTCGCGGGTCAGGCGCTCAGGCCGTGCGCGGCAGCGCGCGCAGCACGGCCCGCACGGGGCTTGCGTCGAGCGTCGCGAACTTGAGCGGCAGCGCGATCAGTTCGTAGTCGCCGGGCGCGACGGCGTCGAGCACGATGCCTTCGAGGATCGCCATGCGGTGCGCGCGAATGCGGTGATGCGCGTCCATCGTTTTCGACTCCTGCGGGTCGAGCGAGGGCGTGTCGATGCCGATCAGGCGCACGCCACGTGCGGCGAACAGATCGATCGTTTCCGGCGCGACGGCACAGAACGTGCTGTCCCAACGCTCCACGGGGGCCTGTTCATAGGTGCGCAGCAGGACGCGTTGCGGCACCCCGTCGATTGCATGCTCCACGTGCGCCGGCCGCACGAGCGGCGCCGCGCCGATGCAGTGAATCACGCGGCACGTACCGAGAT
This sequence comes from Paraburkholderia yinzeri, assembly GCF_046581065.1. Taxonomy (NCBI): domain Bacteria; kingdom Pseudomonadati; phylum Pseudomonadota; class Betaproteobacteria; order Burkholderiales; family Burkholderiaceae; genus Paraburkholderia; species Paraburkholderia yinzeri. The sequence continues at coordinate 145,058 of NZ_JBFOCJ010000001.1, read as the reverse complement.
AGGCGTCGAGCGGCACCGCGCCGATCGGCGCGCCGTGCTCGTCGTAGTGGAGCGGGGCGTCGGTGTGCGCGCCCGTGTGCGGCGAGAGCGTCAGGCGCGCCACGTTCACGGGCGAGCCGGCCTCCATGCGCCAGACGCGCTCGACGCTAACCGGCGTGTCGCCTGGCCAGACGGGCGTCCCGGGATGGATGGGGGGAGAGATGTCCCAGAGGTCGTTCATGTTTTTGATCCGCATTCGCTGCTTGTGCTTCGAATGATAGGCAAGCTAGAGTGAAATGTGCTTGCGAAAAAAACGCCGCGGACCGGGGTTCCTGGCACATAATTTACGACAGGACGGGAATGGAGACCAAATATGAATGCAATCTCGTTGGACGCCACCGATTGCCGTATTCTCGCCGTGCTGCAAAACGAGGGGCGGATCAGTAATCTCGATCTGGCGGAGCGCATTTCGCTCTCGCCTTCGGCGTGTCTGCGCCGGCTGCGGCTGCTGGAAGAGCAGGGGGTGGTGGATCGCTATCGCGCGTGCCTGAATCGCGAACTGCTGGGGTTCGAGATGGAGGCCTTCGTGCAGGTGTCGATGCGCAATGACCAGGAAAGCTGGCACGAGCGTTTTGTGGCGGCGCTGCGCGACTGGCCGGAGGTGGTGGGTGCGTACGTCGTGACGGGCGAGACGCATTATCTGCTGCGCGTGCTCGCGCACAACCTCAAGCACTACTCGGACTTCGTGCTCAACAAGCTCTACAAGGCGCCGGGCGTGATGGACATCCGCTCGAACATCGTGCTCACGACGCTCAAGATCGAGGCGGGCGTTCCCGTCGATCTGATCCAGCAGAAGGAAGCCAGAAGCGTCGTGGCCTGACGGCGGCGCTGCTCAGTGCCTCGGAGCCTCAGAGCGATTGCAGCTGATGGAAGGCGCCGGCATGGAAGACGAGCGGCGCCGCGCCGGTCACATCCTCGCGCACGCCGCAGCGTTCCACTTCGCCGACGAAGATGACGTGGTCCCCTTCGTCGTAGCGGCTGCGGTTGTGGCACTCGAACCAGGCGATCGCACCGTCCAGCACGGGCATGCCCGTGTTCCCGGCCGCGTGCGAGACGCCTTCGAAGCGGTCGCCTTTCACCGTGGCGAAGCGTTTGCACAGGTCGAGCTGCGACGCCGCGAGCACGTTCACGACGTAATGACTGTTCGTGCGGAACACGGGCATCGAGGCCGAACGCGTAGCCAGGCTCCACAGCACGAGCGGCGGATTCAGCGACACGGAATTGAACGAGCTGGCGGTAATGCCGATCAGCTGGCCATCCGGCGCGCGCGTCGTGATGACGGTGACGCCGGTCGCGAACTGGCCGAGGGCTTGGCGGAAGGCGGCGTCGTCGAAATTGGGTGGGGTGGCGCGGCGCGTCATCGGCAGGAGGCCCCGCCCGGCAAGAGCCGGCGAGGCGCGAGGAAAGTGAGTGTCGGGATCGGTGTCATCTGGAAAACCGGCGTATTGTCACAATTTTAACGGATGCGCCGGGAGGCAGTCCGGGTTGCACTTATTGCTTTCAAGGTTGCTGGCGGCCACAAGTTGCGGGCTGCGGGTCCAGTTCAAGGAGTGAGCAGCATGAGTCAGACAGTCGAAGTCGCCACCTTGGGCGGCGGATGTTTCTGGTGTCTCGAAGCGGTGTATCTGCGTGTGGATGGTGTGGTGTCGGTCGAGTCGGGCTATGCGGGTGGCCAGGTCGCGAACCCGAGCTACGAGCAGGTTTGCGACGGCGACACGGGGCACGCCGAGGTCGTCAACGTGACGTTCGACCCGGCGAAGATCGGCTATCGCGAGGTTCTGGACATCTTCTTCGCGATTCACGACCCGACCCAGCTCAACCGCCAGGGCAACGACGTCGGCACGCAGTACCGGTCGGTGATCTTCACGCACTCCGAGGCGCAACGCGAAACGGCGCTGCAAGCCATCCGGGAACTGGCGGCCGAAGGTGTCTACGACGGCCAGATCGTCACCCAGGTGCTACCGCTCGACGGCAACTACTATCCCGCCGAGGCTTACCATCAGAACTACTTCGCGCAGCATCCGAATCAGGGCTATTGCGCGTTCGTCGTCGCGCCGAAGGTGGCGAAGTTCCGGCAGAAGTTCGCGCACCGGCTCAAGGCAGAGTGACCTCGCGGTGATTTCGCAGTGATCTTTTAGCGCGCACGCAGTCCGCATAGGCCGCGCGCGCCGTTGCCGCTCAAGCTTCTCCGGACTCTCCTTCTTCGACGCCCTCTTCCGGCGCCGTCTCGCCCTTCAACCGCAGGAATGCGTCCGCGATCGCCCGCGCGAGCTTCGCGCACGAGAGCGGCGCGGATCCCTCCGCCTTGTTGTTCGTCGTGATCAGCACGGGCTGGCCGGCCAGCGCGTAGCGCGCGGCCAGTTCGGCGAGCGCCTCGCGGGTGTGCGGGTCTTCGTCGACGAGCTTGTCGAACGGTTCGTAGCGCGCCTTCGCCTGTTCGTAGCGAAAACCGCTATGCAGGCTCCAGCGCACGATCAACGGTCCAGCGGGCGTTTCGCCGTCCATCAGCGCGAGCGCCGTGGCCTGGCGCAGCGGGTCGGGCATGCGCGCGTGCAGTCCCACGCAGTAACGCACACCCGCCGCGCGCAGCATGCGCACGAAGCGCGGCGTGAGCAGGATTGCGTCGCGGATCTCGACGGCGTAGCAAGGGCCGTCGGGCGTGGCCGGCAGCGGCGGCAGCGCCATCAGGAACGCGTACAGCCGCTCGACGAGTGCCGCCGGGTCGGCGAGCAGTGGATCGGGCAGTGGCGGAAACTGGAACACCAGCGCGCCGGCCTTCGGGCCGAGGCCCGCGAGGCAGGGTTCGACGAAATCGCTTGCCGCCAACTGCGCGTTCAGGAAGCAGGGGTTGGCCGCAATCGGCTCGCCGCGATCGCCGCGCACGCTGGCGTCGGTGATCGAGGCGGGGGCCTTCACGATGAAGCGGAAGTGGTCGGGCACCTGCTGCGCGTAGCGCAGGTAATCGGCGATGGAGAGCGGCGCATAGAAGGAGCGGTCGATGCTCACCGATCGCAGCAGCGGATGGGCCCCGTAGGCCGAAAGGCCGTCGCGCGCGAGCCTGGCGTTGCTGTAGTCGTCGCCGTAGACAATGCCGCGCCAGCCCGGAAACGACCATGACGACGTGCCGAGCCGCACCTGCGGCGGCAGGCGGGCGCCGAGGTCGAGCGTGGCTTCGTCGGCCACCATCGGCAGCACGCCGCGCGCGCGGCGCTTCGGAGCGGGCGCAGGGCCCGCCGGAGCCGCCTCGGTCGTAGGAGGGGCTTCGAAGCCGGCCAGCTCGCCTGTCGCGGGTGCGGATTCGGCGGCGGCGTCGACCGGGGCGCTGGCGCTTCTCGCCCGCGGCGCTCTGGTCGCAGCGGGCAACGCTTGTGGCTCCGGTGCGACGAAGCCGAACAGGTCGGCCTGCGTGTCCGCCCGTGTATCGGCTTGCGCGCCGGCTGCGTGGGGCTCGTTGCGTGCGTCGGTGGAATCCCCGGCATCCGGGGCATTGCGGTCGTTCATGCGTGTGCGGTCGTACGGTTTCGGTCAGGCAGGCCGCGCGCGCAACGGTCGCGGCGCCGTTACCGGCGCCGCGCCGCGATTCCCATCACAGCGGCTTTTCGTACAGGTAGCGGCGCGACCACGGCAGCGTGGTTGCGCTGCGGCCGGCCTTGCGGCAGACGATCTGGAAGATCGAGACGTCGTCGTGCTCGAACGCGTAAGCGCAGCCCGCGAGATACACGCGCCAGATGCGGAATTTCTCGTCGTCGACGAGCTTTTTCGCCTCTTCCGCGTGCGCCTCGAAGTTCTCCGACCAGATGTCGAGCGTGTGCGCATAGTGACGGCGCAGGCTCTCCACGTCAACCGCCTCCAGCCCGCCGCGCTGCGCCGCTTCGAGCGCGAGGCCGATGTGCGGCAGCTCGCCGTCCGGGAACACATAACGGTCGATGAACTCGCCGCCGCCCAGTGCCGTCTCGCCCGAGTCGGCGTCCGAGGAGGTGATGCCGTGGTTCATGGCGACGCCGTCGTCCACGAGCAGGTCGTGCACCTTGCGGAAATAGCCCGGCAGATTCTTGCGCCCGACGTGCTCGAACATGCCGACGCTCGTGATGCGGTCGAACTGGCCGTCGATCTCGCGATAGTCCTGCAGGCGGATTTCGATGCGGTCTTCGAGCCCGGCGGCTTTCACGCGCGCCGTGGCGAGGTCGAACTGGTTCTGCGAGAGCGTGACGCCCACGCAGCGCGCGCCGAACTTCTGCGCCGCGCGCAGCACGAGCGCGCCCCACCCGCAGCCGATGTCGAGCAGGCGCTGCCCCGGCTGCAACTGGATCTTGGTGAGGATGTGGTCGATCTTCTTTAGCTGCGCGGTGGCGAGGTCTTCGTCGCCGTTCTCGAAGTAGGCGCAGGAATAGACCATGTTCTCGTCGAGCCAGAGCCGGTAGAACTCGTTCGAGACGTCGTAGTGATACTGGATCGCTTTCTTGTCGGTGGTTTTCGAGTGCGTGAAGTAGCGCCGCACGCGCGCGAGCTTGCTGGCGCTCGTGACCGTGCTGCGGGCAAGCGAGTAGCCGATGTTGATGATGTCGGCGAGCTTGCCCTCGATGTCGATCTTGCCCTTCACGTAGGCTTCGCCGAGATTGTCGAGGCTCGGTTCGAGCAGTAGCGGCAGCGCGGACGCGCTGTTCACCTTCAGCGTGACCTGCGGCGCGGCGAAGTGGCCGAAGTCGTACTGCTGGCCGCTCCAGAGCACGAGGCGCGCCGGCAGGTTGGCCTGGTTGCGCACCTCGTCTACCCACTGTGCGAGTTTTTTCTCCCAGAACATGCGTTTTTCTCCGTGTCGATCCGGAGTTGGCGCTTTAGCGCTTTACTCCGGTCCCATGCGGGTTTGTGGCGGTCTGATAACGATGAAGCCTCAAGACAAAAGTGCAAAACGAATGACTCAAACGAACTGCGAGTGAACTGCCGGCAAACCTCAACCGCGGCGGACTGCGGGCGGGCCGGACGCGCATGGCCGGGCGGCGCTGGCGGTGGCCTACGGCGCGAGACGCTCGATCTGCCAGCCGGCGCCGTCACGCGTATAGCGGATGCGGTCGTGCAGGCGCGACGGACGGCCCTGCCAGAACTCGATCGCGTCCGGCACGAGGCGGTAGCCGCCCCAGTGCGGCGGGCGCGGCGGGTTCTCGCCGTACTTCGCGCTGATCTCGCGCTCGCGCGCTTCGAGTTCCGCGCGGTTGCCGATCACGGTGCTCTGCTCGGAAGCCCAGGCGCCGATGCGCGAGCCGAGCGGGCGCGAATGGAAGTAGCCGTCGCTTTCCTCGGCGCTGGTCTTCTCGACCTTGCCCTCGATGCGCACCTGGCGCTCCAGTTCGATCCAGTGAAAGAGCAGGCTCGCATGCGGATTTGCCGCGAGCTCGCGGCCCTTGCGGCTCTCGTAGTTCGTGAAGAATACGAAGCCGCGCTCGTCGACGCCCTTGATGAGCAGGATGCGCGCCGCCGGACGGCCCGTGGCGTCGACGGTGGCGACCGTCATGGCGTTGGGTTCGGGCAGCTTCGCGTCGAGCGCCTGGGAGAACCAGGTCTGGAACTGGCGGATGGGATCGCGGTCGACGTCGGCGGCATCAAGCGAGCCGAGCGAGTAGTTCTTGCGGAGGTCGGCGAGGGTTGTCATGTTTTATGCGGACACTTCAATACGGACAAGTATAGCGAAGGACGAAAATCGCCGTGCGCGCTCAACCCGGCGTTTTTCCTGAGGTGCGGACCGCCGGCGGCCACGGAACGATCTCGTCCGATCAGGCAAAATACGGGTCTCGCGTGGATCGGCGACCAGCTCGTCCGGTTCGCTTTCGCGCCTTTCTGAAGCTCCGTCGCCATGTCCAGTACCCCGATTTCGCCGCAAACCGATCTTACCGCGCCCCCCGTGACCGATGAAGCCGACAGGGCCCGCCGCTTTGGCGGCGTGGCGCGGCTTTACGGCGCACCGGTGCTCGCGGCGTTCGAGCGTGCGCATGTCGCGGTGATCGGCATTGGCGGCGTGGGGTCGTGGGTGGCGGAGGCGCTCGCGCGCAACGCGATCGGCAGGCTCACGCTGATCGATCTCGACAACGTGGCGGAAAGCAACACCAACCGCCAGATCCACGCGCTCGACGGCAACTATGGCAAGCCGAAGGTCGAGGCCATGGCGGAGCGCATCCGGCTGATCGACCCGGCCTGCGACGTGCGGCTTGTGGAGGATTTCGTGGAGCCGTCGAATTTCGATGCGCTGCTTGGCGGCGGCTTCGACTACGTGATCGACGCCATCGACAGCGTGCGCACGAAGACGGCGCTGATCGCGTGGTGCGTGGAGCACCGGCAGCCGCTCATCACGGTGGGCGGCGCGGGCGGGCAGCTCGACCCCACGCGCATTCGCATCGACGACCTCGCGCTGACGATCCAGGACCCGCTGCTCTCCAAGGTGCGCGGCCAGTTGCGCAAGCACCACGGCTTTCCGCGCGGACCGAAGGCGAAGTTCAAGGTGAGCGCCGTGTACTCGGACGAACCGCTCATCTATCCCGAAGCCGCGGTGGGCGACGTGGACCCCGAGGCCGAGCACGTCACCACGTCGCCGGGCCATCACGCTCCGGTCGGCCTCAATTGCGCGGGCTTCGGGTCGAGCGTCTGCGTGACGGCGAGCTTCGGTTTCGCGGCGGCCGCGCACGTGCTGCGCGCGATTGCGCATGGGGCAGTCGCGCGCTAAGCCGCTCCGGCGCCGCTTGCGGAATCCGCAAATCCACGAACCCGCAAAAGAAAACGCACGGCCCTGGCAGGCGCCGTGCGTTTTTTCGCTTCTATGCTGCGGTCGCTGTGCCGCTCAGTTGAGCATGGCGCTCAGCTTGCGCCGCCACTCGCTCACGAGCTGCGGCTGGTGCGCCGCGAGATCGAACACCGAGAGCATGGTCTTGCGGCCGATGTCGTCGCGGAAGGTGCGGTCGCGCCGGACGATCTCGAGCAACTGCTCCAGCGCGCCCGGGTACTTGCGCCGCGCGATCAGTGCGTTGGCGAGATCGAAGCGCGCCTCCAGATCCTCAGGATGGGCAGCCACCTGCGCTTCGAGCGCATCGGTGGGCGGCAGGTCGGCGGCGGCGTCGAGCGCGTCGAGACGCGTCTTGATCGCGTTGTAGCGCGGATCGATGCCCTGCGTCGTTTTCGGCGAGAGCAGCTCGGCTTCCTTGTGGGCCTCGTCGGCGCGGTTATCGGCGAGCAGCAGCTCGATCAGGTCCATGCGCGCGTCGTCGAAGCCCGGGTCGTAGGCCAGCGCGGCCTGGAGCGCATCGTAGGCCTCCTCGCGGCGGCCTTCGGCCAGCGCTTCCTGGGCGGCCTGGCGCTCGGTGGCCGCGGGGTCGGGGATCAGGCCGTCGATGAACTGGCGCAGCTGGCCTTCGGGCAGCACGCCGATGAACTGGTCGACAGGCCGGCCGTCCGCGAACGCGACGACATGAGGAATGCTGCGCACCTGGAAGTGCGCGGCGAGCTCCTGGTTTTCGTCGACGTTGACCTTCGCGAGCTTCCACTTGCCGCCGTATTCGGCTTCGAGCTTTTCGAGCATCGGGCCGAGCGTTTTGCACGGGCCGCACCACGGCGCCCAGAAGTCGATCAGCACGGGCGCGAGCGCCGATGCTTCGATCACGTCCTTTTCAAAAGTGGCCAGGGTGGTATCCATTGCGTCCTCGTTCGGTTCGCTCAGTTGAGTTCGGTCAGTCATGCGCCCAGATGGGGACGATACGCGGCGGATTCAATCGCCGCGGCTCGTCGTCCATCCAGCGCCGGCTCAATGCGGCTTCTTTTCCGGCAACGGAATCCATTCGGTTTCGCCGGGGACATGCCCCATTTCCTGGCGCGTCCACGCGGCTTTGGCGGCCTCGATTTTCTCGCGCGAGCTGGCCACGAAGTTCCATTCGATGAAGCGCTCGCCTTCGAGCTTCTCGCCGCCCAGCAGCATCACGCGCGCCCCGCCGGTGCTCGCGAGCGTGACGGTTTCGCCCGGCACGAGCACGGCCATCGTGGCGGGTTCGAGCGGCGTGCCGTCGATCGACAGATCGCCTTCGACGAGATACACGCCGCGTTCCTCGTGCTCCGCGTCGAGCGCGATCGCGCCGCCCGGCGCGAAGTCGCCCGCCACGTAGAGCGTGCCCGAGAAGGTCCCGACGGGCGAGGTCGCGCCGAACGCCGTGCCCGCGATTACGCGCAGCGCGACGCCGTTGCGCTCGATCTCCGGCAGCGTATCGGCGGCGTGATGGAAGAACGACGGCTCGGTGTCCTCGTGATCGAGCGGCAGCGCCACCCAGGTCTGGATGCCGTGCATGGTCATGCTTCTCGCGCGATCTTCGTCGGGCGTGCGCTCCGAGTGGACGATGCCGCGGCCCGCGGTCATCCAGTTGACGTCGCCGGGAACGATCTTCTGGCTGGAGCCGATGCTGTCGCGGTGCATGAGCGCCCCGTCGAACAGGTAGGTGACGGTGGCGAGGCCGATGTGCGGGTGCGGGCGCACGTCGACGCCCGCGCCCGGTTCGAGCGTGGCCGGGCCCATATGGTCGAAGAAGATGAAGGGGCCGACGAGACGCGCGGCGAGCGCGGGCAGCACGCGCCGCACGAGCAGATTGCCGATGTCGCGCGTATGGGGCTTGAGGACCGCTTTGATCGATGAGGACATGGCGCTTCCTTGATGGATCGGTGTGGACACGTTAGAGCAGGATGGGCGGCTCGATGCGAGGCGCCGCGGCTTCGCTCGCGGGCAGGCGCTCATTCTAACGCCCGCTGTCGCGCCATGCTGCGTGACGGGGATGACGGCGCGGTACACTCGCCAGTTCGACAGAAATGAAGCGGAGGAGGCGATGTCGCCGAAGGATCTGCTGTTCGCGCTGGTGGTGGTGCTGGCGTGGGGCGTGAATTTCGTGGTGATCAAGGTGGGTCTGCACGGCGTGCCGCCGATGCTGCTGGGCGCGTTGCGTTTCCTGCTGGCGGCGTTTCCGGCGGTGCTGTTCGTGAAGCGGCCGAACCTGCCCTGGAAGTGGCTCCTGGCCTACGGCTCGACGATCTCGTTCGGGCAGTTCGCATTCCTGTTCTCCGCCATGTACGTGGGCATGCCGGCCGGGCTCGCCTCGGTCGTGCTGCAGGCGCAGGCGTTCTTCACGCTCGCCTTCGCGGCGTTCTTTCTGAGCGAACGCTTCCATGCGCAGAATGTGATCGGCTTGCTGATCGCGGCGGGCGGCCTCGCGCTGATCGGGCTGCAGTCGGGCGCGGGCGGGGGCGCGCAGGCGATGACGCTCGCCGGCTTCGGGCTCACGCTTTGCGCGGCCGTGATGTGGGCGCTCGGCAACATCGTCACGAAGAAGGTGGGCAGGATCGATCTGGTCGGGCTCGTCGTCTGGGCGAGCCTGATTCCGCCGCTGCCGTTCCTCGTGCTGTCGTACTGCTTCGAAGGTCCGCAGCGCATCGTGGGCGCGCTCGAAGGGATCGGAATGTCGTCGGTGCTCGCGATCGTTTATCTCTCGTTCATCGCGACGCTGCTCGGCTACAGCCTCTGGAGCCGCCTGCTCTCGAAGTATCCCGCAAGCCAGGTGGCGCCGTTCTCGCTGCTCGTGCCGATCGTCGGGCTCGCCTCGGCGTCGGTGCTGCTCGGCGAGCGTTTGACCGTTGCGCAGATCGGCGGCGCTGCGCTTGTCATGGGCGGGCTCGTCGTCAACGTGTTCGGGGGCTGGGTGCGGCAGCGGCTCGCCACGGCGCGTTAGCCGCACGCCAGCCGGCGGCGCTTGCGCCCGTAAAAGAAAACGCCGCGCGCCCATGGGCTGCGCGGCGTCGCGGCGGGGGGAGAGGATTGACGCGCTTCAGGTCATGCGATTCTTCGCGAGCGGCGGATTCGCCGCGAAGTAGCGCTTGATGCCCTTGAGAATGGCGTCCGCCATCTTGTCGCGGTAGGCGTCGTCGTTGAGCTTGACCTCTTCTTCCGGGTTGCTGATGAACGCGGTCTCTACAAGGATCGACGGGATGTCGGGCGCCTTGAGCACCGCGAAACCCGCCTGCTCGACCGAGCCCTTGTGCAGCTTGTTGATGTCGCCGATCTCGTCGAGAACGAAGCCGCCGTAACGCATCGAGTCGCGAATCTGCGCCGTGGTGGACATGTCGAAGAGCGCGCGATTCACTGCGGCGTCGGCGGTCTGCACGTTGATCCCGCCGATCTGGTCCGACGCGTTCTCCTTGTTCGCCATCCAGCGCGCCGCGGCGCTCGACGCCCCATGTTCCGAGAGCGCGAACACCGACGAACCGCGCGCGAGCGGCGTCGTGAAGGCATCGGCATGGACCGAGACGAAGAGGTCCGCGCCCACGCGCCGGGCCTTTTGCACGCGCACGTTCAGCGGCACGAAGAAGTCGGCGTCGCGCGTCATCATCGCGCGCATATTGGGCTGGGCGTCGATCTTGGCGCGCAGCTTCTTCGCGATGTCGAGCGCGATGTGCTTTTCGTACGTGCCTGCGCTGCCGATGGCGCCCGGGTCCTCGCCGCCGTGGCCCGGGTCGACGGCGACCGTGAGGAGGCGTATCGTGCCGCCCTTGCCCGACTTCGGCGTGACGAAACCATAGTCGTCGCCGTTGCTGCTGTCGCTGTCGTCGTTCTGCGCGAGCGCGGCGGTGTCCGGCGCGGGTTTGGGCGTGCGCTGCACGATGACGGCAGGCGGCACCGGTGGCGCCGGGCGCGGCGCGGCAGGGTGCGCGGATGGCGCATTCCCCGCATCGGCCGCGTCGTTCTGCGCATAGTGCTGGAAGAACGCGTCGCTGTTGTCGCCGGACTGGGCGCCCGGCGGCGGAGCGGGTGGCGCGGCAGGCCCCGCGAGCGTCGAGGGCGGAACGTCGTGCCGCATCGCCTCGCGCGCGTCGAGCTGCTCCTGCTTTTTGTCGGTCTGCGCGAGCAGATCCATCATCGGATCGGGCGCGATGGCCGGGTAGAGATCGAACACCAGCCGGTATTTGTAGGAGCCCACCGGCTCCAGCGTGAACACCTGCGGCTTCACCGAGCCCTTCAGGTCGAACACCATGCGCACGACGTGCGGCTGGTATTGTCCCACGCGCACCGCCTGGATCTGCGGATCGTTCGGCGTGATCTTGGAGACGAGGTTCTTCAGGGCGTCGTCGAGGTCGAGACCGCTGATATCGACGACGAGCCGGTCCGGGCTCTGCAGCATTTGCTGCGAGGTGGCGAGCGGCTGGTCCGATTCGATCGTGACGCGCGTGTAGTCGCGCGCGGGCCACACGCGCACGCCGAGCACCGAGGTCGCCCACGCAAGCCGCGGCGCGGCCACGGAGAGGCCGAGCACGAGCGTGGACGCGCCCGCCTTCAGGATCTGCCGGCGCCGCCAGTTGTGCGTGGCGGTGGCCGCGGATTCGATCGAGCGGAACGGTTTGATTAACATCTTTCTAGACATGCCTTTCCTGATGCGCTGTATGCGTAGGCGGTCAGCACGCGGCCTTCGCCTTGTTCTCCGGGTTCCAGCGAAAATACGAGGTCCGGCACGCCGAGCAGGCCTTGCGCGCGTTGCGGCCACTCGACGAGACACACCGCGCCGGCTGCGAAATATTCGCGAAAGCCGGCGTCGGCCCATTCAGCCGGATCGCTGAAACGGTACAGATCGAAGTGATAGAGCGGGAGTTCCCCGTTCGGCGTCGCGACCGTGTACGGTTCGACGAGCGTATAGGTGGGGCTGCGCACGCGGCCCGTGTGACCCAGCGCGCGCAGCGTGGCGCGCACGAGCGAGGTCTTGCCCGCGCCGAGGTCGCCCAGCAGCTGGACCTGCAGGCCGTCGAAGCGCGCGGCTGCCCCGGCACGCTGCGCTTCGAGCGCGAGGGCGAGGCGCGTGCCGAACGCGTCGGTGGCCGCTTCGTCCGGCAGGTCGAAGCGCCGTTCGAGCAGGACCGGGGCCGGCGTTTGCGGCGCATGCAGCGCGTGATCGGGGCCGGGCATGTCGGGCTTCAGGGGCATTCTCGTAAAATAACGTGATGAACCGCAGTCCCTCGCCTTCCTCTTCAAGCCTCGCGTACGCCACGACGGACGCGGAGGGCTGCGCGCCCGTCGCGATGCCTGCCGCCGCGTCGTGCGAGCCGGCAGCGCCTCGCGCGCCGTCGGGGCCGTCGCTCGATGCGGCGGCGCTTGCCGCCCTCGCGGCGCGCATCCGGACATGGGGACGCGAACTGGGGTTCGGTGCGATCGGCATCAGCGATACCGACCTCTCGCATGCCGAAGCGGGCCTCGCCGCATGGCTCGAAGCCGGCTGCCACGGCGAGATGGATTATATGGCCAAACATGATATGAAACGTGCGCGGCCCGCAGAGCTTGTGGCCGGTACGCGACGCGTGATTTCCGTGCGCATGGCCTATTTGCCGGCCGCGACGCTGGCGCCGGCGGCGTTGAATGGGCCGGGAAAGACGGCCGAAAGTGCTTCGCAAGATGCGGCGCGCGACGGGCAGCCCGCACGCTTGCAGGAGGCGCCGCGCGAGTACGCGCAGGGCGGATGGCGCGAGCGCGAGCACGCGCGTCTCGCCGATCCGCAGGCGGCGGTCGTGTCGATCTACGCGCGCGGTCGCGACTATCACAAGGTGTTGCGTGCGCGCTTGCAGCAACTCGCGGACCGCATCGAAGCCGAGATCGGCGCGTTCGGCCATCGCGTGTTCACCGATTCGGCGCCGGTGCTCGAAGTGGAGCTTGCGCAGAAGGCCGGCATCGGCTGGCGCGGCAAGCATACGCTGCTGCTGCAGCGCGACGCCGGATCGCTCTTCTTCCTCGGCGAGATCTACGTCGATCTGCCGTTGCCGACGGATGCCGAAACCGCGGGGTCCATCGTGGCCGATTCCCCCGCCGCGCGAGCGCCGGCCGTGCCTGAAACGGCCGGCGCGCACTGCGGCAGCTGCACGCGCTGCATCGGTGCGTGCCCGACCGGCGCGATCACCGGGCCGTATCGCGTGGACGCGCGGCGCTGCATCTCGTATCTGACGATCGAGCTGAAGGGCAGCATTCCGCTCGACATGCGCGAGCTGATCGGCAATCGCGTGTATGGGTGCGACGACTGCCAGCTCGTGTGCCCCTGGAACAAGTTCGCGCAGGCGGCGCCCGTCGCCGATTTCGACGTGCGCCATGGGCTCGATCGCGCGACGCTCGTCGAGCTGTTCGACTGGAGCGCGAAAGATTTCGACGCGCGCATGCAGGGCAGCGCGATTCGCCGTATCGGCTACGAGCGGTGGTCGCGCAACATCGCGGTGGCGATGGGCAATGCGCTGCGCGCGCGTCCCGCGCTGGAGGAGGGCGCTCGCGAGGCGATCGTCGCGGCGCTGCATGCGCGCGGGGACGACGACTCGGAGCTGGTTCGCGAACACGTGCGCTGGGCGCTCGAAGCGGCGTAAAGTGCAGAATCTGGCAGAAAGCGAGAGGGTAAGCGCGGCGGCGAATGCGCTTGCCGCGCAGACGGAGGCAATCATGTTCAATGCAGTGATCGACGCGCCGTTCGGCAAGGTCGGCATTCGCACCGGCGGCGAAGCCGTGCGCGAGATCGTCTATCTGAATCGAACGACGGCCAGCGTCGAGCCGGACTGCGTGCTCGCGGCGCGCGCGGCAGAGCAGATCGCGCGTTATTTCGACGACGCGTCGGTGGGTTTCGACCTGCCGCTCGCCGCGCGCGGCACGCCGTTCCAGCAGCGCGTCTGGCACGGCATCAGCGCGATTGTCGCGGGCGGTGTGCTGACCTACGGCGAGCTCGCGAAGCGCATTGGCAGCGACTCGGCGCGCGCGGTCGGCCAGGCGTGCGGCTCGAATCCCTTTCCGCTCGTGATTCCGTGCCATCGCGTGGTTTCGGCAAGCGGAATCGGGGGCTTTGCGCACCACGGCGGCGAGGGCTTTTTCCGTGACGTGAAGCGCTGGCTGCTCGCCCACGAGGGTGTCGCCTTCCGATGACGAACGCCGTAACGCCCGTGAAGCCCGTGGCGCCCGTGGCGCCCGCCACGACCGCAGCCGACGATGCGCTCGCCGCGCACGAGGCCAACGACGGCGACAGCGCAGCGGCGCCTGCCTTCGACGACGCCGAAAGCTTGCCCCCCGAAGCCGCGTCGGCGCTGGCGCAGAGCCTGCTCGCCATCGACACCTTCTGCGACGCGATGTGGCTCGAACACGGCCTGTCGCGCAACACGCTCGATGCTTACCGGCGCGATCTGAAGCTCTTTTCGGCGTGGCTCGCGAGCGCGCGCTCGGGGACGCTCGACACGACGCACGAGGGCGATCTCTTTGCCTACAGCGCGAGCCGCAAGGCGGACAAGTCGACCTCGGCGAACCGGCGTCTTTCGGTGTTTCGCCGCTACTACGGCTGGGCGCTGCGCGAGCGGCGCGTGGTGACCGATCCCACCGTGCGGGTGCGTTCGGCGAAGCAGCCACCGCGTTTTCCCACGACGCTTACCGAAGCACAGGTGGAGGCGCTCCTCGGCGCACCGGACGTGAGCACGTCGCTCGGCCTGCGCGATCGCACGATGCTCGAACTGATGTATGCGAGCGGCCTGCGCGTGACCGAGCTCGTGACGCTCAAGACCGTGGAGGTGGGGCTGAACGAAGGGGTCGTGCGCGTGCTGGGCAAGGGCGCGAAGGAGCGGCTGATTCCGTTCGGCGAGGAGGCGCACGCCTGGATCGAGCGGTATCTGCGCGAGTCGCGGCCCGCGCTGCTTGGCCCGCGCACGACCGACGCGCTGTTCGTCACGGCCCGCGCCGAGGGCATGACGCGCCAGCAGTTCTGGCACATCATCAAGCGCCATGCGGCCGCGGCCGACGTGCACGCGCCGCTGTCGCCGCACACGCTGCGGCACGCGTTCGCGACGCACCTGCTCAATCACGGCGCCGACCTGCGCGTAGTGCAGCTGCTGCTCGGCCACAGCGACATCTCCACGACGCAGATCTATACCCACGTCGCACGCGAGCGCCTCAGGCTGCTGCACGCGAAGCATCATCCGCGAGGGTAGGCGCGAGCGGCGCGGCCCGGTGCCGCCTTTGTCCCGCGTTTGCCCTGCGTTTGCCCATTACAATGCGCCGATGAGCAAATCGAAACACGTCTCCGAAACGCCCGCCACGCAGATGCTGCGCCGCGCGGGCATCGCGTTCGGCGAGCATCCCTACGAATATGTCGAGCATGGCGGCACGGAGGAATCCGCGCGTCAGCTCGGCGTGGACGAACATCGCGTCGTGAAGACGCTCGTGATGGAGGATGAGCGCGCGAAGCCGCTGATCGTGCTGATGCACGGGGACCGCAAGGTCTCCACGAAGAACCTCGCGCGCCAGATCGGCGCGAAGCGCGTCGAGCCCTGCAAGCCCGAGGTCGCGAACCGGCATTCGGGCTATCTCGTGGGCGGCACGTCGCCGTTCGGCACGAAGAAGACCATGCCCGTCTACGTGGAATCGACGGTGCTCGAACTCGACGAAATCTGGCTCAACGGCGGCCGCCGCGGCTACCTGGTGAGTCTCGCGCCGGCGGTGCTCGTCTCGCTGCTGGACGCGAAGCCGGTGCAGTGCGCCAGCGTGGAGTGACGGCGGCCGCTTCCCGTATGCGCGGGATGCGCCCCATCCGGCGCGGGCCGCGCCTCCGTACGTTCCCTGATTCGCGCTCACCCGGCGCCCGCGCTTCGGTAGAATGGGCGCCTTCGCGCGCCCCCGCCCGGCCTCGACGGCCGCGCCGCGCGCCTCCTTCACCAATTACCGGGTTTCGCGCATGTACAACCTGATCGTCGCCGTTCTTGCCTATCTGATCGGCTCGGTATCGTTCGCCGTGATCGTGAGCGCCGCGATGGGGCTCGCCGATCCGCGCTCCTACGGTTCCGGCAATCCCGGCGCGACCAATGTTCTGCGCAGCGGCAACAAGAAGGCCGCGATCCTCACGCTGATCGGCGACGCGTTCAAGGGCTGGCTGGCCGTGTGGCTCGCCGCGCATTTCGGCCCGCACTTCGGGCTCGGCGACGACGCCATTGCGCTTGCCGCGATCGCCGTGTTCCTCGGCCATCTGTATCCCGTGTTCTTCCGCTTCCAGGGCGGCAAGGGCGTGGCGACGGCCGCGGGCGTCCTGCTCGCGATCCATCCGGTGCTGGGCCTCGCCACGCTGCTCACCTGGCTCATCGTCGCGTTCTTCTTCCGCTACTCGTCGCTCGCGGCGCTCGCCGCCGCCGTGTTCGCACCGATCTTTTACGTCTTTCTGTTCGGCCCGCACGTCATCGCGCTCGCCGTTCTCGCGATGAGCGTGCTGCTGTTCTGGCGCCACCGCTCGAACATCTCGAAGCTGATGGCGGGCAAGGAAAGCCGCATCGGCGACAAGAAGAAACCGGCCGCCGAAGCCGGCCAGTAATACCACCCAGCACGATCGAGTCCCCTCGATTATGATCAAGCCCCAATTAATGGGGCTCAAGTCCCGCGTCGCGGTCGCCGTAAACGCCGGTGAAGTCCCAAATAGTGTTTGCCGGCCAACCGTTTCATTCCCCGCACCCGACGCCCTTCATGTTCTCCACCATTCGCGCGCGCATCGTCGCGCTCGCTGTCGTCATCGTCGTCGTGGCGCTTGGCGCCAATACGGCGCTCGATTATTTCGTTGCTAACTCGCACAACACCGAGTCGGTGAACAGCACGCTCACGGCTGTCGAAGACAGCCACGCTGCGGGCATCAACGACTGGATCGCCTCGCACGCGCAGATGATCAACTCGCTGCAGGACGTGGTGATCGATCCGGCGGATCCGGTTCCGGCGCTCAAGCAGGTCGCGACGGCGGGCGGATTCACCAACGTCTACGTCGGCTACGCGGACAAGACCGCAAAATTCTCCGATCCCACCGGCATCCCGCCCGACTACGATCCCACCGGCCGCCCCTGGTACAAACAGGCCGTCGCGGCGGGCAAGGGCGTGGTGACGCCACCTTACGTGGATGCCGGCAGCGGCAAGCTGGTCGTGGCGTTCGCGACGCCCGTAATCCGTGACGGCGTAGTGAAAGCCGTGGTTTCAGGCGATGTCTCGATGGACAGCGTGATCGCCAACGTCCGCTCGATCCAGCCGACGCCCGCGAGCTTCGGCATGCTGGTGGACAGCAGCGGCCAGATCGTCGCGCATCCCGACGCGAAGCTCACGCTCAAGCCCGTTTCGGAACTGGCGCCCGACCTGGCCGGCGACCGTCTCGCCGTCCTGTTCGCCTCCACGGACCCGATGTCCGTGGACGTGGGCAGCAGCATCAAGCTGATGCGCGCCGAGCCGATCGCGGGCACGGACTGGCATGTGATCGTCGCGCTCGATCGTGCGGATGCGACGGCGGGCATGCGCTCGCTGCTGACCGCCTCGCTGATCGCACTCGTGGTGATCGCGGTAGCGGCCGCCCTGATCATGGCGGCGGCAACGGCCGTGTCGTTCCAGCGCCTTTCGAAGGTGCGCGACGCCATGGACGCCATCAGCGCGGGTGAGGGCGACCTCACGCAGCGCCTGCCGGCCGAGGGCACCGACGAGGTCGCGCAGATCGCGCGCTCGTTCAATGCCTTCATGGACAAGCTGCGCGACGTGATGCGCCATATCCGCGATACCAGCGAATCGGTGCGCACCGCGAGCGACGAGATCGCCGCCGGCAACGTTGACCTGTCGGGCCGCACCGAATCGGCGGCGGCGAGCCTGCAGCAGACGGCGGCTTCGATGGAGCAGATCACGGCGACGGTCGCGCAGTCGGCCAACGCGGCGCAGCAGGCCGACGTGACGGCGGCCTCGGCCTCGCAGGTGGCCTCGCGCGGCGGCGCCGTCATCAACGACGTGGTGCGCACGATGGGGTCGATCGAAGAGGCCTCGGTGAAGATTGCGGACATCATCGGCGTGATCGACGGTATCGCATTCCAGACCAACATCCTTGCGCTGAACGCAGCCGTGGAGGCCGCGCGCGCGGGCGAGCAGGGCCGCGGCTTCGCGGTGGTGGCGGGCGAGGTGCGCAGCCTCGCGCAGCGCAGCGCGCAGGCGGCGCGCGAGATCAAAGACCTGATCGAGTCGACGGTGGCGAGCGTCACGTCGGGCTCGCAGCAGGTGCGCCGCGCGGGCGAAACGATGGACGAAATCGTGCAGAACGTGGGGAACGTCACGACCATCATTTCCGAAGTCACGAATGCGGCGAGCGAACAGACGCGCGGCATTCAGGAAGTGAATCGCGCCGTGAGCCAGCTCGACGAAATGGTCCAGCAGAACGCGGCGCTCGTCGAGGAATCGACGGCGGCCGCCGCGGCGCTGCGCGGTCAGGCGACGAACCTCGCGGTGGCGGTGGGGCAGTTCAGGCTGGACTGACGGGGAGAGGCGGGCAGAAGGGTTCGCGAGAGGGCGGCGCTACGGCGCCGCCCTTCTTTTTTGGGGGTGGCAGCGGCCCGATGCCGGGGCGGGTTCGGAAGCGCATTGGCCGTCCGGACGAGGTTTCATCGGGGCGTGCCGCCATTACGCTGATAACGCGTGACCTCCCTTCTTGCGCCAAAGCAAACGTTGTGAACGCTCAGGGAGAAAGCAGGCACACAGCTAACCCATAAACCCAACGTTAGGTTACGATGCGAATTATGCCCACTGTCCTTCGCGTGCCCGGTTATCGCGTGGTGATCTATCCGAACGACCATCGCCCCGCTCATGTCCACGTCGAAAGCCCGCAAGGGTCGTGTGTGTTCAACCTGAATTGCCCTGACGGTCCGCTCGAAGTGCGCGAGCTCTATGTGCTTGCGGCGCAGCAGGTCGTACGCCTTGTGCGCGTGCTCGAGCTGGAAATTTTTCCGCTATGCAGGGCTTGGTGGAGGATCCATGGTCAACATTAGCAACGAGCAGATCGAAGCAGCGCGCGAAGCCGGCGCGCAGAGTCCCGTTGTCGTATCGGCGGGTTACAACGGCACGCATGCGCGGCTCGAGATCGGTTTCGCCAACGGCGTCTACCTTGCGGTGCCCGTCGTGCTCATTGAGGAACTGCAGACACTCAGTTCGCCGCCCACTGCCGCGCAGCTTTCCGAAGTCGAAATCTGGGGTGGCGGGCAATCGGTTTATTTTCCGCGACTGGATCTTTCGCTGTGGGCGCCGGGCTTGCTGCAAGGCGTGTTTGGCTCGCGTGCCTGGATGCGCGAACTGGCGCGCGCCATGGGCTCTGTCACCTCGCCCGCGAAGGCCGCAGCCGCCCGCGCCAACGGGCGCAAGGGCGGCCGTCCTCGCAAGGAGCGCGATTCTTCCAGCGAAGCGGTCGAACCAGCGGCGAGGTCGGCGGCATGAGGGTGCCGCAGGCTCAATCGGGGGGAATGCGGCGGGCGAAGAACGAGGGCGGCGCACCCGGGCGGGCACACCGCGCGGGTGCAGCTCAGTCGCGGAAGTTGTTGAAGTCGAGCGGCGTGTCGGTGACGTCCTTGCGCAGCATGGCGATCACGCTTTGCAGGTCGTCGCGCTTGGCGCCCGTCACGCGCACGGCGTCGCCCTGGATGCTGGCTTGCACCTTGATCTTGCTGTCCTTCACGAGCCTGACGATCTTCTTCGCGAGGTCGCCCGAAACGCCTTTCTTCACGGTGATGACCTGCTTGACCTTGTCGCCGCCGATCTTCTCGATCTTGCCGTAGTCGAGAAAGCGCACGTCCACGTTGCGCTTGGCCATCTTCGAGAGCAACACATCCTTCACCTGGTCGAGCTTGAAATCGTCGTCGGCGAACGCGGTCAGCTCGCGCTCCTTTTGCTCGACGCGCGCGTCCGAACCCTTGAAGTCGAAGCGCGTCGAGATCTCCTTGTTGGATTGCTCGATGGCGTTCTTGACTTCGATCATATTGGCTTCGCTGACGACGTCAAACGATGGCATTGCATTCTCCCAGTAGTGCGAGCGGCGCATCCACGGGCCACGGCCGCCGAATCCGGCGGCGGGCCGCGCACTCGCTATAATCACGGACCGACGCCATTCTACCGGCGCCTCGCGCGTTTGCCCAAGGCCGCACAGCCATGCCGTGCAGGGTGGACGTAGCGGCCGGCAGACCGCGCGCAGGCGCTTTGCGCACGGCGCGTGCCGTTTGCGAGGGTCTTGCCCGTTGCGCTGGTTTCACCTTGTTTTTTTCCGTTGGCCCCGATGTCCGCTCTTCATTCGACCGCCGTCGATTCGCCCCCCGCGTGGTTTGCCGCCGGCTATCCGCTGCGTGCGCACAACACGTTCGGCTTCGACGTACGCGCGCGCCTTGCCTGTCGCATCGACACCGAAGCTGCCCTGACTGAAGCCGCGCGCGACCCGCGTGCGGCCGGGCTCGCCACGCTCGTGCTGGGCGGCGGCAGCAATATCGTGCTTACGCGCGATTTCGACGGCCTCGTGCTGCTCGTGGCGCTGCGCGGGCGCCGCGTCGTGCGCGAGGACGAAGAGGCCTGGTATGTCGAGGCGGCGGCCGGCGAGAACTGGCACGATTTTGTGGCCTGGACGCTCGAAGCGGGCATGCCCGGGCTCGAAAACCTCGCGCTCATTCCCGGCACGGTGGGCGCGGCGCCGATCCAGAACATCGGCGCATACGGGCTCGAAATGGCCGAGCGGTGCGTGTCGGTGCGCATGATCGAGATGGCGTCAGGCGCGGTGGTCGAGTTCGACGCGGCGCAATGCGCGTTCGGCTATCGCGACAGCTTTTTCAAACGCGAAGGGCGGGACCGCTACGTGATCACGGCGGTGACGTTCCGCTTGCCGAAGCAATGGCGGCCGAACGCCGCTTACACCGATCTCGCTCGGGCGCTGGCCGAGAGTGGCCGGGCGGAAGCGCCCGATGCGCGCGCGGTGTTCGACGCGGTTGTGGCCGTGCGGCGTGCGAAGCTGCCCGATCCGCAGTTGCTCGGCAACGCGGGCAGCTTCTTCAAGAATCCGGTGATCGACGCTGCGCAGTTCGACGTGTTGCTCGAGCGCGAGCCGCAGATCGTCTCCTATCGCCAGGCCGATGGACGCGTAAAGCTGGCGGCGGGCTGGCTCATCGACCGGTGCGGCTGGAAAGGCCGTGCGCTGCGCACGGCGGCCGTGCACGACCGCCAGGCGCTGGTGCTCGTGAATCGCGGCGGCGCGACGGGTGCCGATATCCTTGAACTCGCGCAGGCCATCCGGCGCGACGTCGAGGCGCGTTTCGGCGTCCTGCTCGAACAAGAGCCCGTGAGCCTCTAAGCCTCTCTAAACCTGCCTGGACGCAACATGGCCGTCGGGCGTGCCGGTGACGACCGCGTCAGGTCATCTTACGTCAGACGACCTTGTCCTGGCCCGCGAATACGGGGCCTTGCACGAATCGCACGTCGTACTGCTGCAGCTGCTCGAACTGGGCAGCGTCCGCGACGCGATTGAATATGAGCGGCATGCGTAGCCGCGCGGCATAGCTCACGAGCGGCTTGACCATCGAATCGCGCAGCGCCGAAGTCGCATCCATCTTCACGAAATCGAGCCGCGCCATATCGGACACCGAAAGGATCTGTCCGGCGTTCGGCAGATTGCCCGCCACCTTGAATCCGTGACGCTGATAGCTCTTCGTCAGATAGCCGACGAAGGTCCGGTGCGCCACCGCCGCCGCCGGCAGCTCGATCACGACGCGTCCGGGATTCAGTCCGAACGACAGCAGCACGTTCGAAAAATGCCTTCCGTGGTCGTACTTCACGCTTTTCAACAGCCGTTCGTGCACGCGCAGGAACAGCAGCCCATGCTGCTGCGAGCCGAGAAAATTGATGGTGTGCAGCGCCCGGACCATGCGATCGAGCGCGACCAGTTCGGGGTCGTCGAGCGAATCGACGAACGGATCGCACGGCGCGGCCTGGCCGTCCTGCTCGCGCAGCGTCACGGCCTGAAAGCCCAGTTCGTCGCCAAAGCGGGATGCGCTGCCCAGGTCGGCCACGAGCGATTGCACGCCGCTATGCACGCTGATGTCGTAGATCGGCTCGTAGGCCGACAACAGTTCCATGCCGCGTCGCCTCGCGACGGCTTGGCCATGGTGGGGACCCGTGCCCATCGCAAGATGCTCGCCGAGAAATGGGTGATCGGCGGCGCGGGCGACAAGCTCGGGAACGGTGAGAGCTCTCATGTCGATGTGGTTGGCGGCGCTGGCCCCGGGTAAGGCGCCGCGCGTCGCGCGTGCGCCGGGGCCGCATGACTGGATGGTAGCAGTCGCCGGGCCTGGCGATTCGACTTCTTGCTTATAACGTTATCGATGCCGCGCCGCCGGACGGCTCGAATTCCGCTCCCAATTCCATACGGCCCGTCCGTGACCAGGGTTTACACCATATTTCACTATTCATAATCCGTTTTACTATTCGTAAATCGCGCGACGCACCGTCGCATCCTTTTCGATTTGACCCGGATCGAGCCGGGCGGCTCGCCGCCGGCCCGGAGCACGTGGAGACATCAGCATGAACGCACCCTTGCGACACCCCGCCGGGGCCGACCAGGCCCAACGCGGCTACATGAGCGGCTTCGCCAACGAATTCGCGACCGAAGCGCTGCCCGGCGCGCTGCCCGAGGGTCGGAATTCGCCGCAGCGCGTGGCCTACGGCCTCTACGCCGAGCAGATTTCGGGCACGGCCTTTACTGCGCCGCGCTCGCACAACCGCCGTTCGTGGCTCTATCGCATCCGCCCCGGCGCCGTGCATCAGCCGTTCACGCCGCTCGCCGCGCGCGCGCTGCATGGCGCGCCGCGCCTTTGCGCAGACTTCGGCGCCGTGCCGCCCACGCCGCCGAACCAGCTGCGCTGGGACCCGCTGCCGATGCCGACCGAGCCCACCGACTTCGTCGACGGCTGGGTGACGATGGCGGGCAACGGCTCGGCAGCCTCGATGAGCGGCTGCGCGATCCATCTGTACGCCGCGAACCGTCCGATGACGGACCGCTTTTTCTACAACTCGGACGGCGAGTTGCTGATCGTCCCGCAGCACGGCCGCCTCGCGATTTCGACCGAGATGGGCAAGCTCGACGTCGAGCCGTTCGAGATCGTCGTGATTCCGCGCGGCGTGCGCTTTACGGTCGATCTGCCCGACGGCGAAGCGCGCGGCTACATCTGCGAAAACTTCGGCGCGCTGCTGCGCTTGCCCGACCTCGGCGTGATCGGCTCGAACGGCCTCGCGAACCCGCGCGACTTCCTCACGCCGCATGCGGCCTACGAGGATCGCGAAGGCCGCTTCGAACTCGTCACGAAGCTGAACGGCGAGCTGTGGCGCGCGGACATTGGCCATTCGCCGCTCGACGTCGTGGCATGGCACGGCAACTACGCGCCCTACAAATACGACCTGCGCCGCTACAACACGATCGGCTCGATCAGCTACGACCACCCGGATCCGTCGATCTTCCTCGTGCTGCAATCGCCTACCGATACGCCGGGCGTCGACTCCATCGACTTCGTGATCTTCCCGCCGCGCTGGCTTGCAGCGGAGAACACGTTCCGTCCGCCCTGGTACCACCGCAACATCGCGAGCGAGTTCATGGGCCTCGTGCACGGCGTGTACGACGCCAAGGCCGAAGGTTTCGTGCCGGGCGGCGCGAGCCTGCACAACTGCATGTCGGGCCACGGCCCGGATGCCGAGACCTTCGAAAAGGCCTCGAACGCCGATACCTCGAAGCCGCACAAGGTCGGCGACACGATGGCGTTCATGTTCGAAACCCGCACGCTGATTCGTCCGACGCGCCACGCGCTCGAATCGGCGCAGTTGCAGGCCAACTACTACGAGTGCTGGCAAGGCCTCGCGAAACATTTCAATCCGGAGAAGCAATGAGCAGCCATCTGACGAACGAGCTTCAGGCGACGCTCGACCCCGCGCGCAAGAGCTGGATCGACAGCGCCAACGATCCGCACTGTGACTTCCCGATCCAGAACCTGCCGTTCGGCGTGTTCAGCGACGCGAAGAACGCGGCACCGCGTGTGGGCGTCGCGATCGGCGACCTGATCGCTGACCTCGCGGTGCTGCACGATGCGGGCTTGCTGCGGCTGCCCGCAGGCGCTCCGCAGGACGTGTTCGCGCGCGGCGCGCTGAACGGGTTCATCGCGCTGGGCCGCGAGGCATGGCGCAGCGTACGCGTGCAGCTCTCCGCACTGCTGGCGCGCGAAAGCGCGACGCTGCGCGACGACGCGGCGCTCAAGGCGCGCGCCTTCGTGCGCCAGGCCGACGCCGCGCTGCATCTGCCCGTGGAGATTCCCGGCTACACGGACTTCTATTCGTCGAAGGAACACGCGACGAACGTGGGCAGCATGTTTCGCGATCCGAAGAATGCGCTGTTGCCGAACTGGACGGAAATGCCGATCGGCTATAACGGGCGCGCCTCGTCGGTGGTGGTGAGCGGTACGCCGGTGCGTCGCCCGCGCGGCCAGCTCAAGCTGCCCGATCAGGAGCGCCCCGTGTTCGGCGCGTGCCGCAAGCTCGACATCGAACTCGAAACCGGCTTCATCGTCGGCCGCGGCAACGCGCTGGGCGAGCCGATCGCCTGCCCGGACGCCGAGGATCACATCTTCGGCATGGTGCTGCTCAACGATTGGAGCGCGCGCGATATCCAGCAGTGGGAATACGTGCCGCTCGGGCCGTTCAACGCGAAAGGCTTCGCGACCACGATCTCGCCGTGGGTGGTGACGCTCGACGCGCTGGAGCCGTTCCGCGTGGCGCAGCCGCAGCAGGAGCCGCAGCCGCTCGAATATCTGCGCCACGCGGGCGATCATGCGTTCGATATCGCGCTCGAAGTACGGCTGCGCCCGGAAGGCGCTGGCGAGGCGAGCACCATCGCGCGCACGAATTTCCGCTACATGTACTGGTCGATGGCGCAGCAGCTCGCGCATCACACGGTGGCCGGCTGCAACACGCGCGTGGGCGACCTGATGGGTTCGGGCACGATCTCGGGGCCGACGCCCGACTCGTTCGGCAGCCTGCTCGAACTCACGTGGAACGCGAAGAATCCGCTCGAACTCGAGAAGGGCGGCACGCGCGGCTTCATCGAGGACGGCGACGAGCTCACGCTCGCGGGCTGGTGCCAGGGCGACGGCTATCGCGTGGGCTTCGGCACCTGCGCCGGCAAGATCCTGCCCGCGCTGGAGTCCTGATAGCCAAAGGCGCGCTTCAGGCCTGCACGAGAGCGCGTGTCCGCTCCCAGCGCAGCGCGCCTAGAAAGACGAGTACGGCGGCGAACAGCACCCAGAGCATCGCATCGGATCCGGCGTGCTCCATCAGCACGCCGGTGACAATGGGGCCCGCGAAGCTCGCGGCGCTCCACGAGGCGCTTACGATCGCGCTCGCCGAGACGAGCGCGACGCCTTCGAAGCGCTCGCCGCAGGCGACGATCGCCAGCGTGTAAATCGCACCCGCCGCCGCGCCGAGCACGAACAGCAGCGGCCAGCAGAGCCACGGCGTGCTCACGGCGAAGGGCAGCAGCGGCAACAGCACCGCGACGACGACGCCCGCGAGCACGTGCACGCGTTCGCGGCCGAGCTTGTCGGCGAGCCAGCCGACGGGAATCTGCATGGTCGTGTCGCCGAAGAGGGCGACGGACGCGAACAGCAGCGCCATCTCTTTGCCCACACCATGTCCGATGGCGAAGAGCGGCAGCAGCGAGAGCGCGAGCGTGTCGAACAGCGCGAAAAAGCCGGTGGCGAGCACGAGGGCGGGCATTTGCGGCAGCACGTCGCGCCAGCTGCCGTGCAGCTCGTGCGCGGCGGCAGACTCGTCCTGCGAGCGCATCGCAGCGAGCATCGGCAGCGCGACGAGGAAGATCGCGCCGCAGATCGCAAAGCGCCATGCCGTGTAGCCGGCAATCTGGCTCACGAGCACGGGCCCGGTCATCTGGAACAGCGTGAACGTGGTCGCGTAGAGCGCGACGACGCGGCCGCGGCTCGCGTCGTCGGCGAGTTCGTTGACCCAGGCTTCGCCGATCGTGAAGAGCAGCATGAGCGCCGCGCCGCAAACCATGCGCAGCAGCGCCCACGCCCAGAGGCCCATGGCGGCCTGCATCGACGCAGTAGCGAAGGCGACGATGAGCACGGCGCCGACGATCACCTGGCGTTTGGAAAGGCGCCGCGAAACCCAGGCGGCGAGCGGCGCCACGGCGAGTCCGCCGAACGCCTGCGCGGCGGTCAGGAGGCCGATGACCGCGCTGCCGTGGCCGGCCTCCGCGAGCGCGAGGGTCGTGAGCGGCAGCGTGGCGCCGTATCCGATGCCGACCACGGCGACGCTCAGGATCAGCGCGAGGAAATCGCGGGTGAGGACGGTTTTCATCGGGCGAGATGCTACTACGGCAGCGCGTTCGCGCGGCGGCGGATGGTGCGCTGCGGCGGAGGTGCCGGGGCAAGGCGCGCGAGTCGCGTGCCGTGGACCCTCA
Organism: Paraburkholderia yinzeri; assembly: GCF_046581065.1. Lineage (NCBI taxonomy): Bacteria > Pseudomonadati > Pseudomonadota > Betaproteobacteria > Burkholderiales > Burkholderiaceae > Paraburkholderia > Paraburkholderia yinzeri. Next base: position 118,695 of record NZ_JBFOCJ010000001.1, on the reverse strand, counting down.
GGCGCAGGAGCCCGGCCCCGCCACGGCCACGCGGCGGCGCGCGCGGCGGTCGAGCTGCGCCGAGATCAGCGTGAGCGCGAGCGCGGTGAAGGCCATCGCCATGCCGAGCCACGGCAGCGACGTGAGCGGAGCGCCCGCGCTGATCGCCACGCCGCCGAGCCACGCGCCGCTTGCGTTGCCGAGGTTGAAGGCGCCCTGGTTGAGCGTGGACGCCAGATTGGGCGCCTCGCTGGCGCGATTGACGATCAGGATCTGCAGCGGTGGCACGATCGCGAACGCGAGGATGCCCCAGACGAAGAGGGTTGCCGTGGCCGCGAGCGCATCGTGCATGGTGGCCGCGAACACGGCGAGCACGATGCCGATCGAGCCGAGGAAGACGAGCAGCGAGCGCATCAGCTTCCAGTCGGCGAGCTTGCCGCCCAGCGTGCTGCCCACGGTGAGGCCGAGGCCGAACACCAGCAGCACGAAGGTCACTTCGTGCGGGCTGAAGCCGGTCACGTCCTCGAGGATCGGGGTGATGTAGGTGAACACGGCGAAAAGACTGGTGGACGCGAGCACGCTGATGCCGAGCACCATCAGCACCTGCGGATTCTTCAGCACCGTGAACTCGTGCACGAGGCTTGCCTTCTGCATTTCGATCTTCGCGGGCAGGCAGATCCACAACGCGAGGGCGGCGAGCACGCCGATCCCCGTGACGGCCCAGAAGGTGGCGCGCCAGCCCGCGATCTGGCCGAGCGCCGTGCCGAGCGGCACGCCGAGCACGTTCGCGAGCGTGAGGCCGGTGAACATGAGTGCGATGGCCTGGGCGCGGCGGTTGGGCGCGACGAGGCCGGCGGCCACCACCGATCCGATGCCGAAGAAAGCGCCGTGGCAGAACGCGGTGACGATGCGCGCGGCCATCAGGATCGTGTAGTTCGGCGCGAGCGCGCAAAGCAGGTTGCCGACGATGAAGACGCCGATGAGCCGCATGAGCGCCGCTTTGCGCGGCACGTTGGCGATGGCGATGGCGACGATCGGCGCGCCGATGGTGACGCCGAGCGCGTAGGCCGAGACCAGCATGCCCGCCGCCGGGATCGAGACGGCGAGGTCGCGCGCCACGTCGGGCAGCAGCCCCATGATGACGAATTCCGTGGTACCGATTCCAAATGCGGCAACGGCGAGAGCAAGAAGGGGCAGGGGCAGGGGCATGGGAGGGTGAATCGTGGTGGCGCGGCGGCCGGGACGCGCCGCGCCCGGGAAGCTGCAATTAAGTCAACACGGAATTGTACTTAGAAACGGTTTCAAAAAGAGTTCGTAGGGGCTGTTAACCCGTAACGCAACCTGTTAACCTCGATTGTTGTGACAACAGGATCGAGGAGATGGGCAAACCAATCATCGACGACGAACTGTGGGCACTGATCGAGCCACTGCTACCACCAGCGAAGCCACGCCGCTTCAAGTATCCGGGTCGCAAGCCGGTACCGGATCGGGCTGCGCTGACCGGCATCTTGTTTGTGCTGAAGACCGGCATCCGCTGGCGAGATCTGCCAGCGGAGATGGGATGCGGCTCCGGCGTCAGTTGCTGGCGCAGGCTGCGCGATTGGCAGCAAGCCGGCGTGTGGGATCGACTGCACGCACTGCTGCTGGCGAAACTGCGAGCGGCCGGGAAGATCGACTTCTCCCGCGTCGTCGTCGACTCATCGTCGATTCGCGCGGTTGGGGCGGGCGAAAAACTGGCCCGAACCCCACCGATCGAGCACGACCTGGTTCCAAACACCACATCGCCACCGACGCTAACGGCACGCCGATCGCGGCAATCCTGACCGGCGCCAATCGTCACGACGTTACCCAGCTGATCCCGTTGATCGAGGCCATCGTGCCGATTAGCGGGGTGCGCGGCAGGCCGCTGAGTCGTCCTGGCCGTGTCTACGCCGATCGTGGTTACGATCATGACAAGTACCGGCGCCTCCTGCACGTGCGCAACATCCCCACCCGCATCGCACGGCGCGGTCACCCGCACGGTAGCGGCCTTGGAAAAGTTCGTTGGGTCGTCGAACGTACCCATGCCTGGTTGCATAACTTCCGCCGTTTGCGTATTCGCTTCGAACGCCGTGCGGACATTCACGACGCGTTCCTCAAACTCGGTTGTTGCCTGATCTGCTGGAACACTCTTCAGCGAACTCAACAGCCTTTATGAAACCGTCTCTTAATCCTGAAAGTTCGCATGCGGCCCGCTTTTCGTTGTGCCATACGCCCAACACCTTGCCGGTCCGGCGTTTCCCGCGTGGCGCAGCAGGCTGGCGCCAGGGCCGGTCAGCCCGGGAGCGGATCGCCGTGACGCCCCGCACCTGCCGCAAAGCGTGTTGCGCCCGCGAACCCCTCGTCGAGCACCGCGCGATAGCCGCCCGCGCCTTCGCGGCGCAGTGCTTCGGCCAGGCTGTCGAGCGCACTGTTCTCGACGGCGGACCAGCGGTCGGCGAGTAGCGCGGCCTGGGGGAATGCCGCGATCTGCGCGGCGAGCGCTTCCGCCGCCGCCCGCGCTTCGCCATGGGGAACCACGCGGTTCGCGAGGCCGAATGCCAGTGCTTCGTGCGCCTCGACGGCACGGCCCGTGAGGATCAGGTCGAGCGCGCGGGAGAGGCCGATCAGGCGCGGCAGCCGCACCGTCCCGCCGTCGATCAGCGGCACGCCCACGCGGCGGCAGAACACGCCCAGCACCGCGTCCTCCTCCATGACGCGAAGATCGCACAACAATGCCAGTTCCAGGCCGCCGGCAACGGCGTATCCTGTAATAGCGGCGACCGTGGGTTTGGCGAGTTGCATGCGCGTCGGGCCGAGCGGTCCCGGGCCGCCGCCGTCGGCATGGAGTTCGTTGCGGCGGCTTTCGTCGGCGAGCGCCGTGAGATCGGCACCCGCGCAGAAGGTCCCGCCCGCGCCGAACAGCACGGCCGCGTGCCAGCGCGGATTCGTTTCGAAACGAACGAAGGCGTCGGCTAACGCATTCGCCGTGGGGCGGTCGATGGCGTTGCGGCACGCGGGACGTTCGAGCACGATGGTCGCCACGAAGTCGCTGGCCTCGATGCGCACGTGCTCGCCGAAGGTTTCGATTTGCATGGTTGTCTCCGCTGCGTGCATGCCCCGCGCATAGGTCACGAGAACGTCACGAACGACTCGTAGCTTAGACCGCTTTTAGTCAAAAGAATCGCTGTTCTCTCGCATGCTGCCGTCGTTCATGTCTACGCCTGACTCAAGCTCTCCCTCGTCTGCTTCCGCCATAGCGCCGCTCTGGATCGTGCCGCTGTCCGGGCATCCCGCCTACGACCACGTGCGCCTCACGCGCGTGTTCACGACCGACGGCACGCGCCATGAAGTGGTGATCGTCGACCTTCACAAGCTGCTCCTCTGCGCCGACCGCGACGACACCGACTACGTTCTGCGTCCGGTGGACGATTGGCATGCCGGCAAGGTGCGCGGCATCCGCGACTTTCTCAACCCGGGCAGCGAACGCGTACCGCAGATGCCCTATGTCACGATCTCGACGCGCCGCGCGCCGGGAGTGGCGGGCTGGCTCGGGATAGCGCGCGAAGGCGTGGTGGGGTTTCGCAACGGCCAGCACCGGGCGCGTTATCTCGCCTGGGCCGGCGCCCTGTGGCTGCCCGTCGAGGTGCACGAGCGCGAGGCGTCGCTGTTGCGCGAGCTGTGTGGCGCCAGCGACGCCGGCAACGGCGCGGCGGTGCAGAACGCCTACGGCGAGTGACGCAGGGGTGCCCGCGCCCTGACGAAGCGTCGAGCGGCCGCCCCGGCGCGGGCGCGGCGCTCAGAGTTCCGGCACGGCCAGCAGCGCCGCGCCGCTTTTCGCGGCATTGAGCGGTCGCACGGCTGCGCTCGTGGCCGCGTGCGGATTCTCGAAGTGCTCCACGGCATAGTCGACGAAGCGGCGCGTCCTCGCGGGCAGATACTGGCGGCTCGGATAGACGATCGACATCTGCGCTTCGGGGTCGTCGATTTCATAGTCGGGCAATAGACGCCGCAGCGTCCCTGCCGTGAGGTCGTCGGCGACGAGCGAAGCCGGCACGATCGCCACGCCCATGCCCGCGAGCGCCGCAAGCCGCACCATCAGCATGTTGTTGACCGCATAGGCCGGCTGCAGCGTCACCGGCTCGGCGTGCTCGCCGGGCCGGGCGAACTGCCACGTCGCGCTGCGTTCCTCGGGCGGCAGCGTGACCGCGGCATGCCGCGCAAGCTGCGCGGGCGTGCGCGGTTCGCCGTGCTCCGCGAGCCACGCGGGCGCCGCACAGGGCACGAAGGTCGTCGTGCCGAGCGAACGCTCGACGAGATCGCTGCTGCGGGCCGTCGCGGCAGCGACGATGCCGCAGTCGAAACCATCTTCGATCAGATCGATGCGCCGCTCGGCCAGCGTGAGCCGCACGTTGACGCTTGGGTAGAGGCGCCGGTAGCCGTCGATGAGCGGCGTGAGCGTGGCGAGCGAGAGCGCGCCCGCCGCGACCACGCGCAGGGTGCCGCCCGGTTCGCGTTCGGTATGGGCGACGCTGTGTTCGAGGTGATCGAGTTCTTCGAGCAGGCTGCGGCAGCCTTCCAGATAGCGCAGCCCCGCTTCGGTGAGCGCAAGGTTGCGCGTGGTGCGGTTGATGAGACGGGTATGCAGATGCGCCTCCAGCATCGCGACCGACCGGGTGACGAGTGCGTTGGAAACGTCGAGTTGCTGTGCGGCGCGACGGAAACTTTGTGTTTCAGCAACCCTGACGAAAACGCGCATGGCGTGTATCTGGTTCATGGATATTCGCCTCGTATGCTGGATGCATGGACCGGGTAAAGCGATCTCTGACAGCGTCGATAAGGACTGGGGCGCGGCAGCCTTGCATTGGCCGTACTTGAACGAAAATCATATTGACACTTTATGAAAATTACAATATTTATCTCAAAAGGAAGCAGTATTGCGCGTGCGTAAAGTATTCAATATCTGTCTGGCATGGGAATTGAATGACGAATGCATGATGATCCTATGCGTAATTGAATCGCGCTTTGCGTTATGGATCGCCGCTTACCGGCTGTTGCCTGCCTATCGAGGGTGGCGTCTGTCAGATCGGATGGCAATGTCTGTCAGATTGCAAGAGCCTTTTTGACATAGCCTGCTGACGATCATGTGTATTGTCTGAAATCGTTTATAAGGTATTCACAGCCGTAACATAAGCGGCCAATAATTGCGGCGATTGTCTGATTACGGATGCCGGTACGGATCTGCTGCGGTGCAAACAGGACGTGCGTGACTTTGTGTGACAAAGGGCACGTTTTTTTATGCGCTTTTTTAACGCCGGAACGTAATTCGGCTTAGCGGACACTCATGATCGTCGAATTGCTGAAATCGCAACCCGAGATTGCGCTTTTCCTCAGTCTGGCGCTGGGTTATCTGATTGGGTCCATCAAATTCGGGCCGATCTCGCTGGGCGGCGTATGCGGCACGCTGATCGTCGCGCTCGTGCTGGGGCAAACGGGCGCGCGCCTCGACCCCGACCTCAAGAACGTCGCCTTCGCACTCTTCATCTTCGCGCTCGGCTTCACAGGCGGCCCGCAGTTCTTCGCCAACGCGTTGCGCGGCTGGCGCTACGGGCTCCTCTCGATCGTCGAGATCGTTTCGGTGATGACGCTCGTGATGATTGCAGTCGTTACGATGAAGCTCGACCCGGGAACCGCGGCGGGCCTGCTCGCCGGCGCGGCGACCGAGTCGGCGGTGATCGGCACGGCGTCCGAGGCCGTCTCGAAGCTTGGCATGTCGAGCGCCCAGGTGACGATGCTTCAGTCGAACATCGCGACGGCCTATAGCGTGAGCTACCTGTTCGGCCTGATCACCATCGTCCTGTTCACGAGCCAGATCGCACCGCTTCTCTTGCGCATCAACTTGCGCGACGAGGCGGCGCGGCTTTTTCGCAAGCTGGGCGGCGACGGCGTGCTCGACGAAGGGCAGCGGCTCGCCTTGCCGCCGCTCGTCGGCCGCGCCTTTCTCGCCGGACCGGCGGCTGGCGGTGTCGTGTCGGCGATCGAGGCGCGCTACGGCAACAACGTGACGATCGAGCGCGTGCTGCGCGCAGGCAAGCAACTCGAAGTCGATGCGCAGTTCGTCCTGCAGGCAGGTGACACGGTGTTCGTCGCGGGGCGGCGCGAAGCGATCGTCGAGGCTTCGCAGGCGTTCGGCGAGGAGGTCTCGGGCGAGCGCTTCACGCATCTGCTCGCCCAGCGTACCGACGTGCTGGTCACGCGCCGCGACGTCAACGGTCTTTCGCTCGCGCAGATGCGCGAGCGCGCAGCCCCCGAAGCGGGGCGCGGCATCTACGTGGCCGCGCTCACGCGCGCGGACACCACGGTGCCCGCGTTTCCCGGCACCGTGGTCCAGCGCGGCGACGTGCTCACGCTCGTGGGCGCGCCCACGGACGTCGCGCGTGGTGCGAAGCGTCTTGGCTACGTCATCCAGCGGACGCAAAAAACCGACTTCGTATACCTTGGCCTCGGCGTGCTGATGGGCATGGCCATCGGCCGCCTTGGCGCAACGATCGGCGGCGTGACGCTCGTGCTCGGCACCGGCGGCGGTTGCCTGCTCTCGGGGCTCTTCTTCGGATGGTTGCGTTCGCACTTCCCGGTGGTGGGGTCGCTGCCGTCGGCCGCGGCCCAGGTGCTCAAGGATTTCGGCCTCGCCACCTTCATTGCGGCAGTGGGGCTCTCGGCCGGACCCGACGCCATCCGGCTCGTGCGCGAGTACGGCGTTGCGCTGCCGCTCGCGGGCATCCTGCTGGTGGCGATTCCCGGTCTGCTGTCGCTCTGGATCGGGCGCATGTTTCTCAAGCTCGAAGTGCCGATGCTGCTCGGCGCAATTGCGGGTCAGCAGTGCAGCACGCCGGCGATCAGTGCGCTCGTTGGCGTAGCGGGGAACTCGACTCCAGTGATCGGCTACACGATCACGTATGCGTTGTCGAACATTCTGTTGCCGCTGATGGGCCCCGTCGTGGTCGGGTTGGCGGCGAAGTTCGGTTGAGAGGCCGCTCGCGGCCGATTCGTGGGCAACTCAGGCACCGGATCCGGCCTCCAAACCGGCTCACTTCGGCGGCTCACTTCAACAACAGCAGGCAGTCACTTCAAATGCGAGGGCATGATGGAATGGCTACACGACATCTTTCATAAGTCTCCGGAAATCGCGTTGTTCCTCTCGCTGGCCGTCGGCTATTGGGTCGGCCAGATCAACTTCGGCAAATTCCAGCTGGGCGGCGTGGGCGGTTCGCTGCTGGCGGCCGTCGTCATCAGTCAGGTGGGCGTGACGGTGGACAACGGCGTGAAGGCGGTGATGTTCGCCGTGTTCATCTACGCCGTGGGCTACGACTCCGGGCCGGGCTTCTTCAACTCGCTCAACCGCAAGACGCTGCGCGAAATCGCCATGGCCGTGTTCATGGCGCTCGCGGGACTCTTCACGGTGATCGTCTGCGCGAAGCTCTTTCATCTCAACAAGGGCCTCGCGGCGGGTCTTGCCGCTGGCGGGATGACGCAGTCGGCGATCATCGGTACGGCGGGCGACGCGATCGCGCGTCTCGGTCTGTCGCCCGATCAGGTGAAGGCCATGCAGGCCGACGTCGCCATCGGCTATGCCGTGACCTACGTGTTCGGCTCGCTGGGCGCGATCATCGTCTGCGTGAACATCCTGCCGAAGTTCATGGGCCAGGGACTCCGGGAGGCTTCGATCGAAGCCGAGAAGGAGATGTCCGGCGGCGGCGGCTCGACGGGGCCGGGCCAGGTCACCGCGCTGCCCGAGCTGTTCGGCCGCGTGTTCCGCGTGGAAACGGCCGCGGGCAAGACGGTCAAGCAGCTCGAAACGGCCGAGAAGGATCTGGTCGCGGTCGAGAAGGTGCGCCGCGCGGGCAAGGCGATCGACGCCACCCCCGATTTCGTGCTGAGCCGCGACGACGTCGTGCTCGTGGTGGGGCGCCGCGAGCAGATGGTCGAGGTGGGCGCGCTGATCGGGCCGGAAGTGCCGGATTCCGGCGGCATGAGCCTCGTCATGCAGACGCGCCAGCTCGTGTTCACGAAGAAGGGCATGAACCACACGACGATTGCCGAGGTGCGCAAGAACGTGGACCGCGATATGCGCCACGGCGTGTACATCGAGAAGATCGAGCGCGTGGGCCAGCCCGTGCCGGTCCTGCCGCAAACGAAGCTCGAACACGGCGACGTGATCACGGTCTACGGCACCGCGACCGACACGAAGCGCGCGGTGCAGGAGGCCGGCTACGAGCTGGCGTACAGCAACAAGACCGACTTCATCTACATGGGCGTCGGCCTTGTGCTCGGTCTGCTGATCGGCCTGATCGTCGTGAACGTGGCCGGGATTCCGCTCACGCTCGGCTCGGGCGGCGGCTGCCTGCTGTCGGGTCTGCTGTTCGGCTGGATGCGCGGCAAGCACCCGATGTATGGCGTGATGCCGCCGGCCGCTTCGCAACTGCTCAAGGACTTCGGCCTCGCGGCGTTCGTGGCGGTGGTGGGCCTGAACTCCGGCCTGCAGGCCGTGGTGACGATCAAGCAGAGCGGCATCACGATCTTCCTGCTCGGCGTGGTCGTGACGATGGTTCCGCTGATCCTCACGATGCTCTTCGGCCGCTACGTGCTGAAGTACAACAACGCGGCGATTCTCGCGGGCGCGCTGTCCGGCGCACGCAGTGCGAACCCGGCGTTCGGCGGCATTCTCGACAAGGCCGAGAGCGCGGTGCCGACCGTGCCGTTCGCCATCACCTATGCGATCGCCAACGTGCTGCTCACGCTGCTCGGGCCGCTCGTGGTCGGTCTCGCATAACACGAAGGAAACGCGGAGGCCATCCGTGTGGGCGGCGCCGCTGCGCCCGCCCGCCGGTTCAACCTGTTACTGGCTTTCGTGCCGGATACGGCCTGCACACGCGTGCGGCCGCACGCGCACCATCTTCCACTGGAGAAAGCACCATGGCAAAGGGTAAAGAATCGAAGGAAAAATCGGCTCTCGACGCGCTGAGTCCATTCGAACTGAAGGACGAGCTGATCAAGGCAGCGGGCGGCGGCGCGGCCGAGCGTCCGGCCAATTTTTCGATGCTCAACGCCGGCCGCGGCAATCCGAACTTCCTCGCCACGATTCCGCGTCACGGTTTCTGGCAATTGGGCCTCTTCGCGATGCGCGAGTCGGAGCGCTCGTTCTCATACATGCCGGAGGGCGTGGGCGGCTTCCCGCAGCGTGCCGGCATCGTCGAGCGTTTCGACCAGTTCCTGCGCGAGAACAAGGGCCAGGCCGGCATCGACTTCATCGGCGGCGCCGTTTCGTATGTGCGCGATCAGCTCGGCCTCTCGGCCGGCGACTTCCTCTATGAGATGTGCGAAGGCATTCTGGCGTGCAACTACCCGGTGCCGGACCGCATGCTCAAGCTGTCCGAAATCATCGTCGGCCAGTACCTGCGCCGCGAAATGATCGGCAAGCATCCGTTCGTCGGCGAGTTCGACATCTACGCGGTGGAAGGCGGCACGGCGGCGATGACGTACATCTTCAATACGATGAAGGAGAACTTCCTCATCAAGGCGGGCGACACCATTGCGCTCGGCATGCCGATCTTCACGCCGTACATCGAGATTCCCGAGCTCAACGACTACGAGCTCAACGTCGTGCACGTGGAAGCCAAGGTCGAGAACGAGTGGCAGTATTCGAAGAAGGAGCTCGACAAGTTGCGCGACCCGAAGGTCAAGGCGTTCTTCCTCGTGAACCCGAGCAATCCGCCGTCGGTGCGGATCAACGACGAAAGCCTCGAATACATCGCCGAGATCGTCAAGGAACGCCCGGACCTCATCCTCCTGACCGACGACGTGTACGGGACTTTCGCCGACAACTTCGTCTCGCTCTTCGCGCTCGCGCCGAAGAACACGATTCTCGTGTACTCCTACTCGAAATACTTCGGCGCGACGGGCTGGCGTCTGGGCACGGTCGCGACGCACCGCGACAACGTGCTCGACCACCTGATCGCGAAACTGCCGAAGGAGGAGAAGAAGATCCTGCACAAGCGCTATGAGTCGATCACGACCGACCCGGACAGCCTCAAGTTCATCGACCGCCTCGTCGCGGACAGCCGCACGGTGGCGCTGAACCACACGGCGGGCCTCTCGACGCCGCAGCAGGTGCAAATGGTCCTCTTCTCGCTGTTCTCGCTGATGGATACGCCGGACGCGTACAAGAACGCGCTCAAGCGCCTGATCCGCAGCCGCAAGCGTGCGCTCTTCGAGGAAATGGGCATCACCTACGACGAGACCGACCCGAACCAGGTGGACTACTACACGATCCTCGACATGGAGTACATGGGCGAGAAGCTGTTCGGCCGCGATTTCGTGGACTGGCTGCTCAAGCAGGTCAAGCCGAACGAGCTGCTGTTCCGCCTTGCCAGCGACGCGCGCGTCGTGCTGCTGCCGGGCATGGGCTTCGGCACGCCGCATCCGTCGGGCCGCGTGTCGCTGGCGAACCTCAACGAGTCGGACTACCGCAAGATTGGCCGCGCGGTGCGCAAGCTCACCGAGGAATGGGTGCAGAAGTACAACGAGGCGACCGGAAAGAAGCTCGATCCGGCTGCCGTGAAGACGGTGAAGAAGTAAGGGCGCAGCCGCGGCGGCGCGCGCGCGGACCGCGCGTGCCCGTGCCGCCGACGATCGGTTCGACCGCGCAGCCCGACTGGCTCACGCTTGTCGGGCTGCGTCCTTTTGGGCGTCCGGCGTGTCGGACCGGGGTTCGCCAAGGCCGCCCGGCAGCGCGAGCGGAACACGGCGCGCCCGGCGCGCGGCTCTCCAGATCTTCAGCAGGTGGTAGTAGAGCCTCGGGCTGAAGCCATAGCGGTAGGCGTGCAGGTTGCCGAAGGCGAGATGCAGCCCCGCCGAGAACTCGCGATTGCACGCGTGCAGCGAGACGACGATCGGCACGAGCCGGCGCAGAGACAGCCGCCGTGCGGCTTCGAGTTCGAGCGGCAGCGGGAGCGCCGTGAGGAAGCGCCAGGCGGCCAGCGACGACGCATGCGGCGTGCGGCGTGTCGCCTGGGAGATCGAAACGTCGCTCTTGCGATAGCACGAGACGTACTCGTCCACGTAGCACACCTGCTGCGCGGCGAGGCAGAGCTGCGTGCCGAACACGAAGTCGCAACATGTTCCGTACTGGTTTGGATAGCCTATGCGCTTGACGAGCGCCGCATTCGCGAGCCAGCCGTTGTTCGGGAACATCTGCAGGATACCCGCCCGGCCGGGCGGCACCTGCAACCCGGCCGCCGCGGCCGTGCGGTGGCAGGCGACATTGAGCCGGCGGCTCGCGGCATAGTCGATGCATCCGCGAGGATCCGTTTCGTACTGCTTGCCGAATGCCACGTCCAGATCGGGATGGCGTTCCCATTGCGCGAGGAGCCGCTCGACGCAGTTCGGCAGCAGGAAATCGTCGTCGTGGATCAGCAGGATCTTGTCGCCGCTCGCGCGCTCGAAGAGGCTCGCCACATTGCGCGCCTGGCCGAGCGCCGGCACGTTGCGCCGGTAGCGGATGCACGGCTCGCCAGCGTAGTGCGACGCGATCAGCTTTGCCGTGCTGTCGTCGCGAGAGTCGTCTCCAATCACGATCTCGACGTTCGCATGCGTTTGCATGAGACACGAGTCGATGCACGCTCGCAACAGATCCGGCCGGTTACACGTTGGCAGACAAATGGAGACTTTCGTTTGGATTGTCATAGCTCACCCCAATGCCTGAGGAAAACGAGAAGGTTCGTAATGCGAACTCCACTCGCTGGCAATGAAGGTAAGCGAAAAATATCCGAAAGAAATTGAAAATAAATAGAAAGGATGGGGGGTTTGCTGCGCTGCGTATCCGCTTCATTCAGGCCTTGAAATCAGGTCTGGAGCTGAACCTGGGCGGCTCGCACGCTGCGGCGGTGCAGCGACACCGAAAGCGCAATCGCCGCGGCTACGGCGATCGCAGCAAAGAGGAAGACCGATCCATACCCGAACAGATTCGCGACATAGCCCGCGAGCGGCCCGGTGATGCCGAGCGAGAGATCGACGAACAGCGAGTACGCGGAGAGGGCTGCGCCGCGGCTCGCGGCCGGCACGAGGCCCACGGCCTCCACGCCGAGCGCCGGGAACACGAGCGCGAAACCGAAGCCCGTGAGCGCGGCACCCGCTAGCGCGACATGCGGCACGGGCGCGAGCCACAGCAGGACGAGGCCTACGCATTCGCACGAGAACGACGCGATGGCGACGCGAAAGCCGCCGAAGCGCCGGATCGTGTTGGCGAACAGGAGGCGCGAGCCGATGAACATGAGGCCGAACACGGTCAGCGTGAGCGCGGCATCGGGCCAGTGGCGCGCGGCATAGAAAAGCGTGATGAACGTGGCGATCGAGCCGAAGCCGGCCGAGCCGAGCGCGAGCGCGAGGCCGTGCGGGAGCACGCGCAGGAACACGCTGCGATAGGACATGCGCTCGCCGTGGACGAGCGGCACGGGGGCGACGGGGCGCGCGAGCCAGTGGCCGAGCGCGGCGAGCGCGATGACCATCGCGCCGAGCGTCCAGAAACCGAGGTAATGCGTGAGTTCCACGCCCAGCGGCGCGCCGATGGCGAGCGCGCCGTAGGTGGCGATACCGTTCCAGGAGATCACGCGCGCGTTGTTGGCGGTGCCCACGCGGCCGATGCCCCAGAGGATCGCGCCGGTGCCGCAAAGACTTTCGCCGCAACCGAGCAGCAGGCGGCTTGCCACGATGAGCGTGAGCGAGAGTTCGGGCCAATGCGCGACGAGCGCGGCGAGCAGGAGCAGCACGCCGCTCGCGCCGCAGCAGATCAGGCCGATGCCGACCGTGCGCTTGGGGCCGAGCGTGTCCGCCGAGCGGCCCGCGAGCGCGCGCGAGGCGAGCGTGGCGAAGTACTGTACGCTGATCGCGCCCCCTGCCAGGACCGTGCTGAAACCCAGGTCGTTATGGACGTACCCCGGCAGGACGGCGAGCGGAATGCCGATGGTCAGATAGCAGAGGAACGTGAAAAAGACGACCGGAATGATCTGCAAGGTCGTCGCAAACGAACTGCGCTCAGGCGCCGTGTCAGCGGACATGGGGAAAATGCGGATGGAAGACGCTGGAAAGGCGTGATTCTCCCATGGAACCGGTTCTTCTGCAGTTGCAGAAAAGAGATTTTGGCCATCAGGAGATGCGTGAGGCGTGGCGGCAGGGTCGTGCCATCCGCTCCAGAGTGGCGATATTGAGATAATTTGAAGAGAAATGTCGCAACTTGGCCATCTCCACATAAGCAGTCCGGCACCGGGATCCCTCGATTTATCGATTCAACGATATATCCCCCATGTACCTCTGCCTATGGGTTGCAAATATTGGTGGTGATAGCGTTCGAACCGTCCACAGAAGCGTGCCTCGCCTCCCCAGCCGGGCCGCACAATCAGACGAGCCAGAAATCATGAGTCAGCCGATCCGCTTCTACCACCGCAACGCGATTCGCGAAGTCAGCGACGCAGGCGTCACCCGCACCGTTCTCCAGTACCTGCGCGAGGACGCGCACTGCACCGGCACCAAGGAAGGGTGCGCGGAAGGCGACTGCGGCGCCTGTACGGTCGTGGTCGGCGAGCGCAACGAGGCGGGCGGCGTGAGCTTCAAGGCCGTCAATGCCTGCATCCAGTTCCTGCCGACGCTCGACGGCAAGGCCCTGTTCACGGTGGAAGACCTGCGCCAGCCGGATGGCGCGCTGCATCCGGTGCAGCAGGCCATGGTCGACTGCCACGGTTCGCAGTGCGGCTTCTGCACGCCGGGTTTCGTGATGTCGATGTGGGCGCTCTACGAGAAGCATGGGCACGAGCACGCGGGCACCGCCCCGGCGGCCGGCGGCTGCGCGGGCAAGGGCGCCTGCAGCGTGCCTTCGCGCGACGAGATCGCCAACGCGCTCACCGGCAACCTGTGCCGCTGCACCGGCTATCGCCCGATCCTCGACGCCGCCGAGCGCATGTTCGAGGCCGGCGCGCCGAAGCGGCCCGTCGACGTCGAGGCGCTCGCCCGTACGCTCTCGACGCTCGAACGCAAGGACACCTTCCATTACGAGCACAAGGGCCAGCAGTACGACGCGCCGCGCACGGTCGAAGCGCTCGCCGCCATCAAGGCCGCGCGCCCGAACACGCGCATTCTCGCGGGCAGCACCGACATCGGCCTGTGGGTCACGAAGCAGATGCGCGATCTGGGCGATATCGTCTACGTGGGGCAGGTGGAGGCCATGCGCCGGATCGAGGTGGGCAACGACTGGATCGAGATCGGCGCGGGCGTGAGCGTGGAGCGCGCCTATGCCGAGCTCGCGAAGCACTATCCCGAACTCACCGAGATGTGGCAGCGCTTCGCTTCGCTGCCCATCCGCAACGCCGGCACGATCGGCGGCAACGTCGCGAACGGCTCGCCGATCGGCGACTCGATGCCGGGCCTGATCGCCCTTGGCGCGCACGTGGTGCTGCGCGGCGCGGAAGCGTCGCGCGAACTGCCGCTCGAAGACCTCTACCTCGCGTACCAGAAGAAGGACATGGCCGAGGACGAATTCGTGCTCGCGCTGAAGGTGCCGACGCGCACCGGCATACGCAAGAACCTGAAGTTCCGCACCTACAAGGTCTCGAAGCGCTTCGATTCCGACATCTCGGCCGTGTGCGCGGCCTACGCGTTCATCGCGGACGGCGAAACGATCCGCGAGCCGCGCATCGCATTCGGCGGCATGGCCGCCACGCCCAGGCGCGCAACGCACGCGGAAGGCGTGCTCGCCGACGCGCACTGGCACGAGGCCACGGCGCAGGCGGCGATGATCGCGCTCGGCAAGGACTACGCGCCGCTCTCGGATATGCGCGCCACCGACGAATACCGCATCGAGGCGGCGAAGAACACGCTGTATCGCTTCTGGCTGGAGACGCGCCCGAACAACCCGCTCGCGCAGCAGGCCGTGAACGTGCGCGCCGTGTTGCCCGCCGGCGCCGCCGAGGCCGCAGCGTCAGTCTGAGACTTCAGGAAACGAGAAGGAGAACATAATGAATCAGCAAGCCGAACCGTTCCTGAAGGATGCGCAGGCCCTAGAGAATTTCACCCAGGTCCACGTGTCGCGTCCGCACGAGTCGGCGCATCTGCACGTGAGCGGGCGCGCGACCTACACCGACGACATTCCGGTCGTGGCCGGCACGCTGCACGCGGCGCTCGGGCTTTCGCAGAAGGCTCACGCGCGCATCGTCTCGATGAATCTCGACAAGGTGCGCGCGACGCCGGGCGTCGTCGCGGTGCTGACCGCCGGGGACATTCCGGGCGTGAACGACTGCGGCCCGATCATCCACGACGATCCAGTGCTGGCCGATGGCGTGGTGCAGTACGTCGGCCAGCCGATGTTCATCGTCGTGGCCACGTCGCACGATATCGCGCGCCAGGCCGCGCGCCGCGGCGAGGTGGTCTATGAAGAACTGCCCGCGGTGCTCACGGCGCAGCAGGCGCGCGCCGCGAACCAGTTCGTGCTGCCGCCGATGAAGCTCGCGCGCGGCGACGCCTCCACGCGCGCCGCACGCGCCGCGCATCGCCACGAAGGCGAGATGCTGCTGGGCGGCCAGGAGCAGTTCTACCTCGAAGGCCAGATCAGCTACGCGGTGCCGAAGGACGACGACGGCATGCATGTGTGGTGTTCGACGCAGCACCCGAGCGAAATGCAGCACCTCGTCGCTCACGTGCTGGGCGTGCATTCGCACAACGTGCTCGTGGAGTGCCGCCGCATGGGCGGCGGCTTCGGCGGCAAGGAATCGCAGTCGGGCCTCTTCGCCTGCTGCGCGGCGCTCGCAGCGTGGAAGCTGCTGTGCCCCGTGAAGCTGCGCCCGGACCGCGACGACGACATGATGGTCACCGGCAAGCGCCACGATTTCCACTACACCTATGAAGTGGGCTATGACGACGCAGGCGTGATCGAAGGCGTCTCGGTGGACATGACCTCGCGCTGCGGCTTTTCCGCCGACCTCTCGGGTCCCGTGATGACGCGCGCCGTCTGCCATTTCGATAACGCTTACTGGCTGCCCGACGTTTCCATCGCCGGCTTCTGCGGCAAGACCAACACGCAGTCGAATACCGCGTTTCGCGGCTTCGGCGGCCCGCAGGGCGCGTTCGCGATCGAGTACATCATGGACGACGTCGCGCGCGCGCTCCGCCTCGACCCGCTCGACGTGCGCCTGCGCAATCTCTATGGCAAGACGCAGAACAACGTCACGCCGTACGGCCAGGAGATCGAGGACAACGTCATTGCCGAACTGCTCGACGAGCTCGTGACGACGAGCGACTACCGCGCACGCCGTGCGGAAATCCGCGAGTTCAACGCGAACAACGAGGTGCTCAAGAAGGGCATCGCGATTACACCCGTGAAGTTCGGCATCGCCTTCAACGTGACGCACTTCAACCAGGCCGGCGCGCTCGTCCACATCTATACGGACGGTTCGGTGCTCGTGAACCACGGCGGCACCGAAATGGGCCAAGGCCTCAACACGAAGGTCGCGCAAGTGGTGGCGCACGAGCTCGGCATCGACTTCGCGCGCGTGCGCGTGACGGCCACCGATACGAGCAAGGTCGCCAACACCTCGGCGACGGCTGCCTCGACGGGCTCGGACCTCAACGGCAAGGCCGCGCAGGATGCCGCGCGCCAGCTGCGCGAGCGGCTGGCGGCGCTCGCGGCGAAGCTCTACGGGCAGGATGGGGTCAGCGCCGGCGATGTGCGTTTCGCGAACGATCACGTGATCGTCGGCGGCGAGATCGTGTCGTTCGAAACGCTGGTTTCGAAGGCGTACCTCGCGCGCGTGCAGCTCTGGTCGGACGGCTTCTATGCCACGCCGAAGCTGTACTGGGATCAGGCCAAACTGCAAGGCCGGCCGTTCTACTACTACTCGTACGGCGCAGCCGTTTCGGAAGTGGTGATTGACACGCTGACGGGCGAAATGCGCGTGCTGCGCGCCGACGCGCTGCACGACGTGGGGGCCTCGCTGAATCCGGCGCTCGACGTGGGCCAGGTGGAAGGCGGCTTCATTCAGGGCATGGGCTGGCTCACCACCGAGGAACTCTGGTGGAAGCCGGACGGCAAGCTGATGACGCATGCGCCGTCCACCTACAAGATCCCGACCGTCAACGACACGCCGCTGCACTTCGACGTGCGCCTCTACAAGAACCGCAATGCGGAGGACAGCATCCATCGCTCGAAGGCCGTGGGCGAGCCGCCGCTCCTGCTGCCGTTCTCGGTGTTCTTCGCGATCCGCGACGCGGTGGCGAGCGTGGGCGACTACCGCTTCAATCCGCCGATGAATGCGCCCGCCACGGCAGAGGAAATCCTCAAGGCCGTGCGCGCGGTACGTACCGCCATGCGTGGCTGACAGGCTGAGCCAGGCATTTCGAGGGAGCATGCCGAGATGAATCGTCATCCGAATCATTGCGTAAGCGTCGATACGACGGGCCGGGTGCTCATCGGCCGCCGCAGCACGCCGGTGCCGCAGTACGGGCCGATGCACGTCGTGCTGTTTGGCGCCGGGCACGTGGGCCATGCGCTCGTGCATCTGCTCGGCATGCTGCCGTGCGTCGTGCAGTGGGTGGACGAGCGCGACGAGCTGTTCCCGGACGAAGTGCCGGCCAACGTGCAGATCGAAGCGACCGACACGCCCGCCGCGATCGTGGACGAAGCGCCGCCGGGCGCCTGGTTCATCGTGATGACGCACAACCACGCGCTCGACTTCGAGCTGACCGAGCGCATCATGCGGCGGCGCGATTTCGCGTGGTTCGGGTTGATCGGCTCGAAGACCAAGCGCGTGAAGTTCGAGCGGCGCCTGCTCGATCGCGGCGTGCCGGCCGAGCGGCTTGAGGAAATGGTGTGCCCGATCGGTGTGACGGGCATCGTCGACAAGGCGCCTTCGTCGATCGCGGTGGCGGTGGCGGCTCAATTGATGCAGTTGCGCGTGCCGAATGGGACACTGGAGCGGGTTGGCGTTCTCGCGCAATAATTCGTCGTACATAAGGTGGCGCGCGGTGGCCGCACCGCCGCCGCGCACGTCAGGGGGATGCATTTGCACTATTGCATCCCGCGCGCCCCGAGGCCTTTAATGCTCGCAACGGGGTGCGAATGGGCGGCAGCAGCCGTGCTGCAAACGAACGCCCGGTGCCTCGCCATTCCTGTGCGCGTGAGGCCTCCCATGAAAATCATTCTCGCAATTTCGGCGGTAGTCGCGGCGTCGTTCGTGTCGGGCATTGCCATGGCCGACGGGGGACAGCCGCTTTCGCAGGACGAATTGCAGCAACTGCTGCCTGGCGCGAAGGTCGAGATCACCAATCCGGACAACAGCAAGAGCACGTGGACAAACGCCGCGGATGGCTCGGTCGACGCGCACTGGCTATCGGGCGACCCGACCAGCAAGCACGCCTATAACGGCAACGGGACAGGCACCTGGAAAATATCCGGCGACGGCAAGTTCTGCGCCCATATCCAATGGCGCAAAGGCGTTACGGATTGGTGCCGCGCGGTCGTCAAGCAGGACGACGGTTCGTTTGTTCTGGATGGCTCGCCAGGCCTGAAGATGGTTGTGTCGAGGTAAGCGGCGCCGCGGCGCGCGGTGCGCGCTTCGCTTCCGGCCGGCTGCGCGCGGTGAGTTTGCGCGACACCTCATCCACGAGCCCCCGCAGCCAGTCCACGTCGCTCGGCCGGTCCGGGTGCGGATGCCACATCTGATAGCAGCGGATGCGCGGAAACGCGAGCGGCGGCTCGACCACGGCGATCGGCAGCAGGCTCGCGTAATGCAGCGCAAAACGCCGCGTGGTCGTGAACACGAGGTCCGACTGCAGCAGCACCTGCGGCACGAGTCCGAAGTAGGGCAGCCGCGTGACGATGCGCCGTTCGGCGCGCGCTTTCGCGAAACCGATGTCGATGGCGTTCGCATTCGAACCCGTATAGGGCGTCGGCGCGAGATGCGCGGCGCCCAGATAGGCCTCGCGCGTGAGCGGCGCGCGCGTGAGCGGGTGATCGGCGCGCATCATGCAGACCACCTTGTCGGCGAACAGGTCGCTGCGATGAAAACGCGCGTCGGGCTTCGGCCAGTTGCCGATCACGATGTCGAGCTCGCCCGCGTCGAGCGCCGCATGATGGTCGAGCGTCGGCGAAAGCGAGAGGATCTCCAGCCGCGCCGTGGGCGCCGCCTCGCGGAAGTGCGCGATCAGCGTCGGCATGAAGAAGTCGTTCAGGTAGTCGGGCGCCGCGAGCCGGAAAGTGCGCTTCGAGCGCGCCGGATCGAAGTCGCCATGCGGCGTGGAGACGAAATCGACGTCGCGCAGCACGCGCTGCGCGTGCTGCAGCAGCGACTCGCCGTATTCGGTGGGCACCATGCCGGCCTTGCCGCGCACCAGGATCGGATCGCCCAGGATCTCGCGCAGGCGCCGCAGCGCCGTGCTGATCGCGGGCTGGGTCTGGTTCAGCCGCAGCGCCGTTTGCGTGACGCTGCGCTCGATCAGCAGCGTGCGCAGCACGCGCACGAGCCAGATGTCGAGGGTAAGGGCGATGTCGTCCATGTAAAGGGGTGTCGATGAGGCGCGCGGGACGCGCGCAGGGAGCCGGGCACTCGTCTGCGCGCGCGTACCGGCTCAGCCATAACCATAGGCCGGCGCGCCCGCCGGCGCCATAGCCTGCGCGGTATGGCCGGCATCAGGACGCTTCGCCGGCCGGGCGCGCGGCCCCCTGGACCTTCGGCAACCCTCAACGGCCCCTTATTCCGCAGTGGCTTTCGCGAGCCCGGAAGGTAGCGTGCTGATGCGCTTCACCTCGCGCGAATCGAGCCAGTTCGGCGAACGGGCGCAGTAGAGCACCATCGGCAGCGCGTCCTCGCCCCAGAACAACTGCTTGTTCATCCAGAACGTCGGCACGCCGAACACGCCCAGCGCGATTGCGTCGCTCGTGTTGCGGCGCAACTGGGCGCGCACGTTTTCCTGCTCGATCAGCGCTTCGCCGTGCGGGATGCCCACGCGCTCGCAAAGCTGTTCGAAACCTTCTTCGCTCGACGGGTCGCGGCCCTCGCGCCAGATGAAGCGGAAGATCTCGCGCACGCAGGCGAACTCGCCGCCCGCGGCGATGGCCAGCAGCATCGGTTTGACCGAGTCGAACGGGTGCGCGGGCGGCATTTTGAAGGGAATGCCGAGCTGGTCCGCGCGAAAGAGCGCGTGGCGGTACGTGTAGATGCGTTTGGCCGGGATCGCGAGGCCCCCCGCCTGGCCCCAGTGACGGTACAGGTCGGTCAGCAGCACGGGGCACGGCACGAAGTCGAAGGTCGGCCACTTTTGTTGCTGCTCCAGCAGCAGGTACGAGAACGGCGAGACGAAGTCGTAGAACCACGTGGGCTGGTTGACGTCGATGCCGCTGAGATCGATGCCGCTGATCATGCTGTTCCTCCGCTATGCGCTTCATGCGGACCGCCCGAAGCGCGGTCCGTCGTTTCGGTTTCGTTATGGATTGCGATGTTGCGCGCTGCACCACGATCTTGCGTGCCCGCGGCCACGCGCGCTATCGGTGTCATTCCGGGCGCGCTGGGTCGGGTCGCGCCGTGTCCTGTCCCTCTTGCGCCGTCTCATCGGCCGTGCCGGGCTCCGCCATGTCGTCGCTGTCGTTGCCGCTGTCGTCGGCGTCGCCGTTGTCGCCGTCGGCCGCGTGCTCCGCGGGCGGGCGCGCCGCGATATGCGAGAGGCGCGCGCGCACGAAGCCAATGTGTTCGCGCAGCACGTAGAACTGTTCCGCATAGGCGAGCGGCATCTTCATGCCGTTGACCGACTCCTCGATCGTGTCGAGCTGGCGCACGAGCGCGCGGCGCTCGGCGGGCGAGGTGTCCGCCATCGAGGCGCGTTCGAGCGCGATCAGCGCGCCGTACCAGCGGTAGATCCGCGATTTCACCCGCCACGCATACAGCGACGGCACGAGGCGCAGCCCCGGGATCAGCACGACGATGATCGGCACGAGCAGCACGATCAGCCGGTCGGCGAGGCTCGCGAGCCAGAACGGCAGCACGCGGTAGAGGAAGCTCTTGCCCGACTTGTAGTAGCGCGCGGCGTCGTCGCTGATCGGGAAGTCCTGGGCGCGCGGCGCGGGGAATTCGCCGGCGTTCTGCATGAGCGTCGCGCGCCCATGCACCGTCTTCGCCGCCTCGATCAGCAGGTCCGAGAGCGCCGGGTGCAACGAGTCGCGCGCGACCAGCTCGGCGGTCGGCGCGACCATGTACATCGGCTTCGGCGGCAGGTTGTGGCCAAAATCGAAGGCGCCCATCGGGATCGTGACCGCCGTGAGGTAGGGGAAGCGGCGCGCGTACGCGTCGGCCTGGGTGAAGTCGAAGAACCGCACGCCGGGCATGCGCAACAGGCGTCCCATGACCGGCGGCTGCGCCGAGTCGCCCGAGAGGAACACGGCATCCACCTTGCCCGCCACGAGCGCGCGCGCCGCGTCGTCGCCCGACAGCGGCAGCAGTTGCGTCGTGCCGCCCGGCTCGATGCCGTTCGCCTTCAGCAGGGCCAGCGCCAGCTCGCGCGCGCCGCTGCCCTGCGCGCCGATGGCGAGCCGCTCGCCTTCGAACTGCGAGAGGCGCGTGGCCACGGGCCCGTGGTAGAACACGGCGAGCGGCACATAGGCGACGCTGCCGAGCGAAACGAGCCCGTCGGGCACCTTGCTTGCGAGGCCGTCCTGCACGAATGCCACGTCGACGCCGGACTTGGGGTCGGCGAGGCGCTGGAGGTTCTGCACCGAGCCTTCCGACTCGAGCACGTTCAGCGTGATGCCGTTGCGCGCGAGGATCGCCTTGTACTTCTGCGCCGCGTTCCAGAACGTGCTGCCCTTGGGGCCGGTGCTCATCGTGAGCGTGCTGGGCGGCGCGGGCTGGATGAGCCGCACCGCGAGCCAGATGGCGGCGGCGCTCACGAGCAGGATCGGCCCGAACGAGACTGCCAGGTCGCGCCATGAAATCGCCACGAAACGCGCGACGAGACGAGGGGCAGATTTGCGGCCGGTGGGAGACTTCATCGGGGGAGTGCGGGCCTCGGGTTCCGTGGGGTAATTGGGGGAGGTCGTCAGCCTGCGCCTCGGGGGCGTCTATCGGATGTCGAAGCGACGCCGACGGCACGTCAGGCGCCGGATCTGCCCGCCGATGGTACATGAGATTCGACGATGCGGCGCTTTCAGGCGGGGGGCGGCCGGCGCACGTGGAGTGTGGCCTGACACACAGGCATCGTCAAAAACAGCGTATACCGTAGGTGCAGGAACCCGGGGCCGTGTGCGGCCTCATCGCAGGACACTGCCATGACTATCCACACTTACACCGATCTCCCGCTCGTCGATCGCGCCGCCTTCGAGCTCGCGTGCGCGCGTCACGGCTTCGCGCCGATCCATTTCGATATCAGCGGTGCGGCCGATCCGGACGACCCGGCTCACGGCGAACTCGTGATCGTGCGGCGCGGCGCCTGGGCCCAGGCCTATCGCATCGACGCGCGCGGGCAATGGCTGCGCCAGTTCGAGGCCGATCTGAACGGCCGCTTCTTCCAGTTCGCGCCGCACGCCTGAGCGGCGCGGCCGCCTGCCCGGCCGCGCCGGGCGGAGGCCCTAGGCCAGCACGAGCCGCACGCCCACGAGCGTGAGGGTCGCGGCCAGCAGGATGCGCAGAAGGCGCTCGGGCGCGCGCGACGACAGCAGGCTGCCGATCGCGATGCCGGGCAGCGACCCGCACAGCAGCGAAAGCAGCATCGGCCAGTTGATCGAGCCGAGCAGCCAGTGCCCCGCGCCGGCCAGCAAGGTGAGCGGCACGGCGTGCGCGACGTCGGAGCCGACGATGCGCACGGTCGGCAACGCCGGATAGAGCAGGAGCAGCACGGTCACACCGATCGCGCCCGCTCCCACCGAGGTGAGCGACACCAGCACGCCCAGCACCGCTCCCGTGAGCATCGTGAGCGCCAGCGTACCGGCCTCGCCCGGCCCGCGGCGGTGACGCGCGGCGAAGGCGGCAAGCTGCGGCCGGAAGATCAGGGCGACGGCCGTGATCAGGAGCGCGGCGCCCAGCACGGCCTGGATCAGATGGCCGGCGCGCGGCGTGTCCATTCCATAGCGATGCAACAGGATCAGCGTGACCGTGGCCGCGGGCACGCTGCCGGCCGCGAGGCGCAGCGTCACGCGCCAGTCCACCGAACCCTTGAGCCCATGGACCAGCGTGCCCGCCGACTTGGTTGCGGCGGCGTACAGCAGGTCCGTGCCCACGGCCGTTGCCGGGTGGACCTTGAACAGCAGCACGAGGATAGGCGTCATCAGCGAACCGCCGCCCACGCCGGTCAGGCCGACGAGGAACCCGACGCCCAGGCCGGACAGCGAATACAGCAGATCGATATGAGGTAGATGCATCGCGGTCGGGACAGGTTCGGGGGCCGGTTCAGGGTACGTGGCCGCCATGACGGATGGCTGACTGTCCGGGCGCGCCGTAAGCGGCGCGTCAGGCTGGACAGCGGCAAAGCCTGGCGGCGAAAATCCGCTATTGTCGCAAAACCGGCGATCCGGCGCAGGGCGGCCCCAATTTTGTCAGGTATTGCCCCGCACGCGCTACTTCACAGACAACCATGAATCCCGGCATCCTCTACGCCTTTCTCGCCTTCGTGATGTGGGGTCTCTTCCCCGTCTACTTCAAGACGCTGCACCAGATCCCGGCCCTCGAAATGCTCGCGCACCGCATGGCCTGGTCGCTCGTCTTCGTGCTCGCCGTGCTTCTCGTGCGGCACCACTGGCGCTGGCTCGGTCCCGTGCTGCGCAACCGGCGCCTCGTCGGCCGCTTCGCGGCCAGCGCCGTGCTGCTCTCGGCGAACTGGGGCATCTACATCTGGGCCGTGAACGCCGGGCATATCGTCGAAGCGAGCCTCGGCTACTTCATCAATCCGCTCATCAACGTGCTGTTCGGCTATGCGTTTCTCGGCGAGCGGCTGCGGCCGCTGCAATGGTGCGCCGTGGGCGTGGCCGCGGCGGGCGTCGTGTGGCTGACCTGGCAGAACGGCGCGCCGCCGTGGATCAGCCTCGCACTTGCGTTTACCTTCGGCGGCTATGGCCTCTTGCGCAAGACCGCGCAACTCGGCGCGCTGGAAGGACTCGCGCTGGAGACGCTGCTGCTCTTTCCCGTGGCGATCGTCTATCTCGCGATGCTGAGCCTCGTCGGCGCGAGCCACTTCGGCCACGCGCCGCTGCCGCTCCAGTTGCTGCTCGCCTGCTCCGGGCCCGTGACGGCGATTCCCTTGCTGCTGTTCGGTGCCGCCGCGCGGCGCATTCCGCTCTCGACGCTAGGCCTCGTTCAGTACGTCACGCCCACGCTGCAACTGCTGACGGGCGTGTTCGTGTATCACGAGTCGTTTGGCGCGGTACGCGCCATGGGCTACGGTGCGATCTGGATGGCGCTCGCGCTCTACTCGTTCGAGGGGCTGCGCAATACGGTGTCCGTCCGCGAGGCGCGCCGGGCGTAGCGTGCTGGTCCGCGTTCGCCGCACGCGGTAGGATGGTTCCCGATCGCGCGCCGCCTGGGTCGATGCACGCCGGCGCGAACCCGACGGTTCGTGGAACGATAAAGGAGTGAGACACGCATGAGTATCGAGGCCGCCCATCGCTTCGAGGAAGCGTTCGCGCCGCGCATCGCGGCGCAACTGGCAAGCCAGTTCGGCCCGGCCGTGCATGTGGAAGTCGTGCCTCGCGAGGGGCACGGGCATCCCACGCGCGTGCGCCTCATTGGCGCGGCGAGCGAATACCGGCATCCGTATGTCTATCCGCTCAACGTGTCGCTCACGTGGGACGTCGACGAGATCGAGCGGCTGATGGAGCCAGGCGGCGAGGCGCGTTTCGAGCACTATCTGGCGGCGATGGTGCGCAAGATGGCGTCGTGGGAAACGGCACGTCCCGTTGATTTCGCCTCGCGCACCCAGGGCGAGCCGGAGGTGCTGCTCGGGGGGCTCGACTTCGAGGGCTGAACGTCGAGGGCTGAGCTTCGAGAGCTTAACTACGAGGGCCGATGCTGCGCTTTAAAACCCGCCCATGATGTGCATGGCGAGCACGGCCTTCACGGCCATGCCGATCGCCACGCAGCCCGCAAACGCCGCGAACGACTGCTGCAAGCGTGCGCCGCTCACGTGATGCGCGATGCTGCGCCCGCCCAGCATGCCCGCGAGCGCGCCGGCCGCGAACGGCAACGCCTCGGGCCAGAGCATGTGTCCCGACGCCGCCGAGGCGGCTACGCCCGCCGAAGAAACGAGCGCGATCACCGCAAGCGAGGTGGCGACGATGCCCCGCATGGGAATATCGGAGGCACGCCTGAGCGCGGGCACGATGACGAAGCCGCCGCCCACGCCGAGGAGTCCTGAAAGAAAACCGGACAGCACGCCCGAGAGCGCGAGCGAGCGCGCGCACGGCGCGGTCCAGTCGAGCTTGCCGCGTTCGGCGTTCAGGCGGCACGGCAGGTTCGAGGGTGCGAGTTCGGGGCCGCCGTGGGTCGCGCCGCTCTTCTGGCGGAACATGCGCACGGCGACCATCGCCAGCACGCCCGCGAACACGAGCGTGAGCGGCGCGTCGGGCACGCGGTGCGCGACCCACAAGCCGAGGGGCGAGATCAGCGCGCCGCAGGCGGCCATCAGCGCGGCGGCCTTGTAGCGCACCTGCCCCTCGCGCAGCGCGAGCAGCGCGCCAAGCCCCGCCGAGAGGCCGACCGCGAGCAGCCCGATCGGCGCGGCCTGCGCCACTTCGAGCCCGAGTCCGAACACGAGCAGCGGCACGGCGAGGATCGCGCCGCCCGCGCCGGTCAACGCGAGGATGATCCCGACGATGGAACCGAGCGCGGCGCTGACGAGCATGGCGGTGGGCATGGTGTGGCTCCCGGGCGTTCGATCAGCTCTGCGAAGCGCGCGTGAACCACTCGCGGCCCTTGAGCATGCCCCACCAGTAGAAGCTCGGCAGCACCGTTGCCTTGAGGAACCACATGAGGCGGCGCGGCCGTGTCGGGTCGAGCGGGAAGGTGGGCAGCAGCTTGCCGCCATAGCCGAACTCGGCGAGCACGACCTTGCCGCGCTCGACCGTGAGCGGGCACGAGCCGTAACCGTCGTAGCGGTACACGAGCGGCTTGCCGGCGCGCGCGGCGAGCAGATTTTCCGCGACGATCACGGCCTGCTTGCGCGCGGCCGCACCGGTTTTCGCATTGGGCGCGGAGCAGACGTCGCCGAGCGAGAACACGTTCGGGTAGCGCGGATGCTGCAGCGTCGCGTGGTCGACTTCGCACCAGCCGGCGGTGTCGGCAAGCTGGCTGTCGCGGATGAAGTCGGGCGCCACCTGCGGCGGCACGACGTGAAGCATGTCGAAGCGCTTCTGCTCGCGCGTGACCTGGCCTTCGGCGTCCTTTATTTCGAACGTGGCGGTGCGCGACGGCCCGTCGACGGCGACGAGATTCGAAGAGAAGGCGAGGTCCGCGTTGTAGCGCTTCACATATTCCATGAGCGGCGGCACGAAGGTCGCGACGCCGAACAGCACGGCGCCCGCGAGATCGAACTCGACCTTGATCTTCGGGAGCACGCCACGCTTGTGCCAGTGATCGCACGACAGGTACATCGCTTTTTGCGGCGCCCCCGCGCATTTGATCGGCATGGCGGGTTGCGTGAAGAGCGCGGTGCCGGCCTGCATCTGCTGCACGAGCTGCCACGTGTAGGGCGCGAGGTCGTAGCGGTAGTTCGAGGTGACGCCGTTCTTGCCGAGCGTCGCTTCGAGGCCCTCGATGCGCTCCCACGCGAGCCGCAGGCCGGGCGCGACGATCAGATCGCGATACGCGATGGTTTCGCCGTTGTTCAGGCGGACGAGGTTGTTGTGCGGCTCGACGCGCGTGGCGGCCGCGCGGATCCACTTCACGCCGGCGGGGATCACGCTCGCCGTCGCCCGGCGCGTTTTCTCCGCGTCGAAGGCGCCGCCGCCCACCAGGGTCCAGGCCGGCTGATAGAAGTGCTCGTCGCTCGGCTCGACGATTGCGATTTTCAGGTTGCGCTGGCGGCGCAGCAGGCTCGACGTCACGGTGATGCCCGCGAGACCGCCGCCGATCACGACGACGTCCCAGGTCACACCGTCCGATCCGTTCGCCTCGTTCCATTCGCAGGCGGGCACCACCGCCGGGGCAGGCTCGGCCTGCGCAAGCGCCGGCGAGCGCGCGAGCTGATAAAGGCTCGTTGCGCGGTTGCCGCTGCGGCAATAGGCCAGCACCGGGCCGGGCATGTCGTCGAGCAGCTGCGCGAAACGTCGGGCGTCGTCGGTCGTGATCTGGCCGGGTTTCACGGGCAGATAGGCGAACTGCAGGCCGAGCTGCGCGGCGGCGGCCCGGATGTCCTGCGAGGCGGGCTGGGTTGCGCCGCCTTCGCCATCGGGACGGTTGCAGACGATCGAGCGATAGCCGGCCGCCGCGAGAGCGGGGAGGTCGTCGGGCGAGATCTGGTCGGCGCTGGCGAAGCGTTCGTCGAGCGGGACAATTTGCATGGGGGAAGACTCCTGATCAAGGATGGCCGGGCCGGTTGCGGCGGCGTTCGAGGGCGGTGTAGAGCGTCATGCCGGCGAGCATGGCGGCGACGAAGAGCCAGGCGCGCGGCTGACCGCTGCCCGCGCTCACGAGCGCGGGACCGGGGCAGAAGCCCGCGAGTCCCCAGCCCACGCCGAACACGAGGCTGCCGGCCACGAGCCGGGCATCGACGCGGCGGGCTGTGGGCAACTGCATCGGTGCGCCCAGGACGCTCGTGCCGCGCGAGCGGGAGAGGCGAAAGCCGACGGCGGCCAGTGCGACGGCGCCGGCCATGACAAACGCGAGCGAGGGATCCCAGCGGCCGGCCAGGTCGAGGAAGCCCAGCACCTTGGCGGGGTTGGCCATGCCCGAGAGAATCAGGCCGATGCCGAACACGAGGCCGCAGACAAACGCGTTGACGATCCGCATATTCAGGCTCCGGCAAGGTGCCGCGCCACGTAGACCGTGGCGAAACCGGTCGCCATGAAGGCGCCGGTGGCGACGAAAGACCGTAGTGAGCCGCGCGCGATGCCGCAGACGCCGTGACCGCTCGTGCAGCCCGAGGCGTAGCGCGTGCCGATGCCCACGAGCAGACCGGCGCAGACGAGCGTGACAGGCGAGGCGGCGATGACGGGAGCAGGGAGGGGTGCGGCGATGCGCCACAGCCAGGGCGCGGCGAAGAGGCCCGCCAGAAAGGCGAGACGCCAGGCGCGCTCGCCGCGCGAGGTGCCGAAGAGCCCGCCCACGACGCCGCTGATCCCGGCGACGCGCCCGTTGCCGAGCACGAAGAGCGCGGCGGCCGCGCCGATCAGGAGGCCGCCCGCGAGCGAGGCAAGCGGCGTGAAGTGTGCGAAATCGATGGCGGGGCTCACGCCGGCCTCGCCTTGAGACGGCCGCAGTAGAGGCTCGAGAGCGTCTGCATGACCTGGATGACTTCGTGGCTCGCGAGGCTGTAGTAGATGTACTTGCCCTCGCGGCGCGTGGCCACGAGCCCCTCTTCGCGCAACACGCCGAGGTGCTGCGAAAGACTCGGCTGATGCACGCCGACCAGCGCCTCCAGCTCGCCGACGTTGCGCTCGCCTTCGGTGAGCTGGCACAGCAGCAGCAGGCGGTCTTCATGCGCGAGCGCCTTGAGCAGCGCGCAGCATTTTTCGGCGGATTCGCGCAGGGCGGCGAGGGCTTCGGGAGTGAGCGGCGAGTTCATTTGTCGCACCAGTGGGCGGGGTTGCCATCAGTCAATTTATTGACAAACATTATATGCATTAATAATATGTGTTTCAATAGACAATCAGGCGCATCGCCTGGAGCCCAGCATGTCCGCCCATACCCCTCTCTCCGCCAACGTTTCGTCCGCGCTCGTCGAGCCGTTCTTCGATCCCGTCACCGCCACCGTGACCTATGTCGTCCATACGGGGCGCGGCTCGGCGTGCGCGATCGTCGACCCGGTGCTCGACTACGACCCGAAGTCGGGCCGCACTTCCACCGAGTCGGCCGACCGCGTGATCGCGTTCGTGCGCGAGTACGGGCTCACGGTGCAATGGCTGCTCGAAACCCACGCGCACGCGGACCACCTTTCCTCCGCGCCGTATCTGAAGTCGCAACTGGGCGGGCGCATCGCCATTGGCGAGCACATCCGCACGGTGCAGGGCGTGTTCGGCAAGGTATTCAATCTCGGCGCGGCAGTGAACGGCGACGGCAGCGAATTCGATCATCTCTTCAAGGACGGGGAGATCTTCGAGGTCGGGCCGCTCGCGGCGCGTGCGCTGCACGTGCCGGGCCACACGCCCGCCGATCTCGCGTACCGGATCGGCGACGCCGTGTTCGTCGGCGACACGATGTTCATGCCCGACGTCGGCTCCGCGCGCTGCGATTTCCCCGGTGGCGACGCGCATACGCTCTACCATTCGGCGCGCCGGCTGCTCGACCTGCCCGGCGAAACGCGCCTCTTCATGTGCCACGACTACCCGCCCGGCTCGCGCGGGCCGCGCTTTCACACCACCGTAGCCGAGCAGCGGCGCGAGAACATCCACCTGCACGACGGCGTGAGCGAAGACGCCTTCGTCGCCATGCGCACCGCGCGCGACCGCACGCTGGCGATGCCGAACCTGATCCTGCCTTCGATCCAGGTGAACATCCGCGCGGGCCGCATGCCCGAGCCGGAGGACAACGGCGTGCGCTATCTGAAGATTCCGCTCGACGCGCTCTGAGGTGCCGCGGCGAGCGCGCCGGGCCGCCGCCGCGGGCGTCACCTGCCTCGTGCGCTGGCGGCGGGGCAAGCGGCGCGTGCGCCTACGTCGGCACGCGCACCAGCCGTTCGGGCAGATACGCGCGCAGCGCCCGCGCATCCAGGTGCGCCAGGTCCTTGTCGAGTTCCTGCGTGACGACGTTTTGTGTCTGCGTGTCGAGAGCCTTGCGCAGCGCGCCTAGAAACGCCGGAGGCGCCGTGATGATCAGCGTGCCGTAGCGGTCCTCGGTCCGCGCCTTCGCGAGCGCCGTGGCGATCTGTGCGGCGAACAGCGTGGCTTCATGCTCGTGCTGGGTGGTGTCGGGGTTGGTGGCGTGGCGGCCGGGACCGGCGCGGTCGTAGGTGCGGCCGGGTTTGTCGCTCACGAGGCTTTGCTCCGGCACGCGTCCTTCCGGATGCAGCAGCGTCTCGACCTCGTCGATGGCGCCAAGCGGGCTTTCGGCCGCGAAAATGCGCGCGGTCACGCGGTTGGCGACGACAATCCAGATCGTTTTCGACATGTTTCCCTCCCGGGTCAGGCTCAGGGCCCCGGCGACGCGTCGCGACGTGGCGCAGGCCTTGCCGGAGCGGTAAGCGAAGCTGTGCGGCGCGAATGCCTAGGGTAGCGCGATCGCCGCGAGGGCGGGTGGCGAGATGTACGTGGTGCGCGCGCGCGTGGATTCGGAGAGGATGCGGTGCGGCTGAAGGCGCCGGGCGCCGCCGGATGCGCCGGCGGGCGCCAGGGCCGGCGCGGCGAACGGCGGGCTGTCGGACCTTGCCGCAGGGTGATGCAGCGAGGTTGGACTACTTGGCCTTGTCCGCCTCGTTCGTGATGGCCTGACCGCCCTTGGAGATGTCTTCGCCAGCGCCGGCGATGGTGTTGCACGCGGCGAGCGTGACGGCGAAAAGTGCAAGGGCAACGGCAAGGTAACGGCTCATGTCGGCTCTCCTTTTGGTGAAATCCCCAGAGACGGTGCGGTGCGCCGCGGGTCGCATTGCGCGCCGCGCGTGACAGGCGGGTGCGCGGTTTGCTACGGGCGCCAGTTGCTGAAAGGATTGTACGCGTGCGGCGAGCCGCGTGCCGGGTGCGGGGCCTGTCCCCGGGGGCTCAGGTGCGCCGGTGGGATTTGCGTACCACGAGCCACTTCGGCGAGCGGAAGCGCACGATGCTCACGTAGAGCCACACGTAGGTCAGCGCAAAGACCACCACGAAGCAGAACAGATGCAGCGTGTGGCGCCAGAACAGCGTGGCGGGAATCACGGCGATCAGGCACAGCAGCCAGAGGTAGGGCGAGGTGAGCGAGTTGCGGCGCGTGAGCTCGTGCGCCGTGCGGGCGCCCACGGCCCAGCGCATGAGCCGCTTGTAGACGAGCATGTGCAGGTGCACGCCGTCGGGAATGCCCGGCGACATGCCGCGCACGAACTTCTTCCGGTAGATCGAGAAGCAGGTCTCGAAGATCGGGTACATGAAAAGCAGCACCGGATACCACGCCGAAACGTCGCGATTGCGCATCACGAGCAGGATCGCCAGCTCGGCGAGCATGAAGCCGATGAAGTACGCGCCGCCGTCGCCGAGAAAGATCAGCCCGGCGGGGAAATTCCAGATAAAGAAGCCCATCACGGCGCCCATCATGATGAGCGACGCCGAGAGCACCACCGCATCGTGCACCTGGAAGGCGACGTAGGCGAGCGAGGCGAACATCATGAACGCGACCATCGAGGCGAGGCCGTTGAAACCGTCGATGATGTTGATCGCGTTGGCGAGCGCCGCGACGGCCAGCACCGTGATGGCGCACGAAATCGCCGCATACGAAAGCAGGAAATCGAGCGGCGGCACGCTGATGCGCGTGACGGCGATGCCGAGGATGAAGTAGGCGAGCGCTGCCGCCGCCATCGTGCAAAGGAGCCGCGCGAGCGGCGAGACGCGCTTCGTGAGGTCCTCGACGAGGCCGGAGGCGAACGCCGGGATGCCGCACGCGACGATGCCGAGGATGCCGCCCGAGACGGCCGGCCAGGCGTGATGGAGCTGCGCGGCCGCAACGACGAGGCCGGCCAGGATCCCGGTGCCGCCAATGCGCGGCACCGGCCTCGCGTGGAATTTCTGCACGCCCGCGAGATCGGAGTCCACGGAGAACCGCTCGTGCAGGTGCGCATAGCGCACGATCAGCAGCGTGACCAGCAAGGAGACGAGGAAACCGAGCGCAAAACTAAGCATGAAAGCGGCACGAGAGGTGTGGATGCGGGATTATACAAAGCCGGCGGGGCAGGCTTTGCGGCAGTCTGGCGTAGCGTTGCGCGGCCTTGTGCCATGATGGCTGCGCGTCACGCCGCGTAGCCGGTGTGCCTGCGTCGTTCCGGTCCCCTGTCACGTTGCCGAGCCGAGGTCCGCCATGCCCCATTCCGCCTGGGTCCGCGAAGCGATCCGCAAGATCGAAGCCGATTTCAACCGCTCCGCCGACACGCATCTGATTCCGCTCGACCTGCCCGGCTATCCGGACCTGCGCTTCTACTTCAAGGACGAATCGAGCCACCCGACCGGCAGCCTCAAGCACCGGCTTGCGCGCTCGCTTTTTCTCTACGCGCTGTGCAACGGCTGGCTCGACGAAAAGAGCACGGTGGTCGAGGCGTCGAGCGGATCGACGGCGATTTCCGAGGCCTATTTTGCGCGGCTTCTGGGTCTGCCGTTCGTCGCGGTGATTCCGGCCAGCACCTCGCGCATGAAGATCGCGGAGATCGAGTTCTACGGCGGGCGCTGTCACCTCGTCGCGAAAGCGTCGGAGATTTACGCCGAATCGCATCGCATCGCGCGCGAACTGGGTGGTCATTTCATGGACCAGTTTACCTACGCCGAGCGCGCGACCGACTGGCGCGCGAACAACAACATCGCCGAGTCGATCTTCAAGCAGATGGCCGCCGAAGAGCATCCGGTGCCGGCGTGGCTCGTGTCGAGCGGCGGCACCGGCGGCACGATCGCGACGCTCGGGCGCTATGTGGCCTACCGGCGGCACCCGACGCGCGTGCTGTGCGCCGACCCCGAGAATTCGGTGTTCTTCGATTACTTCAAAAGCGTGCTGGCGGGGCAGCCCGACGACAGCCTCACGCTCGACGTCGGCTCGCGCATCGAGGGGATCGGCCGGCCGCGCGTGGAGCGCTCGTTCATTCCCACGTGCATCGACGCGATGGTGAAGGTGCCAGATCCGCTTTCGTTCGCGGCGATGCGCTATCTGGCCGCGTGGCTGGGCCGGCGCGTGGGCGGGTCGACAGGCACCAACTTCGTGGGTGTGCTGCTGCTTGCGGAGCGGATGAAGGCGCAGGGCGAGCAGGGAGCGATCGTGAGCCTGCTGTGCGATAGCGGGGAGCGGTATCGGACCACCTACTATGACGACGCCTGGTATGCGGCGCAGGGGATGGCGATTGCCGAGGCGGATGCGGCGATTGCCCGGGCGGTGGGTGGGGAGGCGGTGCTTGCGCAAGGAGAAATCGCCGTGGGCACGGCCGGATTCTGAGTCGGGTCTTTGCGAGCGTTCAGCTGTGCTCCGCTGCGGCGGACGTCACTTCGATCAGCACGGGATGGTCGGGCACGTCGACGACGAACCGGCGCGTATTGCTACGGCGCGCGAGCGGCTCGCTTGACACGGTCGGATCGTAGAGCGCAATCTCGCTCGCTGTTTCGCCGAAGTCGACTTCCACCCTCGCAGGAGGATGGGAGACGGGCGTGCCGGTGGCGCGGTTCCAGATCGGCACTTCGTTCCACAGCGCCAGCACGACGCGGCCGTCCGCCTTCTGCAACAGCAGGCTGTTGCCCGATACCGGTAGTCCCGCGAGCGTTACGGCGGGCATGCCGCGAGTCGACGAGTCGCGCGCGCGCGCGAGCGGCGCGCTCAGGATCGAAGTGAGGTTGTGAATCGCCGTCGCAACCGGCTTCGGACTATTGTCGTTGCGAAAAAGACCGAAGTGCATCTCGCCGTTCTTGCTTTGCGGATCGGGTTTTTCGTCGAGCAGCTCATAGACGTAGGTGCGTACCACGCCCGCCGCGGCGGCATCGAAGTAGCCGTTGAGCACGCCTTTGGCCTGGGTCGGCTCGTCCACTCCCAGCATGTACCAGCCTGCCTGAGGTATCGAGAAATAGCCGAACTCGGTGATAACAATGGGGAGTCCGAATTTTTTCCGGCCGTCGGTGGCCCATGCCAACCAGTGGTCGCCATTGGCGTTGTAGCCTGGCTGCTCGCCGTTCTGAGGATACATGTGGGCATTCGCATGATCGGCGGCCTCTGCGCGGGTGGCGACCGGCTTGATGTCGTAGCCGGTGAGGTCGTAGACCGCGACGCCCGCGAGCGCGGGGTCGCCCTTGACGTGACGGTAGATCGTCCGCTGCGCGCCGAGCCCGGCTGCATCGCCCTTGAGTCCGTCGTATTGGACCGGGAAGTTGTCGATTTCGTTGAAGCCTTCCACGGCGGCAACGCTGCCCGGCGCGGCCGCGTTGAACGCATCCAGTTGCTGCAGCGATTCGGCCACGTTGGGCCGGATGACATAGTCGAAGCGCACGCCATGCTGCGCGAGATACACATAGCTCTCGAACGGCGCCGAGCCGTCGGGCGTGCCTTCGCGGATGTGATGCACGCCCAGCCACGCGAGGTCGTCGGCCACGTTGCGCACGTTCGCGTAGGCACCGTCCCGGTAGTTGATGTGGGTGTTCACGGCGAGCGAATCGAGGAATGCGG
Organism: Paraburkholderia yinzeri; assembly: GCF_046581065.1. Taxonomy (NCBI): domain Bacteria; kingdom Pseudomonadati; phylum Pseudomonadota; class Betaproteobacteria; order Burkholderiales; family Burkholderiaceae; genus Paraburkholderia; species Paraburkholderia yinzeri. Next base: position 84,160 of record NZ_JBFOCJ010000001.1, on the reverse strand, counting down.
CGGCGCTTATCGTAGGGACGCGCGGCTCCGCGGGCGTGGGCGTCGCTGCGGGCCATGCCGTGCACGAGAGCAGCAGCGCGAGTGCCAGCGCAACCGCATTTGCGGCGCTGCCGGAGAGGCCCGTGCAGGAATCAGCCCGCCTCATCGGCTGGCTCCGCAGCGGGCTTCTGGCCATGTGCCCACCGTAGCACCGCGTAGCGCAGCGATGCGATGCGGTCGAGCGCGCGGGCGCAGACGGTGGGCTCCGTGCGCGCGGTCCAGACCAGCGCGACACCGGTCAGGCCAATCCAGAGCGTGATGTGCGGCCAACTGAGCGGGGCGAAGACGAGCGTCGCCCCATAGGCGGCGAGGACGAGCAGCGCGGGAGGGGTCAGCATCCGCACCGGGGTCCAGTCGAACCTTGCCGCGCGAAAGAGCAGCACGGCGTCGAGCACGGCGCGCGCGCTCCATGCGAGCGCCGCTCCGAACACCCCGAAGGTGTGCAGGGCCCACCACAGCATGGCGAAGAATGGCAACACTTCGTAGACCTGAAAACGTGCGACGACGTCGGGCCGGCCGGTTGCCTGCAGGTGACAGGTCGCGATCAGGGCGAGCGCGTTGATCCAGATGCCGACGAGGATCGTCTCGCCGACCGACATTGCCTGAGCGGCAAACGACTTCCCGACCCACAGCGCGAGAAACGGATGCATGAGGAACATGCCGAAAACCGTCATGGGCGTGAGCATGGCGGCAAGGCCGCGGATCGCGCTTGAGGAGAGCGCTGCGGCGTTCGCGGCGTCGAGCGCAGAGAGTCGTGGAAACAGCGTGCGCGCGATGACTGCCGGAAAGAGCCGCATGCGCGCGCCGAGATTGAACGGCACCTGATAATAGGTAACGGCCTGCGGCCCGAGCGCGTGGCCGATCATGAGCCGGTCGGCGGTTTCCAGCAGCGGCTGGGCGAGGCTCGTGACGCTGATCCACGCGCCATAGGAAAAGAGTTTGGGAACCAGTTCGCGACGCGGGCCGCTGGCAAGTTTCAGTGGAAAGACCTGCCAGGCCGCGAACACATGGAGCGTCAGCGAGGCGACGCCGGCCACGAGCGTACCGTACACGAGATAGCGCAGGCTCGGTCCGAAGACGAGCGCCGCGCCTAGCGGAATGAGCTGATACCCCAGCGTGACCGGGAGCTGCACCGCGTTGACCGTGCCGAAGCGCTCGCGCCCGGTGAGCGCGCCGTTGAACACGAAGATCAGATTCGAAAGCGGCACAAGACAGGCCACCCAGGGCAGTGCCGGCACCAGTTCGGCGCGCAACCCCCCGCCTATGTCGAAGTAAGCGAGCAGCGTGTGCATGAGTGCATAGAGCACGAGACCGCCCACGAGCCCCAGCAAGGCATTCAGGATTGCCGCCGTCCACAGTACCGCTTCGCGCTCGTGGTGGGGTGCATCCGCGAGTTGCGCGATGCGGTTGGACGTAGCCGAGGACAGCCCCAGATCGAGAAAGCCGAAATACCCCTGCACCATCCAGACGATGGCAAGCACGCCGTAGCGTGCCGCGCCGATATGTTCGAGATAGATGGGTGTCGTGACGAGCGCGACGAACATCGGCAGGATGCTGCCGGCAAAGTTCAGCGTGGCGCTGCGTTTCAGACTGGGCTTGGCGGTCATGGAAGGGTCCGGTGCACGTCCCACCCATTCTGGCCGAGGCAGGCGCGCGCGTTTGTGCGTAGGCGCACGGAGCCGCGGGGCCGCTGAATTTTATATTTGCCTTACACGGAGAGAGCAGACCCTTGAATAAGGAGGCATTCCATGGATCCTGTCGTGTTCGACGGCGCGTTTGGCTGGTTGCATCCGGCAGGCGGCAGCATGGGTGTCGTGTTGTGCAATCCGTTCGGCTACGACGCGCTGTGCACGTACCGCGGATGGCGCAAGCTGGCCGAGCGGATCGCGGCGGCCGGGTTGCCCGTGTTGCGGTTCGACTACCCGGGCACGGGCGACGCCACCGGCATGGAAGACGACCCGGGCCGCGTTCAGGCATGGCTCGCGAGCGTGGAGTCCGCCGTACGGCATCTGCGGATGTGGACCGGCGTGACGCATGTGGCGCTAGTGGGCCTGCGCCTTGGCGCCACGCTTGCCGCACTCACGGCGCAGCGCCTTGGAACGGTGAATGCGCCCGGTGTGGACGCGCTTGTGCTGCTTGCGCCAACCGTCACGGGACGGCGCCATATCCGCGAACTGCACGCGCACCGGCGGAGCTGGATGAGCACGTCGGCGGACCCCGGCGCGGCGTCTGCCGGCGAGACGCCGGACTATGTGGAAGCCTTCGGCTTTGGCCTGCACGGCGAGGATATCGCCGCGCTTTCCGCCGTCGATCTGATGCGCGACACACAGGCGCCCGCGCCGCGGGTGCTGCTGCTCGATTCAAGCGGCGCGACTCTCGCCGCATCGCTTGCCGCGCATTACACGAGTCATGGGGCGCAGGTCGAGCTCGGCGGCTTTGAGGAGTCCGACCGTTTTCTGCGCGAGACGCTCTACAGCGAGGAACCCGTCGAGGCATTTGCGCGTGTGAGCGCGTGGCTGGTTGCGCAAGCCTCGGCCGCTACGGAAGGGGCGGTGGCGTTCGGCCCGCGCGCTTGCCCGGCGCCGGTCGAAGGTCGGCCCGCGCTGCGCCTCGAGCGTCATCGCGCAACCGAACAGCCGGTACGCTTTGGCCACTGCTTCGGCATCTATTGCGAGCCCGATGTACCACGGGCCGGCGCGCCAGCCGTGCTGCTCCTCAACACAGGGTCGGCGCATCGTATCGGAGACGGGCGATTCGCCGTGCTGCTCGCGCGGCGGCTCGCCGAGCGCGGTGTGGCGTCGCTGCGCATGGACGTCGGCGGACTGGGCGACGCCTTGCCGGCAGCGCCCGAAGTGACACTCGACATGCTCTATTCGATGGAGAGGCGCGATGACGCCGCGACCGGCGCCGATTGGCTCGTGCGGCGCGGTCATGCGCGCGTGGCTGCCTTCGGCGTGTGTGGCGGTGCGTTCGTGAGTCTGTATCTGTGCGCGCTGCATCCGAACGTGGTTGCGGCATACGGCGTGAATCTGCAAAAGTTTACGTGGGACACCGCCGCACGCGCGCAGGGCGAGCAGAGCACCGTTTCGTCGAAGACCTATCTGAGCGTTGCGTTGAGCCTCGAGCGGTGGAAGCGTGTGCTGCGCGGCCAGAGCAAGAATAATCCGCTGCGTATTGCGGTCTTGCTGGCGAAGCGCAGCCTGCGCCATGCGCAGTCCGTGCTCACGCATGCGATCGAGCGCAAGACGGGGTGGCCCGTGGCAGCCAACGCGGCGCGAGCGCTCCTGCGTGGCATCGACGCGAAGCACGTGCAACTGCGGCTCGTCTACGGTGAGTTCGATCTTGGCCTTGAAGAGGCGCGTATTCATCTGGGCGCTTCGTTCGCCGCGCTGCGTCCCCTGACGAACGTGCATGTCGGGACGCTGCCTGGCCTCGACCACGCGCTTTTTACGCGCGAGGCGCGTGACGCCGTACTGGCCGATTTTGAGGCATGGGTGTGCTCAGGGCAGGTGAGCGAATGCGCGAGTGCCGAGGGGCACGCCTTCGCCGCTGAACCTGCCGCAGGCTCCGTTGCGGGGGCGCTTCCGGGTACCGGGGCTTGCATCGGTTCGCCTGCGCGCAGTTGAGCGGCAGCACCGTGGCGTCGGCCTGCGTTGCGGCGCGAGGCGCGATTGTCCGCTGACCGGCTATGCGGACGATGCGCCTGTGCAGCGATAGAACACCGGCGCAATCGCATTGATCGCGCGGACCTCGCCGTCGGGTGTGGTGCCGCTTGCGCTGGCGTCGAGCGGTATCAGATCGACCGCGACCGGCCGGTTCGGCGGCAGATGGAACCAGTCGCGCTGCGCGCGGTAATGCGCGTCGGCGACATGGACGCTGCGCGCGAAGCGGCGCGCCTCGATCACGAGTTGCCAACCCCGCTCAGAGCGCCGCGGCGTGGCGACGATACCGCTCTCGTGCCGTTCGAGTGCGCGCCGGTCGGGAAGGTGGAATGCCTCGGAGACGACCGCGCCGCTCGCCGGATCGCGCAGCGTCGCAATCGTTACGTCGTGCGCGCGCGGCCCGAAGCGATACGCATGCGTAAAATCGAAAAAGCGACCTAGCAGGTCCGCCGCACACACGCGTTGCGTGCTGCGCGGTGCGAGCTCGACCGCGCGCGAAGCCTGCGCGACCGTCACCGCGCCATGGTGCAGACAAACGAGTTCGAGCTGCAACACCAGCGCCTTGTCGCGCTCGTTGATCAGGTGCATGTCGAGGCCGTTCAAGCCCTCATCGGTGATGACGATCTGCACCGGCTGAAGCGCCTGCGCGAGCCCATGCCACGCGCTCTTGGGCCTGCCGCATGCGTCGATGACGCCCCAGCCGGCACCCGCGCGCAGGTCCTGCAACTGCCAGACGAGCCCGCCGCCACACGACGAGCCGGCCCGGCGCCATTCTGCGAACACGTCGGTCATGAGTTCAGCCACGACCGCGCGCGCGAGATCCAGATAGCGCTGCGGATCTTCGTAGCGCACCTGCGAGGGCTCGACGCCGAAGAGCGTTCGCACGTAGTGATCGCGCACGTCGTCGAAATCCCAGCCGGCACCGGGATCGCGCGGCACCGCCGCCTTCCAGCGCGGGTCGTGCGTGTGGATCGTGCCGAGCGCGTCGTGCAGCGTGGCGTCATCGGGTACATTCGCGAATGCGAGGCACTCCGAAGCGAAGCGAACCGCGGAGCGGCGCACGTCGTCGAGCGGGCGCTGATACGCGCTCACGCCATAGTAGTGCGTGACGCCCGTGCGCGTCGAGAACGGCCAGGTGCCTCCCGAAGGCGAATTGCTCACGTAGGATACGTCGGGACGCTCGCGCGTGACGATGGCCGGCAAAAGTTGCGTGAAGAGCGCTTGTTCGCGCATCTCGGGCGGCAAGCCGAACATCGCACCTTGCTGGTCGGCCTCGCTGCCGCCGCACAGCACGGCGAGCGCGGCGTAGCGGCGCGTGCGTGCAAGAAATTGCCGCGCTTCGGTCTCGACGGCGGCGCCGAAGGCCGGGTCGGTGGGGTAATCGAAGTTGGCAAACGCGAAGTCCTGCCAGACGAGGATGCCCGAGGCGTCGGCCAGCCGATAGAACGCGTCCGACTCGTAGACCATCGTACCGCCCACGCGGATCATGTTCATACCCGCGTGACGGGCGAGCGCGAACGTGTGTTCGAGTTGCGCGGCGGTGCCCGTGAGCGTCGCAAGGTCGGCGCTGGTCCAGCATGCGCCGCGGCAGAATACCGGCACGCCGTTGATGCGCAGGGCGAAGCCCGCGCTATCGCCCCCGCGCTCCACCTCGATGGTGCGAAAGCCCACTTCGCCGAGTGCGATCGCGCGGCCCGCGAGGCGCAACGTGACGGCATGGCGCGTGGGCGCGCCGTGCGTATGCGGCCACCAGCGTTCGGGGTGCGCCACGCGCAGCGTGCCGCATAGCGTACGCGCGTCGCGCCATTCCAGCGCGGTTTGCGCGTCCGAGCAATGGAGCGTGGCCGGGACCGTGCTGTCATGGTCGTGCACGAAGCGCACGGTGAGGGCCACGATGCCGTCGTCGCCTTCCATCGACGTTCCCAGGTCGACGTCGTGCAATGCCTCGCGCGCGTCCGAGAGCAGTTCGATGGGCCGCCACGGCCCGGCTGCTCGCAGGGAGGGGCACCAACCGGGCATGTGCCCGAGCAGCGTCGCGCGGACGTTGCGCAACGAGGCGGGCGTGACGAGGCGCGGACGCCAGCGCGGGCGCCCGCGCCTCGCGGCGAGCGCGGGTTCGAGCGAACGGAAGCAGAGCGCGAGCGTGGCCGCGCCGCGCAGTTCGAGCTCGACGTCGTGCGCGACGAACATCGAATCCGAACTGAGCAGCAGGCGTTCGTCCAGCCACACTTCCGCGATCGAAGCGAGACCGTGCAGGCGCAGGCGGCGCACGCCGTGACCTGTCAGCGCGAGGCGATACCAGTGGTCGTGCGACGCGAGCGTTTCAGCCTGTCCGGCGTCGAGCCTGCGCGCCGCGCGCAGCGCCGAGGCGATCGTGCCCGGCACTTCGGCGTCGAGCCAGTCTTCGGCGCGCGTGGCGGCCTCCAGCCCGGCTGGCGAAGCGCATGCCCCGGCAGGCGTCGAGACGCATCGCCAGCCTGCGCTGAGCGGGACCGGCCAGAGGTTGTCGTCATCGGCGCCATGCGGGGCTTGCGGCGCGCCGGCGGCCCGCTCGTTCATGTCGGTCGGCAATTCACGCACGTGTCACCCCCCTGGGCGGCTCGATCTCGCGGCACCCTATCACGCCATCAGCGCGGCGAGCGGTTCGAGCGTGCTTGCGTAGCCCGCTTCCAGCACGTCGAGGCAATCGTCACAGGTGTCCCGACGCTTGCGCGCCATCGCGCGGACCAGCCTGAACTGCATCACCATGGCGTCGGATGCCACCTTTTGCGCCGATGCCGAAATGGCTTCCGGAATTGCCACGCCGTTTGCGTTCAGCCACTGCAGATACCTGGAGAGGAGTTCGAAATTTGCGCCGAGCTGCCTCATCAGGTTGAACGAATAGGGGTGGAAATACCCCTCGCCGCGCTCAAGGAGCATATCGAGCTGTGCCGGAAAGACCGTGCGCCACTCCGTTACCGGATTGCGCCGCGGGCGCCGCGCGAGGTGTTCGCGCAGCCGCTCCGCGGAGGCCTGGGCGAGCGCCGCGCCTTCGAGCGGTGCCCGCACCTGCTTGGCAAACTCCACATAGGGAAACAGCAGGTCCGCCTGCCCGGCAAACTGCGGCAGCTTGCGGAACACGCCGTCGTAGTCTTCTCCGTCGAGGCTGTGATAGGCCGTATTGTGGAAGTAGCCAAGGCGTTTCGCCGCCGGGTCGATGAAATCGATGCCCACGGTCGTCTTCGGATGCTCGCGCCGGTACGAGGTGGCGCGCGTGTTGGGCAGATAGAAGCCGTCCACCTCCACAAGCACCGTGTGGCCGCGACGTGTCTGTGCGAGCACGCGGTCTTCGAGCGAATCGTAGATCGCGAGCTCGGTTACCTGCGTGCCGTACAGGCGCTCGATGTCTTCGAGCGGGAACTTGAAAAACGTGAACTGGTCGCCTTCGAAGTCCTGCGCCACCGTGAAGGCGAGCGCCGCGCGCGGATCGAAACCCATGCCGTGCAGCAACTCGATCCACAAGTCGATGTAGCAGTTGGTCTCCACCCACACGCGCTCGCCCTGGTGCAGCGCGTGCGAGACGTGTTTGCGCATGCCGGGCCGCACGGTGCTTTCGGTTGCGAGCGTGGCGGCGGTCGGGGAGGGCGCGTTCATGCGCTCAACTCCGCGAGGCCGTGCTCGATGTGCGCCTTCGTGTCGCCCCACAGCAATGCCCGCACTTCGTCGGGCCAGGCGTTCGTGTTGAGACCGTGATGCCGGAAGAGCGCAAGCGTGATGCGTTCCATGCCGAAGCCGACGCAGCCCGTGTGCGCGGTCGAGCCGTCTTCGCATGCGATTTTCCAGATCGCCCCGAAATGATCCATGTGATAGTTGAACGAGAGGCATGCCGTCTTGCTGTCCGGGTTCGCCACCGGGATCAGCAACTCGAACTTGAGCGCCTGGGTACGCTGGCTGTCCGCGACGATCTTGCCGCCGCGCCCGAAGAACGGGTCGTTGGCGAGATCGACCTCTACCGGCAGCTTGAGCAGCGAGACCAGCAGCGAGCCGCGGTCGATCCACATCTGGCGGAATGCCTGCACCTGATCCGGATGCCCGAGGCGCACGTACTCGCGCTGGCGGAACATCTGCATGCGTGCGGGATCGAGCGAAGGCTCATGGCGGAAGCAGTACGAAAGCACGTCTACGGTGCTGCCGTTGGCGGGCAGCGCGCCGCGCCGCGCCACGACCGGATAGAGCGGATAGCAGGCCGCGGGCGTCAGCACGACACGCGTGGGCTTTTGCTGTTCCATCCATTCGGGATCACGGTCGTCGTCGCTGCGTTGCATGGCGTCGTCGAGACAGCGCAGCAGGCGCATATGCCCCGCGTCGTTGCCGCAGAAGGAATGAATCGTGCCGGCGAGTTGGGGGAAGTTCTTCAGGTACTCGCTGTCCTCGAAGTCGGCACGGCGCATGGCGGGCGGAAAGCGCATCACTTCGGGGTGCTGATCGGCGCCCAGATGCGTGATCGCCACGTTCAGGCGGTCGACCACATCCTCGAACACCTGGCTGCGGCCATAGAGGCCATCTTCGCCGGTGTCGATGAGGAGGCCGCTCGCGATCAGCTCGTCGCGCAAGGATGGCGCCGCTTGCGGCTCGGCATTGGCTGCGGCTTGCAGCGCGGCGGTTTCGGTCATCGTGTTCATCTCAGACTCTCCCCGGGGTGGCTGGCCGCTGTGCGAGCAGCAGGCTTGCGGTGTTTTGGGCAATGCGGTCGTTGTTGATCATGAGCGGCGCCGAGTACAGATCGCGCAAATGGCGGCCCACGCTGTATTCGGTGCCGTTCTTGTAGCCGGCCATGCCGCAGATCATCAACACTTCCTGCACGACGTCGAGCGCCGTGGCGGAAATGCTCGTCTTCAGCGTGTTCATGTCCGAGGCGTAGTGGAGCTGCGCCGCAAGCGGGGCGTCGGCGTCGTTGCTGGCGAGGCGGCCTTCTTTCGCCGTGCGCGCGGCATCGAGCGCGACCGCGAGGCGTGCCTGCATCATCTGCAGGAGTCCTACGGCCTGCGCGAGACGCATCCCGGCGGGCGGCACGGAGCCGGGCTTCGCGCGCGCCTGGGCGCGGAAGAATGCTTGTGCGCGGTTGACGGCGTCGGCGGCGACGCCGGTCCACACCGCAGCCCATAGCGTGTGCGAGACGGGCAGCATGGTTTGGTCGGCGATCTCGGCGAAGGGCGTGGGGAGGATCTGCTCAGCGCCGCCCTGCGCCACGAGGCGAAAGCCTTCGCTGCAGGTGCCGCGCATCCCCATCGAGTCCCACTTGCCGCGCTTTTCGAGTTCGAGATCGGCGTGCAGGGAAACGATCAGCACCTGGTCGGAGGCGGGCGATTCTGCCGTGCGCCGTGCAGTGACGAGAATGCCGTCGGCGTGTGCGCCGTAGGAGATGGTGGGCGCCATCTTCTCGATGTGAAAGCGCCCATCGGCCACTTCGGCGGCGCAGGCGCTCGTGCGCATGCTACCGCCGATGTTCTCCTCCGACGTCGCCGACGCGAGCAGCCATTGCTGCCCGACGAGTTGCGCGAGCACGTTCTGGTGCCATGGCAGGTGCGCGCCGTGCTCCATGATGCACGCCACCTGAATCTGGTGCATCGCATAGATCATTGCGGTCGAGGCGCAGCCGTGCGCGAGCGTTTCGCAGATGGCCGCGATTTCGGCCAGCGAGAGGCCAATTCCGCCGAAGCGCGCGGGAACCATCGCCGAAAGCAGGCGTTCCGACTTGAGCGCATCAAATGCTTCTACGGGAAAGCGTGCCTCACGGTCCACGTGGTCGGCATGCTGCGCGGCGATCTGGGCCGCGCGGCGCGCGGCTTCGCGCCAACCGTCCGCCGGATTCGCCGCAGGGGCGTTCGCATGATCCGCCGCGCCGGCGAGGGTGTGCCGTTCCGGTTCGACGGCCGCATCGGTGTGCGGGGCGTTCATGCGGCCGCCTTCGCCTGTTGCAGTTCGGTGACCGCGGCAGCAAGCGAGTCGATGCTCGAAAAGAGGCGCCGCGTGAGCATGCGGTCCGGAATCTCGATGTCGAACTCGTCTTCGATGGCGAGCATCAGGTGCACGGTCGCGAGCGAAGACAGGCCCGCGGCGTAGAGATCTGCGTCGTCGGCCAGCGTTTCGGCCGGCACATCGAGACGGGCGGATTCGGAAAGAATGCGTCGCAGTGCGATTTTCATGGAAAAGTACCCCCTCCGGTGAATGGCGCTTCGATATGGGTGTGCGTTTGCGCTATGGGCTGCGCGGTATTGACCGTATTTAACGGACAGCGGCCTGCCGGCGTCGGTGCGGCAGCGCACTCAGACGCGCTTTGGCAAGCGGACCTTGCCGTGACGTTGCAGATTGCGCGTGAACCCGCGAGGCGTGTGTGTGCAGGCGTACAGATGCCGCCGATGCCGTGGTCCGGCAAGCGTGCTGCGGTACTACCATGCGTCGTGTGGGCGTTTGCATGCCGGTCGCGATGCCGTGCCCGCAGCAAGCCAACGACGAGGAGACGGGCCATGAACGCATACGGGATTGCCACGAGCGCAGCGGCCGCGCGCGAGGCGCACGCGTTTCAGGACGCGCGCGAAGGCGCGGACGCGGTAGCGGGCGTGGTAGCGGGCGTGGCGGCGCAAACGTTGCGGCCGGCCTGTGAGGACAGCACGCCGCCGCGTTTCGACGAGCGGCGTCTGCGCGACGCGCTCGGGCGTTTCGCCACGGGTGTCGTGGTGATCTCGACGGGCAGCGGCGACACGCTGCACGCGATGACGGCAAATGCCTTCATGTCGGGCTCGCTCAGGCCGCCGCTCCTCGTAGTGTCGGTCGGGCATCGCGCGCGTATGCACGAGCACCTCATGAGTGCCAGCAACTTCGGCGTGAGCGTCCTCTCCGACGAGCAGGAGCCGCACAGCCGTCATTTCGCGGGCGAACCGCAAGGCCGGCTCGCGCCGCAATTTACGCAAGCGGATGGCCTTGACGGCGTCATGCTGCTGGAGCGCGCGGTAGCCCGCTTCGCCCTGCGGATGAGCGACCGCCACGCCTGCGGCGATCACACGCTGTTCGTGGGAGAGGTGCTGGCATTTTCGCTCGACGATCGCGCGCCGCTCGTGTTTTTCGGCGGCCGCTATGCGGGCGTCGCGCAGGGGCGCTGAACGCGCGGCTTGTGGCTTGTGCAGAGGTTCATGGCGGAGATTGCCGGGGGAGAACCCGGCGCCGGAACCCTGTGCGTTCCGGCAGCGCAGTGGCCTCTTTCCCTAGATCGCCAGCACCATGAAGACACCGCACAGTCCGATCACGGCGCAGCTCGTGCGGTCCTTGAACGTGGCGACGATCGGGTCGTCGTGCATCTGTCCGCGAAACGCCAGCATCCAGATGCGGCTTACCCAGTAGAGCGTGAGGGCGAATACGGCCCACAGCATCTTCGGATGCCGATACAGCAGCTGCAGCTCGGGCGAATTCAGATAGAGCGCGAACACCAGCACCGCGAGATAGGCCGCCGAGGTGCCGAACGAGCGCAGGATCGACATATCCTGCGCGACGTAGCCCCGCCCGGCCGCCTCGGTCTTGCCTTGCTGGTTCATCGCATCGAGCTCGATGTAGCGCTTGAGCATTGCGAGACTCAGGAAGAGCGGCACGCTGAAGAGAATCAGCCAGTAAGACAGGGGAATATCGTTGCACGCGCCGCCCGCGATCACGCGCACGGTGTAGAGACAGGCGAGCGTAAAGACATCGATGAGCGTGAGCCGCTTGAGGACGAACGAATAGGCAACGGTGGCGGCCATGTAGGCGACCAGTACGGCGCCGAACTTCCAGGGAAGCAGCGAGGCGAGTGCGAGACCTGCCCCGAGCAATGCGATCGTCAGCACGATGCCTAGCGAGAGCGGCAGGTTGCCCGAGGCGAACGGGCGGCTGCGCTTGCGCGTGTGGCGCCGGTCGGCATCCAGATCCAGCATGTCGTTGAGCAGGTAGACCGACGACGCGCTCAGGCTGAACGAAGCGAATGCGAGGCAGGCGGCGAGCACCGCATGCAGGTCGCCGAAGCGGTGCGCGGTGAGGAGCGGCACGAAGATCAGCACGTTCTTGACCCACTGATGCACGCGCATTTCCTTGAGCACGAGCGGGATCAGGCGGCGCCGGTCTTCGAAGAAGACGATTTCGGTGTTGACTTTGCGTGCGGCCTTGGCGATCTGCCGGTTGCCGACCACGATCGCCTGGCGTGCGCGTCGCCATACGGGCACGTCCGCGCGCGCGTCGCCGCAATAGTCGAAGCCGTGTTCGCCGAACTGCTCGACGAGCGCAGCGGCCTTGTTCTTGCCGCGCAGGTTCATGCACGCATTGCTTGCGAGTACGCCGCTAAAGAGTCCGAAGTGTGCCGCCACCTGGCTTGCGAAGCGCTGGTTGGACGCCGTGCACAGATAGACCGGCCGGCCCGCCGAGCGCGCCTCGCGCAGATAGTCGACCAGTTGCCGGTTATAGGGCAGCACGCCAACGTCGAGCGTGACGCGTAGCGCAATCTGGTCTTTCAGATAGGCCTTGCCGCGCAGCAGCCAGAAGAGGCAAAGGAATATCGAAAGCGGTCGCTGCTTGAGCAGCACCAAGAAGCTCTCCAACAAGAAGTCGGTCTGTGCGAGCGTGCCGTCCAGGTCCACGCACAGCGGGATCGTCGGATTTGACATATCTATGCCTCGTCGAGCTCTTCGGCGGCGCTGCTGCGCGCCATGCTGGATTCACAGGCTGATCGTAGGGAACGGCCGCGCGCGGTTCTGTTCGCCAGCGCACGCCGCCCGCTCAGGCGAACACGAAGCGTTTGTCGAGCTGGTACTTCGCGAAGTAGCCGAGCACGAGGCCGAGTGCTCCGCCGGCGAGGCGCGCCGTTTCCGAGTGAAAGAGCGCGTCGCTGCCGAACTCCATGGCCCAGAAGATCGCCGTGGTCGCGAGCCCCATGGCGACGTAGCGCGAGAAGGTCTGGATGCCGTGCGTGACGCTGCGGTGCTCGTAGCGGAAGATCCACGCCTTGTCGAGCGCATATTTGACGATGAGCCCCGTGCCCGTGCCGATGCACACCGCGAGCGCTATCGCAAACGGCCCTTCGTAGAGACGCCAGACGATTTTCTGGCTGCCGAGGTTCGCCGCCATCGAGAGCAGCGCGAAAATTGCGTACCACGTGGCGAGCGAGGCGCGGCTCGCGGCGACCATGCTCACAGCGACACGCGCTTGAATACGGAGCGCGGCAGCGAGCGGATCACCAGCATGATCGCGCTCCAGAACCACGGCGTATAGAGCGTGTCCTTGCCTAGCGAGACGGCCCGCACGATGTCCGCGCCTACGCGCTCGGGCGTGGCCAGAAGCGGACCGGGCAGGGCGAGGCCCGCCGTCATCGGCGTATCGACGAAGCCGGGTTTGATCGTGAGAACGCGCACGTTCGACTTGAACAGTCGCGCACGCAAGCCTTCGCAGAAGGTCGTGACGGCGGCCTTCGCGGCGCCATAGACGTAGTTCGATGCGCGCCCGCGTTCGCCCGCCACCGACGAGATCACCGCGATGGTGCCCGCGCGCTGCGTCTCGAACACATTGGCGAGGCGGGTGAGGAGCGCGATCGTCGAGAGGGCGTTGGTCGAAAATTCGAGCAGCGCTGCATCCACGTCGCGCTCGCAAAGCGACTGGTCGGCCAGCGTGCCGTGGGCGATCAGCACGATGTCGATGGAACCGAGGGTCGCGCGGCAGGCATCGAGCATGGCCGCGTGCTGTGCGGGGTCGTTCAGGTCGAGCACGTGCGTCTCGACGTCTCGCGCGCCACGCACGCGAAGGTCTTGCGCGACGGCGTCGAGCCGCAGCCCGTGGCGGCCCGCGAGGAACAGGCGTGCCCCGCCCGCGGCCCATCGCCGCGCGCATGCGGCGGCGATGGCGGAAGAGCCGCCAATGATCAGAATGTTCTTCACGATTGCGTAGTCCTTTTCCAGAAGCGCGACATCAACGCGGGATCGCGATGCCGCTCGAGTTCTTGCCAGGCGGGGTAGGCAGCGCGGAAATGCTCGCCGCTCATGTGTGCGTCTTTCGCGGGGTACTGGCGCCCGCCCGCTTCGGCCACGATCGCGTCCAGCCGCGCGAAGAGATCCGTATTGCGCCGTTCGTCCTGCGGGAAATCGAGCGCGAGCGAGACACCGGCCATGGGAAACGAAATCAGGCCGGGCGAGGCTAGCGAGCCGCAGCGTTTGAGCACGGCGAGAAACGAACCGCCGCCGCTCGTCGAGATCGTGTGAAGGATTGCGCGCAGCGCGTCGTGGGCACTTGCCTCGGGTATCACGCACTGGTGCTGCTGGAAGCCGCGCCGCCCGTAGATGCGATTCCAGTTGCGGATGTTGTCGAGCGGATAGAAGAAGCTGGCGGGGTCCATGCGCGCGAGTTCGATGCCGCGCTTCTGGCGTCGGTAATAGAGCGCATTGAACGCCTGCACCGTCGCGCGGTTCACGGGCGAGAGCGGGAGCACGAACGGCACGCTGCGGGTGGGCTTCGCGGGCAGCGAAAGGTCGCCGTCGCTCGCGTGGTCGCCGCTCGTGTAGATGCCGCGCCCAAGCGCCTTGCCGCGCGCGAGGCAGTCCACCCACGCCACGCCGTATTCGTGCGACGTTTCATGGCCGCGCGAAAGAGCGAGGAATTCCTCGAGGTTGGCGTAGCGCATGCGCGAGACGGCAATATGACTGGAACGCACCGGCATGAGCTGAATTTCCACCCATTCGAGTACGCCGGTGAGGCCAAGGCCGCCGATCGTCGCGCGAAAGAGCGCGGCTTCCTCGCCGGGCGAGCATTCCGCGGCCGGGCGGTCCGAGCGCAGTAGCGAAAAGCGGCGCACGTGACGCCCGAATGTGCCGCGTACGTGATGGTTTTTGCCGTGCACGTCGTTCGCCACGGCGCCGCCGAGCGTCGCGAACTGCGTGCCGGGCGTGACCGGCAGCATCCAGCCGCGCGGCAGGGCGACGGCGAGCAATTCGCCAAGCGTCATGCCCGCCTCGGCGCGCACGACGCCGCTCCGCCAGTCCGCGCCGATGAAGCGTGCGAGGCCGCGCATCGGCAGCACGTGGCCGGTGTCCGCGAGGCAGCTGTCGCCGTAGCTGCGGCCGTTGCCGAACGCGAGGGTGGTGCCCGGATGCGCGCAGGCACGGGTAAGCCGCGCGCCGATAGCGTCGCGCCAGGCGATCGGTTCTCCCGACTGGGGCGCATAGGGATAGCGTCCCCACGATTGCAGCTTGGATGCGCTCATGGATGGAGATGCCGTTTCGAATCTCCCTAATCCTGGCAGGGCGGCGCGGCGCCGACCGTTGGCAAGACCACAGACGGAGCGCGTTGCATGCGTGCGGCGCGCGGGCGGAGGTCCGTGCGGCATCCCACAGACCGAGCCGGTAACGCTCCCCAAACTACGCAGTTTCCGCATCCCTTCATGCGACGCTCCACCAGGCCGTGCCTGGGCGCGATCGAAACGCAACGGGCTCTATCGAGATGAATACGGCTATCTCCGTGCGCAGTACGAAAGTCCTTGTGGCGCTGCCCGCGCTATTCGTTCTGTTGCTGGCGGTGAACGCGCCGCCTTACGTGCCGCTGCAGGACTACAACGAATGGGTCTATCAGGGCTTCGTCGCCGAGCAACTGCTGCGGGGACATTTGACCAGCCAGTTCGTGTTCGCCACGTTCCCGGTGCCCAACAGCGCGGCGCAGGCACTCCTCTGCCTGCTGAATTTCGTGGTGTCGCCGCTTCTGGCCGCACGCGTCGTCGCGAGTCTCTACGTGATCGCGGCGATCACGCTTGCGTGGCGGATTGCGGAGAAGACGTCGCCGGCGCAGCAGATCGGCTATTTCTTCGTGCTCCTCGTGTGCGTCTATTTCAATACGCCCTTCTGGAACGGCTACATCAACTATCAGATCGGCATTCTGCTGCTTTCCGCATGGCTCTTGCTGGATCCGAAGACGCGAGCGAAGCCCCTGTGGGTGCTGGTGTTCACGCTCGGAGCATTCTTCACGCACGCAGCGATCTGGGCGGCGATTCTCCTGACGATGACGATCGATGCCCTCAGGCGCCGCGTGTTCACGCCATATCTGCCTGCCCTCGTGTCTCTCGGGCTGTTCGCGTGGTATGTCGCGCGCAAGCCCGCGTCCACGGTGCCCGAGCCATTGCAGCAGGCAGGGCTGCTGCATGCGGCGGGCTACAAGCTTTATACGGTCGCGAAGCTCGGGCCGTATCACGACTTCCTCTATGCGGATGGTGCGAGCAGCCCTATCGAGGCAGTGGGCCACTACGCGGGCTGCGCAGTCAATTTCGCTGTGGCGGCGGGGCTCCTCTGTCTGCTCTGCCTTGCGCTCTGGCGTGCGCTTGCGCGGCCGGGGGTGCGGGCACAGGTGGCCGATGTGACGCTGGCTGTCGCCGTGCTGCTCGCCCTGTTCGTCGCGATGCCGGCGGTGATGGCGGATGTGGTGAATCCGGGCGAGCGCATGCTCTATCCGGCAGTGCTGTTCGCACTCGTGAGCTGGAGCGAGTCTCGCATCGTGAAGTGGCTCGCGTATTCCGCGCCCGTGCTCGCGCTTTGCGCGCTCGGGCTTGTGGCCAACGGCGCGCGCCTGACCTCGGACGCGGCGCTGGCTGGAGCAGGGCCGGGCGCCTCGCAGCACGAGCTCTTCGCTAGCCGCCCCGACGAGTTCGCCAGCGTTCTGCTCATGTCCGAAGGACGCCTGCCGCTGCGCGCGATCGGCTTCGAGACCAGCTTCTTGTTCAACCGGACACAGCGGTAATGCATGAGGCCCGCTCGCGGCGGACCGCGTTGATTCGCACGGCGTGCCTCGCAAGGCATCGGCGATCACAAACCGTTGGTGGGATTGCGCACGGAATCGCAGCCGCATTCCCCGTACCGTGTCGATATGGAAGAGCGGGAACGGGCCTGCGTGGCATGCGGGTCCGGCAAAACAATCGTGCTGCGTGGTGAGACCAGTCTGCGAGCGTTAGCTCGCGCGGAGGCGCATCCCCTTCGTCGCAGCGGCCTAATGGCCGCTGCGACGGAGACGACAGCAACGTGTGGGGCGGGGGCGGGAACGTTGACCATACACGCTATGTTTCGGGGTGGGGATATGTCTGCGCTAATTCACCGCGCGATCGATATTGCGCTTATCGTTCTGGGCGCGTTCGGCGCGCTGCACTTCAATCTGCATCTGCCCGACATGGGCCCGCCGCATCATCCCGATCCCACGCTGGTGGCGTTCGTGGCGGCCCTGGCCTTGTCGGTGTTTCCCGCGTGCGGGACCTACGCATCGCGGGGCACCCGTTCGGTCGTCAGCGTAGCGAGCCGCACGGCCTTTGCCTGGCTCGCCGTGCAGCTTTGCGCCCTGGCTTTGCTCTACGGTTTGCATCGCGACAATCTGATTTCCATGCCGTGGTTCATCTACTGGACCTTGACCACGGGCATCTCGTTGCTCGCTTCGCACACCGTGTTCGTCACCGGCTTCGGCGTGGCGCGTCAGGCGGGTGCGTGGCTGCGCCGCGGCAAGGTAGTGCGGGAAGCGCCCGAAATCCCGTCGTGGTCGACCGCGTTCAGGCACGCGATGAAACGCGTGTTCGACGTCGTGGTGGGCATCGTGCTGATCGCGCTGCTGCTGCCGGTGCTCGTCGGACTGGTGCTCATCGTGAAGAGCGATGGCGGTCCTGCGTTGTACGGCCACACCCGGGTGGGACGCAACGGCAGAAAATTTCGTTGTCTGAAGTTTCGCTCGATGGTGGTGAATGCGGATGAGGTGCTCAAGCAACTGCTCGACACCGACCCCGAAGCGCGGGTCGAATGGGAGCGCGAGTTCAAGCTCAGGCACGACGTGCGTATCACGCGCATCGGCCATTTCTTGCGACGTACCAGTCTCGACGAACTGCCGCAACTCTGGAACGTCGTGCGCGGCGAGATGAGCCTCGTGGGTCCGCGGCCCATCATCGATCAGGAGCTCGAGCGCTACGGAGCGAGCAGCAAGTATTACCTGATGGCGACGCCCGGCATTACAGGGCTCTGGCAGGTCAGCGGACGCTGCGAGACCGATTACGCGACGCGTGTCTCGCTTGACGTGAGCTACGTGCAGAACTGGTCTCTGCATCGGGATATCGGGATTCTTTTCAAGACCTTCTTCGTGGTGATCAAGGGGACGGGCGCGTACTGAAGCCGGCGCTACGGGTCGGCTTCGGGATAGAAGGCAACGACAGGACGGGAAGGCCGACGCGGTGCGCTCGGGAGGAGGGCGAACCGGAGGCGGCACCCGACGCCCGGCGCCGCCGGGCAGGGAGTGGGACCGTAGCACGGACTGAGGTGGACAGGCTGGAATTCGCGGCGCACATGACGTCACGGGGCGGCCACATGCAAGATTGGGGGTGGGACGATGTCGATCAGCAATGTTTGCAGGGCCTGGATGAAATATGCGCACGCTGCGCGTATGCGCGGGTGGCGGAAAATGGCTCGCCTGTGCCGGGACGATGTGCCGTCCGGCTGTGCGCGTGCGTACGAGCGCACACGGTCCGCGGGACTGAGGGGACTGGCATCGGCGGTCGCGGTCGCGGCGCTGGCCGGCTGCGCATTTTCGCCGGGCATGACGTATAGCGGTACGCCGGCGAATTCGGGCGGCGCCGCCACGCCGGACGGTACGGGCCCGGCTGCGACCGCGCTCGCGACGCAGGGCGCGGACGGTGCGCCCGCAGGCTCGCTGGTCGAGATCACACGCGATCTGGTCGACAAGGAGCGGGCGGAACAGCCCAAAGGGGTACCCGAAGGCGTGACGAAGCTGTTCGCGACAGCCAGACCCTACGAAGTCGGACCGGGCGACATTCTGAGCATCGTGGTGTGGGATCACCCCGAGCTCAACATGCCGGGCACGGCGGGCTCGGGCGGCGGGAGCGATACCTCCGGCGCCAGCTCGGTTTCGGAGGGTTACACCGTCGACACGAACGGCTTCATTCAGTATGCCTATATTGGTCCGCTGAAAGTTGCCGGCCTCACGGAAATGGGCGTGCGCGACGCGCTCGCGGAGAAGCTCGCGCGCTACGTGCGCCAACCGCAGGTGACGGTGCGCATTCAGACCTACCGCAGCAAGCGCGTCTATCTGGACGGCGAAGTCAAGACGCCCGGCGTGCAGGCGCTCAACGACGTGCCGATGACGCTGCCCGAGGCGATCAACCGCGCGGGCGGCTTCACGAGCCTCTCGGACCGCTCTCGCGTGGCGGTGACGCGCGGCGACGAAACCGTGGTCGTGGACATGCCGGACATGATCCGCAAGGGGGTGAACCCCGACCGCATCATTCTGCGCGACGGCGATCTCGTGCGCGTGTACGCGCAGGCGGACAGCAAGGTGTTCGTGGTCGGCGAAGTGCAACGACCCGGCGGAGTGGAGTTCAACAACGGCCGAATGTCGTTGAACCAGGCGCTCGGCGACGCGGGCGGCATCAGCCAGGTGTCGGGCGATGCGTCTCAGGTGTATGTCGTGCGCGGCCGCGACACTGCGAAGCCGGTGGTCTACCACCTCAATGCTTCGTCGGCGGCTGCGATGGCCACGGCCGATGCGTTCGATCTCAAGCCTAACGATGTCGTATTCGTCGACGCCTCCCCGCTCGTCAAGTGGGCCCGCGTTATCGGTCTGATTTTGCCGGCCACCGAGGCTGCCGCGGCGAGTCGCGCCGTGGGCCCTTGACCCGATTGCCAGTATGGCTTGCGCGTGCGTCCTGCGAGACCGCGGGCACACGGATGGAGAGAACGGATGAACCAGCGTGATTACCTGCTCGAACCCGGCCTGCCGGCGCCGCCCGAGGGCGGCCATTTAGGCGGCGTGCTCGACACCCTGTACCAGAGCCGCAAGATGATCGCGATCGTCACGGCGATCTTCACGGTGGTGGGCGGCGCGTATGCGCTGCTCGCACAGCCGGTTTATCAGGCCGATATCCTCGTTCAGGTGGAGGAGAACGAGAGCTCCACGAAGAGCGCGCTCGCCGATCTCTCGTCGATGTTCGCGGTGAAGACCGCGGCTTCCGCGGAGATCGAGGTGCTGCGTTCGCGCATGATCGTTTCGCGCGCCGTGGACGTGACTCATCTCTATCTGGACGCTGCGCCGCGCTACTTCCCGGTCGTCGGCAAGTGGATCGCGCGGCATCTGTCGGTCTCGGACTGGTCGGGCTGGGGCGGCTACGCGTGGGGCAACGAGGCCATCGACGTCGGGCATTTCGACGTGCCCGACCGCCTGCACGGCGCGCCCTTCATTATTACCGCGCAGAACGGCGGCGCTTATACGCTGCGTCACGACGGCGTGGAGCTGAAGGGGCGGCTCGGCGTACCCCTGCACGCCGAGGTGCCGGGCGGCGCGATCGATCTGCTCGTGAATTCGATCGATGCGCATCCCGGCGTGACCTTCCAGATCGTGCGCAATTCGGAGCTGGCCGCGATCCAGATGCTGCAGGCTGGCCTGATGATCTCGGAGAAGGGTAAGGAGTCCGACGTGATAGGCGTCGCGCTGGAAGGCGCGAATCCCGCCAAGACGGCCGAGATTCTCAACGCCATCGGCAACGAGTACGTGCGGCAGAACGTGCAGCACACCCAGGAGGAAGCCGAAAAGCAGATTGCGTTCCTCGATCAGCAGTTGCCCGAACTCAAGGCTCAGCTCGAAAAAGCGGAAAGCGAGTTCAATGCGTTTCGTTCGGAGCACGGCGCCGTGGACCTGAGTGCGGAAGCCGCCGCGCTGTTGCAGAGTTCGGCCCAGGCGCAAACGCGCATTGCCGACCTGCGCCAGCAGCGCGCGCAGTTGCTGGCCCGCTTTACTCCGGACAACCCTGCGCTGGTCGCGGTCGACGGGCAACTGGACGAAGCGCAGAAGTCGCTCGCTCTGCTGGCCAGTCAGACGCGCGCGCTGCCGCCGCTCGAGCAGGGCGTGCTGCGGCTGCAGCGCGAGGTGCAGGTGGATACCAACATCTATACGAACCTGTTGAACAACAAGGAGCAACTGCGCCTGCTCAAGGCCGGCAAAGTCTCCAACGTACGCCTGATCGACAGTGCGGAGACTCCCGAGAGCCCGATCCGACCCAAGCGCGCCTTTGTCGTGCTGGCCGCGCTGCTCACCGGCCTGTTCGCAAGCGTGGCGTTCGCGCTGCTCAAGCGCAAGTTCAATAGCGGCATTACGGTTGTCGACGACATCGAAGTGGGCACGGGCCTGACGGTCTATGCCGCCGTGCCGCGCAGCCGCGTGCAGCACGAACTGACGCGGCGCCTGCCGGCGAACTCGCCGGGCACGACCACGGTCCTCGCGCGCACCGCGGCGTTCGACGCGGCCATCGAGAGTCTGCGCAGCTTTCGCAGCGCGCTCGAGTTTTCCCTGGAGGAGGCCGCCAACCATATCGTGCTGCTCGCGGGGCCAACGCCTGTCGTGGGCAAGTCGTTCGTCTCGGTGAACCTCGCGGCGCTGCTCGGCGCGTCGGGCAAGCGCGTGCTGCTGGTGGACGCCGATCTGCGGCGCGGCTCGCTCAACCGCCATGTGGGCGTGCCGGCCAGCCCCGGCATCATCGACGTCGTGGAGTGGGATGGCGCATATGAAGACGCGCTGCATCGGCAGGTCATGCCCAGCGTCGATTTTGTCGCCAACGGCGGCTACGTGACGAATGCGAGCGAACTGCTCAAGAGCGGCAGCTTTCAGCGCTTCGCGCAGTGGGCCGACGGCGTGTATGACGTCGTGCTGATCGATGCGCCGCCCATTCTGCCGGTGGCCGACTCGGGCATCGTGGCCAATCTCGCGGGGACGGTGTTCCTGATTGCGCGCCACGGCGTGACGAGCGTCTCGGAGCTGCGCGAGTCCGTGCGCCGGTTCGAGCAGATCGGGGTCCCGGTCCGCGGCGTGATCTTCAACGACATGACCACGCGGCCGGGCAAGTACGGGAGCGAATACGCGGCCTACGGCTACTCGAGCTACGGCGACCCGCAAGACGGCGCCGCCACCCGGAGCTGAATTCATGAAGGACATCACCGTCGTTATCGGCAACTACAACTACGCGCGCTTTTTGCGCGAGGCGATCGAGTCGGCGCTTGCGAACGTTGACGCGCTCGCGGGTGTCGGCGTGCAAGCCCGCGTATGCGTGCTGGTAATCGACGATGGATCCACCGACGGCTCGCGCGCGATTATCGAAAGCTTCGGTGCGCGCGTGGCCCCGGTGTTCAAGGAGAACCAGGGACAATCGTCGGTTTACAACCTCGGGCTCTCGCTCGTGCAGACGGAATACGTGCTGTTTCTCGATTCCGACGATATCCTGTACCCAAACGCCATCGCTGAAGTGCTGCGCGCATTCGAAACGGGCGACTACGTCAAGGTGCAGTTCCGGCTCGACGTGGTCCGCGAAGATGGTGTGCGGACCGGCGTGCGCGTGCCGAATTCGACGCCCCCGCGCGACTGCGGCGCGCTCCTGCGCCGCGGCTGGCTCTATCCCTCGCCGCCGGCCTCCGGCAACGCTTATCGCGTGAGCGCGCTGCGCGCGGTTTTTCCCATTCCTGTATCGAAGCAGCATAGCAAGACCGCGGACTTCTTCGCGATCTACGGAATCGCGCTCATCGGTTCGATTTGCGCGCTCGATGGCGCACTGGGCGGCTATCGCGTGCACCGCAAGGCCGGCGAGAGGCGCAGCGCGACGGTCGGTCAGGCGGGTATTCTGGTCGGCAACTACGAGGACGTGAGCGAGGTGGAACGTTCGTTCCCATGGCGTTGGGAGACGTTGCGCCAGATGATCCGTGCCCGTCTCGGGGAAGATCTGCCGGTACATTTCATCGACTTTTCCTACGAGAAGAACCGGTTGTGCGTGCGGCTCTACGAAGCGCCGACCGCCGAGCGCTGGCGCCGGCTGATGTTCGAATCGGATCGCTATTTCGCCTCGCTCGTACGTAATCCGTATTGGAGTGCCGGCAAGAAGCTCGGCGCACTCGGTCTTACGCTGCTGTGCCTGCTTCCTTCCCGTCAGCTCAATCAGTTCGCACTGCGATACATAGCGAATCCCGCTTGTCGTTCCGCCTCTCGCGGCGACTCTGCCGCGGCCCGCGTCTGAGGGGCGACGGGAAAACCACATCCGGACCACGCCGATGAACACTCCGCAAACCCGTTCGCTGGTCATCAACGGCCGCTTTCTCGGCCGCCGCGCGACCGGTGTCGACCGCTTCGCCTTCGAGACGGTGCGCGCCATCGACGCACTGATCGAGACGCGCGACCCCGTTGTGGCAGGTTTGCGCGCGGAGATCGTCGTGCCCGCCGCGCTGGGCGGCATGTCGAACCCGTTCGCGCACGTGCGGCTGCGCGCGAGCGGGCAGGGCGGCGGCTTGCGCTGGGAGCAGCTCGCATTGCCGAGGGCCGTGCGAGGCGGACTGCTACTGAACCTGTGCAATTCGGGGCCGCTGCTCTACCGGAGTCAGGTGACCGTGCTGCACGATGCTGCGCCTGCGCGCGTGCCGGACAGTTATAGCCGCTCTTTCGTCGCGTGGTATCGCCTCATGGCGCCCAGCATCGGACGCATCGCGCGCCGCGTCATCACCGTTTCCGAATTTTCGCGGCGCGAGTTGTGCGAGGCGTATCGCATTCCGTTCGCCAAGATCGGCGTGGTTCAGGAAAGTGGCGAGCATATGCTGCGCATGCGCGAGGCCACGCAGACGCCGGATGCGGCAGGGATCTCCGGCTTTCCTGTCGGCGCCGGCGAGCACGCCAGGCCGTTCGTGCTGGCGGTCGGCAGTCTGAACCGCCACAAGAATTTCCGGCTCGTCGCCGAGGCCGCGCGGCAAATCCGCGATGCGCGGTTCGACATCGTGGTCGTGGGCGGCGGCGACCCACGCGTTTATGGCGCGTCCGGCGACGCACTGCCCGATTTCGTCAAGCATCTCGGTTATGTCAGCGACGAGGAACTCGTCTCGCTGTACCGGCGCGCGGCGTGCTTCGTCTACCCGTCGCGTTACGAGGGATTCGGCCTGCCGCCTGTCGAGGCCCTCGCGCTCGGCTGCCCGGTGATCGCCTCACGCCTGCCATCGGTAGTCGAAGCGTGCGGCGACGCGGTGCTCTACACCTCGCCCGACGATCCCGCGCAACTCGCCGCGCTGCTCGAACGCGTGACCGCCGACGCCGCGTTGCGCGAAACGCTGCGTGAGCGCGGCCGCGAGCGTACTGCCGCGCTCACGTGGCGCGCGACCGCCGTCAAACTGATCGAGGAGATCTCGCCGTGGCTCATGTAGTGCATACCAATCCGGCAGCGAGCGGTGCGAACGACCCGCGCCGCTTCGGCAAGGTGGCGATCGTCCACGACTGGCTCGTCTCGTATGCGGGGTCGGAGAAGGTCCTGGAGCAGATCATCCAGATGTTCCCGAGCGCCGACCTTTACAGCATCGTCGACTTCTTTCCCGAGCAGCATCGCAGTGCGCTGGGCGGCAAGCATGCGAGCACCTCGTTCATCCAGCACATGCCGCGTGCAAAGTCCTCGTATCGCTCCTATCTGCCGCTCATGCCGCTCGCGGTCGAACAGTTCGACCTTTCGTCCTACGACCTCGTGATCTCGTCGAGCCACGCCGTGGCCAAGGGCGTGCTCACGGGCCCCAACCAGGTGCATGTGAGCTACGTGCATTCGCCGATCCGCTACGCGTGGGACCTGCAGCATCAGTATCTCGCCGAAGCGGGCATCGAGCACGGCTTCAAGAGCTGGCTCGCGCGCGGCCTGTTGCACTACATGCGAATCTGGGATCTGCGGACCGCGCACGGCGTGGATGCATTTGCCGCCAACTCGGCGTTCATTGCACGGCGCATTCGAAAGGTGTACGGCTGCGAGGCGACGGTGATCCATCCGCCCGTCGACGTCGAGCGTTTCGGGATCGGCCAGCACCATGAGGATTTCTATCTGATCGCCTCGCGCATGGTGCCGTACAAGCGCATTCCGCTCATCGTAGAGGCGTTCGCGGCCATGCCGGAGAAGCGCCTCGTGGTGATCGGAGACGGACCGGACTTTGCGCGCGCACGGGCACAGGCCACGTCCAACGTCACACTGCTCGGTTACCAGCCGGACAGCGTGCTGGTCGATTACATGCAGCGCGCGCGCGCGTTCGTGTTCGCCGCCGAAGAGGACTTCGGAATTTCCGTTGTCGAGGCGCAGGCGTGCGGTACGCCCGTGATCGCCTTTGGCCGCGGCGGTGCGCGAGAAACGGTGATCGACTCGCAGGATCCCGAGTACGCCACCGGACTCTTCTTCGAGGAGCAGAGCGTGGCCTCCATCGTCGATGCGCTTGCACGCTTCGAGGCGCATGCACCCTTCAATCCCGAAGCGTGTCGGCGCAATGCACAACGCTTTGCCGCCGAGCGTTTCCAGCGCGAATTCATGAGCATGATCGAGCGCGCGGTGCAAACGTGCCGGGGCACGGCCGAGCCGCCCGTCGTCACCAGGCGCTGGCGCTCGGCGTGAGACGTCGGCGAGGACCCATCAGTCATACGAGAGATTCGGGGAACGGCATGAAGAGATATGTCATCGTGGCGACCAAGGGCCGGCCGGCCGAGACGGCGACGCTGCTCGACTTCCTGCACGGGCAGGACGCGCGGCCTCACGGCGTCTATATCGTCGGGGCCGGCGAAGGCGATTTGCCGCGGGTTTTGGAGCATCCGCTCTGCGCATCGGCCGATGTGAAGCTGCTGATTGCGAAGGCCCCCGGCCTCACGACGCAGCGCAACGCGGGCATCGAGGCGCTGCTTGCGGACATGGGCGATGCGCGGGGCAGTGCGGCGGACGCAGACCGCTGGTTCGTCAGTTTCTTCGACGACGATTTCCGTCCGCATCGCGCGTGGTTGCGCGAGTGCGAGGCGCTCTTCGAGGCGGACCCCCACGTGGCCGGTGTGACGGGGCAAGTGCTTGCCGACGGTGTGAAGGTCGGCGGTCTGAAGGAAGCCGATGCGCTCGCTTTCCTCTCGGGCGAGCGAGCGCCCGAAGACCACTGGGCGTCGGGTTTCGAACGCCGCGAAATTGGCTGCGCGTATGGCTGCAACATGGCATTTGCCGGCCGCGTGATACGCCAGTGCCGCTTTGACGAAGCGCTGCCGCTCTACGGCTGGCAGGAGGACTACGACTTCACGGCGCGTGCGCGCACGCACGGCACGATGGTGTACGAGCCGTCGTGTCTCGGCGTGCATCTGGGCGTGAGCAGCGGCCGGACCTCGGGCGTGCGGCTGGGCTACTCCCAGATCGCCAATCCGATCTACCTCACCCGCAAGCGCACCATGCGGGCGCGGCGCGCCTGCAGTTTCATCTCGCGCCATCTGTGCTCGAATCTCTATCACAGCTTGCGTGGCCATCCGGTGTTCGATTATCGCGGGCGGCTCAAGGGGAACGTGCTCGCATTCCTCGACATCGTGAAAGGCGTCATTCATCCGCAGCGCATCCTCGAACTCTGAGCATGAGAAGGGAGCGCGACATGAAGCGTTGCATACGCACTGGCGTACCGACATTCAGGGCGGGAGGCTGAGGTGGGACTTTCCGCATACGGGGTCATCGTGTTTCTCGCTGGCCTCCTGGCGCTGAACGCGTCGTATCGATGGGCGGTTTACGGACTGGTGGTGCTCAGCCTGCTCGCGTGCGCGGTTGCGCTCGTGCTGCCTGGCGGCGTTGGCATCATGCCGGCCAATCTGTTCATGGTGTTCTTCGCGATCCGCGCTTTCAACCTCGGCGGCGGCAAGATGCTGTGCGAGTCGATTTCCATCGGCAAGCCGGGGTTCTGGTTGCTGTGCACGTGCGCGTGGGGCGTGTTCGGTGCGATCGTGCTGCCGCGCGCGCTGGCCGGCTCGACGCTCGTGTTCACCATCGACCGCAATGCCGATCCCAACTCGGCAGGGCTGCTGCAGGCGCTCGGGCCGGTCTCGGGGAATCTCTCACAGGCGGTCTACTGTGTGGGGGATCTCGTGGTGTTCTGCTCCATGTACGTATTTCTACGCTGCCGCGGAGCCTATGATGTGCTCGCGAAGGCGGTGCTCGCGCTCACGGCGCTCGACGTGCTCGCGGCCGCGGTGGACATCGCCTCGCATCTGGCGGGCGTCGATGCGCTCGCATTCGTGAAGACAGCCGACTTTGCCTATTTCAACGGCTCGGAACTCGGCGGCCTGCTGCGTATCAGCGGGACGTTCAGCGAGGCCTCGGCATTCGCGTATTTCACGCTCCAGCTCTTCGCCGTC
Organism: Paraburkholderia yinzeri; assembly: GCF_046581065.1. Taxonomy (NCBI): domain Bacteria; kingdom Pseudomonadati; phylum Pseudomonadota; class Betaproteobacteria; order Burkholderiales; family Burkholderiaceae; genus Paraburkholderia; species Paraburkholderia yinzeri. The sequence continues at coordinate 57,260 of NZ_JBFOCJ010000001.1, read as the reverse complement.
TGCGTCAATCTCTGGCTCGTGGGTTATCGGCCGAAGACGTCGGGCGCACTTGCCGCAGCCAGCGGCGCGCTGCTGCTGCTTTCGACCTCGGGCAGCGCCTATGTGGGTCTCGCAGGTTATCTGATGGTGCTGCTCGTGAGCCGGCCCGGACGCATCTCGCGCACGGCCAACGCGCGCAAGGCGCGCATGTGGGCGCTCATGGCGTGCCTCGGCGTGCTGTTGGCGTTATACATCGTGCTGTTCATGCCGGGGGTGGCGAGAGCGCTAGGCGATTTTATCGACGCGACGGTGCTCAGCAAGGCAGACAGCGATTCGGGCGTCGAGCGTTCGAGTTTCAACGCCCAGGCGTTCACGAATTTCCTCGACACCTACGGCATTGGGGTGGGGCTTGGCAGTGTGCGGGTGTCGAGCTTCGTGATGGTGGTACTTGCCTGTCTTGGCGTGGTCGGTACGCTTTGCTACACGATCTTTCTCGCGAAGAGCACGCTGACGCCGATTCCCCGCGACTATCCGCTCACCGAGCGCGCCGTGTGTTACGCCTCCCGGCATGGCATGTACGCGGCGCTCATCGTGGCGTCGGTGTCGGCCTCGATCTTCGATCTGGGCGTGTGCTTCTACGTGCTCGCGGCGGCGGCGGGCGGGTTGAGCGCGCGGGCATGGCGCCGCGCGCCGGAGCCGGAGCGCGCCCGCGTGGCGGCGGCGAGGTCGAACGCGGGGAAGGTTCATGCCGATGCGCCTTTCGAAGTGCAGGCGCGGCTGGGCCGGTATCCGGACTCCGTCTGATCATTCGAGCGGCTGCGTTAGCGACGCGCGCGCAGCTTTCTTCCAAGGCCAAGGCCGCCCAGCATCATGCTCGCTCCGAGCGATGGCATCGCACGAACCACACTCGCCTCGGGCCAGTAGGAAATGAGGGGGGCGTCGCCCCGATCCCGCAGCTTTGACCACCATGCACGTGCGTCGAGCGATAGCGGGGGCGCGACTTCTTCAAAGACGCGATGTAGCTGATCGCTGGCGTGCGGGAAGGAACCCAGTGCATTCGCCTCACCGCGAGACGGCGAACCCACCACCATTCGGGTCACGGTTGCGGCACCTTGCGAGAGACCGTCGAGGCAGTCCAGGAGGTTCAGGCCAGCCTCGGTCAGCACGGCCAGCACGTCGTCGACATAGGCATTGACCACGTCGTGCTGAATCTTCAGGCCCCATGCCGTTGCCTCCGGATTATCCGCCGTGAGGAGCTTCGGCACGACGGTGCCGTCGTTCGTTCGCTCGTAGCCGGTTGTCGTGCCGTGATCGGCGGCGCAAAGCGCTTCGAACATCGAGCCGCGGACGTAAGGCCTGATCGGCGCGGCCACCGACGCACCCAGGAAGTCGTCCAGGCTGCCGCAGTTCGCGGGGCGATGGTAAAGCCCGAAATAGAAGCCGGACAACCGATCGTTGAATCCGGCGTCGCCACTGCGCGCCACCTGCGCGAGCGAGCGCTGCAGATTGCCGCGCCATCCGATATCGACCAGGCCGACGTTGCCGGCACAGCAGAATCCTTTCTGCCGCAGATAGTCGAGGAGCAATTCCCGCGCCGACGCGGCGGTCGCGTCGATCAACTGCGTAAGCTCTGCGTCGCACCGTATGCCGGCGAGTATCGCGTCCAGTTCGAGCGCGTTCATCGGCGCTCGTGGCGAGTGGATATCGTGGCGCTGCAGAAAGCGGACAACGGCCGGGTGCGCGACGTCGATGCCGAATTTCCTGAGGACGTCGGCCAGCGATTGACCCGGCCGGAAGCCGAAGCTGGTCAAATCGTCGGCAGCCACACTGGAGAGCGCGGGCAAATGCAGCGATTGCCTGGATACGTACAGGTAGTCGAGCGTGACCGGAAGGTGGTAAGCCCTGGCGATCTTCCTCGCCATGGAAAGGAGAATCTGGCCGTCACGCGCCAGGAAAAACAGCCTCTCGATCTGCTTGCGTTCCGCCTGTTTCAGAATCCAGACAACGAACGTCAGGAGCAGCGGCGCCGTAAAGCCAGCCGATACCTCCGCGAGAGATTGCTCGTGCGGCGCGCGGCAGCCCACGCGCAGACGCGCCGTGCGCGCGCTTCCCGAGAGCGCGGAGCGGAGCAGGGGTGGTTCGATCCGGTCATTGCCGAGTGCTCGTTCAAGGCGAGTGGGCGACGCCTTGAAAAACGGTGCGGCGCGTCCGCGGGACAACCAGACCTGGAACAGATCCGAGAAGACATTGTCGCCGACATGTAAATGCCTTTTGCTTGCCCCTTTTGCTACCGCGAAGAGCGAGCTCGTCCGCTTCGTTTGGCCGCTCTCGCACGATATGTACAGATCGGCCGGTTTGACGTGCACGCCGCAGCGTTGCAGCATCGCATCGAGGTCGGGCCGGGAGAGATAGATATCGGAGATGATCGCCGTCCGTCCCTGGGTGGCGCAGGCATTGAAGGCCTCGACCATCGCTGCGATGGGCCGTGACAGGAGCTTTTCGAGGCCGACCTCGATTTCCTGCGCCGTCTCCAGGAGCGCCGCGGATAAGTCTGCCGATGCCGCGATCTCCCCGTAAATCTGGAGCAGCGTCACTTCGTGCTCGACAGCCGACTTGCGCGCCCGGCTCTCTGCGCTCTGCCGGATCTTCAGCCATTCCTCCGGCTCGACGGGCGAATCGAAGCTCGCTTTCAGCTTGTATCCGCACAGCAGGAACAAATCGGCAGGCCGCTGCAGAGGCCGCGTAATCAGTGTGTCGAACGCGTCGAAGGAAATCAGTTCGTTATGCTCTGCAACGCGGTACGTCATTAGATCGTGCAAACGAGGCATCGGGGCAAAGAGCTTTCGCACGTTGCCCGACACGAATCGATGACTGATCACCCGTTCGAAGACCAGGTTGAGCGCGTTCATGACTATCTTCCTGCTTCTCGGGTCCGGGAGCGCTTTGGCGGCGCGCCCGGTTGCATTTCGGGAGAGGTCATTGTTTTCGCCCGGCCCGGCCATGTCTGTGGGCGGCCCAACGCTCCCGGTGACGGACGGGAACGCGACCGGCAACTCGTCAAACGAATCGCTTGCGTATCAACATGCCCGCGATCTTGCGCGGGGCGAGCAGGGTGAGGATGCTCCAGCCGGACACGAGGATGCGGAAGGTCGGCTGCTCGAAGTTCGAGCGAAAGGGCAGGACGACGGCGTCGAAAAGCGCGCGTAACCGGCTGTCGCGGGCAAGCGGATGCTGCTCCGGCGTCAGGCGCAACGAAGCGATCCTGAGCTGCAGCAGGTGCGGCCCCCGAAACAGCGCGGCTTGCGGTGGCGGCGAGGTGCCGATCATCTCGCACGCTTTGCATGCCGCCGCATGTCGTTTGAGCGCGCGCGCGACTTCCCTGCGGAAGTTCGAGTCCTTTGCGCCCATGGCGCTGTCGTTGCCGCCATGCATCCGGTACAGCACGAGCGGGCTGGCAATGGTTTCGACGTCGCCGATGTACGGTGCCATGGCGATGCAGGTGGAGTCGGTAAACGAATCGTGGCTCTCGTCCAGCGGAAAGATCTGATCGAGAAAGCGACGGGACCAGGCGTTCCCCGAGCCTGGCGGAGACGGATATTCCGATGTCGCATAGGCCCAGCGGCGAATGGTCTGCGGCGATAACGCCGCGGGAATCTTCGGGATGACGTTTCGTATGGGACGCCTTAGGGCATCCACGCGTTGCATCTGCACCTGGACCTTGCTCAGTCCCGGTCGCCAGGCGGCGGCAATGGCTCGCAAGGCGTGCGGGCGCAATATGTCATCGGCGTCGAGAAAAATGATCACGTCGCCCGTGCTGTGCTGGAATCCCACGTTATTGGCGTCGCGCTGGCCGCCGTTTTCCTTGAATACGGCGATGATCTTGTCGCCGAACGACCGGATGATCGCGGCGGAGTGGTCCGTCGATCCGTCGTCCACGACGATCACTTCGACTTGCGGCCAGTCCTGCGTCAGCGCGCTTTCAATCGCCTCGCCGACGAAGCGCTCGTAGTTGTAGTTGGCGATGACGATCGAAAACGATAGGTTGGTCATCCTGACGGCGGGCGCCTGCCTTGCCGACTCCAGCGGCCGGGATGGCGCGGGTCGCGTGCCAGAGGGTCTCGTGCGCGCGGGCAACCCCATACCCTCGTGTTCGCGTATGCGCGATAGCGTCATGGCCACCCCCTTACGATTCACCCTGCCGTTCCCATTGTTTGACGGGGCCAGTCTCGCGGTCCACCGGCCCCCGACAAAACGTCGATACCCAAACAATACGAATGGCTTACATTTTTGTCTGTGGGCGCGCGCACATAGCGGGCCGCTGCGGAACCGGTCCCTTCGCGCCTCGGGCCGACGCGAACGCTCAGCGCGTCGCCGCTTCGGCCATGGGTGCGGGTTGTCTTGCCGCGCCGCGCGTTTTCGCGAGACGTCTGCGCGTCCACCGGATCGCGGGGCGCTCGATGCAATGCCATGAGGCGAATGCGCAGGCGAAGATGACCGGTCCGGCGATCAGCAACGAGATGAGGGGATCCAGATTCGGCCAGAGGTGCGCAACGCATTGCTGGATCGGGAATCCATAGACATAGATCCCGAACGAATAATCGCTGCGCGGTACGAAGCGGTGCAGCAACGGCGTCGTGCCGAACCACAGCACGCCATACGCAAACGCCAGGTAGAAAACCGGCTGCGCCAGCGGCGTGCCGCGCAGGGCAAGATAGGCGGCGAACAGGGTCGCAGCCGCCCAGCCGTTGATATTCACGCTTTTGCGAAAGGCATAGAGCAGCATGCCCGCCATGAATACGGGTTCCGGGAAGAAGGCATAGCCGCCGGGCTTTTTGTCGAGATGGCGCAGCGTGATGTAGACATGCGGGTCCAGATGCGGGTGCACGAGAAACGGCACCATGCCGATGAGGATGGCGAGCATCATGCCGCGGCGCGTCTTGAGCAAGCCCATCATGCCGGTGACGAGCACGACGAAGTAGTATCGCACCTCGATGGGCAGCGTCCAGAGGGGCGCGCAGATCGAGTAGAGGTCATGCTCGAAGACACCTGCAACCGCAATGTGCTTGCCGAGCACGATCGTGGAGAAGGTGTCGAGATTGCTCCACGTGGTGCCCGACGTGAAGTACTGGCGCAACGGCAGCGTAGTGAAGAACGGGCCAATGACGAACATGACGAAGAGGGCGCCCACGGCAACGGCGGGCCAGATTCGCGATATGCGCAACACAAGAAAACGCGGCGCCGAACGCTGCCGGTCGAAGCTGGCGGTCACGAGCATGCCGCTTAGCAGAAAGAACGCAAACACGCCCAGGCTGCCGGAATAGTCGAAGCCGAGGAATGCCGTGACGAGGTCGACGCGGCCGTCGGGTTGCTGAAGCACGAATGAGTGGCCGTAGACGACCGCCACGGCGGCGAGCAGGCGGACCAGATCGAAGTTGTTGCGCTCGCGTTCGAGCGCGGTCGACAGAAGGGGCATAAGGCTGGCTCCGGGAGGCGTGCGGGCTGCGGAGCGCGCGGGCGAAGAGCGGCGCGCCGCCGCCGCTGGCGACAGGCTGGATCTCATTGTCCGCGCGATCGGCGCCATCGGACTGTGCGCTCAACCACGGTGGCGCGTCGGAGCGCCTGCTTTAATGGTCTTGTCCGAGGCATGACGCACGCCGCCCGTAGCCGGATGCGCGCGATGCGTGCGTTTGCGTGAGGTGGGCAACAGTCCGCATTCACCGCGCCGATACCATGTGGCAGGCAACCAGCACAGTGCGCCCTGCGGCGCGTCGTATTCGCGCGCACCGGCCGTTGGTGAGACCCGCAGCCACACGGACATTCGGGATGAGACCACAGTGAGCGCTACATCACGCAAGCCCGCACAGGGCTATCGGCCGGACATCGATGGATTGCGCGCGGTCGCGGTCGTTTCGGTCGTCATCTTTCATGCCTGCCCTCGCGCGCTGACGGGCGGCTTCGTCGGCGTGGATATTTTCTTCGCCATCTCCGGCTACCTGATTTCCCAGCACATCATCGAGACGCTCGATCAGGGGCGCTTCAGCCTCGTCGACTTCTACGTGCGGCGCATCAAGCGTATCTATCCGGCACTCGTCGTCGTGCTGGTCGCCAGCCTCTCGGCGGGCCTCGCGCTGATGGCGTCCGGCGAGCTCGCGCGTCTCGCGCGCGACGCGCTGGCCAGTGTCGCGTTCGTGGCGAACATCTATTTTTATATGACCGAGGACTACTTCTCGCAGGGCGCTTCGTCCAGCGTGCTCCTGCATCTGTGGTCGCTTGGCGTCGAGGAGCAGTACTACATCGTCTGGCCGGTCGCGCTGTATGGGCTCTGGAGATTCACGAGCCGGCGCGTGGCGACGCTCGTCATCGCCGCGGCCATTCTGCTCTCGCTTGCCAGCAGCATCTGGCTGAGCGGGACCCACGCGACCGCGGCGTTCTATCTGCCGGTCACGCGTTTCTGGGAGCTGCTGTTCGGCTCCACGCTGGCGTGGACGGAATTTCTACGCACGCGCGGGCCTGCTTCGGGCGAATACCGGGCGACGCAAGCGAGCGGCACGAGGCAGGCGCTGCACGACTTCGTCTCGTTCGCGGGGCTCGCGCTCGTCGTCGCGAGCCTCGTGCTGTTCGATCCGAAAACGCTGTTTCCAGGCTGGCGTGCAGCGTTGCCGGCGGGGGGCGCCACGCTTATCATCGCCGCCGGGCCGGCGGCCTGGCTCAATCGCCGCGTGCTTTCGCTCAAACCGTTTGCTTATATCGGGCTGATCAGCTATCCGCTCTATCTCTGGCACTGGCCGATACTGGCCTTCCTCCGCCTCCTGAGCGGCGGTGCGCCGACAACCCCGATGCTGGTCGCCGCCATCGGGGCTGCCGTCGTACTGTCTTGCATGACGTTCAGCTTCGTCGAAGCGCCCGCGCGATTCAGCCGTCAGGCGCGGCGCTATCCGGCGCGCGTCGCCACCGGGCTCTTCGTGGCGATGATGGGTGTCGGATTATCCAGCTATGCCATTTCGCGCGACAACGGCTTCCCCGACCGCTTTCCCGACGCGAACTTCGGCGGGCATCAGGAGGGCTGGGCATTCACGCGTGAATGCAAGAAAACTTTCCCCAGATCCGACTTCTGCATGATGCCCGAGTCCAACGGCCGTCCTGTCGTGGCGCTGCTCGGCGACAGCCACGCCAATCACTACTACGAAGGGCTTCAGTCGGCGCTCTCGGCCTCCGGCACGGGGATCCTCGCGGTCGGCAGCGGCAATTGTCCGCCGTTCTACGGTATCGACATTCACCTGGGGGGCTATGTCAAACATTGCGCGGCGCTGTTCGACGATGTGCTCGATTACGTGACGAAGTCGCCCGATATCCATTCGGTGATTCTGTCGAGCTACGCGATCTCGTCGATCAAGGGAGGCTTCGACTACGACGAGGGCAGCTATATCCGGCTCGTGCCTGCCGGCCAACATGCCGGCGGGCAGGACGGCGAGTCCAATCTGGACGTTTACCTCGCGGGGCTCGCGCAGACCTTGCGCAAGCTCACCGCGGCCGGCAAGAACGTGGTGTTCGTGCTCGACACGCCCGAGCTCGATTTCGATCCGGACACCTGCGTGCGTCGCCCCGTGCAAATCTCGATACGCTCGTCGTGCTCGGTCTCGCGCGCGAAGGTCGAGCGCAGGCTGGCGGGCACCCAGGCGCGCATCCTCGCGGTGCTGGAGCAATTCCCCGGCGTGAAGGTGTTCAATCCCATGCCGCTCCTGTGCGACGCGCGGAGCTGCTATGCGCGGCAGGGAGGCGAGTTCCTGTACGCCGACCGGGACCATCTTTCTTCGGACGGCTCGCGTTATATCGGCAGGTGGCTCGTGCTGGATATCAACGGGCGGAGCGGGACCTGACGTCCCCGGTCGCCATTCCGGCGCCGATCCGTCCGCCGCGCGGGATCCGAGGGTTTCCCCGGGGCGCCGAAGGGCGCCCGCGCGGCACTATGCCGATTTCGTCATCCTGACGCATAAAAGCCCCCAAGCCGCCGGTGCCGCGCGTAGCCATACTTGTTTTCATCGCTGATCCAGTCGGCACAACCTTGCAACACACGAGGCGGCTCGTCGCGAGCCGCGACGCTATTCGCCGTTCGTGTGGCGTTTGCTGTTGCGGAGGAATGCCACACGCCGCGAGCGTGTTATGAACGATAAGGCGGCGTCCATGAACAACGTGAAAGTGTGAGGAAATAGACCCGATGAACCATTCCGAATATCGTCTGCCGTTGCGCGCGAGCGCCATGGCCACCGCCATTGCCGCGCTCGCCTGCACTGCCGCTGCACTGGGCAGCACCGCGGCCTTCGCTCAGACCGACGACGTCAAGATCGGTTTCGCCGCGCCGCTCACCGGCGGCCAGGCGCATTACGGCGCCGACTTCAAGAGCGGCGTGGAGCTGGCGATCGAGGACATGAACGCGACCCATCCGGTGATCGGCGGCAAGCCGGTGCACTTCGTGCTCGATGCGCAGGATGACCAGGCGGACCCCCGGACCGGCACGACGGTTGCGCAAAAGCTCGTGGACGATGGCGTGGTCGCGGTGATCGGACACTACAACTCGGGCACCAGCATCCCGGCTGCGCCGATTTATGCGAGAGCGGGCATTCCCGAAATTGCCATGGCCACGGCGCCCACCTATACGCGCCTCGGCCTGCCCACCACTTTCCGCCTGCTGACTTCCGACACGCAACTGGGCAGCGTCCTTGGCGAGTACGCCGCGAAAGATCTCAAGTTCAAGCGCTTCGCGATCGTCGACGACCGCACCGCCTACGGGCAGGGCGTGGCGGAGGAGTTCACGAAGGCCGTGAAGGCGGCAGGCGCCACCGTGGTCGATCAGGACTATACGAACGACAAGGCCGTGGACTTCCGCGCGATCCTTACGAAGATCAAGGCGTCGGATGTCGACGCGGTGTTCTACGGCGGCGCCGATACGCAGGCTGCGCCGATGCTCAAGCAGATGCGCTCGCTTGCCATCAAGGCGCCGCTGATCGGCCCGGACATGGTGCAGTCCGACAACCTGATCAAGATCGCGGGCGCGGCGTCCGAGGGCACGCTGGCCGCTTCGGAGGGCAGCCCGCTTGCCCAGATGCCGAGCGGCAAGGAATTTTCGGATCACTACATGAAGCGCTTTAACCAGCCGGTGGAACTGTACGCGCCTTATGCCTACGACGGCACGATGGCGGTGTTCAACGCGATGAAGAAAGCGAACTCGACCGATCCGCACGTCTATCTCGCCGCGCTGAAGGCCACGAACATGAAGGGCGTGACCACTAACGAGCTGGCCTACGATCAGTATGGAGACCTGAAGTATGGTGGCGTAACGGTGTACAAGGTCGTCGACGGCAAGTGGGTGCCGTCGCAGACCGTGGGCACGAAGTAAGCCATACGAAACACGCGTTGAAAATCCCGATCCCGGGCAAATCCCGCAATCGGGAATTTTTATAAACGTCTTGCCTGGGAGCGCGAGACACTCAATCCGGTTGCAGAGTCTCCAGGGGGGCACCTCTGGAGACCTTTGGGCTAGGAGACTTGCGGACATACTCAGTCGTACGCATCGTTCGATGCTTTCAAACTCAACTCGCTCCGATTATTCACCGCCTTTGCCATGCCGGCGCTCACCGTGAGCGGTTGTGTCCTGATTCCCGGCGCACCGTCGCTGTCTGGAGCATTGACGAGGCATAACGCAACGAACAGCACCCAACCGGCGGACACTCCGCCGGCCAGCGCTCCCGTGGCTGCAAGCAGCGTTACATCCTCTACCCAGGGGTGACGTCTGGTTCAGCGGGACCGTTCGTGACTGAAGACTTCCGGCCGGAAGCAAAGAGGGACTTACCTGTAACGCGCGGTCGGAGGAAAAAGGAAGCGGGGAGAGACGGGGCCTCTCCGCCGCCTCGAACGCCACTGCTGAGGAACGGGGCGGAATGCCGCTGTGGCTCACACGGCGGCACGGGGCGGGGACTAGTGAACGACGACGACACCGCGCGCCCAGTACCCGGTATGCACGGTGACGGCCGGGTAGTACGGAGCGGCATAAACAGGCCGGACGGCTACGGGCACCGGTGCGACGATGACCGGAGGAGGGGGAACCACCACCGGAGCCGCGGCGACGACGACCGGTGCAGCCGGGATGATTACGGGGGCGTAAGTCGGTACGACCGGCACGACGGGTGCGACTGGAACCGTGATGCCAATGGCCACGCCGGCCATTGCGGACTGCGCCAGCAGCGCGAATGCCAGCCCATTTGCAGAGGCGATCAGATAACGCAGTTTCATCGCAGATCCTTGGTGAGGCAGGGTTGAAAGACCGACGGGTGCCGGCCACGAATGCAAGCGTAATCGGCGTGCCAATGAAAATCTGTTCTGAAAATATGTCATCGCGTTTCGACCTTTCTTCGCCTTCTCCCGGTGCGCTCTAATGTTCGCCGACATCGTTTGACATGAATTGCTAACAGCTATTGCCCTCGCGTTTTTCTACATTGGCGGCGTTGATTCGTCTTTTCCGCAAGAGGGCATTCATGAGAAACGTTGTTCCGGCTACGGCGTCGGTACTGCTGGCGCTACTCTGCCAGGGTGCCGATGCGCATCTCGTGCGTTACGGCTCGTGCGGCGGCAACGCCTGTACGCATAGCGGCGGTGTCGTGGGGCCGTACGGAGGTCTCGCGACGAATCACGGCACGGTCACGCGTACGGCCCCGGGGCAATTCACGAATGCGGGCACTGCGACCGGTCCTGACGGCGGTCGCTACACGCACAGCGGATCGACCAGTTGTGCAGGCGGAACCTGCACGCACGACGGCAGCGTGACCGGTCCCAATGGCCACACGGTCAGCACGTCGGATAGCGTGACGAGAACCGGGCCGGGGCAGTTCTCGTCTTCGGGGACCCTCAGCGGACCGAACGGAACTTACTCGCATTCGGGTTCGACCCGTTGCGCGGGCGGTGTCTGTACGCGGACGGCGAGCGTCACGGGTCCGGCGGGCGAAACCGTCTCTCATACGACGACGGCCGTGCATGTGGCGCCGGGAGTCGTGGCGACATCGGGCAGCGTGACCGGTCCGCATGGCGGCACGGTCACCACCGGCGGCGTAGTCATAACGGGAGCCCCCCACGTTGCGGTCGTCGCTCCGGCGCCCGGCGTCGCCGTGGCAGCGCCTCCGCCGGCCGCGGTCGTTGCGGTCGTGCCTCCGGTGGTTGCTGCGCCGTCTGCCGTGATGGTGCCGGCTGCTGCGCCAGTGGCCGTTGCCGTCGCTCCAGCGCCCGTCGTGGTCGCGCCGGCGCCTATGGTGGTGGTTCCGCCACGCGTCTGGGTAGGGGCCCATTGGGTCGGTAACGTCTGGGTGCCTGGCCACTGGTCCTGACCAACGCTGCGTGCTTCGAGCGTCCTTCCCTCCCGCTACCCATCCGCTTGATCGCCCATGTCCGAATTTTTTCCCGATCTCACGTCGCCGAACGGCCGCGCAGGCCGTAGTCACCGAAGCGTAGTGTCTCTTACGCTCATCGTATGCACATGGGTGTACGGGACTTGTGCCTTTGCGCAGTCCTCGCCAGACGGCAGCATAGGTCTCGATATCACGGCGTTGCCGCGCTATCAGGGGGCAACCGCTTATCGTGTGTTGCCATTACCCGTCATTGCGCTCTCGAGCCAGACGGCTTCGGGGATGCGGTTCTTTGCCGAGGGGCTCGACGGCGGGGTGGCCTGGCCGATCGGTACACATCTGAGCGCCGGTCCGCTCATCGGTGTCGGTCTAGGTCGTGACCAGGACTACGCAACGATCCTCAACGGAACGGGCAATATCGACGATTCGCTCGTGTATGGCGCGTTCGTTCGCTGGGAAATGGGCCGGATGGCCGTGAACCTGAAGTTCCTTCAGTCGGCGCACGCCGGCTACGGCAATCACGCGACGCTGGGCGTGTCTTACGTTGCGCTCGAGATGCCGCAGGACAAGGTGACGGTTTCGGCCGATACGGTCTGGTCGAACGGCCCGGCCGAGCAGACCTACTTTGGCATCGACAGCGAGCAGTCGATCGATAGTGCCGCACATCTGCCGGTGTATTCACCGTCGGCGGGATTTTCGCGCGTCGATCTGAAGGTCGCGCTCGATCATCGCCTCGACGCGCGCTGGTCGCTGCGCGCTGCCGCCGGTGTCGGCACGTTGGTCGGCGACGCGGCCGCCAGTCCGATCGTCGAGCGGCGGGCAAGCGTCTTCGGTTCCCTCGGGCTCGCGTACCGGTTTTAGGACTACGCGGGCACTCACTCCTCGCAACGACTGTTTCTGCACATCATGAATATTTTCCGTCCGGGCTACCTTGTGCTCCTGGTTTGCACGCTGCTTGCCCTTTGCGCTTGCGCGGTGGTGCCGCCCAGCTACCCGACCGTATCTGCGCTCCCCGCTCCGGGGAAGACACTCAACGCATTCCAGCAAGACGATTTTAGTTGTCGCACGTACGCGTCTCAGCTTGTGAACCCGATGGCTTCGAGTCATTCAACGGCGCAATCGGGCGCGGCGGCGCCCGTGCTCGGTACCGCCGGCGGCGCGGCTGCGGGCGCCCTGATCGGCGCGGGAGCGGGTAACGCAGGTGCGGGTGCCGCAATAGGCGCGGGCGTCGGTCTCCTGCTGGGTTCGGCTGCGGGTGCGAACCAGCGCGGACAGACGGAAGCCGCATTGCAGCGGCAGTATGACAACGCCTACGCCCAGTGCATTACTGCGAAGGGCGACACGATCGTCATGCCGCCCGCGCCCGTCGTTGTGGCGCCACCCGTCGTATATACGCGTCCGGTGTACTACTACTACGCGCCTTATTGAAATGTTCGATGTCTACGGCACCATTTCGGACTACCTGGCGTTGGCATTCCAAGTGATGCCTGGCACCCGAACGGTCGTCCCGTGCTTACCGGTTTCCCAGGCATGGCTCACACACTCAGATCTGCTTTTGTCGTTTCGTCTGTATTGATCGGCCTGTCGTTGGTCGAGGCCGTCGTGCTTTCCTGGCGGGCGCGTCGCGGAGGTGCGCTGTTCGCATGGTACGAGATGGGGATTTCGCTCGTCGACATGGCGGGGCGCCGCGTCATTGACCGCCTGCCGCTCTCGTTCGCTGCGCCGGTTTTCGCCCTTGCCTGGCAGTACCGGATCTACACCGTTCCGCTGCACGGCATACCGACGTTGTTGCTGGTGTTCGTCGGGCAGGAGTTTTTTTACTACTGGTATCACCGCGCGGCACATCGTATCCGGTTCTTCTGGGCCTCGCATGCGGTCCATCATTCGCCGAACCAGTTGACGCTGTCCACGGCTTACCGTCTCGGCTGGACCGGCAAGCTGACGGGAAGCGGGCTTTTCTTCACCCCGCTCATCTGGCTGGGTGTGAATCCCCATGTCGTCCTGGCGTCGTTGTCCATCAATCTGCTCTACCAGTTCTGGATTCACAACACCTGGATTCCACGGCTTGGCTGGCTGGAGTACGTTTTCAATACGCCATCCGCACATCGTGTCCACCATGCGTCGAATGTCGAGTACCTCGATGCCAACTATGGCGGTGCGCTGATTATTTTCGATCGTCTGTTCGGCACGTATGTGGCCGAGCGCGACGAGCTTCCCTGTCGCTACGGTCTCGTCACGCCTACGCGATCGCAGAATCCGTTCGTCGTGGAATTCGGGCACTGGGCAAGTCTCGCTCGCGACCTGACTGCCGCGCGGAACCTGGCCACGGTGTTGGGACACTTGTTTCGTCCGCCAGGCTGGCGCGCGGACGGTGATGGCGAGACGACGGAGGAACTGCGAAGTCGGGCGGCGTTGCTGCGGCGCCAGCGCGCCGCCGGGGAATAGGGACGGCAAGTGCTGAATTCCCGACGGTACCCGGTGCCGTCAATTTTCCCGTTACACGATTGCCATGTCCGCGTCGGCCGGCCTCCGATGTTTACGCTTCATTTCCGGACGACGGGCGGCACCGGCCGGCACTGGGGCGTGACATAGGCTGACATTTATTTTTACACATTCGAAACCTGTATTGCAGCGGGTTTTCTTACACTCGTTTTCCAGACGAGTTTCAAGCAGCCAGCTTGTCTTTTTCATGGAGAGAAAAATGAAACGTACCTGTCTGATTCTGATCGCTGCCTTGGCAACTTCGACGGCTTATGCGCAAGGCGCAGCGTTGCAAAAGCTCCAGGCCCGATTCGATGCGGCCGACACGAACCACGACGGCAAGCTGACGCTGGCGGAAGCGCAGGCCGGCATGCCGAGAGTGGCGAAGAATTTCGACCAGATCGACGCGGACCACAAGGGTTACGTGACGCTGGACGACATCGAGCGCTACGCGGCGCAGCATCGCCAGTAAGCGTGCCCTGTGCGCAACAATGGTTTTGCCCGTCGATAGGGGAGGACCGCAGATCGCCATGTTGACTACCATTCCGGCTCCCGGCGACAGGCGGGCTGCCCGCATCATCGTACTGGACGACGAAGCGGAAATCCGCAACATGTTGCAGCGCTATCTGGCGGCGCACGGCTTTGACGTGCGTACGGCGAAGAACAGCCAGCAGATGGACATGTTTCTCGAGCGCGAGCCGTACGACCTGCTGATTCTCGACATCATGATGCCGGGCGAAGACGGCTTCTCCGTTTGCCGTCGCCTGCGGGCGCAAGGACAGATCATTCCCATTCTCATGCTCACGGCGCGCGGCGAGCCAGTCGATCGCGTGGTCGGACTCGAGCATGGCGCCGACGATTACCTGGCGAAGCCCTTCCTGCCGAGCGAGTTGCTCGCGCGCATTCGCGCCATATTGCGCCGTCAGGAACTGGCGCTGAAAAGGCGCGTTTCGCGGGATGGCATCCGGTTCGACGACGAAGCGGTCAGACTGAAATTCGGCGACTTCCACCTTGATCTGCTGCTTCATGAGCTGACGGCCCATGACGGACAGGAGGTCGAACTTGGTCAGGCGGAACTGCGTCTGCTCTGCGCGCTCGCGCAGACGCCCAACCGGCCAGTGAGCCGGCTGAATCTGATCGAACGCTCGCATGGCCGCGACTACGACGCGAATGCGCGCAGCGTCGACGTGCAGGTTCTGCGCCTGCGGCAGATCATCGAAGCGGATGCTTCGAAGCCTCGCTTTATTCGTACCGTTTGGGGTGTGGGATACATGCTGATGGCAGAGCTCGAAGGATGACCCGCTTATTGCCCGCTTCGCTGCTCGGACGCAACCTCGTGCTGCTCGTGCTGGTTGTCATCACGAGCCAGGTTTCGACGTTCCTGTCGATCTTCATTTTTGTCCAGAAACCGCGCATAGACGAAGCGGCTTCGCTGGTCGCCTCGCAAACCGCCATGATGGAGCGTTTGCTGGTGGCCTTGCCTGAGCCTGAGCGGAGCCGGGAGCTGACGGCGATGAACGGCGGCGTTTCGGGTACGCCCCCGGTCGATACGCACAGATTGCTGCCACATGCTTATACGGTCCGCCGATTTCTTCGCGTGTTGAGCGAGCGTCTTCCTCCCGGGGCGCAGGCGTATGGGGAAGCTGGCGGCCAACATCGCTTCTGGGTGCGCCTCGTGATCGACGGCCGGTACTACTGGGTCGCATTGCCCGTGGCCGCGGCGATCGGGCAGTCGCTGTCGCTCGGTGCGATGGGTATCGCGCTGACACTCGCCATGCTGCCCGCGCTCGGCGCGTGGTTGATCCAGCGTCACACGGCCGGCCCACTGCGACGACTCGCGAATGCTGCCGCGACGATCGAGCGCGGCAGCTGGCCGGAGCCCGTTCCCGCGAAAGGGCCCACGGAGCTGGCGAGAGTGGCCGAGGCCTTCAACCGGATGGTGGAAGCGCTTGCCGGCGTGGAGGCAACGCGCACGGAAATGCTGGCCGGCATTTCGCACGATATCCGCACGCCGTTGACGAAGTTGCGTATGGCGATTACCGCACCGGAGTCGTTCGATGCGCCGCTCGCGAACGCGGAGCGCTTCGTCTCCGAGATCGATACGATCGTCGCCCAGTTCATCGATTTCGCCCGCGGCTGGGATGACGAGCCGCGCGTGCCGGGTGATCTCAATGCCCTGGTGGAACAGCTTGCCGCTGATTACGCGGGGCTCGGGCACGTGTTTGAGCTCGATCTGGCGCCGTTGCCGGAGATTCCTTATCGCGCCGTCGGCATGCAACGGCTACTGATGAACCTGATGCACAACGCGGTGGTTCACGGAAAAGTTGGATTGGCAGTCCGAACATACTGCGATGGAGGATGCGTCGTGCTCGTCGTCGAGGACGCTGGACCGGGTGTCCCCGAGGAGTTGCTGACGGTAATCCGGCAACCGTTCAGGCGCGTGGAGAGCGCTGACCGGGCTGCGGGTACCGGACTGGGTCTTGCGATCGCGGAGAGGATCGCGCGGCAACATCATGGCAAGCTCGAACTTTCAATCCGGCCGGAAGGTGGATTGGCTGCGGAAGTCCGTCTTCCATGCTTCTAGGTGGCGAGCAAGGCTACAGCCGGGAGGGGGGCCTACTGCGGCCGCATCCGCACGAAGTCCGCGGCGGGTCGCCCGACCCAGTGGGTCAAGCGCATGAACATCGCCATTTCCATCCGCCGCGGAACAGGTGAATTGATCGATCAATTCGCATAGTCGGTGCAATAATTTTGTTTGTCAGGCCCGTCGAGTTTCCCTAACCTTGTCCGCACCATATCGACAGGCGGGCCGACGCGAAGCATGGAAAACGACATTGCGCACGACTGGGTCGACCGCATCGAAACCCGGACTGAGTGCGTCGATCACTTTCGCGCATCGGCGGCGGCGGCGACGCTGGCCGACGACGCACCTCGCGCAGGCGGCCCGTTGCCGCCGCTTTGGCACTGGATGTACTGCGTGACGCCAGCGCTTGCCCGCGAACTCGGAGAGGATGGTCACTCCACGCGCGGTATCTTCCCGCCGCCGGCCGACCTGCCGCGCCGCATGTGGGCCGGCGGCCGCCTGACGCTTCATGCGCCTTTGCGCGTTGGCGATACGTTGACACGCGCGTCGTCGGTCGCGGGCATACGCGAGACGGCCGGGCGCTCGGGCAGACTCCTGTTCGTCACGCTGCGTCACCGGTACAGCCGCGGCGCCGAACTGCTTGTCGACGAAGAGCAGGATCTGGTCTATCGCGGTCCGGCTGCGAGCGGCGGCGGCGTGCCCGTGCCCGGCAAGCCCGCGCGGGGCGACGCCCGGTGGGAGCGGAGCATGCGGCCCGATCCGGCGCTGCTGTTCCGCTATTCCGCCCTGACCTTCAACTCACATCGCATTCACTACGATCGCGACTACGCGATGCATGCCGAGGGGCACGCGGGTCTCGTCGTGCAGGGTCCGCTGCTCGCCACGTTGCTCGCGCATCTGGCCGTCAGCGCGACGGGCCGCCGCCTTGCGAGCTTTTCGTTTCGCGGCGTTCGCCCGCTTGCCGGCCCTCACGCTTTCTCGCTGTGCGGGGCGCCGTGCGCGGACGGCGCGGCAGCGGATCTCTGGACCCGCGACGCGCAAGGCTGCGTGACCATGGAAGCGCACGCGGCTTTCGGGGAGAAATTGTGAGCTACGATTTCTTGCGCGGCGTGCGCGTGATCGAAAGCTCGGCGTTCATCGCGGCGCCGCTCGCGGGGCTCACGTTGGCCCAGTTCGGCGCGGAGGTGATACGCGTCGACATGATCGGCGGCGGCATCGACTACAACCGCATGCCGGTCGCGCCGTCCGGGCGCAGCCTCTACTGGACCGGCCTGAACAAGGGCAAGAAGTCCATCGCGATCGACCTGCGCAGCGCCGCGGGCCGCGAACTCGTCCAGCGTCTCGCCACCGCACCCGGCCCGGAGGGCGGCATATTGCTGACCAATATCGGCGTGCCGTGGCTCGATCACGCGCTCCTCGCCGCGCGGCGCGCGGACATGATCACCTGCACGATCGAAGGCAATTTCGACGGCTCCACGGCCGTCGATTACACGGTCAATTGCGCGAGCGGCTATCCGTTCGTCACAGGCGCGGGCGACGCGCCCGTCAACAACCCGTTTCCCGCCTGGGATGCGTGCTGCGCCTACCAGGCGGCGATGGCGATCGCGTGCGCGGTGATGTCGCGCCGGCAGACGGGGGCGGGCACGCAGTTGCGGCTCGCATTGTCGGACGTCGCGTTTTCGATGCTGTCGCATCTGGGCGTGATGACGGAAGTGGAAGTACTCGGCACGCAGCGCGAAGCGATCGGCAATCACATATATGGCGCGTTCGGCCGCGATTTCGTCACGCGCGACGGCCGGAGGCTGATGATCGCGGGCATCTCAGCCGGGCAGTGGCGCGCGCTCGTCGACGCATGCGGACTCGCGCGCGAGTTCGCGGAACTGGAGACGCGCGTCGGCGGCGACTTCGCCCGCGAGGCGGACCGTTACGCGGCACGCAACGCGATCGCTGCCGTGTTCGAGCCGTGGTTCGCGACGCGCTCATACGACGAGATCGCCACGCTTTTCGATGCTCGCCGCGTGTGTTGGGGACCCTACCGCAGCGTTCGCGAACTGCTTGCGGACGATCTCCGCGTAGGCGGGTCGAATCCGCTCTACGAGCGCGTGAGCACGGCCGGCATCGGCACGCACTGGGCGGCCGGTACGCCGGTACGCGCGCCGGACCGGCTGCGCGGCGCGCAGCGGCCGGCAGCGATGCTCGGCGAACATACCGACGAGGTGCTCGCCGGAGTGCTTGGCCTCGATGCGTCCGCGCGTTCGCAGCTGCATGAGGCCTGCGTGGTGGCCGGCCCCGAGGCCGATCCCACCGTGTGCGTCTGAGCGTTCCATCTCCGAAGGCTTGCCATGACGAATCCCGTTGATCTGCGCTCCTGCCTGTTCGTGCCGGCTACCCATCCCGAACGCTTCGGCAAGGCGCTGCGCAGCGGCGCGGATGGCGTCATCGTCGACCTGGAGGATGCCGTTGCGCCGTCTGCGAAAGCCGAGGCGCGCGAGGCGGTGCGCGCATGGACCGACGCCGGCGCGCGCGCGCTCGTGCGAGTCAATGCGCCCGGCAGCGCGTGGTTCGACGACGACATGGCGCTATGCGACCGGCCCGGCGTGCTCGGCATCGTGTTGCCGAAAGTCGGCGAGCCGGACGATCTGGCGCAGGCGTCGAACCGCTTGCGCGAGCCCAGGCCATTTTTCCCGCTGATCGAGTCGGCGTCCGGCATGGCGAACGTCGAGCGGATCGCGGCATGGCCCGGCGTCGCGCGGCTGATGTTCGGCACCGTCGATTTCGCCGCCGACCTCGACCTGCAGGGCGACGAGGAAGCGCTCTTGTACTTTCGTTCGCGGCTCGTGCTGGCCTCGCGCGTGGCGGGTATCGGTGCGCCGCTCGATGGTCCGTCGCTCGAATTTCGCGACGCTCACGCCATGCGGCGGGCGAGCGAACACGCGCGCCGCCTCGGTTTTGGCGGCAAGCTGTGCATTCACCCGGCGCAGGTGCCGGTGGTCAATCGCGCCTTCACGCCGGGAGAAGAGGAGTGCGCTTGGGCCGAGCGGATTGTCGAGGGCGCTCGCCACGGTGACGGGGTGTTCACGGTTGACGGACAGATGGTCGACGCGCCAGTGATCGCGCGCGCGCAGCGGATCCTTGCGCGCGCGAGGCGCGGCGAGGCATCGGGCCGCCGGGACGACGCGGCTCTCCGATAGGGATCGATAGAGAGGACGGTGTCAGACATGGCCGGAGCAAGCATTGAGATGCCGCGCGCGGGGGCTCACGGACGCGCGTTGCTGGCGGGCAGGACGGCGCTCATTACGGGCGCGAGCGAAGGCATCGGCGCGGCGATCGCGCTTGCGTTTGCCCGCGAGGGGGCGGATCTCGTGCTGGTTGCGCGCACGGCCGCGAAACTCGAACTGCTTGCCCGGCGCGCTCGCGCGGCTGGCGCCGGGCGCCTGAACATCGCTCCCGCCGACGTCACGTGCAGCGACGCCATGCGCGCGATCATCGGCGGTCTGGATGCGCTCGACATCGTCGTCAACAATGCGGGCACCAATTTTCCGGGTCCGTTCGTCGACGTGTCCGAGGCGGAGCTCGACGTGATGCTGGGACTCAATGTCCGTTCGTATTTCGTCGTCGCGCAGGCCGCGGTGAGGCGCATGCTCGCGGCGGGTCCGCGCGCGACGGATGCGTGCGTGATCAACGTGAGCTCGCAGATGGGACACGTGGGCGCGCCGCTGCGCGGTCCTTACTGCATGACCAAGCATGCGGTGGAAGGGCTGACGAAAGCGATGGCGGTGGAACTGGCGCCACAGCGGATTCGCGTGAACAGCATCGCGCCGACCTTTATCGATACGCCGCTGATTCGCCGTATCGTCGATACGTCCGCGAAGCAGCGCGAGATGGTGGAGAAGATTCCGCTCGGCCGCCTCGGGCAGATCGAAGACGTGGCGGGCGCGGCCATCTATCTGGCGTCGCCGGCGGCGGCGATGACGACCGGCACCTGCATCCGCGTGGACGGCGGATGGACAGCACAATGAGCCCTCGCGCCGAACGGCCCGATTGATCGGCCAAATTGCAGAATGGCTCACATTATTGCGCTGGTCAGGCCGGCACGGCGCCCGTAAAGTAGCGTCACAACATAAGGTAGCCCGCATCGCGGCCTGCCATGAGGAGCGAGACACACCAGATGGACACGACGCAATACGATTACGTCATCGTGGGCGCGGGTTCCGCGGGCTGCGTGCTGGCGAACCGGTTGTCAAAGGACGCGCGCACCCGCGTGCTGCTGCTCGAAGCGGGGCCGCCCGACAACAAGCTCTGGATCAGAATTCCAGCCGGCATGACGCGCCTCATTTCCGACCCCGGCGTGAACTGGCGCTATACGACGAGCAGCGAGCCGGGATTGAATGGCCGCATGCTGGCGTGTCCGCGCGGCAAGACGCTCGGCGGATCGAGCTCGATTAATGGTCTTGTCTACATGCGCGGACATCCGGACGACTACAACCATTGGCGCGACCTGGGCAATCGCGGCTGGGGGTGGGACGACGTGTTGCCGTTCTATCGGCGCAGCGAGTGCTACGAAGGCGGCAGCACCGCTTATCACGGCGCCGATGGCGAACTGAGCGTCGAGAACCTGAAGGCGCCGCATGTCGCGTCGCGGGCATTCGTCGAGGCAGGCCGAGGGATCGGCGTGCCGCTCAATACGGACTTCGGCGGCGAGACGCACGAAGGCATCGGTTATCTGCAACTCAATCTGCGCCAGGGCGCGCGCGAGTCCGCATCGAGCGCATTTCTCGCGCCCGCGAGGCGTCGCCCGAATCTCGACGTGCGTGTCAACGCGCACGTGCTGAAGGTGCTCATGCAGGGGCGCGTCGCGACGGGTGTCGTGTATCGGCAGGCAGGCGTCGAACATCGGGCGCTTGCGCGGGAGGTGATCCTTTCGGGTGGTGCGATCAATTCGCCGCAGTTGCTGATGTTGTCGGGAATTGGTCCGGCGCAGCAACTGCGTTCGTTCGGGATCGACGTCGTGCACGACCTGCCGGGTGTCGGCGAAAACCTGCACGATCACACCTATGTGCATTATCTTGCGCAGGTGTCGCCGGAGTTTTCGATCAACCGGAAGATTTCGTCGAACCTGCGCGTGCTGCCGCACGTGCTGCGTTACGTGCTGACCCGCAGCGGGCTGCTGACCAGCGCGGCCGCGCAGGTCGGCGCGTATCTGCGCTCGCGGCCCGACCTGACGAGGCCCGATCTGCAGTTGCAGTTCCGGCCTTTCAGCATTCTCGTGCGCAAGGACGGCCGCATTACGGCCGAGAACGTTCCGGCCGTGACCGCGTCGTGCAGTCAGAGCAGGCCGAGATCGCGTGGTCGGCTCTCGCTCGCAGCCGCCGATCCGTTCGCCTCGCCGCAAATTCTGTTCAACTATCTGACCGACAGCGAGGATTGCCGCGTGCTGATGTCCGGCGTGCGCTGGATGCGCCGGATGTTCGCCGCGCCGCCTTTCGTGGAGCACGTTGTGAAGGAGACGGTGCCCGGGCCCGGCGTGGGCTCGGACGACGAGCTGCTTGCGTACCTGCGCGCCAACGCGCAGCCGATGTATCACCCGGTGGGTAGCTGCAAGATGGGCTGCGACGGCATGGCGGTGGTGGATGCGCGTCTGCGCGTGCACGACGTCGGCAATCTGCGCGTGGTGGACGCTTCCGTGATGCCGGCCATCACCTCGGGCAATACCAACGCGCCGACTATCATGATCGCGGAAAAAGCGTCGCAGATGATCCTGGAAGACGCGCGCAACTGAGCGACGGCGCCGCAGCGCCGTTTTTGGGCAGTCGAATCTTCATATCGATAAGGAGAGCAAATCATGTTCGTGGAAGAACGCATTTATACGGTCCAGCCCGGCAAGGCGCCCGATTTCCTCAAGCTGTACGAGGAGGAGGGCATGGTGATTCAGGCGAGGCATTTGCCGTATATGGTGGGTTACTACTCGTCGGAAATCGGCACGTTGAACCTGATCGTTCATCTGTGGGCCTTCGACGACATCAATCAGCGCGTGAAGCTGCGCGAGCAGATGGTTGCCGACCCGGACTGGCAGGACTATCTGAAAAAGCTGATGCCGCTGATCGTCGACCAGCAGTCGCGAATCCTGAAGCCGGCACCGTTCTTCGTTCCGCGCCTGCAGATGCTGGTGGACGCGAGCAAAGCCGCGCGCGCGCAAACGGCAGCCTGACCACGCGGCCACGTCCAACGGGAAACCTCATGAATACGCTGAACGGCAAGATTGCGCTCGTGACTGGCTCGACGAGCGGCATCGGGCTTGGTATCGCCCGCTGCCTGGCGCTGGCAGGCGCGGACCTGATGATCCACGGTTTCGGCGATGCGTTGAAGATCGACGCGCAGTGCCGGGAACTCGCGGAACTGTCCGGCGGGCGCGTCGTGCATGGCGCGGCTGACGTGACGAAACCGGCTGAAGTGCGCGCGTTGGTGCAGCAGTGCACGGAGCGTCTCGGTGCCGTCGACATCCTCGTGAACAACGCGGGCATTCAATATACCTGTCCGATCGACGAGTTCCCGGAGGACCGCTGGGACGCGATCATCGCCACCAATCTCTCGTCGAACTTTCATGCGATCAAGGCCGTGTTGCCGCAAATGCGCGCGCGCGACTGGGGACGCATCGTCAACATCGCGTCTGCGCATGCGCTCGTCGCCTCGGTGACGAAGTCGGCCTATGCCGCGGCGAAACATGGCGTGATCGGCCTGACAAAGGTTGTCGCGCTGGAGACGGCGAAGAGCGGCGTGACATGCAATGCAATCTGCCCGGGGATGATCCTGACGCCGCTCGTCCAGAAGCAGATCGACGACTGGGCCGAACGCGACGGCATTACGAAACAGCAGGCCCAGGCGCTGATGATCGCCGAGAAGATCCCGACCGGTCAGTTCCAGACCGCGGAGCAGATCGGCGCGCTGGTGGTGTTCCTCTGCTCGGAGCCGGCTGGCCAGATTCGCGGCGCG
Organism: Paraburkholderia yinzeri; assembly: GCF_046581065.1. Taxonomy (NCBI): domain Bacteria; kingdom Pseudomonadati; phylum Pseudomonadota; class Betaproteobacteria; order Burkholderiales; family Burkholderiaceae; genus Paraburkholderia; species Paraburkholderia yinzeri. The sequence goes on along the minus strand of NZ_JBFOCJ010000001.1, from coordinate 33,836 downwards.
GCCATGCCGGTGGATGGCGGGTGGACGGTCCAATAGCCTGGGGTCCGCCGTCGGTCATCCAGTCGTCATTCGGCGCGTGCGCGTCCGTTCGACCGCCGCGGCATCGCCACCGTATAGTCGAGATCGAGCACGACCGCCGGATGCCAGCCCATCGCGCCGTTGTCGTGCCGGATCCTGGCGTTGCGCACTTCGGCGGGTGCGAGATTCTTCACCCCGACAAGACGCAGCCGCAATGCGCCGACATCGGCGCGGCCCGGCAATTTCCACTTGTCGAGCACCTCCGAATACGCATAGAGCGTGTCGCCGCCGACAGTGGGCGCGACGTGCGTGCCGCCGTTGATGGCCAGCATGCCGAGCACGTTTTCTAGCCCGTCGTAGGCGAGCGAACGGCAAACCGACATCGCATGGCCGCCATACACGAGCCGCCGGCCGGTCGGCGCGCGCTGCATGGCGAGCGCGTCGAAGTGCGGCCGTGCGTTGTTCTGATAGAGGCGCGTGGCCATCATGTGCTCGGCTTCCTCGATCGTCGCGCCGCCGGGATGATCGATCCGTTCGCCGATTGTGTAGTCATCCCAAACGTCGGCGGACCCCGTGGCTTCGCGCAGATCCTCGAGTGCCTCGGTCGAGCGCAGGCGTGCCTGCACCACCAGCTGGCCGGGCGCAACATGATCCTGCAGGTCGGGCACATGCTGTTCGCGCGTCGTTGCGCCCGGCGACGACTTGTGAACCATCACCCAGCGCACCCAGCTCAATACCGCGTGGCTGTCTTCCCGGTAACACGTGGAGCGCACGTAGACAATGCCGCTGCGGCCGTTCGAATTCTCCCTCAGGCCGATCACGACGCTTTCGCAATGCAGCGTGCTGCCGGCGAACACCGGGCTCAGGAAGCGTGCTTCCGCGTAGCCGAGGTTCGCGACCGCGTTGAGCGAGACTTCGGGAACCGTCTTGCCGAAGGCCATGTTGAACAGCAGCAGATCGTCGATGGGCCGGCTTTCGAAGCCCAGCTCGCGCGCGACCATCACCGACGAATGGGTCACGTGGCGGCTGCCCGTAAGTGCTATGTAGACCGAAGCGTCGCCGTCGGTGACGGTGCGCGGCGTGCCGTGGCGGATGACCTGGCCGAGACGGAAATCCTCGAAGAATCGGCCCGGGCGATGCTTGGCGGCGGAAGTGCCTTTGTTCGTCATATCGTCGAATGGCTCGTGGGGACGCAAGGTTTCTTCCGGCCCACTTTAATAGGTCTGCCATCCGGCTGACAATTGACATTATTGCGTCGATTATGCGTGTTCTTCGCTCAATCAATCGTGTGCGAGCGCGGGTCGGTTGGTGACCGGGCCTCCGATCAGTTGCTTGAGCAACTGCACGAGCCGTGTCGAGGCGGGCGACAGGTTCTGGCCGCGCATCGTGATGACGGCGATCTGCCGCGATAGCGGCGGATTGACGATGCGCAGCACCCATGTTGACGGATCGGTGCGTGACGGTAGGGCGATCTCGGGCAGGATCGCCGCTCCGAGTTCGGCGTTGGCCATCGAGATCAGCGTCTGCGCCTGCGCGAACTGGTATCGCGTCGTATAGGACAGATGCTGTGTATTCATGACCTCCTCGAGCATCGCGCGCAGCGCGGTGGCACGGTTGAGCACGAGCAGCGGCATGTTGGTGAGCGTCGCGAGATCGATGGTCTTGCGGCTCGTGGTGATGAAGCGCTTGGGCACGATGGCGTAGAACGGGTCGGTCAGGATCGGCTCGAAACGGAACTCCGGGTGATTGACCACCGGCCCCACGCCGAAATCGACCTCGCGCTTGCGGATGCTGTCGAAGAGGGCCTCAGACGTGACCTCCTGCACGAATACCTCGACGCCGGGATACTCGCGCTCGAACTCGGCGAGCACCTTGGCGAGCCGCGTTTCCGCGATGGTCGGCGAGCACGATAGCGACACGCGGCCGCGCCGGATGTCCGCGAGTTCGTGTATTCGCCGCAGGCCCGACTCGACTTCGAGCAGTGCGCGTCTCGCGCATTGCAGCAGTTCGGTACCTTCGTCGGTGAGCCGCACACTGCGCGTGGTGCGGTGAAAGAGATCGACGCCCAATTGCAGTTCGAGCTGCCTTATCTGCGAACTGATCGCGGACTGCGACTTGAACGATTTTTCGGCCGCGACGCGAAAACTGCCGTGCTCGCCAATGAGGATGAACGTTTGCAGCAGTTTCAGATTGATGTTGGCCAGCGATCGGGTTGGAGACGCCATGCTGGGCTCGCAAGTAATCGACTGAACCGGATAATAGGCCGGATTGGCCGGTTTGTCCGCGCCATGACCGCGCCTAATGATTTTCCCTTAGACGACGCTCGCGCAAGGTACCCATGCGTCACCCGCGCCGGGTGCGGCGGGTCGGCAGGCGTCGGCGAGATGTCAGCGGACCCGCGCGCAAGCCCCGCCATTGCTTGTTGCTCAGGGTTTCCCCGCGGCGCCGGGCGCAGCCGATTGTGCCAACAGATTGCACAATTCAAAAGATAAATGCGTTTGTTGGTTCCATGCCTGAATCGTAAAGTTCGCTTCATCGGATGCGCCTTGGCGCGACGCGGATAACGAACAGGAATCGATGATGGCATTGGAAACATCGGATGAAGCAGAGACCGTGCTGGGCGACCTCAAGCCGGGCGCACTCGCGGATCTCAAGGTGCTCGATATCGCGACATTCGTGGCCGCGCCGTTTTGCGGCACGATACTCGCGGACTTCGGTGCGCAGGTCATCAAGATCGAGCAGCCCAAAACCGGCGATTCGCTGCGCCAGTTTGGCACGGTGACCGAGTGCGGTGACAGCCTCGTATGGCTTAGCGAGTCGCGCAACAAAAAGACGGTGACGCTCGACTTGCGCAAGCCCGCGGGCGCGGAGGTGTTTCGCAAGCTCGTCGCACAGTCAGACGTCGTGCTCGAAAACTTCCGCCCCGGCACGCTCGAACGCTGGGGCCTCGGCTTCGACGCACTTAGCGAAATCAACCCGCGTCTCATCATGCTGCGCATCAGCGCATACGGGCAGACCGGGCCGAAGCGCGACGAGCCCGGCTTCGCGCGTATCGCGCATGCGTTCGCGGGACTCTCCTGGCTTGCGGGCGAACGCGATGGACCGCCGGTTGTGCCGGGCTCCACGTCGATGGCCGACTACGTGTCGGGCATGTGGGGCGCGATTGGCGTGCTGACCGCGTTGCAGGCGCGCGCGGTGAGCGGGCGCGGACAATTCATCGACATCGGCCTGTACGAGTCGGTGTTCCGGTTGCTCGACGAAATCGCGCCGGCCTATGCGAAGTACGGCAACGTGCGCGAGCGTATGGGCGCCGACACGGTCAACGTTGTGCCGCACAGCCACTACCAGACCGCGAGCGGCGAATGGGTCGCGCTCGCATGCACCAACGACAAGATGTTCGAGCGCCTCGCGCTCGTGATAGGGCAGCCGGAACTCGTCGAGCAGTTTCGCACCAGCGCCATCCGCGTGGCGAACCGCGACCGCGTGAACGCACTCGTTGCCGGCTGGATAGGCAGCCGCACGCTACCGGAGGTGCTCGAGAGCACGCGCGACGGCGGTGTGCCGTGCGCGCAGATTTATTCGATCCGCGAAATATTCGAGGACCCGCAATACGAGGCACGCGGCAATCTCCTGCATATCGACGATCCGCGCGTCGGCAAACTGGTGGTGCCGGCGCCGGTGCCGAGAATGTCCGCGACGCCGGCGCAGTTTCGCCACGCGGGCCGCGCGCTGGGCGCCGACAACAGCGAAGTCTATACAAGCTGGCTGGGACTCGGTGACGCGGACCTGCGCGCGCTGGCCGAAGCCGGCGTGATCTGAACCATGGATCCGGAAGGAGCGCTATCCCGATGACGAGCGATTTGCAGCAGTACCGGATGTATATCGGCGGAGAATGGGTCGACGCCGCCGACGGCGCGACCTTCGAAACCATCGACCCCTATACGCAGAAACCGTGGGCGGTGTTGCCGCGCGCCGGCAAGCTCGATGCGGCGCGCGCGGTCGATGCGGCCAGCCGGGCGTTCGAGGGCGGTGCGTGGGCGAAGTTGAAGGCGAGTGCGCGCGGGCTGCTGCTGCACCGTCTCGCCGACCTGATCGCGCGCGATGCGGAGCGCCTCGCACGCGTCGAGGTGCGCGACAACGGCAAGCTCATCAACGAGATGCGCGCACAAATGGCGTACCTGCCGGAATACTTCCGGTATTTCGGCGGTCTCGCAGACAAGATCGAAGGCGCGGTACTGCCGATCGACAAGGCCGATACGTTCAACTACACGTGTCACGAGCCGCTTGGCGTCTGCGTCGCGATCACGGCGTGGAATTCGCCGCTTCTGCTCGCCGTCAACAAACTGGCGCCGGGGCTGGCCGCCGGCAATACGTTCGTGCTGAAGCCTTCGGAGTTCACGTCGGCGTCTGCGCTCGAACTCGCGAGGCTATTCGAGGAAGCCGGTTTTCCGCCGGGCGTGCTCAACGTCGTGACCGGCTATGGCGCCGAAGTGGGCGCGCCGCTCGTTGCGGACCGCCGCGTCGCGAAGATCGGCTTCACCGGCAGCGAGACCGGCGGCCAGAAGATCTACGAGGCGGCGGCGCGCGACTTCAAGCACGTGACGCTCGAGCTGGGCGGCAAGTCCGCGAACATCGTGTTCGCCGATGCGAATCTCGACAATGCGGTGAAGGGTGCGATTTCCGGCATTTTCGCCGCGACCGGGCAGACTTGCGTGGCCGGCTCGCGCGTGCTCGTGCAGGAGAGCGTGTACGACGAGTTCGTCGAACGGCTGGTCGCGTTCGCGCGCGCGGCGCGCATGGGCGATCCGCAGGAAACGACGACCCAGGTGGGCCCCGTGACCACGCCGCCGCAATACGAAAAGATCCTGAGCTATATCGACATAGCGAAAAAGGAAGGTGCGCGCTGCGTGCTGGGCGGTTCGCCCGCGCACCGCCCCGAATGCGGCTCGGGCCAGTTCGTCGAGCCCACCATTTTCGCCGACGTGCGCAACGACATGCGCATCGCGCAGGAGGAAGTGTTCGGCCCGGTGCTCAGCTGCATCCGTTTTCGCGACGACGACGAGGCGGTCGAGATCGCCAACGACAGCCTGTACGGTCTCGCCGCGGGCGTATGGACGAGCGACCTGCGCCGCGCGATCGAACTGCCGAAGCGGCTGAAGGTCGGCATCGTGTGGGTCAACATGTATCGCGCCGTGAGCTATATGTCGCCGTTCGGCGGCTACAAGCGTTCGGGAATCGGCCGCGAGAACGGCATGGACGCGATTCGCGAATACCTGCAGACGAAGAGCGTCTGGATCAGCACCGCCCAGGAGACAGCCGATCCGTTCGTGATCCGTTGAGCACGCGATCGACCCTTCTTCACTCATTTATTTGCGAGCCGATAGACCGCCATGTTTCCGACGAGCGCCCCAAACCACAACGAAGACCTTGCTCCCGTGTTGCCGTTTCGCATCGACAACCAGGTCGCGCTCGTGACGGGCGCGGGGCGGGGCATCGGCGCGGCCATTGCGCGCGCGCTGGCCGACGCGGGCGCGCAGGTCGTGCTGGTCTCGCGCACGCGCGCCGAACTGGAAGCCGTCGCAGCGCAGATCGAGCGGCGCGGCGGCAGCGCGCGCGTGGCCGTGTGCGACGTGACCGACAGCGCGGCCATTCGCGCGGTGATCGACGATCTCGCGCAGCTCGACATCGTCGTCAACAATGCGGGCACCAATATTCCGGAACCGTTCGTCGATGTCCCGGATGCCCATCTCGATACGGTACTCGACCTGAACGTGCGGGCGTGTTTCGTGGTCGCGCAGGCGGCCGTGCGCAAGATGCTCGCCGACCCGCAGCGGGCGGCGCGCGGCGGCGTGGTGCTCAACATCTCGTCGCAGATGGGGCACATCGGCTCGCCGAATCGTACCGTCTACTGCATGACCAAGCACGCGGTGGAAGGGCTCACGAAAGCCATGGCGATCGAGCTTGCACCGCAGCGCATCCGCGTGAACTGCATTGCGCCGACGTTCGTCGACACGGCGCTCGTGCGCAGCATCGTCGATACCGAGGAGAAGTACGATTTTCTCGTCTCGAAGATCCCGCTCGGGCACATGGCGCATGTGCGCGACATCGCGGCGGCGGCCGTCTACCTGTGCTCGCCGGCGGCCTCGATGGTGACCGGCACCTCGCTGCTGGTGGATGGCGGCTGGACCGCGCAATGAGCGCGAACCGGTGAGCACGGGTCCATGAACCAATACGATCAACCCGACTACAGCAGTAGTCCGTCTGGAGTGAATCGATGAGCAGAACTACAGGACGTCTCGTTGTCGAGCAAACCGGGGGACCGGAAGTCATGACATGGGTCGAGGAGCCGGTGAAGCCGGCCGGCCCGGACGATATTCGGGTGAAGCACGAGGCGATCGGTGTCGATTACATCGATACGCAGATCCGCGCCGGGGAGATGCCGGCCGCGCTGCCCACCGGAATCGGCTTTGCGGCGGTGGGCACGGCGACGGAAGTGGGCGCGAACGTGCAGCACGTGAAAGAGGGGCAGCGGGTCGCCTACATGTACTTCACGCCCGGCAGTTATGCCGAGGAGCGGGTAGTACCGGCGGAGCGCGTGATCGCGCTGCCCGACCAGACACTCGCGCCCGATCTCGCGGCTGGCGCGCTCTTTCGCGGCCTGACCGCGTGGTACCTGTCCACGCGCCTGCGTCCGATCGAGCGCGGCGACACGGTGCTCGTGCACGCGGCGGCCGGCGGCGTCGGACTGATGCTCACGCAGTGGCTCACGCATCTGGGAGCGACGGTGATCGGCACGGTCGACACGCTGCTGAAGGCCGATACGGCGCGCGAGTTCGGCTGTGCGCACGCGGTCGTGATTCCCGAGCAGGACTTCGTCGCCAAGGTCAAGGAGGTGACCGGCGGCAAGGGCGTCGCGGTCGTCTACGAAAGCATCGGGCGCGCGACCTTCGAGGGCTCGCTCGACAGCGCGCGGCGTTTTGGATTGATCGTTTCGTTCGGCTGGCCGTCGGGCGATCCGGGGCCGGTCTCGCTGATGCATCTGCGCAGCAAGGGATCGCTGTTCATCACGCGTCCCACGGTGACGCAATACACGGCGGACGCGAGCGATTTCCGCACGGGGGCGACCGCGCTGTTCGGCCTGGTGCGCGACAACGTGCTGAAGGTCAAGGTCGGCAACAGTTATCCGCTGCGCGACGCCGCACAGGCGCATCGCGACATCGTGGCGGGCCGCACGCTCGGCTCGGTCGTGTTGATCGCCTAGGCGCCCACGGAATTCATCACCAACACAGGCAGGAGACCAAGCGATGTTACTGGACGGCAAGACGGCGATCGTGACGGGATGCGCATCGCGGAAGGGCATTGGCTGGGCAACGGCGCGGCTTTTCGCGCAGCACGGCGCGCGTGTCGCGCTGATCGACCTGCGCGAGGAGGACGCGCGCGCAGCCGCTGCGGCGATCGGCGACGCGCATCGGGGCTACGCGTGCGACGTGCGCGATGCCGGGCGCTGCGAGCAGGTCGTGAAGGACATTGTCGAGACGTTCGGCGCGGTCGACATCCTCGTGAACAACGCGGGTGTGAGTCAGGCGAACCGCCTGATGGACAGCTCGATGGACGATTACGACCTCGTGCTCGACGTCAGTCTGCGCGGCACGTTCAACATGTCCCGCGCGATGACGCCGCATTTTCGCGGCCGTCGCAGCGGCACGATCGTCTGTATGGGCTCGCTTGCGGCGCAGCGCGGCGGCGGCGTGCTGGGCGGCCCGCACTATGCGGCCGCGAAGGGCGCGGTGCAGGCGCTCGCGAAGTCGATGGCGCGCGAACTGGCGCCCGACGGCATTCGTGCGAACGCGATCGCCCCGGGGCTGATCGACACGGATCTGCTGATCGGCAAGATCACCGACGAAGGCAAGGCCAGCGTGGCGGCCAGCACGCCGCTCGGCCGTCTCGGCACCGCGCAGGACGTGGCGAACGTGTGCCTGTTCCTTGCCTCCGATCTGTCCGCGTACGTAACGGGCGTCGTGCTCGACGTAAACGGCGGGTACCACATCCACTGAGCTTTTCTGCTGTTCGCATATGAAGCCGCATACGATGCGGCGCCATAAACGACTTGTACGGGTACGGAGTAAGCGCTTAAGCACCAGTCAATAACATTCACGTGACCGGAGTCCATGACAGTGTGCGCACTCCGGTCAACGAAGGAGACAGTCATGTCGAGTAAAAGAAATCTGCGCTGGGTAATTGCCGTGGCAGCGGCCTGCGTAACGATCGCCGCGCATGCCGCCGATCCCATCAAACTGGGCGTGTCGGGTCCGTTCACGGGCGGCTCCGCGCCGATGGGCATCTCCATGCGCAACGGCATCAAGCTTGCGATCGACGAGATCAACGCGTCAGGCGGCGTCCTGGGCCGCCCGCTCGTGATGGTCGAGCGCGATGATCAGGCGAACAACGCCCGCGGTCTGCAGATCGCCCAGGAGCTGGTGTACAAGGAGCACGTGGCGGCGAGCGTCGGGATCATTTCTACCGGCGTAATTCTCGCAAGCCAGAAAGTCTACCAGGACGCGCAGATTCCGCTCCTGACACCGGGGCCGAGCGGCACTCAGGTCACGAAGGTGTTCATGACGCCGGCCTATCCGAAGAGCTATGTGTTCCGCGTGTCGCTGGTCGACCGCATCCAGGCCGGCATGATCGCGAACGAGGCCATCAATCGCGAGCACCTCACGAAGGTTGCCGTATTCGCCGATTCGTCGAACTACGGCCAGCTCGGGCGCGAGGACATGACGGCAGCGCTCGCCAGGCTGGGCATCACTCCGGTGGACGTCGAGAAGTGGAACCAGGGCGACGTGGACATGACCTCGCAGGTGCTGCGGGCAAAGGCGGCCGGCGCTCAGGCGTTGCTCACCTATGGCGAGGGGCCGGAACTCGCGCAGATCGCCAACGAGATGGCGAAGCTCGGCTGGAAGGTGCCGATGATCGGCAGCTGGACGCTATCGATGCCGAACTACATCCAGCTCGCGGGCCCCAACGCGGAGGGCACGCGTTTTCCGCAGACCTTCGTGGCCGACGGCTCGCCGCGCCGCCAGGCGTTCATCGAGAAATATGCGAAGGCGTACCACACGAATTACATTCCGGGCGCGGTATGGGCGGCGCAAGGTTATGACGTGGTGTATCTGATGGCGGCGGCGATGAAGCAGGCAGGCACGACGGACGGCCCGAAGGTGCGCGATGCGCTCGAGAACCTGAACCAGAAGATCGACGGCCTCATCATGACCTACGACCATCCGTTCTCGAAGACCGACCACGACGCGATTCGCGACGGCTCGGTCGCGGTGATGGCCGAGATCAAGGGCGGGCGCGTCGTGAAGATGGACGAGACCCAGGCGCAGGCGGCGCGCTGAACCGGCACGGGAAGACTCACATGAACGTCATCCTGCAGATCATCGTGAGCGGATGCGCGGTCGGCATGATCTATTCGGTCACCGCGTTCGGCTATCAGCTCACTTTCGCCACCTCCGGCACCATGAATTTCGCGCAGGGGCAGGCGCTCGCGATCGGCGCGCTGTCCGGCCTCACCATCATGGAGTTCGTGGGTAGCTACTGGCTGATGATCCCGCTCGTGCTGATCGTGGGGGCGGCCGTCGGCGTGATCACGGAGCGCATCAGCGTGCGGCGCGCGATAGCGGCGAAAAGCGAAGGCTGGATCATGGCGACGATCGCGCTCGGCATCATCATGACCAACGTGGCCGAGAACATCTGGGGAACCGACGACCTGAAATTTCCATCGCCGCTGCCCGACACGCGCATCACGGTGGCGGGCGCGAACATCCTGCCGATGGAAATACTCGTGATCGTCGGCGCGCTCGCGCTGATGGCGGCGGTTGAGCTTTTCAACCGCAAGACCATCTACGGCAAGGCGGTGGTCGCGACCGCCAGCGACGCCGACGCGGCTGCGCTGATGGGCATCAACACGCGGTTGGTCGTGACGTTTTCCTATGCGTTGTCGTGCATGAGCGCCGCGTTCGCGGGCATCCTGATCGCGCCGTTGACCGTGGCGGGAGCGGACATGGGCGCGACGCTCGGGCTGAAGGCATTCGCCGTTGCGATCATCGGCGGGCTGACCTCGGGCTTCGGGATCATCGCGGGCGGGCTCATTCTAGGCGTAGTCGAAACGTTCACCGGCTACTACGTGTCGAGCGGCTACAAGGACGTGCCCGGTCTGCTGCTGCTGCTCGCCGTGCTGGCCGTGAAGCCGGCGGGCCTGTTCGGCCGGACCTCGATCAGGAAGGTGTAGCGATGAACCGCTCGAAAACGTTCGCGGGCTGGCTGCTCTTCGCGGCCCTTGCAGTCTTCCCGCTGGTGAGCAGCAATCCGTACTACACGCACCTGCTGGTTATCATCGGCATCTATGCGGTGCTGATCTTCGGGCTCGACATCGTGGTGGGGTATACGGGCGAGGTGTCGATCGGGCATGCGGGACTCTTCGGCATCGGTGCCTACACGACGGGCATCCTGATGACGAGCGCCGGGCTGTCCGTGTGGATCGCCGTGCCTGCGGCGCTCGTGGTGACCTCGCTGTTCGGCGCGGTGCTGGCCGTGCCGTCGCTGCGGCTGACGGGACCGTACCTCGCAATGGTCACGCTCGCATTCGGCACCATCGTCCAGATCCTGCTGAACGAAATGGACTTTCTCACCAACGGCGCGCAAGGTCTCGCCATTAACAAGCCCGTAGTCGCCGGGCATCTGGTGAGCGCCACCGACTTCTACTATGTCGTGCTCGCGGTCACGACGCTGGCGATGCTGGTCGTCACGCGCATCCTCTCCTCGCATTATGGCCGCGCGTTTCTCGCACTGCGCGGAAGTCCCGTCGCGGCGGACTGCATGGGCGTGTCCGTGTATCGCTACAAGGTGATCGCGTTCGTCATCAGCGCGGCGTTCGCAGGGCTGGCGGGCTCGCTCTACGGGATCTCGGAGGAATACATCGCGCCGAACACGTTCTCGATGGAGCTCTCCACGCTGTTCCTGCTGGCCGTCACGCTGGGCGGGCGCCGCTCGCGGGTCGGCACGCTGATCGGCTCGACCACGATCGTCGTGTTGCCGAACCTGCTGTCGGACATCGTGTTGTTTCGCTGGTTGACCGTCGTGCTCGCCGTGCTGGTCGCGCTGCTCGTCGTGCACGCGTGGCGCACGCGCCGCGCCGCATGGAAAACGCTGCTCGCGCCGGTGCTCGTGATGGCCGCGTTCGTCGCGTTCGCTTTCACGCTTACCGACATCGTGAGCCAGCGCCTCACGATCTTCGGGCTGATGATTCTCGGCGTGGTTTACTACCTGCCCGATGGCATTGCCGGCTACGTGCGGGACTTCGCCGCCAACTGGCGCGGTGCGAAGCGGGTCGATGCGCAGACGCCCGCCGTCGCCGTCCCGGTCGGCGCGTGGACCTTGGCGCGTTCGGCGCGCGACGCGGCGGCGGCGGCCCAGCCGGAGTGCGTGCTCGACCTCGCGTCGGTCGTGATGCAGTTCGGCGGCCTGCGCGCGCTCAACGACGTCACGCTGCAAGTCAAGCGCGGCTCGGTTCACGGGCTGATCGGCCCGAACGGTTCCGGCAAGAGCACGATGATGAACGTGCTCACCGGCGTCTACGCGGCGACGAGCGGCGACATCCAGTTCAATGGTGAGCGCTGCGATGGACTCAAGCCGGCTCGCATCGCGCAGCGCGGCATGGCGCGCACCTTCCAGAATGTGCAACTCTTCGGAGAAATGAGCGCGCTCGACAACGTGCTGGTCGGGCTGCACCAGATGTTCCGTTCTAACCTGATCGACGTGATCTTCCGTACGCCGCGCTTCCGGCGAGAGGAACGGGCGGCGCGTGCGCGCGCGGCGGCTCTGCTCGGCTTCGTCGGCATGCAGGAGTTCGCGCCGACTCGCGCGCGCGATCTGCCGTACGGCCGCCAGCGGATGCTGGAGATTGCCCGCGCGCTCGGCACTGAGCCGTCGCTGCTGCTGCTAGACGAGCCGGCCGCCGGCTTGCGTCCGAACGATCTGCCGGAGCTGCGGAAAATGATCGAGAAGATCCGCGAGCACGGTATCACAGTAGTCCTGATCGAGCATCACATGGACCTGGTGATGGCGATCTGCGATCAGGTGTCGGTGCTCGATTTCGGCCAGAAGATCGCGGAAGGGCCGCCGACGAAGATCTCGAACGACCGGCGCGTGATCGAGGCCTACCTCGGCGCATCCGCCGCCACGCCGCTGGTCGGCGGCGCGGCATAGGAGACCCGTATGCTCATCGTTGACGGCGCTTATGCTGGTTATGGTTCCACCGAGGTGCTGCACGGCATTTCGCTGGTCGTCGCGGGGGGAAGCGTTGTGAGCCTGATCGGCTCGAACGGCGCCGGCAAGACGACGACGATGCGGATGATTTCCGGAATGGTGCATGCCCGGGCCGGGCGCGTGGTGTTGAACGGCACCGACATTACCGGCCTCGACGCGCACCGTATCGCACGACTGGGCCTTGCACACAGTCCGGAGGGTCGGCGCGTGTTCCCGACGCTTTCGGTGCGCGACAACCTCGAGCTGGGTGCGTTCTCGCGCTTCATCGGCGCACGCAGCAAGGGCGATATCGGCGAGGACCTGGAGCGCGCGATGGACCTCTTCCCGGTATTGCGCCGGCGCGCCGCGCAACTGGCGGGCACCCTGTCCGGCGGCGAGCAGCAGATGCTCGCGATGGCGCGCGCGATCATGCTCAATCCCGAGGTCGTGCTGCTCGACGAACCGTCCATGGGACTGGCGCCGCTGCTCGTCGAGGAAGTTTTCAGAACGATTGAGCGCCTGCGCGAACAGGGCGTGACGATGCTCGTCGTCGAGCAGTTCGCGGCGGCGGCATTGCAGGTAAGCGATTACGGCTATGTGCTCGAGAACGGCCGGATCACGATCGAAGGGCCGGCCGCGAGCCTGCACGACAACGAGGCGGTGCGGGCGGCTTATTTGGGCGGTATGCATTGACTGATCGAGACGGGAGCCAACGTGAACCAGCAACATCTGAATGAAGCGGCCCGCGCGCTGTGGGCACATTTCGACCACGCAACGCGCTTCGACGCATTGCCGGCTGCGTGCCGGCCCGACAACCGTGCCGACGCCTACGCGGTGCAGCGCGAGGTGGCACGCTTGTCGGGGCGGCAGGTTGCCGGCTGGAAGATCGCCGCGACCAGCGCAGCGGGGCAGAAGCACATCGGCGTGGACGGGCCGATTGCCGCGCGGCTTCTGTCCGAGCGCGTGATCGCGGACGGCCTCGCGATTCCGATGGGATCGAACGTGATGAATGTCGCCGAGGCGGAATTCGCGTTTCGCATGAAGCGAGCGCTGCCGCCGCGCGCCGAGCCATATCGCAGCGAGGAAGTGATGGACGCGGTGGATACGCTGCATCTCGCGATCGAGGTACCGGACTCGCGCTACCGCGACTTCGCGAGCGTGGGCGCGTTGCAGCTGATCGCCGACGGCGCCTGCGCGTCGTGGCTCGTCGTGAGCGGAGCGACGCCGGCCGACTGGCGATCGATCGACCTGGTCGGCCACGGCGTGCGCGCGTATCGCGACGGCACGCTGGCGGGCGAAGGCAGCGGGGCGAACGTGCTCGGCGATCCGCGCATCGCCATGACGTGGCTCGCGAACGAACTGAACGGCATCGGCGAGGGCCTGCAGGCGGGCCACATTGTGACGACCGGGGCCTGTGTCGCGCCGATGGCAGTCGCCGCCGGCAACTCGATGGTGGTGGACTTCGGGGTGCTGGGCAAGGTACAGGTAGGATTCGTTTGATAACTCGCCCATCATGAGACGCACGTAAGGCGGCAGGCAGCGCGAAGACCGCCGCGGCAATGGTCGTGCATGAGACCGGCGCGGGCGGCAGGGCGCGAGCGGCGGTCGACACAGGAGACAGCGATGGATGTCGGTATGGTGCGGGGCAGCCTCGAGCTGTCGCGCAAGGACAAGCGGGCCATGGCGGGCGCGGTGGCGGGAACCGTGTTCGAATGGTATGACTTCGTGCTTTACGGTTCGCTCGCGGACGTGATTGCCGCGAACTTCTTCACCGGCATCGATTCGGGCACGGCGTTCATCTTCGCGATGATGACGTTCTCGGTCGGCTTCGTTGTGCGGCCGCTCGGCGCCGTGGTGTTCGGCCGGCTCGGCGACATGATCGGACGCAAGAAGACCTTCATGACCACCGTGTCGCTGATGGGACTTTCGACCTGCGCGGTGGCGTTGACGCCGGGTTACGCGTCGATCGGCATCGCCGCGCCGGTGATCCTGATTCTCGCGCGGCTCCTGCAGGGCTTCGCGGTGGGCGGCGAGTTCGGCGGCGCGGCGACCTACGTGGCCGAGCATTCGCCGCAGCGGCATCGCGGCCGCAATACGGCGCTGATCCAGGCGACCGCATCGACGGGCCTGCTTGGCGCATTGATCGTGACGATCGTGACACGCGTTGCGACCGGCGCGAACTTCTTCGTGTGGGGCTGGCGCGTGCCGTTCTCGCTGTCGATCGTGCTGCTCGTCGTGTCGCTGCTGCTGCGCCGGCGCATGGACGAGTCGCCGGCATTCGAGAAGGCTCGCAAGGCTGGCGAGCTCTCCCGCGCGCCCGTGCGCGACGCGCTGCGCGGGCGCAACCTGCGCCAGGTGCTGATCGCGCTGTTCGGCGTCTGCGGAGGAATGACGGTGGTCTGGTACGTCGTCGTCATCTATCCGATGTTTTTCTTGACGCGCGTATTGCGGGTCGACGCGACCACGTCGAACCTGATCGTCGCGATCGCAATGATCGCCGCCGTGCCAATGCTCTACGGCTGCGGCGCGTTGTCGGACCGCTTCGGCCGCAAGCCCGTCTTGCTGGCCGGCTATCTGCTGGCCGCGCTGACGCTTTTCCCGGTGTTCCGCACCATCACGCACTACGCCAACCCCGCGCTTGCCGAGGCGCAGGCCGCGAGTCCCGCTGTGATTCATGCCGACCCGCGGCAGTGCGCGTTCATGTTCGATCCGGTCGGCGTGCGCACGTTCAGCAATGCTTGCGACGTCGCGCGCAAGACGCTGGGCGGCGCGTCGGCCAACTATTCGGTGGCGCCGGCGGCGCCTGGCGCGAAAACGACCGTGACGATCGGCGACACGGTGGTTGCGGGCTTCGACGCCACAGGCCTGAACGCCGTCGGGTTGAAAACGCAGGCCGAAGGATTCAACAAGGCGATCGGCGCCGCGCTCGTGAAGGCCGGTTATCCGCTGAAGGCCGACCCGCAGCAGTTCCGTTTCCTGCCCGTGCTCCTGCTCGTGCTTTACCTCGTGTTCGTGATGAGCCTGACTTATGCGCCCATCGCGGCGATTCTCGTGGAAATGTTCCCAACGGAATTGCGCTATACGTCGATGTCGATTCCGTTTCACGTTGCAAGCGGCTGGATCGGCGGGCTGCTGCCGGCGCTTTCGTTCGCGATTGCAGCCGCGCGCGGAAATATCTATGCGGGGCTATGGTATCCGCTGTTCTGGACGGCGTTGGCCATCGTCGTGACGTTGTTCTTGTATCGCGAGTCGCATCGGGTCGACATCTTCGCCACCGCGAAGAAGCGGGGTTAGCGATTCCGTCCGATATGTAACGGCTTGTCCGGAATGAGGCCGCAGCGCTGGAAAAGGCTGCCGGGATTGCCCGGCGGCCTTTTTTTTGCGCGGCACGGCCAAGCCGTCGTCCGGCCGGCGCGAAAAAGTACATTTATATTCTTGACCGATTGTCCGACAAGAATATAATCACGAAAATAGAAACGACACGAGCCGGCCCACTTTACGGGAGTGCTGGCCTTCGGCATCAGGATGGAGACAGACCGGCATGCACGCCCGATCGACCCGGTTTTTCACGCGTTCCGGCGCAACGCGCGGTCATCGTCCAGCCTGCTTTCCGACCGCGAAAGCCGTACGTAGTTTGCGGTGCGCGCCGCTGTTATCCCTTGTTCATAGTGAGCCAGCGAGAAACCAATGATTGTCGAAATGCGGATCTATCACTGCGCGCCGGGCCGGCTACCGGCGCTACACGAGCGTTTCACCAGCACCACGCTTGGCTTTTTCGACAAGTACGGAATCGAGCAGATAGGCTTCTGGACCACGCTGATCGGACCGAGCAATCACTCGCTGACGTATCTGCTGAAATGGGAAAGTCTTGTACAGCGCGAGGCCAGGTGGAACGCATTCCAGGCGGATCCCGAATGGATCGAGAAGCGTGCCGCGAGCGAAGCGGACAAGCCCATCGTCGAACGCATAGAGAATATTTTTCTGACGCCGACCACTTATTCGGCGCTGCGTTGAAACTCGGAAACATTACGTATTCCTTATCGCTTGGCAGGAAAGAATCATGAAACGACCGAAAAAAATCGGCTTTATCGGACTCGGCATGATGGGCGCGCCGATGGTGAAATGTCTTGTGGGCGCGGGCTTCGAGCTGTTCATCGACGACGTCGACGAAGCGCGCGTGAACACGCTGGCTGAGCTGCCCAACATTGCGCGGCTGACCCCCGGGAGTGCCGCGTCGCTCGACGTGCTGATCACGATGTTGCCCAATTCGGAGATCGTGGAGCGGGTCCTGTCGGGCGACGGCGGCGTGGCGGGCTGGGCGGCGCGGTTGCAAAAAGGCAGCGTCGTGATCGACATGAGTTCGGCGGAGCCGGAGCGCTCCCGCCGCCTCGGCAAGACGCTCGCGGAGTCCGGTCTCGACTATCTCGATGCTCCCGTGTCCGGTGGCGTGAAGCGCGCAACCGACGGCACACTCGCGATCCTCGTGGGCGGCGACGCGGCCGTGCTGGAGCGCTGCCGTTCCGTGCTCGACGCAATGGGCAAGAGCGTGCTGCACATCGGCGCAGCCGGCGCCGGACATGCGGCCAAGGCGCTGAACAACTACGTCTCCGCGGCGGGGCTCGTAGCGACGGTCGAAGCCCTTCATGTCGCCGAGCGCTTCGGCATCGATCCGGCTGTCATGAACGACGTGCTGAATGCGTCGACGGGGCGCAGCAACACATCGGAAAACAAGGTGCGGCAGTTCATGCTGAGCGGCACGTTCGCATCCGGCTTCGCGCTGCAACTGATGAACAAGGATCTGAAGATCGCCCGCGCGCTCTCCGAGGCAGTCCGCTATCCGATGAAACTCGGCGTGACCTGCGTCGGCCTGTGGAGCGACGCAGCGGCGCTTTCCACGCCCGCGACCGATCACACCGAGATGTACCGCCTGCTCGCCGACGAGGCCTGAGCGGCCGCCAATCAGGAGTTTTGCAATGCAACGAGGAACGCAGTTCTACATCGACGGAAAATGGGTGGAGCCCTCGGCGCCCGCGTGGTTCGAACTGGTCGATCCCGCAACCGAGACGCCGTTCGGAAAGCTCGCAATGGGCAACGCGGACGATGTCGAGCGCGCCGTGAATGCCGCGCGTCGTGCATTTCCCGGCTATGCCGCAACGAGCGTCGAGCAACGCGTCGTGTTGCTCGAGCGCGTCCTGAATATCTACGAGCGCCGCATCGACGAATTCGCCGAGGCGATGCGCATTGAAATGGGTTCGCCTATCGCGTTCGCGCGCGGCGGCCAGGCGGTTCGCGGAGTGGCGCACCTGCGCGCGCTGATCGACGTACTGCAGCGTTTCGAGTTCGAAACGCAGCGCGGCAGCACGCGTGTCGTGCTGGAGCCGATCGGCGTTTGCGGACTCATCACGCCGTGGAACTGGCCGGTCAATCAGATCGTCGTGAAGATCGCCCCCGCACTGGCCGCGGGCTGCACGATGGTGCTCAAGCCGAGCGAGTACTCGCCGGTCAGCGCGTGGCTGTTTGCCGAGGTGCTGGACGAGGCGGGCGTGCCGCCGGGCGTGTTCAATCTCGTGCACGGCGATGGCCCGGGTGTCGGCGCGGCGATCGCATCGCATCCCGGCATCGACATGGTGTCGTTCACCGGCTCGACTCGGGCCGGCGTTCTCGTCGCGAAGATGGCCGCGGACAACGTGAAGCGTGTTGCGCAGGAACTGGGCGGCAAGTCGCCCAACATCCTGCTCGACGATGTCGATCTCACCGAGGCGGTGAAGCGCGGCGTGGGCGCGTGTTTCACGAATTCGGGCCAGTCATGTTCGATTCCGACGCGCATGCTGGTGCCGCGCGCACTGATGGACGATGCCGCGCGGATCGCGAAGCAGGCGGCCGAATGCTATCGCACCGGCCCGACCGACGATCCCGCGACGCAACTAGGACCGTTGGTGAACCGCAATCAGTTCACGCGGGTTCAGACCTTGATCCAGACCGGCATCGACGAAGGCGCACGGCTCGTCACGGGGGGGATTGGCAGGCCCGAGGGCATCGAGCGCGGTTACTTCGTCAAACCAACCATCTTTGCCGACGTGACGCCCCGGATGACCATTGCGCGCGAGGAGATCTTCGGGCCGGTTTTGTCGATGATGCCCTACGACACCGAAGACGAGGCGATCGCGATTGCCAACGATACCGATTACGGCCTGGCCGCGTACGTGCAGTCGGGCAGCCTCGCGCGCGCGCGCAAAGTCGGGCGTGCGATACACGCGGGCGGCGTACACCTGAATTACCCGCCGGTCGACTTTCAGGCTCCGTTCGGTGGCTACAAGCGCTCGGGCAACGGCCGCGAGTGGGGCGAGGCCGGACTGCGGGAGTATCTGGAGACGAAGGCGCTGGTCGGCTACGAGCCGCATTGATTACCGGGAAAATTCACCGGATTCATTGCCGGGCAACGGGTCGGGAAAACCATGCAGCATGGCGCCTTGCCCGACCGCTGATCGCCCGTCATGAACCACAAAGGAAAAATGCAATGGAACGCGACGAATGTTTCAAGAGGGGTTTCGAGAACCGCAAGACGGTCCTGGGAGCCGCGCACGTGGAGAAGTCATGGGCCAACGCGGACGACTTCAACCGGCCGATGCAGAAGCTCGTCACCGAATACTGCTGGGGCGAGATATGGGGCGACGATACCTTGCCGTTCAAGATTCGCAGTCTGCTCAATCTGGGCATGCTCACCGCGATGAGCCAGCACCACGAACTGGCGGTCCACGTTCGTGGCGCACTGCGCAACGGCGTGACGAAAGACGAGATCCGTGCGGTGCTCATGCAGGCCAGCGTGTATTGCGGCGTGCCGCTCGCGCTGGCCGCGTTCCGGATTGCAAGCGAGGCGATCCGCGCATACGAGGCGGAACTGACAGCGGACCAGGGATAAGCGGCTTCCGTGAACGCTTATCCCGCAGGTCTTGCCGGGGAACAGCCGGCCCGGTGAGCGCGATGGACTCGCACCGGTCCCGCTGTCCTTTCAATTAATTAAGGAGACCATATGATGAAGATACGCGCTGCAGTGCTCGACCGGTCTGGCCTCCCGGCGCCCTACGCCGAGACGCGGCCGCTCTCCATTGAAACGGTCGAGCTCGCGCCGCCGGGTCCGGGCGAGGTGCTGATCCGCATCGTCGCGGCGGGTATTTGCCATTCGGACCTGTCGGTGGTCGAGGGCGTGCGACCCAGGCCGTTGCCGATGGTGATCGGCCACGAGGCCGCCGGCGTGGTCGAGGAGATCGGACCTCATGTGACCGATCTGAAGCCGGGCGATCACGTCGTGTCCGTGTTTGTCGCCGCATGTGGCCATTGCAATCCCTGCGCGAGCGGCCGCCCGGCGCTGTGCGAGCCCGGCGCGATTGCCGGCGCGGCTGGCTCGTTGCTTGGCGGCGGCCGTCGGCTGTCGCGCAATGGCGAGCCGCTGAACCATCACTCGGGCATTTCGGCGTTCGCCGAGTACGCAACCGTATCGAGGTATTCGCTCGTGAAGGTGGACCCGGAGATCGCGCTCGAAGAAGCCGCGCTTTTCGGCTGCGCGGTATTGACCGGCGTCGGCTCGGCGGTGAACGCCGCGCGTATCGCACCGGGTTCGCAGGTGGCGGTGATCGGGTTGGGCGGAGTCGGTCTCGCCGCGCTACTGGGTGCGCTCGCGGCCGGCGCGTCGCGTGTCGTGGCGATCGACGTGAACCCGGACAAGCTGGAACTGGCGCGCGCACTCGGCGCGACCGAGACATTCGACGCGAAGTCCGGGCACGTCGTCGAAGCGGTGCGCGATGCGACGGGCGGTGGCGTCGAGGTGGTGATCGAGACGGCCGGCGCGGGCGCCGCGCTGGAACTCGGCTACGCGATCGCACGGCGCGGCGGCGAACTGGTGACGGCGGGTTTGCCGCCGCCATCGACACTTTTCTCGATTCCCCCCGTCTCGCTGGTCGCCGACGAGAAATCGATTCGCGGCAGCTATATGGGCAGTAGCGTGCCGTCGCGCGACGTGCCGCGCTACCTCGATCTGTACCGGCGCGGCCGTTTGCCGGTGGACCGGCTCGTCACGCATCGTTTGCCGCTTGACGAGATCAACACCGGAATGGACCGTTTGCGCGATGGCAGGGCGGTCCGGCAGATCGTGACGATGTAGCGGCACGGGCCGGCGCGAGGCGCGAGATGTCCGCGTGGCCCGCACGCGCGGTACTTTCCAGACACGACAGGCAGGAGACAGAGAAAATGATGGGTTCGGACGTGGCAAGCGCTCGCAATGGCACGCAGGTATCGGAAGGCATGAGCACCTCGACGGTGCGGGTCATTGCGGCTGCCTCTATCGGCACGGTGTTCGAGTGGTACGACTTCACGCTGTACGGTTCGCTCGCAACGGTAATTGCGAGCCGCTTCTTCGCCGGCGTGAATCCGGTGACGGGATTTATATTTGCACTGCTGACCTTTGGGGTCGGTTTCATCATGCGGCCGGTGGGGGCGGTGGTGTTCGGCCGGATCGGCGACCGGATCGGCCGCAAGCGCACTTTCATCGTGACGATCGCGATCATGGGCTTGTCCACGGTTGGCGTCGGCTTGTTGCCGGGTTATGCGTCCATCGGCATTGCCGCGCCGGTGATTCTGATCGGGCTGCGCATGCTGCAGGGGCTCGCCCTGGGCGGCGAATACGGCGGCGCCGCGACCTACGTCGCCGAGCATTCGCCGAAGAACCGGCGCGGATTCAATACCTCGTGGATCTCGGCGACCGGCACCGTCGGCCTGCTGATGTCGTTCGCGGTCGTGCTTGCCACGCGCGCGCTGACCGGCGAGCAATTCGACACCTGGGGCTGGCGCGTTCCGTTCATCTTTTCGATCCTGCTGCTCGTGGTCTCGGTACTTATCCGGATGAAGATGGAAGAGTCTCCGGCGTTTCAGGCGTTGAAGAACGAGAACCGGCTGTCGCGCTCGCCGCTGAAGGACACGTTCTTCGATCTGGCGAATCTGAAGCGGCTGTTGGTCGCGCTCTTCGCGATCTGCGGCGGCATGACCTGCGTGTACTACACCGCCGTACTGTATCCGACCTTTTTCCTGACCCATACGCTGAAGGTTGACGCGACCGCGGCCAACGTCGTCGTCACGCTGGCAACGCTTGTCTGCACGCCGCTTTTTCTGGTATCGGGCTGGCTGTGCGACCGTTTCGGACGCAAGCCGATCCTGCTGATCAGCTTCGTGCTGACCGCGCTCACGCTGTTCCCGATTTTCCACGCGATGACGCGCTACGCGAATCCCGCGCTTGCCGAGGCGCAGGCGAACGTGCCCGTATGGGTCGGCGCCGACGCGCAATCCTGCTCGTTCATGTTCAACCCGCTCGGCTCGCGGCATTTCACGAGTTCGTGTGACATCGCACGCGAAGCGCTGACCGAAGCGGGCGTCAGCTATGAAACCCACGACGCGCCGGCGGGCCAACCGGCGACAGTGCATATCGGCGGCGATGCCGTCGAGGCCTACGACATATCAAGTCTCGCGGCGGGCGAAGCGAAGGCGAAGTCGACGGCATTTGCCGCGCGCTTGAGGCAGGCGCTCGACTCCGCTGGCTTCCCGCGCAAGGCCTCGCCGGAACGCTTTAACAAGCCGATGGTGTTTCTGCTGCTGGTCGTGCTGCTCGCGCTCATGACGCTCGCGTTGACGCCGACCGCGCCCGCGCTCGTCGAGATGTTCCCCACGCGAATCCGCTATACGTCGATGTCGTTTCCGTATCATTTCGCGAGCGGCTGGATTGGTGGCCTGCTGCCGACAATCTCGTTCGCGTTGTCCGCGCAACAGGGCAACATCTATTTCGGGCTGTGGTATCCGGTGGCGTGGATCGTCGGTTCGTTCGTCATCGCGCTGCTGTTCCTGAAGGAGACGAAGAACGTCGATCTGGCTGCGGATTTTTGACCGGCGTGGCGCTGTTGAGAGGCGCAATCCTGGATAATTCGAAGACATTCCATGTATGATGCGAACGGTTTGAATTGTCGGACGGGAGTACATTATGTCGATCGAGATTGCCGTTGTAAGGCCTGAGACACTGCGCCACCAGGTCGAGAACGTATTACGGCAGGCGATCATGAGCGGGCGCTTCGCACCCGGCGCGCGACTGATCGAGCGTGAACTGTGCGAGACGCTCGGTGTGAGCCGGACCTCGGTGCGTGAAGCGCTGCGCCGGCTGGAAGCGGAGAAGCTGGTCCGCAGCGTGCCGCACAAAGGGCCGGTCGTCGCGGTCATGTCACGACAGGAAGCGGCGGAACTGTATGCGTTGCGCGGATTGCTCGAAGGCTTCGCCGCGCACGAATTTGCGCGGCTGGCAGCCGATGCGGCAATCGCCCGGTTCGGTGAGGCGGCGAAGGAATTGCGCGCGCAGGCCGCGGCGCAAGACCAGGCTGGCGTGCTGAAGGCAAAGGCCGCGCTGTATGACGTGCTGCTCGATAACTGCGGTAACGCGCTTATCAAGGAGATACTGACGAGTCTCTATTCGCGCGTGAATCTGCTGCGGGCGACCTCGCTGATGCACCGCGATCGCCTGCCCAGCAGCCTGCGCGAAATCGACCGGCTTTACAAGGCGCTCAAGGCGCGCAATGCCGACGCGGCCCAGGAAGCCGCGCGTCTGCATGTGGCGAATGCCGAGAAGGCCGCCATGCGAATGCTGGAGAAGACCGAGGCCGAAGGACAAGAGTAGGACGCTTGCGGGAGTTGTCGGTTGTTGTCGAGTGGGCGTAGAAACACCGGAATTTTTTCCAATGCGTCGTTATCCAGAACAAAAATCACCGACGCGAAATTCGACGATCACCCATCGACGCGATGCTCACGCGATCAGCGGAAGTATGTGAGGCCGCTGCTTGCCAGGCTCAGTGGCGACGACCAGACAATGGTCGCCGAGATGGCGGAGCGGCTGTCTGGTCGTCCTGCGCAACGCTGGGAGATGGGCGCTGGTCGTCACGGTTCGCACAACGATTCTGCTGCGGAGAGACCGGAGCGGGCGCGTCATCGCAGTCTTCGAGAAGCGCTGACGATGGATCCACTATCAGGGTTGCCGATGGAGGCACTCGCATGCATCAAGCAACATCAACCGTATCGGCTGCCGATCAGGCGGGGCACCAGCAGGGATATACGTTCGTTCTCGTCCATGGCGCCTGGCACGGCGGCTGGTGCTGGCGGTTCGTGATGGAGCGCCTGCTTGCGCGAGGGCACCGTGCCTTCGCACCGACGCTCACCGGGCTCGGCGAGCGGCGCCACCTGCTGGAAGCGGTGACGTCGCTCGACGTATCGATCTCCGACATCGAACGCCTTTTCGAGGCGGAAGAACTGGAAGACGTGGTGCTGGTCGGGCATAGCTTCGGCGGCCTCGTGGCCTCCGGCGTTGCGGACCGGCGGCGCGAATCCATTCGTGCTCTGGTGTGTCTTGACAGCCTGCTGGTCGAAAGCGGCGAATCGGCTATGGACGTGTTGCCGGGCAGCGTCGTCGCCGAACGCCTCGCGGCGGTCGAGGGAAGCGGGCAAAGGCTTGGAATGCCGGTGAACGGTCTTGCCGGTACTGGCATTCCCGACGACCATCCGCTCGCCGCGTGGGTGCGCCGCCGTTTGACGCCGCATCCGCTCGCGACGTATCAGTCGCGGCTCACGTTGCGCCATGCGTTGGGCAACGGTCTGCCGCGCACCTATGTGCATTGCGCGAACCCGTCGTACGACACGCTCGCGCTGGTACGCGAACGGATTCGCGCCAGCGACGGCTGGGGCTGGGAAACGCTCGACACGGGACACGATGCGATGGTGCTGGCCCCCGACCTGCTCGTCGATCTGCTCGAACGGCTGGCTGGCCGGGCCGCTTGAGCGGCGTCAGCGGCCCCGGCAGGGCTCTCGAAGTACGATATGGCCGACTTCCGTCGCCGCGCGGGCCAGCAGCGCGGCGGGCATCACCATGACCATTGACGTGCCCGACAGGTGAAGGATGGCGTGACGACGGGAAAGACGCCACGATAGCGCGAGGTGACGGCAGGTCGATTCATGTCATCCGGTGAATGACGGCCAACCTGGGTGAAGCCTCATGCCGTCACGGCTTGCGAAGGTACGAAGGTTTTCGGCAAACCAGCCCGTGCGATCGCGCCGGTGAATGGCTCGCCCGGCAGCCACGCGGCGATCGTTTCCCGGATCGCCAGCAGCCGGCCGATGTCGATGCCGGTATCGAACCCTTCGGATTCGAGCAGGAATACGGTGTCTTCGCTATTGATGTTGCCCGTCGCATTAGGCGCAAACGGACAGCCGCCAAGACCGCCGAGCGACGCGTCGAAGCGGCGCACGCCGGCATCGAGTGCGGCGATCACGTTGGCCAGACCCAGCCCGCGTGTATCGTGGAAGTGGCACGCCACCGGCACTGTGCCCGCCAGCGCGCAGACCTTGCGCAACAGCGCACGCACCTGTCCAGGATTCGCGTAGCCGACCGTATCCGCGATCGTGATCTCGTCGGCACCGGCTTCGAGCAACGTATCGACGAGACCGAGCACGGTGGCTTCGTCCACCTTGCCGGCGATCGTGCAGCCAAAAGCGGTCGCGACACCCGCGCCGAGCACGACGTCGCGCACCCCGGGCAGCGGGCTGGCATCGCGCTCCGCGACGATCCGCGCGAAATCGTCAACCGATTCCGTGGTGCTGCGCCGCACGTTTTTCAGATTGTGTTCGTTGCTCGCCGAGAGCACGTAGTGCACCTTGCGCAGACCGACGTCGAAGGCACGTTGCGCACCCTTCATATTCGGCACCAGCGCGGCCGCATGCAGGCCGTCGATGGCAAGCGCGCCTGTCGCGACCTCGACCGCATCCGCGAACTGCGGCACGACTTTCGGCGGCACGAACGAGGTGACTTCGATCTCGGTCACGCCGGCATCCACCATGCGCGCGCACCAATCCAGCTTGCGGGCGGTGCTGAGGATCGTGCCGACCATCTGCAGCCCATCGCGCAGGCCGACTTCCCGAACCTGCGCCGTTTCCCTGTTATCCATGGTCCTTTGCTCCTTAAAGGCGGGTTTGCGTGACGTCACGCTGCATGGCGTTCTTCACGGCGTCGCATCGGCCACCGGCTGCCCACCCTCGGGCTGGCTTTCGTCCGCCTGACGATGCGCGTCGGTGGCCGCCGAGGTCTGCGGCGCGAAGACGATCGCCGCGACAGCGCCGAGCGTCATCAGCACGGCGATGGCGGCGAGGCCGCCGGACATGCTGTGCGTCAGCGTCTTGATCGAGCCGATGATCATCGGGCTGAAGAAGCCGCCGAGCAGTCCGATGCAGTTAACGATCGCCACGCCGCCGGCCGCGCCGCTGCCGCGGATGTAATCGGTGGAGATGGCCCAGATCAGCGGATTGGGCGCGAGAATGCCGGCTGTCGCGATCGACAACGCTACCAGCGACAGCGCCAGATTGCCGCCGGTAAAGCCCGCCGCCACGAGGCCGGCGGCGCCGAACAGCATTGCAATCGCGCAGTGCCAGCGGCGCTCCATCGTGCGGTCGGAATTGCGGTTGAGCATCACGAGTGCGACCCAGCTCACGAAGTACGGGATCGCCGAGTAGCACCCGACATACAACGGGCTGTTGACGCCCGATTCCTTGATCAATGTCGGCAGCCAGAAGCCGATTGCGAACACGCCCGCGATCTGCGTGAACCAGACGAAGCCCATCACGTACACGCGAAAGTCGACGAGTGCACGGCCGAAGGTGTGTTCCGCATGCGTGGCGCTGACGCTCGAACTGCGCTGCAGATCGTTCAGCACTACCGCCTTTTCGCTGTCGTTCAGCCACGCCGCCTGCTGCGGACCGTCATCCAGATAGAAGAACGCGACGATGCCGAGCACGCTCGCGGGCAGCCCCTGCGCAATGAACATCCATTGCCAGCCGTGCAGTCCGAACGAACCATTGGCATACGTCATCAACGCGCCGGACAGCGGACCGCCGAACAGCCCCGCAATGCCGGTCGCGCACGTAAAGAGTGCGATGACCTTGGCGCGCCGCTCGACGGGGTACCAGCGCGTCAGATAGAAGATCACCCCCGGGTACAGGCCGGCTTCCGCGAGTCCGAGCAGGAATCGCACCGCGTAGAGGTGAGCCGGCAGCTTCACGAAGGCGGTCGCCGCGGCGACGATGCCCCACAGGATCATGATCCGCGAGAACGTGCGCTTCACGCCGATGCGCGCGAGCAATAGATTGCTCGGCACTTCCATCAGCACGTAGCCGAGGAAGAAGATGCCGGCGCCGATGCTGTAGGTGAGATCGTTGAAGCCGACATCGTGCTTCATGTCGAGTTGCGCGATGCCGATGTTGATCCGGTCGAGAAACGCGAAGACATAGCACAGGAACAGAAACGGGATCAGACGTCGGGTAATCTTGCCGTAGGTCTGGTCCCCGTGAGCGTGTTGCGAACTGCCGGTCGTGGGTGTCATGCCTGTCTCCTCCGGGTATGCCGGTGGTCAAGCCGGCAGGTTCGTGCCTGCCGGTCCTGTGCTGCGCGGATTGCGAAGACCGCCGCGCTAACGGCCCTTGAATACCGGTTGACGCTTTTCGTTATACGCGCTGATTCCTTCCAGCCGGTCGGCGGTCGGGATCAGGCGGTTATATGCTTCGATTTCCACGTAGAGCCCAGTACGCAGATCGCCCTGCATGCCGAGGTCGATCGCTTTCTTCGCCTGGCTGACCGACAACGGCGCGCTGTTGCAGATGTCGCGTGCCGCCTCGATCGCATCGGCGAGCACTCGCCCCGGTTCGCACAGCCGGTTGACGACGCCCCACGCGAGCGCTTCCTCGGCGCTGAAGCGGGCGCCGCGGAAAATCAATTCCTTGGCGCGGCGCACGCCGATCGTGCGGGGCAACTGCTGGGTGCCGCCGCCGCCTGGCATGATGCCGCGCTTCACCTCGGTAAAGCCGAATACCGCCTGCTTCGACGCATACGCGAAATCGCAGGCCAGCAGCAATTCGAGTCCACCCGCGACGGCCGAGCCGTTGGCTGCGCAAATCAACGGGACCGGGCAGAAGGTGAGCGCGCGATTCATTCGCTCGAACAGGTAGTGCTGCTCGCCGAACTGCTCGTCGGTCATGCCTTCGCGCTGCTTGAGATCGGCGCCGCCGCAGAAAGCGCGCTGGCCCGCGCCGGTGAGAATCACGCAGCGATAAGCGGACGGCTCTGCTTCGAGCGAGCCGAACACACGGATCAGTTCGTGGCCGGTGGTCGTGCTGATCGCATTCGAGACGTTGGGTCGATTCAGCGTGACGACGAGAATCTGTCCATCGATCTCTTCGAGTTGCAGTGTGGTGAGCGGGGCAGAATCCAGACAGGTTGCGAGCTTCAAGATGTCTCCAGAGGGGCTTTCGTCAGCAGATGATTGTGTTCGCCGAGCTTCGGCGTGCGGCCGGCGCGTGCCGGCCGCACGCCGCCGAACGACACCGGCAGGCCGACGAAGCTGGCGGCGTGGTCTTCCGTCGTGCGCAGGATGTCGAGCGCCTGGGTTTGCGGGTGCGCGACCACCTGATCGATGGTCTGGATCGGTCCGCACGGGATGCCGGCCTGATCCAGCACGGCGAGCCAGCTTGCGCTGTCGCGTTGTCCGAACGCATCCTGCAGCCGTTCGATCAGCGCGACGCGATTTGCCACGCGCGCGCCGTTGGTCGCGAAGCGGGGGTCGTCCGCAAGCGCGCGCAATTCGAGGACCTCGCACAGGCGCCGGAACAGCCGGTCGTTGCCCGCGGCCACCATGATCGTGCTGTCCGCGCAGGCGAACGCCTGATGCGGCACGATCGCGGCGGTCCCCGAGCCCCAGCGGCCGGGCAGCTCGCCGGACGCGAGATAGTCGGCGATCTGCATGCCGGCCCAGCTCAGCGCGGTTTCGTAGAGCGACACGGACACGGTTTCGCCGACGCCGGTCGCCTGCCGCCTGAACAGCGCGGCCAGTACGCCGATCGCAGCCCACAGCCCGGTACCCATGTCGTTCACCGAGACCGGAATGCGGCTCAAAGGCTCGCCCGGGGTGCCGAGGAAACTCATCAGTCCGGCCAGCGCCTGGGCGAGCGGATCGTAGCCCGGCTTCTCTCGCCACGGGCCGCTTGTGCCGAATGCGCCGAGATCGCAATAGACGAGCGACGGCTTCAACTCGCGCATCCGTTGCGCGCCGAGTCCGTATTTGTCGACGCCACCCGCCTTCAGGTTCTGCAGCACGACGTCGGCCCGTCGCTCTATCAGCTCGCGCAGCAGCGCCGCCTCCTCGGGATTCGACAACGACATCGCGATGCTCGACTTGCCGTGATTGACTGCATGGAACAGCGCAGCAGCGCCGTCGATGAAGGGGGGCCCCCAGTCGCGCGCATAGTCGCCGCCGCCGGTGCTCTCGATCTTGATCACGTCGGCGCCGAGCGATCCCAGGATCATGCCGGCATAGGGTGCCGCCAGACTGTGGCCGATCTCGACGACGCACACGCCATCGAGCGGTAGAGGGTTCGTCATCGGTTCGTTTCCGTTCATTCGGCTGCCAGCGCGATAGCAGCATCGGCGGGCGCTTCGTGCCCGGCGACCTCGTGCGCGCCGTGACCGTACAGGCGTCGCGCGGCATCCTCGCTGACGTAGCCGTCGACGACGTCCGCCGCCACCCGCTCCGGCTCGCGCTTGCGCGGATCGCCATAGCCGCCGCTGCCGGCCGGCTGCACGACGACCCGGTCGCCGCGATACACGACGGTCTGGCCGCCCTTGGCGGCGACGCTCTGCTCGCTGCCGTCAGCACGGCGCACGCTGCACAGAAAGCGTGAGCCCGGCAGTCCGCCCAACTGGCCTTCGGGCGCCGAGCGGCCACGTTCGCCCGATACGGTGAAGGTCGCTTCGTCATATTCGATGCGGTACACGCGGCGAGAGGTCAGGCCGTCCCGTCGCCGTCCTGCGCCGCCGCTGTCGGTGACGAGCGACCACTCCTCGACGAGCAACGGCGAGGTCCGCTCGATCATCTCGATCGACTGGCTGCCGGCGTTGCCGACATATACGCGGATGCCGCTCACGCCGTCCTTGTCGGCTCGCGCGCCCATCCCGCCCGCGTGCACGTCGTGCATCGTCACGAACTCCTGCCCGGTCGCTTCGACACGTCGCGCATCGGTGTCGCGGCCACTGAAGATACCGGCGCACGACGCGCAATTGCTTTGCCCGGTGATGCGCTCGGGCACCGCGGGGGCGAGTGCCTTCAGCAGCAGGTCGATTACGCGCGGCGAGGTCTCGGTGTTGCCGGACACGACCGAAGCCGGATAGCGGCAGTTGAGCACGCTGCCTTCGGGCGCGATGATTGTCACGGGCCGATAGCAGCCCTGATTGATCGGGATGCCCGGATCGGTCAGCGCTTTCACTGTGAACCACGTGCTGTTGCAGGTGACGGACAACGGGCAGTTGATGCCGCCGCGCACCTGCGCACCGGTGCCGGTGTAATCGAAGGTGATGTGGTCGCCCTCGACGGTGATCTTCACCTTCAGCAGCGGCCGCTCCTGCTTCCAGCCCGGTGCCTCGATCGGATCGAGATACTCTTCGGCCTCGTAGATGCCGTCCGGAATGCGGGCGATTTCCGCGCGGATCAGCTTCTCCGAATGATCCAGGCTCTGGCTCATCACGTCGCGCAGCGCTTGTGCGCCGTGCTTCGCGACGAGATCCGCAATGCGCCGGTCACCGACATACGTGCCGGCATACTGCGCCTGGATGTCGAGCCGCAGCTCGTGGGCGTTGCGGCTGTTGCGTGTCAACAGTTCGAGCATGTCGCGCACCGGCTCGTCGTTGCGATAGAGCAGCACCGGCGGGATGCGGATGCCTTCCGCGAACACGTCCCAGGTGGTGACGGTATAGCTGCCGGGCGACTGCCCGCCGATGTCGGTCCAGTGGCCGCGCGTCATCACGAAGGCGACAATCTGGCCGTCGACGAACACCGGCCGGGTGAACTGCACGTCGGGTTGGTGATTGCCTCCGCCCACGTAAGCGTCGTTGCTGACGATCACGTCGCCGGGGCGCAGGTTCTCCCGGCCGACTGCCTCGACCGAGACGCGCGTCGAGATGACCGCGGAGCCGAGCATGGTCGGGATGTCGTTGCCCTGTGCGATGAGCTGCATGTCGGCATCGAAGATCGCGGCCGACGAGTCGCCGCTGGCATGCATCAATGGGCTGCCCGCGGTGCGCATCATGGCGATCTTCATTTCCCGCGCGATCGCGAAGAGACTGCTGCGAATGATTTCGTAGGTAACGATGTCCATAACTCAGGCCGCCAGTTCGATGACGAGGTTCAGGTCGGAGTCGACGCGCGCGATGTGCGAATCCTTTAGCACCGCGCAACTGCTATGTTCTTCGATCACGGCCGGCCCTTCGATCGCTGCGCCGACCGGAATGGCGGTGCGGGCGAAGACCGGCAGCGTGCGCATGCTGCCGTCGATGTACACGGTGCGCGTATGGGAAGATTTCGGCGTATCGAGAGCGTCGGTGCCGGCGACGCCGCCGCGCCAGCCGGTCGTCGCTATCAGTTGGAGACGCACGTTGGCGACGATGATCGGCTTGTCCTCGCTGATGAAATTCCATTGCCGGCGGTGCGCCGCCTCGAAGGCCGTGGCGAGTGCCGCGCGGCAACCGTCGCGCGCGTCCTGCACCTCGATCGTGATCACGTCGGGCTGCCCCGCGTAGCGGCAGTCCGCGAGACGCACGACCTTGACGTTGCCCAGTTCGGCACCATGACGCCGCAGCTCGTCGTTGCCCTGTTCCAGCAGGTCGTCCAGCGCCTGCGCCAGGGTCGCGTCGTCGATGTTCGCGAGATCGGTTTCGAGCGGACTCTGGTAGTCGTACTGCTGATCCGCGACCGTCATGCCGAACGCGCTGAACAGCCCCGGCAGCGGTGGAATCACGACGCGGCGGATGCCCATTTCCTGCGCGAGATCGACCGCGTGCACGGGCCCCGCGCCGCCATAACAGATATAGGAGAACTCGCGCGGGTCGTAGCCGCGCTCGACGGTCATGATGCGGATCGCCTGCGCCATCAGCGCATTCGCGACCGAACGCACCACCTGGGCCGCATCGGGCACGGAGAGGCCGAGCGGCTTCGCGATCGATTCCTCGACGACCCGCCATGCGGCCTTCGCATCGAGACGGAATTCGCCGCCGAGGAAGTTATCCGGGTCGATATAGCCGAGCACGAGATTGCAGTCGGTGACCGTCGGCCGCGTACCGCCCCGGCCATAGCACGCGGGTCCGGGGTCGGCGCCCGCGCTCTCCGGCCCGATGCGCACGCCGCCGCCCGCATCGATCCAGACGATCGAGCCGCCGCCCGCGCCCACCGAGTCGATATCGATGCTCGGCGAACGCACCGTATAGGTGTGCAGCAAGCTCTTGTTGCGCAACTCCGGTCGGAATTCTCGGATCAGCGAGACATCGAAGGTCGTGCCGCCCATGTCGCCGAGAATCGCATTGCGCAACTGGCTCTTCTCGCAGTTGCGGATCGCCGCGCTCACGCCGCCGGCGGGACCGGATTCGAGCAGTACGATCGGCCGGTCCGCGACCATCGCGGGACTGGCCAGACCGCCGTTGGACTGCATGAACAGGAACTTGCCCGCAAAGCCGCGTTGCGCCAGCGCCTCCACGAGGCGGCCGATATAGCGGCCGCACACCGGGCCCAGCATCGCATTGATCACGGTGGAACTGGTGCGCTCGTACTCCATCGCTTCCGGGTTGACTTCGTGCGACGCGCAAATGAAGCGGTCCGGCAGCAGTCGGCGCAATGCGTCCGCGACTTCGCGCTCGTGTCGCGGGTTCACGTGCGCGTGCAACAGGCACACCGCCACGGCTTCAACGTCGGAGTCGCGGATCTGCGCGGCGATGCGCGCGATTTCCGCCTGCTCGGGCGCAGTCTCTGCCACGCCGTCATGACGCATGCGCTCGGTTATCTCGAGCCGCCAGCGGCGCTCGACGAGCGGTCGAGGATTGTCGAACAGCAGGTCGTAGAGGTCGGCGCGATCGTGGCGCGATACGCGCCGCAGCTCCAGGATGTCGCGAAAGCCGCGCGTGGTGACGAGCGCCGTCTTCGCGCCCGTGCCCTCGACAACCATGTTGGTCGCCATCGTCGTGCCGTGACCGAGAAACCCCACCTCTGCGGCGTGCGTGCCGGAAAGCTGGACGATCCGGCTGAAGCCTTCGATCGTGCCGATCACCCGGTCCTGCGGGGTGGTCGGCACTTT
Organism: Paraburkholderia yinzeri; assembly: GCF_046581065.1. Lineage (NCBI taxonomy): Bacteria > Pseudomonadati > Pseudomonadota > Betaproteobacteria > Burkholderiales > Burkholderiaceae > Paraburkholderia > Paraburkholderia yinzeri. Next base: position 1,283 of record NZ_JBFOCJ010000001.1, on the reverse strand, counting down.
GGTCGACCAGATGCGGCCGGTTTCGTCATCCACCATCACGACGTCGGTGAACGTGCCGCCGACGTCGATACCGATTCTTTTCAATTAGCCTGTCTCCATGTTCGGGATGTCAGCGCATGTCATACGCGTTGGATACGCCGGGCGAACATTCGCGCCCGGCTACCGATGTGCCGCGACGGACACGATCACGCGGTTTTGGCTATGATCGACGCGCGCTTCGGGTCATGACCGCGCCGTAGGCATGGCGGGTACGACACGTCGAGTGTAGATGTGGGCCCAGGCGCGCAGATAATGAAACCTTCGGATCAGGTGAGACGCTGGAGTTATATCGGTGATAACCAGTATCGATGCGATTCTGAGAAGACTACGGGGGAACCACATCGCGCTGCTGATCGCCCTCGACGATCACGGTTCGCTGCGCAAGGCGGCGCAACAGGTGTCGCTGTCGCAACCCGCGACGACGAAGTCGTTGCGCGAAATCGAGGCGTTGTTCGGTGCCGAACTATTCTCGCGTTCGCCGCGCGGGATCGTGGCGAACGAGCTGGGGCGCTGCGTAATCCGTCATGCGCGGGCGCTGCGTTCGGAGATCAGCGCCCTGCGCGACGAGCTCGCCGCGATCATGCGCGGCGGTGGCGGCACGCTGGCGGTCGGCGCCGTGATGGGGTCGATGCCGGTGTGGCTCACACCCGTCCTCAAGAGCCTGCGCGAGGTGCAGCCCGACGTTTCCGTCGAGATATGGGAGGACAATAGCGCGAGGCTTCTGTCGATGCTCGATCAGCGTTTGCTCGATCTGGTGATCGGGCGGCCGAGCGTCAGCGTGCATCCCGATGCCTATGATTTCGTACCGCTCGAAATCGAAGAGGTCTGTCTCATCGTTGAAGGTCGGGATCCGCTCATGCGCAAGCCACCGGCGAAGCTCGCCGATCTCGCGGGCAACCCCTGGATCGTGCCGCAGGCAATGCTGCCGATGCGCTCGCTGCTCGAGCAGCTCTTCGACGACGCGCAACTGCCGTTTCCCCGCTATGCGATCGAGACGTCGTCGACCTTCGCAACGGTCTCGCTGCTACGGTCGGGGGCCGGCACAGTGGGCCTGATGCCGCTCAAGGTCGCACAATATTTTGCGGAGTACGGCCTTGTTGGGATCCTGCCGTTGCGGATCGAGCGACGCGGTGCCCCTTATGGCATCGCGACACGGCGAGGCGCGACCTTGTCGCAACCGGTGCAGCGGTTCATCGATCTATGCAAGGCGAAGCGGGACGGCGACACCGGCCATCTCTGACCCA